>NZ_JASDDK010000001.1 GCF_030407435.1 Winogradskyella bathintestinalis
GTGGTGGAGTTACCAATTGTTCAGTAATTGGCACTTCTTCGTCTAATTCATCATCTAAGTTAAGCGAGTCTGCAACAACACCGGTTGGATCATAAGTCTTATAATTAATTGCCATATAGGTAATACCTAACATTAAGGCAAGACCAACAGCAAAGTACAATGAGCTGTTACGACTAACGTCTGATTTCGGATTCTTTTTAGGTTCCATATTATTAATTTTAATATAACATTGCTAATTTAACTAATTAATTGGAAAAAAAACAAGGCTTTGGGTTATTTTAATTTATATCTGTTTAATTGAGTTGCAATTATTGTACCAAAGACAGCTCCAATACCATTTGCAATTAAATCATAAGTATCATAGGTTCTTCTAGGGTTGACAAGATATTGTAACAATTCTAAAATAAACCCCAATAAAATCGCCGAAAAACATGTAATTATAATTAAACGTTTAATTCTAAACGTTTTAACATATGTTACCCATAATAATGCTAACCCGAAATAAGCAACTACATGATAAATCTTATCATCGAACGATGAGCCTAAACTAGGAACACCGCTTAAACTAATTAAACTCGCAATAATTAATGCCAAGGTATAGCCTATAGACACTAACAAAAGCATTTTTTTAACCACTAATAAGTGCTTTATAATCGTCTGCTGATAATAGATTGTCTATTTGTGAAGTGTCTGAAATTTTTAATTTAATCATCCAGCCGTCACCGTAAGGATCTGAATTTACTTTTTCGGGCTCGTCTTCTAGGCCTTCATTAAATTCAATAATTTCACCTGATAATGGTAGAAATAAATCTGAAACTGTTTTTACAGCTTCAACCGTTCCAAAGACCTCTTCAACCTCTAAGGTTTCGTCCAAAGTATCGACTTCTACATAAACGATATCACCTAATTCACTTTGTGCGAAATCGGTAATACCAATTGTAGCAATATCGCCTTCAATTTTTATCCATTCGTGATCTTTGGTGTATTTTAATTCTGATGGTGTGTTCATCTTTTATATGGTATATTGTTAGTTACGCAAATGTAATTTTTTAATGGTTTTAATTCAAGCTTAATTCCCAAAATTATATCTCAATGTAAATCCTGATCTTATGGATGTTTGTGGAAACGATGTTGAAATTGCAAAATCTGAAAAGCTATAATCAAAATAGAAAATACCAGTTAAATTTTTAGAAAAAGCATAATCTGCTGTGTATTTCAACCCCCAAATAGTTTGACCTGCGGTGACCTGATTGTTCTCTAAATCTAAATATCTAATAATAGTTTTATTATCTCGTACGGTAACATCGGCGCGCATATTTAAATCACTTACAATAATTTGTTTTGGTCCAGCCAATTTAGAACGGATTCTTAAATCCTTGAAGCGGTATCCCAAGCCAAGGGTATATTCTTTGCCTTGAATTTCGGTCATTAAATTATTATCGAAACTTAAAGACAATGTTCTATCCGTTGCTATTTCTGCCAAAACTTTAATTGAATTTTTCATTTCAAAGTCTAAGCGCATCAAAGGACTGAACTGTTCTTCCAAATTAATATTGCTATAGAGTGTCTCATTTTTAAAATTACCCGCTTGGTCAATAGCCTCCGCGTTTTCAGGTTCGTTCGCCCTAAAAGTATAATCTGGCGCAGCATAATCTAAATTGGTACGAAATTGATTAATCGTATAATTAGATCGATAACCGTGTTGTACAGAGAATCGTCTAAAGGTTCTCTTAAACCATGCTATTTTCATTAACCCAGTATATTTCAAGGTCCAGTTAGGAATAGGAACATCTCTAAATGCTCTGGTACTAACTTTATCTGGATTGGTGCCTTGGTAAGCCGATAAAAATGCTGGTAATAGAACACGTTGGCTATTTTTTCCGAATCCTAACGGGTAGCCTTCCGAATCTAAATTGGCTGCATCATTAACGTTGATACCAGCTCTGCTTGCAAGCCTGTTCGCAATAATCAATCTATTCGCTCTAAAATCATTGAAAGTTGCCGATTGATTTTCATCACTTTTTTTGAATGCCGTTTTAATTAAAGCCGTAGAGATATTAAAGTTTCCGAATGTGTTTGGTGTTAGCGGCACATATTTAAGATCGTCGTCAACTCTAAAGTTTTCTGTGTAATTTTCTGCGTAAGTTCTATTACCAATTAAATCGATTTTTAAATCGCGCATAGGTTCAACATTAACCGAATAATCTAAAGACGTATTTTCCACCTCAGTATATTGTTGACTAAACTCCTGAAAATTTGTTAACCAACCGTTTCTCGCTGCTAAGTTTCTAATATCTCTTTGTCCACCAAATGTATAACCAACAGTAGGTTTTAATGTTCCTATAAAACCAGGTGTAGGCAAATAACCAGGAAGAAAAGTACCATTGTTTTCGCTATAACCCAACTGAACACGCTTTACCATAGTAACAATATCTAATACTGTATTGTAAGCTTTTTGGCCTGTACTTAACTTGTTAGGATCTTCAGCGTTGTCATCTTTATTATCCGTTAGTGCTGCCGAGCGTCTTGTAGCACCAGTAGTTCTGCCACGACCTCTAGTGTTCTGTTTTCCCTTTTTAACTAACCCTAATGTTTTATATAAGGTTTCCATATTAAGGGTAGAATTGATATTATGAGTGTTTGAATTTTGAATAGAATTACCTAAATTATAAGTGGCACCATCAATAATTAAATCTTCATATAAATCTGATCCCTTTTGCCATTGAAAAGCACCGCTATAAGCATAAGTAGTTTTTAAGAAACTTAATACCGGAATTTTATATAAAGGCAACTCATAATTAACCTGTATCTGCTGCGTTTGAAAATTTGGATCACCAAAATCAAAAAATCCATCCCAAACATTGAGCTCCGGATCTTGACGTCCGCCAATACGATCGTCTATAAAATAATTACGAACAATATTGGTGTTCGCAGCTGTAAAGTTTAGACTCAACGCATCCGTAATATTATAATTGATGGCGTATTGAAAATCAAAAGTATAATTCCTTCTAAATAATTCTTCAATACCAATATTGCCACCGCCTAATTCAACTTCTCTAAATTTCTGTTTACTAAACTGTCTATTAATATCAGTATTCACAGAAAAACTCGATGGCAATAAATTAACATTAAAATCTTTTAAAATTTTCCAATATCTCCCGGTAAATAGTGAATCATTCTTTTTAAAAGGCTCAAGTTTTACAGGCTCGAAAGCATAATTATAATTAGCGCCTACCCTTACAGTTTGGTCTAAAGCATTTTCTATTTCAAAATCACGATGCTCTACTTTATTATAAGAATAATTGAATGTTAAATTTTCAACATCATACACCTGTTTTTTAGCATCTCCTACCTTTTGCTTTCTTACACCAATAAAATTAATGCTTTGACGCTTGGTGTAATCTTCCGATTGCTCTCTAATCCGATCTTCTTCTTCATTAGAACTAGCCGCATCAATTCGCGACTCTAAGGTAAGGTCGTTATAAAACTGATCGAATTTAGGTGTGATTAATTCTTCACTTTGCGCATAATTAAACGGAATTTGAACACCCCATTTTTTAGGTAATAGTTGGCCCAACTGTATATTAGTCACAACATCGTATTGTTGTACATCTTCTAAACTTCTTTCATTTGGGCCTTGGTCTAAGCTACCAAATCCGATGGTGCTTCGTCTACCTGTAGCGCTAATATCTGCAAAATCTGCAATTTGACTATCCATACTTACTACGGCTGCCCAACCTCCTTCGTTTTCCATATCGGACATCCGTAATTCATTGAACCAAACTTCGCCACAAACATCTTGTTGCGTAATCGCGAGGTTGCTATTTTTTACACCCATCATTAAAACCCGAATATCACCAAAATTAGGATTTCCTTTTATGGCAATTCTTTGTTGTCCGGTATTTGATGCCACATCATCATAAGGAATTTCATCAGGATTATTAAATCCAGCTTCATTAAGCACCCCGTTCACTACGTTATAGAACATTGGGTTTTCATCACTTAAAGTACCGGCAGAAATTCCTAAAGCCTTAATCTTTTGCAAGAATTCCAAAGGTATATTTATTTCATTCTGTTCTGGCCAAACTTGTTCTGCACTAGCACCCACAGTTGTATTATCTGATGGTAATAATGGAACTTCTATTTGATAATAATTCTGGGTAAAGTCATTACCCATTCTAATAAACCCAACCAATTCTCCATCTCCTAATTGAGCACCATCTTGTGGTTCGGCATGAATAAACATACGTAGTTTTTTATACTGACGCATATCCACATTGATATTTTTAAATACTCCACGAGAATCTGTCGCTTCTAACTCACAAGCTTGTATAACTAACGATTGCTCATTCTGTCTTATGATACTATTATTATTATTCAGCTCCTCTTGTTCAACACCTGGTGGTGTTTTATAACCTGCATTTTCTTGCACATTTACAACGCCTACATTAAATTCTGCATTTGCGCTATTGTTAGTATCATCATTATCTAAATCTAACGTGTATCGTCTCCAATCGCTACGTACTAAATCTAACGTAGCAAAACGAAGAACCGTTTTCTCTGTAAAATCAGAAACATATAGACGGGCAAAACGCACAGAACGGATGTCTGAAATTCCTCCAATAGCTTCACGTATATCACTTTCTGCAACAGGAATTCTAAACTGATACCATTTAACATCATTTCTCACCTCACCATTTGGTAACGTAACTGAAAGCGGATCGTTTGGTCCCCCACGAACATCATTTATATAAGGATTGTTCGGATCTGCCAAACTCGCTGGTGTAATATCTAATTGGTACTCATAATAACTATCAATAGTATTCATGGTATTATCTCTATTGATATCTTCCACGTCTGGTAGCGTGGTAGAACCTCTATTGGTATCCGTAAAAGTGTCTGGTGTATTACCTTCTAAGCCATTATACTTTTTATAACGTTCAAAAATATCACCATCTGTATTTAAATAATAAGCGTAATTATCGTTTGCGGGATCTTCCAAGTTTGAAAAATTCGCATAAAGTGCGGTCAAATCCGGATTGTCTTCTATTATGGGAGTTTCATCACTGTCATCATATCCGTCAAGACCAACATCTTGATTTGCTCTTTCCGATCCCGAAGTAGCAAACGTATAAATCAGAGATTGATTTTGTGGCACTACACTTCCGAATAATGTAGGGGTTAATGTGGATATAATACCATTGTCTGGCAACCCGTTTTCATATTGTTTTTTACCATCTTTTAGAACATCTTCAGAAATATTACCTAGATTAATCGATAATTTTCCACCTGTATTACTCGGGTTATCTAAAAACGGATCTTGAATCCAAAATTCTATATATTCTACGTTGGCTTGCTCAAAATCAGTCGATGTAATTTGTCTCGTGATTCCGGCCCAAGTTCTATTTGGATCTAAATCATCGCCGTTGACAGCCTCAGGATCAAAATTATAAGGGCCACGTTCTGTTGGGTAATACGCCAAATCTAAGGTGTTAATAACTGCTGTTTGACCTTGTACGATATCTTGATTAAAAATTTCATCAATAAAAATACGACGTGTATACAAATCAGAAATATCGTCGTCACTAATACCATCAGGGCGTTGATTACTATAGAAAATTGGATCTATAGTATACCAGTTAAGAAGTGCTCTACCAAATCCATTTTCTATTCCTGGATCATCGTTCCCAGATTTAATTTCCGGAAGTTCTTTAGGTCTACTAGAGAGTGACCAAGATAAAGGACTTAATAAATCAATAGCTCCTTGTGTGCCTTCAAAATCGTCAATATAGGCAGTAGCTTCACCATTAAAATCTGCTCCACTTGAAGCACCTGGCAATAAATAAGCAAACTCACCTCGTAATGATAGATTAGAAGGAACATCCGTATCTATGTTTGGTAATTTATTTACCAATCGTGTTAAAAATGGCACTTCCGTTGAGTAATTACCATTAAAACCAAAAATAGTATTATTTATAGGCTCTGAATTAAAATTTGCTTTTTGGGTAATTGGGCGCTCATTAAGATTTAATAAGGTTCCTCCAATTACAAAATTTTCATTGAATTGATGCTCTACATTAATTCCTGTGAACCGTTTAGTTTGCTGACCAAAAACCGCATTATTTTCGACAGATACATTAATCGGAGTATTTGAAGCTTTTAGAGCTTCATCTAAAATCTCTACACGACCCAGTTGGTAATTTACGGTATAATCTACCCCTTCTACAAGTTGGCGCCCACCAGCAGTAACAACAACAGAACCTCGAGGCACATTAAATGCTCCTATTGGAATGCCACCGTCTCCTCCACTACTTTTATAACGGCCCTTTATTTGGAATTTATTTTTTTCAACTTCATCTAAAGCTTCAGTTTTGGTAGATTTATAGAGTAAATCGTAAACGTATTTCTTTTGATTTTCGTTATAATTTGTTTGAGTATCTGAAATATCTTCATAATCTGAAGCATTATCATTTGGATTGCCATCATCATCTAAAACATCGAATAAATAACGTCCAAAAGGTTCTACGGTAGTAAAAATTATTTTTCCGTTTTGACTTATTACGGTTTGTCCTTCCACATAATCAAAGAAACCGTCACCACGTTCTTGCGGATCGTTATTATAATTAAGTCGGTCTAAATGAAAAAGCCTAATTAAAGGGGTTTCTTGTATTGCAGTATCATCTTCTGCACTATTAGGGGTGTTATTGTCGAACGGAGGGAATGTCGTATTCTCCACCGGATTAATATAATTTAAAGGGGAAGCTTCGGTATAAAAGATGTTTAATTTAAAATCTTCTCGACTGAGTTGAAATGCTCCCGTGTCGTAAATGTTTTTCATCATTAAATCCCAAATTGGCTGATCTACCGAAGTCACTGAACTCTTTAGCATTTTAAGAATTAAACTTTGGTTATTTACAATCTGATTTCCTGTGCTGATATTTTCATCAACTACAGTGGCATCAACACCATCATTTGCAAATTCACCGACCTGGAAGACTTGTCCACCAATAGTATATTGAAATGCTACTGCTAAAACCTCATCATTTTGTAATCGTTGATTTAATGAGATATAACCTAAATCTGAGTTTAAAACATATTCTTGGCCTTCACGTAATTTTCTTGCAGACTCCAGTTTTCCGTAGTCAAAACCCTCATTGACGTTAACCGTATTAACTCCATTTTCAACATTTGTGATATCTCTAACGGCTTCCGTTAAAAATGAACCAGCGCCACCGATATTTGTTGGGTCAAATTCGTTATTTTTATTGCTAGGTCTTGCCCCTGGATTATTTATAAAGTTGGGGGGAAATGCAGTAAGTCCAATATTTTCGGGTGTGGATTCCCCTAAATCTTGAAATGCCACAATATTTCTAACATTCTCAGTTTGGTTAGTTCTGTTTGTTACCCAAACTTCAGCTCTTGTAATTTGAAGTCCTTGGTTGTTTATCCAAGGATACTGTTTCAAGGCGTTGTTATAAGTTTCCCTAAAATATTGTGCTAAGAAAAAGTGTCTGTTCTCATCATAGTCTCTTGCAAAAAACTCAAATTCTTCAACGGTTCCTCCACCTTCTGCAACTACCGATTTTGATTGAGATTGTTGCTCTGAAAAGACTGCCGTTACTCTAGTTTTACCAAATTGCAATTCTGTTTTTACTCCAAAAAGACTTTGTGCACCCGTTATTAAAGAACTATTTAATGGCATATTAACATTACCAACTTCGATCTTTCTAATAATATCGTCTTCAGTTGGTGTATATTCTAATTTTACAACTTGTTGAAAATCGAATGTGGCTTCTGTATCATAATTTGCTGTGACTTGAAGCCGGGTACCTACTTTACCCAATAAACTTAAGCTTATGCGTTGGTCAAAATCAAATGTGAAGTTTGTTCTGTTTCTTGGTGAAAAAGCCGGATTATCTTGTTTTGTAAACAACACCCCTAGATCAACCTCAACGGAACCTTGTGGTATAACATTTATGGTATTTCCGCCAAATATGGTTTCAAACAACCCTGAATTCACATAAAACTCAGGTAATAAATTTTTCTGATCTTCTTCCGAACCTTCTTTTTGTCCAGCTTTAGCATCAGCCATTTTCTTGTAATAGTCTTTCAATTTTTCTTGAAGCACTAATTTTTGAAATTCATCTGGCGTAAGAATTAATGGATAATTAATATTGAAATCTCCAATTTTTTCGGAATAGATATATCGATCTAAAACAGGATCGTAGGTATATTTAGAAACTATACTATTTGGGTTAGGCATGTTAAGCTTACCAAAAGCAAAAGTTGTTTTAGTTGAGTCTTGTTCTGTTTCGGTTTCTTGAGCTAAAACTGAATTACTTATTAGCATTAAAAAAGCTAATATGAAATAAAATTTATAGGAATAGAATTGGCTATGTAGAGTTGTATTCAATTGCATTATAAGTTTTTTAGAGCTTCTTTAATTATTTGCTCTACTTGGGCTTCTGGTTGGGCTTTTAAAATTCTATCAACTACTTTTTCGGATTGTTTTTTATTAAATCCTAATACATCTAAAGCAGATAACGCTTCATTTTTATGGGTATTGTTTGGTATTAAAGAAAGTTCGTCAATGCCATATACTTTTAACACTTTATCCTTTAAATCTATAATGACCCGTTGTGCCGTTTTTGCTCCAATTCCCTTTACACTTTGAATTAAGGAGACATCTTCGCCTGCGATGCCTTCCTTTACTTGGTCTGGAGTTAATGATGATAACATGGTACGTGCAATATTAGCCCCGATACCACTAACTGAAATTAATAGCTTAAAGATTTCACGTTCAATCTTGGAAGAAAAGCCATAAAGACTCTGAGAATCTTCACGTACTTGGAGATATGTGTAAAGTTTTAAATGTTCTTTATCGGGAATATGAGAAAAAGTATGCAATGAGATATTAATAAAATAGCCGATACCATTGCAATCAATAACAACGTCCGTCGGATTTTTTTCAACAAGTTTGCCTTCTATATGTGTAATCATTTTATAAAGAAAAGTTAAAAATCCAAATGTAGTAAAATTATTTTCATTAACGACCTTAGTTGATTGGTATGAAAATTAATAACATAATTCTACATATTACGTCACGATTTTCTCGGGTTTATAAGCATTCTTCATGTGTTCTATAAAAGTCTTCCAATACTATTGGGATCACTAATTAGCATTACTCATTTCGTTAAAAAAAAGTTAACATGGATTTATCGACTAAGAACTTTTATAAGCTTGGCACAAAAAAACAATGAGATCCTGAGAACGCTTCTTTATTGATTTTATTTACTTAAATTCCGAGGTTTTAATTCAGATATAACACTACTATAGAGACTGAATACTAATTTAAAAAACTCAAACTTTCTAAATTAATAATTATCGAACATGTCTCTGTTCTCGTTTCTCACGTTCTTGTACATCAACAACTGCAATAGCCGTCATATTTACAATTTCATCTACACTTGCATCTAATTGTAAAATATGTACCGGTTTACGCATGCCCATCATTATAGGACCTATAGATTCTGCTTTATTGAGTTCTTTCAGCATTTTATAAGTAATATTAGCCGCGTCTAAATTGGGAAATATGAGTGTATTTACTTTTCGACCTGCTAATTTAGAAAATGGAAAAATATCTTGAAGCATTTTTGAATTCAATGCAAAATCCGTTTGCACCTCTCCATCAACCACCATTTCCGGATAAGCTTTATGTAAATATGCTACGGCTTCTCTTACTTTTTCTGCTCGCGGATTTTCTGATGATCCAAAATTTGAATATGAGATCATCGCGGTTATCGGCTCTATGCCAAACATTTTAGTCACACGCGATGTCATACGGGCAATTTTAGCTAAATCTTTGGCTGTTGGATCAATATTGATGGACGTATCACTTAAAAACATCGGACCACGTTGTGTCATCATTAAATTAGTTGCGGCAACCCTGGTTACACCATCAGCCATCCCTATTAATTCGAGCATCGGTTTTACAACTGAAGGATAGTTACGGGAATAACCTGTAATCAAAGTATCAGCATCACCAACATTAACCATCATTGCTGCGAAATAGTTACGCTCTCTCATTTTCTTTTCTGCTGAATAAATGGTAACTCCTTGTCGCTTTCGCTTTTTCCAGTAGGCTTTGGCATAACGGTTTTTGCGTTCTACCTCATCATCGGACTTTGGATCTATAATGAGTACATCTTCAGCATCAAATTCAATTTCTTCCATTAAAGCGATAATAGCCTCTTTACGACCTAATAATATTGGTATTGCAATACCCTCATCGTAAGCAATTTGAGCCGCTTTAAGTACATCTAGCTGATCGGCTTCCGCAAAAATTACACGCTTAGGATTAGTTTTCGCTCTTTCTAAGAGCATACGAATTAATTTATTATCTGAGCCTAATCGCTCTAATAACGTATTCCTATAGCGATCCCAATCCTCTATCGGTTCTTTTGCTACACCACTTTCCATGGCTGCTTTTGCTACGGCCGGTGGTACTTCTGCAATTAATCTTGGATCAAAAGGTTTTGGAATTATATAGTCTTTTCCGAAGGTTAATCGTGTTTCGGAATATGCAATATTAACTTGTTCCGGAACTGATTCTTTGGCTAATTTAGATAAAGCTTTAACCGCAGCCATCTTCATAGCTTCGTTTATTTTTGTTGCTCTAACATCTAAAGCTCCTCTAAAAATAAAAGGAAATCCAAGCACATTGTTTACTTGATTTGGATGATCGCTACGACCCGTTGCCATAATAATGTCGTCTCTGGTATCTATGGCAAGTTGATAACTAATTTCGGGTATTGGATTTGCCATAGCAAATACTATTGGATTTGCTGTCATAGATTTTAGCATTTCAGGCGTCACAATATTAGGTTGTGACAAACCAATAAACACATCCGAATTTTCCATAGCTTCAGCCAGTGTATCGATTTTACGAGATGTAGCAAACTCTGCTTTTTCTGCAGTTAGATTAATTCTGTCATCTCTAATAACGCCTTTACTATCTAACATTACTATATTTTTGAGACTAGCTCCACAAGCTTGGTATAACCGAGTACAAGAGATTGCTGCCGCACCTGCCCCGCTCACAACAATCTTGACTTCTTCAATCTTTTTTCCTGCTATTTCTAATGCATTAATCAGCGCCGCCGCCGATATTATAGCCGTGCCATGCTGATCATCGTGCATTACAGGAATATCTAACTCTTCTTTTAAACGACGTTCAATTTCAAAGGCTTCTGGAGCTTTAATATCCTCAAGATTAATACCACCAAATGTTGGCGCAATGTTTTTAACTGTAGCAATAAATGCCTCAACATCTTCAGTATCCACCTCTATATCGAACACATCGATATCGGCAAAAATTTTAAAAAGCAAGCCTTTCCCCTCCATCACTGGCTTAGAAGCCTCTGGACCAATATTCCCTAAACCCAGAACGGCAGTTCCATTAGATATCACAGCCACCAAATTACCTTTTGCGGTGTATTTATAAACGTTATTAACGTCCTTTTCTATTTCTAAACAAGGTTCAGCCACACCTGGTGAATAGGCCAAAGATAAGTCCCGTTGGGAGGCATATTTTTTTGTTGGTACAACTTTAATTTTGCCAGGAGTAGGTTTAGCATGATATACTAAGGCTTCTATGCGTTTGCTTTGTTTGCTCATATGGAATAATCTTTAGGAACTTCAAATTTAACAATCCTAATTAATGAAATACCAAATCTTTTATAAAATTGCTATTTCTTTTTTTCTTATAATAACTTCAAAAACTATTTAAGTAAAAGTTTCATTTACATAAAATATTTGCAAAAAAGGTGTAGAAAAAATTGCTATTTCTCAAAAAATAAATAATTGAAATTTCAATTATTTTTTGATGGTGAAAACGAATTTAGCCCCTTTTCCTAAACCAGATTCTATATTAATTTCACCTCCTGATTTTTCAACTATTCTCTTTACAGTAGCTAAACCAATGCCGTTACCTACGCGACCAAATCTATCTTGTTGTGTAATTTTTTGAAAAATTTTAAATATTTTTTTATGATTGGCAACAGCTATACCAGGACCATTATCTTTTAAGTAAAATTCAAAATGGGTATCGGTTTCAGTTACTCCTAATTCAATTTCAACCTTATCTTTGTCATTATACTTAATGGCATTAGTTACCAAGTTAATTAAAACATGAGTGATTGTTGTTTTATTGGCATGTATTTGAGATAGTGAACTGTTCAAAATCATACTAAGGCTATGATCATAATTGAAAAGACCTTCAATTTCTGTGTTTAATTTTTCTAAATTAATATTAGATTTCTCTTGGTTTGAAATATTATCACTTCTACTGTAATCAAGCAACCCGTCAATTAAATCATTAAGACTATCAGAAGATTTTATGATCATTTCAAGCATCTCAATACCTTCATCGTCAACTTTCAGTTTATAGTCTTCTAAAAATAGTTGTGCCAAGCTAGAAATATTGATTAAGGGAGATTTCAGATCGTGAGCAGCGATATAAGCAAAACGCTCTAATTCCTTATTTTTAATTTTTAAATCTTTCAAAGCCCGTTTTAATAAAGATTTGCTTTTTCGCAGTTCTAACAAATTCATAACTTGTTTAGAAAGCGCTGATAAAGATTTTAGTTGATTCTGACTTAATAAATTAGGTTTATTATCAATAACACACAATGTACCTAAAGGAAGTCCATTTTTACTTACAAGAGGAACGCCCGCATAAAAAATCACATTCGGATCGCCCGTTACTAAAGGATTATCCTTAAAACGGTCATCTTTTCTTGAATCTTCTACAATGAAAGTATTTTCTTCGTCATTAATGGCATGAGCACAAAAGGCATAATCCCTTAAAGTTTCTTCTACATCTAAGCCATAATGCGATTTAAACCATTGGCGTTCATCGTCAATAAGACTGATTAAAGCAATTGGCATATCGCAAATTTCTGCAGCAATTGTTGTAATATCATCGTAATCAGATTCTTGAAGCGTATCTAATATTGAATATGATTCTAAATTTTTTAATCTTTCTTTTTCTTTCTTATGTTTTTTCGGGGTAATCATAACAGTCAATTTTTCAATTTGGAAAATTAGCTCATCCTTGCATAATTCTATTATATAATCTCCTTTTTTTGGCTGCTATTCGCCAAAGCAAGTTATATAACTTAAACGCTTTAAACGGGTTTTTATTTACTTAACAATTAATTTTTATGTCGCAAATTGAGGTAAGTCCATTTGTAACATTCACATTTCAAGTTTCACAAAAGGTTCACGATCTCAAAAAATTATGCTTTCATCTCATTATGATTATTGCCAAAAGATTCATCATAAAAATTGCTAATTAAACGCCATGAGTTAAATTTAGATTGTCTTAAGATTGGATTATCATTGTTATAGTACCAAAAAGATTAATTATAATTTTATTTTAAAAAATTTTTTTAGATTCACTTTTAAGAAGAAAATTAATCCTTCAAAAATCGAATATTTCGCTCTAAACCCTTAAATTTAGTGCGCTTTACAGCAGATTTTTGAAACACTTTTTTAAAAGTATCCTCTGTAATTTCTTCCCAATCTTTCTTGGTCATATCCAACAGTTCTGGATGCGGATTGAATAACGGTTCGTTATGTGATTTTGAAAAACGATTCCATGGGCAAACGTCTTGGCAGATATCGCAACCAAACATCCAATCGTTAAATTGGCCTTTAAATTCTGTCGGAATATTGTCTTTAAGTTCTATGGTAAAATATGAAATGCATTTGCTGCCGTCCACCACATAAGGTTCTGTAATTGCTTCGGTTGGACAAGCATCAATACAAGCTGTGCATGTGCCGCAATGGTCAGTTACTGGTGTATCGTACTCCAATTCTAAATCTATAATCAGTTCAGCTATAAAATAGAACGAACCGACTTGCTGAGTCAATAAATTGGAATGTTTCCCAATCCAACCCAAACCCGATTTTGCTGCCCAAGCTTTATCTAAAACTGGTGCAGAATCTACAAAGGCACGTCCACCAACCTCTCCTATTTCATCCTGAATAAAATATAATAATGATTTCAGTTTATGTTTTATAACATGATGATAATCGTTTCCGTAAGCATATTTTGATAGCTTATAAGAATTGTCTGATTGAAGTTCTGAAGGGTAATAATTTAACAATAATGACACCACAGATTTTGAACCTTCCACCAAAAGGGTGGGATCTAAACGCTTGTCGAAATGGTTTTCCATGTAGTGCATTTCGCCATTCATGTTTTTATTGAGCCAGGTTTCAAGACGAGGTGCTTCGGTTTCTAAGAATTCTGCTTTACTAATACCACATGACAAAAATCCGAGGCGTTTGGCTTCGGATTTTATTAAATCGGTGTATTGCTGCTTGTTATCCACAGCACAAAGTTACGGTTAATTAAGTTCTCTGTTAAATGATTATTTTTTCATTTTAGTCCTTTTTCTTTCCCACATCTAAAGACGAATGATGCCCGTAAATCCTCCAATCTCCATTTTAAAATAATTAAGGACGCGCCTCTAATATGAGATTAAAAGGCGTTTCATTCGCACGTCTAAAGTGATTAAAACCTGCCTCATGAGCCACTTCTCTTAATCGCTTCTCACCTGCTTGTGCACCCAAAGCCAAACCGACTTCTTGGCTCATAGAACTCGGTGTACACAATAAGGTTGAAAATGAATAAAATGCTCTGCTCACAGGATTGATATTATCTTTTAATGAATCATTAGCGAAAGGCTCTACTAGCATACAAGTACCATCGGGTTTTAGCGCTTTTTTCACATGAATACATGCACCAACAGGATCTCCCATATCGTGTAAACAATCAAAAAATGTTACAAGATCATATTCATCTCCTGGAAAATCTTTTGCAGTGGCCAACTGAAACGAAATGTTATCGAGTCCAGATTCTGCTGCATGAGTTTTGGCATGGTCTATGGATCCTTGATGAAAATCAAATCCTATAAATTCCGAATTAGGAAAGGCTTTTGCCATTATCATTGTTGAAGCCGCATGGCCACAACCTACATCAGCTACTTTTGCTCCTTTTTCAAGTTTCTCCATAACGCCATCTAAGGATGGCAACCAATTTTGTACCAAATTCGTAGCATAAGAGGGTCTAAAGAATTTTTCGGTACCACAGAATAAACAATTGTGATGATCTCCCCAAGACACCCCTTCACCGGATTGAAATGCTTTTTCCATGGTTGGCACATCATGATACATCGAAGAAATGGCAAAGTAGGCACCTGTCATTAATACAGGACTATCAGAATTACTAAAAACAAAAGCTTGTTCTGGAGATAATGTAAATGATTCATTAGTATCATTATATTCAATATATCCAGACGCTACATGTGCAGATAGCCATTCTCTTAAATAGCGTTCATTGACTTCTGCAGCTTTAGCAAGTTGAGAAGACGATGCACTTCCTACTTTTTCCATTGTTTTATAAATACCTAGTTTATCTCCAATAATAATTAGTGGGCCAATTGCTGCAGCACCCATTTCGGTTACCATTTTACCTAATAAACTGTTTAATTTGTTTTCGTCGATTGCCATGATTTTAGTTTTTAAAATTAATATTGATAGCAAACGTAGGAAGAGAAAAGAAGGATGCCTTTTACTATTTTAATTTTGTGTATCACTATTTGTTCAAATCCAAAAAACACTAGCACTATTTTGTCACAAAAATAACAAATCTAGATTTAATATGCTTATTTTCAATTATTTATGTGTTTCGCTTGGCGTTTGCCCGAATTCTTCCTTATAGGCGCGACTAAACCAAGAAGGATCATTAAATCCGACGTCATAGGCAATTTCTGAAATTGATTTTTCAGTAGTTTGAATTAAATCTTTAGCTTTTTCCAATCGTACGGAACGAATAAAAACAGCAGTAGATTTTCCCGTTATGGCTTTTAATTTTCTATAAATTTGTGACTCACTCATCTTCATTTTCTGAGCAACATGTCTAGATCCTAAATTTGAATCTTCGATATTTTCTTGAATTATAGTGATTATGGTTTGAAGAAATTTCAATTCAGGCTTATTGCCTTTTGAATCTAATATTTGAGAGATTTTATCCTTTGAAAACGATTGCATCATACGTTGTCTTAACAATACCAATTGGTCTAATCTGGTTAACAACTCGGTCTTCAAAAATGGTTTTGTGAGATAAGCATCTGCACCATGTTGAAGCCCTTTAATCCGGTCATTTTCTGAAGTTTTCGCCGTAAGTAAAATTACAGGAATATGATCGGTACGTACATCAGTTTTCAGAATTTCACAAACTTGAAAGCCATCTTTTTCTGGCATCATAACATCACAAATAATAATATCTGGTATTGTATCGAAGGCTTTATCTAAACCTAAACTGCCATTATTCGCAAATAGACATTGGTACTTCTGCTCTAAACATAGTTTTAAATAATAGGAAACATCTTTATTGTCTTCAATAATTAGCGCTTTTGGCAAATTGTTGTCCTTATCATACAGTTGTAATGACCATTCTTTTTCATCGTTGATATTATCAACCATATCACTAGAGCTTGTAATTATGTTTGTTACTAGAGAAGAATTTCTAGTTACAGGAAGAATCACAGTAAATTCAGTACCTTTATTTTCGGTACTTTTTACACTAATTTCGCCATGCATAAGTTCAACCAATATTTTGGTTAAAGCGAGTCCAATACCTACCCCTTTTCCTGCTTTGGAAAATGAATTTTCTACTTGATAAAACCGATCGAAAATTTTCGACAACGCTTTTTCAGGAATACCTATTCCATGATCTTTTACTTTAACGATAAGGATTTCTTGGTCATTTAAAACACCTTTGTTAACATGAAAAAAAATCTTTTTATAATCAGGAGAAAATTTAATGGCATTAGACAACAAATTAGAAACGATGATTTGCAACTTTCCGTCATCAAAATCCATAATGAGATTATCGGTCTCAAAATATGAAATCATATCAATATTGGAATTTTTTGCTAAAGATTGAAAACTCTCGCTAACATATCTTAAAAAAGGAATAACATCTGTTTGAATAAGATTAAGTTCCATAGTGCCACTTTCGGCTTTACTTATTCCCAAAAGTTGGTTAACGAGTAAGAGCAAATCTTTGCCATTGCGTTCTATAATATCAACGGCTTCGGTTGTTTCGTCATGGTTTTGCAATTTCGGATTTTTTTTAATGGTGTCTGCCAAACCTAGAATTATTGTTAAAGGTGTTCTAAATTCGTGTGTGATGTTAGTGTATAAATTATTCTTTAATACACTGAGTTCTTTTAGTTTTTGATGTTCGGCAATGGCGAGTTGTTTTGAGAGTTTAAAATTGTAAAACCAATATAATAAGCCACCTAAAACTACAATATATAATCCATAAGCCCACCAAGTGCCCCACAGTGGAGGTAAAATTATCAAGCTCATTTCTAAAGGTGGTTGATTCCATATTTTTCCTCTTGAAAAGCCATTGACTTGTAGTTGATATTCTCCTGATGGTAAATTTAAAAACTGAATTTCATTATCTTTGAGGGTAATCCAATCTTGATTCTCTGGAAGTAAACGATAAGCAAATTCTACATTTTTATTTAATCTATAATCTATTGAAGAAATGTCTAAATAAAACGGAAATTGATGGTGTTTAAACTCTAAAATGTTAGAATTTGCAATAGATTTCGTTAATAATTTATCTACAGTACCATTAGGTTGTACGGCATAATCTTTTACTCTTAATTCTGAAAAATAGATTCGTTTAGGTCGATCAATATTTTTAATGTCAATAGGGTTAAAAAAGGTCACGCCTTCTACACCACCTAAATAAATAACACCTTTATTATCCCTGAATTTCGCATGAATATCAAATTCGTTACTTTGAATACCATCTTCTGTTTTGTATTGCGTGAATTTTCTATTATTTGTATTAAAATTAACCAATCCATCATTAGTACCTAACCATAAATTTCCTTCATAATCATCTTGTACGCTATACACCGCTGCATTGGTAAATTGATTTTGTTCCTTCCATGAGGTAAACTTATTATTACCTAAAAAAAGATTTAAACCATGGCGTGTGCCCACCCAAATACTATCGTTTTTATCTATTAAAATATCATATACTGCGTTATGGGATAGACTTTTCTTGCTATGCTTTTCTTTATGGTAGTTTTTATAAATTGGATCTGTATAACCATCTCCTTTAAAATCTATATGGGTTAAACCTCCTTGCGTACCAATCCAAGCATTATTTTTTTTATCTATCCTTACACACGTAGTTACATTGTTCTGAATTGAATTTTTATCTGCAGGGTTATGTACATACCTAATCACGTTGACGGTTCCATTCTCTTGCATTTCTAGTCTAAAAACACCATAGCCATAAGTGGCACCCCAAATATTATAGTTTTTATCTAATGTAATGCCCTTTAAAAAGTCACCATTAATAGAATTGGTATCATTAGGGTTATATCTAAATATTTTAAAATTGGGTTGTTCGGGATTAAAGGTTTTTAAATCTAGCATCCGTAAGCCTCTTGTGGTAGCAAACCATAGTCTTTTATTTTTATCATCTTTAACTATGTCTCTCACCGTTCCAAAAATGTTGATTGAATCATTTAATACATTTTCAAAATAGTAAGGAGTACCATTTCTAATTAGATTTAAACCACCATCAGAGGTTCCGATCCATAAATCCTCTTTGTCTTTTAATATTGAAAAAATCACATTATCATTAAGTAGATGACTGCCACGTTTGTCTTTAGAAATATTTTGGAAAAATGGAGGTTTAAAGTTTATCAGATTCAGATTATTCGCTGTACCTACAAGTATGTGATCATTATCCGTTTTAAGCAGTGCTGTAACTGTACTATTGCTTAAGCCATCCTCATTACTAATCGATTTTTCTATCTCATGAATAATTTTCATGGTTTTCAAATCCAGTAGAAAAAGACCATTTCCTGTACCTACCCATACTGATAATTCATCTTTTTTTAAAAAGGAAGTTACAAACTTTACCGAAACGTGTGTTGTTACTTTAAATTCGAATAATTCAAGATTTTTATTCTGATAATTATAAATATATAAACCAAAATCACCACCAATTAATAGATAATCGCTCGTATTATAAAATGCACGTACCCGACTGTTTATTTTAAATATAGGTTCAATATTTTCACTAATATTCTGTGACATATTAATATTATAAACATTGCCATTAAAATCACCAACCCATAGTTTTCCGGTTTCAGAATAGAACAATGCACTTAATGGTTGTGTAGGTAAATAGTTATTTTGCCGAAAAGTGTTGTTCTCTAAATCAGTAATTTTATGTAAACCCGACAATCTCGATGCTACCCAAATATTACCATCGTTATCTAAAGTTAAATCAGATATAACCTCATTTTCGTCATTAGCAAATTTCAACTTCAATTTATAAAAGCGCTCTAAATTTGGGTTATAATACGAAAGACCACTGCCAATGGTGCCAACCCATATATTTCCTTTTTTATCTTCGAGTATATTATTGATTAGGTTGCCAGAAATGGTTAAAGCGTCTGATTCACGATGTCTGAAATGTTTAAACTCATTTCCATCAAACCTATTTAATCCATCTTGAGTCGCTATCCAAACAAACCCTGATTTATCAAGTAACAGGTCGTTAACTGTTACTTGAGACAAGCCGTCTTCTAAAGAATAATGTCTAATTCTATGGGATTCTAAGTAGGTTTGTGCAAATGAGAAAGATGACGATTGAATAATTAAAATGGTAAAAAATACCATCGCAAAATGCCATGGATTTCTATAGTTAGAAAAGCTATAACTAATAACCACCTTTGTATCAATTGATTAACAAAAATTAAAGTTAGTGAATTTTTAGTTCGTAGGCTTTAATAAACGCATCTAAATCATTTACCGTTTTTCAAATCGAAGCAAAGCATTTTTAGGTTTTAAGGATATTAATGGTGTTATTTCTATAGCCTCAAAATTAGGATGCATTTTATAGTTAGAAACCAATTCTGAAATCGCAATAATCATTTCAAACATCGCAAAATTATTTCCAATACATTTTCTTGGACCTGCACCAAATGGAAAATATTGCGATGAAAATTTCCGGCCGCCTTCATTAAACCGTTCTGGTATAAAACGGTTGGGTTGATCCCATAGTTTTGGGTGTCGATGGATTTCGTAAACCGAAAATAAAAGATTGGAACCGGCTTCGAAGTCCATGTCGTTAAACGTATCTGGATCTTTATTTACCCGGTCTATAAAATAAACAGGTGGATACAGTCGCATGGCTTCCTCAATCACCTGTTGGCAGATTTTGGATTTAGTGACCAAATCCATTAAATTTTCCGATTCTTGTTTTAATTCTGCACGTTCTTTAAAAATTTTTTCTTGCCATTCTGGATGCAATGCCAACAATTGTGTTGTAAAGGTTAAGGCATTCGAGGTCGTTTCGTGGCCAGCTGTAAACAGAATCAGAATTTCGTCAATAAGCTGCTCTTCTTCCATGGCATTGCCATCGTCATATTTGGCATCTAACAGCATATCTAATAAATCGTGTTCTTTAATAGCTGAAGCTCTTCGTTCGTTGACGATTCGTTTTAAGATTTGTCGCGCTTCTTGTGTGAGATCAATATACTTTTGAATTTCGCCACTAATATTAAACCACCAACCCAAATACGGTTGGCGCAACTCTTTAACCAACATTTTCTGAGCAGCCTCAGTAATATATTGAAGCCTATTAATATCATCTTGGTCAGCGGCACTACTGAACAACGATTTAACCACTGTTTGAAAAGCTAAATCATTAAGAATAGGAAATACATCAATAACCTCATTTGGTGTTATTTTTTGGTATTCCGAAAGAATCGCATTTTTAATACTTCCCAAAAGATTTTCTAATTGTTTTTTATGAAAAGCTGGTTGAATGAGTTTCCGTTGTTTTTTCCAATGCTCACCTTCAGAAGTCAACAAACCTTTGCCTACATACTTTACTAAATCTTCGGTTTGAATTTTTGATTTGGTATAATTTCGTTGATTTTTTTGAAGTACATATTCTGCAAACGCCGCATCTCGAACAAAAATCACACTATTTCTTAATCCTATTTTTAATCTAAAAACGTCTCCTTGTTCCTCAAAATTTTGATGATGAAAGGGCAGCGGATTTTTTAAAATTTCTAAGGAATGCTTAATAAATCGGTTAAGTGGGACTGTAGGTATGTTTCTTTTTGAGTTCAAAGCTTCAGGTTTTAATAGTCTTTAACAGCGTTTTTAATTCCTTCATATTGCGATATCGAAAATTGAAGTTACCGTAATATTTAGAATAACCCTCCTTGCGTAGGGCCTTTCATTTTGCCTAAATGTTTATACGCTTGTTCTGTAACTTCCCTACCTCTAGGTGTTCGCATGATAAAACCTTGCTGAATAAGAAAGGGTTCATAAACTTCTTCTATGGTTTCAGTACTTTCACTTACAGCTGTGGCAATAGTGCTGATACCAACTGGTCCACCTTTAAATTTGTCAATAATTGTAATTAGGATTTTATTGTCCATTTCATCTAGTCCATAAGCATCTACATTAAGTGCTTTTAGCGCAAATTTAGCAATTTCAATATCTATTTTTCCATTCCCTTTTATTTGCGCAAAATCTCTTACCCGCCTTAATAATGCATTAGCAATACGAGGTGTGCCTCTACTTCTTCCGGCGATTTCAATGGCAGCTTCCATAGAAATAGGCATATTTAATATCGAAGCACTACGTTGCACAATTGAAGTTAACAATTCTGTTTTATAATATTGTAATCGGCTACTAATGCCAAAACGAGCACGCATTGGCGCTGTAAGTAAGCCAGATCTTGTGGTTGCACCAACTAGGGTAAAAGGATTTAAATTGATTTGAACGGTTCTGGCATTGGGACCAGATTCAATCATAATATCAATCTTATAGTCTTCCATAGCAGAATATAAATACTCTTCTACAATTGGACTTAAACGATGGATTTCATCTATAAATAAAACATCTCTATCTTCAAGATTAGTTAATAGACCTGCTAAGTCACCTGGCTTATCTAAAACAGGTCCTGAAGTCACTTTAATACCAACATCTAATTCATTAGCCAATATATGTGCTAAAGTTGTTTTTCCTAATCCTGGAGGGCCGTGAAATAAAGTATGGTCTAAAGCTTCCTCTCTAAGATTTGCCGCTTGTACAAAAACCAATAAATTTTCTAATACTTGATCTTGACCTGTAAAGTCTTCAAAGGTTAAGGGTCTTAATTTCTTTTCGACATCTTGTTCTTCTGGCGTGAAGTTATCGTTGTATGGATTTAAGTTTTCATTCATATTTAGTTCCTACGAAAGTGGGAATCTTTTTTATTTTCCGTAAAACCGGATCTTTATATTATCGTTAAAAACCTGTAAAGTTTAAGTAACGTCACAGGCTTGGCGCATAGAATTTACCTTAAAGCAAATATAACGAAAAAGACCTTTGGAAATTATAGGCTTTCCAAAGGTCTTTTTAAACTAATATTAGATACTCGCTTATGCGAATGATTTAATGCTGTAATTCTTCCTCGCCTTCTTTCATCGGTATATTCTGCGGCACAAAATCTTCTTCATAACCTGGCTTACTATAATCGTAAGACCAACGGTAAACGTGAGGTATGGCACCAGGCCAGTTACCATGAATATGCTTAACAGGTGCTGTCCATTCTAATGTAGTAGATTTCCATGGATTTTGTTCAGATTTCTTACCAAAGAACATACTTGCAAAGAAGTTATATAAATAGATAATTTGTGCTATACCTCCTATGATTGCAAAAATGGTAATTACCACATTGGCATTTGCTAAATCATCAAATAAAGGAAAATTAGAATTGGTATAATAACGTCTTGGTAAACCTGCCATTCCTATAAAGTGCATTGGGAAAAATACACCGTACGCACAGATGGCCGTAATCCAAAAATGTAAATATCCTAAGTTCTTGTTCATCATTCTACCATACATTCTTGGATACCAATGATAAATACCCGCAAACATACCATATAGTGCAGAAATTCCCATTACTAAATGGAAGTGTGCAATTACAAAATAAGTATCGTGAACGTTAATATCTAATGCGCTATCACCCAATATAATTCCTGTTAACCCACCTGTAATAAAAGTAGAAACAAAACCAATAGAGAAGAGCATAGCCGGATTCATTTGCAAGTTCCCTTTCCATAAGGTTGTAATCCAGTTAAAAGCTTTTACAGCCGACGGTATAGCAATCAATAGGGTTGTAAATGTAAATACAGATCCTAAAAACGGATTCATACCCGAAATGAACATATGGTGTCCCCAAACAATAGTAGACAAGAATCCAATAGCTAATACAGATGCGATCATAGCACGATATCCAAATATTGGTTTACGTGAGCTACTAGCCATAATTTCAGACACTAATCCCATGGCAGGTAAAATAACTATGTATACTTCAGGGTGTCCTAAGAACCAAAATAAATGCTCAAATAAAACTGGTGATCCTCCTTGGTAATGTAATACTTCACCTTGAATAAATATATCTGATAAAAAGAATGACGTTCCAAAACTTCTATCCATAATTAACAACAATGCCGCAGATAATAATACAGGAAATGATACTACCCCCAAGATAGCTGTAACAAAGAACGTCCAAATAGTTAATGGCAATCTTGTCATTGACATTCCTTTAGTACGTAAATTAATTATAGTTACAATATAGTTTAATGAACCTAATAATGACGATGCTATGAATATAGCCATTGAGATTAGCCATAACGTCATACCTAATCCAGAACCACCTGATGCCATTGGCAATGCAGATAATGGAGGGTAGATAGTCCAACCTGCAGCTGCCGGTCCGGCTTCAACAAATAATGAACAAATCATTATAACACAAGACACAAAGAATAACCAATAAGACACCATATTTAAAAATCCAGATGCCATATCTCGCGCTCCAATTTGCAACGGAATCAAGAGGTTACTAAATGTACCACTAAGACCAGCCGTTAGTACAAAGAATACCATGATAGTACCATGTATGGTAACTAATGCTAAATAAATATCAGCATCCATGACGCCACCTGGCGCCCATTTTCCTAACAATGCCTCAAACAATACGTTTGGCTCTTCGGGCCAAGCAATTTGCATACGAAACATAATAGACATTAAAACACCAATAACTCCCATTATTGTTCCTGTAACTAGATATTGCTTAGCGATCATTTTGTGATCTTGGCTAAAAATATACTTTGTTACAAATGTTTCTTTATGATGATGTACGTCGTGGTCGTCGTCGTGACCGTGTGTATCTATAGTTGCTGACATAATCTCTTTTATCTTTTCTTAAAAAAATTCTTTTAGTTTAATGAATTAGGGAAGGTTGTTTGCTCTTTCATCCATGCATCATACTCTTCTTGAGTTTCTACAATAATTTTCATCTGCATATTATAATGTGATGTACCACAAATTTTATTACATAATAACAAGTAATCGAATTCATAGACTAACTCTTGCCCAGCTTCTTCTATCTCAGCTTTTCTTTCTTTTCTGAGCGCATTAATGTTCTGAACTTTTTCGATTATATCTGGATTCTCACGCATTTCTGCAGTGGTTACGGTAGGTGTAAAAGCAAATTGTGTTACCATACCTGGAACCGTATTCATTTGAGCTCTAAAGTGAGGCATAAAGGCAGAGTGCAATACATCTTGAGAACGCATTTTGAATACCACTGGCTGTCCTACAGGAAGATGTAGTTCTTTCACGATTACGTCATCTTTAGCGTTGGGGTCGTCCTCATCAATTCCTAATACATTGGCACGATCTATATCAATCAATCTTACATTGGCTTTACCTAACACATTGTCATTACCACTATAGCGTGCCGTCCAATTAAATTGCTGAGCGTATAATTCTATAACCATAGGGTCTTCATCTTCATCGATATTCATAATATCATTCCACGTGAATAAACCATATATAATTAAACCTGCTAATACAATTACAGGAATAATCGTCCAGATAAATTCTAAGGTATTGTTGTCAGCATAGAATAATGCTTTTTTACCTTTTTCTCCTCTGTACTTATAAGCAAAATAATGCAATATAAACTGCGTTAATGTTTGCACAATAAAAATAATGACCATGGATATAATCATTAAATTATCTAATTCATCACCGTGTTCTGATGCCGAATTAGACATCAACGGTAAATCACCTAAATACCAAAAACTAAGAATTGTTATTACATAGATAAAAATTAAAAATCCTATCATTAAATAACCATTAATTTTGTTATCATGGTCGTCTGCAACTTGGGAATTATTTGTTGTGCCAACTTGAGCCAAATCAAATATCTTTACCATTTGCCATATGGCAATAGCTGCAAAGAGTACAATTATAATCGTTAATAAAGCCGTCATTATCGTTTCTTTTCTTATTTAAAATTAATAATGGAAATTTTTACTTTCCTTAATAAATGGATTTCCTTTTGGTAATAATGGATATTTGCCAAGTGCAGTAAATACGATGAACAAAAATATGCCACCAAATAATAATATCGATCCTATTTCAGGAATTCCGATAAACCATCTATCTCCTACTGTTGCAGGCATAATCATATTGAATATGTCAATATAGTGACCGCATAAAATTACTATACCAGCCATCATTACAAACCAATTAATACGTTTGTAATCGCTATTCATTAATAACAATAGCGGGAAAATAAAATTCATTACTATCATACCAAAGAATGGTAAGTTATAATCTTCAATACGCGTCACGAAATATGTAACTTCTTCCGGTATATTAGAATACCATATTAACATAAATTGAGAGAACCATAAGTAGGTCCAGAAAATACTAAAACCGAACATAAATTTAGCTAAATCATGTATATGGCTATCATTAACATATTCTAGTAACCCTTTAGACTTTAAATATATTGCGATCATAGCAATTGTGGTAACACCACATACAAGCATACCCGCTAATAGATACCATCCAAACAATGTACTAAACCAATGTGGATCTACACTCATAATCCAATCCCAAGACATCATAGATTCTGTATAGATAAAGAATACTAAGAACGCTGCAGAAATTCTAAAGTTCTTTTTAAAATTTCTATTATCGTTAATATCTGCATTATCTTGTGCAATTGAAAATTTTCGCGAGAAATATCGATAAGCAGACCACCCCGCCAAAAATATTAAACCTCTAATAAAAAAACCGGTTTTATTTAACCATCCAGATTTTCCAGCTACTAAGGCATCATAATTATCACTACCCTCTGTAGTCATGCCATCAGTTAACCAGATAAATAAATGACTATCTGCAATAAATGCAATTAATAACACTAGTATACCACCAGGCAATACATAGGAAGTTATACCTTCCATTACTCTAAAAAGTACTGGTGACCAACCTGATTGAGATGCGTACTGAACCGCGTAAAAAGCTAAAACTCCTAAAGCTATCATGAAGAAAAAGAAAGCAGCAATATATAATGCAGAATAAGGTCTGTTATGTATTTGATGTAATACATGCTCCTCGTGACTCATGCCATGTCCTTCTTCTGCATGTTCTGCACCATGTGCTTCTTCCCCAATATTGTCACTAACATGTGATTCTTCATGAACCTCTTCTGCATGTTCTTCATTTGCATGAGTATCATGATGAGATTCATTTGCTAGTAGCTCTTTAACGTCCTCAACCGTTTCATATTGATGGGAATCAATAAAGCCATATCCCACTCCTAATAGTCCTAAAACTATTAAAACTATAGCACCTATTCTTAATCGATTTGAAATTTTATATTCCATTTATATAATCTTTATCTAAATCTTATTTTTCTAAATCTGCCTTCAGTTTCTCAACGTAAGCAACTACTTGCCAACGCTCTTCTTCATTCAATTGGTTTGCATAAGAACCCATAGTGTTTTTACCATAATAAATTACATGATAAATACTACCCGTTGTGATTGCTCTACCAACATCTGAATAACTAGGAACACCTAAAATCTTTTCGCGTTGCACTAATTTACCTTTACCGTCTCCTTTAGATCCATGGCAAATACCACAATAAATGGCATATAATGGTCCACCTTTAGCATAATCAACTTGTGTGGAATCTAAAGGACTAGATAAATTAGCTTTAGCATATGCAAAGCCTTCGTTTGTATTTTCAATCTCAAATGGCATAAAATCACCTCTTGGAATAGACCCTTCAGCAGGTAACTGGGCTTCCACACCATTTCCAAATGCGTCAGATTCTTGATATGTTTCATAACCAACAGACTCATACATATTAGGCATGTACTGATAGTTACGGCTCGAAGTTTTTTGGCAAGACACAAAGCTTACCAAAAGTACTGTTATTACAATATATTTTGCGGCTGTCTTCATATTAATGTGCATCTTCTTCTTTATCTACAATATTTATTTCAGCAGCTCCAGTTCCCTTTAAAAGCGATAATAATGCATCTTCATTGTGGTGAATAGCAATCTCCATTAAGAAATGGTCATCTGTTGTTCTTGGATCTGGATTTTCTGCTTTTTTAAATGGCCACATTCTACTTCTCAAATAAAACGTAATAACCATTAAGTGAGCTGCAAAGAATACCGTAAGTTCAAACATAATAGGAACGAATGCTGGCATATTTTCTATATAACTGAAACTTGGTTTACCCCCAATATCTTGTGGCCAATCTTCAATCATTATAAAATTCATCATGGTAATTGCTACTGTTAAACCAACACAACCATATAAAAATGCTGTAATTGCTAAACGTGTAGGTGCTAATCCCATTGCTTTGTCTAGTCCATGAACTGGAAAAGGAGTATATATTTCTTCAATATGATGTCTCTCTGCCTTCACCTTTTTAACGGCCGACATTAAGATATCATCATCTGTATAAATAGCATGAATTACTTTCGAAGTTTCCATAGACTATATTAGTTGTTTAATAAATTTTTAGCTTGTCCTGACCAATCATCACGTTCTGCTCTCCCTGGGAAAGATCCTGTAATTTCATCTAACAAGTCATATTCTCTTTTTGTCATTTTACTTACTTGGGCATAAGTATAAATTCCTAATGTGTTAAGTACGTCTTCCATTTTCAGACCAATACCAGTTATCACTTTTAAATCATCAGGTGTTTGAACTTCAGGATCAAATCGACCGACACCTTCTAAAAGGTTACCAAGTTTTTCTTCATCATCTTGTAATGGTTTTGAAGCTGTCGTTGTTTCAGGAAGTTTAAATTGAGATGTTCTATCATCTGCACCAGTGCCGGCAAGTGAGTCTCCATTCTCTCTTATTCGCTTATAACGTTCACCAGAAGATTTTAAAATTGTCTTAACTTCTGCCTGTGCAATTACTGGGAATGTTCGAGAATACAATAAGAATAATACGAAGAAGAATCCTATTGTTCCTATGAAAATTCCAATATCCACAAAGGTTGGTGAGAACATCGTCCATGATGATGGTAAATAATCTCTGTGTAATGACGTTACAATAATAACGAAACGCTCAAACCACATACCTATGTTTACAACAATTGAGATAAAGAATGAGAACATAATACTCGTTCTTAGTTTCTTAAACCACATAAACTGAGGTGAGAACACATTACAAGACATCATCGCCCAATATGCCCACCAATAAGGACCTGTAGCTCTGTTTAGGAACGCATACTGTTCATATTCTACTCCAGAATACCAGGCAATAAATAACTCTGTAATATAAGCCACACCAACAATTGAACCTGTAATCATAATGACTATGTTCATTAATTCAATGTGTTGCACAGTAATGTAATCTTCAAGATTACACACTTTTCTCATAATAATTAATAGCGTATTCACCATAGCAAATCCTGAGAATACAGCACCTGCCACAAAATAAGGAGGGAAAATTGTTGTATGCCAACCTGGAATCACCGACGTTGCGAAATCAAAAGATACAATAGTGTGTACGGACAGTACTAATGGTGTTGCTAGACCAGCAAGTACTAAAGATACTTCTTCGAAACGTTGCCAATCTTTTGCTCTACCCGACCAACCGAAACTTACTAAAGCATATATTTTCTTTTGAAAAGGTTTAACCGCTCTATCTCTTAACATCGCAAAATCTGGTAATAAACCTGTCCACCAGAATACTAATGAAACCGATAAATACGTAGAAATTGCAAATACATCCCACAGTAATGGTGAGTTAAAGTTAACCCATAATGACCCAAACTGATTCGGAATTGGTAATACCCAATATGCTAACCATGGACGACCCATGTGAATAATAGGAAATAAACCAGCTTGAACAACGGAGAAAATTGTCATCGCCTCTGCCGATCGGTTAATTGCCATTCTCCATTTCTGACGAAATAGTAGAAGTACGGCAGAAATTAATGTTCCTGCGTGACCAATACCAACCCACCAAACGAAGTTAGTAATATCCCAAGCCCAGTTGACGGTCTTATTAAGACCCCAAACTCCAATACCTGTAGATATGGTATAAATAATACAACCTATTCCCCAAAGGAATGCTACCAAAGCAATGCTAAAAACAATCCACCATGCTCTGTTGGCTTTGCCTTCAACTGGTCTTGCTACATCAACTGTAACATCGTGGTACGATTTTTCGCCAGTAACTAAAGGTCTTCTAATAGGTGCTTCGTAATGAGACGCCATAATTATATACTTGTTTCTTTATTATTTACGCTTTTGATGTGTTTCTCACTTTTGTTTGATAAATTACGTTAGGTTTAGTTCCAACATACTCTAACAAGTGATACATACGATCATCTTCTTTTAATGCAGTAATTTTACTGTCTTTATCATTGATATCTCCAAATACCATAGCTCCGTTTCCACATGCTGCAGAACAAGCTGTTTGGAATTCACCATCTTTAACCAATCGTCCTTCACGTTTAGCATCGAGAATAGTTTTTTGTGTCTTTTGAATACACATAGAACATTTCTCCATAACACCACGAGATCTTACTGTAACATCTGGATTCAATACCATACGACCTAAATCATCATTCATATAGTAGTCGAACTCATCATTCTTATTATATAAGAACCAGTTGAAACGACGAACTTTATATGGACAGTTATTAGCACAGTAACGTGTACCAACACAACGGTTATACGCCATGTGATTCTGACCTTGACGACCGTGAGCAGTTGCTGCTACCGGACAAACAGTTTCACAAGGAGCGTGATTACAATGCTGACACATTACAGGTTGAAAAACAACTTGTGGATTATCTGCAGGATTTTCCAATTCACCAAACTCACTTAATGAACTACCTAATCCTGAAATATTTTCCTTTTTCTCAAGATCACTTTCAAATGAATCTTCCGAAGAATAGTATCTATCTATACGCAACCAGTGCATATCTCTACTACGTCTCATTTCTGACTTACCGACTACAGGCACATTGTTTTCAGCGTGACATGCAATAACACATGCTCCACATCCTGTACAAGCATTTAAATCAATTGATAAATTAAAATGATGCCCAACTGAACGATCAAACTCATCCCATAAATCTACATCTGGAGAAGTTACCGGAGTTTCTATATGGTTTAAAGAAACTTGAGGAGTCTTATTCCAACCATGTTTATGGTCGTTATATTTGTAAGTATTAAATACCTCTAAGTTAGTTTCTTTTATAATGTCACCACGTCCCATTAAGGTATTATGCAACTGCACACAAGCAAACTCATGACTACCAACAGCTTTTTCTATAGATACATTCTGTACATCTTTGAAATTTTGATATAACGGATAAGCGTTAACTCCCGTTTTCATTTCTTCTTTCAATGCCTTAGACGTTCTACCAAAACCGAATGATAATCCTACTGAACCTTTGGCTTGTCCTGGTTGAATTATAACAGGGACCGTTATAGCTTCTGCTCCGTTAACTGAAACTTTAGCATAGCTACCATTTAATCCACCATTAGCCTCATTCCAATTTTCCAATTCTAATCTATCCGCATCAGCTTTAGAAACCGTTAAGTAATTATCCCAAGTGGTTCTTGTGATCGGATCTGGAAATTCTTGTAACCAAGGATTGTTGGCTTGTTGTCCATCACCCATACCCGTTTTGGTATATAATGATAACTCCATACCAGTTCCCGATGCCGTTTGAGCCAAAGCTCTAGCCGCAGCACTACCTGTTAATACAGAAGCTACGTCTGTATTATTACCTGTTGCATTATTAATTGTAGTTGATGAAGATGTTGTAGTTGTATATTCCTCTTTGTCTTCATCTTTAATTCCAACACCTACAGCGACATCATGAATAACTCCACCTAAGAAGGTTCTATCTTTTTTATCGTTTAGTTTGTTGGTCGACGATGCAACTGTAGTAGATGATCTATTTAGACCACTTCCACCTTGTGCAGAACCCGTAATAAATACGCCGTCTTGAACTGCTTGATTAAATGATGAACCATTTAGAACATTTTGTGTCCAAACCGACTTTATATAATCTCTATACGTTCCTGTTGTATCTGTCCAAGCCATTAATACGTCTTGAAACTGTTTTGTATCAAATAATGGACGAATAGTTGGCTGCATCATTGAATAATGACCAGATTTAAATTCGAAATCTCCCCAAGATTCTAAGTTATGTGGTGTAGCAGCAATATAATGGCAGTTGGTTGACGTTTCATCTTGTTTCATTGAAAACGCCACAGACAATTCTGTTTTAGCCAATCCTTCTTTAAAATCTGAAGCATTTGGAAGTGTATACATTGGATTCACACCATTCATAATGATGGCACCAACTCTTCCAGCTTTCATATCCGCTACTAATTGTGTAACTGCTTTATCGCTACCAAGTCTAGTTTTTATGGTTGTACCAGGATCAAAAGCCTTACTTCTTAAAGAGGTATTTATATCTAAAACAGCGGACTGTGCATTGACATCTTGAATACCAGTAACAACGACACCGTTGCTACCTGCTTTTTTCAATTCTACAGCGGCAGCTTTAATTGCTGCATCTAATCCTTCAGGTAGTTTAACTCCACCCGCAGAATTTCCTGTAATTTCACTATATAATTTCGCTAAAGCCAATTTTTGTTGGCTTGGTGTTAATGGCACACGCTTATCTGCATTTGCACCAGATAATGACATATTAGATTCAAACTGAATATGTCTAGACATCATTCCATTTTGTGGAATTCGGTTTACCGAATACCCAGAATCAAAACCACCACCTTGCCAATCTCCTAAGAAATCAGCACCAATAGAAACAATTGTTTTAGCTTTAGAAAAATCGTAATTAGCCATTCCTCTTGTGCCATACTTCGCTTGGTAAGCATCTAAAGTTGCAGATTCTGAAACAGCATCATATGTTACATGATTTACATTACCAAAATTCGATTTAAATGTAGCGATTAGCTTATCTGTAGAAGGACTAGGCATTGATTGTGTTAAAAACACAATTTGCTTACCATTAAGACTATTTAGTTTTGAAGTGGTTTCAGACATAAAAGTATCCCAAGAGATTTTTGAATCACCTTTCATAGGTGATTTCACCCTTAGATTGTCATAGAGACCTAAAACAGAAGCATTAACTCTTGCATTAGCGACACCATTGGTACCAGCATCAGTATTATTTTCTATTTTAATTGGCCTCCCCTCTCTAGTCTTTACTAAAACACTAGCAAAATCGTAACCATCAGCAATTGTTGTTGCGTAATAATTAGCCACACCTGGAATAATTTCCGTTGGTTGATTTATGTAGGGAATTGACTTAATCACTGGCCCTTCACAAGCCGCTAATGACGCAGCAGCAGTACTAAAACCAACGTACTTTAAGAAATCACGACGCGATGTAGATGAAGATTCTAATGTTTCTTTATCTCCTAAAAATTCATCTGTAGGAATTGCTTCCACAAATTCATTTTGTTGTAGCGCCTCAACAATAGAGCTATTTTCGTTTAGCTCTTCAACACTTTTCCAGTATTTCTTGTTTGATGACATATAATTTTGAATTACTTCTTATTTAATTTAATAATGACACTTACCACATTCTAAACCACCCATTTGTGCAACAGTTAACTGCTCAACACCATACTTCTTAGATAGTTCTTCGTGAATTTTAGTGTAATACTCGTTATCCTTAACTTTTACGTTAGTCTCTCTGTGACAATTAATACACCATCCCATAGTTAATGATGAATGTTGATACATAATTTCCATCTCTTCAACAGGTCCATGACAGGTTTGACATTCTATACCACCAACTTCAACGTGTTGTGAGTGATTGAAATAAGCAAAGTCTGGCAAATTATGAATACGAATCCATTTTACAGGTTTCTGATCACCAGTATAACCTGTTCCATCCCATCCAACAGCATCGTATAATTTTTGAATCTCAGCATTATAATCAACCCCGTACTCATCTCCTTCCGCTAACGTTTCTGGAGAAACTTCTGAAATTGACTTATGACAGTTCATACAAACATTTAAAGATGGAATACCTGAAGTCTTACTCACTCTTGCAGAAGAATGACAATATTTACAATCAATACCATTATCACCTGCATGAATTCTATGCGAATAATGAATTGGTTGCACCGGCTCGTAACCTTGATCAACACCAACTTGCATAAAATACCCGTATACAAAATACCCACTAGCTAACAAAAAGACGATTGCCGTAACCAATACTAAAAATTGATTCTGAACAAACGCTTTCCATAAAGGCGTTCTTTTGTCCTTACTTGGCACCTCAATACCTTTTGCATCAGCAAACCGATTTAAAGTTTTATTAACTAAAATTAATGCCATTGCCAATAATGCAAATAATAAAGCTAATGCTCCAAGAATTAAATCATTTGAAACACCACCCTCCTGAACAGGTACTCCCGTAGGACCGTCCGCTACAACAGGTTCAGCTTTTGGCTGCGCTGTATAGGCTAATATATCTGATATATCTTGATCGCTTAATTGAGGAAACGGAGTCATTGCTGTGTTATTCCATTCAGCAAATATTTTGTTTCCATAGGCATCACCAGACTTAATGACTGCTGAACTATTATGAATCCAATCTGTAAGCCATGTTCTATCTAAACCTTCCTCATCAGCCAACCTTGCCTCTACGTTACGTAACGCAGGCCCCGTCATATCACTATCTAATTTGTGACACGCCGCACAATTGGAATTGTAAAGTGATTTTCCATTTGCTGGATCACCCTCTTGAGCTGTAAGTGAAGTTGAAAACGTAAGTAAAAGCACAATACAAAGACTATAAATCTTTGAGGTTAAACCACAGTAAATCACCTGTTTCATATTATTAATTGGATTATCTTCTAAACTTTGGTACGATTTTTTCATTAAAAACTCGAAAAAAGATGTTTATAAAAACTCTGGCAAAAGTAACATTTAAAGTCGATTTTGAAAATCTTAGAGAACTGTTAATATATAATTTATACCAATTCTAAATAAAGTATTCTGAAATTTTTTGCGGGTAAACTCGTTCCGTATTTATCGATGGCTTGAAGCGCAATTGTTTACATAAAAAATGTCAATAAAAAAATTGGTACTTGTTCCCATATAAACTATACCTTTGCTTTAAAATTTTAGTAAACTCTACAGTGTGTTTGATAAATTTATCCAATTCTAAGTAATATTAAAACCTTATCAACTGTTAACATCTATAAACAATTTAAACTCATGAAACTGAATAATAAAACCCTATGCCTGGTAATTTTAGGCTATCTATTAACACTTTCCGCATATGCGCAGCAAGGTACCGTTAATGTTACCCAAGATAGTGATATCGATAAATTATTGGAATTTAAAAAAGATATTAAAACATCTAAAGTTTACAAAATACAGGTTTATCAAAATGTAGATCCAGATAAAGCACAACGCGAAAAATCGAACTTCTTAAACACTTATAATGATTGGCCAGTAGAAATAGTATGGAATACTCCTAACTATAAAGTATGGGTAGGTAATTTTGCCACACGATTAGAAGCTGAACGTGCTGGAGTTCAAATCAAAAAAAATTATATGAACGCTATTATTTTTCAGCCTAAAACAGACGATTAGATTTTAACTTTTTTTCATAAAAAAACCGACAATTTCTTGTCGGTTTTTTTTATTTTCTAATGTTATTATTTCAACTTTTTCTTAACTTCTACTTCTTGGAAAGCTTCTATCACATCTCCAATTGAAATATCGTTGTAGCCTTTGATTTGCATACCGCAATCGTAACCTTTAGAAACTTCTCTAACATCATCTTTAAAACGTTTCAAGGCTTCTAATGAACCAGTATGAACAACTACCCCATCTCTAATAATTCTAATATTAGAATTTCTAAAGATTTTACCATTAGTTACCATACATCCTGCAATGTTTCCGACTTTAGAAACTTTGAAAATTTCTCTTATTTCAGCAGTACCTGTAACCTCTTCTTTGACTTCTGGAGATAACATACCTTCCATCGCATCCTTAAGATCGTTAATAGCAGCGTAGATGATTGAGTACGTTCTGATATCAATTTCTTCCTTATCTGCAATCATTCTAGCGTTTCCAACAGGGCGAACATTAAAGCCGACGATAATCGCATCAGACGCTGTTGCTAATAAGACATCACTTTCTGTAATGGCACCAACTCCTTTATGTATAATATTAACTTGAATTTCTTCAGTTGATAATTTCTGGAAAGAATCTGTTAAGGCTTCAACAGAACCATCCACATCACCTTTAAGAATAATATTCAACTCTTGGAAATCACCAAGTGCAATACGTCTACCTATCTCATCTAATGTAATATGACGTTGTGTTCTAACCGACTGCTCACGTTGTAATTGCGTACGTTTAGTCGCAATTTGTTTCGCTTCACGCTCATCTGCAAATACGTTAAATTTATCACCAGCTTGAGGCGCACCATCTAAACCTAGAATAGATACTGGTGTAGCAGGACCAGCAACATCAACATCGTTTCCGCGCTCATCTTGCATAGCTTTTACCTTACCACTATTTTTTCCAGCTAAAACATAATCACCAACTTTTAAAGTACCTGCTTGCACTAAAATCGTTGAAACATAACCTCTACCTTTATCTAAATAAGCTTCTACTACGGTTCCGCTTGCTGCTTTATTCGGGTTTGCTTGAAGTTCTAATAATTCAGCTTCAAGTAATACTTTTTCTAATAATTCTTTAACTCCAGTTCCTACCTTAGCAGAGATATCATGAGATTGAATTTTTCCACCCCAATCTTCTACTAAAAGGTTCATCTGTGCTAATTGCTCTTTCACCTTTTCAGGATTAGCATCTGGTTTATCAATTTTATTTATAGCAAATACAATTGGTACGCCTGCAGCCTGTGCATGAGAAATGGCTTCTTTCGTTTGAGGCATTATAGCATCATCCGCAGCAACCACAATAATTGCTATATCGGTTACTTGAGCACCACGAGCACGCATCGCTGTAAAGGCCTCGTGTCCTGGAGTATCTAGAAACGCTATTTTCTGTCCGTTTTCTAGTTGTACTCCATAAGCACCGATGTGCTGCGTAATACCACCAGATTCACCTGCAATTACATTTTCTTTACGTATATAATCTAATAACGATGTTTTACCATGATCTACGTGACCCATTACAGTAACGATCGGAGCTCTTGGTTTTAAATCTTTTGGATCGTCTTCTGCAACATCTATAGATTCTTCTATATCAGTTTTAATGAATTCTACATCGTAACCAAACTCTTCTGCAACAATTGTTAATGTTTCCGCATCTAACCTTTGATTCATAGTTACCATCATCCCTAAAGACATACATGCCGAAATTACTTGAGTCACCCCAACTTCCATCATGGTTGCCACTTCGCTTACCGTTACAAACTCAGTAACTTTAAGCGTTTTACTTTCAGCTGCTGCAATTTCCTGATCAATTTCAGTTTGTTCTCTATGCTGATCTCTCTTATCTCTACGGTACTTAGCTCCTTTTCCTTTGCTAGATTTTCCTTGTAACTTTTCAAGGGTTTCTCTAATTTGTTTCTTTACATCTTCTTCAGTAGGCTCTTCCTTAACCACTTTAGGTCTCGTATTACCTCCGCGACCTTTTCCACCTCGTCTTTTATCGAAGTTTGGTTTTCCACCAGCATCATTTCCTCCTTTACTAATTCTACGTCGCTTACGTTTATTAGTATTATCTGAACTTGACTTCTCGTCTTTTTTCTTTTTAGGTTTTTTAAACTTTGAAAGATCAATTTTTTCTCCTGCAACCTTTGGTCCAGTTAGTTTCTTATATTGAGTTTTCAGAGTTTCTTCAGCAGGAGCTCCGTCTTCATCTGCTTTACTAAGCTTTTCCTTTCTCGTTTCAACTGGCTTAGCTTCTTGAACTTTAGGTTTTTCTTCCTTAGCCTTAGTGACCTCTACCTTCTCCGTCTCTTTCTTTTTGTCGCTTTCAACTTTTTTAGGAACCTCTTTTTCTTGAACTTTTGGTGCAGTCTCTTCTTTCTTCTCTACCTTTTCTACTTTCGGAGTTTCCTTAACTTCTGCAGGTTTAGCTGGTGTTTCCTTTTCTGCTTTAGCTTTTTTATCTAAGTCAATTTTACCAACTTGCTTTGGCCCACTTAACTCGGCTTTAGCTTTAACCACAGATTCTCTTTCCGCCTTTTGCTTTTGCTTTTCTTCAATTTCGCGTTCTCTTTGTTCTCGAAGCTCTTCTTTTTCTTTAAGTTTTGCTTCACTAACTTCTTGAGCTTTTTCACGCTTCGTTGCATCAGTCTGAAATTCATCAGAAAGCGTATCATAAACCTCTTGCGAAATTTTAGTATTTGGGCTCTTCTCAACATCTATGCCTTTGGATTCTAAAAAATCCACAGCACGATCTATTGAGATATTTAATTCCCTTAATACTTTGTTTAATCTTGTTTGAGCCATAAATTGCCTGTAAAATACTTAAATATATTATATACTAATTTTAAATCAAAGCTTATTTTCAACTAAAATTAGTGTGATACCAATTCAACTTTAAAATGATTTGTAAAATTCATTTTAAATTTAAGTCGATATTTAATCTTCAAATTCTTCTTTTAGAATTCTAATAACGTCTAAAATCGTTTCTTCTTCTAAATCCGTACGCTTCACCAAATCATTAACATCTTGTTCTAAAATACTTTTTGCCGTATCTAAACCAGCTTTGCTAAATTCAGCGATTACCCATTCTTCGATTTCATCTGAGAATTCTTTTAACTCTACATCTTCTTCTGCACCTTCTCTAAATACGTCTATTTCGTAACCTGTTAACTGACCTGCTAAACGAATATTATGACCACCTCTACCGATAGCCTTAGATACTTCTTCTGGTTTTAACAACACTTCTGCACGTAAATTTTCTTCATCTAACTTCAACGAAGTAACTCTAGCCGGACTTAAGGCTCTTGTAACGAATAGTTGAATGTTATTAGTATAGTTAATTACGTCAATATTTTCGTTGCCTAACTCTCGTACAATACCATGAATTCTCGACCCTTTCATTCCTACACAAGCCCCAACCGGGTCAATTCTATCATCATAAGAATCAACAGCTACTTTTGCTTTTTCTCCTGGAATACGAACTACTTTTTTAACCGTAATTAAACCATCAAAAACTTCAGGAATCTCTTGTTCGAACAACTTTTCTAAAAACACTGGTGATGTCCTGGACATTACAATTGCCGGTTTGCTTCCTTTTAATTCTACACTTTCAATAATTCCTCTTACATTTTCACCTTTTCTGAAGAAATCTGAAGGAATTTGTTTATCCTTCGGAAGTATAATTTCATTGCCATCGTCATCTAACAGAATAATAGCTCTGTGACGAATATGATGAACTTCAGCTGTATAAATCTCACCTTCAAGCTCTTTAAAGTGCTTGTAGATGTTTGTATTATCGTGTTCGTGAATCTTAGATATTAAATTTTGTCTTAAGGCTAAAATTGAACGTCTTCCAAGATCGATTAATTTCACTTCTTCAGCAACGTCTTCACCAACTTCAAAATCTGGTTCAATTTTTTGAGCTTCAGACAATTCAATTTCTTGATTCGGCTCTTCAACCTCTCCATCTGCAACCACAATACGGTTTCTCCATATTTCTAAATCCCCTTTATCTGGATTTATAATAATATCAAAATTATCGTCATCGCCATACTTTTTCTTCAATGCATTACGTAATACATCTTCCAGAATCGCCATTAGCGTAACTCTATCTATTAATTTGTCGTCCTTAAATTCTGAAAATGATTCAATTAACGCTACATTTTCCATAATTGATATGAATTAAAATTTTATTTTAACTTTTGCTTCTTTAATGTTATCGAAAGTAACATTTGCTTGTTTAACTACGGTCACTTTCCCTTTACCTACGGGCTTAGGCTCTCTAGCCTTCCACTTCAAAACCACATCCTCATCATTTACTGCTGTTAATTCTCCTTCTAAATTTTGACCATCTAAAGTCTTAATTTCTAAATTTCTACCTATATGCTTATGGTATTGTCTAGGTAAAATTAAAGGAGTTGCTGCACCAGATGATAAAACTTCTAAAGAAAAATCGTGTTCGTCTCTGTCAATATTATGCTCAATTGCTCTGCTAACAAACATACAATCTTCTACCAAAACACCATTATCACCATCTATAACGATTTTAATAGCATTATCACCAGACATTGTAAAATCTATAAGAAATAGATCTTGCCTTTCGTCTAATGCGTTTTGTAATAAGTCCTGTACTGTATTCTTAAACATTTTTTGATATAAAAAGAGAGGACTTTTCGTCCTCTCGCTTATTTATTTTTAGTAAACAACGGTGCAAATATACGACATTTTAATTTATTTATCCAAGTTATGTAATGTGGAATAATTTTCTTAAATTTAGTAAACCATACATAAACCATCAATAATGCACAAAATATTAGTTCCAACCGATTTTTCAGAACAGGCCGAAAACGCTTTAAAAGTAGCTGCTATGCTCGCTAAAGCTCATAATGCTGAAATATTCTTACTTCATATGATGGAAATCCCGATGCAACAAACCGATCAAGGCAGCGCACAAAGCGATATTCCGGAAACTATATTTTTTATGAAATTGGCTCAAAAAAGGTTCGAAAATCTTATGGCAGAAGATTATTTACAAGGAGTTACTGTACATGAAACTGTTAAAGCAAACATTACATTCAATGCGATTAAAGATTCTTGCACAGAATTAGATATCGATTTTATTGTTATGGGCTCACATGGTGCATCTGGTTTAAAAGAAATGTTTGTGGGATCTAATGCTGAAAAGGTAGTAAGAACTTCTGAAGTGCCCGTTTTAGTGATTAAAAACGAACACCATAGTTTTAACATTTCTGATTTTGTGTTTGCTTCCGATTTTAAAAATGACAACAGAGAAACGTATAAGCAAGCGGTTAAATTTGCAGAAGCATTTGGCGCTAAAATTCATTTACTATTGGTAATTACTTCTGGTAGTTTTTTGACAACTTATGAAGCTAAAACTAGAATTAATGATTTTATTTTTGGACAAGCTTTTGAAAATTACACTATTACAATTCACAATGATAATACTGTAGAACAAGGCATACTAAATGTATCTAAAGATTTAAACGCAGATCTTATTGGCATTAGTACACATGGAAGGCAAGGCATTGCTCATTTTTTTAATGGTAGCATTAGTGAAGATTTGGTAAACCATGCTAAGCGCCCTGTAATAACATTTAAGATATAAAAACAGGTTAAACTGCTTTACAATTAAAATTACAACCCCTCATTAACAGAGTCAAAAGCAAAAAAATCTTAAGCAATTGTGACTAAGATTTTTTTAACTGATTAGCATTTACTTACGCTACGCTTAACACTTCCAGATATTTAAAGACGCAACCTCGCTTTAATTAAACAAAAAAAATCCTAACTCTTAACGGGTTAGGATTTTATACTTTGGTTGGCCCACTAGGTTTCGAACCTAGACTCTTCGGTACCAAAAACCGATGTGTTAGCCAGTTACACCATGGGCCAATCTCTCAATTTGAGGGTGCAAATTTAAAACAAAGTTTGAGTTAAGCAAAAAAAAAGTGAAAAATTATTTAAAATACTTAACGTTAGCTTAAAAATGTCCACATTTAGGTAATAATTAGTAAATTCGCCAGCGTTAATAAGTACAGTTTTACATGACAGATTTTAACTTTAAAAAGTGGAACAACATCCTAGGGTGGTTTGTTTTTGCTGTAGCCGTTGTGGTTTACGCTCTAACTATTGAACCAACCGTGAGTTTTTGGGATGCTGGTGAATATATTTTAACGTCTTCAAAATTACAGGTTGGTCATCCACCAGGTGCTCCTTTGTTTCAAATGTTCGGGGCTTTTTTCTCGATGTTTGCTTTAGAATCGTCTCAAATTGGGATGATAATGAATATGATGAGTGGAGTCGCCAGTGCCTTTACCATCCTATTTATGTTTTGGACAATCACCTTACTCCTCGTAAAGCTGGTTAAGTATAACAATGATGATAACCCGAGCAAAGCGTATGCCATTTTAGGTAGTGCTTTAGTGGGCAGTTTAGCCTTTACATTTACTGATTCCTTTTGGTTTAATGCTGTAGAAACTGAGGTTTATGCCATGGCCACCTTAATTATGGCCATTCTATTTTATTTAGGTTTGCGTTGGGAGCAAGATATGAACAAACCAAGAGGTAACCGTTGGCTAATTTTAATTGCTTTTGTAATAGGTTTATCATTTGGTGTTCACTTTATGGGGTTATTAACTATTCCTGCGATTGGCCTACTCTATTATTTTAAGAATTATAAAACCATAACGGTTAAAAACTTCATAATTGCCAATATTGCGTCGGCAGCAATTTTACTATTTATATTCAAATTATTATTGCCATCTACATTAAAACTTTTTGGTTATTTAGAAGTCTTTTTTGTGAATTCTATTGGACTACCTTTTAATTCTGGAACCATAATTACAGGGCTAATGGTTATTGGTTTATTTTATTTTGGGTTAAATTATACTCGTAAAAAAGAAATGAGACATGTAAACACATTAGTACTTTGTCTCATGTTTATTTTTATAGGTTTTTCATCTTGGATGATGCTTCCTATTCGTGCTAATGCACAAGTGGTGATTAATGAAAATGACCCTTCAGATGCCAGAGAACTTTTAGCGTATTACAACCTTGAACAATATCCCGAAACACATTTATTTTATGGGCCCCAGTTTACAGAAGTGTATTCTGGCGCAGATAAAGATGAGCCTTTCATAGATGATAAAAAGAATTTTGAGCGTGATGAAGAGGCGGGTAAATATGTAATTATTAACGATTGGGAAAAAAGCAGACAAAACTACAATCATGAACATGCTTCCATACTTCCTAGAATGTGGAGTGCCGAACATGCAGAGAATTACATGATGTTCACAGGTTTAATTGATTTTAGAGTTGATCCTAATTTACAAACTCGTGCTTATAATGAAGCTATGAACGCAGGCTTATCCGAAGATCAGGCGAGTCAATACGCTTTGGGAGAGAAGCAACAATTCGATCAGCTTGTTCAGGATTTTAAAATGCGAGTGGCACGAGGCGAAATTGATTATGAAGGTTATAATCAATTTTTAAGAAATTATGGCCAACAGTATTTGATTATTGAACAGCCTTCCTTTATGGATAATATAATGTACATGTTTCAATATCAATTTGGCTATATGTATTGGCGCTATTTTATGTGGAATTTCACAGGACGACAAGACGATATCCAAGGAAAATACACGTACAAAAATGGAAATTGGATTTCTGGTATACCGTTTATTGACGAATTGCATTTAGGTATATCTCAAGACAACCTACCAACCGATGTTTTAGAAAACAAATCTAGAAACACCTATTATTTTTTACCGCTTTTACTAGGTTTAGTAGGCTTCTTTTTCCTAATGTATTCAGATTTAAAGCGTTTTTGGGTGCTTTTAGTTTTCTTTTTACTGACAGGTTTGGCTATACAATTTTATACCAATATTAGACCTTTTGAACCAAGAGAACGCGATTATTCTGTGGTCGGTTCGTTTTATGTATTTGCTATTTGGATTGGTTTTGGAGTTTATGCCATTTACGATTTATTAAAAGCCAGTATAAAAACGAAACTTTTAGCCCCTGCTATTACTTTAGTATGCATAATTATTGTTCCTGGTGTTTTAGCCGCAAATAATTGGGATGATCATGACCGTTCTGGAAAATACACTACGGAATCCATGGCAAGAAAGTATTTAGAATCTTGTGCGCCAAATGCCATATTATTTACCATTGGAGATAACGACACATTTCCCCTTTGGTATTTACAGGAAATAGAAGGAGTACGTACAGATGTACGAGTGGTTAATACTAGTTTGTTTCAAACGGATTGGTACATCGACCAAATGAAACGTAAAGCTTACGATAGTGACCCTATCCCTTCGCAGTTGACACATAACCAATATCGAGGAGGCACAAGAGACGTTATAATTAGAAGAGAAATCACTAAAGACACCATACCAATTAAAGATTTTATGGATTTTGTTTCTAGTGATAAACCAAACACAAAATTTAAATATGTGGTTGAAAGACAAGGTGAAGACCCAAGTCTTTATCCTAAACATTTACTGAATACAAATTATTTTCCTTCCAAAAACATTAGTATTCCTGTTAATAAAGATATGGTTCTTAAAAACGGCATTGTGAAACCAAAAGATGCAGACTTAATAGAAGATAAGCTTTACACAGAAATTGGAGGCAGCTATCTTTATAAGAACCGTCTATTAATGTTAGATATCATTGCTAATAACAATTGGGAACGACCAATATATTTTACAGGGGGAGCTTTTGGAGCAGAAGATTATATCTGGTTAAAAGATTATTTACAGCTCGATGGTATGTGTTATAAACTCGTTCCGATTAAAACAGCCGTTGATAGAGCAAATCCTTATGATATGGGACGTGTAGATCCAGACCTAATGTACAATATGGTTAAAAATTGGAAATGGGGAGGCAGCGGAACAGAGCTGTATTACGACATTGAAACGCGAAGAAACGGCATTACTTATAGAGGAAATTTAGCACGATTGATAGAACAACTCATCAATGAAGACGAACTAGATAAAGCAGAAGAAATCGCAGACATTGCCATGGAAAAAATGCCTGTAGATAAGTTTGGCTTTTACTCTTTACTTGAACCCTATGTAAGTGCCTACTATCAAATAGGAAAGGTCGAAAAAGGGCGCAAACTTTATAAAGATGTTGCCAAAAAATATCAAGAAAACTTAGTGTATTACAGCAGTTTAGATCTTGAAGACCAAGAACTAATGGTCGGAGAGGATATTTATTTAGATATTCAACGTTACAGAGCTTTAATTGACATATTAGTGATTTACAACGATAAAGATTTTGCACTCCAAGAGACCAAAACCTTCAATAGCTACCTAAGCTTGTTTGATGAATTAATGAGTCGTTACAACGATGACGAACTGCCAGAAATACCTGAAGATGTAGATATTCAGAATGCTATTAAAGACACTATAGATAAAGTAGATAATATTATTCCTGAATTATAAAATAACATGACTATTATTCCAGCTAAAACGCCAGACTTTGTAAAAACATTGTTCCCAAATTTTATCTGGAATATTGACACCATCGAGAAAGAACTTTATTTAACTTTTGATGATGGCCCTACCCCCGAAATTACGGATTGGGTTCTTCAAACATTAAAAGATTATAATGCAAAAGCCACGTTTTTTTGTATTGGAAATAATATTGAAAAGCACCCAGGTATTTTTCAGAATATTATAAACGATGGCCATGCCATAGGCAACCACACTTACCACCATTTAAAAGGTTGGAAACATAAAACAAAAGCTTACTTAACAGATGTTATCCAAACCGAAAATATTATAAAATCTAAACTTCAATTACAAGACGTCGAGGTCAATATTGTAAATCTATTTAGACCACCTTACGGAAAACTCAAATCTAAGCAAAGCCAACAAATTCAAGACTTAAGTTATAAAATTGTAATGTGGGATGTGTTGTCCTTCGATTGGGACATTTCTGTATCCGAAGATACCTGTCTTAAAAATGTAACCTCATCGGGTAAAAAAGGTAGTATAATTGTTTTTCATGATAGTGTAAAAGCCTCTCGAAATTTACAATATGTACTTCCCAAAGTTTTAGATTATTATACTAATACTGGTTTTCAATTTAAAAGTTTGAAATTCTAAGATCGCAATAGCTTACAAATTGGTTCGCTAATTTTTAGCTACATACACCCTTTTATTTAATTTAAAATTGGTATTTGAATACAGAAATGAAAATTTTACACAGTATTGCTTAAACAGTTTAAAATGCTTAGGTAAGTTCGAAGTTAGATAAATTATGAACGATGATTATTAAATATGTATTAATCAACTAAACATATTCCTGAATAATATTAATCAAAGTATTGGCATCTTGGTCCCCACTATGGCGCCATTTCATTTCGCCACTTTTATAAATAATTAAAGTTGGCAAGCCTTTAACTCGAAGCGCCTCGGCGAGTTCCTTATTTTTCTCAACATCAATTTTTATAATTTTAGCTTTATCACCTAAAGCTGCAGCAACATCCCTAAGAATAGGATGCATGGTTTTTGATTGATTATTCTCTTCTGTGTAGAAGTCCAATAATACTGGAATATCAACATCTATTATTTCCCCAAATTTAGACATATATTATAGTTTTAGTCAAATAAATAAGCATCTCAAATCAAAATACTGAAATATTAAATTATCGTTAGTTAGATAGGCTTAATATAAAAATAAGCAATTCTTTACAATTATGCACTTTCTGTTCCTCTTTTGAGTTCTATCACAGTGATTTCGGGCCATATTCCTATGCGTCCAGGAAAAGCGAGATAACCAAACCCTCGGTTAACATATAAATATTTACTTGCTTTCTTATATAGACCTGCCCATTTAGGATAACGGTATTTTACAGGACTCCATTTAATTCCCAACCGTGGCAATTCTATTCCAAATTGCATACCGTGCGTATGCCCTGCTAACGTAAGATGAATGTGCTTACTGAAATTAATAATATTTGATTCGTCAATAATAATATCGTGATTATTAATGTCTTCAGTATTAAGCTCCATTTCTGTGTAATCAAAATGAGACGGATCATGGCTCATCAAAATATTAAAGTCATTTTCACCTATATTCTTTGTTGCCTCTTTAAGACTTCCCCGTTTGGGAAAATGACGTGATGCACCCCAATTTTCTACACCTAAAATATTTATATGCTCACCATTTTTTTCAATGCGTCGGTTTTCATTCAACAATAAATCGAACCCAATACTTTTATGAACAGCTTCAACCTCTATTTGGTTTTTTCGGTTCAACTCAACATCTCCACCGTACGCATAATATCCATAATCGTGATTGCCTAGCACAGAATATTTTCCATCTTTTGCTTTTAATTTATCAAACACGGGAATCCATTCCTGCATTTCCTCTGCTTTACTATTTACAATATCACCTGTAAATAATATAACATCGCTGTTTTGCTCATTTACCAAATTCACTCCAAAAGCAATGTCTTCTTTACTCTCTAAACTTCCGGAATGGATATCGCTAATTTGAGTTATTTTATAACCATCGAAAGTTTCTGGTAAATCTTCAAAATATATAGTACGCTTTAAAACTTGAAAGTTGTACTTCCCCTTAGTAATCCCATATACAAAAGATGCGAACGGAATGGCTGCTACACCAAGCGCAATTTTGGATACAAATTCACGTCTACCATTATAGTGAGCCGTGTCATTAGAAAATTTCTGAAAGAGATAAGTCCCTATTCTTACCAAATCTTCTCCAAACATAAATAAGACCAAAACTACTTTAGGCACAAAAACCGTAAACAAAAAAGCCACCGCGTAACCATGACCATGTGTAAAACTTTCCCCTCTTACAAAATTGAAATAATAGTAAGCGAAATTTGCTACTACCAATATGGACAAGATCCAATAAAGCACATAAATCCAATAGCTTTTAGTCAAAGTTTTTATAACCTGAAAGGCATAAAAATCGAGAATAAAAATAAGAATGATTAAGATAATCCAACGCAACATAGAAATTTTGTTTTTACCGCTGTTATAGTTATGGTAAGTAAAACAGGTAAATTTGAAATACGAAACTACGAAGTATCTTATAAAAATGTTAATGCATAAGATATTAAAATTGACGGTTTTATGTACAACATTATGAAAAGCCAATTTATTGGTGTTATTGTAAAAAATTACCGTTAATAGAAATTTTAATACTTCTAAAATTCATAAAATAAAAAAGCAATTACATTCGTGAAATGCATTTTACTATATTAGATGCTTTAAAATTAACTAACTTATACTAATGAACAACCAAAACAACAAATCAGCCTTAGCAACGTTATGTACAGTTTTCTTTTTCTGGGGCTTTATAGCCGCATCTAACAGTGTGTTTATACCGTTTTGTAAAACGTATTTTAATATCGACCAATTTCAATCTCAATTAGTAGATTTTGCATTTTACGGCGCCTATTATATCGGAGCCCTTCTACTGTTTATAGTATCAAGTATTCTAAAACGGGATATTCTTAACAATTGGGGATACAAAAATGGAATTGTATATGGGTTATTGCTTTCTGCTATAGGTGCATTTATAATGTATCCGGTTACATCTGGCGCAGAACAAGGACAAACCGGAGTATTTTATTTGGTGCTTATTGCCTTTTTTATAGTGGCTTTAGGCTTCTCATTACAACAAACGGCAGCCAACCCTTTTGCTGTTGCTCTTGGAGATCCAAAAACAGGATCACATCGTTTAAATTTAACTGGAGGCATAAACTCTTTTGGTACAACTATAGGACCAGTAGTCGTTAGCTTGGTCATATTTGGGTCAGCATCCTGGAGTACAGATGAGTTGGCTCAAATGATAGATAATAATGTGATCACATTAGTTACTGTACAACACTTGTATTTAGGTGTTGGTGCTCTGTTCTTAATAGCTGCGGCATTATTTCATTTTTCAAAAAAATTGCCAGCTCTTAAATCAGAAACTGCTTTTGAACCCGCTAACAAAGCACGAAATCTATTAATTGTTTTAACATTTGTTGTCATTGGCTGCTTCGGTTATATTTTTAGCACATATTCTGGAACTGAAAACGCAACCGAACACATTGAAAACATAAGATTAGTTTTACTTTTTGTGGCACTATTAGCTGTAATTTTATCGGTATTCTTTGCCAATGCAAGTGCACGTAAAAATGCCAAAGGTTGGGGAGCCATGAAATATCCACAATTAGTATTGGGTATGCTCGCTATATTTACCTATGTGGGCGTAGAGGTTACCATTGGCAGTAATTTGGGAGAGCTTTTAAAACAAAGTGTTGGTGACACTGGCCTGAATGCCTTAGGACTTCCAGAGTTAAACGATTCGCAACTTGGATCATATATCTCGATGTATTGGGGCGGTCTAATGATTGGCCGTTGGGTTGGAGCCATAACTGTTTTTAATCCTAGTAAAGGGCTGAAGAAAGCCTTATTAATTATTGTGCCTTACGTGGCTTTCGGAGTGATTATTTTAGTAAATAGTATAAAGTTTAGCTTCAGTCCTAATGAAATAATTTTCTTCGCTATTTGTATTGCGGTTCAAATTGGCGGTTTTTTTATAGCTAAGGATAATCCTGTACAAACTTTAAAAGTATTTAGTTTATTAGGCATTATTGCTATGCTTATCGGTTTATTCTCCTCAGGAAATATGGCGTTGTTTGCCTTTATATCTGGTGGATTATTTTGCTCAATAATGTGGCCTTGCATTTTTACATTAAGTATTGCTGGATTAGGAAAATATACCTCGCAAGGTTCTGCCTTTTTAATTATGATGATTTTAGGAGGGGCTATAATTCCACCTGTACAGGGAAAATTAGCGGATGTATTCACTATTCAATCTTCTTATTGGATGGCTGTGGCTTGTTTTGCCTATTTATTATTTTATGCGTTTAGAACAAAAACAGTATTGGATAAACAAGGAGTGCAGTATTAAACATTTATAATACACTGGGCAGCAAAACAACAAGACACAATCAGGGTTGAATTCGATGAGATCTTGCTATAAATTTAGGATAGTTTGAAAAGAAGAGATTTTATAAAAAATGCATCATTTACCGGATTAGGCTTAACGATTAACAATTCATTTGCAAAAAATGCTATTCTTGAAAAACCAATCTTTAAAGCTAATAAGACAGATAAGGTAATATTACCTGTGGTAATTGCCACCTGGAATGTTAAAAAAGCAACAGCTAAAGCTATGGAGGTTTTACAAGCTGGCGGCGATGCTACAGATGCTGTAGAACAAGGTTGTAAAATCGAGGAAGCTAACGAAAAAGGACAAACTGTTGGTAAAGGAGGCTTACCTGATAGAGATGGTAATGTAACACTCGATGCTTGCATAATGGACCAACACGGCAATTGTGGCTCAGTAGTTTATCTTCAAAACATTACTCATGCCGTCTCAGTAGCGAGAAAAGTTATGGAAGAAACACCACATGTAATGCTTGCTGGCGAAGGCGCTAAAGAATTTGCAATTTTACAAGGGTTTGAACCTGAAGATCTCCTCACTGAAGCATCAAAAAAAACTTGGGAAAAATGGAAAGTTGAAGCCAATTACGAACCAATTATCAATATTGAAAATCATGATACGATTGGTATGCTCGCTCTTGACAAAAATGGTGATATCTCTGGGGCGTGTACTACAAGTGGTTTGGCCTATAAAATGCCAGGTCGTGTTGGTGACTCACCTATTATAGGTTCTGGTTTATTTGTAGATAATGAAATTGGTGCTTGCGCAGCCACCGGATTAGGTGAAGAAGTTATAAAAACAGTGGGAAGCTTTCTAGTTGTAGAATTAATGCGACAAGGAAAGTCGCCTCAAGCGGCCTGTGAAGAAGCTATTGGTAGAATTGTTAACAAACCTCATAGTGACTACAAAAACTTTCAGGTTGGTTATATCGCCATTAATAAATCGGGTGAAACCGGGTGTTACTCTATTCATCAGTATTTTAGCATGACGAAGTTTCAAGATGGGATAAACGAGCAGATACAGTCTGATTATTTTAATAAAGATTAAAACCACTTTACAGTTAACCTGGCCAATTTTTCTTTCATATTAGTATAAGGTGGAAACAATAATTCTGTAACCCCAAAGGTATGTTGTTTTAAAACCGATCGTTCATTACTAAAGGCCTTAAACCCGTAAAACCCATGACTCTTACCAATTCCACTATTATTTACACCACCAAAGGGTAAGTTATGATTGGCATAATGTAGCACACTATTATTTATACACGTACCACCTGCTCTAGTATTATTCATAATTTTTTTAATGCTGGCTTTACTCTTGCTATATATATAAAGTGCCAATGGTCTAGGTTTGGAATTAATATACGCCATTGCCATGTCTAAACTCTTGTAAGTAACTATTGGTAGAATAGGTCCAAATATTTCTTCTTCCAGAAGTTTTGCTTCAGGTTTTAAATCGGAAATAATGGTGGGCTCTATATATTTTGAAGTGCTCTCGGTACTGCCTCCAATTTCAAATTTAGCATCTAATGATTTAGCATTTTCTAAATAAGAACTTAAACGTTCAAAGTGCTTATCGGTTACTATTTTTCCGTAGGAATCTGATGCTTTGGGGTTATCGCTATAAAAGGTGTTTAACCATTTAATGCACGATGTAATAAATGACGCTTTTACGCTTTCGTCTATAAGGACATAGTCTGGTGAAACGCATATCTGTCCACAATTTAAGAATTTTGCCCACATTATTTTCTTTGCTGCCTTATCGATATTAGCAGTTTTATCTACTATGGTAGGCGATTTTCCGCCTAGTTCTAAGGTTACTGATGCCAAATGCTGAGAGGCAGCTTCCATCACTATTTTTCCCACTTTTGGAGAACCTGTAAAAAAAATATGATTAAATGGTAGTTTTAAAAGTTCTGTAGAAACTTCAACCTCTCCTTGTATTAGCGCTACTTCATCTTCTGAAAACACTTCTGAAACTATCTTTTCCATTAATACCGACGAATGAGGTGTCATCTCAGATGGTTTAATTATGGCTGTATTTCCAGCAGCTATAGCGGATACTAAAGGTCCAAAGGTAAGATTGAAAGGAAAGTTCCATGGTGAAATAATTAAACAGACACCTTTTGGCTCATATTTAATATAAGAACTCGACCCCAACATGGATATGGGTGTGTCAACACTTTGCTTCTGCATCCATTGTTTTAACTTTTTCTTAGCGTGCTTTATATCTCCTACTATCGCGTAAATTTCTGTAAGCTCTGTTTCAACAACTGGTTTACCTAAGTCTTTATATAAGGCGGATTGAATTTCTTTTCTATACGTTACCTCTATAGCACGTTGAAGTTGATCTAATTTTCTTATTCTTTCTTTAGAGGAACTATTCCCAATAGCAAATTGATTTTGCCGTTGTTGGTTAAACAATTTAAAATAGGAATTATCATTGAAATCATTCATAATTTTTCAGTATTAATGCGCTTTTGAAACTGAATTTGTGTATTTCATCGATGTTTTTAATTTTAGAGTGTTTTTCATCCATAAAATAATGTTGTTCAGCATTAAAGCTAACCTTTTTAAAGGGCTGCGAGCCGATTTTGTGTATTTCATCGTAGTTTTTTACGAGTACTTTCCTGTTATCCATTTATCGACTTGTTTCATCTAAATTTTTCTTTCACATTAGATATCCGTCGTTTCTTTGACTCGAAGTTAAAACAAATATAACTTCTTACGATTATGAAAAATGCTTTAATCATCACATTATTTTTAACAATGTCTTTAACAGCTTTTGCTCAACAAAAAGTTTCCGTTAATAATGAAATTGAATTCGTTGAAGCTAATAAAGTTGAAAAAACAGATGCTAAAGCAATTGATATTTCTGCTAAGATAAAATCTAAGGTTTTAAAAATGAATCGTAAAAAGAGTAATGAAATTATCAGTATTAAAGCTTATAGAAAAAGTCTTCAAATTAAAGTTAAGACTGTAAAATTTTGTTAAGTCATTAAAATTTATGCTATTAACCAATATATTTTGCTATTAACCATTTAATGAAAAACAGACTGTGCAGTTAGACAGTCTGTTTTTTTTTTAGAATACGATCTTTTTAATTATTTCCAGAATCCTTCAATTTCTTCTAATGTTTTTCCTTTCGTCTCTGGTATAAATTTATAAGTTACAAAAACAATTATTAGAATAAATACTATAAAAATATAGTATGGAAGGGATCCATTCCAAGGCTCACTATTATTCATTTCACTCCCCATTACAATAGGAAACGACTGAGAAACCACATAATTGGCAGCCCATTGCGCAGCAACAGCAACTGACATAGCTACACTTCGGATTTTATTAGGAAACATTTCGGACAATAACACCCACACTACTGGGCCCATTGATAATGCAAAGGATGCGATAAAAAGCAATACACCGATTAAAGATAAAACACCAACACTTTCTTGCTGTAATGTGATACTTAAAAGTAAAAAACCTACAATCATACCTATAGAACCAATATAAAGCAGCGGTTTTCTACCAAATTTATCAACTGTAAACATAGCCACAAATGTGAATACTAGGTTTACGAAGGCTAATAATATTTGTTGGGCTAGCACATCTTCTTTTCCAAATCCTAGTGCTTTTTCAAAAATATCAGCTCCATAATATAACACAGCATTAATTCCTGTAAATTGCTGTAAAACAGATAGAACAGTACCAATAGCAATTATAACTAATATAGCTTTAGAAAAGTAACTTACTTTTATACCATCATTATTTTCATCCAAAGATTTTTTAATACTTAACATTTCTTTTTCAGCAGTATCATCACCATTTATTCTTTTTAAAACTGTTAAAGCTTCACTATCTCTTCCTTTTAATGCTAGCCATCTAGGACTTTTAGGTACAATAAACAACAATAATAAAAACAAAAGACTAGGTACCAATTCTGACCAAAACATACGTCTCCATCCGAATTGAATATTTTCAGACACACTTAAATCATTACCTATAAAATAAGTTGCTAAGAAAACCACAAAGAAACCAACTACAATGGCCAATTGATAATAAGTTACCATACGTCCTCTAATATTTGACGGTGCAATTTCTGCAATATACATTGGTGCATTCATGGATGCCACGCCAATGCCTAATCCTCCAATAATTCTAAACACCACCAACATACTAACGGTTTGCGGAAACATTTCTGGCAATCCAGACCCATAGGCCGATAGTGTGAAGAATATGGCAGAAAGTATCAATGACCATTTTCTACCAATTTTAATACTTAATGGACCTGCAATTATAGCTCCTACAAAACATCCTAAAAGCGCGCTTCCAACTACCCAACCTTTTAAAGCATCACTAAGGTCGAAATACTGTGTTAAATAAAATTGTGCTCCATTAATTACACCTGTATCATACCCAAAAAGCAAACCTCCTAAGGCGGAAACGGCTGCTATTAATAATAAGAAAACACCTTTTTTCATTTCAGTTTTATTTAATAATTAATTATTTTTTAGTTCTTGAATATTTTATAAATTCATATTAGACAGAATTTTTATTACAGTATTTATTCGATAAAAATAACCTCACTTTTTTCTGAGATTCCGTTTTCGCTAAAAGACTCAATGCTAAAATAATAAGACGTATCGCGGTCTAAATTACGCATATAAAGTTCTTCAACATCATAGACCAACCACGATTGATAGAGCTTATCTTTAGCAATACCCCAACGTATATTATAGCCTTGAGCTCCTTCTACAGGGTTCCAAGCAAGTGCAGCATCTCTACGATCTTTCTGTCTTTCAATATTAAAACCGGTAACTTTTTTAGGCTTTTCTTCAAGTCCTAAGCCAAACACTCTAATTTCAGACATGGCAAAGTTTGCGCCTGGCACTTCAATATTATTATAACGCACATATTTTGCTTTTACTGGCTCGTTCAAAACGAGATAAGCATTGGGGGCATCAATATCACTTTTACTTCTATCTACAACCGTTTGCCAATTGTTGCCATCTTCCGAGACTTCGATTGTAAAGCGATGTCTTAAACCTTCTACGCGTGTGTAAATTCCAGATTCATGGTCGTGATAATTAAGTTGTAATGCGTGGATGTTTCCTGCGTTTTGCATTTCAATGTTAACCCATTGTTTATCATCATTGGCTTCCGCTACCCAGAAGGTTTTAGGGTTTTCATCCGTTAAAACCTTCGCGGTAATTTGACCGTCATCAGTTTTCTCTACAGATAACTCCGTCACTTCCACATCATCGTCATTCGATGTAAATTTCATAATTTGTTTTAAGGATGTTGATACGGTGACATCGCCTTTGTATGACAACAACATCCAACCATTGTGTTCTCCTGCTTTTGAAGGATGGCTAGCACCAAAACGTGGATAATCGCCATATTCCGTATTTGAATACATTAAACCGTCCTCATCAAAATACGTAGGAAACATACACAAGCGACGTTCCCACTGCGCATTAGAAGCCAATGCCATGGTTGCAAAATGCCAATATTGACCATTGGTTTGTTTTACTGTTATTCCATGACCTGCTCCATTCGTAAATCCACCTGGCTTAAAACTCATTGGATTGTTTTTCATATAAGTAAAAGGCCCAAGTGGTGTATCGCCAATATAGACACCATCAGCATACACATTAAACTGTGTGCCAGGTGCGGCATATTGCAAATAGTATTTCCCATTGTGTTTAGTCATGGAAGCACCTTCCATATAACCTTCCTTTAAAGTGGGATGATAATTATTTTCACCAAAACGTTCCCATCCATGTTTTTCTTCATCAAGATTAAACAATTCCTTCTTAACTCCTGTTTCTAAAAATCGATCATCTTTATTCAGCATTTTTACACGAAGTGGATGTACGTTAGAAGACCCCCAATACAGATAAGTTTTACCATCATCATCAATGAATAATTCCGAATCCTGAATATTATTAGAAATTGAAGCGGTGGGTGTCCAAGTGCCTTTCTTTGGATCATCAGTATAAAGAATACTTCCATAACCCGCAGGATCACCAGCAAAATAGACTAGCGAATCTTTATATGTAAATGCTGTTGGCGCATTACTCCCTTCAAAAAACCATTGTTGTGGCTTAATAAAATCCCAGTTGACCAAATCCTTAGAATGCCAATACCCAAACGAACGTGTGACGAACATATAATATTCTCCTTTAAATTCAATAACCGCAGGATCCGCACCAGAACGGTATGATTTATTTTTACTAGAATTGTAAACCATATAGGTATAATCTATATCGAGCGGGTTGATATAAGTTTGGTGCTTTTTTTTCTCGGTGTCAACTTTATGGGTTTCATTTAATGCTAGTTCCCCATTTTTGGTGTGAGTAGTACATGAAAATGTAAGTAAAATTGAAATGGATAGGAATAAATTTTTCATGGAATAATATCTTATATGTTCTTAAAACTCTTTAATCATTGCTTTATATTCTTAAAGTCTCCTCAAAAGGGACAATAGATTGATTCAACCGAAAAATTGTCCCCATGTGGGGTATTTTTATACTGAACAAGCAACGGTTTCACTATAATTTTGTGTCTTTATCCGTTTGCGGATTATATGACGTTCCGGTATCACCTCTTAACCTTTCAAATTGTTTGTAACCACGCTTAACGCTTTCCTCGGAAGCTTGCTCAAAATCAGAAAGAGTTACTTTATATTTCTTTTGAAGCTGGGTCAACTTTGATCTTAGTTGTGCTTCAATTTTATCGTATTCCGCATTATCGATTTGATTATTGATTTCTTTTGGGTCTTCTTCTAAATCGTATAATTCCCAAGTATCGATATCATCATAGAAATGCATTAACTTATAGCGTTTAGTTCTAACTCCATAATGTTTTTTTACCATGTGAAATGCTGGATAATCGTAGTAATGATAATAAACTGCATCTCTAAAATCGTCTGCATCAAAGGTGTTTTCCAATAAAGGACGTAAGGATTTTCCTTGCATATCTGCTGGAATTTCAACTTGCGCATAATCTAAAAAAGTTTCGGCAAAATCTAGATTCTGGGTCATGTCATCAATTACGGTTCCTGGTTTAATTACATCAGGGTATTTTACAACCAAGGGCATTGCTAAAGATTCTTCATACATATAACGCTTATCGAACCAGCCTTTTTCACCTAAATAAAAGCCTTGATCAGTGGTATAGATAACCATCGTATTTTCGGCTAAACCATTTTCTTCAAGAAAATCCAAAACCTTACCAACCCCTTCATCTACCGAGGCAATTGTTGCTAAATAGTCTTGTAGGTAACGTTGTCCTTTATACTTTGCTAATGCTGCCCGTGATAAATTTGAATCGTGAAAGGCATCATTCTTTGCTTGATAGGCCTTATCCCAAGCTGTTCGTTGTGCTTCGTTCATACGGTTGAAATCCGATTTCCATGGGTTGTGTGCCAATTCTGGACTTCCTTTCTTTTTGGTCAATTTTAAATCGTGACCTTCATACATATCTTTATAAATGGTTTGTTGTTGCTGCTGTGAAGCTAAAGACCCTTCGTGAGCTGTAAAATAGGTGTCAGGCAAGGGAAATTCTACGTCATCAAATTTATTGGCATGTCGCAATGCTGGCATCCAATTTCTGTGTGGTGCTTTGTGTTGTAGCATCAGCATAAATGGTTTATCGCTATCTTTTACTGAATTTAAATATGCAATTCCATCTTGGGTAATAATATCTGTGGCGTAACCTTCAGTTCTTGAGGTATCGGCTACTTTGGTAATTTCGTTTATCGCTATAAAATCTGGATTGTAGTAATTGCCTTGATCTGTTAATATTTTCCAATAGTCAAACCCTTCCGGTAAACCATGTAAATGCCACTTTCCGATTACCGCTGTATTATAACCTGCTTTTTGTAATAACTTAGGGAAGGTTTGTTGGCTACCATCAAATTGGTCGCCATTCATTCTAAAACCATTAATGTGACTAAATTTCCCAGTCAACACAACGGCTCTACTCGGTCCGCATATAGAATTGGTACAGAAATTATTTTTAAACAAAGCACCTTCGGTAGCAATGCGGTCAATATTTGGTGTTGGTGCTAATTTACTTATAGGATGACCATAAGCACTAATCGCCTGTTCTGCATGGTCGTCTGCCATAATGTAAACGATATTTGGTCGTGGTTTCGACTTCTCGGCTACATTAGAAGCGGCATCAGTATTTTTAGGTTCATTCTTGCAAGAATGAAATGCAACAAGCACGATTAAAGCAAGGAATAAATTTTTCATGGTTGTTTCGTTTTTATAATTTTAGTCTGAATGACTTCATCATTTATCATGGTTTGATTAAAAAAGTTGAATACTTTATCTAAATCTTCAAAAGGAATTCGAGATACTTCATGCCGACCACCATTAACAATATTGAAGTAATAAGAGGTATTAAACTCTTCGAGTTTTTTCGCTATAATTTCAGAACCATCCAACATAATATAACCATCCCTTTCTGGGTCGCAGTAATGATGTGGTGCATTGCCAAAAGGCACTAGTTGGTCTTCTGTTCCATGATATAAAACGGATGGGACAGCATTGTCTTCGGTAATATAACGCGCATCCATTACAGCACCAGCACAAGAAAATAAGCCTGCAAATTTGATGCTTTTATATTCTTCTTTATGTTCAATGAAATAATCTTTCATAAAAACGGCATTCAATACGCCCTCGGCTCCAGCGCTACTTCCACCTGCTATAATTTTAGTGGTATCGATTTGAAACATGTCAGCACGCTCAACTAAATATCTTGCCGCATCTAAATAATCAATGGCGGCTTGTTTAAACGTTTCTAATTTTTCGTCTTTGGTACAATCGCAACCAAAACCTGTAGTGGTTCCTTTTCTTAATAAGCGATAATCAATAGAAACACCAATGTAATTCTGTTCTTTAGCAGCATATTTCACTAATTTGTTATCATCTGGAAACGCACGATGACTGCCTGAAAATCCACCGCCATGCATCCAGAGCAGAACCGGTAATCTTTCGTCCTTTTTTACTTTTTCTGGTGTAAATACATCGATTTTCAAAGTGTCATTACCTTTTATCGCATAGGTGAACGTCTCCATATTTTGTGCGGAAAGTCCATAAGCAATCAGTAAAACAAGGATAATTGTTACCTTTTTCATTTAATCCATTTTTTCTATTAGAATTCCACTTATTACAGTTTCACCATCTATTGAGTTAAGTGAAATTGTTAATCCTTCATTATTAATAATATCAATTTTAGCAGTTTCTTGAATACCGTATTTATCTGGAAATGTTTCTGCCATATTAAATTGTTTAGCGATGGTAATGCCATTCAACTTAATGTCGAAAATACGCTGTTCTTGTATTTCCTCAGACGATTTATTAGAAGCATTTAAATTATAAACTAACTCGACATTACTCTTTAATTGTGGCTCTACGAAATACAACGTTACTTTATATTCACCATCAGGGACATCAACCTTATATTGGCTACAGTCAACCAAAATGGTTTGATAAACAGTCTCTAAGTTTGAGTTTTTAATATTGTTCGGAATGCGCTTTTTTTCACACTTTCCTGAATTTGGCATATAACCATACAAGTTTTCAGAATATGATCGGTCTTGAAGATAAGTAACTCCCGAAACCTCGTCTGTATAATTAATGTGTGTCCCTAAATTAATTCCTAAAACATTTGTTGGATAAGTTTTTAAATTCTGGATAATATTAGCATTGAAAACAGTTTCATCCTGTTGATTTCCCGCAACTACTTTAATTGTATTATCACCTTCTTTAAACGGAATTTTGATTTTTGCTATGCCAGTTTCAAAATTTAGATCTTTGAAAAATTCTCCATTCACATAAATTTTCCCATTGTGTTGATTTGAAAATACAACGACGTCATGTGTGTTATTTTCTAACAAGGTCAATTCATTCTGATACTTCGCAATATGAATAAAAGGCGAATTGTTTAAAACCGATTGATACCAATAATAAACTTCTTTGGGCTCACGATTGTATTGTACCAATCCTTTTTGGTTGACATGTGGCTTGGTTTCCCCACGGAACTCTGAACCAAAATCGGCAAAATTCCATGCTGTCATTCCGGTGACAAATTCTCGTTCTTGAACTTGATGGTAATAGCCTGAATGCAATAATAATTGATATTCTTGTGAATAATCGTAGCGTAATGGTGTTGTTGTTGAAATATTGACATCGGCACCTGGACCATACTCAGAAATCATGATAGCACGATCTGGATAACGCTGGTGCTGGTCATCTAGAAAAACTCCCAAATCTTTAATGGTGTCGTGATACCAGCCAAAATATAAGTTCCAACCAACTAGCATCGATAAATCTGCTATTTTGGTGTCGTTATAAAGTTCATTAAAATGCAATGCCATTACCGTTATATGATTTGGCGCTTCTTTTCGGGTTAAATCTTCTAATAGTTTGGCGAGTTGGTATGTGTATTTTTTTCGCTCTTCTTTTTCAGCTTCCGATTCTTTTTTATCGAATGCTAATCTCAAGAATATTTCGTTCATATACCCCATCATTACTACCGAAGGATAATTATAATATTGCTTTATATGCTCCTTTTGCATAGTGATTGACGTTTCAAAAAATGCTTCTGAATTTGTGACTTTATTGACGATTGGGATTTCGGTCCACACCAAAATTCCGAGTTCATCACAGTGTTTATAGAGTTCGCGAGCATGCGGGTAGTGTGCAAATCGAATGACATTTGAGCCCATATCTTTGATGAGTTTTATATCTTTTTTCTGAAGTGAAAGTGGAACTGCATTCCCATAGCTTTCGTAATCTTGATGACGATTTACACCTATCAATTTTATTGGTTTTCCGTTTAAAAAGAAACCCTTTTTTGGATCAACGGATACCCAACGAAATCCGATATTAGTAGTTTTTGTATCTAAAATTCTGCCTTTATTATCTTGAAGTACAAGTTTGAGTTTGTACAAATATGGATTTTCTGGGGACCATAATTTTGGGTCCGTAATTTCTGGAAGATTAATTTTAAATACCTCTGTTGTTTCAGATTTAAGATTTAAGTTCTCTGTATGTGATTTTACAATATTTCCTTGAGCATTGGAAAGATTAAATTTCAATTTTACATTTTTATGTCTTAATGCAGCATTGTTTAGAATCGCTGTTATTTCTATACGTGCTTCGTCCGCTGAGACTTCTGGGTAGTTGATATAAAACCCATCAGTAGCAAAATCATCTAAACTAAAATGTTGTTTGGGTAAGGCAATCAGTTCCACATCACGGTAAATTCCACCATAAAATGTAAAATCGGCATCTAAAGGAGGAATGTCTTCATTATGCGTATTCTCTACGGTAACTTCAATTAAATTGTACGTGTTATAATTAAGGTATTTCGTAATATTAAAATTGAACGCGGTGTAACCTCCCTTATGATTACCTACTTCTTTACCATTAATAAATATGGTGGCTTCTTGGTTTACAGCATTAAACTTTACGTAGTGAACTTTTTCTATTTCTTCTGATGCTATGAAAACCTGTTTTTTATAATACCCTAATCCTCTGCGATAGCCAGATGCATCATCGAAAGCATCCAACTTATTCCAAGTATGTGGAATATTTATAGTTTCCCAATTGGTTTTATTTTCAGAAAACTGCCAGCCAGAATTAATGACTTTAGATTGCGCAAAAATTTGAAATGAAAAAGCCACACATAATAATAAGGGTAGGGAATTTAATTTGTTCATTATGTGCGGCATCATTTCTGCTATTAATCGTTTAAGTTAAATAGATGTTTAAATTTAAAGTCAGAACTTGGTGCAATAGCAATCTCAAATTCTCCAGGTTCTACACCATACATCATGTCGCTATTGTAAAATTTTAAATCCTCAACTGAAATCGTAAAAGTGACTGTTTTGGTTTCTCCTTTTTTTAGAAATATTTTCTCAAAGCCTTTGAGCTCTTTTACTGGTCTTGTAATGCTCCCTACTTTATCGCGAATGTAGAGTTGAACTACTTCATGTCCGTCATAATTTCCAGAATTGGTAACCTCAACACTTGCTTCAATCGAATTTGAAAATGTCAATTTTTCTGAAGACAATTTTAAATCAGAATACTTAAAGTTCGTATAACTTATTCCATGCCCAAAAACAAACAAGGGTGAGTTCGGAACATCGATATAATTACTTTTGTAATCTTGTTTCGGATTGTTTTCAGGAATAGGACGTCCGGTGTTTTTCATATTGTAATAAATTGGCACTTGACCCACATTTCTAGGAAATGTAACCGTTAATTTCCCTGAAGGGTTGACTTTACCAAAGAGCAAATCTGCTGTGGCAGCTCCTCCCATAGTTCCTGGAAACCAGATTTCTAGAATAGCATCTACTAAATCAACTTCTTCCGAAAGATTCAATGGGCGACCATTCATTATAATCAATGTGATTTTTTTATTCGGGTTGGCTTCTCTTATCTTCTTAATAAGTTGTGGTTGAATACCTGGAATTTTTAGGTCTGTTCTTGATGCTGCCTCTCCACTCATGTGATGATCTTCTCCCATTACCAAAACAATTTCGTTAGCTTGGTTAGAAACTCTAATTGCTTCCTCAAAACCAGAATCATCATCACTTAAAATTTCACAGCCTTTAGCATATAAAATTTGGTTCGGCTTTAGATAATCTTGAATTCCTTCAAATACACTTATGGCTTTTCCACTACGGTTACCCTTAGCCGCCCAGTTACCAAGTATATGCGCTTCGTCTTTCACTAAAGGGCCTATAAATGCGATAGATTTTGAATTTTTAGAAAGTGGTAATGTATTGTTCTTATTTTGTAATAAAACCGATGATGCAGCGGCAATTTCTTGGGCTTTATCTAAATATCTTTGTTGGTATTTAGTAGTATCTTCACGTTGCTGGTCGATATATCGGTAAGGATCATCAAATAATCCTAGTTTGAATTTGGCCAAAAGAATTTTTCGGCATGCTTCATTGATAACTGCTTCTTCTACTTTACCATCCTCAACCAATTTCTTTAAATGTAAACGGTATATTTCTCCCATCATATCCATATCTACTCCGGCATTCATACCAATTCTTGCGGCATCAATACTATCCTTAGCAAATCCATGTGGTATCATTTCATTTATAGACGTATAATCTGAAACGACGAAGCCTTCGAATCCCATTTCATCTCTAAGAACATCTCGCAGTAGGGCTTTACTTCCTGAAGTTGGTACACCATTTAATTCATTAAAAGCCGACATCACAGTTTCTACACCAGCATCGATTGCAGCTTTAAAAGGTGGTAAATAGGTGTTGCGCAATTCGCCTTCTCCCATATTGGTGGTGTGGTAATCGCGGCCAGCTTGCGCCGCCCCATAAGCTATATAATGCTTGGCACAAGCTAAAATGGTATTGGTTTTAGTAAGATCGTCACCTTGAAACCCACGAACATACGCTTTCGCTATTTCATTATTTAAATAAACATCTTCCCCTGCGCCTTCAGAAATACGACCCCAACGTGGTTCTCGAGAGACATCAATCATTGGTGCAAATGTCCAATGAATGCCTTCTGCAGAAGCTTCTTCTGCTGCAATGCGTGAACTTTCTTCTACCATTTTTAAATCCCAACTAGCTGACAGGCCCAAATTTATTGGAAATATGGTTCGAAAACCGTGAATTACGTCATATCCAAACAATAAAGGAATCCCTAAACGTGTATTCTCAACTGCTAATTTTTGCATATTGGTTGTACCTTCCACCGTGTGCGCATTTAACATGGCTCCAACATTACCTTCTTTAATATGTTTTTTATTATCGGTTTTAATTATGGGCCCTGTTTGGTCAAAATGTCCACTATACATCACCGTTTGACCTATTTTTTCTTGAAGTGTCATTAGACGCATTAGCGAATCTACTTTAGCTTCATAGTTTTGAGCAAAACCATAATTGCCAATGCAAATTAATAATATTAGAAGTCGTTTAATTCCCATCCTTTTATTCAGTTAATTGAAATTCTTTCATCATTTTGGTGGTTGAATCTGTACCCACAAATACATGAAATTTTCCTGGTTCTGCTACAAAGTCTAAGTTTGAATTATAGAATTTTAAATCTTCAACCGAAATCTTAAAAGTGACCGTTTTTGTGTCTCCTTTTTTAAGGTAGACTTTCTGAAAACCTTTTAATTCTTTTAAAGGTCTGGTGACTGAACCTACTAAATCTCTAATGTAAAGTTGCACGACTTCCTTCCCATCGTAATTACCAGCATTAGTGACCTCAACAGAAACATCGATTGAACCATTTGTACCGATGGTATCTGAACTTAACTTTAAATTTTTATAATCGTATTTGGTATAGCTTAATCCGTAACCAAATGGATATAATGGTTCGTTACGCTCGTCGATATAATTACTTCGGAATTTTTCAAATTTACCTTCTTCATTCATCAATGGTCGTCCCGTGTTTTTATGATTATAAAAAATTGGAATCTGTCCTACACTTCTTGGAAACGTGGCGGTTAATTTTCCCGAAGGATTTACATCACCAAATAATACATCTGAAATAGCTAAACCGGCTTCACTCCCTGGAAACCAAACATTAAGTATAGCTGGTACATTTTCGTTTTCTTCTACCAATTCTAATGGTCTTCCTGTAAATAAAACTAATACCACAGGTTTTCCTGTTTTAAGCAAAGCATTCAACAAATCTTTTTGTACTTGAGGAATTCCAATTTCGGTTCTACTGCTACTTTCACCACTAAATTCAGCAGATTCACCAATGGCTGCAATAATAACATCCGCCTTGTCAGCAATATTTAAAGCTTCATCCAACAGCTCTTTATCTGATCTTCCGTCTCTTGGAATAGTTTTACCGAACATTGTCGCTCTTTTTTCGAGTTCTAAATCGTAATCGAGATTACTTCCTTTAGCATGCAATATTTTAGCCTTATCTCCAACTACAGTTTTAAGACCTGCCAGGAAAGGGTTTGATTTATCTTGCTGCGTGGCCACACTCCATGTGCCAGCCATATTTTTTGCATTGTTTGCCAATGGCCCTATTAAAGCTATTGTGCCTTCTTTTTTCAATGGAAGTAAATCTCCTTGATTTTTTAGTAAAACGGTAGATTCTGCTCCTACTTTTCTGGCAAAAGCTCTATTTTCAGTTGTGAATACTTCATTTTTTGCTCTATCGCTATCTAAGTACTTATAAGGATCTTCAAATAATCCTAACTGATATTTTGCAGTTAGCATACGTCTTACAGCCGTATCAATATCCTCAATTTTTACCATGTTCTTATCTAATGCGGTTTTCAATGATTTTACAAATGCCGCTGTAGCCGCAGGTGAATCTCCAGCCATATCCATGTCGATTCCCGCATTTAAAGCTTGGGACACCACTTGTTCCTCATTTCCCATACCATGAGCCATCATTTCATAAATTCCGGTGTAATCCGTTACTACAAAACCGTCAAAACCCCAATCATCACGCAATAAATCTGTCAATAACCATTTATTACCTGTTGCTGGTATGCCATCAATTTCATTAAATGAAGCCATTACTGAACCCACTCCTGCATCAATAGCCGCTTTATAGGGCTCCATATATTCGTTAAACATTCGTATTTTACTCATGTCCACCGTATTATAATCTCGTCCCGCTTCTGAAGCTCCATACAAGGCAAAATGTTTTACACATGCCATTAATGTATTATTGGCGCTTAAATCATTTTGCTGATAACCTTTCACCATGGCTTCGGCGATACGACTACCCAAATATGGATCTTCTCCGTTCCCTTCAGAAACTCTTCCCCAACGAGGATCGCGTGAAATATCTACCATAGGTGAAAATGTCCAATTGATACCATCTGCACTTGCTTCGTTTGCCGCCATACGAGCGGTTTTTTCAATGAGTTCCATATCCCAAGTTGAAGACAGACCTAATGGAATAGGAAATGTTGTTTCGTAACCATGAATAACATCCATACCAAATAAAAGTGGAATCTTCAATCGGCTTTCTTCAACAGCAATTTTTTGAACAGCTTTGATTTTTTCGACAGACTTAATATTGAACATACCGCCTACTAAACCGTTTTGAATCTTTTTACCGACATCAGAACTTTTACCTTGACCCGTGGTAATATCTCCTGACACAGGAAGATTCAATTGTCCAATTTTTTCATCTAATGTCATCAGATTTAATATAGAATCTACTTTTGCCTCTACTGTAGTATTATTAGAAATTGAAGTCGTTCTAGGTGTTTGCGTTTGTGCTTTGCAGCCCGTGTAAATTAGAGCTATAGCTACAATTGTTATGGTGTTTAGATTAAATAGTTTACTCATCATTCTGTTTTGATTTAGAAAAAAGCCAGGTTAATAATTCGGGTTCAGCAAAAGCTGTATCCCAACTGTTGTGGTTTGCAAAGTCGTATAATGTTAATTTTGGAAATCCGCCAGCCGCTATAATTGCTGATGTCATTTGTAATGATAATTTTGGATCTACCACATCGTCTTTAGCTCCGTGGAAAATCCAAAGTGGAATTTCTTTTGCATAATTTGTTACGGAATCTGGATCTCCACCTCCACAAATAGGAATTGCGGCAGCGAACATTTTTGGTTTTCTATGTAAGATTTCAAAAGTCCCCATACCTCCCATAGATAACCCCATAACATAAACGCGATCTCTTTTTACGTAAGGTTTAATTATTATATTATCCATTAATCCCATAACTAAAGCCAATGCCGTTGTTGGTGGTTCATCATATTTATAATTGAATGTTATCGGTTTTGTTGAACGGTCAGCGTCGAGTTTAGACCAATAATCATTTTGCGAACATTGTGGAAATATTACAATAGACGGCAACGAATCTCTATTTTGATCATTTAAAAATAAATGACTTCCATGGACCAATTGTTTTTTATTATCATTTCCTCTTTCACCTGCTCCATGAAGAAATAATACTAGTGGATATTCTTTCGTTTTATCAAAATTTTTAGGAAGTAGCATTCGATATCTTAGCGTATCGCCATTTTGAATATAGCGTTCTTCGGAAAAATAATCTTTTTCTTGGGCGGTTAGATTGATACTACTTATTAAAAATAGTAAACCAATAACCGAGTGTATATCTCTTAAATTAATAGTCATAATTTACATTTTACATTTTACATTTTAACATTATTAAAAATAAATTCGTGCTCTGGATCCGTATTAAATTTATCTAACCAAGGTGAATAGGTTTTCACCGTAATCAATTGGTTTTTTTTGTCGACTTTAATGATTCGTAAATAACCTGAATCACCTTTCTCGACACCTTTTACATTTTTTTGGTAATTAGCCAACATTTGATAAACATCCTTTTTGAAATCGTTTTTTGAAACTAATTGTCCCACACCTGAACCTAAGATATGTCCTGAAAAAACCATTAAAACATTTTCATTTCTCTTAATGAGCTTTTCCCATAAATCACCACCGTGATTAACCGCATTTTCACCAATCTCTTTACCAACTCCATATTTCTGTGGCAAATACCAATCTTCCCCATCTTGCAAGGTATTATCATTATACATATAAGAATGCGTGTTTACGATGACGTGATGATTCGGATGATTTTCTATCAATTTATTAGCCCATTCAATAGTTTTATTTCTAGGTCCGAATTCTAATGAAAATACCAGCCATTTTTCACCTATAATATCATATTCAGCACAGTTGTTATCAATTGCGCCTTTAGGAAATGTGGCAATGCTATTTGATTGGTTTATGTACGCTGACGATACAAAATATTTATTAGCGAGCTCGGTATTTCTAGTATCGGCGAATTTCCCAGTTTCACTTCCCATATCATGATTACCTAGCGATAAATTATAAGGAACTTTGCCATCTATTAAAGCAAATCCTTCTCTAGCGATTTCCCATTCTTTTTCTGAATTATTTTGCGTAATATCGCCTTCGTGCAATACAAATGAAAATCTTTTTTCTTGTGTTGCAATCCACTGCATTTGATTTATATACACCTCAGGAAATTCTTCCATATAGGTTTGGGTATCTGGAAGTACTACAAACTCAAAACTATCTTTAGTTTTACAAGATAAAGTACAGAAAACTGTAAAAATGATTATGTAATATTCAATCTTCATACTTTAATAACTAAATCCCAAGGCATCTAACCCATTTTGCACATCTCCATTTTGCATAAAAAGCGACCATAATAAACCCGTTCTATAATTTTCAATCATAATAATTTCTGGACCTTGATCAATGGCTAAGTAACGTTCAGTCACCCAATCGTTATAATGTGGACTGAACGCATCATAAAAACCTGCTGGACCTAATAAAATATCTTTTTTACTATAAAAATAATGCATGGCTGCCAATGATTTTTCTGGTGTATACGGAATGGAACTGATGGCTGCTGTTGGGGAAATAATTCCAAGATCATTCTCTGGATCGTGAGCAGAATACCCCGTAGATCCGTCTGAATTTCTACTATAACTCGCCGTTAAGCCCCAACAATCTTCACCATAATCTACATAACTATTTGGATTATTGACACAATGTTGATAATTGATATTGGTGTGGTTTACATTTAAACTCCAGTAGTTAGCATATTGATCTGATAAATTTGTAGGATTTAAACCCAAAAAAGAATAATGCGCCCAAAATAAAGGCCCTGTTCCGCTACCAGCATGATCTAAAATTAATGGAATATCAAATTGGTTTGCGGCTGAAACGATATTTCCATTGTTAGCATAACCTTCGTGATATGTCTCAGCAGGAATAGTATAATCTGGTGAAGCTGCTCCCAGAATAAAGGCAATCATGGTTTCATTATGCCCTTTCAGTTTTAAATTCATGGCAAATGCGTTATTAGGACTCCAGTGCCAGTATAACGTATTTTGGTTCTGCGTATACCAATCCCATTCTACACCTTTCCAAAGCATGTCAGCTTGGGCAGCTAAAGCTTCTTCTTCTGTTGAACCTCCTTCAAAATATTCTTTTACACAAATAAGACCTTGTACTAAAAAAGCCGTTTCTACTAAATCGCCTCCATCATCCTCTGGACTAAAAGGTATTGTGTTTCCGTTAGTGCCATCTATCCAATGCGACCACGCTCCATGAAAACGATCTGCATTTTCAAAAAAGGTTAAAATTTGGCTCAATCTACTTAAGCCTTCAGTTCTTGATATATAACCCCTTTCTATACCCACTAAAATCGCCATTAATCCAAAACCACTTCCTCCAGTCGTTACTACATTTTGACTGTTTGAAGGATCGTTAGTATGGTATCTCTCTCTTGCAGCGCCAGAATTTGATTCTGCAAAATCCCAAAAGTATTTAAAAGTGCGTTCTTGAGTTAAATCCATAAGTTCATCGTCAGTCAACGTTTCAACAACAGGATCGTCGTCACTAGGATTGTAAGGCTCTTGATAACCTGGACCATCGTCTGAACCGCAATTAATTAATAATACCGCTAGCAATAAAATTCTAAAATTTTTCATATTAATTAATCTTATTATATGTAAAACCGAGCTTGTCTAAACCAGATTGTACGTCTTTATTTTTCATGAATAAACTCCACAATAAACCTGTTCTATAATTTTCTATCATCACCGGTATTGGGCCCTGATCTATAGCCAAATATTTTGGAGTAGACCAATTATACTCAAAGCTAAAAGCGTCATAAGGTCCAAATTTACCAACCAAACTATCGTGGTGTTTATATATATTTTCTAAAACATTCATACTCTCTTTTGGAGTATATGGAAATGACGATAACGCTGCTGTGGGCGAAATAACTCCGAGGTCCCTTCCTGGCCTATGACCTTTATAGCCGTTTACAGAATAACTAGAAGTTAATCCCCAAAGATTATCTCCGTAACCTTTAAAATTTTTAGGGTTGTCAATAGCATATCTATATTGAATTTTAGCGTGGTTTTGAACCAGTTTCCAATAATCGGCATATTGATCTTTTAGGCCTTTTGGATTTAATCCTAAATAGGAATAATGCGACCAAAACAAGGGACCAACCTCTGGCTTGTGATTACCATAATAGTTTAAAACCAAATCTAAATCATATTGATTTTTATTTGAAACGATATCGCCATTTTTGGCCCAACCTTCTTCATAAACCGTTTTACTAATGGGATGTGTTGGAGATGCTGCAGCAAGCACGTACATTATTAAGCATTCGTTATATCCACCAACGGGAAAGTTCATTTCCCAACCATATTCTGGTGACCAATGCCAATACAAAACATCTTCTCCATTTTTAGTATACCAATCCCATTCCACTTCTCTCCATAGTTGATTAATCTTAGCAACTAATTGTCTTTCCTTTTCCGTATCACCATCAAAATACTCAGCTACGGTTAGCAATCCTTGCATTAAAAATGCGGTTTCAACCAAGTCTCCACCATTGTCTTTTTTGCTAAACGGATAGACTTTTCCTGTTTCACCATCAATCCAATGTGACCATGCGCCATGGAAACGATCTGCATTCTCTAGAAAATCTACAATTTTATGATATCTGGTGAGTGCTTCTTCCTTAGGAATAAATCCTCTTTCTATCCCTACTAAAATGGCCATAAGACCAAAACCACTTCCACCAGTAGTGACTGTATTTTTTGGAGATGTTGGATAAACATTATCCATGTGAATACGTTCTCTTGCCAAACCTGAATTGGGCTCAGCACCTTCCCAAAAATAGTCGATGGTTTGTTTTTGAATAGTGTCTAACAACTTGCTTTCGCTGTATGTAATTTCCTGTAAAAAAAACTCAGCATGTGCCAGTTCCTTTTCAGAATTGTCATTGTTACAGCTCACGAATAGATATAGCAAAGCTATCAAAACTAAAAATATGATGTGTTTTGATCGTTTCATACCAAAAAAAGTAAGATTTCAATAAGCTTTAGCTGCATTTATTATTTTATAAATACAGCTAAAGCAAGGAAGACTAATTCAAATTCTATTTAAGTCAATTTAACTTAATCTCAAATATCAAAGCATTGCTTGGATTTCAGCTTGAGATAAGGCCTTTTTATAAATTTTTAAAGCATCCATTGCGCTTTCGTCAGACAAGTGACCCCAACCCGTAAAACGTGGAGCACCAGACATTATGGATAGGATATCGCACCCTGTCCAATCAATACCAGAAAACTCACCCTGTTTTACAATGTCTCCGTCTATATAAACCACACATTCTGTTTCAGAAATAGTTACTGCTATTTGAACCCATTGATTACTACTTGGGTCAATATCGGCTGCCGCACCACCATCAAACCATGTCTCACTTTCTCCATTACCGACATTTAGTTTAATACGTTGCATACCACCAGCGTTTTCACGAAATACTCTAAATCCACTTGTTCTGTTATTTTGAGCATCAGGATTATCAGTATCTGGAGGACCAACTACTAATATGCCTGCTCTATCTGGCATAGCATTAACTTTATAGTTAAATACCGCAGAAAATTCGTCATTCAATAACCCATCAGTTGGGAAGGTTAGATAAGAGTCTGCTGCACCGAGATATGCATTGCTTCCCTCGTAAGCCCCAACCATACCAGTAAATGAAGGATTACCAATTTCATTACAATCTTCACCGCTATAGCTTTCTTTATAACTACCATTAAATCCAAGTTCAAAAATTTCATCACTCTGAGCAATAATTTCTAAAATTTCATTTTGTGATAACGCAACATTAAATAATCTTAAATCATCTAAATAACTCGAATCTGATAAATGACCCCAACCGGAAAATCTAGGTGCCCCAGACATTATTGAAAGAATGTCGCTCCCTGTCCAATCTATACCATCGAATGCCCCCTGTTTTACGACCTCACCATTGATGTACACAACGGCTTCTGTTTCTGAAATTGTAAACGCTAAGTGCACCCAATCATTTGTAGTTGGATCGACATCTGCAGCGGCTCCACCATCAAACCAAATGTCTGCAGTACCGTTTCCTACATTAAGCTTATAACGTTGCATACCACCTGCATTTTCACGAAAAAATCTAAATCCACTAGTTCTATTATTTTGAGCATCTGGATTATCAGTGTCTGGAGGGCCAATAACTAGCAAAGCTGCTCTATCTGGCGTTGCGTTAACTTTAGTCCATAATGAAGCACTAAATTGTGTACCCAATAAACCGTCTGTTGGAAATGTTAAATAAGAATTTGTAGCTCCCTGATAGGCACCTGAACCTACTCTAGCTTCTGGCGCAAAACCAGGATTTCCAACCTCAGTAGCATCTGTAACTGAAATTAATTCGGTATAACTACCATCGAAATTCATATAAAAAGTTTCACCGCTAAAAAGAGGGGTATACGGAGGTTCTTTACTAAAATTTGATGTAGCCGTTGTTTCATTGCCTGCAATATCTGTAGCTGTAACCTGCAATACATGTTCACCTGTAGTAATATTGTCGTACATGAATTGGTTATTGAAAATTCTATAATCCAAAAATGAATCGAAAGTTGCAATGGTCTGACCGTCTAAACTGACCTTTACCGACATAATTTCTATATCGTCTTCTACTTTAAATTCAATGGATGTTGATGTTACCGGTTCTGGTACCTGAATCTCAAAACCTTCTGACGGTTTTATAATGGTTACAATAGGTGATCCAGCATCTGGTCCTGGATCTACTTCGGTGATTGAATCGATGCCATCATAACAAGACACCATCATTAGCAAGGCTGAAATCGCTAAAATATATTTTTTAAAGTTTTTCATGTTGAATTTTTTTTTAATTGTTATCACTCTCAAGGGGTAATAAATCCAATTGTGCTTGGGGATATGGCAACAATTCTTTATCCGCTGTAAACGTTCTACCATCATAGCTTAATTCGTCATAATTATTCAAGCGAATCATATCAAAATAGCGAATTCCCCATTCCATGGCCAATTCTGCAAATTTCTCGTCCATAACTTGGTCATTAGTAACGCCTGAAAGTGAAGGCATACCAACTCTTCCTCTAACCATATTTACTGCAGCATCTGCGGTCATAGCAGAACTACTTGCTCCTTGCGTCAGTGCTTCTGCATGCATTAATAATATTTCAGCATATCTAATAACAATAAGATTTTTACTAGACCCATACGAGGTTCTTCCTGCTGTTAATTGATTCGATGGCAAATAATGTTTACCACTTCCAAACATAGCTCTAGGGTAATCATTGAAGATATCACCATCTAAAGTAGTATTTGAAATATAATTAGGCAATGAGGCATATTGCGGATCCATCATCAATTCATCGATTCCTCTAGGTGTAAAATTCACACTAGTCACTAATCTTGTTTGATCTCCTCTATCAATCATAAATTTAATATATTTTAAACTCGGCTCATAGAATCCCCAACCTGCAGATGCTCCTTCGACAGCTGGTGTCCAGCTAGAAGGGCCAAATGGTGCAAACAAATGATTGTTTGCCGCACCATCTTCTGTGTTATAATCCGAAAACTGGAGCTCAAATAAACTTTCGTTACTCAATTCACCCGGCTTTTTGAATAATTCATAAAATTCTGGATAAAGCATAAACTTGTTAGACTCAATAATCTCACCGGTAGCATTAGCTACGCCTTGGTAATTTTCAAGTTCTAAATTGGCCATAGCTTTAATTGCCAAAGCCGTATATTTTGTAACTCCACCGAGTACATCTTCTCTTTCATTTGGTCTTTTATTAGGGAGAAAAGGTATCGCTTCATCCATTAAATCTGAAATATACTGCATTACCTCCGCTTTGGTTTTAACACCATTTTCTAACTCTAAAGCAATATCAGTAGAACCTATTATAAAAATATCTCCCCATAACCTAGACATCTGAAAATGTGTAAACCCGCTTAACACCTTACATTCTGCCATATACTGGTCTGCTCTGTCCAAATACTCCTCCTCCGTTGCAAAATTCTGATAGAGTTGAATCGTTTCGCGTGCACTTAAAATTCGTACAATATCGCCATAGAAATTTTCCCATATTTGATTGTACATCCAATAGTTATTATCATAAATAAAAAGATCTGTATCTGCTAACGGTTGCTGGTCACCAAGTCCTCCTGCATTAACATCATCTCCTCTTACACCAATGAGTATTGGGTCTTCCCAACCTCTTGAATAAACTGCAGAATAAGCACCAATTAATGGCAAATTCATATCTTCAGATATGGTATAATCCACATCGCCTGCAGCCAGCTGACCATCATTTTCTTCCAATTTATCATTACAAGAAAATACAATCACACAAAACGATAGCATTAGAGCCAACTGTTTTGTTCCTTGTTTTAAATTTTTCATATCTAGCATTTTTTTAAATTTTAATATTAATTCCGAAGGTATAAACGGCAGGAACCGGATAAGTTTGGCGATCTACACCATCGTTTACTTCTGGGTCGAACCCATTATAACTAAAGATAGTTATAGGACGTTCGGCAGTACAAGTTAGTCTCACTTCTGGCATATTTTCACCTCCAAGAGCCTTAGCCGGAATAGTATAAGCTAATTGAATGTTCTGAACCCGAAAATAAGATCCGTCCTCTACAAAAAAGCTACTCATCCTTTGATTCCAAGCTTTTCTACGCCCTTCAGAGGATGGATAAGAATTAGATGTGCCTTCACCATGCCATCTGTTTATAGCATACTCTGCATCGATGTTAGTATCGTTAGTAAAAATCACTTCTCCTCTTTTACGGTTCAAAATTTTATTACCTGTTTGGCCAGATACAGCTACAGATAGATCAAAATTCTTATAAGACACATTTAGATTACCACCATAGGAGAAAGAAGGTAGATACGACCCAAGAACCACTCTATCTTCTGCATCAATTACACCATCGTTATTTTGATCTTTATAAATAAAATCCCCAGGCACCAATTGATTTTGAATGGCGGTCAACTCATTTTGAGCAGTAGGATCTGCCGCTACTTGAGCTTCATTTTGGTAAACTCCATCTACTTCCCAACCGAAAAATGCATTAACAGGTTCGCCTACAATTAATCTTTGACGAAATGCAGCGCTTCCTGTATCAAAATATCCCTGATCGCTATCTATTTGAGTGATTTCATTTTTAAGTGTAGTGATATTTCCTCCAACAGAAAAACTCCAGTTATCATTAATATTCTGACTCCAATTAGCCGCAACTTCTAAACCTTGATTTCTCATTTCACCAATGTTATCATCCACCGTTTGCGAGATTATAGGCACCTGACGAGGCAATACTAAATCCTTAGTATCTCTTATATAATAATCGACCTCTAAATTTAATTTATTATCAAAAAGACGTGTACTAATTCCAAAATTCGTTTCTTCTAAAATCTCTCTAATTAAATTTCGGAAGGTGCTCGTTGCTAAAAATCCGTTTGTAGGTGTATCTCCAATACTAGTTACTAAGGTGGATATTGTATTGGTTCCGGTACTACCACCTAAAGATCCATTGGCCAATTGCCCCCAACTAGCACGTAACTTTAAAAAGTTAAATAGACCACTATTTTCCATAAAATTTTCATTGGAAACTACCCAGCCTAAACCAACTGATGGTGTTGTTACCCATAATTTTTCAGGAAATCTTCCATCTCCTTCATGTCTTATAGTGGCGTTAAGCAAATATCTATCCTTAAAGCTATATTCTAACCTACTAAAAACGGCAAATGAATAGAAACGATCACCGATTTCATTGACTTGGTCACTGAATGTAGTCGGATCGGCAAAATCAAGATACCACGAACTTTCTAATCCAATACCTTGTATATCATTTCCGGTAGCATTAAACAAATTCTGTTGTTGATCCCTATAGGATGAACCTGCTAATACGGTAAGATTATGTTCCCCAAAGTCGTCTGTATAAGTTAATGTATTATCCCAAATTTGATTTGAATATTTATTTTCAGCACGTCTTATATTCGAAGTTTCTCTTTGCGATTGACCTGAAATAAAATAAGGTAATCGTACATTTCGTTCAGATATGGTTGAATAATCGTGACTATATGACGTTTTAAATTTTAATTTATCTGGAATTAAATCATACTCTAAAAACATACTGGTTAAAACCTTTCTGATTTTGAGCTGATTATTGTTAAATGTCATCGCTGGAAATGGATTTTGCGCGCTACGATAGCCTAATAGACTCGCATCAGCATACGGAATTGGAGTTGCGTCCATATTAGTTTCATCAAAAACCGGTAAAATTGGAACCGCGAAATAGGCCTGAAACCATGCTCCATTTTCAGGATTATATTTTGTGGCATTACTAAAAATAGCATTGGTACCTACAGTTAAGCGATCGGAAAGATCTATCTGAATATTAGATTGAATATTGAAACGTTCATACTCATTCTTCATGTCCAAAATTCCATCTTGCGAAAAATAACTTGCGTTAACGCTGTACGTTGTTTTTTCTGATCCCCCAGCAACTCCAATACTATGACTAGAAATGGGTGCCACTCTTAAAATTTCTTTATACCAATCTGTGTTAACGTCTGGTATATTAGGATTAATTCTACTTCTTCCAAATCGTTGAATGGCATTTTCTACAAATTCAATGTCAGCTTGTGAACCAGATTCGTATGCCATAGTGGTAAACTGTTCTGCGTTAGCCATTTTAACGACATTCTGAGCATTTTGATAACCTGTAAAGCCATTATAGGTAAATACTGGTTTTTGTTCTTGTTTACCATTCTTAGTCTCAATGATAATAACACCATTTACACCTCTCTGTCCAAAAATAGAAATAGAGGATGCATCCTTAAGAACTGAAATCGTTTCAATTTGACTACTGTCTAAAAAATCAATTTCATCGTAAAACATACCGTCAACTACATATAACGGATTATTACCACCTCTAAAAGAACTTACACCGCGCACTCTAATTGTTGGTGAGCTACCAGGCGAACCATTACTTACCACTTGAACACCAGCCACCTTACCTTGCAAAGATTGAACAACATTACTGTTAGGAGTTTTAGCAATGTCCTCTGATTTTATAGTTGTTATTGCCCCTGTAACATCTGCTTTTTTCTGAGTACCATAACCGATAACTACGACCTCACTTAAAGAAGCAATATCATCTTGCAAGACAATATTTATAACTGATTGATTTTCTACCGTAACGGTTTGTGTAATGAAGCCCACATAACTGAACTCAATTTGTTCACCACGATTGATGTTAATAATGTATTTACCATCAAAATCGGTTGTAGTACCTCTACTGGTTCCTTGAACAATGATATTAACTCCGGGTAAAGGCATTCCATCGCTTTCACTTGTTACAATTCCATTAATCTCAAGTTGCTGCGCTACTGAGCAAATTGAAAAAAACAGCATTAATAATAAACTGATTTTTGTTTTCATAGAAGTTGATTAATATTTGATTAGACTGATTAGTTTATTTAGAAACTCGAAGTTATAATCTAATGTTAAACAACGTTAATATCTGTTTACATTTTAAATACGTCAATATATATAACGAAGGTTAACAATTGTTAATAAAACTTGATTTGACGTATCATAAAGCTATAAAAAAAACAATGCAGCTCCAAGGATATTAGCTACTTGACGTAGTAATGACGTAATTAAAAATTAGAATTTAGTAAGAAAAAGTATCTAACTTTTAATATTTAATAAATAATCCACTAAAGAAATATCATTTTCTAGATCTAATTTCTTTTTTAGACGATATCTGTGGGTTTCTACACCTCTTACTGAAATATTCATAAGTGGCGCAATTTCTTTGGAAGATAAATTCATTTTTATGTAGGCACAAACTTTTAAATCTTTTGGAGTTAGTTTTGAATGTTTCGCTTTTAAAAGTTCAAAATATTCATCATGTACTTGGCTAAAATTATTTTCAAAAACCTCCCATTCATCTTTTAAAACAATTGAATTATCTAACTTCTTTACCAACTTTTTATAAGAGTAATAGTCACTAAATTCATTCTTATTATTTATAAGTTCCTTCTTAATATCTTGTAAAGTTTCATTCTTCTTTACCAGAGCCATAGCGTTATTGGCAAGTTGCTTACTTTTAAGTTTAATTTCGTTTTGAAGTGTTTCATTTTTAAACTGTACTATCTGCTTTTCGTTTTCTAAAGATTTTTCTCGCAACAGTTTCTGCTGTTCTCTCTGATATTTAATTTTTATGATTCGCTGTTCTTTCGCAATTTTTTTATTATGCATGGTATAAAATAGGAATACCACTAAGCCAGCTATAAGCAAATAGAGTAAAAATCCTAAATGGTTTCTATACCAAGGTGGCATCACATCTATGTATAAAGATTGAATTGCAGAGGCATTACCAGAATTATCACTAGTTCTGAAAGAAATGGTATACTCACCATCTTGTAAGTTGGAAAAATCCACCTTATTATAATCTATTTTATACCATCGGCTATCTGTATCTGATATATTATACTCAAAAAAATGATTTAAGGAGCCTGGAGATGACAGTGCAACCGCCAAATTCTCATTAAATTTAAAACTAACTTCATTATTCGTTATATCAGAAATATTAATCGTTTCACCAGCAATTGAAATCGATTCTATATTTGGCTTTTCTAATTTAATTTTGCTTTTTGAAGCGCTATTAATCATCATAAAACCATTGTTGAGATTTAAAGCAAAAAGTGAATCTCTTATTTTTGAAACATTTTCATATCCTACGATATAGCGATCTTTTAAAAAACCATTATTTAAAATTAAGCTTTCTTCATTATTAGAAAACGATTTAAATTTTATAAAACCTCTTTTATGTTTTAAGGCTATTAGATCTGTATGGTCTTCAGAAATTATATAACTATCTTTTCCTAATTTATCATTTAACAATTCAAATGGCACAATTGAATCTAATATTGGTTCATACTTTTGCCAACCTTCATTAGTTTTAAAACTTATATTGTTCTTTATATTGTATATACGAATATTATAATTTGAATTAATGCCTTTGTCCTGATAGTTAGTTACCGATTTTATTGTATCAAAATCAGTACTAAAATTGACTTTAAAAACACCTTTTGTGGCATGGGCTATCCAAGCTGTAAACGGATTTTCGAAAACCACAAAACGTGATGGAATGGTAGTTTTGCCGAGATGTTTTACTTTCCATTCACTATTCTCTTTTTCAAATATTACAAGCCCAGAATATGTTCCTTGAATGTAGGTATGATTTCTTTCTGGCACTTTTTGAATTGTCCATCCACCTGTATAATTAGAAATCATTCTAAAATTATCTTTATCAACTAAAAAAGTACCTTCATTATGACCGCAAAAAAGATCTCCCTCTATAATTTCCAAATCCCATACTTGCCCTTGAGAACCTTCAACGAACATTAGTTTATCGTTTTCATCTAACCAAAAAAGACCAGTATTAGTACCAATATAAATAACATTTTTATACTCAACAATATCATATACGGCACCTAACCTGCCTGAAACATCGTTGAAAAAATAATTCTTATTATTTAAATCTATCTTAGAGATGCCATTGTCTAGTCCTATCCAGAGATTATTCCGTTCGTCTACTGTTTGTCCTAATACGGTGTTATTAATTAAACCATTTTCTTTACTAACATGAAATTTTAATTCCCCCTTTTTGTCGGTTAGAAGAATACCATCCTTTATAGTTCCAAAAACCATTTCACCATTATCTAAAACTGAAAACGCATTTAGTTGATGCAATTTTATTTGTTCGTTGATTTTGAACGTTGTCGGGACTAGTGTATTATTTTCTAAAAAGAAACTACCTTTTAAAGACGTCATTAATAGTAACTTTTCTTCATATCTATTAATCGAGATAATTTTGGTATCGGTTAATTGTTTATGAAAATAAAACAACTCTAAACCGTTTTCTTTTAATAAAAAAACACCTTTATTTAAAGTGCTTATATACAAATCGTCATCAATTACACTGCATGAGATAACAACAGAATTTGGTTTTAGTTGCGTTACAACTTCATCTTCATAAATATAAATATTTGAAAATGAACGGAATATAACTTTATTCTTAAATTTTACGATTTCCCAAATTTCTTCATTAGGAGAAATAATATCGGCTATAGAGGCGCTTATTGAATAATATTCTAATAGGCCAAAATCGTCCCGCTTCCAATAGCCAAACTCCTCATAAGATCCTGTATATATACTATCACCAACTGCTAAAACAGATCTAATTGTTGTATTATTTGGTAATTGATAGAATTTCCAAATTAAAGCATCATACTCCAGCAGTCCATTATGATTAGCTACATAGACCTTGCCATTATCTGCTCTTGAAATATCCCAGTTTTGATTTCCTGCTTTATATTCTGCCAAAGAATAATTCTGTACGCTCGGTGAAAACTGACTAAAACAATTGGAAGAAAATAAAAAGAAGAATAGCAAAAGTGATAAACACTTTTTTATACTGATATAATACATAAGTTATGATGAAATAGTTTAAAATTAATAATTTCATTCAAAAGGTAAGCATCTTATCCCTAAAATTCGAACATAAAAAAAGGCCCAACACATGTTGAACCTTTTATCAATTATAACTGATAGCTTACTTTTTCTTTGCCATTAAAACATCGTTAACGATATACACAATACCGTTAGATGCATCAACATTGCCTTGAACAACTTGAGATTTTGTACCTGTAGCATCTTTAATTACAAATTGGTCTCCATCCATCATTGCTGTTAATTCTTCACCTGCAACTGTTTTAAAAGTATACTTCCCTTTTGCTCCTTTAATTGCCGCCATAAGATTATCAGAAGTTATTTTTCCCGATACTACATGATATTGTAAAATATTTTGAAGCATCTCCTTATTTTCTGGTTTCATTAAATTTTCTACGGTGCCTTCTGGTAATTTAGAAAACGCGTTATTAGACGGAGCAAATACCGTATATTCACCTGGTTCAGATAGCATAGTATCTAAATCTGCAGCTTTTAGAGCTGCCACTAAAGTCGTAAGATCATCAGTTGCCATTGCTTTACCGGCTATACTAGATTCCATAGCCATGGTTTTCTTTTCTTCTTCCATTTTCTTCATTTCCATGTCTTTCTTTTGTTTAGCTTCCATTTCCATCTTCTCAGCCTCAACTTCCATTCGTTCTTGCTCTTTTTTACCATCGTTACATGCAGTTAACACTACTAATCCAACACATGCGATAGTTCCAAATATTCTGTTCATTCTTAATTTCATAATTAAAATTATTTATTGGTTATACTATATATACGGAAATACTGGGGTTTGGATTTACTTCATATCAGATTTAAGATAATTTTAACAGTAATCCCTTACACAGGAAATTAAGTTATTTCAAATAAAGAGGACGCATTCTATACAGAAAATTAATACACTTGAACATCATATTTAAACTACACTAATGTGCTTATTTTCAGTGTAATATGAATTTCATAGTAATATTGAATTTAGATAGCTATATGGATTCTAAGTCCATAAGTATAGTATATGAAGTAATTTAGTTTCCACAAATAAATATGCGTATCAAAGTGAATAGCTATAGGAACAGAATGCCTAAATAAAACGAATGAGTCAACTAAATAAATACAGTAAAACCGTTACCCAAGATCCTACACAGCCAGCAGCACAAGCCATGTTGCACGCCATCGGTCTTACAAAAAAAGATTTTTTTAAACCTATCGTTGGTATTGCAAGTACAGGTTACGAAGGTAATCCTTGCAACATGCACTTGAATGACCTGGCAAAATTGGTTAAAGAAGGTACAAAAAACGAGGATGTCATCGGTTTAATTTTTAATACCATTGGGGTAAGTGATGGTATTTCAATGGGTACACCAGGAATGCGCTACTCTTTGCCATCACGTGATATTATTGCAGATTCCATGGAAACTGTAGTACAAGCCATGAGTTACGACGGATTGGTTACTGTAGTCGGTTGTGACAAAAATATGCCTGGTGCTTTAATGGCCATGATTCGATTAAATAGACCAAGTATTTTAGTCTATGGAGGTACTATTGATTCTGGTTGCCATAACGGGCAAAAATTAGATGTTGTCTCGGCGTTTGAAGCTTGGGGCAGCAAAGTAGCCGGCACTATGGAAGAAACGGAATACCAAAGTATTGTAGAAAAGGCATGTCCGGGAGCTGGTGCTTGTGGAGGTATGTATACCGCAAACACGATGGCGTCAGCAATTGAAGCTTTAGGAATGACCTTACCTTTCAATTCTTCAAATCCTGCGTTGAGTGATGAAAAGAAACAAGAATCAGTTAGAGCTGGTGAAGCATTACGATTGTTGCTTGAAAAGGATATCAAACCTTCGGATATAATCACAAGAAAATCTCTAGAGAATGCTGTACGATTAGTAACTATTTTAGGTGGTTCTACAAACGCTGTATTACACTTTTTAGCCATTGCGAGAGCAGCACAAATTGATTTTACATTAAAAGACTTTCAAGATATTAGTGATAACACTCCATTTTTGGCGGATTTAAAGCCAAGTGGAAAATATTTAATGGAAGATGTACATGCGGTTGGAGGCATTCCTGCTGTATTAAAATATTTGTTAAAGAAAGGATTAATACATGGCGATTGTTTAACCGTAACAGGAAAAACAATAGCAGAAAATTTATTGGATGTTGATGATTTGAAAGAAGGACAAGACGTCATTAAACCAATTGAAGAACCCATCAAAATTTCAGGACACTTAAGAATGCTTTACGGAAATTTAGCAACCGAAGGAAGTGTGGCTAAAATCACAGGTAAAGAAGGCTTATGTTTTAGAGGAAAAGCGAAAGTTTTTGAAGGCGAATATGCCGCAAATGATGGCATTAGAGACGGAAAAGTTGAAAAAGGTGATGTCGTGGTCATTAGATATGAAGGCCCAAAAGGTGGTCCAGGAATGCCCGAAATGCTAAAACCAACTGCTGCCATAATGGGAGCAGGTTTAGGAAAAGACGTAGCATTAATTACTGATGGAAGATTCTCTGGTGGAACGCACGGTTTTGTCGTCGGACATATTACACCTGAAGCACAAGAAGGTGGTACGATTGCTGTCGTAAAAGATGGCGACATCATCACTATTGATGCTGAAACCAATTCAATATCATTAGAAGTATCAGAAGCAGAACTTCAAAGAAGACGCGAAAAATGGAAAGCACCAGCATTAAAATTTGAACGAGGAGTGCTTTATAAATATGCTAAAACAGTATCATCGGCTAGTAAAGGTTGTGTTACTGATGAATTTTAATACACAATAATATTTCTTGAATGTCACTCTGAGCGCAGTCGAAGAGTCTCAAATAGATTTTAATAAACATGAAAGAAACTCAAACTATAAAAAACAACACCAAAAGCACAGAAACCACTGAACGTATCTCAGGAAGCGAAGCCGTTATAAAATGTTTGCTTGCCGAAGGGGTGGACATCCTTTACGGATATCCAGGAGGCGCCATTATGCCTGTTTATGATGAATTATATAAATATCAAGATAAAATTCATCATGTGCTTACACGTCATGAGCAAGGTGCAGCACATGCAGCTCAAGGGTATGCACGTATTTCTGGTAAAGTTGGTGTCGCGATGGCGACTTCGGGACCTGGCGCTACTAATTTAGTAACCGGTATTGCAGATGCACAAATCGATTCTACACCTTTGGTATGTATTACTGGTCAGGTAGCATCGCATTTATTAGGAAGCGATGCGTTTCAAGAAACTGATATTGTCGGTATTTCAACGCCTGTGACTAAATGGAATTGTCAAATTACCAAAGCATCCCAAATTCCTGAAATTTTGGCCAAAGCATTTTACATTGCCAAAAGTGGACGACCAGGACCTGTTTTGATTGACATTACTAAAGATGCTCAATTTGAAGAATTCGATTTTAAATATGAAAAATGTAAAGGAGTAAGAAGTTATAAACCCATTCCAAACACAGAAGAGAATTCATTAAAAGCTGCGGCCGATCTTATAAATAATGCAAAAAAACCTCTAGTGGTTTGGGGACAGGGAGTAATATTAGGAAAAGCTGAAGAAGAATTTAAAGCCGTTATTGAAAAAGCTGGTATGCCTTCTGCTTGGACTATTTTAGGAGCTTCTGCGATTCCAACGTCGCATCCATTAAATATTGGTATGGTTGGTATGCATGGCAATTATGCACCAAATGTTTTAACCAATGAATGTGATGTTTTAATTGCTATAGGTATGCGTTTTGATGACCGTGTAACAGGAAATTTAGCCACCTATGCCAAACAAGCTAAAGTAGTTCATTTTGAAATTGACCCTGCTGAAGTAGATAAAAACGTAAAAGCAGATGTCGCTGTCCTTGGCAATGCTAAAACAAGCTTAAAAGAATTATTGCCATTACTAAATGCCAATTCGCATACAGAATGGCATCAAAAATTCAAGGATTTATATCATATAGAATACGATAAAGTCATTAAAGATGATTTACATCCAACAAAGGAAGGCTTAACCATGGGAGAAGTGTTGAAAGAAATCAACAGTCAAACAAAAGGGGAAGCTGCGATTGTTAGTGATGTTGGTCAACATCAAATGGTCGCTTGTCGTTACGCAGAATTCAACAAAACCAAAAGTAATATCACTTCTGGAGGTTTAGGCACTATGGGATTTGCATTACCTGCGGCCATTGGAGCAAAAATGGCAGCACCAGATAGAGAGGTTGTAATGATTGCAGGAGATGGAGGTTATCAAATGAATATTCAAGAATTGGGTACTATTTTTCAGCAAAAAGTACCCGTAAAAATTGTGGTCTTAAACAATGAGTTTTTGGGTATGGTTCGTCAATGGCAACAGTTGTTTTTTGATAGACGTTATGCCTCTACCGAAATGGTAAATCCAGATTTTGTGGCGATCGCAAAAGGATACCATATTGATGCTAAAAAAGTTACCGAAAGAAAAGATTTAAAAGCCGCGGTAAAAGAAATGATTGATTGTGAAGGCCCTTATTTTCTAGAGGTTCGCGTTGAAAAGGAAGGCAATGTTTTCCCTATGATACCGACAGGCGCAAGTGTTTCAGATATTAGATTAGAATAAATCAAAGAAAAAAAAGAACGGGAGAAAAGAAATAAGATGAATGAGATAAAAAATAAAATGGAACTAATTACGAGTCTATTTTCTATTCTCTTTTATCTATAATCTCAAAAAAATGAGTACAGAAAAAAAACAATTTACCGTATCTATATATACGGAAAACAACATAGGATTGTTGAACCGAATTTCCGCGATATTCCAAAGAAGACACATGAATGTGGAGAGCTTAAACACCTCACCTTCAGAGATTGATGGTGTATCAAGATTTACGCTAGTTGTTAACATCACAGAATCTCAAATGAAAAAGGTCATTGGTCAGATTGAAAAGCAGGTCGAAGTGATAAAGGCTTACTATCATACCGAAGATGAAATTATTTATCAGGAATCGTGTTTATTCAAAATAAAGTCTGAATTATTATTTGATGAACGTCAAATTCAGAATATCATCAAAGATAGCAATGCCAGAATTGTAACGGTAAACAAAGATTTTTTTGCTATAGAAAAATCAGGAAGAAAAGAAGAAATAGATTTATTACATCGCGAATTATACGTTTTTGGTATTATGCAGTTTACGCGTTCTGGTAGAATTGCAGTAACTAAGGACGAAATGAAAATATCAACGATGCTTAAAGCATTTCAAGAGTAAAAAAAGATTGAGATTAATATAAAAAAATGAATAAATAGAAGTTTTGATGTTTTGACTGAAAATTTATCAGTTTATTTTCTAACATCTAACTTCTATTATCTAAAAAAAGTAACAATGTCAAATTATTTCAACACATTACCATTAAGAGAACAATTAGAGCAATTAGGAAAGTGTCGTTTTATGGACGTTTCAGAATTTGAAGATGGTGTAAGCGCTTTAAAAGGAAAAAAAATCGTAATTGTGGGTTGTGGTGCTCAAGGCCTAAATCAGGGATTGAATATGCGCGATTCTGGATTAGATGTTTCCTATGCTTTAAGACAGAAAGCCATCGGTGAAAAACGTGATTCTTATAAAAACGCAACGTCTAATGATTTTACTGTGGGCACTTATGAGGAATTAATCCCGACGGCCGATTTGGTATTGAACTTAACGCCAGACAAACAACATACCAATGTCGTAAAAGCGGTTATGCCTTTAATGAAAAAAGGCGCAACGCTGAGCTATTCTCATGGTTTTAATATTGTAGAAGAAGGCACAAAAATTCGTGAAGATTTAACGGTAATTATGGTGGCACCAAAGTGTCCTGGGACAGAAGTACGTGAAGAATACAAAAGAGGATTTGGTGTTCCAACCTTAACAGCTGTACACCCAGAAAATGACCCAGAAGGAAAAGGTTGGGCACAGGCCAAAGCTTATGCTGCAGCAACTGGAGGTCACAGAGCTGGAGTTTTAGAATCGTCTTTCATTGCAGAAGTAAAAAGTGATTTAATGGGAGAACAAACCATTTTATGCGGTTTGCTTCAAACTGGAGCGATTTTATCTTTCGATAAAATGGTTGAAAACGGTATTGAACCGGGTTATGCGGCTAAACTTATTCAATTTGGTTGGGAAACGATTACTGAAGCGTTGAAACATGGAGGTATTACCAATATGATGGACCGTTTATCGAATCCAGCAAAAATTAAAGCGTACAATTTATCTGAAGAATTAAAAGACATTATGCGTCCACTTTTTGAAAAGCACATGGACGATATCATTTCTGGTCATTTCTCAAAAACGATGATGGAAGATTGGGCAAATGACGATGTCAACTTATTAAAATGGCGAGAAGCAACAGGAGAAACTGCTTTTGAAAAAACTGAACTAACTTCAGAGCACATTTCTGAACAAGAGTATTTTGATAATGGTGTTTTATTAGTAGCATTTGTAAAATCTGGTGTAGAATTAGCCTTTGAAACTATGGTGGCTGCAGGAATCATTGAAGATTCTGCTTATTATGAATCTTTGCATGAACTACCATTAATCGCCAACACCATCGCACGAAAAAAATTATTTGAAATGAATAGAGTTATTTCCGACACGGCAGAATATGGTTGTTATTTATTCGACCATGCTTGTAAACCCTTATTAACGGATTTCATGAAAACCGTTGACACCTCTATCATCGGAAAACCATTTTCAGATTCTAATGGAGTAGACAATGTAGAATTAATTGCCATTAATGATGCCATAAGAAATCATCCTATTGAGGCTGTTGGCCAACGTTTACGTACGGCAATGACAGCGATGAAAGTTATAAAATCTGATGTTGAAGTTAAAGATTCGGTTTTAGCGTAAACATAAATATATGGTGATAAATACACCCCTAAAGTCCCAAGAGGATAATAGTTATAAGATTGTTCAGAGGGTGTCCCCTTGAGGGGACTTTTGGGGTGATTAGGAAAAATTTAAATAAGAGATTTCTGCTATAGTAGGAAGTAAACATGGAAAACACAAAAACCACATACAGACCCACCTTAATAGATATTGAAGCTGCCGCTGAAAAATTAAATGGTATTGCTGCAGTAACACCTTTGATTAAAAATACTAGATACTCTAAGCATTTTGGGGCGAACATTTATTTCAAAAGAGAAGATTTACAAGAAGTGCGTTCCTACAAAATTCGAGGGGCTTATAATAAAATTTCATCCTTAGATAGCGGTCAGATTGAAAATGGAATTGTGTGTGCAAGTGCAGGAAATCATGCACAAGGTGTGGCACTTTCCTGTAAACTCTTAAAAATAAAAGGCACTATTTTTATGCCTTCGCCAACACCAAACCAAAAGATTGAGCAGGTTAAAATGTTTGGTGAAGATTATGTAGATGTCGTTTTAATTGGTGATACTTTCGACGATGCTTATCATGCTGCTATGCAGCAAAGTGAAGAACTGAACAAAACTTTTGTTCATCCATTTAATGATAAAAAAGTTATTGAAGGACAAGCCACAGTTGGTTTAGAAATTATAGATCAAGTAAAAATACATCCTATACATTACGTTTTTGTCCCAGTTGGAGGTGGTGGATTAGCAGCAGGATTATCAACGGTTTTTAAAATTTTATCACCGCAAACCAAAATTATTAGTGTAGAGCCCAAAGGTGCGCCAGCCATGTTAACTTCTATTAGAGCCAATAAAAATACAGAGTTAAAATCCATAGATAATTTTGTGGATGGTGCGGCCGTGAAACGGGTTGGAGATTTAAGCTTTGCCATTTGTAAAGAAACTTTACATCGTGTGGTTACCGTGGACGAGGGTAAAATTTGTCAGACGATTTTAGATTTATACAATAAAGATGCTATCGTTGTGGAACCAGCCGGAGCCTTAAGTCTTTGTGCTTTGGAGCAGTTTTCTGAAGAAATTAAAGGTAAAAATGTCGTTTGCGTTATTAGTGGTAGCAACAATGATATCACAAGAATGGCAGAAATTAAAGAACGCGCTTTAATATACACCAATTTAAAACACTATTTCATTATTAAATTCCCACAACGTGCAGGAGCTTTAAGAGAATTTGTAGTTGATATTTTAGGGCCTACAGATGATATTACCCATTTTGAATATACCAAAAAAGCCAACCGAGAGAACGATGTTGCGGTAGTTGGACTACAACTAAAATCCCCTGAAGATTTAGAACCCTTAATTACCAAAATGAAACTCAATAATTTCTTTGGAGATTATTTAAATGACAAACCCGATCTATTTCAATTTTTGGTATAATCCTCATAGCTTAACATATACTTAACCATCTAAAAAAATGTCTTTAGTATCTTTATTACTAATAATTAATAGTTTAAAATAAGTTATTATGACTTCAACATTTCTGAATATTCCAGAACAATTTCAAATAAAAGAATTAGTCGAACAAAACACCTATTTAACAGACGGTGCCCTAATTCCATGGCGAGGTGAAACATCTAAAGTGTATTCAACCATTTCCTCGACCGAAGATTATAAGCCTACATTACTCGGAACCATTCCAACCTTAGGAAAAAAAGAAGCGATTAAAGCTTTAGATTCTGCTGTTTCTGCCTATAATAAAGGTCAAGGATTATGGCCAACAATGAAGGTTGTGGATAGAATTGCCTGTATGGAAAAGTTTGTGGAACAAATGAAAACCAAGCGTGATGAAGTAGTAAAATTATTAATGTGGGAAATCGGAAAAAATCTTCCAGATTCAGAAAAAGAATTCGATAGAACGGTAGACTATATTTACGACACGATTGAAGATTACAGACAAATGGATCGAAATAGTGCCAAATTTGAAAAAAATTCTGGTGTTTACGCACATATTAGAAGAGGCCCATTAGGAGTTGTACTTTGTTTAGGGCCTTATAATTATCCTTTAAATGAAACATTTGCTTTATTGATTCCTGCATTAATTATGGGAAATACAGCCATTTTTAAACCTGCTAAACATGGCGTGTTGTTGATTTCGCCATTGCTAGAAGCGTTTAGAGATAGTTTTCCAAAAGGGGTTGTCAATATTATTTATGGTCGAGGAAGAACTGTAGCTGCACCAATTATGCAATCGGGTAAAGTCGATGTTCTAGCTTTAATAGGGAACAGTAAATCAGCAAATGCCTTACAAAATCAACATCCAAAAAGTAATAGATTACGTTTGGTTTTAGGTTTGGAAGCTAAAAATCCGGCGATTGTTTTACCTGATGCGGATTTGGATTTAGCCATTGACGAATGTATTGCTGGAACAACCTCTTTTAACGGTCAACGATGTACAGCTTTAAAAGTTTTATATGTACATGAAGATATTGTGGAAGAATTCAACAAACGATTTTCGGCAAAAGTTGATGCTCTTAAATTTGGAAATCCATGGGAAGATGGCGCTAAATTGACACCATTACCAGAACCAGATAAACCGTTATATATTCAAGAATTAATTGACGATGCTACTGAAAAAGGTGCAAAAGTGATTAATGAAAAAGGTGGAGAAACTACAGAAAATTATATTTTCCCAGCTGTTTTATATCCTGTGACTAAAGATATGCGCGTATTTCAAGAAGAACAATTTGGACCTGTAATTCCGGTGGTGCCATTTTCAGATATTGAAGAACCATTAGATGATATGGCAGAATCCAATTACGGACAACAAGTTAGTTTGTTCGGAAAAGATATAAAAACCTTAGCGCCACTAATCGATACACTTGTAAATTTGGTCTGCCGTGTAAATTTGAACAGTTCATGTCAACGTGGACCAGATGTATATCCATTTACAGGAAGAAAGGATTCAGCCGTTGGAACTTTAAGTGTACATGATGCCTTGCGTTCGTTTTCAATCAGAACTTTTGTCGCTTCAAAAGACAACGATTATAACAACGCTATTTTAAAAGATTTGATGGACTCAAAAGCGTCCAATTTTGTGAGTACAGATTATATACTTTAAAAAAAGCAGTTTCAGAATGATTTAAAATGAAGTAATTACAGTTTTATTTAATAGAATTATGAATTTCATAAAAATTTAAAAAAATAAAAGAGATTAGGACAATTATTAAATTTTAATTCTAAATTTACACTATGTTTAATCATGTAAATAGAATTGAAAGACCCACAAGCTTGTTGTCCAACAGGCGACGTCGCTAATGGAACTTCTTTAAACCATTTAGTTAATCAATTTTAATTTTTTCATTTTGAACAATTCATCACATTTTTTACCACTTTTCGTTATATTTACTAATCGACCTACTATACGCAATCGTCGCCCTTTTGGGTACGATTTATATTAGGAACTAAGGTGTGTCCGGTTCTTCTTGCTACTTCTCACGAAAGTGGGAATCTCAAAAATAAAGATAAAATCAAAGTTTAATTAAAGAGATAACCGCTTTCGCGGTCAATAGTATGAAAATTGTTATTGCTGATAAATCACATAGTATTTACGCTGAGCTCATTTGTGAAACCATTGCAGAAGCCGCACAAGTTAGAGGTACTGGTATTGCAAAACGACAACCCGAATACATTATAACCAAAATGGAAAATGGTAATGCCGTCATTGCTTTAGAAGACGACAAATTCGCAGGTTTCTGTTATATTGAAGCATGGGGTCATGGTAAGTTTGTAGCCAATTCCGGACTTATTGTGCATCCAGATTTTAGAAATCAAGGGCTTGCCAAACAAATTAAGCAAGTGATTTTTGAACATTCAAGAACCAAGTTTCCCGATTCCAAAATATTCAGTATCACCACAGGATTGGCGGTTATGAAAATGAATAGTGAACTAGGCTATAAACCGGTTACTTTTTCAGAATTAACCGATGATCAATCCTTCTGGAAAGGCTGCCAAACCTGCAAAAATTTCGATGTTCTTACCAGAACAGAACAAAAAATGTGCTTATGTACTGGCATGTTATACGATCCTTTAAAAAAGGAAGCGGCAAAAACACATAATCACAAATACGATAAAAAAGTATGGACACGATTGAAACTTATAAAACAAAACATGTTCCTAAAAAAAGATAAAAAATGAAAAAATTAGTCATAGCATATAGTGGAGGTTTAGACACCTCATACTGCGCAGTAAGTTTATCAAAAGCAGGATATGATGTTCATGCCGTAAGTGTGAATACAGGTGGTTTTACAGCGGAAGAAATAAAATCCATTGAAAATAACGCCTATAAAATGGGTGTTTCAACTTATAAAAATATCGACGCCATTGCTTCATATTATGATAAGGTCATTAAGTATTTAATCTTTGGAAATGTACTTAAAAATAACACCTATCCTCTGTCTGTTAGCGCAGAACGTATCATTCAGGCTATTGAAATTGTACAATACGCAAAAAGTATTGGAGCAAAATATATTGCCCATGGCAGCACAGGAGCAGGAAACGACCAAGTCCGTTTTGATATGATTTTTCAAACCTTAGCCCCAGAAATTGAAATCGTTACACCAATTAGAGATGGCAAGTTAACCCGACAACAAGAAATTGATTACCTAATTGATAACGGAATCGATATGTCTTGGAACAAAGCAAAATACTCAGTTAATAAAGGACTTTGGGGAACAAGTGTTGGAGGCGAAGAAACCTTAACTTCTGAAAAGTCTTTACCAGACTCAGCTTATCCATCGCAATTAAAACACTCAGACCCTGAGAAAGTAGTTTTATCGTTTTCTAAAGGTGAATTAGTCGCTATTAATGGTATTGGAAATGACCCAGAAATCAATATTCAGGTCTTAAACAATTTGGCTTCGACTTATGCAATTGGAAGGGACATTCATGTGGGAGATACTATTGTTGGCATTAAAGGACGTGTTGGTTTTGAAGCTGCCGCAGCGTTAATCATCATCAAATCACACCATTTATTAGAAAAGCATACTTTAACCAAATGGCAATTGCAGCATAAAGATTATTTGTCGAGCTTTTACGGTATGCATTTACACGAAGGTCAATATTTAGACCCAGTTATGCGAGATATGGAAGCCTTTTTACTAAGTAGCCAAGATAAAGTTTCGGGAGATGTTATGGTTACTCTAAAACCTTATCATTTCTCATTAGATGGTATAACATCCAAACATGATCTAATGAATACCAAATTCGGAAGTTATGGAGAGGAAAACAAAGGATGGACCGCAGATGAAGCTAAAGGGTTTATCAAGATTTTTGGAAATCAGAATAAGATATACCAACAAGTAAATAGTTAGGAAAACACACCAATAAAGTCTGCTCGAGGGGACAATCTACACGAATAATTGGAATATTGTCCCCTTGAGGATTATCGAATAGAAAATATGTTTTCCTTTGAGATACCGAGTGTAGCTCATTAAAGGTGTAAAAATAGAATGATAATGAAGAAAAAAACAATAGGAATAATTGGAGGCGCAGGTTACACGGCAGGTGAATTAATACGACTACTGATGCATCACTCTAAAGTGGAAATCGATTTTATTTATAGCACCACCAATGCTGGAAACAAAGTCAGTAAAATTCATCAAGATTTATTAGGTTCTACGGATTTGAATTTTACAAGTGAAATCAACCCTGAAGTTGATGTATTATTTTTGTGTTTAGGCCATGGAAATTCGAAAGCCTTTTTGGAAAAAAATAGTTTTTCAGAAACGACAAAAATCATTGATTTAAGTAACGACTTCAGATTAACAAAAGACGAAATATTTAACGGAAAAACGTTTATTTACGGTCTGCCAGAATTACATAAAGAAGCGATTAAAAAAGCCAATTACATCGCTAATCCTGGCTGTTTTGCTACTGCGATTCAATTGGCATTATTACCTTTAGCAAAAGCAGATTTATTACATGATGATATTCATATTAATGCGGTAACAGGAGCAACTGGCGCAGGAACGTCTTTATCTGAAACCACCCATTTTACATATCGAGACAACAATTTTTCTCATTATAAAGCTTTTTCACATCAGCATTTAGGAGAGATTAATCAGACGGTGAATCAGTTGCAAAGTAGTTTTAATTCTGAAATCAACTTTATGCCGAATCGCGGGAATTTTTCAAGAGGAATTTTCGCTACACTTTACACCAAATTTAGAGGTTCAATTGACGACGCAAAAACATTGTTTAACGATTTCTACAAAGGTGCTGCCTTCACATTTGTTTCAGATGAAGATATTCATTTAAAACAAGTCGTAAACACCAATAAATGTTTGCTTCATTTACATAGACACAATAACAAATTATTGGTCACCAGCATCATTGATAATTTATTAAAAGGAGCATCAGGACAAGCCATTCAAAACATGAATTTAATGTTAGGTTATGAAGAAACTGAAGGATTAAATTTGAAGGCGAATTATTTTTAGAACATAACCAGACCTCGCAGGTCTTAAACCCGAAGCCTCGACACTATAAGGTCTATAAAACAAGAACAATTAATCTCGCCATTCTTTCCTTTGGGAAGATGTCCCAAAACAGGTCAGGCGAAAAAGATAACCGCTTTCGCGGTCAGTAAACATGAAAATAGCAATTATAGGAACAGGAAATTTAGGAAAGTCCATCGCCAAAGGACTTATCACTAACAATGCGATTACGACATTATACTTAACCAAACGAAATTTAAATTCTATCCAAGATTTAGATGGGTATAAAAATGTGGTCTTAACGACAGATAATATTGATGCAGTTAAACAATCCGATATATTAATTTTTGCTGTTCAACCAGCACATTTCGAAAACATTTTAGATGAAATTAAACTTCATTTAACAGACAAACATGTTTTAATTTCAACGATAACTGGTTTTTTAATCCCACAGATTGAAACTATCGTTGGGACAGACCAATTCATTATCAGAGCCATGCCTAACACAGCCATCGCTGTGGGTAAATCCATGACATGCATGTGCAGTAACGAAAAAGGAGCGAAACGGATTAAAATTGCCGAAGCGATTTTCAACAGGTTAGGACACACTCTGGCTATTCCAGAATCTCAAATGCAAGCTGCAACGGTGGTTTGTGCGAGCGGCATTGCGTTCTGGATGCGATTGATTCGTGCCACAACACAAGCGGCAATTCAATTGGGATTCGACGCTAAAGAGGCCCAAGAATTAGCGATGTATACCAGTGAAGGAGCTGCCAATTTATTAATTACCAATGGAGACCATCCTGAAGAAGAAATTGACCGAGTTACCACACCAAAAGGTTGTACCATTGAAGGTTTGAATGAAATGGAACACAAAGGCTTGAGCTCGTCTTTAATTCAAGGCATGGTGGCTTCGTTTAATAAAATTAATAACATTAAAAAAGAGCAGATATGAGTTTATTTAATGTTTACCCTCTTTACGATATCACACCAGTTAGCGCCAAAGACATGTACGTTTACGATGACAAAAACGTGAAATACTTAGATTTATATGGTGGTCATGCTGTAATATCCATAGGACATTCACACCCAAAATATGTGAACGCCATTTCTAGGCAAGTTGAAAAACTTGGGTTTTACAGCAATGCGATTCAAAATCCGTTGCAAGTTGAACTGGCAGACAAATTAGAGCAACTTTCTGGCTGCAAGGATTACCATTTATTCTTGTGTAATTCTGGTGCCGAAGCCAATGAGAATGCTTTAAAATTAGCCTCATTTCATAACAAAAAAAAGAAAATTTTAGCGTTTAAAAATTCATTTCATGGTAGGACATCTGCAGCTGTTGCGGCAACTGATAACCCAAAAATTGTTGCACCAATAAACGCGCAACAAGAAGTCGATTTTGTAGAATTAGGCGAATTAAAAACTGTTGAAACCATATTAAAACAAAATTTAACTTGTGCTGTAATCGTAGAATTTATTCAAGGGGTCGGAGGTTTAGACCAAAGCACGACTGAATTTTATCAAGGCCTTGAAAAGCTGTGCAAGCAATATAACACCGCTTTAATTGCAGACGAAGTACAATCTGGGTTTGGAAGAACTGGCGACTTTTTTGCTTTTCAAAAGCATAACATTACACCAGATATTATTTCTATCGCTAAAGGCATGGGAAATGGATTTCCAATTGGTGGCATTTTAATTCATCCGTCGATTGAAGCGTCTTTCGGTTTATTAGGAACAACATTTGGTGGCAATCATTTGGCTTGTGCAGCGACCCTTTCAGTTTTAGAGGTTTTGGAAGATGAAAAGCTGATGGAAAATGCTATTAACATTTCATACTATTTTCAAGAAAAGGCTAAGGCTTTACCAAGTTTGAAATCGATAAAAGGGAGAGGATTAATGATGGGTTTAGAATTCGAATTTCCTATTTCAGAATTACGGAAAAAATTAATTTTCGATCATCATATATTTACAGGAAGTGCAAAAAATCCTAATTTATTACGAATTCTTCCACCATTAACGATTCAAGAAAAGCATATTGATTTGTTTTTTGAAGCGTTAAAACAAGAATTAAACGAAAAATAGGAATTTTAAAAACACCCTAGAAGGGACTTTAGCGGTCACACGTACAAAATAAGTCAAATTAAAGAGACACCCACTTTCGTGGGAAATGAACATGAAAAACTACACCAAAATAAAAGATATTTCCAACCTTTCCGAAACCATAAAGGATGCCATTTTATTAAAAATGAACCCTTTTGAGTTTCAAGATTTAGGAACACATAAAACCTTAGTGATGCTCTTTTTTAATTCGAGTTTAAGAACACGATTGAGCACAGAAAAAGCAGCAAAAAATTTGGGCATGGAGGTCATGATTTTAAACGTCAATGATGCTTGGAATATTGAGTTTGAAGATGGCACAATTATGAATGGCAATTCGTCAGAACATATTAAAGAAGCTGCACAGGTTATTTCGCAATATGCAGATGTGATTGCAGTGAGAGCATTTCCCACCTTACAGGATAAAGCCAAAGACGAATCGGAATATGTACTCAATAACTTTATAAAATACTCCACAGTTCCGATTGTGAATATGGAATCTGCCACAGCGCATCCTTTACAAGCCTTAGCAGATGCCATTACGATTACTGAACTCACAGAAAAAGTGAAACCAAAAGTGGTGTTGTCGTGGGCACCACACCCAAAAGCCTTGCCTCAAGCGGTTCCAAATTCGTTTGTAGAGATGATGCAAAATTTAGAAGTAGATTTAACCATTACACACCCTGAAGGTTACGAATTAAGTGAAGAAGTCACGAAAAATACAATTATCAATCACAATCAAGACGAAGCCTTAAAAAATGCTGATTTCGTTTATGTGAAAAATTGGAGCAGTTATAATGATTACGGAAAAATATTAAACCAAGATGAAAATTGGATGATGACCAAAACGAAATTAGGTAAAGCAAAATTTATGCATTGTTTACCTGTTAGACGAAATGTGGTTGTAGAAGATGCGGTTTTGGATAGTGAGCAATCCGTGGTTATTCGACAAGCGAATAATAGAACCTATGCTGCGCAAGTGGTATTGAAGCAGATATTGGAAGAATTATAATCTAAGTAAAACCTAGCAGGTTACAAAAAACCAGCAGGTCTAAACTAAAAAGATACTCGCTTACGCGAGCACAAGATGAAAACAATAAAAGTCATAAAAATAGGTGGAAACATCATCGATAATGAAGAAATATTAGCTTCATTCATTAAAGATTTTGCTACAATATCAGGTCCAAAAATTTTGGTTCATGGTGGTGGAAAATTAGCCACTAAGTTGGCAACCCAAATGAAGGTTCCTGTAAAAATAACCGAAGGCAGACGCATCACAGATGGTGAAACTTTAGATATCATTACGATGGTTTACGCTGGAAAAATCAATAAAACTATCGTCGCTCAATTGCAAGCTAATAACTGCAATGCGATCGGTTTTTCTGGTGCAGATGGCAACACTATTGTTTCAGCAAAAAGACCGATTAACACTATTGATTACGGCTTCGTAGGCGATGTAAAAAAAGTAAATACTAAGGCTATAGAAGTGTTATTAAAAAACAACATAACACCAGTTTTTTGTGCCATAACTCACGACGAAAACGGACAATTATTAAACACGAATGCAGACACTATTGCATCAGAATTAGCCATTGGATTATCGTCAATATTCAACACCGAATTGTATTATTGTTTCGAAAAAAATGGTGTTCTTGAAGACGTTGAAAACGCTGATTCTGTTATTGAGAACATCAACACTCAAAGCTACAAAACATTAAAAGAAAACAATATTATATTCGAAGGCATGCTACCGAAATTAGATAACTGTTTTCATGCGATAAACCAAAACGTTCAAAAAGTTTGTATTGGAAAATCAGACATGCTTTTCAATACCAACAACAAACATACAACCATTACAGAATGATTGAAAAACTAACAAAAGAAGCCATTGTTTTACTAAAGCAATTAATAGAAACGCAGTCATTTTCCTCGGAAGAAGACAACACGGCTTTGCTGATTGAGAATTGGTTTATAGCGCATAATATCCCATTTAAAAGGAATAATCATAATGTATGGTCCACCAACAAATATTTCAACGACAACAAACCAAATTTATTACTAAACTCACATCACGATACCGTAAAACCAAACAACGGTTACACCAAAGACCCTTTTAAAGCCAATGTAGAAGATGGAAAATTATACGGTTTAGGTAGTAATGATGCTGGTGGATGTTTAGTATCATTAATCGCAACGTTCACTTATTTCTATGATAAAAAAGACCTGAATTATAATTTAGTAATTGTCGCTTCTGCTGAAGAAGAAAGTAGTGGGCCAAACGGATTGAATAGTATGTTGAGCGTCATTCCAAAAATAGATGTCGGTATTATTGGAGAACCAACCTTAATGAATTTAGCCGTTGCCGAAAAAGGTTTGGTTGTTTTTGATGCACAGGTTAAAGGAACAGCCAGTCATGCTGCACACCCAAATAATGACAATTCAATTTACAACACTATTGCTGTTTTAAAATGGTTTCAAAATTATAAATTCGAAAGATCATCTCAAGCTTTAGGTGACGTAAAAATGACAGTTACACAAATTAATGCCGGGAAACAACATAATGCCGTACCTGCAGAAGTAGATTTAGTGATTGATGTGCGTGTAAATGACAAATATTCGAATCAAGAAATTGCAGATATTTTAACGAAAGAATCGCCATGCTCAAGCATTAAAGCGCGAAGTTTACGATTAAATTCGTCCTCAATTTCGATTAATCACGAACTGGTAAAGGCAGGAATCGAATTAGGACGAAAGACTTACGGTTCGCCAACGTTATCTGACCAATCTGTGTTAACTTGTCAATCGTTAAAATTAGGGCCAGGCGATAGCACACGTTCACACACTGCAGATGAGTTTATTTATTTGGCTGAGATTGAGGAAGGTGTTGATTTGTATATTAAATTGTTGGAGAAGATATTGTAAAAAGAAGAAAATAGAGAAAGGATAATAGAAAAAAGTCTAGATTTTTATTCAATGAGTGAGCGATTTATTTTCTAACAGCGAAGCGGTCTAATCTCTATATTTTATTTAAAAAACTAAAATTTTGAAACTATGAAGTTGTGGGACAAAGGCTATTCAATAGATAAAAAAATAGAATTATTTACCGTTGGTAACGACCGTGAAATTGACATGCATATCGCCAAATATGATGTGCAAGCATCGTTGGCTCATGCCATCATGTTAGAATCCATAGACATTATAACGTCGGAAGAATTAGAACAACTGAAATTAGGATTAGAAATTTTGGCAAAGTCCATTGAAGACGAGACATTCATCATCGAAGATTCGTTTGAAGATGTACATTCTAAAATTGAGCATGAACTCACGAAAACTTTAGGCGACGTCGGAAAAAAAATCCACACAGCACGCTCTAGGAACGATCAAGTTTTAGTGGCACTTCAACTTTACTATAAAGAGAACCTTCAAATCATAAACGACAAAACGAAGACGTTTTTCGATACACTTCTAGGTCTCGCTGAAACGCATAAAACCAAACTTTTACCAGGTTACACACATTTGCAAGTGGCCATGCCTTCCTCTTTTGGCTTATGGTTTTCTGCCTATGCGGAATTGTTGATTGATGATATTTACGTTTTAAATGCTGTTTCAAAAATTGCCGACCAAAACCCATTAGGATCGGCTGCTGGTTACGGAAGTTCATTTCCTATTGATAGAGATATTACCACCAAAACACTTGGGTTTTCGACTTTAAAATATAATGTGGTTGCTGCTCAATTGAGTAGAGGAAAAAGTGAACGTGCTATCGCCAATGCATTAGGCGGCTTATGTAATACTATGGCTCGTTTTGCTATGGATATTTGCCTGTATATGAGTCAGAATTTTGGCTTTATTACGTTTCCAGATGAATTAACCACAGGAAGTAGCATTATGCCACACAAAAAAAATCCTGATGTGTTCGAATTAATTCGAGGCAAGTGCAACAAAATTCAAGCCTTACATTCTGAAATGTTATTAATCACGAATAATTTACCAAGTGGTTACCATAGAGATTTTCAATTACTGAAAGAAAACATCATCAATGCCTTTGAAGATGTGAAAGACATTTTAGACATTTTTAATTATTCAATTCAACAAATCATCGTAAAGGATATTGACCTCAACGATGAGAAATACCAATACTTATTTACGGTAGATAGCATCAATAATTTAGTGGTTGACGGTATGAGTTTTAGAGAAGCCTATCAAAAAATTGGAAGCCAAGTACAAGCCGGAACTTACAAGCCAGATTTGGGTAAAGAACACTCTCACATTGGGAGTATTCATAATTTGTGCTTGGAAGATATTCGAGCTAAGTTTCCAACTTCATGAGCTTTTATTTTATCAGAAATCATTAAGTAAATCCTATTAGCTACTCTTTTAGTGAAGTCGAAATTATTTTCTGCCCTGTCGGATTAGCAAAAAAATATTTTGTAATCCAAAAATAAATACTACTTTTGCCACTCAAATTAAAATCTAATGACTTTTAGTCAAACACATCATCATCATTTTCATACTTGCATTCAGGCGAGCAGGAATTGATATATGTAATTTAAAAATATTTCAAACCCGTCTGAATAAATCAGTCGGGTTTTTTTAATTCTGCACGATTGATTTATTTAGATACTATTAATTAAATTAAAATGAGTAAACTAAAAATTGCCATCCAAAAAAGCGGACGATTAAATGAAGATTCTTTAAAACTCTTAAAGGATTGTGGTATTAAAATCGATAACGGAAAAGATCAACTGAAAGTTTCAGCACAGAATTTTCCTTTAGAAGTATTGTATTTGAGAAATTCAGATATTCCACAATATATTGAAGACGGTGTCGTAGACATTGCAATAATTGGTGAAAATATTCTGATTGAAAAAGAGAAAAAAACTGAAATTGTTGAAAAACTAGGCTTTGCAAAATGCAGAGTTTCTTTAGCTGTACCTAAATCAATCGCATCAGATAAGGCGACCTATTTCAACGGAAAAAAGATAGCTACGTCTTACCCAAATACACTTAATACGTTTTTAAAACAAAACAATATTGAAGCTGACATTCACGTCATTTCTGGTTCTGTAGAGATTGCACCAAATATTGGTTTAGCAGATGGTGTTTGCGATATTGTAAGTTCGGGCAGTACCCTTTTTAAAAATGGGCTGAGAGAAACACAAGTAATTTTAAAATCTGAAGCGGTCTTAGCAAAAAACAGTAATTTAAATTCTGAAAAAGAAGCTATTTTAGAAAAACTTGTATTCAGAATTCAAGCGGTTTTAAGAGCTAAAAACTCACGATACGTTTTGATGAATGTTCCAACGGATAAAATAGATGAAGTCACTGCGATACTTCCCGTTTTAAAGAGTCCGACGATATTACCATTGGCAAAAAAAGGCTGGAGCTCGTTACACTCTGTAATTGATGAAGATAAATTTTGGAATAATATCGATGCCCTAAAAGATGCTGGAGCAGAAGGCATTTTAGTCGTTCCAATTGATAAAATGGTCATGTAATGAAAGTGTATAAAAACCCTAATGCTTCCGACTGGAACTCGCTCGCAGAACGACCGGTTTTTGAAAAGCAAAAGCTAGATGCTGTTGTCCTTGACATTCTCAAAGACGTTAAAATTAACAAGGACAAAGCCTTAGTAGGATATGCTGAAAAGTTTGACAATGTAATTCTAAAGTCACTTCAAGTTGAAAATTCTGAAATTGAATTCGCCATCAACCAAGTTCCTCAAGATTTAAAAGATGCCATCAATCTAGCAAAAGAAAATATTGAGACTTTTCACAAAAGTCAGAAGGAAAAGGAACAAATTATAGAAACCACAAAAGGCGTAAAATGTTGGCGTAAATCTGTGGGTATTGAAAAAGTCGGCTTGTACATTCCTGGTGGTTCTGCTCCTTTATTTTCTACCATTTTAATGTTGGGAATTCCTGCTAAATTGGCGGGTTGTAAAGAGATCATTTTATGTTCACCACCAAATAAAGAAGGACAGATAAATCCTGCTATTCTGTATACAGCTAGCCTTGTTGGCATTTCAAAGATTTATAAAGTTGGTGGTGCGCAAGCTATTGCAGCTATGGCTTATGGAACGGAAACGATTCCGCAAGTCTATAAAATATTCGGACCAGGCAATCAGTTCGTAACAAAAGCTAAAGAATTGATTCAGCAAGATGGAGTTGCCATAGATATGCCAGCTGGTCCTAGTGAAGTTTTGGTCATTGCGGACAAAACTAGTAATCCTGAGTTTGTGGCTGCCGATTTGTTATCACAAGCAGAACATGGCCCAGACAGTCAAGTGATTTTGTTATCCGACAATGAGGATATCATTAATAGAACTCTACAAGAACTAAAAAAGCAACTTGGCAAATTAACAAGAAATAATATTGCTTCCGAAGCTTTAAAAATTAGTCGTGCTATTCTGCTAAACTCTATTGACGAATGTTTAGAATTTAGCAATTTATACGCTCCAGAACATTTAATTATCGCTACCGATAATGCTTCAGATTACATAAATCTAATTACAAATGCAGGTTCGGTATTTCTAGGAAAATACAGTTGCGAAAGTGCTGGCGATTATGCTAGTGGCACCAATCACACCTTACCAACAAACGGTTATGCCAAAAATTACAGTGGAGTTTCACTCGATAGTTTTGTAAAGAAAATAACCTTCCAAAACTTGAATGAAGACGGCATTAAAAACATCGGTCCATCAATAGAATTAATGGCTGAAGCAGAAGGTTTGGATGCGCATAAAAATGCTGTAACATTAAGATTAAAATCGATTAACCATGTTTAATTTAAAGACTTTAGTTCGCCAAAATATCTTAGCACTGCAACCCTATTCTAGTGCGCGCGATGAATTTAAAGGTAACGATGGTGTGTTTTTAGATGCCAACGAAAATCCTTTTGGCACGTTGAACCGTTATCCAAATTCAGATCAAAAAATACTAAAACAAAAGCTCGCAGATTATAAAAAACTTTCCAGCAACAATATATTTGTTGGAAATGGTAGTGATGAGATAATCGATTTAATTTATCGTATTTTTTGCAATCCAAATCAAGATAAAGCTTTAACGTTTACACCAACATTCGGCATGTATCAAGTAGCTGCTGATATTAATGCTATTGAATTGATAACGCTTCCTTTGAATGATAAATTTCAGATAAATACAGATGCTTTAACACCATATTTTAATGATGACAATTTAAAGTTGATTTTTATCTGTTCGCCAAACAATCCTACTGGCAATTGTTTTAATGCTTCTGATATTGAATTTATCTTAAAAAACTTCAAAGGTATTGTTGTAATCGATGAAGCTTATGCGGATTTTAGCGATCGCGAATCTTGGAGCAAATCGTTTGAATCTTACCCTAATCTTATCGTGACTCAAACTTTTAGCAAAGCTTGGGCTTTAGCGGCTGCAAGAATTGGAATTGCCTATGCTAGCAAAGAAATTGTGCAATTGCTGAACAAGGTTAAAATGCCTTATAATATTAGTCAGCTAAATGAAAAAGCTGCTATTGAGGCTTTAGATAATCGGAGTACTTTTGAATCTAACAAACGAATAATACTCGAAGAAAAAGCAAAATTAATTCAAGAATTAAAAACTTTAGATATCATAAAAAAGATATATCCGTCTGATGCTAATTTTTTATTAGTTGAAGTTGATGATGCTAATCAATTATATCAAAATTTAGTGGAACAAAAAGTAATCACTAGAAACCGAAATAGTTTAGTAAAAAATAGCATAAGAATTACTGTTGGGAAGCCCGAAGAGAACCAACAACTAATAAAAGCACTAAAAAATAGTTAATTAACAAAGCCCAAGTAAATTTTAACAACCTACTTGGGCTGAAAATAAAAGTGACATGAAGCGCGTATTATTCATAGACAGAGACGGCACGTTAGCCATAGAACCACCAATCGATTTTCAACTCGATAGTTTAGAAAAACTGGAATATTATCCAGGTGTTTTTCAATGGTTATCACGTATTGCCAAAGAACTAGATTACGAACTAGTTATGGTTACGAATCAAGATGGATTGGGTACGGACTCTTTTCCTGATGATACCTTTTGGCCTACACAAGACAAAATAATTCAAGCGTTTAAAAATGAAAATGTGGAATTTTCAGAAATTCTAATTGACAAAAGTTTTCCAGAAGATAACGCACCAACTAGAAAACCGAGAACAGGATTATTAAGAAAATACATTCATGGAAATTATGATTTAGAAAACTCATATGTCATTGGAGACCGAGCAACCGATATTGAATTAGCAAAAAATTTAGGGAGTAAAGGTATTTATATGAGTGATGACACCAGTAATTATGCCACTTTAACTACCACATCTTGGGAAGAGATTTATAATTATTTAAAAGCGATTCCGAGAACAGCCAACGTTGTTAGAAAAACTAATGAAACGGATATCCAAGTTGAAATAAATTTAGACGGTTCAGGAAAAAATAATATTTCAACTGGTTTAGGCTTTTTTGACCACATGTTAGAACAAATATCCAAACATGGTAATATCGATTTGTTTGTAAACGTCAATGGCGATTTAGAAATTGACGAGCATCATACTATTGAAGATGTTGCTATTACCTTCGGCGAGGCTTTTATTGAAGCTTTGGGAAGCAAGCGAGGTATTGAACGTTATGGCTTTTTATTACCTATGGACGATTGTTTGGCGCAAGTAGCCATCGATTTTGGTGGGAGGCCTTGGTTAGTTTGGGAAGTCGAATTTAAACGTGAAATGATTGGAGAAATGCCCACGGAAATGTTTATGCACTTTTTTAAATCCTTTAGCGATGCCTCTAAATGTAATTTAAACATTAAAGCGGATGGCGATAACGAACACCATAAAATTGAAGCTATTTTTAAAGCGTTTGCAAAAGCTATAAAAATGGCCGTTTCGAAAACTAGTAATTTTTCGATCCCAAGTACAAAAGGAACTTTGTGATTTACGAATTTTGAATTACGATTTCAGATTTAGACATACCACTAAGTTTCAATTTTTCTGAATCGCATTCGAAAATCGTAAATTATACATCAAAAATTAAAATGATAGCAATTATTAAATACAACGCAGGCAACATCCGTTCTGTACAAAATGCCTTAAATCGTTTAGGTTACGAAAGCATAATTACAGACGATAAAACTGAAATCTTAAATGCAAGCAAAGTCATTTTCCCCGGTGTTGGCGAAGCGAGTTCTGCGATGAAATATTTAAAAGATAAAGGACTTGACGAGGTTATTAGGGCTATTGAAAAACCAATGCTCGGAATTTGTTTAGGTTTGCAATTAATGTGTGATTATAGTGAAGAAGGCAATACACAATGTCTAGGCATTTTCAATACACAAGTAAAAAAATTTCCACCAAATAAAAAAGTACCACACATGGGTTGGAATAGTTTTTCAGATGTTAATGGGAAACTTTTTCACGATATAAAAACGAATGAGGACATGTACTATGTTCACAGTTATTATGCTGAAAAAAACGAACAAACTATTGCTACATGCAATTATATTTTACCTTTTGCAACGGCAATTCAACATAATAACTTTTATGCGACACAATTTCACCCAGAAAAATCGGCTGATGTGGGAACACAATTGTTAAAGAATTTTTTGGAATTGTAAAAAAATAAAGTGGACCTAGCAGGTCTAATAAAGTAATAAAAAAACAAGAAAGTAGGATGAGATTTCTGCTTTCGCAGGAATTTATGAGAATAATACCAGCTATAGATATCATCGACGGAAAATGTGTTCGACTCACTAAAGGCGATTACAGCACGAAGAAAGTATATAACGAAAACCCTCTAGAAGTCGCCAAGGAATTTGAAGCCAGTGGCATTCAATACTTGCATTTAGTAGATTTAGATGGCGCAAAATCCAAGCATATTGTCAATCATAAAATTTTAGAAACTATTGCTTCTAAAACGCATCTAAAAGTCGACTTTGGCGGTGGACTAAAATCAGATGATGATTTAAGAATCGCTTTTGAATGTGGTGCAAATCAAATTACAGGCGGAAGTATTGCAGCCAACAATCCTAATGTGTTTTTAACATGGCTAGAAAATTATGGTCCTGAAAAAATCATTTTAGGTGCGGATTGTAAAGACCGAAAAATTGCCACTAATGGCTGGCTAGAAGCTTCAGAATTAGATGTTGTTGATTTTATAAAAGACTACGAATCTAAGGGTGTTAAATATGTAATTTGTACGGACATAGCAAAAGATGGAATGCTTCAAGGTACGTCCAACGATTTATATAGAGAAATCATATCAGAATCTAATGTGAAATTAATTGCAAGTGGAGGTGTTTCATCACTGAAAGATTTAGAATTGGTAAAAGACATTGGTTGCGAAGGAGTTATTCTTGGAAAAGCCATTTATGAAGGAAATATTTCCTTAAAAGAACTTCAGAAATTATGTTAAAGAAACGAATCATACCTTGCCTAGATATCAAAAACGGTAGAACTGTAAAAGGAATTAACTTTGTGGGTATTAGAGATGCTGGAGACCCAATTGAACTCGCCAAACAATACGTTGAGCATGGAGCTGACGAACTGGTGTTTCTAGATATTACTGCAACCGTAGAAAAGCGAAAAACCTTAGTAGAGCTAGTTACTCATATTGCCGAAGAAATCAATATTCCTTTTACTGTCGGAGGCGGCATTAATACCATTGAAGACGTTTCTAGTGTTATAAAAGCTGGAGCCGATAAAGTGAGTGTAAATTCTTCAGCCGTTAAAAATCCAGAGTTGATTACACAAATCGCGAGACAATTTGGCAGTCAATGTTGTGTTGTTGCGATAGACACGAAATTTGTTGATGGGGAATGGATGGTGTTTGTTCATGGCGGACGAACAGCAACACCTCTAAAAACATTAGAATGGGTAAAGCAAGTTGAAACTTTAGGTGCAGGCGAAATACTATTGACTTCCATGAATAATGATGGTACAAAAGCTGGATTTGCGCTAGACATTACTGAAAAAGTAAGCGAATTGGTTAATATTCCAGTAATCGCATCTGGAGGAGCAGGAACAAAAACACATTTTAAAACCTTGTTTGAAACTACACAGGCCAGCGCAGGATTGGCAGCGAGTATTTTTCATTATGGCGAAATACCAATTCCGGAATTAAAACAATATTTAAAAAACGAAAACATAGCAATACGATGGACATAGATTTTTCAAAAGGAGATGGATTAGTTCCTGTAATCATTCAAAATAATAACACCTTACAGGTTTTAATGTTAGGGTATATGAATGATGAAGCTTTCAAAAAAACAAAAGCCGAAAACAAAGTCACGTTTTTCAGCAGAAGTAAAAACCGACTGTGGACAAAAGGTGAGGAATCAGGAAACTTGTTATTAGTTAAAGACATCCAAATTGATTGTGATAACGATACCATTTTAATTAAAGCAGAACCAAAAGGCCCTACCTGCCACACAGGAAGTACCTCGTGTTTTAAAGAAGAAACATCTAAAGGGTTTTTATACGAATTACAAGAAACCATCAATGAAAGAATTGATACTAACGATGAGAATTCGTACACTAATACATTGTACAGAAGAGGTATAAATAAAGTCGCTCAAAAAGTAGGTGAGGAAGCTGTAGAATTGGTTATTGAGGCCAAAGATAATGACGCCGATTTATTTAAAAATGAGGCTGCGGATTTAATGTATCATTATTTAATTCTATTGAAAGCTAAGGGCTTTAGATTTGAAGATATTGAGTCTGTTTTGAAATCCAGACATTAACAATTGTCAGACAATAAGAAAAAGCATCTGAATTTCAGATGCTTTTATCTTCTACCCTAATTATAAATTAACCCTAAGAATTTATAGTAACAGAAGTAATATAAATTCCTTATAAGGCCACTAAATCGCCTTCTTCGTTTTTAGTCGCCAAATCTGATTTACCCATTAAGTAAATATCAACTTGTCTGGCTGCTTCTCTACCTTCAGAAATTGCCCAAACGATTAAAGATTGCCCTCTTCGCATATCTCCTGCTGTGAATATATTTGGTATGTTAGTTTGGTATTTTCCATAACTCGCCTTGTAGTTAGAACGCACATCTCTATCTAACCCTAATTGATCTGCAATTGTAGATTCTGGACCTGTAAAACCAAGTGCCAACAATGCTAAATCACACTTCCAAGTTTTCTCTGTACCAGGAATTTCAATTAATTTTGGACGCTCGCCAGGAATCATTTCCCATTCTACATTAACCGTTTTTAAAGCTGTTAATTTTCCTTTAGCATTAGTAACAAACTCTTTAGTATTGATTAACCAGTTACGCTCTACCCCTTCTTTATGAGAAGACGATGTTTTTAATTGCAACGGCCAATATGGCCAAGGTGTTGCTGGCGAACGATGTCCTGGTGGTTTTGGCATAATCTCAAAATTTACTACCGATTTTGCAACTTGACGATTTGATGTACCAATACAATCACTTCCCGTATCACCACCTCCAATTACAATCACATTTTTACCAGTTGCTAAAACTTGATCTTTTATTTTCTGTCCGAAAACAGTTTTTGTCTGCTGCGTTAAAAAGTCCATAGCTTGCACTACTCCATCTGCATCAATACCAGGTGTTGGTAAACTACGTCTTTCAGTTGCTCCTCCACAAAGCACAACAGCATCAAACTTTTTCAACTCTTCAACATCGTAATTCACACCAACATTTACATTGGTTTTAAATACAATGCCTTCTGCTTCAAGAATCGCTAAACGACGATCTATGATGCCTTTTTCCATTTTAAAATTCGGAATTCCGTAGCGTAATAATCCTCCAATAGCATCATCACGCTCAAAAACAGTGACTGTATGACCAGCTCTATTTAATTGTTGTGCAGCCGCCAAACCAGCAGGTCCAGAACCAACGACAGCAATCGTTTTTCCTGTTCTCACTTTTGGTGGTTGTGGTTTTATCCAACCTTCTTTAAAAGCGCGTTCAACTATATTTTTTTCGATATTTTCTATTGATACTGGATCTTCAATAATTCCTAAAACGCATGCTTGCTCACAAGGTGCAGGACACAAACGACCTGTAAATTCAGGGAAATTATTTGTGGAATGTAAAATCCAAGAGGCTTTTTGCCACTCACCTTGATGCACCATGTGGTTAAAATCTGGAATGAGATTACCAAGCGGACAACCACTATGACAAAATGGAATTCCGCAATCCATACAACGTGATCCTTGCTCGGTCATCTCTTTACCCTTTAAAGGAACCGTAAATTCATTATAATGTTTTACACGATCCTTTACGGGTTTGTATGACTCATCTTTTCTTTCGAATTCTTTAAAACCTGTTACTTTTCCCATTTTATTCCTGCGAAAGCAGGAATCTCTTCCATACTTTCTAAATTTAAATTCCTATTCTTTAACTCTTCAAAACAGCGTAACACTATGCTATTTCTAACTCTTCAACCATTTGTTCTTCTGTCTCTAAACGCTTCAATGCACGTTTGTATTCCGTAGGCATTACGCGTACAAAATGCTTCAAGCTTGTTTCCCAATCATCTAATAGCGATTTTCCTAAATCACTGTTTGTATATTTTACGTGCTTCTCTATCATTGCTTTTAAATCGTTTGCATCTTTCTTCAGAATCTTTTCAAACTCTATAGTTTCGGTATTACACAAACCATTTTTAAACTTGTTTTCTGGATCGTATACATAAGCGATTCCTCCACTCATTCCTGCAGCAAAGTTTCGTCCTGTTTTACCAAGAACTACTACTTTTCCACCTGTCATGTACTCACAACAGTGATCTCCTACACCTTCTACAACCGCAGTTGCACCAGAGTTTCTAACTGCAAAACGCTCGCCTGCAATTCCGTTAATGTAAGCCTGACCTTCAACAGCTCCAAACAAGCACACATTACCAATAATGATATTGTTCTCTGCTTTGAAATCTGCCTTTTCAGGTTTCTTTACAATTAATTTGGCTCCAGACAAACCTTTACCTAAATAATCATTGGTATTTCCTTGAAGGTTGAATGTTAATCCGTGAGCTCCAAAAGCTCCGAAACTTTGTCCGGCTGAACCTTCAAAATGGATATTTAAGGTATCTTCAGGTAATCCTAAATGACCATATATTTTCGAAATTTCGTTACTTACAATTGCTCCAACAGTTCTATTAGTATTCTTAATAGGATACGATAATGTCATTTGCTCTTTTCGGTATAAAGCACGATGTGAATCTTTCAAAATTCTGAAATCTAAAACACTATCTAAGTTGTGTTCTTGTTTCTCAGTATTTTTAACCGTCATTTGATTATAGACTTCTGGTCTGTGTAAAATTGAAGATAAATCTAGGCCTTTAGCTTTGTAATGCTTGATGGCTTTATTGGCATTAATTTTATGCGTTTGACCAACCATTTCTGCCATTGATCTAAATCCAAGTTCTGCCATAATTGCTCTTAATTCTTCTGCGATATAATAGAAGAAATTAATAACGTGCTCTGGTGTGCCTTTAAAGTTTTTACGCAATTCTTTGTCTTGTGTTGCGATACCAACAGGACAGGTATTTAAATGACATTTACGCATCATAATACAACCTGAAGCGACCAAAGGTGCCGTGGCGAAACCAAATTCCTCAGCTCCTAATAAAGCTGCAATAGCAACATCACGACCAGTTTTTAATTGTCCATCACATTCTACAACAATTCTACTTCTTAAATTATTAAGTACTAAAGTTTGTTGCGCTTCTGCTAAACCAAGTTCCCATGGTAAACCAGCATGCTTTAACGATGTTAAAGGTGATGCTCCTGTTCCACCATCGTAACCTGCGATGAGTACAACATCTGCTTTTGCTTTTGCAACACCAGCTGCGATGGTACCAACACCAACCTCAGAGACTAATTTTACATTAATTCTAGCATCTCGATTTGCATTTTTAAGATCGTAAATTAATTGTGCTAAATCTTCAATAGAATAAATATCGTGATGTGGTGGTGGCGAAATTAATCCCACGAATGGTGTTGAGTTACGAGCCGCAGCAATCCAAGGTAGTACCTTTTCGCCTGGCAACTGACCGCCTTCTCCAGGTTTTGCACCTTGAGCCATTTTAATTTGAATCTCTTTAGCATTGGTTAAATAATGCGACGTTACTCCAAAACGACCAGAAGCTACTTGCTTAATTGCAGAGTTTCTGCTATCTCCATTCACATCTGGCTGAAAACGTCTTCTATCTTCTCCACCTTCTCCAGAATTAGATTTTCCTCCAATTCTATTCATGGCAATGGCTAAATTTTCATGTGCTTCACGAGAAATTGAACCATAAGACATGGCTCCTGTTTTGAAACGTTTTACAATTTCTGTCCAAGGCTCTACTTCTTCAATTGGAATAGGATCGATATTATTAAATTCGAATAAGCCTCGAATGGTCATTAAATTTTTTGATTGCTCATTGATGTTTTTTGCATACACATCATAACTCGCTTGATCGCTTAAACGAACCGCTTGTTGTAATTTGGCAACCGTTGTTGGATTAAATAAATGTTTTTCTCCATTTCGTCTCCATCGGTAATCGCCACCAATATTTAACCCTAAACGTTTATCTAAAACATTACTTGGATACGCATGTTTGTATCGTTTATCAATTTCTTTTTCGATTTCATACAACCCAATACCTTCAATTCTTGATGCTGTATATGGGAAATATTTTTCTACGAATTGTGAATTAAAACCAACGATTTCGAAAATTTGAGAACCTCTATACGAACGTAACGTCGAAATACCGATTTTATTCATCACTTTCAGAATTCCTTTTCCGATGGCTTTATTGAAATTATCAACTGCTTTCTGCTCGTCCATATCAGTGATAAAACCATCTGTCACTTGCATTCTGATAATTTCGTTAACCATATAAGGATTTACAGCAGATGCGCCATAACCAAATAAGGTTGCGAAATGATGTGGCTCACGTGGTTCTGCAGATTCGATTATAATATCGAAATAGGAACGCTTACGTAAACGGTTCATTTGATGACTCACATAGGAACACGCTAACAGCGCAGGAATTGGCGCCATTACCTTACTTACACCTCTATCTGATAAAATGATGATATTGGTTTTTCGAGTCAGCGCTTTTTCAATTTGAATAATAATATCATCTAAAGCATCTTCCAACCCGTTAAGTCCTTTATCTTTTTGATATAATAATTCAACAGTTTCAGCTTTAAAACCTTCCACTTGAATATTTCTAATTTTTGCTAAATCGTCATTTGAAATTACTGGGTTCTGAATTTTCAACTTTCGACATTGTCTTTCTGTAATGCTGAAAATATTTCTATCCTTTCCTAAAGAGAGACTAATATCTGTTACAATTTCTTCTCTAATTCCGTCTAAAGGCGGATTAGTTACTTGCGCGAACAACTGCTTAAAGTAGTTTGAAATTAACTGTGGTTTGTTTGATAACACAGCTAAAGGTGTGTCTATTCCCATGGAACCTAAAGCTTCTTTGGCTTTTTGCGCCATTGGTGTGATGACCTCTTGAATATCTTCGTACGTATAATTAAACAGACGTTGTCTTGTTTTAATATCTAACAACTCTACAGGACACGTTTCGCCTGTGTATGGAATATCTTTTAAATGCAATCTCGTCTTATCTAACCATTCTTGATATGGTCTCTCCTTAACGATTTTACTTTTTATTTCTTCGTCATTAATAATACGACCTTGGTTCATGTCTACTAAAAACATTTTACCTGGCTCTAAACGACCATGACTTTGTACATCTTCAGGATCGATATCAACAACTCCAATTTCCGAAGACATTATTAGTTTACCACTTTTGGTAACCGTATAACGCGATGGCCTTAAACCATTTCTATCTAAAAGTGCACCTATATAATTACCATCTGTAAATGGCACAGAAGCTGGACCATCCCAAGGCTCCATAATACAAGCGTTGTAATCGTAAAACGCTTTACGCTCTGGCGACATGGTTTTATGTTTTTCCCATGCTTCTGGAATCATCATCATCATGACTTCTGGCAACGATCGTCCAGTATGCGTTAATAATTCTACTACCATATCCATAGATGCCGAATCTGACTTTCCTGGTAAAATGATTGGGAATAATTTATCGATTTGCGGACCGAAAACCTCACTTTTCATGATTTCTTCACGCACACGCATTCTACTCACGTTTCCACGAAGGGTGTTAATTTCTCCATTCTGACACATAAATCGGAAGGGTTGCGCTAATTCCCAAGTTGGCATTGTATTAGTTGAAAAACGTTGGTGCACTAATGCCAAACGCGTTACCAAATCATCTTCTTGTAAATCTTTATAATAAGGCCCTATATCTTCTGGCATAATAATACCTTTATATATAAGTGTATTCATGGACAAACTAGATACATAGAAATATGAACTTTGCGACATTTTTGATTGTCGTACAATATGCTCAGTAATTTTACGTGCAGCATAGAGTTTTGCTTTAAAGTCTTCTTCGGATACTTCATTTGATTTACCAACGAATAGTTGTTCAATATTTGGCTCTGAAGCCAAAGCGATTTCTCCTAGTTGCGTAGAATCTACAGGCACCTCTCTCCAACCTATAACCGTTAGCCCTTGAGCGAGAATTTCTTTCTCAAAATGATCCTTACAAAACTTGTATTGATTTCTATTTTTTGGCAAGAACACCATACCTACAGCATACTTCCCTTTAACAGGAACTTTAAAACTACAAACACGCTTAAAATAGGCATGTGGAATATCTATTAACAAACCTGCTCCATCACCCGTTTTCCCATCAGCACTTACACCTCCTCGATGCTCTAATTTTACTAATATTTCTAGTGCATCATGTATAATTTGGTTTGTCTTTTCGCCCTTTAGATTACAGATAAATCCTGCTCCACAATTTTCGTGTTCAAATTCTGGCAAATAGAGCCCTTGTTTCTTCAGCATAATTCCCAAATTTTATAGGTTTTTACACCTTATTACTACTCTAATATAGATTCAAAAAACTGATTATAAAAATTGTACAAACACTTTTCCCAAATCGATAATAATGTGGTTGTTGAATGAAAATTTTGCAATAATTACGGATTATACTACCAATTGAATAATAAATATTTTTCAATAAAAATTGATTTTTAATGCGAAAACGATTTCGTTAAGACTTATAACTTAAGAACTATTTAATAATATCTCATTTTTACTTCGAAATATGAAAACCCAAAATATCGATATAATAAAAAAATACCTTTAAATAACTTTAACCCCTCTTTTTAATGGCTCAAAATCACATTTTCATAAAAATTAAATATATACCCTGTTTTTTAATGGGTATACTTCAATATTACATAGTTTTGATTGAGGTTAACGTTTTAAAAACAGTAATTATTAAAAAAAATTTCACTTTAACATCATTATCAATGTCATTAGTACTTTATGCACAAGATTATTCTGGAGTAATTGCTGTAAATAAATTCATTTTTAGAGGTAGTGTTGATGCCTACTGGAACGTATCAGAAAGCACCACTTTAATATTCGGCCGTTTTAATACGTTTTTAGGTTATGAAGTTCTTGCCCCAGTTGTAAACTTTAACTATAGCACCTCTTATTTATTTATTAACAGACCTTTCTCACATCTCGGACTAAAAGTAGATATTGCCTTATCTGAAGATTTTAGCCTAATGCTCGCTGTTATGAATCCTTGGGGCACCAATGACACCACTACAACAGGAGACTATTCTTTTGGAGCTCAACTAGGTTACAAAGGACAAGTTCTAAATTCATATTATGATAATGGCGCTAATAACGGCTTAAGTTTCAAAGTCGATAATACTGGTGGTTTTGAGGTATCTGAAGAAATATTCTTAGGAATTAACGCTGCTCATCAAAGAACTTCTTATTTATTTGATGACAACGGCGATGTACTGAGCGATAATTTCGCCAATGGACTCTATGACGCTGCTCTATACTTCCAATATTCCATGTCTAACAAATTAGCACTTGGCTTAAAAAGTGAATATTTTGGATATTATGCTGAAGAAGATGATGACTTACCAAGTGTATTCGCAGCAACTTTAACAGGTTACTATACTGTAGACAGTCACTTAATCATTAAACCTGAACTTGGATTAGACGTTTGGAGGAATTGGGACGATCGTTATTTTGACGCTGACGGAGAGGCTTCAAGTAGTTTAGGAGCATTAGCAGCGATCTACACCTTTTAAAATTTACTCACTAAACATTTATTAAGATTTCCTCTTTCGTGGAAAATAAAAAACCAGTTTTTATGAAAAAAATCGAAGCAATAATTAGAAAATCCAAATTTACTACTGTAAAAAATGCTCTTCATGAAGTCGGAATAAACTTTTTCTCTTATTGGGATGTTACTGGACTCGGCAACGAACAAGAAGGGCATGTTTACCGAGGTGTGTCTTATAGCACAAGTGATATTCAAAGACGTTATTTATCAATCGTGGTTAATGACGATTTTCTAGACGTAGCCATAAAAGCTATACTAGATTCTGCATCTACAGGAGATGTTGGCGATGGTAAAATCTTCGTTTCAAATATCGAAGAATGTTATAGAATACGAACAGGAGAAAAAGGAGGAACCACTTTAAAATAAAACACATGGAATTATTAACTATAAATAATGTATGGATGATGATCTGTACAGCACTCGTGTTCTTTATGCACTTAGGATTTGCATTTTTAGAAATCGGATTAACACGTCAAAAAAACACCCTTAATATTTTATTTAAAAACATTTTTATTATCACAGTTGGTTTATTACTCTATTGTTTAGTTGGATTTAACCTCATGTATCCAGGAGATTTCAATGGATTTATAGGTTTCGCAGGGTTTGGCTTAGACTCTCCCTTAACCGCTGAAGGAACACTAGATTTAACCTATAATGAAGGTTATACTTACTGGACGGATTTCTTATTCCAAGGAATGTTTGCCGCTACTGCTGCGACTATAGTTTCCGGAGCCGTTGCAGAGCGAATGAAAATAGGCCCTTTTATGATGTTCACCGTAATCTATGTTGGATTAATATATCCAATAGCCGGTTCATGGAAATGGGGAGGCGGTTTTTTACAAACTTTAGAAACACCATTTTATGATTTTGCAGGTTCAACATTAGTACACTCTGTGGGTGGCTGGGCTGCTTTGGTTGCAGTATATTTATTAGGATCTAGAATTGGTAAATTTAAAAATGGAAAACCACAAGCAATACCTGGACATAATATTCCGTTAGCAACTGCTGGTGTTATCATTTTATGGCTGGGCTGGTTTGGATTTAATGGTGGCTCTGTATTATCCGCAGACCCAAGTCTAACATCGTTGACATTAGTTACTACTTGTTTAGCCGCCGCAGCTGGTGGTGTTGTTGCCGCCCTAGTTTCTACATTAAAATATAAAAATTTAGACTTAACAATGTTTCTTAATGGTATATTGGGAGGTCTAGTTGGTATAACTGCTGGCGCTGACCAAATGAGTCCAACCGACGCCATTATTATTGGTGCTGTTGCAGGAGCAACTATTGTTTTTGCCGTAGCATTGGTAGATAAAATTAGATTAGATGATCCTGTTGGCGCTATTGCCGTTCACTTAGCATGTGGTATTTGGGGAACTTTAGCTGTAGGAATCTTTGGTGCGCTAGCTAGTGGTGCACAACTTGTAAGTCAATTTATTGGTGTCGTTTCTTACGCTGGGACCTGTATTACATCTTCTTTCTTAATCATTTTTATTTTGAAGAAAACGGTTGGAATTAGAATTTCTGAACGCGAAGAACTAGAGGGTCTTGATGCCCATGAGCATAGCATGTATGCTTATCCAGATTTTAGACTGAACGAACACTAATATTAAGGATTTAAATTGTTGTTTATATATTAAACTAGTTGTTAGTGAAAACCCTTTGGGCTTATTGCTTGAAGGGTTTTTCATTTCACCTATAACTGTTTTTAATCAAAAGAATCCTGCCATGTTTTAAAACTTAGCAGGATTTTACTTTCTATTATTCTTTAAAAATTATCAATTATTGAAACTTAACAAGTCTAAAAATCCATTCCTTACGCCGAATTACGACTCGCATTAATATTCCCAAATAATGAACGCGTAACCATATTAGCGTAAATCTTCATTTGTTCATCATCTGGTTTTACACCAGCCTTTTCAAGCTCTTGAATTTTCTTTAAGGCATATTGCTGAATGGTTAGCAAAGGCAAAACAATGGACTCCCTAACTGCAATGGATGCTTTACCCGCAGGCTCTTCTTCCATTAATTCTTTATAACCTGTTAATTTTAGTATGAGACGTTTTGATGTTTCATATTCGTTATAAATAATTGTCCAAAATTCGCCATATTCAGTATCTTCTGCCATATATCTTGTTAAATCAAAAAAGGATTTAGACAAGGACATCATACTGTTTTCAATTAAGGTTTTAAAGAAATCAGATGTTTTAAATAGCGTTTGTACTTTTTCAAACTCTCCTGAATCTTCATAATGTTTTAAGGCTGTTCCAACGCCAAAAAATCCAGGAACATTTTGCTTTAACTGACTCCACGAACCAACAAATGGAATGGCTCTTAAATCTTCGAATACTAAACCTTCAGCTTTACCACGCTTAGATGGACGACTACCAATATTAGTTTTTGCATAATATTTAAGCGTACTCATGTGTTCTAAATAGGGAATAAACTTTGGATGCGCTTTAAAATCTGAATAAGCTTTGTAGCTACGCTTAGACAAATCTGTCATAACCTCTCTGTTCTCTGGAGTCATACTTAAATCTTTATTGCTAAGACTATTTCCAATTCCAGAACTTATTAATTGCTCCAAATTATATTGCGAAGATTCTAAAGTCCCAAAATTAGAACTTATCGTCTGCCCTTGAATAGTGAGCTGCACTTCTTCATCTTCAATCGTTGGTCCTAAAGACGCATAAAAATTATGTGTTTTCCCACCTCCACGCGCAGGTGGCCCACCACGACCATCAAAGAAAATCACTTTAATACCATGTTCTCTAGAGACTCTGGTTAAATTTTCTTTGGCTTTATATATCGCCCAATTCGCCATTAAATAACCCCCATCTTTGGTGCCATCACTAAAGCCTAGCATAATGGTTTGCCGATTTCCTCTAGATTTTAAATGCGCAGCATATTTAGGATTTTTGTATAATTCTTCCATCACGGCTGGTGCATTTTCTAAATCCGTTATCGTTTCAAAAAGTGGTCCAATATCAACCGTTAATTCATCTTGAAATGCAACTAACTTTAACATAGTAAACAGTTGCATGACATTAAGGGTGGTTTGATTATTACTTATAATATAACGATTCGCCGCTTTTTCGCCATTGGTTTTCTGAATGGCTTTTATCGCTTTCATCGTATTTAAAGCTTTTAAAGTTTCTGCATCATTAATTAAGGACAAATCAACTTCCCCTTCTACTTTAGATAAAATCTGTACCTGTTCTTGTTCTGATAAATCGAAATAATTTTTTGGGAGTATGTCGCTTCCGCTTTCTATTAAAGCTTTCACCATATCGTTAAAAAACTGGTGGTGTTTTCTACTATCTTGGCGTATGTCTAAATTCGCAAAATGAAACCCAAATAAATGCGTTTTATTAATTAAACTATTTATTTCTTCTACATAAAGCGACTGATGGTTTTCTACAATAATCTGTTTAACCGCTTTTAATTCTGAAATAAAATGATTTAGCGTTAAGTCGGAAGCTTCATTTGTAATAATGCTATAAAGTTTGCGCTCCAAATTCATCATTCTATCTTCTACTCCTTCAAAAGTTAACTTTCGCTTTAGTTGCCTTACATTTCTGTAATAATTCTTTATTATAGAGAGTCGTAATCTTGCAGCAACCTTCAAAGTGATTTCTGGAGTTACAAATGGGTTTCCATCTCTATCGCCACCAGGCCAGAAACCAATATTTATAATATCGTTATCTATTTGTTTTCCATCGAAAATATTTTGTTGAATGTAATCGTAAATCGATCCAAAAGATTTATAAAATACATTTTCTAAATACCAGATTAAACTCACAGCTTCATCAAAAGGTGATGGTTTTTCGTGCTTGAAAAAAGGGGTTTTACCTAATTGTGCTAGTAAATCATTAATTCTCAACAAATCATTCTGACGAATGGCCTCTGTTAAATCGGTAATAATTCCTAAAACTGAACCTGGATAAAACTGTGTAGGATGTGCCGTTAAAACAATCCGCACTTTAAATTCTTCAAGGTATTTCTGAAGGGAATCTAACTTATTTTCTGCTGTCGTAGATTCTTTCAGACTTCTCAAAGTCCCAATACCATCCATGTTATTTACCACCGGAAAAGCAGCATCCTCAATAGCATCGAATAAAACAACTTGTCGTTCTATATATTGAATAAATCGAAACAATAAATTAATCTGACTTTCTGGTGAACGTCTGGCTTGATATTTCTTGAAAAATGATTCAACTATAGCTGTTGGGTTTTCTTTATTTGCAAATCCTTTTTGACAAGTTTCGTGAAATAAAGGCAATAAGGCTCCTGTTTTTGTCACACTATCAAACGGCAGCGTCATAAATATACTGTTATATATCTGATATTTTGATAGAACATTTTGATTGAATCGTGTAAGCTTTGGTTGTGTAGGCATTTAATTTATATGATTGTAGATTGTCCTAAGTGGATGTTAGTAAAATTCATGTTGGTATCGCTCGGGTTATTAATAAAATCTTCGATAAACTCACCAACTTTTCCCGTGGTTACATTGTCGTATTTTGTATTTATATCTGGTGTTGAAATATTAAGTTTTAATGATTTATCGACTCCCAGGCGTATCAACTCCGCCTCAGAGAATAAACCAAAATGTTCTAATAACATGGCTGCAGATAAAATAGAAGCCACAGGATTGGCAATTCCTTTTCCCGTAGCTTGCGGAAATGACCCGTGAATAGGTTCAAACATTGCGTATTTTTCTCCTATCGATGCTGAAGCAAGTAAGCCAATAGAACCGCCGATAACGCTAGCCTCATCACTAATAATATCTCCAAACATATTTTCGGTTAAAATTACATCAAATTGTTTAGGATTCAATATCATTTGCATAGCAGCATTATCTACAAATAAGAAATCTAAGATAACATCTTTATAGTCTTCTGCAATTTCAGCCACCACTTTTCTCCAGAGTCTTGAAGTTTCTAGTACATTGGCTTTATCTATTAACGTTACTTTATGCTTTCGCATTTGTGCCGCTTTAAAAGCCAAGTGGGCAATACGCTCAATTTCTTTCCGTGAATATTCACATAAATCCGAGGCCACATTACCATCCTTACTCAATTGTTTTTCACCAAAATAAATGCCACCTGTTAATTCACGATAAATACTAATATCTGTACCTTTAATGATATGTTTCTTTAATGGAGATTTATCTAGTAATGCCTCATAAGCTTGAACTGGTCTAATATTAGCAAATAGACCTAATTCTTTTCTCAGTCTTAAAAGTCCTTGTTCTGGTCGCACTTTTGCAGAAGGGTCGTTGTCATATTTCGGATGCCCAATTGCTCCAAATAAAATAGCATCTGTAGACCGACATAAATCTAAAGTTTTCTCCGGTAATGGATTATTATACTTATCTATTGCTATTGCACCAACATCTGCATTGGTAAATTTAAAATTATGGTTAAATTCTGAAGCAATCGCTTTTAGAACTTTTACGGCTTGACTGGTTACTTCTGAACCAATACCGTCACCTGGTAAAACGGCTATATTTAACTTCATTGTGTTATTTAATATATTTTCTGAGCTTCAAAAGTCTCAATTTGTTCTTTATGATTTATAAGATAATCAATGTCATCATAACCATTGATCATACATGTTTTTTTATAGGCATCAATTTCGAAATTCTCGGATAATTCTGAATCCTTAATTGAAATAATCTGTTTTTGGAGATTAACTACTAATTCTGTCTCTGGATTGGACTCAATTTTATGCATTAAGTCACTTAAAAATTCTGGTGACACCTGTACTGGCAACAATCCATTATTTAAAGCATTGCCTTTAAATATGTCAGCAAAAAAACTAGACACGACTACTTCAAATCCAAAATCTGTAATGGCCCACGCTGCATGCTCTCTACTCGATCCGCAGCCAAAATTATCTCCGGCCACTAAAATGCTTCCTGAATATTTTGAATCATTTAAAACAAAATCCGTATTTATGGTTCCATCTTTATGGTATCTCCAATCTCTGAAGACATTATCACCAAAGCCTTTTCTATCCGTTGCTTTTAAAAAACGCGCAGGTATGATTTGATCGGTATCTACATTCTCAATATTTAATGGAATGGCCCTAGATTGTAATGTTGTAAATTTCTCCATTAATTTAATTGCTTTGAAATATCTATAATTTTACCTTCTACTGCAGTTGCAGCAGCCACTAAAGGACTTGCTAAAATGGTACGCGACCCCTGACCTTGTCGTCCTTCAAAATTCCTATTGGAGGTTGATACACAGTATTCCCCTTGTGGAATCTTATCGTCATTCATAGCCAAACATGCCGAACACCCCGGCTGACGCAATTCAAACCCGGCTTCATCAAAAACAGTTTTTAAGCCTTCTTTTATAATCTGTGTTTCAACTTGTTTACTTCCTGGCACCAACCAAGCTGTTACATTATCCGCTTTTTTCTTTCCTTTTATATAGTTTGCAGCAACTCTAAAATCTTCGATTCTAGAATTGGTACAACTCCCTATAAACACAAAATTGATAGGCTTATTAATTAAACTTTCACCAGCTTCAAAATCCATATAGGCCAATGATTTTTTAAATGATGGGTTTTCATCAACCGGGATATTTTCAGAAATTTTAATACCCATGCCTGGATTTGTGCCATACGTAATCATGGGTTCTATATCTTCTGCATCGAAGCTATATTCTTGGTCAAATTGTGCGCCGTTATCTGTTGGTAAAGTTTTCCAATAGACAACTTTCTTTTCGAAATCATCTCCTGTTGGAGCAAATTTTCGTCCTTTTACATAGTTGAAAGTAGTTTCATCTGGCGCAATCATACCTCCTCGCGCACCCATTTCTATACTCATGTTACAAACGGTCATTCGGCCTTCCATACTCATGTCTTCAAACACATTTCCTGCATATTCACAGAAATAGCCCGTACCCGAATTGGTGCCTAATTTTGAAATAATATAAAGAATGACATCTTTTGGTAAGACGCCATTCTTTAATTTGCCATTAACGGAAACCCTTAGACTTTTTGGTTTGGTAATCAACAAGCATTGACTTGCAAAAACTTGCGCTACCTGACTAGTTCCGATACCAAAAGCAATAGCTCCGAAAGCACCATGTGTCGACGTATGACTATCACCACAGACCATGGTTAAACCAGGTTGTGTAACCCCTAACTCAGGCGCCATTACATGGACAATTCCATTATATTTATGTCCCAATTCATATAATGTAATATTGTTTTTTTTACAATTTTCAGAAAGCTGCTCTAATTGTTTTCTCGATAGTGCATCTTTAATGGGCTGATCTTGATGTAATGTTGGAGTATTGTGATCTGCCGTAGCCACAATTTGTTTAGGTCTGAAAACCGGAATACCACGATCTTCTAATTCATTGAAAGCTTGCGGACTTGTTACTTCGTGAATTAAATGTTTATCAATATATAAAACCTGAGGACCATTGGTTATATTACTTACCACGTGAGAATCCCAGACTTTATCGAATAATGTTTTTTTTGTTGTCATATTTATTTTCCGCGAAAGCGGTAATTTCTTTTTTTAGACATGTGTCTATTATGGGTTAGGCTGAAATTATCTGTTGATACACCTTGCTCGTTTCAATAATTTGATGAATATCATTATCATTTATTTCTTTCTTTCTATCTGCAAAATTCAAAAAATTAGAATACACTTCATCTAACTGAAGTTTTGTTAGTTCATAACCTACATTTTTAGCTCTATAAGCCAACGCCGCACGTCCACTTCTTGCGGTTAAAACTATAGCCGACTTAGTAACCCCAACATCTTTAGGATTTATAATTTCGTATGTGGCTCGGTTTTTTATAACCCCATCTTGATGAATTCCAGAACTGTGAGCAAAGGCATTTGCACCGACAATAGCCTTATTTGGCTGGGTATAAATTCCCATACTATCACTTACTAATTGACTTATTCCGTATAGCATTGACGTATTAATGTGAGTATCTAAGTTGAGATAAGGGTGTTGTTTTAACACCATTACCACTTCTTCTAATGCTGTGTTTCCTGCACGTTCTCCAATACCATTAATGGTACATTCTATTTGTCTTGCTCCATTAATAACACCTTCAATAGAATTTGCAGTTGCCAACCCTAAATCATTGTGGCAATGGCAAGATAAAATTGCTTTTTCTATACCCTTAACATGCTCTTTTAAGTACTTAATTTTTGCACCGTACTCACCTGGTAAGCAATAACCTGTAGTGTCAGGAATGTTTAAGACCGTTGCACCGGCCTTAATAGCAGCCTCACAAACTCTAGCTAAATACTCGTTATCAGTTCTACCCGCATCTTCAGCGTAAAACTCAACATCTTCAACAAATGATTTCGCATATTTTACAGCTTCAAAAGCCCGCTCTATAATAGACTCTCTATTCGATTTAAATTTATGAATTATGTGTGAATCAGAAGTACCGATACCCGTATGAATTCTCGGTTTTACAGCATACTTTAACGATTCTGCAGCCACCTTAATATCGTTTTGAACCGAACGGGTTAACCCACAAACAGTTGCATTTTTTACCATTTTTGAAATAGCCTCAACTGATTTAAAATCGCCAGGACTAGATACCGGAAAACCGGCCTCTATAACATCGACACCAAGCGCATCTAACCGTTCTGCGATAAGTACTTTTTGTTCTTTATTAAGTTTGCAACCTGGAACTTGTTCCCCATCACGCAAAGTTGTATCGAAGATTTGTATATTGTTATCAGACATATATCAAAATATATTTATAGTATTGTCTTACGAATATATGTTTTGATCTAGATTCGAACTTTGACTCATGAGTTAATTTACGATGTTCAGTCGCTCAAATAGATTGTATTTATTTGATTTACAGTTATATAAACTTGTTTTCCATTGACAACTAAAGACCAAAAAGATAATTTATTTTCTCTCATTAAGTCATTGACCAAGTCCGAGAAACGACAATTCAAACTTTATGTAGGCCGACTTGGGGTGAATTCTAATTCTAAATTTTTAAAACTTTTTAATTTTTTAGATAAAGCAAAAGGTTACAACGAAGATTTAATAATAAAAAGTGGTATAGTAAAAAAACAGCAGCTATCTAATGTAAAAGCACATCTATATAAACAAATTTTAATAAGTTTAAGACTTAACCCCTCACATCAAGATCTACGCTTACAAATTAGAGAACAGCAAGATTTTGCTGCAATTTTATATCACAAAGGACTCTACAAACAAAGCTTAAAAATTTTAGACAAAGCCAAAGAACTCGCGATTATAAACGAAGAAAAAAATTCAGCTTTTGAAATTGTTGAACTCGAAAAAGTTATAGAGTCTCAATACATTACCCGTAGTATCAGTACCCGAGCAGATGAATTGGCTATTCAAGCTAAAGAGCTCAGTTCTCTTAATGTTATTGCAAGTAAGCTTTCTAATTTATCACTTCAATTATACAGCAATATATTAAAAACAGGCTATGTTAAAAATGAACAAGAGGCCAATATTGTTATCAATTATTTTAATGAACGATTACCTAAATTAAATTTTGACACCTTAGGTTTTCGTGAAAAATTATGGCTATATAAAGCCAATTTATGGCAAAGTTTTTTACTTCAAGATTTTTTGAACTGTTATAAATATGCTTCAAAATGGGTAGATTTATTTCACCAAAACCCTAGCATGATTAATCTCAATCCTGTTTTCTATTTAAAAGGAAATAATTATCTTTTAGAGTCTTTGTTCTTTATTGGAAACAAGCCAAAATTCATAAACAAATTAAAACAATTTGAAACCACCGTTCACAATACAAAATTTAATAAAGACGAAAATGTATCTGCTTTAATATTTCTTTACACCAACTTTCATAGTATTAATCAACACTATATTGACGGTAGCTTTGAAGAAGGGTTAGCTGTAATTCCGAAAATTGAAAAAGAACTGATTCAGTATAAAGAGCGTATTGATCCACATCATAAAATGATATTTTATTACAAGTTTGCCAGTTTGCACTTCGGGGCCGGTAATAATAAAGCCTGTATAAAATATCTCGATAAAATTATTTCTAATAAATCCCTTTCAATGCGCGAAGATTTACTCTGTTTTTCAAGAGTATTAAATCTTGTGGCCCATTATGAAGCCGGGTTAGACTATCATTTAGAATCCCTTTTAAGAAGTACGTACAAATTTTTAATAAAAATGAATGACTTGCATGAAGTGCAAAAGGAAATGATAAAATTTATTAGAGGACTGCAAGATATTTATCCTCACGATCTTAAAAATGCGTTTAAGGAATTGCATACAACCCTAAAAACTTACGAGGACCATCCCTTTGAAAGACGAGCATTTCTCTATTTAGATATTATTTCTTGGCTTGAAAGTAAAATTGAAAACAAGCCTGTTGGAGAAATTATCCAGACTAAGTATTTGTTAAAAAATACGCTTTGATTGTCAGAATATCATAAAAAAATATAAAAAGTCTAAAAAAATTTGGAATTCTAATTTTTGTATTGCAATATTTGTGCTCACAAAGTTCAAACACTTACTGAAATGTTATCAAGAAAGGTGGAGGGAATGACCCTATGAAACCTTAGCAACCCTTAGATTTACTAAGAAGGTGCTAAATTCTACTTAAATATGCAAGTCATTTTTTGCACATTTGGATAGATAACTCAAGACTAATTACTCATCTGTAATTAGTATTTTCTTTTTAATATTTTTCTATTAAGTACGCTTCACGTTCAAAGAACATGAGGCTTATTTGGCTTTTGGTTTAATCTTTTATTAACTCAAAAACTTAGAAGAATGAGTACACAAAAATTTGCAACACAAGCGTTGCACGCAGGTCACGACACCAATCAAACAGCAGGAACAAGAGCTGTCCCAATTTATCAAACATCATCATACGTATTCGATAATTCAGACGATGCCGCAGGACGATTCAATTTATCAATTCCTGGATTTATTTACACCCGTTTAAACAACCCAACAAACGACATTTTAGAACAACGTTTAGCAACATTAGAAGGTGGAATCGCCGCAGTTGCAACTGCTTCTGGTACAGCAGCAATCTCAACAACGCTCTTAACACTTTTACGAGCAGGAGACCATATTGTAGCCTCTAGCAGTTTGTATGGAGGCACGTATAATTTATTAAGTGTGACTTTGCCGAGACATGGTATCACTACAACATTTGTCGATGCCTCTAATCCAGAAGAGTTTAAGAAGGCTACACAAGAAAATACAAGAGCATTTTTTGTAGAATCTTTAGGAAACCCAAAGTTAGATGTTTTAGATCTTGAAGCGATTTCAAAAGAAGCTCAAGCACATAAAGCGCCATTAATTGTAGATAATACAGTGGCTACACCATATTTATTAAGACCAATTGAGCATGGTGCTAACATTGTTATCCATTCTTTGACTAAATATATTACAGGAAACGGTACATCACTAGGAGGGGTTATTATCGATGCTGGAACATTTGATTGGACCAACGGCAAATTCCCAGAATTCACCGAACCATCAGCGGGCTACCATGGCTTAGTGTATAGTGAAGCTATTGGCCCAGCAGCGTTTATTGCAAAGATTAGAATTGAAGGCTTAAGAGATTATGGCGGAGCATTAAGTCCGTTTAATGCATTTCAAATTATTCAAGGTTTAGAAACTTTAGAATTGCGCATAAAAAAACACAGCGAAAATGCACTCGAATTAGCACAATGGTTACAAAAACAACCCGAAGTGAAATGGGTAAATTATCCAGGATTAGAATCTAGTCCATACAATACGCTAGCTAAAAAATACTTACCTCAAGGACAAAGTGGTGTCGTAACTTTTGGAGTTGATGGAGGCTACGAAGCAGCTAAAACCATAGCCGATACTACAAAGGTATTTTCGTTATTGGCTAATATTGGAGATACAAAATCATTGATTATCCACCCAGCTAGTACTACACATCAGCAATTAAATGATGAAGCTCAAGAATCTACAGGCGTCACTAAAGATTTAATTCGTTTATCCGTTGGAATAGAAAATATTGAAGATTTAAAAGCCGATTTAAAAGATGCTTTTTCTGTTGTAAAGAAGAAAATAGCGCTTCAAAATTAGAAAACCTGTTATTGAGCGCAATAGAAAGGCTTTTAGATTAATTTCCTAAAGAGTTCTACTGCGCTCACACTGACAGCTATCACACTTTTAAATAGACGATTTAATTAATAATAGCCCGAGATTTCGGGACTGCCAATGCAGAAAGTAATATGAAAGAATTACACTACCTTAACATCTCTAATTTTGTTACTAATTCTGGTAAATCTTATCCCATTAATTTGTCATATCAAACCTTTGGAAAAGAATTACACTCAGCACCAATCGTTTTAATCAACCACGCGCTCACTGGAAATTCCAACGTTATTGGAAAGGATGGTTGGTGGAACGATTTAATTGGAAAACACAAATGTATTGACACAGAAAAATTCACCGTTTTAACTTTCAATATTGCTGGTAACGGTTTTGATGACAACCCTAAAAATCTAATTGAAGATTACAAAATATTTTCAGCTAGAGATATTGCCAAACTATTTGCTATCGGTATAGAGCAACTAAAAATTAATAAGCTTTTTGCTGTAGTAGGCGGATCGGTTGGTGGTGGTATCGCTTGGGAATTAGCCGCGTTAAAGCCAAAATTAACAGAGCATTTAATCCCCATAGCAACAGATTGGAAATCTACCGATTGGTTAATAGCTAATTGCCATATACAAGATGCAATTCTTAATAATTCTTCACAACCTTTAGCTGATGCCAGAATGCATGCTATGACCTTATATCGAACACCAGAATCGTTAACTAAAAAATTTGCAAGAACTAAAAAGAATGAGTCACTCTACAATATTGAATCTTGGTTAAACTATCATGGTAATAATTTAAGTCAGCGTTTTAACGTATCTGCCTACAAAACCATGAATCAAATACTGAGAACTATCGATATCACTAAAAATCGCGGTACTTTTCTTGAAGTGGCCTCTCAAATTTCTTCAGATATTCACATAATTACAATTAATTCAGATTTATTCTTTAAGGCTGAAGAAAACTGGAATGCTTTTGTAGAATTGAAAAGCGTAAAAAACAATACTTACATCCATGAGATTAAATCCATTCATGGTCACGATGCTTTTTTAATAGAGTTCGATCAATTAAAACGTTTTTTAAAACCGATTTTTAAGTCTGAATTAAAGTCAGATGAAAAATCTCGTAAAGAAGTTGCGTACTTTAGCTAAGTATTTCAAATACATCTAACGTTTTATAATAATTGAGAATTTTTGCATTTTTTATCTGTGGAACGCTTCAAAAAAAATGATGCTCAACGGATTAAAATTTCATGGTTCACCACTTAGCGTTTAGACCTACACTAGTATTAGGTAACGGCTCCAAAAATTTGAATAACTTAAGTTGCAACGCAGTAAAATTAATACATATTAAACGCAATTTGATTATAAGCAATAGTTCCATTTTTCTATAACAATAGAAGGTGTCATTAAAAATTTCAGCTACTGATTTACATTCAAAAAATTTTTAAGAAAATCATAATACAGTAAAAGGGTTAATATACGTTGTAATAGTGCTAAATAACATAAATTTGGCATAGTATATTTACACCTTGGAGGATACCGAAAACATAGAACCAAAATCTCAAAATAAAACGAAATTTCGCTGGTTGCGTAGAACCCTGCGAGTACTTTTGGGTATTTTTGTTTTTCTTTTTCTCGTTGTACTTTTTGTAAGAAGTCCTTGGGGACAAAGCGTTATCGTCGATAAAGTGGTCACATACGTCTCAGATAAAACTAATACTAAAGTCGCCATAGAAAAACTTTTTATCACTTTTGATGGAGACATACAACTCGATGGACTTTATCTCGAAGACAAGAAAGGAGACACGTTAGTTTATTCGAAATCACTAGAAGCCAACATTCCGCTTTGGGCCATGATCAACGGTAAAAGTGTAGGCGTTGACGCACTCGATTGGGAGGGTTTACGAGCTAATATTATTCGTAAAGATTCAATTGAAGGCTATAACTTTCAATTTTTAATTGACGCGTTTGGACCCGCAGATACCACTACAGTCGCAACAGATACGACTGCCGCATCACTAAATCTGGTAATGGGTGACTTAAACTTCAATGATTTTGATATTGTATTTGACGATGCGGTTGCCGGCATAGATTCTAGGTTTAAAATTGGTCACTTAGAAGCGGACATGGAAACCACCAATATTGAAGACATGGTTTTCGAGGCTTCGAATATTGAACTCAACAATTCCTACATCAATTTTATACAGAAAGCTGTTGCCATTGATACCACCACTACAGATGTGCCTTTACCAAAATTAGCATTCGATAATTTAACCTTAAACAATGTGGTTGCTTATTATGAATCCCAACCAGACCGCCTCATTGCAGATGTCGATATTTCCGAGTTTACCACAGAAGTTCCCATAATTAATTTGGAAGCCAGTGATTTTAACCTTAAAAGAATAGTTCTCAAAAACTCTAAAATAAAACTAAGAACCGAAACCGAAATTAATAGTCTCACACAAAATGAAACCGCAAAGACTGACGTAACCAGTGATGGCAACACCTTCGAATGGCCTCAAATAAAAGTCGATGTCGCTGCCATAGATTTTGAAAACAATCATTTTGATTATCGTGTTGGCAATGCGCAACCGAAAAAGAATGTTTTTAATCCTAATGCGATTGCACTTTCAAATCTAACGCTTCAAGCAAAAGAGATTACCTTCAGAGACAAAAAAGCGTCACTCAACTTAGAGCAACTAAATTTTAATGAAATTTCTGGGTTTAATCTCAAACAATTGGCTGTTAATTTTAATGTGACAGACCAAAATATGCGTTTAGAGAATTTACAATTTCAACTGAATAACAATTCTATATCAGGTTATGCTACTTTAAATTATCAATCGCTTTCGCAATTAATGAAAACACCAGAATTGACAAAAGTCAAGTTGAATTTACCAGCATTTCGCGTCTCTATTTCAGAACTCTTCAAGTTTCAACCCGAACTAAAACAGAACGAATATCTCAAAAAACTAAGCGAAAAGCAACTAAAAGGAAGCCTTAATGCTTCAGGAACTTTAGCATCGATAGACTTGACAAAAGCTGAAGTAAATTGGGGGAATGCCACGCAGATTTCTGCTAAAGGAACCATTAAAAATGTAACCACACCGGAAACACTTCAATTCAACATTCCTGAGTTTTTTGCTAAAACTAAACGATCGGATGTAATTCAATTTGTAAGTGAGAACGATTTGGGTGTCAGTTTACCACAAGATATTCAACTTACAGGCGGACTATCTGGAAATCTAGAAGACATTTCAGGTAAAGCGAAACTAACTACAACACAAGGTATTGCCACTGTAAACGGAAATTTTAAAAATAAAGAAGCCATTGCTTACGATGCCACGGTAACTATTGAAGATTATAAGGTGAATGAGTTGCTAAACAATCCTCAGTTTGGGGAATTGAGTTTAACTCTCGATTCTAAAGGTAGCGGTACAACCATTAACACATTAGATGCAACTTTAGACGCCACGGTTTCAAAATTTCAACTTAATAATTACGCCATTAAAAACCTTAATCTTAAAGGTAATATTAAAAACGGCACAGGTAATGTGGTTTCAAAATACAAAGACGACAACCTCAATATTAATTTAGATGCTTTGGTGGTTTTAGATTCTATAGCGCCTGAAGCAACGGTTGAGCTCAATCTTATTGGTGCAGATTTACAAGCACTTGGATTAATGCAGCGAAACGTAAAAACAGGCATGAAAATTTACGCTGATTTTAAAGGTAATGGAGAAAACTATGACGTCTCTGCTATCATTGATGATGGTGTTGTTATATATGATAACAAAACTTACTTATTAGGTTCGTTAGACGCATTAGCTCATGTGCGAAAAGACACCTCATCCGTTTCTTTGAGTAACAAAATGATTGATTTAAACTTAAAGTCTAATTCCGATCCTGTTACATTTAGTAATGCGCTAAAACGACATGTATTCAGTTATTTCTATCGCGATGAAAAACTCCCAGATACCATTAATAAATATGTCATCTTACAACTGAAAGGTAAAATTTCCGAATCCCCATTGTTAAACGATGTTTTTTTGGTTAATGTAAAAGACCTAGATACTATTGACATTGCTGTAGATTTCAATGAAAAAGCTCGAAAATTAAAAGCCAACATTACAGCTCCACACATTAACTATAGCGGTAACGTATTAGACAGCTTGGCCTTCTCTATGGATACGGACAAGGACAGTTTTAATTTTAATCTCGGTTTTAAAAATATTAACGCAGGCCCGTTAGATATCCCTGAAACCATAATTACAGGAAATCAGGCCAATAACGAATTATCTCTAAATTTTCTAGGTTATCATAATGATGAGCAACTAATGAACGTCAATACTAAGATTACCGGGAGTCGTGAACGGTTGCAGTTCTCCGTCAGTCCGGATAGTTTAATCTTGAATAAAGAAAAGTGGGTTATCCCATCATCAAATGAAGTTATTATAACTGACAAGAATCTAGAATTCAATGATTTTAAAATTAATAAAAACAATCAATCTATAGAAATCACAAATAAACTCCCAAATATTTCAAAGCAACATATAGCTATCGAGTTCGCTAATTTTAATATTACTGAAGTGTTTAAATATTTAAATCCAGATTCTGAAATCGCTTCAGGGCAACTCAATGGCAGCTTTATTTTGGAAGACCCTTTTATAAATACAGGTTTAATAGCAGATTTAAGTATTGAAAAATTTGAAATGTTGAATACCGATCTGGGCACGTTTAGCCTAAATGGAAATTCACTTGGTCAAGGTAGTTACGCATTTAATGCTGGCTTAAAAGGTGGTGATATCGATTTTGATTTGGTTGGCGATTATATGGTAGATAATAACACGGCTAACCTCGACCTCGATTTTGATATTAATGAATTTAAAATGAAAGCTCTTAACACACTTTCATTAGGCGAAATAAAAGAAACTGATGGTAGTTTTTCTGGAGCATTCAAGGTTACAGGCACCACGGCAGATCCGCAATATAATGGTTCTGTAACATTTAATGACGCCGATTTTAATATTGCCAAACTCAACACACAATTTACCTTAAACAGCGAGACGTTAAACATTGATAACGATGGATTTTCAATGTCTAATTTTACCATTCGTGATGAAAACAATAATGATTTGGTACTATCTGGCGATATTGGTACTGAAAGTTTCATAAACCCAACCTTTAATTTAAACGTTAAAGCGAACAATTTCCAAGTTCTTAATGCCACACAAGAAGACAATGAGGAATTCTATGGAAAGGTCACTTTTGATGCTAACGCCAAACTCACTGGCGATTTACAAATTCCAAAATTAAGTGCTAAACTAACTTTAGGCTCTGAAACTGATTTTACGTACGTTCTACCTTCGAGTCTTGCAAGTATAGAAGAACGCGATGGTGTTGTGGTATTTGTTAATCGGGAAAACCCTGATGCCATTCTTACCCAAACCGAAGAACAAACTGCAACTATAAAAGGTTTTGATATTTCAACACAAATCAACGTCGGTAAAGAAGCAGCTGTAACCATAATAATTGATGAAGAAACTGGTGACAATTTTAAAGTTTCGGGAGAAGGCGATTTTGTCTTCACCATGACACCAAACGGTCGCATCTCTCTTTCGGGTGGTTATGAAATTTCAGACGGACATTACGAACTTAATCTTTACAATTTAGTTAATAGAAAATTTTTAATCGCACCTGGTAGTCGCGTCACCTGGTCAGGAGATCCATTTGATGCCAAATTAGATGTACGCGCAATTTACAACCTAGAAACGTCAGCTTCTGCGCTTATGGCCCCTCAAATTTCTGGTGCAGATCCGTCTGTAAAAAGTAAATACAGACAGGTATTACCGTTTAATGTATATTTAAATATTGATGGAGAACTGCTTCAGCCCAAAATATCATTTGGTTTAGATATGCCTGAAGAAGAACAGGGAGCTATTGGCGGACAAGTTTATGGACGGGTACAACAAGTGAATCAGCAAGAAGGAGAACTTAATCGACAAGTATTTTCCTTATTAGTCCTTAATCGCTTCTACCCAGAACCTGGAAGCGACGGTAGTACGGGGGGCTTCGCAACCATTGCTAGAGACAACCTTAATGATGCTGTTTCTGAACAGCTCAATGCCTTTTCAGATAAATTATTGGGCAATTCTGGTATTGAACTCGATTTTGGTCTCGATAGTTATACCGACTACCAAGGCGATTCGCCAACCAACCGAACCCAATTAGATGTTGCTGCACAAAAGAAATTGTTTAATGATCGGTTAACTGTAAGGGTTGGTAGTGAAGTAGATATTGAAGGCAGTGGTTCCACAGAAGACGAATCACCGCTAATTGGTAATGTGAGTTTAGAATATACACTTTCTGAAGACGGGAGATATCGACTAAAAGGGTTTAGAAAAAGTGAATTTGAGAATGTTATCGACGGTCAGACTATTGTGAGTGGAATTGCCCTTATTTTCACACAAGAGTTCAACCAATTTAACGAACTTTGGGACGCTATTTTCCGAGCTCAAAATGAAAAGAAAGCAAAACTGGAAGCTGAAAAAAAAGCAGCGGACGAAAAACTAAAGGCCAAAGAAGAAGCAACTGACAAAAGCATTGAAAAGAAAAAGAATTAAACCTTGAAATTAAAAACAAAATACATAGCGTTAATTATTACCTCAGGACTGTTTATATACTCGTGCAGTATTAGAAAACATATTCCTGAAGACGAACGTTTGTACACCGGTGCTACAATAGAAATCAAGGCCGATTCTACCGTTAAGAATGTTGATGGTTTAAAAAGCCAATTGGAAACTATTTTACGTCCTGAGCCTAATTCAAAATTCTTGGGCATGCGACCAGGATTATACTATTATTATAAAACTCGTAAAGAGAAACCAGGATTTATTAACCGTTGGCTTTACAAACAATTTGGTGAAGAACCTGTATATCAATCTGATGTTGAAACTTTTGAAGTTGAAGACATTTTACGTAACCGATTAGAAAATAACGGTTTTTTTTACAGCACAGCAAGTTCGTCATTTCAAGAGAAAGAAATCGAGGCATCTGCAACCTATAAACTAAATATTGTAGAACCTTATACCATGGCAAGTTATCAGTTAGATTCTATGCCTGCTCCAATAGAGAGTGATGTAAAACAGGCATCTAAACTTTCAAACTTTCAAGAAAACATGCGTTTCGATTTATCTAACATGAAATTGGAACGGCAGCGAATAGATTCTGAATTAAAGCAGAAAGGCTATTATAATCTAAATCCAGATTTTTTCATTTTTGAAGCAGATACCAACCAATACAATAATAAAAGGTTTGACCTATTTCTAAAATTAAAGGCAGAAGTACCAAAAAAAGCAATAGTCCCGTATGTGGTTAAACGGGTTAATGTATATCCTAATCACGATCTTCAAGATTCGACTAGAGCAACACCAGAACGTTTTAGCGAAAAAAATTATTTTCAAGATTCTTTATTTTTCAAGCCGAAATATCTCGATAAGTTTGTGACGTTAAAAGAAGGAGAATTTTTCGACCCTCAAACATCAAAAAACACCGCTCGGCGCTTATCCACTATAGGTGCATATAAATATGTAAACATTCAATATAAAGAAATCGATTCGTCCTTAACCGATAGTTTAGGTGCGCTAGAAGCCAATATCTTTTTATCTCCTTTAACTAAGCGCGCTGTGAGGGCGGAATTACAAGCGGTAACAAAATCAAATAATTTTACTGGTCCAAACCTAGCCCTAACCTATAGTAACAGGAATCTTTTTCAGGGTGGTGAAACATTTAACCTAAGTGCGAATGTTGGCTATGAAACACAATTTGGAAGCGGCGAAAACGCAGGATTAAGCAGTTTAGAATTAGGATTAAAAGGTGAACTTATTTTTCCAAGAGTCATCTCGCCTTTTAAAATTAGTGATGATTTTTTCGAATATTCAATACCTAAAACGAAAACAAGTTTGGGAGTGACGCTTTTAAAACGTAGTAAATTGTATTCGCTACTTTCAGGAAATGCTCTATTTGGCTATATCTGGAATGCCAATCGTTACATTACCTATGAGCTTAACCCTATTTCTGTCAATTATACCAGCTTATCTAATACTACAGATGAATTTCAGGAAATCTTAGATGATAATCCTTTTTTAGAACGCAGTTTTGATCAACAGTTTATTTCAGGATTAACATTTTCTTTTACGTATAACGGCATGGTTGACACCAATGACCCTAACCAATTTTATGTAAATTCCACTCTAGATATTGCGGGTAATTCTATAAGTCTTTTCGGAAAAGAAAAAGAAGCAGGAGAACCCAAACAGTTTTTGGGATTAGAATACGCACAATATGCTAAAGCAGATATCGATGCTAGATTTCATCTTAATTTTGGAAAAAACAATACACAAACCATAGCTACGAGATTATTTGCCGGTTACGGATTAGCGTACGGTAATTCTGATGTGATTCCGTTTGTAAAACAATATTTTTCTGGCGGACCATACAGTGTTAGAGCATTTAGAATTAGATCATTAGGACCTGGAACTTATGATGAAGATGATGATCCTAACAGCGATGGTACATTTTTCGACCAAACCGGTAACATACGCTTAGAAGCTAATATAGAATATCGCTTTCCAATATTTTCATTTTTTAAAGGTGCTGTTTTCGCTGACGCCGGAAATGTTTGGAATTCAAAATCAAATCCTACTTTCGATGATGAAGAGGGAAATGAAACCGATAAATTCACATCCAACTTTATAAACGAATTAGGTATGGGAGCTGGTTTCGGATTGCGTGTAGATGTACAAGGATTTGTAATTCGATTTGATTTGGCAGCACCATTTCACGACCCTGCACTACCCAAAGGGCAGCGTTTCGATTTTAGGGCCGACGAGCCAGTACTTAATTTTGCTATAGGATATTCATTCTAGAATTTGGCCCTTAGCTCAATTAGTACTCACCCTATTCTTAAAAATTTAATACCTTTATTAAAAATAAAATTTTAAAAAAAAAGACACTAATTATATATGACTGAAAAAGAACAATTCATGAAAGAAGCGGTGAATGCCGCTTTAAAAGGTATGAATAACAACGAAGGTGGCCCTTTTGGCTGCATCGTGGTAAAAGATGGAAAAATTGTAGGGCGCGGTAACAATAAGGTAACCTCAACTAACGACCCAACAGCGCATGCCGAGGTTACAGCTATTAGAGATGCTTGTAAAAATTTAGATTCTTTCCAATTAGAAGGTTGCGAGATTTATACCTCTTGCGAACCTTGCCCAATGTGTTTAGGCGCTATTTATTGGGCACGACCAGATAAAGTGTATTATGGCAGTAATCAAGTAGATGCTGCAAATATTGGCTTTGACGATGAATTTATCTATAAAGAAATTCCCTTACCCTACGAAAAGAGAAGTATTCCTTTTGAGCAATTAGCGAGAGATATTGCTTTGGAGCCTTTTCAAGAATGGTCTAAGAAGGTAGATAAGACTGAGTATTGAATTAAAACTAACGTCAGTTTGAATGTTTCGAATTTTTTGCCGAAATGTATCGAGAATCTTAAGTGTTCCTAAAGTTTCTCGATACAAGATTTCGAAATAGAGAATTTCACTCGAAATGAGCTTGGAGTTCAATTTTCAAAAGAACTACTGATAACCAATAAAAATAAATGATAACCTTCATCCTAAACAATAAAACCATCAAAACACCAGAAAATTCTGGAATGACTTTGCTGGATTTTGTTCGCTATCAACAACGACTCACTGGCACTAAAATTGGCTGTCGCGAAGGAGATTGCGGTGCTTGTACCGTTTTAGTTGGCACTTTAAATTCTGAAGGTTTTGTAGAATATCAGAGCATCACTTCTTGTATTTCACCATTAGGAAATGCGCATGGTAAACATATTGTTACCGTTGAGGGCACAAATCTTCAGAATAAACTTACCGCTACGCAACACGCCATGAAAGCCAATTATGCCACACAATGTGGTTTTTGCACACCTGGTTTTGTGGTGGCTTTAACTGGTTTTGCGCTATCGAATTCAGACAACAATTACACCAATGCTCTTGATGCTATTAGTGGAAATATCTGCCGATGTACAGGTTATAAATCTATAGAACGAGCGGCACGTGACGTTGTTGAGAAATTAGAAAACAAAAAACATCAATCGTTTAGCTGGTTAATTGACAACGACTTTATTCCAGCATATTTTGAAACCATACCAGATCGCTTAAAAGATTTAGAGTTAAAAGATTTAAATCAACCGAAAGGAAAATTTGTTTCGGGAGGTACGGATTTATATGTCCAACAAGCGGATAATTTAATTGATAATTCGGTACATCTTATTGCAGAAAAAGACTATTTAAAAGGAATTAAAATTGAAAAACACACCTGCACGATAGGCACCAACTCTACGGTTTCAGACTTATGGAATCACACCGAACTGAATACCCATTTCCCAAATTTAAAAAATTATTTAAAACTCGTATCTTCTGAGCAAATAAGAAATATGGCTTCTTTTGGAGGCAACTTGGTTAATGCCTCCCCAATTGGAGATATGACAATTTTATTTTTAGCATTAAATAGCGATATTACGATTACAACTAATAATCAAAAAGAACGGACCGTTGCACTGAAAAATTTCTATCAAGATTATAAGACGTTCGATTTAAAAGAAAGTGAACTTATAAAAAATATCAGTTTTAATCTACCAACAAAACATTCCTACTTCAATTTCGAAAAAGTATCTAAACGAACCCATTTAGATATTGCAAGTGTAAATTCTGCAATCTATATTGCTGTGGAAAAAGAGGTGATTTTAGAAGCTCATGTGGCCATAGGAGGCGTTGCGGCCATTCCGAAATATTTACATAAAACATCCGCATTTTTATCTGGAAAACCATTGACATCAACAACCATTTTGGAAGCTAGCGATAGACTTCAAAATGAGATTTCACCGATTAGTGATGTTCGCGGTTCCGACAATTATAAACGTCTATTAGCGAGACAATTATTTTTTGCTCACTTTATCGCGTTATTTCCTAAGCTTTTCACTTTAAACGATTTTGTTCAACATGCATAAAAACAAATCATATAACATATTAGATGCTAAGCTTGATGCTGAATACACAGCGTTGAAAAAGAGCATTAAAAACCGAGATTCTTATACACATGTACGTGGAGAATCTTTATATGTGGATGATGTTAATATTAGACAAGGCACATTTCATGCAGTAGTCTTCGATTCGCCAAAAGCACATGGTAAAATTAAACATATTGATTATTCGAAGGCAGAGGCTTTGGAAGGCGTGGAGCGCATTCTTACATACAAAGATATACCTGGAAAAAATCAAATTGGTGGTATTATTCCAGATGAACCTTTATTTGCTGAAAACGAAGTACATTTTTGCGGTATGCCCATTGCACTTATTATTGCCGAAACTGAATTTATAGCTCGAGAGGCCAGACGTCTAATTACCATAGATATTGAAGATTTACCAGTAATCATAACCGCAAAAGACGCTAAAGAAAAAGGCAGTTTTATTAACGAACCAAGAACCTTTAATTTAGGTGATTCTGAAAAAGCTTTTGAAAATTGCGAGTATATTTTTGAAGGCGAAACCTTCTCAAATGGTCAAGAACATTTATATATAGAAGCACAAGGAGCGTATGCCGAACCCTTAGAAAACGGTAACATAAAAATAACGTCATCAACGCAAGGACCAACGGCTGTCCAAAAAACGACTGCCTTGGTTTTGGGTATAGCTATGCATAAAATTGAAGTTGATGTCACGCGTCTTGGTGGTGGATTTGGTGGTAAAGAAGACCAAGCAACACCATGGGCGGTAATGGCAGCTCTAGCTACCTATCATTTAAACCAATCGGTAAAACTTGTACTGAATCGTCATGATGATTTGCGTATGACAGGCAAACGCCACCCTTATGAAAGTTCGTATAAAATTGGTTTATCTAAAGATTTAAAAATATTAGCTTACCAAGTGGAATTTCTTCAGAATTCTGGTGCCGCCGCCGATTTATCACCAGCCATTGCAGAACGTACATTGTTTCATGCGACCAATAGTTATTATGTACCGAATGTTACCACAAAAGTATTGAGTTGTAAAACCAATTTACCACCTAATACAGCGTTTCGAGGGTTTGGTGGACCGCAAGGGATGTTCGTTATCGAATCTGCTATAGCAAGGGCAGCTGATAGCATTGGTGTGAGTGCGAGAACAATACAAGAAGCTAATTTATTAGATGAAAATGACACCTTCTCATACGGACAAGTTGCCAAGCAAGTAGAAGCTAAAAACTCTTGGAATTCGGCCAAATCATTATTCGAGATTGAATCCTTAGACCAAGAGGTTGAAGATTTCAATAAAAATAATTCGGTTTTCAAAAAAGGAATGGCCTTTATGCCCATTTGCTTTGGGATTTCATTTACCAACACACCAATGAATCATGCCCGTGCTTTGGTTCATATTTATTTGGACGGAAGTGTTGGTATCAGTACAGCAGCTGTTGAAATGGGACAAGGTGTCAATACTAAAATAATACAAATTGCTGCACAGGTATTTTCCATTCCTCTCGAGTCTATTAAGATTGAATCTACCAATACGACTAGAGTTGCCAACACCTCACCTTCTGCCGCTAGTTCTACGGCAGATTTGAACGGAAAAGCCACTCTTAAAGCTTGTAATATATTATTGGAGCGCTTAAAAAAAGTAGCCTCTAAATACCACAAAGTGAATCCAGATCAAGTTTCATTAAAAGATGGATTTGTCTATGTTGACCATGAAAAATCTCAAGTAGAATGGCAACATCTCATTAGTATGGCTATGATAGAACGAGTAGCGCTAACCGAAAATGCACACTATGCTACACCTGAAATCCATTTTGATAAATCGAAAGAAAAAGGTCATCCTTTTGCCTATCATGTTTACGGAACATCTATAATAACCACAACGGTTGATTGTATGCGTGGCACTTACGAATTCGACTCGGCTAAAATTGTTCACGATTATGGAAAGAGTATGAGTAAAGGCATTGATTTGGGTCAGGTAGAAGGAGCGTTAATTCAAGGTATTGGTTGGATGACAATGGAAGAAATTTCATATAATGAAGACGGAAAATTATTGTCAAATGCTTTATCGACCTATAAAATTCCAGATTTATTCTCAGTTCCAAAACATGTTGAAACTGTGCCCTTAGAAACCGACGGTCATGTTTTAGCGATTTTAAAATCCAAAGCCGTTGGCGAACCACCATTAATGTATGGTATAGGTGCTTATTTTGCCATTCAAAATGCGATAAAAGCTTTTAATCCTAATTACAATATGAAGTTTCATGCTCCTATGACACCAGAAAAGGTTTTAATGGGTTTGTACGAAAAGAAACCTGATTAATTTTAAATAAACCTAACAAAAAGGCGCGTATCGCACTTCACTATAAAAAACAAAACATCCTAAAAGGTGCGCTAATATATAGTGCTGGGGACACCATTGCCGCATTTTTATTAGACGAATTTTCCATATACCGTTTACTAGGTTTGATGTTTATTGGGGCCACATTCTATGCTTTTGAAATCCCGAATTATTTTGATTGGATTGTAAAAAAGACTTCGCATCTAAAAGGCATCAAAGCCACAATAACAAAAACCGTTTTAGCCATTCTATATTTTAATCCATTATGGATTGCTAGGCATCTGTTGTTTATTCAATTGTTTTCAGGACAATTCTATGATATTAACATGACCCTTCTAGAAATCGCCTTTTGGTCATTTTTGGTGAATATTCCAATATCATTTACGGCAAATTATATTATTCAAAATCGATTTAAGATTAAATGGCGATTTCTGGGAAGTGCTGTTTTTTCCGCAATTATGGCTATTTATTACGCTTTGAGTGAGACTATTTTTAGTTAACGCATAATTTTGAAGAAAATAAATACTGAATGCCTTTAAATTATAGTCCACATCACAGAGTTACACATGTGAATGTATGATGAGGAAGTACTGTTTTTATTCTTGATAATGCACCTGTAACAACTGCGCTACCACGCTTATGGCAATTTCCTTTGGTGTACTGCCCCCTAAATCTAAACCGATTGGGCAAACCACGTTGCTCATACCTTCTTTGATATCTAAATCTTTTATCAGCATATTATTGAAACGCACTTTTTTAGTTTTGCTTCCAATTAACCCTAAAAATTTGGTTTCATTATGCAAGGCCATTGCAATAATATCAAAATCAATGGCATGATTATGCGTGAGTACCAAAACATAACAATTACTTCCCCAATTTACGACATCCTTAAAGGTTTTAAAATCGGTTTCAGAAGTTTGGTGCGTTGAAATACTTTTATCTAAATCGAGATTAAAAAACCAGTCATCACGAGAATCAATAAGATTTACTTGAAACGGAGTGTCTACTAACAATTTGGAAATTTCTACACCAATATGACCTGCACCAAACAAAAATAATTCAGGTGATTGATTCATATGCTCTATAATAAATTCAACTTTTCCGCCACAGCATTGTTCAAATTCGGGCCCTAATGTATAAGACGATTCAATAATTCTATTTTCATTAATCGCAACTACGGCCTCATCAATAGCAAGAAATTCTAATTTTCCGCCACCAATAGTTCCATAAATTTCTTTAGCTTTTGTTACAATCATCCGCGATCCAACCACACAAGGTGCCGAGCCAAAGCACTTAATTATAGTGATTAAAGCGACAGGTTTTTGTTTAGCTTTAAATTCTGATAAAAGTTCAATCCAATTGTTCATTCTTACATAAAACTAGAAATTAAAAGTAATACAATTTTTGTGTAACGCTTAGTTCGTAAATAAAATTAGCTTTCCTATTCTTTTTCTGTTAAGTTTGGTATCTAATCTCGACAAAAACCCAAAGCTTGACTTTTTCGTAAATATTATAATCACTAAATATAAAAACATGTCAAAAACATATTATGACCCAGCCGATTTAAGAAAATTTGGAAATATCACTGAATGGGATGAGGAATTGGGTAACAGATTTTTCGAATATTACGGTAAAGTTTTTGAAGAAGGAGCTCTCACTGCGCGTGAAAAATCATTAATCGCCTTAGCCGTTGCACATACTGAGCAATGTCCGTATTGTATTGATGCTTACACAAAGGACACACTTCAACGTGGCGTAACCAAAGAACAAATGATGGAAGCAATCCATGTCGGTGCTGCGATTAAAAGCGGAGCTACTTTGGTACATGGTGTGCAAATGATGAATAAGGTTAATAAGTTAGATGGGTAAAAAAGCCCCTTTTAATTTCCCCAAAGGAAAAAAATTAGCACTCGATTAATGAGCAAGCATTTAAAACCCGAAATAGATTAATGGCGACAGCAACAAAATCACTTAAAAAACAAGGAAGCGATTTAGCACAAAGCAATCGACAGATAGAAATACTTTCCAATGGTATTTTTAAAAGTGGCGAATTGTCTACTTTTAAGGATAAAATTTCTGAGACGAACCAATTTCCGCTTAAAGCTAATAAACTTGAAATCCTTCAGATTAACGTTGGCTACATGTGTAACCAGGTTTGCGATCATTGCCATGTCGATGCTGGCCCAGACCGAAAGGAAATTATGACCCGCGAAACCATGCGTCAATGCCTTGAGGTTATAAAAAACACAAGTGCACATACTTTAGATTTAACAGGCGGCGCACCAGAAATGAATCCGGATTTTAGATGGTTTGTTGAAGAAGCGGCCAAAGCAGGCATTAAAGATTTTATTGTCCGTTCTAATTTGACGATTATTCGTGCCAACAAAAAATATTACGATTTACCAGAATTCTTTAAAAAACATAATGTGCATGTGGTGAGTTCCATGCCACATTGGACGCGTGGAAAAACCGACAAACAACGTGGCGATGGTGTTTTTGATAAATCTATAAAAGCATTACAAGAATTAAATGCTGTTGGTTACGGCATGCCAGATAGCGATTTGCGGTTGGATTTGGTATATAATCCTTCAGGTGCATTTTTACCTGGAGACCAAGCGGCTATGGAAAAAGATTTCAAAAAAGCGTTATTGGAAGATTTTAATATTCAATTTCATAATTTATTTGCCATTACCAATTTACCTATTGCACGATTTTTAGACTATTTAATCGCTTCAGAAAATTACGAAGATTATATGTATTCGCTTGTTGAAGCTTATAATCCTGCCGCTGTAAAAAGTGTAATGTGTACTAATACACTTTCCATTAGTTGGGATGGTTATTTATTTGATTGTGATTTTAATCAAATGTTAGAATTGCCTGTAAATAGTAAAATAAAACACATTTCAGACTATAATGAAGAACTACTTGAAGGCAGAAATATTGTGATTTCACAACATTGTTACGGTTGTACTGCTGGTGCTGGTAGTAGTTGTCAAGGAAATACTACTTCGGTGTAGGCAGGAATCTCATATTATGAAAAAAGTGATCTTTTACATATTTCTCATATTTTCTACACTTGGGTTTTCACAAGAAACCATTTCGGAGTTATTGAAAAGACACAATTCTGAAAGTGTTCCATATATCTCAGTTCAGGAATTAGCGATGCCAAAAACCGAAGTCGTGCTTTTAGATTCGAGAGAATTAATAGAATTTGAAACCAGTCATTTAAAAGATGCTATCTATGTAGGTTATGATAATTTCAAATTAGAAGATACAACAAAATTACTGAATGATAAACAACAAACCATCGTGGTATATTGTTCCTTAGGCATACGTTCAGAAGATATTGCCGAACAACTCAAAAGATCAGGATATACTAACGTTTACAATTTATTTGGTGGTATTTTTGAATGGAAAAATAATGATTTCACAGTCTATAACACTACTGGCGAAACAGAAAATGTACACGCATTCTCTAAAGATTGGAGCCAATGGCTTTTAAAAGGAACTAAAATATATGACTGACGCCCTCGTAATAGTATTTGTAAAAAACATAAAATTAGGTACAGTAAAAACCCGACTCGCCAAAACCATTGGCGATTTTGGTGCATTTGAAGTGTATTCCGAATTGGTAAAAATAACAGAGAAAGCCACTGATGCATTAACTATGGACAAGCGTATTTATTTTTCTAACGCAGTAGTTGAAAGTAAATGGCAAAATGATTTTAAAACCGTTCAGAATGGGAAGGACTTAGGCGAACGCATGATGAATGCTTTTAAAGAAGGTTTTGATGCTGGTTATAAAAAAATCGTTTTAATCGGTTCCGATTTACCCGATATCAATTCCACTCATATTACTTCAGGTTTAAAGGCTTTAGAAACGAACGATGTTGTTTTTGGACCTGCTGAAGATGGCGGATATTATTTGGTGGGTTTATCAAAATTAAATACCGATATTTTTACTGATAAGCCATGGAGTCAACCAAATTTATTAGAAGTAACGTTACAAGAGTTACATAGTAAACACATCTCAGTTGGTACTTTAGCTGTGCTGAATGATATTGATACTTATGACGATTTAATTGTTTCAGATTTTTACAAATCCAACTTAAAATTACAAGAAAAAATAGTAACCCAAAAAGCAGACTTCCTTTTTCAAGAAAAATAAATATGATTAAACAGATCACAGAAAGTACAGAGTACTTACAAAGTAAAGGTTTTGAAAACCCTGAAATTGGTATTATTTTAGGAACAGGTTTAGGACAACTCATTGATGAAATTGAAATCTTAGCTGAAGCAAGTTATAACCATATTCCCAACTTCCCCACAGCAACTGTAGAGTTCCACAAAGGAAAATTAATTTACGGTAATCTTGAAGGTAAAAAAGTTATGGTAATGCAAGGTCGTTTTCATGTTTATGAAGGTTACACTCTACAAGATGTAACGCTTCCGGTTCGGATTATGGAGAAACTCGGTATCAAAACCTTATTGGTTTCTAATGCATCTGGAGCTGTAAATCTCAACTTTAAGAAAGGCGAATTAATGCTTATTGACGACCATATTAATTTGCAAGGAGGTTCACCATTGGCATTCAAAGGCGTATCGGAATTAGGAGAACGATTTACAGATATGAGCGCTCCTTATGATGCTGAAATCAATTCAAAATTTGAAAACATTGCCAAAGCCAATAACATCACCTTGCACAAGGGTGTATATGCAAGTGTAGTAGGGCCTCAATTAGAAACCAGAGCAGAATACCGCATGCTTAAAATTATTGGAGCAGATGCCGTTGGTATGAGCACAGTTCCGGAAGTGATTGTTGCCAATCATCTAAATTTAAAAGTAGCAGCTGTTTCTGTCTTAACTGACGAATGTGATCCTGGTAATTTAGAACCTGTTGACATTTCAGAAATTATTGCCATGGCAGAAAAAGCAGAACCGAATATGATTATGCTTTTTAAAGAATTAATAAAGACATTATAAAAAGTTAGCAGTTCTTAATTTGCAGTCCTCAGTCATGCTGATTGCGTAAAATTGTGATTATAAGACTATTAAAAACCTGAAGATTGAACTATGAGTTACCTAGAAGCGACAAATAACCTGTATAAAGAAGCAGCCTTAACACCAGACGTTGGACTTTGCTGTACCACAAATCCTATTTGGGAACTACCCGGACTAAAGATTCCTAAGATTATGCAAGAAATGAACTACGGTTGTGGTTCAACAGTTAATGCTCGAGATTTGACCAACAACCCAAAAATGCTATATGTTGGTGTTGGCGGCGGCATGGAATTATTACAATTTTCATATTTTAACAGACAAAAAGGAGGTGTTATTGGTGTCGATGTGGTTGTTGAGATGTTAGAAGCGTCGCGTAAAAACTTTAAAGAAGCTGAAGTCCAAAATGATTGGTTTAAATCTAATTTTGTTGAGCTCAAAAAAGGGGATGCTATGAATCTTCCTGTTGAGGACAATAGTATTGATGTGGCGGCTCAAAATTGTTTATTCAATATTTTTAAAGCCGAAGATTTAAAGAAAGCGATTGCAGAAATGTATCGTGTTTTAAAACCTCATGGTCGTTTGGTAATGAGTGATCCGACTTGTGAACAACCTATGAACGATGAATTACGAAACGACGATCGTCTTAGGGCATTATGTTTAAGCGGCAGTTTACCTATTGCAGATTATGTGAAAGCATTAACTGATGCTGGCTTTGGCACTATTGAAATTAGAGCACGCAAACCTTACAGAATTTTAGACCCAAAGAATTACAATACCGACGAATTAATTTACATCGAATCTATTGAAGTTGCGGCGATTAAAGATCCAATGCCAGAAGATGGCCCATGTATATTTACAGGAAAAGCGGCCATATATTTTGGTGACGATGATTATGTGGATGATAAAAAGGGACATATTTTACTAAAAAATCAACCATTAGCAATTTGTGATAAAACCGCTGGTGCTTTGGCAAGTTTAGGAAGAGATGATATCTTTATTAGTGATTCAACGTTTCATTATGATGGTGGAGGCTGTTGTTAAACAATAATCGCCATTTAATTATTTATAAATAGGACTTAACAGACATTTACAACGTGAGGTCAATTACTAAATGAAATTCTTGCCTTTGCAGGAATGATAAAAAAACCTCCCTTTATTGCGGGAACTGGAATGCAAAAATACCTAGACATATTTAAATCATCTTATTCCGACTACTGGAATTACCTCAAATACGAGCTCATTGACCTCAACCATTGGGATAACTTCTTTTATGGTCTGGTAGTGATTTCAATTTTAGTTTGGATTTTAGAAATTGCTTTTCCATGGCGAAAAAATCAAGCCATTTTTAGAAAAGATTTTTGGCTAGATACGTTTTACATGTTCTTCAATTTCTTTTTGTTAAATCTTATTGTCTTTATAGCGTTGTCTAATACCGTTGCTGAACTCTTTAATGATGTTTTGGGAATTATCGGTTTATCGGTGTCAAGCTTTCAACTTTTTGATGTAGATGAACTACCTAAGTGGTTAGGCTTATTTATCTTTTTTATAGTTTCAGATTTTGTACAATGGAACACGCACCGACTGCTACATCGTGTGCCGTGGCTTTGGAATTTTCATAAAGTGCATCACTCAGTAAAAGAAATGGGATTTGCTGCACATTTGCGTTACCATTGGATGGAACCTGTAGTTTACAAATCCATTTTATATATTCCTATTGCAATTATAGGAGGGTTTGATGCACAAGATGTAGCCATTGTTTACTTTTTTAGCATTGCTATTGGTCATCTTAATCATGCTAATTTGGGTTGGGATTATGGGGTTCTAAAATATTTTTTCAACAATCCGAAAATGCATATTTGGCATCACGCCAAGGAATTGCCTAGTCATACAAAATATGGTGTTAACTACGGACTAACATTAAGCCTTTGGGATTATATTTTTAAAACAGACTATGTGCCACATAACGGCCGAGATATCGAATTGGGTTTTGAAGATGATGACAAATTTCCTAAGGATTTTATGCGACAAACTGCATATCCGGCCTTTCAGCGTAAGCATAAACAAAAAAAATAAATACGTACTCTATGAAGTATTTCGCGCGTTTAATAATTATCGTTTTAATATTTTCCAATGGTAATGCACAAATCCGAACTTTAAAACAGACTACTGAAGTTGCAAAGATTGAAACCAATGTTAGTGATACATCAGATCTTCAAAATTTAACCGAGCAAACTCGAACCGAACACCAATTATGGGACGAAATTTTAAAAAGGCATGTTTCAGAAGATGGCAAAGTGGACTATGCAGGATTTAAAACAGATTATAAAAATTTACAAAATTATATCGGGTTTCTTCAAAATTTGTATAAAAAGAAAATCTTAACTACTGAAAGTTCTAAAGATGAATCGCTCACATTTTGGATTAATGCTTATAACGCACTAACCATCGATTTAATTCTAAGAAACTACCCCACTAAAAGTATAAAAGATATTAAGGATCCATGGGATCAACGCCTTTGGAAATTCGGTGACGAATGGCAAAATCTCAATGATATTGAACATAAAATTCTCAGGGAAATGAATGAACCAAGAATTCATTTTGCTATTGTTTGTGCTTCAATCTCTTGCCCCAAATTGCAGAATGAAGCGTTCACAGCATCAAATTTAGATGATCAATTAACAAATGCTACTAAAGAATTTTTAGCGGATACCTCTAAAAACGAAATTTCCCAAAACAGCCTCAAAATATCCAAAATATTTAAATGGTTTAAAAAAGATTTTGAACAAAAGGGCAGTCTTATTGATTTTATAAATGAATTTGTTGATATTGAAATTTCCCAATCTGCAAAAGTGCGCTATAAGGATTATGATTGGGGTTTGAACAATTAAAACTTTAATTCAAGATTTTTCGTAGATAGTTATATGATTAGTATAATAATTCCTGTTTTAAATGAAGTAAATACGATTGGCAGCTTATTAAAACATATTACTGAAAATTCTCAATCAAAACATATTACGGAAATTATTGTTGTTGATGGTGGTAGTACTGATGGAACTTTGGAAATTATGGGTGCTGTCATCTCTTGCCAAGCCGAGAAGTCTCAAAAAGGAAATCTGACCGGAGCTCGACCAAACATTAAATTATTAACTTCTGAAAAAGGGCGCGCTAAACAAATGAATTTTGGTGCAAAAAATGCTAATGGAGGCATCTTCTATTTTTTACATGCAGATTCTTTTCCGCCAATAAACTTTGACCAATATATAATCAATGAAGTTAAAAATGGTAACAATGCCGGTTGCTTTAGATTGCAGTTTGACAACAATCATTGGTGGTTACGTTTGGCCAGTTGGCTTACACAATTTTCTTGGCGTGCTTGTAGAGGTGGAGACCAGAGTCAGTTTATAACTCGTGCGCTTTTTGATACTATTGGTGGCTACGACGAGAATTATATTATATATGAAGATAACATATTAATTAATGAACTCTATGCACGTGGTCAATATGTAGTGATTAATAAAAAGATACAGACCTCTGCCCGATTATATGAAAAGCATGGCATTTGGAAATTACAATATCACTTTTGGACCATATATGTTAAGAAATGGCTTGGAGCTTCAGCCGAAGATTTAGTAACGTATTATAAAAACCACATGTGTTAATTAATTTTTATTTCGTCCGTTTTCATCAGGGTAAAATTCCATAACCTTATCGGTCTGAAAAATCGCTTTAGTATCAATATCTATAGCAGATAATGGTCCTGTAAATGCAGCTCCGGTATCGACATTCCATACGTTAATAGCATGCATAGGTTCCGTTATTTTATAATTAATAGTTGGTGTATGCCCAATGTATATTTCATTATAATGTTTCAATCGATCTGGATATAATTCTGAGTTTTTTTGAATTCGTTTATCCATCGTTAAAGCCATTTCCCAAAGGGTTCTATCAAAATAAAAATTCTCTTTGTGACTTTCATTTTCAACACCATGCATAGAGGTAAATCCTGCGTGAAGAAATAATCTGTTTTGATTATCAATATGATATAATTTCATGCTCTCAAAAAACTCTAAATGCTGCTTTTTATTAGCTTTATCAAACGCTTCGTAACTTTTCATTGTTCCTTGTCCTCCATGTTCTAACCAAACCGCATTTGCCTCTCCCAATCTTAACCAATGTTCGCACCATACATCATGATTTCCTTTTATAAATGTGCAATTGTAATTCTCTGAAAGTGCTATTAAATACTGAACAACTTGCGCAGATTCGCTCCAGCCATCCACGTAGTCTCCTAAGAAAATAAATTGATCATCTTTTCTAATTTGAAGTTTATCCATAAGCTCTTTTAAGGCTCTAAAACCTCCGTGAATGTCACCAATTGCTAATGTTCTCATAATTTCTTTTTATAAAAATTTTTAATAATGTCTTCTACAGGCTTATTTTGAGGAGTAAACTGATTATTATCCATACCCCCAACTTTATGATGTTCTATAAACCATTTCCACAAGTATCCGCCCGCAAACCAATCCTCGTGCCAAACGGTATCGAACAAAGCTTGCGTGGTATTATTTTGCGCTTCGTGATTAACTGATATCATAGAACGATCATACCTCCAAGGTTCTTTCCCTGCATAATCTACACTTCTATAACCATATTCCGTAAATAAAATAGGCCGATTCAGTTTGTCTGAAAACTCCTTTAAACCTTGTTTATGCTTTTCCCATCCTTCTATACAATTTTCTACAGTTGGTGTTCGCATATCACTTATAGGAAAATAAGCATCAATACCAATATAATCTAAATCAGACCAAAATGGTGTATGCCAAAACTCGTCCCAATTGGCAGCATAGGTTAGTTTTCCGGAATAAAGACTTCTGATCTCTTTTATGAGATTTTCCCAATACTGTGGTCGGCTTTTTATAAATTCTTCTAGTTCCGTCCCTATACAAAAAACTTCAGCATTTACGTCTTCTGCTAACTTTGCATAATCTAAAATATAATTAGTATATGATTGTTCAAGTCGTTTCCAATTGGTTTCCGAATTCATTTTTAAAAACCCTGTAAATTCACCATGCCATAACCATATATGGGGTTTAATCATAATTTCAATATCATCTTTCCGTAAGGTTTCTATATACTGCTTTGCTCCTGCTTTTGTTTCACCAAACCATTGCCGCTCCGTATTATAAATAATTTCAGGATTACTTTTATCTCTTATAAAACCATAAGGCATTATTGAAACCGCATTGGCATTCATGTTAATTACCGGTTTTGTATGGGTAGAATCTATAGCAGTACCCGCTGCTACTAAACTCAATCCTTTAATTTTATAAGGTTTAAAAGGTACCGCGGCGCAACCTATAAAGAGAAGAAACAAAACGGAATAGAAAAAATATCGCATATTCTACAATTATGCCTAAATTTAAAGAAAATCAGCAAATACTTATTGAATTTTAAGATAAGCAAAGTAAATTTTAATATTTATTTAAAATAAATAATTAAGGTTTTACCCAAACCTTCGACCTAACGGCTAACTAACTACAATACATGGAGCATCTTGTTATAATTGGTAATGGAATTTCTGGAGTGACCCTAGCAAGGCACGTAAGAAAATTATCTGATAAAAAAATAACTATAATTTCTGCTGAGACGGACTATTTCTTCTCTCGTACCGCATTAATGTATATCTATATGGGACATATGACGTACGAACACACTAAACCCTATGAAGATTGGTTTTGGAAAAAAAATCGCATTGAATTAAAAAAAGGCTACGTAAAAACCATTGAAACTAAATCTAAGACGCTACATTTTTCTAACGGAGAAACTTTAGAATACGATAAATTGGTCATTGCAACCGGAAGCAAACCCAACAAGTTTGGTTGGCCAGGACAAGATTTAAAAAGAGTTCAAGGCTTATATAGCAAACAAGATGTCGATCAATTAGAAAAAGATGCACCTAATAAAACAGTTTGTAAACGTGCGGTTATCGTTGGAGGAGGTTTAATAGGAATTGAATTAGCAGAAATGCTGAATTCTAGAAATATTCCTGTAACTTTTTTAGTTCGTGAAAGCAGCTTTTGGAACGGTGTGTTACCGGAAGGAGAAAGCGAAATGCTTAATAGACACATTAGAAGCCACCATATCGATTTACGATTATCAACAAATTTAAAAGAAATTAAAGCCGATGAAAATGGGCATGCAAAATCTGTAATAATTGAAGAAACCGGGGAAGAAATTGAATGTGATTTGGTGGGGCTTACAGCTGGGGTTTCACCCAATATAGATTTCTTAAAATCAACAGATATAGCAACTTCCAAAGGGGTTATAGTCAATAAATATCTCGAAACTAATATTGAAGATATTTACGCCATTGGAGATTGCGCAGAGCAGCAAGAACCTGTGGGCAATCGCAGACCAATTGAAGCGGTTTGGTATACTGGTCGTATGATGGGAGAGGTTTTGGCTCAAACTATATGTGGAAACAAGATGGCTTACAATCCTGGACATTGGTTTAATTCGGCAAAATTTATGGATATTGAATACCAAACGTACGGCTGGGTATTTGGAAAGAAGGGTAGACCAGAGTATGAAAAGCATTTTCATTGGAAACATAGCGATGATACCAAATGTATTACCGTGGCTTTTCATAAAGACACCAATATATTTTTAGGTATTAATACTTTTGGTGTAAGAATGAAACATGAGGTTTTTAATCGATGGCTAACCGAACAACGTGATATCGATTATGTGATTACGCATTTAAAGCAAGCCAATTTTGATCCTGAATTTTATACCCACTACGAAAAGGATATTATTTCTGAATATAAAAACCAATTTGCAATTTCTTATAGTAAATAAGACACATCGTCTTGAACCATATACATAAAAACATGAATACACCAAAACCTAGCATGTCCCTTACCAAGCCTGAAGCATTTGATTTATCAGGAAAACAAAAGCTATCTACAGCAATTGGAATTTTAGGACTGATTATATTAGCACTTGCGGCGTTTAACGTTAATTTTCCATATAAACCCATCGTATTAACTGCGGCATTAGTAATGATTACTGCAGGCGTCGTATTGTTTACCAACGATTTGTATTTGGGCAAACATCCAGGGATTAAAAATGACGGTGTGATGTTCAAATCCATATCTTCTCGTGGACTATGGGCTTGGATTACGGGTATTGCATTAACTAGTTTCTATATTATATTATATTTTAAAGCAGCATGGCTCGGGATGGGTACTGATGGTGCTAATAATACAGGTTTAGTAGCATTGTTCGATCCTTTAAGTAGACTATTAAATGGTGGTCAAGCTAGCCAATGGTTTGTCTACGGTACACTTTATACTGTGGCGATTTTAGTATTTGGTTATAAGTTTTTGCTAAAATACAGACACAACCGCTATGAACGGTTGCGTACGTTTTCGGTTATGTTTTTTCAATTGGCATTTGCGTTCTTAATTCCTGAATTTATGGCGCGCTTAAATTCAGATACCTTCAGTTTACCGTATTACGATTTAAAAAACATCTGGCCATTAAATTATTATAATTTTGAACAGTATCGTGTAGATTCCTTTATAAGTGCAGGAGACATTGGGTTGGCTTTACTCATCTTCGGCATACTTTCAATTTTTGTAATTACTCCTATTTTAACGTTTAAATATGGTAAACGTTGGTATTGCTCTTGGGTTTGCGGTTGTGGAGGCTTAGCAGAAACTTCAGGTGATGCTTTTAGACATCTAAGCGACAAGCGCCAGTTTGCTTGGAATATAGAAAGATGGGTAGTACATAGTGTTGTGGTATTTGTAACGCTTATGACAACCGCTGTAATCTATTCTTATTTAGGCAATGATAGTAGTAAATATTGGCTAACTAAAAGTACGTTTCTGATCAGTGTTGCCACATTACTAACCGTTGTTTTTGCCTTAGTTATGATTTTTAAGCGAGACCAATTGGCTAAGGATGCCAAATATGGAGCAATTGGCTACTTTATTATTATCATGGTTTTAATAGGTATGCATTATTTAAATGGTTCTAATTTATTTTTATTTAAAGCAGAATCCTTAAGGCAATTTTATGGCTTTCTTATTGGGGCTATATTTTCTGGTGTTATAGGTACGGGCTTCTATCCTATTTTTGGAAATCGCGTATGGTGTCGTTTTGGTTGTCCGATGGCAGCCATTCTGGGATTTCAGCAGCGATTATTTTCTAAATTTAGAATTACAACTAATGGAGGTCAATGTATATCTTGTGGCAACTGTTCTACCTATTGTGAAATGGGAATAGATGTTAGAGCTTATGCTCAAAAAGGTGAAAACATTGTGCGCTCTAGTTGCGTTGGTTGTGGTATTTGTTCTGCGGTTTGCCCAAGAGGTGTGCTAAAATTAGAGAACGATTCCATGAAAGGACGTATTAATTCTAATGAAATTCTTTTAGGCAATGATGTCGATTTAATGGATTTATTAAATCAAAAATAAATCTCATTCACAGCAGCTTTATAACAATAATTATTTTCAAAGTCGTCGCAATTATATTAAGTATTTTATGATCTCTAAATAACTTAGAATATTATAAATATTTCGTTAGCAAAATTTGCAATAGAGCGTCCTTGTCTAAAAATATGATACCGAATTTTGTACGCGTTAAGCTTACAAACCCTTACTTTTGCACCTTCAAATTCATGAAATGCCCAATATTAAAGTCATAATTCCTGCTTATAACGAAGAAAAATCTATTGCTTTAGTTATAAAGGACATTCCAAAAATTGTAGACGAAATTATTGTAATAAGTAATAATTCAACAGATCTTACAGAAATTAATGCTCGAAATGCAGGCGCTACAGTCTTAGTAGAAAAACAAAAGGGGTACGGTTATGCCTGTTTAAAAGGTATGGACTACTTAGCTCAACAGGAAATTAAACCAGATATTATAGTTTTTTTGGATGGAGATTACAGCGATTACCCTGAGGAATTAACAAAAATAACACAACCGATATTACAAGATAATATTGATTTTGTCGTTGGTGCAAGAGTTAAAGAATTGCGTGAGGATGGCTCTATGACCACACCGCAGATTTTTGGTAATTGGCTAGCAACCAAATTGATGGCCCTATTTTTTAATTCAACATTTACGGATTTAGGTCCCTTTAGAGCGATTAAGTACCAAAAACTCTTGGACTTAAAAATGGAAGACAAAACTTATGGGTGGACCGTAGAGATGCAACTTAAAGTCTTAAAACAAAAACTGAGTTACAGAGAGATTCCTGTTCAGTACAGAAATAGAATAGGTGTCTCAAAAGTTTCAGGAACCATAAAAGGAGCTATCTTTGCAGGCGTAAAAATCCTGACATGGATTTTTAAATATAGTTTTAAGTGATCTATCTTCAATACACCATAATTGTAATTTATACAATTGCCATCGTGCTGATTTTTGCGTATGCTTTGGCGCAGTTAAATTTACTCTACAATTACCTTTCATCAAAAAAGAAAAGAGACGATTGCGATACGTTCGATTTTTCAAATTCTGAGGAAATTCCGATGGTAACCATTCAGCTTCCCGTATTTAATGAAATGTACGTTATGGAACGCTTATTAGATAATATCGCCTTATTACAATACCCACAAAATAAATTAGAAATTCAAGTTTTAGACGATTCAACAGATGAAACCGTTGAGACTACTAAAGCACACGTAGCTCAACTCGCTAAAACAGGTCTAGATATTAGACATATAACCAGAACTGATAGAACAGGCTTTAAAGCTGGTGCTTTAAAGGAAGGCTTAAAAATTGCCAAAGGTGAATATATCGCCATTTTTGATGCCGATTTTTTACCACAACCTAATTGGCTAAAGCGCACGATTCCTTATTTTAAAAATGAAAAAATTGGGGTTGTACAGACACGCTGGGGACATATTAACCGGGATTATTCGTTATTAACAAAAATTCAGGCGTTTGCTTTAGATGCCCATTTTACACTAGAGCAAGTCGGTAGAAATAGTAAAGGTCATTTCATTAATTTTAACGGCACGGCAGGGGTTTGGCGAAAAGCGTGTATTCTTGATGCTGGCAATTGGGAAGGTGACACACTAACCGAAGATTTAGATTTAAGTTATAGAGCACAATTAAAAAATTGGGAGTTTAAATACTTAGAGGATGTTGAAACGCCTGCAGAATTACCAATTGTTATCAGTGCAGCTCGTTCACAACAATTTCGTTGGAATAAAGGTGGTGCGGAGAACTTTAGAAAAATGCTTAAACGCGTTGTTAAGTCAGAGAACATTTCAACCAAAACCAAAATACATGGTTTATTGCATTTGTTAAATAGCACCATGTTCTTAAGCATATTTACTGTTGCAATTTTGAGTATTCCGATGTTGTATATTAAAAATGAATATGCTCATCTGCGCAATTACTTTTATATTATGAGTTTCTTTGTAATGAGCACCATTATATTCTTTGTCTGCTATTGGTTTATGTACAAAAGCATTTATGGTAGTGGTTTTAAGAAATTCTTTGGCTATATCGGTATGTTTTTTACGTTTTTTTCCATTGCCATGGGTTTTTCACTACATAATTCCATCGCTGTTTTAGAAGGACATGCAGGTAAACGAAGTGACTTCGTAAGAACACCGAAATTCAATTTAAGCAAGTATAAAGACAACTGGAAAAACAACAAATACTTACGTAAAAACTTGTCTCCAAATGTTATTATTGAAGGTATTTTAATGTTATACTTCGCTTTCGGTATGTACAGTGCGTTCGTAGTAGGCGACCAAGGAGGCGATTTCGGGTTATTTCCGTTTCATCTAATGCTCTTTATAGGTTTTGCTTACGTGTTTTTTAAATCTTTGAGTTCTAAAGTGTGATTGCGATTTGGAAATATCACAAAATTCCATGTCTATTTTTTATTCTTAGCTGTATCTTTTATGTATCGTTTGCTTATAATTTAGAGCGTCTCGATACTACCAAATTACTATGGCTGTATGTAGCGCTATTTGTATTTGCTTTTCAAATTATTAAAACATCTGGAATTAGTTTTTCGAATAAACTAAATACCCCATTCAAACTTTTAATAGTTTTCTCTGTTCTTTCACGGTTAATATTTCTTTTTGCTATTCCGAATTTATCACAAGATTTTTACCGTTTTATTTGGGATGGACGGATGGCACTCGAAGGTTTCAATCCCTATTTATACACACCTCATTCTTTTATAGAAAATGGAACATTTCCAATTCATCAGGCGCAAGAATTATATGATGGTATGGGTAGTCTAAGTGCTTCGCATTTTACCAATTACCCACCAATTAATCAACTTTGTTTTACGATTGCTGCACTATTTTCTGGGAATAGTATTATAGGTTCTGTTATTGTAATGCGACTTATAATCATTGCAGCAGATATCGGTGTTTTATATTTTGGAAGAAAATTATTACAACGTTTAAAACTGCCTACAGGAAGAATTTTTTGGTATTTGTTAAACCCGTTTATAATTATTGAACTAACAGGCAATCTTCACTTTGAAGGTGTCATGATTTTCTTTCTAGTATGGTCATTATATTTGTTACATGTAGGAAAATGGAAATGGGCCGCTGTAATTTTGGCCTGTTCTATTTCTGTAAAATTGATTCCATTGATGCTTTTACCATTATTTTTTAATTGGTTCACTAATAATTCGCTCAGTGACCGAAAAGAAAAACTAAATCTATTTAAGTTAATAATTTTTTATACGATTATTGGTGTAATAACATTGTTATTCTTCCTTCCATTCTTCTCCATAGAATTCATTACAAATTACTCAAAAACAGTAGGGCTTTGGTTTGGTAATTTTGAATTTAATGCCAGCATTTATTATTTAGCAAGAGCCATTGGCTATGCTATTACTGGATATAACGAAATTGCTATTATTGGTAAAATTCTACCTTTAATATCAGTTCTTATCATACTTGGATTTACATTCTTTAAACGGAATAATAGCTTGCAAAAACTTATTACCTCTATGTTATTGGTATTTACATGTTACTTGTTTTTGAGTACAACTGTACACCCATGGTATATTGCAACTTTAGTAATTCTTAGTACATTTACTGACTACAAATTTCCTTTTATTTGGTCTTTGGTGGTTGTGTTAAGTTATTTGGCATACTCTAATATGGCAAATTCTGAGAACCTTTGGGCTATTGCTTTAGAATATAGTATTGTAGTTTCAGTTTTTGTATGGGAAGTATTTATAAAAAAAAGACCGCTAGCTTACTAACAGTCTCATCTTTATCTAATTAACGCATTATTTACAACTTCTTAACTTTAATAATTTTGTAGCTTTCAAATATTTCAACGTAGCCATTTTCGTCTTCTTCTTCGAATTCTGTGATTTCATATGTAATCTCAAAACGTTTGCCAATCATGTCTTTAGACTGTAAATTTCCCGCTTTCAGAGCCTCTTCGGTAATTTCAGAAAAATAGACGGTTTCCTCACTATCTTCATCTTCTGTTTCTTGAGTAATTATAAAAGCGTAACCATCGTCCGCATCGTAGCCATCAAAAGTGGCAGCGGTAGTTACCTTCATTTTATCTTGAAGTCTCTCCTTAGATATTGAAAATGCATTTGCGCTTAAAACCATTACCATAAGCACAAACACTGTTATTTTTTTAGCATTCATCGCAATAAATTTTTATACTGAAATATTTCAGCACGGATTAATTTTTAGATTGTGGTTTTCGGGATTTTGCCACCTCAAGCCCAAATGCTTTTAGATTACAACCTTTTGGTTATAAATACTGTGGACACTTTTTAAGAATTTATTTTTTGTTTAATTCAATTTAAGCAACATTATACGTTAAACATTTCTGTAGCATCTTTAAAGCTCTTAAATTCTAACATATAATCGTTAGAATCTTTAATGAAGAAAGATAAATGTTCTCCAGTTTTGTCTTTTAAAAACGTGGTTTGAGTGACCACCTTTAGATTTAAATGATTAAGTTTTGCATAGAGTTCACCCCATTGTTCTACATCTACAATAACACCAAAATGAAATGATGGCAACATTTTACCTTCAAATACATAATTTGGACTATTGAAATTAAATTTTTCAGCTTGAATAAAAGTAAGTTGATGACCAAACAGATTAATATCAACCCAGTTCTCGCTTGTTCTTCCTAGAGAAGCACCAATGTTATTAATATAGAAACTTTTAGTATCCTCTATATTTAAACATGGTAAAGACATGTGAAATGCTGTTTCCATAATTTAACCATTTTAAATTTATAACAAATTAATATACAGTAAATTACAAAATATTATCGTGTAGCACCACTATTTTAGCCGAAATCTTCGTCTTCAGCTCCTGGTTCTAAATCTGGATCTACTACAGCATCTGGATCATCATCTTCAAAATCTTCATAATCCTCTTCGTCGTAATTCTCCATAGTCTGTTCTAGCTTTGTACTCACTTTTACTAAATATTTAGTATCTTCAGTAGTGACTTCGACCGCTTCAACAGTTTCATTTTTTGCATTTTTAAACGAAACAATTTGGCCGTCATCATATCCATCAGGATATCTTTCCACTAAAAGTGCTAGGATTTCAGGTGTTAATTTTTTAAAATCAACTATAACTCGTTTTAAATGTGCGTCTTTTGGTTTCATTAAGTAATCTCTATTTTTTCAATTTTCTATTTATCAGAAGTGACCTCCAATTTTGTGTGTAAAGGTATAAATTCAACCATAAATTTATTATCCTTTTGAATATTTCTGAGGCTATTTTTTTTTAAATATAATACTTATTTACTAACTCGAATAACATCGTAAACATCTTTTCTACGATCTTTTAGATTTTTTACGGCACCAAAAGCATGTAACTCCCTTAACAGACTTAAATCTACATCTGCTACTAAAATCATTTCAGTGTTTGTTGTAGCTTCTGCTTTTATACCATTACTTGGAAACGAGAAGTCACATGGCGTAAATACGGCAGATTGCGCATATTGAATGTCCATATTGTTTACATTTGGTAAATTACCAACGCTTCCAGCAATGGCCACATAACATTCATTCTCTATTGCCCTTGCTTGTGAGCACAAGCGGACTCTCGAATACCCGTTTTGCGTGTCGGTTAAAAACGGTATAAACAGAATATCCATACCTTCATCGGACAACAATCTTGACAATTCAGGAAATTCGGAATCATAACAAATTAAAACTCCTATTTTACCACAATCGGTGTCAAAAGTTTTTAGTTGATGGCCAGGTTGCATCCCCCAAACTTTGGCTTCGTCTGGAGTTACATGTATTTTCTCATATCGTTCCGAACTGCCATCCCTTCTGCACAAGTACCCGACATTATAAAGTTTATCGTCGATAAGTTCTGGCATGCTACCTGTAATAATATTGATATTATAAGAGATAGATAATTGTTGCATCTTTTCAACTATAATCGTCGTGTATTTTGCCAATTCTCTAATAGCATCTGGCTCGTACATGTGATTGTATTTTGCCATTAATGGGGCATTGAAAAACTCTGGAAACAAAGCAAAATCAGACCTGTACGCTGCAACGCTATCTACAAAATATTCTACTTGCTGCATTAAATCCTCCAAACTGTTATAGGTACGCATTTGCCATTGAATCAATCCCAAGCGTACAATGGTTTTTACAGAACTTGCCTTTTTACTTTTTTTAGTATAATAGATATTGTCCCATTCCATTAAGACCGCATATTCGCTGGAAGCTGTATCACCTTCTAAATATCCTTTAATAATTCGTAATGGATGAAAATCATTTGAAATTTGAAAGTTTAAAACCGGATCATGAATTTCCTTATGTCTTACTTTTTCAATATATTCCTTTGGTGTTAATTCACTTTGAAATTTATGATAGTTTGGCATTCTACCACCAAAAACAATCCCTTTAAGATTTAGATTTTCACAAAGTTCTTTTCTGTAGTCATATAAACGACGTCCCAATCTTAGACCTCGATATTCTGGTTTAATAAAAACATCAATACCATATAAAACATCACCGAATTCATCGTGATTATTAAATTTATCACCTTCAATGATATCCGCATAAGTATGGTTATCCTCCACCTTATCATAATCTACAATTAGCGATAATGCACAGCCGGCAATATTACCATCGATTTTAATAACTACTTGTCCTTGCGGAAAAATCGTTGTTAACCGTTCGATGTGCTGTTTTTTCCAATAGGAATTTAAAACGCCTCCATAAGATTCTAAGGTTGCTGATTTTAATTCTTCAAAATCATCAACCGTTAAAAACTTCAATTCTATATTTTCAATCCTCTGATCTTCCATTACATATCTAAAAGATAAGCAAAAATTAACGGAGCAACAATGGTTGCATCACTTTCAATAATAAATTTTGGTGTGTTTATATCTAATTTTCCCCAAGTAATTTTCTCGTTTGGTACAGCTCCAGAATACGATCCGTAACTGGTAGTACTATCACTTATTTGGCAAAAATAACTCCAGAATGGTGTTTCTGGTCGTTCCATATCTTGATATAACATCGGTACGACACAAATAGGAAAGTCTCCTGCAATACCACCTCCAATCTGGAAGAAACCGATACCATTTTGAGAATTATCCGTGTACCAATCGGCCAAGAATGTCATGTACTCAATACCAGACTTCATTGTACTTGCTTTCAATTCGCCTTTAAGAACGTAGCTTGCAAAAATATTCCCCATAGTACTATCTTCCCACCCAGGGCAGATAATAGGTAGATTTTTTTCTGCAGCTGCATACATCCAAGAATCCTTAATATCTATTTCGTAATGCTCTTCTAAAACACCAGATAATAATAATTTGTACATATACTCATGTGGTAAATAGCGTTCGCCTTTGGCTTCAGCGTCTTTCCAAATTTTTACAATATGTTCTTGAATTCTTCTAAACGCTTCTTCTTCAGGGATACAGGTATCCGTTACACGATTTAAGCCTTTTTCTAACAAATCCCACTCATCTTGAGGTGTTAAATCTCTATAATTAGGGACACGCTTGTAATGAGAATGTGCTACCAAGTTCATGATGTCTTCTTCCAGATTTGCACCTGTACAAGACACTATTTGTACTTTGTCTTGACGAATCATTTCTGCAAATATCTTACCTAATTCCGCAGTACTCATCGCACCCGCCAGAGACACCAACATCTTGGCACCCGAATTTAATTGTTCTTCATATCCCTTTGCTGCATCCACTAAAGCTGCCGCATTAAAGTGTAAATAATATTTTTCTATAAATTTTGAAATCTCTCCTTTATTAGTAGTCATCTTCTGTATTAAATTTAGATTTTTTATTTCCTTCTTGGTTTGAATTGCTAAAGTTACTTTCAAAAGTATCTTCTATATTTTCATCTTGAAATTTATAGCTCAACATTTTGTAATATAATTTTGCGGCTAAGAAATCTGAAGACTTATCGTTTTCATTTGGACATAATTCTACGATATCAAATCCTACCACATTTTTTTCTGCAAAAACTTGTTTTAAAAATTCCAAAGTTTCGTAATACAATAAACCTCCTGGTTCTGGTGTACCTGTACTTGGCATAATTGAAGGATCGAAAGCATCTAAATCAAATGTTATAAATACATTTTCTGTCATTTGATCAATTGCCGAATCCATCCAACTATCATCCACAGCCATTTCGTGAGCGAAGTAGGTTTTTTCTTCATCCATAACGGTTTTTTCAATACTATCCATAGAGCGAATACCAACCTGAATTAAATTGGTCGTTTGACTAGCTTCATAAACGGCGCACGCGTGGTTACAAGTAGAACCTTCGTAGCTTTCACGTAAATCTGCATGTGCATCGATATGTAAAACAGTTAAATCCTCAAACATCTCGTTAAAAGCTCTAATCGTTCCTATAGATACAGAATGCTCTCCACCAAAAACAGTTACAAATTTGTTTTTCTTAATGTATTTTTTAGTAGCCTGATGAACCGCTTCTACCATCGCTTCTGGTGACGTATTTTCGGTAACAGCATCTGCTAAAAATACACCTTGTTGGTAAACTTCTGAGTCGGTTTCAATATCATAAAGTTCCATATTTGCCGACGCATCTAAAAATGCATCAGGTCCTTTATCAGCACCTTTTTGCCATGTACTAGTGCCATCAAAAGGTACAGGAATTAATACGATTTTAGCCGTTTCTAATTTTGCTAATTCTTCTGGAATGCCAGCGTAAGTTTTTGTTTTCATGTGTACTTCCCGTACTAACGGGAATCTTATTAATTGTTATACTTAAAAAAAACACCTTTAAAGTCCAATTAAGAGGACAATTATAAAATAGGTATAATTTTTTACTTTAATTTATATTTTAAAGAAGACCTATAGGCCTATTCGTTTTTTATTAATTATTATCCGTTTTATACCCCAAAATATCCAACAAATTTTCACTTTTCTGTTGCTCGGCAAATACTTTAGTTGATAAGTTTCCGTTTTCATCTTTTTGAATTAGAATATGCTTTGGTGTGGGAATTAAACAATGTTGCAAACCTCCAAAACCACCAATAGTTTCTTGGTAAGCTCCAGTGTTGAAAAAGCCAATATACAAGTCTTTATCCTTGTTATATTTTGGTAAATAAATGGCGTTAGTATGCTGCTCGCTATTGTAATAATCGTCACTATCGCATGTTAAACCACCTAACAAAACACGTTCATAACTGTCGTGCCAACGGTTAATTGGCAGCATAATAAAACGTTTGTTGATGGCCCATGTATCTGGTAAGGTTGTGATGAATGATGAATTAATCATATTCCACTTTTCACGATCGTTTTGTTGTTTTTGATAAAGGATTTTGTAAAGTGCTCCACCGCTCTCGCCCACTGTAAAACTTCCGAATTCTGTAAAAATGTTTGGTGTATCCACCTCTTCTTCGTCACAAACCAACTTAATCTGATTTACAATTTCATCGACCATATACGCATAGTCAAAATCGAAAGCCAAAGAGTTTTTTATAGGAAATCCTCCACCAATATTCAAACTATTTAATGATGGACAAATTTTCTTTAATGAGGTGTAAACTTTCAAACATTTATGTAATTCATTCCAATAATAGGCGTTGTCTCTAATCCCCGTATTGATAAAAAAGTGCAGCATTTTTAACTCTACTTTTTTATTATCTTGAATTTGACTCTTGTAAAATGGTACAATATTCTTGTAACCAATTCCTAAGCGAGACGTATAAAATTCAAATTTTGGCTCTTCTTCGGAAGCTATTCTAATACCAACTTGAAATTTGCCTTTTATTTCTTCGGACAGTAAATCGAGTTCTTCGTAATTATCTATAATGGGAATGACATTTTTATGGCCATCATTTATAAGATCGGCAATATTATTAATGTATTGTTCACGTTTAAAACCGTTGCTCAACACATAGGTATTGTCGTTTATTTTTCCTTCTTTTTTAAGGGAACGAACAATATCAATATCGAAAGCCGAAGACGTTTCAATATGAATATCATTGGTTAGCGCTTCATCTAAAACATGTTTAAAGTGCGAACTCTTAGTACAGTAACAATAGTTGTACTTGCCTTTATAATTATGTTTTTTAAAAGCATCAGCAAACCATGTTTTGGCCCGTTGTATATTATTGGATATTTGCGGTAAATAAGTAAATTTTAATGGCACACCATAGTCCTCGACTAATTTCATTAAGTCAATATCATGGAAATGCAGCGCTTTGTCCTCAAGTTTAAATTCGTCTTGTGGAAAGTGAAAGGATTGATCGATAAGATCAATATATTTATTGTTCATGTGAAGTATTAATAATTCAGGTTAAAATAAAAAATATAAGCGTAAACTATGTTAAGATTACGTTATATCATACCTGAATTTGGCTTTGAGTAGTAGGCACAAAACCATAGATATGCTGACTGGCAGCAATGGTAAAAACGGAAGTTAGCTCTAAAATTCGGTTACTTAACCTGTAAGCTGCTTTTGAATATGACTTCCTAATTTTCAAAAGCCCGAACATAAAAACATATTTCAATTGTTCAGCTAAAATTGGTTTAATAATCGTGTTGAGACCTTACCAATTTTGGCAACAAATGTAAATTATTTTTTAATACCTAAAACATTTTTTTATTTTTTTTAAAACATTCTTAAAACACTAGTTTTTAAGGTCTTTAGCAAAAAAAAAAAAAATGCAATAAACTAAACCATGCATGTTCAAATAAATTTATGAGGTTTGAAAATAAAGTGATTTGAAAGATAATATTTCAAATCACTCAAAATCAGATCGGACTCTGGGTCCTATGCTATGAGAACGATGTCTAATAGATTTAATTTTTTAGAAATAAGTATTGGTACTTATATTAACGTCTTTGAAGGATTTCTCTAATTAAAATCTAAATTAAAGCTTACTACAAACACATTTCTAGTTAATTACCAACAAATTGTCCGCATCTACCTCTAATTCTACAATGTCGCAATTTGAAAGGCTTAATTGAACTTTTTGACCATAGTTAACGGAATTAGAGACTACTAGCACCACCTCATTGCTAGAAAGTTCAACATAACTACTATTAGCCGTAGCAATGACATTTTGAGAATGCAATTGACTATAATCTAAAGCATAAATAGTGAAATCGAAATTATTGGTGCCGTTATTTGTTAATCTAACTTTAGGCAAATCATCAACACACGTTAGCATTTCTGGGGGTGAAAATTCTGAATTTTCAGCAAAATTTGGAGAATCTGTTGTACAATTTACCATAAGTAAAAGCACAAAAAGTAGTCTTACATTTTTCATAAGTAGGTTATTTTTTCATTCTATTTGGGGCTGCAATATAGAAAAAACCTCTAATTAGTCGGTAAAAAGATGAATTTATTCGACAAACGGTATGTTATCAAATGGTTAAGCCATTTTTTATAACATTTTTAAAGTACTTACTTCTTGTTCGGTAAGATGCTTCCAATGACCACGAGGAATATCTTTTTTAGTTAAATGACCAATAGCAACACAATCGATTTTTACAATATCGTAATTAAAATGATCGAAAATAGTACGTAGAATAGTATTACCTGTATTTTTAATTTTTATACCCACTTGGTTTTTAGATTCACCCTGAATATAACTAATCTCTTCCACAGTAATTAATTTGCCTTCCACTTTAAAACCTTCTTCGATCTTTTTTAAATCTTCGAATTTTAAATTTTTGTCTAATTCAACTTGAAATAAACGTGCCACACCTTTTTTAGAATTAGTGAATTTCTGTACCACGTTATCATCATTTGTAAACAACAGCAACCCTAAAGAATTACGACCTAAACGCCCAATGGGTTTTATGTTCGCATTAGTGGCATTGGCTACTAAATCCATAACGGTTCTCCCTTTGCCTTCAGCTGTAGTGGTTGCAAATCCTTTTGGCTTATTCAGTAAGACATAAACCTTTGCCTCTGGCGTAATGCGTTGACCATCAAATCGGACTTCATCTGTCCGTTTTACTTTATAACCCATTTCGTTAATTACCTTACCGTTAACCGTTACCAAGCCAATGGCAATGTTTTCATCGGCTTCACGACGCGAGCACATCCCTGAGTTAGCAATATATTTGTTTAAACGAATCTCCTCTGAATTAGTAGATTGTTTTACGGATTGTGTTTTCTTTTTAAAAGGAGCATTCCCTCTAGCATAACTTTTTATTTTGCTATTCGCATTTCCTCTTCCTGATGTTTTTCCTTTTCCTTTTCCTGTGCTATCTTGATTTCTGCTCATAGTTTAATTTTTTGCAAAGTTATAACAATAGTTTTCAACTTTTGATTATTGTTTTCATTTAAAAGCATACAATGTTCTGAAAATAAATGATTACATCTTAAATTCTATTTAAAACCACAGAAACATCTATTAATAAAATAGAAAATACACCAGCAACAATAATAAATTTTAAAATATTATGAAGAATTAAATAATCGGTTTTCTTATTTGATTTTAATAAAAAAATGAGATATATAGATAATAATCCCATACTAAGATAGAAGTAATAAAACATATGGCCGATACTAAAAAAAGAAACGAGCAGCACCGCCGAAATTATGGTAAGCATACCAACTACGGTTAGCATTTGCTTAGACACTTTTTCACCATAAACTACCGGAATTGTTCTATAATTTAAGGCCAAATCTCCTCTTATATTTTCCAAATCCTTGGTTAATTCGCGCATATAAATCAACAAAAATAGAAATATACCATGCGCAAAAACAACCAATTCAAAATTTTTATAATAAATAAAAATCACAAAAAATGGGGTAACTGTTAATATCGCTGAGACAATATTACCAATCATTGGTTGCTTTTTAAAGCGATGTGAATAAAACCAAATAGCGAAAATATAAATCGCAAAAAAGACTACTGCCTTGAAAGATACATAACTTGCAAAAACAACCGCCAAAAAATTAAGCGTAAAATAAAATGATAACTTCGTATTTTGACTTACCAAACGATCTAACATCGTTTTTCTGGGCTTGTTGATTAAATCTTTTTCCGAATCGTAGAAGTTATTAATGATGTAACCGCCTGCTATTGTTGCTGACGACGCCATTACAAGCATTAATAGATTAAGGTCTAAAAGTACAGCTTTTAGTGGCTTATCGTGAGCAAAAATATAAATAGAAGCTAAGTACTGAGCAATGACTATTACGAGAATATTATAACCTCGAACGACTGAAAACAGGCTAAAAAATTTAAGAAGAATATGTTTCTGCCGTCTTGATAACATAAATTGCTTTAATTAAAAAAACCTCACAAGTTTTAATAACTAGTGAGGTTCGTATATTATATAATGCGTTTTAGAAGTTATATACCACTTCTAACTTTTGGCCTTTCAGAGCTTCTTTAGCTTTGTCTAAGTTTTCGGTAAAGCCTAAAATATAACCACCTCCACCAGAGCCACAAAGTTTTAAATAATAGTCGTTGGTTTCAAGACCTTTTTTCCATAGTTCATGAAATTGAGCCGGAATCATAGGCTTAAAGTTATTTAGCACTACTTTAGATAATTGTTTAGTATTCTTAAACAAAGATTTTATATCACCTTTTAAGAAATCGTCCACACAAGCGTCGGTATGTTTTATAAACTGGTCTTTAAGCATGCTACGAAACCCTTCGTTCTTCATGTTTTCCATAAAAATGCTAACCATTGGAGCCGTTTCACCAACTACACCACTGTCTAATAAAAATACGGCACCTTTTCCGTCTGTCTGTTGAGAAGGAATTCCAGTAGCCTCAATATGATCTTTAGAGTTAATTAAAATAGGAAGACTTAAATAGCTATTTAAAGGATCTAACCCCGAAGATTTTCCGTGGAAAAAAGATTCCATTTCAGAAAATATCATTTTAAGTTTTAATAATTTTTCTCTTGTAAGATTCTCTAAAATAGTAATTTTATCTGTAGCATATTTATCATAAATTGCTGCGACTAAAGCTCCACTACTACCTACCCCATAACCTTGAGGAATAGAAGAATCAAAATACATTCCGCTGTCCACATCACTTTGTAAAGCCTTAATATCGAATGTCACTAATTCTTTATCTAGATCATTTAAGTAAGCTACAAAACGTCTTAAACTGGCGTTAGATTCTTGAGCCAATTTATTAGGATTTTTATCTACTTTTAAAGCCCCATTATAAAAATTATAAGGAATAGATAAGCCTTTAGAATCTTTAATAATTCCGTACTCTCCGAATAAAAGAATCTTTGAATAAAATAATGGTCCTTTCATGATTTAATAGCTGTTACTTTAACAAATATACGTATTATAATTAAACTTGGTTGGCGCCAAATCCAATTTTGTCGCAAATATAATGTTCATTTTGACAATAGCTAATTAATTCATTTTTAATAAATTCAAGAACAGATTTGCTTTCATTTTGCGGATATAATACATGCACATTAGCACCAGCATCTAAAGTAAAACAGACTTTAGAATTTGTTTTTTCCCTAAATTCCCAGATTTTATTTATAATTTCTAATGTGTTTGGTTTCATTAGTATGAAATAAGGCATACTTGTCATCATCATAGCATGCAACGTTAAAGCTTCGCTTTCCACAATTTTAATGAATTCGTCTAAATCTCCAGACGCTAAAATTGCTTTGAGAGCCGCCAAATTGGTGTGTGCTTGCTCAAAACGTGTTTCGGCAAATGGATGACCATACATTAACTGATGACCAACAGTACTACTTACCTGCTTTTCACCTTTATCGACCAATAAAATAGTGTCTTGAAAATTATTAAAATTTGAATGCACTTCACCTTCAAATTTCACTCCATATAAGTCTGAACTTTCAGCAATACTCTCATTTTTCCCCCAAACTACGAGCTCCCCTTCAATACTTCTACAGGCACTTCCTGAGCCTAATCTAGCTAAAAATGACGCTTTTTGATTGAATGCCTTTTCTGAAATCTCAACGTCGCTTAATAAGCGTTCAATACTCATTAGGCACAAAGCTATTGCGCTCATTCCGGATGCTGAAGACGCTATTCCTGAACTGTGAGGGAACGTATTTGACGTTTCAATTTTGAAATGATAATCTCTTAAAAACGGCATATAAGTTTCAATGCGCTCAAAAAAAGTTTGAATTTTAGGTTTGAAGGCTTCATTTTTATTTCCTTCAAAATAGATATCGAAACTCAAACCTGATGTCGCTTTAGTTATGAGGTCTTTTTTAGTAAAGTTGATTTCGGTAATTGTTTTACAATCTGAAAGCGTAAAACTTATCGATGGATTTTCAGGAATTTGATGTTCCTTTTTTCCCCAATACTTTACTAAAGCAATGTTACTTGGCGACTCCCATTTTACGGAACCGTTATTTATTTTTGAATTGTAGGTTTTCAGGATAAAGTCTTCTGCTGTCATAGTCTACCATATATCTCAGAAAGTCTGCATTACAGCAAACTTTAATGTTTTTTAATCTTAAGCGCACAAAAATACGTAAATTATATACGTTCTTATTTTTTATTCCCTAGAGAGCGCCTGCAATTTTATCATGGTTTTATAATTTCGAGCTGTGGCTATTACTTTTAATTTCTTTTCAAACCAATTGACCCCCAATTTTGCTTTTCCTGCACCTAATGAATAATATATATAAACACAATTTTCAGTGATTATAAATTCTTCATTGGGAAAATTTTGTTTAGCTATAGCTTCTATCAATGTAGCCTCAGGAGGTTGTTTCAAGATTATGAAATAGCTGTTCGTTTTTTTTTCTTCCGAGAAAGGACAATTATTTAAGATCGATTCCAATACTAACGGCGTTCTTATCAAAATATGCACCTCAAAACCGAAATGGTTTAAAATTGATTTTTGAATGTTTTTTTCTAAATTTTCTAAATTCTTATTTGATGATTGAAATATAACATTTCCACTTTGAATGTAACTTTGGACATTTTTTAATCCTAATTGGGTGAGTAAATTTCTTAACTCAACCATGGGAACTTTTTTGTGTCCACCGACATTAATACCTCTAAGAAATGCGATGTATGTAATCATATAATAAACCTAATCATTTTAAAACATTTCTATTTCTTTATAGTAAAAATATAGTTTATAGAATAAGGATAAAAACAAAGTGTGAACGTATAAATTTCCATTCGGTGAAATACAGAATTTTTTATCCCCTCTATTTTCAACAACTAATCGCCTCTTCTATAATCATTCATTAAAGATTGTTGCAACGTTTGCCATACCACTGAGCATTAAGTCATACTAATGAAGTTATTGTATGTTTACTTTGAAACTAATTTTTAGATTTTGCTAATTTTCTAATCTATAACCTCATATTTTCTTCTAATTTGAAGGGCTTATAAAATCCACAAAATGCAAATAAATACGATAAAATGTTGCACCCTTAAAGAAATAATGTAGTTTTACCGTATTAATAGTATAATGCCATGTGTTTTCCCAAATCGAACATTGCAATTATTTTGTTTGTAATTCTATTTTTACAAGGGTTTAAATTACAAGCCCAACAACCACTTATAAACGCTGATAGCAATTCTACTTTCATATTTGATAACTATAAACTTGATTTATTGGTAAAAAACGACAGTTTGTATAAAGCGACGTTATTACTCACCGATGCTATTAGTTATTCTCAGAAACATCGTATAAAACCACTAGAAGCCAAGGCTTATGACGCACTAGGTATCGTATTATCTAAAATGTCTAATTTCAATAATGCTGAATCTTACCACAATAAAGCGTTAAAAATTCACGATTCCCTTAACGATACAAAAGGGATAGATCGTTCGTTATCGGGTTTATTAAATACTTATGTCTATTCTAAAAATTACGACAAATTTGACAGCATTTATCCAAGAGCAGAAGCAGTATCTAAAGCTCTAAATAGCGAAATTTATTTTATAAATCTGGAATATAAGATTAAAAAAGATTATTTCTGCAACGATAATAAAAGTATGCTGATTTATAGCGATCTTGGTTTAGAAGCGCTTACGACCACCGATTTTAAAACCTTAAATTATTCTAACAGTTACCGTACTGAAAATTTGAAAGAAAATTTATTTCAGTCTTATCAGTATCATAAAGCGCTTGCAAAGGTTAAATTATCAGAATTTAAAGCTGATGGCTTTAATTTACTATTCGCTCTAAATGAAGAAAAGTTAAAAGCGTCATTAGATACAGATATTACGTCTTACCGCAAGTTAGCCACTTTAAATTATTATAAGTATCTCTATTATACAAATAATATCAAAAATTTAGATTCTGCTAATAAATATTTATTAAAATCTGATGCTTATAAATATAAAGCTTTGGTAAATGTAGCTACCAATAATACCAGAAATGGTGAATTGATTTCTAAAATTATTAATTCGGAGCAAAAGTTAGCCCTATCTAACGAAATTAGAAATAGAGATGCACAAACCTCTCATATTTTCTTATTAAGTACAATTATTACAAGTATACTTTTGGCGGTTGTACTTACTTCATTTTATGTCTATTTTAAAGCCAGAAAAAATATTGTAAAAATTAACAGTGCCTTGCAAGCTTCTAATAAAAAACTGATAGCCATTGATAAAAACCGATTAGAGTTTTTCTCTATTTTAAGCCATGAATTGCGAACACCAATTTACGGAATTAACGGATTAGCCACACTCATTGAGCAGGAAGAAAATCCAGAAAAAAAACAGCATTATTTAAACTCATTGATATCTTCTAGTAGTTATATTTCTACACTAATCGATAATATATTACAAGCCAATAAATTAAAGTTTGAACAGAAAACACTTCACCTAAAACCAGCCAGAATAGAAAATGTTGTAAAATATGTTTTAAGTACCGTTGAAATTGCGGCCAAAAACAAAGGATTAGACATCAGTTGCCATATTGATCCGTCTAATGAAGGTGAACATATCTTAATTGATAAGATCGCTTTTAGTCAAATTTTAATCAACTTAATTTATAATGCCATTAGATATACTTTTGAGGGTGGCATAAAAATTAATGTGTTGCTTGTAAAACGAACCTTGGGACATGTCACTTTAAAATTTGAAATTGAGGATACTGGAATTGGCATTAAAGAAGAGCATCGTTCTGTTGTTTTTAGCGCTTTTGAAAATAAAGCATTTTTAAGTAAAAATAGTAGTGGTTCAGGATTAGGGTTATTTATTGTAAAAACGCTATTACAAAGTCATAATTCTAATATCGATTTTATTTCTGAACCTGGAAAAGGCACCACCTTCTTTTTTGAAACCACCTTTAAAATTGCTGAAGATAAACACAACACAAAAACTGCTATACCGAATTTTCATAGAAATATGCAAGTTTTAGTGGTTGATGATAATAAAATCAACTTACTCATTACCAAAAAGAACATTGAAAAAATAGGTTGTTATAATTGTGAAATAGCTACTAATGGCCGCGAAGCCATTTCCATGATTAAGCAAAAAGATTTTGATCTAATTTTAATGGATATTAATATGCCAGATATGGACGGTTTTGAAGCCACTAAACATATTAGAATGTTCAATCCTACGGTTCCCGTAATTGCTTTAACGGCCCTAAATTCTGCTGAAATATTAATTAAATCTCAAGCATCCGGAATTAACCAAATCATTACAAAACCTTATGTTTTCGATGATTTTAAAGATATTGTATTAGCACATACCGATGCTGATATCAACTATGTAAAATCTAAAGACATTGCTACAATGTAGGCGCCTGTCCATGCGTTCTGAAAATTAAATCCACCTGTTACCGCATCTACATTGATCACTTCACCTGCAAAATAAAGATTGGGAATTAGTTTACTTTCAAAAGTTTTAAAGTTTACGTCTTTTAAATCTACACCACCAGCTGTTACAAATTCTTCTTTAAAAGTGCTTTTTCCTGATACCTGAAACACGGCTTTGGTAAGTTGATTAGCTAGAGCTTCTAATTGCTGCTTATTTATATCTGCCCAGCGTTCGGATTCTTCAATATTTGAAGCCGAAATTAATGACTTCCACAGTCGTTTTGGCAAATCGAATTGGGTTAATTTAATTACTGTTTTTTTAGCAAAATCTTGTTTGCATAATTTTAAATGTTCTAAACAGGTCGCGAAATCTAATTGAATAAAATTAACTTCAATTTTAAAATTATAATTTCGTTTTGCTAATTCTACAGCTCCAAAAGCAGATAGCTTTAGAATGGCTGGTGCACTCATACCGACATGTGTAATTAATAACGGCCCTTGCGATTCTAAATTTGTGCCGACCACTTTAATGTCAACATTTTTGGCAACAACTCCAGGTATATCTTTAATACGCTTATCCTTTATATCGAACGTAAATAACGATGGAACTGGCGGAACAATGGTATGGCCCAAATCTTCAAGTAACTTCCAGATTTTAGGATTACTACCTGTTGTCACTACTATTTTTTTTGATTGAAAGACACCTTGAGAAGTTTCAATTTTAAAACCATTTTCCGAAGACTGCAAAGTTTTAACTGCGTGATTATATAATACCTCAACTTGATGTTGCTTTGCTTCATTTAGGAAACAATCAATTATAGTTTGTGACGTATTTGAAACCGGAAACATGCGCCCATCTTCCTCTATCTTCAATTCTACCCCGCGTTCTTCAAACCAAGCGATGGTATCGCCTGTCATGAAAGTGTGAAACGGGCCTAATAATTCTTTTTCGCCACGTGGATAATTCAACACTAATTCGGAAGGTATAAATTCCGCATGCGTAACATTGCATCGACCACCACCTGAGATTTTCACTTTTTGCAAACCTTCTTTTCCGCGTTCTAAAATTGCTACTGACAACCTTGGGTTCTGCTCAGCGATATTAATAGCTGCAAAAAAACCTGCTGCACCTCCACCAATAATTATAACATCCTTAGTAGTTACCATCTCGGAGTTTTAAAAGTTTTAATGTTTTATCCATAAAGCTGTATCGTGAGACTTTAAACTTCAAATGTATATTCTGAAGGGTTTACATTTTCGAGTTTGGTGATATAAGAATTAATGAGTTCAATATCTCTTTCATTATTATGCGTATCTAAAGCATCCTTTTTTAGATTAACGACCTCTTTAATAATCGTCTCTTTATAATTTTCGTTCAGCACATTATTTTGCTGTAGTAAATATTGAAACATAATAAAGAGTTTTTGAACTACAATAATATCATGTCTACAATAAGTTCTTAATGCTGCCATTACGTTATACAATAACTCTTCAAAACTTACGGTGTTGATATGTATAATTGCTTCGTCATTTTCATTAAAATAAAAACTGTGATCTTTCTTAGTCATTCGTAAGGCAAAAAGCTCAGTAATATAATCAATGGCATTAATGCAAGTGCCGGGATCATTAATACCTGGAGACATGGCTTTTAAAGCTATTTCGGTAATTTGCTTAAAGGCGAGCACATAATTGTCTTCAATTAGCTCGTTATTGGAAAATACGATGGTGTCTAAAAGTTTAGATTCTAAATCTTCATCCTCATCCATACCTTTATTTGCTTCACCCTTGTATTTTATAACCGCGATACCTTTTAAAATATAAGCTCCTTTTATGGGCACAATTTCAATTTTTAAATTATGTTCTTGTGCTAAGTTGGCTAATGGCCTCAAATTAACATCTTGCATGTATCCCGTGGTATTAGCCGTTATACATTTCCAGTTGGAAGAGTCTTCAAATTCGGTATCAATATATTTTTCAGCTTCAACTAACTTTTCTAAACGGTATTTTGATTTTTTAAAAATCTTGTCCATAATAGTATTCACTTGAATTTCTTGTGAAATAGAATGGATAAAATAGATGAAGGCACCTAAACTTAAGGTCATAAAGATAATGGCTAATAAAACAGAAAAGCCTGGCATTTGATATTTATCTCCATGAGGTGTAATAGAAACCAATGTAAAAATGCAGTATAATAAAGTAGCATTGTAAATACCCAGAATTATTTGATGTCTTCTATTAGAAATTAAACCTGGTAATACTCTTGGCGAAAAATTACTTGACGCTTGATTTAGTAAAATCATAACCAAAGAAAAACTAAAAACCATAATAGAAATAAGACCAGCAATAAAAGTGGTCAGCAGACTTCTAGCGGTTTCTGTATTGTTGACTACCAAAATCGGAGCATGTTCAATTAAGTATTTAGAAATACCTATGCTCTCTAAAAAAATCATAAAAAAAGCAAATAACAACCCTACAAGACTTATAATCGCCGGATAGAATGCAATTTTGCTTTCTAAATTCTCAAGTGATTTAAATATTTTATACAAATAGCTTTTCATAGAGAAATATTAAAAATTGAGTCCAAAACCAAATGAGAATCTTAAGCCTTCTACACTGTTAAACAGGTTAAATGTACCTGAAAGACTTTCGGCTGCCGTAACCCAAAAACCACCACCATAATCATTATGCCATTTATCTGAATAATCTCCTTTAAACCATACTCTACCGATATCAAAACCTCCAAAGACACCCACTTGTAATGGTAGTATACCGGTTTTAAAAGTATTAAAACTATACCTTAAATCTGAACTTCCTACTAACGCGTTTCTTCCCGTAAATCGTTCATTTCTGAACCCTCTCAACCCATTTCTCTCTCCAATATGGGACGCTTGATAAAATATTAAATCATCACCAATTCTAAATTGGGTTCTTAAATCGGTCTTTAATACCAATTTTCTATTTTTAGAAATGGCGTTATAGAATCCTAAATTAGAATTTATATAACCATAAGTATTCTTAGTATCTTCAAACTCTGTTTTTACACCAAGGTTTAATAGAAACGTCATACCTCTTGTTGGAGCCAATTTTTTATCGTAACTCTCATAAGTATATTCTGCTTCTAATGCTCCGAACATACGACGTTTATAAAAACCATCGCTATCATTCGCAAAATTTGCTATAAACCTATCGTTGGTTTCACCAATCTGTATGGCTTCAAAAATAGTTCTAAATCCATAATCACTACCAAAGTTTCCTTTTTTCAAAATTCCAACTTTAGCCATATATATACTCGTTTTTACGCGATTATAATCTAGGTCTCGTTCATCATCCAAATTATCGGTTTCATTACCGTAACCAAAAAAGTTGTTGCTAAAATTTTCTGATGTAAAACGTCCTCCGACATGTAAATTCCAATCGTCTTTAATATTGGCAAATTCGGCATCGTAGTTAATAGAAAATCCATTGGTTGCAAAAAAGTACCCCCCTTTAAAGCGATGCTGCTGAGAAAATGGGTTTCTTTGAAATCCTTTTTTCGTCTTGCTGAAGGATATACCTAATGATACCCCATCATCTGGATTAAAACCTACTGCTGGAGTAATAACACCAGCACTTGTGATGCTTTTTTGAAAATCAAAAAGATTTAATTTATATACGTCTGTTAATCGCAACGTACCACCCTTTTTTTCTTGAATGGTATTCGGTTTACTTTGATGATCATAAATTTTAACTTGCCTTCCATTTTTTATAATGTAAGTGTCATTTTCTTGGCCACCGATTAATCTTGTGAATATTAAATTCTTCGCTTTTCCTTTTACTTCAAAAATATCTTTGTCATCTAATCCATAAATCCAAATTTCCTTAGTTATGCTCTTGTCAAAGGTTTTATCGACAATAATATCTGCTTTTTCACCTCCTTTAATTCTTGATATTTTAACATGGGTTTTATTATTATCGGTTCTTGTTACCTCGATATAATCATCTTTATCCGTACCTGTAAGAATCACCAACCCATTTAAATGCTGGTAATAGCGTGTAGCAATATCTACCAAATTCGCTCGTCTGCCTTTTAGTTTCTCTTTTATATCGTTTAATGTCTCATCTTGAGCCGTTTCTGGCACTTTAGAAAATGCTTCTTCAATTACCTCGTCAGTGATATTATTTTGAAGAAATTTAGCATGTTTTAACCATTGTTCTTTTGTAGATTGCTGTATTAAAACCCGATCTAATTTTATACCAGCTGAATTCATCCATTTAATATCATCTAAGGTTTCGTCGTATACCTGAAGTTGTTTTGAAGAACCAGCAATAACTTTCATGACATCTAATAAACCACCATCGAAGTTAGAAAACACCTGATCTCTGTCTCTTGGAATTGGTTTAAAGAGTTTATCTCCATTATCTTGATCAAATTGTGCCCAACGCCATTGATCTTGATGACGATCCCAATCGCCTATCAACATATCAAACAAACGCGCTCTTACATAAGCATTATCATCTATTTTATATTTTTCATCTTCACGTATTTTTTCAATAATATCGTGTGTGCTTTCTATATCATCGGCATAACCAAAATTGCGCTCATCCGTATAGTTATCTTCTGGTCGTTCTTCAATCATATAGAGCTCATCTCCATAATCTTTATTATATCGTCCTAAATATTTATGCTTTGGAATATAAAATATTCTTGGATTGGTATGATATATTTCAGCAGCATCGGACAAATCTGGAACTACCATAAATGCATAGGGATGTGCTGCGGTATAGAAATCTAAAATAAGACTCTCTACTGCTGTTCTTTCAAATTCATCTTGTATATAGGTATCCTTAAATAGAACTGTTTGTAAATACTGCGTAGCACTTTTTTTAAGTGCACGCATATTTAGCTCTCTTCCATCTTTAGTTTTTAATCTCAACGAGCGTGTTTGGTGTCCACCACCCGTTCTCACAATTTCTAAACCCCCATATAGCGTATCTAAAGTCGCCACTTTAGCCGTTATTTGTTTACCGTAAATTTTTCTATAATGGTCACCCCAAATCGATTTAAAAAAATCTGATTTATCTGTTTGTTCTTTGGTGTATATTGAAACTTCAATGTCTTGTGGGAAAGATTCTGGCAAATGAGACACATCATATTGCTCGGTGGGAGGAAAAACTTCTTTAACAAACAACTTCGTTGCAATGCCATTTTCTGCACCATACATGGTTACCCAACTACTACCGTCTTCAAAAATAGTGAGCTCTGCAAAACCTTGTTTACCATAGGTAAATAAACCTGTATTACTTAAATCTGCATACGACTCCTTGGCACCAGAACCTGAAACTATTTGCTTAATTTTTCCTTTTTCTAAATATTGAAGGGTGTGCTCATGCCCTGAAACAAAAACCACATTCTCTGTATCTAGAGTCATGGTTTCTAAACGATTCATTAGATTATTATAACGTTCGTTATAACGGTCTTGAATAGAAACACCTCCTTGTGTTCTAATTTGTGTAGCCAAAGAAGCCAAAACAGGTAACGGTAATTTTTTTTGCGTTGGAAATAAATGTTTTAAAGCGGCATACTGCCCTCCATGAATACCATTTGTATACATAGGGTGGTGCATAGCAAATACAATGGTTTTATTCTGGGCTTTTTTAAGTTCTCCTTCTAATTCTTCAAAAAAACGTTCTCTTGTTTTTATTTCACATTCGTCATTTATAGTTGGATGGTTATTCCAATTTTCTAAATACCATTGAGTATCTATTACTATAAGTTGAATGGTTTCGCTAACATCGATACTCTCTAATGGGCAGCCATTATCTGGTCGATACGCATCTTTACCAAGCGCTTCTTCTAAATAGCGCTCTTCACGTTTTAGACCTACAAGTCCATCGGAATACCAATCGTGATTCCCTGGAATAAACAAAATTTCACCATTAAATCCCTCGAGTGCTTTTACCTGTCCGTCTAATGCATTTACCGCACTTTCTCTTCCTTTTTCACCTTCGTCGGGTAAACCTGACGGATAAATATTATCTCCCAGAAAAAGGGCGAAATCGTTTGAAGTATTTCTATCTGCTGTATGATTTTTAAAAGCGGTTAAAGCCTTAGACATACCACCATAAGGGGATTTACCCGCGTCACCAATTAAATAAAATATTTTATCGACCTTTTTTTGAGGTAATACATTGTTTTTATCGACTTCATCTCTATATAACGCTTTTGATGTTGCACATCCTTGATAAAGCATTGCGAGTATTACAAGGGTCAGTATTCGGTATGTATTATTCATATATCTATTAAAACTGTGAAGTAAAGGTTTTATTTGTTACGCTTGTTTTTCCCACAAACTATCTGTAAAATAATGTTTACAGTCCATAAAATTAGAATTTACAACGAAGCCTGTTTCCTTTGCGAAGGTAAAGATTTCATCAACAGCATATTTTTTTGAAAGTTCAGTCCATATCAATTCGTTATGTTCAAAGTTAATACTTGTATTAAGTTTCTTCAAAGTAACCGTTTGTCTTCGTAAGCTAACCAAATAACTTTTTACATTACCTGTAGATGGATTGTAATAACTATAAAAATCGAAATCATCAATTTTAAAATCGGCCTCTAGTTCTCTATTAATACGAATTAACAAATTTAGATTGAAACGTTTGGTGATTCCATGGTCATCAGAATACGCTTTATGAATTACAAGCGGATTTTTCTTTAGGTCAATACCAATTAATAATTTATCACCTACTTTCATACTTCTATTAAATAGCTGCAATAATTCTCTGGCCTTATCTTCTAAATAATTTCCGATATTTCCACCTAAAAATAATAATAAACTAGGATAATCACTTTCACGATTGTTTTTTAATATTTCGAAATAATCCCCAACTTGAGGGTGTATTTTTAAAGAAGGTAATTTTTCTTTTAGGCGTTTTGTAAGTATATCGATAGCTTCTTGTGAAATGTCGATAGGGATATAATGAAAATCAACATTATTACTCACCAAGTACTCCAATAGCTTAAAGGTTTTGAAACCATCACCAGCACCCAACTCTATAATGTTAAAAGGACGAGAAAACTCTAGAGCTTCAATGATTTGTTTGGATTGCATCGACAGAATCTCAAACTCAGCGTTTGTTGGGTAATAGTCGGGCATATTCATAATTTCTTGAAATATGCGGCTTCCGTTATTATCATAAAAATACTTGGACTCCAAATATTTATTTTCGGCAGTTAAGCCTTTTAGCACATCTTGTGCAAAGGTGTTTTTCATTGTAATATAATTTCAATATTTTTTATTTCAGCGCTACTACTAGATGTAATCTTCATCGTATTATTATAACTTTCGAATACGATTATTTTGCTAATCTAATTCCAGAAAATAACCAACGCATATCTGTTTGAAAAAAGTTTCTGTAAGTTGGTCTACAATGATTTTTAGAGGTAGCGATAGATCCGCCTCGTAACACCATTTGATTAACCATAAATTTACCATTATACTCACCTAAAGCCCCTTCTACTTTAGTGTAATTTGGATACGGCAAGTAAGCGCTATTAGTCCATTCCCACAATTGCCCATGCTTAAATTGTTTTGACGCCACCTCCCATTCAAACTCGGTTGGCAAACGCATACCTTTCCATTGGGCATATGCAAAAGCTTCGTAAAACGACACATGATTTACTGGTAAATCACCGTCTATCTCAACAAATCCGTTAAGTGTATATTGATGCCATTTATCTGATATGTTATGCCAATACAAAGGAGAGTTTAAAGCATTTTCTTGAATAAAGGTCCAGCCATCTGCATGCCAAAGATTAAAATCCTCATAACCACCGGCTTCAATAAATTCTATATATTCTGAATTGGTTACCAATCGATTAGAAATTTCAAAATTATGAAGATAAACTTTATGTCTTCCTAATTCGTTATCGAAACAAAAGGCATTGTTATTATGACCAATTTCATAAATTCCGTCTTTGATCGGAATAAATTGTTGTGATTGGGTTTCCTTTTGCAATTGAACTGTAAAATCTAAAATAGGAAACGAAGGTTGCTGACCAAAAATATATTTAATATCATAAATTAATAATTCTTGGTGCTGTTGCTCGTGTTGCAAACCAATTTCGAGAACATTTAAAATTTCTTCAGAAAGACCTTCTGTAATAAATTCTGAAAGTTGCTGGTTCACATAGGTTCTATATTTAAGGACTTCACTCAAGGTTGGTCGTGTCATTGTGCCGCGTTCTGCTCTTAGCACGCGTTCACCAACATTGTTGTAATAACTATTGAAGTAATAAGCAAAATCATCATTAAACACCTCGTAATCCGACTTGTATTTTGTTAGAATAAATTGCTCAAAAAACCAAGTAGAATGCGCTAAATGCCATTTAGGTGGAGATACAAATTCTGCAGGCTGAATAGATACATCTTCTGGTTGTAACGACTTACAAATTAATTCTGTTTGATTCCTAATTTCTAAAAATCGTTCTTTAACTATCGACGTATTTTTTAATACTGTTTCCAAATTAATCAATTATTTGAGTTTCGAAAATCACTTCGCTTGCAATCGTTTTGTGTACTGGACAGCGTGAGGCAATTTCTTTTAATCGTTCTATTTGTTTAGCGTCTAAGTTACCCACAAATTTAAGTTTCTTATTTATGTGATCCATGTATTTTGGCTTATCTAATACAAGTTGTAAATCGTCACTATGTTTTCTTGAATGAGAAATATACACAAATACTTCTTTTAAATCCCATTGCTTTCGTTCTGCATACATTTTTAAGGTCATTACGGTACATGCCGCTAACCCCGCATTTAAGTACTCATAAGGAGATGGCCCAAAATCATCGCCCCCTATACTCGCAGGTTCATCAGCTATAAAGGTGTGGTTTTTAGTTTGAATTGAGGTTGTAAAATTATCCTCAGCCATATTTAAATGACCTACTAATTGTTCTCCCTCAGTATCTAACATTACATTTTCTGTTTTTGGAAAATATCGTTTCGCCCAACTACCTATCATCTCGCCAACATATTGACTGTCTATTTCATTAGATAATAAATGATCGGCATTATCTAAGGTGATAAAACTTTTAGGGTGATGTGCCTTTTTATATAACTGCTCTGCATTTTCTACCCCAACAGTTTTATCGAAAGGAGAATGCATTATCAACAAAGGTTTCCTTAAATCCTTCACTATTTCTGGCAAATCTGTTTTATCGAATTCCTTAACAAAATCGTGATTTATTATAAAAGGTCGTCCTCCTATATTTACCTCAACATCCCCTTTCTCTTCCGTCTCTTCCAATTGATGAGAAAATAACTGTTTTACATGTGCCACAGTAGCTGGTGCACCCACAGTGGCTACGGCTTTTACAGCATCGATCTTTGAAGCCGCTACTAGTACAGCTGCGCCACCCAATGAATGGCCTACCAATAAACTGGGAGCATCGTAATGCTCAGCCATAAACGCATGGACATCTAATAAATCTTCTACATTCGCAGAAAAATGACTATCTGCAAATTCGCCTTCACTTCTGCCTAAACCTGTAAAATCGAACCTAACCACTGCAAAACCTTGTTGTGTAAGGGCTCTACTTACATTTCTTACTGCTTTAAGACTACTACTGCAAGTAAAACAATGTGCAAAAATGGCATAATAGTTAGGTTTTTGGTTGGCAGGAATTTCTAAATGTGCGTTAAGCGTTAACCCTTTTCGATTTATAATTTTGAGTTTTTTACTTTTCATGCTTTGTTTTCTTGTAATATGTAAGGCATTAAATTACCTAATTAAACTTTTATTGCAATATAGCCCTGAGGTCTATCGGTATTCTGGATTCTCGAAAGACCAGTGTGTACCACTATCCCAAGCATCTCTAGAGTTTCCGTAATTACTATAGCCTTTATTTTCTTTTAATAATTTGGCTAAATGCAAAAGATTGTAGGTCATAAAAGTGGTGTTTCTATTAGTGAATTCAGAATCGAATCCTACTGGTGGATCAATAGATTTACCATCCCATTCGGTATCACCATAACTTGGCCCTGGTCCTACTTCTCCAATCCATCCACAATCCGCTTGTGGTGGAATAGAATAACCGATATGTTGTAAGGCATATAATATACCTTTTGCACAATGTTTTATACCGTCTTCATTTCCTGTAACCATACAACCACCAACTTTTCCATAATAAATATACTGCCCTTTTTCATTGGTTTTGCTACTCATGGCATACAGTCGCTCAATTAACTTTTGAGCCTCAGAAGATTTTTCGCCGAGCCATATTGGAGTTCCAACAATTAATACATCGGCTTCCATAACTTTTTTATAAATAGTAGGCCATTCATCTTTCTTCCATCCATGCTCCGTCATATCTGGATAGACACCTACAGCCACTTCAAAATCTATAAGCCGGATGGTATCAAAAGAAACATTCTCTTTTGTAAGAATATTTTGTGACACTTTCATTAATGTTTCGGTATGACTTTTATCTGGTGACTTTTTTAAAGTGCAATTAATGTATAATACTTTGAGTTTTGAAAAATCCATGGTTTATATATTTTAATTAGTTAATTATTGAGCTTACAGCTAAATTTGCAGTATACCTATATGAAAATTAAGAACTACAACTTAGCATAGAGCAACCCACTTTATGTCTTGCCCATTCTGGTCGTTTTGCGAACCACTTTTCGTGGTCTGGTTGTTCTTGGTATGGCTTCTTAAGAACTTGGAATAATTCATCTATTAAATCAAAATTCCCTTTATTAGTTTCATCAATGACTAATTGCGCCATATAATTCCTAAGAACATATTTGGGATTTACAGTATTCATGCTTTGCTCTCGATCGGAATCTGTTAATCGTTCTTCTTGTAATCTTTGGTCGTATGCTTTAAACCAAACTTTCCATTGGTTTAAAATAGTATCGTTTATTTCTTCAGGATGGTAAAATGCTTTTTGGATGGTTTCTAGACCGCTTTCAGGATTTCCTAATTTATATTTTCCTAATAATCTAAAGAATATCGTCATATCAGTTTCTAATAGCAATAGACAATCCTCCAAATCTGTCATGAGCTGAGGGTCGTTTTCTAATTTAAGGTTTAGTCCCAATTTAGAACGCATCATATCTAAAGATTTTTCTTCGAAATCCTTTTGATATTGATTCAAAATAGCTTCAAAAGGTTCGGGTTCTTCCACTAATGGGAACAGTGCATTAGCTAATTGCAGTAAATTCCATAAACCAATATTGGGCTGGTTACCATAACGATAACGTTTATTTTCACGATCGGTGGTATTTGGGGTCCAACCAAAATCGAATCCTTCTAACCAACCGTAAGGGCCATAATCTATAGTTAAACCAAGGATAGACATATTATCTGTGTTCATAACTCCGTGCACAAAACCAACGCGTTGCCAATGGATAATCATTTTTAGGGTGCGATGAGTCACCTCTTTAAAAAACTTTATATACGTTGCTTTGGAAGGTTCTCCCAATTCTGGGTAAAAATGTTTGATGGTATAATCTGTAAGATTTTTTAGGTTCTCAGTATCTTTTTTTGATGCAAACAATTCAAAATTACCAAACCGTATAAAGGTTGGAGCAACTCTGGCAACAACGGCACCTTTTTCATAATCAGGATTACCATTATAAAGTACGTCTCTAAGCACCTGGTCCCCCGTTAGCATTATGCTCAATGCTCGAGTGGTTGGCACACCTAAATGGTACATGGCTTCACTGCAGAGATACTCTCTAATTGATGAGCGTAGAACTGCTAAACCGTCTCCTTGTCTTGAGTATGGGGTTTCACCAGATCCTTTAAGTTGAATCGCCCAACGCTCCGTCTCGTGCTTTACTTCAAATAAATTAATCGCTCTACCATCTCCTAATTGACCTGCCCAATTACCAAACTGATGTCCTGCATAAGCCATCGCGTAAGGTTTGGTTTTTGGATAAATTTTAGAACCAGAAAATAGATCTAAGAACTCTTGAGACGTTATTGTACCTTTCTCCAAACCAATAGTCGTTGCCATTTCTTTTGAGGCATGAATTAATTTCGGATGAGACGGTACCTTAGGATTAACATAAGAATGCGTTGCTTTAGAGACTTGACGTCTGGTATTTTGCGCAATAGAATCTGATGGCAACTCTTTATTAAATGTATCACTAATATTTAACTGCATTTAATTAGGTTTAATATAAATGTTCTAAAATTATGTCAACGACTATATTAAAACAAATGAATAAGGTTTAGTATAAAAATACGATTTCATTGTAACTCATATGCCAAAATAAATGTTAAGTCTTACATCTTTTTTGTAATTTCACGTTTATAAATAATTAGTAAACCCATGTCAAAATCTTTAATAGAAGACACTCAAGAATTTGTTTTCAACCTCATTAAAAATGAACTTCCCAACACTTTTATTTATCATAATTACACACATACAGAACGTGTATTGAGAAGCATAAAAGAAATAATAGAAAATTCTGATGTTACCGAGAAAGAAGCAGAAATTCTTAAGTTGTCTGCTTTATTACATGATGTTGGCTATATAAAAGGCTGTGAAAATCATGAAGAAGAAAGTGTAAAAATTGCAACTACATTTCTCAAAGAAAAAAATGCAGACGAAGAGCTCATTAAAGCTGTAACCGATTGTATTATGGCTACCAAGTTTGATACTAAGCCTTCAGGAAAACTAGACAAAATAATACGCGATGCCGACTCCTCACATTTTGGGAAAGATTACTTTAGAGAAGCGAGTGAGTTTTTAAGAAAAGAACTTGAAGTACAAGGTCGGGTTGCTTTTACTCCTTCAGAATGGCGAAAGGAGAATATTGAAATGCTTACCAATGATCACGAATTTTATACAGAATATGCGTTAAAAAATTGGCAATCGCAGAAGGAAAAGAATCTCGCTAAATTATTAAAGAAAAAGAAAAAACGTAAAAAGAAACTAAATATTGAAAAGCTTAAAGCTAAATACAAAGCACAATATAAAGATGAAAGTGCGTCTCGTGGTGTACAAACGTTTTATAGAGTCGCGCTAAGAAACCACATAAAACTTAGTGATATTGCAGACACAAAAGCCAACATTTTGTTATCTGTAAACGCCATAATTATTTCGGTAGTTTTGGCTAATCTAATATCAAAATTAGATAATAATCCTTACCTAACTTGGCCGACCGTTATTTTCACTTTGTTCTGTGTTGTTTCTATGATTCTCTCAATAATTGCTACACGTCCTAACGTTACAAGTGGTCAGTTTACCAAAGAAGATGTGAAGAATCAAAAGGTAAATTTGAGTTTTTTCGGTAACTTTCATAAGATGGAATTGGAAGATTTTGAATGGGCTATTGGCGAAATGGTCAATGACAGAGATTATATTTATAAAGCACTTACTAAAGATTTATATTTTTTAGGTGTGGTGCTAGAACGTAAATATAGACTTCTTCGAATTACTTATACCGTTTTTATGATTGGTATAATAGTATCATTAATATCATTTGCAATAGCCATAAAAACTAATCCTGGATCTGATATAGATGATGTATTAACTACCTATAACCAAAAGACTCAAAAAGAACTCGATGGACAAAGTTATTTAGGCTTTAATGGTTTCCATTAAATCATTATAAGTATAAAACGTTTTATCATCTTTTTTATCCTTATAAAGAATACTAATCCGTAGCGCTTTCAACCCTGTTATAGCTTGTAAATCCTCAAGTTCTAAAAACTCTAAATCTTTATCTAAAACATTTTTAGATTGTAAGAATTGAATGTATTTTAAATATTCTTCTTCGTCTTGCTTTTGTGAGTAAACGATGGTTAGTTTTCCCTTTTTAGTTATGCGTTCTTTAGTGTCCTTTACAAATGCTTTATCGACGCGTTTTTTTACAACCTCATACCGTGCGTTGTAGGTGCCATCAACATCAAAACGTTTTTCATCCATTCTAAAACGGATGGACAACGGCTGATTAAACACTAAGACCATAGAAGCCACATCAAGAGCTATTGGATACTCAGCCTGTTTAGAATAATATTCATTCTCCATCTCACACATCACCTGAAGTTGCCATAATCTTAAATTATATAGGTAAACTAAATTGAAACTTTCTTGTTTCGTAATAGATTCCCCTATATACATATTATGTTCCACACCATCGGTTTTAAAACGCTCAAAGAAATGAGGATACATCTTTTGGGCTGCTACTTGTTTTTCATCTAATAACGACGACATATTATTATTAATTAGTTTTACAGTATCGTCATAATGTTTTCTGTAAAAATAAATAACATCCAATTCGGTATCTACTTTATTAAAGTAATCTTCAATAGATTCTTTTAACGCATTTTGAGTTTCATAAATCAATTGAAATACCGGTTTAACTTCATCTTTTAGAAAAACCGTTATAGCATGTTCACTATCGACTTTAAAATTCTCCTTTAAATCTAATCTGAATTCGGAAATCTCGTATTTTATTTGTTCAAAAATTGGAAGCTCTTTTTCTTTAATCGCAGAACTTAATATTTTTTCCGCATAACCCAATTGCAACAATAAATCTTTTTGTGTTGCTGCATTTCTCGCATCAGAAGACCCTTTAACATCCATCTGTCCGTATAACGGATAAACTTCGTCAAACGCTATCTTATTAAACGTTGGGGTTTCATTACTATTACGCTTTTCGTTAATATAATTCCTTGCTTCTTCAACAAATTTCCAATGTACACTTGCATGAATTGCTGTACATTCTTTTTGAATGATTGCTTCTATTAAATTTTCTTCTTCATTTTTAGAACGTTCTACCGCCGAAACAATAAAAGGCATTACATCTACTAATTTATTCGCATTTATACTGTTTAAAACTTTTGGTTTTTCAGATACTATTTCGAGTATCCCCATTAATCCTTCCTCATTAGCAATTGGTGCAATAATCGCACTTCCTAATCCTTGTTGATGTAAAACTTGAATGTGAGGAGCATTCCTCTCTGGGTGTTCGAATTCCCTTCTGATATCGGATATAGAGAAATACTTTTTTTCTTTAAGTAATCTATCATAAGACCATTCGCATAAAACATCAGAGCATTGCGAAGTTTCTAAATCATTCAACAAATAGCTTTTCATCCCTGCACCATAAACCCGTTGAAAAGTATCCTCGCTTTTATTATATATTGAAAACCCAACTTGAATATCTTTTAACCCGAGAAGTGATTGAAATATACTATGGAAGTTTTTCATAAAACTTTCATCTTTTCGTTTTTCCTCTCCGATTAAGCTCGACTTAATATTTGAAATCGATTGATCGTCCGTAATGTCAAATATATTAGAAATTACAAATCCTTTAAATAAATAACTATTTGGAGGAAATTTGGCTTTCCATAATTCTATATTTTCAAAATTATCTATTAATTCGTTGTAATCTTCTTCTGTAATTTTAGGGGCGTGTTCCTTTGGAATCACCTCAGTAAAATCAGCATTATATAACATTTTGTAATAACGAATTATACCATTGGCATCTGGTATTTCGTAAAAAAAAGGCCGCTTAAAATTAAGGCTATAACCGTAGCAGATGTTTAAAATTATGGCACAAGCAAAAATATACTTATCATCCGTAGGCATATTTTTTATTTGTAAATCATAATTGTCACCTGCAGTTTTTAAAACAGATTTAAACCGTTCAGACGAGTTAAACGTAAAATTATGAAATGGGATTGACGCCGTTTTTATTTCATTATTAGTCAACAACGGACTGAAAGTATCTTGAAGAATACCTTCAATTTCGCTTTCGTAAGTTTTAAGAAGTTCGAAATCACTAAAGCCATCTCTCAAAATCGGATTGTCTTCAGCAATTTTTAAAACACGACGCGCATTAGCTGAAATAAAATCATTATCAGCAGCAATTAAATCGTCATATTGATTTAAGAGTTTATTGAAACTTATTTTAATTTCAAAAGGTGATTCTATGTAGTCGTTTATATCCAAAGAAAAAGGTTTTATATGATGATGCGAAGATACGAATAATAAGATAGTCGCTCCTAGCAACATTATCTTACACATCACCTTGTTATACCATTAGTAGTTAGACTTTTGTCAACCCTAATTATTTCTTTTTCAAACTAATTGCAAACCCTCCACCTTCAGCTAACTCTATTTTTAAATTCGAACCTTTATCAATCTCTACTGTTTCAATAGTAATATCCAAAGGATTATCGTTCCAATGCGCATTTTCACCGTCTTTATAAATCTTAGCTTCATAAATTTCTCGGTCTTCTAAAAATTCGAAATTCACATCTAAAATTCTAGAATTTTCATCGGTGATGCCTCCAACAAACCAATCTCCTGTTTCACGTTCTTTTCTTGCTATAGTCACATAATCTCCAACTTCACCATTTAAAACTTTAGTGGTTTCCCAATCTACACCAACATCTTTAATAAATTGTAATGGCTCCGGATTGGCTTCGTAATGTTCCACCAAATCAGCGGCCATTTGCACAGGACTATAAATGACCACATATAATGCCAACTGCTGAGCAATCGTTGTATTCACTTGATTATCCGTTTTATATTCATCAAATTTAATATTGAAAATACCTGGCGTAAAATCTATTGGTCCAGATAACATCCTCGTAAATGCTACGATTGGTAAATGCTCTGGAGGATTACCACCATCGGTAGCCCACGCATTAAATTCTTGTCCTCTTAAGCCTTCACGAGAAATTGTATTTGGATATGTTCGTCTTAATCCTGTAGCTTTTATTGGCTCGTGAGCATTAATTGCCACTTCGTACTTAGCTGCTTTTTCTACCGTATTATTATAATGGTTCACCATATACTGCCCATGATGGTATTCTCCTTTTGGAAGAATCTTTCCTACGTAGCCTGTTTTCACCGTATGCATACCGTATTTCTGCATTAATGCAAAGGCTGTATCTTGTTGTTTAGTATACGTTTCTGTTGCTGCAGACGTTTCATGATGCATAATAATATCAACACCTTTTTCTTTTCCGTAACGGACTACTTCATCAATATCATAATCTGGATAGGTGGTTACAAAATCAAACACACCTTCACGGTCTTCAAAACCAATCCAATGTTCCCAACCGATATTCCAACCTTCCACCAAAACACCACCGATGTTGTTTTTAGCTGAAAAATCAATAAAATTCTTTACGTTTTCTGTGGTTGCTCCATGAGTACCGTTTGATTGTCCACCATCAGTCCACGTACTCATATCTTGTGTCATTCCGTAATCCCAAGAGGATTTCCCTAAGTGCATTTCCCACCAAATCCCTGTATATTTCATTGGTTTAAACCAAGATACATCTCCAAGTTTATTCGGTTCGTTTAAATTTACAATTAAGTTAGATTCTATTAAATCTGGTGCGTTATCTGTAATTTGAATCGTTCTCCAAGGTGTATGAAACGGCATGGTTCGTTTCACTTTGTAATCCGTGTTTTCTGAACCTACTAAATTACTTTTTAGGTTCAAATTTTCAGTATCAACTTTCAACGTCATTCCTGAATAATCGACTAAAGCTGCTTCATGAAAACTTAAATGTGTACCATCGCTTCCAACCATAGTCACTGGTGTATTTACCGCATTTTCTGGAATATAAGTTTGGGCTAAATTTTTATGGTTAGCTAATTTCAAAGCATCAATTTCAGATAACTTTGTAGTGTTGTACAAATGTTCGTAAATATCCCAATCACCAGGAATCCAGAAGGTTTTGCAATCTTCTGTGAGGTTGAATTCGGTGTGTTCTTCTGTAATAAAAATATCTCCTTTTAATTGGTCTTGTTCTGGGAATTCGTATCTAAACCCAATGCCGTCATCATAAGCTTTAAAAACAATATTTAACAAACGTTCTGGACTCGTTTTTTCCTGAAGTTCAATCTTTAACTCGTTATAATTATTAACCACATCTAATTGTTCTCCCCAAGGCATTTGCCAAGTTTCATTAAAGGTTGAAGTGCTCGTGTTTTTAATGATGAAATTTTCATGAAAAGCTCGTATATCTTTAAATTCGAAACCTAAATACGAAGTATCAACCACGGTTTTATTATTGAATTTCACTAAATAATATGGACGACCTTCACTATTAATATTAAAATCTACATGCACTTTTTCATTAGGTGATTCGATTTTTGTGGTTTGCTTTTTCTCTGAATTGCATGAGAAAAATGCTATTGCCATTACTAATACTGATAGATAGATTTTCATAAATTATATTTTAAGACCTGTTAGGTCAGTTCTTGATGTATTTATTTCTTCTCTAATAATACTACTTCAAATTCTGAAGTTATAATTACCGAATTGTTTTCAACCTTTGAAGTGATTCCTGAATAGGCATCGTATAAAACATCGCCATTTTCAAAAACCTTAGAGACATCAATGACTTTCTCTCCTTTTTCCAATTCTAAACCAACAACCACCAAATCTTTGAAATTTTCTTTTTGATAACTTCTATAGAAATAGTACGGTTGCTCAGTAATCATTTGGTGCACACCCGCACCAATGGCCGGATGCTTAGCTCTAAAGCTACCTAGTTTTTGCCAATGCGTTAAAACCTGCTTTATGTGATCTCTTTTAGCAATGGAGTCCCAATTCATGAATGAGCGTAGCTTGGCATCGCCATTTACGTTTGGAATGGCTAACGAACGTGACGATTCATCACCATAATACACTTGAGATGTTCCTGGTGATAACAATAATTTATTAGCAGTTTCAAATGGTTTTTTTCTTTGAGCGTCAAAAGGTTGACCATCATCATGCGAACTTAGATAATTCACGGTTCCGAATCCTTTCAATTCATCATGTAGAATAGCATCGTAATGCGTAAATAAGTCTTCATAACTTTTGTCTTTTGAATTGTATTTGAACTCAAAATTGATCAAACTTTGGAAACTTGGCGGATCAAAATAATTAACCTTTCTGTCTCCGAAATCAAACTCCTGACCTGTACTTACTCCATAATTGTAAACTTCACCAAGCAGATAGAAATTGTTATCATCTAAAACTAGTTCAGGATTATTCTTTTTGAATTCTGCAAAAGCATAATCACACTCAACTTTAAACTCTACCCAAACATTTTCTTCTGTATGTTTTACAGTATCCACGCGATAACCATCAACACCAAATTCTGTGATGTAATCCGTAAGCCATTTCATAATGTAAAAACGAGGTGCTCTAGGATGACCTGTACGTTTGAAAAATTCGTCGAGCTCTTTAACTTCTGTTTCGTAACGTCCTTCTGCTTTCCATTTTTCTACCAATTGTGGAGGTAAGTCAACATCGTCATTACTTTCTGTTCTAATGTCTGGAAGATTAGCCACTAAGGTGCAACTTACGGTGTTTTCATAATTATCATAAGAACATTGTTTATCTGTTCTTACCCATTCTTCTGGCCAAACAGGATCTTTTTCTGTTACTGGTCCTGTATGGTTAATAACCGCATCCAACACAATTCTAATACCTTTGGCGTGGGCTTCTTTTACCAGCTCGTGTAAATCTTCTTTGGTTCCAAAATTTGGGTCAATGTTAGTCCAGTCTTTGGTCCAATAGCCATGAAAACCATAGCTTAAACCTGTACCTTCATCGGTTCCTCCATGAATTTGCTCTACAATTGGGGTCATCCAAATAGCATTAATTCCTAAATCTGTAAAATACCCTTCTTTTACTTTTTGGGTGATGCCTTTTATATCACCACCTTGAAACCCTCTTAATTTTCCAGGTTCTTTTGTTCGATTATAATTAACGTCATTTTCAGATTTGCCACTGTTGAATCTATCTGTTAGTAAAAAGTAGAGATTTGCACCTTCCCATATAAAAGGTGTTTCTATAGGCTGCGCTGTTTCTACAGCAGCAATTTTGTTTTCCGTGTCCTTATTTTTGCAGCTCAAAATGATTAGGATTAGGGTTAATAAAATTAGTTTTTTCATGATTGAATTTAGTTATAAAATCTACAAGGTTTTTGAAATCTTGCAGGTTATATAGGTTTAAAAAACCTGCTAGAAATTTATTTAATTTTCTTCTCGATACAAATTTGTTCATGCTTCACAAATTCACTCGAAGTGACAGTTATTAATTATTTTTAATATCTGTCCGGTTTTAGAAACCTGACAGGTCTGTTGCGATTAACTATTTTTCTTTAATTTTTAAAATAAACGACTCTAAGGGTTGGATATCAATTCTCACTTCAGCATTACCATTTTCAACTTTTAACGTCGAAGTGTACTTATTGTACAGCTGGTCTTTTACGGTGTATTCGCCATCTTCTAGTTTTAATTTTTCTACCAAATCTTCTGACAGTTGCAACTCAAATCCATAGGTATTATCGGCATTGAAATTTGCAATAATTATCAGTTTTTCATCGTCGCTCCAACGTGCAAAAGACAATACCTTATCATTATACCATTCTGTATGCTCTTGATTATACCTTTGTAAATCTTGATAATCACCCATTAAAGCAGAACTATTAATCGTGAAATTCAATAAACGTTTATAAAAATCACGAAGGTCTTTTTCTGCTTCCGTGGATTGACCACCGTCAAACTTTTTATCGTTTACCCAACGCACTTGACTTGGCACTGAACCATAATCGAAAATAGACGTCCGCGTTGGATCTCCAAATCCTAAATCTTCTGCTCCTGGTTCTCCGAATTCTTGTCCGAAATAAATCATGGTTGGTGCTGTTGATGATGTTGCCGAAACCACCATAGCAGGTTTTCCTTTTTCTGCGCTTCCTGCAAAATCTGGACTTGCAATACGCTGTTCATCATGGTTCTCTAAAAAGTGAAGCATGTGATGCTCAATATCACTTAAATCAGCTAAAATTGGTGGAATGTTGTCTGTACTTCCGTGACCTTGCATGACGTGTTTTAAGGTGTCATATAACTGTACTTTGTCATACAGATAGTCCATTTTTCCTCTTTTGATATAATCTCTATATAAACTTGGATTGTAAACCTCAGCTAATAAAAAGGCATCAGGATTTTCCATTTTCACATGCGAATTCATATAACTCCAAAATTCTACTGGCACCATTTCTGCCATATCATAGCGAAAACCATCGACTCCTTTTGCTGTCCAATACAAGGCAATATCTTTAAATTTTATCCAAGAACTTGGAACCGTTTTGTCTTTCCAAAACTCAAAATGTTTCTTATAATCTTCGTTCTCAAAACCGTTTGGCAATTCATCAAAATCTTTTCTGCCCTCTGGCGAAACCCCATAGTTTACCTTAACGGTTTCGTACCAATCATTCATATCGGGTTGCGATGCTCTTGAACCATTTCCTGTCCATTTTGCTGGAATTTCTTCAAACTTACTATCCGCCATTGGGTGCTGTTCTCCTCCTAAAGGCTGATAACCATGTTTCCATTCCGGAACTACAAAAGCCTCTCCTGGATTGTAATAGAAATTATTATTAACGTCGTAGGTTTTTGTTTTATCATCTTCTGCTCCAAAATCTGATGTGCCTTCAGGATTCGTTAAACTTTGATAATTTCGAGCCACGTGATTGGGCACTATATCGATAATCACTTTTAATCCGGCTTTATGTGAACGTTCAATTAAAGCTTCAAATTCTTCTAATCGATTCTCGACATTTACGGCTAAATCTGGATTTACGTTATAATAATCCTTAACCGCGTATGGTGAACCAGCACGACCTTTTACGATGTCTGGATCATCGTTTGAAATCCCAAATTCGGTATAATCTGTAATGACATCGTGATGTGGCACTCCTGTGTACCAAATATGCGTCACACCTAAATCCTTGATTTCATTCAGCGCTTTATTTGTAAAGTCATTGAACTTACCAACACCATTTTCTTCAAGTGTTCCCCAAGATTTGTTGGTGGTATTTGTGTTTCCGAACAAACGTGTAAACACCTGATAAACAACTTCCTTTTTCTTCATTTCTGATTTAATTTCTTTTGATTTAGGTAGTTCTTTAACTTCGTTTTTACAACTCACAAACACTGTAAAAACTAAAGCAATTAAGATAAGATTTTTTATGTGCATTGAATTATTTTTTTAGTTTGATTTTTATTTCTTTTTCAGTTGAAGCTTTCCATGTTATAGGAATTTTTAAAGTTTTGGTTTCTGAGTTCCATTTTACTTCAACTTTTTTACCGTCTACTTTAATATATTTAGGTGTATTCTGAATGTTATGGATTATTAATTCGATTGATTTGTCTGGTAAAGTAAATCTTGAACCGACTTTTGGGTCTAACTCAAATTTTAAATTAGAGCCTTTATATTCAGCTTCAAACTCCATTAATTCATAATTTCCATTCTGAATAGTGTTTATGCTGTTTCCATTATCATTATAAAATTCACTCATATTCTCAGTTGAACTTTTATCAAAATAATAATGTAAATCAAAATTGTCACTATCATAATCTGATGTCGTTTGCATCGATTTAGACATCGAAATAAAAGCACCTGCTCTCACATACGTCGGAATTGAATTTTCTTTTAGCTGAACCGTTTTAGTTTGTCCACCTTCAATTTTCTCATTGGTATAAAAATCGAACCACACATTATCCTTTGGAAAATAAACCTCTTGTTCTGTTTTACTTGCTTCCAAAACTGGTGACACCAAAATATCATTTCCCCATAAATAGGTTTTTGAATACGTAAACAATTCAGGATTATCAGATTCCTCAAAAAACAATGGTCGCATTAAGGGCTTACCGAATTGGTTATTTTCATAAACCAAATTGTAATTATAGGGCAATAATTTGTAGCGTAACTCAATGGCTTCTTTAGCTAACGCTTTCGCTTTTTCGCTTCTAAAAACTGGTTCACTTGGTACATCTTCTTGCGCGTGAGGTCTAAATATAGGGTTAAAAACACCGTATTGTAACCAACGTACATACAACTCATCATCGAGATTATCTCCTGCGAATCCTCCTAAATCAGAATGCATATATGCCAAACCTTGCATGCCCATTTGTAGGGCAATTTCAGGTTGACTTTGTAAGCCTCCCCAAGTTCTGTTAACATCTCCAGACCACGGAATCATGCCGTAACGTTGCGAACCAGAATAACCTGCTCGCATTAAAATGAAGGGTCTTGTATTTGGAAAATCGCGCTCATAACCTTCATAGACTAATCTTGCCCAATCGTGACCGTAAGTATTATGGACTTCATTGGCCGAACCTGTGTGATGCTGTACCCAATTTGGATGAACTTCCGGCTCTCCTAAATCGCCCCAAAATCCTGCAACACCTTTATTTGCTAATCCTTTGTAGATGTCCCAAAACCATTTTTCACCTTCTGGTTTGTAAATATCAATGAGTCCGGTGTTGCCAAAATAGAAATCGTATTTGGCTGGATTTCCAATAGAGTCCTTAGCTAATACGTCTTTTTCTACAGCTTCATCCCATTTTTTAGACGTTGTTAAAACAAAAGGTTCGGTAATAGTGATGGTTTTTACACCTTTAGTATTGAGACGTTCTACCATGCCTTCAAAATCTGGAAAGGAATCTCTAAAGACTTCCAAATTTCCCATGGTGCCTTTTAGGTCTTTTCCGAACCAATATAAATCGAGAATAATCGCATCAACTGGGATGTCTTCGTCTTTAAATTTATCGATGGTCATTTCGACTTCTTCCTGAGAATGATACCCAAAACGACTTGAAAAATTACCCAAAGCCCAACGCGGTAACATCGGTTGTTTTCCTGTTAAATCGGTGTAATTATCCATCATATCCATCCAAGATTCCCCTACAATGACTTGATAGGTTTTTCTTCCTGAAATGGTTTCGTATGTTAAGGTATTATCTTCTTTACTGTCTAAGTCCAAGTAGCCGATTGGTGCATTATCAAAGTGAATCATGTACTGTTTTGATGATAATACTATTGGCATCGTGTAATTCATTAATTCACTATGCGTTTCGTAACCGTAATGAGCTCTGTTGTACAATGGCAAACGGTTTCCTCTTCGATTCATACCCAAAGCTCTGGCTCCTCCTCCATAAAGTATTTCATCTTTAGTGAGATTGAATTCTATTTTTACGGTGGAATCAGCTACAATGTTGCCTTTTACCATTTCCATAGGTTGGTGTTCACTTTTGTAATAGCCTCGTTTTTCGGATGTGATGAGTTGGTCTTTGTAGTAGTAGGCTATTTGGAATGGGCTTTTGGTGATTGTGATAGATAGCCCAGCTTTAGTCGTTAATACAATATCTTTCCCGTGTTCTGAAATTTCAAAATTTTCTATATGAGGTTTAGAAATAACGGTGTGTGATTCTGGCTTTAAAAACTCGCCATTAGGCACAAATGTAGTTTCGACAATATGAGAAGAAAATGGTTTAACTAAGTAATAACCATCATTCACTTTGATTGAAACCTGTGCCCCATCATGAATATTTTCAGCTTCAATAAACTGTCGCTCTACATTTTGAGCCGTTATTGAAACCGTGAATAATAGACTTATGATTAAGAAAATATTTTTTTTCATATTTAGTTTTTATACCTACAAGGTTTTTGATTCCGATAGCTATCGGAACTTGCAGGATTGTTTTAATTGGGGCATTTAGACCTGCTAGGTTAAAAAAACCTGCAAGGTCTTTTAAAATTTCGTGGTCAGTATTAAGCTCCCTTTAGAGCTCAACTTTAAACTATTACTCCATGTTATGTTTTCTCTTGAAATGATATTCTTCAAAGATTTTCCGTTGAGTTCTAATTCTTCAAATCGAGATAAATCCAATTCTTGTGGACTTTCGTTTTTATTGATGATGTGAACTACAGTTTCATTTTCTGAAATTCTCGCTAAAACATATATTCCATTTTCCGGTGCGAAATGTTTGGTTTTACCATCGTGAATCGCCTCACTTGATTTTCTGTAATTCAACACCTTAGTTAAAAAGGATTGCATATCTTTTTGTTCTGCTGACAACCCTTCGCCTGTAAAAGCATTAACCGAATCACCTTCCCAACCACCAGGAAAATCAGTTCTTATTAATCCATGATCTCCAGGATTATCAAAATCGTCCATTAAGATTTCTGTTCCGTAATAAATTTGTGGAATTCTTGGCATCATCAGTAAATAACTTAAAGCCATTTTGGTATTAGCAATGTTACCTTTGAATTCTGTAAACACACGACTCTTATCATGGTTATCTAAAAATGCCATAATATCTTTTGGAGATGCATAAGCAAAATCATTAGCTAAACCTTCGTACATTTTTACGAGGCCTTGGTCCCAAGATTCTTCTTCATTTAGTGCATCTACAATATGCTTTTGCATGGCAAAATCCATAGTCGATTTTAAGTTAGACTTGTAACCATCTTTATTTTTTTTACCGTCTTGCCAATAGCCAATGAGCAACGGATTATAACTCCATTCTTCTCCAACGATTGAAAAATTAGGATATTCAGTCATAATTGAACCTGCCCAATCACTCATAAATGTTTTATCAGGATAAGGATACGTATCTTGTCGAATACCTCCTAAACCTAAGGTTTCTACCCACCAAATACTATTCTGAATAATATAGTTCGCCATAAACGGGTTACGCTGATTTAAATCTGGCATACCAGAAACAAACCAACCATCTGCCATCTCTTGATAATCGCTTTTTGAAGCGTAAAGATCTTGGTTGGTGGTACGTCTGTGACTTGATGTTTTTGTTGATTTATGATCCCAATTATCTCTGTTTTTCTCGTAATTTTCTTGATAATTTACCCAATCCTTAAATGGTAAATCTTTCATCCACCAATGCTCTAATCCGCAATGATTCGCCACTTGATCCATGATTAGTTTCATATCTCGCGACCTTAAATCATCGGCTAATTTTCGATACTCTTCTAAGGTTCCAAAACGTGGATCTACTTTATAAAAATCGGTCATGGCGTAACCATGATACGAACCACTTGGCATATCATTAATTACAACAGGACATGGCCAAACGGCTGTAAACCCTAAATCTTCAATATAATCTAAGTGGTCTGTGATACCCTGAATATCTCCACCATGACGCGCATAATCGTCCGTTCTATTAACACCTTGTTGAAGTAATCCTTCTACACTATCATTATTAGGAATAGCGTTAGCAAAACGATCTGGTGTGATGAGATAAATTGCATCTGAACTATTAAAACCCTTGAAATCCTCAGCTGATTTTTCTCGTGATTTTAGCTCATAAGTTTGAGTTAATTCTGAACCGTCTTTAAGTTTAAATGTAATATTAAATTGTCCTGCTTTAGCCGCTTCTGAAATTTCTAAATCTAAAAAAAGATAATTAGGACTGTCTGCTTGATACGTTTTAACCAAGCTAACACCTGAATAGTTAATCTTTGCTGTTGCATTTCCGATACTCGGATGCTTCACCAATAATTGTACGTTTTTGTTTTTGAAGTCAATCCACCAGTTTGGAGGCTCTACCTTTTCTATATCATTTCTGATTTCAGTTACAGGCTCTGAAACTTCTTTTTGTTCAGATGTGGATTCTTGGCACGAAAACACCGTTACAACTAGTAGCGTTAATAGAATTAGTTTTAGTGTTTTCATTGCAATTTATTTTAAAAATGAAACAATTCGTTGTAGTCATCTTAAACAAATACCTACAAGTTAGATACTGAATCAAATTCAGTACATACCTTGCAGGATATTTAATTCATATTTTAGACTTGCTAGGTTTTAAAAACCTGCTTGGTCTTCTAAACTTAAACAGTAACCTTATTATTAGAACTAATAGTAACTGCTTTTCCGTTAACAAGAATTTCTAAATCAGCATCTCCTTCTAACTCAAATTGCGTTTCATTCTGGTTAACACTTACTTTGATAATCTGATGTCTAAAGTTCACTTTAAACGAATACCCTTCCCATTGACTAGGTATTTTAGGTTCAAAAGATAAGGTGTCATTTTTAATTCGCATACCACCAAAACCTTCAACAATACTCATCCAAGTACCAGCCATAGATGTAATGTGTAAACCTTCATGAACCTCATGATTGTAATCATCTAAATCTAAACGTGATGTTCTTAAATAGAACGTGTAGGCTTGATCCATTCGGTCTAACTTAGCCGCTTGAATACTATGTACACAAGGTGACAATGAACTTTCATGAACTGTGAATGGTTCGTAAAAATCGAAATGGCGCTCTAATTCTTCGTTTGTAAATTGATCTTCGAAGAAATACATGCCTTGCAATAAATCTGCTTGCTTAATATAAGGTGAACGTAAGATTCTGTCCCAAGACCATTTTTGATTGATTGGTCGTTGTGACTTGTCTAAATCAGCAACCGTAATTAGTTCTTTATCTAAAAAGCCATCTTGTTGAAGAAATACATTATGCTCTTCAGAATATGGAAAATACATGTTATCAGCGACTTCTTTCCAAAGTGCTAACTCCTCTTGTGTGATATTTGTTTTCCCTGAAATTCGTGAATAATCATTGCTATGACCTTCTTTTACTTTTTCAATAGTTTCTAAGGTATAATCAATACACCATTTAGCGATGTAATTAGTGTACCAATTATTGTTGATGTTGTTTTCGTATTCATTTGGTCCTGTAACACCTAAAATGACATACTTATTTTGTTGGGTTGAAAAATTAGCTCTTTGATGCCAAAAACGAGCAATTCCGATTAAAACCTCTAGTCCCATTTCTGGAATATAACTAAAGTCGCCTGTGTATCTGTAATAGTTGAATATTGCAAAAGCAATCGCTCCATTTCTATGGATTTCTTCAAAGGTAATTTCCCATTCGTTATGGCATTCTTCACCATTCATGGTTACCATTGGATATAAAGCTGCACCATTGGTAAAGCCTAATTTTTCAGCATTTTCAATGGCTTTTTGCAAATGATTATGTCTGTAGGCTAATAACTTCCTTGCCACACTTTGATCTTTGGTCGCCATATAAAACGGAATACAATAAGCTTCCGTATCCCAATAGGTACTTCCACCATACTTTTCTCCCGTAAATCCTTTAGGCCCAATATTTAAAGTTTCATCAGTACCTAAATAGGTTTGGTTCAGGTGGAAAATATTAAAACGAATCCCTTGTTGTGCTTTTACATCTCCTTCTATGGTAATATCTGCCATATCCCAAATCTGAGCCCAAGTCTGCTTCTGATCTTCTAAAAGTTGAGTAAATCCAGCTGTTGTCGCTGTATTCAATGTTGTTTTTGCTGCTGAGACTAATTCATTTTTATCATGATTACGATCTACAGTGTAACCTCCAAACTTGTGAATTGTAAATGTTTCGTTTTGTTTGACAGATAATTTATAGACGAAACTAATTTTAGTTTCAGTCTTTATAGTTTGGGGTTCTAATCCTGTGTTTTGATTATTCACAAAACATTCTGATTGCATAAACGTACAGGTATGAAAATCTGTTTTCATAGTTTGTGCTTCAATGAAAGCTTGATTATTTTCAACCGTTACACTTGAAATATTCCAAAACATATCATCCCAATTGGAATCTTCGTTAGTAATACCTGCATCTATATATGGTGTGATTATAAGGTCTGCATCAGAATTTAAAGGTATTACCGAATATTCAATAGCACCAATTTCATCTAACCCTAAACTTAAAAAACGTTTAGTATCAACTTGTAATTCTATATCATTTTGAAGTGTAATTTTAAAACTTCTTGATAACCAACCTTCTTTCATGTTCAACTCTCTTCTGAAATTCTCCACCTTTTTACAAGCGAATAAATCGAGTTGTTCATTATTTACATTGATATCAATACCAATCCAACTTGGTGCGTTTAAGACTTTAGCAAAATATTCAGGATAGCCATTTTTCCACCAACCAACTCTAGTTTTATCTGGATAGTAAACTCCAGCGATGTAACTACCTTGAAAGGTTGGTCCTGAATAGTGTTCTTCAAAATTAGCACGTTGTCCCATCGCACCATTTCCGATGCTGAATAAACTTTCTGATGCTTTAACCTGATTTGGGTCGAATCCTTCTTCTAAAATTGACCAGTTGTTTGGAATGATGTAATCTAGGTTCATTGTAATGATTTATTTATTGGATTTTGTATAGTGCTAATATGTAGAAAAAACACCCCTAAAGCCCCCTCAAGGGGACAATCCAATCATTTAACTTTTTATTAATTTTCTATTAAAGACTTTATAAAATCGTCTGAGATTTCTGTAAAATCATTAAATACGTAGTTGGCGTGCCCTAGGACATCTTTACTTCCTATTCCGATAGAAATCATATTTGCTGTATTTGCAGCTGTAACTCCTGCTACTGAATCTTCAAAAACAATACAGTCTTCTGGTTTTATATTAATCTCTTTTGCAGCGATTAAAAATACTTCTGGATCTGGTTTTGCTTTTGACACATCATTGCCATCTACAATAGCATCAAAACTCGATATTAGATTAACACGTTCTAAAATTGTTCTTGCATTTTTACTTGCAGAGCCTAATGAAATCGGCTGGTTATTTTCTTTTAAAATGTTTAAAACTCTTGGTACATCTGGTAAGATTTCATTGGTATCCATTTCAGCAATAAAGCTTAAGTACTCTTCGTTCTTTTTACCCATGAGTTCGTTAAACAAGTCTTGAGATATGGTTTTATTTCCCCAAGCTAATATTTTTTCTAACGAGCGCACTCGGCTAACTCCTTTTAATTGTTCGTTTTCTTCTTCTGTAAAATCGATATCTAAACCTTTAGCTAGTCGTTGCCATGCTAAAAAGTGATATTTTGCCGTGTCTACGATAACACCATCTAAATCGAATATGAATCCCTTTTTTTTCATTTTAAAATTTTATTCTGTAGGTTGATATGAAATTGCTGCTTTTTCTGTAATTAAGAAATTACATAAGCCAGCGATTATTAAACTTAACCCTGCAATAGTCATAGCATTAATGGCTTCGTCCCCTAAAAGGCCCGAAATAAAATTAATTCCGCCAAGCGCAGCGATAATTTGAGGAATCACAATGAACATATTGAAAATACCCATAAACATGCCCATTTTTTTGGGGTCCACTGAGCTAGAAAGCATCGCGTATGGCATGGATAAAATACTTCCCCATGCAATACCAATTAACATGAAACAATATTTTAGTTGTTCTGGTGAAACCACCATCATTAATAAAAATCCCGCTCCTCCGATAAATAAGGATAACATGTGAACATACTTTCTATTGATATTTCGTTTTCTAGTATAGAGAACGAATAATAATGCAAATGCCATGGACGATAAACCGTACACTCCCATAGCAGAACCTACTAAATTTGATGCTTTTTGAAAGGCCGTATTTTTAACATCGAAAGCCTCTTTATCTAGGACATTAGACATATTATAGTCCATTTCTATTGGTGCTGGCATTTGATAAACATGTTCAGTCAGTGCAGGGTTCGCCATACTCCACATCGTAAAAAAGGCAAACCAGCTAAAAAATTGAATAACGCCTAATTTCTTCATCGTAGAAGGCATATTTCCAATATTATTGACAATATCTGAAATGAAACTACTTTTTTGTGCTTTCTCTCTTTCAAATTCGTCCATATCCTCTGGTGGATATTCGGTAGTTGTAAAAACTGTGTAGAGAATACTAATTAAGAATACAAATGCCCCTATAGCAAAAGCGATTTTGACTGAATCTGGAACCACCCCTAAATCCGCTGAATCGCTAACTCCCATTTGAGATACTAGCCAAGGTAGATTACTCGCCACCCAAGTTCCAATGCCTATAATTAAGGTTTGCATTACAAAACCATATGTTCTTTGAGATTCATCTAATTTATCTGCCACCAAAGCTCGAAATGGTTCCATAGATACATTTATAGAGGCATCGAGAATCCACAGGAATCCGGCAGCAATCCATAACACCGGGGAGTAGGGCACAAAAAATAAGGCTATAGAACTCATAACTGCACCAACCAAGAAATAAGGTCGTCGTCGTCCAAAACGCGAATGCCAAGTTCGGTCACTCATATAACCAATAATAGGCTGTACGAGTAAACCTGTTAACGGCGCAGCAATCCACAAAAGCGGAATGTCGTGTTTATCGGCACCAAGAGTTTGAAAAATTCGTGACATAAAGCCACCTTGCAAAGCAAAACCAAACTGAATTCCTAAAAATCCGAAACTCATGTTCCAAATTTCCCAAAATCCGAGAATACGCTTTTTCATGAAATAGTATGTTTAAATTAATACTATTCTGATAAGCTATGCTTATCAAAACTTATGTGAGAAGTGAAAATATAAGTTTTGAATATTTGGTAAAGATATAAAAGATTTTATAACGACAATAATAAATTTTTATTTGGTAGATTCTCGTTCCACCAAATCAGTATTAATTACAACCGTCTGAAATTGCTCTTCTTCCACATTAAATTCCTTTTCAATTTTATTTATTAAAAGATCTGCCGCTCGCTCACCCATTAACTGCGCATGTTGACTTACTGTAGTTAAACTAGGGGTTGAATGCTTAGAAAGCACCCCATCTGTAAAACCAATTACTTGGATATCATTGGGTACATTTAAGCCTAGTTTTCGAGCAACTTTCATAGCAGATAACGCGTATAATTCATTTACGGCAAAAACACCATCAATTTTTTTGTGCGCCAAAAAAAGTTGTTCAATTTCGGCCTCTAAGGTTTCTAAATGGATTTCATAATCTAGAGAATCGTCCATTTTTAGAATTAATTCTGCTTGTGGGGTAATGTTATGTTCTTGCAAAGCCTCTATATAACCCTGAGTTCTAAGCTTCCCTACGCTTACATAATCTTTAGTGGTAATTAAAGCGATGGATTTACATTGGTTAGAAATTAATTTTTCTACTGCATTTTTTGCTCCATTAAAATCATCAACGATGACCTTATCACACTTGATTTCAGAAACGACCCTATCGAACATTACAATAGGCATGCCTTGACTCATCGTTTCATTATAATGATGATAATCTTGCTGTAATAACGTTTCTTTAGACATTGATAGAATAAAACCATCTATACTACCATTAGCGAGCATTTCCATATTGATAACTTCTTTGGAAAATGACTCATTAGATAAACCAATAATAACGTTATACCCTCTTTTATTAGCTACAAGCTCAACTCCTCTAATAACTTTAGAAAAGAAATGATGAACAATTTCAGGAATAATAATTCCAATAGTATTTGTTTTTCGGTTTTTAAGACTAAGAGCGATATTATTAGGTCGGTAATTATATAATTTTGCAAATGCCTGGACTTTCTGAATGGTATCTGCACTAATTTCCTTACTATTTTTCAATGCTTTAGATACGGTAGAAATAGATACATCGAGTTCTCTAGCTATTTGTTTTAAGGTTATTTTTCGTTTCATGTATATGCTCTATTATTTTTTATAATTTGATAATATTCACTGAAATCATCATTTTTAATGACAGAATTATGACCATAATGATGCCATAATTTTACTATTATTTCAAACGAATATAGCTTAATTATTAATTTTAAAATTTTCGACTTCGTAATTCTTCTGTATTCTGATTGAAAAATGCTCGGTTATTTTTTATTTCATTTATTATTCTCTTAATTACCTAAAAGTTTTTAACACGAAAACGTTTTCGTGACTTTCGTCATACAATTTAACGACTAGTTCATATTAAATTTACATAGATTTATCCCGAGAAGTGAAAATATAAATCTAAAAACTAAGTAATTAACTTAAAATCATTGTATGAAAACAGTTTTAAATGCTTTACTATTCTGTCTCATTTTGTTACCAGCAACCGTGATGGCACAATCTACTGCAACAGGTACTGTTACAGATAAAGCAAATGCCATGCCCTTACCGGGTGTGAATGTTATAATTAAAGGAACCTCTAGAGGGACCTCCACAGATTTCGATGGTAATTATTCGATAGAAGTAGCTGAAGGTGAGATATTAACGTTTTCCTATGTAGGTTATACGACACAAGAAATTACGTTTACCGGCCAAACTACCATTAATGTTGCGATTGTAGAAGACGCCGCTTTGTTAGATGAAGTTGTTCTTATTGGCTACGGTTCTGTTAGAAAGGAGGACGCTACAGGTTCAGTAGATTTAGTAACATCAAAGGATTTTAATCAAGGTGCCATTGTTTCTGCAGATCAATTATTACAAGGAAAAGCAGCAGGTGTAAGAATCACGACGTCTGGAGGAAGTCCAGATGCGGCTCCAAATATTAGAATTCGTGGTGGGGCTTCTTTATCAGCTAATAATTCACCATTAATTGTTATTGATGGTATTCCTCTAGATAACGGAGGTACAGCCGGTGTTTCAAACCCATTAAACCTTATTAACCCAAACGATATAGATAGTTTTTCAATTTTAAAAGATGCTTCGGCCACGGCTATCTACGGATCTAGAGCCTCTAATGGAGTTATTATAATTACAACAAAGAAAGGCACATCTAGTACACCTCAGTACACTTTTACAGCCAATACCTCTATTAGTAATCTTTCAGATTCAAATTTAATAGATGTCATGAACAGTAATGAGTTTGTTGATTTTATACAAGAGTTCCATCCAAATGAAACAAATAAGTTAGGCGTACCTGTTGGTTCGGTTTTTACAAATGAAGTACCCTCTCAAGTTATTACAGATAGTGACGGTAACCTTAGAGAAATCTATAGTTCAAACTGGCAAGATGCCGTACTTAGAACAGCTATTTCATCGGATTACAATTTTAGCGCTAGAGCAAATTTATTTCAGAAAATACCATTTAGAGCCTCTATTGGTTATAATGATACCGAAGGTTTAGTAAATACTGATGATTACGAACGTTTATCTGCATCTTTAAAGTTAACACCTACTTTTTTAAATGAGCATTTAAAAATAGATTTAAATGCCAAAGGTATTTATATAGATAAAAACTCTATAGATGGTGATGGTGCTTTAGGCGGTTCACTTACCATAGACCCAACAAAACCTATCTACGACGATAACTCTATATTTGGAGGTTATTATGCCCAAACAGGAAGTTCAACTTCTAATTCGCCGAATGCATTGGTCGGAGCATATAATCCATTAGCATTACTTTACCAACGTTCAAGACCAGAAGAGGTAAAACGTCTTTTAGCTAATATTAAGTTTGATTATAAATTACATTTCTTTCCAGAGATTACAGCCGTTTTAAATCTCGGTACAGAATCGTCTAGAACTAAAATTGTGGAAGAATATAGCGAGAATGCTATTGCTACTTATAGACAAACAGAAACTGCAGGAGATTTTATATTTAATCCAGGTGTTAATTTTCGCGAAAACCAACACATTACAAATACCACAATGGATGCGTATTTAATGTATAACAAAGATTTATCTGGTTTCATTAAAAAAATTGATGCTCAAGCAGGTTATGCGTATCAAAATTTCAAAAATGATGGTAATAAAGAAGAATATGTGTACGCTTCCACTTTAGAACAAGGAGAAGTAGGTACTAGAATTTTGAACTTTGATCGTAACAATCCTAACAACCGATATTACAATGTATTGAATTTACAATCCTTCTTTGGAAGAACCAATATCAACTTAAATGACAAGTATTTAATTACACTATCTTTAAGAGCAGATGGATCTTCATTATTTACAGAAGATAATCGTTGGGGCTATTTTCCTGCTGCTGCATTAGCTTGGAAACTGAAAGAAGAAACATTTTTACAGAACATAGACTTTGTAAATGATTTTAAACTACGTTTAAGTTGGGGGGAAACAGGTCAGCAAGACATTACTGGTTTAGCTGGTTTTTTTCCGTCAGTTCCGCTATTTGAACTTGGTTCACCAAATAGTCAATATTTATCTGGCGCAAATTTATACTCTGCAAAAGAATTCAATCCAGATTTAACTTGGGAAAAATCAACCACTTATAATTTGGGTGTAGACTTTGCTTTTTTTAACAGTGGTTTACTTTCAGGATCTTTTGATATTTTTAAGAGAAACACATCCGATCTACTTGTAATCACTAGCGTACCACCAGGACAAGGTCTTAGTGATAGAATTATTCAAAACGTTGGTGAAACCGAAAGTGAAGGTTTTGAGCTTAATTTAAATATTGATGCTTTACGAAGTGATGATTTCAATATTTCGCTAAATGGTAATGTATCCTATGCTAAAACTGAAGTTACAAATTTAAAAGGTGCTGATAATATTAATCAATCCCCTACAATTCCAAACGGAACAGGATCGTTTTTATTTCAACATGCGTTAGGTGAAGAAGCCTATTCTGCATTAGTATTTAAACAAGTATATGACGAAAGTGGTAACCCAATACCAAATGCTTTTGTAGATTTAAATGGAGACAACCAAATAACCAATGAAGATCGCTATTACCAAGCTATTAGACCAAATTGGACTTTTGGCTTTGGACTTAATTTAGATTATAAAAATTGGGATCTTAGTGCCTCTTTTAGAGGTCAGTTTGATGGTAAAATCTACAATTCTGCACGTTTAGTTGCGGGTTATACTGATAGACCTATTGAAACATTAAATGAGGCATTAAACAATGTTTTAAATTTTAACAGCGACGCTGCCAATCCTGTTTTCGATGATATCCAAGACAATCAAGCGTTTTCAGATTACTTTTTAGAAAATGCTTCTTTTTTACGTTGTGAAAATATCGCATTAGGGTATACGGTTAATGAAATCCTGAAAAATACACGATTAAAAATATACGGTTCAGTAACGAACCCGTTTTTAGTAACTGACTATTCTGGTCAGGATCCAGAGAATTTTAATGGCTTAGATAATAATTTTTATCCTAGACCAACAATATATACCATAGGCGTTAACTTAGATTTTTAAAAAAAAATTATGAAAAATTATTTTAATTATATTTTAATTGTGTTAATCTCATTAGTCACTTTTGGTTGCACTGATGACTTAAATACAAAGCCACTCGTAGAGCTCAGTTTAGAAGAGCTATTAGAAAGAGACCCTGACGCTGTAGTCGGAATTTTATCAAGGTTATATGCATCGTTCGCCTTATCTGGACCCGATGGCCCAGGAAGTTCTGATATTAGTGATGATGCTGGAGAATCACCTTTTCTTCGTGGTATAGTTAATCTACAAGATTTTACAGCCGATGGTATGAAAAATCGTTGGGGAGATGATGGTTTAGATCAATTGACAACCACTTCAGATTGGACATCCAACAATAAATTTTTTAGATACTTATACAATAGAGCTTATTATACCATTCCACAATGTAATAACTTACTGAATGTTTTAACAAGTGTTGATGTAACTAATGAGGAAGCTGTTAATGCCGAAGTTAGATTTTTAAGAGCTTTAGCTTATTATTATATTATCGATGTATTTGGTAAAGGAGTTTTGGTAACAGAGAATGAAGTGGGCATATCCACACCACTACCAGAAGCTTCAAGAACGGAATTATTCAACTTTGTTGAATCTGAACTATTAGCGATTGAACCTGCTCTACCTGCTAGAGGCGAAATAAGTGATTATTATGGTAGAGCTACCAATACGGCAGCACAAATGCTATTGTCAAAACTTTATATGAATGCCGAGGTTTATACAGGAACTGCCCGATACGACGATGCAGCAATTTATGTAAATAAGGTATTAAATGAAGGTGGTTACATGTTAGCTTCAGATTTTAGAATGAATTTTTCTGCGGATAATAACACATCACCAGAAATTATTTTTCCATTAATAGCGGACGCCGTTATAAGCCAAAGTTTTGGAAATACAACTTATATCGTTAATGGTAGTTTAAGTACTGAAACTATGAGTCCAAATGATTTTGGATCTACCGAAGGTTGGACTGGACACAGAGCGACATCAGCTTGGTACGGACTTTATTGTGGAGGTGTAGAAAATTCGGACCAATTAACAAATTGTGACGATATTAGGTCTCAATTATTTTGGATTGGTAAAGATTTAGGTACAGATCCAGATACTATGGAACCTATAGACTTACATAGTTTTAACATGCTAGATTATAGAGAATGGACTGATGGCTATCCGTCTACAAAATTTAGAAACACTAATTTTAACGGCACCTCAACTTCCACGTCATTTTCTGGAACAGATTTTCCTTTATTTAGACTAGCTGATGCGTATTTAATGTATGCTGAACTTGCCATTAGAGGCGCCGCAAATACCTCTAATTCTGAAGCCTTAAACTATGTAAATCTTGTGAGAAATAGATCGAATGCCAGTTCAATAACATCTTCTCAATTAACTGAAGATTTTATTATTAACGAACGTGCAAGAGAACTCAATCTTGAAGGACATAGACGATCAGATTTAATACGATTCAACAAATTTACGGGTGGAAGTTATATATGGCCATGGAAAGGCGGAACGGTCAACGGCACTTCAATATCCGATGATTATAAAGTGTTCCCAATTCCAGCAACCGCTTTACAAGCTAATCCAAATTTAACCCAAAACCCAGGATACTAATTCACTAAAAATAAAATATGATGAAAAAATTAAAATTTTTATTACTAGCTTTTATCACAATTGTAAGTTTTACTGCTTGTGAAAAAGATGACGATTTAGAATTTGTAGCAAACGAAGCTGAAGGTATATCCTTCAACACATCTTTTTTAGAAAACTACGTATTAAACGCTTCAGTATCTAATAATCTTGCAGAACGTTTTACTTGGAACGATGCCGATTTTGGAGTACCAACAAATATTACATACTATCTTCAAGGAGCAACAACCGAAGATTTTTCAGATTATGTTGCTGGTGAAAGTTTGTACGATTTAGGTAGCAATGTGGCAAATCCGGTAGCGAATGAAATTCCTGTTACCGTCGGAAAAATGATTGCTTTAGCAGAAGCAGCAGGGTTAGATAATGACCCAGATACTTCTGAGCCAAACACAGGAATGCTATATTTTAGATTAATGGCCGTTATAGGTGATGATGGCTTACCATCATACTCTAATGTTAAGGCACTCAATGTAGAATTACAAGAACAGACTACCAGTGGTGGTAGCGACATTACGCCTGCTGTTTGGGGAGTTGTTGGATCTGGCTTTAATGCTTGGGGCGATGGTGGACCAGACGGACAATTTTACACTACAGATGAAGCCAATGTATTCGTTACCTATGTAACTCTTATAGATGGTGAGATTAAATTTAGAGCCAACAACAATTGGGATGATCCTTTAGGTAATTTTGGTGATGAAGGAGCCGATGGAACATTGGAGCCTGGTGGAGCTAATATTGCAGTAACCGCAGGAACTTATAAAATTACTTTGGATCTAAATGACAATATATACACTATGGAAGAATTTTCATGGGGAATTGTCGGATCTGGTTACAACGATTGGGGTAACGACGGTCCAGATGCCAAATTCTATTACGATTATACTACAGATACTTTTAAAGTCGGAGTACAATTATTGGATGGTGAAATTAAATTTAGAGCAAATAACAATTGGGATGATCCATTAGGAGATTACGGTGATACTGGTGCAGATGGCACATTAGAACCTGGAGGAGATAATATTATTGTTACTGCGGGATATTATACAGTAACTCTAGATTTTGTAAACAATACTTATTCCATTGTTGAAGATGATATTTGGGGAATAGTCGGCTCTGGTTATAATGAATGGGGTGATGCTGGTCCTGATTTTGCATTGACTGAAATTAATCCTGGGTTTTACTATGGTGATATTGCCGTGCTTTTAGATGGTGAAGTTAAATTTAGAGCAAATAATAATTGGGATTCTGGCCTAGGAGACATAGGAGATAATGGAGAGAATATTGCTGTAGAAGCAGGTTCCTATCGTGTAACATTAAATGTTAGTGAAGGCACATATATGCTGAACAAAATTCAATAAAACAGGGAAATCCCTTACAACCTTAAAGGGCTGACTTCAATCAGCCCTTTTTTTAAATATAAAACTTATGAAAAAAATTTCCTTATCAGTTTTACTAATTATTTTTTCACTGGTTTCATTTAGTCAAGTCACCATAACCCCAAACCCTTTCGAAGTTGAAGAATCTATTACTATTACTGTTGATATTAATAGTAGCGCAACGGACTGTAATGGTTTAAATAATCCGACAAAAGTTTATATGCACTCAGGTGTAGGAGATGGAGATAATGCCTTTGGAATAAGTGTTGTTGGAAATTGGGGAGAAGACGATGGTATTGGCGAAATGACCAATCAGGGTAATGGTATATTTAATATTACTATAACCCCTGAAACCTATTATAATTTAACCACAGCACAGGTCGCAAATGTTGTTCAAATAGGATTAGTTTTCAGAAATGCAGACGGTACGCAAGAAATGAAAGCGAGTGGTTGCAACGACTTTATTTTTGATGTTGGTCCGTTTCAGGCCAGTTTAACATCTCCTAGCAATGAGATAACCATTTTAGGTTCTGGTGAAAACTTAAATATCTCAGCTACAAATACTGGAGGAAATGCAAGTTATACACTAAGCTCCAATGGTACTGTTATTAACACCAACAGCTCTACTAGTGCTTATAATTTTGTGGATACAAATATTACAGAAAATAAAACCTATGAATTAATCGCAGAATTAGATGGCACTACTATCATCAAAACATTTAGCGTACTGGTTGATCCAGGTTCTAACATTGGAATAATGCCAACCAGTTATCAAGATGGTATTACCTATTTAGATGACAATAGTGCCGTATTAGTGTTATATGCTACCGGAAAAGATTTTGTCTACTTAGCAGGTAGTTTCAATAATTATCAACCAGATGCCAGCTATGCCATGAAAAAAGATCCTACAAGGAACAATAAATTCTGGATAGAATTATCAGACCTAATTCCTGGGCAGATAGAAACATATCAATACTGGGTAGCAGACAAAACACCGACTACAAATTCTCCGGTATTAGTCAAAACTGCAGACCCTTACTCTACATTGGTTTTATCTCCTTTTGATGATCCGCATATTCCAAATGCATCATACCCTAATTTACCTAGTTATCCTAATGGACAAGAGCGTGAAGTTACGGTTTTACAGACAGGACAAACACCATATAATTGGCAAGTCACTGATTTTACGAAACCCAAAAAAGAAGATCTAATAATTTATGAAGTTTTAGTAAGAGATTTTGATGCCGATAGAAACTACCAAGATATCATTGATAAAATTGATTATTTCAAAAACTTAAATATCAATGCTATTGAATTAATGCCAGTTATGGAATTTGAAGGCAACGAAAGTTGGGGCTATAATACTTCTTTCCACATGGCATTAGATAAGTTTTATGGCACAGAAGAGAAGTTTAAGGAACTCATAGATATTTGTCATCAAAATGGTATTGCAGTAATATTAGATATTGCACTTAATCATGCTTATGGAAGAAATCCCATGGTTAGAATGTGGATGAATGATCCCGATGGTGACGGCTGGGGAGAACCTAACTCAGAGAACCCCTATTTTAATACAACTGCTCAGCACAGTTACAGTGTGGGAAGTGATTTTGACCATTCTAGTCCGAGAACCAAAGATTATGTAAAACGCGTTGTAAAACATTGGATAGAAGAATTTAATATCGATGGTTTCCGTTGGGATTTAACTAAAGGATTTACACAAAGTTGCCCGACTGCTAATGAAGGCTGTACCAACCAATATCAGCAAGATCGTGTCGATATTTTAAAGGATTATGCCGATTATTCGTGGTCTTTAGATACAGATCACTATGTGATTTTCGAACATTTAGGAAGCGAGAATGAAGAAAAAGAATGGGCAAATTATCGCCTAGACGAAGGCAAGGGAATTATAATGTGGGGAAAAATGACTGATCCTTATAATGAACTGACTATGGGACAAGATGGTAATAAAAATATTGATGGTATAGGGCACAATTCCCGACCACAATTTAATGGGCCAAGAGTTCTAGGATACCCAGAAAGCCACGACGAAGAGCGATTAATGTTTAAAAATTTAGAGTATGGAAACTCTAGCAATTCTAATCACAATGTAAAAGATTTGAATACAGCTTTATCAAGAATGTCTGCATTAGCTGCCGTGTCGGTCATGGTCCCTGGACCAAAAATGATTTGGCACTTTGGTGATTTGGGCATGAATAATTCTATATTCACTTGCTCGGATGGCAGTTACAATAACGACGGTTGTAAACTTTCAACAAAACCACAACCACAATGGACTAATAATTGGTTAACCGACGCCATCAGAGGGCAAATCTATGCCGATTGGGCTAAGTTACATGCACTTAAAATTAATGAACCTGTTTTTGAAGGTGAGTATACTATTAACTCTGGAAATTATACACCGAGGATTGATGTATTTAATTCTTCAATTCCAAATTCAGAGTTAAAACATGTTATTATACTTGCTAATTTTGATGTAACGATTCAAACTATAAACACTAATTTTCCAGAAAATGTGGCTTCAATATGGTACGATCTTATGGACGCTACAGGTACCACCACCGTTAATAATTCTGCAAGTACAATTTCAATTCCTGCTGGTCAGTTTCGTATTTTAGGTAATCAACCGACAACAGTTCTAGGAATTGACGATGAAACATTGGCTGGTTTTAGTATTTATCCTAATCCATCTCATACGTCTTTTAATGTAAATGTGAATGTCTCACATGTTGAAATCTACGACTTAACAGGAAAGTTGGTTAAATCTTTTAACGGCTCGTTTACAAGAACAGATACTTTTAATATTTCATCTTTAAAATCTGGATTGTATATGGTTAAGGTTCAAAATGATAATAACCGTACATTAACATCCAAATTAGTTAAAATTTAATTTTCAAAAAAAAGCTTAAAAAGAAGCCTCTCAATGATGAGAGGCTTCTTTTTTACTTTTCGGAAAACGGTAATGAAAAAATTACTTATTTAATTCTCGTATAATATCGAGAGCTTCTTTCGTCTTGGAAGTGATTTTATTATAATCATAATTACCGTCTGATTCTTTTGCTATAAGTTTGGATCCTATACCCACACAGCTGACTCCAGCATCAAACCAGCTTTTTAAATTATCTTTTGTAGGTGAAACCCCTCCCGTTGGCATAATACTGGTCCAAGGTTGTGGTCCTTTTACCCCTTTTACAAATTGTGGACCGTAAATATCTCCAGGAAATAACTTTACAATCTCACAACCCAATTCCTCCGCTCTTGTAATCTCTGTTAAAGTGCCGCACCCTGGAGACCATAATACTTTACGTCTGTTACAGGCTATGGCAATATCCTCCCTGAGAACTGGTGTGACTATAAAATTTGCACCCAATGCCATGTATAAACTTGCTGCAGCTACATCCGTAATGGACCCTACACCCATTATCATCTCTGGCATTTCTTTAAGTACGTATTTATTTAATTCACTAAAAACCTCATGGGCAAAATCACCTCTTGCGGTAAACTCGAGTAAACGTGCGCCACCATCATACGTAGCTTTGATAACTTTTTTACTTATTTCTATATCTGAGTTATAAAACAAAGGCACTAAACCCGTTTGTTTCATAACATTTACAACTTCAATTCTTATATAATTTGCCATTCTCTATATTTTACCTGGAGACTTTTCCTGAAGCATCACCGCTTAAAAATTTTTCTATTTCGTCTAGAGTTATCAAATTGATATCTCCCGAAATGGTATGCTTTAAACAACACGCAGCGACGGCAATATTTAAAGCCTTTTGCTTATCGTTAGCATTGTTAATTAATCCGTAAATCAGTCCACCCATAAAAGCATCTCCGCTGCCCACACGATCTACAACTGGCGTAACTTCTTTAATATCGGCATCATATGACGAAAGCATTGCAAGTATCAGAAACAAATAAAGTAGCTCCTTTAAAATTTATGGAAGTCATTTTTACGATAATTATTGGTTTGGTGTGGTTTGGGGACATTTATACCTCTTTAGGTCTATTTGGAGTTTTGATTATTATTTTGGCACTAACACTGAACACTTTAGTAAAAAAGAATTGAAATGCACGTGACACCAATTATTAAATTAAACCATTAAAACTATTGTGATGGCTTAGGTCTAATTAAATCTCGCCAAATATAGGAAAAGAAAAAGCCGAAGATTTCTCTTCGGCTTTTGTACAGGCGGAGAGACTCGAACTCTCACACCTCGCGGCACTAGATCCTAAGTCTAGCGTGTCTACCAATTCCACCACGCCTGCATTCATCCAATAAATATTGGGATGCAAATATAAACAATAGTTTCAATATTCAAATAACAATTATTTAAGAAATTTTCTCTCTAATAATTCTTATTTTTGATTCTAATCAAATTCGAATTATGCAAAATATAAAATCTTACATAAAAGAAAACCAACAACGCTTTATAGATGAGCTCATTGCACTATTAAAAGTCCCGTCGATAAGTGCCGATTCTGCATATAAAGCAGATGTACTAGAAACCGCTAACATTATTAAGTTAAGTTTAGAAAAATCGGGATGCGACCATGTTGAAATCTGCGAAACTGAAGGATATCCTATTGTGTATGGCGAAAAAATAATTGATAAAAATTTACCGACCGTATTGGTTTATGGACATTATGATGTACAACCACCAGATCCGTTAGATTTATGGAACTCTCCTCCTTTTGATCCTATAATTCAGAAAACTGATTTACATCCCGAAGGTGTCATTTTTGCTAGAGGCGCGTGTGACGATAAAGGACAAATGTACATGCATGTTAAAGCTATGGAATATATGACTTCGCAAAATGAACTACCTTGCAACGTTAAATTCATGATTGAAGGAGAAGAAGAAGTAGGTAGCGTTAACTTATCTAAATTTGTAAAAGCCAATCGTGAAAAACTAAAAAATGATGTCATCTTAATTTCAGATACTGGCATGATCGCCAAAGATGTACCTTCTATCACAACAGGTTTAAGAGGATTGAGTTATGTAGAAGTTGAAGTGACTGGTCCTAATCGTGATTTACATTCTGGATTATATGGTGGAGCTGTTGCAAATCCAATAAATGTTCTATCTAAAATGATTGCCTCACTTCACGACGAAAATAACCATATTACCATTCCTGGTTTTTATGATAAGGTTGAAAATCTTTCGGATGCTGAACGTGCTGAAATGGCAAAAGCACCATTTTCATTAGATGCTTACAAAAAGTCACTAGATATAGATGCCGTTTATGGCGAAGAAGGGTATTCTACCAACGAGCGTAATTCTATTAGACCCACTCTAGATGTTAACGGTATTTGGGGAGGTTATACCGGCGAAGGCGCGAAGACTGTCATAGCAAGTAAAGCTTATGCAAAAATTTCGATGCGTTTGGTGCCTAACCAAGATTGGGAAGACATCACGCAACTATTTAAAACGCATTTTGAAAACATTGCTCCAAAAGGTGTAAAAGTAAAAGTAAATCCACATCATGGAGGACAGGGATATGTTACACCAATCGATAGTGATGGCTATAAAGCAGCTTCAAAAGCCTATGAGCAAACTTTTGGAAAAACGCCTATACCGCAACGCAGTGGAGGCAGTATCCCTATTGTATCTCTTTTTGAACAAGAATTAAACAGTAAAACCATATTAATGGGCTTTGGCTTAGATAGTGATGCCATTCACTCACCAAATGAGCATTTTGGCATTTGGAATTATCTTAAAGGCATTGAAACTATTCCTTGGTTTTATAAATATTTTACCGAAATATCAAGATAAATCGATAAGGTTCAGTGCATTCTTAACCTGTTTAATATTAGTATTAATTCAAGATATTATAGAATCCGTTCCAAGTGAACGGATTTTTTTTGACTTATATTTTAACTCTACACTTGTAGAATTAAAAATATTATTCTACATTTGTAGAGTTAATTCTAAAAACGTAGAGTATGCAACTTTCAAAAACCGAAGAACAATTAATGCAATATCTCTGGAAGCTCGATAAAGCCTTTATGAAAGATTTGCTCGACATCTATCCTGAACCAAAACCCGCTACAACAACCGTTGCCACTTTACTGAAACGAATGATAGGTAAAGGCTTTGTAGATTATAAAACTTTCGGAAAATCGAGAGAATATTTTCCATTGGTTAAGAAAGAGGACTACTTCTCCAAACATGTTAACGGACTCATTAAAACCTTTTTTAATGATAGTGCCTCTCAGTTTGCTTCCTTTTTTACACGGAAAACAGATTTAACCAAAGAAGAATTAGAGGCGTTAAAAAAAATCATTGATACGGAAATTAAAAACAAATAATTATGGAAACCTATATATTTAAATTTTCAGTTTGTTTGTTAGTCTTTTGGGCAGTATATATCCTCCTTTTAGAACGACAAAATATGCATCGTTTTAAGCGTTTCTATTTATTAGGAGCTGTAGTTACAGCATTAATAATCCCTGTCTTATCCATAACAAATTATATTGAACCAGAAATTGCAGGTATAGAAGTATCTTCAGTAATAATTCCTACTGATACCTCACTTGTAGAATTACCAAAAGAACAAGATCCATTTTTAGATTTCGCTACTGTGTTTTGGGTTATATATAGCTTAGGCTTGTTATTATTCACCATCCGATTTATCATTAACTTAAGTAAAATGTACAAACACATTTCTGCAAATGAAACCATTACAGAAAAACCCTTTATATACGTATTACTAGAAGAATGTAAAATTCCGCATTCTTTTTTTAAATACATCTTCTTTAATAAGTTGAAATTTGAATCCGACGTCATTCCTAAGGAAGTAATACTTCATGAAGAAACACACGCCAAACAATTACACAGCTTAGATATTATAGCATTAGAACTATTACAGATTGTTTTATGGTTTCATCCTTTAATCTACATTTTTAAACATCATATAAAACTCAATCACGAATTCTTAGCAGACCAAGCAGTTTTAAAGCAAGGAGTTAATATTAAATCATATCAAAATATTTTATTACAATTTTCATCAAGCACTCAAAACTATCAATTATCGAGTGCCATTAATTATTCATCTATTAAAAAACGATTTACAGTTATGAAAACACAAACATCAAAAACTAGAATTGGGATCAGTACGCTGTTGCTACTTCCAATAATTGCTATTCTTTTTTATAGTTTTGCAGAACGTGTAGAGGTTGCTAAAGAACAATCATACGACATGGCTTCTATTAACAACGATTTTAATGAAGATAAAACGCTGCAAATCGAAGACCTCGATCAAAAAATTGTTGAAATCTATGTGAAAAAATATAATGCATACGAAAACCTCAGAAATACGAAGCCACATTACATCCATAAATCTCGTAGTCAACAAAAAGAATTGGATGCCTTATTTTCAGAGTTAAGTAGCCTCTACTCTAGAATGTCTGTGGCAAATCAAGACAAAGTAAAACGCACTTCGCCACCTATTTCGCCTTACGTGCAAATTACATTAAATGGCAAAACTTATTACAAGAAACATGAAGCGTTAACTAATGAGGAAAAAGCCACATTGCCACCACCTCCACCACCACCATCGTTTTCTAACCAAGAAAATAATGAAAACGCAGGTCAAATACTAAAATCCTTAGACGACGAAATAAATGTAGTAAAACCGATAATGGTCATTCTAATTAATAGAAATGGACAATTACTAATAGATGATAAGTTAGGCTCACTAGAAGATATTGAAACTAAACTACAAACACTCAAAAAAACCTTTGACCATAATAGAGCTATTTATGTAAGATATGATCCCAGTGAAGCTTCAGAAAAAGTTTTAAAAGTCGTAGGATCATCAATTAAGGAATATGATTTTAAAGTCATTCATGCAGATGCATCTCAAGATATTCCACCACCACCGCCTACTGCATATAAAAAAGATAAAGATGGACCGAATTTAACTGATTCAGATCATTATCCAATTCCACCAACAAATATGCAAGAGAAAGCGAGTGCAAACCAAGTCGCAGCATATAACGATTGGGCTAAACAACTAAATTCCACGGATAATAAAATTATTAAAAAAACTGATTTAAAAAAATACACACATATATACAGGATAATGAGCGCTGAACAGAAAAAGACTGCTGAGGCTTTTCCTAAACTTCCCCCACCACCACCGCCACCTACTAAAGTCGCACCATATAAAAATGGCAAGAAAAAAACCTTAAGCGAAATTATTAAAGAAACACCCAAAGGGGTTATGTCTGGTTATGAATTATTAGAAAATGGGAAATCTCACTATTATACCGTTCATAATGGCAAAAAAACGTACTATAATAAGGATGGTTATATTACTGACAATAAAGGGAAGGTTTTACCACCACCGCCACCACCACCTACTAAAGCTGCACAATATAAAAATGGTAAGAAAAAAACCTTAAATGAAATTATTAAAGAAACACCCAAAGGGGTTATGTCTGGATATCAAATTTTAGATAATGGGCAATCTCACTATTATACCATTCATAATGGCAAAAAAACATACTATAATAAAGACGGTTATATTACCGATAAAAAAGGGAAGGTTTTACCACCACCGCCACCGCCACCTTCTACAAATCCTTCGTTTTTAGAATATATTATAGACATGGAGAAACAAGGAGCTTCATTCTATCTCGACGGTAAAAAAATCACAGCCAAGGAAGCCAAAGCAATAGCCAAAAACAATAAAGGTAAAAATACTGATATGGTTACGCAATTAGATGCTAATGGTAAATATGTAGTGAAGTTATCAAATCCAAAAGATTAAAACAAAAGAAAGTATTTTTCCGATGATTAATGGTCAAACATTAAAAGAAAGTAAACTATCTATAACACGAAATGAATTCAGAAAATTAAATCTTACCACTAATGGAAAAGTAACAGAATTTAAGTTTAAAATCCTAGGAAAACATACAATTGATAAAGACTAATACCATTGATTTTAAATCCGTAGAGCATATTAATGAAATCAAAAAATGGTGATCATCTTGTAATATTTGACATCAAAGATGGTCAGGATTCTAAAATTATACCTATCACCATCGAAATAACCGAATAAATTTCGATTAAAATATCATTAATCCAACCTCATAGCTATTTATGCTGAGCTTATTTCAGTATTTAATTTTTGAGGTTTTTATATTTTTCGTTAAAAAGTGTAACAAACTCAACCTATTAGCGTTCTAATAGTCAATCAATCCTCCTAAATTTTAGGTCAATCAAAAAATCGAACGCTTTATGTTAAAACAATTCTTCATCCTTTGCTCTGGAGCAGACACGGATATTTTAAACGACTGTTCCATCGGTGAACAAAACAAATACGCCGGTATTGGAGCTACCGTTTTCTTCACAGCGGTAATGGCAACCATCGCAGCGAGTTATGCGCTTTACACTGTTTTCGATAATTTATACTCCTCTATCTTATTTGGATTAATTTGGGGTTTACTCATCTTTAATCTGGATCGCTATATTGTGTCCACCATAAAAAAGCGAGAAAAGGTTCTAGACGAAATTCTTCAAGCTACACCACGGATTTTCTTGGCGGTTATTATTGCTGTCGTTATTTCAAAACCATTAGAACTTAAGATTTTTGAAAAAGAAATTAATCAGGTTTTACTAGAGCAAAAAAATGAATTAACCTTAGCGAATCAACATCAAATTGCCGAACAGTTTAATCCAAAAATCTCTGAACTCGAAAATCAAATATTAGATTTAAAATCTGAATTGGATTTAAAAGAATCTGAAGTCAATGCCTTATATGACACCTATATTTCTGAAGCTGAGGGTACATCTGGCACCAAACTTCTAGGCAAAGGACCCGTTTATAAAGAAAAACGAGATAAACATGATGCTAGTTTTGCAGAATTACAACAATTAAAAATCGTCAACCACACTAAAATCTCAGCGATAGAATCTCAAATCTTAGCAATACAAAAACAATATACATCTAATGTTGCCAAATCGCAACCCATCATTGATAATTTTGATGGCTTAATGGCGCGCATTACAGCTTTAGGAGAATTACCATGGTTACCATCATTCTTTGTTTTTCTATTATTTTTAGCCATTGAAACCTCTCCCATAATTGCAAAACTATTGTCACCAAAAGGCGAATTCGATTTTAGGTTACAAGACCAAGAGACCATTATTAAAACGTGGACACTACAGAATGTTGCCGAAAGGAAATTAGTGTTAAAAACCGATAACGCTATTAATAATAAGGTATATAATGAAATTGCAGATGAAGAAGAAGTAATGAATTATAAGCGCAAGAAAGCTCGAGAACTCTTACAATTTCAAGCTGATGCCTTTTTGAAGAAACAGAAGGGTGTACTTTAATTTTTGTTAGGATTTTTTTGATTTTAAAATTCTGAAAGGTATTATAATTACGAGTTAATATATAAGTTATTACATTTAGCAAACCAAAACCAACTTGTAATGAAAACTACCTATTTTGCTTTTATATTTCTACTCATCAGCTGCGGAACGCATCAAAACACAAATGAAGATGATTTAGAAACTGTTAAATCTGCCATTCAGAAAGTACTGAGTGACCAAGAAATCGCTTGGAGTAATCACAATTTAGAAGGCTTTATGGATGGTTATTGGAAAAGCGATTCTCTTAAATTTTATGGCAGTAATGGACTGACAAAAGGTTGGCATAAAACATTGGATAATTATAAAAAAGGATATCCTTCAAAAGCAGAAAGTGGAACATTAAAGTTCATTATCAATGATATTTCTAAAATAGAAGGAAACAGTTATTGGGTTATGGGAGAATACCATTTGAATCGTTCAATTGGAAATGCCAATGGAGTCTTTATGATTATATTCAAAAAAATAAACGGACAATGGAAAATTGTTGCTGATATGTCTTGTTGATCGTAACAAACCGTATCAAAAAACCTTAATATGAATTAAACCAATAATTATACTTTTTTGTGGAGTAAGCTCAAATTAAATGCACCATTGTACAACCCTACAACTTCACATTTCATTAAAAAATAAAGTGTATCCCAAATATTTATCTATCACCATAAATACTTGGGAAACACTTTATCTAAATTTTTGGATAGAGATGGTAGATTATGCCGCTGCAATAGCATTAGTTGTAAAAATCGTTTGTTTTGGTGCTTTAGCTTCTTCAGATTTAAAATGCTGATATAATTCTTTGCAACCCAATCCTATAATGGATAACCGTTTAGATTTGGAAATAGATTCATTATGAAGCTGAGCTAATGCCATTACGCCAGCTCTGTCAATACTGTTAACTTGCTCGATATCTAACAGAACACTGTCTAGTTTATCAAAAATATTAGCGAAATGTGCGTTGAACGTTTTAAGGTTCATTTTGTTTAATGTTCCTTTAAGTTGAAAACGGTTGTTGTAACTTGAAATTTGTAAATCCATAATATAATAATGTTTAAGCGTTCATACTAATTGAGGGCTATTAATCAGTAATTTATAATACTATTATTCAGAGGGATGACCTCAATATCGGATTTATCATTAGAGCCATCTTATAAATTCGATGAAGCGTAAATTTGTTTGGTCTATTTGAAGTTTTGGGTCTATTTTTTCGACAAACAACACATTGAAAAACTGATAAAATGTAGGAAAAACAAACACAAAAACAATTAATAATCAGACACTTAAAGCCGTGTTTTATAACTAATTGAAAGAACACGGCATTTTGAAATTGTATCTTATTATTGTAAATATAAAATCGTATAGGATTTTTTAAAATTCACTCTACAACTCGCATAAATTTTTAATATTGATGTACAAGGTCGTTAGGGCATGGAAACGCACAAATCATTGTCTCAGTAGAATTATAAGTGAGATAGGTTACTATTTTTGCACCTTGTTCTTATTTGTAACACCGTTCAAAATTTTTATTTTTGCTACATGAAATATAAGTACAAAATAATACTAATGGTGCTACTAGCCGGAATTACAATTTATGGTTTAGTAAGTGGCCACTATTTGTTTATGGTATTTTTAATTCCGTTGAGCTTCGATTTTTTCAACAAAAAAGATTCGGATTAAATTTTCTTCACGTATTCGGTGATAATCACAATTTGCTGACCATCAACTTTCCCTTCGATGTACGTTTCATTTTCGTGATCTAATCTAATGTTTCTTACAGCAGTTCCTTGTTTGGCAACCATGCTAGAACCTTTCACCTTTAAATCCTTTATTAAGACAACCGAATCACCGTGATCTAAAATAACACCGTTAACATCGCGATGAATTAATTTATCGGCTTCGTCTTCGCCGTCACCAGAAGCTTTAGCAAGTTCTAACACGTCATCTTCTAAGTACATCATAGCTAGCAAATCTTGCGTCCAATCTGCTTTAATTCTATTCAGCATTCTCCATGCCATAATTTTAACGGCATCATGCTCGCTCCACATACTATCGTTAAGACATCTCCAATGATTAGCATCTATAAGGTCCGCATCATTCATCTGCTCTATACAAGTTTTAGAAGCATATAATGCAGTTTTTAAGCCATTTTCTTTAATATCTGGGACAATGTAAACAGACAGGTTGTCTTCGCTTCCACTAAGTTCACATTTAGAACCACTTCGTTGTTTTAATTCTCTTTCTAATGACATAATAAGGATATAATATTATGCAAATGTAAAATTAAATAAGACTTTTAATGTATTTTTAAGAAAGGGTTTTAAACTAATGGTAGACTATTTGATATCATCTTTTAGAACTGTTGCGCGACTGTAAGATTGATTCTTGTAAAAGATGTCTTTAATGTGTTAAAATGGTATCGCTTTAATTGGCAGTACTACATGTAGGTAAAATGTTAAAAAAAATTAGGCTATCTCTTAAAGACTTGGATTTAAACAATTGAGATTAGAATTAATAATTTTAAGATAATCAACCACTGAAAAAACACTTTTAAATAACGTTTGCTTTACATCTTGTTTTGCTATAGTCTTTAGATTTTCATCAATAATAGCTTCTTTATTATCATAAACACTTCGAACTAAACTATTTAAAACTTCACCTTTTTGATGAATTTCATTAACATTTATAAATCCTGTATGCCTTAAATTAAATTGATTAAACATATATCTTGCTCCTGCTCTTTTCGCAGCATTTTCAGTTGTTTTCTTTTTGATTTCTATAACTGATACTCGAGATCCACTCTCTTCTTTAATTTCTTGTAACACGTTTAACGTATCGTCCTTACTATTGTTATCTACCAAACATAATTCTATGGATTCAAAGTCTTTAATTTGCGCTATGAAAAAATTTTTATCTTTCTGCGTCGCGTTGTTATAGAATATAATAATGATGCCTATCCGCATTGTTAAATCTTTTTTTAGAATATTAAGCTATTTCTAAATCACTTTTAGTTTTAACATTATTTTTTCTAGATCTATAAACCCAAGCTATTTGAGCCAATTGACCAACTATTTTTACTGAATCTTTCATTGATAGTTTAGAACCATCTGCATGGATCCATCGTTTTAATGGTTGCTCGCAAAGCATTGCTTTTGCATTCTTTAGTCCGAAGTGAATGCTCATTCTTTTAAAAATTTCAACATCAAAAATCCATTGCGTTACAAACTGTTTACCAAAAGCAATATCTATAACGTCTTTATGAAAAATTTTAGCTCCACATTGCGTGTCTTTAAAATCCATTTTTAAAATCTTTCTAATAATGTAGTTAATAGTTAAACTGATAATTTTTCGTGCTGATTCTTTCGTAATATCTGCTCCCATTCTTGAGATTCTTGAACCACTAACAATTTTAAAATCTGAAGTCTCCATAGTTTTTACCAAATCATCAAAATCCGCTAAGTCTGTAGACAAATCCGCATCTAAAAATCCAATATAATCTAGGTCCTCTTTTTTAGCCATATGTAACATCCCTAAACGAACGGCTTCAGCCTTTCCTCCATTTTTTTCACAATCATAAACGGTAATAAAATCTTCCCTTCCCTTCTGTAAATTTTGAAGCACTTCTAAGGTGCTATCCTTACTCCCATCGTTTACAAAACATAAATGATAGCCAGAGTTTTTATCTAAATAACTTATGAATTCATCACTCAATAAGCGCTCTTCTTCATTGTAGCAAGGAATAACCACACCAACACAACGCTCTTGTATCATCACTTCACTTGTAGCTATAGCATTCTTGGTTTCTGGAGCACCAATTAAGCGCTTTACACGCGCACTTATTTCATTTAAGCTTAACGGCTTTTTCATATAATCATTAATGCCTAATTCAAAACCTTCAGTAATTGTGGCGTCTTGTGTGTTTCCTGATAAGACCATTATAGGTGTCTGAGAATTTCTTAAAATTCTAATATGTTTTACCACTTCTAATCCTGATACTCCAGGCATATTTATATCAACGATAACTAAGTCTGGATTGAACGACTCATATACCTGCATGCCCTTTGTCGCATCAGTTTCAATTTTTACCTCATATCCTAATTCAACTAAACGTTTCTGTAAAGGAAGTAATACTAATTGTTGGTCGTCTATCGCTAAAACTTTCATAATAAGTTGGTTTATATTTTTTACACAGTTCAAAAGTACAAGAGAAGCGGTTTTTAAATTTTAAATTTAGCTGAACCTAATATTTAGTGTAGACGAATGGTAGATTGCTGTAGATAATTAAAATTTGAACCTCTATTAAATTATATATCTTTACCATCTTGTTATTGCTTAGACTAATAAATGAAGGAAACCTCTAATAAATACTTAATTTCTGCGCTTTTCTTAGGATTAGCGTTTCATGGTAGCGCTATATTTTTTACATTAGAAACTACCTATGATGCGTTAATTCATTTATTTTTTGCAGACCATTATGCCAATAGTTGGTTTGAACCTTGGAATTATGAATGGTATACAGGGTTTACCGTACAAAGTTACCCTCCTTTAGTACATCAGTCTATAGGATTACTCTCAATGATTGGTGGTTTAAAATTTGGCATGTTTAGCGTTGCGCTTATAGCCATTGTTTTATTTATTACAGGTACGTATCGCTTCTCATTATTAATGACAGGAAATAAAACCGTTGCTGGCTACGCTTGTCTATTAGCTGTTTTTTCGTCTTCATTTATAGAGACCTTACATATTTTTGGACAATTACCTAGTATAGTTGGTGTTTCGGTATTAATGCATGCACTACCCGAAATCTATTTGTGGTTAAAAACAGGACGTAAATGGTACTTAGCTACCAGCTTATCTCTTATTGCTGTTACAGTCACCTCACACCACGTCACACCAATTTTTGGAATGGTCTTTTTCATATTTCCTTTAATAGGCATGGTTTTAATGGACGTGTCTAGAGAACAGGTAAACAGTATGAAAGAAGTAACATTCAAAGTATTTTTGAACAGCTTTTTTAAGCTCTTTAAACGTATAGTAAGCTTCGGCATGTTGTCCTTAGTGTTAATCATTGGGTGTATTTTTCCGTATTGGTTAAACTCTAAAGCCAACCCAATTACCCAAGTGCCAATACCGCATGGTTCACGTGATAATTTCTTAGAAATCACGTCTTCTGGTTTAGTATTCTTTTTAATTCCTTGGGGAATTTTACTCATATTATTGCCTTATATATTTTACAGATATTACAGCAAACGTTACCTCTTTTTTGGTTTATCAGTTACTATTTGTACTATTTTAGGAACTGGTGGCACCACACCAATACCACTAAAAATGTTAGGCGAAACCGCTTTTAATATTTTAACCTTAGACCGTTTTACACTTTGGGCTTCTATATTATCTATTCCGCTAATGGGTGAATTTGCCTATCGTTTTGTGGAGGGTGATTTAAAGGAACTTATTCAGTCTAAATTTGGTGCTGTTTACCATCGTATTATTGGCGGTTTACTTGCAGGCTTGACTGTGTTTATGGTGGTCTTTACCATGAGCTTAAATTACTTTAGACCATCACAACCACAGAAAATAAAGATGTTGCCTATTGTAAACTTCTTAAATCAGGATGACCATGAAAAATGGCGATTTTTAACCCTTGGCTTTGGTGACCAAATGGCTTGGCTTAGTGCGCAAACCGATGCTATGACTGTAGATGGCAACTACCATTCGGCAAGACGATTACCTGAGCTCACTACAAGACCTATTGAGCGTTTAGAAAATTCAAAATTTAAAGGTGTCGCTGGTATTGGTTCGTTACAACAGTTTTTAACCACACCCGAAAAATATAATTTGAAATACATTTTCTCTAACGATAAATTTTACGACCCCATTCTCTATTTCTGCGGATGGCAACGTTTACGACAATTAGAAAATGGCATTATGGTTTGGGAACGCCTTAATATTCCGCCAGTTTCAGCTATTTTACCAAAGGAAGATGTTGCTAAATGGTTGAAAATCCATTGGGGAATTGTGCCTTTTTTAACCGTTTTAATTGCCTTTGTTTTAAACATACAAATGCTTTTTGTTATTGCTTTAAAAACACGCATAAAGCCATTACCAGATTTTCTAAAATTCCCAATAACATATAAAAAGTTTAATAGAAATGTATTGCGAATTACCCACCTTTGGTCTTTAATTTTAGCCATTGTTGTGTTTTATGGTATCTACTTATTCTATCTAAAAAACGAATCTCAAATTAGTCCAGAAAACGCTATTGTCGCCTATTATGATGCCTTAGATTTTAAAGAATTTGAAAAAGCCCATAGTTTAATAGACCCAAACAGTAATATTCCTATTGCTCAATATATGCTAGAGATTTCAGTAACAGATGGTTTATTGAGTAGTTATGCAAAAATGGATGCGATTGAAACCGAAATCACAGCACTTAACGATAGTACGGTTTCGGCAAAAGTAACTAGCCAATGGATCACACCATTAGAAAAAATTGAAAAAGTAGATTACAAATCGTTGTCTAAAATTAAAGGTAAATGGTATTTACAACCCGATGATTTAAACAACGATTTACCACCAGACCAGTTGTATTCTGATAACGTCACTAAATATTTTAACCAAGGTCGACGAAGAATTACCACTGAAGCCACACATCATGAAGACATTTTAAAACAGCCCGTTTTAGAAGTGCTTCAAGCAAAACTAGTGCAGTTTGAAGGGAGTTATGCTATTATTGGCGAAGTTCAAAATATAGATAATGTACCTGCAGATGTTATTTTAAAAGGCACACTTTACAATGATGACAATAAGCAACTAGCTACGTACAATGCAAAATATCATGTAAAACATAAATTAATGCCAAAGGAATCGAGTAGTTTTAGAATTAATTTTGAAGGCATTGCCTGGTCTAAAACACAAGATTCTATTCCAGATACGTTTAATCCAGATGAATTTACTCCTGTTGAATTTGAAGAACAACCTACAAAATTCAATTTACAAGTTGCAGGAAATGTTTCAGGATCTGATTTATACAAAAACGTTGTATTGAGTGATGTGAATATTAAAAACTGCATGCTTAACGGTAATTTATTTAATAGTGGTATTCAAGAAATAACGATTCCTCAATTATTAATAAGTTATTACGATAAAGATCAAAACATGGTTTGGGTAGACCATATGTTTGTAAAAGCTGGTGTGCGACAACAACGTAAGCAACATTTTGAATATCCGATTATAATTAATGGCGATGTAAAGATTATAAATGACGACATGAAAAATATTTTTGTAAACGGTTTACCAAACGAAGATATTTCAGATAAAATAGTACCAAATAGAATTAAAAACCATACCAATGCAGAATTACAGCCCATTGACCATCTCGATTTTAGTGGAATTAAAATTGAAATTAACACGTACATAGGAAGTCCTAATTAATGCAAATAAAGCACACATACTTATTACTTTTAGGATTGATATTATTATCATCCTTTACTGTTATACAAGAAACTGAAGTTGCTTCAACTGAAATAAAATTAATATCAACACAAACCGAATTTGAAGTTGGCCAACCTGTTGTGCTTACATTTTCAACATCAAGTGAAGTGCAAATAGATCTATATTGCTCTAATAGCTATGGCTCTACAGTTATTTCTTCAAGCTTAAAAAACAACACGTTAGAATTTAGTATTCCTGAAACTATCACAAAAAAAATTGGTGCTATAAACTGGACTTTACTAGATGACAACAAATCACTTTCAGGAAAACTACACATTTTACCTAAACCAGAAGTGGCCATTATGGAAACTTATATTGGTCCACCAAGTATAGAATCTGGTGGTAAGGATTTTACGACTTTAGTGGTTATTCCAACGGATTCATTAGATAATCCTGTGCCAACACATACTTTGGTTATTGCTAAATTTCAGTTTTTAGATTCAGAAGAAGGTTTTGACATTTTTACAAAAAATTTAATCGCATATCGTAATATCTATTCAAAACCAGAAAGTGGAAGAATGTTGGTGTCATCAGAAAGTCTTGGTATCAATTCTAAAGAATATACTATAAATGTGATGCCAGCCATACCTACAGATTTTGAAATTTCAGCAACACGACCACACGATTATGCAGACGGTAATCAGGTGACAACGTTTTGGACCACCATTATAAAAGACGAGTATAACAATGTAGTTAGTGATGGTACCTTTGTAACCTTTTTTATTAAAAACGGAAAAGGCCACATTCTTAAAACAACAGGAACTACAATTGATGGTGTTGCAAATTCAAAAATTATTCATCCCGATTTTGCGGATAACTGGAACATAAAAGCCTACGTTGATGGTATGTCTGAAAGTAATAGAATTTCGCTAAGTTACAAACAAGTTATAAAAGACTTTAATGTTGAATTCTCTGAGCACAATCGACTCATAGAAATTGGACCCTTACAAAGTTTTATGGGACAAATGATTCCTGATGGTATGCATATTAAATTAAAAATTTACCGTAATAATTCGCTTGTAAATACGTTAACTAAAACCTCATTTAATGGGTATACCAGTTTTAAACTAAAACCCGCTATTTATGAAAATGGTCATTATAATTTTAGCATTGAAACGGCTGGCTTATCAAAAGAATTTAATTCAATAAAGCTATGGTAAGTCTTAACAAAAACATATTACGTACCATATTAATTGCCTCATATATTATGATTGTAGCCTTAATTATTTCTGGTGTTAGCGCACTATTTAGTTACTTAAATACTGGAGCCGACCGAAGCACAATGCTACATACCGAAATTAAAAAAGTAGATCAATACGCCCCAAAGATGGATTGGGAACCTTTGCAAAATGAAGGCCGACCAATGGATGACCAAACCTTAAATGCTATTCAGCACGATTATTTAGACGCTTGGTACGTCAAACAAATTGCTTACAAGAGTAATAAAACGGCAGGAATTAAAGATTACTACACAGACAGTGCAAGAAAAAATTTATTTGACTTTATAGATTTAAACAAAGCACAAGGCATTAGCATTGAAGCCACAACATTACACCATAATCCTACGCTGGAATATTTTAGTCAAGATGGTCAATTAGCTGTAATTACAGATCGCAATGTTGTAGAATACAAACGTGTTTTTAAAGCTAAAGAGCTCATTTTAGAAACGACTGAAACCTCCACTTACCAAATGGTATTTTTACTAGAAGATGGCTTTTGGCGCATTAGACATTTAGTTAAAGACAAAGCAGATATTTATAACAATGAACCTCAACAAATAGAGGTTAATAGTCTAAACATTAAAGGTATTAATTACTATCCGCAAGCTAATCCTTGGAATATGTTTGGTGATGAATTCTCTGCCGAGATTATTGCTACGGATTTTAAAATCATTAAAGATGCTGGTTTAAATTCGGTGCGCCTTTTTGTGCAATATGAAGACTTTGGAAAAGAACATGTTGATGCTAAAAAAATTGAGAAACTAAAGCAAACCTTAGATGCAGCAGAGGCTAATAACTTAAAGGTCGTTTTAACCTTATTTGACTTTTTTGGTGATTATTCTGTAATGAATTGGACACTAAATCAACGCCACGCAGAAGCAGTTGTTAATGCCGTAAAAGATCACAATGCTTTATTGGCTTGGGATATTAAAAACGAACCTAATTTAGATTTTGAATCTAGAGGAAAAGACAATGTTATCGCTTGGTTAGATAGCATGATTGATTTGGTAAAATCTACAGACCCTATGCATCCCGTAACTATTGGATGGTCTAATACTGAAAGTGCTTCCATTTTAAAAGATAAAGTCGATTTTATATCCTTTCATTATTACGAAGATTTAGAAAGTTTTGATAGCGCTATTACAACTTTAAAAGCCGAAATACCAAACAAACCTTTAGTGCTTCAAGAATTTGGAATATCGTCATATTCTGGTTTTTGGAAACCTTTTGGTTCTTCTGATGAAGACCAGGCCAACTACCACAAAAAAATCCAAGAACAGATTGCAGCCAATAAGCTACAATTTATGTCTTGGACTTTATATGATTTCACCGATGTTCCAACAGCCGTTGTAGGTAGTAGACCTTGGAATAGAAATACGCAAAAACATTTTGGGTTTATTGATAAAAATGGGACAAAAAAGGAAGCGTTTCAATATATTTCTAAACAGTAGCGAGGTCTTAACTCCGTGTGTAATTTAACTACTACTGCTTAGAAACTTAACTTAGGGGAATATTTTAAGATTGTGTTACGGCTGCTAATTTGTTAGATTTTTTAGCCATTATTTTTTTAAAACTTTCTACATACATTTTTGCAATTTGAGACATTGGATGTGCTGTTGCAGCTTTATAATTTGTTTTTCCTAATTTTAATCTATACACATCGTTAGTTACTATGGCTTCAATAGCTTGTGCTAAACTATCAACACTTGTTGGCTCAAAGAATTCGCCTCTATAACCTTCGTCTTGCACTAATAATGCTAAATCACCTAAATCTGGCATAACAACTGCTTTTCCGTAACTTCCAGCTTGGTGAAGTACTCCAGAACTTCCTGTTGTTGAGGTATAAGGAAAAACAACCACAGCACTTTCATTAAATAAAACAGGGACCTCAACCTCTTCAACATAACCTGTAAAACGCACTTGTGGTACATGCTTGTAATCTTCTTGTACTTTAGCTAAGTAGCCAGGTACATTTGGGTTATCCGTTCCTGCAATGACCACTTCAAGATCTAAACCTGTTGACGCTCTTACTTTTTCAACAGCTTCAATCATACCTTCCACCTTTTTGTAGGTTCCAAATTTCCCGAATGTCATAACTTGTAAGGGTCCTGATGGTAATTTGTATTCTGGTTCTGCTGGAATTTCAAACGTACCATGTGGAATTAATTTTACATTGGTAGCACCATATTTTTTTTCTAAAATATCTACATATTTCTGCATAGTTACAGCAACTGTATCGGCTTGTAAAATTAATTTCGTTAAGGTTGTTCCAATAAATCCGTAGATGCTTTGCATTAATTTATTAGAGGTAAAACCTGCACTTCCTAAATCAACTTCTTCAAGAATGTTATGTAATAAAACTATGTTTGGAATTTTCTTCAACTTGCAAACCAATGGTAACATTAATCCTAAAGCTGCAGCAATTTTCTTATCTCCAAATTTCATGAATTGTAAATTAAACAATACGGAATCTGGCTTTGTTTGGTTAATCGCTTTTGTTACCGATAAAATGTTTTTATAACTGTTAAAAGACCAACATTCCTTAACTGTAATCTTACAACCAGCTTCTGTAAATTCAATATCCTTTGCACCTTCCGTTTTGTCTGTTAACAACACAAGTTCAGTGACATCTTCGTTTTGTCTAAACTGCTTAACTAAATGGTAAGCATATTCATTTAAAGTGACTTTACTTGGTGGATATGCTGTTACAATGGCTAGTCTCATGATGTGGGTATTTTTTGTTTAATTTTAATTGCAGTACAAATTTGCGCTTTTATATTACTAATCCTTAGGATCTTTCGGTAGGACGACTTTTACTGTAGACCAATGGAAATTTACTATAGACTAAGCTTTTTCTGTTGTCTAGATTCCAACATAAAAAATCCGATTTGTATGACTAGTAATAAAGCCATGGCAACTATTTGCATGAGTACGACTTGCTCTAAACTATCGTGATAAAACACGACTAAAAACATTTGAAGCATTCCGAAGACTCCAGAAATAATTACTGGTACATATTTATCTAAAGACAAATAGTAATATGCAAAGATGTTAGAGATGGCAAACATTGATGTTGCTATGGCGTATTTCCATAATAAAGGTGCCATTGCAATATATTGCTCACCAAAAAGTATATTTATAATTAATTCTGGTAATAATAAACAACCTAATACAATAATGGTAGATATGATAGCGATATAACCAACATATTTAAAAAGTATAGACGCGGTTTCTTTACCTTCCTTTTTTAGCTCTACAACGGCCGGTAGTAATAACATAACAAACATCCAAGCTATGAAATATACGATTCTACCAATGAGTGCTAAGGAAGCGTATAATCCTGCTTCGTAAGATTCAAAGTAGTGCTTTACTAATAAGATATCACTATTATTTATAATGATTTGGGTTAACTCATAAAAGGCTGTGAGCAAAAAGAAATTCTTAATTTGCTTTCTATATTTAGCATCTAAAGGTGTCGCATTTTTAAAACGTAATTGTTTCACTTTAAAAGGGAACAAACCAAATACAAAGGATATTAAAATACCAACTGCAATAGCAGCAGATGATTGAATATTTAGCAATAATATAATACCAAGAGTAATCAATAAACGACTTAACATTTCACCTTGATACGTAATCGACAAGGATTTAAACGCCTTTTTTCCTTGAAACGTCCCACGATTCACACTCATTAAAAAATAGAGCGGTACACCAAAACCAAAAATGATAAACATGGTTGATGAAGACGTATTAAAAACGGCTTGCAATTGGGAAGCAAAACCAATGATTAAGGCTCCTAATATAATACCAGCAACAACTGCTTGCTTATAAACTTTAACGATAAAATTTTTGAACACTTCATTCTCAAACAACACTGAGAATTTTGCAGTAACCAACTGAAACGTCATAGCAACAAAAGAGAGCACTAATAAAAACGTAATTAAAACGGCCGCATCAGCAAATTCTGCTGGTCCTAATATACGACCTAGTATAAGGTTGTATAAATAATTACCACCATTCACCGCCAATACACTGACCATAAATAGTTGTTCTGGAGTTAATTTTCTAGATTTTAAAGTTGCTAATAATTGCATAATTTTTGTCGTTATACGTTTAAATCTGGCACAAATATCTAGGGTATTTCCGTGTATGTTCCTTATATTTCGATGGATGACAAGTTACTATAGATGAATGGCGGACAAATGCTCCGTAACTTGCACTTAGTTAAACAAAGAGAAATTATGACTTTGAAATCACTTATTAATATTACAATATTTTTTATCGTTTTAAGCGTCACCGCTCAGGACATGAAAGAAGGTTTTACCTACCTAGAAACGGGTAAATATGCACAAGCTGAAACATTTTTTGAAACCATATTACAAGACCATCCAGAGAATAAAACTGCGCGCTTATGTTATGGTCGTGCTATTGGTCTTAATGGGAAAGCGAAGGAAGCCAACGTGCTCTTTACAGATTTACTAGCCGATTACCCAAATGATTTTGAAGTAAAACTAAACTACGGAGAGTCTTTATTATGGAACAGTAATTTTAAAGATGCTGAAGTATACTATCAAGGTTTAGTGAAGGAAGACCCTAATAGTTTTGCAGCACAATTAGGCTATGCCAATACGTTGTCTAATTTAAAAGATTACGAAAACGCGCTCAAAGTGGTGAACACTGCTTTAGACGTTTCACCTGGAAATCCGAACGCATTAACCTCTAAAAAATATATTTATTTAGGCTATGCATACCAGAACCAACAGGCACAGAATTATGAGAAAGCTGAAGAACTTCTACATAAAAATCTAGAATTGTTTAACAATGATAAAGACACCTTATTAAATTTAGCCAACTTATATTTAATTTCGAATCAATTGGATAAAGCTAAAACAACCTACAACACTTTGGCCGAACAACCAAAGCATAAAATCATTGCACAAAACGGCTTAGCTTTAGTTGAACATTTAAATAGTAAAGAAAAGAAAGCCTTAAGTATTAGCACAGAAGCATATCAAAGTTTAAATGATGATACCGATAAAACGATAGTTCAACAAACCACAGAACGCTACGCACAAGCTTTAATCTGGAATAAGAAATTTACGGAAGCTACATCTTTAATTGACGATTTAATAACAACCTACCCAAACGAAAATTGGGTATTATCCTTACGTGCTACACTAAACATATACAAAAGTAATTTTAAAGCCAGTTTAAAAGATTACGACCAAATATTAGTCAACGACAGCACGTCATTTGATGGCAACCTTGGAAAAGCGAACGTATTAAAAGCGTTAGGCTATACAGACGATGCCTATAACTCTGCAGAAAACACTTTAAAGTTTTACGACCAGCAAAAAGATGCTACAAGCTTTATCAACCAACTAGATAATAGTTTTATACCAACTATAGAGACAAAAGCCGCTTATACCTTTGATAACGGTGATAATAATGCCTTTTCATTAAACAACAACGTCATATTTCCGTTGTCTACTAAATTTGCCGTATTAGGAAACTATAATTACCGAACTACAAATAATACCGTTACAGATAACAGTGCCACCTCTAACAACCTATCTTTAGGTGTCTCTTATAAATTTATTCCAAGCATTACATTTAAAGGTACAGCCGGAGTGTCTTCATCTAAGGCAGAATCTGCAGATTATACGCAATTATTAACAGATCTATCGTTTAGTATTAAATCGTTTAAGTTGCAGTCTTTAGATGTGGGTTACAAAAGACAGATTGAAAGTTTTAATGCCGATTTATTAGATAGAGAAATCGTGCAAAACAATTACTACGCGAATTACAATTTAGGTACTAATTTTAAATTGGGTTGGTTTACGCAATTGATGTACACCTCTCAAAACGATGGGAATTCTAGAAATTTACTTTTTACCTCATTATATTATAACCTATTACCAAAACCATCATTAAAAGTAGGTGTCAACTACCAACATATTACTTTTAAAGACCAATTACCAACGATCTATTTTAGTCCAGAAAAATTTAACGCTTACGAAGTATTTGTAAATCTTATTAAAGACGAAGCTGCAGCAAAACCTAAGGAATGGTTTTACAATTTAACAGGTGCATTTGGTTATCAGTATATTGAGGACGACGCTAAAATTTCAGCTTATAGAATACAAGGAGCTTTGGGTTATAGATTCTCTGAACGTAGTTTACTTAATGTCTATGGCACCCGCAGTAATATTGCATCTGCCACAGCAGCAGGGTTTACGTTTACAGAAATTGGCTTACGATTTAAGTGGCAATTTTTAAAGAAAGCGGTTTTTGAGAGGGATTAATGAATTATGATGTGGTTATGGTCAAAATTGCTTCATTATTTTTAATTTTTGACCTCTATATTCAACATGATATACCCTTTTTCCATCTTGGATAACGGCTTAAAATGGCTCAGGTTTTATTTTAATTGATTCGTGTAAAGTTTTAATCTTTTAAATTTCATTGTCTTTTTTAGTTTGTTTGTCAAATTACTGACGGCGTGTTTGATTATGATTTCGTTGCGTGGTTTAAGTACTAAAATTACAACTAAATCACAGATAGAAAGTGCGCGAAAACTTTCGTAAGTAGGCTCTAACTAGCAATGAATTATACACGGTGTTGTAGCTAGTGTTTTTTCTCTTTTCGTTCGTTTATTCTATTTTCTAATTCCTTTAATATTCCAAAAACTTCTTTAAAATATTCAAATGCAAATTGTTTGGAATTATTTTCTTGTAACATTTGAGCTATTGCAGGTGAAAATTTCGGTAGAATTGTCGGTTTAGGATTATCTAACGGTTTTCCACTTTTCAACTTTTCTTTAACATCATTTATGTCGAACATAAAACCGCTAAAATCATTATCATTCTTTATTACTTTTCCGACTTCTGCGTGTGAGTATGGATTCCGAAAATTGTTTTTTGCGTTTATCAGATAATCATATTCCGTTTCCGTAATCAAGTCTTTTTCTAATGCCTTTTTAAGCGATTTAAATAAAGGCAATCCGTCAAATTCCGTTTCGCTTTCTTTTAGTTTTTCTGAATATTTTTCTAAATCAGAATAGTCATAGTCAATAGTATGTAATTTTATTAGTGAAAGTTTAATCATTCTCTCAAGCAAATGATTTGTGCTAAAGATACTTGATTGAAATAGTTCAAATAATTGGCAAGTCAGAATTTCGTTTTTCAGTAAATTCAGTTCGCAAAATTCCATAAATGTATGGTCATAAAATTCTTTGAGTCGATTGAGGTTTTTGTCAATCAATCCTGAATAAAAATCCGATTTTCGTTTATTCTCGTCGTTCATTTTTAACGTTAGCGACAACAACTAAACATAAGTAGTAATGCTATCCTATTTATATACGTTCTTTAGTGTTAAATTTTTGTTTTGTTAATTAATCACCTCATAAACACACCATTAAAACCCAAACCACCACAAAAAAGAAAAGGCAAAAGCTTTCGCTTTTGCCTTTAATATAAGGAACTAACTAAGGGTTTGTTAATTAATAATCAGTTTGAGAGGGTTGTAATTATGTTGGTTACTAACAATTTTACAGAAGTATAGGCCAGAGCTTAAGTTTGCTCTGCGTATAGAAATGTTGTTTTTTCCTGTTTGAGCATTATAAGTTGTGCTATAAACCTGCTTTCCTAATTGATTGTACATTATAAATTGTACCGTTTCGTTTTGGCCTACTGTAAATTGTACTTCTGCCTGCGAAATCATTGGATTCGGAAACGCTTTTATAGTATTTGTATCAGTTGTGTATTCTGATACAGATAAGGCACTTGTTTCAGAAAAACGCAAATTATTTATAGACATTTCTTTAGTGTTTGTGGTACCATCTTCTGAAGCCATAGTAAATACAATGGTTACGACATCGTTGAGATTAGCATCATCTAGAATTACCGTATAATCTTGTAATGTCTCATTCATGTTTACCGTGGTTTTAAACTGCTCTTCCCAAATTGTAATGCTTTCTCTTACAAAGGTGATTTCTAACTCACCTGTTCCACTAGCACTAAAATTAAAGCTGTTATAACCAGATACATCTACAGCCTGAAATCTTGGTGTTAATGCTCTATATGCAGCTACGTAAGAATCGGTAGTTGCCGTCAAATTTACATTTCTTTCTATTGGGTAATCTGCGCTATCAAAATCGAAATCGTTAGTAGTTACTACATATTCTGTAAGTTCTGTTCCACTTCGTGAAGCATCAACACCCCAAGGGCCGTCAGACATAAACAAATCATCTGGTGTTGCAATACCATCTCCAATTCTAAACCCTATATCAAATAAACGTCCGGTATCTATAGTCACATTAGTAATGTAGTTACCATTTAAATTAACCGTTGTGTAAAGGTTTTGAAAATCTTCTGTTTCGGTAGTTCTGTAACCTGCATCTAAATTAATAGCTTCTGTACCGTTGGTGTTTACAATTTGCACATCTAAACCTCCATTATGATAACTTCCTTTTCTAACAAATACTGTAGGAGGTGTTGAATTATTATAGCTTAAAATTGGTTTCTCTACTTCCAATAAATTGAGAACTTCTTGTCCTAACGTATAGAGATCATCGATTGAGTTAGACCAGATCTGAAAGTTATAAAATGTTACATTTTCTTCATACTGATCTAAATTCCAATGGCTTTCTATGGCAAAATTAGCATCGTCATTAACTACTTTAGCGGATAAGCTTAAAACAAACTCGTAGGAACCATCTTCGTTTTTAATAATTGATTTAATAAATTGCTGTTCGTTAATATCTATTGTAGATACTGAAATCAGTTCTCCTCCTAATAAACGATCGCAAATATATTTTGTATGCTCATAGACACCGTTTTCCGTTTTTAATGCTAACACTGATGCTACTGAATTATTGTTTTTCATGTAATCTACAGCATAGATTTCTGTAGCATTAGTAATTCCTATAAGATCTGAAGGTGTAGCTTCTACGGCTTCATCTTCATTAATAGTTGTAAGTGGCACAAAATCTTGTAATGTAAAATTAGAGTCAGCATTTCGAGCCGCATAAAACGCACCCTTTCGTACTTTTGGGGCTTTCAAGGCATTAAATTTGTAGCTGGTTTTTGCTCTTTTAAAGTTACGCGCATTGATTTGCTCAGATAATCTGCTGTTACTTTCTAAACCACCATCGTTAGAACTTGATGTTGATAACTGTATTACTTCGCACATACCAAACCCTGAACATGACGGATCTTCACAATCTATAAGGCCGTCACCATCATCATCAATTCCATTATCACAAATTTCTTGTAATACTGGCGCTGTCGGGCAACGTGCCCCATCGTTACTAGCACTAGATGGACCGAAGGCAAACAAGTTAGACTCTATATCTGCGACAATCATAACATTTTGTACGTTCTGTATAACGTAAATTGTTCCGGTTTGATTCGCTGAGACATAAAATCGACCGTCCGCATCAAAGTAAACGGCACCGTAAGTATAATTTAAGCCTGAGATAATTGGCACAACACCTAATGCGGTTACCACGCCATTATTTGGGTTTATTCTATATAAAATATTAGTCCCTTTTTCTACAGCATATAATTGGTTATCTACTGCATTAAATGCCCAATCATGAATGCTAATATTTTGAGATAATGTCTCTGTAGATTGATACTTCCCGTAATTTATAGATTCTGGATTTAAATCTATTTTGAAATAAGTAGTTCCGCTACCTTTTAAATAATAAATACCTTCAGAACTTACATCTCCAACGTATTTGTTGCTACTATCTAATTCATTTATGTAAAACTCTGTTGTAGTGAAGTTTTTACCAATTCTAACAATAGTTTTTGCAGGTGTTTTTAAGTAACCCCAAATATAACCATCTGCTGGGTTGTAAGCTGTTGCGTTAATATTGCCAGGGGTAACATCTTCTGCTACCATGTAAGAATTTCCAGAAGCTAAATCAATAGCATAAACATCGTTATACTGAAATAAATAAGCATTGAAATCACAATTAAAGGGTATATCTTGCGCATGATTACTAAAACTGAATAAGGCAAAAGCAATAAATACCAATTTGTTAATAGATGTGTAAAGTGTCTTCATCTCTTAGGTTTTGTTTGGGTTCTGAGACAAATTTACTTTTTAAAACCACCAAATTTTCGCTTTTTCGTTTGGCACTAACAATACCTCGTTGGTATGCCTTTTAGTGTCGACGAATGGTTTTTTTGTAGATAACATTATAAAGTGTGGACATAACCGAAATGAACATATTATTCTCTCGCCTTTATTTTATGATAAATGAATATTTCATTTTAACTATAAGTACCCTAGGTTGGCATCTATTTTTAGCTAAAAAATCTCAATTAATTTATAAGCAGGAGAGGAATCGCTTTATATAATTTGAAAAATATAGAATTTATACTTAGAGTAAGTTAAGACGTTTCATTAATTCCGGACGGTTAGATCGACTTACAGGAATAACATCCTTTTTTATAAGCACACTATTGTCTTCAATATCTATTATTTTGTCGACATTAATAATATAAGATCGGTGCACTTTTAAGAAAAGATCATTAGGCAACTTTTCTTCAATCTTTTTAAGTGTAGAATGAACCGTATAATTTTTATCCTCAGTCTTTACGAGTATATAATCTCCCTTAGCTTCAACTAAGTAAATACTAGCTATATCTATTTTAATTAGACGCCTATCTATATTAACGTACAAATCGTTACCAGAACTTCCCTCAACTTTCTCTTGTGATGGCTCTACGGTTTCTAATGATTGAGATGCCGCCTCAGCTTTTTGAATTGCTTTTTGAAAACGCTCTGGAGTAATTGGTTTTACTAAATAATCCACAATACAATCGTATTCAAAAGCTTGAATAGCGAAATTTGGATCTGAAGTGGTTAATATTGTTTTAGGTGGATTTTTCAGCGTTTCAATAAAATCGAAACCTGTAAAATCTGGCATATGTATATCTAAGAATATTAAATCAATCTCGTTTTGATTGAGATATTTTATGGCTTGCATGGCATTTGGAAACTCAGCTAAAACATTTAAGCTATCAATTTTAGAGCATAACTGCCCAATGATTGCTCTTGCGGTAGCTTCGTCATCAATAATTATACAATCCATAAAGTAGGTCTATAACTGTTTTAAATAATGAGTTATGGTCGTTAAAATCATCTCGAATTCATCTTGAAGTTCGGTACTTCCTTCTATTAGATTATTTTCAAAGACTACTGCAGTCTCATAACTTTTTTCAAGGCCTAAAATACTAATTTTATGTTTAAGTTTATGTACATTATCTGCCGCTTGTTTAAAATTGTCGACATTGATATTATTATAATAGACGGTTTTTTCCTCTGGAAACTCTTTTTTTATAATACTTATTAATTTAGCTTCAAAAGCTTCATCTCCGCCAGACATACTTTTAATATAAGACATATTGGGCTGTTCCATACTTTATTTTTTTATAGTGAAGTAAAAAGTTGTGCCTTCCCCAATTTTTGAAGTAAGCCAAATTTCACCTCCATATATATCTACAATTTTTTTAACTATAGAAAGTCCTATACCAGTGGATTCTATACTATTTTCTAATTTTTGAAATGTTTGAAATATTTTATCGAAATAAACCTCTTCTATTCCTATGCCATTATCTTTAATATAGAATTGCCAAAATTGATTTTTATCTTCATATCCTATTTCAATTCTTCCAAGTTCTTTGTCGTTATATTTAATAGCATTGGCTATTAAATTTTGAAACAATTGTTGTAACCTATATTTATCTCCGTTAATCGTTGGCAGGTTTAATCTCTTTACTGTAACATTACTAGGCACATGTATAATACTCAATATGTTATCAATAAGATTATTTAAATCTACATCGTAAGCGTCTATTTTATTTTTACCAATGGTAGAGTACTCTAAAATACCATTAATTAGGCCATCCATTTTCTCTACATTAGTTTTTATAAGACCTAGAGTTTTGTCACCATTAGCATCAAAAGACCCTTTGTAATCTTCACTTAACCATGTGGTTAATGTTTCAATACTTCGTAAAGGTGATTTTAAATCGTGAGACACCATATGTGCATAATCACTAAGCTCTTGATTTTGATGTTCTAATTCTGTCAAAAGTGTTTCGCGCTGCTTATTTATTTTTATAATTTCTTGAGTTTGGTTCTCAATTAATTCCAGAAGTTTTAGCTCGTCTAATTCTACCTCAGCCTCATTAAGAATTCTGGCGTCCTGAGGAGGGTTACTTATGGTCTGCGCTACACGTTTTAATTTATCTATAACTTGTTTTTGAGACTTTGCTTCTTTTCTTAACCTTTTATTTGCTGCGAACAACTCTTCAGAACTAATCGACATAGCCAATTGTTGCATGGCATATTGCTCTTCAAAATTAGTATAAGAACGACTTACAGCATCCAGAAACTCTTCTAACAATTGGTTTTCAGCAATATCTTTTCTTAAAAATTTTTTTATTTGACGTTTTAATAATGTAGACATTATTCGCTCATTAAAGTTATAGTCATTGTTTGATTATGTAATTGACAATTGATCTCCGTATTAAATGGTGCAATTTCTCCATAAGAGTAGAATCCAGTTAATGTTACATCTTCGCCTAATACGGCTACAACTTCCTCAATTTCTTCTTCTACACGCTGATCTAAAACAAGCTTTCTTCCTATACAACTGACTAAAATTGCTAATTGTGGTTTTGTTTTCAAGTTTTTCAAGGCTTGTTTGGCAGCCAATTCAGAAGCATTTGCAATATTATCAATATTGGTCATCATTAATTGCACTGTTGAGTTTTCTGGTATATGACCTGCTAAAACCATCGCATTATTTTCTTCTTCAATATTAATAATGGTTCTTACAAAAGAATGCTGTTCTTCTTCAGTCTTTACATTGAGCGGATATAGAAGCGCGGCACTTGGTAATTCTTTAGACTTTTCACCTAAGTATTTTTTATATAAATCTAAGGCAGGTTGCCCATCTAACTCATATAAAATATTAGATTCTGATTTAGTTACCACACGCTCTGGCCCAAAAGGTGACCAACCGCCATGTATAGCAAAAGATATATCAAAAGTATCACCATAAAATCCTATGGCAACAATTTCTCCTGGTTTTGGTTTTTCGTTATAAGAGGCTAATGTTTTTTCAAATCGATCGCCATCACCACATAGACCACCTGTAATTAATGTTTTATTAGCTGTGGCATTATTCATGCCTTTAGTAAGTTCACTACCGTTAATAAAGCTACCTTCAGAAATCACCAGGACGTGTTTTAGGCCTTCGGGAGTTAACTGATTAATTAAATTTTTACCGGTAATAAAACTATCTAAGTTTGATTTTAGAATATTACAAGTTTTAATTTCATATTTGGTTTTTTCAAATTCTATTGCAGTGGCCACCACACTATTATCTGTTACAAAGTATGTCGTTATATCGCCGCATGACGATGCAAATACTATATGGCCATCTGGAAATTTTTGTCGAAGCTCTTCGTAAATATTATCATTCTCCAATTCATATCTATCACCAAACACTAAAACTAAAGGTTTTTTAAGCACTATCTTATGCGATAAGTATTTCCAACCATCATTTTTTTGTTTAATTAATTGAACTGTCCTCATATTATTTTTTTATCGTAAAATAGAACGTTGTACCAATATCTGGTTTACTTTCTAACCAGATATGCCCTTCATGCAAATCCACTATCTTTTTAACAATAGATAAGCCAATACCCGTTGAATCTTTCCTTTTATTTAACGAATGGAAAATCTTAAATATTTTATCGTGATATTTTTCATCTATACCAATACCATTATCGGTAATAGAAAACTCGAAATAACTTGTTAATTCTTTGACGTTAATAACAATTAAACCTTCGGGTTTATCGATAAATTTAACAGCATTACTAATGAGATTTTGAAACAATTGTTGCAATTTAGTTCCATCACCTCTAACGGTTGGTAGTTTCTTAGGTATCTTAATATTTACATGCTCTGGAACGTAGAGAATTTTTACTAAATCGCTAATGATCTCATTAAGATTTACAGCTCTTTTTTCCTTACCATCAGAACCAATACTAGAGTACTCTAAAATATCGGTAATTAATTGTTCCATTTTCTCTAGCGTAGTTTCAATGTGTGCAAAATTTTGCAAACTCACTTCGTCTAGTTTGTCTTTATTGTCCTCTTTTAGCCAAGTCACTAAAGCATTGATACTTCGTAAAGGGGATTTTAAATCGTGAGAAACGATGTGCGCATATTCATGCAACTCATTATTACTTTTCTCTAATTTACTGAGTAAATCTTCCTTTTGAAGTTGCAGATTTTTAATATCCGTGATATCAAAACTAATTCCAATAGATCCTATTATTTCACCATTGTAATTATAATTAGGTGCCCCACTAATAAGCCAATATCTCAGTTCGCCTTTCTTATTTCTTACGCGCGCTTCATAGGCATTACTTTTACCACTTCTACGTTCTACCGTTTTTTCGTGCACTAAATCCTTATCGACTTCTGCAGGCAATAATTCTTTGCCTACTTTGCCGATAAGTTCTTCTTCTGTATAGCCTGTCATTGCACAGAAGCTCTGATTGGCCATCATTATTCTTTCTTCCTTATCTAGCTCTATTAAACCTAAATGCATATTGGCAATAATGCGACTGTATTTCTGCTTTTCGGTTTCTATGGCTTGCCTGTATTTATTTTCGAACGTCACATCTCTAATGATACCTTGGGCTGCAATTGGCTTATTGTTTTCATCAAATATTAAACTCGCGTTAACTTGCGCAATAATTTGAGTCCCATTTTTGGTATTTAGCTTCAATTTAAAATCAGTAACAGAACCTTCTGATATAAGTGCTTCAAAAGTGCTCATAACATTATCTACCTCTTCTTTATCTGCAATAGCAAACAAATTGAAATCATTGTTTTGGTAATCGTAACCCAATAAGGTTATTGCAGCTTCGTTCATTTTTAGAACATTACCCCACAAATCCATTACAATATAAGCATCAATAATATTCTCAAAAACACCTTGAAGTTCGGTGTTCTGTTCTTTTATAGTTTTTTGAAGTTTTGAATTTGTCGCTTTTAATTCTTGAGCCATATCATATAGCTCTGTAGATTTTTGCTCCAATATTTCTTCGGCTGCCTTTCTAGCTGCTTTTTCCCTTTTCAAGGCTCGTTTATAGACTTCTATATCCTCGTTAGCCATTATTTCTTTTCTATAATGAATCTCACTTCTGTACCTGCTTCATTTAATTTTTCAAAATTAATTTCCGCAGAGGTTTTAAACAGCTTAAACGTTTCTAACATTAAACCTTTACCCAACATATACAATGCTTTTTCAGATTTGTAGACCAGTACCAGTTTTGTATCGGTTCGTTCTTCTAACAAAAAAGTAGGTAGTTGCGCCTCTGGGTAAATTTTTTGAACTTCCACATGAATATGATTTTCTATAGAAGCTAACAAATGCATTGGATCTTTGTAATGCTCAACTAAATTGGGGTGCGATTTTATTAAAGCCTTAAAAAGGTGCTCTGAATACACTAGTAATAAATCATCTACAGAAATGCTTGTGTTTTCACTTAAGTGAGATATTAATTGAAGCATTTCAGAAAATTCATAGGTCCCAACCGAAGTGTAAACACCATTAGATTCTAATTGAGATTGGTTAATAATTTCATCAACCATACCTAAACCGAACTTCTCTTCTACTAAATCTAAAAACTCTGTAAATATTATGCCTTTCATTATGCAGTTATTAACTCATTGATGCTCCAATATGCTAATAATTTTTCAATTTTAAAAACATAATCTTCATATTTTAGTGGTTTTAATACGTATCCGGCTATTCCTATTTCAAAGCATTCTAATAAATCACGCTTATTGCTAGAAGTGGTTAAAATTATTGTTGGAATGTATTTTAAACGATCATCACTCTTTAAAATTTTTAGAAACTCAATACCATTTATTTTCGGCATATTCAAGTCTAACAAAATAACATCTGGAAGTTTATCTTTATTCTCTAAAATCTTCAAAGCTTCTTCACCATTATTTGCTTCTACGATATTATGTTGAAGTTTCAAAGACGAAACTGCTCTATTTAGTTTCATCACTTCTATCATATCGTCTTCTATCAGTAAAACATTGAGGGTGCTCATAGTTAATTGTATTTATGTATCTAAAGCAAAACTAGTTAGAAAACTCACCTTTTGTTTATTATTTCGATTGAGTGTGTTTAACAAACGTTGGATTGTTATTTACTATCGACGAATGGTAAAACCTCTTTATTTACAATGTGGCAAAAGGCGTTAAACCGTGTTAAAAATACGTTAAAATGCCACTATCGACAAACGGACAGCAGCTATAAATTAATAAGGTATAGATTGTTTCTTTAGATGAGTTATACTCGATTTATCATTAAATGATGCTAATGAAAAGGATAAAAAAACCAATTTCAAAACAATGTGACTCACATAATTATTAAACCATTATACAGATTCAATAACTTTACACGTTTGCGTAATGCACACGTTAAAAAGCTTTTTAAACTCCAAGAGTTAATGAATCAGTTATACCCAAAATTAAAAATTATTTCAACTGAAAATTGGCTTTTTCGACGAATGAACATTTGAAAGCGACGAATACTACGATATGTTACTTTGAAAAGATTTCAATTAATAGTCGTGAAGAGTATTTCGTAATTTTTTAGGTAAACCAGCTACGACCATATTATAAGAATGATCAATAAGTTTCATAATAAGAGGTAAAGAAAGTTCCCTAGTATGAATATAGACGCTGTTCCATTGCTGCTTATGCATGTGGTAGCCTGGTTTTATACTTTCGAATTTGGCTCTTAGTTCTTGTGCATAGTCTGGATCGCATTTTAAATTGATAAAACCTTCTCCATTTTCCCATCGTTGTAAGGAGGTTAACGCAAACATTTTTCCTAAAACCTTAAATACCAAGGTATCTTCATTGAACGGAAAATGTTCTGTGACGGCCCTTTTATTTATGCAGTAATCTCTGTATTGCTCTATATTCATCTCATTTTCTACAGCAGCTAAATGATTTTCAAATTTTAATTTAATTATCCACTATTATAGTGTACTAACTTATTTCAACAAATTTTTTGTTTCATCCTCATCAATCTTTAAAGTGGTATAATCTAAAGTCCATCCAATAGTTTCCACCAAATTTTCAATAAGAAGAATGACATCTAGCGCCTCTTGTTTGGCTATATTATATAAACCACTCTCTGGAATTTTATCTCTAATATGTGCTTTAGCCTTGGCGTGCAAGTCAGTTAAATCTGCAGCCGCAAACCTATTAAACATGTCATCGCGTTTGTCATAATAATTTATATCGCTCTCAATAGATAACACTTCTGGCTGAGGGAAATGAGTTAAATAGACCGTTTTCGTTTTGGCATTTGAAGACATTTGCACCTTTCCTAAATCGAAACCAACATGTGCTTTAGCATTGATTACTACCAATGCTTTTTTTCGACTAGAAATTAATTTTAAAAATTTCTCTTTAACGTCTTCATAATGGTAAATTTCAGCAAAATCACCTTCTACTGATACTAATTTACAGACACGTCTTATTTTTTCTAAAATGAGAATCGATTGCTCCTTTGTCACTTTTTTGGTTTTCCATTGTTTATAAATGGTAACCAAACCCAACGTAACCAAAATACTTATGATAATAATAAAAAAGGTTTCCATCTTTTGATTTTAATAGTTAGACAGTAGCATCTCAAAACACCGCAACACGATTTGAATTTATTAATAAAATTTTAAATTTCCCATTTTTATGAAATTCATATTTTTTGAAACCATCCCAACGTTTAGACGTATTACCAAAAATACGATCGATTGAAGTTTAAAAAATGGGGCTTTAATAATTGGTGCCAAAAGTGGCCCATCCAACACTTTCAACTGCAAACTAGAGATATAAATCCTTAGTTTATAATACTGCTGAATTTTAACAGAAACCACAAACGTTAATCTAAAATTTTATACAAAATTGGTTTGCTTGGACTGGCATCATTTTCAAACGGTGCAATATGAAGATCAAGCATATACATACCATCCTCAACTTTATTAGGGACATATATGAGTTCCGTTATAGTCGCATCTGTTCTTAATTTACCTCCAACATTCCAAAATGCTTTGTGCGCTTTAAGCTCACCACCATCTTCTTCTCTATCAACACTTGGCATATCAATAAGTAGATGTTTAATTCCTTTCTTAATCAATAATTTAATAGCGTCTTCCGTAAAATAAGTCCAATTTGAATGGGAGTAGTGTTTAGATTTCTTATCCTTCATGTTTGGCATTGTCCTCACGATAAGAGCATCTCTCTTTTTATTCCCTATGGCGAATTGTAATTGTTTTGCAGAAATAACATGATCATCCATAAATTTTTCTGGAGCTACACTTATCACTTCTGCTAAAAAGAAAAATTGCTTAAGACGCTTGTGGATTGAATGCTTTTCTTTTATAATATGCCCAACCGTTTCAGTATGTGTACCATGTGAATGTGGATTGAACGTAATGGTATTAAAATTTACAACCGCGCCTTCCGAAACACTAACATGTTCCCCATCAAACTCTTCTGGTTCAATTTTTGGCGGATCGATGTACCAAGCATTAACATTAGAATCACCGCCTTTTATCGGTATTGAGATATCTAAAGGTTGTGTAAGATCTATTTTTAGTTTTCTTGACTTATATTGTATTGTTGCTATCATAGTATATGCTGAAGTTATGGGCACTGAATTTCATTCAGTATTTCAGGAACTTTAATGTTATTTTGTGTTCAAAAATATGGAAAATCGTGATCATTTTAATTCTAACGTCTCATAAATAATAGATACTAGAACTAGTTCAGCATAAACAGTTCACTCGCAATCCCATCACATAAAAATTGGCCCTTTTTAGTCACACGTAAATGTGTATCTTCAATATACAATAACTGTTGCTTTATAAAAAATTCCGATTGCGCTATTAAATAATTCTTGAATTTTAGACCATAATCGTTTTCCACTTTTTTGATAGACACTCCCCAAATGGTTCGTAAGCCGGTCATTATATATTCATTGTATTGGTCGGTTTGCGTTAAGGTTTCTAGTTCTATGGGTAACTTATTTTCTTCTATCGCCTTAATATATTTTGAATTATTTTTTACATTCCAACCACGTTCCGTTCCATTAAAAGAATGTGCTGAAGGCCCAATACCTAAATACGATTTCCCCTGCCAATACGCTGAATTGTTCTTACTAAAATAACCGTCTTTTCCAAAATTAGACAATTCATAATGCACAAATCCTGAAGCTTCTAATTTTTCTTTTAATATATGAAATTGTGCATGCGATTGCTCATCATCGACATTATCAATTTGGCCTTTTTCAATGAATGATGCCAAAGCCGTTTTAGGCTCAACGGTTAAGGCATAACTAGAAATATGGGACACATTAAAGCTTAATGCGGTTTCAATATTTGCTAACCATTGATCGTTTGAAGCGCCGGGAATTCCATAAATTAAATCGAGTGAAATATTATCGAAGTGCTTAGTAGCTTCCTCTAAGCAGTCTTTAGCTTCTTTTGCGTTGTGCGCACGGTTCATGAGTTTCAAGTCAGGTTCAAAGAAAGACTGAATACCAATAGACAAGCGGTTTATTGGGGTTGTTGATAAGGCTTGGATACGTTCAGATGATAAATCATCAGGATTAGCTTCAAGTGTAATTTCTGGAGACTCTGAAACTTGATAATGTTTATATACCGAATCAATTAAAAATTGTAATTCTTCATTGGTTAATACACTTGGTGTTCCACCACCAAAATAAATGGTTTCCACAGGTGTATTCTCAAATTCAGCTTTACGGAGTTCTAGTTCTTTTGCCAATGCCTTAACAAGATCCTCTTTCTTCTTTAAAGAAGTCGAAAAATGAAAGTCGCAATAATGACAGGCCTGTTTGCAGAATGGTATGTGAATGTAGATGCCAGCCATTTAGTTTTTTCGTTTTGACTTATTGTAGTATCTAACAAATGTAAAATAATACAGAGGTAGAAAATAATTTTTATAAAATAATTAGTTACCAGCCTTCGTAGAAATAACAACAATTACTTTTTAACGCGACCCTCATTCTGCTTAACAAATGCCGACCAACCCGAGTAACTCTTACCTACCTCAACTCTACCTTCATTATAAAAATGACAAACCGCAGCTGCCAAACCATCCATGGAATCTAAGTTTTTCGGTAATTCTCTAAGACCCAACATGCTTTGCAACATTTTGGCGACTTGTTCTTTACTCGCATTTCCATTTCCTGTTATTGCCATTTTAATTTTCTTAGGTGCGTATTCCGTAATTGGAACTTCGCGAGACAAACCTGCTGCCATAGCCACACCTTGAGCTCGCCCTAATTTTAACATACTTTGAACATTTTTACCGTAAAATGGTGCTTCAATGGCAATTTCATCGGGGTGGTAAGTGTCAATAAGTTCTACGGTACGCTCAAAAATAAGTTTGAGCTTTAGGTAATGGTCATCGTACTTTTTTAACATGAGCTCGTTGAGTTGCACAAATTCCATTTTTTTGCCCACAATTTTTATGAGTCCAAAACCCATAATCGTTGTACCAGGATCTATGCCTAAAATAATTTTTTCTTTGCTCATATTTATTACCCATGCAAATGGGTATCTCATTGGTTAATCGCAATATTGGCAACCACTTAAAGAAATTGCTACCCCAAAAGTAAGATTAAAAACACTACCATTAAATGCGCCTAAACCACTTAAAGCAGGATTATAATCATCTAAAGATGTTATTCCATATATATATGCCGTATCGGCATAAATAGAAACTTTTTCGTTAATCGCATAGTGAATTTCTAGTCCACCAAGTAAATTTAGGTAGGATTGTTTGTTTTCCTTTAATGTACTTAAAGGTTTTGCAAACGTTAATCCTGGCCCCGCGTGGAGAACGGTTCTTAAGCGCGCAGGTAGGAATGTTAAAGATGTAGAAGGATCATATACAAATTGTGCATTAATTCTTGAATAGTTGATTTTAAATTCTGGTGTTTCGTCTGAATTTTTAAAACGATTAAAACCAAAATCTAATTTTACACCATAGTGTTGTTTTAGCATGTGTTGAATGCCCAAATTTACCGTTGGAAAATTCATTGATTGCGCATAAGAGCCTTTTACAAAACCATCTGTAGTTGGATAATTTACACCAACCGCAAAAAGAGCTTTCCATTTAGCTGTGTCTTTAAATTGGGCTTCACTTTTAAACGTGAATAAAAGCACACATAAAAAGTAAAGGTATTGTTTAAAATTGTATTGCATTTCTAAGTTTTTGGTTTTATTTGCAGAACTCATTTACACGGTTTCAATGAGTTCTAAGCATGAATGTCAATATACATTACAAAACTAAACAATTCTTTGTAGTACTTATTAAGTTGAGTATTGTAGTTGGTGCATTTTATTTTATTTACGCTAAACTCGAGGAAAATGAACGTTTAAGTTTAAGTCAATTTGTATCTTTATTAATAGAAAACAACACGTTTTCAATTAAAAACATCGTTATATTACTCTTTTTAAGCACTATTAATTGGTTTTTTGAAATTTTAAAATGGCAATATTTAGTAAATGCTATCACAAACATCTCGTTTAAATCAGCTTTAGAACAAAGTTTAGGTGGACTCACAGTATCCTTAATCACACCTAATCGTATTGGAGATTATGGCGCCAAAGCCATTTATTACAAAAAATCACTTCGAGGAAAAATAGTATTGTTAAACCTTTTAGGGAATGTAGCACAAATGACAATAACAACATTTTTTGGCATTATTGGGTTTGTGTTTTTTATAAAATATTACCCAACTAATATCCATCTTCATAACGTCTTTATAATTGGGAGCATTGTTCTTATAATTGGCTTAATTTCTTGGTTTGGAATAAAACAAAAACGCTTTAAATTGAAAGGATTTTCGTTGAGCCGAATTTTAAAATTTATAAAAAAATTACCTTCTAAAACACATTGTACTAACCTGACTTTATCCTTAATTCGGTATCTTATTTTTTCGTTTCAGTTTTATTATTTATTAAAGGTGTTTGGTGCTTCTTTAAATTATTTTGATGCCATGGTAATTATTTCGAGCACGTATTTAATGGCTTCTGTTTTACCATCTATTTCAATTTTCGATGTGGTTGTAAAAGGAAGTATTGCGGTATTTTTATTTAGTTATATTACTATTCATGAGCTTACAATTTTATCTATTACAACGCTAATGTGGTTGCTCAATTTTGTGATTCCGAGCCTTTTTGGAAGTTATTTTGTACTTAATTTTAACCTCAAAAAAACCACAGAAAAATGCTGACAGCACTGTTCACTTTTATTTTTATTTTTTATCTGATATTTATAGGCTTACTAGTTTTTGGCATTGATAAAGTCGAAGAATTTAAACTACAAGATTTACAAGCTAAGTCAAAATTTTCTGTCATTATTCCCTTTAGAAATGAGGCTACAAACCTTCCAGTATTATTGGAAGCTATTGTAAATTTAAATTATCCTAAAACGATGTTTGAAGTGATTTTGGTAGATGATGACTCCGAAGATAATTCAGTTTCAATTATTAAAAAGTTTCTCAACAGTGGTACTAAGAAAAATAACGCTGCAATTAATAACATTAGGATTATTCAAAACACAAGAACCTCGGGTTCACCAAAAAAAGATGCGATAACCACTGCCATAAAAAACTCAAATTATAGTTGGATTATTACAACTGATGCCGACTGTATTTTACCCAAATATTGGCTAGATGCGTTTGACGAATGCATTCAAATCAATCAACCAAATTGCATCGCTGCACCGGTAACCTATCTTGGTAAGACCTCGTTTTTTAATCGTTTTCAAACTTTAGATTTTTTAAGTCTACAAGGAGCAACAATTGGCGGATTTGGGATTAAGAAACCCTTTATGTGTAACGGTGCGAATTTCGCTTATCGAAAATCTGAATTTAATGCTGTCAACGGTTTTGTTGGTAATGACACTATTTCCAGTGGAGATGATGTGTTATTACTTGAGAAATTCTTAAATCAAAATGCTACAAAAGTCCACTATTTAAAATCTAGACAAGCTATTGTAACGACCGCTCCGTCTCAAAATATGGATGAATTAGTTCAGCAGCGTCTGCGCTGGGCGTCAAAAACAAAGTATTACAATAATAGGTTTGCAAAAACGATTGGTTTAGTAGTTTTTTTAGGAAACTTAATGTGTTTAGGATTGATCCCTGCGGTGGGTTTTCAATTTATTTCTATAAAAATAGCAATTGCTTTATTCGTGATTAAATTCTGTATAGATTTTTTACTTCTTTTTAAAACTTCTCGTTTTTTCAAACAGGAAAACCTTTTAGTATCTTATCTTTTTTCGAGTTTTATCTATCCTTTTTTTAACGTTTATGTCGCTTTTCTATCTTTTTTTAAATCGCACGAATGGAAGGGTAGAACTTTTAAGAAATAGTATTACTTGGGAATAACTATGAACTTCAGTAGACTGGCAACTATTACCACATCAAATAAACTTTGCCTATAAATACTTAGTTTGAGAATAAATGTAAGAAACCTTTTAATTAATTCTAACAATTACTGGCAACTCAAAAGCTGTTGTTACCTGCTGACCTCTCTTAATTGCTGGGTATATTTTGGGAACATTTTTTAAACTCTCACGTAATAAACTATCTATTTCAGGTATTTCTAATAGGGTTTCAGGATGAATTTTTATAGATTCTACTTCTAAAATACCAGTATTATTAATTCTAATTTTTAGTCTAATGGTGTCATTAATATCGTTGGAAACCACAAAATTTTGTGCGGCTAAAAAATGATTTACATTCGTTACAATAGTATTTTGAAAACAGACTTTTCTATCTTTTTTTTCAGTTAATGTATCGCAACTTGTAAAAGTTGGATAAGTATCCACGTCGTTCCAATTGAAAGTTTGAAGTTCTTCCTCAAGCAAATCTTCAGGATAAACTTTCTTCTTTTCAAAATAGTTACACGACGTCACTAGAAGTAAGATTAAAAGAAAAACTAATCGGTTCATTTATAGAATTCTGAAAACCGAAAAGTACAAATATTTTAAAGAAAAAAGACATTAGTCTACTGTGCTTTTAATAATAGATTAAAGAAAATGTTTTGGATGCCATTTATAACTTTGAATTTTAATTCTCGTTTAAGAACTTTTCTTCTTTTAATTCTTTTAGTCGTCTTTGAGCGAACCCGGTGAAATAGCTTTTTGCATGTCTTTCTACAAAATTTTCATACAACTTAATTTTATGGTTGACATTGGCATAAAATTCATCTTTCGTTCTGAGCATAAAAAATTCTGACGTTATGTTAGAAGGATCTTCTTTTAATGATTTTTGAAAAGCATTAATAGCTTTTTCATATTTCTTTTGCCGATTATAAATAGTTCCTAATGTTTCATATTCTTCCGATAGCGATTGATCTTTCAATTGTAATGCCTTTGTTATATAGTTTTCGGCTTGCTTAAAATTATTGAGGTGTTCGTAATATACACCTACCACATACATGGCATTGGCATCATACGGATTATATCTTAAAGCTTGTTTTCTATGATTAATAGCCTCAATATAATCTGAATTTTGAGCATAACTAATACTTAACTTTTCATGTATAAACTCCGATTTTTCACCTAATTCGAGCAATTTATTAAACCACACTATGGCATGTGTGTAATGCTCTTGATGATAATAGGTTTGTGCTTTTAAACTAATCAGCTCTATATTATCTTCATAACTGTCCAATCCCCGATCAATAAAGCTATGGGCGTCCAAAAAATTTCGCTTCATTAGATGCTGTTTGGCGATTTTAAAAATCGCTTTTTGATGGGTGTGATCTAAGTTAAAAGTATTCTCAAATTGTTGAAAGGCCGAAGTGTCTTTTTGCTTTTCTAAAACTAAACCCAACTCGTAATAATAACTAGGGTTTAAACTATCTAACTCAATTAAGTTAGTAAACAATTGGTTGGCTTCGTTATACTTGTTGGTTCTGGTTAACAGTTTAGCATATTCGTATTTTATTAATACGTTTTCACTATCGGTTTTTACGGCTTCCTCGTAGTTATTTATAGCTTTACCATAGTTGCCCAAAGCTAAGTAAGCTTTGGCAATTTTAACATAGACGTCATCTAAATTCTCTAAAGATTTATAGGTTTCAATCGCTTTGGAAAATTGACCATTAGCATAAAAACTATCTGCTTTTTCGTTAGTGTTTTGTGCGCTTAAACCCACCGCAAAAGTGAGACATACAAACCATAAAAATAATTTCATGTTTAATTAGAATTACTTCTTCTTAGTGTCTTAAAATTCAAATACTATTGGCATGGCATATTGCACATTTACAGCTTTGCCGTCCTGTTCCCCTGGTATAAATTGAGGTAATAATTTCAGAACTCTAACCGCCTCTTCCTCTAACTTTGGGTGCGGTCCTCTCGCAGAGATATGTGTGACCTCACCATGTTTATCAATTAAAAAACTTGTGAAAATTCGTGTCTTTTTTGATGGTAACCCTAATGATTTTCCTATCTCGATATTAAAGTTTTTGCCTACAAATTTATTAATTGCTTGAACGGTACAATCCTTTCTTTCAATTTCCGATTTCACTGAATTACAATCTGGATAAATTGGCGTGACTTCGACTTTACTGTACGGAATATCAGTTAGGTTTGGTTCTAATTCTGTTTCTTCTCGTTTCTCTAAGTTTACGTGGTATTTTTGATCTGAAACTCTATTTTCAATCTTATCACCTTTAACTTCAAATACGATTGGCACAGAAAACGGCACAACAACCAATTTTCCTTTTTGCTTTCCTGGTATAAATTTAGGTAACGTAGCGACAACGCGTCTGGCTTCTACTTCTAACTCTGGACTTGGACCTCTTGCTTTAATGTCTTTAACAGTTCCATCGGTATCAATTTTAAATTGCACAAAAATTCGTTTTCTACCTGGGCTTAAACTATCCCCAACAGCCACATTAAAATTTTTGCCAATATGTTTGTGAACGAACGTAATGAAACAATTTTTTCGATCTTTATTACTTTCTAAATCTTTACATTCTATGGTAGTAGGTGTTTTTTCTACTACAGAGAATGGTACTTCTACACGTTGCACTTCGTTTTTAAGAATATGAATTTCTCGATTTTGAGTATTTGGTGAATCTATAATTATGGTTGAACTATTACTAGATATAACAAGTTTCTCAGAATCATCGTTCTCTAACTGTTTTATTAAAGCATTAAATCGCTTCGTTTCTTCAGGCGTTTTGTTTCCAACGTCTTCAACATATAGTTTTAAAACACCGTCTTGCGTATTGGATTCCCATCGTTCTTTTTCAGCTTTTGTGCTTTTGAAGGCTTTAAAATCATCATAATTTTCAAATTTATCTAATTGCGTTAAACTTACAGTATTAATATCTTTCTGAATAGGTGAACCTTCTTCCGATTTTCTTTGAATTATACCGTCGGAAATTAATTGTCCATGAGCTTTCAACTTTAAGAACTCTGTTCTAGAAAGCAAATACTTACCAGGGTCATATGTATTAATCCCAGCATAATCAGAGATTTGAAAAAATGTCGCTCCATTTTTTTTCATGGTAACCATTTTATTATAGTACTTTTTGATTAATTCGGCATCCGTCAATTCTTGATCAATAAAGGTATCTTGTGAGTCTACCTTTTGTAGCGCTCTAATATCTGTTGACGTATAAATTAACATCCCAAACACCATAGGAATTAATAAGGCGTATTTTATGAGATTAAGCTGTTTTGATTTTGATTTCTGTAACATAGCAATTCGTTTTTTGATTAATGATTTTTTGAAAAATGTGTTGGTAATAGACACCTGATTAACATCTAAAACCTGATTGAGTAAACTTGTATAATAATCTGCTTTTCCACTTTGTTTTGAAGCTTTGGCATCGGCAACATATTCATGTAACTCTTTGATTCTATTTTGAAAAAGATAAACCATAGGATTAAACCAGAACACTATTCTGAGCAATTCGAAAACCAATAAATCGATGGTGTGATATTCTTTTATATGTACCAATTCGTGTTTATAGATGGTTGGTTTTGCGGTTTCAGAAATGCGCTCACCTAAAAAAATCATATTAAAAAACGAATAGGCAGCGCTACTTTTTATTAAGCTAATAACAAGCACATTCCCTTGCCAACGCTTTGGGTTTTTATGTTTAGTATAATACAACCCAGCAATTTTAATTAGAAAAATTAGTGTGGCAATGGCAATTCCTGTAACTATAATAATCTGCCAAATTGGGGTTTGTGGTTGTTCTAAAATTATACCTGCTTGTTCGGCAATTTGAATGTCGCTAATTGACGGTGTTTTGGTGCCAATAAAAACTTCTGGCAAATGAATGACCATATCCTTTGTGGCCATAGTTTTAAGTTCTGGAAATTTAACAAATGGCAACACCACAGATAGAATTGACGTGATCATTAAATACGCTCTATTGCAATTAAAAAAGGTTTCGCGCTTAAGAAACAAATCGTAAACCAATAAAAACAATGCTTGAAAAACCATTATTTGAAAGATAGAATACAGCATAATTAATTAATTCGTTAATATTTAATTTTTTTAATGGTCTCGTTGCACTTTATTAATATTGTAGAGGACTAATTTTAAAAATAAAAAACTACTGCGGTTTGTTCTTATGGATTTCATCCAATAGGATTTCAATGTCCTTTGCATCCACATCATTCTTCTGCACAAAAAATGACACCATACTTTTAAAAGAGCCTTGAAAATAATTATCTACTAATTTATTGATAGATTGATTACTATAAGATTCCTTAGCGACTAACGGATAATAGACATGACCTTTACCTTGTTTTTCGTAATCCACAAAACCTTTGCTTTCCAAAATTCTAACTATAGTCGATACCGTATTATATGCTGGTTTAGGCTCAGGAAGGATATTGATAATCGATTTAACGTTGGCTTTTTTTAGCTGCCATAAGGCTTGCATTATCTCTTCTTCTGCTTTGGTTAATTGTTTCATTATATACTGAACTGATTTGAAAATTGCATTTATTTTAAATAAAATTCTTTTTATTAATACTAAGAAATCACACTACAAATATAACTAATTTTTTAGTTTGAACTAATTTTTTAGTTATAAATAGTGTTTATGCATTTTTTATGTCGAGATGATATTTTGAAATAATACTGAGTTTCGGCTGCGCAGATAAAAGAAAAAACCTAGTAACTAAGATTGTTACTAGGTTAATTTTCTTGCTATTAATTCAACAACGATTTAAAATTGGGATTAATTAATTCTTGTTGACGATACAAATATATGTTAGTCTTTTAACTTTTTGCTGTGGAAAAACCGCAGACTTACTGCGGAAAAACCGTAGTTTCCTTGTTCTATAGTGCGTAGAAGCGCACTATTAGATCGAAAAAGATACCGATTATAACTGCGCTCTTACAGATAGCCTTTATTCTTAGCCTTTTTTAATAGTGTTTCGTCTTTACCATCCTCTACTGAAAACAAAATTTTTAACTGTTTTTTTCGTTTTTCAATACCACTGGTTGAAATGCCTATATATTCATTTAGACTTTTAGTTCTTATACCTTGTGCCAATAAATGTAGAATCTTACGATTGATATCATCTACATAAATATCACTAGACACTGTTTTCTTTAAATAATTATTAACCGTACTACTGTAATATGGAGGAGATTTCAGTATTTGCTGAAAGCCGTCTGCTAATTCCATGGAGGTTAAATCACTTTTAATAAGAAACCCTTGAGGATCAATTTCTTTAATAATATTATGAATTCTAAAGGTTTCGTTAAACATGGTAAGAATTACAATCTTAGTTCTAGGCATCAATTTTTTTGCTAACAAGGCTAAATCTTCGCCAGAGGCATATTTTCCATCCTCAGAAGCCGGCAAACTAATATCAAAAAAACAGAGGTGATAAGGATATTTCTTTGAGGCTTGCTCAATCATTGCAACGGCTTCATCACAATTATGTGCCGTATCAATTTGCAAGCTTTGATCGTCTTGTTTGGTGGCTAGTAATACGTTTTGATAACCCTCAATAATAATGGGGTGGTCATCTACCATTAAGATTTTAATATGGTTCATTTAGATTGATTTATGTAGGGAATCGTAACACTCACTTTTGTACCATGGGTAGACTTTGAGATAAAATCAATTTGTCCGTCTATATCTTCAACACGAGATTTGATGTTTTTTAAGCCAATACCCTTTTTCTTTTTGGAGATATCAAAGCCATCCCCATCGTCTATAATATCTAAGCAAATTAAGTTTTTTTTCAAAGAAATACTAATCTCTATAATTTTAGCATTAGCATGTTTATAGATGTTTTGCATACATTCTTGTATAATTCTATAAATATTAATCTTTATTTTATTAGATACTAAATCCCAACTAATATCATCTGTAGAATTAAACTCATAATTTAGATTATATGCTACAGTTTGCATCTCAATAAGCTCTTCAATTATATCTATAAATCCAGAACCCGCTACAAAATCGGTATTTAACTCATGAGAAATTTTACGTATCTCTTGTTCTATAGTTTGAAGTTGACTAATATATTTTGCCCTAGTCATCATGGCTTCTTTTCCTTCATTAAAATTGATGCTATCTAAACTTAACCGCACACCGAACAATGCACCTAAAACACCATCGTGCAACTCTTTAGAAACTCGAATTTTCTCTTTGGCTCTTGCTTCATCAACTTTATCTTGTTGCCCTAACATTAAGTTATAAATATCTTCATTTGCTTTCTGTTGTGTCTGTACTAACGCTAACTTTCTATTTTTTGCGCGCTGAGAAATTATAACATAGACCAAAATCACAGTGAGAAGTAAACCAATGGATAGAATTAATAAATATAAATTTTCTTTTGAAATTTGCTTGTTCTTAGCCTCTAGTTGATCGGTTTCGTAAGCTATTCTGGCGAATTTATTTCTAACCTTTCGCTCATTTTTTAGCAAACTATCACTCAATAGTATGTGCTTCTCTAAGTATTTTTTACTCAAGTTACCTTTTGTTAAATCAGCTAATAATAACATCGACTCTAAATAGAGCTCGTTAATTGGAATAGCGCCAGAAATTTTATAACTTTCTTTGGCGTAAACTAAAGCTGAATCACGTTTTGCATTCGTTTTATAGAACTTCGCCAAATCTATTGAAATAGCCAATTTTGTATAAGAATCATCTATGCTGTCAGCAATTTTTAGTGCCCTTTTAAAGTCTTTTTCTAAATTCTCATACTCATAATTGCCTTCTAAAAATTTAGTAAAAGCATAATTGCCTAATATTAATGCATAAAACATTATGTCCTCTTCTTTTAAACTAGTGACTCCACTAAGTTCATTGTAAATCCCTAAAGCTTTATCATAATTATGTTTAGCTCTGTAGGGTAGCGCCAAATTATGAAGTGATTCTAAATATAAATTTCGGCTATCATCAATTTTTTTCGTTAAATTAATTGCTTGGTTGTGATAATCAATTGATTTATCATAATTTTCAAGTTTATAAGAAACCTTACCTAAATGGTTAGTAACGCGGTACCTGTCGCTAAGTATATCTCTATAATTTAGTTTATTATATAACCTTAAAGCCTCTATAGCATTTTGTTCACTTCCTAAGTAATCTTTTTCTTGATCTTGAATAGCAGCAATACTAAACAATACTTCAGCCTTTTGTTTTAACATGGCCTTGATACTAAAATAATCTAAAGCTTTAATAAAATGTTGATAAGCGGCTGTATTGTCCTCACTAATTTCATAGTAATACCAACCTAAATTTTTGTTGGTATATGCGATAGCAGAAGAATCTCTAAGTTTTTGTGCTAGATTTAAATTTTTGAGACTCACGTTTTTGAAATTATCAAAATCGCCATTTATTAAATAGTTAAAACTCAAATCTCTATTCGCTCTAAGAACAAGCGAATCAATTCCCATTTCTGAAGCTATGGTACTTGCTTTTATAGAATAACTAAGTCTAGAATTACTAGACAAGCTTGCATCTTTAGACAACTCTCTTAAACTATCAAGTGAGTCTAATAATAACCTATTAGATTGCCCGTGAAGTTGATTTACAAAAGAAAGACAAATGAAAAATAAAATTAATCTACTGGTCAAAAAAAATACTATGTTATAAAACCAAAGTTAGATTTTTTTTATTGAACAATTGTAAACTTCCTTTTTGATTATAAAAAAAACAAAGCCCATAACCAAGTTATGAGCTCCGATACTTTTATTATAAACAAAATTAACCTTGTGTAGGTGGTTTAAGTTTTGTTTTTTTTCCGTGTGCTAATAAGTCTATTTTAGTTGGCTGACTGATTTCAGCCTTTTCTAAAAATAAATTGGGTTCAGATTGCACGCCAGATACAGTTAATAATAATAATGTAGCTAAAGCAAAAGTAATTTTTAGGGTTTTCATAAGTATTAAATTAGGGTTAAAATTAGTTAACATCAATATTTGTAGTTCTAAATACTACGCTTTGTGAGGGGAGGGGAATGGATTATTAACTTGTTTTAGGGGAAACCTAAAATTTATACCAAATTTAAAATTTGGCACGTTATCTATACACCTAAATTTCTAGAATATCTTAGCTCAAAACAAAATACGTTTAAGCCATTTGAGTGTATTTTTAAAAGTACAAATATAGCCGTATTTTTGACATCTCCTAATTATTCATCGATAAAGTGCTTGTATTTGACGACTAAAAACAATTTTATGTTCATAAACTGTTGATAACTCGACATTTACTCAATAAGATTTTTTTGGTTAATTTAAAAAAAGATTGGTCAACGTCTCTAATAACCCAACTCATCATTAACCATTCTTAATGTCGTCAATTATAATATTTGAGTTATGAGTTTGAAGTGTGCAGTACTCTGAATCTATATAAAACAAAAAAGCATCCCAATCTTCTTATTCAGAAAAAAGGAAAGCTTCTCATTGGATTACCAAATCACTTTGGTAAACTACATCCAAGATTTCTCTTGGAACAACACAACGTCTTTAAATTGCTTAAAAAAAGCCTCAATTTCTTGAAGCTTCTTTTTGCAATTTTAGCGGTCTGGACGGATTAAATTGTATTAAATATAAGTAACTAATCCCCAGATGTTTAACTAATACCATCAAAAAGAATAAGCCTAATTATAAGCCTATTGAAATTTATGTTTGATGTCTTTTATCTCTAAAATTGTCAAATTTGCTTCTCTATCATAAATATAATTAATATCACATTTATTACAAATTAAAAGTTTGATAGAATCAAATAAAACATATCCTTCAAACTTATATACTACTTTGGCTAATATATCAGCATTATAAAATAAAAGCATATCAACTAAGCTTCCATAATCTAAACTAGAGCATAGTTTTTTACTACACCTGTAAACATCATATTCATATTTACCTATTATTACGGTTTCAACATCTTCAAGTTCAAATTCATGAAGCTCATATTGTTCACCAATTGTAAAAGGTGGTTTTTTCTTTTTCATAACAATTGGGTATAAAAATGCCACCTGTGTCAAAGTGCTGTATTAGTGTTTGACACAGGTGGCAAATAATTACTTATTAAAAAATTAATTTAGTTTGTCTAATTTCAGTTCTTCCAATAAATCCCAGTAGGTATTATTGAAAGTATTTGTGAATTCTATGGTGTATTGGAAATCCTTTCTATCAATAAATAGCACTCTTTCTTTATCTTTTAAAAAAGTTACTTGTAGATGAATTTCATTTTCCATTTCATCCTCTTCCCCAAAATAATCAAGGGAAAACATTAAGTATTTATCAGCACCCAAGTACTCATTTTTAGCTAACCATTCTCTTACTTTTTGATGGTTATTTTTAATATTCTTATAAATAGCCATTTCTTTCTTGAAGTACTCCTCATGCTCATGCTGTTCTGTTAATTCATTTAAGGTCTTGTAGATATGTAAAAACTTTTCTTCTGGTATTCTTGCTTGAATATAATTTGGTAATCTTATCCTTTTACCATTTATGAAGTGCATGAAATGTTCTGATTCTTCCTTTTTAATTCTTTTGTAATCTTCGCCGTATTTCAATAGCCAATATTCAATTTTATCCAGACTGTAAATACCATCAAGGGAAAGAGATTCAAATTCTTGTATGTAATTTTGAATAAAATTCACTTACAGGATTATCTTCTAATACTTTTAATAAAAGATTTTATTCTATCATAAAAAATAGTATTTCTTATAACTATTGCTAACAACAAGAGTCCTAAAAAAGTAAACAGAAACCACTCCCAACAAAAGCTATATCCATTAAGCTCAAAAAAAGAATCTTGTGATTTAACATAATCCAGATAAGCATCTTTTTGCCATTCTGTTTTTTTTAATGAGGCTTTCCTCAAAAAGTATTCATTAGACAACTCTTTGTATTTAAAACCAAAATAAGTACTAACAAGAAATGATAAAGCTGTAATTATAATATAGAATCTAAAAGATTTAACCTTTTTAATATATTTAACTAGCAATAAAACTATCAGACTGACTAAAAGAGTAACTGAGATAACTATCAAGACATCATTTGAATCCTTATCAATCTGCTCATCTTGGTTTTCATCTTTTACAGAAACTTTAAAATCACTTTTTATTTGATTATTTTCTAATTCGATTTCTTTAATTGCTGCTTGATAGTAAGGACTATCATTTAAATAAGGATTTTGAACAGAAGTAGTGTCTTTAAGATATTTATTTATTTGATTTTTAGTAATTGCTATTTCTTGCTGAGTGTAAAGATTATTAGGGCTATTTGCATCTTCCTTAAATCCTATTTCTTCAAGTTTAGCCTTTCTTTGTTGCAGGGCTAAATACTCAGATTTAGTTTGAAATGATTCAATAACTTGTCCTTTATAAACTACCTCTTCAAGGTAATTACCATTACCATCAATTATTGCACCATGGTCTGTAACTTGGTATCCAAGACCTTGTAATAGTAAAATGTCCTTTTCATTCATCAGATAAAGATGGTATTAAATTTAATCATCAAATATATTCATTTATCATTTATGATAACCAACATAGTTATCATATATAACAACTTTGACTTGTCCATTAATCTAAAAAATGACAGACAAAAAGAAGTTGCAAATAGCTATTGGTAAACGCATTAAAGAGTTGAGGGAAAGTAAAAACATCCAACAACAAGATGTTGCAGCAGCTTGTAATATAGAAAAGTCAAATTTTAGCCGAATTGAAGCTGGTAATACAAATCCAACAATTTATACTTTAAGTAAAATTGCCAATAGATTGTCTATTACACTTTCTGAATTACTCTACTTTGAAAAAACTAAAAAATAGCTATTTATAACAATCTCTATCTATTAGTTTGATTAAAAAATTGTCTAAAACGAGGTGTTTCAGCCTCAATCACATTTGAGATTCATCTGAAAAACTATAATATCCATTCTTTGTAATTATTAAATGGTCTAGCAAAGTAATATCAAGATAATTTCCTGCTTGTTTAAGTTTCTTTGTCAATATTAAATCGGCTTCACTTGGTTTTAAATTCCCTGATGGATGATTATGAGCAACTATAATACTAGAAGCATTGCACTTTAGGGCTACACTATAAACCAATTTTGCATCTACCAAAGTTCCTGAAACACCACCCTTTGATAAAGGGTAAATTCCCAATACCTGATGATTTCTATTTAATAATAAGACTTTGAACTCTTCCTGATATTCAATAGTGTTCATTGACCAACAAGATTTCAATAATTCATATGAATCTTTACTATTACTAATTTTAACCTTATGATTATTTCCTGAAGAGTAGGAAACTCTAATTTCTTTAATTGTATTCATTTTTAAAAAAAATTAAAATGCCCAAAACAAAATATTCTGGGCATTGATTAGACTAACCTGCTATAAGAGGATGATTTTCTTCCTTTATAGCTTCACTTGAGACAAAATCATCAATAGTAGATTCACTTATGTCATCCTTTTTTGATGGTGTTTCAGGCTCATATTCATACCTATGAGATAATTCAATAATCTCACCTGTTTCCTTGATGGTATAAGAATATGGCTCACATTCCTTTTTCACAATTTTGCCAGGCATTTCAGTTCCAATAAGTGCCTCACAAGTTTCCTTGTCAAAGGTTGAACTTATACTGGCTTTTTTTGCAGTCGCATAAAAATTACCTGTTGATTTACTTTGAAGTAATTCCACTCCACCCTGAATAGTCAGAGCAAAGAATGTAGAACCATCTTCAGATTCTCTTTCATTGTAGTTAATAATTCGTACCATGTTTTTAATGTTTTGAGTTGAACTTTTGTTTTGTTCCAAAATGTCTTCTACCATCAGCTAAAGAATAACAGCTATCACCTTGTTATAATTTTAGCCGACAAGATTATTTTTAGAATATATACTAAGGGGTGGGGTTTCCCTTTCGCAGAGGTTAGTGGGGGTGTTTAGCTAGGGTGCTTTGCATTTGCATTAGTGAACTCAGAAAAAAAATTTAAAAAATAAAATTCTTATTTAACTGTCTTATTTTACCTTTAAAAAAACATAAAAAATGAAAATAGTTTTTGACACTAATGTTTGGTTAAATTTTGTTGAGAGATTGGAGTATGATTATATAGATAGCCTGTTAGGGAAAATTCATGCCAATGAGATTGAAATAATATTACCAATGGGTATTGAAACTGAGTTTAACCAAAAAATAGATAAAATAAGAAGCGAAGTAATTAAACAAGGGGTATTTAGCTTAGAAGACGTAAACTCAATTATTGAAAGTATAAAAACTATTTTCAGCAAATCAAATAAACTTAATTCAATTGAGTTAGGTTTGGCAGAATGGGTAAATAGCCAATTAGCACCTAATCACAATACAAAAAACTGGGATGATACACTCATCCTAAATACACTTTTAAATCTACCAAAAAATTATTCCTTTTACTTTATTTCAAATGACTCTGACTTTAGAGTAAGCAAAAAAGAATACAATTTACATCCAGATATAATAAAGAAGTTCAAAGACAAATCAATTGACTTAGAATTTTATATTGATTACGCACAATTTTTTGGTCAGAAGAAGATAATTTCAAAGTCTAGTGAACTATCTTCCTATGAATTGTATAATTGGAAAACAATAAGGCTGAGGCTGAAAAATAAGAGTATGTTAGACCAATTGACTTCTTCAATTGAATATTATTACAAAGAACTAAATTTTATTCCTTTATCGTATTTCAGTAACAATTATCCTTTTAATAATGGAAATAATGGGCATACTTATTTTGAAGGGGCAACCTTAGTTACAAACAATAAGGTGCTTTTTGACTTCTTTAACAATTCACTTATTCAGAGAAAAGGTAAAAAGCCAAAAATCAATCTAAAAAACTTTAGTAATAGTCAAGACATTGAAAGGTTTAGAAATGTAATTAAAAGACTTAATGGAAATTTAGTAAATGGATTAAAGTTTGAAAGAGTCTCTATTAAAATCACATTAGAAAACAATAAGAAAACTGAAGAGAAATGTGATTGCCTGCAATGTACTCATTCACGTAGAGAGGTTAAAGATTTGACAAAAAAATGTCAAATTGAAAAAAAAGACTCTCCAAAAAGGTTAATCCAAAAGGCATACTATCTCTTCAAAGTCAAACAGCTTAACGAAAGCTATACCATAATTAACAATCTTTCAAAGACTATTAATAGAAAAGAATATCCTACCCTTTATTTTATACTTAATTACAACAAAGATATTCTAAAAAAGATGTGGTTTGAAGGGGATGATTTATTTACAAAAGAGAGAAACAAAATTAAGAGTGAAAACGAAAATAGTATTCTAAAAAAAGGTATTAGCTCAATAGTTGGCTATTTGATGTACACTAAATATTTTGATTATAAATATTTTGATTTAACCCAAGATTTAGAAAGTGTAAAGGGAAGATATTCCATTAATAAGGGAAATGGACAATCATATATTTCAAATATAGAATGGAAAAACGTATTAAGGTGGGCAGAGCTTTTTCAAGTTGTTGAAGAAAATGGAATCTTTTTTGGCTTTTACCTCAACATAAAACGATTTGCCAAATATACTTTTAACCTTAGTCTTTATGCATCAGTAGATAATCAGGTAAAATATCCTATTTCAGAATATATGATTAAAACTACAATGGAATTTCTAACCATAAAAGACTATAAAGAAATTTTTTCTAAGTTATCAATTGACAGTTTAAATTATGAAGAAAATCAAAACAGTAAAATCTTTAAACTATTCTGTAATAAAATTGACTCTTTATCTCAAACAATAGAATTGGATGAAAATCATTCTTATTTGAAAATTCATTTAAAAGAAATTGAAAAAATTCTTTTTATACAGTCATACCTCAATTTTAATAAAAAACAAGACAATATCATTTTTTCAAAAATCCTCAACATAGTTGAATTAGACCCAATAGAAGAATTGTTATCTGGACTAAATCATTTTGTAAGCAAAAGAAAATCTAACTTATATACCTACAATGCAAAAAAATTAATCAGTTTCACACTAAACTCTGAGTTATCATTTAACACAAACATCACTAATGTTTTTTCCTTACTAAAAGCCTTTCCTTCATTAAGCATTAATAAACCACAATTCAATCTGTTGATTGAAAGTGATATTGAATCTAAAACTGGATACTACAATTCATACATTTATTTGGAATTATATGAATTAGGAAGCCTTGAACAAAAAAATCAAGTTTTGGAAAAAGTATATAGTATTCTTGATTCTGATTTAAGTTTTGACTTTAAATTGTACACATTTTTCACTTCTGAACTTATTATTGCAGAAAAAACAGAATATTTAGAAAAATTTAAAAATGAAGTTGAAATAAGTCTTAGTAAATACAATAATCCACATCATAGAAATCGCCTTGACAAGCAAGTGAAGAAAATAGAAATTTTGAATTATTTTATTAACCATGTGTATCAATTTTATGATGATACATATAAGATTTTGAAGATATTTAAAGGGCATTCCCCTTACTATGATTTTTTAGTTAACCCAAAAGGTTTTGAACTTAATAATATTGATGTTCATTGGTTAGAGTATGCTAACAGAAATTCTTATTGGGCTATCAAAAAGATTCTTAAAAACCATCAGGCAATTAACCAGCATTTTATAGAAAGTATCTTAAAAATAGACAATGATAATTATAAAAATGCCTATCTTGAGTTAATCTCAAATAGTGATAATGCTTAAAGAAGACTTTGCTTAAAACCCTATGAATTTAGACTTCAAAAACAATTCAATTTACTTGTTCCTCCACACAACAATAGAACATTTAAAAACAAATAACCCATCTATTTTGATGGATTAAACGAAACCTTTGAAAAATGTCAAGAATAAATAATAGTCATAATCAATTCAAAGACTCTATTAGTTTAGGAAAAAAGAGTAATTCCCTAATTCCAAAAATAAAAAATTGGTGTTCGAATATAAAAATTGATTCAGAATATGGAGGGATGATGGGGGAAATGGGCTTACCTACAATGAATACTATCTCATGTACCAAATTTAGGGGAGATAGTGCCATGAACCTTGAATGGATTGCTCATGACTTTATTGTTGAGAATTGCCCAAATTGCAAGTATCATAATGAGTTAAACAAAAACAATTTTGGAAGAATTGTACTCCAACAACATGAAGATAGAAATAGAAAAAAAGAGGAAGAAGAGTCACAAGAGTTAGAAATAATAAACCAATTAGAACAAAGGTTAAATGATGTTCTAAAAGACAAGGAAAAATTAAAAACTCCAGAAGTATCCATTTTAAAACTTCTTATTTCATTAAGAGAAAACCCTTCAAATATTAAGAAAAAAGCAAGTGAACTATTTGAAGCCAGTAAGTTGTCTCCTTCATTCTTTAACTCTTTATCTTTAGATTATTTATCTATTTATTTAAAAGATGATAAAATAAATAATCTACTAATTGATTCTTGTCTAAACATAATAGCACATAATGAAAATGTAATCTCAAATTACTTTCAAGAGAAAATAATTTCACTCATTGAAAATGAAAAGGCTGCTAATCTATTTTTAAAAGTTTTGCCTTTTAAAAAATTAAATAAAGAGCAGGTATTTAATATTTCGCCTTATTTAATAAAAAATTATGATTTGAGTTCACTTGATAGATACAATCATTTTGAAAATCATTCACCTACAATAGTTTCTTTCTTCAACAATGTACACATAACATATTGCGAAGAATTTTTTTCTCTTTTCAAAAAAAAATTACAAGAATTAAATTCTAATTTCAGAGCTAATACTGTATTAATTTTAAATCACCTCTATTCATTAAACTGTAACACAACAATCCCTTTAATAAAAGATTTAATAAAATCGTTAGACCTTCAAGACTCAGATTTTCCAAAATCTGCTGATTTTATTATTTCAAATACTTTAGTTAAAATAACAAAATCACATGCTCAAAAAGTTTTTGATACCATTAATAACGAATTTGAAAAAATGACTATTGGAGGTAAAATTGAAGTATTTAGGTTTTATGAATTATATATAAATGACTCTAAAAAGAATACTAAAAGTACATACACATTAAATTTAATTAATCAACTTATCAAAATTTGTTTAGATAAAAACCCACCAGAATTAAAGAAAAAAGCAATAAACACATTAGAAAATTTTAGTAGAAAAAATCCAGATATGATACTAAAAGATTTTGATAGTTTTATTGGGGTTTTAAGTAATTCCGTTATTGCAAAATCTACTTTTGAATGGTATAAAAAAGACTTAGATAAAGACACACTAACCTTTAATCCCTTAAAAGGAAAGAATGTTTATGATATAATTAATGAAGAAAATAAACTTGAACATGAAATTCGTGAACTTAAAGGTATTCTTAAAAACTTATTAAAACATAATCCAACTAAACTTTATGAAAAGTTAATTGAAATTATCAGAAATATTGAAGAAAAGGACAAAAATGGTACACAACTAAAACTATTCTTTATTGAAATTTTAAGGGATGGTGTCAATGATTCTATTTTATTGACTGATATTTTACCAGATTTACATAGTTGGTTGTTAGACTTTAAGAATGTTTCATTAAGAGTACAAGCATTAAAGTTTATTGAAAAACTTTTATCAAATCATTTTAACATTGTTCCTCAAACCATTTTTAGTTTACTAGAAATTTTCCTCAATGATAGTGACAATCTCATAAAAAAATACACTATTCTTTGCTATAAACAAATTCTGATTAATAAGAAAAGGATAACTAATGAAGATACTAAAACTCTCCTGAACTTGTACAAAGACAAGTATGTGATTGTTCATAAAACTGCAACAGAAATAACTTATAAACTATTTGATTTATTGGATATTAAAGGTAGGCACATTCTTTTAGCATATTTACTTAACCTATTAGAGGTTTATCATACTGAAAAAGATAGAGATGTTGAATTTTGCAAAAAATTATTCAAGCAATCAATGTATGTAAGTAAGGGGGTTAATCCAAACCATTTTGATAAAACGGAGAAAGTATTGATAGAGAAATACTTATCTGAATATTGTAAGAATGGGGATTATTATTCCTGCCTAAACTCTTTAAAAGAACTCAATGCATTTAGGAAACAGAATATTTACTACAATGCTTTATGGTTAGAGCATTCCCTTTCTTTTCTTAATAAAACCACACCAAATAAATTTGAACCTTTCATTAGTTCTGATAGAGGGGAAATATATGTAGAAATTCTCTCATTGAATCTGATTGATTTATTACCTTTTAAAGAGGTCATGAAAGAAAACATCAAAAAGAGATGTCTTGCAAATATTGATTTATTTATTAATGATTTAAACTTCACACTAATTGTTTTTTCTTTTTACAATCTAAACGAAGATGTTTTAGAGCTTACTAATTTCATCAAAGAAAAGATTCCAAGAATCCAAAAACTCAATTATTTCTTTAATAAAATTGATGAATTCTCAAGGCTTGCAAACCTCACTTTAATTAAGCATAATAATTTATCTAATTCTGAAATAAGGGAATTAATTGACAGTCAAGAAATTTCAAAAAATAAGGTTATTGCAATTCAAGAAGCAATAACCAAAAAACAATTTGCTCTTTTCTACAATTTTGAAATTAAAAATATCAATGTTGTTTTAAATGAAAAAAACTTGTTATTATCTAAATATGAAAAACTTGAGAGCCTTTCATCTAACTCAAAAGATGAAGGTTTTTTCTTTAGCTTAAAATCACTAGGGATTGGTGTTTTATTTCTACTTGAATGGTCTAAAGAAGTATTAGAGGGCAATGTAAATTCTAATACTAAATTAATTGCTTGTAAAACCAATATAGCTCTTATAGATATTGATAAATTCAGTCATATCCCATTATTAAAAGAACAAGTTAAAAACATTATAGAATCTATAAATATTATTAAAAATTTTAATTCAGAAATAATTATAGAAATAGTTAATAAGTATGCTGAAATAAAAACTCCTTTTATATATCATTTAAGAAAAAATGAAAAAAGAATTTATACTAAAGGCGTTAATGAAAAAACACCTGAAGATAAGGAAGTTAATATAGTTTCATTGGAACTTTATATTAGAGATAATCCTTGGGCAAATCCACAAATACTTAAATCGAAAGAGGTATATATTATTAGAGGTATTGTGAAATTAAATAAAATTCCTTCTGGTTACAGAACTTTAAAAATTCAACCATCAACAACCAGTTCAAATATTTTTGAACTAAATATTGAGGAAATAGAATTAAAGAATGACAAATTACAATATGAGGTTAATGGTAGTATTCTTTTTAAATATGCTCAAAATAGTTTAGATGAGTTAATTTCAATTAAACTAATTCCATTTTTTTTAAATAAGAAAGATAAATTATGTCCAACAATCATAGGGTATGATGAGTTAATAACAAAAGTGTTAGATGAAAATAATGAAATTTTTCAAACAGGTTTTAAAATGATGGATAAAAAAAGTTTTGAACTATATAATGACCCCTTAATAAAACAATTAGATAATGAAGAAAAAAATAATTTCTTTACAATACTTAATGGCATTTTTAACTATCAAGGCTTTTGTTTACAAAGTGGTAAATACAAAGGTGTAAAAAATTGTAAAGAAGATGAATTTAGAGATGAGCTTATTCAACATTTAACTGCAAATCCAAATATAGGTGAAAATATATCTAAAGAAGCCCACAATGCAGGTGGCAGGGTAGAAATTACTTTTAAAGGAATTCCAACAGAATTAAAAGTAGAAACAAAATTATCTGAAAGAAATAAGATTATTGAAAAATATGGCAATCAACCACTTGCTTATTCAAGTGGCAACTCTAAATTAGTTTCAATTGTTTGTGTTTTAGACTTAACAGAGAAAAAATCACCTCCAAGTCCTGCAATAAATAATATAATAATAAACACAATGAAAACTCATGGTTTTCAAACTAATGATTCAGAATTTAATCCATTCCAAGTATTTATTTTTATAGATGGAAATTCAAAAAACCCAAGTGATTATAGTAAATAAATTATGAAAATCAATTTATAAGATGACTGCAAAAGAAAGAACTAACCTATTGGTAGAAAAAGCTATTGAGATTTTTAAATTATAAAAACCAGAAATTATGCCAGAAATTAATCCAAATGAAGAAATTGAAAAATTATTATTTCTTATACAAACAAGTAAGGAAAGAATTGATAGACTTTTTTCTGATAAATTTAATATTGAATCAAAGGCGGGTGTCCTTATAGGCTTTGGAGCAATATTTTTTACATTCAAAATTGCCTTAGAAGGTACAAATGAATCGTTTTGGTTCATCCCATTACTTTTCTTTTTAGTTGGTCTTATTTTAATAATTTTTGTAATTAAACCTAATAAATTTGGAGTAGGAACAAAAGAACAAGATTATGATGAACTATTTGAGTTAGATAGAGTTAAAATGTTAACCAAAATTTTAAAAGATAATAGAGCGTCAATAATTAAAAACACAAAAAATCTAAAAATCATTAAACTTTGCTATGGTTGGTCTGTGATTTTCATAATTATTTCTATACTTTTATCTTTCTTCCTTAATGGAATAGACCAAAACCACAACAATAACCAAAAACAAGAAAAGATGATATTCAACTACTATTGTTCTGATTCTCCTAATGAAGATGAGGAGAATAAAACAGAAAATCCAAAAATTGATATATCTCCATCATCAGAAGATGATATAGATGTGCAAAGTGATGATGAATCAGATAAAAAATAAGAGTATAAAAAAAGCAGGATTAATAATTAATCCTGCTTTTAAATATATTTAATACAATGTTTTTTATTCTCCTCCAATAATAGTATTTATCTCATCATCAACTTCATCACTATTATTCACTTTTAAATTATCAACAAACTGTTCCATGTTTTCATTTATTACATTTCTTGATTCTTCCATTTCTAAAAATGTAACACTCACTACTTCACTATTATGAAATAGTCTATCTAAAGAATTTGTAATTGGTGTCATAGTTTTAAGCTTATTAATGTGCAAATATAGTTGTTTATTTTAAATTATTCTCGTATAGACTAAAACTTTTAAGTTTATCTTTTATTGCATCAACTTTAGGTTTAATAACAAAAGGTAGTGAATTATCATTTATTCTAAGAATTAATCTATCAGTATATAAAGCAAATAAAACAATATTATCAAAGTTATCACTAGAAGTACTTGTTGAATCTAGAACTATATAGCCTATACCTTTATTTTGTTTATATAATTCATTAGATGAAATTTCAGCTACATAAATAAATTTAGGCATAATATAATCAACAATTGCTTCTCTATAACTTTTAGGTAATGTTTCCTCATTCATTATTTCTCTCTTAAATGACCTTGAAGATGTTAAAAACAACCTTAAAATAATTTTGTCAGGACCTTCTCGATATCCATATATTTCGTTTTCTAGCAATTCATAAACCAGTTGTCTAGCTCTAACTATGTCTAAATATATCTTGGGGTACAGAGGAACAATACAGCCATGAATTTTGGCATCATTCATCTTTGTAGAATAAGAACATGGTTCATCTAAAGTACTCTTTTGATATGGTGGCTGATTATCGTCTATGATAATAAATTTCTTTTTAGTAATATCTAAACTATCAGAAACACTAATATTAGCTTTTTTAAATTTATGATTTATTGAAATATTATATGGCTTGTTACAATAATCTATTTCGTTTGAATCCAACCTCTCATGACCAATCATTAATACTGCATGGAAATCATTATTTGATTCTCTTCTCACAATTGTAAGAACAGGAATACCTGATTCTACGTAATCATTAATAATATAAGGTAACTTATTTTTAAATTTATTAATACTATAATATTTAGAACCAAAACCAAATTTTCTCAAAGTATACCCTATTTGTCTTGGTGATAAACCTTTTGACGGAACTTGTCTTTCATAGGAAACCCTTTTTAAAACACTTAATATTGTAGATGGCAACACCTGTCTGTAATAACTATATTTACCGCCAAAGTATTCCATAAGACTCCAAATAGATGTTTCTGAGCAGGTATGTACTTTCCCATCTTGTGCTGAATGAGGAAATCCTTCTGTGGTTAGACTTACGCCTTTTATTAAAGAACTACTTTTTAACTTTGTAATTATACAATTTGAGTCTATTAATGCTTTTGGATTTATGAAACTTCTACCAACTCTTTTTCTGTCTGTTGGTCTTAAAATAAAAAAACCTAAAAAGATATTTTCCTCCTGTAATTTATTCCTAAATTCACTTTCAGTAAAATCATCAGTAGTCAAATCATAATCATATATAGATATTCTTATACAATTTTTATTGATAGTTCTATTCAAAGTTGAATAATAAGAATAATAAGCATCTCTATATAGTTTATCAGTATAAGGATATTCAATTAAAAGCTTTAGTTCAGGCCTTAAATGCTTTAAATATGATTGAAGGGAATCAATATATCTAGATTGACTCTCATCAAATCCAATAATATTATATTTATTAATGAAGTTATCTAATATTGTTTTTTCTGGAAAATAAAGTTTGGTGTCTTCTTTGTACTCCTTTTTTAATTGATTAACAGTAGCTATATCATAAACTGCATATTTTAAATTTTCATTATCAATTAATTTACTACTATCAGAATTATTGGAAGTTGTATTATTGTTTTTCAAAGACGATTATGTTTAGTTTGCTGAAAGATAAATAAATATGTTAAAAAAACCTAGATGGATATTAAAACCCTTATACAAAAAGTATAAGGGTTTTTTTCCAACTCAACTTAAAAACCAAGAGTACTTGGAATCCCCATTGAGAGTTTGTGCCAATCCATTTGAAAAATCAAAAGCATTGACAGTTCTATCCAGAAAAGAATCTATATAAGAACTCTTATTTGCTGATGTAAAAAGGTTATAGACATTCCATAAGTTGATGTTTCCATTTTCATCTTTACAATAGCTCTTATCCTCATAATAATCCTTTGCAATAGTATTCATTTGTCTATCTGCAAAATCCATTTGTGGTAATCCTTTTCTTTGGTCTTTAGGCAAATAATTATACAATCTTGTTTTACCTATGAGTTGAGCAAACTGATGTTCAGTTAAACTCTGTTGAGTGAGTTCTCTCATTGCTTTTAAATGAGTTTCTGCTTCATAACCATTAATTACTTCAGTAATCTTATGCTGAAGTTCTTCATACCCTCCTACTCTCATTTCTGAAGTAAAACCATCTGAAGAAATACAAAGGTTACAGCATACCATATTTTGAAATCCAATAAAGAATTTAAACTTTTCATAAGTCTTCTTACTGTAAAGGTTCTCATGGTTGTAAGCTCTAACTCCACCCACCATCAAGGAAAGCGTATTTCCATTAATAGTCTCTGTTATTGTGGGTACTCTTATCACAAATGCCATTCTCTCAAAATATTGGGTTTTCTCATGTTCTAGTAACTCTTTGGCTGATTTGTGAATAGCATCACTGGTTCTACCCTTTATCTCATGACTTACTCTTATTTCAGGAAGATCTATCTGCTGATGGTTAAAGGCATTACCAACACACTCTTGTGCTATCTCAATAAATTCCTGATGTGCTATGGTTCTTTCATTGTCCTTGGCAAATACAGGAATGATATTGTCCTGCCTTAAATGAGAGAGGTTAACCTCTTTTGTGTTAGCCTCAATGAATGGGTTGATTTTATACTTATTTCTTTCTGATGGTACTCTCAATTCTGTAACAGATTGTTTTATACCATCAGAAATAGAAGATACATTATCGTCCTGACTGTGGTGTACTTTTATTAATTCCATTTGAACTAAAATTTTCTGGTTTAACTAAATTTTCTAATTGTTGTTTTTTGCTCTGATATTGAGCATTCAATGATTGTTGAAATTGTGGAAATTCTTTATAAAGTTTCATCAATTCACTTATGGATAAACACTCATTAATACGTTTTAAGACATCTTCTTGTGAACTTGGTGAATTACACCATTCCAAGATTCTTTTTCCTGTGGCTGTGCTTATCATGAACTCTGGTTTATCATTGAACAGATTGGTTCTGTCCTTACTTGCAGTTGCAAAATGTTTTGAGTCAATATCAAAAACTAATGTAAATTCGTATTCCACACCATCTCTTTGCACAGCTTTCAGTCCTACCTTTTCAGGCACATACTTTCCATTCTTTTGATTCAGCACATAATCTTGTTTGGTTCTCATAGTGGCAATAAAATGAGCTGGTGATTGTAAAATCTTATCTACAAAGGCTTTTTGTCTAGGTGTTACCTTGTTCCAATTTGTGAAACTGTTTCCTGGCAACTTACTATGGAAATCTATTAATTCATCCCAACAGTGACTTGTGCTATCCACGATAATAACTTCCATTCCTGCCTCAAGACAAATATCAATAGCTTGAATATACTTCTCAGGTGTATAAGGTGGTTGCATATTTAGCACACTGTAATTACCTAAATGTGCATAAAGGTCTGAACTTCCATTTTCAGTATCTATGACAGCTACTTTTGAAAGATTATCATTGGTTAATCCTTTTGCAAGTAAAAGGGCTGACATTGTTTTGCCAGCCCCTGCACTTCCTTGTAAAGCCATTTTAATCTTGGCTTGTTTTCTTTCTGATTTTCTTAATTTCATAATTATAAGTTTTAAAGTTTATTTTCCATCAAGGGAAATCCTCTGATAAAAGAGTACAACCTTGAAAATTAATTTATATATAGATATGTAATCTTTAGTGAGAGGAAATCCACTGATGGAAATCCTTCCCATAAAAAAAGAGGAACATTTCTGCTCCTCTTCTATAATTATTGCATTTGATTTCTTTTATTAGAATCTTTTGGAATTTTTTTCCTTCTTAATCCAGATTTAAGATATTTATCTATATCATGCTTAATATCCCATTCTATCTCTTCATCTAAGAATATTTCAGGGATTAACTCAATGATTCTAGCAGTATCTAATGAATAATATGTAACCTGTCTCTGTTTATTCTCAATTAGAGAGCTTACAACTTTAGATTCTAAAAAGCCTAATTCCTTGAATCTTTTAATAATTGTAACTGCTCTATCTTTTTTTATTCCCATCTCCTCAAATATGGTTGGAAATGAGAGAAAAAATGGAACAAAACCAAAATATTCATATTTCATTAATAGGAACTCAAATAAAACCCTTTCATCACAAATGAAAAATTTACTGTTATAGTTAATAAATCTATTTAGACGCAAACCGAAAATAGAGTTATAGTCAACAACAATTAAGTTATTTCCCTCACTATCACATTGGAATAAATCGTCTTGTTTCAGTACTATCTTTGAAAACTCACTTAATAATTGTCCATTTTCAATACCTCCAAAACCATCATTCCTTACAGGAATTAATAAATATTTGACTCCAGTTTGAAGATTTTCTTCCTTAGTTTTTTCAAAATCATAAAGAGGAATTTCAATAATAGTGTCTTCATCAAATATGTCTTCGTGATTTTCTTCTTGATGGATTGCTTCATTTTGTTCAATACAATCCTCTGGGTTAACATACCCAAACTTTAATTTTTCCATAATTTTTGAAAAATTTAAATTAAAAAAATAGAAAAACTCATCTTTAGGCTTAAAGAAATAAGCCAAAGTTCAAAAGAATGAACTTGAAAAACTCATTAGGTTGGTAAGTAGTACAAAATTAATAAAAATGTTTAATATTCATGTTTTTCTTAACTGATTTTCAGAAATATCTGAATCATTTATATAGATTTGTGATTAATGACTGAGGTAATTAATAAATACATTCATCTATTTGAGACCTTAAATAGAGGCTATAATAAAGGTTTGGGGAAAGCTCCGCATAAGCCTATATTACTGTTATCAATTATTCAACTTATCCAAAGAAAAGAGATTGTTTCAAATAGAATTTTCATAACACCAGAACTCTTATTAGAATTTAAGAACATTTGGAATGTTATGGTTGACACGCCTCATGTTCCAAATTTTGCACTTCCATTTTTCCATATGAGAAGTGAATCTTTTTGGCATCTAGTTATTAAACCAGGAATGGAACTAATTGTAACAAAATCAAAAAGCATTAAAAGTTTCAAAAATTTAAAAGAATCTATTGCTTTTGCTGAAATTGATAGGCATCTATTTGAATTGTTATCTGATAGTTCAACAAGAACAATTTTAGAACAGGTTATTATTCAAAAATATTTTAATAATACAGAGTCAAATTATTCAATAATCCTCTCAAATGTCAATAATGAAGTATTGAAAATTGAGAGTCAAATACTGAATGAACCTAAAGCTGAATATCAAAATCACTTAAAAGAGTTAAGGACATCATTAGATGATGATGAATACGAAGAAGAATTATTTATTAGAGGTGGATTATTTAAAAAGACCATCCCAAAAATCTATAATCACTCTTGTTGTATATCAGGAATGAGGATTGAATCATCACAAAATGCTCAAATGATAGATGCTTGTCACATTATACCATTTAGCATTTCAAATGATGATACAATCCCAAATGGTATATCCTTATCCCCAAATTTACATAGAGCTTTTGATAGAGGCTTGATTACCATTAACCAAGATCACATAGTTAGAATATCTCCTACGGTTACTGAAAATGAAACTATGTTTTCTTTGTCTCAGTTTAATGGAAATCAAATTATGCTTCCTGAAAAAGCTTCTTGGTATCCCTCTCCAGAATCACTTCAGTGGCATAACAAAGAAATTTTTGCTCTCTAAGTATTAAACTTTTTGTTGAGCTTAATCATCTCCTCACTAATCTTTCTCTCCACAATTTGACCATAATGCTCCTGAGTGGTTTGCATTTTAGCATGACCTAATAATTTAGAAACTATTTCCATAGGAACATCATTATAAAGCAATACAGTAGTTGCAAAAGTCTTTCTGGCAATATGGTGAGTCAGATTGATTTTAATTCCTGTCACATCAGCTATTTCTTTTAAATAAGCATTGAACTTAGGATTTGATATTCTAGGAAATACAAAATCTAATTCTTCTTGATGGTACTTTTCCATAATCAATTTTGCCTGTGGCATTAATGGAACTTTATAACTTCTTGAAGTTTTAACTCTATGAACAACCAACCAAAGGTTTCCATCAAACTCAACAATAATATCAGACTTTTTTAAGGCAATCATTTCTTTAAAAGCCAATCCAGTATAACAACAAAATACAAACATGTCTTTGATTTGTTGCAACCTCTTAATTTCAAAAGTCTTATTCTCCAACCTTAATAGCTCCTCTTGTGATAGGTACACAATCTCTTTCTTTATTCTCCTTGCTTTATAGAGCATAAATGGGTCTTTATCCAAATAGTCCTCTGCAATAGCATATTTAATTGACCTTCTAAATCTTTGAATGACTTTATTTAAAGTTATCTGAGCAAAGTTCTTTTCAGTTTTAAGATAGTATTCATAATGGTCAATAAAACTACTTTTTACAGTTGAAAGTTTTATATCCTTAGTTTTATATTTCCATCTAATAAAGCTTTTAAGATGTTTACCATAGGCTATATATTTTTTGTGAGTATCATTATTTAACTCTTTACCCACTAGTCTTTCTAAGTATTGTAAAAACAGTCCATAAACTTCAACTACTCCAACATCTGTTTTAACAGTTTCTCCTTTGTACTGTCTAAAAATATCTTCTACATCAAAACTCACTTGATTAACTTGAAGCATTAAAAAAGCCTGATTAATTTGAGATATAATCAGGCTTAATTGTGTGTTTAGAAAGTTGTGTTCTTTTTCTGGTGGTTTGACTAATTGGTTTTTGCTATCCCAATTTTCTGGATAAATATAGTACCCTGTTGCAAACTCCTTCCTTTGTTTTTTATAAGTAATTCTACAATAAAGAGGAGAAGTATTGTCTTTCTTTTTCCTGCTTTTGTAAATTACAAATAAAATAGTCACCCTATTTATCTGCATAATTGGTAGTTTTAATAGTTTTTAAAAAATGTATTTATTTGATTTTGTGAAAGATAGAGCATCCCCTTTTTGAAAAATTAGTGTCCCCTTAAAATGCTCCTATTTTGATGGTATTAGAAGATTTGTTACCATCCTAAAACAAAAAAGCATCCCAATCTTCTTATTCAGAAAAAAGGAAAGCTTCTCATTGGATTACCAAATCACTTTGGTAAACTACATCCAAGATTTCTCTTGGAACAACACAACGTCTTTAAATTGCTTAAAAAAAGCCTCAATTTCTTGAAGCTTCTTTTTGCAATTTTAGCGGTCTGGACGGGACTCGAACCTTGCTTGGCGAGCCCTGTCGCTGTGGCACTTCTGCCAAATATTTTTATCTATGTTGACGATTTGTGAACTAATTCTCGTGAGTTGTAGTTCAATTTGATTCGTCTGATGCAAAAATAATAATTCTTTTCAATTAACAACATTTATTACCAATAAATATTAAACTAATATATTACCAATGAATTGAAAATAAAAATTTAACTAAGGGGGTTTATTATCATACAATATGACCGCAATTTAAACTCGTAAAATACTTCCATCAAAAGACTACGGCATAAAGCCAACGTCTCTTCCATCGCTTATTTATTCCGTTTCCTTTTGAGCCAAGATTTTATCTTCCGTTTGGTTTCTGCTCAAATATTGTTTAATCTAAAATTTGAGTATTATGACAACAAAAGCGAGTACCACAAGAAAGAGCGGTAAAAAAATTACCACCGCCAAGAAAGAAGTCAAAGAAAAATTGACACAAAAAGCGATTGGGCTTCAGATTGAGAACCTATCAACTGCAAAGGTCATTCCCGACCCGATGCAACCCAGAAAGACTTTTAATGAAGCACATCTGCAACAGCTTTCCGAAAGCGTCAAAAAGCACGGTGTTCTACAGCCTATTACAGTCCGAAAATCTGGAAACGAATTTATCATCGTGATGGGCGAACGTAGGTATCGAGCAAGTAAGATGGCCGACAAGAAAACTATTCCGTGTATTGTCAGGGAATATAAGAACAACGATGTTCTTGAAATTCAAATCATCGAAAATCTGCAAAGGCAGGATGTTGAACCTACCGAAGAAGCTGAGGCGATTGCTTACTTAAGCGAAAAATATGCGCTTACAGAAATTGCAAAGCGATTGGGAAGAACAGATAACTTTATCAGACAACGATTAAAGCTGGCTGGTTTAATTGAAGGTTTTAAGCATTTTGTTCGTAATGGCGAAATGACGATTTCGTTAGGTGTGGGTGTTGCACTTTTTGAACCAGAAGAACAGCAGATGATGTTGGAAACGATGGGCGAAGATTTTAGTGCCCATCAGGTGAACAGGATGATTAAAGACCAGACCTATGATTTGGAAAAAGCATCTTTTGATGTAAATGATAAGAAATTGGTGCCAAAAGTAGGCTCTTGTATTGAATGTCCGTTTAACGCGGCAAATCAAGGTAATCTTTTCGGCGATGGCAAAATGGTTTGTACAAAATCAGCTTGTTATGAAACGAAGAAAAGCAAGTCGTTCTTGAATTTGATTGAAAAATCGAAACAAGAGAACATACTGTTAATTCCTGAAATACGACAGTATTGGGCAGACGAGGAAAACAATCAGCTGATTATTTCACAATTGGAAAAGAACGGTTTGAAAGTCTATTTGCTGGATGATGTTGAAATCATAGAAAATCCGATAAAGCCAACAATTGAGGACATCAAGAAAGAATACCAACATTACGATTATTCCGAAGATGAATTTAAAGCTGAGCTGGATGAAGCCTTACAGCAATACGAAGAAGAATTGGAAAAATACAATTCCGCTAAAGAAAATGAATTTGTAAAAGGTATTGTGTTCCATCCTGAAACATACAGACACAAAGAAGTCTTTATAAAGATTGTTGAACAGTCCAAAAATGAATCGACATCGTATTCAGCACCTTTGGAAAACAGAAAAATGGCAGATTGTTCCCCTGAAGAACAGATAATTAAAATCAACGAAAGGGAAATACGCAAGAAGCAAATAGAGAACAACAAGCAGTTTGAAGAAGTTGTTGAAATGATTAGAGACACCAAATACATTGATACGAAGAAAACACTTTCGGTGGATGAAATGGTAGCATTCTCATTGACGTTGTATGAAAACAATGTAGATTATGTTGGACGACAAAGATTCTTTTCAAATTTATTGGGCAATACATCCAAGATGACAGATGAAGAAATTGTTGAGAGTTTCAAAAAGAAGTTTAAAAAGGAAATCTTTCATAAGTTGATACGGTATATACTAACGAAGCAAGTGCATTTTGGCGAAAGCAATCACGTTAATAATCTGACTAACATTTCATTCTACAATGCGATGCAAGGTTATTACAAGTCCAAGATTGACGGCATCGAAAAAGAATATGCCGAAAAAAGAAACAAGCGTGAAGAACGTTTGAAAGAGCGAATAACAGTTCTTGAAAAGCAAATTCAAGGATTGAAAGAGTAGCTTTTGTTGTTTGAAGAAGGATTGGCATTCGTGCTGGTCCTTCTTTTTTTTTTATAATAGACACTTGGTTAAAATGGTCAAGGAATAGAGAGAATAATCAATCAATAGTAACGCAAAGGTAAACTCGTAAAATACACCCATCAAAAGACTACGGCATAAAGCCACCGCTTCTTCCCTTACTTATTTATTCCGTTTCCTTTTGAGCTGAGATTTTAGCTTCCGTTTGGGTTAAGCTCAAATATTGTTTAATCTAAATTCAAAAGCTATGTATTTACAAAATTTGCAACAGGATGAAATCTTTGTTTCATCAGAAATGAAATCCTTAAAAACTCTGACACAGATAGAATCCCGACGAGGGCTTGAAAATGCCATCATTTCAAATGGTAAAATCGTCAATGTGGTATCTAACAGTTATGGACACATTCCAAACCAATTGTTCTTCAAGAAAGCTGAAGAAATGCTGACAGATGCACAACTGAACTTTCACAAGCGCACCATCAACAAAAATGATAGGTCGTTCATTACCGACTTTATCATAGACGATATAAGTCAGTTTACCGTCAAGAACGATAAGGACGTGATACTGCCAATGCTACGGTTCAAAAACTCGTATGACGGTAGTGAAAAGACTTCTGGACACTTCGGATTTTATAGAGAAGTATGTTCCAATGGTTTGCACGTTTCACAAGCCGAAATTGAGTTTTCCATCAAGCATAGTAAGAACAATACACACCTTATTATGCCAAGACTAAACAACCTGTTCGACAAGTTTCTGGACAATGAATTCTATACGATAACCAAGAAATTCGACAAGATGAAAGAATTTAAAATCATCGATACACAGGAATTTGTAAAAGCCATTCTTGATAAAACGAAACTCTTTAGATATGAATGCAGCGACAAGAACAGCGACCCTTCGAAAAAATCTCGTGAAGTCCTGGAAATCCTGAATTATGAAGCATTGTTGCTAAACGAGGAACCTAATTTGTGGTTAGGTTACAATGCCTTCAATGCAGTTTTACACAACACGCTGAAGAAAAGCTTTGGCCAACAAGAAAGATTGGACAAGAAATTGTTTGATGAAATTTATGAAATGGCCTAAAGCCAAAAGGTTCATCCAGTACCTCAAACTGGATTTTTTTGTGCTTGCTACTTATAGGTTTAAAAGCAATACCGTTCAGCCCATTCCCCTGCATTACGCAAAAAAGCTTCATTTCGGGAAAAGCGCTTCCTATAATAATCTTGGACACAACTTCAAAGCTTCCGTTTTCCATTCCACTTGCCCGCTAATTCCCGAAAAAAATCGGGAAGCGGTCAAACTGCATTCCAACCTACACCTTCAAAGTCAAGTCCGCTTTAAATCCTGCATAATGAGAATAAATAGTTTTCTTAATCCGTTCAGCACATTCCCCTGCATTTCGCCAAAAGCTACATTTCGAAAAAAGAGCTTCACTACACATATCTTGGACACAATCCCCAATTTTAGCTTTCCATTCCGTTAACCCTTCCCGTCCCGAAGCCTCGGGACTGGGAAGGAACACTTCATTCATTTGCCAAAATTGTGAATTAAGTCCGCTTTTCATCGGAAAGTCATCCCTTCGGTTTTCTTAACAGGATTTTCGGCGCGGTCTTCTTGAGCCCTCACTCGAAAATCCTTAAAAACCGAACCGCTGCCTTACACATTTTAAGGGGTTTATAATGGATAAAGCCTTTGTTGTTTTTCAGGGCGTCGAAAAACAGGCACGACATAACCAATTCTAATTTAATCACAGCTGCTTATCTCGCTTAACTGTCGGTACGCTCAAACGCAACTGCGTTTAAAAGAATTGCTAATGCCCTTATGGAACTTGTCAAGACTATACAAGTTTTAGTGAAAAATAAGGTTTCTACTCTCTTGAAAATCCAAGGATTTTACTACGTCGCAAACACACCTGATTTGTTCCCGAAAAGTCTGGACAAAACCCACTCTATCCATTGTGCGGTGCACAGAAGAAAAGAACAAACACCCCTTAAAATTTAATTCAGTTTAAAACAAATAGGGGAAATATAAACCAGTCTGTAACAAAGCAGACACAAAACTTTTTATTATGAGTACTATTAGAAATCACGTACAGTTAATTGGAAACGTTGGACAAGAGCCAACCATTACGAACCTTGAAAGCGGTAAGAAAGTAGCCCGTTTTTCACTCGCCACAAATGAGTATTACAAAGATGCCAAAGGCGAAAAACAAACTGACACTAATTGGCATACGGTAGTTGCTTGGGGCAAGACTGCCGAAATTGTAGAGAAGTATGTTGTTAAAGGCAAAGAAGTTGGAATATCGGGAAAACTTAAAACTCGAAGTTATACAAATGATGATAACGAACAACGCTATGTTACGGAAGTTGTAGCCGATGAAATTCTATTACTTGGAAGCAAAGACGACAAGTAAATCTTAAAATGAAAGAGGGCGTAACCGTCGAAAGATGCGCCCTCTTTTTCATTATTCACACTTTAAATAATATGTACAATGAAAGCACAAGTTAACGAAATAAAAGAGCGATTGCAATATTTTAGTGGAACAGAAATGTTCTATCAAATCCCATTATTGCGAACCCGTTTTACGGACGGATTGAAATACTTATCGGAAGTAGTAGAATGTTTTTGGCTCATTACAGACACATCCGTAATTGCAAAAAGTCTGATGAACCGAAGCGAATTTATAACCATAGACTTCAAAAGATTGCCCGAAGATAAACAGGATTTTACAGGCTATGAAGCAGAGATAATTTACAGCGATGGCAACGACAATATTTTGGAAAAACACGGATATCGGGCAACCGATTTTCCGCTCGATGAACTGCGGTTATTTTTTGTAAATGATACGCTGATGTTACCAAGCGAATATTAAAAATCGGACGTTATGATATATCTAAATTTTACCGATTTGAACGCCGAAACACAAGAGCGATTAATTGCCAATTCCAAAGAAGAAGTAAAGGAAAAGTACGGCAAGGATATAATGGATTATGCCACAAAGCATAATACCAATTTGGATAAGATGCTTGATGAAGAAGCACTTCGGAATTTGTATTCGTATAAATACATTTTCAACGTATAAATTTTATGAAATTAAAAGCAAGCACCTCTAAAATTTAGAGGTGTTTTTGTATGCGATTAGTATATAACCAATAAAAAAACGTATCTTTATTTCGCTGAAATTCAGCATTCAAATTTAAGTAGGGTTATCCACTTTTCGACTTTCGCCGATAACCTTACACATCGAAAAATAACATATCGGAAAATCATTTTCCTTGAAAATGGCAATCGGCTTTTAAGCCTGATTGTATGGATTTTTGTCACGCTTGCGCGTGACGAAAAGGAATAGCAAGAGGGTAACACGCTGCGCGCTGTTTCGGATTCCTTTTCGTTTTCAAATAGCTGATTACCAGCGATTTGAATATATTTTAATTTCCTGACAATCAACGATTTGCGACAAACGGGCTGTAAACGCCCATTTTTAGGGAAGATTTTGCGACAAATCGGCGAAATATGGACTCATTTATTGGAATTAGATTTAAAAAGGAAACTGCAAAACGTTTTCAAACTTTCTCACGCACTTACTTTAAATCGCACACCGAGGCGATGGCTACGATGCTCGATTTTTTCTTCTATAACGAAATTTCGCCAAAGGAAAAATTAGGTCCAACAGGGCGAACTATTGAAGCCAAACTTTTAAAAAGAATCAATGCGGTAATTGCCATAATGCGAGACGTAGAAAAGACACAAACCAAACCTACGGTGGCGATGATTCAATCCCTTTTTGAAACAGAAGAACCCACCAAAAAACCGCTGATTGTAGAAAAGAAATATGCCGAAGAAAAGAAGGAAATCCGCTTTCGCGAAAAGAAAAATCAAAGCAACCAACTATAAACTTTTGAGCTATGTATATCACAGTAACACCTCAAAAATTAGGTAGCAATTATTCACAAAGCTCAGCGGATTTTGTAGGCTATTTAGAGAAGGAAAACCAAGGGTTGGAACAATACGAAATGGAACACTTTTTCAATCAATATGGCGATGAGATTTCCGCTGAAGAAGTGGTCAAAGAAATTGATGGAAACACGGCAAAATTGAAAAAGAAAGAACCTAAATTTTATTCCATAACGGTCAGTCCTTCCAAGTATGAATTGAACAGATTACAGAACAGTCGTGAAGATTTAAAAACCTACACTCGTGAGCTAATGAAAGATTATGTTGCCAGCTTCAATCGGGAAATCAATGGACGACCTATATCAATAGACGACATAAAATATTACGCTAAAATTGAACATCAAAGAACCTTCAAGGGTACGGACTTTCAGATAAAAGAAAACCAACCTTTCGCCACAAAAATACTTCAGCTCAAAACGGATATCCGAAATATTCAAGAAGGACGAGCTGAAGGGAATATTAAGAAAATGGAAAAGGAAATTGCCAAACTGGAACGCCAAGCGCCACATCAACAAAACGGAAAACGGATAGTTCAGGGAATGCCGAAAGCAGGAAACCAAAGTCACATTCATATTATCGTTAGCCGAAAGGATGCTTCAAATTCTATATGCCTTTCCCCAGGAAGTAAGCACAAAGCATCCGAAGTAGAGATGCACGGAAAAAAAGTGAAGCGTGGTTTTGATAGAGATACATTTTTCGCGAAAGCGGAAAAAACATTTGATAAGACATTTGGATATAAGCGCAATTACGCAGAGACCTACAAAGCTAAAAAGACCTTTGTAAAGAACCCAAACCTATATTTTTCAGCATTGATGAAATTGCCAGCCAATGAAAAAGCATTGGCTTTTAAAATGATAAGTAAATCAGGATTGCCCATAGTGCCGAGTATTCCAGTAAGTCAGGCACAAATAGCGCTTCGAGTTTTTAAGCGATTAAGACGTGGCATAGAGGTGGCCATCAAATCAAGTTCAATAGGAATCTAAGTATGGAAATAAACAATCTCATAACGATACTTTCAATTATTGGTCTGGCCAGTATGGTTTTCTATGGAATGTTTCGAGTATCAAAATATGCGTTTGTGTTGAATAGCATATCGCTTTCAGTTCTCGTGTTCTATTTGTCTGAAGGAAATGAATTGATATTTATATTACTTTATTTGGTTTGTCCGCTAATGCTAATTAATATAGGACTGTATGTTTTTCTACATAAAACCGAAAGCCCGAAAAATGGCGACAGCAGATACCAAGTAAACTTTGCAACTACTAAAGGAAATTTCAGATTGGATAATATCAAACGTGGTGCATCCATCATTGGTTCTGCCGGAAGTGGTAAAACCGAAAGCGTGGTTTATGGATTTCTAAAGCATTTTGAAAAAGAAGGTTTCTGCGGAATTATTCACGATTATAAAGATTTTGAATTGACCGAAATGGCATATCCGCTTTTCAAGGATAGCGACATCCCTTTTAAGGTCATTTCCTTCGATAAAATCATTCATAAGGTAAATCCTATTGCGCCACGGTATTTAGAGAATGAGGAAAGCGTAAACGAGGTGTCAAGGGTGTTGATTGAGAATCTATTAGAGCAAAGAGAAAGCGGAACAACTGGCACGACAAAATTCTTCAACGATGCTGCAGAAGGGTTGATTGGTGGTTTGATTTGGAAACTGAAAACGGACTATCCCAAGTTTTGTACGTTGCCACATTTAATTGCGGTTTATCAATTTCTCGATACTAAAAGTTTGATTCAGTTTCTGGAAACCAACACCACATCACGAGCAATGGCAGATGCCTTTATAAGTGGCAAGGATTCTGAAAGGCAGACCGCTGGTGTAAAAAGCACATTGGCAAATGCGCTGAAAAGAATTAGTACACAACGGATTTTTATGGCTTTGTCCGCAGATGAAGTACCGCTAAATATAAATAGTGCTGAAAATCCCTGCGTAATTTCGATTGTGAACAACCCAAAATTCGAAACTTCGTATTCACCAGTAATCGCTACAATTATACACACTATTACAAAGCAAATGAGCGTGCGTAATTCAAAACCATCATTCTTGCTTATGGAAGAAGCACCAACCATTCGTTTATTGAATATGCATCGAATTCCTGCAACATTGAGAAGCTATAATATTTCTACGATTTATGTGATGCAGGATAAAATTCAGAATGATATGATGTATGGCGATAAGGCAAGCAAGGCGATTCTTAGTAATCTATCCTATCAATTTTTCGGAAAGGTAAATGACCCGGACACCGCAAAATATTACGAACGCTTTTTTGAAATCATTAAAGACCCAACCAAGAGCATAAGTCGAGGACATAACCTCGATTTTGATACTCGCATTACTACGGGCGAAAAGGAAATCCCAAAGATTCGGGCGGACGTATTTTTCAGGTTGAAACAGGGCGAGTTTATCACTTATGCAGATGGTAGGGATAAAAAGGTGCAGTTTAAATTAGCCGACATTCAAAGGGAACTTCCTAATGAGACTAAACAGTTTTCTAAAGCTGATTTGGGAGCTAATTTTGAGCGGGTTTATGAGGAAGCACGGTCTATATTTAAATAACGTTAAACACCTTAATTCATTGGGCTAAACGGTTAATAAATGATAATCTTAAAATTATCTTAACCCTTTTTTTGCAACGTGAAATTATACCAATATCTTTAACACTTATTTTTACCACCAAATGACAGAATTAAGCCAAAGAGAAAAGGACTATTTAATAGAAAAATTACAAAAGGGCGAGCAACTACCCGAGGACTTCAAGTACAAGCTTTTCCCCACTATTCAAAAGGAATATGAACTCGTTTATGCTGGAAAAATGCGTAAAGAAGATATTCTTGCAGACGAAGATGGAGTAACTGCCGCACCTTTACAAATTGAAAGAACGTATAACGGCGACCGTGAGTCTTATCCTGACGGTTGGAAAAATATGATTGTATTTGGCGACAACCTTCAATTTCTCAAAACCATTTACAAAAATGAAGACCCACTTATAAAAGACAAGGTTAAGGGAAAGGTTAAATTAATTTACATAGACCCACCATTTGCGACAGAATCTGATTTTTCAGGGTCACAAGGTCAAAAAGCATATACAGACAAGGCTAAAGATGCTGAATTTGTAGAGTTTATACGAAGAAGATTAATTATTGCCAAAGAAATTTTGGCTCGTGATGGAAGTATTTATATTCATCTTGACCAAAAAAAATCTCACTATATCAAAACCATATTAGATGAGATTTTTGGAGAAGGTAATTTTCGTAATGAAATAGTTTGGAAAAGAACAAGTGCTCACAGCGATAGCGGAAAGTTAGGAATAAACTGTGAATTTATTTTCTACTATACAAATTCTGAAAAATATATATGGAATCAGCTTTATGAGTATTATTCAGAAAAACATTTGAAACGCTTTCGTAATCAAGATGAAGATGGTCGTTTATGGACTGATGGTCCTGTAACAGCTAAGGGGTTAAAGGGTTCAGGTTATACCTATGAATACAAAGGCATAAAAGGATATTGGAGATGTCCATTATCAACAATGGAAAGACTTGATTCTGAGAATCGTTTGCACTTTACGAACAAGGGAGGAATCCGGGTTAAAAAGTATTTAGAGGAATTAAAAGGAATTCCGTTACAGTCATTATGGGATACAGTAAATCCCATCAATTCACAGTCCAAAGAGCGAGTTAGTTATCCCACACAAAAGCCTGAAGAACTAATCGAAAGAATTATACGGTTGTCAACCAATAAGGATGATTTAGTTTTGGATTTTTTTGGAGGTAGCGGAACCGTAGCCTCAGTTGCTGAAAAATTAGGTAGAAAATGGATTACTTGTGATATTGGTAAATTTGCTTTTTACACGATTCAAAAAAGAATATTGACAATTCAAAACTCAAAATCTCTAAAAAATAAAACTAAAGATTTTGGCAAGAAGTCAACATCATTTCACACGATTAATACGGGTTTTTACGATATAGAAAAACTATTTTCATTACAACATAAAGAATATCAAGACTTCGTACTAAATCTCTTTGAAGTAACCCCAAAACCAAAAAAAATTGCAGGTATTGAATTTCAAGGAGAACGTAAGGATGGGTATGACGTATTGATTTGGAAATATTGGGAGCATAAGGATGCAGCAGTTGATGAAGATTATTTAGAAATTCTTCACAAAAATATTGGCAAAAAAGTTGGCGACCGTATCTATATTATAGCGCCAGCAAATTCTGTTCAATTTATTGATGATTACTATGAGATAGGGAATGTGCGCTATTACTTTTTGAAAGTACCATATCAAATTATTCAAGAATTGCATAAGGAGAAATTTAAAAAATTCAGACAGCCTACCAGTTCCAGCAACGTAAATTCACTTGAAAATGCAGTTGGTTTTCACTTTATAAGACAACCAGAAGTTAAGTCCTCGTTTGATGATGGTGTAATCACAATAAAGGCTTTTAAAGCCTACTACCCTGATGAAGATACCTTGGAAGATATTCCTGGTCTGGAAGCCTTGGCAATGGTTGTTGTAGATAAAAACTATAACGGCAATGAGTTTTTAATGTCCGATGTATTTTTTGCTGCTGATATTGTTAGTGAGGATGGTAAAGCTAATGTTTCCATTGAAGATTGTGGCTCTAAAGTAAGTGCAGTATATATCGACATTTATGGCAATGAATTCCGCGAGGTATTTACCAATAAAAATACGAAGGGATGATTCAGGAAAAAAAGCGATACGACACAAAAGATTTAATATTAAAAGTAAATCAATTTTATAATCAAAGCGAGCTACCACTTCCTTATTGGGATAGGTTTTTGGATGCACTTTGTGGAACAAGGGAATACCAAAAGAAAGCCATAAGAAGTTCAGTCATTTACTTGGCATCCAAAGAGTATACTAATATTCAAGACTTGGTTTCTAAAAATCATTATCAAAATCCTCAATTACGGGAGAGATATCCTGAGCTTGCAGATTACCACCGTAAGCTACAGTTACCTTCAAAGTTATCTGCGACAATAGACCTTGCTACAGGAACGGGAAAAAGTTACGTAATGTATGGCATAGCACAAATCTTATTAGGTTTAGGCTTGGTCAAAAGAGTACTCGTCTTGTGTCCATCAACGACAATTGAAAAAGAACTGCATAAAAAGTTTTTAGCCTTGGTTTCTGACCCAATTCTAAAAGAAACAATTCCGCCATCTGCAATTATTAGAAATCCGAGTATAGTTGATGGAAGTGTTACCGTGGATGAAGGTGCCATTTGTATTGAAAATGTCCACGCTGTTTACGAAAGGACAGGTTCATCAATTGAAGATAGTTTTGGTTTCAAAAGAGGTTTTGACACGGTAGTTTTGAATGATGAAACCCATCACATTTATAATAAGATTTCAGGTAATACTACAGAAGCAAGAGGGTTAAAAATATGGAAGAAATTTTTATTGGACGATGGTTATAATTTTAAATATATGCTTGGTTTTACAGGTACAGCATATATAGGGAATGATTACTTCAATGACGTTATTTACAGATACTCTTTACGAGAAGCTGTTGATGAAAAATTTGTTAAGAAGATTAATTATGTTTCAGAGGATGATAGCATAAACGAAGACCAAAGATTTCAGAAAATATATCAGAACCATAGCAATAATAAAGTTACTTACAAAAATGTAAAACCATTAACAATTCTGGTAACAAACAATATTACAAATGCCAAAAGACTTGAAACACGATTGGTTGAATTTTTAATGCTGGAAGAAGGTTTGGAAGAACAAGAGGTTCGGGATAAATTGGTTATGACGGTAACTTCAGATAAGGTACATAAGCATAATGTAATTCGTTTAGAGGAAGTAGATGAACAAGACTCTACTGTAGAATGGATTGTGTCCGTTTCTATGCTTACAGAGGGATGGGATGTTAAGAATGTATTCCAAATAGTCCCTATGGAAGAAAGAGCTTTTAATTCAAAATTATTGATTTCTCAGGTTTTAGGTAGAGGACTAAGAGTGCCGCCTGAATATATAAATAATGCAGAAGTTACAATATTTAACCATTCATCTTGGGGCTCAAAAATTAAAGGATTGGTAGATGAAGTACTGGAGTTAGAAATGCGATTGGAGAGTTCTAACTTAATCGATGGCGATAGGAGTAAATTTCATTTTGAACTTTACAATATAGATTACAACAAAATTGAAAAAGCGGTAGAAAACAACAGTAAAGAGAAAGAGTTTAATTATAAAGGTATCATAAACTTAGAATCTTCGGTAGACCAAGTAAGTCAGGAAACAACATATACCAACCTTGCGAGTGATTATAAGAGTGTAGAGTACAAGATTAAAAATAGAATGACACCAATTAAGGAAATCGTTGATAAAATCTATCACGAGTTTCAGACGAGAGAATGGGAAGGTGTTACACTTAAATTACAAGAAGGTCAATACACAAAAAACAACCTTCCGCCCAAAGAAGAGATTACAAAGCTGATAAGGCGTTCTATGGATAAGGTTGGTCTGGAAGGAGATGAATTGAACGAAAAGAATAAACGAAATATTTTTTCTTCATTCAATACGCTTCTAAGACGAAAAAATAAATCGCTTGAATTAGTCAGAATAGCGCAAAAGCCCTTTGTTATCTCAACTAAAGAAAGAATAAAGGAAACATTGTCAATAGGGAATTTACGCCATAATTCTACGGTTATGTATTCAAATAATTACAATGAAGAAGTTAAAGACACAGACGTCTTAAACTTTTTGCAGGAAGTAATTGATGATGGAACTTTTCCTCGTAATGCTACTTTGCAGGCAAATAGTTATGATTTTAAAACACCGGTAGATTTAGCGTTCCTTAACGCAACACCTGAAAGAAAATTTGCTGAAAAATTGGTTAGGAATGAAAATTCCAAAGCCTTGGATGCTTGGCTAAAATCAACTAATCAAAGCTTCTATACTATTGAGTATTCGCTATCAAGTAAATCAGGAAACCATACAAAACAGGGCAAATTCAATCCAGACTTTTTTGTTAAAACCTCAGATACGGAAATAGAATATATTACCGTTGTCGAGATTAAAGATGACCAAGACTATTCTGATTTAAATAAAGCAAAATTTAAATGGGCGACCATTCATTTTCAGGAATTAAATAAACAACTTGAAGAAAATAATGTGAATCAACGCTATAATTTTCATTTCCTAAGTCCTGAGAATTATGATGATTTCTTTGAATATTTGAGAAATGGTAAATTGGTTCAAGGCCTATTTACGAGTAATTTGGATAAAGAATTGAGTACATAGAACTAAAAGAATATGACTGTTGAAAATGTAAAAAAAGCTATTACTTTATTGGAAGCGATAAATCCAGAAAATGAGTACGCTTACGAAAAAGCGGTTTTAGCCTATTTAACCATAGGAAGGCTTCCAGTTTTACAATATGAAATTCCTGCCAAATCAGTATTTTTCAGAACACGCACCCACGAAGACGATGATTTATTTCCATTAATATCCGACATCTCAATAACACCAAATAAATTTGTCAAAGATTTTGCGAGATGTAATAGACCTTTTCAGTCTAAATTCTACTGTTCAGAAAATAGACCTACTTCATTTGCTGAGTTAGTCGAGTATTGGTCTGATACAAAAGATTTTGGCGATAAAGTTTACGTTACAATTGGGCGTTGGCAATTAAAGAAACCCTTAATCGGAATTATAGTAACGACACCCGATAAAGACCATAGAATTTCGGAGTTCGACAAAGAACACGGAGCAGCTATGGAAACTTTCATTGAACAAAGTGACCCTGAAATAAGAGAAGCTACAATCTTATTTTATAGATTTCTTTTCGAGAAGTTCAGGAAATCTGCAAAAAATGACCGAAAAACATATATTATAACAACAGCCTATTGCAACGTGGCTCTTGCTCATTCCGAGGGTAAAGTAGATGGAATTTATTATCCAAGTGTACCTTTTGGCGAACAAGGAATCAATTTTGCGATTAATTCAGATTATATTTTAGGAAATAATCTTGAACTCACACATATCCTGAGAAATGAGTTAACCGTTTCCAAAAATGAAAACGGAAAACACGGATTTACCGAAACTGGAAAAGTAGAAGCTTCAGGATTTGATATCGAAAATAATTTAATAAGCTGGTAAAAAAATAATATAAAATAAATGCCAACTGCATAATAGAAACTAAAACCAACCAAGAAATTTATGTCATTTCAAACCCCTATAACCATTTCTGATGCAATCGAAAAAATAGACTCAAATCAGTTTTTACTTCCAGCCATACAACGAGAATTCATTTGGAATCACTCTAAAATTGAATGGCTTTTTGATTCAATAATGAGAAATTATCCAATCAGTTCTTTTCTATTTTGGAAAGTAGAAGAAACCACGTCAAAAGGATATAGATTCTACAAGTTCATAAATGAGTATCGCGAACGATATAAAACCCACAATGAGGAAATTTCAACAAATGGTATCAGTTCTTTTAATGCGGTCTTAGATGGTCAGCAAAGATTAACTTCTTTATATCTTGGGTTAAAAGGTAGTTTCGGTTATAAAGAGTACCGTAGAAAGTGGGAAGATACAGAATGGAGTATTCCAACGCGCCATTTGTATTTGAACATTACAACTGAACTTCAAGACGAGGAAGATGGCAGAATATACGAATTTAGTTTTCTTGAAAAATCTGAAACAGAAGAATCTGAAATTTACGAAGCGAATGAACAAAAATGGTTTAAGGTAGGTGCAATTTTAAATTATACCGAGGATGAAGCTTTTGATGAGTTTGTAGAAGAATTTGAAAGTAGCTTTTCCCGGAAAGCAATAAGACAGCTAAGGCGAACCATAAAGGAAAAGCCTATAATTAATTATTTCCTTGAAAAAGACCAAAGTTTAGATAAGGCGCTAAACATTTTTATCAGGATAAATAGTGGTGGCGAACCTTTAAATTTTTCAGATTTATTAATGTCTATTGCAGTTGCAAACTGGACAAAAAAAGATGCGCGTAAAGAGATTCATAAACTTGTAGATAGTATAAGAGATAAGGGTTTTTCAATATCCAAAGACCTAATACTTAAATCCTTTCTTTATTTGTACAGTCGAGATATTAAGTTTAGGGTTACAAACTTTTCCAAAGGTAACGCAAAGGATTTTGAGACAGAATGGGAAAAGATTAGAGATTCAATCCTATCCACATTTGATTTAATAAAAACTTTCGGATTTACGGATTACACTTTGACTTCCAAGAACTCTGTAATCCCTATCATTTATTATTTGTACCACAAGAATATTTATAGAGATTATTCAACTAAGATAGAGTTCAAAGAGGACAGAGAATCGATAAAAAAATGGCTTCACATAGTGTTGATTAAGAGGATTTTTGGTGGAACATCAGATTCAGTTTTATCTCAAATAAGAAGGACTTTCACGGACAATGTAGTTGAAATGAAAATTAAGCCAGAGATTACTTCTTTTCCTGTCAATTCTATTTTTAATCATATAAGAAAGGATACGAGCGTTGGCGATGAATTTATAGAAGAAGTACTTTTCACACAGAAAGACAATCAGTATGCTTTTTCTATTCTCTCTCTATTATATCCAGATTTAGATTATAGAAATAATAATTTTCATAAAGACCATATACATTCTGCATTTGAGTTTAATAATCTTGAAGCTTCCGACAAAGAAAGCTATGGATGGCACACTTACAATTCTATCTATAACCTTCAAATGTTAGATGCCAATGAGAATATGTCCAAGAGTAATATGAATCTGTTGGATTGGGTTGAGAAAGAAACAAATGAAAATAATAGAACTCAATTTTTGAACGCTCATTTAATTCCAGATGTCGATTTGAATTTGAATGAATATGGAAATTTCCACGAAAAAAGGAAGGCACTATTATTGGATAAAATGAAAACCTTACTAAGCGAAAAAACTGTTAGCGTATAGTTATCTTTATTTCCAAATTGCCAATTTATTTAATTAATGACCGAAACAAACCGCATAGAATACAAACGAGAATTGTCTGATGGACTTGAAAAAGAGGTCATCGCTTTTCTAAACTATCGCGAAGGTGGCATTATATATATTGGCATCGATAAGGATGGAAATACTTACGGATTGGCAGATTCTGATAGCGACCAGTTAAAGATTAAGGATAGATTAAAAAACAACATCCGCCCTTCCGCCCTTGGTCTGTTTGATATTGTGAGTGAGGAAAGGAATAGTAAGAACATTCTAAAAATCATAGTGGCCAGCGGTCCAGAAAAACCATATCATCTTAAAAAATACGGGATGAGCGAAAAGGGCTGTTTTATTCGTTTAGGTTCAGCAGCTGAACCGATGCCACAAAAAATGATTGACGAGCTCTTTGCCAAACGTACCCGAAATTCCATCAGCAAGATTAAAGCAGGACGGCAGGATTTAGGCTTCGGACAGCTAAAAATTTACTACGAAGAATCTGGGTACACCCTTGGTAAACCATTTGCCAAGAACTTGGAACTACTTACTGAAGATGGTGCTTTTAATTATGCCGGCTATCTCTTGGCAGATAAGAATAACACATCAATTAAAGTCGCTAAATATTCGGGTATAACCAGAACAGACTTAATAGAAAGCAACGAATACGGTCACGAATGTTTGGTTAAGGCTACCAAACAAGTGATAGATAAAATTGCGGTCGAGAACAGAACAACCACAAAAATTACAGCCAAAGAAAGACAACAAGCCAATCTTTGGCATCCCATCGCCTTGCGTGAAGCCATCATAAATGCGTTTGTGCATAATGATTACACAAATGAGATTACCCCAAAGTTTGAAATCTTTACCGATAGAATCGAAATCACATCGGCTGGTGGTCTTCCGGAAGGATTGAGCAAGCAAGAATTTTTTGAAGGCTTTTCAGTCCCACGAAACAAGGAACTGATGCGAATTTTTAAAGATTTAGAACTGGTTGAACAATTAGGTTCTGGCATTCCTCGTATTTTAGAACACTACGGAAAAGAGAGTTTTAGTTTTTCAGATAACTTTCTTAGAATGACTTTTATTGCTAAAGAAGCTGTTGTTGAAGAAGGTGGTCAAACAGGTGGTGTAAAGGGTGGTCAAGAAGGTGGTGTAATAGGTGGTGCAATAGGTGGTGTAATTGATTCAACTGAAGCTCTAACTAGAAGACAAAAAGAAGTGCTTAAACTTATTGCAACCAATACTACTATTACTTATACTGAAATAGCTGAAGCTTTAGGTATCAATGAATCCCCTGTGGGCAAACATATAAACGCACTAAAAACTAAAGGCTTTTTAATACGTCACGGTGGCACGCAAGGCTATTGGGAAATTAATCTCAAAAACAATCAGTAAAAGTCCTTTTAAAAAGGAGATTTGTCCTTTGAGCCTCTCGCATCCGCCAGCCACTTGCCATTTTGCTTAACCAGTTTAAAAAGGCCTGGTGTCTTATCATAGGCTGTCGTATATTTTACCCAAGCCACATCACCCATAATGGTATCCTGCAAAACAGTAAAGTTTGAATCATCCTTTACCGTCGCATTAAACATATTTATAGTATTCATATAATTAGAATATGCCTGTGGTGTTGAGTTGGCTTTTAAAGCTTCCTCATCCTTTTCATAAAAGCTTTCAATAACAATCTGGGCTGTAGCACTTGGCCCAGAAACTTTAGTATCAGAATCGGCACAAGAAAGGAACAACAGTACGAGTGAGAAAACAATAATTTTTTTCATAATATTTTAATTTGGGTTATTGATATATCTATGTGATATTTTCATTTCTATATTGCGTTCGCCATCTTTCTCGTTCAATTCTAAAATCGCCCTACGGTCATTAGATAATGAAAATTTGGGCAATACATAAACGAAGCGAACCGTCTCACTTTTTGCAATTTTTGAAGGCAGATTGTGTTTGTACGTTGGTTCTTGATACAGGCGTTGTAACGATTTTCTTTTCCCTTTTTGTCTTGTTTCAATCGAAAGGTTCAAGAAATTCAAATCGTAATCCAAAGTAGAATTATTCTCAATCTGGATAACGAAGTAGAGTTCTTTCTTATCAAAAACAATATTCTCAACACTCAAAACGATACCTTCATTTCGCTTTTTAATTCGACCTATACGCTGGTTTCTGTTAAGAAGATACGAGCAGAATTTTTGGTAGTAATACGTTCTATTATCTACACGTTCTTCAGAGGATTCAGCAAGAATCGAATCGACCTTAATCGGTTTCTCATTCCCTATACTATTAGATAACGGAATGAAATAATTGAGCTTAGATAGCTGTTTTTTATATCTTACAATATACGAAAAAATTGAACCATTTCTATTGACTACCAGTAGATTACTTTCTTTGCCAGGCTTTGCTTGAAGAAGTCCAAAATACTGTTCTTTTTCACGGTTGTAGGTAAAAACAAAATTATCTGAACCGGTTATACCTTGCCGAATAGGTTCAGGGAAGAATAATGCAACGTTTTTGGTGTCGTTGGCATATATGGTATCGAGGACTGTAGTTGTTTGCGCTTTCGCGAAAGCGAAACTTAAAACAAGAGTGGAAATTATGATATACTTTTTCATAAGAGTGTGTTTTTAAATGCCCATTATGGGCTCATAATTTAGGTTTTAGAATTAATTTATAATTATTCAATACCGTAACTTTTACGTTTCGGTTGTTACGTCTGAGTACTTTGGATATACCACCAACTTGTGGTACGGTGGGAATGTTGATATCGCCAATAATATCGTCCAAGACTTCGGTGGTGGCTTCAGCTCGAAAATTGTTCTCGACATAAATGCCCTCACTACCATCTGACAAATCGAATGCTTTGAGTTTAGTAGGATGGTGCTTTATATTTTCAATTTCAATTAAAGCTCGATTGGGCTGAAAGCTGATAAACCCAAAAATTGGTGTGTTATTCGGCATCTGCTTACCATTTATTATTGCAGGTTTGGTAAGGCGCATTCGTAATCTGGTATTCGCTTTGACTATTTGGTCGCCATCTACTACTACGTAAATTGTTTCATCAGTATTACCGATGATTGAAAACTCGTTGGGTTTTGGCGATGCGGCAAAGAACAATTGATGTTCTAAGCCTAATTCTTTGGCTTCAATTTTTTGTTCTCGTTTGATTTCTGATGAATCGATTTGTTTTGTGCTTTTTTGAGCAACTTTTCTCTGTCCCAGATTTTGATAGCGTTTTTCAGAATATCGAATTTTGCCAGCATCGTAAATACTATCCACAATACGTTCTTTTTCACGTTCGGGCAAATCTGGGTCGTAAAAGCCCAACGAGTCTATAAGCTTTTCATCATAGATGCTGGGTGCGTTATTTTCACGCACTTCCTTTAAATCATTGATGGCATCCAGTTTAGAATCGTACTCTTTTTGGTTTTCCTCTAAATCGGGAATTAATGTTTGTTGTAGGCTTTCGTTCTCGCTATCATCATCGCCCATTACCATTACGGAATAGGAAATAAGGAATATGAAAATCACCGCCAATACTGCTGCAAATACTATTTTGTTCTTTTCTACTTTCATAATCTTGGTTTTTTAAATGCCGATTTTCGGCTCAACTATCATCATTCAGTTTTTTTAAAGTGTTTTCGAAGTAATTTGTAATTAGAAGTCCGTGCGGATTGTTGGGAAAGTTTCGGTCAACCATAATCAGGTTTCCAGTTGAAAACAGTTCGTAGGTGTCAATTATTGAACCTCTGTTAATTTCAAAAATGGTGGTGGTTGTAAAACTATACGAGCCATTATTTTCGTTTATCCTTGAGTCAATACTCAATACTTTTTGAACCAATGAATACTGAAGCAACCTGTTGTAAACACCATCGGCTTTTTTCTGGCGGTAAAGATTGTCCACAGAACTATTGCCTAACCAAAGTGCTTTTTCCAAATTCCTTTCATAGTTACTGGCATCGATGTTATAGAAGTAATTGTGGAACAGTTCTAAATGTGCCAGAGCTTCGACTCTAAAATTCTCTTTTTGAGTTACGAGCTTCAGGGGAATTATACTGCCATCTGTATTGATGGCAAAAGCACTATTGAGCGCTTTTTGATTTGTATTGAATACCATCCAAACTGAAAAGGTACTGGACAGTAAGGCACAGACAACAACTGCCAAAACGATAAACCGATTCAATTTTAGGACGTTATAAATATTCTTGTATGGTGTTTTCATATTCTTATTTTTAATCTGCCTTAGGCAGTAAACAATCGGAGTGTAAAGGACGTTGCTCGTTTGTACAATTTGAATTTCAGGAAAACAATAAATGCAACAGAACCTAATTGAACCACAGGCGCAAAAAAGCCTTGACCTGTATCGGTACCAAATAAGTTAACCCAAAAATTGGTGTTGATTTCCGTATAAATAGCGTTAACAAATACATTGACTAAAAAGAATGCCGGCACTAACATATATACAGCAGCATACAACTTGAAGAATGTATAAGCAAGTGAACGGAATTTTTCAAATACTGCAAGGCTAATGACCAAAGGGAAGAACGCTTGCATTATCCCCAAAAGGAAAAAACGCTCTGCCAAGAATAGCGGATAGATGAACAAATCCAATATCCAGAGTATTGTACTTAAAATGAAAGCTAATATCTTGAACCCATATAAGGGTGTTACCAAGGCCTCATACAAAAGCGTCATTGCTGAACTCGCAGCATCAAAAAGACTTACATCTTCCTCTAACGGAATATCCTGCATCTGTAATGGCAATAATGCAGGTGCAGTCCCTCGATATTGACTTTCGATGGCCACTAAAATTCCATCGAAAAACCCTAATACCTGCGTTGAGAATATGACCAGAATAACAATAGCAAAATTCTTTGCCAGTTCACCAGGACTCAATCCCCAAGTGTACCCGTCTTTGTCCGCAATACCTTCATTGTACTTTTTAAGGATGTTGACCAGAAAGAACAGGACAGCAAGCGTTTTCATTCCGGCAATAGTATATTGCGAGAAGCTACTGTTCTGAATGGTCTGAAATACCGTATCGATATATTCCAATCCAATTCCTAAAAGTATGGTTGCGGTCATTTTTAATATCCTGTTTCGCGGTTATTTACTTTATCCTGCATTTTTCTGAATGAAATGATATCACGATAGCGTTTCGTTTTTGTAGTGATGGTAGAAACCATTTGCTTTGATTCCAGTTCTTTTTCTTTCAAAATTGCGGCACGCTCTGCATCGCTCATTTTTAGATAGTCGCTTGATAGAACTTCATCAATAAAATCTACCGTGTCCAATGAATTTTGAACTATAGCATCAAACGATTCCATAACCCTGCTTACTTCATCTGGCTTTATATAAGGCGAGTTTAAAATGTCCTGTAAATCATTTTGCATTACCTGAATAAGGCGTTGATTGTTGTCTGCAATTTCTTGAACTGCTCTAAGTTGCTGAACCACATTTGAAACCTTTTCGATGGCCTCTTTTACATCTTTTAAGAATTTTACAGACTTAATCATTTGAGCAGTCTGTTTACCCGATTCAATCAGTTGTTTTACCAAGCTGATAAAATTGGTATTGTCATAAGTGGGCATTCCTTGGGCAGTAGCGTTGCCCGACATAAATAAGGTCAATGCTACTGTCATTACTAAAATTTTGAATTTTGTCTTCATAATGTTATGTTTTAGATGTGAATTGAATTATTGCTTTTTCCATATCGTGATGCTCGTTGTAGAGCTTTATTATTTCTTCGTTTTCCTGTCCGTCGGTTAAGTAAGCCGCATAGACTTCCTTCGGAACTTCAAGACGGAAGATGTTACTTTCCCTACCGATTTTAATGAACATTTCGGTGTACTTCCGTGGCCCGGAAAGGTTGTTTTTGATGGACTTTAATTGGTTTAAATCGTGGCTTGAAAGATTAAGGCGTTTGACCAATTCGGCATAGCCTTTTTCGTTGTTAAGGCTGTAAATGACCTGTGTATTTTCAAGGATGCTTGCAGATGTTGAATTGTTGGGAAGTTGATTGATGGATTGAAGAATGATACCAATAGCACCGTTCTGTTTACGGATGGCTTGATAATAGAATTCTACGCTTTCAAGAACGTTCTCGAACTTCAGTTGCTTGGCAAACTCGTCAAATAGGATGATACCTTTTTCAGCCCTATTTTTCCAAATGGTTCTTTGGATGGCTGACTTAATCAGCTTCAACATTACGGACAGGATTTCCTTATTGTCTTTGACTTCATCGAGTTCAAAAACAATCAAACGTTTGTCCTCTATTTTATAGGTTTGGTCTTCACTCACTTCAAACAGAAAACTATATAGACCATCGCCGACATATTCGGACATTACGTGCAAAAAGCTGGTAACGTTGAAGTAGTCGGGATGGATTTTTAGGGTGTCAAGAAGATCCTCTTGATTCCTTTCTATAAAATTGTAAAATCCTTCGAGCGAATGATTTTCTGAAATGCTATTGTAATAATGACGCAATATTTTTTTGACTGAAACCGACTGTGCTTTAGTAACCTTTAAATCTGAAGCGAACAGCTCAAAAAGGAAAACAGACAAATCTTCCAATCGTTCAGGTGTCAGATCATTTGTATCACTTATATAAAAAGGATTGATGCCAAGATTTTTTCCACTTTCGTACCGAAGTACCGTATATTTTTCAGGATATAGTTTGGCAAATTTAGTGTACGAGCCACCCAAGTCGATAATGACCAGACGAACACCACTTTCAAAGTATTGGCGTAAAATATTATTGGCTAAAAAGGATTTACCCTCGCCCGTTGGTGCGAAAATGGCAAAATTCCGAGCCTTGATACGTTTTTTTCGCTCGTCCCAAACATCTTTTAGAACAGGAATATTATGCTCTCTATCATTGAAGATGATTCCGGTAGTATCAGATTTGTAATTGGTATTATTGATGAATAGGCATAATGCGTGTTTTAAATCGGTAACATATAAATCGTTGTTCGAGAAATTGGACGAAAAACAGCAGTAACTGTTTAATATATAATTCTTGCGCTCTTCGCCTCTCGGATAGTATGGAATAATATCCAGTTCCTTAAATTCAGTTTTAATTTTTGAAGTTATTTTGTCTAGGTCTTTGGCTTCTTTAGACCAATACACAATATTGAGATGACCACGAATAATCCGTGCATTGTCATCGGCATTGATTTGGTCAAGAATATGTTGGATTTTCCCCAAAACCACTTTGTTCTGTGAACCGAAATTGGAACTCTTGTTAAGTTCCTCGACTTTCTTGTCGAGCAGCTTGCGCCACTTTTGTTTGTCGTCGAGATATAAAATCTGATTGACAATGTGGTTTTCGTTAAGCGTAAGCCCTAAGCCATCAATAAACCCTTGATGAAACACAAAATCGTCAGATGTGAATTTCTCATTGGTTTTGCTACTCTGTACACTTTCGCCAAAGCACAGTTCGCTATTGATGGCAAGGGCATCAAAATGGTTTTCGCCAATATTGACGCTTTTCTTATCTAATAGAATGTCGGTATCGAAGCCTTCGTTGAAGCCATTGAAATAGCCATTTGTGAGTTTCTGAATCCCTTCCGCTTTAAGCGGAAGGAATGCCATCTTTCGGCTATTATTGATAAAGGAAACAGAATCGCTTACAGAGTTTACAAAACTCTTAATGTTATCGTCCAGTTCCTGTACAATTCCCTTTGAAATTTTTCTAAAGGGATTGACATATTTTGAATTGTTGAGCGCTTTGTTTTTGGTCAAGATGAAAAACAAATAGCACTTGTGCTCAATATGTCCACGACCTTTAAAATGCTCGTGCGTTGCTTTTTCTAAAAATGTTTTATTCGGAAGCTGTTCAGAAGAATAGGATTTCTTCAGGTATATATCCTGTTTATGAACCACAGTTCCCACAGGCAGCGATTTCAAAGCCTGAAACCAAGCACCGTGCATATCTTCAAAGTCCTTTTCGGAAAGCGAATAAATTTCAGGTAGATTCCCTGTATAGCACAAGACCACATTGCCATTATTGGCAAAGACGATATTGTCCTGAATATCTACGATGGGCTGATATGCCGAAAGGTTAATCTTATTCATAGTTAAAACCTGAATTTCTTTTGTTACTTATAATTTTTGGAAAAGCGTTGGCTGTTTGAAAAATCTGTGGGTTGTGGCTAATTCTTGTCAAAGCCACATAGAGCGCAGCGTTAAAAACGAGAATACCTATAATCATCACGAAGCTGAAAGAGAAAATTACTATGAGCAATGAGGCCAATATGGAAACTATCATTAAGGCAAACAGGGAAATGGGGAAGCCAAAAATGACTGCCCGTTTCCTAATGTTTTTATAGACCTCGAACCGCTTCATTATACAACGATTCCAATTAGGTAAGTGAAGATGCCGACTACTGCGCCAGCTATCAAAACAAATACAAGTACTCTGGTAATACCCTTTTTTAGGTCAGCATTTTCCCCAAAGAAATGCCCTGCATTAAACAGGAAACCGATGAGGAAAATGACCCCTAATATGATTGGAAAAATGGTTCGGATGGTGTTGGAAACATCATCGACCGAATCTTCGATTCCCCCAATTTGTGCAAAAAGTGATGTTGAGAGCAACGACAAAAAAGTTGCCAAATAGATTGATTTTTTCATAACGTAACAGTTTAAATTTTTGTGTTGTTTTCGTTATTGGAAATTTACATATATTTATTTACAAATACCTGATAATCAAATATTTGTGAACAAAATATTATTTGATTTTGTTTGAATTCCTTTGTTATTATTTGATATCAAATTCTATGACTTTTGGAAGTTGAATTGTTAATAACCCTAAAATTGAAAATGAAAAAAGTGCTCAAAAACGTCAGTTTTATGATTTTGCTCTTGAAAATGTGTATCATTTTTGGACAGGAAACAGCCATTCAAAAAAGAATACTAATTGACGTTGGACACGGTGGAAAAGATTCTGGTGCGATAGGTGTAAATGGCATCCTAGAAAAAGATGTTGTACTCAATATTGCAAGTGCGATTTTGAAGCTAAATAACAAGTTGGATAAGCCTTTGGATATTTATTTGACCAGGTACAGCGATACACTTATTTCACTATCAGATAGAACCAAACTTGCCAAAGCTCTAAAAGCTGATTTATTTTTGTCGTTGCATTGCAATCATTCGGATAATCCGAATGCTAGGGGTGTTGAAGTTTACGTGACAAATGCAGAATCCAAATATTCAGATGATTCTACTTGGTTTGCTTTTCAAGTGCAAGCCGCACTTAATAAAGAATTGGGATATGAAAGTAGAGGTGTCAAGTTTGCAAATTTTCAGGTACTTCGAGAAACGGTTGATGTTTGCACTTCTGTACTTATAGAATTAGGGTTTTTGAGTAATAAAGATGAAGGCAACTATATTTCAAATTCTAACAATATCCAATTGATTGCCACAGCCATTTTGTTATCTATACAAAACTAATACTATTATGAAAGACCTATTTTTAGAATTAACAAAGAGTTTAAAAGCGATTGTAATCCAATTTATTTCTGAAGTGATTTTCTTATATAAGTCTTTCAGAAATTAGATTATTTCCGCATAACACCCGCTATCTTATTTAAGACAACCAACTAAAAGTTAGAGCAGAATATAATTTAATATTTAAGTATTTGCTTAAATAAGTAATTACTTTTACCTTTGCTCGTCTAAAGCATTAATATGAAATTAGAAATATCCTGTACAAGAGCTGAGGCTGACCATAAGCAATTACTAAACTGTAGAACTACCATTGATGGTATGGCTAATGGTTTCGACAAAATATCGAAACTACTATCTATTTCAGGTAATGAAGTGCGCTTAAAAGTTCTATTTCTTTTAAATATGGAAAAAGAATTATGCCCTTGTGATTTAGCTGATATTTTAGGTATGAGTGTTCCTGCCGTTTCTCAGCATATACGAAAAATGAAAGATGCAGGTATTATAAGCTCAAGGAGAGAAGGGCAAACCTTATACTATTCATTGAATGAGGATGAGACGGATATTCTGAATAGTATATTTAAGTCAATCAAATTAGAAAGAAAAACAGCATAAATTTTTAATTATGAGTACAGAAAAAACATCAAAAAATGTAGCATATACAGGTTTGTTTGCTGCAATAGCAGCGTCATCTTGTTGCATACCACCAGTTATTGCATTAATTGCTGGAATTGGAGGGAGTGCATCCGCTTTATCTTGGATGGAACCTTTTAGACCCTATTTAATTGGTGTCGCTATCATAGCAATTGGTTATGCGTGGTATGATTATCTAAAACCTAAAAAAGCAGATGATTGCTGTGAAATAGATGCAAAGCCAAAGTGGTTTCAAACTAAAGGGTTTTTAATAGGAATTACATTATTTGCGGCTATCTCAATAAGCTTTCCATACTACTCTCATATTTTTTATCCAGTTAATAAAAAAGAAGTGGTTATAGTGAATCAATCCAATATTCAAACGGTAAATTTTGATGTAAAAGGGATGACTTGTGCTTCTTGCGAACAACACATTACGCACGCTGTTAATGAATTAGAGGGTATTGTAAATGTAAATGCTTCCTATGAAAAAGCTAACGCAAAAGTAGAATTCGATAATTCGAAAACTACTAAAGAGGATATAGAAAAAGCAATTAATTCTACAGGCTATAAAGTAACCTACAAAGAAGAAAACTAATGGAAGTCCAATTAAAATCAGAAATTACCTGCCCAAACTGCGGACATAAAAAAGTAGAGGATATGCCAACAAAAGCTTGTCAGTTTTTCTACGAATGTGAGAATTGTAAAACGGTTCTAAAACCAAATGAAGGGGATTGCTGTGTTTATTGCAGTTATGGGACAGTTTCTTGTCCACCAATTCAAGAAAACAACAGTTGTTGTTAAGTAAATAGGTTTTAAATGACCATCCATTAAACAAGCGCCAATTTGAAAAATAGTATTCTAAAATTTACTTCCGCTTATCCCCAGCTTTTGTATCAAAAGCAATCAAATTAAACAGTTCGCGCATTCTACTACGAACACGGTTTCCATACCGTTCTTCCAGTTCTTCAGCATTTAGGTTTGTAGTAGCGTGGGTTTTGACTTTGTGTTTGGTCTCAAGGTAAAGTTCGTATCGGGAAAGTAATACTTCGCCCATCACATTCAAATCTTTACCATAGAATCGTCCTGCAGGTTCAATGCCTAAATCATCAAAGCAGTAGAATTTGGTGCTGCCATAATCCTCAATGGTTTTAAAGCCTAGATGGTTAAAGCTAAAAGCAACATTCCTGCACGGAATCATTTCATAAGGTCGTTGCATTGGCACGATATATCGCAATAGTTTCATCAAAGTGGTCTTTCCACATCCCACAGGCCCGGATAGAAGAATACCCTTGTTAGTGTCGATATCATCTTTCAGGCAATTTTCTTTGTCCTTGATGAAATAGTGACATAGTTTGCGGATGATAACCGTGTCCTCATCATAGATTCTAAATTGTTTGCCAAAGAGCAACTTTCCCTTTGCATCCAAATAAATCAGGATTTTATCAAAATCGTATAACACGCTTTTACCATCAAACTTTCCAAGCGAATATTCCACGCCACCTTCGGTAATTTTAGAGGGGTTGTCCATAATCTTTGTTTTTAGTGGTACGCAAGTTGTCCTTAATATGGGACGGTTGCTTTGTGTTTGGTTTGTTTTCCTCATTGAATAATTCAGTTCTGTCCATCCAGTTTTTAGCCAAAGCTTGCCAATCTCGTATCGGTTTTCCGTCGCTTGTTTTCCAATCGTTCGATTCGTAGTGGTCGAAGAATTTTTTTCCTTCATCAGCATCAAAACCTTTTTCTTCAAAAAAAATAAAAACGGCCTGCCTGCCCTTTGGTTGTTTTATATTGTTTACTTGTTTGGTATTGTTTATAGTAGATACCAATGCTTGTCCACTCACGGGACGGTGCGAGTCCATTACTTGTCCATTTGTGGTATGGTGTTGGTACACTACTGGTTCATTTCTGGGATGGTAGTGTCCCGCAAGTTGTTCTAATATGGGACTGTACCGTCCCACATCAGGCTCATCACTTGTCCCAATTATGGCCATCTTGATTTTACTGCCTTTGTAAGGATTGTTGGAAGGGAAGTATGATAGATAATTCCAAGAGTCCAAATCCGTAACGCATCTGTGATAGGTTGATTTAGAACCAATTTTGGCAGCCCTCATTAAATCTCTGCGGTTCACATAAAATTCGTCCGCAAATCGGCTACTATTCCATTCTTGAAATAATGCCATATACAGGGTTATGTGCGTGGGATTGAGGCGGTCATCAAAATAGAACGTTGAAAAAGCCGCATTGAGTAGCTTTATATAGTTCATCGCTTAAGAATTTATGCTGTGTTGAACGCGGTTGGCGTTCATCACATTTTGGATTTCCTCTGCATCATAGTAAATGATTCCGCCAACTTTTGTGTAGGGCAACGTACCATTGATACGCAGATTTTGAAGTGTTCCTGGACTTACTTGTAGTAAATCCATAACCTCGGAAGATTTAAGATATTTCTTCAGTTTTCCAGTAGCTTGCTTGGAAAGAAGGTTTTTGATGTCATCGAGCAATTCCATTTTGAATTCCCGAAGGTCGTCTGTAGTAATTATTGATGTCGGCATAATAGAACGGTTTTAATAGTAAGAGACTATCGCATCGCTGTCAAGTAATTTGATAGCCCCTGACCTGATTTGACTTTCGTTCTACAAAATTGGGGTAGTTTGCTGGATTTTATTCACAAGTTAGGCCTACTTGGGTGTTTTTCTTCTCTCATTTTCAATGTAATACAATAGAGGGTTTTGGTACTTCTTCAGAAAAAATACCCTATCTAAAAACCACCAAATAAAATGAGATTTTCCATAAAACAAGAAACACCCAAGTTGAAGCATCTTGGGTGTTTTATTTTACGTTATCAGTATCATCCATCCGTTTGGTCAACTGCTTTTTCAGAATATCCAAAAATTTGGTTCTGCCATTTTTACGCATCCGTATTTCCAAAAAAGCTCTGTAATAATCGCCCAAGTCCACTTTAAATGTTTTTTCAACAAAATAGGCAATATCTTTAATGTCAACAGTACCATTATTAATGACATCTGTACTGTGCAAAGCGTATATCAGTTCAATTAAATATATTTTGTGGGCTGTCCAGGTAATTTTGGTTTTACTTTGTAACAATCTTAAACTTGCATAATTTCCATTATTCTCCAATTTATCAATTTCCCGTTTTAAGTGTACAATCAAAAGGTCGTAGGCTAAAATTGAGGCCACGGTACTATCGTGGCTTGTTGCAAATTCTTCATCAACAAAAAAGTGAAATGAGTCTGGGAACAACCGAATATCTGCCTTGCCTCTTAAAAAATATTGCTCATCAAATACAGTAGCTTCCCTGCGGTAATAATGGTAAAAATCAAGATTGTCGTTAAAGTAGGTTTGAAGTTTCTCAATATAATTGTTCAAATACTTTACTTGCGATTTATTGCTTCCCCTGGGTCTTTTACTTTCAATGTTAAATAATTTTACGTAATAAATAAGTTTGCTATAAATTTTTGGTTTAGTACATTTAAAGAAATGAATTTCCTCTAATTTGGTTTCAAATTCATAATCAACTACGATACTTCTAACTGATTTAAGGGTCTGTTTTGCAAGTTTAATCCCTTTTTCAGCTTTGAGTAAAATATCTTGTTCTTCTATTTCAAGAATATCTAATTTATTGTCTAATTTTTTTAATATATCGTCGTAATTTGTCGTCATTCATTCTGGGTATCATTATTTTCACTTAATCTTCTGCAATAACGTTGCATTTAAAATTGTAATTAATTAAATAGATATAAAGTACTTTAGGAATTGCAAGAACAGTACAAAGAAGATTAACACAATAACAACGATTAGAATACTAATCCAAATTATTTTATCTTTTTTGGTAATACTATTTTTTACAGAGGGTACTTTATTGCTTTTTTTATTTCGTCTATTCCGTCTATTTTCCGACATAGAATATCATTTTTACTATATATCAATCATTTCCACTTCAATTTTTGTAGCCACACAAACCACTTGGAATATTTTATTATCTTAATTCATTAATGCTTATGAATATTTCCTTTTAGCACAAAAAAATAAAGCAGAAATGCGGCTATTACCATAAGGATTATCATAAGAATACCTTTGACCTTATCTCTTTTTGTGATGTCGGTATTCGATGATTTCCGATTTTTTTTGTTTCTTCTATTTCTTCTTTTTTGAGACATTCTTTTATACTATTTCCAATTCATCTTCTGTAATCGAACCGCATTCAGAATGGCTAACAAGGCCACGCCTACATCGGCAAAAACTGCTTCCCACATCGTTGCCAGACCACCTGCGCCCAAAACCAAAACCACTGCTTTTACACCAAAGGCCAACCCAATATTCTGCCAAACGATGCGTCTTGTAGAACGTCCTATTTTTATGGCTCTAGCTATTTTACTTGGTTGGTCTGTTTGGATGATTACATCTGCGGTCTCTATCGCCACATCGCTGCCCAAACCACCCATTGCAATGCCAACATCGCTCGCTGCCAAAACCGGTGCATCGTTGATGCCATCGCCTATAAAGGCTACTTTAGTATTAAATTGTTTTTTCAAATGCTCAACTTCGTTGAGCTTATCTTCTGGTAACAAACCGCCTTTTGCAGTATCAATACCCATTTCTTTTGCCACTTGTTGGGTTATGGAATCCTTATCGCCGGAAAGCATTATGATTTTGGAAATTCCAGATTCTCTAATTTGTTTGATGGCTTCGTGGGCATCTTCTTTCAATTCGTCTGCAATGATGACATAGCCAGCGAATTTACCATCAATGGAAACCATTACGATGGATTCTACAATGTTGTCGGTTTCAGATGGAACTTCGATATTATTTGAAGTCATCAATGCTTTGTTGCCTACCAAGACCGTTTTGCCATTTACTTTGCCTTTTAATCCTTTACCCGCGACTTCGGTTACTTCTTTTGCCTGAAAATCTTCGCCATCGGCTTTATATTCCATTATGGCCTTGGCAATGGGATGGGTGGATTGTTCTTCCATTGCCATTAGGTATTTCATAAATTCGGGTTCATCCCAATCAATGGTTTTTATTTCCTTGATTTTGAAAACACCTTTGGTCACGGTTCCGGTTTTGTCCATTACCACTGTGGTTATCCTTGTCATTTCATCTAAAAAAGATGCTCCCTTAAAGAGAATTCCATTTTTTGAAGCTGCTCCCAATCCACCAAAATAACCCAACGGAATAGAGATAACCAAGGCACACGGACAGGAAATTACCAAGAATATCAATGCTCTATATAACCAATCGTTAAACACATAATCATCCACAAAAAAGTAGGGCAAAAATGTTAATCCAATCGCCAAGAATACCACAATAGGTGTATAGATTCTTGCAAATTTTCTAATGAACAATTCGGTTTTTGATTTACGAGCCGTGGCATTCTGGACCATATCAAGGATTCGGGCAATGGAACTGTCTTTAAATTCCTTGGTGGTTTCGATTTCAATAACGCCATCAAGGTTGATGCTTCCTGCAAATACTTTTTCTCCTTTTGCAATGGTGTCAGGTTTGCTTTCGCCCGTTAATGCTGCGGTATTGAACGAGCCTTTTTCGGACAATAAAATACCATCCAAAGGAATTTTTTCGCCCACACGGACTTGCACTTTTTCGCCAATAGCAACGATTTCGGGATTTACAGAAACATAATTGTTGTTCCTATAGACCAAGGCTTCATTAGGTCTTACATCTAGTAATGCCTTGATGCTTCTCTTGGCTCTTTTAACGGCGGCACTTTGGAACAATTCGCCTACCGCATAAAACAACATTACTGCCACACCTTCGGGATATTCGCCAATGGCGAATGCACCTATGGTTGCGATGGACATCAATAAAAACTCGGTAAAGAAATCGCCATTTTTGATGCTGTTCCAACCTTCCTTTATCACAGGAAAACCTACTGGAAGATATGCGACTGCATACCAGACAATACGTATCCAATCTTTAAAAAAAGCTACGTCAAAATAATCCATCGCAATACCAATAATCAGCATTACAAAGCTGAAAATTGCTGGTACATAAATTTTAAATTTCCCTATACTTTCCGGACTGCTATGGTTGTGGCCATCATTGCGCTTGTGATTATCGGATGAAGTTTTATTTAAATCTCTTAAATTCAGTTTCTTTTTTTTCATTTATATCAATTATAATTTTATTTAAATTCACAGTCATTCCAATCTCAACACCAATTGGGCAAACTGCACCTCTATGGTATCATCGATACCCTCTATTAAGGAATCCAAACCAGTATTTGAAACCAATAATTGTCCGGTTGCACTTATCAGGCAGGACATACTTACTCCTTGTTCTATATGGGTAATGGTTGCTTTAAATTGTGATTTAAAGGATTTCCCTTGATAAGTAACATCTATCAGCCAATTAAAGTTGATAGGGTCGTGCCGTTTTGATAAAAAATCCTGTGATGGAATAGTGCCAGTAAACCGAAGTATTAAAGGGTCTTCCCGCTGTTCTAAAAGGGCATTGATTTTAGGACTATATGTTGATAAAGTCTTAAGGTCGAGTACACCATTGACCACTTTGGAATCATAATCAAGATATAGTGCCAATTTATGGCTTTCTGCCTTGATGGGTTTATCATCAACCAAAGTCATCATCATAATATGACCTTCTTCAGTTGTATAAACTTTTTGGGCATTTACCTTATAATAACTAACCAACAAGATTATTAAAAAACAATGTTTAATATTCATAATGCGCATCTTTACTTGTATAATTTAAAAAAGCAGCTTCTACTTTTGCTTTTAATACTATTAATCATTTTGCTTTAAAAAGCATCATAAAAGCTGCCTGCTATTAATTAAGTTTTCACTTAACTTATTTAAATAAAAAATTTCGCTCATTCCTATAACGATTTACCGCTACTTGTTATCTATATCCTTTTCTCGTTTACCGAAATAATAAATTAGCGCAACACTTGCACCTAATAAGCCAAACAGAGTGTTCTCAAAAATTTGATTCCCATTGATATTTAAAATTTCAATGAAATTATTTATTAAATATTGCCATCAATTGATTTCGTAATTCTGGCTGCTAAACGTGAAAATTGTTATCCCAAAAGGTTGAAGGATAAAAACACCTATGGCAAACCCAATTAAAATGGTAATAAGAATGCTTTTTTTATTCATCGTCTGTCTTTTACGGAAGTAAGCTTACTGGCTCTCAATCCAATTTTTGGCATCTTCCTTTTGGTCTATATTGAAATACTTAATATCGGCATTGGTAAAAGGCTTCATAAATTGGGTTATCCAATTCTGCCATTTTTTATCTCCTACCATTGCTATTTTTTCATAGTCCGTGGCGTGGGCTGTGTCCATTTTTAGGTCTTCCCATAAACCAGGTAAATCCCAACCTGTAAAGTTGACCATCTCAAAATACCACCGGACTTTCATTCCTTTGTCCAGTATGGCGTGGATAAGTGGATGGATTTTTTCTATATCTTCTTTTCTCAATTTGCCCGAAGCTTTTGTTGCAACAATATTTTTTTCTTTTAATTCGATTATCTGTAACATTTTATATAGTTTTTAATTAATAATTATCCTTCTAAATCGTAAAACCATTCTTCCGCCCTTATGATGCCTTCTGATAAAGCTTCTTTTGCTGAAATATCTTTTTTTTCAATTAGTTCTTTTGCTATGGACAGGGCTTTTTCTCGTACAATAGGATTTAAGGTATCTAGGTCAGTTTTAAAATCTTCAAACATCCAGTCCATAGCTTCATTTTAATGGTTAAAAAGTTCCTTTTCTTTTTCAGGGTCTATTTCATCTTTTGACTTTTTGTCCAAAAAATAATCAAGCACAATACCCACGATAACAGCACCTACGAACGCTGAATAAACCTGCCAATTAAATTGGATTATCAATGATAGACTTATAAGTATCGCCAAAATGGGTAAAATCGGCACTCGTCCTATAGCCAAAGGAACTTTAAATGGTCGTTCTTGCTCTGGTGCTTTAAACCGAAGCACGATAAGTGCGACATTTACGGCAACAAAAACAAGTAAAGCGCCTAAAGAAGACATACCTGCTACAATCTTAATATCGCCCAACAATAAAAATCCCGCAACTGCTGCCATAACTACAATAGTAGTAACCCACGGTACTTTCTGTGCATTTACTTTAGTCATAAATTTTGGAAGTTCGCCCACGCTTGCCATTCCGAATAATAACCTACTTATGGAAATGATACCGCTAAACGCAGCATTGGCTGTAGCAAATAATGCTGCAACTGCTAAAACTACTGGTAGCCAAGAGTTAAGATTCGATGCTGCCAAGGACAATGGCGAATCTACCTTTGAAATAGCTAAAGGGTCAGCTATGTTAAGTACCGTAAAAGAAATGAGTAAATAAAAGATAGTGGTAATTACCATTGTCAGCAAAAAGGCACGAGGAATTGTTTTTCCTGGATTTTTAACTTCTGAACCCAAAGATGCCATATGTTCAAAGCCAGTATAGACAAAAAACAAAGTTGCCGTAGCCGCAAGTGTTCCAGAGAATGAGTTGATTTGAAAAATTTCAGCTTTTGGCAGGCCTGTTTCTTTAAGGCCTATAAAGATAAGAATGAGCAAACCTAACAATTGAATACTGACCATTATAATATTAGCAGTAGATGATTTCTTGATTCCTGTAACACTTATCAGGGCAAGCAGCAGCAGTACACCATAGCTTATCAATAATCCCGGTACTTCAAAAAAGGTATTGAAATATCCCGAAAATGCCAATAGTACGGCTGCAATTGTTGCCGAACTATGGAAGGCAACGGTCCAACCCGTAAGAAAGGAAGGAATGTCGATTTTTGGAAATGCTTTCCTTACAAATATAAATTCTGCGCCTGCATTGGGGTAGGTAGATGATAATTCTGCATAAGACATTGCAGAAATACTGGCTGCAACTGCCGCAAAAATAAAGCTCAACCAAATATCGGTTCCTGCCTGTCCAGCTGCCGCGCCAATCACGGTATAGATTCCTGCGCCCACAATTGTGCCAACACCATAAAACGTAAGTCGAAGCGTACCCAAGGATTTTTTTAGTTCTACCATAATATTTTTTAAGTTAGAGAAGGTGGAAGAAACCTGAACCTGACCATTGGGCGCAAGGGTTCAGAGTTCTGGAACTCCCACCTGTTATTTTTGCCTGCATTTTTCACATATTCCCTTTAATACCAGATTCACATCGCTCACTTCATAATCGTCTGGCAAGCTTTCTTCCGATATCTTATTCGGTAAACAGATTGTTCTCCTACAATCGGTGCAATGAAAGTGCATATGTAAATCTATACCATATTTAACTTTGGCGTTTTCATCAGAAATCGCATATTTTGCCACTCCGACCCCATCATTAATCTGATGAATTAGCCTTTTATCCTCAAAAATTTTGAGGTTGCGATAAAAGGTAGTTCTGTTTGCTGTTTTATTGGTTTCGCTCTTTTGAACAAAAGCCTTTTTCAAATCGGAAAAGGACACGGCACTTTGTTTCCTTTTCAGGAACTTGTATATCTTCGACCTCATTTTAGTAGGGCGAATACCGTGATATGATAATATTTTTTCCGTTTTGGTCATTTTAACCTTGATTCAAAAGCAACCCTTTTTATTAAATTTATTTCTTATAAGCCAAAAGCCTTAACGCATTAAAAACCACAAGTAATGTTGAGCCTTCGTGGATGACCACTGCAATACCGATATTGGCCCAACCCATAATGGTCGATGGGATAAGCAATGCCACAATACCGAGGCTGACCCAAAGGTTTTGCTTGATAATGGCCTTTGCCTTCCTGCTCAAACCTATGGCAAAGGGCAGTGTTTCCAGTTTATCAGCCATTAGGGCAATGTCCGCAGTTTCCAAGGCCACATCACTGCCCGCTGCACCCATTGCGATACCTACGGTGCTGTTTGCCATTGCAGGGGCATCGTTCACACCGTCGCCTACCATTGCGACTTTGGATTCCTGTTCTTTTAATTTTTTAATGGCATTTACTTTTTCCTCTGGCAACAGGCTTCCCCAGGCATCGGTCAACCCAATTTCTTTAGCAACGGCATCGGCAACCTTTTGATTATCCCCGGTTAGCATTATCATCCGCTTGATACCGATTTCCTTTAATTTTTTCAGTGTTTCCTTGGCCGCTTCCCGTGGGGTGTCCATCAGGGCGATGATACCTATATATTCTTTGTTCCTTCTTATGAGCATCGTAGTATTTCCACCACCTTCAAGTTCTTTTACTTTATTCGATATATCTTCGGATGGTTTTGCTTCATCGAGGTCTTCGTACAAGTCAAGGTTTCCAATATAGATTTTATCCTTGCCCAAAGAAGCTTTGATACCTTTTCCGAGAACTGCTTCCAAATCTGACGCATCGATAATATCAGTACCTTTCAGACGCTCTTTCCCATCCCTTACGACGGCTTTGGCCAAAGGGTGGTCGCTCAAGTTTTCAACGGCAACGGCTATCTTTAACAGTTCATTTTCTTCAATATCCCCCAATGGTACTACTTCGGTAAGTTTGGGCTTGCCTTCGGTAAGCGTGCCTGTTTTATCAAAAGCCAAAGCGGTCAATTCGCCCAAATCTTCCAGCGGTCTCCCACCTTTAATGAGTACACCACCACGCGCTGCTCGCGCCACACCGCTCAATACGGCACTTGGTGTTGAAATGGCCAGAGCACAGGGACTTGCAGCTACCAATACCGCCATTGCACGGTAAAAGCTGGCACTAAACGGTTCATCAATGACCAGAAAGGCAAAGAGCAAGACACCAACCAATATCAGTACGGATGGCACAAAGTATTTTTCAAACTTATCGGTCAACAGCTGTGTGGGGGACTTTTGGGTCTGCGCCTCGTTGACCAGTTTAACCAATCGGGACAGGGTAGAGTCTTTGGCTTCTTTGATTACCTTAATTTCCAACATACTATTACCGTTGATAGTTCCAGCAAACACACGGTTTTCATCCTTGATATCATCGTCTGCCGAATAGTTTCTGTCCTTATCTTCCACAGGGATTTTGTCCACAGGTACACTTTCCCCAGTAATTGGTGCTTGGTTTACACTACTTTTTCCGTTGACCACGACGCCATCTGCGGATATTTTACTATTGGGCTTGACCACTATAATATCGCCAATACTCAATTTCTCAATCCCAACTTCTACAGTCTTACCATCTTTTTTAAGCAAGGCTGTTTTTGGTGCAAGGTCTGCAAGCGCGGCAATGCTTTTTCTTGCTTTGTTCATTGCGTAATGTTCCAAGGCGTGCCCAAGGCTAAATAAAAACAACAACAGTGCACCTTCTGCCCATTCTCCCAGAATGGCGGCACCAATGGCAGCGACCAGCATTAAAAAATCAATTTCAAAACCACCCTTGGCCACAGTTTGAACCGCTTCCTTGGCCGTAAAGAAACCACCGAAAAAGTACGCGCCAATGTACAAAGTAAGACTGACCCAATCCGGGATGGATTCCACATAAGAAAGCCCGAAACCTATCCCGAGAAGTGCCCCACAGATAATGGAAAAAATAAGCTCCGTATTTTTACCGAAAACCCCACCGTGGGCGTGCTCTTCTCCTTCCTCGTGGGTCTCGCCCTCCTTGTGCTCGTGGCCCTCTGTGGAAGTTTGCTCTTTAGTATCTTCCTTCTTTGAACGTTCCTGTTTTTTTTTGGATGCTTCGGTGTAATTATTTTCGTTTGAAGAACTCCGCTTAACCTGAAGGTCTTCCTTTTCAATCTGTTTACTTATTTCATCAAAATTTGTTTGCTTTTTATCAAACTCAAGGCGCACCATTCCAGAGGCCGAAACGGAAGCCTCCAAAACCCCATTGATTGCCAAAAGACTTTTCTCTATGGAACGTGCCTGTCTTGTATGTCTGATTCCTTTAACCTCAATGAGCAAATGCCCGTATTTTTCGGTAATTTCAGCACCAGTCCGTTCGGCGAGGGATTGAATGCGGTCTATAGAAATGATATCGGGGTCATAATGAAAACAGAGCTGTGGTGTGTCATCTTCCTTTGTATCGGCAACGTGTACTTTTTCGATGCCCTCTTTAGCCTGTAATTCTTTTATAAGCCGCTCAACACAAGTATCTTTTTCGTTTGGAACTTGCGGAAGGATAACTGGAATTTTTAGTTGTATTTTTTTCATTTTTTACTATTTTTTTTTATCCATTCTTTGGCATCGTCTTTTTCTTCTGGCTTATAAAATTTTATATGAGCTTCTGAAAAAGGAAGCAATGCCTCGGTAAATTGCTCCTGCCATTTAACGCTACCCACTAAAGCAACACGCTTTAAATGCGTTTCATTCGGAAGATTTAATTCAATGCCCTTCCAATAGGCACTTACCGTCCAGCCTTCAAAATTTTGCATTTCAATGTACCAGGAAACTTCCTGATATGCAGTTATATGTTCTGTTAAGACCGGTATCAAGTTTTCATAATCCTTGGCATCCAGCTTATTCTCTGCCACCATATATACAGTAGCCTCTTTTTTATAGATTGTTATCATTGCTCACTATTTATAAATGATAATTGAATTTAAAAACCAAACGTTTAATCCAGATTGTCGCTGCATTTTTCGCAAATGCCCTTTACCACCAAGTTGATATCCTCGGTAATATAGCCATCAGGTAAGTTGATATGAGGGATTTTATGCTCTGTTAAACAGACAGTTTCATTACAATTGTTGCAATGAAAGTGTAAATGAAGGTCGTTGCCGACCTCGCACTCACAATTTTCTTCGCAAAGGGCGTATTTTATAACACCTGTCCCATCCTCAATTTGATGCACAATACCTTTTTCTTCAAACGCTTTCATAGTCCTAAATAGGGTGCTTCTTTCACTGACCTTAAAATCCTTTTCCAAATCGCCAAGACTGATGGCTACCTTTAATTCCACCAAACGTTTATAAGTCATTAGGCGCATAGCCGTAGGTCGTATCCCTTTGCTTTCAAGTAGTTGGACTATTTTTTCCATTTGCAACAAAGTGTTTTATAGGTCGTACCGTTTTAAGGAATCTCCAGATTTAATCTGAAAGGCATCTTCAATATTTGCTATATAAATAATACCATCTCCAGGTCCGTCGGTTTTGGCGTTGGCTATAATTGTTTCAATGGCCACTTGGGCTTCCTCATTTTGGCAGACCAGTTCCAACTTAACCACTGGACTATCTGTCACGTGAAAATCCAACGACGGTCTTGCACCTTTTGACTTAAAGGCGCCAGTTCCTTCTGCTTGTGAAAGGGTCATACTTTTAAATCCATTATCTGATAGTGCTTCAATGACTCTTTGGATTCGGTTCGGTTTTATAAATGCTTTTATTTCCTTCATATTATGAATATTTTAAATCAATTTTGAACCGAGCCTGTTTTCTAATTTTTAACTAACTAATTAAGACGATAAACAAACCCGGAATCAAAATCTTTGATTATTATTGAATTAATGTCCGTGTTCCAGTTCGCCTTTAACCATTTCCGAAGAGAGATTATAAGCTCCGTTTATGACAACTTTGGCGTCCTTTGAAACTTCGGCAGGCAGATTGACTTCAACAAAGCCTAAATCAGTAATACCAACCGTTACGGGTATCATTTTAAATTTCATTTTGTTCGCTTCCATTTCTCCATCTTCATCCAGAATAAAAATAAAGGATTGCTCGCCTTCTTTTATAACGGCGGCTTCCGGTACGGCGAAACCTTTTTTCTCACCTTGCACTATTCGCCCTTCCACGTACATACCCGGCAATAGGTTTTTATCCTCGTTTTCAATATCTGCCAGAACTTCCAAAGCTTTTGGGTCGGTGTTAAATGTTTTACCCACAGACCGAACGGTTGCTTTAAGCAGTTCATCTGGACGAGAGGCCGTAGAAAAATATATCTGTTGTCCTTTCTTGATTTGCTTTATGTCCTTCTCATATATTTTGAAGTTGACATAAATCTTTGAATTATCGCTTATTGAGAACATTTTGGATTGTTGCGCCACGTAATCGCCAAGGCTAATCATTACTTCATCCACATAGCCACTTATGGGTGTGGTAATGGGAACAGCGGAATATATTTGGCCTTCAGCCACTTTGTCCGGATTAATGCCCAACAGTCTCAATTGGGACCGCAAACCATTGACGCTGGATGTTGTGGAACGAAATTTTGACTGCGCCATCTGAAATTCCTTTCCAGAAGAAACACCTTTGTCATAAAGAGTCTGCTTGCGCTCAAAATCCTGTTTCAAAAAGACCAGTTCGTCATTTTTTTCCTGATATTCCTGTTGCATTGCAATGATATCTGGGTGTTCTATATATGCCAATACCTGTCCTTTACTTACATTATCTCCAGGTATTACTTTTATGGAACTCACATTTCCACCAACAAACGGACTGATATTCGCCTTATCCTGTGGGAAAAGTTCCAGCGTACCTGTTACCTTAATGTTGTTCCCTAAATTCCGTTCCTCCAAAGATTTCATTTCCAAACCGATGGTTTCAGCTTGTTGCTTTGTAAGTTCTACAACGCCTTCTTCCTCGCTGTGACCACCTTCTTCCTCTCCTTCAACGTGGCCTTCTTCGCCGTGTGCATCTTCTCCAACTTCATTGGTCTTTGATACACCTTCGGCTTCATTATGTCCAAGTTCAGATTTTTGGGCATCATTACAACTCATAAACATAAGTGTAAATAATACGGTACTAACTAATAGTATATTCTTCATTTCTCTTTTTTTAAGGTTATAAATTGCCCAATTGATATTGCATATCAATGGTCTGCTGGTTATACTGATTGATGTATTGTAAATGGTTTTGTTTAATACGGATGGCACTATTAAGAATGGTGATATAATTGACGTAATCTATTTCGCCTTCTTTAGAAGCCAACTGCGCTGTGGTAATTTGTTCTTCTGCCAACAATAGTGCGCCTTCTTCGTAATATTGCAAAATCTTCTTTGTTTTTTCGAGTGATTTGGTCAATTGTGAAACACGACTTTCTGTAACCGCTTTTTGCTCCAAATATTGATTCTCTGCTACCATTGCGTCTGCCTTGGCTGCCTTAACCCTTGACTTCTGCGGAAAAAACCATAACGGAATACTAATACCTGCCTGATAGGTATTAAACCCTGAAACATCATCCACAACCTGCCTGCCATATGATAAACTGAATTTCGGTAGGAATTGCGATTTTTCAACGCCCACATTTGCTTTACTTACTTCGGCATTTTGCAAGGCATATTGCAACATTGGGTTATTGGCAACCGAAGTTGAATCCAATGTCGCCATAAAATCCAATGGCTCGTAAAAACCATCTACCGTCTCGATGGTTTCATCCGTTCCCAAATATTGTTTTAAGGCACGTTTGGCAATTTCAATATCATCAAAAGCTTGTTGCCTCAACACTTGAATCTGTTGAAATTCGGAAGAGGCTGAAATAAATTCCAACTTGCCTGTTTCTCCAGTGTCATACCGAAGTTGGGCAGCGGACTTAAAATTGGCATAAATACTGTCCAATTGGTCTGCAAAACGCAACTGTGCCTTGTAATAATTAATTTGGTCATAGGCTTGCATCACATTGCGCACCAACTGTTGTTCACTGGCCACATAAAACTTTTCTCCCAAGGCAATGCGCTCTTTATAAAACTTCGATTTTGAAAATCCTGAAAGCAAATCGATATTGCCCTGTTGCACGCCAACGGTTGTTTGCACTCCAGGAAGATTATTGCCATATTCTTCTTTGCCCGTGAAAACTTGTGTGCTACCAAGGTCAAAACTCGTTCCCTTTAGTGCCTTTTCCCGTTCAATAAATGCCTGACTTTCCTTAAGCGATGGATAATTCTGTTTTGCCATAGCAATGGCCTCATCTACAGTCAAGGTTTTTGGCATTGTTCCATTTTGATTGGTGTCTTGGGCAAAAGCAGTTCTAGAAGCCATCAAACCGCCAACCATCAATAATACGGTTACAATGTTCGTTGATTTGTTGACATAGCTTACACCTCCATCGTTATTGTTTCGTTCCTTTCTCGATTCAAGCCAATAATAAAGAATAGGAATAACCACCAAGGTCAGAAATGTTGCCGTAAGCATTCCTCCAATGACTACTGTCGCCAAGGGCCGCTGTACTTCGGCACCACCAGAGGTAGAAATCGCCATTGGGATAAAGCCCATAATTGTTGTAATGGCTGTTAATAAAATTGGACGTAAACGTTCGTGCGTAGCTTCATATATACGTTTTTTTAAATCTGTCATTCCACTGTCTTTTAATTCATTGAACTTATTTATGAGTATGAGTCCGTTTAATACGGCAACTCCGAAGAGCACGATAAATCCGACTCCCGCGGAAATACTGAAAGGCATTCCACGAATCAACAAAACGAAAACGCCACCAATGGCCGCCAAAGGCACTGCCATATAGATCATCAAGGCTTGTGTAACTGAATTCAAAGCAAAGTAAAGCAGAACAAATATTGTTAATAGAACGATTGGGACTACAATCATCAATCGGTCTGATGCTCGTTGTAGGTTTTCAAATGATCCGCCGTAGGTTACAAAATAACCTGGTGGCAGTTTAACATCCGTTTCCAATTTTTGTTGAATTTCCTCGACCATCGATTTTACATCGCGCCCACGAACATTCACGCCCACGGAAGTACGACGAGAGGTATTGTCTCTTGAAATCTGCATTGGTCCGGGTTTATAGCTGATATCTGCCACCTCCTTTAATGGTACTTGTGCACCGTTTGGCAGGTCTATATAAAGGTTTTTTAAGCTATTGATGTCTTGTCGATATTCCTCTGCCAAACGAATGACCACATCGAACCGTTTTTCCCCTTCAAAAATGACTCCTGCCTGTTCTCCTGAAAATGAAGCACTTACATAATCATTCAGCTTATCAACGGTTACACCGTATTGTGCCATTTTCGCACGGTTATATACCACCGTCATTTGTGGCAAACCACTTGTAGCCTCCACATTAATGTCAGCCGCTCCGGGAACGGTCCTAATTACTGCCGCGATTTCCTGTATCTTGTCTGCCAAAACGTCCAAATCTTCTCCGTACAATTTGATGGCCACGTCTTCACGGACACCAGTCAGCAATTCATTAAAACGAAGTTCTACAGGTTGTGTAAACACAAAATTTACGCCGGGAACTACTGAAATTTTTTCTTGAATCTTTTCTATGAGTTCTTCTTTACTATCTGCGGATGTCCATTTACTCTTGTCCTTTTCAAGAATAATATAACTATCGGCAATATCCATAGGCATTGGGTCTGTTGGTATTTCAGCCACACCAATCCTTGAAACTACTGTTTTTACTTCCGGAAACTCATTGATTAAATTCTGAAGTTTCTCTGAGGCCTCAATAGATTCTGAAAGACTGCTCCCTGGTTTTATCAATGCTTGAAATGCAATATCGCCTTCATCAAATTTAGGGACAAATTCTGCTCCCATATTGCTAAAAATAAATCCTGCAATCAAAAGCAAGGCAACCGCGCCTATAACCACACCTGCCCGAAAGCGAAGTGCAAAATTTAATATAGGCAGATAGATACGATTCAGAACCCCCATAATTTTATCACTGAACCTATCAATCTTGTTTTCAAATTTGGCAAACCAACTATTTTGATTTTTAGCAGGTTTTAAAAATAATGATGACATCATTGGTACGTAGGTAAGGCAAAGAATAATTGCCCCTAAAACGGCAAAACCAAATGTAAATGCCATTGGTCGAAACATTTTCCCTTCCACACCGGTCAAAAACAGAATAGGTGTAAAAACTATAAGAACAATTAGTTGACCGAAGAAGGCAGAATTCATCATTTTACTTGAAGAGTCATAGGCGATTTCATCCATTTCAGCTTGGTTAATGGCGGTTGTGGATTTTTTCATCCGTTGATGAATGTGGAAAACCGCTCCTTCCACGATAATCACCGCACCATCTACAATAATCCCAAAATCGATCGCACCCAAGGACATTAAATTTGCCCAAATGCCAAATTGTTTCATCAAAATAAATGCAAATAATAGGCATAAAGGGATTATCGACGCTGCTATCAAGCCACCACGGAAGCTTCCTAAAAGCAAGACCAAAACAAATATGACAATAAGGGCACCTTCTATTAGATTTGTTTTAACGGTACTTGTGGTTGCCTCAATAAGTTCACTTCGACTTAAAAAAGCATCAATATAAACGCCTTCCGGCAGGGATTTTTGAATTTCTACAATACGCTTTTCCACATTTTCGATCACGTCGCCTGGGCTTTCGCCTTTCAGCATTAAAATTTGTCCGCCCACAGATTCGTGTCCATCTTGGGTAAAAGCGCCATAGCGTACTTGGCTGCCATATCCAACCTTTTCAGCGACATCCCGTATTAAAACGGGACTACCGTTTTGAGTAGTTACAACTGTGTTTTCCAAATCGGCGATACTTCGGGCCAAGCCTTCGCCACGGATAAAATTGGCTTGGTTATTTTTTTCTATATAGGCACCTCCAGTATTGGCATTGTTCACTTTAAGGGCTTCAAAGACCTGGTTCATTGTAATACCGAAACTTTTTAGCTTATTGGGGTTTATGGCTACTTCATATTGCTTCACAAATCCTCCAAAAGCATTTACCTCGACGACTCCTGGAACTAATGCCATTTGGCGTTTTACAATCCAATCTTGGATGGTACGAAGCTCCATTGCATCGTATTTATCTTCGTAGCCTTCCTTTACTTTTAGGCTGTATTGGTAGATTTCGCCCAAACCTGTGGTAATTGGGGCCATAAATGGCGTGCCGAAGCCTTCGGGGATTTCTCCGGCAACTTCGGTTAATTTCTCTTGCACTAATTGCCGGGGAAGATATGTGCCTGCCTCGTCCTCAAATACGATAGTAACAACTGACAATCCAAAACGAGACACCGAACGCAGCTCGATAACGTCTGGTAGATTTGCCATTGCCAATTCTACCGGATAAGTAACAAATTGTTCAATGTCTTCAGTACCTAAATTTGGGGCAACTGTAATAACCTGTACTTGGTTGTTGGTAATATCGGGTACAGAACCCAGATTTATAGTGGCCATAGACCAAATGCCCGTACCTACAAGTGCCACTATAAAGAGCCCAATAATAAACTTGTTATTAATGGAAAATGAAATGATTTTGTTAATCATAGAAAAAGTATTAATTCAGTTTAAACATCGCAATGCAAAGAAATGCAATGCGTTTATGATGCGATACTTACTTTGAAAAGCATCACGGTAGGATATAGCTATCCTAAAAAAAACTGAATTATACTTTAGGGGGTTGGAAAAGCGATTCCAGATATCTGGAAGTGAAGTTTACTTTATGTAAGTTAAACTGTTTTTTCTCTTCAAACTTTAGTCGATTGGTTAAAACCGAATTGTTGTTCGCAATAATTAATACTAAAGGGTGACAACATTGATGATGGGAATGGACTGGTGTATTCTCCTTATCTGGGTTATTATGATGCCCTTCATTTTTTGCATCATTGTCAATGTAATCTTCAACTACATATTCAAGGAAAGAGTCTCCATAAACTTTATGGTCTTGATAATGGGTAATAATGCTTGAAATTTCTTTAATTGGTCCACAAAAGTCCATATCAATGCTAATTCCCTGAAAAAAGAATAAAATTGACATTGATATGGAAAAGAATATTTTCATAAAGTTTGACAAAGATACAAATTAATCGATGCACAGGCTGTGCAAAGATTAATCAGCAGTATGAAATCAGAAATTAATCACACTATTTAATGTATCATCTGCCTCTTTGTGGATGAAGTTTGTTTGATAGCGTATGGTTGTTGTGAAAGAAAAATGTCAATATAATTTTTACAGCATTTGAATAGGAATTTGTAATAGGCTCTTTAACACCGCAATGAAATATTACAGAATTGGATGTGTGAAATAGGTTTTCAAATAACATTCTTGGGTAATCGTCATTGTCCATAAGCCAATTCACGGTCTCATCTTCACTCTCAAAAGTTCGTGTTACACTATCATCTGGCTCAAGATTATTTACGAAGAAGGAAACTGTAGATTTACCATAGATACGTTGTTTATCTGAAAACACGTATTGCGTAACCTCATAAATTAAAATGGCAATACTTGACTTGTAAATTCTTTGAATATTTCGCTCGCTAATGCCTTATCAAATGCCTTGGCTGTTACTAAATCGCCAAGTTTCGATTTTAATAATTGACCAAATGACTTTTTGCTCAAATGCGGAATGTCATCGCGAAGCTCATCGAACTCGTCGAAAATAATTTGCTGTCCAAAACCTAAACCTTCAATTTTCGAGAGAACCTGTTTTATAAGTTCTTTCAGTTCCTCATCGGAATTACTAATTTTGGAATAGTCCGTTGTCTGGGCTTTTCTTGATTGCTCAATGGCATATTTACCTTCCAATTTCAGTTTGGCATTTACATTCCTGCCATTCATACATTCAATAAATCCTCGGTTTTCAAGCATTCTTCCATAGTCCCAATCTTCGCCACGACCGTTTAATTTAATTCCATTGCCTTCAAGAATCCAGTTAATAGAATGGTATTTACCATCTTTATAAAGGTCATATAGTTTTGAAAGTATTAGTTCGAGTATGCCTTCGGTGTCAAGATTTTGACGTTCATTCAAATCAATTTCATCTGGCCTTACAATTGCATCTGAAATGAATAACATTTTCAAGTAGTAGTCAAGCCCGTTGATTTCATCTTTTAGGGCTTGAATTTCATTTTTAATTTTTTGGTCAGTCCCTAATTTAAAGCCAGTATTATATCCTCTTTGAGCTTTAAACTCATTTGCAAAATTTCTGTTTTCTGGTTCAAAAGATGCTCGAACATAGCTAACAACAGTATTTTCCCAAGATTGTTTTTCTTCCTTAAAATTATTAAATTCATCTTCTGTTTTTGAAGACCTATATTTATCGACAATTGCATTTCCAGTAGATACAAACCCATCGATTTCTTCTTTAAAATCTTCCCATTTTACCTTTATAATCATACACACTATTTTAGTCTGTAAAGGTAGTGGAATGAAAATGCAAACTGTTAAAATCTCAATTGAAGATTTCAACAGTTAGTAAATGCTTATAAAATTTCATCAACCAATTTTTGATTTGAGAAGCGCCATATCATCACTCACTTTCCTCTCAACGACCCTTGCATAGATTTGTGTTGTGGATAGTTTGGTATGCCCTAATAATTTAGATACTGTCTCTATTGGAACACCATTGCTTAAAGTTACTGTGGTAGCAAAAGTATGGCGCGCCATATGAAAAGTCAGGTTTTTTTTGATACCACATAGGTCAGCGATTTCCTTTAAATAACTGTTCAATTTCTGATTAGATAACTTGGGCAAAAGATTGGATGTGTCATTGGTTCTATAATGGTCTTTGTATTTATCTATTAAGATTGCAGCTTTGGGTAATAGTGGAATTTTGAATGGTGCACCTGTTTTTACTCTTTCGGCCATTATCCAAGGACTACCATCTATACCCATTACAATATTATCTTCATTTAATTGTACAATGTCAACATAAGAAATACCGGTGTAACAACTAAAAACAAATAAATCTTTCACAACCATAAGACGCTCTATGGAAGAAGACAAATCTTCAATACTTAATAATTCAAAATCTGTAAGGAAACCACGTTCTTTCTTTTCAATTTTCATTTTAAAATTGACAAACGGGTCTCTTTCAATCCATTTCATCCGATAGGCAAGAGTAACCATTCTGCGTAAACGCTTAATATGCTTCATTGCGGTATTATTGCCAATTTTAGATTGTCCGCTTTTAGGTACATACGACCGAAGAAAATCTTCAAAGCCCACGATAAAACCATATTCAAGATTGAAAAGTGGGATGTCTGTCAGTTTGTATTCCTTTAGAATATATTCCATCATATAACGTTGACTGGTCTTATATTGACCCATCGTATTCCTATGCAACTTATGTTGCATCTTTTCATTGTAGTAATCAACAAGGTTTTGAAAGGAAAAACGTGTTTTATCTTCGCCTAAAAATTTGGCTTTGACCATTTGGGAAGTGAAAGGCACTTCATCCCTCTTGAAATCTTCGTAAATCCTATATACTTTTGATTGTACTTCGTTCAAGTAAAGATTGAGAATACGGGAATCCTTATCGGTCCCACTTGCTCTTTGTAGTTTTTCATCCCAAGTAGAAATATTGATTTTCTTCTTGAGACTAATGTTGACACGTTTACCGTTTAAGGTAACCCGAATGTAGATATTTGCTTTGTTGTTTACAGCACGTTTTCCGTACACCCAAAACAATATTGAAAATGTTGATGAAGTTCGCATAATTGTCGTCTTTAATGATTAAACATTTAGTGAGACGAAAGTCAAATCAACTATACTAACACCAGTAAGTTACGTCAATCTGTCAACATAATCGCAGATAAAAAAATATGTTGACGATTTGTGACCTTTTAGATGCAAATGATATGAAATTATATGATTGCCCTAAAAACATAAAACCTTGCAAATCATAAGATTTACAAGGTTTTGAGGAAATTTGATTTCCCATTTAGCGGTCTGGACGGGACTCGAACCCGCGACCTTCGCCGTGACAGGGCGACATTCTAACCAACTGAACTACCAGACCGTTGCTTAATTGCGAGGGCAAATATACACTGCATTTTTAATTTAGCAAACAAAAAACCAAAAAAATATTGATTTAATGTAACTTTTAATTTTTGAACAAATATTGCAGCCTATTTAAAATTAAAAAAAACAATCGTCTCTTACTTAATCCAAACTATAATAGTCTGCCTAACAATGTTTTAAAGCCTAAAAGTATACAAAGCTAAAATGTGGAATAAAAAAAGTACTAATAAAGAATTAAACAAATTTTTGACGTTCTATCATATAAGTTGTCAATATGCTATTAAATCCCGCTGAAATATCAGCCTCCACATATTTAATTCGATACTGTCCGCACTTAATTTTTAAATCAGTAAAGTAATCTTTTACCGCCTTTTCGTAATTGACCTTTACGTTATGAGCATACAAATTAATATAATCACCCGTTTCAACATCTATAAAACGTTTTGGTCTATTGTCAAAATCAAAAGTAAGTTCCTTGGCTTTATCGAACACATGAAATAAAACCACTTCGTGCTTATTATGTTTTAAATGTCGTAATGCTTCAAACAATTTTTCGTCATCCTCGGAAGTCTGAAACATATCTGTAAAAACAAAAATTAAAGAACGACGATGGATTTTTTCTGCAATTTGGTGTAAATACTTATATGTTTCTGTCGTTTTCGTATCGGGTTTAGAAATCACCGTTTCATTCAATTTATGAATCAACATTTGGTGATGACGCTCACTGCCTTTTTCAGGAGAGTAAAAATCGTAATTATCACTGTAAACACTCAGCCCCACAGCATCACGTTGTTTTTTAAGAATATGCATTAGAGACGCACTCGCTAATGCCGAAAAAGCAATTTTATTAAGGTTGTCTATAGAAGTGCCCGCCGATTCTGGATAATGCATGGAACTACTATTGTCTAATATAATATGACAACGCAAATTCGTTTCCTCATCATAACGTTTGGTATATAAGCGATCTGTTTTAGCATATAATTTCCAATCAATATGTTTGGTGCTTTCACCTTGATTGTAAATTTTATGTTCCGCAAATTCCGCCGAAAACCCATGAAACGGACTTTTATGCATTCCTGCTATAAAGCCTTCCACAACTTGCTTCGCTAATAATTCAAGGTTTTTAAAACCTCCCGCTTTATTTAATTCTTGTTGTATATTCATCTCATCTATCGCTGTAGCGACATCTTCCATAGAGTAAAATTGAAATCTTTACCTAGTCTTAACATAATCTGAGTGCATTCAGCACAAGAAACAAACTTTAATGGGATATTATATCTATAATATACTCCACTAATAAATTTGGACTTCTTTGTCCAAACTAAAAAAGGTTCACCAAATTGGCAAACCTTTTATCATTTCTTTTAGAAACTTAATTTTTTCGTGCGACTATAAAAGTGCATCAATAGCGTCTGAATACGCATTTTTTGGAGCAACACCAACTTGGCGACCAACAACCTCACCGTTCTGAAAAATCAAAACTGTAGGTATGTTTCTCACACCATATTTAGCAGCAAATTCTTGGTTGGCATCAACATCAAGTTTACCAACTACAGCTTTACCTTCGTATTCCGTGCTGATTTCGTCAATGATTGGTCCTACCATACGGCAAGGTCCGCACCATGCAGCCCAAAAATCTACCATTACTGGTTTATCACTCTTTAATACTTTTTCTTCAAATGTCGCATCTGTTATTTCTAATGCCATAATATTTATATTTTAAATGTATTCTACTTCAGTTAACACAAATTTAGTCAAAAATTTTGCCAAACCTTACATGGACTGTATTTGTTTTGGTAATAGCTTTATAGTTGCGCTAAATATTTAACACTATGGACGCTACTCCGAAAGCTTAACAAATAACTGTTTGCTAAATCAATTAAGAAAAACATATTATCAAACCTTTTATCCTCTGAAATAAGCCCTCAACATTATTTCATTGCGAGCTCATAAACCCTCTATTGATAATCAATTAATTCCTCGAAAAATTTGTTATACTTTATTACGTTGATTTATTAATTCAACTTATAAACAACATCATTTTCCTTCAATGAATTCAACAATTCTTGAGAAATCTTAATCTTATTTTTTCTGCTAGGCATTTGAACCTTAATTTTTTCAGCATTATCATACACTATAAAATTTAAGGTTTGATTGCCCTCGTGAAACGTTATTAGATCATGTAAGATACTAATGGTATCTTGTTGCAAATCTCTAATGTTAAGTTGTATAGACAGCTTTTTTGCGTAAGTATCCATAACATCGTGCAACAATTGAAAACTATTAAATTGTATTCTCGGATCGCCTTTTTTACCTGTGTCTCTGTTTACCCAACCTTCGCGAACAAAGGCACGAACATAGACAAAAGAATTAATGACAAAAAAGTGTCTAAACTTTAAATAATCTTCGCCGAATATTCGAAACTCAAAACTATCGGTATAATCTTCAATTGTGAAAATTGCCCAACCTTTACCTTGTTTACTAACGCGATGTTGTACGTCTGTGACCACACCTCCAAAGGTGACTTCTTTATTTACAATCGTTTCTAAATTATTAAAGTGAGCAACAACGCCATTACAAAAGGTTTTCATTTCAATAGAAAAATCATCGAGCGGATGACCAGAAATATAAATTCCAACGACTTCTCGCTCACGCGATAACTTTTCCATGGTCCCCCAATCTTCACATGGCGGAACTATTGGCTCTGCAATCTGCACATCACTCGCTTCACCGAATAAACTTACCTGAGCCGAATTTTCATTTTCTTGATGTTTTGCACCATATTTTACAGCTTTTTCTAGAAAGGTAATGCCATCACCGTCATGAGCAAAATACTGTGCGCGGTGTGTGTCTGGCCAACAATCAAATCCGCCAGCATTAGCTAATCCTTCAAAAGCTTTTTTATTAGCAGCTCGCAAATCTATACGTTTTGCCAAATCGAAAATAGATTTATAGTTCCCATCTTCTTTCCTATTATCTACAATAGTTTGGACGGCACCATGACCTACTCCCTTTATCGCTCCCATGCCAAAACGTACCGCATTATCTTTATTCACAGAAAACTTATAAAAACTCTCATTGACACTAGGTCCTAAAACTGGTAATCGCATCCGTTTACACTCTTCCATAAAGAAGGTTACGGATTTTATGTCATTCATGTTATTCGATAAAACCGCTGCCATATATTCCGCAGGATAATGCGCTTTTAAATACGCCGTTTGGTATGCAATCCAGGCATAACAGGTTGAGTGCGATTTGTTAAAGGCGTAACTCGCAAAGGCTTCCCAATCTTTCCAGATTTTTTCGAGTTTTTTAGCGTCTAATCCTTTAGCACTTGCCTGCTCAATGAATTTTGGTTTCATTTTATCTAAAACCGCAATCTGCTTTTTACCCATCGCTTTTCTCAAAACATCGGCTTCACCTTTGGTAAAATCTGCTAATTTTTGAGATAACAACATTACTTGCTCTTGGTAAACCGTAATTCCGTAGGTTTCCTTGAGGTATTCTTCCATTTCTGGTAAATCGTACACAATCTCTTCGTCACCATGTTTACGCGCAATAAAACTTGGAATATATTCCATTGGACCTGGTCGATACAAGGCATTCATAGCAATTAAATCATCGAAAACCGTAGGCTTAAGATTCTTCATGTGTTTTTGCATGCCTGGTGATTCATATTGAAACACACCTACCGTTTCTCCACGTTGGAATAACTCGTAAGTTTTCTCATCATCTAGCGGGAAACTATCTGGATCGAGATCGACATTGTGCTTAGCTTTAACAATTTTTACCGTGTCCTTAATTAAAGTCAAGGTCTTTAATCCCAAGAAATCCATCTTCAACAATCCGGCACTTTCGACCACAGAGTTGTCAAATTGTGTGACGTATAAATCGGAATCCTTAGCTAAGGAAACAGGAACGTAATTGGTAATATCTCCTGGCGTAATAATAACTCCACAAGCATGAATTCCAGTATTTCTTACCGAACCTTCCAAAATTCTAGCTTGGTTGATGGTTTCGGCTTGCAAATCATCACCATCAGAGATATTTAAAAGCTCATTAATTTTCTCTAAATCTTCAGCTCTAAATTTCTTGGCCAATTCTTTTTCATCTAACCCGAAAATCTTTCCGAGCTTAGACATCAATGGAATTAATTTGGCAATATGGTCGGCTTCATTTAATGGCAAATCCAACACTCTGGCGGTATCCCTAATTGAGGATTTTGCAGCCATAGTTCCGTAAGTAATAATCTGAGCTACTTGGTTAGCACCGTATTTTTCTATCACATAATCCATTACTCGACCACGACCTTCATCATCAAAATCGATATCGATATCTGGCATACTTACACGATCTGGATTTAGGAAACGCTCAAAAAGTAAATCGTACTTAATGGGATCAATATTGGTAATCCACAAACAGTAGGCGACCACCGAACCAGCGGCCGAACCACGCCCAGGACCAACCGAAACATCCATGTTTCGGGCTTCGCGAATAAAATCCTCAACAATTAAGAAATATCCTGGATAGCCCGTGTTTTCGATAACGCTCAACTCAAAATCAAGACGTTCCTTTATTTCTGGTGTAATTTCGCCATATCGGATTTCCGCTCCTTTATAAGTTAAATGTTTTAGAAAGGCATTTTCACCTCGTTTGCCCCCATCGGCCTCGTCTTCTTCAAATTTGAATTCGTCCGGAATATCGAAAGCAGGTAACAATACATCTCTAGCCAACTCATAAGGTTCAATTTTATCAATGACTTCTTGAATATTCACAATTGCTTCAGGAACATCCCGAAACAAAGCCTTCATTTCTTCCGAAGACTTAAAGTAGTATTCCTGATTTGGTAAACCATAACGATAACCACGACCACGACCAATTGGTGTCGCTTGTTTTTCACCATCTTTTACACACAATAAAATATCGTGAGCATTCGCGTTTTCTTGATCGACGTAATACGTATTGTTAGTGGCAACTAATTTAACATCGTGCTTTTTAGAAAACTGAATCAATACGGGATTCACACGATTTTCATCTTCTTGATTGTGACGCATTAACTCTAAATACAAATCATCACCAAATGTATCCTTCCACCACAACAGAGCTTCTTCTGCTTGATTTTCTCCTACATTCAACACTTTGCTTGGCACTTCTCCATAAAGATTTCCTGTAAGACAGATTAAATCTTCTTTATACTGTTCAATAAGTTTTTTATCAATTCTTGGAACATAATAAAAGCCATCTGTAAAGGCCGCAGACGATAATTTTGCCAAATTGTGATAGCCGTTTTTGTTTTTGGCCATTAACACAATTTGGTAACCGTTGTCTTTTCTGGTTTTGTCCGCGTGATTTTCACACACAAAAAATTCGCAACCAATAATTGGCTTTATGATTTTACCCTTCTTCTCCAAGCCAGCTTCTTCCGCTTGCTTATGTTGTGCCTTTACACCCTTGTTATGATTGGATACTGCACTTACAAAATGAAACGCCCCCATCATATTACCATGATCGGTCATTGCAACAGCAGGCATGTTTTCTCTTGCTGCTGCAGAGACCAAATCCTTTACACTTATGGTCGATTGAAGAATAGAATATTGAGAATGATTATGCAAATGCGCAAAATCGACATCCTTTATTTGTGAAGCCGCTTCTTTATCAACAACAACTGGTGTGACTTTGGCTTGTTCTTTTTGTAAGCGTGCATTGATTTTAGCACTCTCCTTTTTTAAGTTGATGTGTTTTAAACCAATCAGTTGAATTTCAGCAGGATTTTCTTGTGTGAAATTTTCAAAATAATCTGGCTGAACATCGAGTTGTTCTTTGGTGTATTGCTTACGTCTTATTAATTCTAAAAAACAACGTGTGGTTGCTTCGACATCGGCGGTAGCATTGTGTGCTTCGGCAAATGGTTGGTTAAATAAATACTCGTGCAATTCTGTTAAAGTTGGCAATTTAAACTTTCCATAACGTCCGCCAGGCAACTTACATAATTCTGCAGTATGCTCTGTACAAGTATCTAAAACAGGTAATTTTTGTAGTGGATTTGTAACGTCTTCGCGCACAAATTCGGCTCCCATAATATTTAGATCGAACTTTACATTTTGTCCGACAACGAATTTAGTTTTTGATAAGGCAATGTTGAATTTTTCTAAAACTTCCGAAAGGGGTATACCTTGTTCTTGGGCCAATTCGGTAGAAATACCATGGATTTTCTCCGCATCATAAGGAATATTAAAACCCTCTGGTTGCACCAAATAATCTTGATGATCAATACAATTTCCCATGTCATCATGTAATTGCCATGCAATTTGAATACATCTCGGCCAATTATCGGTATCGGTAATAGGTGCATCCCAACGTTTTGGTAATCCTGTAGTTTCGGTGTCGAATATTAAATACATAAATAAGGGCCTTAGCTGTCATTTTGAGCTCAGTCGAGAAATCCTTCTTATCTTAACAAAATAAGACATTTCGACGGTGCTGAATGTGAGAGTTTATTATAAAAAAATTAGCGTATAAAATTACGGAGAATTTGCACTTCTTTAAAATGAATTGGCAATGAGTTTTGAACATAAAAAAGCCAGCCTAAGAAGACTGACTTTTTTAATTTAATATAACTACGATAATTAGGATACTAATTCTTCGTGTACTTTTTCGGTATTAATTGCGGATTGTATTGCTGTTTTATGTTTTAATAATAACGAATCAATACTTGGTGGCATATTACGTTCTTTGAGTAATTCGTTATATTCTTCTAAACTTGCCTCTTCGCCGTTAATAGCTTCCTCTAAAACCATCTCTTCATTATTAGAAGAAAATGTAGCTTTCAAACTGGTCCAGTTTCTGTGCATTGTACCTTTAAAACTTCCTGAATCTTCAGGAATCTCACCATATTGTAGAATTTCAGTTCTCAATTCCTTGGCGAATTCACTTCGTTCTGAAGCTCTTCTTTTAAAATACATTTTTAACTTATCACTGTCTACATTTTCAATAGCATTGAGATAGCCTTTTTCAGCATCGTAATTTTTGATTAATAGCTCGTTTAATTTATTTGATATTTCTTCTGAATACTTCATTATATCTTTTGCATTTATGTTTTCAATATATTCTTTTAAGTTGTCTATTGTTTTACAACCATTATCAATATATAAGAGAAGTTAGGGATACTCGAACAAATTAACATCTTTAACAAAGACTTAAATGTATTTAACAAAAAAAGGCGCCACTCATTAAGAGTGACGCCATTTTTAAAAATAGTATAGGATTTTTTAGGCCTGTAAATAATCTGGTATTCCGTCACCATTAGCATCAAGTGCATCATCAGGATTACCATCGCCATTAGGATCGGCATTTTCATTTATGGTTAAAATGCCGTCACCGTCATCATCATTATCTAAGTAATCCACATCCATATCTCCGTCCGTATCTACCGGATTACCGTTTTCGTCAACAGCTTCATATTGCGTTAATATTCCATCTCCATCATCGTCATTATCTAAATAATTAGGTACACCGTCACCATCTGTATCGTCATTAGTCTTATCACCATCACCATTAAAATCTTCAAAAACATTTGGTACGCCATCACTATCATCATCTGCACAGTCTAAAGCCTCAATTTTAGATTGAAAACTTCCATCTTCATCTCCACAGATTTCAATTTGCTCTTGAAGATAAAATAAGTATTGCGCACATTTTTCATTATAATTGCCGATCGTCGCCATGATATGTTGCGATTCAGCTTCAAGCGTATTGGCCGTCACCACATCACATGGCAAGTCGCAATTATTTAATTCGCTTAGCATCGTTTCAATAACTTCATCTACATCTCCGCAATAATTTCGTTGTACATTTAAGGCAGATACATAATTACTACATGCGGCTACATAATCAGCTCTATTTATAAACGTTAAGCCTTCAGAAGTTGCGGCTTGAAAATTCATTAGTGCGTCATCTGCAAGTATTTCTACATCCTCACAAACAATAGGGTCTGAAGGTAATGTACCATTCAGCAACGGAACTTTATAAAAAATCCCTCCATATATTGGATTCTCTAAATTACCTTCTTTAGTTGCACCAGTAAAATTAACAACATCCCCCTCTGCGCTATAAGCATTAAAGCGAAATGTACCCGTAAATGTATTATTTAATATTTCAGTAAGTCTAATTTCACCAAAATCCGGATAAAGCGATCCATTAAAATTATTGGTAGAATACACCGTTCCATCCGCAGCTATAAACTTGGCTTCCATTGATTCCACATTTCCTAAGGCATAATCACCGACCACTGTAGTAGGTAAAATCAACTCTAAGGTTTGGGCGTTATTAATACCTGTAATCGTTAATAAGCCAGATTCATCTATATTGGCATAGAACGCTTTGGCTCTCCAAGGTTGGTTATTAAGCGTGCCCTGTATCGCTGGAGAATTAAATTGAACTTCGTCACCACAACTGAATACTGTTAGTAAAACAAGAGATAAGAGGATTAATTTTTTCATTTGTAAGAGAGTCTTTTATCTTTGCTTCAAATATAGCGAAACAAGAATATCAAAAGTATCATTTTTTTTATTATTGTCTCTCTTGAATGTTTTTCTTTTCGTTTATACGCAATAAAATCCTACAAGCATTAAAGTCCACCTTTTATATTTTATAAGTCGATTTGTTAACTGTCTCCTTATTTATGCGGAACAATTAAGACTACCAAAGGAAGATAAAAAGACTTAAAACTAAATGTTTTAAAGCGTTCAAAATTAAAAAATTATAGTATCTTTGCGCCCTCATTAATAACAGAGGTCGAGAACCTCACTAATTAATTATTATGCCTGTAAAAATTAGATTACAAAGACACGGTAAGAAAGGAAAACCTTATTACTGGATCGTAGCAGCGGATTCACGCGCTAAAAGAGATGGTAAATACCTAGAAAAATTAGGTGCTTACAACCCAAACACCAATCCTGCAACTATTGAATTAGATGTTAACGGAGCTGTAACTTGGTTACAAAATGGTGCACAACCAACTGACACTGCAAAAGCTATTTTATCTTATAAAGGAGCGATGCTAAAAAATCATTTAGCTGGTGGAGTTAGAAAAGGTGCTTTAACAGAAGAGCAAGCTGAAGAAAAATTCAACGCTTGGTTAGAAGAAAAAGCAGCTAAAGTTGAAGCAAAAACTGAAGGTCTCTCTAAAGCAGATGCAGACGCTAAAGCAAAAGCATTAGACGCTGAAAAAGCGGTAAATGAAGCACGAATTGCTGCTGCAGCACCAGCTGAAGAAGCAACAGAAGACGGTGAAGCTACAACAGCAGCTAACGAAGAAGAATAAAGAAATTATTTTTTATACTTTTAAACCCTGACATTTATTTCGTCAGGGTTTTTTATTGCACAAAATCTATTAACTGTTTTATCTTTCCGAGAAAGCGGGAATGAACTAAACATTTAGAATTAATTATAAAATTCCTGATTTACAGGAACAGCAAATTCAAGTTTTATTATGAAAAAAGACGACTGTTTTTACCTAGGGAAAATTGTAAAAAAATACAGCTTTAAAGGAGAACTCCTAGCTAAGTTAGATACTGACGAACCTGATTTGTACGATAATCTCGATGCCATTTTTATTGATCTAAGAGGAAATCTGGTCCCTTTCTTTATTGAATCCTCACAATTACATAAATCGAACTTATTACGTTTAAAATTTGAAGACGTTAATTCTGAAGCGGATGCCGACGCTTTAATTAAAACTGAATTGTATCTTCCACTCGATTTACTACCTAAACTCGAGGGTGAAAAATTTTATTTTCACGAAGTGATTGGTTTTAAGATTAAAGATAAAAATTTTGGAGACGTCGGAATCATTAAAGCTATCAACGATTCAACTGCACAGGCTTTATTCGAAATCGACAGAAATGGAATTGAAATTTTAATTCCTATGAATGATGAATTTATTACTAAAGTGGATAGAGAAAATAAAGTTATTGAGGTTAATACACCCGAGGGTTTAATTGAATTATACATTGAATAAACTTCCAAACATTACCTCCTAATTTTCACAAAATGGATGTTACTTTTATATTAAGTGAATGACTAAACCGTTTAAATTCAAACAATTTACAGTTAATCAAGATCGCTGTGCCATGAAAATAGGAACGGATGGAGTTTTGCTTGGCGCTTGGGCCTCAGTAGATGAAAATCCATTTTCTGTTTTAGATATTGGCGCGGGAACCGGAGTTTTATCTTTAATGATAGCACAAAGAAGCGCTGCTGAAAATATTGAAGCTATTGAAATTGATGCAGATGCATACGAACAATGTGCAGATAATTTCGAAAATTCTGCTTGGGCAGATCGCCTATTTTGTTATCATGCCTCGTTATTAGAATTTACGGAAGAAATTAATGATAAATACGATCTCATTATTTGTAATCCTCCGTTTTATGCTGAAGATTATAAAACCACAGATTCTTCTAGAGATTTAGCACGTTTTAATGATGCCATGCCTTTTAGTCATTTAATTTATGCTGTTAAAAATTTGCTATCAGAAGACGGTATTTTTTCAGTTATAATACCATATAAAGAAGAAGCTAATTTTGTGAAATTGGCTATAAAAGCTGACTTATTTCCCAATCGTATCTGTCATCTTAAAGGAAACCCTGAAGCAGAATTTAAGCGAAATTTATTAGAATTTTCATTTAAAAAAACTGAGACAACAACCTCCACATTGGTTATAGAAACGAGTCGACATCAATACACAGAAGACTATATTACCTTAACGAAAGATTTTTATTTAAAAATGTAAACTACATTACATAAGATTAAGTTTTTACTATCACATTCCGTTTACGATCTATTATGCCATGACTTGGTTTCGGTAGATCCTAAGGAAAAGCTTTTAATTGGCTAAATTTTGATGTACTTTTAAAGAGATAAACCTCTAAAACTATTTCTTTTGTCCACCGAAAAAATTGAAATTTCAGCACTTAATTTAATTAAGATTCTTTTGCTTTCAGGCGGTATTTTAGTCTTACTTTATTATGGAAAAGATATTATAATGCCTTTATTGGTTGCAGCCATAATCTCCATATTATTAGACACTCCTGTACAAAAATTTAAAAGTCTTGGTTTACCAAATTGGCTCTCCATTACTCTTGCTGTGTTATTAATGCTCGTAGTGTTTTCGTTACTTTTTTGGCTTATAAGCTCTCAAATTAATAACATGGCGCAAGATTGGCCAACTATTAAAGATAAAGCTACCGATAAACTGAATTCATTCTCACAATGGGCTAATGACCGACTCAATTGGGATTATAAAGACTATATAGAAAACAATAAGAAATTGGTAGAAAAAGCAGAAAGTTTGGCCAGTATTTTTCTAGCATCTTTAATGAGTCTCTTATCTCAATCGCTCATCATTTTTGTATATATCATTCTTTTTTTAATGCAGAAACTTCAATTTGTGAATTTTTTTAAAAAACTATTTTCAAATCAAACAGCGATAAATTCACTATTAAAAAATTCAGCCAAAATAACAAGAAACTATTTTGTGGGAAAAGGAAAGATAATGCTCTTTCTATTTGTCATTTATTATGTAGGTTTCCTGATTGGCTCCGTACCTTACGCTTTATTCTTAGCTTTATTTGCCGCTTTATTTTCCATAATTCCATACGTAGGAAATGTTATTGGAGGTGGCGTGGCTGTAATTCTATCATACCTCTACGCCGGTTCCACACCAGCATTAATTGTGATTGGAGTGGTTTCTGCAACACAAATTATTGAAAATTACGTATTAACCCCTTGGATAATAGGAGACGAAATAAATTTAAATCCCTTTATGACTATTTTCGGAATAATATTGTTCTCATCATTATGGGGCGTTGTGGGTGCGATCATTTCCTTACCATTAATCGGAGTTTTAAAAGTTATATTTGATCATACCAAAGGCATGGCTCCTTATGCCTATTTGTTTGAAAAAACAGATTAGGGAATACTGCTTGTTTAAAATTTAACGGCTTTAGAATTTCTAAACATCATTAAGACTGAGTTTGTAGATATAGACTTTTTTGTTAGACTAAGTTTCAATGAAGAAGTTGACCAATAGTTTAAATGCGACTAGAAGATTCAACTTACGAGTTCTAAAACTTCTGTTCTCTTAACAATTGTAAACAAGGTGTAAGATTTTTGTATTGTATTTGTACTAGAAAATTAAAGAAATGTTTCTAGCTCATAATATTCGTAAAGTAGGGTGTTAAAAATTTGATTGAATTCAGCTTCAATACAACTAAATTAAATAGTTCAGAAGTAGTCATTCAATCTTCTCGACATAACTACACAGGAGATTACACTAACGTAATAAAGAACTTTGTAGTTGTAATACTAAATTTAAATTTTCACGAAAAAAAAGTGGTTTGTCTAATTAGAAAAACCACTTTTAATATATAAAATCCAGATTACCTTCTTTCATATATTATAGTATACTCGTAGCGATATTCTGTACCACCAAATTGATCCTCATCCACTTCATATATTTCTAAATTTCCTCCAGAAAAACCATAACTCACTTCAGTTATATCAGTTCCATCATCGTCTGTTGTAGTTATAACTAAATTATCTCCATTAATCGTGTAAGTCCCTTCTCTTGTAATTTCGTATTCCTCAATCTCACCATTATTCACATATGATTCGCTATAAAAAGAGTTGAAAGTACCGTCAGCGTTAAATGTTACTCTTTCTATTTCGTCATCGCCATACACTTCTTCTCCGCTGTCTACAAGTTCTCCATTTACAAAATCTCGGTAGACTTCAGTTGTAGCTTCCCATTCACCAATTAAATTTTCAGAAGGATTGGAATTTCCATCATCGTCGCTACTACACGCAGTAAAACTAAAGATTGTAACCAAGGCTAAAGCCAATAAATAAATTTTTTTCATAATATTTGGGGTTTAAATTATAAGGTGTAAACATAACAAATACTATTTCAATAACACACAATTATTTGTGTTTATAAATTCATTTACAATCCGTTAACCATAAGGATATGTTTTTCGTTAATCTTTTTGTTTACTAAAAAATCAGCTTCCTTCTGAAAACTTAAAAGTTTTTGTTTGAAATTGAAGGCAATTAAACCGTAATAGTTAAATTTGAAATCGAGACTTTTAGCAATCTTATAAAAAAGAATTTTGATTGTTATCTATATCTTTTTTAACACGTAAATACATTTAAAAATGAAGCCAGATTTATTCGAAGCACCAGACTATTATAACCTTGATGAATTATTGACTGATGAACACAAGTTAGTGCGTGATGCAGCCAGAGAATGGGTAAAGCGCGATGTGTCACCTATTATAGAAGAAGCTGCTCAAAAAGCCGAATTTCCAAAGTCAATTATTGGGGGATTAGCTGAAATAGGTGCGTTTGGACCATACATACCAGAAGAATATGGTGGCGCAGGATTAGACCAAATTTCTTATGGTTTAATTATGCAAGAAATTGAGCGTGGAGATTCAGGAGTAAGAAGTACAGCTTCAGTTCAGTCTTCTTTAGTTATGTATCCTATATGGAAATATGGTAACGAAGCGCAACGAAAAAAATACTTACCAAAATTAGCATCTGGCGAGTGGATAGGTTCTTTTGGATTAACAGAACCAGATCATGGGTCTAACCCGGGAGGAATGGTAACCAATTTTAAAGATATGGGAGATCATTATCTATTAAATGGTGCAAAAATGTGGATTAGTAATTCACCGTTCTGTCAAATTGCTGTGGTTTGGGCCAAAAACGAGGAAGGTCGTATTCACGGACTTATTGTAGAACGTGGTATGGAAGGTTTCTCTACTCCAGAAACCCATAACAAATGGTCGCTAAGAGCTTCTGCAACTGGCGAGCTTATTTTCGATAATGTAAAAGTGCCAAAAGAAAACTTATTACCCAACAAATCAGGTTTAGGAGCCCCTTTAGGCTGTTTAGATTCAGCACGATTTGGAATTGCTTGGGGAGCTATCGGAGCGGCAATGGATTGTTACGACACAGCATTGCGTTATAGTAAGGAACGTATGCAATTTGGAAAACCAATAGGGCAGTTTCAACTGCAACAAAAGAAACTTGCTGAAATGATTACCGAAATTACAAAAGCACAATTATTGGCGTGGAGACTAGGCGTAATGCGAGAGGCGGGTACTGCGACATCAGCACAAATATCTATGGCAAAACGAAACAATGTGGATATGGCCATCAATGTGGCGCGTGAAGCAAGACAAATGCTTGGCGGTATGGGAATTTCTGGAGAATATAGCATTATGCGCCATTCTATGAACCTTGAGAGTGTAATTACTTATGAAGGGACTCACGATATTCATCTGTTAATAACCGGATTAGATATTACAGGTTTAAATGCTTTTAAGTAAAACGCGTAAGACGGTAAGCGACATTTAATTTATTCTTACAGATAGATGCTGTCTGAACCCAACATATATTTAATAAAATGCTTCTTTCTAGATTGGAATCTAGATGGAAGCATTTTTTTTAAATCAATGATTAATTGATGTAAAAATAAAACCACAATAGCACAAATCTCGTATATATACTTATGAAACAATTACTAAAAACTATTGGTTTTAGTTTATTATTATTTGTGGTCTGTTGCAACAATGACGACATTACTTTGCTCGAAGAAGACGTAGAAGATGTCGAAATAATTATCGATAATGATGATGAGATAACGACTCCAAACACTTATAATATTTTAGCGCTTGGCGATAGTTACACTATAGGCGAAAGTGTATGTGACACCTGTCGATTCCCAGAGCAATTAAAATCTCAATTAATATCAGCGTTTTCCGATCAAGATAATTTTAATCTTAATATCATTGCTCAAACAGGTTGGACTACCACAAATCTAAATAATGCTATTATTACAGAAAACCCTGAGAACAACTATGACTTAGTAACCCTATTAATTGGCGTGAACAATCAATACCAAGTCAAACCTTTTTCACTTTATGAAACTGAGTTTCCTTCTTTAGTTTCAAAAGCGATTCAATTAGCTAAAAACGACAAAGATAATGTGATTGTGGTTTCTATTCCTGATTATGCTTATACTCCTTTCGGTCAGAATAGCAGTAATACGCAAACAATTACTCAACAAATAAATGCGTATAATACATTTGCTCAAAATTATTGTAATCAGCAAAATATTACATTTATAAATATTACCGACATTACACGACAAGGACTAAATAATCCAAATTTAGTCGCATCTGATGGTTTACATCCTTCGGCGTTGGCATATACTATGTTTGTACAACGCTTACTTCCTATTGCTGTAGAAAAAATTGAATAAGATTTATTTCTTTAGTTGAAAATATTCTTAACGTTGCGCTGAGTGTAATTATAAAAAAATTGATGTTTTTTTGAAAGAAAAGATACATCTAGAAAAATTGTCGATTACATTCTTTTAGATAAGTAAAAAAAATTAAACAAAATTGACTATAGTCAGTACGAAATTTTTGTTTTATTGTTAATTTTCAATATGTTGACACATAAAACCAACTGTTAATAATCGTGTTTAGCTCTACAATTGTCCCAAATTTACGAATTGATTTTGCAGGAATTTTTAAGACTCAGGTGCCAACTCAACTTCTAAACCTTCCATGTCTGGTGTCATCTGAATTTGACAACCTAAACGCGAATTATCTTTTACATAAAATGCTTCAGAAAGCATAGCTTCTTCATCGTCTTGCATTTCTGGTAATTCTGTTTCGCTTAACACATAACATTGACACGACGCACACATGGCCATACCACCACAAATACCAATAGTACCCTCAGGAGCCAGTTCGTACGACCGTACTACCTCCATTAAATTCATTGCCATATCAGTCGGAGCTTCGATTTGGTGTTTTACTCCATCTCTGTCTATGATTGTGATATTGATATCTTGTTCCATGTTTATTTTTAGAATATCTAGACTGTTCTCTAGATAACTATTAATTAATATATCTAATCGATTGCTTTCACAACCGCTTTAGGAGCTTGCTTACGTGTTCCATCAAAACCATTAACCCCTGCAACTGTAGTATATTTTAAAACGTAACGTTTTCCCGGATTTATTATTTGATAGGCTGATTGACACATCAATGTGGCTTCGTGAAAACCACATAGAATCAATTTCAACTTTCCAGGATAAGTGTTCACATCTCCAATAGCAAAAATACCAGGTATATTCGTTTGATAATCTAAAGAATTATCCACTTTTATGGCGTTCTTTTCAATTTCTAATCCCCAATTTGCAATCGGTCCTAATTTAGGAGATAGGCCAAATAAAGGAATAAAATGATCGCAATCTACTTCATATTCTTTTTCTATATGTTTAGCTTGTTTTACGACTACGGCTTCCAATTTATCATCACCAACGAGACCCATAACCTCAGCAGGAGTTATGAGGTTTATCTTTCCCGTATTCTTTAATTCCTGAACCTTTTCAACAGAATCCAGATGTCCTCTAAATTCGTTACGTCTGTGAATTAAAGTGACCTCAGAAGCTACATCACTTAAAAATATACTCCAATCTAAAGCCGAATCACCACCGCCAGCTATTACCACCTTTTTATTTCTATAGAATTCAGGATCCTTAATCATATACTCCACTCCGTTATCTTCGAAGTCTGTAATATTATGAATTAAGGGTTTTCTAGGTTCAAAACTTCCTAAACCACCTGCAATTGCAACTACTGGCGCTTGGTGTTTTGTACCTTTATTTGTGGTGACAATAAAACTTCCGTCTTCTTGCTTTTCTATAGTCTCTGCGCGTTCGCCTAATGTAAATCCTGGTTCAAACTGTTTGCACTGTTCTAATAATTTGTCCGTTAGATCACCAGCTAATATTTCTGGATAAGCCGGAATATCGTATATCGGTTTTTTAGGATAAAGTTCTGTACATTGACCACCTGCTTGTGGAAGGGCATCAATTAAATGGCATTTTAGTTTTAGAAGTCCAGCTTCAAAGACCGTAAAAAGTCCTGTTGGTCCTGCGCCAATAATAAGTATATCTGTTGTAATCATGAATGTAAAATTGAAATCAAAATTACTAATGTCTTTGCATTTAGAAGGTGATAATTGTCACATTACTTCTCAACATTAATAACTTTTTCGATTTGTGGAGCATATTTTTTAATAGTCATCTCTACACCAGACTTTAAAGTCATTTGGTTAACGCTACAAGATGTGCACGCACCAACTAACTGAACTTTTACTAATCTATCATCTTCAATAGACAATAAATCAATATCTCCGCCATCACTTTGTAAAAACGGTCGGATTTCGTCTAATGCTTTTTCAACATTTAATCTAAGTTCTTCTGAGCTCATTTAATTTGTTTTTCCTCACCCTACACCCTCGTAATAGATGAGAGATGTATTGGATTATTATTTTTTCACAGCAGAACAACCTGCCATTGTTGTTATTTTTATAGCTTCGGTAGCTGGTAAAGCGTCGTTTCTATTCACTACTTGTTGCACTACTTCTCTAGTAATAGTTTCAAAAGCATCTTCAATCGGTGTTGCAGTTTGCAGTGCCGCTGGCCGTCCTAAATCTCCTGCTTCTCTTATACTTTGAATCAATGGTACTTCTCCTAAAAATGGTACTTTTAGATCATCAGCTAAATGCTTCGCCCCTTCTTTTCCAAATATATAATATTTATTTTCTGGAAGTTCTGCTGGTGTAAAGTAAGCCATATTTTCAATTATCCCTAAAACAGGGACATTGATACTATCTTGTTGAAACATTGCAACTCCTTTTTTAGCATCTGCTAAAGCTACATTCTGAGGAGTACTAACCACCACTGCTCCTGTAATGGGTAAAGCCTGCATAATACTTAAGTGAATATCACCAGTGCCAGGAGGTAAATCTAGTAACAAGAAATCTAATTCTCCCCAAGCAGCATCAAAAATCATTTGATTTAATGCTTTAGAAGCCATAGGCCCTCGCCAAATTACAGCTTGGTCTGGTTTTGTAAAAAAGCCAATAGACAATACCTTAACCCCATAATTTTCTACAGGCTTCATTTTTGACTTACCATCTACATTTACAGATAGTGGTCGTTCGTTCGCCACATCGAACATAATTGGGATGGATGGTCCATAAATATCAGCATCTAAAACACCTACTTTAAATCCCATTTTAGATAAAGTCACCGCTAAATTTGCGGTTACCGTTGATTTACCGACTCCACCTTTTCCCGAAGCAACTGCTACAATATTCTGAATACCAGGAATTGCTTTTCCTTTTATCTCATTTTTTGGTTGAGCAGCGGGAGCATGAACTTTTACATTAACTTTAATTTTTGCTTTTTCATAAACTTTTCTATGAATGGTCTGCAAAATTTCAACTTCGGTTTTTTTACGTGCCTGAAGACTTGGATTTTTTATAGTAATATCTACAATCACTTCATCTGCAAATGTCACGACATTAGTTACCGCGCCGCTATCTACCATATTTTCACCTTCTCCAGGCGCTGTAATGGTTTTAAGTGCGTTTAATATATCTTGTTTGTTAAGTTTCATAATTATTGAAAGACTTAAGAAAAGTAGAAACTAGAATATAGGCTCATTCACTCTTCTTATTAAGATTAATTCTAAATGCAAAGATACTGAGAATAGTTTAGAATTTAGACTGAATAAATTGAATTGATTTATGAGTGAATTCGATTTGTAAATAGAAAAATGAATTTGTAATTATTCGTGATTTTGTTATACGATAACGTTAAGGCAATTCCTTCACAGGATCCCAATAAACTGCTTCTAAGTTCTGAATTTGATTTTCAATCACCTCAACCCCTTCACTTTCTAATAACTGCTGCATTAAATTAGTTCCTTCAAAATGATGTTTTCCGGTTAAAAGTCCTTTTCTATTCACCACTCTATGTGTGGGTATATCTTTTCCATGAGAACCATTCATAGCATAACCAACAATTCTCGCACTTTTCCCCGCCCCTAAATATTTAGCAATCGCCCCGTAATTGGTCACTCTTCCATAGGGAATTTGTTTTGCTACATCGTAAACTTTTTCAAAAAAGCTTAGGGTCTCAGGTTTCATTACAATTCTTTTAAAATGTTAATAAAAGTTATTAAGGCAACAACACCTGTTATAATACCAATACTTAAATTCATACTTTTTTGAGAAGTAAAATTTCGGTCTTTAATTTTATCGAAAAAGAAAATATAAAAATAAAGCATTACAAAAGTACCTGTTGCGGCACCTGTAACATACGTGACAATACTTAGTTTTTCGAAATTCAACCATCCGAAAGACACCAATGTAATGGTCATATAAGCTTGATAAGGAATAGGAAATACGTTTAATGCAGACAATAACATGCCGTGCAATAATCTACCATGCTTACTTTTTATCTCCGTTTCTTTTTTAGGTTCTTCTTGTTGAGAGGCTAACACTAAAAAGTATACTGTTATTAATACAAAAATTACAAATGCTACCCGTTGAAGAATTTCTACAATATCTGGATGACTGGATAAGTAACGTGCAAAAATAGCAGCGACATACGTTTGTATGTACACTATTATACAAACCCCTGTGGAAAACATAATACCGCGTCCTGCTCCTTCTTTAAGGCTTATTCTAGCTGCTGTCATATTCAACAAACCCGGTGGAACTACTCCAATAAGCGCTACAAAAAGCCCCAAAAAGAAAATGACCGTTATACTCAAGATTAGTTGATTTTGAATCTAATATACGTAATTGCTTTATCTTTTTCTAAATACTGATTTTCATAGAATGTTTTAATTTCGGTGACGTCTTCTGGGCTTCCTTCTAATTTGTAAACATTATGATTAGCGTAAAGCACCTCATGCCCCAAACCATGCAATAAACCTAGGGTATAACCATGCATAAATTCGCTGTCCGTTTTTAAATGCATTAGACCATTTGGTTTTAATACTTTTTTATAGCGATCTAAAAACTGTAAGTTAGTCATTCTATGCTTGGTACGTTGGTATTTTATTTGAGGATCTGGAAAAGTAATCCAGATTTCATCAACTTCATTTTCCTCAAAAACAGATTCTACAAGTTCTATTTGAGTTCTTATAAAAGCAGCATTCGGAATATCTTCTTCAATGGCTGTTTTAGCACCGCGCCAAAATCGAGCTCCTTTAATGTCAATCCCTATAAAGTTTTTATTGGGATAGCGTTTTGCCAAACCAACTGTATACTCACCCTTTCCACAACCCAATTCTAACACCAACGGATTGTCGTTTTTAAAAACCTCCGCTCTCCACTTTCCTTTCAGTTTGAATGTTGTATCGACCAATTCTTCGCGAGTTGGCTGATATACATTATGAAAGGTTTCATTTTCTCTAAAGCGTTTCTGTTTATTTTTACTTCCCACTCATTTTAAATTTATACCTTTTTTGATATGCCATAAAATATTCTTAAATAGGTATTATTAATAATTCGGTAAAATTAAGCAAACAAATTAGGTTTATCTTTGTTTTAGCAACTCATATCTCAAAACACTGAAACCAATTCAACATAAAAAACAGATTATAGTCGCTCCTTTAAATTGGGGATTAGGGCATGCCACACGTTGTATTCCTATAATAAACGCATTAATACAGCACAATTTAAGCCCTATAATTGCCAGTGACGGAGATGCTCTTCGCTTATTACAAAAAGAGTTTCCAAAACTTCAAACCTTTGAATTACCTTCATATAACATATCGTATTCAAAAAATCCCAAAAAACTTAAATTAAAATTCTTTAAAGAAACACCTCATTTTTTAAGAACAATGAAGAAAGAGCAAAAGGCGATTGCAAAAATTGTTGCATCGCATGCTATTTCTGGTATAATTTCGGATAATCGATTTGGCGCACGGCACAGTAATATTCCGTCCGTCTTTATTACGCATCAATTACAGGTATTAAGCGGTAATACTACCTGGCTGAGTACTAGGATTCATCAAAAAATTATTTCTAAATTTAATGAATGTTGGGTTCCAGATTATCCTTCCGAAAAAAATATAAGCGGTATTTTAGGGCATGTTGAAAGTATCAAAACACCATTAAAATATTTAGGCCCATTGTCTAGATTTGAAAAACAAAATTTACAGATTAAATATCCACTTTTGGTGATACTCTCTGGCCCCGAACCTCAACGGACATTTTTGGAAGAAAAACTATTTGAGGCACTAAAAAGTTATTCTGGAAACATCTGTTTTATAAAAGGTGTTATTGCATCTCAACAATCAATTACGCAGCATAACCATATGACAATTTATAATTACATGACAAGTGCTGAGCTTGAATCTGCAATAAACGAGAGTGACATGGTATTGAGCAGATCGGGATATACAACGATTATGGATTTGGTGAAATTAGAGAAAAAAGCATTCTTCATACCAACCCCAGGACAATTTGAACAAGAATATTTAGCAGAAAAATTAAAAGCTGAAGGAATTGCTCCTTCTTGTAAACAACATGAGTTTTCAATTGAATTATTGGCACAATGCAACAATTATAGCGGTTTTAAATCGGAAAAATCGGAATTGAATTACGCGAAATTATTTTGTCTTTTCTAAAGTAAACGAAAACTCACTACCAACCCCCAACTCACTTTCAATATATATTTTTTCTTCGTGTGCTTCTATAATATGTTTCACAATCGAGAGTCCCAAACCAGAACCACCTTCTTTACGAGAGCCACTTTTATCGACGCGATAAAATCGTTCGAACAAGCGCTGAAGGTTAGCTTTAGCAATGCCTTCACCATTATCCGTTACTCTTATTATAGCCTTATTTTTAATTAGATTTTCAATACTAACTTCTGTAGTTCCTTTTTCTCTTCCATATTTTATAGAATTGACCACCAAATTAGTTAATACTTGCTGAATACGTTCTTTATCTGCAAATACCATAATTGGCTCAGGATAATCGATATCGAAAGTTAAGGTAATGTATTTTTTTGCAGCTTTCATTTCAAAAAGATCAAACACGTTTTGTACCAATTTCACAACATCAAAATTTTCTTTATGCAATCTAAGATCACCAACTTCGAGTTTGGTAATCATATCTAAATCTTTAATGATATAGGTTAAACGCTCTACTCCCTTGCTCGCTCTGGCTAAATATTTCTTCTTAATTTTTTCATCCTCAATACCTCCATCCAACAAGGTGAGTAGATAACTCTGTACGCTAAATAAAGGAGTTTTTAGCTCGTGAGATACGTTACCAATAAATTCCTTCCGGTATTCTTCCCTAATTTTTAGAGTTTCAATTTCAATTTTTTTGGTCTTAGCGTATTTATCAATTTCTTTAGTTAAAGTTCCCATATCAGTAGTTATGGGTTGTTGTCTCAAATTTGTGGATTCTAAAAGTGTGAGGTCGTCATAGATTTTCTTAACACGTTTATATATAAAACGTTCAACCCTATACTGAACAATAGCAAAACAAAGCGGGAAGCAGATGATGGGAAAAAATATAAGTTGCCAATGAAAGCTATGGTAGTAATATAAAAAAGTAAATACAAGCGCTGTAGTAAACAACGTTACGTATAGCGCTGTTCTAAAGGCGAATTTATAAGTTTTTTTTAAACTTTTAGGTTGTTGTTTTTTTTGCATCAGTCTACAAACTTATAACCAACGCCTTTTACGGTTTTAAAAGATTTATCACCAATTTTTTCACGAAGTTTTCTAATATGGACATCAATCGTTCTACCACCTACGACGACCTCATTTCCCCATACTTTATCTAATATTTCATCGCGTTTAAAAACCTTACCAGGTTTGGTTGCTAACAAAGATAGTAATTCAAACTCTTTTCGTGGCAGTGTAATTTCTTCGTCTTTAATCGTTATTTTATATTCTTCCTTATAAATAACTAAATCGCCTATTTTAATAATATTTTCTACGAAGCTATCGGTATTTTTAAGACGTCGGAGTAAAGCCTTTACTTTACTAATTAAAACTTTTGGTTTAATAGGTTTTGCAATATAATCGTCCGCACCAGCATCAAAACCAGCGACCTGAGAATAATCTTCACCTCTTGCCGTTAGGAAGGTTATAATGGTTTCGCTTAATTCTGGTAATTCTCTAATACGTTCACAAGCTTCAATGCCATCCATTTTAGGCATCATTACATCTAAAATAATTAAATGTGGTTTATGTTTTTTAGCTAGATCAACTGCTTCTAATCCATTTTCACCTTTGACAACTTGGTAGCCTTCAGAGGATAAATTATAACCTATAATTTCTAAAATATCTGGTTCATCATCAACCAATAATATTTTAATATCTTTCTTTTTCAATTGTATTTTAGTTTTAATAATAATTGTAAATATAAATTATATCCCTGTGAACTATTTAAAAATATTGAATTGATAACAATTCCCTAACATTAATATGTACTATTGGAAAGGCTGAAAAGCACTTTTCTACACTATGTTAACATATTGTAAAAACTGACAAGTAATCAGTATTCTCGTTCTTAAAACTGAGGATTAGTTATTATATTTGTTATCTAACTTTTATAAAATCGATTATGAAGAAAATTTACTTTTTATTTATTGCATTATTAATTACCTCTTTAACATTCGGACAAGAACTGTTATCGAACGGTAATTTTGAAACATGGACAGACGCTAATACGCCTGAAAGCTGGACTAAAATTGAAAATGTAACTCAAGAATCTACTGAGGCTCATACTGGCAACTTTTCTGCTAAGCATACTGCAGATGGAACTAAAGATTTAGGACAAACAATTACAGGCATCACACCAGGAAATTCTTACACAGTATCAATGTGGTACAAAGTAGAATCTGGTGATGATACGGATGCGAGAATTTGGAGTTATTGGAAAGATGATATGGGTGACAATATTGCTGATAATTCTGATGAATTAAGAGGCCCTAACAATTCTTACTTTGATAATAACGGGAATCAATGGACTCAATATAGTGTAACCTTAACTGCACCTGCGACTGCAGCTGGCTTTTATTTTGAAGCAAGAGCTTATGGTAGTGCTGTAGTATATTGGGATGATTTTTCTTTCTTTCAAGAAGTAGGTGCAGTACCAGCATTGAGTGTTACTTCTCCTGCTGATGGAGCATCTGTACCTAATTCTGATGTAGATGTTGAAATTAGCGTTCAAAATTTTAATGTAGCTGCTGCCGGAAGTGGTGACGGTTATATTGTATATAGTGTAGATGGTGGTGCAAACATTGATAAATTTGATACTGCAGCAGTTAGCTTATCTAGTCTTACAGATGGTTCGCATACTGTAGATTTTGAATTGGTTGACAATTCTGGAGCTTCATTAAGTCCGGATGCCGTAACAGCGTCTGTTACTTTCGATGTTACCTCAACAAACCAAGTATCAGATATCACGGCTTTACGTGCTGGAACTCTTGGTGAATTTTACGAGTTAACCGGTGAAGCAATTATTTCTTACATCGTTACTGAAGGTAATAGAAATCAAAAATATATCCAAGATAGTGGAGCTGGTATTCTTATCGACGATGTTGCAGGTACGTTATCTACCGCTTTTAATATTGGTGATGGTCTTACAGGTATCAAAGGACAGTTATCTGATTTTAATGGTACACTTCAATTTGTACCTAGTGAAAACATAGCTACGGCATCTTCTACTGATAACACTTTAACTCCAATAGTAATTAGTGCTGCAGATCTTATCAACAATGGTGAAACTTACGAAAGCAGATTAATCACTTTGAACAATGTAACATTTACAGATTCAGGTGTATTTGAAGATAACACCAACTACGATGTTGCCGACGGTACGGATGTTACTATTGCGAGAGTTGCTTTTGGTGATGAAGATTTAATTGGTACTGCTATTCCTGCAGCGGCGTCAAGCATTACAGGTATCGGTGGTCAATTTAATGACGATTATCAAATATTTCCTAGATATGTAAGTGATATTGCTGCTCCATTGAGTACAAATCAGTTTAATACTAATTCATTTAGCATATATCCTAACCCAACAAATACAGGATCGGTTTCAATTTCTTCTACTAATAGCGAAGTAATAAAAGTTCAAGTATTCGATATTTTAGGTAAGCAAGTTAAAAACCAAACGTTAACCAACAACTCATTAAATGTTGCTAGCTTAAAGTCTGGTGTTTACATTGTAAAAATTACTCAGAATAATGCTTCTACAACTAAGAAATTGGTGATTAAGTAAGTATAATTCTAATTATATAATTTTAAAGCGTTCCGAATATTTATCGGGACGCTTTTTTATTTTCCATATTTTTGCGACATGATATTCACTGACAGTATTTTTAATATAAAATCCAAAACAGAATTTGATGCTTTAGCTCTAGATGTGTTTAAATTTCAGTTTAAAAACAACGCTGTCTATCGTTCCTTTTGCGATTTACTATATAAACATCCGGCAGATGTAAAATGTGTTTCTGAAATTCCATTTTTACCAATTCAGTTTTTTAAATCACATCACATATTAAGCTCCTCACAACCTGTGGATAAAACATTTTCTAGCTCTGGTACTACAGGAAGTGTAACTAGCAAACATTTGGTGTCTGATATAGCGCTGTATGAGAAAAGTTATCTCAAAGCTTTTAAACATTTTTATGGAAATATTGAAGATTATGTAGTTTTAGCATTGCTCCCATCTTACTTAGAACGTGATGGTTCTTCTTTAATTTATATGGTAAATGATTTCATAGAAAAATCGAAATCTCCTGAGAGCGGTTTTTATCTCAATAATATTAAAGAATTAGCCCATACACTACAAGCACTCGAAGCTAAAAAGCAAAAAACCTTACTCATCGGAGTCTCGTTTGCCTTATTGGATTTGGTTGAAGCCTATCAATTTAATTTAAAACATACTATAATTATGGAAACTGGTGGAATGAAAGGCCGACGTAAAGAAATTATTAGACAAGAGTTGCACCAAATTCTACAAACTGGTTTTGGGGTTAACCAAATTCATAGTGAATATGGTATGACCGAACTTTTGAGTCAGGCGTATTCTAAAGGTCATGGAACTTTTGACTGTCCGCCTTGGATGAAGATAATTACCCGCGATACTGAAGATGCACTCACCATACAACAACCTAACAGAACTGGTGGAATTAATGTGATTGATTTGGCGAATATAAATTCATGCGCATTTATTGCCACACAAGATTTAGGTAAGGTTGATGAGAACGGTCAATTTGAAATCATCGGACGATTTGATAATTCCGATATAAGAGGCTGCAATTTAATGGCTTTGTAAGGAAAATAATTTTTATACGACTTAATTATTGCTATGAAAAAGTAAGATTTCATAAGTTGATTGATTGGTTGAGAAGTGCTCAAATTTATTTTGGGCACTTTTTTTCAATTTCGCCAGGAACTAAGTCTATTAATAACATCTTAAACACCTATTAACTATTTTATAATTAGCTTTTTAATTAATACTATTTGGCCTAGATGATAATAACTATGCTCAAGCATTCCGTCTATATTTCGTAAATAGGTGCCAAACTTCTTATCTATAAAGTCATTACTTAAATTGTCTTCAGGCATATTTTCAATTAAAACTGCTAATGCTTCCGTATCGCTCCAAAATTGATGTAAAAAAATGTCCCATTCTTGCTGTGATTCCATGGGTTGAAAATCGAAACTGTATTTATCCCTAATATTAAGTTCATTATTGAGAAACGCATTTTTTATACCTGAGATATAATAATGAATATGTTGTGCTAAAACTGATATAGTATTTAAAGATTCGTGCTTGGTATTAGCTATTCGTCGGTCTAAATTTTCTAATTAGTTTTTGTAATTTGTATGAGCGATCCATGCTCCATTCAGAATGACTTCCCTTAATCGATTTGCCAATTCTTCTGTATGTTTCATAATCCTTTAATTTGAATTGAACACATTCTTTGTAATGCTTTCTAATAAGTTCTTAAATAAGGAAGGTACAAAAAAAGACCTCACAGATTTTAATTATCTGTGAGGTCTTTTTAAGTTTACTATAAACTAATATTAAACCACTTTTAAGATGAAATTCGTTTTTTTGCCTCTACTTAAAATAATATATTTATCATGAATTAGATCTTCAGAAGATAATATGTAATCCTCTTTTATCTTTTCTTTATTTACGGCAATGGCATTTTCTTTTAATGCCCTACGCGCATCACCATTGGAATTTAAAAAATTTGTTTTCGCCGCTAATGCCCCAATCATATCTAATCCGTCGTTGAATTCTGCTTTAGAAATGTCAGCATGTTTTACACCTTCAAAAACGTCTAAAAATAAGGATTCAGACAATTGTTTAATTTCATTTTTAAAATCTTTACTAAACAAAATTTCTGATGCTTTTACCGCATTATCATAATCATCTCTACTATGCACAAACACCGTTATTTCTTCAGCTAAACGTTTTTGTAACAATCGTAAATGCGGAGTTTCTTTATGATCCTTAATTAAAGTTTCAATCGTACCTTTATCTAAAAATGTAAAAATTTTGATATACTTTTCAGCATCCTCATCACTAGAATTTAACCAAAATTGGTAAAATTTGTAAACGGACGTTTTATCGGCATCTAACCAAATATTACCACCTTCAGATTTACCAAATTTAGAACCATCTGCTTTTGTAATTAAAGGACAGGTCATAGCATAAGCCTTAGCTTGGTCTTCTCCATCGTGCATTCGTCTTACCAACTCTGTTCCTGTGGTAATATTTCCCCATTGGTCGCTACCTCCCATTTGCAATTTACAACCCATGGTTTTATACAAATGATGAAAATCGTAACCTTGAATCAATTGGTACGTGAATTCGGTAAAAGACATTCCGATACTTCCTTCTTCTCCAGAAAAACGTTTTTTCACAGAGTCTTTAGCCATCATGTAATTTACCGTGATACGCTTACCGACGTCTCTTGCAAAATCAATAAAGCTGAAATCTTTCATCCAATCGTAGTTATTCACTAAAACTGGCGCATTTTTTTCGGTTGAATTAAAATCTAAAAAGCGCGATAATACACTTTTAATACCCGCTACATTATGTGCTAAAGCCACCTCATCTAATAAATTACGCTCATCACTTTTACCTGAAGGATCACCAATCATTCCCGTTGCTCCACCAACCAATGCTACAGGTTTATGACCTGCTCTTTCCAAATGAACCAATAAGATTATAGGTACTAAACTTCCTATATGAAGCGAATCTGAAGTCGGGTCAAAACCAATATAGGCGGTAGTCATTTCTTGCTCTAATTGTTCTTCTGTGCCTGGCATGATATCGTGTACCATTCCTCTCCAACGTAATTCTTCTACAAATTTATTTGCCATACCTTTTTAGTTTCAAAAATTGATTGGCACAAAGATATGTTTCCGTATTAAAAGAGAAAAGACAATTCTAGCTCAATTTATACTTTAGAATCAAAAAGATGTAACTTTGTGGTATGATACTAGTCACGGGAGGAACAGGTTTAGTAGGTTCACATTTACTTTTTCAACTATTGAAAAATGGTGAACCGATTCGTGCTACATATCGTCGTAAAAAAACTCTAAATCGTGTAAAACATGTTTTTTCTTATTTCACTGATGATGCCGACGCTTATTTTAATAAAATTGAATGGGTAGAGGCCGATATTAATGATATTCCTAGGTTAGTAAATGCTTTTAAAGGTATATCGTATGTTTACCATTGTGCTGCTTTTGTATCGTTTGAACCAGATAAATATAAATTATTACGAAAAATAAATATTGAGGGCACAGCGAATGTTGTGAATTTATCTATTAGTCATCAAATTAAAAAGCTTTGTTATATCAGTTCTATTGCTGCCATAGGACATCACAATAATCCTGAAAAGTTAATCGACGAGCAAACGGATTGGAATCAAGAAGACGACAACAGTGTTTATGCCATTACAAAATATGGTGCAGAGCTAGAAGTGTGGCGCGGTACGCAAGAAGGATTAAATGCTGTAATAGTTAATCCGGGAATTATATTAGGTGCCGGTTATTGGCACGGGGGAGGAAGTGGCAGTTTGTTTAAACGCATTAATAAAGGTTTACCCTATTATACAAATGGTATTACGGGTTACGTAGATATTTGGGATGTTGTAAATGCCATGCAACAACTTATGGATAGTGAAATTATAAATGAAGGTTTTATATTAGTTTCTGAAAATCTCAGTTTTAGAACTGTGCAGACTAAAATAGCAAACGCACTTAAAGTCAATCCACCAAACAAAGAAGCAAAACCATGGCTTCTGAAAATAGCCTGGAGATTAGATTGGTTAAATAATAAACTGCTTGGTAAACGCAGAAGTTTATCAAAACAAGCAGCAAAATCTGCAGTGAGTATTACAAAATATGATGCTTCAAAAATAATGAACACCTTAGATTTTGAGTTTAAATCTATTGACGACTCTATTTCTGAAGTGTGTCTTTTGTTTCCAAAAGAAGTATAGGTTCTCGCATTTTAATAGCAATGCTATCTAACGATCTTTTGACTTTAATATCGTCCTTAGATTTTTTATTTAAATTTTTAAGGGAATCTCTTCGTTTTTTAATAGAGTCATTTTCTTTTTCCTTTAGAGCTTCAAACTTTTGTTTTTCTTTTTCTAATCTGGTCTTTACACGCTCTATTATGTCACTATATGTTTCTGCCTTAAATGTATAATAAGTGTTATTTTGCGCAAATTGGGTACTATCAATATTATATTTTTCTAGAATATAATGTTCTGGATTAAGGCCATTAATTTCCAAAGTATTTCTATTCACTCCTTTGGCAGCGTTAATAATATACAAATCATACAAAAGATTAGACATCTGATCTTCTGAAATTAAATTATCGGGTTTTTGGGGTCGGTCTATATCATTGCACGCCATAATGAAAATACTGAGCACCAAAATTACACTGACTTGTTTTATCATTTTTATCTATTAAATGTCAATCGTTCGCCTGCTTTAACGTTTAGTATCTTAAAATTGTTATATACCAACTGGCCGTTAACAAAGGTGTGCGTAATTCTACTTTTAAAGGTGTTACCTTCAAAAGGAGTCCATGCACATTTATATAATATATTGCTCTTATTGACGGTCCATGGACTTTGAGGATCTATAATTACCAAATCTGCAAAATACCCTTCTTTTATATAACCTCGTTTTTCTACGTTGAATAGAATTGCAGGGTTATGACAAGTTTTTTCAACAATTTTTTCAACCGAGATTTTACCTTGATGATGTGCTTCCATTAAAGCTACTAAAGCATGCTGAACTAAAGGTCCACCAGAAGGAGCTTTTGTATATAAATTGTTTTTTTCTTCTAAAGTATGTGGCGCATGGTCAGTCGCAATGACATCTATTCTATCATCCAGTAAGGCCTTCCAAAGCTGATCTCGGTCTTTAGCTGTCTTAACCGCTGGATTCCATTTTATATGACTTCCTTTTTTGGCATAATCTTCATCCGAAAACCATAAATGATGTACACAAACCTCGGCGGTAATCTTTTTATCTTTTAGAGGCACTTTATTTGAAAACAAACTAGTTTCCTTTCCTGTTGATAAATGAAAAACGTGTAATCGTGCTCCTGTTTTCTTTGCTAATTCAATCGCTTTTGAAGACGATATATAACAAGCTTCTTCACTACGAATAATAGGATGCAATTCCATTGGGATATCATCTCCATATTCCGCTTTATACTTGGCTAAATTCTTTTGTATCGTGGCTTCATCTTCACAATGTACCGAAATCACCATATCTGTACTCGAAAATATTTTTTCAATTACGCTTGGATCGTCAACTAGCATATTTCCTGTAGAAGAACCTAAGAATAATTTTAAACCTGCGACGGTTTTTGGGTTTACCTTTAAAATTTCGTCTAAATTATCGTTTGTACCCCCAAACATAAAAGAATAGTTGGCATAGGAGGAATTGGCAGCTATATCAAACTTTTCCTCTAACTTTTCTACAGTTGTGGTTTGTGGATTGGTGTTTGGCATTTCTATAAAAGACGTAATTCCGCCAGCAACGGCCGCACGAGATTCGGTTTCTATAGTAGCTTTATGGGTAAGTCCTGGTTCTCTGAAATGAACCTGATCGTCAATCATGCCCGGAAATACATAATTCCCTTCCACGTCAATCACGGTTATATCAGCAGATTTAACGCTAATGGATATATCAATTTCCTTAATAATATTATTTTCGATAAGAATATCTCCTTCAACAATTTTTCCTTCGTTGACGATTCTAGCGTTTTTTATGAGGGTATTTCGATTCATTGTTTTTTAAATTCTCAAAGATCCTTTACAGTCTTTAAAATAAACTTTTTAATTTTAAACTAATCACACCAAATATAGCTTCAGAAATAATACTACCGCTCATTTTTGATTTGCCTTTGGTTCTATCTTTAAAGATAACCGGTATTTCTATTATTTGAAACCCTTTTTTATAAGCTTTAAATTTCATTTCAATTTGAAATGCATAGCCTATAAATTTAATTTTTTTCAAATCTATGGCTTCTAAAACCGATCTCTTATAGCAAACGAAGCCTGCTGTTGAATCTTTTACTTTCATTCGAGTAATAAATCTGACATACCGAGAAGCTCCATAAGATAAAATAATTCGGGTCATTGGCCAATTTACAACAGTAATGCCTTTCACATATCTAGAGCCGACCGATACATCCGCCCCATCAATAGCACAAGCGTTATAGAGACGGATTAAATCTTTTGGATTATGCGAAAAATCGGCATCCATTTCAAAAATATAAGAATATACATTTTTCAAAGCCCATTGAAAACCCGCAATATAGGCGGTCCCTAATCCACTTTTTTCTTTGCGTTCTAATAAAAATAGATGATCTTTAAATTCTTGTTGTAAGTTTTTAACCTTGTCGGCGGTGTTATCTGGTGAATTGTCATCAACCACTAGAATATGAAACTCTTTCTGTTGCGAAAATACAGCTCTAATTATTGATTCTATATTTTCAATCTCGTTATAGGTAGGAATAATGACAATGGCGTCAGACATTAACTCAATTTTAAAGACTCTTTTGAGTGGCTATTAATTTTCAACAAAAGTAAAGTTTTAAATGGATTATATGCTGAAATTAACGTTTTTGATAGAAATGAGAACAAAGACTGGAGACGGCTTCGTTGTAAGTCGACAGACTTCATAATAAACAATTTAAACTGTTTTTGAGGTTTTCTTAATTCAAATTTAGTTCTAAAATTTACATCACAATTTATCAATAATTTTTGTCATCGTTGATAACAATTATTTGCGCTTAATAAAATGATTTAAAGCAGAAAATTTTATAGGTTCTCCAAGGAATTATGCATACTAATAGACGTTAACTTAAATTTCTTATTAATTTAGCCTCATGCGAAATTATGTGACATACGAGTGGTTTACCATATTTACAATGGTTGGATTGTTTTCCATCGTTGTTGCCAAATATTTAAACACACTTCGATTTCGTGATTTTCTTTATGTTATCGGCAATTCAAAATACCTTAAAATCTATAGTAAAGATCAAAAATTTATTGATCAATTTGATAGCTTTCTATTTATAAATCTCAGTCTATCAGTTAGTATATTTATTTACTTTGCCTACACTACGTTTATTTCACCTTTAAATTTTGAACTTATTTCATTCTTAAAATTGCTATTGGCTGTTTCCACGATTATTGTTATGAAAACACTTTTAGAACGACTCATAGGCAGCCTTTTTGAAATGGATCATTTAATTGACCACTATCTTTTTCAAAAAACAACATTCAAAAATTTATCAGGCTTGGTTTTCTTCGTTACTAATCTGTTTTTAATTTATACAGATCGTTATACAGAAACCATACTTATTATTGCTTTTATATTAGTTTGTATCATAAATCTTATAGGTTTTATAAGCACCTTTAAAACCCATCAAAAATTAATAAATCCTAATTTGTTCTATTTTTTGTTGTATCTTTGCGCTCTCGAAATTGGGCCTTATATAGTTTTATATAAGGTTATTAGAGATTATAACGCTTAAAACACAAGATTTACGTATGAAAGTGAAAACAATTTTAGTGTCACAACCAGAGCCTAAAATAGAGAACTCTCCATACTTTGATTTGCAAGAAAAGCAAAAAGTTAAGGTGGACTTTAGACCGTTTATCCATGTAGAAGGAGTATCTTCCAAGGACGTAAGACAACAAAAGGTAGATCTTAGCAAATATACAGCCATTATACTTACAAGTAGAAATTCAGTAGACCACTTCTTTAGAGTTGCAGACGAAATGCGTTTTAAAGTTCCAGATTCTATGAAATATTTCTGCCAATCTGAAGCTGTTGCTTATTACCTTCAAAAATATGTGGTTTATAGAAAACGTAAAATTTATGTGGGTAAACGTACTTTTGAAGATTTAATACCTTTAGTTAAAAAATACAAGGACGAATCTTTTTTATTACCTACAACAGATAAAGTTAAGCCTATCATCCCAGAGATTTTAAATGAATTAGGTGTAAATTGGAAGCAAGCAACCTTTTACAAAACAGTTATTAGTGATTTGTCTGATTTAACTAATGTAACCTATGATATCTTAGTGTTTTTTAGTCCGTCTGGTATAGAGTCGCTATTTCACAACTTCCCAGATTTTAAGCAAAACGAAACACGTATCGCTGTATTTGGTAATACCACGGTTAATGCGGTTAAAGAAAAAGGATTGCGTGTAGATATTTCTGCACCAACACCAGAAACACCTTCCATGACCATGGCTTTACAGAAATATATCGATGCTGTAAATAAAGGTAAATAGATAAATTAATTTAAGATTATAAAAAAAAGCGTTTCAATAAATTGAAACGCTTTTTTTATAGACTATTTTTTAGTTGTAGAATTACTCGTTCATAGATTTAATTCCTGCTATAAAATCATCTAACTCAACTTTATCGTGAGCAAGTACTAAAGCCTTGTCCGCAATATATTTTACATTTTGCGAATGAAACCCTAAACCAACGCACAGTTTTTCTAATAACCAATGTTGATTTGGACCTTCAATATCATCTGCCCAAACCATACGTGCTAAATCATACAGACGTTCTAAACGCACGTCGTAAGAGTGTGGTGAGTTAACTGGATGACTATTATAATCCTCTAATATTTGTTTGTAATCGAGTTCTGATATATCTAATCGAGTGGCCAAACGGTCTAAGAACGCTTTTTCTTTTTCTGAAATTACACCATCGCTCATTGCCACTCTAACAATTGACGCAAAGTGGTCTTCATTACGTTTTTTAAATCCGCTATCGAATAAATCTGAAAATGACATATATCTATTTTATTTAGTGTCTAATTATTAATTATGAACAAATATAAATCGTTTGATAGAATTTATCTGTATTCAACCCGTCAAAAATTTTATTGATTTGATTTTTATTTGAATTCTCAAATGAATAAAATCACGTATTTTTGCAACTTTAAACAAAGAAACTTGAGTAAAGTATCTATCGCCCAAACCTTCGCACAGACTTTGCAACTGCAAAATCTGCAAACGGCTATTGCCTCTTCCGAAACTAAGAATAACACAAAAACACATTTAAAAGGCCTGGTTGGCTCGTCATTTTCAATAATGGTTTCTGAAGCTTTTAAAACAGCTGACCAACCATTTTTGTTAATTTTTGATGATAAAGAAGAAGCGGCTTTTTATCTCAACGATCTTGAACAACTCATCAATGATAAAGATGTGTTGTTTTATCCAGGCAGTTACCGTAGACCTTACCAAATGGAGGAAACCAATAATGCAAATGTGTTGTTGCGTGCCGAAGTTTTAAATCGCATCAATTCGCGTAAGAAACCGTGTATTATTGTCACCTATCCTGATGCTCTTTTCGAGAAAGTAGTCACCAAAAAGGAACTCGAAAAAAATACGTTAAAGGTGTCTGTTGGAAATGATTTGAGTATCGATTTTGTAAATGAAGTGTTATTTGAATACAAGTTTAAACGTGTCGATTTTGTTACAGAACCTGGAGATTTCTCAGTTAGAGGAGGTATCGTTGATGTCTTTTCATTTTCTCATGATGAACCTTACCGGATAGAATTTTTTGGAGACGAAGTTGATAGCATAAGAACATTTGATGTAGAAACACAATTATCTACAGAGCGCATTAAAAAAGTCAGCATTATACCAAATGTAGCCAACAAACTTATTGCTGAACAGCGTGAAAGCTTTTTAAAATATATCTCGAATAAAACGGTAGTTTTTTCCAAGAATGCGTCACTAATATTTTCAAGAATTGATGATTTATATGGAAAAGCTGAAGAGGCGTTTAATAATTTATCAAGCGAAGTTAAACACGCTTCTCCTAAAGAATTATTCTGTAATTTAGATTTGATAAAACGACAGTTTTTAGATTATAACTTAGTTGAATTTGGCACTGAAGCCTTTTTTGCTGAGCAACTTATTTCATTTTACACTAAACCCCAACCAGCATTCAATAAGCAATTCAATTTATTAATTGAAAATTTGAATGACAACCATGCTAACGGTATTACTAATTACATCGCTTGCGTTAGCGAACAACAAGCGAAACGGTTTCATGATATTTTTGATGATGCCGAACAAACTGTACATTATAAAACTATCGTACTATCGCTGTATCAAGGTTTTATAGATACAGAACATAAAATTGCACTTTACACCGATCATCAGATATTTGATCGTTATCATAAATTTCATCTTAAAAATGGTTACGCCAAGAAGCAAGCCATTACCTTAAAAGAACTCACCAATCTTGAAATTGGTGATTATGTCACCCACATCGATCACGGCATTGGAAAATTCGGTGGTCTTCAAAAAATCGATGTTGAAGGCAAAAAACAAGAAGCCATAAAATTGGTGTATGGCGAACGCGATATTTTATACCTCAGCATTCACTCTTTGCATAAAATCACCAAGTTTAACGGGAAGGATGGAAAACCACCAACGGTATATAAATTAGGAAGCAAAGCTTGGAAAACATTAAAACAAAAAACGAAATCTAGAGTTAAAGAAATTGCATTCAATCTCATAAAACTTTACGCCAAGCGAAAACTTGAAAAAGGATTTCAATACGCACCAGATAGCCACATGCAACATGAATTGGAAGCCTCATTTATATATGAGGACACTCCAGATCAAAGCACGTCTACAGCAGATATTAAAGCCGATATGGAAAGTGAACGACCAATGGATCGTCTCATCTGTGGTGATGTTGGTTTCGGAAAAACTGAAGTTGCGATTAGAGCTGCATTTAAAGCTGTAGACAACGGAAAACAAGTTGCTGTTTTAGTACCAACAACAATTTTAGCTTATCAACATTCACGGACGTTCAAGGAACGTTTAAAAGATTTTCCAGTAACGGTAGAATATGTCAATCGTTTTAGAACCGCTAAAGAGAAACGAGAAACCTTAGAAGGTTTAGAAAAAGGAAGCGTAGATATTATTATTGGTACGCATCAACTCGCCAATAAAAATGTAAAATTTAAAGATTTAGGTTTATTAATTGTCGACGAAGAACAAAAATTTGGTGTTGCGGTAAAAGAAAAGCTAAAGACGATTAAGGAAAATGTTGATGTGCTAACCTTAACGGCCACTCCAATTCCAAGAACACTTCAGTTTAGTTTAATGGCAGCACGGGATTTATCTGTTATAAACACGGCTCCACCAAACCGATATCCAATTGAAAGTCATGTGATTCGATTTGGGGAAGAAACAATTAGAGATGCGGTGAGTTATGAAATTCAACGTGGTGGCCAAGTGTTTTTTATTCATAATAGAATAGAAAATATAAAAGAAGTTGCTGGTATGATTCAACGTTTAGTGCCAGATGCTAAAATAGGTATTGGACACGGCCAAATGGATGGTAAAAAGTTAGAAACTTTAATGCTCGCTTTTATGAATGGTGAATTCGATGTATTGGTGAGTACAACTATTATAGAAAGTGGATTGGATGTGCCAAACGCAAACACCATTTTTATAAACAATGCCAACAATTTTGGTTTAAGTGATTTACACCAAATGCGCGGTCGTGTTGGACGAAGTAATAAAAAAGCGTTCTGCTATTTCATAACCCCAGATTATTCTGCCATGACTACTGATGCTAGAAAACGTATTTCTGCCTTAGAGCAATTTACAGAATTGGGTAGCGGATTTAATATTGCCATGAAAGATTTGGAGATTCGCGGTGCAGGGGATTTATTAGGTGGTGAGCAAAGCGGATTTATTAATGATATTGGTTTTGATACCTATCAAAAAATATTAAATGAAGCCATTGATGAATTAAAAGAAACTGAATTCTCAGATTTATATAAAGACGATGGTAAGCCTAAAAAATACGTCAAAGAGATTACTATCGATACGGATTTTGAATTGTTATTCCCAGACGATTATATCAATAATATCACAGAAAGACTAAACCTCTACACTAAATTAAACGAAATTAAAACAGACGAAGAGCTGGCTAAATTTGAAACTGAAATTATAGATCGTTTTGGGGAATTGCCTACACAAGTTTCCGATTTACTAGATAGCGTAAGAATAAAGTGGATCGCTACTAAAATGGGCATTGAAAAACTAATTATGAAACAAGGAAAGATGATCGGATATTTTGTTCAAGATCAGCAAAGTGGTTTCTATCAGAGTGATGCATTTACTAAAGTTTTACAGTTTGTACAACGGAATGCAAGTAAGTGCAAGATAAAGGAAAAGCAAACCCGTAAAGGATTGCGTTTACTACTTACGTTTCAAAATATTAAATCTACAAAACAAGCGTTAGCAGCATTATCTCAATTAAATGAATGAAAAAAGTCATTTAAACTATCTGGTATTGCTAATTGTGGCCACCCTATTTATAAGTACATCTGGGCCTTTAGGTAAATTTATAGACCTTCCTACACCAGTAATTATATGGTGGCGTTCATTTTTAGCAGCAATATTTTTATTTCTATTCTGTGTATTTAAAGGGATTAATTTAAAGCTCAGTAATAAAAAAGATCGCTTAACTTTTTTTATCGCAGCACTTTTAATGGGAGGTCATTGGATATCCTATTTTTACGCTCTAAAACTATCTAATGTAGCTATTGGTATGATATCATTATTTACATTTCCCGTAATTATTGCGTTATTAGAACCGTTATTTTCAAAAACAAAATTAGATCCAATACATCTTGTTTTAGGACTTATGGTGTTAGCTGGAATTTATTTTCTTACACCAGAATTTAATTTAGAAAATAATCATTTACTAGGTATATTAAGCGGAGTGTTTTCTGCAGTATGTTACGCATTACGAATTTTAATACTAAAAGGACATGTTACTAAATATAACAGTACTATGCTTATGTTTTACCAAGTAGCAATTTTAGCTCTGATTTTGGCCCCTACACTATGGATTATGGATACGTCAAATATAACAACACAATATCCTTTTATTATACTACTAGCTCTAATTACCACGGCTATTGGGCATACCATGTTTGTACATAGCTTAAAATACTTTAAAGCTAGTACAGCGAGTATAATAGGAAGTGCTCAGCCAGTATTTGGAATTATAATGGCCTTTTTATTTTTAAATGAATTACCTACAAATCAAACTTTTATTGGTGGTGCTTTAATACTGACCACTGTTATCATTGAGAGTACAAGATCTAAACAAGCATAAACGATTATAACGGCTCAATTTTTGAAGCTTTAAAAACCAAAATAATATATCTAAATGAAAAATATCATAATCTTATTATTCGTATTACCTTTCATCTCTTTTTCGCAAAGTGTAAAAGGAACATTTTCACCGGCAAAAGATTATACGTTCGCATTTTTGTACGAGGCTACTCCAGAAAGCGCTAATTATATAAATAGAGGCCAGCTTGATAGTCTTGGTAATTTTGAGATTCAGTTAGACTCGACAGTAAAACCTGGTATCTATAAAATTGTATATGCCGTACCACCAGAAGAAAATAATTTCGATTTTATATACAACGGAAAAGAAACGGTTGCCTTTAATTTCAGTCAAGAAAATGGTGTCAACTTCACCGCATCAGAAGAAAATAAACTTTGGAATTCCTACTTAAAAAGTATAGACATGGTTAACCAAACCATAAGTAACTATTATGCGAAAAGTAATGCTGATCAAAAAGGTTTTAAGGCTATTTTTAAAACTTTAAAAGATACGCAAACAGGTTATGAAGAATTAGCTCAAGGGAAATTGGTGTTAAAATTTATTACAGCAAATAGACCTTATATACCAAACCAATATGAAAACATTAGCCTCTACTCTAAAAATTTAAAAGCACACTATTTAAATCAAGTCGATTTTAGTGATTATTTATTACAAAGTTCAACGTTTTTAATAGATAGAGTTACCGCGTATGTTTTTAATATGGTTGAAAATCCATCTAACACCACTTATAAACAACATATTGATGATGTAGCTGCTGCAATAAGCGATGACAATGCTAAAATAAAAACCAGTTTATTAGAAAAACTTTGGCAACGTTTTGTAGCACTAGAAAATTTGGAATTAGCGAATTTCATTGCAGATAATTATTTATTAGAATTAGCTAAAAAAACAGAAAATCGAGTCTTACACGATATGCTAATCTCTTTTAAAAACACCTCCATTGGATCTAAAGCACCAAATTTTGACATAACTTTAAAAGGTAATAAAACAAGCCTACATCAATTAGACAGAGCAGAGCATTATTTGCTTATTTTTTGGAGTAGTAGTTGTAGCCATTGCTTAGAAGAATTACCGAAAGTTAGAGCGCTAATTGCCGGTACACCTAATTTAAAAGTGGTTGCTTTCGGATTAGAGGAAAATGAACATAATTGGAAAAAGGAAATCGCAAATTATCCCGATTTTATACATAAATTAGGATTAAACAAATGGGATAATCCAACGGTAATTACTTATGGTATTTCAATTACACCCACGTATTTTCTATTAGATTCTTCTAAGGTTATCTCCGCTAAGCCTTATGGATTTGAGGAATTGAGCGAGGTCTTAAAGGCATTGTAAATATATTTTAAATCTATAACAATAAAAAACGCTCAGTAAAACAAGGGTTTTATCTGAGCGTTTTGAGACTAAATAACCAACCAAAATTTAGTCTCATGTATCTTATCTTTTGGCCATAAATTAAAGGTTATAGCCAAAAACGTCTCTATTTATTTTATATTCTTAGACGGTAAGCTTAGGTGTTCTTTCATTTTCAACCTTCTTTGTTTTTCGCTCACGTTTTTTAAATTCATCCACTTCTTTAGCTTCTTTGTTAGAAGTATCTGAATTTCTGTAATATGGAATGTACCCTCTACCTGTAAATTCATAAACTGTACCAGACTGTTCATGTAGCAACGCTATCTTACTATCATTAATAACGCTGAGTTCGAAGGTTTCATTGTCAAAGAAATCATAATCTAATGTTAATGTTTTTAGGTACATATTTCCAGACACATTCTCCACACCATAGCTTCCGGTATAATCCCAAAAAACATTATTTATATTTGTATCTTGAGAACTTCTAAAAATATCATCATTTCCACCAGATAAAAACTGAATATAATTCTCATTATCAAAGTCTTTTAGTAGCCCATAATTACTTGTATATGTTTTTTCCCAAGCATCATATTCTTGTAAGAAGTAATGAATATTATCATAAAAGAGCACATCATAATCAAAATCAGAACGTTGGTAACCATTTAAAAAATAGGACGTATCGTTATAAGAATTATAAAGTTCAATAGTGTTGTTATCAATTTGAAAAACTTCAAACTGATCGAAGCCATCAACTACATGATTAACTTCCAAAACCATATTATACGAATTATAATCACCAATTTCTACACCAAAACCATTCCCTTGATTTCCAAAACCCACCAAATTATTATTGGCGTACATAAGACCGTTATCAAAAGATATCGAAAAGGCAATTTGTAAAAATGGTGTTTCCCCATAACCTTGCGTTGCATTGATATCAACGTACCACAAATCGTAAGAATTTAATAATTGATTTAAGGAAATTGTAGGCTCAACTATTGGTTTTGTTTCTTCAACATAACACGATGTAAAAAAAGTTGCTAAAACGGCACAACTTAATAGTAGTTTTAAATGCTTCATAATCTAACGTTTTAAAGGTTATTATAACGTACAGTTTCAAAACTTGTGCCATAAAAATATACTTGGACTTTAGTTGACAATTGGTAAACTATAGAAATGAACTAACCATTATCTGTTTTTTCACCCGAAGATTCAGCGTCAAAATCTAGTGTATATTGCGCTGTTAGACTCGACATCGATGTATGAGACTTTATTTTTTAGCTCTTTATAACATTAGTCTTTCATTAAAACTTTCCTTATTTTTGAATTACAAACCTGAGGGAATATATATGAGTAATACTACAAAATATGCTGTTTTTGGTGCTGGAAGTTGGGCAACGGCCATTGTAAAAATGCTGTCTGAAAATCTTGATGAAATAGGTTGGTATATGCGAAGCGTTTATACCAAAGAACACATTTTAAAAGAACAGCATAATCCTAGTTATTTAAGCTCGGTTGAGTTTCATACTGATCAATTAAAACTAAGCAATGACATCAACGAAATAGCTGATTGGGCAGATGTACTTATTTTTGTAATTCCGTCGGCTTTTATTCATGCTGAACTTGAGAAATTAACATCGGATATTAGTCAAAAAACCATTGTCTCTGCTGTTAAGGGTATCATGCCGGAAACAGGAAAATTGGTCGGAGAGCATTTTCATGATGAATATAATATACCCTTTGAAAACATTGCTGTAATCGCTGGACCATGTCATGCAGAAGAGGTCGCCTTAGAGCGTTTATCGTATCTCACTATTGCTTGTGACGACTCTAAAAAGGCACAGGCTATCGCTGATAATTTATCGAGCGATTATATTAAAACTAAAATTAGCGATGATGTTATTGGCATAGAGTACGCAGTAATGTTAAAAAATATTTACGCTATTGCAGCGGGGATTGCGCACGGTTTAGGCTATGGAGACAATTTTCAGAGTGTATTAATGAGTAACGGTATTCGTGAAATGAAACGCTTCATTAAAAAGATGCACAAAATGAAGCGTAACATCAATAATTCGGCTTATTTAGGCGATTTATTAGTTACTGGTTATTCCGTATTTTCACGTAACAGAATGTTCGGAAATATGATTGGTAAAGGTTACACCGTAAAATCTGCGCAAATGGAGATGAATATGATTGCAGAAGGGTATTATGCAACGAAAAGTGCTCACTTACTTAATGATAAAAATAAGAAAAAGACTAAACTCCCAATTATCAATGCTGTTTATGACATTTTGTATGAAAACAAAAATCCTAAGAAAGTCTTTGGGAAATTAGTGGATAAGCTGGATTAACCAATTCGTGCGCACGCAGGAATCACATCATTAATTATATCTTTTATCTCACCTTAGCTCGAAGTGGTTTGTTATTGATAAACTAACTTTTATTTTGAGGCTATCTATAATAGTTTAAATTTACTCGATTTGTAAGGAAATGGCTAAAACATCATTTGTTGACAATCTCATATGATTGGATTTTATTAAATGATTTATTCCAATTCTAATTTCGGGAATTCAAGAATATTTATTGCTCATTATTTCTGAAAATCGTTGCTTCTGACTTCATAAGAATTCAGTTTACGGCATCGCTTATCTTGCTACTATGAGAACAGTTCCTACTATTATTATTTAACCAGAACTCCTTTCAGCTGCATCAAAGGAATAGTCTGCAATGCATTTTCATTAATTGTGTTCTGTCTAAATACATACGTTTTATCGAACATTTGATTGTCTTCAAAATAGGTGATTTTAAACTCGTTGTTGAGTTCTAGAACCTTTTCTTGTAAATATTCAATCTTAGCGTAACTTCTTGCTGGCAGTTTTGCGATAGTATGTCGCATAACTGGGGTTAGTTTTTTGTCGTTATAACCTCTGGAAACAATGAGAACAGTTTCTAAATCGTTGTCACTATTGTTAATGATGTAAGCATTCCAATCTTGCGTCTTGTATTCTAAATGCTGTTCTTGCACTACTGCAACGTGAACGTTTTTTACTTGGGGGATTTTTATATCTTTTTTCATGGTCCATCTAAATCCTCCCAACGGGAAGACTTTTAAAAATTATATTAATTTTCCCTATGGAGAAATTGAAGATTCAACGTTACATTAATTTCAAATAATTATTTTGAATTAATTAAAGAAACTTTTTAAAGCGCACTCTTAAACTGCTCTAAAAATCGAACATCATTTTCACTCAACAAACGAATATCACTAATTTGATTCAATAACATAGCAATACGATCAATTCCCATTCCGAAAGCGAAGCCCGAATATTCTTTAGAATCTATACCACAGTTTTCTAAAACATTAGGATCTACCATACCACAACCCATAATTTCTAACCAACCTGTTCCTTTGGTGATTTTATAATCGGTTTCGGTTTCAAGTCCCCAATATACATCAACCTCAGCACTAGGTTCTGTAAATGGAAAGTATGATGGGCGTAATCTAATCTTAGATTTCCCAAACATTTCTGTTGTGAAATATTGAAGTGTTTGTTTTAAATCTGCAAAACTCACATCTTTATCAATGTACAGCCCTTCCACTTGATGAAAGAAACAATGTGAACGTGCCGAAATCGCTTCATTTCTATACACTCTACCTGGAGAAATTGTTCGTATTGGTGGCTTATTATTTTCCATGTAGCGCACCTGTACGGAACTTGTATGTGTACGCAATAAAATATCCGGATCGGTTTGAATAAAAAACGTATCCTGCATATCTCTTGCTGGATGGTATTCTGGCAAATTCAATGCTGTAAAATTATGCCAGTCATCTTCTATTTCTGGTCCTTCACTGACGTTAAAACCAATACGCGAAAAGATATCAATAATTTCATTTTTTACAATGGAAATAGGATGACGCGCACCAATTGCAATCGGCTCGCCAGGACGTGATAAATCGCCATAAATTCCTTTGTCTTCTTCTTGATTTTCTAATTCTTCTTTTAAAGAATTTACTTTCGCTTCCGCTGTAGTTTTTAGCTCATTTATGACTTGTCCGAATTCTCGTTTTTGCTCGTTTGCAACATTTTTCAATTCGGAGTAAAATGCTCTTAATATGCCTTTTGAGCCTAAATATTTTATTCTAAAGGCTTCAACCTCTTCTTTCGATTGTGCTTTAAACCCTTCTGCTTCTACTATAAGTTCTTTTATCTTTTCTATCATCTTGTGCTGAATTTTATTCAGTATCTCTAAGAGTCGGCAAATTTAAGTTTTTTATATATTATTTGGTCATAACAATTGTGAAAATGATTAGCTAAACAATCTTAAATGTTCGACTTGGTAGTTTTAACTGAATATATATTGTTTCTATAAAATCCTCATGCAAGCATTAAACGATGAATTACTCAAGTCATTAATGAATGTATTCTGTTTCCACAAAATAATTTACAATTGCCTCTTTCATTAAAACACTTTGTTCGCCAGCTTTAAGGTGAGGTAATTGCGCTAAGACCTTATAGTGTGGCCAACCTTCGTCATCCACAAAATCGAATTCATAAAAACCATAAGGCTCTAAAACCTTACAAATGGCGATGTGCATTAGATCTAATTTATGATCTTTTTTATATTCACGATGCAATTGCCCAAGTTCTTGTACACCAATAAGATAGATGATGGAGTCTAGATCTAATTTATCTCCATCGGCAAATTGATTAGAGAGTTTTTCTACCACCAAATCCCATCGTTCTTTTAATTGTTCATCTCTAGACATAGCTTAGGGTTCAGGATCTGAAATGAAGTTTAAAATGATCTTCAAAATTACCTTCCTGATTAATTTTAATTATTTTTTAAACATCAAAGTTAAGAAACTAAAGTAGCTTCAATGACGTTATTATATTAAAATGGCAAAAATTATGTACGTTTGTCCAAACCGTGAGTTGTATGAGTATTATTGATATCATTTTAGCTGCCCTATTATTGTTCGGATTTGTCCGAGGCTTATTTAAAGGTCTTTTTGTAGAAGTTGCATCTTTACTAGCTTTGGTTTTGGGTGTTTGGGGAGCTATTCACTTTAGTGGCTTTGCTGCAGGTTTTCTAGAGTCGAAGGTAGACTGGAATGAAAAAACCATTAATATTGTCGCTTTTGCCATCACTTTTGTGGTGATTGTTTTAGTCATTGGCTTAGCAGGAAAAGCATTAACCAAATTAGCCGATTTCGCGGCTTTAGGACTTATTAATAAATTGGCAGGTGGTATTTTTGGTGCCCTTAAAATAGGACTGATTCTTAGCGTATTATTAGGTGTTTTCCATAAAATGAATAATACATTACCATTTATGGAAGAAGAAGATTTAGAAAAGAGTATGCTTTATAAACCTGTAAAATCTTTAGCTGCTATAATTTTTCCGAGTATAATTAAGAGCGGAGAAGAGCCTATAATTAGAGAGAAGGAAGAAGAATAATTTTATAATAAAAACCTACAAGATTTTGATTTTGATTTCGCTCAACCATCATAAAACCTTATAGGTCGAATATTCTTAATCTAAATGGTAGATTTCCATTATATCCTTAAGATATTTTTCGAAATCTACTTTTAAATCTATGAGTTTCCCTGTGTGTACATCAAATACCCAACCGTGAACTTTTAAACCTCTATCCCTATACGCTTTTTGTACGGCTGCTGTTTTAATTAAATTAACACATTGTTCTTGTACGTTAAGTTCTACTAAACGATCATACTTTTTATCTTCACATTCTATGGCATTCAGCTCATCGTGATGCATTCTATAAACGTCTCTAATATTACGTAACCAACCGTTTAACACTCCTAAATCTGCGGATTGCATGGCTGCTTTTACACCTCCACAAGCATAATGACCACAAACTACAACATGTTTAACTTTTAGATGCGTAACAGCATAATTTACCACAGACATCCCATTGGCATCTGTACCAACAACCATGTTAGCAATATTGCGGTGAACAAAAGCATCACCAGGACCTAATCCCATTAATTCTTCTGCTGTAACACGACTATCAGAACAGCCTATAAATAATAACTCAGGATTTTGTCCTTTACCTAAATCTTCAAAATAATTTGAATCAACAGCAAGTTTATCCTTAATCCATTGTTCATTATTTTTAAATACATTTTTTAAAATCATAATATTGTATTAGATCATTAACAGAAAACTACATTTCTATCAAATTTAGTGAAAATACAATCTTACTAAATTACTTCTATCTTTAATTTGAAAATAAATATATTATCTCAAAGCAAAAAAAAAAAAAAACAGCACTAACACTAGTGTTAACGCTGCTCTTCAAATAGCTTAATTTTGATTTTTTTTATTCATTAAAAGTAACAGCTCCCGAATTAACATCGTACATAGCTCCGATAATTTTAATCTCACCACTTTTTTCCATTTCAGAAAGTACTGGACTTTCCGCATGTATTCTATCGATAGTTAAGTCTACATTCATGTGAGACACGTTATCTACAAACTCTAAATTCTTAGAATTTCTTAAATCTGGATCTTTAGGCTCCTTTACAGCCTCTACCGCTGGCGAAATTTTCTCAATTAGCTTTGTTAGGTTTCCTAATTTAGCGTTGTCGCAAGCTCCTTTTATAGCACCACAACTTGTGTGTCCTAATACCACTATAAGTTTTGTACCTGCCAGTTTAGAAGCAAACTCCATACTACCTAAAATATCTTCGTTTACAAAGTTACCTGCAATACGAACACTAAAAATATCTCCTAAACCTTGGTCAAAAACCAATTCAGCTGATACTCTTGAGTCAATACAACTCAAAATTGTCGCAAAAGGGAATTGCCCTTCACTAGTATCATTTACCTGTTCTAATAAATTTCTATTTGCTTTTAAATTGTTTTGAAACCTTACATTGCCTTCTTTTAAATATTGCAATGACTTTTCTGGTGTCATTGTAGCTTGGGTTTCTCTTGTATGTGCTTTCATATATTTATTTTTCTATTTAAAAATGTGTTTCAATTAGTCTATAGTATTAATTATGTATTATTAAACGTCATTAGCATTTCGCGTCACTAATCTTCACTTCTCTTAAAGGTATAATTTTTATACCCACGTATGCTTATTAATTAAAATATGATTAGATGATGATAATTTTAAAGACCTTAATGATGTATTTGGGCACCATTAAAACTTTATTTAATATTTGTCTTCTACATTTTTATTAATCCATCTTATACAAGATTTAAAATCTTTAAAAATGCGTTCATTAGGAATAAAATCTGGAATGATATCAATCCGCTCCATCATGTATCTTGGTTGTTGAAGAAGTCCGACAAATAAAACTTCAATATTATTTTTTTTAAGTTCTAGAAGCATATCTTCCATGGCATACAGACCCGATTGATCCATGTATTGCATACGGCCTAATCGTAAAATAACGGTTTTAGCAGTTCTCGGAATTTGTAAAGTCAACGCCTGAAAATCACTTGTTGAACCAAAAAACAAAGGTCCTTTAAGATGTTTAATAAAAACTTCTTCTTTTAAGTGTTCAGGAAAATTACCTTCATCATCCCAAGCTTCTTCTTTTAATGATTTTACATCAGAACGTGCCGCCGTTAGATCACCTATTTTTTTCATAAACATTAATGATGCTATAACTAAACCGATACCTACGGCATAAACTAAATTCCAAAATGTAGATAACACTAATACGATGAGCATAATCAATACTTCTGAACTTAACTTTATAGGACCAAATTTAATATCTCTCGGTAATACTGGTAATGCTCTAAGACCTTTATAATCCATAACGCCAATACCAACAGTAATAAGTATACCTGCCAACACAGCCGCTGGAATTTCAGAAGCTACCGGACCTAAGGCTAATAAAATTACTAATAATAAAACACCAGCAATCATACCAGATAATTTTGTTTTACCACCGGCATTAATGTTAACCACAGTACGTATGGTTGCACCAGCACCAGGAATACCTCCAAATATGGCGCCAATACTATTTCCGATACCTTGACCAACTAATTCTTTATTAGGTTGATGTTTGGTTTTAGTCATGTTATCTGCAACCACACTCGTTAACAATGAATCTATAGCACCCAACAACGCCAAGGTTAACGCTGTGAATATATACGGAGTAATGGATCCTAAACTAAAACTAGTAAAAATCTCTAAATTTGGAACTGGCAAGCCTGATGGAATTTCTTCTATCGGCCTATAATCTAATCCAAAACCATATGCTACTCCTGAAACTACAATTAAAGCCACCAAAGCACTTGGGATTTTGGTGGTAATACGTTTAAATCCATAGACAATAAAGATGGTAGATAATGCCAAGATAACTTCTAACCAATTAATATTTTTTAAAGCTCTTGGTAAAACCTTAATTGTACCTAGTACTCCTGAGCTCGCTGATTTTGCAAGTGTTTGAGATTCTTTAGCAATATCTTCCTCCGTTGTAAGTCCTGATCGTTTGATGGTTTCTTCAAAATTTTCTAACACTAAAATTCCTTCACCTGCTTCTTCCCTTAAAATATTCTCTAGTATAAGCTCTTCTGCTTGAGGTTTAAATTGACTCACCAAATCCACATCTTCTTTAGGATAGTAACCAATTGCTGGAAGTATTTGAGTAACTAATATTATGACACCAATAGCTGTCATAAACCCGGATACCACTGGGTACGGAATATACCGAATGTATTTACCCAAGCCAATGGCGCCAAGTCCTATTTGAATTAACCCGGCCAATAAGAAGACCGTTAATATAGCTGGCAGTGCTTTTTCTACGCTACCATCATTTGCAGCAATTATTCCTGCAATTACAACCATACTTACCGCCGTCATAGGAGCTGTAGGACCAGATATTTGAGTATTGGTTCCTCCAAATAGTGCCGCAAAGAAGCTTATAAATATAGCTCCATACAATCCTGCCTGAGGACCTAAGCCAGAGGAAACACCAAAAGCTAATGCTAGTGGTAAAGCTACTATTCCTGCTGTGATGCCTCCAAATGCATCACCTTTAATATTTGAAAACAATTTTTTCATATGTTATTTATATGTTGGTTTAAATTTTAAAATTATTAGTCACAATGTTCTTCTTTTTAGAAATTCACAAAAGCAATCACATTTATTTGATCCCTTGATGATGTTTTAAAAAATTGATTCATGTATCCTAATTCTAATCGTAAGTTCTTTGAGAATTTATAGCCTAAGCCTCCATAAACTCTATTTCTATCGAAAACAGATGATTCTGTATTTAAAAATATCTCATTATATATAGAAAGGTATAATGGATTTTTCCCTTCTTCGCGATATTGCAATGGTATATTTAAACCTAAAAAATATCGTAAACGCATTTTAAAGTCGTCTTCAACAAAACGTTGCTCAAAACGATAACGATGGCTTAATCCAACTTTTCCAACATTTTGTTTGGTTGTAAATTGTTGAAAAATACGATGTTCGTTTACAGATGTTTTATCGTCGGTATCGTCCAAGTAGTTTTCAGATAGTATATAACCATAGCCAAGTAAAATATTACTTTTCTCCGTAATATTATAACCTAACCCCGTTCGTAGTAATAGTTGTTCTAAATCCCCAATACCATTATAGTTACGGTATTGTATTTCGTTATGAATATTCCATTTGTTATTCAGCTTTTTATTTCCAATATAGATAAGCCAATTACCCAAATTACTGTCTTGAGCTTTAAGCTCACTTGGAAAAATAAATAAAGAAATAACTAGTAAAAAAGAGACTGTTTTGAAAGTCTTAAACATATTATAATAAGTATTGATTTTTAAGTGTTCCTTAAAAATTATTTTGCAAATTGACTTTTAAGAGCCTTGATATACTATTTACGATATGATTTTGTCTGGTGGTGGTGATATTAAATTGAGATGGGGTTTGGGATAGGTTTTAAAAGTGTATGATATAAGGTGAACCCCAGCATCTGATAAGATTAAATTTTCCGAAAGCTCGGAGGTACGTTCAAAGAGAAGTTTAAAATTTACGTTTTCCTCTTCTTCCGTTATACTATAAAAATTAGAAACATCTGCAGATTCATCAAAAGATAAAATAACTGTTGGAGCCGAAATAAGCGCCATAAACAATATGGTGAAAAAAACGGCTATTTTAAATTTTGAATTTTTTGACATAAGTGCCAAAGATAATATTTACGAATGAAGAAATAGTTAAATAAGTTCTAAAATCACTTTAATGTTTTAATATATTTTGAAGGAATCCAGCCCGTTGAATTATCTGATAATTGAATTTTTGTCCAATCGTCATAAGTTTCTAAGGTTTGAACTTTAGTACCTTCATGAAGCCTAAACACTTCTTCACTAGTTTGATTCGGATCTGTTTTAACTCTACTTTCTGATGAAAAAACAATAGCAGGATTATCTTTTTTTTCTAAAGCTTCATTTTGAAATGCCATAGCCACTGAAAAACAAGCGATAATTAAACTGACAATACTCGTTACAAAAGCAATTCGTTTTTTAGTTGTAGAATAAGAAAAATGATAGGCCAAAAATATAATTACAAATAAAAGTACACCACCCACCGCAATTTTTGCCCATGTATCTGTACTAAACGTATTAACCACATTATTTATAATTTTTGAAAAGCCAACATCTGGAACTTTATCAATAGCATCAATCGTCATATTTTGTGCAAACGCTAGATTATTCTGTATCTCCTTATCACTAGTATTCAATTGTGCTGCTTTTTCATAATAATAAATACTAGGTGCAATATTATTTAGCTTATAATTAGCATTTCCTAAATTAAAATACAATTCTGCAGAATGTTGGTCAGAATTTAAAATAGTTTCATATTTATCAATAGCCTCTGCATATTTTCCATCGTTATACAACGCATTGGCTTCGTCAAAAATTTTATCGTTTTGCGAAAAACTAATTAGGCTAAAACAACATAAAACAAAGATGGTAATAGCTCTCATATTTATCTCAATTGTTTATCAATTAATGAAATCGTTCTTGCGGCTTTGTCGTAATCATTTTGCATGGTTACTTGTGTAATTGGTGTATAGCGTGCCAATTCGCAATTTTCTAAAATTGAAATAAAATCGGTAACCACATCACTATCGACTTTACGTTCCTTTAATAAGTTTTCAATCTTTTCTTTATTAAAATCACTCGTTTCAATATTTAATTTTGCTTTCAAATAATTATGAAGTGCTTTTTCTAAAGCTAAATAAAACGCCTCTTTTTGCCCCATCGCCTTTTTGGCTTCACTTAAATATTTTTTTGCTAATCGATCTGCTCTTCTTATACGGTTGCCTTGAACATCTGCATCGCGTTCATCCTTTTTTCGTCTGACAACAATAGCTAAAGGAATAGCTAAAAATGGTAACAATACCAATGACCAAAAAGCTTTAGATTTAAAGAACGGCTCGGATTTTATAGGCGTCCAATTCGATGTCGTTTTAATAAAAGCAAACGTATTAGTATTAGGATCTACAGATTGTTTCGTATTTGATGTTGTATTCTCAGGGGTATTAGTAGCGGCCATCGGACCTTCTAAAACATCGATTATAATTTCATCTGAACTTAAACGCTTATAACTTTCAGAAACTGGATCGAAATACGAAAATGAAATACTTGGCACCGGATATTTTCCTCTGTATTGAGGTACAATGGTATAAGTATCGGCAATACTACCTTGCATTCCATTTAAATTTGTGCGTACATTTTCTTGATGTTCAGGCTCGTAAACCTCCAGTGAACTTGGCACCGTTAACTTTGGTACTTCAAACAACTTTAAATTTCCTTTTCCTTTGACTTCTATTTTAGCCTGAAGCGATTCAGTAGCATTCAATTGTGTTTTACTAGTGGTAACATTAAATGTAAAATCACCAACGGCACCTTTAAAATCAGATGGCTTTTCCTTTTCTGGCAATGGCTTAACATTTATAGTTCTACTACCTGCGGTAACAACTTGTGGCACTTTAGACATTAAAGGTCTTCCAAAAATATCGCGACGGTTTGATGGTACTTCAACTGTAATATCCAAAACCAACGGTTCAAGTTTTAAAGCTCCTGTTTTTTGCGGATAAAGAACCGTTTTTCTTAATACAACATAACGGTATTTTTCGCCTTTGTATTCACCTTCTTGAACATTAAGACCTTTGATATCTATATTTTGGCTCCAAAAATCATTATATCTTGGAATGTCTTTCTCTCTCCAATTACTCACACCTGTTTCGGTTGACACATATAATTTATAGACTACCGTTATGGCTTCGTTAAGAAATGGACTCCCATTAGAAACCTCAGCGACTAAATGAATATTCTCTGAGGCAATATCTGAAGCTGCTGTATTTCCATTTGGCTTACTAACAGCTGCAGTTACATTAATGGATATAGGAAAGGTTTTATAAGTTTCATCGTCAATTTCTATTGTAGCTTGTTTAATGGTGAAATTACCTCGTTTCTTTGGCGCTAAAAAATAACTATACGTTTTATTGTAAGATCGTTTACCGTTTCGAGAATAATTACTAACAGAGGTATTGGGACCACCGACAACATCGAAATCTGCAAAACTCGGAGGCACAAAATTGTCACCATCCTGATTCATTTCAAAATCAATACGCAAACGTTCATTAACACCCAATTTCTTTTTGCTAACTTTAGCTTCAAATTTCACCTGTGCAGAAGCGATACTTGTTGCAAGTATTAGAAATAGTATAGTTATAGGTTTTATTATTGAATTCATTTTTAAGTTTGAAAGCTACAATTAAGACTAATGAGAATTTATAAACCTTAGAAAAGACAATGTATGTCACTGCTACGAAAAATTATTTATTACTATCAGCAAGTTTATACCATATCCTTAATACTGCTTGTTGAAATTACCAGTCTTTCTCTGTTTTAACTTTAGAACCTTTTTGTTTCTCTGCATTCATCTTCTCCTGCACCTTTTGTTCTTGATTTTGCATGGCTTCTAAAATATTTTTTATTTGCTGTGGAGACATTTGTCCTGGTTGCGGTTTAGGTTTTTGATTTGGATCTTCCTTGTCTTTATCCCCTTTACCATCATCTTTTTTATCGTCTTTTTTATCATCTTTAGGCTTGCCATCTTCATCTTTATCTTTGTCCCCATCTTTTTTGTCTTGGTCGCCTTCGTCTTTCTTATCCTTATTATCTTTGTTTTCGTCTTCCTTTTTTTGCTCGTCTTCTTTATCTTGTTGGTCGTCTTTATTTTCGTCCTTTTTATCATCTTCACCGCCACCATCTTGCTTTTGTTGCTCAGCACATTCTTTGGCTATGACAAAATTATATCTTGTTTCTTCATCATTAGGATTATTTCTAAGGGCATTTTTAAAGGCTTCAACAGCTTCTTTACAAGCTTTGTTTTCCATTAAAACATTACCTAAATTATGAAACGCTTTATGTTTTTCTTCCTTAGAAACTGCATTCTTTGCAGCTTCTTGCGTTCTGAATAAAGCTTCATCAAAATTTCCTTTTTCGTAGTAAGAATGCGCTAGATTATAAGCACCAACAGCTTTAGTGGGAGCCTCAGAAATAGCTTTTCTATAGGCCATTTCAGCTTCAATATAATTGTCTTCACCTACAAGTTCGTTTGCTTTATACACTAAACCTGTGGCATTTTTTTCTGCTTCTATTTGCGCTTTATCTAAGTTTTGAGAAAAACCAAAACAGCCCATTAAAAGTCCAATAAACACTAAATAAAATTTCATGTCCGTAAAATTTATCAAAACAACCTCTAAATTACTAAAGCCTATAAAGACTGAGCGTTAAAGAATATTTAAATCTTAAAAATTCTCGTTAAATAAATTTAGTTTTTTCAACCAAGCCGTTTTTCGTTCTAAAAAGAATATATCTATAAACAGTAACAAAATTCCGAAAGCCAAAAACCACTGAAACTGATCTTTAAAATCTGCGATTTGTTTTGACTCAAACTCTTGTTTATCCATTTTGTCTAATTCGTCTTTAATAGCATTTACAACTTCAGAGGTATTACTCCCATTAATATAAACACCGTTCGCCTCTGCTGCGATTTCTTTTAAGGTCGTTTCATCTAATCTTGTAATTACAGTTTCGCCCTGATTATCTTTCTTATAATTTAGGATTACACCATTTCGTTTTATCGGAATTGGTCCCCCTTTTAAATCTCCAACTCCTACGGTTAATATTCTAATGCCTTGCTCAGCTGCTTCCTCAGCTACATTTAACGCTTCACCATCATGATCTTCACCATCTGAAATAATAATTAAAACGCGGTTGGATTGATCTTCATTATCAAAATATGTTTTAGACAGCTGAATCGCTTCACTGATTGCTGTTCCTTGGGAAGATAACATATCCGTATTCATATTTTGCAAAAACATTTTTGCCGATGCATAATCTGTTGTAATTGGTAATTGCGGAGACGCTTTGCCAGCGTAAGCAATAATACCAACACGATCACTTACTAAACTATTAATAATTTGTGTAACCAATTGCTGCGACTTTTTTAATCGGTTTGGTGCAATATCTTCTGCCAACATACTTTTAGACACATCTATGGCAAATACCACATCGACACCTTCACTACGAACTGTTTCAAGTTTTGTGCCAATCTTTGGATTCACCAAGGCTAAAGATAAGCAGGCAAAAGCACCACAAAGCACTAAAATTTTTAATATACTTTTAAATAAAGATTGATTAGGACTCAACCGCTTTAATAAAGCAGAATCAGCAAATTTCTTCTGTGCAGATCGTCTCCATACTTGAAGTATAACAAACAAAAGAATGATTACCGGAATTGCCAGTAAAGTCCAAAACCATATTTTTTCATCGAGTCTAAACAAAGCTTCTAAATATTGTGTTTCTTAATATCAATTCTATCAATAATAATAGTCCGGCCAATAAAACTAAAGGTCTATACTTCTCGTCGTAATTATAGTATTTCTTTTCTTCAATCTCGGTTTTTTCGAGCTTATTAATTTCATTATAAATTTCAGCCAACTTATCATTATTGGTTGCTCTAAAATATTCACCACCAGTCTCTGCTGAAATTTCCTTTAATAATGTCTCATCAATTTCTACTTGCATCCGTCCATATCTAAAAGAACCATTAGAATTTATTCCTACTGGAGATAAGGCCATCCCGTTTGTGCCCAAACCAATAGTGTACACTTTTATACCATATTCAACGGCTAACTCGCTCGCGATTTTAGGGTCAATAAACCCCGAATTATTTACACCATCGGTAAGCAAAATAATCACTTTACTTTTAGCTCTACTGTCTTTTAATCGATTAACTGATGTGGCCAATCCCATACCAATTGCAGTGCCACTTTCAATTATAGTATTGTACTTAATATCTCTTAGCGAACGTTGTACTATAGATTTATCACTTGTTATAGGGGTTTTAGTATAGGCTTCGCCCGCATATTCTACTAAACCGATTCGATCATTCGGTCGTCCATCAATAAAATCTGCCGCAACTTCTTTTAAAGCATCTAACCGATTAGGACGTAAATCTTTTGCTAACATACTTGCAGAAACATCTATAGCCATTACAATATCTATACCACTAGTAGTTTTTGTTTTGGTAGAGACATCCACCGTTCTAGGCCTTGCCAATGCGGTAATTAAAAGCGCTAAAGCAATTAGTCTTAAAGCAAAGAGTACATGTTTAAATTTTGACCAAAATGAGGACGTATTTTTGAAGCCTTTGATACTTGATATTTTTAGCTCAGCTGTTTGTTGATGGTGTTTAAGAACATACCAAATTACGGCTATTGGCAAAAGCAATAGCAACCAAAAAAATTCTACATTTAAAAATTGAATGGTATCCAGCATTAGTTCTCTTTTTCTTCTACCTCGTCGGGTTTTAATTCTATGGAATTTGTAATACGTTCCATAATATCATCGGCATAATTATCGTCTGTTCTCCAGTTTAATATTATTTGTTGTCTCACATTTTCTGCTCTGAAGAGAAATAAGTTGTACTTAGCTGGCTGCACATAATCGTTATCTAGGATCATGGTCATAGTTCCATAAATCTTAACCCCTTTCGCCCCATTTGGTGTGCTAAATTTTTCTTGCTTAACCGTAATATCTTTAGCGCCTTTCGCTTCTAATACTTTTAAATAAGCTTCAGTAGCTTGTTGTAAATCTTTAGTTTTTTCTTCATCAGTTATTTCAGTTGGCTTTCCTTGTTCTTGGGTTACTTTAAAAGTCGCTGTACTAACCTGTACATCTATTCCCGAAGTTTCTGCTGAATATTTGAATACCGCAGAACTAACTTTATCTTTATATTCTTCTGGAATTTCAACCTCTTCACGTTTTAAAACTTCTGGTGTTTCTATCCAAATAGGAGGATAACCATAAGCACTTGCAACCCAATTGCCCTCCAAGAGTTCTTTACTTTCGTGACCTACGATAGTGTCCTTAACATAGCCGAAACCATATTTTATACCGAAACCAATAAATGTGGCTACTATTAACATAACTGAAATCGCCACTGTAATCCAGATTTTTCTCTGCTTCTTTTTACGTTCTTGTTCTTCTTTATATTTCCTATCCAACAATTTTTCTTCTTCGCTGGGCTCTGGTAAACTTACTTTTACATTATCGATCGCTTTTTCTATCGTAGACTTATCCATTTCAGCAAGTGCGGTATCTGGGGAAGACTTTGCGAATTTCACCAAATCGGCACGTTGTAAAATAGATTCTATATGTAAAATGGTTTCTTTAGATAAGGGAATTTGATTACCCTCTTTCAACAATTTTAAACGATTTATAAGTTCTGCTGTAGTACTTTCTAATGCTCGGTCGTAAACTTTTTCATCTAAATACTTTCTAATGATGAATGTTAGTTCAGAATAATATTCCTTGACTTCTGAACGCATTAAATATTGACTTTCATCTAATTTAGACAAAGCTAACTTTGCGCGATCGTAAGGCGGTAATAATGCCAATTCTTCAGCCTCGGTTAATGGCTTTTTTCTCCAAATAAACCAATACAGTAAAAAAGCTACTAAAGCTATTAAAGCCAATGTTGCAATCACTCCTAATATGAATTGTAATCGACCACTATTATCGTTTTCTACCTCAATAATTGGTTTAATGTCATAGAGATTTTGCTTAGTAGTATCAACAGCAATCGTATTAACTTCAACTTTTAAAGAATCCGTAAAAAACGGTTTCTCATTAATAATAATTTTTTGCCTTGGTATGGTATATACTCCCGAATCGAATTGTGTCAGTTTATAAATTCTAGATAACAAGAATTTAGCACCCCTTTTTGTGGTATCAATTTTTAAAGCTTCAACCGCTTCTAACGGCATAAACGTTTGTCCTTCTGGAAATACAACTAACGCTGTTGAATCTGCTTCAACATTCATTTTATAGTCAATTTGTTCTCCAATTTTAATTTCTGTAGCATCGATTTCTGAGGTAACCTGCGAAAATGAGAAGAAAGAAAAAAGCATAATGCATATAAACGACAAGACAAAAGACGACTGACCGAAATCAGATGACTTCTTCTTTGTTGTTAATACACTGACTAAATAATTTAAACTTTTCACTTTACACTTATTTCTTTACCCTTTTATCTCTCTGTGCTTGCATCATCTAACGCTATATCAATTATCATCTTCTTTTAAAATAGCCTAGCAATTTCTTCACATAACTTTCATCAACTCTACAATCTATTACTCCAGATCCAGATTTGGTAAAGCTATCTTTAAAGTAGCTCACTTTTTCGTTATAAAATTTGTTGTAATTCTGTCTTACTTTTTTAGATGCGGTGTTTACCAACATCAGTTCACCAGTTTCTTCATCTTCCATTTGCACCATCCCAATGTTTGGAATTTCAGCCTCGTGTTTATCGTAAATTCTAATGCCTGTAATATCGTGTCTACCAGCAGCAATCTTTAGGTTTTGTTTATAATCATCTGCCACAAAATCAGATAACACAAAAACTATAGCTTTTTTCTTCATTACATTAGATAAAAATTTAAAAGCTTCTGCGACATTCGTCTGCTTACTCTTTGGTTTAAATTCTAATAATTCACGGATAATTCTTAATACATGTGAACGTCCTTTTTTGGGAGGAATATAAAGTTCAATTTCATCGGAAAACAAAATCAAACCAATCTTATCATTGTTTTGTGTTGCCGAAAATGCCAATGTAGCAGCAATTTCGGTTACAATTTCATCTTTAAACTGATTTTTAGTTCCAAACAACTTACTACCAGAGACATCTGCCATGAGCATCATGGTGAGTTCACGTTCTTCTTCAAACACTTTAATATGTGGCTGATTGGTTCTAGCAGTGACATTCCAATCGATATTCCGCACATCATCACCAAATTGGTATTGGCGTACTTCAGAAAAAGTCATACCACGACCTTTAAAAGTCGAATGGTATTCGCCTCCAAATATATGATCAGACAATCGTCTTGTCTTAATCTCTATTTTTCGTACTTTTTTGAGTAATTCTTTGGTGTCCATTAGTTCAGTTTGCCGAATGCAATATTCCGTTAGCAGTTAATTAAAAATCAGATTTCAAGAATGCGTTTGCAAATAAAAATTGATTTACTGAATACTATTTATGGTACTTCAATCTCATTAACAATCTTATTAATAATATCTTCAGACGTTATGTTTTCTGCTTCTGCTTCGTAAGTAATTCCTATTCTGTGACGTAACACATCATGAACAACAGCTCGTACATCTTCTGGGATTACGTAACCTCTTCGTTTTATAAAAGCGTAACATTTAGCAGCCGTAGCTAAATTGATACTTCCACGAGGTGAAGCTCCAAAAGAAATCAAAGGTTTTAAATCAGCTAACTTATATTTTTCTGGGTAACGCGTGGCAAAAATAATATCGAGAATATACTTTTCGATTTTCTCATCCATATACACTTCTCTAACGGCCTTTTGCGCACTTAGAATCTGAGCAATTGATACAACAGGATTTACCTTTTCATAAGAGCCTTTTAAATTGGCTCTAACAATTTGTTGTTCGTCTGCAATTGTTGGATAATCAATAACGGTTTTCAACATAAATCGATCCACTTGTGCTTCGGGCAAAGGATAAGTTCCTTCCTGCTCAACCGGATTCATCGTTGCCATTACTAAAAATGGTTTATCTAAAATAAATGTTTCATCACCGATAGTAACTTGTTTTTCTTGCATAGCTTCAAGCAAGGCAGATTGCACTTTTGCTGGAGCTCTGTTGATCTCATCTGCCAATACAAAATTGGCAAATATTGGCCCTTTTTTAATGGTGAAATCGTTTTCTTTAATATTAAAAATCAACGTACCCACCACATCAGCAGGTAGTAAATCTGGTGTAAACTGAATTCTACTAAAACTAGCATCGATGGCTTTTGAGAGTGTGTTAATCGCTAATGTTTTTGCTAATCCAGGTACACCTTCTAGTAAAATATGACCTTGTCCCAATAGACCGATAAGCAGACGCTCTACCATATGCTTTTGCCCAACAATAACCTTATTCATTTCTAAGATTAACAAATCTACAAATGCACTTTCTCTTTCTATCTTTTCGTTAATTGACTTTATGTCAACTGTACTCGTTTCTTCCATTATTTAAGGTTTTTTACCAATATTAAATTAAAATTGATTCAGTAACAAAACTTTTTTTACACAGATTTCCAATATGAAATCCTTCGTGATTAAATAGCGATGCAAAATGTTAAAATTTTTCGTTAGATGCTGTTAACAATTGGTTAAAAAAAATGAGTCATACCGAAGTACCGCTCATTTTTATGAATTAATTATGGATTAGGGTTAATTAATATTAAAATTTTCTAATTTCAGTATAAAGTTTTGGATTGAGAAGCATCGTATTTTTAGTGGCATCGAAACTTACGGACTCATCGATATTTATGTTAATAACCACCTGATAAATATGATTTTCTTCAATATCTGTTTTAACCAAATTTGATACCGTTGCAGTCTCTTCCGTTTCTAATCGTATTAAAATTTCATTGCTATTTATAAAATTATTATCTCCAAGAACTAATCTAATTTCTTGAATATAGGTTGGGTTTAACTCAAAATGCTCTACTAAAAGTAATTCGGATTGATTTGTTAATTCCGACATATTATGCGTTCCAATATTTACTGCATTTAAACTTACCCAAGCAGGTTGTAGACCATCATTTTCTTTTACTTTAACTTGAACATCTTCTATGTCCAAAAAAACTTGATGCTGTGAATTAGAATGACTTTTAAGTTTTACGGTAAGGGCTGCCTTATTTCCATCTATGCTCATTTCCTCCTTAGAACAACTTGAAAAGCTAATTAAAATAATAAATGATACGACTAATAATTTTACGGATTGTAAATGTTTCATAATTTGGGGTTTGAATTAAATACACTTCAATAATATCGCATTCTTTATGTTTTCAGTATTTTTATACACCAATTGCATAAAAAACCACCTAAACTGAAATAAAAGTGACATATTCTCGATTAATTGCAGGCACCATGACTTGGGGAAGTTGGGGAAAAGGACTCTCAACAAAAGAAATGGCAGACTTAATAAATTTCTGCTTTACCAACAACATTACCACCTTTGACCATGCTGATATTTATGGTGCTTATACCACAGAAACTGATTTTGGAAAGGCCTTTGAAGCATCTCAGGTAAAACGTGAAGACATTCAACTCATTTCAAAATGCGGCATTCAATACATGAGTGATAGCCGAAAAAATAGGGTTAAGCACTATAACTATAATAAAGACTACATTATTTGGTCGGTTGAAGAATCACTAAACCATCTAAAAACCGAATATTTAGATTTATTTCTCCTGCATAGACCTAGCCCTTTAATGGTAGCTGATGAAATCGCAGAAGCAATTACCATTTTAAAAAAAGACGGTAAGATTAGGAATTTTGGAGTTTCAAATTTCACACCGTCACAAATGGACATGATTGGTTTACGCATAGATATTGATGTGAACCAAATTGAATTTTCTCTTAGTCAACATTCAGCAATGCATAATGGCACTTTAGATTTTATGATGACCAACGGTATACAACCTATGGCTTGGTCACCATTGGGCGGAGTATTTAAGGAGAATAATGAACAAAATAATCGCATTCACCAGCAACTTACAGAATTAAAGGATAAATATCAAGCCACTGAAGACCAATTATTACTGGCGTGGATAATGAAACATCCAGCAAATATACTTCCGGTAGTGGGCACAACTATCAAGGAACGATTAAAGTTAGCGGCCGAAGCGATAAAAATTACCTTAGAATTAGAAGATTGGTTTTTAATATTGGTGGCGGCTCAGGGGCATAAAGTTCCTTAATTAGTTTTGAGCGACAGTGACAGTTTTCAGACGCTCACTCAATTGGTAAAGCATTATTATGATAGCCAAATTAAAATCGCAATGGGGAGATTTATCTTCTGAATATTTGGAAGATCATTTGATTATTGACTCATTTTGGCAAGAAATTCTAAAACATTACACGTTTAAAAATAGATATTATCATAATCTTTCACATTTACATAATATGTTTATACAATTAGAGGATGTTAAATCTGAGATTAAATATTTAGATCTTTTGAAGTTTTCAATTTGGTATCATGGTATCCGTTGTGCAATTTTATAAAAAAATGATAGCCTATTTCAACAGTAACTTTTCTTCTTATTAACTCAGATATTTTAAATGAAAAAAACTTAACACAATCAATTTAACGTAAAAAATTTGAATGCTTTCTCCTAAAAGATTAACTTTTTCGTAAAAACTAGAGATTCTCACTTATGAGAAAACGGGTGTGATAAATAAAAGACTGCTCATAAAACATTTACTAGCTCATAACGATGAGAATAGTTTCTATGACAAGAAGCGAAAAATAGATATTGGCTACAAAGAAGGTAAGGCTAAGTTTTTAAAACATATCTGTGCACTTTCTAATAGTAATCCTAAAAACAATTCTTATATCGTAATAGGTGTAAAGGACGAGGATAATAAAATTATTGGTGTAGATTTTTTTGATGACAGCAAAATTCAGAATCTAATAAATGCTTACCTTACTAATCCACCAATTGTTCAGTACGAAAACATCCCATTTCCGCATCTACCAGATGATAAAGTTATTGGCTTAGTGACCATTAGACCGATCACCAGCATTACTTCGCTTAAAAAAAATATCTGGAAATATTATGGGGGCTCTGTTTTTTTTAGAGACGGAAGCATAAGTATGGCCAAAGTTTTTGATATTGAAATCAACGATGTGAATTCTGAAATTGTTTCAGCTATTGAAAATCATGCGCAAAACAATATAGAATTAACGCTAGATGGAGTTTTTGATTTTATGAATAAACGTCAAGATTACAAACCACAATATAAAGTTTTTAAGGAATACTTTGTCTTATGTTGGTCTGGAGATAAAAAACGCGTGAATGACGAAACATTTTTTTCAAGGGTTGATATTGAATTGATAAACGAGCAAGTACGCTTATTTTATTCGACATTAGATGAAGTTTCAATTACCTTTTCAAACGATGCATTTAAAATAGTTGAATATGTAAAATTGGGAGTACAGAAGTCTTATCGTTATTATAAATTGGAAGAAAAAACAATTCGTTTTAATGATAACGCCCATTATTCTATTGAAGCTAATCTTGTTTTTAAACCTCCTCAATTCGACAAAAAAGTTTTACATCATATTTACAATTCCAATAATGCGATTTTAGAAAAGCTTGAGAAAAATACCACTCTTAATAAAAACGAAGAAGACGATTTAAAAAATTTAGCCGCAAGCTATTTAATCTGCTATCTCAATGGGTTTGATGACGCTTTATTAAAATTAGAAGCTGTAAAATTGTATATAAAAAATCACAGTACAGAACTCTACAGGTCTTACAAGGAAACAATGCGGATTTTAAGAAAAGTAAGATATAGTTAATTCATCGGTATTTTTTGTGTTTCACCCGTTTTTTATGCGTATCATCGGTAGTAGTTTAAAAAACATACTGATTATACATTTTTTTTAACCATTCATCAAAAATTTTCTGAACCATTCATTTTATTCTACATCTTTGTAGTGCTATTAATCAATTATTAAACCTTGTTTCTATAGAGCAAACGCTCAAATTTGAACAAGGTTTTTTTGTTTTATATTATTTCTAAAAAGAAAAGCCACATCTTCCGATATGGCTTTAAAATATTTAAAATTTAACTTTGGCCTAAAGATCAAACTTAATGCCTTGTGCTAGCGGCAACTCATCCGAATAGTTAACCGTATTAGTTTGTCTTCTCATATACACTTTCCAAGCATCTGAGCCAGACTCACGTCCACCACCTGTTTCTTTCTCACCACCAAAAGCACCACCAATCTCAGCACCAGAGGTTCCGATATTCACATTAGCAATGCCACAATCTGAACCAGCGTAAGACAAGAATTTCTCTGCCTCTTTCATTTCGTTAGTCATGATAGCTGATGATAAACCTTGCGCCACACCATTTTGTTTTTCAATCGCATTTTCTACGTCTCCAGAATATTTCATTAAGTATAAAATTGGAGCAAATGTTTCGTGCTGTACAATTTCAAAATGATTTTCGGCTTCTATAATTGCTGGTTTAACGTAGCATCCAGATTCGTAACCTTCACCTTCTAAAATTCCACCTTCAACTAAAACATTTCCACCTTCAGCTTTTGCTTTTTCAATAGCTTCCAAATACGTGTTCACAGAATCTTTATCTATTAACGGACCGACATGATTATTTTCATCTAACGGATTTCCAATTTTTATTTGATCATAAGCTCCAACAATAGCATCACGTACTTTATCGTACACTGATTCGTGAATTATTAATCGTCGCGTAGAAGTACAACGCTGACCACAAGTACCAACAGCACCAAATACAGCACCCGGCACTACCACTTTTAAATCGGCAGTTGGTGTAATAATGATAGCATTGTTTCCACCTAATTCTAATAACGATTTACCAAAACGTTCAGCAACTGTTTTTCCTACAATACGTCCCATTCTTGTAGAACCCGTAGCAGAAACTAAAGGAATTCTAGAATCTGTAGTCATCATTTCACCAACTTTATAATCTCCGTTGATGATACAAGAAATACCTTCTGGTAAGTTATTTTCTTTTAAGATACCAGCGATAATATTTTGGCAAGCAATTGAACATAATAATGATTTTTCTGAAGCTTTCCACACACAAACATCACCACAGATCCAAGCTAAAGCCGTATTCCAAGCCCAAACGGCTACAGGAAAGTTAAATGCAGAAATAATTCCAACCACACCAATTGGATGCCATTGCTCTCTCATTACGTGACCAGGACGTTCCGATGGAATGGTTTGTCCATTTAACTGACGAGATAATCCTACTGCGAAATCACAGATATCAATCATCTCTTGAACTTCACCATAACCTTCTTGCAATGATTTTCCCATTTCGTAAGACACCAATTTCCCTAAAGGTTCTTTAAGGTCTCTTAATTTATTTCCAAATTGACGTACAATTTCTCCACGTTGAGGTGCTGGCACATCTCTCCACGTTTTAAATGCACTTGTTGCCGCATCCATTACTTTATCGTAATCTGCTCTGGTTGTAGTTTTAACCTTTCCGATTAATTGACCATCCACAGGAGAGTACGATTCAATGATTTCACCGTTTGAAAAATTATTTGAACCCGTTGAAGAACCTTCATTTATATCCTTTACACCTAATTGGTCTAAAGCTTCTTTTATTCCGAAATCGGTAGCAATTGCTTCCATATTTACTTATATTTTATAAATTATTAAAATTTTGTGCGAAGTTACTAATAAATACTTGTTTAGTCGAAATCTATCATCCTTAAATTATAGATCTTAGAAGGTATCAATTTCTGTTTTTATAAAAATTAATTCTTTACTAAAACGAAATTTAATGCATTAACTCATTAAACATAATTATTAACTTTATGACCAATTTAACATAACCCTAAAGTCTAACTGTCTAAAATTTTGCGTACATATTTAACAAGAATACACCTACCTTTATTTTTTAAATAGTTTTACCCTTATATCCATCTACACCATGAACATCAGCAAGCACCTCGTCCTACTCTTTATTCTAATTTTCGCATTTTCTTGTAAGGACAAACCTGTAGAAACCGATAATATTATTAAGTTTCGCGATTATATTAGTTATACTTCTTCAGGCTTGGTTTCTGTGGCTGACCCAATTAAAATCAGTCTTTCGGATACGGTTAATGGATGGGAAATTGATAAATCTTTGCCATCAGAACTGATTAAAATTACACCTCACGTTCAAGGCGAATTAAAAGCTATGAACAATCACAGCTTACTTTTCACGCCAGATGAACACCTTGAACCTGCAACAGAATATACGGTAAATGTTGCGTTGAACGAGATATACAAAAGCATTCCAAAAGAATATAAAGATTACACCTTTCAGTTCAAAACGATAACGCCAAGTTTCAATATTACTACTCAAAATTTACAATCGTATAGTAAAGAATGGCAATATATGTTTGCCCAATTGCGCTCTGCCGATGTTATTTCGCTTGAAAATGCCAAAAAATTAGTGACTGCTTCCCAAGATTCAAAAGTTTTAAACTTAGTGTGGAATGAAACCAACACAACTTCAAAATTCTTCGAGTTTAAAATCGATAGTATCAATCGACTGGTTGAGGATAGTAAAATCGATGTAAAATGGGATGGCGATGCTATAAATGCTGACAATGAAGGCGAAAATTTTATTTCGATTCCTGGAAAAAATAACTTTACCATTGTGAATACAGAAGTCGTTCAAAGTCCTGAGCAATTCTTATCACTTAACTTTTCGGACCCTTTAGTAAAACAACAAAATTTCGCAGGATTAGTATCACTTCAAGGCGTGAAAAACCCAAAATATATTGTCGATGGCAATGTGTTGCGTGTGTATCCAGATTCTAAATTGGTTGGTGGTATTCAAGTGGATGTTTTTAAAGGTATCAAAAATACTTATGGCTACAAGTTGAAAAAACCATTTTCAGAACTGGTCACTTTTGAAGAATTAAAACCTGAAGTCCGATTGGTCAGTAATGGCAGTATTCTTCCAAATTCAAAAAACCTTAAATTCAATTTTGAAGCTGTTAATTTGAGCAAAGTCGATGTAAGGACTATTAAAATTTATGAAGACAACGTACTTCAATTTCTACAGGATTACAACATCACAAGTGGCGACCAATATGCTATTAAAAAAGTCGGAAGACGTATCGCCAAAGAAACCATAACCTTAATTCAAGAAAAAAATCAAAACACAGGAAAATGGAAAGCCTACAGTATCGATTTATCCAACTATCTAAAAGCAGATCCTGGTGCTATTTACAGAGTGGAATTAAGCTTCAAAAAAAGCTATTCTTTATACGATTGTGCTTCAAATGCCGAAACCACAAATGTTGACCAAGACGATTACTACGACGATTATTATGGCGAAGATTATTATGCCACCGAAGAACTATCTGAAGAAGAAGAAAACTATCGTGAAGAATTGTATTGGGACAATTTAAACTACAGTTACAGAAACACCAATTATCGCTGGAGAGACCGAGACAATCCGTGTACAGATTCATATTACAACTATGGAAATCGTAAAGTGTCCCAGAATTTAATTAGCTCGGATTTAGGTGTAATTGCTAAGCAAGGGAATGATAATAATTATTTATTTGCGGTCACAAACATTCTAAATACAAGTCCGGAAAGTGGCACAAAAATCACATTATACAATTATCAACAACAAGAATTAGCCGACGGAATTACCAATAAGGAAGGGATTATAAAAATCGATGCCAAAAACAGAGCCGCTTTTGCCATCGCTACAAAAGGAAGCAACGTTAGTTACATAAAATTACACGATGGTATGTCCTTATCATTGAGTAAATTCGATGTGTCCGGAAGCCGATTAAAACGTGGACTTAAAGGTTATATCTACGCAGAACGTGGTGTTTGGCGACCAGGAGACAGCTTGTTTTTAACGTTTATGTTGAATGACAAGGCGAACAAATTACCAAAACGTCATCCCGTAAAATTAGAAATCACGGATCCTGTTGGTAAACTGGTGTATAGGAAAGTTTCAACGGATAACATTAATAATTTCTATGATTTTACAGTTACAACTTCATCAGATTACAAAACAGGAAACTACAATGCGAAAGTTTCTGTTGGTGGTGCTACGTTTTCAAAAAGTCTTAAAATTGAAACCGTTAAACCAAACCGATTAAAAATTAAAATAGATTTTGAAAACGAAATTTTAACGAACAACGAACCACTTCAAGGCGACTTAAACGTTACTTGGTTACATGGTGCGCCAGCAAAAAATTTAAAAGCTGAAATAAAAGCGAAATTCACATCAACATACACCAGTTTCAAGGGGTACAAAAATTTCGTTTTTAACGACCCAACCCGAACATTCAGTTCTGAAGAAACCAATGTGTTTGAAGGGAATTTAGATGCTGACGGAAATGCCAAAATCAATCAAAAATTGAATATTGGTAAAAATGCACCTGGCATGTTAAACGCTCAATTTTTAGTGAGAGCGTTTGAAAATGGAGGCGACTTTTCACTAGATGCATTCACAATGCCTTATGCGCCTTATGAAAGTTTTGTAGGTCTGCAATCGCCAAAAGGCAACAATTATGGGTCTTATTTTACAGATGAAAACCATACGTTTGATGTGGCAACCGTTACTGCTGAAGGCAAACCGATTAAAAGAGAAAAATTAGAAGTAAAAGTTTATAAAATTGAATGGCGTTGGTGGTGGAATTCTTCTTACGATAACTTATCGAGCTACGTATCGAGTAATTATCACAGACCTGTTCAGTCGTTTTCAGTAAACACAGATGCGAACGGAAAGGCGAATTTCAAATTGAAAATTCCAGAAGACGAACGTGGACGCTATTTAATTAGAGTGGTAGATCCCGTTAGTGGTCATGCCACAGGAAGAACAGCTTATTTCTACAAAAACTGGTGGTCCACCAATCCATCGGGCGATAAGGAAGCGGCAAAAATGTTGGTTTTTTCTACAGACAAAGAAAATTATAATGTTGGCGACACGGCAAAATTAACGTTCCCTTCGGGTTCGGAAGGACGTGCTTTGGTCAGTATAGAAAATGGTTCGGAAGTGTTGCAACACCAATGGGTAAAAACCAAACCTGGTGAAACCACGGTTGATATTCCGGTGACTTCAGAAATGGCACCAAACGTATTTATTAATATTTCGTTATTGCAACCACATGCCATTACGTCCAACGATTTACCGATTCGATTGTATGGTGTGATTCCGATGATGGTTGAAGACCCTTCGACCAAATTAGAACCTATAATTGACATGCCAGATAAAATTAGACCAGAGCAATCATACGAAATAAAAGTTTCTGAAAAGAACAACAAATCCATGACCTATACTATTGCCGTTGTTGAAGAAGGCTTGTTGGATTTAACCCGATTTAAAACACCAAATGCTTGGGACAGTTTCTATGCTCGTGAAGCTTTAGGTGTAAAAACTTGGGATATTTTTGATGATGTTATTGGAGCATATTCGGGAAGTATTGACCAAGTTTTTGCGATTGGTGGCGACGGAAATGCTGCTGGAGGAAAGAACAAAAAAGCCAATCGTTTTAAACCTGTTGTGACTTATTTAGGTCCTTTCCTTTTAGGTGAAGGCAAAACGAAAACGCATCAACTCAAAATGCCAAATTATATTGGTGCAGTGAGAGCAATGGTTGTTGCTGGTAACAATGCCTCGGAAGCTTATGGAAGTACGGACAAATCGGTGCAGGTAAAACAACCATTGATGGTCTTGGCAACCTTACCTCGAAAATTGAGTCCTGGCGAAAAAGTAACACTTCCTGTGACGGTTTTTGCCATGGAAAATAAAGTGAAAAACGTCAACTTATCCTTAAAACTAAGTGATGGAATTACGGTAAAAGGCGAATCGTCCCAATCCCTTAAATTCGATAAACCAGATGAAAAAATGGTCTATTTTGAATTGGACGTCACCAAAGCCAAAGGCATAAATACCGTTGAAGTCATTGCCACAGGAAACGGAGAAAAATCCACCTACAAAGTAGAAATTGATGTGGAAAATCCAAATCCGTTTACCTCTAAAGTCAGTGACCATGAACTTGAAGCAAATGCAGAACAAACTGTTAACGTAACGACGTTTGGTGTAGCAGGAACAAATTCGGCAACGGTAGAATTTTCAACCATGCCACCAATGGATTTCACACGTCGATTACAGTATTTAATTCGTTATCCTCATGGTTGTTTGGAGCAAACGACTTCTGGTGTATTTCCGCAATTATTCTTGGCTGATATTTTTGATTTAACCGCGAAGAAAAAGAAAGAAGTTCAAAATAATATTGAAAGTGGCATTAAACGTTTGGGGAATTTCCAACAACCAAATGGAGGCATGAGCTATTGGATGGGAGAACGAACAGCCAACGATTGGAGCACCAGTTATGCTGGTCATTTTATGATTGAAGCTGAGAAAAAAGGCTTTGTATTGCCTTTAACATTCAAAAGCAATTGGATTGCCTACCAAAAACAAGCGTCTCGAAATTGGAGGCCAAGTTATCGTGTGTATCATTCCGATTTAGCACAAGCCTATCGTTTATATACTTTGGCTTTAGCTGGAAGTCCAGATTTAGCAAGCATGAACCGTTTGCGGGAGTTTGATGAAATTTCAAACGAAGCCAAATGGCGATTGGCAGCGGCTTATGCCTTAGCAGGACAGAAAGAAGCAAGTGATGCCATTTCCAAAACCGCAAATATCGATTTTCAACCACCAAAATCCAATTATTACACTTACGGTTCGGTGGACAGAAATAGAGCGATGGCTTTAGAAACCATGATTATCACAGGAAATCCTAAAGCTAGGGATTTAGCTAAAACCATTGCCAAAGATTTATCGAGTGACCAATGGATGAGCACGCAAACTGCAGCGTATAGTTTATTGGCTATGGGGAAAATGGTCGTTAAAAACGGTGGAAAAGATTTAAAACTGTCTTACAGTATCAATGGAAAATCTGAAACTATCGACACCAAAAATGCCATTGCACAACGTGATATTCCTATTAAAGATGGCACCAACCAAATTAAAATTAATAATGAAAAAGACAATTTGGTCTATGTGCGCGTAGTGAGTTCTGGAAAACTGAAATTGGGCGAAGAATTGGCGGAACATCGTGGGTTTACCATTTCAACTGTTTACAAAGATTTACAAGGCAATAAAATAAATGTGTCCAACCTGAAACAAGGTCAAGATTTTGTGGCAACGGTTAGTATTTCGAACTTAACACGAGATTATGTCCACGATGTGGCATTGACGCAAATTTTCCCATCGGGGTGGGATATTGTAAATACTAGATTTACGGCTTTTGGCGACACAACCGTAAGTCAAGCGAGATATACAGATATAAGGGATGACCGCGTCAATTTCTATTTCGATATGAATCCAAAAGGAAAACATGGCACCAAAACTTTTACCGTGTTATTGAATGCATCTTATTTAGGTACCTATTATTTACCAGGCTCGCAAGCCGAAGCCATGTATGATAATGATTATTTGGTACGGAATAAAGGGGAATGGATTACTGTTGAGAAATAATCACAGGAGACCTCAAAGGTTTTATAAACCTTTGAAGTCTATATAACCAAAAAACAATACCTGCACTACAAGATCAGATACTAAATCAAGTTAAGTAGATGTCTTGCAGGAAAAGGAAATATTAAACTTTTTTAGACCCTTCAGGTTAGGAAAACCTGAAAAGTTTGAATCAAGAAAAACAAACTAAACAATAGCCGTCCGGAAGGCAAAAATCCTAAACATAAACCGCTAAAATGTTTAACCTTAAATTTAAAAATTATGAACAATCTAAAACAGATTTTAGCGATCGGAATGTTACTATGTGCAACATTAGTAACAGCACAACAAAATGCTTACGTAGCAGCAGAAAGTGGATTATCACTTAGAGACCAACCCGATGTCAACGGCAAATTGTTGACCAAACTAGCTTATGCAGAAGCCATTGGTGTCTTAGAAGAAACAGACATAAAACTCATCATTCTCGATGGTGGCAAAAAAGTAAGTGGTAATTGGGTAAAAGTTGAAACCCGAAACCACATTGGGTACGTTTTTAACGGTTATTTGTCGGCAACAAAAATCTCTAAACCCATCCGATTGGATTTAGGTCAGTTGCATGTTGAAATAAAGAATTTAGCAACGAGCGATTACAAAAGAACACACGGTTTAAAAAAGCAAGATTCTACAACAATCCATGTAGAATTGGGTGCGACACCTGAAGGAAAACAAATCCTTCTTATTAACAATGACTACAAACACGTGAGCATTTTTCAAAGCTACGAAAACAGCATTTCATTTATGAGCTCGGATGCGCAATGTGATGCAAAAGATTGGAAACATTTTGATTCGGAATGGAAACCGTTAAAGCAAATTACATCCAATACTTTTCAAACTTTAACTTATACAGAAAACGATTGGAAAAAGTTTATCGATATGTCAATGAACAATTTAAAAACAGAAATTATTCATCAGTGTGGGGAAGATTGGCTCAACTATTTCAAGACAATTAAAAATTTAAAAGATCATCCCGTAGGAGTTGCCACAAACCGAGTATTTCTAAAAATCATCTTGACAGATTTTGAAAATAATATCACAGAAAAGGTAATTGAGTTTGATATTCCGCAAGGTTGTTAATTGGAGTTTACACGTTTAAAGTCATCTCAAGGGAATAGTACTAAAAATAAACTTGGGAGGATTGTCTCCTTGAGGGGACTTTAGGTGTGTTAATTTTAATGACCATGAAGGATAGGTAAAAAAGAGGTAGAAGCGCAAGCTACAAACAGATGGCATCGTTGGGTTAGCAATGATTTTTAATTAAGATTTTGAAATTTATAAACTACATAAAACGCAACAAGATAAAATCGGCAATAGTCGTTGTACTCATTGTTGCGTATTATTTTTGTTTACCACAAAAATTATTCAAGGATCCCAACGCAACAGTTATAACTAGTGAATCTGATGAATTATTAGGAGCCTTGATTGCTGAGGATGGTCAATGGAGATTTCCTGCCAGTGATAGTATTCCTGCTAAATTCAAGGCTTGCATTCTTCAATTTGAAGACGAATATTTCTATACGCATCCGGGGTTTAATCCGGTTTCAATTTTTAAGGCTTTAAAAAGTAATTTAAATTCAGGGAATGTTAAACGTGGTGGCAGCACCATAACCCAACAAGTAATACGCTTATCCCGAAAAGGACAATCACGGACCTATTTCGAAAAAGTTAAGGAGATTATTCTTGCGACTCGTTTAGAGTTTCGATTATCTAAAAATGCTATTTTAAATCTTTATGCAAGTTATGCACCATTTGGCGGTAATGTTGTTGGTATTGATGCCGCTTCATGGAGGTATTTTAATCGTGATGCGTCAAATCTATCTTGGGCCGAAAGTGCCACCTTAGCTGTTTTGCCAAATACACCTAGTTTAATATATCCTGGGAAAAATCAACAACAATTATTAGAAAAGCGTAACTGGCTATTAAAAAAATTGCTTAAAAACGGCATTATAGATGAATTAACTTATGAGTTATCAATAGTCGAAGATTTACCACAAAAACCCTATCCATTACCACAAATAGCACCTCATTTACTTCAAAAAATTGCTAAAAAACACCGCGGAGAGCGTATAAAGACAACAGTTAAAATAGGGTTACAAGAACAAACCAACAGAATCGTTAAACAACATTACCAGCGATTAAAGCAAAATGAAATCTATAATATTTCCGTATTAGTATTAGGTGTAAAGACGAGGGAAGTTCTGACATATATTGGTAATTCTCCAACAGATAAATCCCATCAAAATAGTGTGGATATTATTGACAAACCAAGAAGCACGGGTAGTATTTTAAAGCCATTTTTGTATGCTTCGATGCTCGATGCTGGTGATTTATTGCCCAATGCTTTAGTCGCAGATGTCCCAACACAATTTGGAAATTACCAACCCGAAAACTTCAACAAGTCTTATGATGGAGCTGTGTTTGCCAATGAAGCTTTATCGCGCTCGCTTAACGTGCCGGCTGTGCGCATGCTTCAAGAGTTTGGCTTAGATAGATTTTATCATTACTTAAAACAGTTAGGACTTAAAGATTTAAAACACGATGCTAGCTATTACGGGTTGTCGTTAGCGCTAGGTGGAGCAGAAAGCAATCTTTGGGATTTGTGCAAAAGTTATGCGGGTATGGCTTCAACTTTAAATCATTTTAATGCAAATTCAAGCCAGTATTTTACTAACGAATTTTGTCAACCGATTTACAATTCAAACGAAAGTATTGACTTCGGACAACTTAGAAATGAAAAAGAAATTTTTGATGCGGCTTCCATCTTTCTCACTTTTGAAAGTATGAAGCAAGTGAACCGACCAGAAGGTGATGACAGCTGGGAGTTTTATGATTCTTCGCAAGAAGTAGCCTGGAAAACAGGGACAAGTTTCGGTTTTAGAGACGCATGGGCCATTGGTATCACAAAAGATTATGTGGTTGGAGTTTGGGTTGGCAATGCTGATGGTGAAGGCCGACCTGGTTTGGTGGGTGTACAAACCGCTGCACCTATATTATTCGATGTGTTCGATTTATTACCAAAAAGTACTTGGTTCAATCCACCGTATGATGAAATGATAAACGTAAATATTTGCAAGAAAAGCGGCTATAGAGCGTCTACGATATGCGATGATACTGAAATGCGATTTATTCAAGCCAGCGGAAAAAAAACAGCACCTTGCCCTTATCATAAAATAGTACATTTAGATGCCACAGAGCAGTTTCAGGTAAATTCGACTTGCGAATCGATTTCAAAAATTAATAGTACACCATTGTTTGTATTGCCACCTTTACAGGCTTATTATTTTAAAAATAAAAATCCATTTTACAAATCTATACCTCCATATCGAAGTGACTGTGCCGAAACCACTGAAGTTGCCATGGAATTTATCTATCCCAACCAACAAAGCACTATTTTTTTACCTAAGGATTTTGATGGTAACACCAATAATTTGGTGCTTAAAGTAGCGCACTCAAAACCAGAATTAGAACTCTATTGGTATGTTGATAATCAATTTATTGGTAGCACTAAAGATATTCATGATATGGCTGTTTTGCCAAGTTCTGGAGATCATACAATTACGGTTATGGATGAATTAGGTAATGTCTTAAAACATAACATTACAATTACTGAATAAATATCACAATTTAAGTAATGTATTTTTTTATAGCGCTACTAAATAAGGCAACTAATTAGTTTCGATTTCAAAGTAGTCATTTAAGATTAAAATTGGAGCTTTTACTATGATGATAAGATAGAAATGCTACTTACTTTATATAATACTTGTTGGCACAACAATAACAATCAAAGGTAAATTCCTATTTTTGCAGAAATAAATCAACTTATTAATTATGGAAATTGTTCAGTTTATACATTCAAAATGGGCTTATTTAGTACTTATAGTATTAGTATTAGCTACGTTTAACGCTCTTATAAAATTCTTTGGAGATAAGGAATTTGATGCTAAGGATTTTAGGATTTCGTTATTCGCATTAATAACCATGCACATCCAATTATTGATTGGTATTGTTTTGTTTTTAATGAAGGATTACTTTTCAACTATAGAGCAAGTTGGTGGTATGGGAGAAATGATGAAGAATTCGGGATTAAGAAATTTAATTATAGAGCACCCTTTAACTATGATAATTGCGGTAGTATTGGTTACTGTGGGATATTCAAAACATAAAAAGAAACTGACTTCTAAACCAAAATTTAAACTATTGGCTATTTTTTATAGTCTTGCTTTAATTTTAGTATTGGCTAAAATTCCATGGAATCTTTGGTTCTAAACTTTAAATAAATCACAAAAAAAGCGTTTCGACAAATATCGAAACGCTTTTTTTTACATCTTAAATTTAAGGTTAAACTTTTTGTATTGGAATTGTCTTATTCCACTTCTTTTATTAGATAAATATACACCGGAAAGTGATCACTATATCCACCAGAAAACCCACCGTAATCATAACTTCTAAAAGGGTAACCTTTAAATCGACCTTCCTTATTGGTTAAATAAGACTTGTTAAAAATTCCAGCTTTATAGAATCTAAATGATGAATAATCCTTTTCTAAAAACGGCTGTGTAAATAAAATCATATCGAACAAACTCCAAGAATCTCTATATCCAGTTGTTCCTAAGCCCATTTTTTTAAACTGATCCTCATAAGGATTATAAATACCTTTTAACTTTACGCGCTCTTTATCTGATTCCGTTTTTAATTCTTTCTTCATACTATCATTTGTAGGGTTGTCATTAAAATCTCCCATGGTAATGATTTTAGCGTACGGATCAATAGATTGTAACGAATCAATAATACGTTTATTTAATTTACCGGCTGCAACACGTTTAAATCGGCTTCTTGCTTCGCCTCCACTTCTAGACGGCCAGTGATTAACAATGACATGAATTAAATCTCCTTCTAATTCTCCACTTACCAATAATTGATCTCTTGTATACACACGTTTTCTTGAGGAGTCATCATAAATTAGCAATTCATGAGAACTTGTTTCAATTGGTTTAAATAGTGATTTTTGATACAATAGAGCGACGTCAATTCCTCTTTTATCTGGAGAATCAAAGTGAATAATACCATAATCTTTATTTAATAACTGAGAATCATTTACCAAGTCTACAAGTACTTGGCGGTTTTCAACCTCCGAAACACCAATAATTACAGGAGTATTATTTGTATCGTCATAGCCAATATCTGAAACGACCTTAGCCATATTTTTCACTTTTTTCTCATAAACCTCTGCTCTTATGGATGCATTCATCTCCATTATAGGGCTTGCCTCATCATACTTAGTGGTATCATTAATAGTATCAAATAAGTTCTCCACGTTGTAAAACGCTACAGTATGAATTTTATACTTTTTCTTTTCTTGTGCATTTATACTTATAAATGCTAATACAAATATGATAATTAAACTGTGTCTTATATTTTTCATTTAAAAGATGTTATGTTAACATTAATTACTTTACAAATCTTGAGCCAAAAGTATATATTTATTATAAATAATGTAAATTTGCACGCTTTAAATAACATTATTATTTATTGTACAAGGCGTATTAACTTTAAAATTAGGTATGAAAAAAAGTTTAATTATTTTATTATTTGGGATTTTTTCTTCCTTTACTATGATGGCACAAAGTACCGTTATAAAAGGTAGTGTAAAGGATGCTGCATCTTCAGAACCAATTCCAGATGTCACCATTACAATTGAAGAAACTCAACAATCTACCTTAACCGATGGTTTGGGTGAATTTATTTTTTCAAGCAACGTGCCATTAGGAGAGCAGGTTTTAAAAATCTCAAAAGCAGGTTATAAAACTAAACGTTATCCTATTATTGTAAACGAAGGACAAACCGTTGACATTACCGACATGACATTAGATATCGATGTCACTGATGTGCAAGATATGTTTACGATTACACTTTCTGATGATGAATTAAATGATGATACGAGTGGTGCAGATAATATCTCTGGATTATTGTCATCTTCATTAGATGTTTTTCAAAGAACAGCTGCATTTGAATTCAGTTCTTCATTCTTTAAAGTAAGAGGATTAGATTCCGAAAATGGTTCTGTTTTAATGAATGGAATTGAAATGAACAAATTGTATAATGGTAGACCACAATGGAGTAACTGGGGAGGCTTGAACGATATGATGCGTAACCAAGTTTTAACAACTGGTCTTACTCCTTCTGACTACAATTTTGGTGGAGTTTTAGGAACCTCTAATATTATAACTAGAGCGTCTTCATATAGAAAAGGTGGACGTATTACCTATTCATCTTCAAACAGAAGTTACACAAACCGTATTATGGCAAGTTACGCTTCTGGCTTAGTAGATGACGGCTGGTCTTATGCATTTATGCTTGGTAGACGTTGGGGTGATGAAGGCTACCAAGATGCGACACTTTATGATTCTAATTCATTTTTTGCTTCCATTGAGAAAAAAATCAACGATAAACATAGTATTAACTTCACTTCAATATACACACCAAATAGAAGAGGAAAATCGTCACCAAACACTCAAGAAATTTATGATCTAAAAGATATTAGATATAATGAATATTGGGGAGATCTAGATGGCGAGCAACGTAACTCTCGTATTAAAGAAGTCGAAGAACCAATTTTTATGTTAAACCATTATTGGGATATTTCGTCTAAAACAAGATTAAACACCAATATCGGATACCAATTTGGTAAATTAGGAAACAGTCGATTAGATTATAGTGGAGGCGGTAATCCAAGTGCAGCTTATTACCAAGAGTTACCAAGCTATTGGATTAATGATGATAGAAATGATTTTGCTAAAGCTTATGAAAAAGAACAGGAATTTATAAATGATGGTCAATTAGATTGGAATCGTATTATAGACGCCAACGTTACTAATAATATTAATGATGTAAGTTCTGCTTACGCATTATACGAAGATAGATCAGATGATAAGCAATTATCAATCAACTCTATATTTACTTCTGAAATTAATGAAAACATTATAATTAACGGAGCAGTAAACTATAAAAACTTAAAGTCCGAAAATTTTGGTGAGGTCATCGATTTATTAGGTTCTGAAGTTGGTTTATTAAATGTAGATTCTTTTGATGGTTTTCAGTACGACAACCAAAACAAAAATAGACTATTGGGTGAAGGTGATAAATACAGATATAATTATAACTTATATGCTGATGTCATTTCTGGTTATGCACAGGGACAGTTTAAGTATAATAAATTTGATTTTTATTTATCTGGGAGCGTTACTAGCACCACTTACCAAAGAGAAGGGTTATGGGAACATAGTAGATTTGATGAAGCTCGCTCTTTTGGAGAAGAAGCCCCTACATCTTTAGGTAAAGGCAAGGAAATTACTTTTACGGGAGTTGGAGCAAAAGCGGGATTAACATACAAAATTTCAGGAAAACATTTAATTGATATTAATGGAGGTTATATAACGAGAGCACCAAATTTGCGTAATACATTTTCTAACTCTCGAGAAAATCATTCGATAGTGAATAATATCAGTGAAGAAATTTTAACGTCGGTTGATGCTAGTTATATTTTTAGATCACCTATTGTAAATGCCAAAATTACAGGATTCTATACTAAAGTAGAAGACGCTAATGAAGTTGGTTTTTATTATGCTGATGGTATAAGTGGAAGCAATGATATTGATGAAAATGCTACCTCTGCATTTGTTCAAGAAGTTTTACAGGGTATAGATAAAAAGCACTTTGGTGTTGAAATAGGCATTGAAGCACAGGTTACACCAACAATTAAACTAAAAGGGGCTTCTTCAATAGGTCAATATACTTATGATAACAACCCTGACCTCTATTTAACATCAGCTAGTTTTAACACACCAGATGGTTCTTTACCCTTTGGTAAAGCTAATTTAAAAGATTATAAGCTTGCCGGAGGTCCACAGAGAGCATCATCTATTGGTTTTGAATATAGAGATCCAGATTTCTGGTGGTTTGGCGCAACCGCGAACTTCTTTTCTCATGCTTATATTGATGTAAATTCTTTAACAAGAACAGAAAATCTATATTTAGATTCAGATGGTTTACCAATCAATGATTTTGATGAAGCGTTGGCTACTGAATTATTAAAACAAGAACAAATTAGTGATTATATGGTCATTAACCTAGTTGGAGGTAAATCTTGGAAAGTAGGCGATTATTACATTGGCATATTTGCGAGTGTTGGAAACTTATTAGATGAAATATATAAAACGGGTGGTTTTGAGCAAGGTAGAAATGCTAACTTTAGAGCGCTTAGAGATGATAACGCCGGTGGTAATCCACAATTTGGTTCTAAATATTGGTATGGACGAGGTGCTAACTACTTTGTTAACTTAAACGTAAGATTCTAAAAGAAAAATTAATAAATAATATCACAATTATGAAATGTGTAACTTTCATAGATTCAATAATTATAAATAAAAAAGTTATGAATAAAGCGATTAAATCTTTAAAATTAATGTTAGTCTTAATAGCTTCTGTAGCTATTACATCTTGTGTTCAAGATGATGATTATACGGTTCCTAACAGTTTAGGAGAAGAAGAAAATAGAGCTCTTGAACAATTATTAGCAACAGGCAATGAGGTATCCTTTGCTACAGTAAAAGCATTGTATCAAGAAGGAGAATTCATCGAACCTGTCAACGCTAATGACTATGTAAAAGGTTATGTAACTTCATCTGACCGAACTGGAAATTTCTTTAAAGAATTTTTTATTCAAGACAGTCCTTCCAATCCAACCTCTGGTTTAAAAATTATTCTAAATCAAGTAGATGTTTATAATCAATTTAATATTGGAAGAGAAGTCTATATAAGTTTAGAAAATCTTTTTATAGGTGAAGAGAGAGTTGGTAATGGAGTAACTACCATTGGTGGCGGTATTGAAACCGATCAATTTGGCACTACTGTAACAAGCTTAAATGAAATTCAGATTAGACAAAAAGTTTTAAGATCTTCAGTTACAGAAACTATTACACCTTTAAATATAGGTTTAACTGCAATTAGTGGTGACCATGTCGGTTTATTAGTAAAAGTCGAAAATGTAGAGTTTGCAGATGATGAAATTGGTTTAAATTATTTTGACCCAACTGAAACTTTTGATACAAAAAGAACATTACAAGATTGTAGCGGATTTACATACCCAGAATTCATTTTAGAAACTAGTAGTTTTTCAAATTTTAAAAATGAAAAATTACCTACTGGAAATGGATCTATAACAGCGGTTGTTAGTAAAACGTTTGATGGAGCTAATTTAATATTAGCCTTAAACTCTATCGAAGATGTTGATATGAAAAATTCTAGATGTACCTTATTGAATATTGACGATTTTGAAGTCGTTTTTGAAGAAGGATTTTCAAGCGGTCAAGGTAACTGGGAAGTTACCAACACGGTAGGCACAAGAGATTGGTCTGCAGGAAGTTTTAACGGTGAAGGTTATATGAGAGGTTCTGCTTTTGCTGGTGGTGACGACATTGATGACATGGTAAGTTGGTTAATTTCTCCTTCTATAGACTTTGATGCTCAAGATAATGAGCGTCTACTATTGCAAATAGCAGATGGTTTTAACAATGGACAACCGATTAAAGCTTATTATTCTAATGATTATACCTCTGGCAGTAATCCAGATGATTCAACTTGGACAGAAATAGGAGCTTCAGAAATCGCCGCTTTACCAGAAAACACAGGTTTTTTCGATAATAATTATCAAGAAACAGGATTAATTAATATTTCAATGATTACAGGTAATGCTGTATTAGCATTCGTATACGACAGTAATGAAGCTACAATATCTAGTACTATTGATCTAAGTAATGTGCAAATTTTAGCACAATAACAAAAAACTTATCTTATACAGAGAAGAAAAAGACTGTCTGAAAAGGCAGTCTTTTTTTATAACTATTAATTAAAATAATGTATACCGTTTTTACAGCAGCAATAGCTAAAATAAAAGAACAGACTATTGATATAAAGTGAAGCGTTAAAGTTGAAAAGATTAAAAACTATAATTTATGTTAGACAAATATTATATTGCTGTATTCAATTACTATAAAAAATCTTTAGGTAAACGTAGTTTAACTATAGCACAATTGTATATCAACTTTTTGGAGCTATCCATTGTCTTAGCTTTAGGAGCCTTCTTTATGGCTTTTGCAATTCAAATGAAAATGCCCACAATGTCTTCTACAAAATTTTGGATACTATTAGTATTAATCGGACTCTTTATAATTTCAAAAAATTGGATGCGTTATAATGGCAAAAAAAGGAACGTTTTAAGTGTTAAATTAAAACGCAACGAAACGTCTATATATCTACTTTGGCTCCTACCTGTCGGTTGTTTTCTTTTAGCTGTTATTTTGCTACAGGTACAATAAAAAAACGCCATCCTTTCGGATAGCGTTTGGTTTTAATTTTGTTTTAGTATTTATTTACTTTGTTTTCTTTTCTTTACTGCAACACTCTTTTTTGCAATCTGCTTTACATGCGACTTTTTCTGCATCTGTTTTATTTGCACAACATGCCATTTTACAATCTGCGCTACATACTTTTTTATCGGTATTAAAGTTATCAACGGCTTGCATGTCTTTAACTTTATAAGTATCTGAAACATTACCCACAGCCTCTTCTAAAGATTGCGGAGTTACTTTAGCTTCATCATATTCTACCATAGCTAAACGTTTGTCAAAATCGACTTTAGCGGACTTAACCCCATCCATTTTAGCCATTTTCTTTTCTATGGTTTTAGCACAACCCATAGCACACGTCATGCCGTCAATTCCAAATTCTACTTTTGCATAAGTGGCGTTAGGATCTAAATGTTGAGCAACATCTTTATCTCCCACTTCCACATCAACCGTTTTTACTTCTGGCTGTGATTCATTTTTACACGAAGAAAAAACTATCGCCATAATGGCAATTAAACTTATTGTTTTTAACGTATTCATAGATCTATTGATATTTTGGATAAATCTAACAAATATTGGTGTTTATTGCGAGAGAATTAACGAATTTTGTGATTCATTTAGAATGCTTTTGTATGAAAAACCTTAACATTAAGTGGATTTACCTTTTAATTCTTTCTATTATTTGGGGAAGCTCGTTTATATTAATTAAGAAATCACTTATTGGATTAACTCCATATCAACTAGGAGCATTACGAACAATTATTACCGGGATCATTCTATTAGCTTTTGGATTTCATAAATTGAAAACCGTCCCAAAGATAAAATGGAAATGGCTTTGCATTTCTGGACTTTTAGGTTCCTTTATTCCAGCTTTCTTTTTTGCCATTGCCGAAACAGAAATTGATAGTGCCGTAGCTTCAGTATTAAATTCGCTCGTCCTACTCAATACCATTTTACTCGGTTTTGCCGTTTTTGGCATTACCTCCACAAAGCGACAAATATTAGGTGTTATTGTAGGCTTTATTGGCACAGCAATATTAATCTTGAAAGGTTCAGAATTAAATCCGAATCAAAATTATTTATATGCCGGATTTGTAATTGCTTCTACCCTGATGTATGCTGCAAATGTAAACATTATAAAACGCTATCTGCAAGATGTAAAACCGTTAGCGATTGCTGCTGGCAATTATATATTTATAATTATTCCTGCAATAATTGTTCTTCTATTCAGCGACTTTTTTACGACCGATACATTTAATCAACCAACGTTACCAAAAGCACTTCTGTATGTTAGTATTTTAGCCGTTTTTGGTACGGCCATAGCAAAAGTGGTGTTTTTTAAATTGGTACAATTGTCTACTCCTGTTTTTGCGTCTTCAGTGACCTACATTATGCCTATCGTTGCATTAGGCTGGGGCATTTTAGATGATGAAACTTTTAGCTTTACTCAAGGCTTTGCGGCGCTATTAATATTAGTTGGTGTTTATCTTTCGCATCAGCGTAAGGCGAAGGTAGCCATACTAAGATTGCGTGCTTAAAAAGAATAGTTAAACAGTTATATTGATTCCATTGGAAATAGTATTCACAATTAGTTTCATAAAAAAAACCGAAGCATTCACTTCGGTTTTAGTTTTTTCGTATTTAATGGCGATTAGTTAAAATCTGCATCAGTAACGCCTTCATTAATCTTTGCCTCAAGCAATTTATAAACGATCGGTTGGCCCATTTGCACACTTTCTCTTGTAGCAGGAAACTTAATACCATCGAATGCTTTGTAATCCTTTAAAACAGCATCTTGACTTTGCGTTTGTCCTTGCATGGATGTAGTTTGAATTTCTTTTACCTTTAATCCTGTCTCAACATCATAGAAATATGTTAAAGTTACAACTTCACCAGGAAATTGAATTTTGTAAGCGTCTTTGTCTTCTACTTTTTCTACACCAGCGATTTTTGCATTTTCAAAATTAAAAAGATTTAATTCTGTAAACAAACCACCTAATGGTTTCATATCATTAGCGATATTCTCTGGAAGTGGATTCTTATTCATGGCCACTTTCTCTTGGGTCGTTAAGACGGACATCATTTGATTACCATTCATAAATATAGTTTGCGCTAATTTGCCTTGCATGCGCTTTTCTTCGTTTATAATCGTCGATCCCATAGCGCTAGCTTCGTATTTCAATAAAATTGAATTTAAACCTTCAATTTTCGCTTTACCACCAATCGCTTCAAAATATTTATTTAATACAGATGTTACAGTAACACCTTCTGGTAATTCCACCTCAAATTCTGGTTTCTTAGCTGTATTAGCATAGGTATCAAAGTACTTTATAGGAATACCTGTTTTTTCTAAATTAGGTAATACCTCAGAACCATTACCAACAACAATAATTCTAAGATTATCAGCTTTAAAATATTTGTTAGCTACTCTTTGAATATCTTCTACAGATACCTCGTTTATTTTCTGTAAATAATTGGAGTAAAAATCTTCAGGTAAATCGTTTAATTCAATATTTAAAGCATAATTGGCAACCGTTTGAGGACTTTCTAAAGCCATAACAAAATTACCAACATATTTTGCTTTCGCATCCTTAAGAGTTTGCGCATCTACAGGTTCAGTTCTAATTCTATTTATTTCTTTTAAAGCTTCTACAACAGCACTGTCGGTAACGGCGTTTCTAACTTTAGCCGAGGCATTAAAACGCGATGCTCCGTATCGATCATTACCTAAACTTGAATAAGCTCCATAAGTATAGCCCTTATCTTCCCTTAGGTTTTTAAACAAATAGCCTTCACCTCCACCACCTAAGATATTATTAGTAATTAAGGCTGTGTGGTAGTCTTCATCACCCATCTTTAACACCACATTATTGGTGATTGAAAGGTTAGATTGTGTAGCATCAGGTACGTCAACAAAATTAATTTGCGTGTACTGTACATTTGAATTTGGTTTTGGTACTTCAGAATTTACTTCTACTGATTTCTTCCAACTATTAAAATATTTTTTAACCTGTTTTTCAACGTCTTTAAATTCAACATCACCTATAACCACTAAATAAGCATTATTTGGATTAAAGTGTTTTTCGTAGAACGCCACTGCATCTCCAAATGACACATTGTTAATTGTTTCTTCAGTAACAAATTCTCCGTAAGGATGATTTTTACCATAAGACAAAGCGGATCCTACTCGGCTTGCAATAGCGTCTGGATTTTTTTTGTCTGCTTTTAAATTTTCAATAAGAATGGTTTTTTCTTTCTCGAATTCTTCTTGCGTTAATAATGGGTCAATTGCAGCACCTGCTAATAATTCTAAAATTCTATCTGAATACTTGGTCAGTGAACTTGCAAATCCACCACTAAAACCAAAGCTTAAACTAGCCCCTAAGAAATCTACTTCTTCATTAAATTCATCTTTAGAAATTGTTGTAGTTCCATTGCCTAACATACTCCCTAAAAGACTTTCTACACCCGCTTTTTTCCCTGTTGAAATTGGCTGATTGTCTATTCTTAATGAATAAGAAACTCTTGGTAACTTATGATTTTCTACCACAAGTACCTTTAAGCCGTTTTTCAGTTTAAACTCTTGTGGTTTATCTATTGAAATTTCTGGTTCTGGCCCTGCTACAGGTGGCTTAGATCTGTCTATTTGTGCGCTGACACCAATAGTCATTATAAATAATGCGAAAAACGCTACTATTTTATTATTCATGTTTAATATAGTTTTCATGTTTAATTCTATTGTTTTTCAAAGGGCATATGCGGTTCGTTCTCCATTTATATTGAATAAGTATAGAACATGCATATGTCTTATTATTGATCTTCTTTTTTTGGTAGGTATTCTACTTCCACACGCTGATTAGGGCTTAAGTATTTTTTGGCCACATCTTGAATTTCTTCTCTCGTTATAGATCTGTATGTCTCTAACTGATTGTTTATAATATTTACATCGCCATATAATAAATAATACGTTGCCAATGAGCTCGCAATACCTGCTACACTTGAGTTAGAGCTTACAAAATCGTTTTCAAACTGATTTAATAGTTTTTGATAATCGCGCTCACTTATTAATTCCTCCTGCATTTTTACAATCTCTTCATCCATTTCTGCTAATAGCGTCTCTAAACTTACATCACCTAATGGCAATGCGAACAAGGCGAAAATATTATAATCTACTTGACCCAAATTAACAGCTTGTACAGTAAGCGCTTGTTTTTGTTCGTCAATTAATTTTTTGTATAGTACAGAGCTTTTTCCACCACTTAAATACGTTGAAATCATATCTAAGACATAGGCTTCTCTAGTCGATTGACCTGGTAAACGGTAGGCAGCAATGATGGCAGGAATCTGAATATTTTTATCATAAGCCGTAGCTTTTACCGTTTCTGTAATTGGAGTTTCCTTTGGAAAATTACGCACTACTTCTGGCCCTTTTTTCACTGCACTAAAGTAATCTTTAACCATTTTTCTTGTCTTGGTATAATCTATATCGCCTGCAATGACTAATACAGCGTTGTTAGGCACGTAATATTTATCGAAATAGGCATTAAATTCTTCTAAAGTAGCCGCATCTAAATGCTCCATTTTGCCAATATTTTCATCTTTATAAGGATGTACCTTAAAAAGATTTTCGCCAATAGCTTTTAGAAGTCCGCCGTAAGGTCTGTTATCCATACTCTGACGTTTTTCCTCTTTTACGACCTCATTCTGAGTATCGACCCCAACTTGGTCAATCACTGGATGCAACATACGTTCAGATTCTAACCATAACCCTAATTCTAATTTGTTAGACGGAAAGATTTCGTAATAATATGTTCTGTCTTGAGACGTGTTGGCATTAAAAGTACCTCCATTGGCAGGTATTATTTTCATAAATTCTCCACGATCGATATTCTCTGAACCTTCAAACAATAAATGTTCAAAAAAATGAGCGAAACCAGTACGCTCTCTATCCCCATCTTTTCCACCAACATCGTACATAACAGATGTAATTACAACTGGAGCCGTATTATCTTTATGCATAATAACATGCAAGCCATTGTCTAAATCAAATTCCTCAAATTTAACTTCTTGTGCTATTGCCTGATGGCTAATAAACAACAAAGAGGCCAAGGCCAGTAAATAGTTTTTCATTGTAGTTTTGTTTAAGTTTTATATATAATGTGTTAGTCTAAACGCCATGTAATTTGTTACAGCGTCCTACAAAAATAAACAATGATTCGTCTTATTTAATAGAATACAAGACAAAAAACTCACTATCTATCACATATTGAATTTAATACATAACGATTAAAAGCCATTTATTTAACCCTAACTAACCCAAAAACAATCGAAACGTTTGTACATTAATAAATTAGAAGTATATTTGCATCCGCTTTCTGAGAAGAAGGCACTTTAATTAATAAACAAATTAATAAAAACGTTACGCTATGTACGCAATTGTAGAGATAGCAGGGCAGCAATTTAAAGTTGCAAAAGACCAAAAAGTTTTTGTGAACCGTTTATCTACTGAAGAAGGTAAAACTGTTGATTTTGACAACGTTCTTCTAATAGGTGATGGTGACAATACTACTTTAGGCGCCCCAGCTATAGACGGAGCACTAGTAGGTGCAAAAGTCTTAAGACACCTTAAAGGTGACAAAGTAATCGTCTTCAAAAAGAAAAGACGTAAAGGTTACCGTGTAAAAAACGGACACAGACAATCTTTAACCGAAATCGTAATTGAGAGTATTGTTTCTTCTGGAGCTAAGCCGTCTAAAAAGGCAGACCCCAAAAAGGAAACAAAAAAAGTAGAAGCGAGAGCTGCTGCTCCTAAAGCTAAAAAAGCAACAGGAAAAGCTGACGATTTAAAGAAAATTGAAGGTGTTGGACCTAAAGCTGCAGAAGCATTGGTTGAAGCAGGTTTAGATACTTTTGCAAAAGTAGCTAAGGCTAAGCCAGAAGCTATTGAAGCTATTCTAGCTGAAGCAAATTCTAGATTAGCACATTTAGTTGCTAATACTTGGCCACAACAAGCACAATTAGCTGCTGATGGTAAGTGGGATGAGCTTAAAGAATTACAAGACAATTTAGACGGAGGAAGAAAATAATTTTTAGTCCTTTAATATTAACAAATAAAACCTTAAGATCATGGCTCATAAAAAAGGAGTTGGTAGTTCGAAAAATGGTAGAGAATCAGAATCGAAACGTTTAGGCGTTAAGATTTTTGGTGGACAAGCTGCTATTGCTGGAAACATTATCATAAGACAACGTGGTAACACTCACCATCCTGGTGAAAATGTATACCAAGGAAAAGATCATACTTTACACGCTAAAGTTGATGGTCTAGTAAAATTCACTAAGAAAAAAGACAATAAGTCTTACGTTTCTATTGAGCCTTTTCAGGCTTAAGAAATTATTTTCTTAAAATGATTAAGACCTCACAAGAATTTTCTTGTGAGGTCTTTTTGTGTATTACCTTTTTTTTATTCAGAACGTACCTTATATTACCTGTCAGAGTAACTAATCAGTACTTGTGCTAGTTTTAGGAAACTTCGTTTTTTCTTTATACAATTTCCATCTTTTTCAACAAAAAACTTGCGTTCATGTTTTGGCAAACCCCTTGTTTTAATTTGTAATCGAAATAGAGTTCGTCATTAACAATTTCTGCATCAAAATAATAATTCTTCACCGCTTCCAATTCATTTTCGATTTCTGTTAGACTTAAATCGTGTGTTGCAATAATTCCTGTGGCATTATGTTTTACTAGCTTCTCAACAAATTTTCGCGAACCAATAGCTTTATCGGTACTGTTGGTTCCTTTTAAAATTTCATCAAGTATAACAAAGTAATTTTTATCTTTAATAATGGTATCTACTACAAATTTTAAACGTGTGAGTTCACTGAAAAAATAAGAACTATCATCGGTTAAAGAATCTGTTGTTCTCATGCTTGTAATGAGCTTAATAGGCTTATAAACACTCTGCTTTGCACAAATCGGAAGTCCTACATTGGCCATAACGATATGAAGCGCAACGGTTCTTAAAAATGTACTTTTCCCTGCCATGTTCGCCCCAGTGACAATAAAAAATTGTTCTTGTTCTAATTTTAAGTTACTATCTACTCGTTTTTCCGACCTTAATAATGGATGACCAATACCTTCAGCTAAAATAGTTACGGGTTTTTCCGTAAGTATTGGATATGTGAAACTTTGATGATTAAAGGCGTAATTGCCAAAGCTATTAAAGGCATCAAAGAACGTTACAACTTCAAACCAATCTTCTACTTTATGACCATATTTTCTAATCCATTTTTCTACTGCATAACTATATCTTAGATCTAGCAGAAAATAGCCATTCCCTAAAACTAAAGAAATAAGGTTATTCCTGTTATCTAATGCATCTAGCGCTTTCGAAAATTTTGAAAATATTTCGGAGGCTTTCTGATCTTCAGACCGAATTAAATTTTGTTTCGATTTTAATAAGTCGGACGTGAACTCGGTAGTTTCTATAGCCTCTAATAGCAATGCATATTGCTTAAAGGTATCTTTTGCATTCCCAGTATGATGTGCCAGTGTATCTGTTTTTTTCCAATATATACCTGTAATTCCAAGCCCCAACAATAGCCAATACCCAATTGTTGAAATCGGTATTATTTCAGTGACTCCCAATCCTATAATTATTAGGGAAGCTATGCTAAATCCAATAGTTATATAATATTGTACTCTTCCTAAAAATGGTTTGTAATCATTCAACCATGTAATGATGGAATTTGCGGAATGCTCAATTTCTACACCTTGAGCAATTCCTGTATAGCGTTGTCTCCAACTTGGCAGAGCAGCTAATTCTTTAATGGCCAATTGCCTTGTTTCTATTGCGCTAATATCATTAGATAATAAATGATGAACTAATTTTTTTGTTCCCTCTTTAATGGCCGTTCTGTTGATATATTGAAAGAATGATCCTTTCCCAAATAAATCAATATCTAAACTAAAATAATGTTTCGGATTTTGAAATTCTGAACCATCCAACCGCTCTTGAAAATCTCCTTTAGCTATTTTCAATTCGTCTTCATTAATAGCAATTAACCGTTTGTGTAAGTTTCGTTTAGACTTTAAATCGGTGTATTTAGATAACAAGAATAGAAAGCTCGCTATACCAATAACGGCAATGCCCACAGCAACTTGCCAATTCTGATACGTAAAATAAATGCCGACTCCGGTTAGCACAAAAATAGCTAGTCTTAAAATACTGTATAAACTTAACTGCTTAAAAATACGTTTAGACTCACTTTGATTGATTTCTAATTGTTCTGTATAAAATATATTTGGATTTTGCATAATTTGAAATTAAAAAATCCCAAGATAAGATTTTACCTTGGGATTAAATTTTATAAACCCGAAATTTCGGGACTGTTTTCCTGTCTGCCAAACTAGCAGATACAGTAATTAACCTTTTAAACTAGCCGCTAAATACTCACGATTCATACGCGCTATATTCTCTAGTGAAATACCTTTAGGACATTCTACTTCGCAAGCTCCTGTATTGGTACAGTTACCAAAACCTTCCTCGTCCATTTGTTTTACCATATTTAAAACACGATCCGTCGCTTCAACTTGACCTTGAGGTAATAACGCAAATTGAGATACTTTTGCGCCTACAAATAACATGGCGGAAGAGTTTTTACAACTTGCTACACAAGCACCACAACCGATACATGTTGCAGCTTCAAAAGCTTCGTCTGCATCGTGTTTATTAACCGGAATTGCATTGGCATCAATAGTATTTCCAGACGTATTAACCGATATAAATCCACCAGCATGTTGTATTCTATCAAAAGAAGATCTATCTACAACTAAATCTTTAATTACAGGGAATGCTGTAGCTCTAAATGGTTCGATAACAATTGTATCTCCATCTTTAAACATACGCATATGTAATTGGCATGTAGTAATTCCACGATCTGGACCATGGGCCTCACCATTAATATATAATGAACACATACCGCAGATACCTTCTCGACAATCGTGATCAAAAGCAACAGGTTCTTCGCCTTTATAGACTAATTGTTCGTTTAAAACGTCTAACATTTCAAGAAAAGACATATCTGGCGAAATATCAGTAACTGGATAATCGACCATTCCTCCTTTATCGTTAGCGTTTTTTTGACGCCATATTTTTAACGTTAAATTCATAGCTTCCCTTTTATTTATAACTTCGCTCTTTTACTTCTATATTTTCATAAACCAAATCTTCTTTATGCAATACAGCATCTTTTGGTTCACCTTTATATTCCCAAGCAGAAACATATTGAAACTCTTTCATTCTCATAGCTTCTCCTTCGGCTGTTTGATATTCCTCTCTAAAGTGACCTCCTGCAGATTCTTCACGCAATAAAGCATCTTTTGCAAATAGCTCACCCAATTCTAAGAAATCTGCCACACGTAATCCTTTGGCTAACTCTTCATTAAACTCGTCGTTAGTTCCTGGTACTCTTACGTCTTTCCAAAATTCTGCTCGTAGTTCAGAAATTTCAGTGATTGCTGCCTTTAAATCTGCAGCATTCCTAGCCATACCACACTTATTCCACATGATTTTACCTAATCTTCTATGGAAGTGATCTACTGATTGTGACCCATTATTATTGATTAAATGCTCAATGTTATCTCTAACATTCTTTTCTGCGTCATCAAATTCTTTACTATCGGTTGCAATTTCTCCTGTTCTTATATCATTTGATAAATAATCACCAATAGTATAAGGTAATACAAAATAGCCATCTGCCAGACCTTGCATTAAAGCTGAAGCACCAAGTCTGTTAGCACCATGATCTGAGAAATTAGCTTCACCAATACAATATAAACCAGGAACGGTAGTCATTAAGTTATAATCAACCCAAATACCTCCCATGGTGTAGTGTACGGCCGGATAAATCATCATTGGAGTGTTATAAGGATCTTGATCAACGATTTTCTCATACATCTGGAATAAGTTTCCATACTTATTCTTAATCACTTCTTGCCCTAATTTTTTAACCAATGCTGCATCATTCTCATCTAAACCTTTAACATGAGCTGCCTCTTTTCCATAACGTTGAATGGCTGATGCAAAATCTAAAAATACCGCTTCACCGGTTGCATTCACTCCGAAACCAGCATCACAACGCTCTTTTGCTGCACGAGAGGCAACATCACGCGGTACTAAGTTTCCGAAAGCTGGATAACGACGTTCTAAATAATAATCGCGATCGTTCTCCGCTAAATCTTTAGGTTTTAATGTTCCAGCTTTAATAGCCTCAACATCCTTCATATGTTTTGGTACCCAGATACGACCATCATTTCGTAAAGACTCAGACATTAACGTTAGTTTAGACTGATGATCTCCAGAAACAGGAATACATGTTGGGTGAATTTGTGTGTAACACGGATTTGCAAAGTAAGCCCCACGTTTGTGTGCTTTCCAAGCTGCAGTAACATTAGATCCCATCGCATTTGTAGATAAGAAAAATACGTTACCATAACCACCAGTGCCAAGCACTACAGCATGTGCTGAATGTCTTTCAATTTCGCCAGTAATTAAATTACGCGTTATAATGCCTCGCGCTTTTCCGTCGACAATTACAACATCAAGCATTTCGTGACGGTTATACATTTTTATTTTCCCACGTCCAATCTGACGGTTCATGGCAGAATAAGCGCCTAATAATAATTGTTGTCCCGTTTGACCTGCGGCGTAAAACGTACGAGATACTAATACTCCACCAAACGAACGGTTATCAAGTAAGCCACCATATTCACGAGCAAAAGGAACACCTTGAGCCACACATTGGTCAATAATATTAGCAGAAACCTCTGCCAAACGATAAACATTAGCTTCACGAGATCGGTAATCACCACCTTTTACGGTATCGTAAAATAAGCGGTATGTAGAATCACCATCACCTTGATAGTTTTTTGCCGCATTAATTCCTCCCTGCGCCGCAATAGAGTGCGCACGTCTTGGAGAATCTTGAAAACAAAATGCTTTTACATTATAGCCCAATTCTGCCAAAGTTGCAGCGGCAGACCCACCAGCTAAACCTGTACCAACGATAATTACATCTATGTTACGTTTATTAGCAGGATTTACTAAATCGATATTATTTTTATAATTAGTCCATTTGTCTGCAATTGGACCATTTGGTATTTTAGAATCTAAAGCCATATCAGGGATATTTTTTTATTGATTAAAATGATGGAATAATGCAATGAAAATGAAACCAGCCGGAAGACCAATGGCATACACTTTTGCAAATCCTTTTAATCCTTTCGTGTACTTATTATTTGCTCCAATAGATTGGAATGCAGAACTAAAACCATGCAATAAATGCAAGCTTAAAAATACAAATGCTATAACATATGCACCAACTCGAATAGGGTTTTCAAACTTATGCACCAATTCTTCGTAGTATCTAAAACCGCTATCGACATTGTCTGGATCTAAAAGTCCACTCATATCACCTTTAAAGTATTTTATATTTATTTCTGGTGCCCAAAAATCTATAAAATGTAATACAATAAATGCTAATATAGCCAGACCGCTCCAAATCATGTTTCTGCTCATCCAAGTAGAATTTGCCGCACCATTATTTTTTACATAACTAATTTTTCGAGCTCTATTATTTTTGATTTCTAGAACAAAACCCATTACAAAATGGAAGATTACTCCAAAAATTAAAACAGGCTGTAACAAATATTGTACGGCCCAAAACGTACCCATAAAATGAGATGTTTCATTAAAAGCTTCTTCGCTAAAGACAGATAAAATATTAATTGCAAAATGTTGTAATAAAAAAATCATTAGGAAGAGTGCCGAAAGTGCCATGGCAAACTTTCTTCCAATCGTAGAATTCAGAATTCCGCTCATTGTAGTCTAAATTTATTTTAGTGTAACAAAGATACTGCGCAATTGCCGTTTTGACAACTGTGCTTTATTATAATTAATTATTTAGAATGAATTTAAGTAAATCCTAAATTACTTTATTTCGAGTTTTGTTTTAACCTTATCAATTTCAATGGTGTAAGTACCTTGAGGTAAATAATTTTTTTTATTGCCCGTTTCTTTAAAATAGATATTCTTATTTTCTTTTATCAAAGCCTTTTTTCCTTTTTCAGAAAGCTCTAAATTATAATCCACATAATTAAATCCTTTTTCGACCTCTATCGACTTCGTTACTAATTCAACATCATCTTCAGAAAGAATTTTTAAGGTTTTATTTCCTGAGGAATTACTATAAAATTGAATTGATAACTCTGGTTCAAAAGTACTAAACCAAGGACTCCAAGAACTTCCCCACCTCTCAGAATGTTTAATAGGCTGTACATCCATAAAAGTAATATTTTTGGATGTTTCGTTGGTATTTATAATCTGAATCCCTTCTATATTAGCTTTATAAATACTTCGCCCATGCGTTCCTAATAATAAATCTTTAGCTTCAGGTTGAATAACAATATCATGAATAGCAACGTTTGGAAGGCCGTTTACAAACGCTTCCCAAGATGCTCCCCTGTTAAATGAAACGTAGGCACCATTATCGGTTCCCAAATACAATAAATTTTCATTTGTAGCATCCTCTTTAATCACGTTAACAGCGGATGCAGGTATATTACTACTTATAGATTTCCAAGTTTTGCCGTAATCATCACTCACATAAGCATAAACTTTAAAATCGTCCCAACGGTATCCATTTAATGTAACGTAAACGCGTTCTTTTTTATGTTGAGAAGCAATTACTCTACTCACCCACAAATCTTTTGGTAATGTGGTAGAAATTGTCGTCCAGCTACCACCTCCATCTTTTGTAATATTGACGGCTCCATCATCACTACCTGTATAAATTAAGCCAAATTGAAATGGACTCTCGCTTATAGTTGTTAATGTTCCATAAGCCACATTTCCCTTTTTTCCACCATGGGTTAAATCATCACTAATAGCTTCAAAATCATCGCCCTTATTCATAGAGCGCATTAATTTATTTCCGCCTAAATATAAAATATCTTGGTTATGTGGCGACAATAAAATCGGGGTCTGCCAATTGAATCGATATGGAGTTTCACCCAAAGTATGTTTAGGCTGAATATATGTTTGCGTATTTGTTTTATGATTAATTCTAAAATAATTACCAAACTGATAACCCGTATATATAATATTTGCATCACGACTATCAATTTGAACCTGCATTCCATCTCCACCCATTAACGACTCCCAAGGATATTGTCCTTGTTGGTGCCAGCTTTTATCTTCTCGAGCGTTATTTGCGCCAACCCAAACTCCATTGTCTTGCAAACCTCCATATACATTATAGGGCTTTTCATTATCTACATTTACCGTATAAAACTGACCAACAGCTGGCGAATTTAACTTAATCCAGCTTTCACCATCGTCGTAACTCATGTTGAGTCCACCATCATTTCCGTCGATTAAATGACCTTGCATTTTAGGGTTTATCCACAGCGCCTGATGATCGGCATGCACATTCTCACGACTGATCGATGTAAAAGTTTTACCAGCATCTTTCGATTTTAATATAGGCACTCCTAAAATATAAATTCCGTTTTTATCTTGTGGATCTACTCTAATTTCCCCAAAATAATAACCGTAACTATAGTATAATCCATCAATATAATTCTTGTGTGTTTTGTTCCAAGATTTACCACCATCCGTACTTTTGTAAACCTCAGCCCCAATAACAGGCGTATCGAACAACAAGGCATTGGCATCTTCTAAATAATTAGCTAAATCAACAGGCTTTACAGTGCCACTACTTACTAATTGCTTTACATTTGATGCTCTATATTTTTCTTGAAACCCATTAGTTTTTAAATATTCGTTAAGCTTTTTGTCTTCCAGTTTCAAAAATGCATCAACATTCATAGTTTTAAAATCCTCTTTTGATAATCCTGAAGCATTACTTTTCTTCGTTTGATTTTCTCTATGAAACTGACTGTCGTGCAATGCATAAACAGTAGTTTCATCGAATACTGCAATACCAATTCTACCTACACCTTGGCCTGTTGGAAAACCGCTGTTCTTTGTTGAAATTCTTTCCCAAGTATCTCCTCCGTCAATACTTTTAAAAATGGCAGAATTATCTCCACTACCCGTAAAATTCCAAGCTTTTCTGTCCCTAGTCCAAGACGTTGCATACATAACGCTAAAATTATCTGGCGCATGCTGTATATCAATAATACCACTCGCGTTATCAACAAATAGCGTTTTGTTCCATGTTGTTCCGCCATCAGTAGTTTTATAAACTCCGCGTTCATCGTTTGGAGAATACAAATGTCCTGTTACGCCAATTACTACTTCGTCAGGGTTTTTAGGATTAATTAAAATACGACCTATATGATGCGAATCTGAAAGACCTACATTTTCCCAAGTGGCTCCATTATCTGATGATTTTAAAATACCGATACCAGCATAACTCGATCGCGAACTATTATTTTCTCCTGTACCAACCCAAATGGTCCTATTTTTCCAATCTACAGCTATATCGCCCACATTTTGAGTATCAGAATTATCAAAAATCGATGTGAATGTGGTGCCATTATTTGTGGTATGCCAGACACCTCCAGAAGCATAACCCACATAAAATTCCGAAGGCTTCTCTGGGTTAACATCAATATCTACAACACGCCCACTCATAATGGTTGGCCCAATATTTCTAAAAGGTACATTTTTTACTAAGGAGCTTTCTGCCATTTTTCGTTTTTCAACCAAAGCTTTTTGCACGGTTTCTGCAGCAGTAGCAGGTTGTTGGGAAAAAGCAGAAAATGAAGTTACAATTAATGCTAAAAAAAAGAATTTTGACTTAAACATACATGTTGAATTTTTATCGCGATGAAATTACACATTTCAGAATAAATCTTCATAAAAGTCTCTTAAAGTTTACGAGATTGTAAGGTTTGACTTTTTACGTGCCGTTTAGTTTGTTATTTTTGGGATATAATACATACACTTTATTAATGGCGAGTGTGAATTCAAATTCAAAATAACACCTATGAAATACGATCTAATCAACAACCAACTTTTTATAAAAAATCGCAAAAACTTTATGGCTGAGATGACGCCAAATAGTTTAGCAGTTTTCAATTCTAACGATATTTATCCAATTGGCGCAGATAGTACGATGCCTTTTCAACAAGATCGTAATATATTTTATTTAAGTGGTGTAGACCAAGAAGAAAGTATTTTGGTATTGTTTCCCGATTCTCCGAATTCAAAATATCGAGAAATTTTATTTTTAACGGAAACCAATGAGCATATTGCCGTTTGGGAAGGAGAAAAACTAACCAAAGAAAAAGCACTAGAAACTTCTGGAATAAAAACAGTGTATTGGTTAGGAGATTTCGATAAAATCATGAAAGAAATCATGGCGCAAGCCGAAACGATTTACATAAACACAAATGAACATTACCGCGCCAACTCAGAAACCGAAACTCGTGAAGCACGATTCAATAAAAAAATAAGATCACAATTCCCAGCACACAAGGTAGAAAAAAGCAATCCTATTTTACAGCGTTTACGATCTGTAAAAGATCCTTTGGAAATTGACCTTATACAAAATGCTTGCAATATCACAGAGAAAGGGTTTCGAAGAATTTTAAACTTTGTGAAGCCTGGTATTTGGGAATATAACATTGAAGCTGAGTTTATGCACGAGTTTTTAAACAATCGTTCACGAGGCTTCGCCTATACTCCAATTGTAGCTTCAGGTAACAATGCCAACGTACTACATTATATTGAAAATAATCAACAATGTAAGGCCGGCGATTTAATCCTCTTAGATGTTGGTGCAGAATACGCAAATTACGCGAGTGATATGAGTAGAACAATTCCTGTTTCGGGTCAGTTCACTAAACGTCAAAAAGAGGTTTACAATGCTGTTAATCGCGTAAAAAATGAGGCGACAAAATTATTAATTCCTGGTGCAATTTGGGCAGATTATCATGTGGAAGTTGGCAAATTAATAACATCAGAATTATTAGGCCTTGGTTTATTAGACAAAGCCGATGTACAAAATGAAGATAAAGATTGGCCTGCTTATAAAAAGTATTTTATGCATGGAACTTCGCATCATATGGGACTAGACACTCATGATTATGGTTTACTTCACGAACCCATAAAAACAAATATGGTCTTTACCGTAGAACCTGGTATTTATATTCCAGATGAAGGTTTCGGAATTCGATTAGAGGATGATGTAGTTATACAAGACACAGGTGAACCTTTTAACTTGATGCGCAATATTCCTATTGAAGCTGAAGAAATTGAGGATATTATGAATTAATTCTTGAATTAAAAGAACTTATTTCTGATTGTTGTAAACTACATATTTATATATCGAAAACTTCTCCGCAAGTTTGATGATTTTATTACTCTATATATTTTAAACCTCAACTAAACGATCGGTAAACACATAACGCTGTAATTTTTGCAGCGTTTCTAATTTATCGCTCGTATTTACTAATAATGAAATGTTATTATTGCTGCCACCGTAAGCAATCATACGAACATTGACATCTTGCAGTATTTGGAAGAGTTCTGGAGTATCTGGATGATAAATAATTTGGTTACCAACGAGACAAACGATACTCATATAATCATCGAGCTCAACGGTCGCGAATTTTTCTAATTCTTCAGTAATTCCTTCTAAATGTGTGGTATTATCAACAGTAAGAGATACGGCGATTTCAGACGTTGTAATCATATCTATAGAGGTTTCGTATTTTTCAAAGACTTCAAAGACTTTCTTTAAAAACCCGTGAGCTAGCAGCATGCGTACCGATTTTATTTTTATAGCCGTAATATTATCTTTGGCAGCAATGGCTTTTATACCTTCACCATGAATTTGATTGGTAATTAGTGTACCATGTGCATTAGGAGCCATTGTATTTTTGAGGCGTAACGGAATATCTAAATTACGCACTGGCATTACGGTTTGTGGATGTAAAATCTTCGCTCCAAAATAAGCCAATTCCGCAGCTTCATCGTAAGATAAATTTGATAGTGCTGTAGTGCCATTTACAAAACGTGGATCGTTGTTATGAAATCCATCAATGTCTGTCCAGATTTGTACTTCCGCTGCGTTGATGGCTGCGCCAATTATAGTGGCCGTATAATCGCTACCACCTCGTTGTAAATTGGTGATTTGCCCGTCGGCATCTAAACAAATAAAACCCTGAGTGATATAAATATCTGCATTATTAGTTTGTTGTATTAATCGCTCTAAATTCTGCTTGATGTAAAAATTATCTGGCTCGTCAGCTCTATCGATTCGCATAAAGTCTAATGCAGGCAATAAAGCAACTTTTAACCCTTCTTGCTGTAACAATCTACTAAACATAAAGGTTGATAACAATTCTCCGTTTGCGAGTATTGTGTTATGTAGTAATGGTAAAAACGGCTCATTAACGGCCTCTAACAAAGCCCCAAATATTGAATTCAGATAATGGCTTACTTCTGTATGAAGGGATTTATCTTGGAGCAAATCATTAACCGTTTGATTGTAAGTTTCGCGAAGATTCTTAATTTGTTTTTTAGCTTGATTGAACTTCTGAGTCGCTATTAAGCCAGAAATTTCTACCAAAGCATTTGTAGTACCCGACATTGCAGATAACACGACAATTTTTTTTCCAGCTGGGCTTATAATATCTTTTACATGATTCATGTTGACAACAGAACCTACTGATGTACCACCAAACTTATATACTAACATATTCTCTAAATTTATAAAACAAAGGTATTGGCGATTTTTGGGAAAAACATAAAAATGTCAAAATAAGTCTGTTTTTACACAAAATGTTAATTATACAACAAATTATAATAGAGCGAAAACCGCATGAGCTGTTTGATACGCATTTATGGTATTTTAAATAATGTGTTTGAAGCTTACTTTAAGGAAATTTAAAAGTCAATTTTTAAACAACATCAATATTATACAAATGTGATTGCCTTGAAATATTATTTCTCCTCGGAAAAAAATTCCAATATGAATGTAACTATCTCTATTATATTCTAATCTTTAAAAACGAACAAGCGCTCTACACTTTCTTTAGTTGAGTCGTTTTCTGCGTGCCAGGAAAAGGTAGTTTTTGATCCTTTTTCCCAAATACATTTAAAATCTTTCGGTGCATTGTATTCACTAATAAAAATTTGATGACCAGCGTTGCTTTGCTTTCGGCACCAATCCCAGAATTCGTCATGTTTAAACGAATTGCGATATTTGGTTGTTGCAGCATAAGGTGGGTCACAATAGATAATACTATTTTTTGAAATATTTAAGTCTAAGTAAGATTTACAAGATAGAACCACTCCTTCTAATTTTGGAACTTGCTTTGAGATATTCCGATAATGTTCTCCCCAATAATCGCGCTTGCCTTCTTTATCACGTCGGTAACCTGCAAACCACTTCCCACCAAACGAATTAAAGCCCACATACCCAACCAAATGTTTAGGATAATCTTCTTGATTGTATTTAATTTTCTTGTATTCTTGTTCACTGACCAATTGTGGAGGATCCCAATTTTCATAAATTAAAGCTTGCCACATAGCCATTAACTCTTCATGTTGATCGTTAGCTATGCGAAAACCCTCTACGCTTTCAATCATATTCATACCTCCGGCAAATGGTTCGAGATAGATTTGATTTGGTTTTCTATCGTTCAGAATAATTGGTAATAAGTCCTTGGCAAATCGTGCCTTGCTGCCCATGTACTTCATTAAAAACGTTTCAGTTTTGGTTGAACAAGCGCTGTAATAATAAAAACCACCAAAGCTGGTAATACCCAACCCAAACTATGACTTGCGAAAGGAATATAACTAGTTAAGGTTATTAAATTTTCAGTAGGACTTAAAAACCCAATAACATCTGGAATACTAAATATAAAAGTAACAATCACCACCGCTCTAAATATTACAGGGGTTGCCAACTTTTCGGGTAAAATATTTAATAAAATGAGTATAATGGTAATCGGATAAATAAATAATAATACAGGAATCGCCACCATAATGATACTATTAAAATCAAGTTGACCAACCACAACTCCAAGAACACAGGCCATGATTGCCGTAATTACATAAACCGTTTGCGAATTATTCAGCAAACCTTTAAAATAGTCCGCTGTACCCGCAACAATACCAATGGCCGTAGTAAAACAAGCTAAAGAAATTAAAATACTCAAAAGGGTATTTCCAAATTCACCCAAGGAAGCAATACTAATACCACGCAATAAATTGGCACGCTGCATATCATTGCTTAATTCTGAATTCACATCAATTTCAGAACCATAATAAGCACCGACAGAAATTAAACCTGCATAGATAACAAATAAGCCCATGCCCGCTATAAACCCTGATTTTCGGATCAATGATCGTTTAGACTCGTAGGCTTCGACGGCCATGTTTTTAAAGTTTAATGATACAATTATTACGGCTCCTACAACAACAGCTCCTATCGCATCAAAAGTTTGATATCCCTCTAATAAGCCAGTCACAATTGGTGTTTCGTAATTTGGAGCTTCTGCGTACAATTGTGAAGAAAACAAACCTATTCCTATTACAAGTAATAACATAACAACAATTAAAGGAGTTAAGAACTTACCTATAAAATTAAGAATTTTGGAACGATTCAACACAAATACTAAAACCAAAGTAAAATAAATGGCACTTGTTAACAAAGGAGAGGTACCAAAGGCCGGAAAAATAGCAATTTCGTGCGTAGCCGCTGCCGTTCTAGGTGAAGGAATCGCAACGGCAATACAATAAATTAATATACAATATATTAAACTGAAGGTGGGTGACACCTTTTTACCAAAATCAAACAATGTACCTTGTAATCTCGCATGGGCTAAAATTCCAATAATTGGAATCACTACAGCGGTAATCATAAATCCGATAGTGACCCAAAGCCAATCCTCACCAGCGTTATAACCTAGTAATGGCGGTAACAATAAGTTTCCTGCACCGAAAAACAGAGAAAATAACCCGAAGCTAGTGACTAGAAGTTCTTTACGTTGTATATTCAATTATTTGATTTTTAAAAGTTCCAAATCGTGAAAATCAAAACTAAAATCAGTGATTGGAGCAATGTATTTCATAGTTGCAGAAACAGCGTCACCTTTTTCATTATAAGTAAATCGCACATAGACATCTGCATCGTAACTTCTATCGTTCCATTTGGCAACAAAAGTAGTGGCGTTCAATGGCAGCAACTCGCCATACAATCTTGAAGACCGTTTACTCTTTATGGTATAACCTTTTTTTGCTTTATGCGAAATTATCACGTCCCCAAACCAATCGTCTGTGTACGTTCCTACAATATGTTTAGGATTTGGTAAATTCTTTAGTTTTGCGGCTTTTTCAACTTTAGCGTAAACATCAGCCTTTAAACTATCATTGTATTTAATATAATCTGCATTTCGCTTTCCATACTTTTCAATCCAACCTCTGTTTTCATAGCCTAAATATGAATCTTTAATCGTGTTGGTAATAGTATTAAACGCAGAGCCATTCATTTGGTTGGTTAATACCACAATGCCTAAGTCCAAATCTGGGATCATAGTAAATTGTGTTACTGTTCCTAATAAACCACCGGTATGATAAACTTGTTTGTGTCCGCCTTTTACATCGGTAACAAACCAACCTAAGCCATAACCTTTAAAATTAGAATTATAAGAATCATTTGCCGAAACATTTAATGGAGTTTGTAATTGCCAAAGCTCATGAAATTGTTTTTCGCTTAATAAACGGTCTCCACTTGCTGTGACGGCATCATTCATTAAAAATTCTGCCCAAGTCAACATATCTGGCACGTTACTTACAATGCCACCTGCAGGGTTTGCAATTTCACTCCAATCGTGCGGAATCTGAACAACCTCACCTTCAGCCATTGTATGTGCATCGATAATATTGGTTTTGTCCGACACTCGGTTGTAAGAGGCTTTACTGCTAGACATGCCTACAGGCTTTAGAATTTTGTTTTCGATAAATTCTTCCCAAGATAAACCGCTTGCCCGTTTTAAGACCTCCCCAGCAATAATGAACATATTATTGTTATAAGCAAATTTGCTTCTAAACGACGTTTCTGGTTCTAAATATTTTACATTATTAATAACATCATTGACGGTAAAATCACTTCCTTCAGGAAAAAACATTAAATCTCCTGCTCCTAAACCCATACCACTGCGATGCGTTACCAAATCTCTAATTGTAAATTCTTCTGTTACCCAAGCATCGTATAACTGAAATTCCGGAATGTGTTTTCTAACTTTATCATCCCAATTCAATTTACCCGCATCTACCATCATTGCTAAAGCAAAACAGGTAAATCCTTTACTGTTTGAAGCTACCCCAACCAAAGTTTCATCGTTCATATCTTTTTTGTTGGTTAACGAACGAACACCATGTCCTTTAGAATATACAACTTTTCCATCTTTATAAATTCCGACAGAAATACCAGGAACCTGAAAGGTGGTTAAGGTTTCTTTAATTAAGTTATCGAGTTGCTGTTCTTTAATTTGAGCGTTTAGTGACAACGCTATAACAAGGAGAAGTATCGTAATTAATCGTTTTACAAACATGAGTTATAAATTTTAAAATTGATGGAGTTTAAACTTTTCCAAAGATACTAAAATGTTATAATGATAACCGTCTCAAATTTATCTTATCTATTAGTGTATTGCGAATTCTCTACGTATGCAATTGCGAATGTTAAATCACACTATTTCCTTTTGCTATAAGATTATGAAAGTGTCGGAATTACAATTAATAACATTTAAATTACTACCATAAAAGAATAACTAGAGATCACCTCATCAAACACTTGCAACATATATCTTTGCCATTATGTATATAGATTGTAAAAACAGCCAAATTCATTATACCGTTGATGGTAAAGGTGAATCCATAGTATTACTTCATGGGTTTCTAGAAACTACTGCAATGTGGAACCATTTAATTCCAAAATTTTCTAAAACACATCAAGTTATTTGTATTGATTTACTAGGTCATGGCAAAACTGGTTGTTTAGGTTATATTCATACCATGGAAGAAATGGCGGAAGCTGTTTTTAGTGTTTTAAACCATCTCAATATTGTGAGTGCGAACTTTGTGGGTCATTCTATGGGAGGCTATGTGGCTTTAGCTTTGGCAGAAAAACATCCTGATCTTTTTACAAGCTTATGCTTAATGAATTCTACATTTGAAGCAGATGATGAAAATAAAAAAGCATTGAGAACGCGAGCAAACAAAATGGCACAAACCAATTTTATAAATTTAGTTCGTATGTCTTTCGAAAATCTATTTGCGGTGGAAAGTAAAATTAAATTTAAAAACGAATTTAGTGAAGCCTTGCAAATTGCACTTCAAATTCCAGTACAAGGCTATATTGCAGCATCTGAAGGCATGAAAGTAAGACCCGATCGTTTTGAGGTATTTAAACACTTAGATGCAAAAAAATTAGTAATTATTGGTAAAAAGGATACTTTAATTAATGGCAACCGGCTTATCAGTAAAGTAAAAAGCACCCCTATTGATTATGTCGAATTTTCGGAAGGACATATGAGTCATATTGAAAATAAATCAGAATTAACTGACATTTTAATACAACTTATCGAAAAATAAACCCCTTTAACGTTTTGTTAATTGTTTTTTTCTAAGTTTACTTCATAAATCAGAAAAGAAATTGTAAACCTACCCATCATGAAACCTACAAAACTATACTGTGATTTATTTGGTCATAACTATCAAATCACTAAAAAAGTAACCAATCACGTTAATGAGTACACCTGTAAATGCTGTAAAAAACAGGTAACTACAACGATTAATGGTAGCCTCACAGAATTAACCGAAACCCGTCAAGAAATAAATTCAGTGCTAGAACGCGTTTATAACTACAGAACGATGCGTTTAAAGCAAAAAATGCTCAGTTCGTCGATTTATTAATTGTTAATAACTTTTTTAGCCACTAATTTTCTTATATTCCAATCCCTTTAAAAACCCTATAGAAAACTAGTTAATGAAAAATGTTTATTGCTCGTTATTTGGACACAATTACCAAGTTTCCAAAGACATTACATATTATGTTAAAGAATATAAGTGTAGAAAATGTAAAACTGAAATGACTATCGATGGAAATGGACATTTCATTCCTTTAACTTCAAAATTCAAAGAAATTAATAACGTATTGCACCGCGTGCATAAGAAGCGTTTAGAAAAAAGTCAACAATTTGTTATGCTTGATTTTTAAGTGCATTCCAACCTTTAGCAATAATCGGAATTTTTTCTTCCGCTCTCGTTACCAAATGCATTCCTCTATCTTCTTCAGTTATATATCCTATAACCGTTAAATTTGGATTTCCTTTTATTTTAGGAAAATCGTCTTGAGAAATTGTCATTAACAATTCGTAATCCTCTCCTCCATTTAAAGCTATAGTAGTACTATCCACATTGAATTCTTCACAAGTTGAAATAACTTGAGGATCTAATGGAATTTTCGTTTCGTATACATCTGCACCAACATTACTCTGCTTGCACAAATGAATAATTTCAGAGGAAATACCATCGCTAACGTCTATCATGCTCGTTGGTTTCACATTTAAAGTTTTCAATAGCTCAACAATATCTTTACGTGCTTCGGGTTTTAATTGTCGTTCTATGATATAGGTATACATGGATAAATCTGGTTGATTATTAGGATTTACCTTAAACACTTCTTTTTCACGTTCTAAAACCTGCAAACCCATAAATGCACCACCGACATCACCTGTAACTACAATTAAATCATTGGGTTTAGCTCCCGATCTTAAAACTTCGTTTCCTTTTTTCACCTCTCCAATAGCTGTTACAGAAATTATTAATCCTGAAGTTGAAGATGTGGTATCTCCACCAACCACATCAACATTATAAATTTTAGCTGCCGTTGTTATACCTGCATACAATTCTTCAAGTGCCTCTAAAGGAAAACGATTAGATACCGCTATCGATACTGTGACCTGTGTTGCTGTGGCATTCATTGCGTAAATATCTGAGAGATTTACAACAACGGCTTTATAACCGAGATGTTTTAACGGCGCGTAACTTAAATCGAAATGCACACCTTCCACTAATAAATCTGTAGAAACAACGATTTGTTGTTTTTCAAAATTTAAAACAGCAGCATCATCCCCAATACCTTTTATGGTCGACTTTTGTGTTATCTTAAAATGAGATGTTAAATGCTCAATGAGTTTAAATTCTCCTAATTCACTCAACGGAGTGCGCTGTGGGTTTTTATCTTCAATCATAATGCAAAAATATTATGCTTTTTTTTAATAGTCCCTATTTAAAGAATTATTTATTGCTTAATTCGCTGTCAACTACTAAATGATATTTACCGAAATTGAAATGACCACATAACTTAAAGCAAATATTTTAAAAAATGCTTGTCAATAAGTTGTAGCCTAGGTTATTAAAATATGTACTTCTAAGACCAATTTCATAGCCATATTACAAAAAACAGTGTATTTCATCGAAAATATTAGCGTTTTGACCTATTTTTAATAAGCTTTTATATAAATTGTACCCCCCAAAAATACGCTAATTGAATGAAACCTACTTCTACGAAAATATTGCCGTGTGCCATTTTTGGTCACAATTATGAACGATCAAAAACTAATATAGATCACACCATAGAAATGACTTGTTCGCACTGTGAAACAGTTGTTGTAACCGATCGCTATGGTAATTTTGAAAACTATACAGTTTCTAACAGCCAAATTGCCGACACCTTGCAAGAATTATATCGACTCACTAGGCACTTCCCTAAAACAAAAGTAGCAATATAGCCTCTTATTTTATTGACTGTGACATAGATTCACCTTCATAGTCTTACATTATTAAATCATATACTAATATAATGTTAGTAGCTATGGTTAAACCTTTGTTATATCGTATATTTGCATTCTATTTAGAACTAATCTAGTTAAACGATATGATTAAAGTGTCTGATCACGCAAAAAAGAAAGTCATGGAACTTATGACTGATGATGGCTTCAACCCAAGCACCGACTATGTTAGAGTTGGTGTTAAAAGTGGTGGCTGCTCTGGTTTATCGTACGATTTAAAGTTTGATAAATCACAAGCCGAAGAAGATAAAGTCTTTGAAAATAACGATATTAAAATTATCGTAGATAAAAAGAGTTTTCTTTATCTCATTGGAACTACATTAGAATATTCTGGAGGGTTGAATGGAACAGGCTTTGTTTTCAACAATCCTAACGCTAACCGCACATGTGGTTGCGGAGAATCATTTTCATTATAAAATAAACTGAAAGACAAACTATGTCAAAGTACACTGAAGACGATCTTAGAGAAGAGTTAAAAACCAAAGAATACGAATATGGTTTTTATACAGATATAGAATCCGATACATTTCCCAATGGGCTTAATGAAGAGATTGTTATAGCAATTTCTAAAAAGAAAGAAGAGCCAGAATGGATGACAGCTTGGAGATTAGAGGCCTTTAAGATTTGGAAAGAAATGGAAGAGCCAGATTGGGCTAATGTAAATTACGAAAAACCAGACTTTCAAGCAATTTCTTATTATTCGGCACCAAATAGTAAACCAAAATACGATAGTATTGATGAAGTTGACCCAGAATTATTAGCCACTTTTGAAAAACTCGGTATTTCATTAGATGAGCAAAAAAAATTAGCTGGTGTGGCCATGGATGTGGTGGTTGATTCGGTATCAGTAGCAACAACTTTCAAAAAGACTTTAGGAGAGAAAGGCATTATCTTTATGAGTATGTCTGAAGCTATAAAGGAACATCCAGAATTGGTAAAAAAACATTTGGGCACTGTGGTACCACAAAAAGATAATTTTTACGCAGCTTTAAACTCTGCTGTCTTCAGTGATGGATCGTTCTGTTATATACCTAAAGGAGTACGTTGCCCAATGGAATTATCTACATATTTCAGAATTAATCAAGCAGGGACTGGTCAATTTGAAAGAACCTTGGTTGTTGCCGACGAAGGCAGTTATGTAAGTTATTTGGAAGGTTGTACAGCTCCAAGCCGTGACGAAAATCAATTGCACGCGGCTGTTGTAGAATTGATTGCCATGGAGGATGCCGAAATAAAATACTCTACGGTACAAAACTGGTACCCAGGAAACGCTGAAGGTAAGGGTGGTGTCTTTAATTTCGTAACGAAAAGAGGGCTTTGTGAGAAAAATGCTAAAATTTCTTGGACCCAAGTAGAAACGGGTTCTGCGGTAACATGGAAATATCCAAGTTGTATATTAAAAGGAGATAATTCAGTAGGTGAATTTTATTCTATTGCTGTCACTAATAATTATCAGCAAGCCGACACCGGAACTAAAATGATCCACTTAGGAAAAAACACAAAATCAACTATTATTTCTAAAGGTATTTCGGCTGGTCATTCACAAAACTCATATCGTGGATTGGTTCAAATCAATTCTCGAGCAGAAAATGCACGAAATTTTTCGCAATGCGATAGTTTATTGATGGGTAATGAATGTGGAGCTCACACTTTTCCATATATCGAAGCGAAAAACAAAAGTGCTATGATTGAGCACGAGGCAACCACGAGTAAAATTGGTGAAGATCAAATTTTCTATTGTAACCAAAGAGGTATTGATACTGAAAAAGCAATTGCATTAATCGTAAATGGTTTTAGTAAGGAAGTTCTTAATAAATTACCAATGGAATTTGCTGTAGAAGCCCAAAAATTATTAGAGATCAGTTTAGAAGGTTCTGTTGGATAACATTTAAAAACCTGGTTCAGCACAGAGAAAACCACAACGCAAAATAAATAAAAATGAAACAAATCAGTATTCTTTTCATCTTAACATTGGTTCTATTTGGTTGCAAAAACGAAGCCAAACAAGACGTTAATCTTGAGGATAACAGAGCAAAATCCTACGATCAAAACGATGGATTCACCACTTTAAGAGGTGACTTTGTATATTATGCAGATGCTGCTGTTTTACAAACTCCGAAAGAAATTTATGGAGTGGTTATTGACGAAAATATGCACCTATTAGAAGCGCAAGTAAAAGCATTTAAAAAAGAAGCGACTGATATGGTTCCTGTAACTGTGAGAGTTAGAAAATTCGAAAAAAATAAAGATGAAGAAGGTTGGCAATACCGAGTTGAAATTAAAGAAATATTAAAGGTAGAAGCGCCAAGTTCAGAAGCAAAAGACGTTATAAAATTAGCAAATTAAAACTATGTTAAAAATTAATAATTTACACGCAAGTATAGAAGATAAAGCCATTTTAAAAGGGATTAATCTCGAAGTAAAAGCAGGAGAAGTTCATGCTATAATGGGACCAAATGGTTCTGGTAAAAGTACTTTAGCTGCTGTAATTGCTGGTAAAGAAGAATATGAAGTTAATGAAGGCTCAATTGAATTAGAAGGTGAAGATATCGATGAACTTGCAGCCGAAGAACGCGCACACAAGGGCATATTTCTTTCATTTCAATACCCTGTTGAAATACCTGGTGTGAGTGTCACCAACTTTATGAAAACAGCCATTAACGAATCTCGCAAAGCCAAAGGTTTAGAAGATATGCCAGCTAAAGATATGCTGAAAATGATCCGCGATAAATCTGAACTTTTAGAAATTGATCGTAAGTTTTTGTCCCGTTCTATAAATGAAGGTTTTTCTGGCGGTGAAAAGAAGCGAAATGAAATCTTTCAAATGGCGATGTTAGAACCAAAATTAGCCATCCTAGATGAAACCGATTCTGGTTTAGATATTGATGCGCTTCGTATTGTAGCTAATGGTGTCAACAAATTAAAATCTAAAGATAACGCTGTAATTGTAATAACACATTACCAGCGCTTGTTAGACCATATCGTTCCAGATTTTGTACATGTATTACATAATGGTAAAATTGTAAAATCAGGTGGAAAAGAATTAGCACACGAGTTAGAGGCTAAAGGTTATGATTGGATTAAGGAAGAGGTTAGCGCTTAAATTCGTTAGCAGGGTTCAGTCTTCAGTAGGCAGTTGCTTACTCGAAACTGATTCCTCTTTTATTAACAGAACGTTTTAATATAATATAGTAAGCAGATTTTTTGGCACTATTTCTGAAAAATTGAATACTGCGCCAGAAAACTGAAAACTGAATAAGAATGGAATTAAAAGAAAAATTAGTATCGTCATTTATGGCCTTTGAAGACACTGTTGATGTACACTCTTCAATACATGATATTCGAACTGAAGCTATAAAAACGTTTGAGGAAGAAGGATTCCCTTCTAAGCGTTTAGAAGACTGGAAATATACCTCATTGAATTCAATTTTGAAACATGATTATAGCGTGTTTCCAAAGCATGAAAATGATATTGAATTTAAGGACGTTAAGAAATACTTTATCCATGATATAGATGCGTACAAAATTATTTTTATTGATGGAAAATATGCATCACATTTGTCTCAAACTACGCACGATGGATTAGATGTTTGTTTAATGTCTGCAGCTTTAACCAAACCAAAATACAAAGTAATTATTGATAATTATTTTAATAAAATCGCTGCAAAGAATGGTATATCTTCTTTAAATACGGCATTTTCTTATGAAGGAGCTTACATCAATATCCCTAAGAATAAAGTGGTTGAAAAACCGATTCAAATCATTCATTTTTCAACAGGCAATGAAGCGGCCGTTATGCTACAACCTCGAAACTTAATTGTAGTCAACGAGAATGCACATGTACAAATTATAGAACGTCATCAGAGTTTAACGGACAATCCGGTTTTAACAAATTCTGTAACCGAGATTTTTACAAACAAGCGTGCCATTGTAGATTATTATAAAATTCAGAACGATAGACAAAGTGCATCCTTAATTGATAATACTTTTGTCAATCAAAAACAAGAAAGTTTAGCTAAAGTGCATACTTTTTCTTTTGGCGGAAAACTGATTAGAAACAATCTCAACTTCTACCAAAATGGAGAACGCATAGATTCTACCATGAAAGGCATCACGATTATTGGAGATAAGCAACATGTAGACCATAATACTTTAGTGCATCATATAGAACCAAATTGCGAAAGTCATCAAGATTACAAGGGTATTTTTGATGATAATTCAACAGGTGTTTTTAATGGGAAAGTTGTGGTTGAAAAAGAAGCACAAAAAACCAACGCTTTTCAGGCCAACAATAATGTTTTAATGAGTGACAAAGCGAGTATTAATACCAAACCTCAACTTGAAATTTTTGCAGACGATGTAAAATGTTCTCATGGTTGTACTATTGGTCAATTAGATGAGAGTGCTATGTTTTATTTGCGCTCTCGAGGTATTCCCGAAAAAGAAGCTAGAGCTTTATTGATGTTTGCATTTAGTAACAACGTTTTAGACTCTGTAAAGATTCCTGAAATTAAGAACAGAATCACTAAAATTATTGCTAATAAACTAGGAGTGAATATTGGGTTCGACTTATAGTCAATCTGAATACTGACTTTTAAGGTTTTTTAGAAACCTATTATGGTTAAATAATTATGTTAGACGTACAGAAAATTAGAAAAGATTTCCCTATCCTTAACAGAACCGTTAATGGTAAACCTCTAGTATATTTCGATAATGCAGCAACATCACAAACACCTCAGCAAGTTATTGATGTAATTGTAGATTACTACAGTAATTATAACGCCAATATTCACAGAGGGGTACACAGTTTAAGTCAAGAAGCGACTGATGCATACGAACAAGCACGGCTAAAAATTCAAAATCATTTTAACGCCAAACACAGTCATGAAATTATCTATACCTCTGGTACAACGCATGGCATTAATTTAATCGCCAACGGATTTTCTTCAATATTGAAAAAAGGAGATGAAGTGTTGGTCTCTGCCTTAGAACATCATAGTAACATTGTACCTTGGCAAATGCTCTGTGAGCGCACAGGATCCGCTCTGAAAGTCATTCCGATGAATGCGAATGGCGAATTAGTTATGTCAGAATACGATGTGTTATTAAATGACAATACGAAACTAGTTTTTGTAAATCATATTTCAAATGCTTTAGGAACCATAAATCCTATTGAAGATATTATTGAGAAAGCACATTCAGTTGGAGCTGCCGTTTTAGTCGATGGCGCACAATCTTGCCCACATATAAAACCTGATGTCCAAGCTTTGGATGTTGATTTCTATGTGTGTTCAGCACACAAAATGTGCGGTCCTACAGGTGTTGGTATGTTGTATGGTAAAGAAGAGTGGCTCAATAAATTACCACCATATCAAGGCGGTGGCGAAATGATTGCTGAAGTTTCATTTGAAAAAACCACATACGCTGGATTACCACATAAATTTGAAGCAGGTACACCTAATATTTGTGGAGGCATTGCTTTCGGATCAGCTTTAGATTATATGAATGCTATCGGTTTTGATTCTATTGCGACCTATGAAAATGAACTTTTAGACTACGGGACTTCAGAATTACTCAAAATTGACGACTTAAAGATTTACGGTACGGCAAAAGAAAAAACTTCAGTTATATCTTTTAATGTGGGCGCTATTCATCCCTACGATATAGGAACCATCCTAGACAAAATGGGAATCGCTGTTAGAACCGGTCACCATTGTGCGCAACCGATTATGGACTTTTATAACATTCCTGGCACCATACGTGCTTCTTTTATGTTTTATAATACGAAGGAGGAAATTGATACTTTTATCGTTGCTCTAAAAAAAGCTATTATGATGTTGTCGTAATTACCTTTGCCATTAAAAGTGTATCTTTTCAGTAATAAATATGTCATTGATGAAAATTTTACTCAGTTTGTTCGCGTTTATCCTAACCTTCAATTCTTGTGATTCGTCTAAAAATGTCATAAAGCAAAGGAACATAATTCAAGAAACGCTATCTGGAACTTATGCCATAACTCAACTTGCAAAAGAAGATGTTATCTCAACCAAAATCACTATTTCATTTGATGAATCAACCAACAAAGTCACAGGATTTGCTGGATGTAATAGTTTTTCTGGAAACTACACCTTAGAAAACGATAGAGTTAAATTTCATAATATTGCTGCTTCCAAAAAGTTTTGCCCAAATCCTATTATGACATTTGAAAATCAAATATTAAAATCTTTAAATTCGGTTGATTCGTTTTCAAAACGTGGAAATATCATATCTTTTTTATCTAAAGATGTTGTTTTAATAAAAGGCATATCAAAAGTAGTGTCTTCGGAAAAAAGTGAGTTGGATAATTATTCAAATCAACTGTCAGTTAAGTATCAAGCCTTATCCAGAGCTGAGTTCGACTATATAGTAATTACCGAATCTAACATACTAATTTCTAAAGATCGTGATCTTAAAAATATTAATTCGTACACCATAGACACTAACCTATGGAATGAAGTGTATCAACTCATTAAGCGATTAGATTTTGAGATGATGCAAGATCTGGATGCGCCTTCCAAAAAACATCAATTTGACGGAGCAGCATATGCCACCCTATCCATTACACAAGGCGATATGGAATACACAACCCCTGCTTTTGACCACGGAAATCCGCCAAGCGCTATTGAAGCTTTAGTTAATAAAGTGTTATCCATTAAAGAAAACACTATAAAACAATAGTGATTTTGTAATTTTGCACAAAAAATTGAGACTATGACTATTGAAGAAGTACAAAACGAAATTATAGAAGAGTTCGCTATGTTCGAAGATTGGGAGGAACGCTACCAATACATGATAGACTTAGGAAAGGACCTACCTTTAATCGATGAGAAATATAAAACCGAAGACAATATTATAAAAGGTTGTCAAAGTAAGGTTTGGGTACACGCTAATATGCAAGATGATAAAGTAAGTTTTACAGCAGACAGTGATGCTATAATTACTAAAGGGATAATTGCGATTTTGATACGGGCGTTTTCCAATCAGCATCCTAAAGATATCTTAGATGCCGATACTGATTTTATCGATAAAATAGGATTAAAAGAACATTTATCACCCACTAGAGCCAATGGTTTAGTGAGTATGATAAAGCAATTAAAAATGTATGCTATTGCATACCAAACACAATTGAGTTAAGTAGTTTACAATGGAGTTAAGAACTTGTTATTATCAAAATAATAAAGTACTCTACGACAAACCCTCTAACAATTAAACAGATTCCTAATGATATAGGAACAAAAAATAAATTTTCTGATGAGCGATACAACTATAGACACAGCAGTATTAGGAGAAAAAATCCTAAGAGTAATAAAAACCATATACGATCCTGAAATTCCCGTAGACATTTACGAGTTAGGCTTAATTTACGATGTTTTCGTAAATGAGGATTTAGAAGTTAAGATCTTAATGACTTTAACGACACCAAACTGTCCTGTAGCAGAAACCTTACCTCTAGAAGTGGAAGAAAAAGTAAAATCCATTAATGAAGTCAAAGATGCTGAGGTAGAAATTACCTTCGATCCACCTTGGTCACAAGATTTAATGAGCGAAGAGGCCAAGTTAGAGCTTGGGATGCTTTAATTAAAAATACTGAATGCCAAGACGCAAACCCACTTCCATAAAGGACGGCAAAAAAGCAAATTTAAAATCGTCCTTTAATGCCTTAGTATATATTCCCCGATTTTTTAAGGAAATATGGAGAGTTAATAAAAAGTTATTTCTATTATCTGCGTTTTGTAGACTTATTGGTGCTCTACTTCCTGTTGTTATCTTATGGATTGGTAAACTAATTATTGATGAAATTATCCTTCAAATTTCATTAGATAATTCAGATTATCATGTGCTTTGGACTTATGTTGTTATTGAATTCGGATTAATTGTGCTATCAGATCTAATAAGCAGAGCCATTTCTTTAACAGATGGTTTACTTGGTGACGAATATAATATTACTACTTCAGTCACTATTATCAAAAAAACCAATCAAATTAACATCAGTTTATTAGAAGACGCTGAGTTTTATGATAAATTAGAACGTGCCAGATCGCAAACTACTGGGCGTGTTGCTCTAATGTCTAATGTATTAGGACAGGCGCAAAGTGCTATTTCCATAACCACTCTGGTTGCGGGCTTAATTTATTTTGAACCTTACTTAATTATTCTTTTAGTATTAAGTATTATTCCTTCATTTATAAATGAAATTAGATTTAGTCAACGTCAATATTCGTTAGCACGAAGTTGGACCTCAGAACGACGCGAATTAGATTATTTAAGATTTATTGGAGCAAACGATAAAACCGCTAAAGAAATCAAACTATTTGGCTTAACTGACTTTGTAGTTGACCGTTTCAAAAACCTTTCTGAAAAATATTACCAACTCAACAAAACCCTTGCTATTAAGCGCTCGAGCTTAGGCTTTTTATTCAATCTTTTAGGTTCAATAAGTTATTACGCTGCATACGTGTTTATCATTTATCGTGTGCTTTCTGGAGTTATTACCATCGGAGAATTAACCTTTTTATCTGGTTCTTTTAATCGGTTAATGAAAAACCTGCAAGAATTCTTTTCAAAATTTACACGTATATCCGAAAGTGCGCTTTACCTGAAAGATTATTTCGATTTTATTGATATTTCAATTGATTCAAAAGCAGAGAAAGATGTGCCATTACCAAAACATATTCAACACGGTTTTGAATTGAAAAATGTTCGGTTTGCCTATCCTAATTCTGAAGTTGACATATTAAAAGGTATTAGTTTTAAACTTCAAGCTGGGGAGAAATTAGCTTTTGTTGGCCAGAATGGAGCCGGAAAAACGACTTTAATCAAATTGTTATTGCGTTTCTATAAACCGACTTCAGGTGAAATTCTTTTGGACGGCATCAATATTAACCGTTTTAATATTGCTGAATATCAAAAGTACTTTGGGGTCATTTTTCAGGATTTCTTTAAATACGAATTTACCATAAGAGAAAATATAGCCGTTGGAAACATAGAAGAACTAGCCAATCTAGACAAAATTGAAAGTGCGGCAGAGTTAAGTTTAGCAAACGAGGTTGTGTCTAAGCTAAAACAAGGCTACAATCAACAATTAGGTAAGCGTTTTTCTGATGGTATGGAATTATCTGGTGGGCAATGGCAAAAAGTCGCTTTGGCCAGAGCGTATATGAAACGTGCGGAAGTTATGATTTTAGACGAACCGACCTCTGCTCTGGATGCAAGAGCAGAAAGTGAAGTGTTTGGAAGATTTATTGGACTTACTGAAGGTAAAACAAGTATTATAATATCGCACCGATTTAGTACAGTACGGCAAGCAGATAGAATTTTAGTGCTTGAAAATGGTAAAGTTTTAGAAATTGGAACGCATGAAGAACTTATGGAGAATCAGAATTTATATGCGGAATTGTTCACGTTACAAGCTGAAGGCTATCAGTAAAACATTATCTTTGTATTATGGCAGAAGAGATTATCAATAGAGTTGCAAATAGCAAACTTAAAGTCATTGATTTAGAAGATTATTACCCAAATGGAAAACGAATTCTCTTTGATATCAAAGATTGGTTGCTGGAAGGGCTAGTATTGCGCGAAAAAGTGTTTAGGGCTTTTGTGGCTGAACATAATTGGTCGCAATACCAAGATTGTTATGTGGCTTTGCATTGTTCAACGGATGCCATTGTACCAGATTGGGCTTATATGTTAATTTCCATTGAGCTTCAAGCCTATTCTAAGTTAACCATTATTGGCTCTCTGAGTGCCTTAGAATCTATAGTATATGCCGATATTATTGCAAATTTAGATCTTTCAGCATATCAAAATCAACCTGTAATTATAAAAGGTTGCTCTCATAAACCGGTGCCTTCTAATGCTTTGGTATTATTATCTCAAAAACTCAAGCCAATAGCAAAATCAATTATGTTTGGCGAAGCTTGTTCTTCGGTGCCTCTGCACAAAAAACGTTAGTATTTATAAATTATTATGTGACTTTTATGACCTTTTAGGGTCTCATAAGCAGTGCTGTATTGATTTATAAAATTTACTAAAATCAGAAAACACTTATATTTGTACACTAATAACAACTTTAAATTATTAAAAATTAATCCGTTATGAAGAAAAATTTATTTTTATCCGCATTCTTATTGTTTGCTTTAACTTTTGGTTTTGCACAATCGAAAGAAGAATTGCAAGCTCAAAAAGCTGAAAAACAAGCCGAAGCAGATAAATTTCAAAGTGAGGCAGATGCCATACAAGCAAAAATTAATGCATTACCAGGTTGGAGAATTGGGGCTTTTGGTACTATTGGTGGTAGTTTGTCTAACTTTAATAATTGGTATTCTCAGGATGTACCAAATAATATTACAGGTAATATAGGTATCACTTTTAATGCGTTTGCCAATAAAATTGAAGAGAAATATTTCTGGAGAAATTCTTTAAACACTAACCTTGCTTGGGTAAAATTAGATGACAAAGATGATGAGGTTGATTCTGACTTTGAGCCGACATCAGATGTTTTTAATATTTCATCACTCTATGGTAGAAATATCAGCCAAACGTGGGCGATATCTGGTTTAGCTGAATACAGAACCACATTATTAGACAACTTTAACGATCCTGGATTTTTAGATGTTGGTCTAGGTGCTACTTGGACTCCACTTGAAAATTTGATTGTAGTTATACACCCTTTAAACTACAACTTTGTATTTGCTGAAAATGATGCGGCTTTCGAATCGTCAGCTGGTGCTAAAATTGTGGCAGATTACACTAGACAAATCGGAGCAATTGCTTTTAAATCTAATTTTTCAACCTTCCAAAGTTACGAGAATAGCGATTTATCTAACTTCACTTGGACAAACTCATTCAGTTATACGCTTTGGAAAATGATTGGTGTTGGTTTTGACTTTGCGTTAAGAAACAACAAACAAGAGGCTGCCAATGTACAAGAGGTTGATTTAGCAGATGCTGATAACAAATTACAATCGTATTATACAGTTGGTTTGAGCTATAAGTTTTAAAACAAACGCTCACAATATTTTAAACCTGTCTTGAACTATATTCGGACAGGTTTTTTTATTAAAATTAGTTAGTTAAACGTTTTCTTCTTGTTCTTTTTCTTAAACAAACGTTTTAGAAAACCATCGCGTTTTGTGGGTTCGCAATCCAAGTCATCTAAAACTTTTTGTGAAGGATTTTCAAATTTAGCTTTTGTAAAACTATTAAACTCACTATCACGATTCAATTTCTGATAGAATTTTGCAAATATTGGTAATGCCGAATTGGCGCCTTGTCCCATTCCAGTAGATTTAAATCCGATACTATGATTATCGTTTCCGACCCATGTAATTGTTACTAAATTTGGGGTTAAACCTACATACCAACCATCTTTATTGTTTTGAGTAGTCCCCGTTTTTCCTGCAATTTCATTAGATAAACCATAAGTACTTCTTAATCTTGATGCCGTGCCTTTATTAACCGTAGATTTCATTATTTCTAAGAGCACTTGTCTTGTATAATCACTAAAGGCGGCTTCCTCTGAAATTTCAGGTTCAAAGGTAGCTATGATATTTCCAGCTTTATCTTCAATTTTAGTAATGTAATACGGTTTAACGGATCTACTATCATTTAAATAACTAACATAAGCACCTGTTAAATCCTTCAAACTAATTTCCGCGACGCCCAAAGCCAAAGATGGTTCATTAGGTAGAACTTTGGTAATTCCTAATTTTTTAACCTGCTCTAAAACCTTTGGTATACCAACGCTCTCCATGACTTTAACAGAAATGGTATTAATGGAATTGCTCAATGCATTTTCTAAAGTATAATTAATATAAGGATCTTCTTCGTCACTGCCAGAATTACGTGGTGTCCAATCATCATAATCTGTGTAAGTCACCTTGTTTAACGAAAAATAAGTACATGGTTCTAAGCCATTTTCTATAGCAGCAGTATACACAAGAGGTTTGAAAGTAGAACCGACTTGCCGTTCACTTTGCGATATATGATCGAACTTAAAATATCTGTAGTCAATGCCACCAACGTAAGTTCTTACAGCTCCTGTAGTTGGTTCAACAGACAGCATTCCTGTATTTAAAAACTTAAGATAATGTTTTAAACTATCTATGGTAGATACATTTTTAACCGTATCACCTTTCCAACTAAATAACGCTATGGGTCTCGAAACATTTAATGAATCTTTAATTTGATTTTTAGACAAGCCTTGCGCCTTATAAGCTATAACTTGAGGTAATTTATTTAAGACGTTTTCAATGAGTTTCTCATTCGTTTCCCACGGGCCGTCATTACCATATGAATTTTCAAAAGCAGTTTGAAGTTCGCCAATATGTTCTTCCATAGCGTTTTCTGCCAATTCTTGCATTTTGTAATCTAAAGTCGTATGAACAATTAGCCCGTCTTTATATAAATTGTACTTTTCACCTTGAGGTGTTTTTAAGGTGTCTAAAATAAATTCTAATTGTTTCTTTACTTCCGCCCTAAAATAAGGTGCTAAACCTACATCGTGATTAAAGGAACGATACTCCAATTCTATATCTTGATTTACATAATAACTCAATGAGTCTTCGGACAAATAATTGTAGTTTACCATTTGGTTTAAAACTACATTTCTTCGGTTCTTACTACGCTCAATATGGACTCTTGGATTGTAATACGTATTCGCTTTTAAGGTCCCAACTAAGGTGGCAGCTTCGTTAATTGAAATATCTCGGACTGATTTATTAAAAAATTTACGTGAAGCACTTTCGATGCCATACGTATTATCAGAAAACGGAACAGTATTAAGATATAGGGTTAAAATTTCTTTTTTGGAATAGACTTCTTCTATACGCTTGGCTACAATAGATTCTTTGAACTTATTGATGAGCATACTGAAAAGCGCATAATTCTTTCTACCATATAGATTTTTAGCCAACTGAAGCGTTATAGTGCTGCCGCCACCGGCAGATTTATCTTGAAGGATTAAGTTTTTGACAAATACACGTATTAGGCTAATATTATCAATACCGTCATGCTCATAAAATCTTGAATCCTCCGTAGCCACTAAGGCATTAATTAAATGGTTTGGAAAATCTTCAAATTTTACTGGCTGTCTATCATAAATGTAATATTTACCTATTAATTTTTCGTTTTTATCTAAAAGTTGTGTGGCTTGTTCTTGCTGTATAGAACTGATATCGCTTTGCGTTGGCAATTTCCCGAACACTCCCAAATATATACTAATATAAAGACCGATAAGAAATATTAAGACAGCAGCTATTAATACAACAGCCCATCTTATCCACTTGTTTTTAAAAAATTGCTTGAATTTAGTGTTCATTCCTTTCCCAGTAGAATTCATATTGAAACGAAAACTTTAAAATTTTGTTATTAATATGGCATTAAAAACACAGTAATTTTCTGGTTTTTATTTTAAAAGATGTCAAGATCTTTAAATAAATATGGTTTTAAGCAAATTCACTAAAAATTAGAAATATCATACACCTAATTAAAACACATGTAATCAATAAGTTGCATTCAATGTTTTGTTTTTTCACTTAAAAGTGAAGTGATATTTTAGATTTATCCGAATTGCAAAATCATTCGATATCTTCAACATCTGGATAAAGAAATTGATTGTACGGAAAGCGTGTTACATGAATTTCTCTAACCTCCTTATAAACACGTTTTCTAAATTCATCCATATTTTCCTTATTCAACGCCGATATAAACAAAGCATTACCATCTAAACGAGACATCCACGTTTTTTTCCATTCTTCTATGGTGAAGTTGGCTTTGGTCCGTTCTTCTACTAAATCGTCTTCGTCATAAGGTTCGGCTTCATAGGCATCAATTTTATTAAACACCATTATGGTTGCTTTGTCCTTACTATCTATTTCGTCTAAAATCTGATTTACAGAATCGATGTGTTCTTCAAAATTTGAATGCGAAATATCTACTACATGCAGTAATAAATCGGCTTCTCTTACTTCATCTAGAGTACTTTTAAATGATTCCACCAATTGTGTTGGTAGTTTTCTAATAAATCCAACGGTATCACTTACTAAAAATGGTAAATTTCCTATAACTACTTTTCTAACCGTAGTATCTAATGTAGCAAATAATTTATTTTCAGCAAAGACGTCACTTTTACTAATAACATTCATTAATGTAGATTTACCCACATTGGTATAACCGACTAGGGCCACTCGTACCATTTTACCGCGGTTACCGCGTTGTACGGCCATTTGCTTATCAATGGTTTTAATTTTAGATTTTAATAAGGCGATTTTATCGCGTACAATACGTCGATCTGTTTCTATTTCCGTTTCCCCTGGCCCGCGCATTCCAATTCCACCTTTTTGTCGTTCAAGGTGTGTCCACATACCTTTTAATCGCGGTAATAAATATTCACATTGTGCTAATTCTACTTGCGTACGAGCGTAACTTGTCTGTGCTCGTTGTGCAAAAATATCTAAGATAAGGTTCGTTCTATCTAATATTTTACAATTCAGAATTTTACTAATATTTCGTTCTTGAGCGGGAGATAATTCATCATCAAAAATTACTGTACCAATATCATTTTCTTTAACAAAATTAGTGACCTCTTCCATTTTTCCAGTTCCAATAAAGGTTTTAGGATTAGGCATTGTCATTTTTTGTGTGTAGCGTTTTATAACTTCACCCCCTGCTGTAAAGGTTAGAAATTCTAACTCATCTAAATATTCTTTAGATGTTTCTTCATCTTGTTCTTGGGTAATTATACCAATAAGTACAACCTTTTCTAAAGCGATATCTTTTTTCTCTATCATATATTAATTAAAGTACAAAGTTAAGGAATAGTTTATGGTTTTTGGGGTGCGATCTATGCTTCATATTCTTCATTTTTTTTGCACGTTACCTCTGTTTAAATCCTTGAAAGACTTATATTAGAAACAAAGGTAAAATAAAATGGTTGAATTTTCAGTTTAATATTTTTGCGCCCATTTCTAAGCGCACTCTTATTTAAAAAATAGGCTATATTTAATCCCATGATTAGTAATTCTGAAATTTACACCATAGCGTTTTACAATGTAGAAAATTTATTCGACACTAAAAATGATCCTTTAATCCACGACGATGACTTTCTGCCTAATTCTGCAAAACGGTGGACAACAAAGCGCTATTTGAATAAAATAATGAAGTTAAGCATCGTAATTTCTCAAATAGGAAAAGCACAATCTAAACTCGCACCTGCCATAATAGGCTTAGCTGAAGTTGAAAACAAAAAAGTACTATCAGATTTAGTAAAAAGCAAAAACTTATTGAATGAAAATTACAAATATGTGCATTATGATTCTTTAGATGAACGAGGTATCAATGTCGCCCTACTCTATAATCCCGATGTTTTTAAGGTTGACCATTCTGAAACGTTTTCCGTGTATTTGGAAAACAACAAAAGTCAACAAGATTATACTAGAGATATACTTTTAGTTAAGGGTCAATTGCATAACGAAAACCTGTGTATATTAGTTAACCACTGGTCTTCTCGACGAGAAGGTGTAATAGAAACTGAGTTTAAACGTTTAGCAGCGGCAAAAGTTGTAAATTCTGTAATTAGCGAATTGAAAAATGAAAACCCAGATAACAAAATAATTGTAATGGGAGATTTTAATGACAATCCGAATGACAGAACCATGCTATTATTAGAAAAAAGAAGTGATCTATACAATCCTTTTAAGACAGTTTGGTCTCCGAGCAATGGTAGTTTGAATCATAATTTTCAATGGAATAATTTTGATCAAATATTATTTTCTACTAATTTTTTTGAAGTCACTGATAACGCTCTGACATTTTATGATGGCGAGGTGTTTAACAATAAGTTTCTAACTCAGTATCACGGAAAGTATCAAGGACAGCCATTTAGAACCTATGTTGGCAAGAAATATCAGGGCGGTTATAGTGATCATTTTCCTGTTTTTATCCAATTAAAGCCATCATAAATGCTTCCCAGCCCTTTTGTCGATTAATAATGTAGTTAATCTATTATAACATTGTTAACCATCTGTTAATTGTCATTTTTTATATATTCGAGTTCGCATAGTTAAATCGTCCAACCAGCGCCAACCATGCACATTACAACACATTTTTCTTAGAAACACTAGCAAAAATCTCTTTAATTCAATGATTATAAGGGGATTAAATAATTCTTAACAAACCGATTAATAATGAAAAAAATTACTCTATTTTTAATTATGTTTGGGTTCTTCCTCACAGCGAGCGCTCAATATAGTTTTGATCCGATTGAAGGCCCAACAAATGTGGCTCAAGGAACACCAGTGACTATTAATCTTAATGATGTGTCAAATAGCACTGCCGTACCAGCATCGTCATCGGGTTCTTACGAATCCTTTTCCGTAACAGCTGATTGGGTTGCCGGAGGTAGTAACCCTTATTCTAGTGAAGCAGATTTAACCGTAATTACAACAGCTGGGACGGTTGTAATAGACCCACCAACAACTAATGGTGCGGCTGGTGATGATACCGTAATAACATTCGAAGGTGATTTTGTTAACCCTTACGATCCTACTACGGATGGTTTTTTAGACCTAATTCTTAACCAGAGCTGGACCGGATCGGATGCCGATTGGTCAAATATTGTAGTAACCTTATTTGAAACTCCTACCTGTCTTGAGCCTTCTGGGATCACCGCAACTGGAGCCACATCAGAGTCAGTAATTTTAGATTGGACGGCAGGAGACTCAGAAACCGATTGGAATTTAGAATACAACAGTAATGATGATTTCGCACCAGGAAATGGGGAAGAAGAAAGTGCGAGTTCAGTATCTGGAACACCAAATATTACTCTATCAGGTTTAACGGCTGCAACAACATATTATGTTTATTATCAAGCTAACTGTGGCACAGACGATTTAAGTTTATGGGTAGGTCCATTTATCTTTTCTACCGAGTGTGTGACCTTTACGGCACCTTATACAGAAGGTTTTGAAAATGCTGGAGATATTCCGCTGTGTTGGTCTATGAGCGGTGGAGAAGATTGGCAATTTGATAATGATACTGGGTTTGATGAAATTGGTGATAACGGAATTATAACAGGTTCTACCAATACTAACGAGTATTTTGCTTGGGTTGATTCTTCTGGCGATGATGGTCCTAGTACATTAACAAGTCCTTTAATTGACGTTAGTGGCTTAGCTGCACCTGCACTCTCATTTTTTGAAATTAGTGATAATCAAGATGATGCAAACAGTACGTTAGAAGTTGAAGTTTGGGATGGAGCCGCTTGGAATCTAATGGCAACTTATAATACCAACACTGCAGGTTGGGAGCTAAAGGTTATAGATTTAAGCACATTAACGATTACTGGAGATGTGCAAGCTCGTTTTATTTTCTCTGAGACTGTAACTGGTGACTTTTCAGATGATATTGCCATTGACGATGTCACTTTTGATGAAGCACCGAGTTGTTTTAATCCTTCTATGTTAGTTGCAAATAACATCACTTCAAATAGTGCTGAATTAAGTTGGTCGCAAGATGGCCCAGTATCTATGTGGAATATTGAAATTGTAACAGCCGGCGATACTCCTACAGGTACACCAACTGTTAGTGACGCTCCTAACCCATATATTGCAACAGGTTTAGATGCTATAAGTGCTTACGATTTTTATGTTCAAACTATATGTAGTGCTGATGAAATGAGTTCTTGGGTTGGTCCTTTAACTTTTTCAACTTTATGTGAGGTTTTTACACCAGATTATATACAGAATTTCTCATCGGTTACATTTGATAACGCACCTGATTGTTGGGAGGAAGCTGGTGAAGGAGACCCTACAACTGGCCCAACAGAATTTGGAGATAGCTCTTGGACGGTTGACGGTTTTCTTAACGATGGCACTACCGGAGCCTACAAAATAAATGTATATGAAATATTTACTGGTGATTTAAATGAGTGGATTTTATCCCCACAATTTGATTTAACTGGTGGACCTTTTCAAGTTGAGTTTGATTTTGGTATCACAACTTGGGGAGATCCAACAGCAGGAACTTTAGGATCAGATGATGTAGTTCATTTCTTAATATCTACAGATAATGGTGCCACATGGACTGCTTTAATTACATACGATAGTGCTTCCGATTTAAGTGATAATGGTGAGCATCCTGTAATAGATTTAACATCATACAGTGGTCAAATTGTGGAATTTGCATTTTATGCTACTAATGGTACTGTGGCTGATGATAACGATAATGACGTTTTCGTAGATAACTTCAGAGTAAGAGGCATACCAACGTGTCCTGAACCATCAGATTTAACGGCAAACAACTTAAGTTTAACGTCTACTGAAATAAGTTGGACTGAAAATGGAACGGCAACATCATGGAATATTCAATATGGTGAAACTAATTTTGTGTTAGGAGATGGAACCATTGAGACTAATATTTCGTCAATTCCTTATGTTCTAACAGATTTAATGCCTGATACTAGTTATGAATTCTACGTTTCCGCTATATGTGGAGCGGGTAATGAAAGTTCTTATTTCGGTCCTTTTGAATTTTATACCGGCTATTGTGAGTCCATACCAACGAGTAATGATGGTAGTGGTGTTAATAATGTAACCGTTGGTATTACAGATTTCCCAAGTTTTGGTGATGAGTTTTATGAAAATCATACTACCCCGGTTGTAAATGCATTTCAAGGGATTGATACAAATGTAGAAATTGAATTTGGACATGGTACCTCATACTTTACTAGTATATGGATTGATTTTAACGACAATTTAGTCTTCGATACAGACGAGTTAGTATTTGAAGGAGAATCTTCTGGAAGTAGCACTCCACATTTATTAGACGCCTCTTTCATAATGCCTGCTACTGCAACCATAGGCGAACATAGAATGCGAATTGTTACGCATGATTATGTTCAAACACCACTTAATCCATGCTATAGTGGACCTTGGGGTGTAACTCTCGATTTTACGTTAAATATTCAGGAGTTAAACTGTACAATTGCTGAAGCTAATTATACTACTGTTCCAGACTGTGATAATGATCAGTTCTTTATTGATGTAAATATTACTGATTTAGGTGATGCTACATCCTTAGAAATTTCAAATAATTTTGATGCAGCAACAATTCAAGCATCAGCGATAGATACTTATCAAGCTGGTCCTTTCCCTTTTGGAACGGCCGTAAAAATATTTGTAACTAATGAGCAAGACAATGATTGCGTTATTGGTAGCGAAACGTTTGAAGTATTGGCATGTCCACCGAGTAATGATGAATGTAGCGAAGCTATAGTAGCGGTTGTAAATGATGGTGCTTTGTGCGATAATGTAACACCTGGAACAATTCTTGCCGCCACTCCTTCTGGAATTGATGCAGGAACTTGTGGTGGTACACCTAATGATGATGTGTGGTTTTCTTTTACAGCTTTAAGCGAATTACAAATAATCTCAATTATAAATATAACTGGAGGCACCACTAACTTAGACCATGCTGTTTACGATGGTAGTTGTGGAACATTAACGGAACTTTATTGTTCAGATGAAGACTCTAGTGTTACAACACAATTAGAAATCGGAAACACGTATTACATTCGTATTTTTAGTGGTGGAAGTGTATCTGAACTCTCTACATTCGATTTATGTATAAGAGAAGCACCAGGTAACCTTATTTGTGAAAACGCTGACAACTTCTGTTCTGTTGGTGGAGCACTTACCACACCTAATATTGTTGGAATAGATGGTGTAGGAGCGGTAGCCTGTTTAGGTACAACTCCAAATCCGGTATGGAACATAATTCAAGTAGGTGAATCTGGACCGATTGAAATTGAAATTAACCAACAGGATGATAGTGGTAACGGCTTGGACGTCGATTTCGTAATTTGGGGACCATTTTCTAGCGTTGAAGATGCCTGTATTGATATAGTATTAGATGATTGTCCGTCTTGTCCTTTTTCTAATGATCCTGATAACGGTTTTTATCCGTTTGGTAATATTATAGATTGTAGCTACTCTGCAGATGCTACGGAAAACCTTACAATAGATAATGCTCAAGAAGGTGATGTATACATGTTATTAGTGACTAATTTTAACGGAGGTGCTGGTAATATAACCATCGAGCAAACAAATATTAATGGTGATGGTAGTGGCAGTATTGTGGCAGACATTGACGCAGAAATTGTAAATAACGAAGGTTATCAAATTTCAGATGCCGATAATGATCCATCAACACCAGATGAATTGAATGCTTGTGCTGAATCAGTTGTGTTAGAAGCTAACTCACCACTTGCTGATGAATTTATTTGGTTTGAAGATGGTTTTGTCATTCCAAATGAAACGTCTAGCACGCTTACAGTAACAGCAGGAGGTTTTGGCTTAGGAGCTAGTAACTATCAGGTACAAGCAATCGATACCCAATGTGATGCAAATACGTATTCTGAAGTGGTTGTTGTGAATTTATATACCGATCCAGATGCTCTTGCACCACAAACTATTACAACTTGTGATGGACCAGAAGCTGATGGTATTGAATTATTTGATTTAGATGCATTCACTGAAACTCTAGGAATATCTGATGAATTTACGGTAAGTTTTTATGAAAATTCAATAGATGCGAATTCGACAATGAACCCTGTTACTTCGCCATATAGCTCAACTACAGGTGAAACCTTGGTTATGCGGATAGAAGACACAGACCAAATCGACAATCCTAATTATTTCGGCTGTCGTAAGTTAGTGGTCGTTAATTTAGTTGTGAATCCAGCACTTGCTATAACGCAACCAGATCCATTACCAATATGCGGCAACGTTGCCGGTGAAACTACCGTTGATTTAACATCTATAAGTAGCGAGGTCACCACTGATCCTAATTTAACTGTAACGTTCCATACATCTCAAGAAGATGCAGACGCTGGGACCGGCGATGTAACTAGTACGTCTTATGATACTACTGGTGAAACACTATATATCCGAGCAGCAGATAATGATACACAATGTTACCAAACAACGACATTTGAAATCATAGTTAATGTGCCACCAGTGGCAAGTTTTGATACCGTTTCTTATGAAGTTTGTCCAGAAGCAACCGTTCCTATTTCAATAGGTATTGTACCTGATAATTTTACAGAATCAGATGTATCGGTTAGCTGGACATTAGATGGTAGTCCTTTTAGTGGAAGTGGATTAATGCTAAATAATGTCTTTACTGCTGGTGTATATTCTGCAACTATAACCGTTAATAATACAAGCTGTTCAGAAGTTATTGAAACCACAGTGATTCAATTAGAGTCGTGCATATTCCCAGAAGGAATATCGCCAAACAACGATGATAAGAACGATAATTTTGACCTAAGAAGTTTCGATGTTACTAAACTTGAAATATTCAATAGAAATGGAACTTTAGTATATTCTAAAAACAATTATACTAATGAATGGGTTGGCCAAACCAATGACGGTGAAGAGCTACCTGTAGGTACGTATTTCTATACCATTATTTACGAAGGTGGTACAAAATCAAAAAGTGCTTGGGTATACATTAACAGATAATCAACTAACAGAATCAACTTTATATAATGAAAAAACTCTCTATTATAGTGGTTTTGCTCTTAGCATTTCAGATGCACGGGCAACAAGACCCTCAGTACACACAGTACATGTATAATATGAACGTAGTAAACCCTGCTTATGCAGGCTCAAAAGAAGGACTTTCTTTTGGATTACTATACAGAAACCAATGGTCTAAAATTGATGGAGGTCCAGAAACAGGAACGTTTTTTGGCCATACTCCAATTGGCAACAATCTCGGGTTAGGTCTGTCAGTAATATCAGATAATATTGGTCCCGTTAAGGAAACTAATGCTTATGTCGATGTATCCTATACTTTAAATTTAGGAGGTGAACATAAACTGGCCTTTGGTGTAAAAGCTGGTGCCACTTTTCATGATATTGGTTTATCTGATATAGATATTATTGATGAAGATGATATATTTCTTAATCAAGATATTAGTTCAACCACGCCAAATATTGGACCAGGCTTCTTTTATTATACCAACAAATACTATGTTTCTTTATCCGTACCAAATTTATTATCCTCGGTACATTTAGATTCAGATGGTCGCAATATAGGATCCGAAACACAGCACTATTTCTTAACTGGTGGTTACGTGTTCGACCTCTCACCAAACACAGAACTTAAACCTTCAGTGCTGGTAAAATCGGCATTTGATGCTCCGACATCATTTGATGTAAACTTAAATGCAAGGTTCTTTAAGAAATTTGAAATTGGAGCATCCTATAGATTAGATGATTCATTTTCTGGTCTTGTAAATTTTGCACTTACAGACGGTTTAAGAATTGGATATGCGTATGATGCGATTTCTTCAGATATCAAGAAGTATTCACCAGCATCTCACGAAGTTATGATTTTATTCGATCTTAATTTTCCAAAGCGTGTTTCACGTTCACCAAGATACTTTTAATCAGTTAAGCTAAAAACAATTATGAAAAACTTTAAAACATTATTATTTATTACGTTGATGAGTAGCTTATGCTTAACTGCTCAGAATAACGATACAAAAAAGGCAGATAAACTCTTTGCAAGATTTCAATATGTAAAAGCAGCCGAAAGTTATAACAAACTAGTGGAGGATGGAAAAGCCGATGCGTATGTTTATGGACAACTTGCCGAAAGTTACTATAACATTTTTAATACTGAAGCGGCAGAGCGTTGGTATGCAAAAGCTTTAGAGACTTCAGATAAGCCAGAAATGGTTTATAAATACTCGCAAATGCTTAAAGCGAATGGTAAGTACGAAGCCTCTAACCAGCAAATGGAAAAATTTGCTAATATGCGTCCATCGGACAACCGAGCTACAGCATATAGAAAAAACCCAAATTACCTTCCTAAAATTTTAGAACAAGGTAAAAAGTTCAATGTACAGAATGCGGATTTCAACTCAACACAATCAGATTTTGGTGGTACTAAAAATGATGGTAAGCTTTACATTACTTCTGGCCGTAACGACAGTCGTAAAACTTATGGTTGGAATGATCAACCTTTTCTAGATATATATACAATTGCTCAAAACTCTGATAGTACATATCAAGAACCAACTTTAGCAAATAATAAAATCAACACAAAATTTCACGAAGGTTTAGTTTCATTTTCACCAGATGGAAATACCATGTATTTCTCTAGAGAGAGTTTTTTCGAAAAAGATTATGAAAAAGACTCATTAACGAGTGCGCGTTTTAGTCAAATTTATTTATTCAAAGTCACTAAATTAGGTGAGGATTGGGATACTGTAGAGGATTTAGGTATTAATAGTGAGAATTATTCTGTTAAAAATCCTTCGGTAAGTTCGGATGGTAAAACCTTGTATTTTGCGTCGAACATGCCAGGTGGTTTTGGTCAATTCGATATTTATAAAGCCTCCATAAATGCAGATGGCACTATAGGAAAGCCAGAAAACTTAGGACAAAAGGTAAATACAGAAGGACAAGAAATGTTCCCATACATTAGTAGTAACGAAACACTCTATTTTTCATCTAATGGTCATTTAGGACTAGGTGGCTTAGATGTTTTCTATACTAAACTAATTGACGGTACCCTTGCGCCAGCTCGTAATGTTGGTATACCAATAAATAGTAATGCTGATGATTTCGCATTTTCTATAGATGAAGAGAATGATAATGGATTTATATCATCTAATAGAGAAGGTGGAAAAGGAAGTGATGATATTTACAAGTTTAAAAAACTACAACCATTATGTGATGTTGTAATAAGTGCCACAGTATTAGATGATGAAACCAGAGAACCAATTAGTGGTGCATCTGTAGCTTTATATGATGATGAAGGTAATAAAGTAATTTCAAAAATGACCAATGATGATGGTATCGCTGAATTTATTGTAGAATGTGATAAAGATTCTGAGCTCGAGGTAGTAATGGATGGTTTTGACAGTAAAAAAGTTCCAGTAAAAGGTACTAACGATGAAGAAAACAACGTTCAAATTTCATTACAACCAATTGAAACAATTATTGCTCCTGAAGAAATTGTATTAGCTCCAATTTTCTTTGAATTCGACAAATCTAATATAACAGCACAAGCCGCTTTTGAATTAGATAAACTTGTACAAGTAATGAAAAAATATCCTCAACTAATTATTAAAGCTACATCACATACAGATGAAAGAGGACGAGAAGCATATAATGAAGCACTTTCTGATCGTAGAGCAAAAACTACAGTGCAATATGTAATTTCTCAAGGTATAGATGAATCTCGTATTTCTGGAATAGGTAAAGGGGAATCAGAACCAAAAATAGATTGTTCTGGAGGTTGTACTCAAGAACAACATGCAGAAAATAGACGTTCAGAATTTATAATTGAAAGTGGTGATCCGCAAAACGACTAAATAATATCTTAGTACATTAAAAAGAGCCTATTTCTTAAAAAGAATAGGCTTTTTTTTTTACCAAGATAAAAAAGGATTTACACTTAATTGGGAGTTATAGTACCGTACATCACCTGTAACCTCTTTACCCAACCATTTCGGTTTCTCAAAATTTTCAATTTCAGAATTCAGTTCAACTTCTGCAATTATTAATCCTGCATTCTCATCATAAAATTCATCAACTTCAAAAATATGTTTACCACTTTTTATCTCGAATCGGGTTTTATTAATTATCCCTTTTTCACATAATTGTAAAAGCTGTTCCGCTTCTGTTATAGAAATTTCTTTTTCCCATTCAAAACGTGATAAACCGTTTTTTGAAGAAAGCCCTTTTATAGTTAAATAGCCATTGTCATTTTTGAGTCTTACTCTAACAGTTCTTTCTTTGTGACTATTTAAGAAGCCTTGTTTAATGGAATAACTATTAAAGGCTAATACTTTGAAGGCTTCAGAGTTTACCAAAAATTTACGTTCTATTTCGATATTCATAGGAACTAAATATAAAATTAAAAGACATTTAATCCCTAAATTTACACCATGCTAAATGATTTACCAATAAGAAAGATAATTCATGTGGATATGGATGCGTTTTATGCTTCCGTAGCCCAAATGGATAATCCTGAACTTAGAGGTAAAGCGATAGCCGTTGGAGGTGGTGGTACAAGAGGAGTAGTCAGTGCTGCAAGTTATGAAGCACGAAAATTTGGTGTAAAAAGTGCTATGTCTGGCCGTTTAGCTATAAAACTTTGTCCGGATTTAATCTTTGTTAAAACAGATTTTGAGCGCTACTCAGAAATTTCAAAACGCATTCGTCAGATATTTTTTGAGTATACCGATTTGGTTGAACCTTTATCATTAGATGAAGCTTATTTAGACGTTACAAATAACAAAATAGGCTTACCTAGCGCCACTTTACTTGCCCAAAAGATAAGACAACGTATCTTTGACGAAGTTGGTTTAACAGCTTCCGCAGGCATTTCTATTAATAAGTTCATTGCAAAGGTGGCGAGTGATTATAATAAACCAAATGGTCAAAAAACGGTTAATCCTGAAGACGTACTAGAATTTTTAGAAGTTTTGGATATCAGAAAATTTTACGGTGTCGGAAAAGTGACGGCAGAAAAAATGTACCAAAAAGGGATTTTTACAGGTAAAGATTTGAAATCTAAAACACTAGAGTACTTAAAAGACAATTTTGGAAAATCTGGAAGCCACTATTATCACGTCGTTAGAGGAATTCATAACAACGAGGTAAAACCAAATCGTATTCGTAAATCTTTAGCTGCCGAACGCACCTTTAGCGAAAATCTATCTTCGGAAGTTTTTATGCTCGAAAAGCTAGATCATATTGCAGAGGAAGTCTCCAAACGCTTACATAAAACTAAAGTTACAGGAAAAACGATAACTTTAAAGATAAAGTACAGCGATTTCACATTGCAAACGCGTAGTAAAACCTTGCCCTATTATGTAAGTGAAAAAGCGATTCTATTAGAAACCGCCAAAGATCTGTTGTATCAAGATGCTTTAAATAATTCAGTTCGACTTTTAGGCATCTCTTTGTCTAATTTAAATACGGATGTGAAAACAATAAAAAAGTCTGAAAAAGAAACGGTTAGCGTGCAACTAAAGTTTGAATTTTAATACTACTATATTATTAACTTTATTATTCCATTCAATTCCAAACCATGAAATTCTTTAATATTTTTTCATTTATAGCCATAGCTTTTACACTTTTAAATTGTAACTCTAGTATAAAAAACACTGAAACATCTAAATCCGATATAAATCATATTGATGCAGGAGTTCAGCCCGTTGCAGAAAATATACTCTCTCAATTTACAAATATTAGGGATTTTACTATCGATACTGAAGAAAGTGAAGCCTATTTTACCGTTTTGAGCCCATTGAGTGAATTATCCGTTATTATGAAAATAGTACGTGAAGACAACAGGTGGAACCAACCTAAAATCAGTAGTTTTTCTGGCAAATTCACTGACTTAGAACCTTTTCTTTCTCCTGATAATCTAAGATTATACTTTGCCTCAAATAGACCAACTTCTAATAATAGTACGGCGACAAAAGATTTTGACATTTGGTACGTTGAAAGAACAAACAAAACTTCTAGTTGGTCTCAACCAATTAATTTAGGTCCTCCAATTAACACTAGTTCAGATGAATTCTATCCGTCTATTGCACTATCAAAGAATCTGTACTTTACATCTGTAAAAGAAAATTCTGAGTCGCAAGATGATATTTATGTGAGCAGGTGGGAAAATAACACTTATAGTAACCCCATTAAATTAGATTCAACAATCAACAGCGATGGGTCAGAATTTAATGCATTTATTGCTCCAGATGAATCTTATCTACTCTTTAGTGGATGGAAAAGAAAAGATGGTGTTGGCAGTGGAGATCTGTATATAAGTAAGCAAAATAATGGGAAATGGACACAAGCAAAAAATCTTAGTGATAAGATAAATTCTAAGCATATAGACTATAGTCCATTTGTCAATCAGAACACAAAGATCCTATATTTTACCAGTCGTAGAAGTACAATTTCAAACCACGACACAGGATTCGTTGATACCCAATCGCTCCTTAATGTGCTTAATAAATATGAAAACGGATCTAGTAGAATTTATAAGGTTAATTTTAGTGAAATTTTTGAACAGAATTAAGTTTAATCCATAGCAGATAAACAAAAAAAAACAACGCTATTATTATGAATATAAAAATAGCGTTGATATAATTGTATTAAAATAAAATAAGAAACCTAAAAACTGCAATTTTCAATTTCAGTAACTCTAAGCGTATTCACCATACCCTTATCTTGAATTGGCATTGCTGCTAAACTAATCAACATATCGCCCACATCTAAATACCCTTTTTTACAGGCAATGGCGTTTACATCTTCAATGGTTTCGTCTGTACTTACAAATTTATCATAATAAAATGCTGTAACTCCCCACAGTAAACTGAGTTGTGTTAAAATTCTCTTGTTAGAAGTAAAAACTAATATATGCGCTTGTGGACGCCAAGCCGAAATCTGAAATGCTGTATATCCACTGTTCGTTAAGGTAGAAATCGCTTTTGCATTAATTTCATTCGCCATATTAGCGGCATGATAACAGATAGCTTTTGTTATATAACGTTTCGTTCGAATATGCGGCGGCGATTGCGGCACCTCAATTAGAGGAGAATGTTCTACACTACGAATAATATTTGACATCTGACGGATGACTTGCACCGGATATTGCCCTACAGAAGTTTCCCCAGATAACATTACAGCATCAGCACCATCCATTACGGAATTGGCAACATCATTAACCTCAGCACGTGTTGGTGTAAGGCTTGTAATCATAGTTTCCATCATTTGAGTGGCGATGATTACAGGTATTCTAGCGCGTTTTGCTCTAAGCACTAATTGTTTTTGTATTAATGGGACTTCTTCAGCAGGAATCTCAACTCCTAGATCACCACGAGCTACCATCAATCCATCACAATAGGCTACAATTTTATCGATATTTTCAACAGCTTCGGGTTTTTCTATCTTCGCTATAATAGGAATTTTATAATCGCTATGCTCTGATATTAATTGTTCAAGTTCCATTAAATCCTCTGCATGACGCACAAATGACAATGCCATCCAATCCACTTGCTGACCACAAGCGAAAATAGCATCTTCAACATCTTTTTCTGTTAATGCAGGTTGTGAAATATTGGTATTAGGGAGGTTAACTCCTTTTTTAGATTTTAAAGGACCTCCTTGTATTACTCTTGCTTTAACTTCTGATTTTTTGTCTGTTGACACCACTTCGAAAATTAGTTTCCCGTCATCCAAGAGAATACGTTCACCTGGTTTCGCATCTTGTGGAAACTTATCGTAGGTCATATAAACACGATCTTTTGTTCCCTCAAAGCGTTTTCCTGTAGCAAATACAATTTCGTCACCTTCATTGACAATTACTTCGCCTTTCATCGTACCTACTCGCAATTTCGGGCCTTGTAAATCGCCTAAAATCGATGCATTATAACCAAACTCTGCGTTGAGTTCTCTAATCATTTTTATGCGTTCTTCTACATCTTTATAATCTGCATGAGAGAAGTTAATTCTAAATACATTTGCACCTTCATCTAGCATTGCTTTCAATACTTCTTTTGTTCTGGTTGCAGGACCTAATGTCGCTACTATTTTTGTTTTCTTGTTTAACATCAATTCAAAAAATTAAATGGTCTTTCGACTTTATTTTTAACGGATCTACCGTATAACTTGTGATTATTTGTGGAATGGCTTGTAATTTATTCAAAATGAGTTTTTCATTCACATTTTGTATTTCGTCTGAAATCTTAATGAAGTAATCTACTTTTTGATATTCGGAAATTAAATTGAAAGTTTTAAGTACTTTTTCACTCTCCGTAAATAAAGTTCCACTACTAGACAAACTATCTTCTTCCCGCTTACATACGTTAGAAATTAAATTCCACATTATGTATTCTGTTTCATTATTCCATTCAAAAATGCTGTATGACGACTCCAAATATTTAAAGTCTAAATCTTTCTCTTTTCGCTTTAATTTTAGATCTAATTGTTTATTAAGCAAATAAGCTAATCGATAATCTTCTATCCTACAATGAATAGCAATTAATTTGTAAGAATCATCGATAAAATCATCAACCTGAAGTTTGTGTAAAGCCATACATTTATAACTTTGATAACAACTAAATTTTCTAATTAAACTATTAGAAAATTTTTTATTTAAACTCGTATAATTCGTAAATATAATATAATAAAAGGGTAATTTTATTAAGAATAGGTTAAGATTGACTAGTAAAATCTACGAAAACGTTATCGTATGATTCGTTCAAAATATGGACAGAACTGAATTTAGTTTAACTTTGTAATTTCATTTTGAAATGCAAAAAAGGCACGTTTAGATGCTTTTTCTTCAGCTTTTTTCTTTGAAGTCGCTCGAGCTTTTGAAATAACTTTGTCATTAATAAGCAATTTTACTGAGAAGTGTTTAAGCTCATCATTACCGGTATCTTCATAGACTTGGTAATCAAAGGTATTTTTCTCTTTTTGGCACCACTCTATCAATAGACTTTTATAACTAATAACTTTACCTTCTAAAGCTTCTATATCAATGTGCGGATCAATAACACGTTTATATATAAACTTTTCGCAAAAACTGTAGCCTTTATCTAAATAAATGGCACCAACTAATGCTTCAAATAAATTGCCATGAATATTATTACCAAAATTAGACTTCGGAATTTTACTTTCTACAAAATCTATAAGACCTAATTCTTCACCTAACTTATTTAGATGTTCTCTACTTACAACTTTAGAGCGCATCTTGGTAAGGTAACCTTCGTCACCATGTGGTACTTTTTCGAATAGATAAGCAGCAATGACAGATCCAAGAATAGCATCGCCAACAAACTCTAAGCGCTCGTAGTTAATAACATTACCTTTATCGTCCTTAATATTCATAGAGCGATGCGTAAATGCTGTTAAATAAATCGATGGTGTTTTAGGCTTAAACCCAAGTATTTTCTTGAGTTGTAAAAAAAAATCCCCGTTCTCATGAGAGCGGGAATTTAATATGTTACGAATGAAGCTCATTCGGGATTTAATCTAATTTTTTAAATAATACACAAGCGTTGTGTCCGCCAAATCCAAAGGTATTACTCATTGCGATTTTAATATCTCGTTTCTGAGGTTTATTGAGCGTTAAATTTAATTCTGGATCTATGTTTTCGTCCACCGTTTCATGATTAATTGTTGGCGGTATAATACCATGCTCTAAGGCTAAAATAGAAGCAATAGCTTCAACAGCTCCAGCAGCACCCAACAAATGACCTGTCATAGATTTTGTAGAATTAATATTTATATTTTTAGCGTGGCTTCCAAATACTTCAGATATAGCTTTTAATTCGGCAACATCACCTAAAGGTGTTGATGTACCGTGTGTATTTATATGATCTACATCTTCAGGATTTAAACCTGCATTTTCTAAACAATTTTTCATTACTGCGACCACACCAATACCATCAGGATGTGGTGCTGTCATATGATAAGCATCAGAAGATAAACCTCCACCTACAACTTCCGCGTAGATTTTAGCTCCTCTGGCTTTAGCATGCTCATACTCTTCTAAAACAATCGCTCCAGCTCCTTCACCTAATACAAAACCATCACGGTTTGCATCAAATGGTCGCGAAGCCGTTTTCGGATCATCGTTTCGAGTACTCATAGCATGCATAGCATTAAATCCTCCCATACCAGCAATAGTAACTGCCGCTTCACTTCCTCCTGTTATAATCACATCACAATGACCTAAACGAATAGTGTTTAAAGCATCGATCATAGAATTGGCAGAAGATGCGCATGCAGATACGGTGGTATAGTTAGGACCCATAAAACCATATTTTATAGATATATTTCCTGGGGCTATATCAGCAATCATTTTAGGAATGAAGAAAGGATTAAAGCGAGGAGTTCCGTCACCAGCAGCATAGTTTAACACTTCTTCCTGAAATGTTTCTAAACCACCAATACCAGCTCCCCAAATTACTCCTACTCTTAACTTGTTTACCGCATCAAGATCAAGTTTAGAGTCCACAATGGCTTCATCTGAAGCAACCATTGCGTACTGCGAAAACTTATCCATTCGCTTTGCTAATTTCCTATCAATAAAGTCAGTAACTTCAAAGTTTTTTACTTCACAAGCGAATTTCGTTTTGAACTTTTCTGGATCAAAATGTGTGACAGTTGCGGCACCACTCTTTCCATCAATTAGAGCATCCCAATATTCATCCTTGGTATTTCCTATTGGCGTAAGTGCACCTAAACCCGTTACTACGACTCGCTTTAATTCCATAAAAATAGAGGTATTATTTTGCTTCTTCTATATAAGAAACCGCTTGACCAACTGTTGCAATGTTCTCTGCTTGGTCATCTGGTATTTGAATATCGAATTCTTTTTCGAATTCCATTATTAATTCTACAGTATCTAATGAATCCGCTCCTAAATCGTTAGTGAAGCTAGCTTCAGTTACAACTTCGTTTTCATCAACACCTAATTTATCTACGATAATCGCTTTTACTCGTGATGCAATGTCTGACATAATTTTTTAATTTTAAGTTTTAATTTAGATGGCAAAAATAAAAAACTTTATTTGAATAATCATCTTTACCGATAAAATGTGTTTTTAATTTAGTAAAAATAAAGATAAAGTATTTAGTTTTTGCTCTTAATTGTTAATTATTATTCTTTTTTTTGTTTGAATCTATAGAAGAAATATACCTGTAAATGAAATGAGCTTAAACAAAGGTTGCAGTGCATTCTGTAATTTTTGAATTAGTGAATTCCATCATACAATAATTTAAAATATAAACTAATTGATGAAACGTATTGTAATTTTTGCGTCCGGAAGCGGCTCTAATGCTGAAAATTTAATTAAGTTTTTTCACAACAGCGATAAGGCGTCTGTTATTCAGGTACTAACCAACAATCCTCATGCCAAAGTTTTGGATCGCTGCAAAAAATTAAATGTTAGCGCATTGTCTTTCAACAGAATCGCCTTCTCAAAATCCGAAGATGTCTTAAATATTTTAAAAGCAGCTCAACCAGATCTCATTATTTTAGCTGGTTTTCTATGGAAATTTCCAGCATTCATTTTAGAAAATTTTGAAAATAAGGTGATTAATATTCATCCTGCATTGTTACCTAAATATGGGGGGAAAGGCATGTATGGTAAATATGTACATGAAGCTATTGTAACTAATAAGGAAACCGACACTGGCATCACCATCCATTACGTCAATGAACATTATGATGAAGGAGCTATTATTTTTCAGGCCAAATGCCCAGTTTTATCGACAGACTCTGTCGAAGATGTGGCTGAGAAAATTCATTTGTTGGAGATGGAGCATTTTCCGAGAGTAGTTAATGAGTTATTATTAAATTAATCAAATGTCATGTTGAGTTTTTTGAAACATCGTTTTGAGATTCTTTATTTCATTCAGAATGACAACAGAGATTCCCGTTTTCACGAGAACTAAAGATGAGTAAAAAGAAGAAAAAATATTACACCGTTTGGAAAGGTCACAAAAAAGGAGTCTTTAATACTTGGAACGATTGTAAAGTTCAAATAAAAGATTTTCAAGGTGCACAATACAAATCATTTTCCACACGCGAGGAAGCCGACAAAGCTTTAAAAGGGAATTACTTTGATTATATAGGAAAATCTAAATCCTTTAAAAGTGGACTTTCTGAAGCCGAACTTAAAAGAATCGGACTGCCTAATCATAATTCTATTTCAGTAGATGCCGCTTCAAGTGGTAATCCTGGCATCATGGAATATAGAGGAGTCGATACCAAAACCAAAAAACAACTTTTTATTCAAGGGCCATTTGAACAAGGTACCAATAATATTGGTGAGTTTTTAGCCTTGGTACATGGGTTAGCATTTTTAAAACAGCACAAAAGTACACGTATAATGTATACAGACTCAAGAACAGCAATGAGTTGGGTCCGTAAAAAAACCTGCAATTCAAAATTAGAGCGTAATGCTAAAAACAAACCCGTTTACGACTTGGTAGATCGCGCAGTGCAATGGTTAAAAACTAATGAATACTCAACTACAATTGTAAAATGGGAAACTAAAGCTTGGGGTGAGATTCCTGCTGATTTTGGAAGGAAATGACACTAAATGTTTCACATTACCTATTTTACTAGTCTATTAATTTTACGAATTCATTGAACAAAAAAATCCAATAAAAAATGGATTAGTAATTAAATCTTCTTTTAATTACTAACCCATTAATGAGATTATTTCTTTTTCTTAATATTACTTAAGTATAACTTTTTGAGTAAGCTTCTGTTTACCGTTCGTTAACTTAACGATGTAAATACCAGTGCTTAAATGTGCCACATCAATTTCATTAGTATTAGATCCTGTTTCTAAACTAGAACGCATCACTAAACGTCCTAAACTATCATAAACACCCATTTGAGTTGCTTGCAATAATTGTCCTTTTACAAAAATTTTCTGATTCGCTGTATATAAGTTAAGACTATTGAGTTCCTTATTAATTTGAGATAAGGATACATTACCTATGCGTAAATAAAATCTTCCAGTTCCTGAGAGGGCTGTATTGGTCACAAACGTATAGTTAGCATCATTTAATAAGGTAAATGTATTTGTCAAATTATCTTCAAGATATATTTCAATATCGCTTGATAACGTAGAATTCTCAATGCTAAACTTTACTTGTTCACCTTCTTCAACCTTAAGTCCAAGCGGAATAATCACCTCTCCATTTAAAGTTTCTAAACTTTGGATTGCCATACTGGCGCCTTCATTATCTTCAACTAAATGAGAATATAATGAAAAACTTAATGATGACTCTCTAAATAATTTCGCATCATAGCCAAGATCTAAACCTTGAGTAGAAAAATTATTAAAATAAATCTCCGTGGCAAAATCTGCATTTGCATGTTCTGCCTTTAATCTCAACATCTGGTGAGTATTTTCAACTCTTCCCGCTATAAAATCGTCCGAACCGCTAAATAAGCGCATCGCTGGTGTAAAACTAATATCGTGAGTTGTAGTACCAGCATTAGCCAATAAAAACCCTTGACCCGGAGCTATATTTAAAGCTGTATTGGTTAAATAGTTTATTATGGTAAAATCACCGATGGTTCCAGGACCAGATGACGCACCATTATTATAAGCATATATTGCCGTAGATGCTGGGTCTAAATTAGATTCATTTGCAGTTAAAAATGCTTGAGAATCTATGTAAGTAGGATAAGGATTCCCAACCGAATTCCATTTATAATCGTCAACTGTAGTAATACTTACTGTTTCTGTACCTGTAGAAATTGTACCAGTAAATCTTAAAGTCTGACCACTATTTGTAGCCGCTCTGTAACCAACAGCACGTTCTAAAGAAACCGCTAAATCTGTAGCAGTATCATAATTTATGTAAGCTTTTTGAACATTACTGTAAGGTCCAAAAGCATATAATGTACCTGAAGTAGGCATATACTCAGAATTAGCTGTTGTTGCAGTACCATCCGTATTATAGGCTAAAAAATCACCAAAATTAGCATCTACAGCTTTCACTGGTAATGATATTAAATCATTTCCACCACCTGCTCCAGAACCTACAACATTAACATATCTATCATAATTAACCACCGTTCCAGAAGAAATACTTCCTGTTTCATCCAAAACAGTTGCAAAACGATTTGAAGTTGACTTAAGGTTTAATTCAGTAGCATCTAATGTGGTGCCAGATTTTATAATCATGGATGTCCCAGCAGTTACAGTCATTTTACTAGACAAATCCTGAGCACCAAGACATAAACAAAAAATTGATAGTAAAGCAAGAAAGCGATATTTCATATTAATCCATTTTTTATAGGGTAACACGCAATAAACACCAATAATTTTTAATTTTCAAGAAAATAAACATAAAATTCATAAACCAATCTGAATCAAATTAGCTTATAATTATGATTTAATATTCTAAAAAGCTATCATCAGAAAAATAACAAATAAAAATATTTTTCCTACAAGGCCTAACAAACACATCTAAAGCGCTCGTAATAAATTATTTAAATTAAATAACAAATAGATTATACTCTTAAAACCCGCCTAACAGTGTGGCTTCAGAATTTTTAAATTAGATATTTTACAAATTTTAATGTTTATTTGTCCTTATGTTAAAGTTAATTAATTTAAAGTTATGAAATCCATTTTAAAATTTTTAGGCGCATTTTTAATATGCACCACTGCAAGTTTTGCCCAAGTTGGTATAGGGACGGAAGATCCAGCTGAGTCTAGTATATTAGAATTACAAAGCACAGATAAAGGTTTGTTACTGCCAAGACTTACAACTACACAACGTGATGCAATTTCTGGATCAGTAGAAGGTCTCACAATTTATAATACCACTACCGAGAGTATTGAGGTATATGAATTAAGTTCAACAAGTTGGAAACGTTTATCTGCAGAAGAAGATGGCATACCGTCTTTAACGATGTATAGAAATATGAATGGAGCAAATCTAGTAACATCAAGCAATAGTACTAATTTTGATCAGTTCCCTTTAGGAACTAGTCATGTTTTAGATAATGACAGTGATTATTTTGAAGTTGTAGGTAATGGTAAAATAAAAATTTTAAAAGCAGGAGTTTATTCAATTAATGCCAGTTGGGCGACTAGAGATTTAGAGTCTGGGAGTGTAAAATATATTTTTGCAGTATTTAAAAACGGAATTCGCACTGGGTATATGGCAAGGGGTGCAGTTAATCTACCTTCAAATGATTATTTTGGGGCTTCTGGAACATTTCAACATGTATTTGCTGCAGATGATATCTTAGATATCAGTTATTATATTGGTAACTCTGCTAGTGACGTCCCTGGCGATTTATTGCATATTGGCATCGTTAAATTATAATTTAACGTACATTATATAATATTAAAAAAGCTGCAATTCTAAAAATTGCAGCTTTTTCGTATTAAAACCTAAATGAATAGCCTATTTCTTGAAAATTTAATAATTCATAATGAATTTATTATAAATAATAAATCACAATGTGTATTGTAAAACTTCATGTTTCACAAGGAATAATTTTTACGTAAATTTGCCCTTTAATTCAAAATACTTTTATGAGTAAATTAGTGATTGTTGGTACTGTAGCCTTTGATGCCATTGAAACTCCGTTTGGAAAAACCGATAAAATCCTTGGTGGAGCAGCAACATATATAGGTTTATCAGCTTCAAATTTTAACGTAGATGCTGCAGCCGTTTCTGTAGTAGGTGGCGATTTCCCTCAAGAATATTTAGACCTTTTAAAAAATAGAAATATTGATATTGAAGGTGTAGAAATTGTAAAAGATGGTAAAACATTTTTTTGGAGCGGTAAGTATCACAACGATATGAATTCACGCGACACTTTGGTGACCGAGTTGAATGTTTTAGAACATTTTAAACCTATAGTTCCAGAAAGTTACAGAGATTCAGAAGTGGTAATGTTAGGTAATTTGCACCCTCTGGTACAGCAAGGGGTTCTAGACCAAATGACAACAAAACCTAAGTTAGCCATTTTAGACACAATGAATTTTTGGATGGATATTGCACTCGACGATTTACGTTCTGTAATAAAGAACGTTGATGTTATAACAATTAATGATGAGGAAGCGAGACAACTAACTGGTGAATATTCTTTAGTGGTTGCCGCAAGAAAGATACATGATATGGGTCCTAAATATGTAGTAATAAAGAAAGGAGAACATGGAGCTTTATTGTTTCATCTTGGTAACGTATTCTACGCTCCTGCTTTACCTTTAGAAGAAGTATTTGATCCGACTGGCGCTGGTGACACCTTTGCTGGTGGTTTTGCTGGTTATTTAGCTAAGACTGGTGATTTCTCGTTTGAGAATATGAAAACCGCCGTCATATATGGATCGACCTTAGCTTCGTTTTGTGTAGAGAAATTTGGCACAGAGCGCATGGAGAACTTAACAGATAAAGAAATATACAAACGATTAGACCAATTTAAGAGTCTAACGCAATTTGATATAGAATTAAATTAAACTTATGCGCTCATTATTGAGCGCTTTTTTTTTACACATTATGAGCGATGCTTTAAAACATGAGTGCGGTATTGCACTTATTAGACTTTTGAAACCTTTAGAATACTATAAAGAAAAGTATGGAAGTGCATTTTATGGTGTTAACAAGATGTACTTAATGATGGAAAAACAGCACAACCGTGGCCAAGATGGTGCTGGATTTGCAAGTATAAAATTAGATGTAAAGCCTGGTGAACGTTACATTAGTCGTGTGCGCTCTATTGCGCAGCAGCCTATACAAGATATTTTTGCTCAAATTAATGAACGTATAAATACCGAATTAACTCAGCATCCTGAATACCAAAACGATGTTGATTTACAAAAAAAGAACATTCCTTATATAGGAGAAGTTTTACTAGGCCATGTGCGCTATGGCACATTTGGAAAAAACAGTGTTGAAAGTGTTCATCCCTTTTTAAGACAGAACAATTGGATGCACAGAAACCTTATAGTGGCTGGTAATTTTAACATGACAAATGTTAACGAGCTCTTTGATAATCTTATAGAAATCGGACAACACCCAAAGGAAAAAGCGGACACCATAACTGTTATGGAAAAAATCGGCCATTTTTTAGATGATGCCGTCTCAAAAATATATAGAGATCTTAAAAAAGAAGGTTATAATAAAAATGAATGTTCACCATTAATTGCCGAACGTTTAAAAGTTGGTAAAATTTTAAAAAGAGCAGCGAAAAATTGGGATGGTGGTTATGTTATGGCAGGCTTATTAGGTCATGGCGATTCTTTCGTTTTAAGAGATCCTTCTGGAATAAGACCGGCTTACTATTACAAAGATGATGAAATCGTAGTAGTAGCCTCAGAGCGTCCAGTAATCCAAACTGTTTTTGATGTACCTTTTGAATCCGTAAAAGAACTAGATCCTGGCCACGCCATCATCACCAAAAAGTCTGGCGCCACTAAAATTAAAAAAATATTAGAACCTTTAGAACGTAAAGCTTGCTCTTTTGAACGTATTTATTTTTCTCGTGGTAGTGATGCAGAAATTTATCAAGAACGAAAAAAATTAGGGCGATTACTAATGCCGAAAGTTCTTGAAGCCATTAACAATGATACCAAAAATAGTGTGTTCTCATATATACCTAATACTGCTGAAACTTCGTTTTATGGTATGATAGAAACTGTTGAAGATCACCTGAACGAACAGAAAACAAAATCAATACTTAATGGAGGCGGCAAACTATCTGCCGAAAAGGTTACAGAGATTTTATCGGAACGACCTAGGATAGAAAAAATAGCCATTAAGGACGTTAAATTAAGAACTTTTATTACCGAAGATAGCAGTAGAGATGATTTGGTGGCGCACGTTTATGACGTGACTTATGGTGTGATTAAACCTACGGACAATTTAGTCATTATTGATGATAGTATTGTGAGAGGTACAACGCTTAAGAAAAGTATCATTAAAATGATGGATCGATTGAACCCGAAAAAAATTGTAGTCGTATCCTCCGCACCACAAATTCGTTATCCAGACTGTTATGGCATTGATATGGCCAATTTGGAAACTTTAATTGCGTTTAGAGCAGCCTTAGAATTATTGAAGGATAATAATCAATATCATATTGTTGAAGACGTTTATAATAAATGTCTTGAACAAGTAAATATGAAGGACAAAAACGTTGTGAACTACGTAAAAGAAATATACGGCAACTTTACAGATGAAGAGATTTCTGATAAGATATCTGAATTACTTGGCGGAGACAACATTAAATCCGAAGTCAAAATTATTTTCCAACCTGTAGAAAATTTACATAAGGCTTGTCCAAAAAATTTAGGGGATTGGTATTTTACAGGGAATTATCCAACAGCTGGAGGAAATAGGGTCGTAAATAGAGCATTTATTAATTTTTATGAAGGCAATAAAGAGCGCGCTTACTAAATTCATGGTCAAAACATCGCTTTATCCGACAATAACTGTGTTTTGTCGGATTTAAATGTATTTTGTCCGATTTTTGGTTGGTTTTAGCATTTTACATTTACATTGGTATCACCATAACATAAGTAGGTTAAGTTCATGGTAGATTTGGGGCAAAAAAAGGTGAACTTCGTTCGCCTTTTTTTATGCCTTCAATTAAAGACATACCTAAAATTAAATATCTGATAATAGATAACAATACTACCTAAAATATCAGAATCGTAGTACATTCCACGCTTAGACTAATATATAGGTCGTTTATCCAAAAAATTGAATGTGTTTAAAATGTCCACCTATATTTGACTCACCATAACATAAGTAGGTTAAGTTTATGGTAGATTTGGGGCAAAAAGGGTGAACATCTGTTCGCCCTTTTTCATTTTTAATTACAAGGAAGTAAGAATCTGATCAAGCAGAATTTATTTTTTAAAACATAAAAAAACCGAGTCTTTCATAAAGCTCGGTTTTACATTTTATAAGATTGCTATAGCTTATTTAGCTTCAGCATAACGTCTTTCAACTTCATTCCAGTTAATTACATTAAAGAAAGCTTCAATATAATCTGGTCTTCTGTTCTGGTAGTTCAAATAGTATGCATGTTCCCAAACATCTAAGCCTAAAATTGGCGTACCACCACAACCAACTCCTGGCATCAGTGGATTATCTTGGTTTGGCGAAGAACATACTTCAACCTTTCCTCCTTTGTGTACGCACAACCATGCCCAACCAGACCCAAACTGCGTGGCTGCAGCTTTAGAAAATTCGTCTTTAAAAGCATCAAAAGAACCATATTTGGCCTCGATTGCATCCTTTAAGTCACCAGATAAACGACCTTTCTCAGGATTCATAATCTCCCAGAATAAAGAATGGTTATAAAAACCACCTCCATTATTTCTAACAGCCTTATTATCTTTATCTAAATTAATTAGAATATTTTCAATGGTTTTTCCTTCTAAGTCTGTGCCTTTAATTGCATCATTTAATTTGTTAGTATAACCTTGGTGATGTTTAGTATGATGAATCTCCATAGTACGCGCATCAATATGCGGTTCTAAAGCATCATAAGCATATTTTATTTTCGGTAATTCGAAAGCCATAATATTTTTATATTTAATTGGTTAATAATTTGTTTGTACTCAAATTTACGATTTTGTCCATGATTTTCTCTTAATAAACTATTAAGATTCCCTATTTTGGTATAAAATTTATCTCTTGCAAAATTCAACCTTCAAAATATACAATGCTTCAGCTGGCAGTGGAAAAACCTTCACGCTCGCAAAAGCCTATCTCAAAATTTTAATTCAGGCTAAAAGCTACGATCAATTCAAAACGATTTTAGCTATAACCTTTACTAATAAAGCGGTAGGCGAAATGAAGGAACGAATTATTACAATGCTAACATCTTTTTCACAAGAAAAAAGTCTCTCTCAGCCGCACCCCATGTTTGAAGCTATTTGTATAGAATTAAATATTCAGCCAGAGATACTTCATAATAAATCTAAACACATCTTAAAACATATTATTCATAATTACGGTGCTTTCGATATTTCTACCATTGACGGATTTACGCATAGAGTAATTAGAACTTTTGCTCACGACTTAAAAATACCGATTAATTTTGAAGTTGAACTCGACCAAGAACGTCTCCTCAACGAAGCTGTTGATAGTTTGATCGCCAAAGCTGGAAGCGACAAAACCCTAACTAAAGTTTTGGTAGATTTTGCAATTGAAAAAGCCGACGACGATAAAAGTTGGGACATTAGTTACGATTTTAATAAAATTTCGAAACTATTGGTGAACGAAAATGACCTACTTGCTATCCAAACTTTAAAAAATAAATCGTTCGATGATTTTAAAATTTTAAAACAACAATTATTACAAGAAATTAATCAATTAGAGGAAGATATTGTTCAAACAGCAAACACTGCTTTGATTTTAATTGAAGAATCGGGATTACAATTTAATGACTTCAACAGAAGCTCACTTCCAAAACATTTTGAAAAATTACGTGATCGCCAATTCACTGTAGGTTTCGATTCTGCTTGGCAAAACGATTTAATCGAAGGAAGAACATTATATCCAAAACGGGTATCAGACGTAGTAGCTTCAACCATTGAAAATATTCAACCACAATTAGCGACGTATTTTTCCGATTCAAAAAAAGCACTTTTCAATATAAAACTTAAAAAAGGCTTTTATAGAAACATCACTCCACTTTCAGTTTTAAACGCTATAAAAAACGAATTGGATGTTTTAAAAGCTGACCAAAATAAAATGTTGATTTCAGAATTCAACACAATAATAAGTAATGAAATTAAAGACCAACCTACTCCATTTATTTATGAACGCTTAGGTGAAAAGTTTAAACATTATTTTATTGATGAGTTTCAGGATACGTCTAAAATGCAATGGGACAATTTGGTACCATTATTAGATAATGCATTATCCGCATCGCACGGTAAAGCCATGTTAGTTGGCGATGCCAAACAAGCGATATATAGATGGAGAGGTGGAGAAGCTGAACAATTTATTAAATTATATAATAAAGTTGATAATCCATTTCAGCTCGAAGCACAAGTTTTGCCTTTAGAAACCAATTACCGCAGTGCAAGATCGGTTATTGAATTTAATAATGCGTTTTTCAATTATTTGAGTGAAACTTCGTTTAGTGAAGTTGCTTATGCTGATCTTTTTAAAAAAGCACAACAAAAAACACATAGTGCTTCAGAAGGCTACGTGCATTTAAATTTTTTGGATATTCAGAAAGATGATGATAAGTACGAGTTATATGCTATGGAAGCGTTAGAAACCATCAAACAATGTGAAGCTAATGGATTTCAATTAGATGATATTTGTGTTTTAGTGAGAAAAAGAAAAGAAGGTGTTGCCATTGCCAACTATTTAAATGAAAAAGGTATTAAAATCACCTCGTCGGAGACATTACTTTTAAAAAATTCAGCAAAGGTTTCCTTTATTAATTCATTTTTAAAATTACTCATTCAACCCACAAATGACAGTTTAAAAATTGAAGTTCTCTCTTATTTAGCAGAACAATATCAAATTAAAGACAAACATCAATTCTTTGTGCCTTATCTTAAGAAGAATCTAGAGGAAACGTTTTTAATGTTTAAAGACCTGGATATTTTTATTGATAAAAATCAATGTCTTCAATTCCCACTTTATGATTTGGTGGAGCACATTATTAGACAATTTCATCTCAATGAAGCATCAGACGCCTATGTTCAGTTTTATTTAGATGTCGTTTTAGAGTTTACTCAAAAAATAAATGCTGATGTTGCCGCTTTTATAAATTATTTTGAAAATAAAGCTGATAAGTTAAGTGTTGTCACCCCAGAGAATATGAACGCGGTTCAGATTATGACCATACACAAGTCTAAAGGCTTAGAATTCCCTGTAGTAATATTTCCATTTGCAGATCTTAATATCTATAAGGAATTAGAGCCAAAAGTTTGGTTTCCTGTTGAAGCCAATAGTTATAATGGTTTTAGCACTTTATTACTTAACTATAATAAAGATATAGCACATTATGGAGATATTGGAAATCATATCTACAATACACACCAATCGCAATTAGAACTCGATAATCTCAATTTACTTTATGTTGTTCTAACAAGAGCTGTTGAGCAACTGTATATTATTTCTAAAAAAGATATTAAATCTAATGGTGAAGTCAATAAAGACACCTATGCCGGCAAGTTTATTAACTTCTTGATTTATGAAGATAAATGGAATGACGGACTATTAAATTATAGTTATGGTGCATTAAAACCAAATAAAACTTTAGTGAAAAAAGAAATTACGCCTAGCGCGTTGCAACTTATTTCAGTCCCTAAAGAAGAACACAATTTAAATATTGTAACCAAATCTGGTTTACTTTGGGATACGCAACAAGAAACAGCTATTGAACGTGGAAATTTAGTTCATTTAATTTTATCAAAAATTCAGACCGTTAAAGATGTTGATCTCGCATTTAAGGAATTACTAATTTCTGGTGATGTAACTTCTGATAACAATGAAAAATTAAAAGCCTTAGTCTTAGAGGTTTTAAATCACCCGAAATTAAAGTCTTTTTACAAAGACAATTTTAAGATTTACAACGAACGTGATATTATTACGAGCTCTGGTCAACTACTTCGACCAGATAGATTAAATATTAACTCTAAAAATGAAGTGGTAATTATGGATTATAAAACTGGTGAGGCACAAGAAATTTATGCGATACAACTTAATAATTATGCGTCTATTTTAAATCAGATGAAATTTACCGTAACCCAAAAACTAATAGTTTATATAAATGACTCCGTTGAAGTTCTCGAAGTCTAAAAATCCTACTATCTTTGTTTTAATTCAAAATTAAAATCATGTACGGAGACATAAAGAACTACTTACAGCAAGAAATAGAATCTATAAAAGAAGCTGGTCTTTTTAAAGAAGAGCGCATCATAACCTCTCCTCAAGGAGCGGAAATAACCTTAAACACCGGACAAAAAGTTTTAAACTTCTGTGCCAATAATTACTTGGGGTTATCAGCGCATCCAGATGTTATACAAGCAGCAAAAGATACGATGGACACCCATGGATTTGGTATGTCCTCCGTACGTTTTATTTGCGGCACCCAAGATATTCATAAAGAACTAGAGCAAAAAATTGCCGATTTCTATGGCACTGAAGATACCATTTTATATGCAGCAGCTTTTGATGCCAATGGTGGTGTATTTGAACCTTTATTAACAAAAGAAGATGCTATTATTTCAGACTCTTTAAATCATGCCTCAATTATAGATGGTGTAAGATTATGTAAGGCAGCGAGGTACCGTTATCAAAATAGCGATATGGCCGATTTAGAAACCCAATTAATTGAAGCCAATGCTAATGGTGCACGCTTTAAAATTATAGTTACAGATGGAGTATTCTCAATGGACGGTTTAGTGGCACCATTAGATAAAATATGTGACTTAGCTGAGAAATATGATGCCATGGTAATGATAGACGAATGTCATGCTACAGGTTTTATTGGCGAAACAGGTATTGGAACACTTGAAGAAAAAGGAGTATTAGGAAGAATAGATATTATTACTGGAACTTTAGGAAAAGCTATGGGAGGAGCCATGGGAGGTTACACGACAGCTAAAAAAGAAATTGTCGAATTACTACGCCAGCGCTCAAGACCTTATTTATTTTCAAACTCTTTGGCTCCTGCTATTGTGGGTGCGTCTATTAAAGTGTTTGACATGCTTAAAAACGATACCACCTTAAGAGATAAAGTAGATTGGAATACAAAATACTTTAAAAAAGGAATGAAAGAAGCTGGTTTTGATATTATAGATGGAGATTCAGCGATTGTTCCAGTAATGTTGTATGATGCTAAATTATCACAGAATATGGCCAATAAGTTACTAGAAGAAGGGATATATGTTATTGGTTTCTTTTATCCAGTAGTACCAAAAGATAAAGCCAGAATTAGAGTACAACTCTCTGCCGCGCATAACCAAGAACAACTCGATAAAGCTATAACCGCTTTTATAAAAGTTGGAAAATCACTCAATGTTATCTGATATCCGAAAATTATTAATTCAAACACACGAATTTAGGGCGATGTCCTAATAATTTTATATATTTGTCTTTGTTAATAAAATTTAACATCATACTTTTACCAACAATTAACACTTAAAAATTAAAACTAATTTGAATATGAAAAATCTTAGCAGATTATTTTTTGTAGCAGTGCTTCTCGCAAGTTTCAGCACTTCTAATGCTCAAGACAAGAACAATCCATGGGCTATTACAATTGGCGCCAACGCCGTTGATCCATACCCTGTAGGAGAAGACGCACCTCAAGGTGACTATTTTGACGAATTCTTTAATGTATCAGATCATTGGAACATTCTTCCTTCGCTTTCTACGATCTCTGTATCTAGATACCTAAGTGATGGTTTTACCTTTACTGCTAAAGGTTCTTTAAACAAAATTGATAAATTCGGAACTAACACTGACCCAATGACTGGTGAGGAAACTACCAATGATGTAGATGACTTAACTTATTATGGTGTTGATGGTAGAATTTCTTATAGCTTAATGAATCTTATTAATTCTAACACTATCGATCCTTATATCGGTGTTGGTGGTGGTTACACTTGGTTAGATGAAATTGGAGCAGGAACATTAAATGGTACTTTAGGATTTAAATTCTGGTTCTCTGATAACTTAGGTTTAGATCTTCAATCTACATACAAGCACGCTTTCGAAGATTATTTACCAAAGCATTTCCAACATTCAGTTGGTCTTACGTTTAAGTTTGGTGGTACTGATACTGACGGTGATGGCATTTATGACCAAGATGATGCTTGTCCTGAAGAAGCTGGATTAGAAATCTTTAATGGTTGTCCTGATTCTGATAATGATGGTATTCAAGATTCTAAAGATGATTGTCCAAATACTGCTGGCTTAGCTGAATTTAACGGTTGTCCAGATGCAGATGGCGATGGTGTTATGGATAAAGATGATAACTGTCCTAACGTTGCTGGTTTAAAAACTTTAGCTGGTTGTCCAGATGCTGACGGTGACGGTGTTGCTGATGGTGATGATAACTGTCCTAATGAAGCTGGACCTGCTGCAAACAGTGGATGTCCTTGGCCAGATACTGATGGTGATGGTGTCTTAGATAAAGATGACAAATGTCCGGAAGAAGCTGGTACAGTTGCAAACAATGGTTGTCCAGAAGTTAAGCCAACTCCAGAGGTTATGAAAACTTTAAATGAATATTCTAGATCTATCCTATTTAATTCAGGTAAAGCAACTTTCCAGAAGCAAACTGATCAAGTATTACAGTCTATGGTAGCGATATTTAAAGAATATCCAGAAGCTAACTTTGCACTAGAAGGTCATACAGATAGCGACGGTTCTAAATCAATGAACCAAGCATTATCAGACAGAAGAGCAAATGCAGTTAGAGATTACTTAATTGCAAATGGAATTAGTTCTGAGAGATTAACTGCTAAAGGTTTCGGAGAAGAAAACCCAATAGCAACCAACAAAACTAGATCTGGTAAAAAAGAAAACAGACGTGTAGAAGTGAAGTTGAAAAACTAATCACAAACATCTCTAAAATATATTTTAAAAACGCTCCGAATTTCGGAGCGTTTTTTATTTTTATACAAGAAACGAATTCAATAGGTTTCATTATTTAAAATAATATAATTCTTAAAATAAGTGCCATGCTTTCTTTTATCAAAACTGTACTTATAGACCTCCAATCCAAAAACTTAAATTTTGAAGATTTAAATTTTATTCTTCCCAGTAAACGTGCTGGAGTTTTTCTTAAATATCATCTTTCAACAATAATAGAAAAACCCATTTTCACCCCCGACATTCTAAGCATTGAAGAGTTTGTAGCAGAATTATCAGGGTTAGAAACACTGCCTAATACAGACCTCCTCTTTAGATTATATGAATCGTATAAACATGTAACACCCGAAAACGAGCAGGATACTTTTGAGTCCTTTTCAAAATGGGCACAGATCTTATTACAAGATTTTAACGAAATTGATCGTTACCTTATTCCCCAAGAACACATATTCGATTATTTAAACGCCATAAAAGAACTTAATCACTGGTCTTTGGAAACTAACCCAACAGATCTTATAAAAAATCATTTAAAATTCTGGAAACAGCTTAAAAATTATTACGCCGCCTTTACTGATAACTTGCTACAATCCAAACAAGGTTATCAAGGACTTATATATAGAGAAGCGGTTAAAAACTTAGACGCTTACATTAACAATTCTACTAATAAAATTCATGTTTTTCTCGGCTTCAATGCTCTGAACACATCCGAATCGCTTATTATTCAAGGCTTACTTAAAAAGAACTTAGCACATATTTATTGGGACATTGATGCGGCATTTATCGACGATAATATTCATGATGCTGGTTATTTTACCAGACAACACAGAAATCAATGGACTTACTTTACATCTCACCCATTTAATTGGGTTACCTCTCATTATACCGAAGAAAAGAACATACAATCTATTGGAATTCCTAAACTTGTTGGGCAAGCGAAATATATCGGTCAGATATTAGATGAATTAACTAAAAGTAAAACTGAACTTTCAAAAATTGCCGTGGTTTTAGGAGAAGAACAACTCCTATTACCGGTACTTAATTCTATTCCTAAAAGCATTACAAAATTAAATGTTACGATGGGCTTAGCATTAGAATATGTGCCCTTAGCTTCCTTTTTTGAACTTTTATTTATCGTACACAAAAACAACCCAAGTCAATTATATTACAAGGATGTTATCAATTTATTAAGTCATCCTTCAATTTCGAGATTATTCGAAACAGAAACCAACAATGTTTCAAGTGACATTGTAGCCCACATTCAAACACACAATTTAGTATATCTTACTGTTGCTGATTTAAAACTGATTTCAAACTCTCATTCAGTTTATATTGACTTACTCTTTCAAACCTGGAATAATAATCCGGAAATCGCTTTAAAGACATGTTCAGAATTGATTTTTAAAATAAAATCGAAACTCGATAGCGACAAACAAAACCATAGCCTAGAATTAGAATATTTATATCGCTTTAACACCTTATTTAATCAATTAATTGAACTCAATACAGATTATAAATACCTAAATTCAATTGCAGCTTTAGAAACGATCTATAAAGAGTTATTAAGTACGGAGACATTAGACTTTAAAGGTGAACCTTTAGAAGGACTCCAAATTATGGGTATGCTAGAAACACGTGTTCTAGATTTTGAAACGGTTATAATAAGTTCTGTTAACGAAGGGATTTTACCATCTGGAAAGACAAACAATTCATTTATTCCTTTTGATGTTAAAATTGAAAACAACTTACCTACTTTTAAAGAAAAAGATGCTGTCTATACTTATCACTTTTATAGACTTTTGCAGCGTGCTAAAAACGTTTATATTCTATATAATACTGAAATTGATGTTTTAAAAGGAGGTGAAAAAAGTAGATTTATAACACAGTTAGATATAGAAAACATCCATAAGATTAACCACAAAATAATTTCTCCAGATGTTCCCATTATAGAACCAAAGACCGAAGAAATAAAAAAGACCCCTGCAGTTATGGAAAAAATAAAACTGCTATCTAATAAAGGGTTTTCCCCTTCTTCATTAACTAATTATATTAGAAACCCTATAGATTTTTATTATGAAAAAATTCTTGGCATTAAGGAATTTGAAGAAGTTGAAGAAAATATTGCTGCCAACACGTTAGGTTCTGTGATTCATAACTCATTAGAAGATTTTTACAAACCCTTGGAAAATCAGATTTTAACTATTGAGCATCTTAAAACATTTAAGAATCAGATACAGGATATGGTTACCAAGCATTTTGAAAAGCTCTACAATAAAGGTGGCTTTTCGAGCGGTAAAAATCTTATCATTTTTGAAATTGCACAACGTTATATCTCTAATTTCATTAATCAAGAAATAAAAAGTATTAGGCAAGGGAATGAAATTAAAATTCTGTCTATAGAAGCCGATAAAACCATAGATATTAAAATAGACGGCTTAGATTTTCCTATTAAGCTAAAAGGAAAAGTAGATAGGATCGATAGCTTTAATGGTATCACGAGGGTAATTGACTATAAATCTGGAAAAGTAGAACAAAACAAAGTAGAAATTACCGACTGGGAAGATATCACCACAGATTATGATAAGTACAGCAAATCCTTTCAGATTTTGTGTTATGCGTATATGATGTGGCAACAAAACCTTATACAGTTACCAATCGAGGCTGGTATTATTTCATTTAAAAACCTTAATGAAGGTTTTTTAAAATTCGGAAAAAAAGCATCGTCTCATGCCAGATCAAAAGATCAATTAATAACCGCCGAGACACTCAATAATTTTGAAGTAGAATTGAAAAACCTTATAATCGAAATCTGTAATTCGGAGGTAAATTTCACTGAAAAAGTACTCGACTAATGACAATTGATAAAAACATAATTCTAAAGAGGGATACTAAGAAACCGCTATTAATTGATGCGTTTTATGTTGAAGAAAAAACAAATCAATCTATTGTAATATTTTGTCATGGATATAAAGGTTTTAAAGATTGGGGCGCATGGAATGTTATGGCAGAACGTTTTGCTGAGGCAGGCTTTTGTTTTATAAAATTCAACTTTTCGCATAATGGTGGAACGGTTGAAAACCCAATAGATTTTCCGGATTTGGAGGCTTTTGGAAATAACAACTACACCAAAGAACTCGAGGATTTAAATGATGTTATCACCTGGACTCAAACTTACTTAAGTACCAATGCTAACATAAATAATACTAACATAAACTTAATAGGTCACAGTCGCGGTGGCGGTATTACCATTATAAAAGCATCAGAAGATACTAGAATTAGTAAACTTATTACTTTAGCGAGTGTGAGCGACTTCGGTCGTAGAATGCCGTCCACTAGAGAATTAAATACATGGAAAGAAAATGGAGTTAGGTATGTATTAAATGGTAGAACGAAACAACAGATGCCGCATTTTTATCAATTTTATGAAGATTTTGAAGCGAACGAAGAAAGACTTCATATTGAATCGGCTGAAAAACGATTGGAAATTCCACATTTAATTATTCATGGATCAGACGACACTTCCGTAAATATTAGTGAAGCCAAAGCTTTACACCAATGGAATCCTAATAGCGAATTTAGGATTATTGAAGATGCAGACCATGTGTTTAATACTAAGCATCCTTGGGATAAAAGTGAGCTATCTGATTCCTTAAACGAAACCGTTACTTCTATTTTTGAGTTTTTAAAATGAATTTAATCTTTTTTAAGACATTTAAACTAGGCGTAATGATTCAAGCTCTCATTTTCTCGTAAAGTAATTTTCCATAACATATTGCTTTTTTGTTTTAACAGATGAAATGGCTGTAAAAGCGTAGTCTTAGTTAAAGTTAAAAAAATAATAATTAATAGCCCTAAATTGAAGTAAAACCGGCTTTTATATAATGATGAAGTTAACTACCCAGCCATTGAAAATTAAACTGTAATAAAAAAGCGCATAATTACAAATGCGGTTTAAAATTCATTTGTAAATACACGCTTTCGTGGAGCATATCGGATTCGAACCGATGACCTCTACGCTGCCAGCGTAGCGCTCTAGCCAACTGAGCTAATGCCCCAGAATTATTTGCTTTCGCAAAATACGTTTATTTTAATCCACTCGGCACTAAAACGAACATTTTTGTACTAAAGACATATTTTTTAAAAATTCTATCCTATGTCCAAATTTAGTCGTAGAATCTGCGCATCGTCAAGCCGTGCATAAGAATTTTTGAAATTGATTTTTATAATGTACTAAAACGTACTAATATTGTTCTTATTAGCTATGAAATTTTCACAATAATGAAAACATAAAAAATGATACGTAAAGCTAACCAAAAGGATATTGAAACAATTATTAATGTCACAAAAGCGTGTGCTAAAGACATGATTGCTAAGGACATTTTTCAATGGAACGAATATTACCCAAGCCCGTCTGCTTTTCAGAATGACCTAAAGCGACGAGAGCTTTACGTTTTAGAAATTAATGCTACAATACAAGGATGTATAGTCATTTCAACATTTATGGATGTAGAATATGAACCTATAAAATGGATGACTTTAAACGATAATAATATTTACATTCACCGCTTGGCCATTCACCCAAAATTTCAAGGTAGAGGTTATGCCCAACAATTAATGGACTTTGCAGAGCAATTTGCTTTTGATAACAACTATAGCTCTGTTCGATTAGATACCTTTTCTCAAAACAAAAGAAATCAAAATTTTTACGAACTTCGCGGTTATAAGCGATTAGGCGATATCTACTTTCCAAAGCAAAGTGATTTTCCTTTTCATTGTTACGAATTGGTATTGTGAGCACGTCCATAACTTTAAAACAGATTAACAAATTAGCAATTCCGGCTTTAATTTCTGGAGTGTCAGAGCCTATTTTGTCTTTAACTGATGCTGCTATAATTGGTAATATGGAACAAAATGCTACAACGTCTTTAGCAGCAGTAGGTATTGTTACTACATTTTTATCCATGTTAATTTGGGTTTTAGGCCAAACTCGAAGTGCAATTTCTTCTATTATTTCACAATATTTAGGAGCAGGAAATGTTGAAGCGGTTAAAAATTTGCCCGCGCAAGCCATTTTTGTTATTACAGGTTTGAGTTTAATAATTATTGCCACGACTTACCCAATGGCTTCACAGATTTTTAAACTTTATAATGCTTCAGGCGACATTCTAGACTATAGTGTGAATTATTATCGCATCCGTGTTTTTGGTTTTCCTTTTACTTTATTTACTATAGCTGTTTTCGGAACATTTAGAGGACTTCAGAATACCTTTTATCCCATGTTGATTGCTATCGCGGGCGCGTCAGCTAATATTATTCTCGATTTTATTTTTGTGTATGGTGTCAACGACATTATTCCCGAAATGCACATAGAAGGTGCTGCCTATGCCAGTGTTATAGCTCAAATACTTATGGCACTACTTTCAGGTCATTATTTACTTAAAAAAACGGATATTCCTATTCTCGCAAAATTGCCCGTAAATCCTGAAATGAAAAAGTTCACGTTAATGATTCTAAATTTATTCATTAGAACTCTAGCATTAAATATTGCCTTATATTTTGGGACTAGTTTTGCCACTAAATATGGTGAAAATTACATCGCCGCTTACACTATAGCAATTAACCTGTGGTTTTTAGGTGCTTTTTTAATTGATGGATATGCGAGTGCCGGTAATATTTTATCGGGTAAATTATTTGGTGCCAAAGCTTATAGCAGCCTTATTGAATTAAGTAACAAACTCATTAAATATGGACTTATTGTGGGACTTTTAATTGGTGTAATGGGCGCTGTATTTTATTATCCAATAGGAAACATATTCAGCAATGATCAAGAGGTGCTCAATGAATTCTATAACATATTTTGGATTGTGCTCGCCATGCAACCTCTATGTGCTTTAGCTTTTATTTTCGATGGCGTTTTTAAAGGACTCGGTAAAATGAAATATCTCAGAAACGTTCTACTCTTTTCTACACTTATTGTGTTTGTGCCTATCGTTTTTTGGACAGATCAATTAGATTATAAACTTTACGGTATTTTTATAGCATTCACATTATGGATGGTCGCGCGAGGCTTACCATTAATTATAAAATTTCGTAAAACTTTTAAATCCCTAGCTCAAAACGGTTAAATTTGTGCTATAAAACCTAGTGCTACAGATGAATGTATTAGCTTCCATATTTCAAAATGTTAATATTGACGAAAAAATAAAAAATGCACCCGATAGCAGTTATGGCATTGGTGTGTTTATTGGTACACTCTTACCTTTTGTAGTCTTAGTGATTATAGCTTTTACTATTTATAGATATAATAAAAACAGAAATAAAGACATTTAATATGGATATACTTGGGTTTTTAGGCGGAAATGGCCTGTTTCTAATTTTAGGAATAGTGCTTATCATTGTTTATTTCTACAATAGAAATAAAAGACGTTAAAAATAACTATCGTGTTTTTAACCACCCTGTAATACTCAATCGTGGTGTGTTAACTGGCTTAACTTCGTGTTCTAATTCTTGACTTTCGAAAATAACAACTTTGCCAGGAAATGGGTATATTATTTTGTCTTCGTTATCCAAATATAAAACAAGTTCGCCACCATTTTCGGGTTTCCAATCCTCACTATTTAAATAACAAACAAATGATAATTTGCGTCTATCATCGTTCTGAAACGTATCTAAATGGCGTTTGTAAAATGTGTCTTTTGGATAAATAGCGTAATGAAATTCTTTCTGATTAATTCCTAAAAAACACGTACGATTAAGGTAATCTTTTAAATCATTAATTTTATTGAAAAATAATTCTTCTGCAAAGTTGATAACATTTTCATCGATCCAAAGAATAATATCACCACGTACCGCTTTTTTAACTAGCTCATTAGTTTTATTGCCAATAGCCGATTTCTTAAACGCGTCTTCTTCATATTTTAAAAGCAAGGAATGTCGCAAAGCAATAACTTCCTCTTCGGAAAAAAAATCATCAACAATACTATATTTTTGCGATGATATGTCTGAAATAACACGCTCGTAAAGCGAGTTTTCAACGAACGGAATAGCTTCAAAAAGACTACTCACGTTATATTAAGCCAAGTTTTAAAATCATAATTTCTAAAAAAAGTGCGCAAATGTAATCTAAAAAGCCATTCCTTTTACATTTATAATATCTTTGTACCATAATTTAGAATCGCATGAGCAAAATTCGCATTACAAAACAGTTTTCTTTTGAAACAGGTCACGCACTTTATGGTTATGATGGTAAGTGTAAAAACGTCCATGGTCATAGCTATAATTTATATGTTACTGTTATTGGAACACCAATATCGGATACAACCGATGTAAAATATGGTATGGTTATCGATTTTGGCGATTTAAAGAAAATAGTAAAGGAAGAAATAGTTGATGTTTTTGACCACGCAACGGTATTTAATAAAAACACACCTCATGTAGATTTGGCAAAAGAATTACAAGCTAGAGATCATAATGTGTTGTTAGTCGATTATCAGCCTACAAGTGAAATGATGGTGATAGATTTTTCTGAAAAAATTAAGCAACGTTTACCTAATAACATAAAACTACATTCTTTAAAACTTTCTGAAACAGCGTCTTCTTTCGCAGAATGGTTTGCCAGTGATAATGACTAAATCTAACCACATACAAATCGCAGAAGGAAAAAAAATTTACTTTGCTTCAGATAATCATTTAGGCGCTCCTACAAGTAAAGCGTCAAAACCGCGTGAAAAAAAATTTGTCGCTTGGTTAGATGAAATTAAACACGATGCTGCGGCGATTTTCTTAATTGGAGATTTGTTTGATTTTTGGTTTGAATATAAAACGGTTGTCCCAAAAGGGTTTACAAGAACTTTAGGGAAACTAGCTGAAATTAGTGATTCCGGCGTTCCTATTCATTATTTTGTGGGAAATCATGATTTATGGATGAATGGTTATTTTGAAGAAGAATTGGGTATTCCTGTATATCATAAACCTGAAGAATTTACTTTTAATAATACTTCCGTATTTATCGGTCATGGTGATGGTTTAGGACCTGGGGACAAAGGTTATAAACGCATGAAAAAGGTATTTACAAGTCCTTTCTTTCAATGGTTATTTAGATGGACGCATCCTGATATTGGCATAAAAGTCGGTCAATATATGTCTGTAAAAAACAAGATGATTTCTGGTGATGATGATGCTAAATTTTTAGGTGAGGACAATGAATGGTTAGCGATTTATTGCAAACGAAAGCTTGAAGAGAAGCATAGAGATTTCTTTGTTTTTGGTCACAGACACCTACCCTTAGAAATTAACTTGAACGATACCTCAAAGTACATCAACTTAGGAGATTGGATTCAATATTATACTTATGGGGTTTTTGACGGTAAAAATTTTGAACTGAAAACCTATTAATTCTGACTTGTTTTTACTTTAACAGAAGCGTAAGTAGACACTGAATAAGGTACCACAAAACATAAGCCAAGTTTCAACCAATTTACCTTTTCAAAATTTAGATGATAAAAAAGGTCACCTTGATTGATAATATTTAAGATAAAACCAACCACTATAGCGACTTTAATCGAAGAAATGACAATATCTTTTTCTAAAGCTATTTTAAGCAGTTTTAGAATCATGTTAGATGAAGTTTTAAAATCTATAGTCGGCAAAAATAATAAAAATGATAAGGCTTAGAAGTGATTTACACTTCATCTTTGTCATGTGCTTCAATATCCTTAGTCAGATCTAAATTCCGTAGCGCTTTGTTTTTAATACTCATTGTAGCCACAGTAATGAGCGTTACAGTTCCACCAAGTACAACGGCCAATGGCGCTCCAAATAATTTTGCAGCCACTCCACTTTCAAGCGCACCAAGCTCATTAGAAGACCCTACAAACATAGAATTTACTGCTCCGACGCGTCCTCTCATGTCATCAGGTGTTTTGAGTTGCAAAATGGTTTGACGAATTACCATAGACACGCCATCGCACACTCCAGATAAAAACAATGCAATAATACTCAGCCATAATAATTTGGAGGCCCCAAAAATGATCATAAAAACACCAAAACCAAATACGGAAATTAATAATTTTCTTCCGGTGTTTTTGGTAATAGGAATATAAGTTGTTGCTACCATTGTTATAATACTACCCGAAGAAAGCGCTGCATTCAAATATCCAAAACCTCTTGGTCCTGCATCTAACACATCTTTTGCAAATACCGCAAAAATGGCGACCGCGCCACCAAATAAAACAGCAATCATGTCTAAGGTTAAGGCGCCTAAAACAACTTTATCGCTAAACACAAATTTTAGTCCAACTTTTAGACTATCCATAACGGATTCATTTGTTTTTTTATTTAAAACGGGTTTCTTCTTTATCCCGAAAACGAATACTAAAGCCAGCATTACTAATGAAAATATTATACCAAGCGTATAATGAACGCCAATCCAAGCAATTAAAAAACCACCGCAGAGTGCTCCAAATACACTCGCGCCTTTCCAAGTACTACTACTCCACGTGGCTGCATTCGGATATATTTTTTTGGGAACAATAAGTGCTATGAGGGAGAATATAGTCGGACCAAAAAACGCGCGTAAGACTCCACCAAAAAATATTAATCCATAGATACTGTATAAAATATAATTCATTTCCCATGTGGATTCAATCTGATCTGATGTCAGCCAAAATAAACCAAAGCTAATTAAAGAGAATAGTGCTATACAGAGTGTAAATAGGTTTCGTTTTTCTTTTTTGTCTACAATGTGACCTGCAAAAGGCGCGAATAAAAAAGCTGGTAAAAATTCGCAAAGCCCAATAATACCTAAACTTAATTTATCATTGGTTAAAGAGTAGACTTGCCATTCGATAACAATAAATTGCATTGACCAGCCAAAAACTAAGGCAAATCTTACTAATAAAAAGATGTTGAATTCTTTAATTCTTAATGCCGCGTATGGATCGTTTTTTGCCAAAATTTTGCTCAGAGAATTAGTAGGTTTTAAATCATTAATGAAATGAAAGTCTAATAGGTCAGATATAATTTATATTCAATTGTTTAGCAAGCTAGTTTCTTGCTGCAAATTTTGTTGAACTGCTATAGCCCAATATTTTATATATTTAAAGCGATGTGATCACGTTACGCATATTAAGCCTTTATATCCTTCAATTTCAATTGCAAACTAACATTACCATTCCAATGATTTTCATCAATGGAATAAGCAGCGCTAAAATTCTTTTTATCTTTAATAAGATCTATTTTGTCTCCTAAGCCAAAACCAATACAAACTATCTTATCATTAAAAGTTTGAGTGGCAGTGACGCGCAGATGTTTGTCATCTGCACCCACACATTTACCCCAACCTGTATCTCTTAAGTTCTGGGTCATAAAAATGGGAGACATATTGCCTGGACCAAAAGGTGCAAACTGTCGTATTATGCGCAATAGTTTATCGTTTATCTGGCTGAGCTCAATATCTAAATCGATTTTAAGTTCTCGAGTTAACAATTTTGGTGCTATGGTAGCTTTGACTACGCTTTCAAATTTAGCTTTAAAAGCTTCGTAATTTTCTGGTAATAACGTCAATCCTGCGGCATATTTATGGCCTCCAAATTGTTCAATATATTCTGAACAGGCTTCCAACGCATTGTAAACATCGAATCCTGAAACTGATCGAGCCGAGGCCGCTAACTTATCGCCACTTTTGGTAAATACTAAAGTAGGTCTATAATAGGTTTCAATTAAGCGCGAAGCTACAATACCAATAACACCTTTGTGCCAAGATTCATCATAAACAACGGTAGTAAAACGGTCTTGCTCTTTCGTTTCTTCAATTTGAACTAAGGCCTCTTCCGTAATCCGTTTATCAGTTTCTCTCCGATCTGTATTAAACTGATCAATATCCATAGCATATTTTGCGGCTAAATTGAAGTCAGTTTCAGTTAAAAGTGTTACTGCGTGATTGCCGTGTTTCATTCGTCCTGCGGCATTTATACGGGGTGCGATTATAAACACAACATCTGTAATAGTAAGCTTTTCTTTTTTCACCTCAGCAATAATAGCTTTCATGCCGGGTCTTGGATTGGTGTTAATGACCTGTAAACCCATATATGCCAATGCTCTATTTTCGTCAACAATTGGCACAATGTCGGCCCCGATTGCAGTGGCCACCAAATCGAGATACTCGACTAAATCTTCAACGCTCTGCCCCTTTTTTGATGCTATTGCCGTAATGAGTTTAAAGCCCACCCCACAACCACACAATTCTTTAAAAGGATATTTACAATCCTCACGTTTTGGATCTAAAACTGCAACGGCATCTGGAATTCTATCTCCAGGCCGGTGGTGATCGCAGATAATAAAATCAATGCCCTTTTCTTTAGCATAAGCCACTTTATCTATGGCTTTAATTCCACAATCTAAAGCAATAATTAAAGAAAATTCATTGTCGTCTGCAAAATCTATTCCCTTATAAGAAATACCATAGCCCTCATCATAACGATCGGGAATATACGTGGTTATATTTGGGGTTCTCGTTTTTAAATAAGAAGACATTAAAGCCACTGATGTTGTACCATCTACATCATAATCTCCATAAACCATTATGTTTTCACCATGCTTAATGGCATGTTCTATTCTAGTGACGGCTTTATCCATATCCATCATTAAAAATGGATCATGAAGTTCATTAAAACCCGGTCTAAAAAATGTTTTGGCAGCTTGATAGGAATCTATACCTCTTTGCAATAATAAAGTAGCAACAATATCATCAACTCCAAGTGATTCTTTCATTAAAACCACTTGAGTGGCTTGTGGTTTTGGTTTAAGTGTCCAACGCATTTAATTAATCGCGATTTTTTTGTACAATCGAGCCGGTAGAGGCCTAAGCTCAAAGTGACATCAATTATAGTTTTGTACTTATATGATAAATAATATTGGTTTCAATTTTTGCAAATCGCCTAAACATTTCCATCACTCCACAGTATTTTTCTACGGATAGGTTCACGGCACGTTCACATTTTATTTGATTTAAATCTGTACCGTAAAAATGATAATCTACAACTACCGAATGGTAATATTTTGGATGTACCTCTGTCAACTCACCAGTAACCTCTATTTTAAAATCACTTAGTTCTACTTTCATCTTATCTAAGGTAGAAATCACGTCTAATGCTGAGCAACCCGCTAAAGAAGATAACATCATAGCCTTTGGTGACAAACCGTAACGTTCTACTTGCCCTTCGATATTGGTATCCATTTTTACAGATTTACCTGAAGGGTTATCGGATTCAAATGTTAATCCACCTTGCCAATGCGTAGTAATTTGATGCGTCATATTTATATACAATAAAATTAGTGTTGTAATTCAAAAATACCACTATTAAATTGAAATTTGGAATAACTTATTTTATATCAAATTATTTAAGGCGTTCGCTAAAATTTTTAAATCAGCTTCCGTATGATTGGCTGTGATTACAATTCTATTCATCGGTACATTATATGTGGGATATAGAAAACTAGTAATCACTATTTTTTGTTCCAAAAGATTTTGATAGATATCTTCATTTTTGAAATAAAGCACAGGGTAATTTTCGTTTTGCGAGCTACTTATTCTTTCGTTTAATTGCGAAAACAGATATGAGATATTAGCTTTTAATAGATTCAATTGAGATTTGTAAATATGCTGACCTCTGATAAAGGCTTGCAAATAACATGGATTTGCTCCTGATGAACTGATAAATGTTGCTTCATTTTTAATTGAATTGATCACCGTCTTTTCACCACCGATAAACCCACCTGAAACCCCTAAGGCTTTACCCATAGATGCGACTACAATTGTATTAATGGCCCTGTTAGTATTTATTTCGGTAAAAATTCCACGACCAGATTCACCTAATATTCCAATTGAGTGCGACTCGTCAACTAGAAGCGTTATTGTTTTATGTTTTGGAATTTCATTTAAGAAGTCAAATGACGTTGAAAACATTTCTGATGCCAAAACCGCGTCCGCAGAAATAACTATATCTTCAATTTTATGGTCTAATAATCTTGGATGAAGTTGATTGGCCTCAAATAATAACAAGCTATTTTTAGCCACTATTGCTGGATGTGTTTTAGGATAATGATAAAAAACGGGATTGGATTTTGATAAATAATCAAGAACTAATTTACCAGCCAATGCGCCCGACGAAACGGTAACTACGTCTTCAGCCTTAATCCATTTCGTCAATAATGTTTCTGCGGTAGCATAAACTGAAAGCTTAACATTAGCATTTCGAGAACTACCAAAGGATGTTCCCCATTGGGTTAATCCTTCAATAATTAATTGCTGAAATCCTTTATGAGTGGCTAAACCTAGATAAGAAGTGCCCCCAAAATATAAATACGTTTTACCCCTTACGGTTATAGTTCTATCTGGGAACTCATCAACTAACATCATTATTTAGATTAAAGATACACCTGTACCAAGTTCATTACTATATGTTGTTTTTCCATTGGAAATAGATACACCTTTAGCAATATCATTCGCTAAAAGTAACGCTCCATCCATATCTACGTAATCTAATAGAGGTAATAGATGTGCTATAGCTGAAATACCCACGGTCGATTCCGTCATGCAACCAACCATAGTTTTCATTCCTAAATCCTTAGCTTTATTTAACATTCTCCGCGCTGGGGTTAATCCACCACATTTCGTTAATTTTACATTTACACCATGAAAATGACCATAGCATTTTTCGACATCTGATTCAATTTGACAACTTTCATCAGCAACAATTGGTAATACTGAATTTTGATATACCTTCATATGCCCTTCCCAATGATCCGCTTTTAACGGTTGCTCTATAAATTCTACACCTAACGCTTTTAAATCGTGCGAGTTTTTAATTGTTTCTTCAACCTCCCAACCACAATTGGCATCAACCCTAAATACAGCATCACTATGGCTTCGTAATTCCTTAATAATGTCTAAATCATTTTTTGTACCTAGTTTAATTTTATAAATTGGCCATGGCATTTCTTGCATTTTTTCTACCATTTTTTCAATGGTATCTAATCCAATGGTATAATCAGTTAAGGGGTTTTTTGAAATATCATAATTCCATAACTCATATAACTTTTTTCCTTTTCTGGTGGCATACAAATCATGGAAAGCCAAATCTAATGCACAAAGTGCAAACATATTATGTTTTAAATGAGGCTGTACGGTAGTCCAAAATAATTCAGGTGTTAGGTGGTCTAAAGATTCTATAATCTCACGTATTGCCTCTAAGTCACTAACCATATTTTCTACAGAAATATTGTAGTAAGGATTAGATGTTGCTTCACCAAAACCAGAATGGCCATCAGCCTTTAATTCTACAATTAGAGACGGTTGTTGATTGTGAGATTCTCGAGAAATGGTAAATGTATGTTTCAACTGCAAATCGAAAGTCCTTAAAATCATTTTCATACTAGCAAAGTTTTATATTTACAATAAATTTAAAAAAAATATTCTTCAATTAATCCTAATAAACAGAAACTATGCCTTTAGTAACACCATTGTCTGCAAACCATGATTTAGAAACTAAAAAATTAGCTGAATTTTTCAATGAAACTCTCGGGTTTTGTCCAAACTCGGTATTAACCATGCAGCATAGACCAGCGATAAGTAAAGCTTTTATAAATTTGAACAAAGCCGTAATGGAAAATGAAGGTCGCGTAACCTCTGCTTTAAAACGTATGATTGCTTGGGTAAGTAGTAATTCTACGGGGTGTCGCTATTGCCAAGCCCATGCTATTAGAGCCGCAGAACGATATGGTGCAGAACAAGAACAATTAGATAATATTTGGGATTATAGAACTCATGATGCTTTTTCGGAAGCAGAACGTGCGGCTTTAGATTTTAGTTTGGCAGCATCGCAGGTACCAAATGCGGTAGATGCAGAAATAAAGGATCGGCTATATGCGTATTGGAATGAAGGTGAAATAGTAGAAATGTTAGGTGTTATTTCGCTCTTTGGTTATTTGAACCGTTGGAATGATTCTATGGGAACCAATATTGAAGAAGATGCTGTAAAAAGCGGCAAGCAATACCTTGAAAAACACGGGTTTGAGGTTGGAAAACATGATGGATCACGGTATTAGTCCATGTTTTGTGCATATTAACGAATAGTCTGACTATTAAGCAAGTAAATACGCTTAAAGCAAAAACTCTTTTTGCTATATTGCCCGCGCTAAAAATCTATCTTTTGAATTTTGATCTACTTTCATCAAATTTTTATTAAATAATTTTTATTCTATGAACACTAAAACTTTAAAAGTTGCTGTATTTTGTATCGTGGCATTATGCAACTCAATCGTATTAACTGCGCAGGCGCCATATGGAGAACCTGGAGATCGGACAGCCGTACCCTTAGGAAGCTCTAACTCTCCATTTGGTTATATTGAATATTTACCAAGTAGTTTTAACGACGCATCCAATGATACCTATCCTCTAATTATATTCTATCATGGTTATAGCGATAGAGGCAACGGAACAACCGACTTAAGCAGTTTATTATCTTCTAACCCTACCCAATTGGCTACACAAAGTTCTAATTTTGATGCTGTTATTATAACACCTCAAAAAGAAAACGCTAATTATACAGGAAATGATTTTATAAATTTATATAACTATATAATTTCTAATTATCCTATAAATTTAAATCAAGTATATGTTACAGGTTTAAGCTCTGGGGGTAGTAGCACGTGGAATGCTTTAAGAGCACATTCTGAATTAATTGCTGCTGCGCTGCCAATTTGTGGTTACACCAATGTCAATAATCCTTCACCTTTTTTACAAGAAACTCCTATTTGGGCTGTTCATAGTTTTGATGACGAAACAATTAATGTATCTAGAACGATTAACAATGTAAATTACATTGCTAATATTAATAGTTCGGTTATGGCAATTTATCCTTACGAAAACGGAAATAATCCCGCTACGGAAAATTACACAATGCAGTTTAATACAGAATCTCAAGATTGGTCTATTACTACTGGTCTAACTCAACCCACTGATAAATTGGCATTTACTTTATATAAAAATGGTGGTCATAATTCTTGGACGAGAACTTATAGTGAACAAGTTGTATGGGATTGGATGTTTGCACAACGACTAAACCCACTAAGTATTGATGAAGAAACTATTGACTTTAAACTTTATCCGAATCCGACCTCAAATAAAGTGACTATTAGTACTAGCGATAATAGTGAGAAAAAAATAGAAATTCATAATCTTTTAGGTAAGAAAATTTATGATAACTCATTTTTCAAAAGACTTACTATAGACATGAGTACTTATGCTTCTGGTGCTTATTTTGCTAAAATAATTGATGCTAATAATAAAGAACAATCATTGAAAATTGTTGTGAATTAGATTTCAATAATATCAAACAAATACATTGAAACCTTACTAACGATAGTAAGGTTTTTTTGTGTCCTATTTTATTATAAATCTTGATTGCAGCTTTGATTCAGAATAAAATTAAATTATTTTAATTTTTAACAAAACCACGGAGTTCCGTTGATTACAAATTATGTCAACCCAAATGAGTATGTTTTATCTTAAAATTCTTTCAACAGTCTCGCGCAATTTAGGTACCACCAATTCTTCAAACCAGGGATTCTTACTTATCCAAAACCGATTAGTCGGTGAAGGATGTGGAATAGGAAAATAGGCTGGTAAAAAGGAATGGTACTCTTCAACTGTTTCCGTTAATGTTCGTTTTGCTTTATCTTTTAAATAATATTTTTGTGCATAAGCACCAATTAATATAATCAGCTCTACATTTGGCATTTTATCTAATAATTGCTCGTGCCATTGCGGTGCACATTCTGGTCTTGGAGGCAAATCACCTGTCTTTGCTTTTCCTGGGTAACAAAATCCCATAGGTACAATCGCGAAATTTGTGGTGTTATAGAATTGTTCATCCGACACATTGAGCCATTGTCTTAGTCTTTTTCCACTTTGATCGTCCCAAGGAATTCCAGACTCGTGAACCTTAGTCCCTGGTGCCTGACCTATTATTACAATTTTGGAATTAACGTTTGCTGTAACCACGGGCCTTGGCCCTAATGGTAAATGCGCGGTGCAAAAGGTACATTGGCTTATATTGTGCAGTAAGTTCTCCATTGATTAATTTCTTTTGATTAATCCGGATCCTTCAACATACTCTTTAGATCATTAGTAAAAGAAGGATAGGTAAATATCTGCTTCTTAAACTCATCGACTGTCATATTATTATTGATAGCCATCGCGAAAACGTTGATAGTTTCGTTGGCTTGTGAACTCAATAGATGTGCCCCTACTATTTTTTTAGTACGTTCGTTGACCAAAATTTTGTAAGCATAACCCTCCGCATTTTCCTTCTGTGCATTGTACCAATCCAACGCATCACCTTTATAAATTAATACATTTTTATATCTGTCTTTGGCTTCTTCTTCCGAATAGCCAACGCTTGCTAATTGTGGTTGTGTAAAAACAACAGAAGGCACTAAAGGGTTTTCAAATTCTTTCGAGTTACCATTCACAAGATTATGACCTGCAATATAACCTTGCAAGCCTGAGAGTGGAGTCAACGGCAAAGATTTACTAGATACATCACCACAAGCAAAAACATTATCGTTGCTTACACTCTGCATAAAATCATTAACTAAAACACCCGAGTCATCAGCTTTAATATTTGCATTTGCTAATTCCAATTTGCCTACAGCAGGAACACGACCAGCCGTATTGAACACTTTTCTGGCCTTTATAGATTTTATTTCGCCACCTTTCTTATAGGTTAATTTATTGTTTTTCTTCTTCTTTTCTAGTTTTGTAGGCTCTGCATTAAAAATAAATTCTACCCCGTTATTTTCTAATAACTTAACAAGTTTCTCTACCAAGAACGAATCAAAAGGTGACAAAGCGCTATCAGAAGCTTCAATCATAGTAACTTTACACCCCATAGTAGAAAGCATGTAACAAAATTCCATACCAACATAACCCGAACCGATAAATACAGCCGACTTCGGGATATTTTTTAATTTTAAAATCGTATCACTTGTTTCTAGTAAATCGGCACCTTTAAATTCTAATGCCCGCGCAACGAAACCCGTTGCTATTACAAATTTATCTGCCGTTACAGTTTTGCCTTCAACGATGATTTCATTTATATTCGAGAATCGTGGCGATTGATGGTATAAATCAATGTTTAATTCGGTTAACGTCGTTTCTGTCTCTAAAGGGACTGGTTTAGTAAAAGACTTTTTAAATTTCTGAACATCTTTCCATTTTACCTTAGGTGTTTTTTTAAATCCTAAATCTTTGAGTTGATGCGTTTTTTTTGTGATATCCGCAAATTGCATTAAAATCTTTTTAGGGTCGCAGCCTCTAGTAGCGCAAGTGCCGCCAAATTTACGATTATCGGATATAGCAACTGACATACCCGCTTTCGCACAGATTTTAGCTGCAGTCTGACCCGCAATTCCACTGCCAATAACAAATACGTTGTAATGTTTAGTTTTCATAGTTTGTAATTAAGCAGAAAAATATAAAATCTAATCGGTAACAGGTGATGCTGTAGAATTAAAGCTTAACCCATTTACTTTTTACCACCGACCACAATCACAATTTCACCCTTAGGAGGTTTATTCTTGTAGTGTTCTAAAACTTCTTTTGCAGTACCTCTAATGGTTTCTTCATAAAGTTTGGTTAACTCTCGAGAGACAGATACAGCTCTTTCTTCACCAAAATACTCACAAAAATGCCCTAAAGTTTTGAGCAACTTGTGTGGACTTTCATAAAAAATGATAGTTCGGGTTTCTTCAGCAAGTAATAATAACCTAGTCTGTCTTCCTTTTTTAACAGGTAAAAATCCCTCGAATACAAACTTATCGTTTGGCAAACCACTATTTACCAGAGCAGGCACAAACGCAGTGGCACCAGGTAAACAATCGACCTCAATATTGTTCTCAATACACGTTCTCACCAATAAAAATCCCGGATCTGAAATAGCAGGTGTCCCTGCATCACTAATTAAAGCAATAGTCAATCCTGATTTTAATTTTTCTATTAAGCCTCCAGTCGTTTTATGCTCGTTGTGCATATGGTGACTGTGCATTTGTGTTGTAATTTCAAAATGTTTTAATAGTTTTCCTGAAGTTCTGGTGTCTTCAGCCAAAATTAAATCGACTTCTTTTAAGACCTCAACAGCCCTGAATGTCATGTCTTTTAGATTTCCTATTGGGGTTGGAACAATATAAAGTTTACTCATAAAGATAATTCCCTAATTAAATCGACCCTCAATAATGTCCATAAAACGGGCTTCATACACTTCCTTTCCTTCCCAATTATTATAGTCGGGCTTTACCATTTCTAGAATTAATTTTCGTGCATCACTAATAGAACGTGTGGTATTAATTTGTGAAATAACACGATCATAGTCCTCATTTTTTCCTTCAAATAAATGTTTAATAAACGCCAATTTATCGTTGAGACCAATATTTAATCGCTTGCCTTTAAGCTTATCGTTAAGGGATTTCTTTTCAATTTCGGCTTCTCGCTTTTGTGCGTCTTCAATAGGTTCAAACTCTGGGATAGCCTCAAAACCAGATGTAATGGTCTCAAATTCATCGGTATTAGAAAGTGTTCCAATATCGCCTCCCAAAGCTTTTTCTAATACCGGATCTATGGGTTTGGTTTCTTTAGGCATATGTTCAAACATATCCTTAATTTTAGTCATAACGGGCTCAATAATACCATCATCTTCAACCTCGTCTAAATTAATATATGTTTTATTCTCAACCTCTATATTATCACTCACTTTATTGTTGAACGCCGTATCTAACATTCCAAAAAACGACGAGTCATGACCAATAGTTGGCATTTTATTTTCAAAATTATCTTGAGCAAACTTTAAAACCGTCAATTTTTCATAAAGCTTTGCTACTTCACTGTGCAGCTGATCAACATCTTCCCTACCTGTCAGTTTCAGAATTCTATGTGCAATGCTAACTAATTCTGATTCTAATTTCTTTTTCATCTTTTCGTAAGTTTTACTTTTGATTTTTAATAAATTTGCGAGACCTTTATAAAATCAGAGTCAGTATCTGATTTAGTGCTAAAATTACAAAATGTTTCTCGAAAATACAGTAAATCAGAAAGAACAATTTGGATGGATTGAAGTCATCTGTGGATCAATGTTCTCAGGTAAGACCGAAGAATTAATTCGACGACTAAAACGCGCAAAATTTGCTAAACAAAGGGTAGAGATTTTTAAACCTGCCGTTGATGTACGTTACGATGAAGACATGGTAGTCTCTCATGATGCTAATGAAATCCGCTCTACTCCTGTACCAGCCGCTGCTAATATTCCTATTTTAGCCGATGGTTGTGATGTGGTCGGTATTGATGAAGCCCAATTTTTTGATGACGAAATTGTGAGAGTCTGTAACGATTTGGCCAACAAAGGTATTCGTGTTATTGTTGCTGGTTTAGATATGGATTTTAAAGGTAATCCTTTTGGTCCTATGCCAAATCTTATGGCAACAGCAGAATATGTAACTAAGGTGCATGCCGTTTGTACAAAAACAGGAAATTTAGCACAATACAGTTACAGAAAAGCTCTAAGTGACGACTTAGTTTTATTAGGTGAAGTCGACGAATACGAGCCTTTAAGTAGAGCGGCTTATTACAAAAGTATGCATCGAGATAAAGTGCGACACATAAAGGTGAATAATCCGGAAGAAATTGATTCTAAAGACCAAAAACGGAATGCCTAAAGCCCAAGAAACTGTTCTAGAGATTGATTTAAGCGCACTGACTCATAATTTCAATTATTTAAAATCAAAAATACAACCCCAAACTAAATTCTTAGCTGTAATTAAGGCGTTTGCTTATGGAAGCGATTCTGTTGAAGTTGCCAAACATCTTGAAAAATTAAATGTCGATTATTTTGCCGTAGCCTATGCTAAAGAAGGTGTAGTGTTAAGAGATGCTGGGGTTACAACTCCTATCATTGTGCTTCATCCACAGCCTATAAATTTCGAAATTTTAATTGACAGATGTTTAGAACCGAGTATATATAGTGCCAACGTTTTAAACGAATTTATAAAAACCGCCGAGGCAAAAAATCAAAAACATTATCCAATACACTTAAAATTCAATACGGGTTTAAATCGTCTTGGTTTTATAAATAGCGACATTCCTTCTATAGTTTCAAAACTTAATACCTCTGCATCGGTTAAAGTTGTCTCATTATTTTCACATTTGGCGGCAAGTGAAGATAATAACGAACTCAATTTTACGGAACTTCAAATTAAAAGATTTAAGTCTATTGCTGACAATTTTGAATCTAAAATAGACTACAAACCTTGGCTACATTTATGTAATACATCTGGAGTTCTTAATTATCCGGAAGCTCATTTTGATATGGTTCGTTGTGGTATTGGGCTATATGGGTTTGGAAATTCTGTGGAAGAAGATAAAAATCTGAAACCAATAGCATGTTTAAAATCAGTAATTTCTCAAATTCACAAAATTGATAAAGATGAAACTGTAGGCTATAACAGAGCATACACGTCTAAAGGATTTGAAAAATCGGCTACTATTCCTATTGGCCATGCAGATGGCATCAATAGAATTTATGGTAAAGGCAACGGGTTTGTAATTATAAATGGCGAAAAAGCTCCAATAATTGGGAATGTCTGTATGGATATGATCATGGTTAATATATCTGACATTGAGTGTAAAGAAGGCGACGAGGTAATTATATTTAATTCAGACTATAGCGCTAGTCATTTATCAGCATCTGCAAAAACAATTTCATACGAAATTATAACTGCTGTTTCTCAACGTGTTAAGCGTGTTTTTCTAGAGTAGCTTAACTAGTTTTTAAATATATGTGACTTTTTTTTTACCTTAGTGTCTAAGACATATCAACTCACTATTAAAAAAACACTTAATTATGTTAAAAGAATTCAAAGAATTTGCAATGAAGGGGAACCTTGTAGACATTGCAGTTGGCTTTGTAATGGGTGCCGCCTTCAAAGAAGTCGTTTCCTCGTTTACAGGAGGTATAGTATCGCCGTTAATTGGTATGATATTCGAAGCGGATTTTAAAGCCTTGAGATACCAATTAAAAGAAGGCACTTTAAACGACGCTGGCGAAATGGTTGGTGAGGTTTTTCTAGAATATGGTACATTCTTAACCAACGTTATAGACTTTATTATTGTAGCATTTGTGATGTTCTTAGTTGTTAAAGGAGTCAATAGAATGAAAAAGAAAGAAGAGCCTGCTCCAGCAGCACCTTCTGGTCCTTCTGAAATTGATTTATTAAAGGAAATCAGAGATTCTTTAAAGAAATAATTAGTGTCATCGCTACACTACTATTTTTAATTAAACCCAGACTCTAAAAGTCTGGGTTTTTCTTTTCCTAGCTTATTAACCGTTTTTTACTTTGACGATTGGCGGTAAAAACAAACTATTTAATGCGCATTTATAAATAATTAAAAACTCAGATATTAGTAGCAGAAACATCTATTGTTAATTGTAAAATTGATAATTGAAACCCAAATTTTTATTACATTTTTAAGACGAAATAGTCTCATTTCTTTAAAGAAATACTATAAATTTGAAACTTTAATTAACAATAAATATTTACACATGAAAGTAGCAATTGTTGGCGCAACCGGTTTAGTAGGAAATGTGATGCTAAAAGTATTAGAGGAGCGTAATTTTCCAATGAATGAATTATTATTAGTAGCTTCTGAACGTTCAGTTGGTAAGAAAATAAAATATAAAGGAAAAGATATTGCTGTAATTAGTATTCCAAGTGCTATTGAAGCACGCCCTGATATTGCTCTATTTTCTGCTGGTGGTGATACATCTTTAGAATGGGCTCCTAAATTTGCTGAAGTTGGCACTACTGTTATCGATAATTCTTCGGCTTGGAGAATGGATGCTACCAAAAAATTGATTGTTCCAGAAATTAACGCCAAGCAATTGTCTAAATCAGACAAAATTATTGCCAATCCAAATTGCTCTACAATACAAATGGTAATGGCTTTAGCACCACTTCATGCAACTTATAAAATTAAACGTATTGTCGTTTCTACTTATCAATCCGTGTCTGGCACAGGAATTAAAGCTGTTGAGCAAATGGAAAACGAAATATTAGGCAAAAAAGGAGAAATGGCTTATCCGCACCCTATTCACAAAAATGCCATTCCGCATTGCGATGTCTTCGAAGAAAATGGGTATACCAAAGAAGAAATGAAATTGGTTAGAGAAACACAAAAAATTCTTGACGATAGTTCTATTGCTGTCACCGCAACGGCTGTTAGAATCCCAACTGCTGGCGGCCATAGTGAATCGATTAATGTAGAATTCGCGACTGATTTTGATCTTACTAAAGTAAGGCAATTGCTCGACGAAACCGAGGGTGTAACCCTACAAGATAATTTGGATGTTAATGTCTATCCTATGCCTATCTATGCTAACGGTAAAGATGATGTATTTGTTGGACGTATTAGACGAGATGGCTCGCAACCAAACACTTTAAATATGTGGGTTGTAAGTGATAACCTAAGAAAAGGGGCGGCCACTAATACTGTTCAGATAGCTGAGTACCTCATTAATAATAATTTAATATAAAGCCCTTTAACGTAGTATAATATTTTTCAAAATAGTCTTACTTTTCGTATATCGTAACACATTAGTTATTATATGATCGGTAGGGCTATTTTATTTTACTCTTAAGTTTTTTAAGTTTTGATATTCGTCAAATTACGAAAGTCTTATATTTGGAGTAATGTTATTTTATTTCAAACAAACCAAATATGAAAAATTTTCTTCTTATTGTATTAGTACTAAGTATTTTTGTTTCTTGTAAAAACGAAACTGAAACTTTGAAAACAATTACTGTTAATTATCCTGAAACCAATAAAGCTGTCACTACAGATACATTCTTTGGAAAAACCGTAGACGACCCTTACCGTTGGTTAGAAGACGATCGAAGTAAAGAAACTGAATCATGGGTTAAGTCGCAAAATGAAGTAACCTTCGGATATTTAGACAACATTCCATACCGTGAAGAGTTAAAAGAACGATTGACCAAACTCTGGAATTACGAAAAAATAGGTGCACCATTTATAGAGGGAGACTACACCTATTTTTATAAAAATGACGGTTTACAAAACCAATATGTTATTTATCGTTACAAAACAGGTGATGACCCAAGTACGGCATCCGTATTTTTAGATCCCAATACCTTTAAAAAAGATGGTACGATATCGTTAGGAGGCACCAGTTTTTCAAAAGATGGTAAAACATTAGCATACGCTATTTCTGAAGGAGGGAGTGATTGGAGAAAAATTCTAATTATGAATACCGAAACACAAGAAATTGTTGAAGATACGCTAGTTGATATCAAATTTAGTGGTATGTCTTGGTACAAAAATGAAGGCTTCTACTACTCTAGCTACGATAAACCAAAAGGTAGCGAACTCTCTGCTAAAACAGATCAGCACAAAGTTTATTATCATAAATTAGGTACAAACCAATCTGAAGATCAATTAATTTATGGTGGAACACCTGATGAAAAACACCGTTATATATATGGAAGTGTTACAAACGATGACAACTACTTAGTATTAACACCACGCGTATCAACTTCAGGTAACAAACTTTATATTAAAGATTTAACAGATCCTAATGCATCTTTTGTAGAAATATTAAATCATACGGATTCAGACTCCAATATTATAGAAAACGTAGGTTCTACACTTTATATTATGACGAATTTGGATGCTCCAAACCAAAAAATCGTAACGGTAGATGCCACTAATCCTGCTCCTGAAAACTGGGAAGATTTTATTCCTGAAACAGAAAATGTATTAAATCCATCAACAGGTGGAGGATACTTTTTTGCAAATTATATGGTAGATGCCGTTTCAAAAGTATTGCAATACGATTATGATGGAAAATTAGTAAGAGAAGTTAAATTACCTGGTATAGGAAGTGCAGGTGGTTTCGGAGCAAAGAAAGAAGAGAAAGAATTATATTATTCATTTACTAATTATGTAACGCCTGGTAGTATCTATAAATTTAATATTGACAATGGGACTTCTGAGCTATACAGAAAACCAAATATTGATTTTAATCCAGAAAATTTTGAAAGCAAACAGGTCTTTTACACCTCTAAAGATGGTACTAAGGTGCCAATGATTATCACGCATAAAAAAGGTATTAAACTTAACGGTAAAAACCCGACAATTCTTTATGGCTATGGAGGTTTTAATGTAAGTTTAACTCCAAGTTTCAGTATTGCCAATGCGGTTTGGATGGAGCAAGGCGGAATTTATGCTGTACCTAACCTAAGAGGTGGAGGAGAGTACGGAAAAGCATGGCACGATGCTGGTACAAAGCTTCAAAAGCAGAATGTATTTGATGATTTTATTGCCGCTGCCGAATATCTTATAATAGAGAAATATACATCGTCAGATTATTTAGCTATTAGAGGAGGTTCTAATGGAGGTTTATTAGTGGGAGCTACCATGACGCAACGCCCAGAATTAATGAAAGTCGCTTTACCTGCCGTTGGAGTTTTAGATATGTTACGCTACCACACCTTTACTGCAGGCGCGGGTTGGGCATACGATTACGGAACAGCAGAAGACAGCGAAGAAATGTTCGATTACCTTAAAGGTTACTCACCAGTGCATAATGTCAAAGAAGGTGTAGAATACCCTGCCACAATGGTTACTACAGGTGATCATGATGATCGTGTAGTACCTGCGCACAGTTTTAAATTCGCTGCCGAATTACAAAGTAAACAATCGGGAAATAATCCAACACTTATCAGAATTGAAACAGATGCGGGCCATGGAGCAGGAACTCCGGTAAGTAAAACCATTGAACAGTACGCTGATATTTATGGATTTACACTTTACAATATGGGATTTGAGGTGTTACCATCTAAAACCGATGAAAAAATAAAGGGATAACATCAGTGAGTAACTAACCAAATCGTATTATTTGTCTTTAAACCAACTTCATAAACAGCTTAGGGAAAAGAATATAAAGTATCTTTTTACAGATTATTACGATACTGTTGTACATAGACACGTACACCCTAATTATGTGCAACGAATTTGGGCAAAGCTTATGATTAGGGAATTGGGTTTGTCTATCACCATAGACGAACTCTATTTCATTAGGCAAGAATCAAGCAAGTACCTCGTCTCAAAATTAAATAAAACTACTGACGAAATTCCTTACCCTATTTTAAAGGGAGAGGTTGCAAATCGTCTTATCAATGCAAATGTCATTTCGTATAATGAAAAAGAAGATTTTATAAATTTATTTGAAGCAATTGATGTTAGAGCAGAATCGGATATTCAATATTTAAATCAAGAGGTATTAAATACGTTAAAAAATTTTAAGTCTAATGGCGGAAAAGTGTATTTGATTTCAGATTTTTATGGCTCTAAAACGCTTTTTGAAAAATTACTTACACATCATGGCATTTTAGATGTGTTTGATGGCATTTACAGTTCGGCAGAATTAAAAAAGAGTAAACACCATGGTACGGTTTATAACCAAATTGTTTCAGAATTATCCATCGATTCTAAGACAGCCATGATGATAGGCGACAACTTAAGAAGTGATTATACAAATGCCATAAAAAATGGTTTGAATGCCTACCATTTACCACATAAAAAATACCTCAACAAAAACAAGCGAAACAATTTTGGCAATGATAAAAAACAGCTAGAACGTATTATTAATAATGTTTATAAAGCTTGTCAAAAAAACACTTCTATTCCTTACACGGAGTTTATAATACAGTACCATACGTTTGTAGAGCGCCTGTATGAAACAGCCAAAAGACAAGGCATTAAAGATCTTGTCTTTTTATCTCGTGAAGGTCAATATTTAAAAAAACTATTCGATTCTTATCAAAACTTTGCGCTTATAAATGAGGGCCGGAGAATAAAAACCCATTATTTAAAAATATCGAGACATGCTGCGTTACAAATGTCTTTGAAAGCTATAGAGGAAGAACCATTTACTTTTTTACGATTAAAATATAGTAATCTCGCTGTCGATGATTTTCTGTTAGCACTTAACTGTTCAGATGAATTGAGAGCTCAAATCATTTCAGAACTCAAAATTGATGCTCATACTAAAATCGAAGATTTCTTTAATTCTTCAGTTTTTGAAACATTAAAGCGAAATGACAACTTAAAGAATTACTATGAGAAACATAGAAAAGAAAGTCATAATGCTTTTAAAGCTTATGTCGATTCTTTAAATTTAAACATAGAGGCAAATGGAATTAATTTAGTTGATATTGGTTGGGGAGGCACCATGCAAGAAGCTATCTATGAATTTTTTGAACAACAAATTCCTGTTACTGGTTATTATCTAGGGCTTGGCAACATTTATAATATACAACCGAAAACTAAGCGTTACGGACTTATATCATCTATAATGCCTTATACTGGTTATTATGATCACATATTAATGGCTAACCAACAGCTTTATGAGCAATTTTCTGGCGCAGATCACGGCAGTGCTTTTGATTACAACTTGAAGACTGATGGCTATGTTATAGAACATCATAAACCTGAAGAAAAATGGTTGTATGATAACCATATAAAAGCACACCAAGAACAAATGTTTGCTTTGCACATATCATTGTTGAAAAGCTTAGCTCCCATCTGCTATAGTGAAGATACCATGCAAGCCGCGATTTCTAAAACGGCTTTAAAATCTGGATTGTTTCAGGGCACTAAAAAATTAAAATTTTTAAACACTTTAAGTCATGGGTTTTATCAAAACGTAGGTCACAATAAAGTTGGAATTTCTTATGAACCGCCAAAAATTGTGAATCCAGTAAAAATGGGGATACAATTTTTATTAACTCCCGAAAAATTCTTTAGGTATTTAGTGAAATTAAAACCGATGCTCTATAAAAAAAATAAAATCGTAGCATTTTTTGCGCCAATGTATTTAATTTACCTTTATTTTGGCATCAATAAGTATTTGAGATTTAAAGTCTTAAAGCACTTCTTTTTATTAAAGTATAATGTGTTTAATAACGATATGAAACATGGCTTATAAATGCTTTAAAAAATTTTAATTATTTGCTATAAAAGATTTTTAATTTTTTTAAATAAGGTAGGGCTTATACGTACTTAATTGTTTTGTATGTGTACCATAATTACAATAGATGACAAAAAAATACATTCTTTTTTTATATCTCGTCCTTCTAATGTTGTCTTGCGCTAAAGATGATGGCATATCACCATTGCTTATTGAGACTAACCCAGATGAATTTACACTCACTCAAAATTCAGAAATTGAGATTTATATATTTCTAAATGATTTAAACATTCCATCCAAAGGAACTTTAACTTTAAGTCAACCTACAAAAGGAACAGTTTTTATATTAGACAATGATACTCCTAATAATCCTAGTGACGATAGCATAAAATATACCGCCAATTCAAATGAAATTGGTGAAGATAATTTTACTTATACAATATGTACAATTTCTGGTGATTGCATAACAGAAAATGTGTCATTAACAATTGTATCAGCATCAAATATTAATTTAGATCTTGGCAGCATTCCATATGAAACACTTTCAGAATACAACTTTTTTCAAGGAAACCTTAAGGATTTAAAACCAAACTTTGGGGTGGTTCCTTACGGTTTAAATTCAGTGTTATTCACGGATTATGCTAAAAAGAAACGATTTGTTTGGATGCCAAATAATACCAAAGCCACCTATATTAGTGATGACGTATCTTTAAATTTTCCCATTGGCACCGTTTTAATTAAAAGTTTTTATTATGACAATGTGCTTCCCCATAACAAAACACAACTCATTGAAACCCGTCTAATGATAAGAAAAAACGAGGGTTGGATATTCGCCAATTATATTTGGAACGAAACACAGACGGAAGCCGCTTTAGATCTTAATGGTCGCTTTGTAAATTTGCAATGGCTAGAAAATGAAGAAGTAAATACCGTTCAATATAGGGTGCCTTCAGAAGCGAAATGTTTTACTTGTCATAAAATATTGGAAACACCCGAACCTATTGGCCCAAAACCTAGAAATTTAAATTTTGAATATGAAGATGGACCAGAAAACCAACTTAATAAATTAGTATCTTTGGGTTATCTAGAGAATTCACTACCAGAAACCATTTCGCAATTACCCAATTATAGCGACATTTCGGAACCTTTAGAATCTAGAGTTAGAGCTTATTTAGAAATAAATTGCGCACACTGTCACTCTGAAGAAACCCATTGTTCTTATAGACCCATGCGTTTTGAATATATTGACACTCAAAATTATGATAATATCGGGGTTTGTGTAGATCCCGATACAGAACTTGAAGAAGGACTTGGCCATATCGTCGAGCCAGGAGATGCACGCAATTCGGTTCTGCACTATAGACTTAGCTCTAACGAACCCTCAACCAGAATGCCGCTTCTAGGAAGAAGTTTAAGACACAATGAAGGTGTCGCCCTTATCGAAGAATGGATAGATTCATTAATCACAGACTGTAACTAAATTAAATAATTATGAAAAAAACTTTACTAACCACATTGCTTTTTACGCTGTATGGCTTTATTACTCAAGCACAGGTATTAAATCAATCCGCAAATTGGCCTAATGAGAACTGGAGTCTTTCAGGTAGTTATGATGCTGCTTTCGTATATGAAGATCCAACAGTGCTAAATGGTTCTTCCTCATTTTCGTTTAATGATGATGAAGCTGGTGGTACCTCTGACAATAATGTAGCTGCCGAATCGCCTACAATTGATCTTTCTACGGCTTTTAATGCTAATGAAACTGAAATAATTGTCGTTTTTCAATATGTATATAATATATATCAAACCGAAACTTTTAGACTACAATATTGGGATGCCGATAACAACCAATGGTTAAATTGGGGAGAGGCAATTGAAGATAGTACCGCCGCCGGATCAGATTTTTGTACAAGACCACGCACAGACTTTACAAGTGATCCTTTATCCATTGCCCAGTTTTCTGGTAATCAATTACAAAATTTTAAATATCGTTTAGATTACAACGATAATACATCTTATGGCTGGGGATTTTGCATGGATGCTCCCACACTAATTTCTAATGCTCCACCTGCCTGTCCAAGTATACTCAACTTAACGGTTAGTAATGTAAGTGATAATAGTGCCCAGGCTAATTGGGATATAGGAGATTCTGAAACGTCTTGGGAAGTTGCCATTATTTTAGCTTCTGCAAATCCTCCTAGTTCTGGAACAATAACTAACAATACCGCATATACATTTTCTAACTTAACCCAAGAAACTAATTACCTAATATATGTTAGAGCAGTTTGCGGCGCTGATGGATTTAGTCTTTGGGAATCGATAAGTCTTACTACAGGTACCGATTTATCTGGATATCCAGTAACCTTCACCGCAAACCCGCTTAGTACGACTGGAAGCTATGACATCGCTTTAGTTGACCTTAATGGAGACTTTTTAGATGATGCTGTTTCTGTTAGTGATACTAATATAAATGTTCATTATCAATTAGCTACAGGTGGTTTTAATTCGGTAAATATTACTACTACCCAAGCCGATAATTTACCAACATGGAGTTTAGCTGCGGGAGATTTTGATAATAACGGGTATAATGATCTCGTATATGGCTCAACTAGTGGAGTAACTTTTATGAAAGCTAACGAAACAGGTACTGGATATACCGAAATATCAGGTACTGAAGATATTTTCTCTCAACGGACAAATTTTGTGGATATTAATAACGATGGTAATTTAGATGCATTTGTTTGTCACGATGTTCAAGCAAACGTATATTATATAAATGATGGTACTGGTAATTTAACGTATTATCAAGGTCGCAGTGAAGGAGTTGTTCCAAATGGATTGGGTTTAATTCCAGGAGGTGGAAACTATGGTACGGTTTGGATTGATTATGATAATGATCGTGATATGGATATGTTTATCGCTAAATGTCGTGGTGGCTCCACTCCTATTAACACCAATGAATTGTGGCGAAATGATGGAAATGGTATATTTGTTAATGTAGCAGATACAGGATGGTATAATGATAATTACCCAATCGATGGACATAACAACACATCAAATTTAGGAGATATTGTACAAACATGGTCTTCTGCATGGGCAGATTTTGATAATGACGGTGATATGGATGTATATGTTGGTGCAAGTAGTAGCAGCCCTACTAATGGTACGTCTAAACTTATGCGTAATAATGGAGACGGCACATTTACCGATGTAACAGCTGGTTCTGGAGTTTTAGATGCACAATTGGGCGTAGAAAATGCACCAGCCGATTTTGATAACGATGGTTACGTTGACATTATATCTAATGGAGATGTTTTGTTCAACAACGGCGATTTTACGTTTACCAATTACGCGTCAAATATGCCACCAAGCGGTGCTATTGGCGATGCAAATAACGATGGCTTCTTAGATATTTTTCGAAGTGGTACTATTTATTTAAATAATACGAATTCAAATAATTGGTTAAAAATAAATACGATAGGTACTGATAGTAATATCAATGGCATTGGAGCTCGAGTAGAAATATTAACACCTTCGGGAATACAAATTAGAGAAGTAAGAAGCGGAGAAGGTTTTGAATTTATGAGTTCGCTAAATACACATTTTGGTATCGGTGCTGACACTACAATTAATAATATTACCATTTATTGGCCATCTGGTGTTGTCGATTATATTCCGAATCCAGCCATAAATTCAACAATAAATATCATTGAAGGTACTGCGTTAAATGTTGAAGATGAAACTTTAGGAGATGTTTCTATTTATCCTAATCCTGTAAAAGAAGAACTTACCATCAAAACCTCAGCCAATGTTATTAATAAAATAGCAACTGTTTTTGATATCAATGGAAAGCGTATACTTAGCATGAAACTTAAATCGAATAAAATCGACGTTTCGAAATTAACAAGTGGTGTGTACTTTTTGAGATTAGAATCTGAAGGAAAAACGATGAAACGAAAGTTCATAAAGCAATAATTTAAGTCCTGATAAAGCTGAAACCGTTTGAGAAATCAAGCGGTTTTTTTATAGTATTTTTGTAATGAAATCATTCTACTCTTTTAAATAAGTCTAATATGTTAGAGGTGAAAAACGTCACTTTCGGGTATTCTAAAACCGAAGTCTTAAAAGCTATTGACTTTAAAGTTGAAGCTGGAGAAAACCTCGCCATTATAGGAGAAAGTGGTTCAGGCAAAAGCACGCTTCTTAATCTTATTTATGGTAAATACGATCTAAAACAAGGAAACATTTTCTGGAATAACGAAGAAATTCTGGGACCTAAATTTAATTTGGTTATCGGTTATGATTTTATGAAATACGTAACCCAAGAATTCGACCTAATGCCTTACACTACGGTAGAAGAAAATATTGGCAAATACTTATCGCGTTTTTATCCTGAAGAAAAGCAAAAACGCACCAAGGATTTAATTAAGGTAGTAGAACTTGAAGCTTTTACCAATACTAAAGTAAAATTTTTAAGTGGTGGTCAGAAACAACGAGTGGCGATCGCAAGAGCACTAGCAAAAGAGCCAGAGATCTTGTTATTAGATGAACCTTTCAGCCATATTGATAATTTTAAAAAACAATCCCTGAGACGAAGTGTTTTTAAATATCTCAAAAACCATAAGATCTCTTGTATTGTAGCCACACATAATAAAAATGACGTCCTTGGTTTTGCTGATCAACTTTTGGTTATTCATCAATCAAAGATTATTGCAAAAGATACACCTCAGCATATTTTTAAAAATCCTAAATTACCCTTAATTGCATCGTTCTTCGGAGAATTTAATGTTATTGAACCTTACGGGATAGTCTACGCACATCAGCTTCAAATTGTGGTACTATCCGATTTAAAAGCTGTTGTAACAAAAACGTATTTCAATGGTAGAAATTGGTTAATAGAGGCTAATTATAAGTCGAAACCAATTTTTATTGAGCATCATCTTAAACTAGAAAAAGATGCTTTAATTTACTTTACCATTTCTTCATAATTTTTTATCGAAAATTTTAATCTTTTAAGCATTCTATTACACAATATTAGCGGTTTTAATACGTCATTACGCTCACTAATAAATCAATGTTGACCGATTTGGGCAAAGCCGATGTAAAAACCATTTTAGATGCCGATTATCCTAATAGTAAAAACCACATCTTTTTTTTAATAAATTCAAAAAACAACATATTAATAACACAACATGGTTCAAGTGGTTCTAGTGCAAAACTATACACCATGTATAAAAATTGGTGTCAACAATAATTATTCTAAAAGTAAATTAATTTACCAGGCTTGTTAGTGCTGACCTGCAACATTTCTAACCAATTCAAATCACATAAGCACCAAAAGAACCATGATAACTCAAACTAACTGGAATCTCTTCAGAATTAATTATAACAGATGGAATTCCTAATTCTGACTTTTTAAATTTTAAATCCAAAATTGAAACCTGAAACAACGTCGAAATTTCATTCAACAATGTTTGTTTCATAATTTCACTTTGAATGTTTGTGATGTCAGATTTTAATCCAATCACTTTTGAAGTCATTTTAAAGTCTGAAATTCGGGCTTCAGACAAGATATAATTTGAAGTGTATTTAGTTTTAGTCTGGCATTTAAAGTTGTTATATCTTACTGTCCCATTTTCATTTTCGATGTGGCATTCAAAACCTTTTGGATTGTAGAATCGGCTTGGGTTTTGCTGAGTGTAGAGTTTGTATGATGCTTCTTTCATACTCCAAAGTCGCCAAACCATAAGGAATTTATTTTCAGAATTATAAATTAATTCTTGTTCTGCTTTAGTAAACAGCTTTTCTAAAAATCGAGGACGTTGCCAATTTGATGCGCTTTTTGCTTCTACCAAATCGACAATGTCATTACCTACCATTAACGTTCCAATTTCGCATTTATAATGTCCATGGCCGATTTTACATCGAGCATTTTTTCCATGTCTTCATTTTCTAATCGAATATCGAATTCATCTTCAATATCAAGGATTATATCGACTAAGTTGGCCGAATTGATTTTTAAATCATTTACAAAATCAGTTTCTTCTGTTAAATTTTTAAAAGCTTCTTCATCTTGAATGTATGGTGCGATGATAGTTTTTAATTTAGGGATTAATTCGTCTTTTGTCATATTCATTTTTCACGAAGGTGGGCCCGACACTTCGAGATTTTTTAATTAAACTAATTTTCTATTGTAAAGTTAAGCAAAGTGTCGTGAATATTTAGACCTAGTACAATTTAAAAACTTACGAAATTTTAATAAACTTCCTAAAAACCACACACGCATTCACATCGCCAAAACCAAAACTCGCTTTGGCCAACACATCGAAATTAACATCGATTGCTTTCGTTGGGATTTTATCTGGTTTTACAGTAGATTCAATTTCGGGATGTAAATCGCTGCAATTTATATTAGGTGCCACAAATTGTTCTTTTAATTGAATTACACTTGCCACACATTCAATCGCCCCTGCTGCAGCCAAACAATGGCCAATCATGGATTTCGTAGAATTTATATAGGGGAAATCGTTTCCTGTTCTATTTAAGGCTTTCGACCAATTTTCAATTTCTAGACTGTCTTTTGAAGTGGCTGTTAAATGTCCATTAATCACTTGTACTTGATTGGATGTTATTCCTGAATTCTCTATGGCTTTCTCAATACAACGCTGTACAGCTTCAGGATTTGGTGCCGTTAACGTGCCTCCTTGACGTTGACCTCCAGAATTTATTTCTCCGCCCAATACCTCAGCATATATTTTTGCACCACGTTCTAAGGCACTGTCTAAAGATTCTATAACCATAGCTCCTGCTCCACTGCCTGGCACAAATCCTGTTGCGGTGGCACTCATTGGTCGAGAGCCTTCTTCAGGGTTTTCATTATGTTTATAAGTCATTACTCGCATGGCATCAAAACCTCCCCAAATGTATGGACCGTGATCACTACAACTGCCTACTAGCATGCGTTTCGTTTTGCCGTTGATAATGCGGTCATAGCCCATTAGTAACGCTTCTGTTCCTGTAGTGCAAGCTGATGAATTAGTGGTTACCTGATTTCCTAAGCCCAACATGCCACTGAGATACGCACTCACACCACTAGCCATAGTTTGCAACACAACGGTGCTTCCTAAGCGTCTTACATTCCCTTCGTCTAAACTGTAAATGGCTTCACGAAACTTCTCAACTCCAGAGGTTCCTGTTCCGAAAATAAGTCCTGTGTCGTAGTCGAGTTTACTTTCAGGATTCATATCAAAACCTGCATCTTTCCATGCGTCAATGCCTGCCATACATCCATATAAAATTCCGGAGCTGTTGAATCCTCTTAATTGTAAATCGGTAAAATAGACTGAAATTTTATCTTTTGAAATTTGAGGTATGCCTCCAATCTGACACGAAAAATTGAGGTCTTTCAAATCTTGATGAAATGTGATCCCTGATTTTCCTTGTTTTAAGGCATTAGTGAAATCGGCAACTCCAACTCCGTTTGGTGCTACTACGCCTAAGCCTGTTATAACTACTCTTTTTTTCATCCACAATTGTGCGAAAGCCGTCCCGAAACGTAGGGATTATTACTTAAACTTAAAATTTTTCTATGTTCTACAAAACTATAAAATGTGTTATTAAACCCTCAGTTCGGCTTCTCAATTATGAGATTTCTGCCTTCGCAAGAATTTGTGCCATTCCAGAAATAAAACCCCTACAAATCAATTCTCCTTTCTCATTCATCATCCTCACCTTACACTTCAACTTATTAAACCGAAACACATCTTTTTCTGAAATAACTGTCACCTTTTCATTAGGTAAAACCGGTAAGTAAAAATCCATTTGATGTGATGTTAACGCAATTTTCGGTGAGCTAAAATTATTTAATTCTTCTTTTAATAAATAAATACCAAAACACACCAAACCAATTTGCGCCATACATTCTGTTAGAATTACTCCTGGAGTGACGGGATTATTTTTAAAATGCCCTTGATAAAAAAATTCGTTTGTTTTAAAAGTATAATGGCCCGTAATTTCGTTTTCTGAAACGGAATCGATACCATCAACGAATAAGAATGGTTTTTGATAAGGTAAGTATGTTATAATTTGGCTTTTATTCATTATTTGAAAATCAATTGATTTTATAGATAATTTTTACGCAATACAATCTTAAGATACATTAAAATTTACTTTTTAATATTTAAATTTTTACCACTCTAACAAAACACGCTGCGCAGAAAAACCAGGCCCAAAACTGAGCATAATTCCTTTATCACCTTTGGGCAATTTCCTATCCATAAATCGTTCTAAAACATACAGCACCGTGGCACTGCTCATGTTGCCATATAGTCTTAACACCTCTTTGGTATCATCTATATTTTTACCTAAATCGCCAAACAATTCTTCTACGGTTTGTACTATTTTTTTACCTCCAGGATGAAATACCAAATGGTTAATATCTCCAATGGATAAATTATTTCGCTCTAAAAACGGATGAATAATATTTGGAAAATGATTGGCAATAGTTTGCGGTACCGATTGATCTAATACCATTTGCAAGCCGCTGTTTTTTAATTTAAACCCCATCATGTGTTCGGCATCATAAAAATGATACATGGCTTCGTCTATAATTTCTGGTCCTTCTTCATTTTCGTAAGACGATAGGATTACGCTTGCACACCCATCACCAAATATGGCAGCACTCACAATATTAACCATAGAATAATCCTCGAGCTGAAAGGTGGCCGTTGGCGATTCTACCGCAATGATTGCAGCGCGTTTATCTGGATTCGCTTTTAAAAAATTTTTAGCATATATGATTCCAGAAACTCCTGCCGCACAACCCATTTCCGTAACTGGCAAGCGCACTATATCTTGTTTCATTTTTAAGTTATTAATCAAAAAGGCATCTAATGACGGAATCGTAATACCTGTGCAACTTACCGTTATAATATAATCAATATCAGTAGGTTCTAAATTGGCTTTCTTTAAAGCTTTTATCAAACTAGCCTCGGCTAATTTTATAGATTCTTTGGTATAGATGTCGTTCTTTTCTTCAAAAGAAGTCATTAAAAATACCTCTTCTGGATTCATAATAGAATAGCGTCTATCTACTGCAGCATTCTCGAAAATCTTTAAGACTTTTCGTTTAAAACGCTCCTCTTTACTATCTAACCATAATTCAACAAAAGGTAAAATATCTTTGGTCTCTCTCGTGTATTTTGGTAGTTGTTTGGCTACTGCTGTTATTTTTACGCTCATACCTTCTTACTGCTACGGCAGAAATATTTTTGATTAATATTTCCCCTTTTTTTTCATTTTATAATCCTTTAGAAGCTTTATATACTAGCTTTAAAACAAAAAAATATTCTTTCTCATTGATTAATAAGAGAATAATAATCTTTAATATATAGAATTTATTTATTTCTAGTGGATTCTCCCGAAAATAATCCATTGATAACGAAATGCCCATCTCCACCGGATTTTAGATTTAACATTCAACTGTGTTGAAAATTGCTCTAAATCTTTTCGCTTAAACGCTCTTAATATAGATGTTAATCCATCTTGAACGATCATATGGTTTGAAATAGTCAACCCTAATAATTTAAACAAAATATACGCTAATTTGCTACGTTGCAAATCGTTGATTACAATTCCGAGATTAGAATATTTCGAAAGATCCTTTAATATTTTGACGATATCTTCATCTTTAAAATGATGTAGAAACAAGGTGGTTAGCGCAATATCAAAATTTATATTTTTAAATTCTTCAGAAAAAATATCAATCGTTTTAAAGCTCAATTCTGGAAAATTGGCTGATAGTTCAGTAGCATAAGCAATAGCATCTTCATTAGCATCAATACCAATTAATTGAAAGTTATACCGATGCTTACGGCCATATTTTGCAACTAATCTTAATATGTCTCCATGACCACAACCTAAATCAATTATTGTATAAATTTTATCTTTCGGCTGATTAAGCATTAATTGGTCTATACCATTTAATGTTATTTGATTACCGCCCAACCATTTATTTATATTTCCAAGCTTATCCAAGGTGTCCCGAAGCAATTCCCCTTTCAAGGTAAAATCGTCCATGATTTCGGTCTTATTACTGCGAAATGTGGTATCTATAAATATACTCATTTGATTTTCATCGGTTTACCATGTGTCATTTTTATTACTAATGGCATTAAATATGGCATCACGTTTAAAACAGTTAACAGTTTTGAGGCTAACCAGTTTTGCCTAAATAAATAAGCAATGATGTGGCCGACTTTCAGTCGCATCCCAAACGTTTTTTTCCAACGTTCAGTATACGTGTTTTCTAATGTTTGGCGTGATACAATTTTTCCATGAAGATAATCAATAATCAATTGCGATGCTAATTGTGCGCTTCTAATCGCCATGCCCATACCGTTTCCACATAATGGATGAATCATGCCCGCCGTATCTCCACACATAATAATATGGTTCTCAACAGGTTTTTTGGTCTTGAATGAGATCTGACTTATGGTTAAAGGCTTCTCAAATTCTGGTTTCGAGTTTTTAAAAATCGCTTTTAATGCTGAATTTTTAAACAGGACTTCTTCTTGAAACGTTTCAATGTCCTTATATTTTTTGAAAGATTCGAAATTGGTTATATAACATAGATTGATGTGATCGCTTTCTACTTTTGACACTCCACAATAACCACCTTTAAAATTATGAAGTGCAACCATGTCTTCCGGGAAATCTCCAGAAAAATGCATTTTAACTCCTAAATAAGGCGATTTTTTTTTGATGAATTTTCGGTTGAAATGTACATCTAAATTTGAACGTTTGCCATAAGCACCAATCACAATTTTTGTGTGAAGAATTTGTTGAGTTTTGGTTTCAACTTGAAAGATATCATCTTTAAACTTTACATCTAGTACCGAATCTTTAACCACTTCCACTCCATTTTTAAGTGCTAATTGGTATAATTGAAAATCTAATTCATATCGGCTCATTCCAAAACCACCAAGGGGTAATTTCGCTGTAATACGGTTGTTGCTGTGGGTTGTTAATTTAAAATTTGAAATTTGTTTAGCCCCGTGTTCAAAGGGATTGAAACCGAGATAATTTAAATACGGTAAGACTTCATTTGATATATATTCTCCACATACTTTATGTTTTGGATATTCGTTTTTCTCAATCAATAAAACATTGAAATTTGCTTTTGATAAATGAATAGCACTAGTTAAACCTGCTAAACCACCTCCAATAATAATCACATCGCACTGTTGCATTGTCCTTTAAAGTTCTTGAAAGTAGGCAACACTTATTTTTTCGGTATCGCTTATTAAAACTGTGATGTGAAGTTAAGCTAGAAATGAGACAAAAGGAATAGGTTTAACGTTTTTCTATTGCACGCGTTCAAATTATGTCTAGAATTGTAAATTCAGTTTCCCTAAATCGAACCGTATCATTAACGCATTTCGAAATTAACAATTGTGCAATTGGTGTTGCTGCTGAAATCGCAAAATAAGAATTGTATTCTACTTCTATTTTACCAGCACTAATAGAAATAAAGTAGTTGGCTCCTGTTGTTTTTACCACGGAACCTAAAGTCACTTTTTGATAGTTTGATGCAGGATTTATTTTCTGAAGGATTTGCTTTTGTTTTTCAATTTCGGCCAATTGGTTACCTGCTTTTTCGCGTTCTAATTGCAGCATAGCGCGACCTGTTTCGTGCTTATCTCCAGCACTACTTTTGGTTTCGGCTTGTAATGCGTTTTGAAGGTCTGAAATCGTTTGATTTACAATGGTTAATCGCGCTTCCAAAAATTCCACACATTGATTGTATAACTTTGTTTTTATAGAACTCATTTGACCTATTTATTAATCAGAATTCAAATTAAATTTTCCATAAAATCGCATCTGCTTAACAATCCATTGTTTTCGGCCTTGAATATATACCGAAGCCGGATTTGCCTTGTAATTTCTTGGATTTGGTAATATTGCAATAATAGCTGCGGCTTCTTGTGCACTCAGATTCGCAGCCGATTTTTTGAACCAGTATTGCGCTGCTGCCTCTGTTCCATAAATACCATTTCCCATTTCAATACTGTTTAAATAGACTTCGAGAATCCGCTCTTTACTCCAAAATATTTCAATTAAAAATGTAAAGTACGTTTCTAACCCTTTCCGTAACCATGAACGATCTGGCCATAAGAACACATTTTTTGCGGTTTGCTGGCTAATAGTACTTCCGCCTTTAATGTGTTTTCCCTGTTTATTGTACTCGTAAGCTTTTTCAATAGCTTTAATATCAAAACCGTTGTGTTCCATAAACTTTTGGTCTTCGCTACAGATGGCAGCAAGTTGTATGTGCTTCGAAATATTATCTATAGCCACCCAATTGTGTTCCCATTTGGTTTTGGTAGCTTTTGTGTCTTCGAAATAACGAATAACCATTAACGGAGTTACAGGCACAGGTACATATTTAAATAGCACCACCAAACCTACAGAAAGGACAATACTCCAAAGTAATATTTTAATGAAAAATCGAAATATTCGCTTCATAAGTTATTCTACGAGTTCTGCTAGTTCTTTACCTATAATACTGCCAATTGCAACTCCCATGCCTCCTAATCGTACTCCACAAAATACGTTATTTGATAATTGTTTTACTATTGGTTTCTTCTTTTTGCCTACTCCCATAATTCCAGACCAGCGATGTTCTATCTCAAAATTTGTGTTAGGTAAAATTGTAGTTTTGAGTAACGCTTCGAGTTTCTTTTGAATGATTTCCGTTTGTCCAAATTCCGTAGTTTCTTCGGTTTTAAAATCCAAATTTCGTCCACCCCCAAGCAATATTCTATTATCAATATTTCTAAAATAGTAAAATCCTTCGTCCAAATGAAACGTGCCTTTAATAGGTAAGTTATTAATTGGTTTTGTTATTACTACTTGCGCCCGAGCTGGGTTTACCTTGGGAATATTCAATTGACTAGCAAATCCATTAGTGGCAATACATAACTTTTTGGTACTAAAGTTGAAATGGTTTGTTTTAAGTTTTACCGAATTTATATCTTCAGAAAAGGCATCTATCGTTGTGTTATTTAAAATTTTTATATCTAAGGCTTGAACTTTATTCAATAACGCGTTCATCATTTTTCCTGTATCAATTTGTCCTTCAAAAGAGTTGAAACTACAGTTTGATTTTATATGTTTAAAACCAAACATATTCTTTCTAAAAGAAAACACTTCTGTATTGAAAATAGGGTTTAACAGATGGTTAATCGCTTTTAGATTATCTACACAGGTACAATAAAGTTTTTCATTAGCATCTGAAAATAATTCATACCCGCCCAAATTCTGATAATCTATGGATCTATCACCTAGCGTTTTTCTAAGCAATTGGAGTCCGTTTATACGGTTTTGAATAAGATTTAGTACCTCTTCTTCAGTATGATATTTTAAATCATCTATTATTTCACTTAAACTGCCGAAACAAGCAAAACCAGCATTTTTAGTACTAGCTCCCTGTGGAAGAATTCCTTTTTCTATAATTACAATTTTAGCTTTAGGAAAGCGATTCTTCAATTGTAGAGCACAACTAAGCCCTACAATACCGCTCCCGACAATTGTAAAATCAATGTGAGATAACCAATTTTTTATTTCCCAATACGATAGATTCATAACACAAAAAAAAGCTCCAGATTAAGGAGCTTTTAAATATAATTAATATTATTATTCTAGAACTATTTTTCTTGGTGACTTTCTGTGCTCAGTCTGTTATTGTTAACAAATATGTAAAAGTTAACCTATTTAGTTTTAAAACCTGACAACGTATAATAGTCTAATTTTCAATCTATAATTTCTTTAATAAAAAAGAAAAAATAGGCCTAAAAAAACCCAAGCGTATTAGCTTGGGTTGATATTTATTTTTCAGTCTCTCTTTGAATTTTAAAGTCTTCCATAAATTTAGTGGTATAATTTCCTGCTAAATAATCTGGATGGTCCATTAGTTGTCTGTGAAATGGTATGGTGGTTTTAATACCTTCTATTACAAATTCATCTAATGCACGTTTCATTTTATTGATAGCTTCTTCTCTAGTTTGAGCCGTTGTAATCAATTTTGCGATCATAGAATCGTAATTTGGAGGAATACTATAACCTGCATATACGTGGGTATCTAATCTTACTCCATGTCCGCCTGGTGCATGAAGTGTGGTGATTTTTCCTGGAGAAGGCCTAAAATCATTAAACGGATCTTCAGCATTAATTCTACACTCAATAGAATGTAAATTTGGGGTATAATTTTTACCAGAAATTGGAACACCAGCAGCGACTAAGATTTGTTCGCGAATTAGGTCGAAATCAATAACTTGCTCTGTAATTGGGTGCTCTACTTGGATACGCGTATTCATTTCCATAAAATAGAAATTTCTATGTTTATCTACCAAAAACTCAACGGTACCAGCTCCTTCATATTTAATATATTCAGCAGCTTTTACTGCAGCTTTACCCATTTTAGTTCTCAGTTTATCGGTCATAAACGGAGAAGGCACTTCTTCTGTTAATTTTTGATGACGTCTTTGAATAGAACAATCTCTTTCCGATAAATGACAGGCTTTTCCACGTGAATCACCAACAATTTGTATTTCAATATGTCTTGGCTCTTCAATGAGTTTCTCCATGTACATATCATCATTTCCGAATGCGGCTTTAGATTCTGAACGAGCAGATTCCCAAGCATTTTGAAGATCTTCTGGTTTCCAAACGGCACGCATACCTTTTCCACCACCACCGGCAGATGCTTTAAGCATTACTGGATAGCCAGTTTCTTTGGCAACCTTTTTACAATCTTCAAAAGTTTCAATAACACCTTCACTTCCTGGTACACACGGTACACCTGCGGCTTTCATGGTTGCTTTAGCGTTTGCCTTGTCACCCATTCTGTTAATCATATCTTCTGAAGCCCCAATAAACTTAATACCATGTTCTTCGCATATTTTGGAGAACTTTGCATTTTCAGATAAGAATCCATATCCTGGATGTATAGCATCTGCATTTGTAATCTCAGCTGCTGCTATTATATTAGATATTTTAAGATAAGATTCACTACTTGGAGGAGGACCTATACAAACGGCTTCATCAGCAAACTTAATATGTAAGCTATCCGCATCTGCAGTAGAATAAACAGCTACAGTTTGTATGCCCATTTCTTTACAGGTTCTAATAACTCTTAGTGCTATTTCACCTCTATTGGCAATTAAAATTTTTTTAAACATATCTTTTAGTTTAAGAGTCTAATTGTTTAGTCGTTTTTTGGTTTAAACATCGCTGCATCTAAACTTAAAACTTAAAACTTCTAAACTTAAAATTTATGACGGATCTACTAAGAATAACGGTTGATCGAACTCAACTGGAGACGAATCATCTACAAGTACTTTTACAATTTTTCCAGAAATCTCGGATTCAATTTCATTAAATAATTTCATCGCTTCAATAACACAAAGTACATCGCCTTCTTTTATGTCCGTACCAACCTCAACAAAAACGGGTTTGTCTGGTGATGGCTTGCGATAAAATGTCCCAATTATTGGAGACTTTATTGTAATATATTTAGAATCTTCATTTGCTGCTTGAGAATTGGCAGCAGACGTTTCTTGTGCTTGAGCAACTGGAGCCTGTTGTGAAGGCACTTGTTGCTGCATTACTGGAGCTGCTTGCATAGGAACCTGCTGTACAATTGTAGTTTCGTCGGAACCTGTTCTAATTGTTATTTTAACGTCATCCATTTCCAACTTAACCTCATTTGCGCCAGATTTAGCTACAAATTTTATTAGGTTCTGAATTTCTTTTAAATCCATAATGTTTTAGATATTTGTTAGTTAGTGTTTTATTAGGAATTATAAGCCCATTTTAAATAAATTGAGCCCCAAGTGAATCCGCCACCAAAAGCAGCGAATATTATTTTATCGCCTTTTTTAAGTTGCGATTCGTAATCGTATAATAATAATGGTAATGTTGCAGAAGTTGTATTACCATACCTCTGGATATTCATCATTACTTTCTCGTCTTCTAAATTAATTCTGTTTGCAGTAGCATCAATAATACGCTTATTGGCCTGATGTGCCACAAGCCACGCAATATCATCATTAGTAAGCTGATTTCTTTGCATTATGCGTTCTGAAACATCGGCCATATTGAACACAGCATTTTTAAATACAGTTTTTCCATCCTGAAAAATATAATGCTTGCCTTCTTTATATGTATTTTCATTTATAGGGTATGAAGAACCTCCATAAGTCGCTTGAAGAAAATCACGACCCTCACCATTACTTTTTAGTAATTCATCTTGCAGACCTAAGCCCTCTTCATTAGGTTCAAAAAGCACTGCTCCCGCTCCATCTCCAAAAATAATGCACGTTGCTCTGTCTTTATAATTGATAAAAGATGAATTTTTATCTGCTCCAATTAAGAGAATTTTTTTATAACGACCAGACTCTATATAGGCTGATGCCGTTGACATACCAAAAAGAAAACTAGAACATGCCGCTTCCAAATCATAAGAAAACGCATTTACTGCTCCAATTTGTGTTGCTGTATATGCTGCTGTTGCAGCCGCTTTCATATCTGGTGTTGCCGTACAGACAATAACCAAATCTATTTCTTTAGGATCCAATCCTTTTTTCTGAATTAAATCTTCTGCGGCTTTAATGGCTAAAAACGATGTTCCTTTTCCATCTTCTTTTAAGATTCTACGTTCTTTGATACCAGTTCTTGTGGTAATCCACTCATCATTGGTTTCGACCATAGTCTCTAGCGCCTTGTTAGTTAAAACAAAGTCAGGAACATAGCCTCCGACAGCTGTAATCGCCGCTGTGATTTTACTCATTATTAGGAATTTGATAATTAAAAGTATGGAAAAATGACAAAAATTGAAGCGTTTCAATCAGTTTTTACCATTTTTAGGCAAATTATTACGCAAAGTAAGTGGTTTTTGCGCTATTGAAAAAATAATAACAAAAAAAACGCTCACAAAGGAGCGTTTTCTTGTATGCATGCATAGTAATTATGCTGCGTTTTCTTCTTCAACAGAATTATCAATAAGTACTTGACCACGGTAATATAATTTACCTTCATGCCAATGAGCTCTGTGGTATAAGTGTGGCTCACCAGTTGTTGGGCAAGTTGCTATTTGAGGTACAGAAGCTTTATAATGTGTTCTTCTTTTATCTCTTCTTGTTTTCGATATTTTACGCTTTGGATGTGCCATTTTAAATGTTATTTATCCGTTAATAGTTTTTTTAAATTATTCCAACGAGGATCAATGTCGTCCTCAGATGATTTTACCTTTTGGTCCTTTTGTGGACTTAATTCTTCTAATTTTGAAAGTATTTCAGACTGCATTGTACCGTCTTCAATACCTGGATGAATACGTTTTATTGGAACTGCTAAAATAATAAGTTCGTATATATACTGCGCCACATTAATTTCGTATTCTCCATGGGGTACAATTAATATATCTTCATTATCATCATTAAATTCATTTCCAAACTTAACGACTAACTTAAAACTGTCATCAATAGACTGATCATAAGGTTCGTTCGTAATATCACAATTAATATTTACTGAACCTTTTGCTGAAAAATACAACTCTAAAAGTGTCGTTTTTTTTTCGAATTTTAAGTCGATTTTTACATCAACCGCGTTAAACTCATCATATTCAAAATGCTTAAAGAACGTATTATCAATTTGATAATCAAAATTATGCTCTCCTACTTTTAATCCAACAAAAGGGACGGTATAAGATTTCAATGCCTTCATTATCACATTCATTTTGAGCGTGCAAATATATAAAATTTTCGTTACTTAAAGCCTAGATATCAACAAATTTTGTTTATAACTATCTAGATCCCTTTTTTAGTGGGTTTCTGCTATAGTAATTATAGGCTTCTCTAAGTTGAAAAATTTTGATCGCCGTGAAAATAGCTTGTTTCATTGAACTTTCATCAGCAACACCCTTTCCTGCAATTTCATAAGCAGTGCCGTGGTCTGGAGATGTTCTTACTTTATCTAATCCGGCCGTGAAATTGACACCCTGACCAAATGCTATGGTTTTAAATGGAATTAAGCCCTGATCGTGATACGATGCAATAATGGCATCAAAATTCTTGTAATTGTTTGACCCAAAAAAACTATCCGCAGAATAAGGGCCATAAACCAAATTACCTTGTGATTTTATTTTTTCTAAGGTGGGTTTTAATATGGTATCATCTTCATTACCAATTACTCCGTTATCGCCCGCATGTGGATTAATAGCTAATACGGCTACTTTTGGTTTTCTAATTCCGAAATCTTGTTGTAATGATTTAATTACCGTTGTCAATTTTTCAATTATAAGCGTCTCAGTTATGGTTTGACTCGCATCTTTTAAAGGAACGTGATCGGTTAAAAGCCCTACACGTAAATCATCTGAAACCATAAACATTAAGCTTTTTCCATTTAATGCTTTTGCCAAATAATCGGTATGACCAGGAAAATTAAATTTTTCAGATTGTATATTATGTTTATTAATTGGGGCCGTTACCAAGACATTTATAACACCGTCTTTTAAAGCGGCAGTAGCTGCCTCTAACGATTTTATAGCATATTCACCAATTTTTATATTCTCTTTTCCAAATTCGATAGAAACGTTTTCATTCCAAACATTGACCACATTAACCTTCCCAACAACAGCTTTGTCAGGTGAATCAATAATTGAAAAATTGATTTTGCTTTTAAAATGATTTTTAAAAAACTGCATGGTTTTCCCCGATGCAAAGATAATAGGGGTATTTAGTTCTAAAGACCTAGGATCTTCATAAGCTTTAAGGATAATTTCTGGTCCTATTCCATTAAGGTCACCAACTGAAATGCCTACGAGGACCGTTTTTTTATGTTTCATAGATTAATTCTATCTTAATAATTTATGCAATGAATAATATATTTATTCCAATCAAAGTTTTCTGTATTATACCCAATTTATCATTTCTTGACTAAAAAATTCACACTTTGTACACAAAGCTGAGATATTAACGATTTTCCGAATGCTTAAAAGTGATATTAAGAAACAAACACTTTTGCTACCGTTGGTGATGTATTTTCAAGTTAATATTCAAGATGCGTATATTTAACAAAGGTTTATTCCATAATTTGGGTTTAACTTTGCAATTACAAATTTAATTAAATAAAATATATGTTTACAGGTATTATTGAAGATCTGGGTATAATAAAAAGTTTAGTGAAAGATGGGGGAAATCTACATATTACGGTTCGCACCTCTATTACAAATGATTTAAAAATAGATCAAAGCGTGGCACATAATGGTGTTTGTCTTACGGTTGTTAAAATTAACGGTGATACGTACACCGTAACGGCCATCCAAGAAACTTTAGACAAAACTAACCTTGGTTATTTAAAAGAAAATACTATTGTAAATATTGAACGCGCTATGAAGTTGGGTGATCGTTTAGATGGTCATATTGTACAGGGCCATGTAGACCAAATAGCAAAGTGCATAGCTATCTCTGAAGACAATGGCAGTTGGATTTATACTTTTGAATATGATAGCGCTCTTAATAATATTACAATTGAAAAAGGCTCTATTACGGTTAACGGAGTGAGTTTAACAGTTGTAAATTCCCAATTAAATAGTTTTTCTGTCGCCATAATACCCTATACTTATAATAACACGACTTTTAAAAATTTAAAAATAGGAGATACGGTAAACTTAGAATTTGATGTAATTGGAAAATATGTGAAACGACTTAATGCGCTAAGAAATTAAGATGTTTTTTTAGCGACTAAACCATATGTTTTATAAACACCAAAAATCAAAGCAATTACAAATAGTATAACAATTCCTCCGTCAATTGGAAGACCCGGTGGTCCTGGTCCATTAGAGGGAGTCGGAGGAGAAGGAAACCTACCACTTTCTTGAGCCATAGCTGCTAAACCTACGAAACTAATTAAAATTGAGGCAAATATATACTTATTCTGCATTTTAGAGGTAAAGGTGTAAAAGTATAAAAAAAACTGAATTCACAAAATTAAATCGCACAAAGAACATCTTTAAACGGCAAATTATTCCGACGAATGGTTAAAAATGAGCCTAAATTAGGGAAGAGAGCTACATTTCTAACATTGTATCAGCGACAAATATAATATTTATTTCTTATAACTATCAATAGTGTTTTAACTTATACCGAATTTAACCTAGAATTTACATTAGATCGCTTTAGCCTTCAACAGTATATCTTATCTTGTTATAGAAATTTGTTTAAACATTCTCATAAATTAGCTTAATCTCATTCGCTCCATATTTTCGTTCTAAGCGTCTAATTGTAAAATGCGCTGTTGCCATTTTTTGAAAATGATCAACAAATACGTAATTTAATCCACCGCCACCGATCGCTCCAGCAATAGGTACTGCTTGTGCCAAAAACTTTTCACTAATTAATAGACTTAATCTCGTAGCGATTTTTGATATAAAGTTTCCAAGAGCGCCAGAACCTAAAACGCCAGCGCCTTTTATTAAGCTTTCCAAACCCATTTTTAATCCAGCCGATGACACATTATTTAAGGCCGAATTTAAAGCCATACGTGTGGTGTAATAACTCATTTCCATACCATCATCATCTTTTGAATCTCCACCAAGTGCAAAAACTTGCAAACACGCCATTTGCCCTTCAAACGTATAGATATCTTCGCCCTCACTACGGGCGATATCCATAATAGTTCGCAGTAAAAATTTAGTTGTAATCGTAACTTCAGATGCAAAAATAGCAGTTCCTAAACCTGTAGAAGAACCAAAAAAGCCACTGACAGCACCAGTACCGGTGACTATACTTTTATAGGTGACTTTAGACGGTTTTTTAAACTTTTTGTCTTTTTGAATGGTAAGTAAGTTAGCTTTTATGATTTTTAATAATACAGATTCTGTGATCTTCTGTACTTTAACTAATACATTTTCTGGGACATAATTAATTCCCGTTTCTACCGTACTTCCTATTTTATTAACGTTCCGAATGGCCCAACCTAAATTCTGCATGCTAGATTTTGCTTGCATTAAGGCATCTTTATCTTCTTCTGCTAAGGTATTGGTGATGAGGTTCAAGGTTTCAAGTTTAACTTTTCTTAATTTAATGGCATGGCCACCGCTTTGTTTATATAAAAACGAACTGCTCTACATTAGTCGTAATAATTGTGGCTTTGTTACTCCAAGCAAAATATAAGGGTTTTAAATTAAGGAAGAGGTCACCTATTAATAACACCCCCCAAGAAACGTGTTTTAATAGAAAAAATCATCAATTTATGGTACTAATCTACTAATGATTTGAGACGTTCCACAGCTTGCTCTGCGGTAATATCACGCTGTGGCGACCCAAACATCTCATAACCTACCATAAATTTCTTTACAGTAGCACTTCGTAGTAAAGGAGGATAAAAACTCATATGCCAATGCCAATGTGTATTAGGTTTTCCATCCGTTGGTGCTTGATGAATTCCACTAGAATAAGGGAATGAACACTCAAATAATTGGTCATAAGCTTTAGTGATTTTCGAAATGGCATCTGCAAAAGCTAGACATTCATTATCTGAAATCTCTGTGATATTAGTGTGATTATGTTTTGGCACAATCATAGTTTCAAATGGCCAAATCGCCCAAAATGGTGTTAGCACAACAAAGTCTTCATTTTCATAGATAATACGCTCATTAGCTTGGATTTCTTGTTTTAGATAATCACCCAACAAACTGCTTTTATTTTTATTGTAATAAGCGCTTTGCCGTTCATCTTTTTTTACCACTTCATTCGGTAATGTCGATTGACTCCAAATTTGCCCATGCGGATGTGGATTGCTGCAACCCATTACAGCACCTTTGTTTTCAAAAATCTGAACATAATTTATAATATCATTTGAACCTAGCAACATGTATTCTTTCTGCCATGCTTTAACGACTTTATTAATATCAATAACAGTCAAGTCTGCTAAACTTTTAGAATGATCTGGACTAAAACATACTACTTTGCAAATTCCTTGTTCACTTTGCGCTTTTAACAAACCTTCATTTATAAAAAAATTTGGAGATGTGGTTTGTAAGGCTGCAAAATCATTTGTAAAAACATATACATCTTCGTACTTAGGGTTTTGTTCACCGTTAATTCTAGTATTCCCAGCACACAAGTAACATATTGGGTCGTACGATGGTCGTTGCTCATTAGGTATCGTCTCATTCTGTCCTTGCCATGGTCGCTTTGCCCTATGCGGAGATACGAGAACCCATTCTCCAGTTAGAATATTATAACGCTTATGCGAATACTCTTGTAGGTCTTTGTTCATCTTAGTTTAATTTTATAATTAGGACTTAACCATACGTGTTCCTTGTGATAGTTTTACTTTGTAAATAGAACATTTTTTTCCAAATTGTTTAGTGTACGATTTGAAAACCTGTTTCTTATATTTTTTATAAGCGTTCTTTTTCACCAAGTTAATAGTGCAGCCACCAAAACCCCCACCCATCATTCGGGATCCTAGAACCCCATTGCTTTCCTTTGCCATATCAACTAAAAAATCGAGCTCATCACAACTTACTTTATATTGATTCCTTAATCCATTATGAGATTGAAACAATAAATTGCCAATAGTTTCTAAATCATGTGCTTCTATAGCTTTAGCACATAGTTTTACGCGCTTATTCTCATCAATAACATATAATGCTTTTTGGTAGTCTTCCGTAGTTATAGTATCCTTAATACTGTCTAGATCAATTTTTGTAACATCTCTTAAAGCTTTAACTCCGAGTTGCTTTGATACTTTTTCGCAAACCGTACGCCTTTCATTGTAAGCGCTTTCTGATAAATTATGCTTAACATTGGTGTTAATAAGCATTAATTTATAAGTTTTAAAATCTATTCTGTATGACTTAGAGGCAATGGTTCTACAGTCTAAAAGTAAGGCACTCTTTTTTATGCCGAACATACTTGCATACTGATCCATAATTCCACATTTTACATCTGCGTAATTGTGTTCTGCTTTTTGAGACACAAAAATCATATCTTGTTTAGACAGGCCTAAATTGAATAATTCGTTTAATCCATAAACGAAACTATTTTCCAAAGCAGCCGAAGAAGATAACCCAGCCCCATCTGGAATATTTCCAGCAAAAACTGCATTGAATGGAGCGATTGTCTTACCTAATTTATGCAATTCTGAAATGACGCCTAAAACATAGTTTCTCCACCCACCATCGGTTAAAGGTTTAATAGTTTTAGTTTCAAATTCATAAATTTCATTTTTATCTAAAGCAATGATCGTAGATGTTTTAGACTCGCTTTTACTAATAGCCAATGCAATACCTTTATTAATAGCTGCAGGCAATACAAATCCTTCATTATAATCCGTATGCTCTCCAATAAGATTTATTCGTCCTGGAGAAAACACTATTACTGGTTTTAATTTGAATTCATTTTTAAATGATCTTTCAACTTTTTTGATCAAATTCTCGCTCATAATAATTTTGTTTTCAACCCAATAGACCACGTAATGTCAAATACTGCTTTTGGGTCTAGAATTTTTAATCCGATTTTATTATTAAAACTATTAGAAAGTCCTGTGCACGGTTCTATAGCAACTGTGTTTTTTTTGAGTGGAGTATAAACTTGAAGAAAACCATTAGGTTCTGACGAGGCTAAATGAAGTTTATATTTAGGGGTTTCAAAAACTACAGTATTGCCATTTATTTGCCAGCAATCATCTAAGATTTTCTGCTTTAAGTTCAAACTTTTAACTGGATTTATCTCTAATAGACCCATACCTATATTACGTTCTCCAATATTCAATTTTAAATTACTATCAAATTTTAAAACGCTTTTGTTGAGATTATGACTTAGAAAATAAGGATGCCAGCCTATGGTAAAAGGAAAAGCGATTTCAGATGTATTCTCAACCAAAATATTAAAATCTAAACCTTCTTTGGTAAAAGTGTATTTTAACTGCATACGGAATGGAAAAGGAAATCCAGTTTCTGGCCGATTGTATTCATACTCCAATATTATCTGCGCACTATGCTTATCAGCAGATTTTGCTTTAATTAAAAACGTCTTATTATAGACCAAACCATGCAACGCATTATGTTCTTCTTTGTTATTAATATCTAGTTGAAAGGTTTTAGTATTGAATTTATACGACCCATCCTCTATTCTATTTGCGAAAGGAAATAATACAGCAGAAGCAAAAGTATTTTGGTAAGTTAAAGGCTCTAAATCTGAAATGAGTGTTATATTGTTTACAACAAGCTTTTGCAAACTGGCTCCATCGTTGAGATGAAGTTTAGCATAAGTGCCGTACTCTTTATTTTTTATTTCAACCTGATTGTTATTTGTATGATGCGTTATTATGTACACTAAGTATAAATTTACAATGAGTTTCTAATGATTAATTGATTTGGGTTCTCAATTTGAAGTTGGTCCTTAGCAAGTATCATTTCAGCTAATCGTTTCCCCATACCTTCAAAATCGGTTGATATAGTAGTAATACCACCTTCTACAATTTCTTTTAATAACGTTTCATTATAAGAAATTACGCCAATATCTTGAGCCATGATTAATCCCTGGGTTTTCATTTTTTTTATGAGCCTTAACAAATCTTTATCTTCAGGAATGATATACAATTCACCCTCTTGTAGCATTTTGTCTTTAAGATGCTCTACTAAACCATATGATATGTTATGATTTTCGCAAAACGCAATAAATCCATTCTGCATCGCATCGGGTTGTTTATCATCAGAAAACACAAGAATTAATTTTTGATATTTTTTAATGCTTTCTAATACGCTTGTCAAGTTGTTAAAAATTGATTTTTCGAAATTCTGATAAACCGCAGGGTAATCTTTTAGATCGCTATGTAATTGATCTAGTATATAAACTTTATCTTTTGGTAATTGCCCAATAATTGATTTTGTATTAATGAAATTAGCAGGCATAATCACATAATAGTTATAATTCTCTTTGTTATCAGAAATTATTTTTTTAAACGTATTGCGATTAAAGTGATGAAAATAAATATCGACCTTAATATTTGAACCTAAATGATCAATAAACGCATTGTAAAGATCTTCCTTAAAAGAGTTGAGTTCATCAAAAAGTAAAAATATATTTTGGGTTACTGTCACATTTTCACTACTCACATAATATCCTTTTCCGACAATGGATGTGATGATACCTCGATTTTTAAGTTCGTTAAACGCAGTGAGAACAGTATCTCTAGAAAGCTTATTATCATTTTTTATTTGATTGATGGAAGGAATCTGGTCGCCTTTTTGAAGTTCTCCTTCACTTATCGCCTTTTCTATAGCATTTATAATTTGCTTGTATTTAGGAACGCCTATGTGGTTTTTTACATTTATCATCATAACAAATATAATCAAAAAACATACTAGTTCGTACTAGTATTTAAAAATCAATCTAGAATCGGTAAATAAAGCAATTTATTATATATATTTGAGTTCAAAAAACAACCATTTAATACCATTTCATTATTATGACAGCAGGTTTCCAAATGTTAGATTATATCGTTTTTATAGCCTATGCCGCCTTAATCTTAGGCGTTGGACTTTGGGTTTCAAGAGACAAAAAAGGGCATCAGAAAAATGCAGAGGATTACTTTTTAGCCAGCAAATCTTTGCCGTGGTGGGCAATCGGCGCATCATTAATAGCTGCAAATATTTCAGCCGAGCAATTTATTGGCATGTCTGGCTCTGGTTTTGCACTTGGTATTGCTATAGCTTCATATGAGTGGATGGCTGCTTTAACCCTTATTATTGTTGGGAAGTATTTTTTACCCATATTTATAGAAAAAGGTCTATATACCATTCCTGAATTTGTTGAAAAAAGATATTCCACAAACCTTAAATCTATTCTCGCTGTATTTTGGTTAGGCTTGTATATTTTCGTTAACCTGGCGTCCGTGCTTTATCTCGGAGGGCTAGCTATAGAAACGATTATGGGGATTGATATGATATACGCTATCATTGGTTTAGCCCTATTTGCTGCTGCATACTCTTTATATGGCGGCTTATCTGCAGTAGCTTGGACAGACGTTATCCAAGTCGTTTTCTTAGTACTTGGCGGATTAGTTACCACCTACTTAGCCCTAAACACAGTATCTAGTGGAGAAGGTGTTATAGCTGGTTTCACAAAAGTTTGGGACGCTGCACCCGATAAATTTCATATGATACTCGACGAAACGAATGACAATTTCGTCAACCTTCCTGGTATTTGGGTTTTAGTTGGTGGTTTATGGGTTGCTAATTTATATTACTGGGGCTTCAATCAGTATATTATACAGCGTACTTTAGCTGCAAAATCGCTTAAGGAATCTCAAAAGGGAATTCTACTCGCTGCTTTTCTAAAGCTTGTAATTCCTTTAATTGTTGTTGTGCCTGGCATCGCAGCTTATGTGATGGTTAACGACCCAGCAATTATAACTAATTTAGGTGAAGCTGGCATGCTAAATTTACCAACTACTGAACAAGCTGACAAAGCTTATCCATGGTTACTCCAATTTTTACCTGTAGGTCTTAAGGGTATTGCTTTTGCCGCTTTGGCAGCAGCAGTAGTGTCCTCTCTAGCTTCTATGGTAAACTCAACGTCTACAATTTTCACCATGGACATTTACAAACAGTACATAAATAAAACAGCGTCAGATAAAACAACCGTTAATATCGGTCGTATTTCTGGTGCCGTAGCTTTATTAATTGCCGTTATAGTCGCGCCGTTATTAGGTGGCATTGATCAGGCTTTTCAATTTATTCAAGAATACACAGGAATTGTAAGTCCGGGAATATTAGCCGTATTTTTATTAGGTTTATTTTGGAAGAAAACTACAAATAATGCCGCTATCTGGGGAGCTATTTTATCGATTCCGGTTGCCTTGATTCTAAAATTTGCTCCAATTCCTGTTTTTGAACCTTGGATGCATCAAATGGGCATTACCGCATTAGTTACCATGTCCATAATTATTGTATTAAGCTATCTTCAAAACAAAGGTGCCGATGACGAGAAAGGTATAGAAATTTCTAAAAACCTATTTAAAACATCCCCATTATTTAATATTGGATCTATGGTTATTTGCTTGCTTCTAACGGTTTTATATGCCTTATTCTGGTAATACTCATAATGCTATTTAAGGAATAAAAACGTTGAACTGACGCGCAAAGAATACAGTCTTAAATTTTAGAATAAAAAAAGCACCTAGAACGCATGACGCGCTAGGTGCTTTTAGCAACCATTAATTCTACTTTTTTAATTTACCTACTATAATTTTATCTATTGCCAATACCGTTTTGCTATTTTCATTTAATGCTTCGGTATTAATATCTACGACTAGAACTAATCTCTAATCAAATGGATTTTTAATTTTTTCAGCAACATGACTAGAAGGATAGTTACCTTTATTGAAATGAAATTAAGTCAAGATCAAAGGCCTAAAAATGAGATTTTTTAGATGCGTAATTAATGTAGTATGCTTAAAGTCTAATTACAGTGAAATACATCACATATATGTTTTATAAAAGAGATGTTCTTAAGTGGCTAGCAATAATTATTTTTTTTACGATAAAATAAATTGTGTTTACTGCACAGAAAAAGGGCTTTCATTCAATTAATGACAGCCCCCTTTTAACTAATTCAAAAAAAAAAATTAACTAATCAATTTGGGAATTTGATTGGATTTCTGACAAAGGAACAGGCAAATAAGCATGAGACTCAGCATTAAAACCAGTTCTGCCAGCTGCTTGCATGGCTTGATCTAACATTCCCCATCGTCTCAAATCAAAAAACCGTACAGATTCTAATGTGAGCTCCATAGTTCTCTCATGGATAATTTGATTTTTAACGTCGGCTTGAGAACTTACAGTAATAGGAGGCATAAGACCATGAACGGCTCTAATTTCATTTATAATATTGATAGCCTGAGGTGTATCCCCTGTTTCATTTAAGGCTTCAGCATACATTAGTAACACATCGGCGTAACGCATTAAAACAACATTTACCCCTACATAACCACTGTTCGATACATAATTTGGTAACCATTTTCTAAAATAAGCTGCATTTTCATTTGTGTTTCCGTATGTATCGTTCATTAACACATCCCAAGTACTGCCTTGCATTTCATTTGTACTGGTATTATTATAAAACGGATCTCTAAAATAAAGTGAGCCATATAACCTATTATCATACAACCCATTATTTGCAACCATACCTTCGCTCTTCATTTCATTTACAACGTTCATTGTTGCTGCAAGACCTCCCCATCCTCCTATAGACCAATCGCCTACAAAAGCATGTAACCTAGTAGCATTCCAGGAGGTAGCATCTCCACTTTTAAATTGAAGTTCAAAAATTGATTCTATATTATTTTCGTTTTCTCCGTTAAATAAACTTGAGAAATCAGACTCTAAATCATAAGCACCAGCAGATCCATTTATAATTGGCTCAAAGGCTGAAACTGCATTTTGAAAATCTGAAGATTCAGCAGAAGACAGATCACCTGCTTTATACATATACGCTTTTCCTAAATAAGCCAAAGCAGCACCTTTAGTTGCTCTGCCCGGCTCAGTGTTATCAGCTGTTTGCAACATATCTGCTGCTTCAGTAAAATCGTTAATAACAACCTCCCAAGATTCTGGTCTAGAAGCCAATGGCTTGTCTAAGGTTTCATTAGAAATTATTTCGGTTCTTAAAATTATTTTATCATAAAGTGTCAATAATTTAAAATGGTAATAAGCTCTTAAAAATGTAGCTTCTCCAATAATTTGACGTTTTTCTGCATCGGAAATCTGATTGGATGTCATTTCCCCTACTTTAGTAATAACTTGGTTTGAAAAATTCAGTCCTTTATAATTAGTGGTCCATAAAACATCTATAAAGGTATGACCATTAGTATAGCTAAAATTGAATATTGACATCCAATGCGCATAGTTACTTGCGTCAGGTCCTGGAAGCGCATAGTCGGATTTAAAATATTCTATAACAGGTCTTCCTTCTTGCCAGCCATCCCAAAAATTACTTCTTGATTCTAATTCTGAATATGCTGCAACCAAACCCGACTGTGCATCTTCGGCATTTCTCCAAAAATTTTCTGTCGTTAATTGGTCTGGTGATGTTTGTTCTAAAAATTCATCGTCGGAACATGACGTTATAGTTAGCAATACACTAAAAACTATAATTAGTTTAAATAAGTTTTTCATTTTATTGTTTTTTTTATATTTCTTAAAATGCTAATTGTACTCCAAATATTACAGATTTATATTTTGGATATAAGTTAATATCAATACCTCTAGATAAGACACTTCCACCAACTTCAGGATCTAAACCGCTATATTTGGTAAACGTAAATAGATTTTGGCCAGTTACATAAAACCTAAGTTTGTCTACTTTTAGAGTCTCGAGAATGTCGGTTGGTAAGGAATATCCAAGTTGTATCGTTTTTATTCTTAAATAATCGCCATCTTCTAAAAACCGTGTTGACGCTCTATTATTTCTATTAGGATCACCTAAGACTGCTCGCGGAATACTTGTGTTAGTATTTGTAGGTGTCCAAGCATTCAATGCTTCAGATCTAAAGTTTCTTCCGGTATCTAAACTTAACAATCTAAAATCATTTCCGTTATATATTTTGTTACCTCCAACACCTTGAAAGAAGACATTTAAATCAAAATTCTTATAATCGAATGATAAATTTAAACTGTATTCATATTTTGGTATTGCTGTCCCTTGATAGGTTTCATCTTCAGCATCAATTACGCCATCATTATTCTGATCTACAAATCTAATATCTCCAGGCGAAGCGTCTGGTTGTGCACCATGCGCATCTACCTCAGCTTGAGTTTGAAAAATACCATCTGCAACCGGTAAAAAATAAGCACCAGGCTCATAACCTATTTGGGTTTGGTTTACAAAATGATCAGATCCAAACAACAACCCTATTCCATATAATTTTTGATTAGGATTACTCAGTTTTGTTACTTCACTATTTACTGTAGTAAAGGTGCCAAAAGCCGAGAAATTAAGTTCACCATCTTTATTTACATAGCCTAATTCAAGTTCTAAACCTTTATTTTCAAATTCGCCAACATTTACTATCGGATTATTTACACCACTTGATGGCGAAACTTCTTTTGTAATCAGTAAATCTGCGGTAGTTGTTTTATAGTAGTTTATAGAACCTTTTAACTTATTGCCCAATGAGGCAAAATCGATTCCAATATTTGAAGACGTATTGGTTTCCCATTTTAAATCATCATTCTGTAAATCTCTCGCTATACTACCTAAATATGAAGTTTGTGGGTTTCCAAATACATAACCTCCAGTGTCTTGGTCTTTACCTTGAGAAATAAGCGCTACATAATCATAATATCCTAAAGCACTATCATTACCAGCCTGACCCCAACTATATCGCAATTTTAAAAAGTTGAAAACATCTTGGTTTTGCATAAAATCTTCTTCAGTTATCTTCCACCCAAGCGCAAAAGAAGGGAACGTTCCGTAAGTATTGTTTTTTCCAAATTTTGAACTTCCATCTCTACGAACACTCGCTTGCAATAAATAGCGATCATTATAAGCATAATTAATCCTTCCAAATTGCGACACTAAAGCATATTCTGCATTTGTACCTGACCCGGAATAAGTTCCATCACCAAAAGCATTGAGCGTGTCAAAACTAGGATCTAAAATAATTGCAGGGATTTTATTGCCATCATCATCAAACTTATACCCTTCTGCCTGTACATAGTTTTCTTTAAATGGCTCAGAAATTCTCTGATAACCTGCTAATAAACTAATAGAATGTTTGTCTATATCAAATTTATAATTCAACGTATATTCTTGGTTTAATCTTCTAAATTCACTATTATATTCAGATACAAAAGCAAACTCGTTTTGAGGATTATCATCAATGTCTCTTACCCTAAAAGGCGGATGAAATGCATAGGTATAACTCGCTCTATTAGCAAGTGAGAAATTTGCATTAGCATTAAGTCCTTCAAGTATTTCATAATTAAAACCTACATTTCCTAAAAAATATTTGAATTTTGTGTAGCCATCGATTATTGCATCTTCACCTACTGGATTACGATGATCTGGCAAATCACCATCTCTATACCCAAAACCTGATTCATTAGAAGAATCATAAACTGGAATAAGCGGTGATATAAAATAGGTTTCTCTAAGTGAAAACTTATAATCTTCACGAAACGTTTCACTATAATTTAAACTCGTATTAATTTTTAGTTTTCCTTTTGTAATTCCTAAGTTCGCATTTATTCCTTTTTTAGAAAATTTAGACCCTATTAAGACCCCTTTTTCGTCTGCATAGTTACCTGCTACGCTATAAGTTACATTTTCAGAAGCACCACTTACTCTAACATTCAATACGTTTAATTGACCATCTCTGTGGGTTTCATCAATCCAATCTGTGTTGATATTAGATGGGTTTTGAATGTATTGAGGCAAACTAGCTCCGGCATTTTCATACATTTGTCTATGTACGGCTAAATAACCATCAGCATCTAACAATTTCATTTCTTCTCTTGCTGTGTTAGAACTAAACGAATTTTCAATTTCAATTCTTGTTTTGCCTAGTTTTCCTTTTTTTGTGGTAATTATAACAACTCCATTAGCTGCTCTTGTTCCATAAATAGCACCAGAAGCAGCATCTTTTAACACCTCTATAGAGGCAATATCATTTGAATTAATAAAATAAGGATCAGCTTGTACACCATCCACTATATAAAGTGGTTGATTATTCCCAAAACTTCCAATACCTCTAATAGTAATGTCCGCCGTAGAACCTGGACTTCCTGAAGAAGCCGTTACTGTAACACCTGCAACTCTACCTTGTAGTGCTTCTACAGAGCTTGTAGTAACTACCTTATTTAAATCTTCTGCTTTTACTGAGCTTATAGCGCCAGTGACATCACTTTTCTTTTGAGTTCCATAACCTACAATTACAACTTGGTCTAAGTTCTCAGTACTTTCTTCTAATAATACATTGATTGTTGTTTGATTTTCTACTTTAATTTCTTGGTTTAAAAAACCTAAATAACTAAAGACCAATATAGTTTCCTTACTAGGAGCACTAATAGAATAATTGCCATCCATATCTGTTTGGACACCAATAGTTGGTTTGTTTTTAACTACAACTGTAGCACCTGGCAGTGGCATTCCGGTATTATCTGTAATAGTTCCGTTGACTACAATGCTCTGAGAATAAGAATGTGTTGTAAATCCAAACGAGACAAGCATAAAAAGCAATAAAAACAGACTGCTATATGACTGTTTTTGATTTTTTGGTTGTTTTTTTTCCATTAGATAGTTATTTTGTTAGTTAGACCTTATTAAGGGTTTTATAATATTCTCAAATATGAAAATATTTTAACATATAACACGGAAAACCACCTTTACTTAACCTTTACAGACTTATCAAATCCCCCTATTTTACTGATCAAATTAGTTATTTAACCATAAAATTAAACAATGGTTAATTCGGCAATAACGTTAAAATCACTAGACGGATTTGTATAAAAAATGAATTTGAAACTTTAAGATATAACGTTGAGATCTATATATTTTCGAGAAAATCTACAAGATTATCCTTTTTCTCTAGACCTAATTTTTTTCTTAACCTATGCCTTCCAACTTCTACAGAATTTAACGAAATATTATTAATATTTGCGATTTCTTTAGAGCTCAACTTAAGCTTTACTTGGACTGCTAATTGTATATCTTTATTCGTTAATAGTGGATACTCTTTTTTAATTCTAAATAAAAAATCGCTTTGTAAGGTTTCTACATTATTATGAAATCGTTTAATATCTTCATTAAAATCGAACTTAAACGTATATTCCTTAATCAGTGCGTTAATGTCTTTTTTTATTTGACTTATATCATTAAATTTCAAACTTTTGAAAGATTTTGTAAGATCTTTATATATTGATGTTCTTTGAGATATAAAAAGTGCTAAGTTGGTAAGCTCTGTTTTGCGAAACTCTAATTTGTGTTCAAGGTTTTCCCTTATTAAAGATTGTGTTTTAAGTTTTTCTTTTGATAATTCTTGATTTTGAAGGTAAGATGCTTTTTTCTTCTTTATATTGTTTCGAAGCGATACAATAATAAGAACAGCAATTATAACTAATAATATTAAACCAATAAATATAGCTTTCTTCTTTTGCGCTTCCAAGCTACGCTGTTGTTCTAATAATTTAATTTCGGATTCTCTTCGTTCATTCTCGTATAAAATCCTCATATCAGCTAATTGTTCACTTTTATTATTTGAAAAAATTTCAGTGTTTCCTTTTGTAAATTTCTTATAATACAAAAGTGACTCTTGATAATTTCCAACTGCTAAATAATAATCAGATCTAATACGATCATTCTCTAAAGTCAACTCTTTATTGTCTCTTAGGGTTTTTATGATTATACACGATTCTTCTAGAATAGAATAGCTTTTTTCATAATGCTTTAGCTCTAAATTTACAATCGCAAGTTCATTTAAAATATATACCATATTTTGACGGTCATCAATTTCTTTGACAATGTCTAATGCTGCTTCTAAAAATTCTTGAGCTTTTGCAAGATCATTAGTTTTACGATAGCAGATACCCATATTTCCCAAGGTTTCAGCAATTCTATCTTTATTATTAAATTCTTGTTTTAATTTTAAAGAATTTTTGAAAAAATCTAATGCTAAATAACAATCACCTTTCTTCTCATGAATCAACCCAATACTATTGTAACTATATGCAATACGTTGTTTATCACCTATTTTTTCATGTATTTTAAAAGTTTCTGTGTGGTATTCTAGTGCTTTATCAAAATACCCAATATCATAATATAACCAACCCAGCGTTCTTAGCGTAAATGCTAAATCATAATCATCACCTATTTCATTCCTAATCTCTAACGACTGCAAACCAAATTGTAATGCTTTATCATATAGATCATTAAACAAATACCCTTGACAAAGATTTATAAGCGCCAAACCCTCTTGGCTTTTGTCTTCATACTCTTTGGATAAACGTAAAGCTTCATTTGCATATTCAATGGTTATATCTGGGTTTACAGTCCAGTAAATTTCAGCCACTCTATTTAATATGGGAATTTTTTCCCGACCTTCAGTTTTAGGAAGAATAGCCAATAAACTATCTAATTCTAGCTGAGATTCATTTGGATTTTCATCCCAAATATTTGTTTGAGAATTAGCAATGAAACCCATAAAAAAAATCACGAAGAATAATTGTTGAATAATAGTTTTCATCACCAAAAGTTTTAAATTATTAATTCGCATGTCTCCAATTATGATTGTTTTCATCAGTGGCTCAATTTACAAAGATCAATATTACCATTAGTGATTCTAACCGTAAAAAAACGCACAATGTAAGGTTAAGTAAAGGTGGTATTTTAGTATTTAAATAAAAATAATCGAAATTTGTTTTTACAGTATTTGTTCAATATTAATATTTTTTTCAACCGCTACACTAATGAATAAAAACAGCATAATAAAGCATTTTGGTTTTATGGTTTTAATATTAAGTTTTAGTTGTAATGACTCTAGCAAACCTAAGACAACTACACCTGCTACCGATTACCTTAATTACAGTCAAAATATTTTAGACTATCGTATAACTCCAAAAGATTCTTTAGACAAGTCCGGCTTAATGTTTTCAGATCAAGGAGCATGGTTTGCTTATAGCTTTCCAAAGTCCGATGACAATATTATTGGTTTTTCGGGACCATTCTTAATGACTCAACAAAATGGAATTTGGAGTAGTAAATCCTTATCGCGTTTAAAACTATCCTCCATAACATCTAACGCCCCTTTAGTAGACTTTAAAAACGATCTCGTGTACCAAAATAGTTATGCTAGTCATTTAGAACAAGAATTTAAAAATGACAACGTTACATTGAAACAAACTTTAGTTTTTAGTTCTGGTCATACCGCGATTCAGAACACGACCATTACCAATGTCAGCCAACATCCTTTAGAAATAAAAGCTAATGTACTAGGAGAGGTTACCGACATTCAAATTTCCTTATCCAAAGGAAGTACGGGTATAAAAATAATTTCAGAGAAATCACCAGCTATCGGATTCATTAATACCTCTAATACCATTAAGAGTATTGGCATCATAGAAGATAATCGTTTCTACAATATGACGCTTAATCCCTTAACTTTAAAACCTAATGAAACTAAAACCATCAGCGTTGCTCAAACTTTCATTTTCCCACAGTATTCTTGGAAAGCAGAAAAAAAGCATATTGAAACACTAAATTTTGATTCTATTTTAGATACGCGAAAGGAAGAAAAAAACAATCAATTAAAATCATTAATCAACAATAGAAAACCACAGTTTAAAGATACCAAATATGCCGAAGTTTTAGCCAAAGCCCATTTAACATTACAAAATAACTGGCGTATTCCGGCTGGTGAACTTACATTTGAAGGTCTTTTTCCAAGCTATCATTATACATGGTTTCACGGATTCTGGTCTTGGGATTCTTGGAAACATGCTGTTGGCTTGTCTTATTACGATATAGATTTGGCTAAAAATCAAATGCGGGCTATGTTCGATTTTCAGAGAGAAGATGGTTTTATTGTAGATTGTATTTATAGAGATACTACCATTGAAGCTCATAATTACCGTGATACCAAACCACCACTTTCAGCTTGGGCTGTAGCCGAAATTTATGAAAAAGATGAGGATATTGAATTTGTAAAAGAATTCTATCCTATGTTAAAAAAATATCACCAATGGTGGTACAAAAACAGAGATCATGATCAAGATGGTTTATGCGAATTTGGATCTACAGATGGCACCTTAGTAGCCGCTAAATGGGAAAGTGGTATGGATAATGCCATTCGTTTCGATGATTCTAAAATCTTAAAAAATAGTGAAGGTGCTTATTCTCTAAATCAAGAGAGTGTTGATCTAAATGCCTATTTACACGCCGAGAAAGTTTACTTAAGTGCATTAGCTCTTGCACTAAACTACACCAAGGAAAGTGAACAATTCGCCTCGGAAGCCGAGAAATTAAAAATTAAAATACAAGAACAGTTTTTCGACACACAAGATGGATGGTTTTACGATACAACTTTAAAGGGAGATAAGTTTATTAAAGGAGAAGGTAGCGAAGGATGGACTGCGCTTTGGACCGGCACAGCAACACAAGAACAAGCTAATGCTGTAAAATTAAAACTAATGAATCCTGAGAAATTCTATACCAAAGTCCCTTTTCAAACTATGAGTGCCGATCATAATCGTTTTGATCCATTAGAAGGTTACTGGAGAGGGCCAAATTGGCTAGACCAAGCTTATTTCGGGGTCAAAGGTTTACGTAATTATGGGTTTGATGATGCTGCCAATAAAGCTGGCTTCCAAATTATTAAAGGGGCAAACGGAATATTAGGAAAAGGGGCTTCAATAAGAGAAAACTACCATCCATTAACAGGCGAAGGTTTAAATGCTGAAAACTTTAGTTGGAGTGCCGCTCACCTAATTATGTTATTACAAAACGATTAAATGAATTACGATAACTTAAAAATAACACCTCAGCATGCCGAAGACATTCTTTATGACTTGTATCATATTAAGGGAACGGCATCTGCACTTCCAGGTGAAATAGATTTTAATTTTAGAATTAAAACTAAAAATTCAGACGGTTATATTTTAAAAATTTCACGTCCAAATGAACCTCTAAATTATCTCGACTTTCAACAAAAATTGTTACAATTTATTGAAAAAAATGACCAAGAACTTATCGCACCAAAAGTCATTAACGATAAAAATGGAAAATCGATATCTCAATTTACTGATGCGTATGGCAATCTTAGAAATGTACGAGTATTAAGTTGGATTAGTGGAAGAGTTTGGAGTAGTGTAAATCCACAATTAACCAATCTCCGTTATAGTTTAGGAGCGCAATGTGGACTGCTCACTAAAGCACTACAAGGCTTTGACCATACAGAAGCTCATAGAGAATTTGAATGGGACATCGCACAATGTCTTTGGACAAAAAAACATATTGATTTATTTACTAGTGAAGATCGTGCTATTGTAGAATATTTTCAAAATGAATTTGAAAAATCTTTAGAAAGCTATTCTAAACTCAGAAAAGCTGTTGTTCATAACGACGCTAATGATAATAATGTTATTGTTTCTTCAGAGGTGTTGGATCCAAAAGTTCTGGCCGCAATAGATTATGGAGATGCCATTTATACTCCAATAATAAATGATGTTGCCATTACATGTGCCTATGCCATAATGCATCACAACGATCCACTAGAGGCGGCGCTACCGATTGTAAAAGGATATCACTCTACTTTTAAATTGCAAGAAGAAGAATTACGTCATCTTTATAATGCCATAGCCATGCGCTTGGTTATTTCAGTTACAAAATCTGCTTTAAATAAAATTAAAGAACCAGGCAACACCTATTTACTAATTAGTGAAAGACCCGCCTGGGAAATACTTAAAAAATGGCAAAAAATTAGTGCAGAATTTGCTTGTTTTAGCTTTAGATATTGCTGTAATTTTGAAGCACATCCCAACGCTAAAGCGTTTAAAAACTGGTCAACAAATCAAAAATTAAAGCTTTCAGAGCTTTTTCAAACTGTAAAAAAAGATCGTGCTCATCACCTTGATTTAAGTGTTTCTAGCCAATGGATTGGTCACCAAGCAGAATTTAATGATATCGATTTATTTCAATTTAAAATCCACCAGCTTCAAAAAGAAATTCCAGATCAAATCATTGCAGGAGGTTATTTAGAACCACGAGCATTATATACTTCTAGTGCCTATGACAAAATAGGAAATTCTGGCAAGGAAAACAGAACCGTTCACTTAGGTCTCGATTTCTGGTTGCCCGAAAACACACCAGTTTATGCTTTATTTGATAGTGAAGTTGTTATAGCCGTTAATGATGAAGGCGACAAAAAATATGGCGGATTAGTTATTTTAAAACACCACACTACCAATTTTGAATTCTATACACTTTATGGGCATTTAAAAACTGAAAGTACTAAGAAACTATCTTGCGGACTAACGCTAAAAAAAGGAGATAAAATTGCAGAATTAGGCACTCCTTTAGAAAATGGCAACTGGGCACCGCACCTTCATTTTCAAGTGATGCTCTCATTATTAGATTACAAAAATGATTTTCCAGGTGTTACCTATTACAATCAGATGGACGTTTGGAAAAGTATATGCCCTAATCCAAATTTATTATTTAATTCAGAAGAACTTCAAAAAAATAACCAGAAGTCAAATGAGGATTTAATACAATATAGAAAACAACATTTAGGAAAAAGTTTAAGCCTTCAATATAACATACCTATTAAAATGGTACGTGGAGCAGAACAATATTTAATGGACCAATATGGTAGAAAATATTTAGATACCGTAAATAATGTTGCGCATGTTGGCCATGAGCATTATGCTATCGTAAAAGCAGGACAAAAACAAATGGCATTGATTAATACTAATTCGCGCTATTTACATGAGAATATAAACACCTTAGCAAAAGAACTTCTTGAAACGTTACCGCCTGAACTGAGTGTATTACACTTTGTAAACTCTGGAAGCGAGGCAAATGAATTGGCCATTAGAATGGTAAAAGCTACTACTGGTGAACGCGATATTATTGCCAGCGAAGTGGGTTACCATGGCAATACTAATATGACTATTGATATTAGCTCTTATAAATTTGATGGCAAAGGTGGGCAAGGTGCACCAGAACACACGCATATTTTCCCGTTATCAGATGCTTTTCGGGGTAAATACCGTGGACCTGATTCCGGTGAGTTATACGCCAAAGAAATTCAAAAACAAATAGAAGATATTCATAAAAACGGGCGTGGAGTTGGAGCACTTATAATTGAACCTATAATTAGTTGTGGTGGACAAGTAGAATTACCTAAAGGTTTTTTACCCAAAGCCTATGAGTATATAAGAGCTGCAGGAGGAATTTGTATATCAGACGAAGTACAAACAGGCTGTGGCAGAATGGGGAAAACATTTTGGGGATTTCAACTACATAACGTTGTTCCAGATATTGTAACTATTGGCAAACCATTAGGTAATGGTCATCCTATTGCTGCTGTTGCCTGCACACAAGATGTGGCAGAAAAATTCGCTAATGGCATGGAGTACTTTAATACATTTGGTGGTAACCCTGTGTCTTGCGCCATAGGAGCAGAAGTTATAAAAACGGTTAAACGCGAAAAACTTCAAGAAAATGCGCTACAAATAGGTGCTTTTTTAAAAGCAGAGCTCCATCTATTATCAATGGACTTTCCAATTATTGGGAGTGTTAGAGGCCAAGGTTTATTTCTTGGTATTGAACTGGTAGACCATAAATTAAATCCTTTAGCAAACCAAACCGACTATTTAGAAAACCGAATGAAAGCGCATGGTATTTTAATGAGTACCGATGGTCCAGATCATAATGTTTTAAAGATTAAACCACCTCTAGTATTTACAAAAGCAAACGCTGAAGAGTTAATCTTTTATTTAAGAAAAATATTTGCAGAAGACGCAATGCAATTAAACGACTAAATTCATGAAAATAAATTTATTATATCTTGTTCTTTTCTGTAATGTAATTGTACTCAGCTGCACGAAAGCTCCACACGTAGAAGTTCCAGAACAAACATCTCATTTTAATCTCGCCATATTTGAAGTTCGTAAACTGGCACCAAGGGCTGATTTTTTTAGTTTTGAAACGACTCATATTACTGATAAAGAAAACTCAAAACGATTTTTGAGCTTAAATGGTCAATGGAAATTTAATTGGGTAAAAGATCCTAAACAACGCCCAACAACTTTTCAACATATCGATTATGATGATTCAAATTGGAATCAAATTTCTGTTCCTTCTAACTGGGAAGTTGAAGGTTTTGGAAATCCTATATACTTAGATGAACGCTACCCGTTTACTACAAAATGGCCAAATGCACCAACAGATTATAACCCTGTTGGAACCTACCGTAAGGAAATTAATTTAGATAAAGATTTTTTAGATGAAGACGTCATTCTTCATTTTGCTGGAGCGAAATCTGCGATGTATGTTTATTTGAACGGGGACTATGTTGGTTATTCACAAGGCAGTAAAACACCAGCCGAATTTAATATTACTAAATATTTAAAAGAAGGAACAAATTTATTGGCACTTCAGTTATTTCGCTGGAGTGATGCCAGTTATTTAGAAAGTCAGGACATGTTGCGTATGAGCGGCATTGAACGTGATGTTTATTTATATACGACACCCAAAATATCTGTTTCCGATTATTATGCTTACACTAATTTAGACGACAGTTATACCAACGGGCATTTAAAAAATACGGTTACCATCTTTAATAATTCAGAAGATACCGCGAAAAGACAAGTGACTGTTGAAGTTTTTGATGGTGAAGTTTCAAAATTTAAAGATTCTAAATTAATTGAAATTCCTGCCCATGATAGTATTCAATTTACATCAGAAAAAATATTTAAAGATGTAAAACAGTGGTCTGCTGAAGTTCCAAATTTATACACTTTAAAAATAGCCTTAGAGGATGAATCTAACACCAAAAACAACCAATTTATCACTAAAAATATAGGCTTTAAACGTGTTGAAATAAAAAACTCTCAAGTTCTAATTAACGGAAAAGCTATATATATCCGTGGAGTAAACCGACATGAAACGGATCCTTTTAATGGTCACGTAGTCTCGAAAGAAACCATGCAAAAGGATATCAAACTTATGAAAGAAAACAACATAAACGCTGTACGCTCTTCACACTATCCTAACGATCCCTATTGGTTAGATTTATGTGATAAATTTGGCTTATATGTTGTAGATGAAGCCAATATTGAGAGTCATCCTTTAGCTATTAATGAAGACACCCAAATAGGCAATGAGATGAGTTGGTTGCCCGCTCACGAAATGCGCATAAAACGTATGTATTACCGCGATAGAAATCACGCATCAATTTATTCTTGGTCTTTAGGCAATGAAGCAGGAAAAGGCGAAGTTTTCAGAACGACTTATAATTGGTTAAAACAACAAGATGATAATCGCATTGTACAGTATGAACCTGCAGGAAAGGATGATTATACTGATATTTATTGTCCTATGTACCCAAAGCCAGAATACTTAATAAACCATGGCAAATCAGATTCGGATAAGCCTTCCATTATGATTGAATATGCCCACGCTATGGGAAATTCCGTGGGGAATCTGCAAGATTATTGGGATATTATAGAGCAATATTCCAATCTTCAAGGTGGATATATTTGGGATTGGGTAGATCAAGCTTTAGAATATAAAGATGATAATGGCAATCCGTATTTAGCTTATGGGCATGATTATCATCCAGATTTGCCAACAGATGGTAATTTTTTAAACAATGGTTTAGTAGATCCTTACCGTAATCCGCATCCACATTTAACCGAAGTTAAAAAAGTGTATGAACCATCTCAAATCAATTATTTAGGTTATGGAATTATTGAAATTACCAATAAAAACTTCTTTCGTGATTTTTCGGATAAAACAATAACTTGGCAACTTTTAAAAGATGGTAAAACGGTTATAGATACTGAACATATAGAGATTACTATTCAACCTCAGGAAACCATACAGATTAAACTCAATGAATTTCCAAAGTCGTTAACCTCAGAAAGTGATTATATTCTTCAGGTAAGTCTCATTCAAAAGGAAGATACTCCTTTAATTTCGAAAGGACATGAAGTGGCTTGGGATGAATTTCTAATTCAAAAAGGGACTGCTAAAAAGACCCCAGCTCAAAGCGGTAATACTCTCAAAATTTCAGCTTTAAATGATACAATAACTATTAAAAATGATATTAGCGATTTTCAAATTAATGCTAAAACAGGAGAAGTAGTATCGTGGTTACATGCAGGTAAAATTATTACTAAAGCACCAATCCGTCCTAACTTTTGGAGACCACCGACCGATAATGACTTAGGGAATAATATGCATAATTGGGCCAAAATATGGCAAGATGCCTCCTATCATTATATCTCAAAATTAATTGAAGCACCGACCAAATTAGGCGATGATATAACGTTTAAAGTGAATTACATGTTGCCAAACGATGAGGCCAAAGTAGACGTTCAATTTACTATAAAAACTAATGGCAACTTAGAGGTTGACTATAGTTTTGAGCCAAATACAGAAGACTTACCAAACATACCAAGATTAGGCATGTATTTAACTTTACCTAATGATTTTACAGATATCTCTTGGTTTGGAAAAGGTGCTACTGAAAGCTATTGGGATCGAAAAACAGGTGTAAAAACCGGTATTTATTCTGGGAAAATTCAACAACAGTTTGAACGCTATTTACGCCCTCAAGAAACCGGGAATAAAACAGATATAAGATGGGTTGAAATAGCTTCTAATCGACTCATTTTAAAAGCTTCGAGCAACACTACTTTGCTTAATACAAGTGTTTGGCCTTTTAACATGGTAGAAATTGATTTTAAAAATGGAGATGCGAGTGAATCAGCGTCGGGCTTAGTACCTGTTACCAAAAAGCATGGAACAGATATCAATATTGGCAAAAATGTGCAATGGAATATAGATTATTTGCAAATGGGAGTTGGTGGTGATACATCTTGGGGACGATTAGTACATGCTAAGTATACGGTTCCTGCAAACAAAACTTATAAATATTCGTTTACAATAGAACCTTTTAATTTAACGCAGTAAATTGATTCCTTAGAATACGGTTAATATATATCTAAAATGGAAGCTGTTGGTTATATTTTTTTGCTAAAAAGCCCATGAAATATTTTATTCAAACTACTTATGAGAGTGGTTTTATTTAAATTCACTAGGTTTTGTAGAAGGAAAACAAACCATTGGAAAGTAGTATCCAAATTATATGGGTCAAATTATATAACCGAAAATTTATACGACGTATTCGATTTATATATTTCATTAGATTTTAAAACAACCGAAGAAAATTTAGGCTGATTAGGCGAATCTGGATAATGCTGGGTTTCTAGGCAAAAGCCTGTTCTGCAACCATGACTACCACTTAAATGATTTCCTGTGTACAATTGCACGCCGGGTTGGTCCGAATATACCTCAAGCACTCTACCACTTTCTTCATAATAAGCTTTAGCAATTAATTTATTGCCTTTGTTTTGGCTGTTCAATACCCAACAATGGTCATATCCAGAACCTAATTTTAGTTGTTCGTTATCGCATTCAATATCGTCTCCAATTGTTTTAAAGGTTCTAAAATCAAAAGGTGTATTTGCCACTCTTAAAATTTTTCCAGTGGGAATAAGCGCATCAGTAATGGGCAACATTTCATTAGCGTCAATTTGTAATTGATGGTCTAGAATGTTATTTTTAAAATTGCCAGACAAATTGAAATAAGCATGATTTGTTAAGTTAACAATCGTTTTCTTATCGGTTGAGGCTTCATAATATATGTCTAAGCTATTATCTGACGTTAATGTATAAATGACAGTGGTATTTAGATTTCCGGGGAAACCTTCTTCCATATCTTTACTCTCATGCGTCAATATTAAGGATACCGAATCTTCGTTTGTTCTTGTTGAAGCCTTCCAAATCACTTTATCAAAGTCTTTATAGCCACCATGCAAATTATTAGAACCGTTATTATGTGCTAAGGTATATTCTATGTGGTCTAAAGTAAACTTACCATGGGCTATTCTATTGCCGTAACGTCCAATTAAAGCTCCGAAGTAAGAGTTGTCGCCGAGGTATTTTGACAGCGAATCGTAACCTATAGTAATATTTTCTAATTCACCTTCTTTATTTGGTGTTTTTATCGATGTAATTATACCTCCATAATTTAAAATATTAATTACAATACCGTTTAGATTTTTTAATGTAAAATTTTTAACGTTCTGATTATCTATACTACCAAAATTTTTTCTGTAATAATCATCTGTAAATTTTAATTTGAAAGTAGTTAGAGATTAAAAGCTTAGAAAAAATGCTCGAAAGAAGAAACAATATGAAACCTTAACTTCGCTAATGGTATTCCCCTGAAGTCAAAATTAGAACATCGTAAATATTTAAGCTGTATAAAGCACGAATTTTTACTTATTAATAGTGTTTATATGCTATCAGATAAAAAAGTTATATCACGTAATGAAATACGTCAAAAATTAAGCAAGAATATCAATAGTTCTTCAAATATTCTAATAAGATTAAAAACTCTGAAATAAGCGCACCGTTATAATTAATGATTAGAGCTAAGAACGACATCTTTTTTTCATGCAATCTTTGCAACTATTCAATTGTAATCGATTTAATCATCGCTTCCAACTCAAAGATGTAATCTCGCTTTTCTAAAGATGGTGCATAGACATAACCATCGGCAACTAAGTAACGCTTATTTATTTTATCTTCAATGGCATATGTAATAAAAGGACCTGCCATAGTATACCCTTTCATTTCCCACATACCTCTTACTTCGTAAGCCGGTTTATTGTCTATAATGGTTGTATACATTGATGGTGCATAGGCATCTTCAACAGCCATATAAATACCATCTTCACCTTGTATTTTCGTTTTGGTAATGTTATTGCGCATTTTTACAATATCAACAATAGTGCTGTCTCCATTAGAAAGGGTTTCTAAAGGAACTTCATATAACATTAATTCAATGGTTTTGGTATTACTTAGATTTTTACGAATCCAGAAAAAATCGTCTTCCGCTTTACTGATTCTATATGCTGAAGGAATATCGATGGAAATTCCTAATGCTTTTTCCATATCCTCATCTGCCAATAAGGATAGGTTAATACGTCTTAACTTTTCTTTTACTTCCTCTTTATTAAACGCATCAATTATTTTATCTCGATTTGTCTTTAATTGGTTAATAATATCTTGATCTGTTTTACCTCCGACAACTACAACTGTTTGTGGTTTAGCAAAAGCATCATTAACCACCTTTGTAGTAGCTTCTCCTACTCCTTTCTCAATTTTAAGCACAATTCTACTTCTAGCAGCAAAACCATCGAATACTTGAGTCGGAATTTGTTTCATGTTAAACATTGGTTCTTGTGTAGGCAAACCGTTTAACGGTGTCGCAAAAATATTTCTGATGTTTTCACCTATATTTCCTTCCCATAATAAGTTATCGGCTACAACCGAAATTGTATTTAGATTGCCATTGGATGCAGGCAAATACGTTTTGTTATCTTCTTTCTTAGACTCTCCACAAGCTAAGAGTAACGCAGATAATAATACTGTATAAAAAGCTCTCATAAGTAAAATTTTTTGTTGGTTTTCTGTTATGTGACCAAAATTTATTTGGCATCAGACACTATTAATGTCATTCCTATTTTGAGTTTATTACCACTAATATCGTTCCAATCTTTAATATTTTGAACCGAAACACCTGAAAATTTTTGAGAAATCGTCCAAAGTGAATCTCCAGACCTAACTTTGTAAGTTTGTTTTCCTGCTGTATTTACAACTTTTTTAGTCGGATTTGATGTACTTGAGCTGCCGTGATGTCTAGGAAATATAGTTAATCGTTGTCCGATTTTAAGATTATTACCTCTTAAGTTATTCCATTGCTTTAACTGACTTACCCTTACACCATATTTTCGGGCAATTTTACCAAGGTAATCACCGTTTTTTACACGATATCTAATTTTTGTATCATTATTTACAATCTCTGGTAAAGGTTTTTCACGTTGACTAAATTCTGCTGTAGCAAAAGCATAAATTTTATCTTCATTAGTTACAAAAGTTCCAATAGCTTTTCGTGGCAATCTTAATGTATAATTCTTGCCTTCAACTTTAGGGATAATATCTAATTTGTATGCTGGATTTAAAAACTGTAATTCTTCAATATTAATACCCGTGGCTTCAGAAACATGACCTAAAGAAATCATTTGTTTTACGTGAACCGTATCGGTTTGTATCAATTGAAATTCTGGTCGCTCGGGTTTAAACCCATGTTCTTTAGCGTATTCAAAAATATACATAGTCGCTAAAAAAGCGGGTACATAACCTGCGGTTTCTCTGGGTAAATTATGGCGAATATTCCAATAATTTTTAGAACCACCAGAACGCCTAATAGCTTTATTAACATTTCCTGGGCCCGAGTTATAAGCGGCTAGAGCTAAATCCCAGTCATTAAAAATACGGTAAACTCTATTTAAATATTCGGCAGCAGCGGTTGTGGCTTTTATAGGGTCACTCCTATCATCTACGTAACTACTAACGTCTAAATTGTGCTCTTTACCTGTGCCATACATAAATTGCCAAATACCTGTTGCACCAACGCGCGAACGTGCTCTTGGCTTTAAGGCCGATTCTACAATCGCCAAATATTTCATTTCTAATGGAATATTATGATTGTCGAATTCTTGCTCGAACATGGGAAAGTAAAAATGACTTAATCCCATGAGTTTTTCCAAAGATGTTCGTCTATACTTTAAATAACGCTTAATCACACTTTCTAAAGACGAATTATACTCTACATTAAAAGGGGTTCTAGCATTAAGACGAGCTAATCTCGCTTTTAATGTATCTGTGGAAAGTTCTGGATAATCGATAGGTTCATATTCTAGCTCAGTAACCGATTTATATATGGTATCGAAAAGTGAATTGCTATATAATTCGTCTAACCATTTTTTATCGAGTTCAGCTATTTCAGGAATATCTTTAAGGTTTTTAACACCAGTTGTATCTGCCTCTGCAGCAATTTCTTTTATTTCAGAAAAAAGTTTACCATCAATAACAGCACCATTTTTCGATACAACTTCAGATGGCTTTTTTACAATACTATCTTTTTTAGTTTGGGAAAACCCACTAAAAATAGACAGACAAATACAAGCCAATAAAAAAGGTTTTATAGTCATGATTACAGATGTTGAATCGAAAATAGTCAACGTAATATAAACGTTGGAATCGCTAAAAATAGTATTTTTTTACTATTATTCTAATATAGCAGCAATTCCTGGTAAAGTTTTACCCTCTAAACTTTCGAGCATGGCTCCACCACCTGTACTTACGTAGCTCACTTTATCCTCAAACCCAAACTGTTTTACGGCAGCCACAGAATCACCACCTCCGACTAAAGAAAATGCACCATTTTTAGTAGCATTTGCAATTGAGTTACCGAGTTCTATAGTTCCGTTTGCATAGCTATCCATTTCGAAAACGCCTAAAGGCCCATTCCAAAGAATTGTTTTACATTGGTTAACAACTGCGTCAAAGTTTTCTATGGATTTTGGACCAGCATCCAAGCCTTGCCAACCATCAGGAATTTCAGTAACCTTACAAATTTGAGTTTTTGCGGTATTACTAAATTCATCTGCAGCGATGACATCTACCGGTAAATGAATTTGAACATCTTTTGCTTTGGCTTGTTCTAAAATATCTAGTGCCAATTCCATTTTATCATCTTCACAAATAGAATCCCCTACTTTACCTCCTTGCGCTTTTATGAAGGTAAATGTCATTCCGCCTCCAATAATTAAATGATCAACCTTGTCTAAAATATTTTCTATAACGGTTATTTTTGATGACACTTTCGCACCACCGAGTACAGCTAAAACAGGTTTTTCACCATCTTCCAAAACTTTTTTAATGCTGTCTATCTCTTTAGCTAATAATAAGCCAAAACATTTATTCTCTGGAAAAAATTCAGCTACAATTGTGGTTGAGGCATGAGCTCTGTGAGCTGTACCAAACGCATCGTTAACATAGATATCTCCAAGTTTAGATAATTGTTCAGCAAACTCTTTATTTCCTTGTTTTTCTTCTTCATGAAAACGTAAATTTTCAAGTAACAAAATTTCACCTGGTTGTAAAGCATTAGCTTTTTCTTCAGCTTCTGAACCAACACAATCGTTAGCAAATTTTACTTCAACTCCTAATACATCTTCAATCTTAGGAATAATATGCTTTAAGGAAAATTCATCTTGTACACCACTAGGACGACCTAGATGAGACATTAAAACACAACTTCCGCCATCTTCTAAAATTTTAATTATGGTCGGTTTTGCTGATACAATTCTTGTGGCATCAGTCACCTCAAAATTATCATTTAATGGCACATTAAAATCAACTCGGATTAATGCTTTTTTATCTTTAAAATTGAAATCGTTTAATGTCTTCATGGGTATATAAATAAGAAATGAAAAATTTTTATTTTGATTTACAAATATAAAGATTAACAAGTAAAAGTAATACTTTAAAGTGCTTCAATTTTGTACGGTACTACCTTTATTTACGATAACCTTTTCGCTTTTCAATGTGATTTTTTTAAAAATTTAAATGAAAGATTTGAAAGAAATATTAAACCATTTTACTACTTAAAAAATCAATTTTTAGATTGACAAAAAAGGCATAGTTTTGCCTTATGCAATTTTCTGAAGTTTTAGGACAACAACATATTAAAAACCACCTTACCACAAGCGTCGATGCAGGCAGAATTGCACATGCACAATTGTTTGTTGGCCCAGAGGGTTCTGGCACATTACCAATGGCATTGGCTTACGCTCAATATATTCTATGTAGCAATACCAATGGGGAAAACTCAGGTGGAAACGCCTCTTGTAATATTAAATTTAAGAATTTTTCGCATCCCGATTTGCATTTTGCATTTCCAGTAACTACAAGTGATAAAGTAAAAAGCAAACCCGTTTCTAGTTTCTATCTTGAAGAATGGCGACAACTTTTAAACCAACAGCCTTACGGTAATTTATTTGATTGGTACAAATTGCTTGGCGTGGATAACAAACAAGGACAAATTGGTGTCGATGAAGCATTACAAATTGTAAAATCCTTAACGCTAAAATCTTATGAAGGTGGTTATAAAGTGATGCTCATTTGGATGGCCGAAAAAATGAATACCCCAAGTGCTAATAAATTGCTGAAACTGATTGAAGAGCCTCCAGAAAAAACCATCTTTATTCTTATTGCTGAAGACGAGGAACAAATCATTAATACTATTCGTTCGCGCTGTCAAATTTTACATTTTCCTCCATTAGCAGAAGACGCTATTACTGAAGCTTTAGTTAAAAATTATCATATTGAAGAATCGGTTGCCATAAAAATTGCACATCAAGCTAATGGTAATTACAATAAGGCTTGTGATTTAATATATCATGATAGTGAAGATATTCAATTTGAAAAATGGTTTGTGCTCTGGATTCGTTCAGCATTTAAGGCCAAAGGTAATAAGGCTGCAATTCACGATTTAATTTCATGGTCTGAGGAAATTGCAAAAACTGGTCGTGAAACCCAAAAGAAATTTTTAGCTTTTTGTTTAAATTATTTTAGGCAAGCGTTATTGCTCAATTATAAGGCTAATGAGCTGGTGTACCTAGAACCAAAATCGGACAATTTTAAACTCGAAAAATTTGCCCCTTTTGTACACGACTCAAATATTATGGAAATTTCAGAAGAATTGCAAAATGCTATTTATCATATTGAACGCAATGGCAATTCTAAAATTATACTAACGGATTTATCTATAAAATTGACGCGCTTATTGCATAAGAAGTCTTCTAGTTGAAATAAATATCTTTAGTATTTCCTTTTTCAATTAAATTAAATTTTAGCAACAATGCTTTAAATATATTACTCAAACGTATAGGTTAACGTATCATATTCCGACAATCTAAAATACCCAAAAGCATAATTTTCTGAATTTGTAACATTGATACAATTTCCTCTCAACTCTGCAGGAATCGAGCTAAATGGATTGCCTCCTCCGTAATACTGATCTAATAATAAACTTAAGTAATTGTAGTATCGCTCTGAAATGCCATATAAACTAATTTCTACAGTATCTCCTGGTAAGAATTCGGTTGAGTTTCCGTCATCATCCTCTTTATCGCGTTCAAAAAACTCGTCCATTTCGTTGCCATTGCTAAACTCATCTGACCCTGTATCTAAATTAGGAAATAACAACTCTTGATAATCGAACTTAGAAAAATAGAAGTTTTCTTCAGCTTCTGGATCATCCCAATAGATAGTTACATCTAAGACTTCATCGTCAAAACCTCCTTCTAGCGATTGCTCTGCCCTATTTATTGCAGGAACCGCAATCATTGTTTCTGTTGCAGTATAAACCTCATTATTATAAAGCACTTCTAAGGTAAATGTGTTATTAAATACTGGCGTAAAATTAGAAATGGTATAGGTACCATTGTTTTGGTCTGTAAAAATATATTCCGTACCAGAATCTATATTGGTAACTTTCACTGAAGCACCAACCACTGTATTATCAATAGTAGTATCAAAATACGGCGTAGATGTGCTTAATATAATAGTTTGTTCATTTCCTGTCGTACCTTTTTGCCAATCTATAGAGGCTTCAATATTTAATCGTTCGGTTGCCGTTGGTACTTCTACATCAATAACATCGCTACATGAAGTAAAGCTCAGTAGGACTAAAACAAAGGTTAATTTTATATAATTTGTCATGATATTAAAATTTAAAATTATAAGTGACTGAAGGGATGATTCCGAAAATGGCAGTTCTAGTGGCTTCATTTACTCCGGTATCTTCATTTTGATTAAACGAAATTGAGGCCGCATTTTTTCGGTTATACAAATTATAAATGCCGAACACCCACTCTCCTTTCCAACGTTTATCAATGTTACTATTTGGTATATATGTTGCCGACAGATCAAGACGGTGGTATGCTGGTAAGCGGCTTTCATTTCTACCAGAATAACTTGCTATAGATAAGTCTTCGTAAATATATTGACTATTTGGGTACGTTACCGGTCGCCCTGTTTGGTACACTAAATTAGCACTAAAGTCCCATTTTTTGCTGAAATTATAAATTCCTGTTAATGACACATCATGAGTTCTATCGTAAGGTGTATTGTACCATTTTCCATTATTAATGCCAGGTCCACCAGCTTTTCCTCCAGTTGTTTTTTGTTCGGATTTAGACCATGTATAAGCCAACCAACCTGTTAACTTTCCTTCGTTTTTTCTAAGCATTACTTCCAATCCGTAAGCTCTGGCTTCACCATTTAAGATTTCTGTTTCAATATTATTATTTCCTATTAAATCAGAACCGTCAACGTAATCAATTCGGTTATCGGTAGTTTTATAATACGTTTCTAATTCTATTGAATATTTGCTGTCATTAATATTACGGTAGTATCCTATAGCGTACTGATTGGCTTGCTGTGGTTTTATATATTTACCACTAGGAGTCCAAACATCTAAAGGCGTCACAGAAGCGGTATTAGACAGTAAATGCAAATACTGTGAAGTTCTGGTATAACTTGCTTTAACAGAAGAGAAATCATTGAGCTGGTAAGACAACCCTAATCTAGGTTCTAAATTATTGAAGGTTTTTATAGATTCACTTTTCTCATAAAAGGTTTCACCGTTTTCTTCTCCTTCTTCATAAATTCCTATTAGGCTATTATATACTAAGGGTTGGTCGTCAATGTAGGTGGTGATATATTGACCCCCTAATCTTGAAAATCGACTGTATCGCAGTCCATACTGAGCTGTCAATTTATCGGTTATTTTGTGCTCTGCACTAACATAAACACCACTTTCGAATGCTCGCTTTTGTTCTAGTTTTAAATAGTTTATTGGTGACGTTTCATCAGTAGGTTTTATCTCGCCTGGATTTAAATTATATAAAATCCCGCTGACACCAAAGTCTAATTTTATTTTTTCATTGATATAGTATCCTAAATCATATTTTAGATTGTAATTGTTAATATCTGCTACCCAATCGAGTTGTATGAAATCTAATATAATTTGATAATCGTATTTACTATAAATTAAAGATAAATTCGAAAACAATTTATCATTATAAACGTGGTTCCATCTTAAATTGGCTGACGTATTTCCATATTGATTTTTAATAAGACTTGAAATATCGAAAATATCTCTTCCAAAATAACCCGAAAGATAAACACGGTTATTTTCATTTATTTCGTAGTTGGTTTTGAGATTGATATCATAAAATGAAAGTTTACTATCTTCTACGGCTTCAATTAACGGCATAAATAAATGCGCATATGATGTTCTGCCAGCAATTAAAAATGATCCTTTCTTTTTAAATAATGGCGCTTCAGCAGCTAAACGACTAGAAATTAAACCTATACCACCATTTAGCGTGAATTTTTTACTATTACCGTCCTTTTGTCTAATATCTAATACCGAAGACACACGACCTCCAAATTTTGCCGGAATATCTCCCTTATATAATTTTATATCCTTTATAGCATCGGTATTAAAAACAGAAAAGAATCCGAAAAAATGAGAGGTATTATAAATAATGGCTTCATCAAGCAGTACTAGGTTCTGATCTGCTGCACCACCTCTCACATTAAATCCCGCTGACCCTTCACCACTATTAGTAACACCAGGCAGCATTTGTATGGATTTAATAACATCAACCTCTCCCAAAACCGCAGGCATTTTCTTTATGGTGGTTGAATTTAATTTAGAAACACTCATTTGAGGCTTCTTAATATTTACACGTTCTGGCTCGTCTGCATTTATAATAACTTCATCTAGCAAAGTTTCGGATTCTTTAATCTCAAAATTTAAAGTCTGATCCGTATTTAAATTTATTTCTTTAAAAATATCTTCAAAACCCACGTAAGAAATAATTAACGTATAACTGTCCTTAGGTGCAGTAATAGAATAAAAGCCATATTCATTGGTCGTAGTGCCTATTGTTGTTCCTTTAAGAAAAACAGACGCACCAAATACCGTTTCACCATTTGAAAAATCCTTTACCGTCCCTCGTATAGTGTGAGTTTCTTGAGAGAAAATAAATTGACTTAAGCCTAAAATTATGACTAAAAAAACATGTTTCATTTGATCTTAATTGTATGATTAATTTATAGACGTTTTAAGCATGAATAAGTTACATAATGTTAAACGCATTATACTTTTAATTATGCGCAAGTATATATTTTATTGTAGTGTGAAACACTAAATTTACGTAATGAAAAAAGCCAAGTGTTTTAAACTTGGCTCTCTACTATTTACATTTGATAGTGCTTAATTTTTAGGAGTTTCTTCTGAAGATTCTTCTGTCTTAGATTCGTTTCCTTTGTAATCCGCATTTATAGCTTCAGTGACCACATCAGTAATATCATTAGCGTCTTTACCATACATTACACTACCCGCTTGGTTTTTTCCAAGAATAAAAGTATAACCATTCTTTTTTCCATAGTCTGCTACAAATGCATTCATCTTTGAAATTACAGAATCCATTTCTGTACTAAACATCTGTTCCATCTGTTGTTGTTGCATCTGCATTTGTTGTTGAACAGGTTGCCATTTTTGTGAAAATGTCTGAGATTCTTCTTGTTGTTTTTGTGGTGACATTTTAGACAAACGTTGCTGTATCGACTGCATCTCCATTTGGTATACTTGTGCAATACTATCTCTTTGTTTCGAAAAATTATCATTTTGAGTTTTGAATCTTTCTTCGATATCAATTTTCATTTGATAAGCTTCAATCACTTCGCCATTATCTACGAAAGCGATTTTTTGTTGTTCTTGGCAAGATGCTAAAGCGACTAGAGCTGTTAAGCCTAAAATTATTCTCTTCATAATTATTTTTTAATTTAATTTTTGCAAATGTATAAAAGTTAGTCTGTGTTTACCTAAATTATTTTAGTATTCATATTTTCTATTGAAATAAGCTACTGGTATTGATAATTATAATGGAAAACAACCTCAAATAAGGCGTTTTAAGCCTGCTTTAAACTTTTTTGGGGTTATATTATAATAACAATAATAATCCAAGATTATACGTTTCTATATTAAGAATTTTCATTACTTAAGAGATATATGTGCGAAGAATACTCGTTAGTGTGTTTTGCTTTGCGATTCGATCGCCACCCAATCCACAAAGCTTTAATAGGATTCATAAAACCCAATTTATATTTTTCTGAAAGCAAGCAAACATAATATGCATCAAATTTCATTGGTAATGTATTAATCAATGAAAGTCCTTCTTTGTTGAATAATTTTACAATTGATGTTTTAGAAAAATGCCAAAGATGACGTGGCACATCAAAAGCTGCCCAAAAGCCTTTATAATAAGCCGCATCATAACTTTTAAAATTAGGAACTGCGATTACTAAAGTCCCATTAGGTTTTAATAATGACTTAAACAAAGCTATGTGCATATCTAAATCTGGTAAATGCTCTAAAACATGCCATAGTGTAATAACGTCAAAACTATGAGGTTTTAATTCTTTTAATTCATCGCTTTGGTGTACCGCATTATTTGTTTTTGAATTAGCAATATCACGTGCATTTTCGTCTGGTTCAATCCCTGTTATTTGCCAATTATTTTTTAGCGCAGTTTCTAAAAAATCCCCTGTTCCGCATCCAACATCTAAAAGTGTTTTTGACTCTGACTGAAAAGAATTAATTAATCTCAATTTTTTCTTTAAAGAAATTTCTCTCACTTTATGATAAGTTAATTCCAACAGATTTCGCTTTTTATCGGTATGCGAAATGTAATCTTCACTTTTATAATATTCTGAAAGTTTTTGACCTTTGGGTTGCGGATAAGTTTCCAACATATCGAGTTCCTTATTGTGTAATAATTGAAACTCATCTTTTGAGACGGAATGGTCTTTTAAGGTTAGGTATGTTCGTTTATTTTCTGGCACTAATTCGATGGTAATTATTGTTTAACAAATATCAATTTTAAGCTTAAAAAAAATCATCCTTTAATAGTATTCAGATTTCTAACACCTCTAAAGTTCCCTCTCAAGGAGACAATAGTTCTAATAATATTTCAGTAATTATGATTACAGCCATTTGTTTCAACGCACCTTTTATTTTCAGTTAGTAAAATTTTTAATCTATAAATTGTACACTTGAGAATTAGAGAAACTAAATATTATTTTGTTTTTAAACTACCGAACAAAGCTCTTAAATGTATTTGTTAAAACCAAATAAACTACTGTTCCACGTGGAACAACAATATATAGTTTCATGAGATTTCAGCTTCCACAGATATTTAGCGTCCCAAATAAACTAATAAGACAGAGATATCATTAGGAGAAACACCACTAATTCTGGAAGCCTGAGATATCGTTACAGGTTGTATTTTATTTAATTTCTGTCGTGCTTCTATACTCATAGATTTCAATTTCGAATAATCAAAATCAGCAGGAATTTTTAGATTTTCTAATCGATTTAACTTGTCTGCATTATTCTTTTCTTTCTCAATATACCCCGCATATTTTACTTGAATTTCAGTTTGCTCTATAATTTCAGTATCTAAATCATTTGATTGAATATAGTTTTCAACCGCTTCAAATTGCCGAACATCGTCTATAGTAATATTCGGTCTTGCATACAATTTAAACATTTTATCCTGTTGTTTAACCGCAGCTGAATTTTTAGATTCTAACACCGGATTAGCCTCTTCTGGTGTTACACTAGTATTTCTAAAAAACTGAACAAAACCTTCAGATTTAGCTTGTTTTTCTTCCATTCTTTTTAAACGTTTTTCAGAAGCCAAACCTAAAGCGTAACCTTTTGGAGTAAGTCTAAAATCAGCGTTATCTTGTCTTAATAATGTTCGGTATTCCGCACGAGATGTAAACATTCTGTACGGCTCTTCAGTTCCCTTTGTAATTAAATCATCAATTAAAACACCAATATAAGCTTCATCTCTTTGTAGAGTAAACGCTTCTTTTTCCTTAACTTTTAAACTAGCATTTATACCAGCCATTAGTCCCTGAGAGGCCGCTTCTTCATAACCAGTAGTACCATTAATTTGGCCAGCAAAATACAATCCCTCTATCAGCTTTGTTTCTAAAGTATGCTTTAATTGGGTAGGCGGAAAATAATCATATTCTATAGCATAACCTGGCCTAAAGAATTTTACATTTTCAAATCCTACAACCGAGCGTAATGCTTTAAATTGAACATCTTCAGGTAATGATGTAGAAAACCCATTGATATAATATTCGCAAGTATTCCAACCTTCAGGTTCAACAAATAATTGATGTCTGTCTTTATCTGCAAATCGATTTATTTTATCCTCAATTGACGGACAATATCTCGGACCTACACTTTTAATTCTACCATTAAACATTGGTGAACGGTCAAAACCTTCACGTAATAAATCGTGTACCAATTCACTAGTATATGACATGTGACAAGAACGTTGTTCGGTCAAAGGTTTAGTAATATCCAAATATGAAAATTTTTCAGGTTTCTCATCACCTGGCTGTTCTATCATTTTCGAAAAATCTAATGAACGACCATCTACTCGAGGCGGCGTTCCCGTTTTCATTCTTCCAGATTCAAACCCAAGATTAACAAGTTGCTCGGTAATACCAGTTGCAGCTCTTTCTCCTGCTCTACCTCCACCGAAATTTTTATCTCCAATATGAATTAAACCATTTAAAAAGGTTCCGTTTGTAAGCACCACCGTTTTTGCTTTTACTTCAATTCCGAGTGAGGTTTTTACTCCAACGACTTTATGATTCTCAACTATTAAACCAGAAACCATTTCTTGATAGAAATCAAGATTTTCAGTGTTCTCTAAAAGCATTCTCCAATCTTCTGCAAATCGCATTCTGTCTGATTGCACCCTTGGACTCCACATCGCTGGTCCTTTAGATTTATTCAGCATTTTAAATTGAATTGCTGAAGTATCAGACACAATACCACTGTAACCACCAAGTGCATCGATCTCGCGGACAATTTGCCCCTTTGCAATACCGCCCATAGCCGGATTACAAGACATCTGCGCAATATTCTGAAGATTCATGGTGATTAATAATGTTTTACTTCCCATATTCGCAGCAGCTGCCGCAGCCTCACTTCCTGCGTGACCTGCACCAACAACAATAACATCATATTCTTCGTTAAACATAGTGAAATTTCTTTTTGTTCCACGTGGAACAATTACATTCCTTTGTAATAAGGAATAATTATTAATAACGTTTATTAATACTTATAAAAATCTATTCGTTAATTGAACTGAAAATTAAAGCGTGCAAATATACAACGAAAACGTAAGTGCTAATTTCGTTTAGATAAATAGAGATCTTCTTTTGAACGCATTGTTTTTTCGTCAGCTTCTGACTTATCTTTATATCCACAATAGTGTAAGATACCGTGAATAATTACGCGTGCTAATTCGTCTTCAAATGAAACCTCGAAATCAGATGCATTTTCCTTGACCCTATCTACTGAAATGTAAATATCGCCATGTAGTTCCTTTCCTACTGAGTAATCAAAACTAATAATGTCGGTTAATGTATCGTGATTTAAGAAATCAACATTTAACTTATGCAGATAATCATCAGAACAAAAAACATAATTTATTTCCCCTTCCTTGCAATTTTCTTCCAAGATGGTGTTGGAAATCCAGTTAGAAATAACCTCTGGTTTATCCAGTGTAAAATCAGTTTCGTAGTTAAAGCTAATCATCGTTGTTTTTAAAATACGTTTTAATCTTTTTCTTATAATGATTTTGCAAAGGTAAGGCTTGTCGATTTAAAATTTCAGTAGTATTAAAATATTGTTTCGCTGTAGGAATCTGACTCTGATTATTTTGGTTGAATTCTTCTTTATTAGTTTCAGATTTTCGCTTCGTATCTTGACCTTGCATGAAAGTTGCATTCTCCATTTTTAACAATTGATGCTGTACATCCATCATTTTTTGAAGCGTTTGATTTGTGAAACCCGTATTCAACAAATCAAGTTCAATATCTTCCATTTGCTTAATTAACTCACCTGCAGATTCAATCTTTCCTTCTTTAGTAAATTTATCTTCTAAAGCCTGACGCAACAACTGTTGTTGCTGATAAATTTTGAATAGCTTTCCATTCTGTTCCTCACTTCCACCTTCACCATAACCATCGTTTTTTTCACCCTCGCCTTCACCATCAGACCCTACTCCACCGTTTTTATCGTCCTTTCCGTTTTTTCCACCGTTGCCTTCACCATTTTCACCTTTAGTTTGACCATTTTGGTTGCCTTTACCTTTCTGTTCACCATTTTCACCAGAGTTTCCTTCGTGTCCCCCTTTTCCTTGCTGTTTACCCGTTTTACCGTTCTCACCACTTTGACCGCTTTTTCCATCTTTTCCGTCTTTGCCCTGTTCACCTGGCTTTTCACCATCGCCTTCCTTACCTTCTTGTCCCTTCTTTCCAGGTTTATCACCTTCACCTTCCTTACTCTCTTCTCCTTCTTTACCCTCTTCTCCTTGTTTACCTTCTTCTTTTTTTACACCATCTTCCATCTCCTTATTAAGCTCTTCTTGGGACTTAATAATATCGGGTAATTGTGAATCACCTTCACCTTCACCAAGCGATGGATTCATAGTCATTTCCATATTATCCAATACATCGCTTAAAAAACTAGCTAATTCATTAGTTGAGGTCACTGCATACTGTTGGGTTCCGACACCTTGGTAAAGCCTATTCTCAGAAAGATGATCTAAGGCCTTATCAATGTTAAAAAAAACTTCAGTAATCTGTGAATTTACTTTTTCTGAAATTTTAGGTTGTCTCAAGGATAATGCAAATAAACTGTCATCTATATGCTCAAAGTGTTCTCTTAAATTGCTCTGCTCAATAATATACTTTCCGTAATTGTTGTTATTGATGCCAATACTTTCAAACGTTTCCATAAGCTCTTCTTGATCAAACGAATAGAGTAGTAAATTCTCTAATATTTGGCGTAAGGTGTCAATATCTTCAGACATTTGGTCGCCACCGCCGCCACCGCCACCAGCTTTCATCTTCATCATCTCGCTCATTTGCTTCATCTTCTTAGCGGCTTTCTTTTGCTTTTCTTTGGCTTTTTCCTTTAGTTCTTGAGCGTCTTTTTGCTCGTCTTTAGATTCGGATTCTTCTTTCTTTTCTAGAGCCTCTTTGGCTTCTTTTTGATCAAATTTTATTTCGTCTTCTAAAAATTCATCCCGTGAAATCTTCATTGGTTTTTCAAGTTGTCCGTCTTCACGTTCTAATTCTTCCAGTTCTTTTTGAAGATCATCAAAATTTTTGTTTAATTTTTCTTGAGCTTCTTTGGTATTTTCATTGTCTTCTTCGGATAGTTTTTGTTGTTCTTTGGATAACTTTTCTAAATCGCTAGACATTTTCTCAGCCTTTTTCATCACATAAAAACGTTTGGTGAGTTCCAAAAGTTGCTTCATGCTTCGCTTTTTATTCTTGTTTTGTTTGGCTAATTCTTCAAGCTTTTGCGTAAATTCTTCCTTGTTTATTTTATCTTTTAATTCTTCGAGTTCTTTTAATAATGCTTCGTCCTTTTTTAATTGCTCTTCATTTTCCTTTAAACGTTCTTTTAAATCTTCTTTGAATTGATCGTCTTTTTTCTCGTCTTTTTGAAATTCTTCTAAATTATCTTGTAGTTTTTTGTTGAAATTTTTCATCAACTGTTCCTGATTTTTCTGACGTTTTAGGAAGTCTTCAAATTTCTTTTTATCATTAAAATTTAGGCTTTCTTTTTCCTTTTGGATTTTCGATAATTCTTCGAGTTTTTTATCTTGTTCTTGAAGCTTATCGTATGTTTTACTAATATCTTTTATGGTTTCGTTTTGGTCATTGAGTTGCTTTCGCTCTTCTTCGTCTTTTGTAAGTTTTCTATAGTTAAAAATAGAACTTTTGGTGCGTTTGTAATTATGAAGCGCATCGTTATCGAACACTTCAAAATAGAGCTGGTAACTGACGCCTTCTTCCAAATTGAATTGATTAGGAAATGCACTCACAAATTCACTAAAATTAGATTTTGATATGTTGATAGGTGCCATAATCTTTTTAGATTCATCCTCTGCCGGATAATATACCATCTGAAGCTTGGTCAATCCATAATCATCACTCGCTTGCCCATAGAAATAAAGACTTTGTTGGTCTATTGAGTCTTTTTGAACCTTAATATTCATTTCTGGATGAGTGTCCTTAACGACATTGATGTTGTACGCTAAATTCTCGTAATCCTTTAAGTCATCGTTACTGGTTGTAATGCTATAATTATAGTTTTTATACAGGCGTTTTGAAGCTTTAAAATTACCCTTTCCACTCGGTTTGAAACTCACAGTGTCTTCAGCATAAATTTGAACTCCAGTAGTAGATTTTGTCTTTGCTCTCCAAGTGACATTGGTACCTTCTGGAATGACGGCGGAACCTGTACTTTTTAGAACTTCATCTCGTTTTTTAGTGTGCGACGGATAGTCTAAAACCATTTCAAAATTGACCAGACTTGGTGTGTTGACAACGGTTAATTCATAAGGTTTGGACGTGACTTCATTAGCCGATAATGTAAATTCTACGGCTTCTTTTGGCAAACTGAAAGTGTATTGAAATTCACCCATAGCTACTTGCTGTAAAAAATAGGATTGACCGTTAAATTTGATTTGGGCGTTCTCGGGAATGACATTTCCTACGGTTGACACTTTCAATTTAAAGTCTTTATTTTCAACTGCTTGAAGGGATTCATTCAGCACATAAAATTGAAAAGGTGCTGGTGGTTCGTAAGCCGTTTTGTAATTGACCACACGATTGTAACTGTCGCTGAACCAATTTATTTTTCCTGTGACAAAAGACAATAATATAATAGCAATCGGTATGGCTGCGTATTTTAAATATTTAGTATTCGATTTGAAATTAATGGCGGATTTAAACGGAATGGGTTGTAATTCTTGTGACTTTTGCTCTATGCTTGCCAATAATAAATCCGATTGTGTTGGGTTATGGTTGAGCTGTAAAACATTCAATAATTTATCGTTGATTTCTGGAAAATGATTACCAATTAACTGGGAGGCCGTTTCGAAATTGATGCCTTGTCGCAGTTTGAATAAATAGGCTAATGGAATGGAGATAAACTTTACGAAAAGCGCTACTTCTACAGCAATGAACGTCCAGAATAGAATGGTTCTTGCCGTTGGATTAAGCCAAAATACGTATTCTACGAATAGTGTCATGATGCCATATAGTAAACCTGTAGCGAAGAATAGTATGGTGCCTTTTAGTAGTTCATTGGTGTAGTACCGTTTTATGAACTGTTCTAGTTTTTGTTTTATGGTATTGAAATTGGTCATTTAGCTAATATTACTTTTCATTTAACATCCAATTTATCAAATTCTCTTTATCAATAATAGACCAACTGTGGGGATTTCGCTCGCCATCCGATCGATAACCTTTATTTTTTGTTGGAATATATTCAACATTCGAAAATTCAGACGTATTCAACGATTCGTACAAACTCTTTATGTAATAGGCATTCATTTCATCGTATTTAGCCATGGTCTTCTCTTTCCACCAAAGGGAATCTGGTTCCGTATAAAGTCTGATTTTAGTGTTTTTTAAGTGTTCTATATTATCAATATTATTTGTTTTTGCAGTATAGACTGAAAACGCTTCATAATTAGAAATATTTATGTTCGGGTTTCCAAACTCTTTACTTAAAGTTTCTAGCAACCATGTACTTTCAGCAATCGTAGCATTTAATGAATCACGCTCTATGTTTTTTTGAGCGGTATTATACAAAGCTGCCAAATCAATAGGCGAATCGACAATAAAAACCCCTTTAGGAATTAAATTTGTATTTTCCTTGGTCATAAAATCACTAATTAAAAGCGCCATATTACCACCGCTTGAAAAGCCTCCAACATAAAAATTATCTGTAGGTAATTTATGTGTTTCAAAAATATTTTGAAATTGCTCAGCTAAACCTTCTAATTCATTTTTTCCTAGCCACAATTTTTTATTATAGTTCATAAGCAGCACTGAAATGTTATGATCTATAGCAGTTTCTAATATTTTAAATTCGCGTTTTATATCTTCTACGCTTTCCGGATATCCTCCAAAAAGAATTAATGTTGCTCTTATATTATTTGTTGGGGTGTGCAATTCGTAGTTATCGTTCTTTATTTCTAAAGATGTTTTTTCTGGGATGCTTTCAGATTCTACATCAACTTCTTTAACGTCATTTTTACATGAGCTAAAAATGGTGATAATTGACACTATTAACAAGAATTTTTTCATTGGTGGTTATAAAATATATATTCCTTTATGTTCATTTTATTCGTCTATTTATATGATATTTAGATGAACTCATATTCTGCTTTGTAGTTGCGTTAATACCATATTTTTAATTCGGTTTTCTTGTATGCGTCGCATTGGCAAAAACAATTTTTTAATGCATTAATAATTATAATTTAATACTAAATTTTCTCAAATTTCGAATCAAGCGAAATTCTGATTTTAAAATTACTTCATTTCGATAAGATAACTCACGTTTAACCATTAAACCGTATCAACTGTCTAATCTACAATTTTATTTTAATTTCAATTTCGGTAAAATTGGTAAGATTCTGTTAATTTAGAGGTTTTTAGTGTTAAATTAGATCAAAGAAAGCATAATCTTAACTCAAATTTATATGCCTGTCTTCGTAGAAATGACAAAACAATGAAAGACCTCAAATACTTAGCCGCTTTTTCAATTCCTTTGGTCTGTTTTATAGGTGTGTTTCTAAAAGGCTATTGGGTTTGGGCAACACCTATTTTTGGATTTGTTTGTATTCCTATTTTAGAATTGATTTTCCCTGTAAATACTGCTAATTTAAAGCCCAATGAAGCTGATAGTAAATTGAAACAAAAATTGTTTGATTGGTTATTATATTTAAATCTACCTATTGTTTATGGTTTGGTTATTTATGGGTTATTTACCGTATCGAACACGGCATTACAATCACATGAGTTTATTGGATTAATTTTCTCAGTAGGAATTGTTTTGGGCGTTAACGGTATTAATGTGGCGCATGAACTTGGTCACCGACAAACAACGAACGAGCGATTTTTAGGTAAAGCTCTACTTCTACCTTCATTTTACATGCATTTTTATATTGAACATAATTTTGGTCATCATTTGCATGCCGCAACTCCAGAAGATCCAGCAACGGCTCGGTATAACCAAACGGTGTATTCCTTTTGGTTCACTTCAACCCTGAGACAATATTTTAAAGCTTGGAAAATTCAAAAAAAATTATTGAAAAATTATGAAAAACCCTTCATTTCGTTGAAAAATGACATGTTTTGGTATTTATTTCTTCAAATCTGCTATATTACTGTCGTATTTTGGTTGTTTGGCACTTCAGCTTTAGCATTTGCTATCCTTGCAGGAATTGTAGGATTTATTCTTCTCGAGTCCGTTAATTACATTGAGCATTACGGTTTACTACGTTTAAAAACTAAATCGGGCCGTTACGAACGCGTTAAGAAAATACATTCTTGGAATTCTAATCATGTTATAGGTAGAATTGTACTCTATGAATTAACACGACACAGCGATCATCATTATAAAACAACCAAAAAATATCAAGTTTTAGATTGCCATGACGACAGTCCTCAAATGCCTTATGGGTACCCGACTTCTATGGTTTTGGCAATGATCCCTCCTCTTTGGTTTGCTATAATGAATAAGCGTGTGCCTCAAGAAATGATTGTGGAATAGTTCTCATTATCAGTCTCGATTTACAGTTCATCAATATAGAAACTTTGAACATTAAACTCTTGAACTTTGGACTTCAAAATTCTATCTTTGCATTCTAAAAATTAAGGCTTCGACTGCGCTCAGCCTGACAATCTTAATAATTATTATGAGTCAAAAAGTACGTGTGCGTTTTGCACCTAGTCCAACAGGACCTTTACATATTGGTGGTGTAAGAACCGCTTTATTTAACTATTTATTTGCCAAAAAACATGGTGGCGATTTTGTGCTCAGAATCGAAGATACAGACCAAAATCGTTATGTAGAAGGTGCTGAAGATTATATTGTTAATGCTTTAGATTGGTGTGGAATTTCTTTTGACGAAGGGCCTTCTAAAAATGAAAAGTTTGGGCCTTATAGACAAAGTGAGCGTAAAGCGTTATATAAGCAATATGCTGATGAGTTAATAGCAAATGGTAAAGCCTATTATGCTTTTGATACGGCTGAACAATTGGATGCCGAACGAAAGGGTCATGAAGCTGAAGGAAAAACTTTTATTTATAACTGGCACAACCGAGAAAAAGGTCGTTTGGTTAATTCTTTAGTGTTAACTGAAGCAGAAACAAAAGCTAAAATTGAAGCAGGTGATGATTACGTCATTCGCTTTAAATCTCCTCAAGATGAAACCTTACATCTAACTGATATTATTCGTGGTAATATGACGATTGATACCAATGTTTTAGATGATAAAGTGTTGTTTAAAAGTGATGGAATGCCCACCTACCATTTGGCTAATATTGTGGACGACCATTTAATGGAAATCACCCATGTAATTCGTGGCGAAGAATGGTTGCCTTCTCTAGCATTACACCAATTATTATATGACGCTTTTAGCTGGGATGCGCCAAAATTTGCGCATTTACCATTAATATTAAAACCAACGGGAAAAGGAAAATTAAGTAAACGCGATGGCGATAAGATGGGCTTTCCTGTGTTTCCTTTAGAATATAATGCCCCAGATGGAACCGTTTCTGCAGGTTATAAAGAAGACGGTTATTTTCCTGAAGCTGTAGTTAACTTTTTAGCATTTTTAGGTTGGAATCCAGGCACAGAACAAGAAATTTTTAGCTTAGAACAATTAGTTTCAGATTTTGATTTGGCACGTGTAAATAAAGCTGGTGCTCGCTTTGATCCAGACAAAACCAAGTGGTTCAATCATCATTATATGCAAGAGCAATTGGATTTGGATTTGGCAGAACAGTTTAAAGCCATTCGACCTGAATTGGCAGACATTGATGTTAATTTTATCGCCTTGGTTGTGGGTTTAATTAAAGAACGAGCTACGTTCATTCACGATTTTTGGGAATTGAGTCATTTCTTTTTTACCGCTCCGACTTCTTATGACGCAAAAGCATCTAAAAAAGCTATAAAAGATGAAACTCCAGCGATTCTTCAAGAGGTTATAAATATTGTTACTAGAACTTCAGAATTCACTGTGCAAAATTTACAAGCTAAAATTAAAGATTGGATTACAACCAACGATGTCGGTTTTGGTAAAGTTATGATGCCATTACGATTAGCCTTAGTTGGCGCTTTGCAAGGACCTGATGTGTTTGATATAATGTTTATGATTGGTAAGGCTGAAACGGTTCAGCGCATTGATCGGTTTATCAAGCAGATTTAATATTTAATACGACCTTTTGGGTTATGACAATCTGAAAGGTCTTAAATATCAAAATACTGCTACTATTATTTCTTTATAAATATTATTTTAGATTAAATTTAGTAAGTTATTCTTAGCAACTAAATGGCGCTTATTCTGCTATTAAGCAAGTCGCTATATAGATTGACTATAAAAATATTAATGATCTTCTAAAAATGTATTAATAACATTTTTCTATAAAAGGAATCTTTTACTTTTTAAAAATCAAATGTGAGTCCGTCTCGTTATAACCCTTACCTTTATTTATAATAGTAGTTCGATATAAACAATATTTATAAATAAGTTAAATTAACTTACTTTTAAAATCTCATGTATGCTATAATTGCATTAGAACTTATAAATCTTATATAAAAATGATGGATAAATTAAAAAAAATAATGCTCTTAGTTGTATTAACAGTAAGTGTAACTATGTTTTCACAAACTAAAGCAGAAGCTTTAAGAGATGCAAAAATAACTTCAAAAGCGACCTTAAATATGGATTTTGAAACGGTTGTGAAGTATACACTTCCTTCGGTTTTGGAAATGATGGGAGGAAAAGATGCCGCTTTACAAGTCATAAATAAGACTTTTGAAGGTATGAAGACACAAGGTTTCGTATTTGAAAAAGCCGAAATTAACAAGGTTTCAGAAATTGTTAAAGAACAAGGACAATTTAGATGCGTGGTTGAAGGTTATAATCAAATGAAAATGGGCGACCAACGTATTTCTTCTAAAAGTTATCTCTTAGGTATCTTTAATGACATTGATAAACACTGGTGGTTTATTGAAGCAAAACAACTTAAAAACAAAGCTTTGACTGCTAAAGTGCTACCTAATTTTGAAACTCAACTCGACATTCCTGAGGATGATATGAAAATCGAAGAACTTAAAAAATAGGTTATAAATTACTTTAAAAAAAACCTCGAAAATGAACTTTTCGAGGTTTTTTTATATATTCTATTTTACTTATAAAAAGGTTTAATTATAAGTCTAACTCATTAATATTTTGCATTTTATACTATGGATTATCTTATAGAGTATTTAATATTCGGAATAGCGCTAGAAACCTTCTACTAAATTTATATTGTATTCTAAACAATATTAGCAACAAATATATTCTTCGTGAATATCGCCTTTAGCGATTAAATTTCTGTTGCCTCTGCCACTAAGACTTCATGTTTATCTTCCTTAGCTTTCTCAATAAAGTCATTTATAACTTCATTTCGTTCTAAGCCATTTGCAAGCAATACCTTTAACGCAATTAACACCGCGACACGAGTACCTACTTTTTTCACAGCGGTGCCAAATAACGGCTCTAAATCATTATAGGAAACATCTTTGGCCAATTCTTGTATCTCAGCTTTCGTTCTGAGTTGTTTTTCTTCGGAATAATTGGTGTATTTTTTTCCTAATTGTTGTATAACACTAATCGCAGTACGCTTTTGCTGTTGTGGTTTTGGTTTATTCTGTGGTTTCGGTTTTTGTTTGGTCCAACTATCTCTTAATCCTACTGTTTTATTAAATACCAATTTGTCTGCCGTTGAATCATCATCTACATTAAAATATCCCAACCGTTGAAATTGAAACTGCTCCCCTACTTTTGCATCTGCTAAACTTGGTTCTAAATATCCTGTTTTTACTGTTAATGATTTCGGATTTACAAATTCCATAAAATCTTTATCTTTATCGCTATCTGGAGATTCGTGCATAAATAAACGATCGTATTCTCTTACTTCTGCTGTAATCGCATGTTTTATAGATACCCAATGGAGTGTACCCTTTACTTTTTTAGAGGTGTCTTTATCGTAAGTACAATGTACCTCTATTATGTTTCCGTTATTATCTTTTACAACAGCATTTGCTTTAATGATGTAAGCATTTTTTAATCGGACTTCACCACCAATTTGTAATCTAAAGAACTTAGCACTTGCCTCTTCCTTAAAATCTTCTTGTTCGATGTATATTTCTTTAGAAAACGGTACTTTTCTATATCCTGCTGATTCGTCTTCCTGATTGTTCTCCGCTTCTAACCATTCTTCTTTATCTTCAGGGTAATTAGTTATAACCACCTTCAACGGGTTTAAAACCGCCATTACGCGATTAGCCGTTTTGTTCAAATCTTCGCGAATGCAAAATTCTAATAACGAAACATCAATTATGTTTTCACGCTTAGCTACTCCTACTTTTTCAATAAATTTACGAATAGAATTTGGTGTGTAACCACGTCGACGCAAACCAGAAATGGTTGGCATACGAGGATCATCCCAACCAGAAACAATACCTTCTTCTACCAAACGCAAAAGTTTACGTTTGCTCATTATGGTGTAACTGAGATTTAAACGTGCAAATTCCCGTTGTTTCGGCGCTAATGGTAAAAGGTCAGCGCTGTATTCATAAACGTTATCTTTAAACCAATCGTACAGCTTTCGGTGAGGTTTAAATTCTAAAGAACACAAAGAATGTGAAATCTGTTCGAGATAATCACTTTCTCCATGCGTCCAATCATACATCGGATAAATACACCAATCGTTACCTGTACGATGATGTTCTGTATGCATTATACGATACATCATAGGATCTCGCATTAACATATTTGGATCTTCCATATCGATTTTTGCTCTGAGAATATGGGTACCAGCAGGAAATTCTCCAGCTTTCATACGTTGAAACAAATCTAAATTCTCTTCCACACTACGATTTCTAAACGGACTGTTAGTACCCACTTGCGTTGGTGTCCCCTTTTGTTCTGCAATTGCTTTCGAAGTTTGGCTATCTACATAAGCTTTGCCATCCTTTATCATCAGTATTGCCCAATCGTATAATTTTTGAAAATAATCGGATGAGTAGAATTCATTTGCCCAAGAATACCCTAACCAAGCAATATCTTTTTTTATAGCATCAACATATTCTTGCTCTTCTTTAGCCGGATTGGTATCATCGAATCTTAAATTAACAGGGGCGTTATAAGTTTCACCCAACCCAAAACTGATTCCTATTGCTTTAGTATGACCGATATGTAAATAACCATTTGGTTCTGGAGGAAAACGAAACCTTAGTTGCTCCTTTGGTAAACCATTTGCTAAATCTTCTTCTATTATATGCTCAATAAAATTGAGTGATTTTTTTTCTTCTGACATGTTTAAGGGTTTAGTTATTGTATCATAACTGCTTGAAAAATTCAAGACAAGCAGTAAAAAACAATAGCATTATTCCAGTGGGTAAAATTAAGCAAAATGTAACATTTATTAACTTTTTTATACTGATACTATGAATACAAAATTTTATATTGAAATGAATTATATCTGTCCAAAATGTGCTAATACAACATATGAAATAAGTGAAATGAGAGCTACAGGTGGTACTTGGTCTAAAATATTCGATGTACAGAATAAGAAATTTAGCTCAGTTACTTGTAAAAAATGTAGTTATACCGAATTTTACAAAGCAAAAACGGGAGCTTTAAGTAATATTTTTGATTTATTTACAAGTTAGATAAAATATCAACGTTTAGTGTACTTTTGCTATATGGGAATAATTAAAGTTGAAAATATAAGAGTGTTTGCCAATCATGGTTGTTTAAAAGAGGAAACAGCCATTGGGAGCGATTATAGGGTAGATTTGGAAGTTGAAGCTGATTTAAAAATATCATCTAAATCTGATGAATTATCCGATACAGTTGATTATGTATTTTTAAATAAAGTAGTCCGAGAAGAGATGGCTCTGCCTTCTAAACTTCTTGAAACGGTTGCTAAACGTATTTTAGACCGTGTTTTAAGGGAAGTTTCGTTGATTACTAACGCAACTGTTGCGGTGAGTAAAATTAATCCTCCAATTGGTGGTGATGTTGAGATGGTTACGATAAAAATGAGTGAAAGACGAAAAAAGTAATCCTATTTAGCTTAAAACCTATATAATTTATATATTTGCACTCGCATTAAGGTGTCGTGGCCGAGTGGCTAGGCAGTGGTCTGCAACACCATCTACAGCGGTTCGAATCCGCTCGACACCTCAAAAGCCTCTAAGATTCTCTTAGAGGTTTTTTTTTTGTATAAATATTGGAATTCATTACAATTCAATTCCTACAGCAATTTTCTTTGCACTTCAAAACGCTCTATACCCAAGAAGCGATATAATTCTTTAACTATGGTTCTATTTTTTGTTGCATTTAAACATAACCATCTACAGGGATTTACACACGTTTAAGGTTATCCTCAGATCTACAAAAACCTTTATTTTTTGTATTATTTGAATTTTAAGCAATCGTCAAACAGATGAGAAAGAAATAATTGCATACTACTCTATCTTATATTTATTAGGTTTTAATCAATAGGATTAACACGTTCTATCTGCTCAATACTCTTTTCATAAACCTTGGGAAAGAGACCTTGAACTAATAGAAAAATACCAAAAATTAAAATCACAATAGATACGATTTTCTTGGTTTTAAAAATAAGTCGTGGTGTAAGTTTGCTACGTAATCGTTTTGCAGCGGCAATTTTCACTAAATCCGTTAAAAAATAGGAAATCAGCATGGTAGTTATAAAAATTAAAACTCCATTCTCTGAAGATGTGATCGATGTTCCAATCACTATAAAACCTAACCAACCCAATAATACACCAATATTAATAAAATTGAGCAGAAAGCCTTTCATAAATAATTTTCCGAAGTCTTTTTTTGGAAGCTCAATTCTATGGTGTTCTCTAACAATAGATCTAAAAGATTTTTTCGTTTTAATAAAACTTATAATTCCGTAAATAATAAGCAATGCTCCCCCGAAAACCAATAATTTGGGATCGTCCTTTATTTTATCCAAAAGTGTATCTGTACTTAAAAAAATAACAAAGATAAAAACGATATCGGCAAAAATAACTCCTAAATCAAAAATAACAGCACGAGTAAATCCTTTGGTTGCACCTGTTTCTAATAATACAAAAAAAACAGGACCAATGGTGAAGGCTAAAATAATTCCGAAAGGAATAGCTGTTAAAATATCGTCTAACATGTATAAACTGCTGTTTACACAAATGTAAGAAACTAAGCGGAATTTACATACGTTTTATTCTACCACCAAGAAGGGTACTTTCATCAACATCGGTTGGATTACCATAAATATAAACTGTACCACCAGCTTTTACTTTGGCATCTACGGAAGTATTTGCATGAATATACGCCTCACCTGCCGCATTAATACTTACCTCAGTTTTATCGGTAATAAAATCCTTACCATTAAAAACGCCACCAGTATAAATTGAAATATCTTGGTGTTTTGAACTTCCGGTAACATTAATAATACCACCTGTAACAGCTTTATAATTAGCGTAAGTGGTTTCTACCTCTGCTGTGATTTCGCCACCTTCTTGCACACTTAGGTCAATTTCGTATTGTTTTATTTGGTCATTTACAGTTATGTTTGCTCCTTCATTAGCATCAATAACATCGATATTATTGTAATACAAGGTTACATTAGTTTGATTACCATCGAAAATTTCTCTAAAATTCATTCTAATTTTAAGAGTACCGTTGTTGTTAACAACTTCAACATTTCGTGAGTTTTCACCAGATATAACCACTTTATTTTCATCAGATGATATCATTTTAAGGTGAATTAAATCGAATACTTTAACTGTCGAAAAGTCACCAACATTTTTCTCTATTGTTTGAGAGTGACTTATAAAAGATAATACGAATGTGAAAATAATAAGGTAATATTTCATTTGGGTTTTTTATTTTAAGATAATTACTTTTTTACTGAACAACCATTTCAACTGAATTTCGTTTCCAGATTGTTTTTTTACTATTCGCCTCTGTGGTGATAGAATTACAGTTATTATCGCTGAAATTCCAGATAATAAATACGTATGGATGTCTTCGAACATCATTTGAATACCGAATCTCACCAATAGGTAAGTAACGCCAAATATTATGAAAACGTATATGCCGGCTTTTGTGTCTGTCTTCATGGTTATACGGCTACTTTTACTGCTGTTCCTGTAATTGAAACAATTAATGTATTTGTAGTGGCTAATGTCTCGATATCTATTTGAATACCAACAACGGCATTAGAACCTAGCCCTTTCGCATTATCTCGAAGTTTTTGAAATGCTTCTTCTTTAATTTTTTCCAATCCTTTGGCATACACTTCATAATATTTTTTCATGCTAAACATATCTTTGAAAGACATTTTTTTGCCTTCATAAGAGTGCGAAGAATTATACGAAATACCAGTAACTATACCTAAGTAATCTACAATTTTATGGTTTTCTATTGAGTTGGTAGTGGTTAATATCATATATTTAATTATTATAAAATGAATTTATCTAAGTGTTATTGAGCTGTTATTAGAATATGATTGCACGGTATATTATACTAAATTTTTAAATTTTGTTTTTATTAGATTTTCAAAAATTCAGCATTACAAATCCATAACCTAAACCTCCGAGCACCTTTATGTAATTTTTATATTTAATCTTTAATTTTCATTAGTTCACTAAACAACTCGTCTAAAAACTTCTGTTGTTTACTATCATCTTTAAAATATCGCTGGTTATTAACACCACAAGATTCAATATCTAAAATATTGTCTTTATTAAAAGACCAATCCTCTATATTTTCTACAGTTATTCCCAACTCACTATTACAGCTTAGCCATAGATTAGAAAATTGCGACTTTTTATGGTTGTTAATTTTATTGAAATCTGCATAAACAGAGAAGCCTTTCATATCAGAATTAAAAAACTTAACAATTGATGTGATTGGTACTCCACCCCAATTTATTGTCGTTCCTTCCTTAAAGTTAACAATTGTAATATCTTCCTCATTGAGCAATTTCTCTTGTTCGTATTTTTCCCAAAAGTATTGCTTTTCATATATAATTTTCGTCCCTTCGGGCAGCGTTATATTTTTAATGGTTACTGGTTTTGTAGTAACATAAAACGGTCTTTTATCAGGTTTATTAGTTACCCAAGCGGAACCAAGTGCATGCATATAAGCATAAAAAAATCCAATTACTATAAGTAGAATTACACCAATTATAATGAGTATTTTTTTCGGTTGCATTCTTGTCTGCTACTTTAAATTTATTCCGGCTTTCCCACCATATAAAAATCCAAATGTTTCTTAGTTAAATCTGTGTTTTTAACTTTTACAATTACTTCATCTCCAAGTTGGTAGATGGTTCCTGTTTTTTTACCAACCATAGCATACTGATCTTGGTCGAACTGGTAATGATCGTCTTTCATATCCCTTACACTTACCATACCTTCGCATTTATTAGAGATGATCTCTACATAAATTCCCCAATCTGTAACTCCCGAAATTACACCCAAAAATTCTTCATCTTGGTGATCTTGCATAAATCGAATTTGCATGTATTTAATGGAGTCGCGCTCAGCTTTTGTAGCTAAGTATTCCATATTACTAGAATGTTTACATTTCTCTTCGTAAACTTCTTCATTAGCTGATTTTTCGCCATCTAAATACCGTTGCAATAAGCGATGAGCCATCACATCTGGATAACGACGAATTGGCGAAGTAAAATGACTATAATAATCGAACGCTAATCCGTAATGGCCAATGTTATGCGTAGTATATTCGGCCTTAGACATGGTTCTAATCGTCAAGGTATCGACTAAATTCTGTTCTTTTTTACCTTCAACGTTTTTAAGCAAATTATTTAAAGAGGATGCAATACTGCCTTTATCTTTAAAGTTCAATTTGTGTCCAAAACGTGCTACAACAGTTTGAAGCTGAGCCAATTTTGATTCATCTGGTTCATCGTGAACACGGTAAACAAAGGTTTTTTCTGGTTTTTTCTTTCCAACGAATTCCGATACTTTTCGGTTGGCCAATAACATAAATTCTTCAATTAATTTATTAGCATCCTTACTGGTTTTAAAAAATACACCAACTGGATTTGCTTCATCGTCCAAATCGAATTTCACTTCAACCTTATCAAAAGAAATCGCTCCTTCTCGCATTCTTCGTGACCGCATTTTTTTGGCAAGTTCATCCATTTTAAGAATAGCATCAGCTATCGCTTGGTCAGTTTTATAAGGCTTACCTGTAAGCGAAACTTCTTTTGGAATTTCGTTTGTTTTAGATTCTATTATAGCTTGCGCTTCTTCGTAAGCGAAACGCGCATCAGAATAAGTGACCGTTCTTCCGAACCAATCATTTTTAATTTCACATTTATCATTCATTTGAAACACCGCAGAAAAGGTATATTTTTCTTCATGCGGACGTAATGAACAAGCCCCATTAGATAATACTTCTGGTAACATTGGTACTACTCTATCTACTAAATAAATTGATGTTGCGCGTTCGTAAGCTTCATCATCTAAAACCGTTCCTGGTTGTAAATAATGTGATACATCTGCAATATGGATGCCTATTTCATATAAACCGTTATCTAATACTTTAAATGACAAAGCATCATCAAAATCCTTAGCATCCTTCGGATCTATGGTAAAAGTAAGATCTTTACGCATATCACGTCGCTTAGCGATTTCTTCAGGTCTAATTTCTAAATCTATGTTATTGGCATAGTCTTCAACTTCTTTAGGAAATTCACTAGGAAGTCCGTATTCTGCTAGAATAGCATGAATTTCTGTACTGTGTTCACCTGGTTTTCCTAAAACCTCAATGACTTTACCGTTAGGCGAATCTGCTTTCTCTGGCCAATCTTCGAAAGAAACTAATACTTTATAACCATCTTCAGCTTTCATTGTTTTATTGATAGGTACAAAAATATCAGTGTACATTTTGTTACTATCAGGAACTACAAAGGCAAAATTCTTCTTATCGTGAATTTGAATGGTCCCCACATATTCCGTTTTTGCACGTTTTATAATATTGGTTATTTCGCCTTCTTGTTTGCCTCTATGTTTTCTTTTGTAAGCATAAAATTCTACTTCATCACCATGTAAGGCTTTGTTAATATTATTAGAAGCAATGAAAACATCATTTTCAAAATCATCTGAAATAATATAACCATTTCCTTTAGAAGCGAGATCTAAAATACCTGTATGATATTCGGTACTTACGATAGCCTTAAATTTTCCACGGTCTACTTCTTCAATCTCTTGCTTGGCTTTAAGTTGTTGTAATTTCTTAATAATTTGATTGCGACTACTAGCGTCATTAACACCTAATTTAGCTGCAATCTGTTTATAATTATAAGTTTGATTTCTATCTTTTTTTAAAATACTAAGAATTGTATTTGTAAGGTTGGAAATCTTATTATTTGATGATTTCCTTTTTTTCTTATTTGTCATTTAATTTGTAATCTATTATTGAATTTATCATTGTGAATAAAACGCAGAATCTGAATTTTAAATGAGATTCTAAACTATTACACTACGTCTGCATTTAGTGTAACACTCGCAATGACAGTATTGTTTTAAAACCTAATTAGGGCGGAGAGAGGTTATTAAGTTTGGTACAAAGTTACATTATAATTTTTGAATCATGTTTAGATAAGGTTAAATTAATAAAAATTGATGTTATCAACATATATATACATATTATCATTTTTCTTTTAAATTTTAAAAAATAAAATAGTGGTTATTATAGTCTGTTAATATCTGCTATAACTTTTTGAAGTTTTATTTTGAATACTCACAGTTTACAATTTACTACAATTTAGTTAACATTAAATTTACATATAAGTACTTCATTTTAAAGCGAATTTCAAAAGCTATTAACAACTGTTAATAACCGATGTTAATAGAATTAGCTTATATGTATTTTTAAAAATACTGTTCATTTCATTACAAATGATGTTTAATAACTTCTTTTAAAAAAACCGCTAACTAATTAGGTTATCTCATCTGTATTTTGGTTTGTAAAAATTTATGGATAAACCTAATTTTATTTTTAAAGACTTGTGAACAGTTATTAACAAGTAATGAGTGTTTCTATTAACCGACTTTTATTATTTGTAACTTTGTGTTCTAAAATTAAATAAATAATTGTTATTATGAGGTTAGAAAATATTATTAAATCTTTAATAATATTGTCGCGCTTCTTTATAATGACTTAACAGTTAAGGAATGAACATTTCAATAGGAAACGATCACGCAGGTCCAGATTATAAATTTGCTATCGTAAAACATTTAGAAAATAAAGGTTATACTGTTAATAACTACGGAACCGATACATTAGATAGTGTAGATTATCCAGATTTTGTACATCCAGTCGCTAAAGATGTCGAAGCTAAAAAAGTAGATTTTGGTATTCTTATCTGTGGAAGTGCCAATGGTGTGGCTATGACAGCCAATAAATATCAACATGTTAGAGCAGGTGTATGTTGGACCAATGAAATCACAGAATTAACACGTTTACATAATAATGCAAATATTATCTGTATTCCTGCGCGATTTACGTCGATTCCACAAGCGCTTAAAATGGTAGATACTTTTTTAAACACTAAATTTGAAGGTGGTCGTCATCAAAATCGGGTGGATAAAATTCCATTATCCTGCTAAAATTTCAATTGGTTATAAATTAGATACCAATTTAAAATTGCTAAAAATATGAGTCATTCACATTCTCATAATCATGCACACACACACGATCTTAATGGTCGTAATCTTATCATCTCCATTGCACTTAATATTGCTATTACAATTGCACAAATAATTGGAGGTGTATTGTCTGGTAGCTTGGCCTTACTGAGTGATGCACTTCATAATTTTAGCGATGTCGTATCTTTATTGATAAGTTACATTGCTAATAAATTAGTAAAACGAAAAGCGTCTTTAAAACGCACCTTTGGTTATAAACGAGCCGAAATTTTAGCCGCTTTTATTAATGCTTCTACTTTAATCATTGTTGCAGTACTTCTTATTATAGAAGCTGCTGAACGTTTTCAGAGTCCACAACAAATAGAATATAACTTAGTAATTTGGTTATCTATAGTTGCTATTTTAGGTAATGGTTTTAGCGTGTTGTTATTAAAAAAAAATGCGGACGATAACATGAATATGAAGAGTGCTTACCTTCATTTGTTAACAGATATGATGGCGAGTGTGGCCGTTTTAGTTGGGGGGTTGCTGATGAAATTTTATCAAATTTGGTGGATCGATAGTGTTTTGACTTTCGCAATTGCCATTTATCTAATTTGGATGGGATTCGATTTATTAAAAGCATCGACCAAAGTATTGATGCTATTTACACCAGATGCCATTCCTATAGATGATATTGTTAATAAACTAAATGGTTTTGATGCTATTAAAAATGTACATCACGTACATGTATGGCAATTGAACGAAGAAGAAATTCATTTTGAAGCTCATATTGATTTTGAAAAGGACATTTTATTATCTGAATTTGACGTTATTCTGAATAAAATTGAAGAATTTATATATCATAATTACGATATCAATCATGTTAATATTCAACCAGAATTTAGTAAAACGGATGCTAAAGATATTATTGTTCAAGATTAAGAGCCCTGCAGAAACTTATATCTCGTAATAAATAACATAACGATACCACACTTTTGCACGACTTAGCAATGAGGATACATTAATTATATTGAGAATTACATCCAAAACTTTCCGAGAATCAACTACTCTACAATTAACACTTACTAAGAAGTGAAATCTTTGTAGTAGAGTAAAACTGTGCTACCAAAACATTGCTGTTACATAATAAAGAGTGCTTTATGTCATAGCTTCTGCTGAAATTTTTATAGATGTTGCTATTCATTAAAAACATCGACGAAATGCACTTTCTTATAGTTTTAGAACAAAAGCCCACGTTTCGTATCATTTTTTTTAAATTTTATAGCTAAAATCATACACTTGCTCTGTAATAATAATAATTGACCTAATTAAAAACATTAATGCTGACTAAGAATACACAGTATTTTTCAAAAATTGTTAATACACAAATTTTTATAAAAATCATTTAAGTAATGAAATGTTCCTAATTAAATAATAAATAGTAATAGCCCCATTCTCTTATCTAAAACCGTCAATACTATAGAAAATATGAATAAGGAATCCACTTATAGAAGCAAAATATTTGTAATACTAATAATCTTAAGTTCTGCAATTGTAATATCAGAAAATATTGCTGTTACTTTTTTAGAAAAAATTTAAAACGAAATATAAACAATTAAATTAATTAAACATTTATGAAACAAATTTACCTTTTAACCTCATTTTTATTTTTTACTATTTTTAATTTAAGTTCACAAACATTAGATGTCAATTTTACTGGGAACTGCGGTAGTTACATTGGCATTGCAGATGATAGTGAACTATCTCAATCTTTCACTTCGGGCTTAAATGGAAATTTAACTAAAGTAGGGGTTGGTATTAGTATTGATGCTTGTACTGAAACTTCTATAGTTAATGGTACAGCTAAAATTTATCAAGGTACTTGTGCTGGTCAATTGTTAACTACACAATCATTTTCTTTTGCAACAGGTTCATCATTATCAATAAAAGAGATTATTTTTACTACACCTGCAATAGTTACTTCTGGAGAGGTTTACACTTTAGAGCTTTCGGTTAATCCTAACCAACCTTGTACTATTGATCCCTTTATGCCAGATGAAGATAGAAGTGTTTTTATACGATGGCATTTAGAAAATGAAGCTAATTGTGGGGGAACGTATTCAGGAGGTACAGCTTACGACCCGGGATGTGTAATATACCCTGGTGATTTTTATTTACAAACTTATGTAGCACCAAATTTAAGTGGAAATAATGCGTTAAATTTTGATGGAAATGATGATTATGTTGAATTAGGTAACAATGCAATTTTCGATATAACTTCTCAAATTACATTAGAAGCATCAGTATATTCTACACAACTTACAGGAGAAAACAATATTATTACAAAATTTGGAGATTCTGTTTACCGAGATTCCTATTTATTAAGAACAATCAATGGAGTTGTTTATTTTGACCTTAAAATAAATGATACTTGGGTTTCTGTTAATTCAATAAGTGCAATACCACTTAATACTTGGTCTCATATTTCAGCTGTTTATAATGGAACTTCTATGAAATTATATATAAATGGTGTGCCTAATACTACGGTACCTCAAACTGGGAATATTGATGTCTCTACTTCTACTGTAAAAATTGGAAAATGGAACGGATCAAATTCTTTTAATGGAAATATAGATGAAGTTAGAATATGGAATATAGCAATATCGGATTCTGATATTTTAGATAATTATAATACGGAATTAACAGGAAATGAAATTGGATTAGTCGCATATTATAATTTTAATCAAGGAACAGCAAATGGTGACAACACGTCATTAACTACTTTAATGGATTTATCTGCTAATAATTTAATTGGAACTTTAAATAATTTTCAATTAACTGGTATGACTTCTAATTGGGTTGGTGGTGTTGATTTTTCAACATTATCACTAGAAGATAATTTTAGTTTAAATAGAAGTGAAATTTCATTATTTCCAATACCTGCTCATGAATTTATTCAAGTTTCTGGTCTATCAAAAACAGAAAATTATAGAATTTATAATATACAGGGAACAAAAATTAAAAATGGTTTTATATCTAAAAATGATAAAATTGATATTCAGAACTTAACAAATGGCATGTATTTTTTACAAATTAATGGGCAAAATACTCTGAAATTTATAAAAAAATAACATAAAGTAAATTTTTTAAAAACAGTCAAAAGTTTAATTTATAACGCTCTGACTGTTTTTTATTTAATATAATTAGATGGAAGTATTAACCTCACAGTTTCTATATTTGAATACTTAACTATTACCAATTTTGAATTGCATGTTAATGGTTTAACTTAAAAAAAATCGTATCAAATTAGTAATGTGCTAGGCAAAATAGTAATGCAAGGTTATATTGATTCTAATGTCTCGACCCGAGTAAATGGTTTAACTAACGGGCTATATTTTTTAAACATCAATAACCAACAAACCTTTAAGTTCATTAAGAATTAGAGACCAGGTAAATTATTGTTTCTAGGGAAGTAAAGAGTCGTTTAATAATAGCGGCTCTTTATTGTTTTAATAAAGTAAATTTTTATGTTTTAATTTATAGTTATATGTTAATACTTAGAGTGAAATTTATCATCATCCATATTCTTTTAATTTTAAGTTGTTTTATAGGTTTTGCGCAATCTAATGGATTTAGCGACCTATATAATGAAGCAAATACCTATGTTAGAAATCACAGCCCAACGGAAGGATTAGATTATATAGACATTTTACTTAAAAACGAAAAAAGTATACTCGCACGGCAAACTTTAAATACGGTAAAATTATTTCCTATGTTGAGTGCTGAAATGTATGATATTATTATAGTTAACTCTTCAAAATTATTAACCGATTCCCAGCTACCAAAAAATTTAAGAATTGTTATTCATTTACGACGTGCACTGGTGTACGAAATTACAGAGCTTTTCGATAAGAGTAAATTAGAATTAGACAGGGCTTCTGAAATTTTAGGCGATTCTAGCTTTCATAAGAGTGAATTAAAGGCCGAGCTATTATATCGTTACGGATCTTTATATAGAATTCAAGATATGGATACCATTGCAGAAAATTATATAAACCAAGCATTGTCCTTTTCTAAAGCAAATAATCACTATGATGCTTTAGCGGTATCTTATATGCTAAAAGGATTTTTTACAAATGCAGATTACCAAAAGCAAACGGACTACTATTACAAAGCGTTACACCATTATAAATCGCATCACGATTCTTTAGGTACATCTGCAATGTATTTTAACTTGAGTAAATTGAATTTTAAACTGAAAGATTATCAAAGTGCCTTACATTATACGGATTCAATTATGGTATATGCAAAACCATTCCCCTATTTCTTTGCATATAATGAAGCGTATCAATTAAGAGCTTCAATTTTTAAAGCCGAAAATAAATTGGATTCTGCTTTAATCAATTTTGAAACGTATCATAAATTATTCCAAGAGACCAATTTAGATAAGCAAGCGTTGAATGTTAGAGCATTAGAATATCAATTTGAAATTGAAAAAGAGGAAATTGATAAAGCACAACTTGAAATAAACAATAAGAAAATAAATGATTTTAACACTAAGTTAAAATGGGCTATTTACAGTTTGGTAATAGTTTTGATTGCCTTTATCATTTCCGTTATTCTACTTAAAAAAAGAAATCAAGTAGTGAAACTCGCCAAAAAAAATATTAATACAAAAAATAAAGCACTTCAAGTTAGTATAAAAGAAAAAGAACTGCTTCTCAAAGAATTAAATCATCGTGTTAAAAATAATTTATCCTTAGTATTAAGTTTAATAAATTTTCAGAAGCAAGAGATAGAAGATGAATTCTATAAATCTAAGTTTGTGTCTTTACAGCAACGTATAGAAGCGATTTCAATTGTACATGAACAAATGATGCATTTTAAATCAGGTAGGGATTTAGAAGATGCTCAAAATTTAAATGACTATATCCAAAAAATAGCAAAATCACTAATTCGTTTAGATAGAAGAACAGTTAATTTTAGATCTCAAATTCCAGAAATTTTTGTAACTATGGATGTTGCGGTACCAATAGGTATTTTGATAAATGAATTAATAGCCAATAGTCTCAAACATGCCAAAGTTCAAAATAATTTATTAATTTCTATAACCATCGCAGAAGCTAATAATAAACTTCACATCGACTATTTGGATAACGGTAAGGCTTTTGAAGTTGATAATAAAAAATCGAGCTTGGGTCTCCTTATTATCGATAGCATGATTAAACAGTTAAAGGGAACATATAATCGTGAGATAACATCCTACCATATTCAAATAAATAAATACAAGCATAGTGATTAGAAATATACTAATTGTAGAGGACGAATTGTTAATAGCTAATTTAATTAAAGGCTATATTGAAGCTTATAATTACCGTTGTGTTGGCATTGCTGTAGATTATAAGCAAGCCATAGAATTATTGAACACTAAACGGATAGATTTGGTACTTTTAGATGTTACAATTTCTAGTTCTAAGAACGGTATAGACATTGCCAATTATATTAATAATACGTCTCAAATACCATTTATCTATTTAACTTCTCATAGCGATCAGGCTACTTTAAAACAATTAGAAGCAACCGAACCAAATGCGTATTTATCTAAACCCTTTAAGCAAATAGATATTGTAACGGCCTTAAATTTAGTAACTAAAAAAATTAAGAATAATAGTTCAATTTTTGAATTGAAAATTGGGAAATCTATTTATAGTATTGATGTTGATGATTTAATGTATATAAAATCAGACCACGTATATTTGCAGTTGTATTTTGCTACTACGGATAATTTATTAGTACGTGCTTCAATAGATCATATATTAACGTTATTTCCAAAAGATAGTTTGGTTAAAGTTAACAGAAGTACAGTTGTAAATCTTAATTATATAAAGGCAGTACATGGTAATATTGTAGAATTAGATACTATTGAATTTAAACTTTCTAAGATTTATAAACAACAATTAGAACGTTCGTTTTTTCAAAATTAGAAATCATTGATTACAAAATTAAATGCTTAAAATAGAAACTAAAACTTTTAGAGAATTAACTACGCAACAACTCTACGATCTACTTCAATTAAGAAGTGAAGTCTTTGTAGTAGAACAAGATTGTGTGTATCAAGATATAGACGGAAAGGATCAAAAGGCACTTCATGTTTTAGGTTATAAAAATGAAAAATTAGTGGCTTATACAAGAGTATTTAAGCCAGGTTATTATTTTGAGGAAGCTAGTATTGGCCGCGTAGTTGTAGTTAAAAAAGAACGAGAGTATAAATTTGGAAATGCTATAATGAAAGCTTCAATAGAAGCTATTAAAGCACAGTATAATGAGACCGAAATCAAAATTTCAGCGCAATGTTATTTAAAGAAATTTTATAATAATTTAGAATTTTTTGAATCAGGAGAAGAATATTTAGAAGATGGCATTCCGCATATTGCTATGTTACGCACTTAGATTAATTAGATTTATCGTAAATACGAGTCACCAAGATTTCAACCCGTCTATCTAGTTCTGGTTCACCACCCAGCGGTTGTTTTCTTCGCATACCAGCAAATTTCATTCGGTAATGTTTTACACCTTTTTTAGCCAAATAATCATAAACGTATTTAGCTCTAGCCACTGAAAGATTTCTTTTTTTAGTTTTTCTATCTACAGCATCTCTATTACCTTGTGTACAACAAACATGACCTTCAATAGTGAAATATATATTGGTGCGTTTTGCAAGTATTTCAGCAATCTTATCTAGTACAAGCTTAGAATCTTTGGTTAAATAGCTATAACCGGTTCTAAATAGCAAATTTTCGAGTAAAATCTTATCCCCTTCTTTCAGATCTCCGTTTAGAATATCTTCCGTATTTACTTTTTCTGGTATGACTTCTTTGGGTTTTGGCGGAAAAACAGGGGTAACAATTATTTCAACTTTACGATTTAAACCACGAATTTTACTCAAGTTTTCTTCGCGAATAATATTTACTAAAATTTCACCTTTACCATCAACGTTAGTAATTACCGATTCATCAAATTCATTATTAGAAAACACTTCTTTTATTGCATCTGCACGATTTTGCGATAGCACTAAATTGTAATTATCACTTCCTCTATCGTCAGTAAAACCATAGATGGAAATCTTTTCAATATCTATATCTTCAATTTTAGATAAAAATAGGAGTAACCTACTCTCTTCGGTTTCTGGAATATCGTGTTGATCAGTTTCAAAATAGACCTCATGCTTCAATTCTTTTTGAGAAAAAGAGAGCTGAAAACATAGGCATAAAAAAACAATTAGGGGTCTCATGTGTTGTTTTATATTGTTTCAAAAGGGTCTCACATAAACGCTTATAATTATATAATTTTCTATTTGAATATAAAAAAACGATTATAATTACGTCGGTTTCATTTATAATTTGACTCTAAATATAAAAAAAATAAATTTCTATCTCAAAATACTCGCATATTGCGTTGGATTATTAATGATACTCAGAGCTTTTTTTATTTCAGCATTATGTGTGGTGTAATAGTCATATAAACCTTCACTGTAAAAATAACGTTTAATAATCTCGTCAGTTAGCAATGATTTTAATTGGGTTTTATTGGCTTCAACGGCATTAGCTTTATACGAATGTAAAGCATCAGTCAAATCTTTATAATCTGAAGCAATTACGGCATCGAGTTCTTCTTCTTTTGCTACATATATAGCATTTGTTAACGCTTTTTCTGTTTTTGTTTCAAAATTAAAATTATTAGCTTTTATAAATGTTTTAAATGCTTTGAAGTCTGAATCCGTAACTTCAAAATTTTGTAAATCTTCAATATTATGACTGTAATAATAATCAGTTGAAAAGTTAAAAACTAAATTTTCATTAGATATGGCTTTGGTGATCGGAGTTTGTTTTGCAAATTCGACTTCAATATCGGGTTGTACACCGCCTCCATCAAAAACATTGCGACCGTTTCTAGTTTTAAAAGCATTGTAATTTTCTTGTTGGGTTCTTGTAGCTTTTCCGTCTGCATCACGATTCCAATAGTCTAAGGCCTGAATACAACGACCCGAAGGCGTATAGTATCTTGAAATGGTAATTTTCATTTGTGTACCATAAGTTAAAGGCTTTGGTCGCTGTACTAAGCCTTTTCCGAAACTTCTCGTTCCTACGACCACAGCACGATCCATATCTTGTAATGCACCCGAAACAATCTCGCTTGCCGAAGCACTATGACCATCAATTAATACCACTAATGGAATTTCGGTATCAATGGCTTCGCGTTTTGTATAATAGGTTTTGTTATATTTTTTAACTTTAGACTTGGTGGTAACGACCAATTGATCTTTTGGAACAAAAATATTGGTTACGTTAACAGCCTCATGAAGCAATCCGCCGGGATTTCCTCTAAGATCTAAAATTAATTGTGTTGCTCCTTGGTTTTTTAATGCTTTTATTGCTCTAATAGTTTCTGAAGAGGCTTTATCATTAAATTTTCTTAACACCACATAGCCTGTTTTCTCATCTACCATCGCATAGTAGGGTACCGCTTTAATTTCTTGAGATTCTCTAATAATTTTAACTGTATTAGTTTTGCCTTGACGCTTGTAGGTAATAGAAACTTCTGTACCAGCAGCCCCTTGTAATAAGTTGGCAGCATCGTCTTTAAAATCGGCAACATTTACGTTATCTACTTTTATAATTTCATCTCCAGCTTTAAGTCCCGCCTTATCAGCAGCATAATGTTGATAGGGTTCTATTATAACCAATTTGTTCTCTAAGGTAAGCACCCTAGCTCCGATACCTGTATAATCGCCCGCGTTGTTAATTCTAGACGCTTCTACATCTTGTTCATTATAAAATTGTGTATAGGGATCTAAATCATCTAGCATACTTTTTATGGCCGTATCCATAAGTTCGCCAGGATTGGTATCATCTACATAATTCATATTAATTTCTTTAAAAAGCGTCGTAAATATTTCTATTTGTTTGGCAATTTCAAAAAAGTCGTTTTTAAATGCTGTTGTACCAAAGAAGAAAAGTACGGCTACAGCAGGAAATACTATTTTCTTATAAAGCGATTTTTTCATTTGTTCATTGAGTTAGTCCGCAGTTTTTTCGGTAAATTTCCGAAACAATATTTTCATATTTGTATCTAGTTTATCAAGCGTTGTTTGATCTTTACTAAGGTACAAAATCATAAACGCATAAGAAGCAGAACTATTGTTAAAATGAAGTGGTTTATTAAGTCTGTACGCTTCGCGAAGTAAACGTTTTATTCTATTTCTAGATACCGCCGTTTTATGCAATCGTTTGCTTACGGAAACTCCAGTTTTTAATTGTGATCCATCCTCAAAATCTGTTTTAAGATATATAAGTCGTAACGGATAAGCTGTAACAGCCTTTCCTTCAGTAAAAAGTCGTTCGATAACTTTTTTACTTTTTAGTTTATCTTTTTTCGAATAATTGAAGTTCACATTAATAGCTTCAGGTTTAACAAAAATAAAAAACCGTATCAATTTGATACGGTTTTACTTCAAATATATTACTGTTGGTTATTCTTTTGTGAAAACATTATTCTCACGATTAACATCTGCCATCATCTGTGAGGCGTCAATCTCAACTGATTTAACGGCCTTTTTAGCATCAAAAGTATAAGTTGGCATTGCCCAAGCCCAATCATCAATTATCGTCGCTGAAGTTGGTTTTGTGCCACGCATCATTCTCAATGGAATATAGTAGTTTTCTATAGTGCCATCGTTATATGTTACAGTAAGATCTATTGGCATTGGCATTAAACCAATGCGCTCTAAAGTGATGGTATTATTTTCAACGGATTTTACACCATAATCAATGGTATTAGTTGTTTGTGCAAAATCTATAAAATACCAATCGAGTTCAAAATCTGTAAGGCGTTCTGCGGTTCTAATAATATCGAATGGTTTAGGGTGTTTGAATGAAAAATTATCGAAATATTTTTTAATAGTTTTCTTTAAGTTATCTTCTCCAATAACATAACCTAATTGTGCTAAAAACACTGCACCTTTACTATAAGCAGCTGTACCATATACTCTATTAGTTGCATAACGATCAGAATGCGTGGTTAAAGGTTGTTCAACACCAGAATTCGCCAATGCAATATAACCACGATAAGTTCTATCTAAAGGATTTGGATTTTTATTATTGTTAAGGGCGTTCATGGCTAAAGTAGAAATATAACTTGTAAAACCTTCGTCCATCCATTCGTGCTTAGATTCGTTTGTGGCTAATAAAAATTGAAACCACGTATGTGCCAATTCGTGTGCTGTAACACCTAATAAACTGCCGTATTTTCGCTCACCTGTAATGAGCGTGCTCATAGCATATTCCATACCACCATCACCACCTTGTATAACCGAATATTGGTCGTAAGGATATTCACCAATATTCTCATTAAAGAACTCCATTAATAGAGCAGTATCAGATGGTAATTTTTTCCAATTATCTAGATATTCTTGATCTAAATCTTTTTTATAGTAGAAATGGAGTAAAGGTCCATTTGGCATTTGAAGGGTATCATGGATAAAGTCCGGATCGGCAGCCCAAGTGAAATCGTGTACTTTAGGGGCTTTAAAATGATAGGTTTTTTTGCCAGATTTGTCAGTTGGTTCTCCTTGAAGATAACCTGTGCCGCCAACAACGTAATCTTTGTCGATGGTTAATTTGACATCAAAATCTCCCCAAACACCGTGAAATTCTCGTCCGATGTAAGGATCTGCATGCCAGCCTTCATCATCGTATTCCGCTAGTTTTGGATACCATTGCGACATAGATAAAGCAACACCTTCTGAGTTGTCTCTACCAGAACGACGAATTTGAATAGGCACTTGCGCATCAAAATCCATATCAAAAGTTACTTTTTCACCAGGTTGAATAGGATTCTTTAAGTGTACTTCTAAAACGGTTCCGACGGTTTTATGTGCTATCACTGTTCCATTCTGTTTAAGTGAATTCACTTTAATATATCCAATTTCATTTGGTTGAAGTTTACTTATACGATCGCCAATTTTAGGACTAGGATCCTGTATGGTACGCGAACGTACATCCATTTCACTACCCGGCTGAAAGGCATTAAAGTACAAATGGTAATAGACACGATTTAATACATCTGGGGAATTATTGGTATAGACCAATTTTTGTTTTCCTTTATATTGATAGTTGTTAACATCCATATCAATTTCCATGGAATAATCGACGTGTTGCTGCCAGTAATCACTATTTGTAACTCTTGAAGCTTGGCTTTCGTTAGTTATTTGATTTGCAGTACCACAAGATGTTATAACAAAAAAAGATACGAGACTAAATATGAAATATTTCATAAAAAAAGGTTTTAAATTGACATTACTAATAATTTTTTCCAGTAGGTACAACGGATTAGATCATCATAATAGAATTAATAAAAAGATGAAGTTAATGATAGTAAATTCACTATTACTACACAACTTCATCTTTTAATAATTTAAAAATTAATAATCTGTATTATAATTTTGAAGCCATAATTAAGGCGTTATAAGCATTAACTATTCGTCCTGTTTTTGATAAATCAGCAAATGGGCGAATATTAGAAGCATCTCCACCAACCACAACTTTGGTTGCTATTGGCAAACCAGAGTCGATAATTACTTGTTTTACTTGTGTCGCTGTTAATTTTGGATAATAAGAACGTATAAGTGCTGCAACACCTGCAACCGCTGGAGACGCCATAGATGTTCCGCTTATACTTTTATATTCATTTTCTGGAAATGTAGAATAGATAGCAGATCCTGGTGCAAAAACGTCAACATTCTTTTTTCCGAAATTAGAAAAACTTGAAACCATTTTAGAACCATATTTAGAAGCTAAAGAACCGACTCTAATATACGAAGAGGAAACTTCTACAAAATTTACGTTATCGTCAGGAAAATTAGGTTCAACATCGATATCTTCACTAGAGTTACCTGCTGCATGTACAAATACAACATCATTGTCTGAAGCGTATTTAATAGCATCCCTTACCCATTCTGCATGAGGAGAAAATGATTTACCAAAACTACCGTTAATTACCTTTGCACCATTATCTACGGCATAACGTATAGCTAGAGCGACATCCTTATCGTATTCATCACCATTTGGCACTGCTCTTATAGACATAATTTCTACATTGTTTGCTACGCCATTAGCTCCTTTACCATTATTACGCTCTGCTGCAATTATACCAGCTACGTGCGTGCCATGGGATTCTGATTTTTTTACAGGCTTAACATTTCCATTACCGTAACCAATATCAGTTATATCATTAATGTCATCATTCGTAGTACGACCAGAAAAATCTTTATTTAAGTTGAAATTTAAACGTTCGTTTATACTCTCTAAAGCACCATTAATCTCATCTTTTGCATCCGCTAAAGACAATCCGTTACCATTCATACCATTGGCAATTTGAATGGCTTGAGATAATGCCTGATCTTCAGTTTTTATAGCATTAACTTCTTTAATTGTATAATCACTTTTACCAAAATGTTTAGTCAAAGTTTCGTGTGCGCTATTTACGGTTTGTGCAATTTGGTCGTATTGTGTTTTTCGACCAGTCCACATTTGGTAATCTTCTTCATATTGTGCTTTTGCCGCAGCATAACTTGGATTAGCTTCATCTTTAGAAGCTAAAATACGCACAAATTCCAATTGCTCATCGTAGGCATCTCCTAAGAAATTCCAGCCGTGAACATCATCGATATAACCATTTTTGTCATCGTCAATACCATTGTTTGGTTTTTCATCTTTGTTGGTCCAAAGTACGTTTCTTAGATCTTCGTGATCGATGTCTATACCAGAATCAATGACAGCAACAATAACTTTTTTCCCTTTTTTAGTTTTAATGATTTCGGAATAAGCTTTGTCGACACTCATACCTGGAATCGTATCTTTTACTAGGTCTAAATGGCCCCAATTTTTAGCTTCTGAATCAGTTAAATCTGAGACTTTTAAAGGGTTAGCGTCTATGTTTTCAATTGGAGTAGAAAGTACTTCCGATGTACCACCACATCCTAAAAATAAGGTTCCTGCAAATCCTAAATAGGCTATTAATCTATAATTCAATTTCATGTGTAATTATTGTTTATTGCTTTTAGTTAAATAAATCGTTTGTAGTAAATGTTTCGTTAAGTCGCACCCCTTTTTCGGTATGCTTCACTGTAATAATTTCATTATGGGCGTCATGCTCTAAAAATAAATAATAGTTCTTATCCGCAGCCTTATTTAAAAATAATTCTTTTTCGTTGAGTGTTAACAGTGGTCTTGTATCGTAACCCATTACAAAAGGTAAAGGTAAGTGACCAACGGTAGGTAATAAATCTGCCATAAAACAGATGGTTTTCCCTTTGTAGTTTATCATAGGAATCATTTGTTTGTCTGTATGACCGTTAGCGTAGAAAATATCGAAACCTAAAGCGGAGTCTTTTAAAATATGTTTTTCAGGTACATCAGTAAATTTTAACTGACCACTTTCTTCCATTGGTAAAATATTTTCTTTCAAAAATGATGCAACTTCACGTCGGTTAGGTTCTGTTGCCCATTTCCAATGTTCTGCATTACTCCAAAAGTGCGCATTTTTAAAAGCGGGTTCGTAACCTGTTCGGTCTATGTTCCATTGAATACTGCCTCCGCAATGATCAAAATGAAGATGAGTCATAAAAACATCTGTAATATCATCGCGATGAAAACCATGTGCGGCCAAAGATTTATCTAAACTATCGTCACCGTAGCGATAATAGTAACCATAAAATTTATCACTTTGTTTATCACCCATACCAGTATCGATTAAAATGAGACGATTATCATCTTCAATTAATAGACAACGTGCAGCAATGTCAATCATATTATTGTTATCCGCCGGATTGGTACGTTGCCATAACGATTTAGGCACCACACCAAACATAGCGCCACCATCGAGTTTAAAATTTCCAGATTGGATAGGGTATAACTGCATTGACGGTTTTTTAAAGTCCTGCAAATTACTAAAAGCTTTAAAACTAATTGTTGTTAGTCTTAATAAATTAGGGGATATTTAACAAATATGAAGTATATAATCTTAAAAAATAATTACATTTAGATTGATAAAATGAATTGGTAATGAAACGAATCACAAAATCACCTTTAAAATTGAAAAAGATTAAACTCTTGCGCTTCGGTCGTGATTTTAAGCCCGATCAAGAAGTGATTTTAAGAGATTATCTCGCAATTGAAAGAACACGGTTGGCTAATGAACGTACTTTACTTTCTTACATACGTTCATCACTATATCTGCTATTAGGTGCCATTGCGCTTTTTCAACTTAAAGAGTTTGCGAATTTTCAATATTTAGCATTTACAGCTATTATTTTTAGTGTGTTATTTTTTATTATTGGGGTGTATCGCTTCACATTGCTTAAAAAAAGTTTGAAACGAGTTTATTATAAATCTGAAGAAAAAGAAGAATCTAAAAAAGCTGAATAATTTTTTATACACTATTCTCATCAAATGCTACATTATAGACGATCATTTAATTAAAATTATTGAACGTTAGAGATATTTGATTGAATTATAACTATCTAATAAACAATTGCTTTTATAGGTTATAAAGGTCTACGGTAATTCTAAAAAAAGGTTATTTCAACATTACCGAATACCTCAAAAATTATATTATTTCAAGTTTAAATAAGAAAAAAAGGTTTTATTGCGCTTTAATTATTAATTAGATACTATCACCTTACAGATACTATTTATTAAAGTGTTAAATGAAATTGAAATCATTTTTAAAAGTAGAATTTAGTATTTTCACGCAAAATGTTGTAAAATGTTAGAATTAGCAGGAATAATTATATTAGGAATATTAGCACAATGGGTCGCTTGGAAGTTTAAAATTCCGGCGATTTTACCGTTAATATTAATTGGTCTTTTAGTAGGGCCTATTGCAGCGGAATTTTTAAGCGAAGACGGCAGTAAGTGGATAGAACCTATGTGGATTGAGCCAGAGTTGGATGATATAGGAAAACCTGTTTTAGATGAACATGGTGATCCAATTCCAGGAAGAGGTCTTTTTCCTGGGGAAAGTTTATATTATTTTGTATCGCTCGCCATCAGTATTATTCTATTTGAAGGCGGTTTAACATTAAGACGATCTGAAATAAAAAATGTAGGTCCTGTAATTACCAAATTAATAACTGTTGGTTCTGCTATTACTTTTTTTGGTTCAGGTATTGTGGCACATTATATTTTTGATCTTAGATGGGATTTGGCTTTCTTATTTGCTGGTTTAATAATTGTAACGGGTCCAACGGTAATAACCCCCATTTTACGTAATATTCCACTAAAAAAAGATGTGTCTACAGTTTTAAAATGGGAAGGAATTCTTATCGATCCGATTGGTGCTTTGGTTGCCGTTTTGGTTTTTGAATTTATAAGTGTTGGCGGAGATAGTGGTTTTACCAAAACCGCACTTATTGAATTTGGTAAGATTGTACTTTTCGGAACTACTTTCGGTTTCACTTTTGCTCATGCTTTGGCCTTTGCTATTAATAGAAAATTTATTCCGCATTATTTATTAAATGTGGTTTCTCTATCTACAGTTTTATTAGTCTTTGTAGAATCTGAATTATTTGCGCACGAATCTGGTTTATTAGCTGTGGTAGTCATGGGAATGGTTTTAGGAAACAGTAAGCTCGAAAACTTAAAAGAATTACTCTATTTTAAAGAGTCACTGAGTGTATTATTAATTTCTATTCTATTCATTCTTTTAGCCGCCAATATCAATATAGATGATCTCATGTTACTCTACACTTGGAAAACGGCTGTACTTTTCGCTGTGGTCGTCTTTTTAATAAGACCATTGGCCGTTTTTGTAAGTACTCATGGCTCTAAATTGAACTTAAATGAAAAACTGTTTATCAGTTGGGTGGGACCTCGTGGTATTGTAGCTGCCGGTATTGCTTCACTATTTGGAAGTAAACTAATGCGAGAAGGTGTAGAAGGTGCCGAATACATTACTCCTTTAGTTTTTATGATAGTTTTGGGAACAGTATTGTTAAACGCTACCACAGCACGTTTGTTTGCAAGATTGGTTGGAGTGTTTTTAACCAAATCGAACGGTATTTTAATTGTTGGAGCCTCCAAATTACCTCGATTATTAGGTCATTATTTAGTTAATAACGGCCGACATGTTGTGCTTATAGATAGTAATCAAAATAATATAGATAAAGCTGAGGAATTAGGATTAGATGCGCTTAACAGTAATATTTATTCAGATACCCTCTCGGATAATATTGAGTTGAATGATGTGGGCTATATCATGGCCATGACTGGTAATTCTGATATTAACGCTTATGTAATTGAAAAATTCGGAAAGGAATTTGGCGAAAACGGTTCGTATCGATTAGTTACTTCCGATGAAATGAATAACCCAGATAAAAATCCAAAGGAAGGATTGTTTTCTCCAACAGATGATTATATTAATTTAACTGAAGTCACTCGAAAATATCCTGCCATACAAGAAATAGAAATAGCGGATGCTGCGCACTATGAAAGTCTTATGGAAATGGCGAGCAAGGATCAGTACATGATTCCACTATTTTTAAAAGATGAAGAAGGAGAACTTCATATTATTTCAACTGGCAATATGAAAGTTGATGAGATTGGAAATGACAACAAATTGGTCTACTTGGGTAAACCCTTTGATGTTGAAAAAGTGGCGAAGGAAGATATAGAACTTACCAAATAATATTCAATTTGCTAGCGTTCTTAATCTCTGTTGAATAATTATTATTTGAATAAAGTAGAAATTATCCCTGTGCTGTTGATATTGAATGAGGCTAATTATAATCTACCTCTATATAAGAGATTCGCAAAAAAAAATAAGAATTTAAATTTTGCATGTTTCAGTTATTAAAATCTCTTCGTTAATAACGGCAGAACTATGTTGTTTTAGTTTTAGATCTCACTACTTATATTGTGACAATAGTGGATGGAACTATGTACGTTATTACAGAAGGACAAACTAAAACAGTTGATTTAGATGGAGAAGATGCTTTTATATCTGCTTTAGAATCATCTCGTTTTTCTTGTAACTAAGAAGTCATAATTTATAGGTATAAAAAAACAGAAGTCAATTACTTCTGTTTTTTTTATTACTATTTAAAAACAAACCTCTAAATAATTTGAAATATACTGTTTAATTTCAAAATTATTCATCGAAGTATATTAACCTGAAATAAACTAAATCAGCAATAATAGGAAAGCCATTAAAATTAATCCCTTAAGAATATAATTGGGTTATATTGTTTAGTTGTAGATTTGCAGAATTTTTGCCCATAAACGAGTTTATAACAAGTTAAGTTATAGAAATTAATTAATCATTCAACTTTAAAACAGCCATAAATGCTTGCTGAGGTATTTCTACGTTTCCAACTTGGCGCATACGTTTTTTACCTTTTTTCTGCTTTTCAAGCAGTTTACGTTTACGTGAAATATCACCACCATAACATTTTGCAGTAACATCTTTTCTGAGTGCTTTTACAGTTTCGCGCGCAATAATTTTTGCACCAATGGCTGCTTGAATTGGAATATCAAACTGTTGTCTTGGTATTAATTCCTTTAATTTCTCACACATTTTTTTACCAATATTATGGGCATTGTCCGCATGAATTAAAGCTGAAAGTGCATCAACAGGTTGTGCATTTAACAATACATCTAATCGTACCAATTTAGAAACCTTCATACCAATTGGAGAATAATCGAAAGAGGCATACCCTTTAGAAACGGTCTTTAAACGGTCGTAAAAATCGAATACTATTTCAGCCAAAGGCATTTCGAAAATCAGTTCTACACGTTCTGTGGTTAAATAGGTCTGATTAACAATCATTCCACGTTTTTCTATACACAAACTCATCACGTTACCGACAAAATCAGATTTTGTGATAATAGTTGCTTTAATAAACGGTTCTTCCACACGATTAACCGTTGTTGGTTCTGGTAAATCACTTGGATTATTAACTATAAAAGCCTCATCAGGATTTTTGTTGGTATAGGCGTGGTATGATACGTTAGGCACGGTAGTAATCACAGTCATATCAAACTCACGTTCTAAACGTTCTTGAATAATTTCCATGTGCAACATGCCTAAAAAACCACATCGGAAACCAAAACCTAGAGCCGCAGAACTTTCGGGCTGAAAGACTAACGACGCGTCGTTAAGTTGTAGTTTTTCCATCGAGTTTCTTAACTCTTCATAATCTTCTGTATCAACGGGATAAATACCCGCAAAAACCATAGGTTTTACATCCTCAAAACCTGCTACAATATTTTTTGTTGGGTTTGCAAAATCGGTAATAGTATCACCCACCTTTACTTCTTTGGCTGTTTTTATACCCGTAATTAAATAGCCAACATCACCTGCTTTTACACTTTGTTTTGGAACTTGGTTTAATTTTAAAGTTCCAACTTCGTCTGCATAATATTCCTTATCCGTAGCAACGAATTTAATTTTCTGACCTTTTTTTATTTCACCATTAAAAACCCTAAAATAGGTTTCAATACCTCTAAAAGTGTTGTAAACAGAATCGAAAATCAAGGCTTGTAGCGGTTCATCCACATTGCCTTTGGGAGCTGGAATTCGTTCAATAATAGCTTTTAAAATATTTTCGACACCAAAACCGGTTTTACCACTGGCATGAATCACTTCTTCAGGATCACAACCCAACAAATCCACGATATCATCAGTTACTTCCTCCGGATTTGCACTTGGTAAATCCACTTTATTCAATACCGGAATTATTTCCAGATCATTCTCTAAAGCCAAATATAAATTCGAAATGGTTTGTGCTTGGATACTTTGGGCAGCATCTACAATAAGCAATGCACCTTCACAAGCCGCGATGGAACGGGATACTTCATAAGAGAAATCTACATGACCAGGTGTATCGATAAGATTCAATACATAGTTTTCGCCTTCAAATATATAGTCCATTTGTATAGCGTGCGATTTTATGGTAATACCACGTTCGCGTTCCAAGTCCATACTATCTAAAAGCTGGGCTTGTTTTTCACGAGCAGTTACTGAACCAGTTACATCGAGTAAGCGATCGGCTAAGGTACTTTTTCCGTGGTCTATATGTGCAATAATGCAAAAATTACGTATATTTTTCATGTCTTTCTAAAGCAATGAACCCTTTTAAAAAAGTTCAATATGTAATTTGCAAATATAATTGATTTCTTGGGCAATAGTGTATCTATTATAACAATAAAAAACTCAATGTTTTACGGAAAAACCACAGTAAAAATTAAAAAACTATTAATATCTTGCAAGACAAACCAAATTTATGATTAGGCGCCTACGGTATTTTTTTGGTGTATTTCTATTTGCACTATGTTTTACGGCTTTTGCACAAGATTTCTCAATTTCAGGACAGGTATTAGATCCTAATAATTCACCAATTGAGTTTGCTAATGTGGTCATTTTAACCGAAATCGATGGTGATTATTTTAAAGGAACCTCTACAGATACTAAAGGTTTTTTCAATTTATCGGGTTTATCAGAGGCAACACTTTATATTAAAATCAGCTATATAGGTTTCGAAGAATTTCAGCAAAAAATTGATCTTACAGGAGATTTAGATTTACAAATAATTCAACTTAAAGCCATTCCAGAAAATTTAGACGAGGTTACAGTTATTTCAAAAAAACCAACCCTAACACGTAAACCAGACCGCTTAATATTTAATGTTGAAAATACAGCTTTAATTGAAGGCTCTACGCTTGGCGTTCTAAAAAGTACACCTGGTATTATTGTGTCTGAAGGAGGTATTACTATTAAAAGTTCGCCAGCAACCGTTTTTATTAATAATCGACGCGTTCAGTTAAATAGTGACGAGTTAATTCAACTATTAGAAAGTTCATCTGCAAACAGTATTAAGTCGATTGAGGTCATCACCAATCCATCAGCAAGTTACGATGCTGATTCTGGTGCTGTGATCAATATTATAATGAGCAGAAATTTGGTAGCAGGCTATAGAGGAAGTGGTTTTACCAATTATACACAAGGCGTTTTTCCGAGATACAATGTTGGTACAAGCCATTATTTCAAAAACGATAAAGTTAACGTCAATGTCAATTACACTTACACCAGTAAAAAAATTAACAGAGATCAAGATGATAGAGTTAATTTTTTCGATACTTCAGATGAAATAGATCAAATTTGGAAATCGAATGTAAATAGAAATACTTGGTCTGAAACCCATAACCTTAACCTTAATTTCGATTATTATTTAGATGATAAAAACACATTGAGCCTCACAAGTACAGGTTTATACTTACCATATTTCAAATATCAAATTAGAAACAATACCAATATTTTTGATGAAAATTTGGTATTCGACTCGCGTTTTACAGCCGATAATCTGTCACGAGATAATAAGTACAACATTGGTACGGATATAATTTTTAGGCACGATTTTGATAATAGTGCCAACCTTACATTCAATGCACATTATACCATTTATGATTACGATCGTACGCAAAATGTGCACACTTCAAATTTTGATATTAACAATATGTTTTTAAATGCTACCGAATTCAACACAATAGCGAATCAAAACACTGATATCATAACAGGAAAAGTTGATTATAGTTTGCCAATTAATGAAACCTCTAATTTTGATGCAGGCTTAAAATACTCAAATATTAATACGGATAGCGATATAACAAGATTTGATATTATTGGAGGCACTGAAATATTAGATGCCAATAACTCAGATGTCTTTAAATATGATGAAAAAGTATTTGCGGCCTATTCCAACTTTACGAAATCTTGGGATAAATGGGATTTAAATGTGGGCTTAAGAGTTGAACAAAGTAATATTGAAGGGGAATCTGCTACATTGAGCGCAACCAATACGCAAGATTATTTTAATTGGTTCCCCAATGCGAGTTTGTCCCATCAAATATTTGAAAATATTAGTATTTACGGCAATTATAAACGGAGCATTACAAGACCAAGTTATACGAATTTAAACCCGTTCACATTCTTCATAAATGAAAATACGGTTGTTCTTGGTAATCCAAATTTGGTGCCCACTTATATTGATCATATTGTATTAGGGACTAATTTTTTAGAGAATTTTACCGTTGAAGCTTATTATAAAAATTTCGATGGAGATATCTTAGAATTACCCAGACAAAACAACGTGACTAATATTATTGCTTTTACTCCTACAAATTTGGATAAAAAAGTAGAATTTGGATTCGATTTTATATTTCAGAAATATATAACCAATAACTATTTTCTGTATGCCGTAACTTCATTTTACAATAGTTCTGAAGAAATGAATTTTGGCGAAGGTTTTGTAGAACAAGACCAGTGGTCTAACTACAGTGTTTTATATAATAATTTCTCTTTTTTAGAAGACCAAAGTTTAAATGCGAGTCTAACGTTGACATGGGTTGGTAAAAATTTACAACAATTTCAAAAAATTGAAAATCGATTGGTTACAGAGTTGAGTATTTCAAAATCTATTTTTAAGAAAAAAGGTGTTATTTCTTTAACGGTTGAAGATATCTTTAATCTACAAGACTTTGAGACCACTACAGACTATCTCAATCAATCAAATTCTAGCTTTGTCGATTCTGATAATCGCTTTATAAAATTAGGCTTCCGTTATAAATTTGGTAATACAAAATTAAGTACTAATGAACGCGCTACAAGTGCAGAAGAACGTGATCGACTTAAAGATATGCAGTAGATTTACTTAATATATGTTTCTGTTTGTACGGACTATTTTAATTTTTTTTTGGGTTATTAGTTCTTGCCAACGACATAGTAAAAATACTTAATTATGAATTTTGACTGGTGTCTCTAAGTACTATAAAAACTTAGAGATCTCTTTTTTTATAGGGAGTGGGTTAATCTTGCCACTCTGCAATAAACAAATTGGTATCACGTCCACCCCCATTATTCCGGTTGGAAGAAAATGCCAAATACTTTCCATCATTAGAAAACACCGGAAACGCATCAAAGGTTTCACCATGGGTTACACGTTTTAAGTTTTTCCCATCAATATCAATCAAGTATAAATTGAAAGGAAATCCACGTTCGGCTTCAAAATTAGAAGAGAACAATATTTTCTCACCAGAAGGATGGAAAAACGGACTCCAATTGGCATTTCCTAAATCTGTTAACTGTCTTAAATCAGTTCCATCCGCATTACAAATATAGAGTTCCATTTCCGTTGGCTGCACCAAACCTTGAGCTAATAAATCCTTATATTCTTTTATTTCTTGTTCAGTTTTTGGACGTGAAGATCTAAAGATTAATTTAGTACCATCTGGTGAAAAGAACGCGCCTCCATCATAACCCAATTCGTGCGTTATTTGTGTCACCTCAGAGCCATCAATATTCATGGTGAAGAGTTCTAAATCTCCGCTTCTGGTTGAAGTAAACACTATTTTATCGCCTTTTGGGGAAACGGTTGGTTCTGCATCATAACCGACTTCATCGGTTAATTGATTCACAATATTACCATTGAGATCAGCCACAAAAATATCGTAACTATCATAGATTGGCCAGATGTACTTTCCGTTTTCATTTCTTAAAGGGGTTTCAGGACAATCGTCTCCTCCAAGATGGGTGGAAGCGTAAATAATATGCTTATTGTCTGGCAAAAAATAAGCACAAGTGGTTCTGCCTTTTCCTGTACTCAACATTGGTGGAGGGATACTATCGGTAAAGGTTTCGGTAGCGTCCATTAAAAACATTTGGTCGCATCCTACCTTCCATTTGGCATTATTAGATTGAAATACTAATTGGGTATCGTCAAAACTCCAATAAGCTTCAGCATTATCGCCCCCGTAGGTTACTTGTCTTATAGACTTAAAATGCGTTTCTTCAGGATAAATTAAGGAATCCATTGGTTTTGTAGCTCCTGTTGAAGTATCGGTGACATCATTTGATGTTTTATTTTTACATGATGAAAACGTAACAAGTAGAATTAAAATAGCAGCGATTTTGTTCATAATTAAGAATTATAATAAGTGGCTATTAATGCCTAATTTTGTGTAAAAGTAAGATTTAGACATGAAATGAGCCAGTTACGATACTTAAAAGTTAACTTGGATTTTCCTGACGAATTGCATTTTATGGATTTTAAAAAATAAATAATTTAGTATGAAAATAGTACTGTTTATATTTCTGTTGGCAGGAATGCTTTCCTGTAATCCAGTACCTGAAGTTGCTGAGAATAACATAAAAAATGATGTTGCATATTTGGCAGACGATAAACTTGAGGGTCGACAAACAGGAACACAAGGGGAAATTTTAGCTGCGGAATATTTAATAAAACGCTATAAAGAGATCGGACTACAGCCCAAGGGCACTGAAGATTATTTACAATCGTTTTCCTTTAAGCCAAAAACAGATCCGCATAGTGAGGTTGAATTTACAACTAACGCAGACAGTACCATCACAGGAAGTAATGTCATTGGTTATATAGATAACAATGCAAAAACAACGATTGTTATTGGCGCACATTACGATCATTTAGGCTTTGGAGGAGAAGGTTCATTATACCGTGAAAAGGAAAAGGCTATCCATAATGGAGCGGATGACAACGCTAGTGGAGTAGCGGTAATGTTGCACTTAGCAACGCGATTAAAAGTTAAAAATGACCAAAACGACATAAAAGATAGAAACAACTATTTATTCATGGCGTTTTCTGGCGAGGAAATGGGATTATTGGGCTCTAATTATTTTTCAAAAAACCCAACGATTGATGCTAAAAGTATCAATTATATGATCAATATGGATATGGTTGGTAGAATGAAAGCTGACAGTACATTGGCCGTGTATGGCACAGGAACCTCACCTATGTTTAAGCAAACCATAAAGGCAAATAACGATAAATTCAAAATCATTGAAAATGAAAGTGGAGTAGGCCCAAGCGATCACACGTCGTTTTATTTAATTGATATTCCGGTGTTACATTTCTTTACCGGTCAGCATGAAGATTATCACAAACCCGATGACGATACCGAAAAACTAAATTATGAAGGTATGAATCTCATTTCAGATTATATCTATAATATTATAATGGATTTAGATGATAATGGCGCATTAGGTTTCAGAAAAACAAAAAATGAAAGTGAAGAAACTCCGCGATTTAAAGTCGGTTTAGGTGTTGTTCCCGATTATTTATTCGATGGAGAAGGGATGCGAATCGATGGCACACGCGAAGATACTCCAGCGTTTTCAGCAGGTTTGAAAAAAGGTGATGTAGTTGTAAAGTTAGGAGATAGTACCATTACAGATATGATGAGTTATATGCGCGCTTTATCTGTTTTTGATAATGGTGATGACGCAAATATTACGGTGAAGCGAGGTTCTCAAACCATAGAAACTAAAGTTAGTTTTTAACTTAAAAATAGCGACTTAAATAATTAATGTAAATTTGTCTCAACAAAATTTAATTCCTCTTTAAAATGAAAAAAATAGTGTCACTTTTCTGTCTTTTTACAATGTTAACTGCATTTACTTGCGAAAACGAACCGTTGGATGATGGTATAGATTCAGAAACTGATACCGGTGTAAATAATGTTGATATAATTGGAACTTGGGATTTAACTGATTTTGACGTCACACTTACATCTTCTACAGAATTCAATGGACAAAATTTAACCTCGGAGATTGCTATTCAAAGTACTGAAGAAAATTATGTTCTAAACTTAACTCCAAACAATTTCACAACTAATGGCAGCTATGCTTACGACACTAATATTATAGTGAACGGTGAGACGTTTTCATCAGAGCCTTATATGTTAGAAAATGTCAATGGCAGCGGAACATATAGTATCAACGGAAATGAAATGACGATTGACGGTGAGTTTTTTGAATTTGAATATGAAGGTTCCGAAGAAGATACTTTAAATGGTGAACAAACAGTAATGTTTACGATATCTGCGGATGGACAAACACTTACATTCTCTCAAGATGAAACGACTTCTGAAACAGACACTATATCAGGTATCGTAACAAGCAATACTACAAATTCAACCTCCATCTGGACGAGACAATAGTGTACTAAATTCGAACTATAATTTGATTTATAGAATTATATAAAAAACTGTAATTTTGCAGAAAAATTTAAGACTTGGTTAAAATAGGCGACATAGAATTACCAGACTTTCCATTGCTTTTGGCACCGATGGAAGATGTAAGCGATCCTCCTTTTCGTGCATTATGCAAAGAGCAGGGAGCAGATGTGGTTTATACTGAGTTTGTGAGTAGTGAAGGTTTAATTCGTAATGCGGCTAAAAGCGTTATGAAATTAGATATTTACGAAAAAGAACGACCAGTTGGTATTCAGATTTTTGGAGCCAATATGGAAAGTATGTTACAGACTATTGATATAGTTGAAAAATCGAATCCAGATATTATAGATATCAATTTTGGGTGTCCGGTTAAAAAAGTCGTCTCTAAAGGTGCAGGAGCAGGTATTTTAAAAGACATTTGTTTAATGGAACAGCTTACCGCCGAAATGGTAAAACGCACCAATTTACCTGTAACCGTTAAAACAAGATTAGGTTGGGATCACGATTCCATAAAAATTGTTGAAGTTGCAGAGCGTTTGCAAGATGTAGGCTGTAAGGCTATTGCTATTCATGGTAGAACCAGGGCACAAATGTATAAAGGTGATGCCGATTGGAAACCTATTTCAGAAGTAAAAAACAACCCTAGGATGCATATTCCTGTTTTTGGTAACGGAGATATAGATACACCAGAAAAAGCCATGGAAATGCGAGATTCTTATGGTTTAGATGGAGCCATGATAGGCAGAGCAACCATTGGAAATCCTTGGTTTTTTAAACAAGTGAAACATTTTTTTGAAACTGGTGAACACTTAGCTCCAATTACTTTAGCAGAGCGGGTGGAAGCTGCCAGACGTCACTTACAAATGGCCATTGATTGGAAAGGTGAAGTTTTGGGGGTTTTTGAAACGCGAAGACATTATACCAATTATTTTAAAGGTATTCCGCACTTTAAGGAATATAGAATGAAAATGGTAACCAGTGATGATTCTAAGGATGTTTTTGCTGCTTTTGATGAGGTTTTGGAAACCTTTTCTGATTATCAATTTGTGTGAAAAAAAATAAAGCTCGTCGTTGATAATTTCTTCAAAATTGGTGACTTCTCTTATTTAATGGAAATCTAGCTAATTAATTAGGCTATATATCGGTTAAAATTTAAGTCATGGTCTTCTTAAATTAGCTTTTTATTAGGCCTTGAGTAATCCGCTGAGATGCAATTTTAGAAGCCACCATTCCCAAAGTAAATATGGTAATTAATACTATTAGCACATTCAAAATGTGAATACGTACAGGGTAAGCCAAATCGGGTGTTAACATTACCAATTCAAAAGTTTGCTGTAAGAATACAATTAATAATCCTATACCCACACCAATTAGCCCACTTACCAAAGTCATTAAGCTACCTTGTAGGAAGAAAATAGATTTAATGATTTTAGTTTCCGTTCCTAAATTAAACAAGGTGTTCAAAGAAGTCTTCTTATCTAATATCATCATAATAATGGCGCCAATTACATTAAACAGGGCAATAATGATAACTAAAGTAAAGATGAGGTAAATAGCAAGATTTTCAGTATTCAACATTTTAAAAAGAGCATCATTGAGTTCAGCTCTATTTTTTATATCAAATTTATTTCCAAAAGAAGTTTTAAGTTGCGTTCTAATGTTATCTTCAACAGCTTCTGAGCTTAACTTAAGCTCCAAGGCGCTTAATTGCTCATCACTATAGCCCAATAAACGTTTAGCCAAGACAATATCTGAAAAAATATAATTATTGTTCAATTCCTCATTAATATGAAACAATCCAACATTTTTAACATACACAGAATTATAATACCCTTTTAATGAGCTCGCTTGTCCTTTTCCAGCTTTGGGGACGTAGAGGGAGAGCGGCTTTAAATAATCGAGAACACCAAAAGATAGATTATTAGAAATTCCCCATCCCGAAACAACTTCGTTACTTAGTGGCGTTAACCAATTGCCTTTGGTCACCATGGTATCAATATTGGTAACGTTTAAGTAATTTTTGTCTACCCCTTTTAGAGTTGCTAATAGGTTTTTATTTTCGGATTTTATGATAATGCGTTCCTCAATAATCTCAGAATGATGAGCAATACCTTTAATTTTTAAAAGTTTAGCTTTATCAGTTGCCGTCCATTCAAATGATTTTCCCGTTGAGGGTGTTAATTTCAAATCTGGATCTACAAATGAAGAAAATTCCAGACTAAAATCTTTGAGACCAGCAAAAACAGAGAGTACAATTAATAGTGCCGCCGAGGCAATAATAACCCCGCCAGAAGCGATGAGTGTCATTATATTAATAGCATTATTACTACTTTTAGAAAATAGATAACGTTTTGCTATATATAAAGGAAAATTCACTTAAGATTTTTTGCGCTTACCTAATAAATCTGGTTTTTCTAGAGGATTATCTTCACCTTTTAGTGAACGCTCAATACCATCAATATATTCAAGGGAATCGTCGATAAAAAATTCTAACTGTGGCATACGTCTTAATTGATGACGTGTACGTTGCGACAATTCGTGTCTAATAAGTGGTTTATTAGACCTTATACCTTCTAGCAGCGCTTTTGCTTCTTTATTTGGGAAAATACTTAAATAGACCTTAGCTACAGACAAATCCGTAGTTACATTTACTTTACTAACTGATATGATAACGCCTTTTAATCCACCATCAGTAGCTGCTTTTTGAAATACTTCTGCTAAATCTTGTTGAAGTATTCCTCCTATTTTTTTCTGTCTTTGTGTAAGCTCTTCCATAATAATCTATCTTATTATTAGATACAAAAATAGCGGATATTTAAGGATTATCTTATTTTTGGGTGTAAATTATTAAGGAGATTTCTGCTTATGCGGAAACTGAAACAAGGATTCTTTTTTTTAGAAATAAATAAAAGAATTAAAGACACCCGTTTTTACGGGCACTAAGGATGAAAAAAATAGAACATATCGGAATTGCCGTAAAGAACATTGAAAATTCTAATGAATTATTTAAGGCTTTATTCGGGAAAGAACACTATAAGATTGAAGATGTAGAAAGTGAAGGTGTAAAAACGTCATTTTTTAAATGTGGACCAAATAAAATTGAACTGCTTCAGGCAACCAACGACGACAGTCCGATTGCGAAGTTTATTGAAAAAAAAGGAGAGGGTATGCATCATATAGCTTTTGCCGTCGATGATATTGAACGAGAAATCGAACGCTTAACTCAGGAAGGTTTTACGATGATACACAAAAAACCAAAAAAAGGAGCAGATAATAAGTTAATCGCTTTTTTACATCCAAAATCCACAAATGGAGTTTTAATTGAGTTGTGCCAAGACTTAAAGGACTAAAACGGTTTATTTTTCTTGTAGAGTTTTAAAATATGTAGTAATATTGCACACTCTTTAGTTATAAAGAGATTGACAATTGTCAATGGTCCTATAGCTCAGTTGGTTAGAGCACCTGACTCATAATCAGGTGGTCCATGGTTCGAGTCCATGTGGGACCACTAGTAATAACAAGGCTTCACAGAGTTTCTGCTCTTTGAAGCTTTTTTATTTGCAAACAATTTGCAGACAGATAAAAATTTAACGTTTTTTAACGTAGATTGACGGTGTTTGCGTTGCTTTGTATCTGTTAGACCTTATTTAATCATTAATAGGAATTATTAAAGTTGATTATTCTTCTTCAACTTTTCAATACGATCCAGATAGCCAGAAATTGGACTGGTCGGTTTTGGTTCTTCTAATTTGTAATTTTTTTTGACAAAAATTTTAGCAATAATTTTCCATTTATCCGTTTTCCATTTTTTTGATTTAATAAAAATATAAAATTTTATAGCTTCTATTTCTGGCCAATTATTCTTTTTAAAAAATAAAGTAACTTCTTTTTCATTAAAATTGACTTTTGCCAGTTTATTAAAGTTTTCTTTTGTTTTATGTTTATAAGAAGATACCAAATACGGTTTATAGTGCTATAATTTTATTTACTTATTTCCCATAGCGCCATCACCGTTACCTTTTCGGTAACCGGTACTAAAATTGTGACCGAGTAAGAACTTATAAAAGAGGTTATGCAGTTCGTCTCGGGTAGAATTTTAAAATTTGTGAAGAAATAGATTGAGGCTATCTTTTTGCATGGAGAACGCTGTTACTTTTTCTGCAACAGGGTTCAAGATTTTATAGTGAAGCTCCTTTCTCAGAATATCGCTTTTCGAGAAATGAAATGACATGTGCTGAACGTTTTAAAACTATTTCCAAATATCTTCTAGTTGTTCGAGCGATTTACCTTTTGTTTCTGGAACGAATTTGTATGTCACAATAATAATTGTTATGATAAAGAAAATAAAAATAAAGTACGGTAAAGAACCATTCCAAAAAGCATTATTATTTGTCTCACTACCCACTACCATTGGGAATGCTTGCGACACAACGTAATTCGCAGCCCATTGAGCAGCTACGGCAATAGACATGACAACACTCCTAATTTTATTTGGAAACATCTCAGATAATAAAACCCATACAACCGGTCCCATTGAGAGTGAAAATGAAGCAATAAAAATTAAGACGCCTAATAAAGATAGGATACCAACATTCTGTTGCTGTAACGTTACTCCTAAAAGTAAAAAACCAATAATCATTCCTGTACTGCCAATATAAATTAAAGGCTTTCGTCCAAATTTATCTACAGTAAACATAGCAACAAAAGTGAAAACTACATTTATAAATGCTAAGAGAATTTGTTGTTCTAGAACGTCTTCTTGACCAAAACCAAGGGCTTTTTCAAATATATCCGCTCCGTAATAAAGCACAGCATTAATTCCCGTAAATTGTTGTAATACAGATAGTGTGGTGCCAATAATTATGATGCTCAAAATTATCTTTGAAAAATAATTAACCTTAGTACTTGTTACTTTTTCATTATGCAATGAGGTTTGTATTTCATCGTAATCGGCCTGCGCGCTCTCTTCATCTTGAAGTTTATTTAATACCTCAATAGCCTCTTCATTTTTACCTTTTAAACATAACCACCTTGGACTTCTAGGAACAAAAAACAATAAGACTAAAAATAATGTACTTGGAATTAGCTCTGACCAAAACATCCGTCTCCAACCAAAATCAATATTTTCGGCCTGCGTTAAATTATCACCAATAAAATAAGTCACTAAAAACACACTAAAAAAACCAATAACTATAGCAAGCTGATAATAGGTTACCATTTTTCCTCTAATAGAGCTTGGTGCAATCTCAGCAATATACATTGGTGCGTTCATGGATGCAATTCCTATACCTAAACCACCAATAATTCTAAATATAACCAGCGTTGTAACTGTTTCTGGAAATATGCTTGGTAATCCGGATCCATAAGCTGATATAGCAAAAAGAATTGCTGATATAATTAAGGATCTTTTTCTCCCTATTTTGATACTTAATTTCCCTGCTATTATTGCACCAATAAAACATCCTAAAAGAGCGCTGCCTACGACCCAACCTTTTAAGGCATCGCTTAATTCAAAGTACTTGCTAAAGTAAAATTGAGCACCATTAATAACGCCTGTATCGTAACCAAATAAAAGACCACCTAAAGCAGAAATAATTGTTATTAGTAATAAGTATATTTTTTTATTCATGAAGTGTTGTATTAAAATTAGGATTTACTTATCACACTAAATTTTGCACGTTTACTTATCTGTATTTACTGATAAACTCTAACATAATCAACCTCCATCGTAGACACATCAAAATTTGGATCAATTGTACCTCCTAGATTACCACCCATAGCAATATTTAGAATTAAAAATTGATTGTTGTAAAATGGCCACGTATCGTCATTTTTAACTGATGGATTATAGGTGTAATATTCAACATCATCTAACATAAATGTAATACTGTCTTCTGTCCAAACAGCTGAGTATAAATGAAACTCTGTAGTTTCATTGCTAATTGAAGTTACATGGTGATTAATTGTTGCTCCAGAGCTAGAAGGTGTGTGTAAGGCACTTGAAATTTGTCCAGGATTATTACCAACATACTCCATCATATCAATTTCACCACAAGCTGGCCAACCTACCGTCCCAAAATTAGCACCAAGCATCCAAATAGCAGGCCATACACCACCACCTGCTGGTAGTTTAGCTCGAACATCTACTCGTCCATAGGTAAACTCAAATTTACCTGAAGTAATAAGTCTTGCAGAAGTATATTCAGCTCCTTGAAAATCTTCTTTTTTAGCAACAAGTTTTAAAACACCATCTTCCACTATTGCATTATCTAATCTATCTGTGTAATATTGAGATTCATTATTTCCCCAACCATTATCACCTGTTCCAATATTGTAGCCCCAATTTGAAGCATTAGGTGATCCATTGGTATCAAACTCATCTTGCCATATTAAATTGAGTTCTGTTTCTACATAAACAGTTATTGGATATGTAATACTAGTATTTCCTGCTGAATTATAGGCTGCTACTAATATTTCATAGTCATTTGTCCCTCCTTGAGTAAAGGTATAACTAAAGGTGTTTCCTGTAATGTCAAGAGCTTCATTATTAATTAAAGCTCTAAAGTAATCGGCATTTGTCGCCGTAATAGTGAAGTTGACGACTCCGCTTCCGTCACCATTAGGATTGTTGCCGTCGGCACCAACTTTTACACTAGTAATAGATAATTCCGTTGGAACCACCGGTTCATCATTGTCATTATCACTGCTACTACAAGATACTAATGATAGTAATGCTGCTGTTAAGATTAAGAAAATTCTTTGTTTCATAGTTTATATATTTTTATTTAAATTATCTTATTTGGAAATTATTTCAATATAAATTCACTTGACAAGCTCGCATTAGAACTTCCACCAACATACACCTTAAATGCGCCAGGCTCTACAATAAATTCACCTGTGTTTGTGTAAAATCCAAGCTCTTTTTCCGTGAGTATAAATTCTATTGTTTTGGTTTCATTAGGCTCTAGCTCTACCATTTCAAATCCCTTTAATTCTTTTACTGGTCTTGCTAATGACGCAACTTTGTCTTGAATATAAAGTTGTGAAACCTCCTTGCCTCTTACTGTACCTGTGTTTGTAACATTAACAGAAGCTTTAATTTCTTTTCCTGTCAATGTGCTTATTTTTAAATCTTCATAAGAAAAGGTAGTATAACTTAAGCCATGTCCAAATGGGTATAAGGGCCTGTTACTTTCATCGCTGTAATGCGACCAAAACACCACATCACTATCTTCCCCAATTGGCCGTCCTGTATTTTTGTAATTGTAGTAAATTGGAATTTGTCCTACACTTCGAGGAAATGTCATTGGCAATTTACCACTAGGATTATAGTCACCATACAAAACTTGAGCGATAGCATTTCCGCTTTGAACTCCTAAATGCCATGTTTCTACAATGGCTGGAATGTTTTCGTCTGCCCATGTAATGGCTAATGGTCTTCCATTGTTTAGTACCAATACAATATTTTTATTTACTTTATACACTGCTTCCAAAAGGTCTTGTTGAACCCCTGGAAGGTCAATATTAGTTCTACTTCTGCCTTCACCTGTTTGATAGCCATGTTCTCCCAATACCATCACTACAACATCGGATGCTTTTGCGACCTCTATAGCTTCTGAAAATCCTGAAGTATCTGTTTCATTTATTTTAAGTTCGTTTACAAAGGTGATTTTAGAATCTGGTGTTACTACATCTGCTCCCTTAGCGTATGATAAGGTATTCCCTTTATACTGCTGTAGGCCTTCTAACACTGAAACTGCAGTACCATCGTCACCAGCAATTCTCCAACTACCTAGCGGACTGGTTTTATCATTAGCCAAGGCTCCTATTAATGCAATTTTCTGATTTTCCTTTTTTAAAGGCAATAGGTTATTTTCATTTTTAAGCAGAACGATTGATTTTTTAGCGATATCTAAAGCGTCTTCATGAAACGCTTGTTTGCCTACAACCTCTTTTTCATGTTCTTCATTACAATATAGATACGGGTCGTCAAATAACCCTAACTCAAATTTTACTCTTAAAATGCGTTTTGCAGCATCATCAATTAGTGTTTGATCTACTTTTCCATCTCTAACCAAATTTGCTAATTCTGCTACGTATGCGCTAGATTCCATATCCATATCAGACCCTGCATTGGCTGCTAATTCTGCTGCATGTTTAATGTTTTGGGCATAACCGTGAGGTATCATTTCGGAAATAGAGCCCCAATCTGAAACTATAAACCCATCAAATCCCCATTCATTCTTTAAAATTTCTCTTTGTAAAAATCTATCCCCAGTTGCTGGTACATCATTAAGAAGATTAAAAGAATTCATAAAAGTTCTTACACCTGCGTCTGTAACGGCTTTAAAAGGCGGAAATACCACATTATATAAGGTTGACGTACCAATATCTGCGGTGTTGTAATCGCGTCCGGCTTCTGCAAACCCGTAGGCTGCAAAATGTTTGGCACATGCAGCAATGGTTTTTGGTGATGCTAAATCATCTCCTTGAAATCCTTGCACTCTAGCCACACCAATTTTAGACCCTAGATACGGGTCTTCTCCAGCGCCTTCCATAACACGCCCCCAACGTGCATCTCGAGAAATATCAACCATAGGAGCAAACGTCCAGTTAATTCCAGAAGCGGCTGTTTCTTCAGCTGCATTTTGAGCCGCTTTTTCTATAGCCTCTAAATCCCAACTCGCAGATTCCGCTAAGGGAATGGGACCAATAGTTTTATAGCCATGAATGACATCAAAACCAAAAATTAAAGGGATGCCTAATCTAGTTTCTTCTACCGCTATTTTTTGAAGCGCTTTAACTTGTTTTGTCCCCTTGACGTTAAGCATGGAACCGACTAAGCCTTTTTTTAAGTGCTCGTATTTTAATGCTGCTTGTTCGTTGGATTTTGGTGCTGGTCCTGTAGCATCCCAAAACCCATTGTATTGATTCATCTGACCTATTTTTTCTTCCAAGGTCATTAGTTTCAATATGCTATCAACACGACGTTCTATTCCTACCTTTTCAGAAACCGCTATGGTAGCATTTTGAGAAATAGAATCGGTTTTATTTTGTTTTGAAACGTGGCATGATAAACATGTTACCAAAACAAGTATGATTACTTTTTTCATGTTTTAGTATATTACAGATTGCATAGCATGTGGTTCTATCTCTAAGGCTATTTCACGATCACCAACTATTAATTTATAAGTAATTTTATCGTCTGTTTTATTCATAGCCACAGTTACAATTGTACCATCTGGATTTTGAAACGATGTACTTTCTATAGTACTTCTGCTTGTCGTTGTACTGACTCTATAAGCGCCTTTTTTTATGAATTTTGAAAAATGACCAATATAAAAATACGTTGGCGTGTATATCAGTTCGTTTGTTTTAGTGTCGGCATGTATAGGCGCAAAACAAAAGTTTTGTACGTGATTTGGACCTCCTTTTTCATTTAATAAAATGTTCCAATCGGTCCAACCAACCGTTCCACTATTAAAATCGTTAATCATAGAATTGCCATAACGTTCTGCATTAGACCAGCGTTGGTATTGTGTTGGATCGAATCCTTCTTGGCAGCCCTCTGTGAATAATAAATTCATTTCAGGAAAAGATTCATTAATATTTTTTAAGTTATCGTATTTAGGTTCGCCACCTGCCCAAGTTTCATACCAGTGAAAACCAATTCCCCAAGCATATTTCATGGCTTCTGGGTCTTCAAAAATAGTATTGGCTCGGTGCGATATTAAATCTCTGTTATGGTCCCAAGCCACAATGTTTTTATCACCTAAGCCATTATTTTCAAATGTTGGTCCTAAATAATTCTTTAAAAAATCGCGTTCTTCTTCAGCCGTATATATACAAGATTCCCAACGTTGAACAGCCATAGGCTCATTTTGAATGGTAACTCCCCAAACTGGTATATCTTCAGCTTCATAAGCTTCAATAAATTTTACATAGTAATTTGCCCATGCTTGGTTATATTCTGGTAATAATTTTCCACCCTGTAACATATTATTATTGGTTTTCATAAAAGCTGGTGGACTCCATGGACTTGCGTAAAACACTAAATCGTCGTTGATTAATGCTTGTGCTCGTTTAATCATTGGGATACGCTTTTCCTTATCTTTTTCTATAGAAAATGTTTTGAGCTCCTTATCCCCTTCTTCAATATAGGTATGACTTCCTAACCCAAAGTCACTACTATGAATACTGGTTCTTATAATATTATAGTTGATGCCTTCTTCAGAATAATAAGCTTTTAGTAGCTCTTCTTGTTTGTCTTGGCTTAAGGTTGAAAACACCTCGGCCGATGCATCTGTAATGGCACCACCAATACCCAAGAATTCTTGGAATTGTTTTTCTGGATTGACAAAAACGGCTACTTCAGATTCTAAGGGTTGCGTCGCCTTTTTGAAGGTTGTTTTTAGGTCTAAAGACAGTCGTTTGTCAGTATCCTGTGCGGTTGTATAAACAAGCACTTCTTTTCCTAGTAATGATTTTTTTTCTTCAATTTTATTGGTTTCTAAAACTGCTAAATCGTTAGTTTCTTTCTTATTATTACAAGACAATATTAAAAGTAACATTGTAAGGGTGTATAATGTTTTTTTTATCATGATTATTTTATTTTTACCAAACATAGGTGCCTACAGCACCTGCCTCTAAAGTTGTTGAAATAGACTCTCTAGGCGTTTTTATGTTAAATGATTTATCGATTTCGGTGTTATTAACAACAATTACTACTAAATTTCCAGTTAGTGTTTTAAAGGCTACATTTGGTAAATCTGTAGAATAATTAGAAGCTATCCTATGGGATCCAGGTCTAACAAATTTTGAAGCGTGACCAATAATATAGTAGCCTACATTTCTTTCTACATTATTTCCATTTATTGTTATTCCTCCCAAACATTCGGTACAACCTCCTTGAGTATGTGGTTCTAAATTTGGGTTAGAAGCTAGATTCCATTCTAAAACTGTTTTACACCAATTACGGCTTGCTCCAACAATCAGTTCTCTAGTGTGCCAGAGTAGATTATCATCAAACTCACTGTTAACACCTACCCATTGCTCTGTAAAATATAAGTTCTTATCTGGATACGCATTGTGAACAGTGGTAAGATTGTTTATAGAACCATTGTATAAATGAAATGCCGAACCATCGATGTAAGCGTTTGCATCAGCGTCATCTAAAATACTCGTTGCGTACCAGGTATTATCTGCATTGTGATCCCAAATTATAATTTTAGTATCAATGTTTGCTGTTTCGAAAGCAGGTCCTAAATGATCTTTGATAAATATGGTCTGATCCATGAGTTCCATAAACATACTTGGGTTATTCCCATCATGATACGGCTCATTTTGAACAGTAATAGCATCTATGGTAATGCCTTCTGCTTCATAAGCTTGTATATACTTTACAAAGTAATTAGCATAGGTTGAAAAATGTTCAGGCTTGAGACTTCCACCAATAGAATTGTTATTAGTTTTCATCCATGCAGGAGCAGACCAAGGTGATCCCATTATTTTTATGTTAGGATTTATTTCAAGAATTTCATTTAATACAGGGATTAGATGTTCTTGATCTTTAGAAATAGAGAATTGTTCCAAATTTTCATCTGTTTCCCCAGCTGGTAAGTCATTGTATGTAAATGGTTCAGCATCAAGATCTGAAGCTCCGATGCTAACGCGCAAATAACTTACAGCTAAATTGTCTTCGCCAAAAAGCTCATTTAAAATAGTTGATCTTCCTGAAGTGGACATATTATTTAAATGCAGAGCACTGCCTCCGGTTAAAGAAAATCCAAATCCATCCATTTCTTGGTATGTTACCTCTGGATTAACCGTAATCGATTCATTTACATTTGTTGAAAATAATAGAGGATTAGGTTGTAAGCTTAATAATTGTGATTTATCTCCCTTTGTTAAATAGAAATTTACGTTGCTATTTGTGATATTTGGGTTTGGATCAATTGGATCGTTAGAATCTGAACCATTTGAAGAACAACTTATAAGAATTGCAATTAAAGAAAATAGTACAATAAATTTATTCATATGAGAAAATTTATTAAGGTTCAAAATGTACTTTAATTTTTTCATGACTAAAGTCTAAATTTGTTATTAATAATTTGAATTGTTAAGCGAAATAGCAGGTAATTAAACGAGTGATGAATTAATTAAAGCCCACATCCACTAAAACATGGGCTTTAAATCAAAATAAACTAACTCAAAATAATTGCTAAACTAACCTAGATTCAATTTGGTTATTCTCCTGTGCCTCTCATTTCCACATTTGAAATTGTAAATCCAGATACGGTATTCCCACCACATTTAATAACAAAATAGACGGTTCCTGAAGTATCAAATGTAACGGTATTGCTAATTGAACCTGAGTACGAATTTTCAACACAACTTACTGAAGAAAGAAACTCGCTAAATGTCCCTGTTCCACATTCAGCCCATGTATTAAGGCCCATTACAATATTGTTTCCATAATCACTCCATTGTGTTGGTTCTACTGGGCTTGCAAATACTTCAAACCAAGCTTCATCATTGCCATCTCCAGATATAAACATATCAATTTTATATTCTCTTCCTGCAACAACTTCAACGGCTTGATAAATGCCTTGTTGGTTATAGTTATTAGCTACAATAGTTGCGCCTCCTTCACTAAATGTCCAATCTGCACCTTCACCTGAAATATTCAATATGGTCCATTCTGCATGGTCGTCTGCATCCTTAAATCTCCCTCCAACTATTAAGTTTCCTACTACAGGATCGGGTGTTTCTACATCTATAATTTGTGTTACAATGTCAGAAGCTCCTCCTAAACCAGTAACTTTTCTTGTTATCGTATACTCTTCAGCGTCTGGTAAAAACACTTCTTGAATTGGTCCTCCAGAAACAAGGCCTGTGCCATTATCTAAATCCCAACTTGAGGTAATATAGCTTTCATTAGCAGTAAGTAAATATGTATTGTTTAAGGCAGCTACCTCAGTTATTGTAAATCCAGCATCTATTTCAGTTGTAGCTAGCCCATTACCATTTCCCAGTTCATTGGGTTGACAGGATAAAATTACCGTAACTAAAACAACAGGTAAAAACTTAATACCCCATTTTGATTTTATATTTAATTTCATAATAATTTTTTTAAATATTAATAATTAGGATTTTGTTCTAACAAAGTATTCTCTAACTCAGCTAGTGGTATTGGTAATATTTCATTTTTACCAGGTGTAAATCCTTTAAAGGCCAATGCTATAGCCGCATTACCAGTTCTTACCAAATCGTACCATCTATGACCTTCACCAGCTAGTTCTAAACGTCTTTCTTGCATAATGGTCTCCATAGAAACAGGAACAGATGGTAAGCCTACTCTTGCCCTAACCGCGTCAAGTAAAGCCTGAGCTCTAGCTCCAGTGCCACCTAATGCTTCAGCTTCCATTAAATACGTATCCGCTAATCGCATTATATAAGTGTGTTGTTTAAAGTTTAATTCAGTAGCTCCTCCACCAGTTGACCTATCTGATACCATTGGCAAAAACTTTTTAAGAAAATAGCCCGTGTCTTGATAACCTTGCTCATATTCTACTTGTCCTGCATCTGCAAGTGCTCCGATATCTACTATGGTTTGGTCAAATCTTGGATCTCCATTCAATGCATCATATAAACTTTGCGTAACAACATTAAATCCCCAACCACCAGCATAATCTGTTTCAGGAGAACCAGATGAATTAACAAAACCTCTTGGCCCTATCATTTGAGCTAAACTGTTACCTTCATCATCAGACCAGCCCCAGTTACCCCAGTCTGCATTACTCTGATTAGTGTGTGCCACTTCAATGATTGATTCCGTATTATAAATATTACTAATTTCCCATAAATCTGAAAAGTTATCAAGAAGTCTATATCCAAAAGCACTAGTTGCGCCTGGTGTTCCGTTTACCTCAGCAAATTCTGCAACAGCTAAGGTGTTTTTACCTTGATATAAATATACTTTGCCTAAAAGTGCTTTAGCTGATCCTCGTGAAATACGTCCACCTTCATTTTCAATATCTAATGTTACCGGTAAGTTTTGAATAGCATCTATTAAATCTGTTTCTATTTGAGTGTATACATCGTTCGGGTCTGCTTGTGTTACACTGTAAAATTCATCAGTTGCAAGAGGTGCAGTAATAAGCGGAATGTTTCTGAATAGTCTTACCAATTCAAAATAATATATCGCTCTCAAAGCTTTTGTCTCAGCAGTAAATCTAGCTTTGGTTTCATCAGGCATATCAACACCAGGCAATTTCGTTAATAAGGTGTTTGCTCTAAAAATACCTTGATAAAAATCGTTCCAATAACTTGCAGCAATATTTGACTCGCTTATAGTATAGTTTGAAAATGCCTGCAATTGCGGACCATCAGAAGAACTACCGCCACCTGTAAAATGATCATCAGAACCAGAATTTAATAGCGCAATCATATTTTCAAATCCTCTAGATTGTTTTCCTACAACATCGTAAACGGCAATTAACCCAGAATAGGCTTCGGCTTCGTTTTGATAATAATTATCTTCAAGTGCAGTCCCTGACGGCTTCACTTCTAAAAACTCTTCGTTACATGATGTCATAAATATCAGAATCGGTAGTCCAATCCATATATTCATTAATTTTCCTAGTTTTTTCATTTTCCTTTTTTTTAAAATTGTAAATTAATTCCAAGTTGATTTGTTTGGGCCTGTGGATAATAGCCACGGTCTATTCCAAATATTCCCCCACCAATCTCTGGATCGTATCCACTATATTTTGTAAATGTGAAAAGATTTTCAGTAGTAAAATATATTCTAATTCTATCAATTCCGTATTTATTCAATAGATCAGAAGGAAGTGTATAACCAATTTGAATAGTTTTAAACCTTAAATAATCGCCATCTTCAAGATAAAAGTCTGAGGGATTTGAAAAATTGTTATTAGTATCATTTGTTGTTAATCTAGGATAACTGTTAGATGTTCCTTCACCAACCCATCTTCCTAAAGCAGATGTTTGATAATTGGCGTTAGATATATCAAGTCTTCTTAGGCCTTGAAAAATCTTATTTCCTGTAGCACCTTGAACAAATACTAAAAAGTCAAAGTTTTTATAGTCTAAGTTTAAAGTTAAACCAAAAGTGAATTTTGGTATTGAACTCCCAAGAAAATCCCTATCATCAGAATCGATATCGCCATCATCATCCAAATCTTTCCATCTAAAATCTCCAGGCTGCGCATTAGGTTGAATTACAGTTCCTGTAGAATTTACATAATTATCAATCTCTTCCTGATTTTGAAAGATGCCATTGGTTCTAAATCCATAAAATGAATTTACGGGTTGCCCAACTTGAGTTCTTGTTATTGGGAACGTACTAGATTGAATAGTTGCACCGCCAGATAAAAAATCTACACCGTTTCCTAAAAATGTAACTTCGTTTTCTAAATATGAAACATTTCCATTTAGAGAAAGATTTAGATCATTAATTTGTGTATTATAGCCAATTTCTAAATCTATACCTGTGTTTTCCATATCGGCAACATTTCCTGTTGGGCTACCTATTGCACCAACATAGCCAGGAAGTGTAACAGCTTGTAAAATACCTGTAGTTTCTTTTTTATACCAATCAAAGGCAACCGAAATTTTATCAAATAACCTCGCATCAAAACCAATGTTGAGTTGACTCGTTTCTTCCCATTTTAAATCTGGGTTCGAAGGAGCATTAGGACTATTACCAATAGTTACCGAACCAGAAGTACCTATCGTATAGTCTCTTCCACCTCCAATTGTTGATAAATATTGAAAATCGCCAATATTATCATTTCCTGTTACACCATAACCTCCACGAATTTTTAGTTGGTTTAAAATATCATTATCGTTCCAAAAATCTTCTTTAGATGGTACCCAACCAGCAGAAAATGAAGGAAAATAACCATATTTATTATTGTCTCCAAAACGAGAAGATCCATCTCTTCTTATTATTGCTGTAAACAAATATTTTTCGTCATAGTTATAATTCAATCTAGAAAACAATGATGTTACTATATGCTCATTTCCTGTATAAGCAGAAGCGGTAATTTGATCTGTAGGCACACTATAATTGAATGAAGCGTCTTTATAATTATCAACAGGTATATCGAAATATGTTACGTTTGTTCCAGATGATATATTATCAACATAAACACCTTGTCCAAGTAAAAGACTGAAATTATGCTTTTTTAGTTCTTTCGTATAGGAAACTGTATTTTCTAAATTCCAACCAAACCCTTTATTAGTACCTCGAGAAATATTATTTTGTGTGGTTATGGAAGATGCATTTAAATAAGATACAGGCGTAAAGCTTTCGTAACCCCAATATGCCAATTTTCCTCCTACAGTACTTCTAACTTTAAGACCTTCTATAAGTTCTAGTTCTAAATAGGCGTTACCAACAAAATTGTCTGCCCAACCATAATTTCCTAATAAAGTTTGCTGATAGGCTAATGGATTTGACATTTCTTGGGCTACAAGATTAGAAATACCATAAGGGTTTCCATTAGAATCTCTCCAAATACCATTGTTAGTGTAAGGTGCTTGATTTACAAGTATTGGGTCGGTTTCTACGATAGGTGTTAACGGATCTAAATTTATAGCTGAAGCTAATGGTCCTCCAAATTCGCTATTGGTATTCCCTATACCTATATTTTTTTCGTTTGAATACCCAACTGTTTGTCCAAAAGTAAGTTTGTCTGATATTTTATGTGTAGAGTTTAAACGAATATTTTTTCTATTATAGTTAGAAATATCGCTGAGTACAATTCCTTCTTGATCGGTAAGTCCAAATGAAACATAGAATTTAGAAACGTCATTTCCACCGCTTAAACTTAGTTCGTGGCTTGTCCTCTGCGCACCATTATTAAATATTTCATCTTGCCAATCTGTTCCTTCTCCTAAAGCCTCTGGATTGGAAAATAAAATATTGCCACCTCCATTAACCGATTTTTCATTTAAAAGCGTTGCGTACTGTGTAGCGTTTAATAAATCTAACTCTCTTGTAGCGGAAGAAAATCCAGCATATCCGTTGTAGTTAATACTCATCTTCCCAGACTTTCCTTTTTTAGTGGTAATAAGTATAACGCCTGCTGCTGACCTTGCACCATATATAGCTTGAGATGCAGCATCTTTTAAAACTTCTACCGAAGCAATATCTGATTGATTTAAAAAACCAATACCGCCAGCATCTACAACTACACCATCAACAACCCATAATGGCTCGTTATTACCTAAGGTAGTAATACCACGAACCCTTACCGTTGACGACGAACCTGGTTGTCCTGAATTAGCTGCAATTGTAACACCTGACACTCTACCTTGTAAAGTTTGTTCAACTCTTGTTATTGGTAAATCTTCCAATTCACTTTGCTTAACTCCAGAAATAGCTCCAGTTACTACGCTTTTTTTCTGGGTACCGTAACCAATAACAACCACTTCGTCAAGTTTTGCGAGGTCTTCAATTAATATAACTGTCAAATTATCGTTGTTAGTTACAACAATATCTTGCGTCAGATATCCAACATAACTAAATGATAATGTAGATCCAATTTCGGTCGTAATCTCGAAAATACCATCAAAATCTGTTGTTGCACCAATAGTAGTTCCTTTTATAATAATGTTTACACCAGGAATAGGTATTCCTGTTTCATCATTTACAACTCCATTTATATTTATTTCTTGTGCAAAAGAAAACCATGTAGAAATCGTAAATAAAATCACGAATGATTTCATAATCAAATTGTGTTTTTTCATATTAGTTAATTTTAATTTTTCGTTTTTATTTCTCTATTCATTCGAGAAACACTTCATCCTGTTTTGCCACTTTTTCGACAAAACAGAATAATTTGTTTTATAAAAGTTTAATTTAGTTAGTTACGAATCTTTATAACATCTAAATATTTGGAATTATTTAACAAATTAAACGAAGATCTTTTGGTGGTACAATGGGAAGTACCTTTAAAGTAGAATTTTAAATATAAAAAATATAATTAAACATCAGATTACTAGTTTTTTATAAAAAATACCTGTGTTTCAAAAAGTAGTGAATATATAACTGATAAGTGGATTAAAATATCAATATAGGACACTATTGAGTTAATTTATAATATAAAATACTATTAAAAAAGAGGGATTAAGTTATGTAATCTCCTTAACCTTATTTTCAAACTCTTCTCTATTAATAGCTATATTTCTAATCTTAACACGATAGTTATAAATGGTGTTTACAGAATACCTTAGTATTTTTGCGATTTGTGAACTATTTGATATTCCTAATCTGATTAAAGCAAAGATTCTTAATTCTACTGACAAAGAATTGTCCTCTTTTACAACAATTCTTTCATCTTCTTTTAAGAGGGCATTAAAATTTTTAATAAAATTTGGATAAATGTGCAAGAAGGATTTATCAAAATTCTTATAGAATATTTTCAATTCTTCATCTACGATGTTTTTAGTTTTAATAAGTTCTAACAAATCATTTGTTTTATTAGTAACTATATATTTTCGTACTGTTTTTCTGTATGAATCTAATTTATCTATATAATCTGAGTATAAATTTAAAAACGTGCCTATATATTGTTCTTTAATGAGGTCAACAGCTGAAAGTTCTTCATATAATCTTTTTAGATCTTTATTTGTAAAATTTAATTTTTCATTTAATTCACTGAGTTGCATATTGGCAGTTCTCAAATGTTCTCTTCCCAACTTTATCTTCTTGTATTGTTTGAAAATAAGAAATAATGCTATCATTAAAACGCCAGAAAGAACACTAATAAAAATTAGCTGTTTTTTAAGTTTGTTGTTTTGTATTATACTTTCATTCTCGTAAGATTTAGATATGGCTGGTAATACATTAGATATATCTAAAAACCTCAATTTTGAGTTATAAAACTTAGCATCTTCAAAGGAAAAGTCTATATATTTATGTGCTCTTTCAACATCACCTTCCTCAAATAAAATTACAGCCAAATTTGCCATAGAGGCATTATCTTTTACCGATGATTTAATGTCTGAAATGGCAGACAGAATTAAATATTTCTTTTGGTTTAATGTATTGCCATCTAATTCATGGCTCATATAAGATCTATTAAATGCTATCATAGCATATTCTCTAGTTCCCATTTTTGCCAGTGCTAATCTTTGAGCATTTATCTCTAGTGCTTTTTTTGTAATGCCCTCATCTCTATAATTTTGTTCAGCAACTTCTAAATAAAGTTTTGAGTTTTTACCTAGTTTGGATATCTGTGCATCTAAAGAATCTTTATAAGCAAAATACAATTGGTTATATTTATCGCTTATATGATTTACTCTCGAAATACTTCTAAGCTCATAATAGCATCTTTTATAAATGATATAATATTCCCTAATTAAATCTTGTGATAAATTTGACGGGTTAATTTCCTCAAGTAATTTTATAGACTCATCGTACCTACCTGTTGTTGCTAAAAGCTTAGCTAGTCTTAAAGTTATTTCTTGTTTAAATAAATTATTATCTAACTCATTCGCTAGTTTTAAATTCTTTTCTATGAAATTTAAGGTAGCATCGAAGCTATAGTATTCATATTCATCAATTAATCTATTTATTATATAATATTGGTTTTCTAATGAAGCATTAGGGTCTTCGAGTAATATTTTTAAGTTATTAATTCTTTTCTCTTTTAAAAGATCGTAGTCCATTTGTTTTGACATTGTATCTTCTAATACCACAAGCAAGGAATCAATATTTTGGGTGTAAGAAAGAGAGGGTGTAACCAAAAATAATATTGAAAGTACACGAATTAATCTTGATGCTTTTTTTCTTGAAGTCATTAAGGACAATAATTTATTTTACCTCTTGAACAAATATCTAAAAAGTTTTGTTGTAAATAGATTTTTATAAAGCAAAAGCGCTATAAGTCAGACTTCGAGAACTTACAATTTGAAAAAACACACAATTCGTATTCTCCTTTTCGAGTCCATTTTTTGCAAAGTCTTTTCTATCGAACGTTTTTTCTTCTGTAAACTATTCTTCCATTTGGTCTCGATGTCTTTTACCCGGGTGTTTCTCAAGTGATGTTTTAATTAATTCATTTGAAAAATATGATCTTCAAATCAACTGCGTTTAGAGATGAATGATTTATGAAAGATTTCCCATAAACGATTAAATTTACATCTTAAATTTAATTCTTTTGCTTTCCTCTCAATAATAATGGTAGTTCCAAAGCAAAATAATAGTAATTGATATGAAAATTCATCAAACTTAATAAATTTAACAATTTTATTCAATTGTTGTACCTAAACAAAAAAGCCTTTACACGAAATCTTGTTAAGGCTTAGTCCTAAAGACAGGAATTGGCGTCGCCGAGTCCCAGTTTCAGCATTTTGAGAAAAGTCGAAACTTTCGTTTCGACTTTTCATCTGTATTGAAGATGGGACTTGAACCCGTACGTCCGAATGGACATTGAATTATGAGTTCTATATTTTTGGTTCGTTTTCTCTATCATACATTTTAAACGATTTTTTTTATTGTTTCTCTTTTTAGGCTTAAGAAAAGGTGTTTAATTTTGCATTATATTCATCTAAAATCTTTGTCGGTAAAGATTTTAGATAAATTTGAGTAGTATTTAATTTGCTGTGTCCAATGGTAAAGTGAAAAGATTATTACGGACATCATATTTAAAAATGGTTAGTTCGGAATTTTAGACGCTTAAAGTTGTAGTATATGGTAAATATTCATTTAACGATTTTAGATTGCTTTATCACTTCTTCACAAAATAATTCTGAAGACATATCAGAAACCGATCCTTGTCCATCTATTGGTTTTATCCCAAAAGCTTTTCTTTTTCTATTCACGCGATTGGTGTACTCCTGAGACCAAGGATTAGATTTTTCGTATGTCATAAAATCCCATTCCTCACCGAATAAGGCAAGTTTTAAGCTGTCAGCGGAAATGTTATAGGGTACGGATAATTGAATACGTTCTAAATCGTTAATTTCACGGTCTGTTAAATATTCTCTGTAGTCTTCTATGATTTTCTTGATAGTCAATGCTTCCATATTCGATATATTTAAGTCGGTTATAATTTCTTAATTATTGTGTATTCATTATTACATAGAATCACCATAAGTTTAGCATAAAACAATACGATTAACAGTTGTTTGCACACTTTATAATTAAGCATAATTTCAATTTTTTCATAAGGACTTTTGATTCAGAGAATTTAGTGCTAAATGATTTTAAACTTTTAAAACAAGGTGAAAAATTAATATGGATTCTACATTAAATAGGAAGAAATCATATGTCCCCAACAAATGAGCTCATAGCGCTAACACTATCGCTTTTTGTTGCAAATTGCTATCACTTGGTGTACTTCTAAAAAGATAATTAAAGTTAAAATATTATTTGAGATTTATCACCTAATTTTGAGCCCATTTTGATGGTGGTTAATAAGCGTTATATAGACATCATTCTTTTAACGATATAAGAATTTATTTAACAGAAGCTGAGCTGCACGTCAGTTAATGAATCGTTAGAGTTTTAACTTTTAATTATTGTAAACTTATAATGCGATTTAATTATATTTCTAGATTATAGAACTAATAAAAAATTTATAATAATGATTGACTTAATTGGAGACGTGCATGGGCACGCCGACGAACTAGAAGAATTACTTGCCAAATTGGGCTATAGTAAAAAAGACAACTATTATTCTCATATTAATCCAGACAGGAAAGTTTTATTTGTTGGGGATTATATAGATAGAGGGCCAAAAATTAGAGAAACTTTAGAAATTGTAAAGCAAATGGTGGACCATGATAGTGCTATTGCATTAATGGGGAATCACGAATATAATGCACTAACTTTTAACTTCGAAAATCCTGAAGGTGGTCATTTACGCAAACACTCCATAAAGAATATTCACCAACATTACCAAACACTTAATCAATTTCGAACTAGAAAAGAGTTTCCAAAAGGAGAAGAGAAGTATGCTGAATATTTAGAATGGTTTAAAACACTCCCATTATTCTACGAAACAGAATCATTCAGAGCTGTCCACGCATGTTGGGACTATAAAAGTATTGACTATCTCAAAAAGCATTTGAGTAACAACCGGTTAACAGATGATTTAATCCATCAATCTGTAAAGAAAGATACAGCATTGTATGAAGCTATTGAGAATACTTTAAAAGGTAAAGAGTTAAAATTGCCTAATAACGAATTTTTTATGGATTCAGATGGCAATAAACGAGATGAAATGAGGTACAAATGGTGGGAAAATCTTTCTGAGATGACTTATGAAGAAATTAAAATGCATCCCATAACAAATCTTCCTACGGGTACTATTGATTTATCAGAAATAAAAGACAAAAACTATTACAAAAAAGACGATAAGTCCGTGTTTTTTGGGCATTATTGGTTGAGGGTCGAAGATGGGCCGAAACAAAAACCAACATTATTCAGGGACAATATTTGTTGTTTAGATTATAGTGTGGCTAAAAATGGTCATTTAGTAGCTTACAGCTTTGATAATGAGCTTGAGTTGTCTGAGCAAAAATTCACGTGGGTTAAAAAAAAATGAATTCAAATAAATGAAAAGGAAGCTCTGCTTTTAATTAAAATGGAGTTAATCTCATATGTTTTTATGGTTTAAGAATACTATCAATTGTCTCTAATACCAATTAATTATCGATATTTTAAATGATGAGTTAATTGCTTGTGAAGATTAGACCGCAATTGAAAGTTATCTGTAACGGTAAATAAGGTAGGTCTTTAACCACATTACCCATTATCGGATAGAAGGATTATATCCACCTGAAAAATTTATAATTTCAATTTTGAATATATAATTAATCAACTGTTAATTTATTGAAATTTTCCACACCTGTTTTTAGCCATTCGTAATAGACATCCGCATCGGGAGTATAAGCCACGGGTTTTATTAAATTTTCTTCGTCATGATCCATTAAAATATAAAATGGTTGTGTGTTGGCCTTGTATTTAATAGTTTGCAATTCACTCCATTTTTGGCCAATGTATTTAAGTTTCTTTCCAGGTTTTAATTGAGATTCTACAATATCACCTTCAGCCAATTTTCTTTTATCATCTACATAGAGTGAAATTAATACCACATCGTTTTTTAGTATACTCAAAATTTTAGCTTTTGGCCATACATTTTGTTCCATTTTTCGGCAATTTACACAAGCCCAACCTGTAAAATCAATCATTACCGGTTTACCCACTTTTTTAGCATAGGCCAAACCAGTCTCATAGTCATTAAATGCCATAATATCATGCGGAGCTAGTAAATGAGCTCCTTCAGGTAATTCTTCGTGATTTGCTGACGAACCACCGGTTATTTTTGAGTATCCAACTCCATACGGCGATTCGCTATATTCCATAGGAGGAGGAAAAGCACTAATTAAATTTAGTGGTGCGCCCCATAATCCAGGAATCATATAAATTGTGAATGTAGAAACTATTAAGGCCAAACTCAATCGTCCAACAGAAATATGCGTTAGAGGAGAATCATGAGGTAATTTAATTTTTCCGAATAAATACATGGCTAACGCTCCAAAAATAGCAATCCAAATGGCTATGAACACTTCTCTTTCGAGTATATGAAGTTGTAAAACTAAATCGGCCTGCGATAAAAATTTGAATGCCAAAGCCAGTTCCAGAAAACCTAAAACCACTTTCACAGTATTTAACCAACCACCTGATTTTGGCAACGAGTTTAGCCATCCTGGAAACGCTGCAAATAGAGCAAACGGTAAGGCAATAGCTAAGGAAAATCCTAGCATACCTATTATTGGTGCAATCCCACCTTTAGAAGCTGCTTCCACGAGAAGAGTTCCTACAATAGGTCCTGTACATGAAAAAGAGACAATTGCCAGTGCCAGTGCCATAAAGAAAATACCAATGAGACCGCCACGATCAGCTTGCTTATCGACCTTATTGGCCCAAGAATTTGGTAGCATAATTTCGAAGGCGCCTAAAAATGAGAGTGCAAAAATGATTAATAGTACAAAGAATATAACATTAAACCATACGTTTGTAGCCAAGGCGTTGAGTACATCTGCACCAAAAATTGCCGTTACACCTGTTCCCAATAGTACATAAATAACTATGATTGCCAGACCATAAATAATTGCATTTCTAATTCCTGCTGCTCTAGTTTTACTTTGCTTCGTAAAAAAGCTCACGGTCATAGGAATCATAGGAAAAACACATGGAGTTAATAAAGCTGCGAAACCCGAAATAAAAGCCAAAATAAAAATGGTCCATAATCCTTTTTGTGACTCATCTTTACCTTCTGGAGTATAAGTATCCTTTGGTGCTATTTCCGAAAATCCTATACCATTTTTATCATCATCTTGTTCGGAGGACTCAATATTCTGAATATTAAAATTGAGATCAACATACGTTGGAGGTAAACATTTAGAATCATCACAAACCATAAATTCTACTTCGCCTTTAATAACCGAAATTTCATTATTTAAGATTTTTACACGCTGTCTAAATTCTGCTTTGTCTCCAAAGAACTTAATCATCATACCAAAGATTGGATCATCCACGGTATGTCCTTCTTCTTCTAACGTTTTATTTACCAATGTGTAATCTTCAGATTCTACGTAGGTAAAAGTTGTCGGAATAGGCCCGTCATCAGGAACTTCCTGAGAATAGAGATGCCAGCCCGAATCTATAGTGGCATTTATAATTAAATCATATTCCGTTTCTGAAATTTTTTCAGTACTTGTGGACCATTCTACGGGCTCTAAAACTTGAGCAATTGCTGTTGAGGAAGTTAGTGCAATAAGAAAGGCACAAATAAATAATTTCTTCATATTATTTTAGTTAGATGGTTCTTAGGTGTATTACAAATGAAAAGTACTAAATATAAATATCAGTAGGGTTTTTGAGATACATGTTACTTACAAAGGTCAATATCTATTAATGAATAACTATACATTTTTCAATTTTTTTAACTATCGTAAATTTTAATTGGAGGGACATAAAAATTATAAAATTCGCCATACAGAACTTTTATCATTTTCTGAGGTTGCCAAAGATCTTTCAAATCATTTCGGTATGTTATATAAAAAAAGAGGACTTCTAATACTAATTATTTAGAAATCCTCTTTTTTATATGTTTAGAATGAATAAAACCTCAATGCTAGATGTTATTCTTTCTCTTTGCTCTCAGCAGTTTCTTCTTTGCTAGCGTCTTTAAATTCTTTAATACCACTACCTAAGCCTTTCATTAATTCCGGAATTTTTTTACCGCCAAACAATAAAAGAATTGCGAGTCCTATGATAACCCATTGCCATGGACCAATCATTAAAGGTATAATAGTTAAACTCATAATTTTAAATTTAGATTGCAAAGTTAAGTAATTATAGTTTAATATTAGTAATGTTCATCCCATTTTAACTTTGAGAAAATGAAAACGGAATGGTGATTATGATTTCAATAAATATTATAAAATGAAAGTACAACTTTAGCTCGTTTTAAGGTATGGTTGGGACAGATTGGAAAACCGAAATTTAATAATACTGCCTTGTGGCTAAATTGGTAGCTAAGAACTTTAAGAGTTAATCATGGTGCTATTTCACTAATTTCACTAATTTTGTTTTAATGGCAAAAAAGAAAAAAAAAGAAAAAAAATTAGCAAAAAAGCTTTTGCATAAGTACCGTTTGGTCATTCTAAATGAAGATACTTTTGAGGAGCGTTTTGCTATAAAGTTAACACGACTCAACGTGTTTATTTTATCCTCGATTTCTGCTATTTCATTAGTATTCTTTACGGTTCTTCTTATTGCATTTACACCATTAAGAGAATATATCCCTGGGTATTCATCAGCGAAATTAAAAAAGAAAGCCACTATATTAAATTACAAAACCGATTCTTTAGTTCAAGAATTAGAATTAAATAAACGTTATTACGCATCTATACGAAAAGTACTTACAGGGGATGTGACGTCTTCAGAATTTAATAAGGATTCAATTTTAGAAGCGGCTAAAAATGACCTCGATATTTTACAGGTACCAACCAACAGAGAAGATTCTTTGTTAAGACTAAAAGTGGCAAAAGAGGATAAGTATAATCTGTTTGAAGTCTCTGGAGATCAATCTAATTATGTATTATTTCCACCAGTAAATGGTACGATTTCAGAAGGTTATAATTTAGAAGATAAACATTTTGCTGTAGACGTGGTTGTACAAGAAAACACACCAGTAAAAGCAACGGCGGATGGTACGGTTATTTTTGCCGAATGGACTGTGGAAACGGGCTATGTGGTTATTATAGAACATAACAGAGAGTTAATTTCGGTATATAAACACAATTCCGCTATTACAAAAACTCAAGGTGATTTAGTAAAGGCAGGTGAAGTTATCGCCATGTCTGGGAATGCCGGTGAATATACGACAGGGCCACATCTTCATTTTGAATTATGGAGTAAAGGGTATTCTGTGGATCCAACTAATTTTATCAATTTCGAATAATGGCATCATTTAAAGCTGCGTTATCAAAACTATTCGCAAAGTTTATTGCAATGCGAATTCAAAAATGGGCCACCAAACCTGTGGAAACCCAACAAAAGGTGTTTGAAAATTTAATTTCCGAAGCCAAACACACTGCATTTGGCAAGGATCATAATTTTAATGCAATTTCATCTATTGAAGATTTTCAAAGCAATGTACCTATAAGGGATTACGAAGACCTAAAACCTTATGTTGAACGTGTTGTTGCTGGAGATGAAGATATTCTATGGAAAGGAAAACCTACTTATTTTGCCAAAACTTCGGGCACAACCTCTGGTGCAAAATACATTCCTATTACCAAAGAAAGTATGCCAACTCATGTAGAAGCTGCCAGAAATGCTATTTTAATGTACATTCATGAAACTGGAAATTCGAAATTTGTAGATGGAAAAATGATTTTTCTTCAAGGCAGTCCGGTTTTAGAAGAAAAGAATGGTATAAAATTGGGTAGGTTGTCTGGTATTGTAGCGCATTTTGTACCAAAATATCTTCAAAAAAACAGAATGCCAAGCTTAGAAACAAATTGTATTGAGGATTGGGAAACTAAAGTTGAAGCTATAGTAGATGAAACCATAAATGAAGATATGAGCATCATATCTGGAATTCCGTCTTGGGTGCAAATGTATTTTGAAAAACTGATAGAAAAGTCAGGTCAAAATGTTGGAGATCTTTTTAAGAATTTCAATTTATTCATCTTTGGAGGTGTCAATTATGAACCTTACCGAGCTAAATTCGAAAATTTAATCGGTAGAAAAGTGGATAGTATAGAATTGTATCCTGCAAGTGAAGGCTTTTTTGCATTTCAAGATAAACAAGGCGAAAAAGGCATGTTACTTCAACTCGATTCAGGAATTTTTTATGAATTTGTAGAAGCCGAACATTTTTTTGAAAAGTACCCAAAACGTATAACCATTGCTAATGTAAAGTTAAGCGTAAATTATGTGATGATTATCTCTACAACCGCTGGACTTTGGGCATACAATATTGGAGATACCATTCAGTTTACATCACTTAAACCGTATCGCGTGATTGTAAGTGGACGAATAAAACATTTTATCTCGGCCTTTGGAGAACACGTTATAGGAAAAGAAGTAGAGCAAGCTTTAAAGGATGCGATTGAAAATACCTCGATTTCTGTCAATGAATTTACCGTGGCACCACAGATAAACCCTGAGGAAGGTTTACCATATCACGAATGGCTAGTTGAGTTTGAAAACGAACCAGATAATGAACCCCAATTAATTGAAGCTTTAGAAACCTCTTTACAACAACAAAACAGTTATTATTTAGATTTAATTAACGGGAAAGTCTTGAAGCCTTTAAAACTCACAAAAATTAAAAAAGATGGTTTTCAGACGTATATGAAGTCTATTGGAAAATTAGGGGGTCAGAATAAAATACCAAGGCTTTCAAATGACCGAAAAATCGCAGACCGTCTATACGAATTAAATTTAACTAAATAACGCTATATTTGCGGGCTAAAATAACATATGATAATCACAAATAAGAAAATATTAGGAAGGACTAGAGCACAAGAAAGTTCTAGTGCTATAGAGCGCATGTATATTACGATGCGTCATCTTTTTAATCGTGGATTTTATAAACCTATGGGAGTTTCTGGTGAAACATTACGCGAAGCATTATTGCTTTTGCGTCCAGAAATCTATGGTTCTATCGGAGAGGAAAAAGCTGAATTAGAAGGCTTGCTTTACGTAGTAGACCGTTTACCACAAGGAATAGAAGAATGTACATTTATTAACCTTACTAGTGATGAGGGTTATGCTAACTCGCATTTTAAGCCTATTATTCCTCCAAAAAGAAGACGTAATTGTTACCGTATAGACGATGAACAAATGAATATTGAAATCACAAGAGGACGTTCTGAGATTTACGATATTCTAACACACCTTACGTTTATATTTGTAGAGTCTCACAAAATAAGTAAACGGGTTATTATAGATGAAGAAGGCACAACAGTTAGAGATTGGCAAAAGTTAGAAAACGCCGTTACTTCAACAAAAAAATTGACACAAAAAGAACGCGAAATAGCTATAACACATACGGCAAATATTTTAGGACGGACGTTTAATGAATTAACAGAAGCTTATCCGAAGTTTGCCACAGAAAGCCAACCAGAGCGTTTATTGCACATCGTGTATTGGTTAGGTAAATTAGCTATAGAAGAGACGATAAATAACAATAAACGTACTATTACATTTAGTCCAGTTTTAAGAGAGCGTCTCGGACATCATATCCATGGAGAAATTTGGGCAGACACTATTAAATCGGCATTACGTAAAAACGGTTTATTAGAACGACCAATCCATATTATCAGTGCCAATATGCATAGCGTTATGAATTCTTTGTTTGCTAAAGGCACATTAAAAGGAGCAGACGCTAAAAAAGATATTTTTCAGACCTATGAAGCTTTAAGCAATTCTAAAAACTCAGTATTGCGCAATAAAGTGGAAAAATCAGCGTTGCAAAATGGAATGATTCACATAAAAGATAGTTCTGGAACGAATATAGATATTCAGATTTTTGATACGGATCAGATTGATTTTTCGAATTCTGAATTTAAGTATTTAGAAGAAACCAAAGCAAATAAAGCGGTCATTTTTGTCATGGATTATGCCTTTGGTGAGCAGGCTTACGAAACATTAGACGAGTTATTAAAACCCATTGATGTTGATGGTAAAAATGTACATCTAGATGTAAAGTCGATTTCAATAATGGGCAAGGCAGGCATATTAGAAGGCGGAAAAGGTGACATTATGATACCTAATGCTCATATATTTGAAGGTACCGCAGACAACTACCCATTTAAAAATGAGTTGAGTAAAAACGATTTAAAAGATTGTGGTGTAGATGTATATGAGGGTACCATGGTTACCGTTCTAGGCACCTCACTTCAAAATAAAGAAATCTTAAAATTCTTTAAGAATTCTACTTGGAATGTTATTGGTTTAGAGATGGAAGGAGCACATTATCAAAAAGCCGTACAAGCGGCATCTAAAGTAAGGAGTAGTATCAATGAAGACGTTAAAGTAAGATACGCCTATTATGCTAGTGATAATCCATTAGAAACAGGAAGTACATTAGCTTCTGGTGGTTTAGGAACTTCTGGCGTAAAGCCAACATATGTCATTACAAAAAAGATTTTAGAACAAATATTTAATTCATAAAACATGAGTGAAAAATTACCACAACAATCCCAAAATGAGGAGGTTGATTTAGGGCAATTGTTTAATGCCATTGGCAATTTATTTCAAAGATTTTTTAATTTTATTGGTAAGATTTTAAAAGGTCTTTTTTCTTTAATTATTTTCATCATAAAACCGTTAGTCGTTTACTTTAAAATGGTTGCGGTGGTATTAATAATTGCAGCTATTTTAGGATATACGTTAGAAAAGGTTAAAGAACCTGTTTACTATTCTAATATGGTGGTAAAACCGTACTTCGATTCTAAATATCAATTATTTAACAATATCAATTATTTTAATTCATTGATCAATTCAGAAAATATCACTGAATTATCAAATATTTTTGAAATCGATAGCACAGATGCTAAAGAACTTGTGAGTTTTGATATTGAGGCGGGCCCTGAAACTCAAAATGATTTATTTATAGAATATGATAAATATGTGAAATCTATTGATACGTCTTTGGTGGATGAATTGAGTTATGTAGATTATGTAAAGAATAGAGATCTCATATCTGGTAGTTTGTTTGCTATTAAAGCGAAGTCTTTTAAAAGTGATATTTTCCCTAAGCTACATGAAGGCTTTAGAAAAACTTTTGAAAATGATTTTTCAAAACATCAAAAAAGGGTGAGAGATACGACGGCTTATATTGAACGTTTATCGTTAACTACAGAATTATCGCGCTTAGATAGCATCCAAAAAACGTATTTAGAAGTCATTAAAAATGAATCTAAAAACTCTAAGCTTTCACTCGGATTGAATAGTGTATTACCATTACAAGAAGAAAAAACTGCCACTAAAGAATACGAGTTATTTTTAAAGGAGAGAGAAATTAGAAATACTTTAAATTATTTGAATCAAAAAATAGCTAAGGAGAACACCTACTTTGATGTCTTATCTTCGTTTGATAAAGTTGGTAAAAAAGATAAAAGTTTTGAAAAACGCTATTCAATCTCTTTTCCAATTATAGCTTTAATTTTAATCCTCTGTGGGTTTTTAATTGTAAAAGCATTCAACTACATTAAAAACTATGAGTAAAACAATATTAATCACTGGTGGTGCAGGATTTATTGGATCTAATTTTATTTTTCATTTTTTAGAACATCATAAAAATGTAAGGATTGTAAATTTGGATAAACTTACTTATGCTGGTGATTTGTTTAATTTAAAAACTCTTGAATCTAATGCAAATTATACATTTATAGAAGGAGATATTTGCGATTCTGAGTTAGTAAATGAGCTTTTTATAAAGTATCAATTTTCAGGAGTAATTCATTTTGCCGCAGAATCTCATGTAGATAATTCTATCAAAAATCCAGATGCGTTTATTACTACCAATGTTAACGGAACATTCAATGTATTGAATACCGCAAAGCACCATTGGATGGATGCTCCTTTTACTTTTAAAGAAGGTTGTGAATCTAATCGATTTCACCATATTTCTACAGATGAGGTTTACGGTACACTAGGTGCAGACGGACTGTTTACTGAAGAGACCCCCTATGCGCCAAACAGCCCATATAGTGCCTCAAAGGCCTCGTCAGATTTCATAGTGAGAAGTTATTTTCACACGTATGGCATGAACGTCGTAACTACCAATTGTAGTAATAATTATGGCCCTAAACAACACGATGAAAAACTGATACCTACTATTATTAGAAAAGCATTGCGCAATGCACCTATACCAATATATGGAGATGGGAAAAATATTAGAGATTGGCTATATGTGGAGGATCATTGTAAAGGTATTGATTTAGCCTATAGAAAAGGGGAAGCTGGAGAAACGTACAATATTGGTGGAAAAAATGAACGTGATAATTTATATATAGCACATAAAATTTGTGATATATTAAATGAGTTAAAACCAAAGAATACATCTTATTCTGAACAAATTTCTTTTGTTACCGATAGACCAGGTCATGATTTTAGATATGCTATAGATGCTTCAAAAATTGAAAAAGAATTGGGTTGGAAAGCAGATGAAAACTTTGAAACAGGAATTATTAAAACCATAGAATGGTATTTAGAAAAATACGAAGAGCAGTATAGTTTTTAGATTTTTTAAATATATATTTTAATATAGTCCATACGTATGAAAGGAATAATTTTAGCAGGAGGATCAGGTACAAGATTACACCCATTAACATTAGCTGTAAGCAAGCAGTTAATGCCTATTTATGATAAACCTATGATTTACTATCCTTTGTCTACCTTAATGTGGGCAGGGATTAACGAAATTTTAATTATTTCTACACCTCAGGATCTCCCATTATTTAAAAAACTTTTAGGGGATGGAACATCTTATGGTTGTGATTTTCAATATGCGGTCCAAGAATCACCAAACGGATTAGCGGAAGCCTTTATTATTGGAGAAGAATTTATTGGAGAAGATAAGGTAGCCTTAATTCTTGGAGATAATATTTTTTATGGTACTGGTTTAGCGGATTTACTTCAGCAAAATAATGATCCTGTTGGTGGAATTATATATGCGTATCATGTTCATGATCCAGAACGTTACGGTGTTGTTGAGTTCGATGAAAACGACAAAGCCATCTCGATTGAAGAAAAGCCTAAAAAGCCAAAGTCTAATTATGCCGTTCCAGGTATTTATTTTTATGATAACTCTGTTGTAGAAATTGCGAAGAACATAAAACCAAGTCATAGAGGTGAGTTAGAAATTACAGATGTAAATAAAACGTATTTAAGTCAGGGTAAGTTACAAGTTAGCGTTTTAGACAAGGGCACCGCCTGGTTAGACACAGGCACATTTAAATCCTTAATGCAAGCTTCTCAGTTTGTTCAAGTCATTGAAGACCGTCAAGGATTAAAAATTGGTGCAATAGAAGAAGTAGCCTATAGAATGGGTTATATTGACAAGAAACAATTTAAAAAAATAGTGAAGCCATTAACTAAAAGTGGTTATGGAACTCATTTTTTAAGTTTATTATCAGAATAATATGATATTAAAAGAAACAAAACTAAAGGGCTGTTTTGTTATTGAACCTAAAGTTTTTAAAGACAAGAGAGGTTATTTTCTTGAAACTTTCAATTTGGAAACATTTAATAATAAATTGGGTTTAAAAGTTCATTTTGTTCAAGATAACGAATCTCAGTCTTCTAAAGGTGTTTTAAGGGGACTACATTATCAAATAGGAAAACATGCTCAGGCTAAACTAGTACGCGTGATAAAAGGTGCTGTTTTAGATGTGGTTGTAGACATAAGAATAGGTTCCGAAACTTTTGGAGAACATTTTTCAATTAAACTGACTGAAGAAAATAAAACGCAATTGTTTGTCCCTAGAGGGTTTGCACATGGCTTTGTTGTATTAGAAAATGAAACTATTTTAAGTTATAAGTGCGATAACTTTTACCATGTAGCCTCTGAGGGTGGTATAATATTTAATGATCAAGAATTAGATATAGATTGGGGATTTTCAGAGCAAGAACTAATTATTTCGGACAAGGATTTATTATTGCCTAATTTTAAGAATGCAAAGCTATGAAAAAGGTAATTGTGCTTGGTGCGAGTGGACAATTGGGTAAAACGATCAGATCTATTACAGAAACCGATGCTAATAATTTCGTTTTTATATCAAAAAATGATCTTGATATCACCGATAAAAATAAGCTAGTATCATTTTTTGAGAGTACAGCCTTTGATTATTGTATTAATTGTGCTGCGTATACCAATGTAGAAGGGGCCGAAAGTAATGTTGAAGATGCCTTTTTAATAAATGCGGAAGGAGCAAAAAATGTCGCTGAAGTATGTGAAAAATATCAGGTTAAATTAATTCATATTTCTACAGATTACGTGTTTGATGGTAAATCAGAAATGCCTTATACCACTATAGATCAACCGCATCCTATAAACCAATATGGCAAATCTAAATTATTAGGCGAACAATACATTCAAGACCATCTAAAAGAACATTATATTATTAGAACATCTTGGCTGTATTCCTTATTTGGTAAAAATTTTCTAAAAACAATAATTAATAAAATTGAAAACGACTCTGTTTTAAATATTACAACAGAGGAAGAGGGCACTCCGACGAGTTGTGTGGAATTGGCTCAGTTTATTTTATACATTATTAAAACAGACAACATACCGTATGGCATTTATAATTTCTCGGCGAATGGTAGTGCCACTTGGTACGAATTTGCTAAGGAAATAGTGATTAATTTAAGTCCCGAAAAGAAAGATAATATTCTGTCAACCAACACGTTTAAGACCGTTGCTAAACGACCACGATATAGTGTTTTAAACTTAAAAAACACGGAAAAAAATTATCGTGAACTTTTTACATGGCAACAAAGTGTTGCTAAGATAATTGAAGTGTATAAAAATAGGTACAGCTCGGATTTATAAACTATATAGAATATTCTAACAAAATAATACAATATTTGCGTAGAATAGTCTGAGCGACAAAAAAATAGAATGAAATTAAATCCTAAGTTTTCTAAAATCCTAGATAGAAACAGAAAAATAATTGAGAATTTCTCATATTTATCTGTTCTACAGGTTTTAAATATGCTTATCCCTTTAGTTATATTTCCTTATTTAATTAGAGTATTAGGAAGTACTACCTACGGTTTAGTAATTTATGCACAAGCTATTATCGGTTACTTTGTTGTTTTAATAAATTTTGGGTTTAATATAACTGCAACCAAAGAAATAAGTATTAATAAAGATAATAGCGAAAAACTTAACAAAATAATTAGTAGCGTTTTTATATTGAAAGGTATATTCTTTATAATTTCAGTTGTAATTCTTACTGCGCTAATAGTCTTTATTCCCGAGCTTAGAGATAATAAACTTTTATTTTATTTAACGCTTTGGTTGTGTGTTTACGAGCTTATTTTTCCTGTGTATTACTTTCAAGGTATTGAAGAAATGAAATACATAACTATTATAACTTTAATAAGCCGAAGTATATTTTTGTTGTTAACGTTTTTATTAGTGAATGAAACCGGAGATTATTTACTAGTTCCGATAATTAATGGAACAGGAGCTTTAATTGCTGGGATTGTTTCTCAATATATTATAATTAAGAAAGGTATAAGGTACGCTTGGCAGCCATTAAGAATTTTAAAATTATACATAAAAAAGTCTTATATAATGGCTTTGGCATATGCATCAAATACGTTAAAAACAAATTTGAATATTGTTATTGTTAAGTTTCTATTCTCGTATAAGGAAGTAGCTTATTTTGATTTAGCCCTTAAAATATCCAGGATAGGTATGTCATTTTTAGAATTGATTAGTATTTCTATTTTTCCAAAAATGAGTAGAGATAAAAACAAATTCTTTTTAAGAAAAATAATCTATATCTGTATAGCTTTATCCTTCGGCTTTGTTCTTGCAGTTCAGTTTTTAGCTCCTTTATTAGTTTCAATTTTAGGAGGTGAAGATATGACCGAAGCCATATTTATTTTAAAGGTGGTGGTCTTTTTTGTCCCTTTAGAAATCTTAAGTGGTTTATTTGGGCGTAATTGCTTAATTATACACGGTTATGATAAAGACGTGTTATATAGTATGGCCTTATCTAGTCTAGTATATATTTTAACAATAATTATCGTATATTTTAGTTTAGGAAATCAAATATCTCTATTTTTACTGAGTTTAATATTTGTGTTTTCTTTTATGGTTGATGCTTTATATAGATATATTATGTGTAGAAAATATAACATATTATAAATGATGAAACTATTACGTTCTGCCAAAGCATTCATTCGGTTTTTTATTGGTTTAATATTAAGTATATACTGTTACAGAAATATTAAAGTCTACCTATGTAATCATTTTAATATTGGAATATGGACGTTATATAAAAAGAAAACAATCTTTCATCATCCTATAGGCATTGTAATTGGCTTTAAAGTAGAATTAGGCAATAATTGTCAAATATTTCAGAATGTAACAATAGGAACCAAAGACACTCAAAATTTCAAAGAAGGGCGCTATCCTAAAATCGGAAATAATGTAATTATTTATCCTAACAGTATTATTATTGGAGATATAACTATTGGAGATAACGTAATTATTGGTGCAGGTTCAATTGTGTTAAATGATATTCCCTCAAATGTTGTTGTTGCAGGTAGTCCTGCTAAAATAAAAAAAGAATTAGTTTCATAAGAGATACGTGTATTTTTAACTATAATCGACAATATAAATTAAAGCATAAGTTTATTTAATTAAGTGCTTAGAGAATAATGAATATATTTAGAAAGCTTCAGATGTTATTGTCTCTATTTATGATTCTATTTTTTAGATAAATTTAAAAGTAGCGTAGTGATTAAATTAAATGAATTTACTTTTTTTATTGTTTTACTCGGTATATTCTTTATGCCGTTTAACTCTTTTGAAGGTATTGAATTTTTAGGCGAATTTAAGCGCGACTCTTGTATTTTGTTTTTCTTACTTGCCGCTTTATTTGTTATAAATAAAAAGAAACTAGAATTACCTGTTAACAATATGTTATTTCAGGTTTTTATCTTAGTTATTCTTTATTTTTTCTTAACTGGAATTTTAAATTTTTACGATTTATCCAATTATTATTTCAAAAAAACTTCAGGTTTATCAAGATTTGCGAGACAATATACATCCCTGATATTATCATCTTTATTTCTCATTGGGTTGTTTTACAATGTATTTAAAAACTACGATACCACAGTGGTTTTTTATAAAATTAGAAAGGTATTAACCTATTCATTGTATGTTGTAGCAGTTTATGCTGTATTCGAACTTTTCATTGTAAAGTTCAATATGGTTCAGTTATTAGATATTTTAAGGGTTTTTGATTACTTCCCATTTACTGAAGTGCGTATTGATACAACTTCAAATCGATTATCTTCAGTTACATTTGAATCTCCGGCGTTAGCGACCTATTTATTAAGTATTTCTGGATGGATGTTTAGTTATGTCCTTACAGATAAAAAGCTCAGTCGATTTTTCCCAATTTTATTAACCATTGTATTGTCTTTTCTATCAGGTTCTAGGGCCGGTATTTTTATAATTATTATTCAAATAATGGTCTTTTTGGCTTATATCATAAAGGATAAAAAGTTTCATAAACTATTTGCAAGAATATTTTCAGTCGGTGCAGTATTGGTATTTTTTGCTTTATTATTTTTTGCAAATCCTATTTATGAATATGCATTATCAAAGATCTCTTCTTTTAAAACCTCAGACGATGTGCATGCGATCTCTAACAAATCCCGCTTTGGAATTCAAGTAGCGTTATTCGAAGTTTTTTTAGAGAACCCTATTAAAGGTACTGGTTATGGCTTGCAAGCTTATGAATCAAAAGATTTATATCCTGAATGGGCAGTAAAGGATAATTGGGAGTTTAAGTATAAATATTTAAATGAGAACCATAAAAGCTTTCCCCCTGGATATAATTTGTATGTTAGGTTGTTAGCAGAAACAGGTATTATCGGGTTTTCCCTATTTATGTTTTTCATTTTATTAATATTGCTTTGGTGTTTTAATAAAGCATTTAAAAAACAAGGAAGTGAAACTATAATACCAATTGTAATTGCCATATCTATGGTGGGTTTTTTGCTGAATTGGTTTAAATCCGATACATTTAGAATATACTTTTTTTGGCTTTGTTTGACCTTAATCATTATGCTGCAAAAAGAAGAAAAGAAAAAGAATTATGAAGAAAAAATTAGTAGTCCTAATTCCGCATTACAATGATCCAGAAGGACTGCAAAAGTCTATTGGATCTATTGATGAAGAATCTCAGGTAGATGTTTTTGTTATTGATGACGGAAGTAGCTTAAAACCAAACGAAAAAGAATTAATAGACAGTTATAGTAATGGTGAAATATTTTTCAATTATTTAGAAGAAAATAAAGGGCTAAGTTATGCGCTAAACACAGGAATTGAATTTGCTCTAAAAAACAATTATAAGTATACGGGTCGCTTAGATTGTAGAGATTTATTTGTTAAAAATAAATGCACCAAGCAATTGGCTTTTTTAGAGTCTCATAAAAATATAAAGTTATTAGGCACCTGGGCAAAAATGGTTGACGAACATAATAATCAACTTTATATTTTAAAGCATCCAATCAATCATAAAAAAATTAAGAAAAACATGTATCTCAATAACATGTTTGTGCATCCTTCAGTAATAATGAGAACCGATATTTTTAGTGATCTTGGGGATTATAATATAAAATATACGAAAGCAGCGCAAGACTTCGAATTGTTCTTTAGAATCGTAAAAAAATATGAAACAGCTAATTATCCTGAAGCATTATTAATCTACGAAATGTCCTTAAATTCTATTTCTTCGAAACGAAGAAAATTACAGGTTAAGAGTCGGATTAATATAATAAAAGACAACTTTTACTTTGGGTTTTATCCCATTTATGGTATTGCTAGAAGCTCTTTACTTTATTTTCTATCTAGAGAAACTACAACCAAATTAAAATCAGTTATTAAAAAGCAATGACATTAAATAAATACCTTCATCAAACCTACAACCTGTTTTTTTGTGTGTTGTGCTTTACTTTACCTTTTGAGAAGGTGTTGTCTGCGGCTCCAAATGTTATGCTAATAACTTTGATACTTTTAAGTGTATTCATCATTAAAAGAAATGCATTTAAAGCATTTATGCAAAAGGAAAAAAGTTATGCCGTTTTTGCTATATTTTTTGGTGTCATATTACTATTTTCCATTATTAACGGTGAAATTGAAAATGACTTATTCTTTTTTCAAAAATTAGCGATACCGCTTATTCTTATTCCCCTTTCTATTCCATTAAAGACCACAATTCATTTAAAAATCACATTTATTATAGCTGTTTTATTGGCTATACTTATTTCAATTTATAATATTGTGTTATACATAAATAATATAGGTGAATTCAGCTTTTCGCAGGGAAATATTATTAACGATATTTTAATTGCTGAACGCTTATATATAGGATTTACTTGTGTAATTAGTTTAGTATTATCATTACAACTTTATAATCATAATACGCTAAACTTAAAAAAAGCTGTTCGATTATTATTTTTAATAAATGCTTTAATAATTCTGATTTTTTTACTTTTTATAGCAGCAAGAATCGCTATCATATCGGCTGTTTTAGTATGTATATACTTTATAATAACTAAGCTTAAGTCTAATTACAAGTATATTATTGTGTTTGGGACAATCGTTATTACAGGACTATTATTTTTAGCGAACCCAAATCTTTCAAAACGTTTTTTTCATATTCATCATAAATACAGTGATTCATTTTTTGAAAAAATAAAAAAACACGAACCAAGATATGAAATTTGGAATTGTTCCTTAGGATTTATTGATTATAATAAAGAACTATTAATAGGAAATGGTTACAATAAAACAAAGGATCTTTTAGTGAATTGCTACTCCAATAACATTGAAGATACTGAAAGAAAGGAATGGTTTATAAAAAGTAGATTTAATACTCACAATCAATTTTTTGATATACTTTTAAGCTCAGGTTCTATTGCTCTTTTATTGTTTCTTTTATATCTATATCATTTAATAAAAATTGGTCGTGTTAGTTTTTTAGGAATTGGGCTTTTAGTTGTTTTAATTTTAATTATGTTAGTTGAAAATATACTACATAGACAGGTTGGATGCTACTTGTTCGCATTTATTACTATTTTAATTTTGAAAAATAAAAGAGAGAGAATATTAAAATTTAAAGAAACTAAAGATTAATTATTCAAATGCAATAAAGACATTTTATTATTGAATGTTTTCAAGACGATAAAATAGTTTCTAAACAAAAAAATGACAATTTAAATAAAAATAAGTAGCATACTGATGCATATTACCAAGATTTAGAAGAATTGGATGTTGGACTTTTGCAAAATTTACTATAGAATTTTTAGAATAACTATTTAAATGAAAAAAGCCTTAATACACGATTGGTATTATGTAAATGGAGGTGCTGAAAAAGTAATTCACTCTTTTAACACCATCTGGAAAGACTTTGAGCATTACGCTTTAGTAGACTTTTTAAATGAATCTGATCGCGAGTATATTTTAAATGGAGCTAATGTGAACACAAGCTTTATTCAGAAATTGCCTACTTCAAAATCTAATCATCGCAAATTTTTACAGTTATTCCCTTACGCTATAGAACAATTTAATTTACACGATTATGACTTAGTTTTAAGCTCTTCATCATCCATCGCAAAAGGAGTAATGACCAACCAAAATCAATTACATATTTGCTATTGTCACTCTCCCATGAGATATGCGTGGGATTTGTACCATCAATATTTAGAAGAATCTAATTTTGGGTTCTTGTCTGGTATATACGCTAAACGTGTTTTACACAAAATTAGAATGTGGGATGTTATTAATACTAACCGTGTCGATATATTTATTGCCAATTCAAACTATATAAAAGGTCGAATAAAAAAGGTTTATAATAGAAATGCCAAGGTTATTTATCCACCAGTGGATGTCGTTAATTTTGAATTAGTAGAACAAAAAGAAGAGTATTACTTTACGGCATCTCGAATGGTACCTTACAAAAAAATAGAACTTATTGTAAGAGCGTTTAACAACATGCCAAATAAAAAACTGGTAGTTGCAGGTGATGGGCCAGAATATAAAAATATTAAAGCAATTGCTAAATCTAATATAGAATTAGTGGGTTTTTTAGAAGCAAAAGAATTAAAAATATATTTATCTAAAGCAAAAGCTTTTGTTTTTGCAGCAGAAGAAGATTTTGGCATTATACCTGTAGAAGCGCAAGCTTGTGGAACTCCTGTTATAGCTTATAACAAAGGAGGCACAAGAGAAACGGTTATAGACAAAGAAACAGGCATATTATTTAGTCATCAAAATGAGAAATCTTTAATTGATGCCATATCAGATTTTGAAAAACTTAACTTTGATCCTTTATTAATTAGAAAGAATGCTATGCGATTTTCAAAAGAACGATTCGAAAAAGAAATGCACGATTTTGTGACAGAAGAGTATAATCGTTTTAAAGCTAATTAATTATATAGCTATATTTCCAAAATCACACCTGGTTTTCAACGCTGTTAACGACTGATTTAATACCCAATATATGTCTTTTTTATCATTGACACCGTATTGCCAATATCAAATTTTTGTCCTAAATTTATACAAACAAAATACATTCATTCATTAAACCGATAAACTCAGGAAAAAAACTACTTTTGTCAATCATTTTTAAGCAATTTGAGTTTATTTAAACACGGAAGATATTCGGGCTATTTAAGACCTATTTCATATATAATTGATTTAACAATTATTAATGGAGTAGCTATATTCTATTTACTGAACGGGAAAGATCCTTTTGTTTTTTCAACCATAATGTCTATAAGTTGGGTTTTACTGTCTGTTTATTCACATTTCTACGAAGTATATAGATACACAAGACCAATTAATATTTTAGCGCTTATAGTAAAGCAATTTATATTGTTTTTGCTATTAGTATTTGCGTTAGCTGGTTTATACCATGAGCTAGATATATACCCAAGACCAATTGTAAAATACACTTTGCTGTGTTTTTTACTAATTGCAATTTTTAAGTTTACTATATATTATTTATTACAGAAGTACAGAACCTCGTTTGGTGGTAACTTTAGAAAAACTGTGATTTTAGGTTTAAATAAAAAAACAATAGCGTTAGATAACTACTTTAATAAGAACCCAGAGTACGGTTATTCCCATCAAAAAACGTTTAATTTTAAAAATAAGGAACATACACTTGTAGAATGTTTTCACTATATTTTAGATGAAGGAATAGATGAAATCTACTGTTCAATTTCTGAACTTACAAATACTCAAATTGCAGATATTGTAGATTTTGCAGATAATAATCTTAAAATCTTAAAATTCATTCCAGATAGTAAAGAGATTTATTCAAAAAAACTCCGTTACGAATATTACGACTATATTCCCATATTGACCTTAAGAAATATTCCTTTAGAAGATAATGTTAACACTTTTATAAAACGGGGCTTCGATATAATATTCTCTAGTATCGTTATTGTCTTTATTTTATCTTGGTTGACACCAATTATTGCTATCTTAATAAAATTAGAATCGCGCGGAACCGTGTTTTTTAAACAGTCTAGAAACGGGTTTAATTATAAAGAATTCGATTGCTATAAGTTTAGGTCTATGATGCCCAATAAAGATGCTCATTTATACCAAGCGACTAGAGGAGACCAACGTGTTACCAAAGTCGGAAAATTTATTAGAAAAACCAGTATAGACGAATTGCCCCAATTTTTTAATGTACTCTTCGGCGACATGTCTGTAGTAGGACCAAGACCACACATGGTAAGCCACACAACGATGTATGCAAAAAAAATCGATAAGTTTATGGTAAGGCATTTTGTAAAACCAGGCATAACAGGCCTTGCACAAACTAGTGGATTTAGAGGAGAGGTAGAAACCGATAAAGATATTATTGGTAGAGTAAAATACGATATATTTTATATTGAAAACTGGTCTTTGCTTTTAGATCTCAAGATTATTATTCAAACTTTTGTTAATGCTGTTAAAGGTGAAGACAAAGCCTATTAAAGTATCTTTTTAAGTTCCTCTAATTGTGTCCCAAAATCAAACATAACCTTAGCTTTTTGTTGAATCATTTGTTTTCGCTCCATCTTTAAATCATTAAGAGAAATTGAATTTAAAATGACATTCAAGTGACGGTAATCTCCTTCATTTGCAACCCAACCCAAATTATTTTTTTCAATAATCGTTTCTCCTTCTCCACCTCCAAAATAAAGCATTGGCAGACCTAATTTAGCATATTCAAAAATTTTAGAAGGGACAGAACCATAAATCCTATTCAGCAACGGAATTATAGTTAAATCATAATGTAAAAGTTCCTTATGCAATTCACCTCTATTTACTCTACCATGAAAATATAGTGGTAGATTTTTGTTTGAAGCAATTAAGGTTTTTATCGCTTCCTCTTCCGCGCCAGAACCATAAATATGAAATTCAATAGAAGTGTAATCTATCTCCTTACAAAGTTTATGGATCCCTTGTGCTACACCTAAAAGCCCTGCATAAACCATTTTTGTTTTATTATTCGAGTCCTCTTTTTGTTCAAGTTTTGGAAACTCAATTTCAGGAAAATTTCTATATAAAAACAGCTCGGGTTTTGAGGTTATCGTTTTAACATGAGTAAGAATTTCATTACTTTGACCTAAAATTAAATCCGCTTTTTTATAATTAAAAGCTTCAAGCTTCTTTAGCATTTTATACGAAAATCCATCCTTTAAAGCTCCCAATTCCAAACCGGCACTTGGCCATAAATCACTAACATTTAGTATGAGTTTCCTTTTTTTAGACTTTAAAAAGAACATACATGTAAATGCCACTAATAGTGGTGGCGATTGCACTATCACTTTTTCCGGAATCTTATGCCACATAAAAAACCAAATCAGGCTGAAACTATAGGAAAGCATGGCAATTAAGCGTAAAAACTTATTTTTTGAAACCGATGCATATATCCATAAACGATTAATAGTTATGCCATTTTCTTCTGGTTTAGAGCTGAATTTCCCTTTATAATCTGAAAAAATTTTTCCAGTCGGGTAGTTAGGCAGTGGAGTGATAACGTGCACCGCATAGTCATTTTTTAGACCTACTGCCAAATGATGAATCCGATTAGAAGCGGCTCCAATTTCAGGAGGATAGTAACTTGTTATGATCATCAATGGCTTCACGAATGCTTTAATTTAAATGTGATGTGAATTGTTTTAATTTCCCAGCTTTAGAACGTTTGAGCTTTTCAACACGCTCAAACTTAATTTCAATAGCCGGTTCGAGATACCGAATCATTTCACGCTTAATATTAACTTCATCAGCGTTAGAAAGAGCATTATTGCTAACGTAACTAATTTTAAAAGTATCTATATGCAACTGTTCCACAATAAACTCTAAAACATTGCCATCATTCTCTATTACGCTTTTGGTAATGTAATAAAAAGTTAATCCTGCTGCTTTTTTTCCACTTGGTAAAACGACTAGGTCATTGGTTCTACCAATTAGTGTTTTTAAAATAGGTTTTTTAATTGTGCTATTTTTAGATAATACGCCTATATCACCAATATCGTAGCGTATAAAAGGGTGCGCTTTGTTATATAAGGATGTAATGACGATTCTACCTTCTTCACCATTTGGCAACACCATATTATTTTCATCCAAAATTTCAACAAAGAGCGTTTTGCTATTTATTTGCCATTCATCATTTATATTCTGAAACGCAATTAAATCTAATTCCGAAGCCCCATATTCATTAATTATAGGCAGTCCAAGGTGTTTTTCTAATAATTCCTTATCATCTTCAAATAACATTTCTGAAGTCACTATACAGGCTTTTAAAGAAGGGCAAATAGTACTTAGGATACTATTTTTACGCTTCAAAAATTTTGCAAACTGAACGATTGAACTTGTATAACCATTTATATAATCGAAATCGGTTCTCTTAAATTTGGCCAAAGTGTTCTCAAAAGCATCATCACTTAAATCAAATACCGAAAATCGAAAGCGGTTACTAAAGTAATCTTTCAGTCGTTCCTTATAATAACCTTTCTGGTCTAATGGAATGCCATAAAAACGGGCCTGCTTAGATGTATTAAAATCAATACCATACCAACCAAATCGATTTATAATTTCCGCCCATGTCAATGAGTGACACCATTTATCTTTCGCAAAAATAAACGGATCACCAGAACTTCCGGATGTTTTGTTTACGTAGACATTTTTAGGTGAAAAATCATCACTTAAACGTTGCTCTAAAGGTTGCTGCAAGTGACGTTTGGTCATAATTGGTACAGAATTCCAATGGTTTAGATCAATCGATTTCCCAAAGATTTTATAAAATGAATTATGTTCTAAATGATACGAAATAATGTCTTTTTTCTGATGTAGAACATAAGACTCAAAATCTATATCTGATTTAGCTTGGATTTTAGCTAAAGCCAATTTTGCCTTATCTATATCAAAGCCGTTTACTTTTAAAGAAAAATCGAATAATCTCAAGCTGTTTTTTTTGCTTTTTAAATTTGGATCCCAGTACTAAGTTGAGTTCTTTGGTAAAATAATTGTTTTTTAAACTTAAAACCAATTATTTTTGCAAAGAACTCATTTTGACTTTTAATTTTGAGAAAATATCGAATTGTCGAGACGAATTCTTAAATCCTTTTTAGATATGAATATTTTGATACTTGGCTCTGGCGGAAGAGAACACACATTTGCATGGAAATTAGCGCAAAGCGACCGTTGTAAGTCACTTTTTGTAGCTCCGGGAAACTCAGGAACAGAAGCAATTGCCACAAATCTAAATGTTGGGGTTACTGATTTTGAAGCCATTAAAATTGCTGTTTTAGAACATCATATTGATTTGGTAGTCGTTGGCCCGGAAGATCCTTTAGTTCAAGGTATTCACGATTTCTTTTTACAAGATAATGAGTTAAAAAGTGTCGCTGTAATCGGACCTCAAAAAGCCGCAGCTGAACTGGAAGGTAGTAAAGAATTTGCGAAAGAATTTATGATGCGCCATAACATTCCAACCGCTGCTTACGAAAGTTTCACAAAAGATAATGTTGAAGACGGCTACAAGTTTTTAGATACCTTAAAACCACCTTACGTATTAAAAGCCGATGGATTGGCTGCTGGAAAAGGCGTTTTAATCTTAAATGATTTACAAGAAGCGAAAGACGAACTAAAAAGTATGCTTGTTGATGCAAAATTTGGTGACGCAAGTACTAAAGTGGTCATTGAAGAATTTTTAGATGGTATAGAATTGAGCTGTTTTGTATTAACCGACGGAAAAGATTATAAAATTCTACCAACTGCAAAAGATTACAAGCGTATTGGGGAAGGGGACACCGGACTTAATACAGGTGGTATGGGAGCCGTGTCGCCAGTACCATTTGCAACCAAAGAATTTTTGGATAAAATTGAAAACAGCGTTGTTAAACCTACGGTTGAAGGCTTAAAGAAAGATAATCTCCCTTATGTTGGCTTTATCTTTATAGGTTTGATAAAAGTTGGAGACGACCCAAAGGTCATTGAATACAATGTAAGAATGGGAGATCCGGAAACGGAAGTCGTTTTACCACGATTAAAAACAGATTTGGTTGAAGTGTTTGAAGCCATGGCCAACCAAAGCTTATCTGCAATCAATATCGAAATTGACGAGCGTGCAGCAACAACCATAATGTTAGTGTCAGGTGGTTATCCGGAAGCTTATGAAAAAGGGAAAGAAATTACAGGAATAGAAAATATTACAGATTCAATAGTATTTCATGCTGGTGCCAAAGCTCAAGAAGACGGTAAAATAGTAACTTCTGGCGGCCGTGTTATGGCCATTACATCTTATGGAAACACGTATCCTGAGGCCATAAAAAAATCTTACCAAAGTATAGAAAATCTACATTTTGATAAGATGAATTATCGTAAGGATATTGGTTTTGATCTATAAATAAGAATGTGAAGAAATACTTTTATCTTCTTCACCATTATCGTTATATTTTTTAAGCTCAAGCATCCAATAAACAAATGCCACAAAGCCAATAGCCATAAAAATCCAAGACATAAAGTTGGCACCAAACCAGCTTTCTAGCTCTAAGGCTCTAAGCCAATCCAATGGAGCAAGTAAGACATCGACAAATAAATCTTGTATTGCGTAAAAGAAATCTTTCATAACTTTATAAATTTACACCAATTCTAATATTGAATTGGGATTCGAAGCAACAAAAATACAAAATCTGATTGATACTGTTATAAAAGTGTAGATGGAATTTTTATAGTTTATTTTAGTTCAAAATGAAGTACAAATTTAAATCAGAACCTAATTACGGTTCAGAATGTTAGTGAAATTATGCCTTAAAAAAGGCATAAAAATTTAAGTGATTTTTTTATTAGTCCTATATGATTACACGAATTTTTAGTAAATCTCAGCCTATAAACTTCATAATTGTTGCAGTTTGTGTCTCCTTACTTTTCGTTATTACTAATTATACCCAGCTTTTTTCAAACCTAAATACTATTCTAGTTACAATTTCTAAATGGGCAATTACACTGTTTTTGATTTTTTTGCTCGATTTCATTGTTTCAAAAAATAATTTAACCCAAAGAAACAGTTATGCTATATTAACTTTTGGACTGCTCTTTGGCATGTTCCCTGAAGCCATGTCCCATTTAGATTTATTAGTGTCTAACTTATTTATAATTTTTGCCTTAAGACGATTAATAAGTTTACATTCTAAACTCAATATAAAAAAGAAGTTGTTCGATGCTGCTTTTTGGATTGCACTGGCGGCCTTATTCTATTTTTGGGCCATTCTCTTTTTTGCCTTGGTCATTGTAGCCTTAATTTACCATTCCCAAAATGATTTTAAGAACATTATTATTCCTTTTGCAGGCATTGCAACCGTTTTTATTTTACTCTTAACTTATAACATTATGGTCCACGACGTGTTTTTGCGACCAACTAACTTTAAACGCTATGCGAGTTTAGAATTTACAGCATATAATAGTAAAGCAGGCATTTTAAAACTCACGGTATTATTCACCGCATTGGTGTGGACGCTTATTTATTATTTTAAAAATATTCCGGATAAAAGTAAAAAACTAAAGCCATCTTATTTTATTATGGCATGGGCTTCAATTATAGCCGTCTTAGTCGCTATTATTGCGTCTACTAAAAATGGAAGTGAATTTATATTTTTGTTCGTTCCGTTTTCTATAATAATGGCCAATTATATCGAAGTGATTTCAGAGCGATGGTTTAAAGAAGTATTTGTAGCTCTTTTACTTATTGTTCCTATAATCAGTTTACTGTTGTAACTTATTTCCAAAAGCTAAATCACCAGCATCTCCTAATCCCGGAATAATATAACCTTTATCATTTAGCTCATCATCAACTGTTGCTATCCAAAGTTGTACGTCAGCATCAAACGCTTTAGTAACATAGTCTATACCAGGTTGTGCACCAATAACGCTTACCAAATGAATTGCTTTTGGCGTACCAAAGGGTTTTAAGGCTTCAAAAGTTGCTACCATAGATTGTCCTGTGGCGAGCATGGGGTCTGCTAATATTAAAGTTTTACCTTCTAAACTAGGACACGCTAAATACTCCACCACAATTTCAAAACTTTCTGGATCATGCTTGTGCTGTCTATAAGCCGAGATAAAAGCATTTTCCGCAGCATCAAAATAATTTAACAAACCATTATGAAGCGGAACACCTGCTCTTAAAATAGAACATAGCACAATATCGCTATGATGCAAAACTGTTTCAGAGGCGCCTAACGGAGTTTCAATGCGGTGTGATTCAAATTGAAGTGATTTACTCAATTCAAAGGCTATTATTTCGCCAATACGCTCAATATTTCTCCTAAAACGCATACTATCTTTTTGGACCGTTTTATCTCGTAATTCAGACATAAACGTATTTAGAATTGAAGGTGTTTTAGAAAGGTTATGAATTTGCATATTAAGAAAATTGATTCAAGCGTTAAAGTTAATAATTCCTACTAAATTTTTATTGTAAGATTAATTTTTAAAAAATAAGTAGTAAAAATAAACCATACAAAAGGAACCGCTAAGTTAGTCCATGTATTTTTTAAGTTACTATAAAGAAATTACAACTTAATAATTTCATGTACTTTTGTAAAGATTAAATTGATTTTATTATGTTTTCACAAAAAGCTAACGCTATTTTTCAAGAGGTTATAAAAACTTATAAAGTTTTAAATTCAGTAGATCAGCCTTTTACAAACAAGTACGATAAAAATGGCGATCTTATTGCGCATTTATTATATAGAAAATCGTGGATAGATACCGTCCAATGGGCTTATGAAGATATTATTAGAGATCCAAACATTGATCCTGTTGCGGCTTTGAAATTAAAACGGATGATTGACGCCTCTAACCAAGATAGAACGGACACGGTTGAATTTATTGACAGCTATTTCTTGAATAAATACAAAGATGTGACGGTAAAACCTGATGCCAAAATCAATTCTGAAAGTCCGGCTTGGGCCATAGATCGCTTATCGATTTTAGCATTAAAAATATACCACATGCATCAAGAAACAGTCAGAGACGATGCCAGTGATGCACACAAAGCAGCATGCCAAACAAAACTCAATGTTTTATTAGAGCAACGTGAAGATTTAAGTACCGCTATTGACGATTTGCTAAATGATATCTCTAATGGTGATAAGTATATGAAGGTGTACAAACAAATGAAAATGTACAATGACGATGAGCTTAATCCTGTTTTGCGAGGACAAAAGTAACTTCCAATAGACCTTTTAGGTTTTCAATATTAAACAGGTCTAATCCTATAAAATGCCAAAACCAAAACACATATTAGTCCTTAGGTTTTCTGCCATGGGAGACGTGGCGATGACGATTCCTGTTTTAAGGGCGCTATCTGAGCAACATCGAGACCTAAAAATTACAGTCGTTACGAAGGCATTTTTTAAACCATTCTTTAACGATTTAGAAAATGTAAGTGTTTACGAAGCAGATTTAAAAGGCAAACACAAGGGCATCTTAGGACTGTATAAATTGGCGAAAGAATTAAAAGCTCTAGGTTTTGATGTCGTTGCAGATTTGCACAATGTACTACGAAGCAAAATTCTAAAATTCTTTTTTTTTGGAAAGAAAGTGGTACAGTTAGATAAAGGCAGAGCCGATAAAAAAGCGCTTACCACCGGAAAAAATTTTACGGCATTAAAAACGACACACCAACGTTATGGGGACGTTTTTGAAGCATTAGGTTTTTCAATTGATTTATCAGAACCTACATTTCCGAAACCAAAACCATGGTCCGAAAATCTAAAGACTTTTATTTCAAACAAAAATTTAAAGACTATAGGAATTGCACCTTTTGCAGCACACCAAAGTAAAATGTATCCTTTAGCGCAAATGGAAAGCGTAATTGAAACACTGTCTAAAGATTACAATATAATTTTATTTGGAGGAGGTAAAAATGAAATTGAAATTTTAAATCAACTTGAAAGCAAATTCACCACTGTAAAATCAGTAGCAGGAAAATTAAACCTCGAAGATGAGTTAGTACTGATTTCAAATTTGAATCTTATGCTAGCTATGGATTCAGGCAACGCGCATATTGCAGCCATGTTGGGGCAAAAAGTAATCACCATTTGGGGTGTGACACATCCATTTGCAGGCTTTGCACCTTTCAATCAGCGTGAGGATTTTGCATTAACGGCGGATAGAGTAAAATTCCCATTAATCCCAACTTCAATCTACGGAAATAAATTTCCTGAAGGTTACGAGGATGCGGCTGGCAGTGTTTCAGTAGAAAAAATAGTTGCTAAAGTAGCATCTGTCATTTAATGCGGAACAAAGAAACCTTAATTTTTTTCCAAATAAAAAAGACCTATTAGAATTTATAACCAACGATAAGACTTCGTAATTAAAAAACCTAATAAGTCCGAATTCTTGATTCTAAAAGCGTAGCGGTCTTAATTTGCGATTTATTTCCTAAACATCATCATAATCTACAGCAACATGAGCTGAAGTCGGATGTGCTTGGCAAGTCAATATCAACCCTTCTGCAACTTCACCATCGGTTAATATATTATTCTGGCGCATTTCAGCAGTTCCTTCTGTGATTTTTGCGATACAGCTACTACAAATGCCACCTTGACACGAATAAGGCGCATCAATATCTTGCTTTAATGACGCTTCAAGAATAGTTTGTTTTTTCGACATGTTGAATTCAAATTCTTCATCGTCAACAACAACCTTAATTTTAGTTTCACCAGAAGGTAAATCTGAAACAACTGCAGCACTTTCTTCAACAGGCGGTGTAAACAATTCGAATTTAATGGCTTGTTTTTTTACTCCATTCTCAATCAACACATCATTAACAGTATTAATCATTTGCTCCGGTCCACAGAGATAGAACTGTTCAATGGTAACATCTTTGTATTTATTTTTTACAATGAGATTAACGGTGCTTTTTTCAATTCTCCCAAATAAGGCATCTTCTTCTTGTGCCTGACTGTAAATGAAGTGAGCATGAAAACGATTGTCGTATTGTTTTTTTAGTTGCAATAACTCATCTATAAACATGGCATCAGCCAAAGTTTTGTTACCATAAACCAATATAAAATTACTAAACGGTTCTTCTTCTAAAAGGGTTTTAGCAATACTGAGAACTGGTGTAATACCACTTCCTGCAGCAAAAGCAGCAATAGTTCTGGTTTTAGCTGCATTAGCGTCAAACGTAAAACGGCCATTGGGTTCTGCAACCTCTAAGGTGTCACCGGCTTTTAAAGTTGTATTGGCATAAATAGAGAATGTACCTCCTTCTACCGCTTTTACGGCAACAGTTACATTTCCACTGTTTTGAGAGGCACAAATAGAATAATCTCTACGAATATCATCGCCATTAATAGTGGTCTTTAAGGTAATATACTGTCCGGCTTTAAAACGGAATTTGTCCTTAAGCGTTTCAGGAATATCAAAAGTAATGGCAACTGAATTGTTGGTTACCTTATCAATGGATTTTATAGTGAGTGAATGAAATTGTGACATTAAAAATAATTTTTCGCAAAGATAAACAATCTTCTATAGAGCTGAGAGATTTTTGGAATCTGACATGTATTTTTTTATACGCAACATACCTAAAATTCTTATACATAAGAAAATTATGTATATATTCGTAATACGATGAGCAACTCAAAATTATACAAAGGCAGTTTAACCACCATCATTTTAAAGTTATTAAATGAGCACGATAAAATGTATGGTTATGAAATTACCCAAAAGGTAAAAGCATTGACTAAAGGCGAACTAAAAATCACGGAAGGTGCATTATATCCTGCGTTACACAAATTAGAAGCCGAAGGTTTGCTGGATGTTGAGGTCGCGAAAGTCGATAATCGATTACGCAAATACTACAAACTCACAGAAACTGGCACCAAAGAAACCGTTAATAAATTGGAAGAATTAGCGGAATATATAAAGACGATGCAAGCTTTGGTGAATCCTAAATTGGCTTAAAATATTTCAGACCTACTAGGTTTTTAAAACCTAGTAGGTCTAACTTTATTTAGAAAATGAAACTAACAAAAGAAGACATACAATTTATAGATAACTACCTAGAGAATTCTGAAGTTATTTACGTTGATATAAGAATGGAAATGATTGATCACGTAGCTTCAGACATTGAAAACAGAATAGAAGCTGGTGATACAAGAAGTTTTTATGACATTTTTAAAGATTACATGGTTGAAAACAAAGCACAACTTTTAGATGATAATAAACAATTTTTAAAATCCGCTGATAAAAAAATATGGAAAACCTTTGTGAAACAGCTTAAAAACCCACTTACACCTTTACTTTTTTTAGCATCTTGTATTGGGTTTGATGCCTTATTTCAAAATTATTCCATAGAAACGTTTAGGCAGTTTATTTCTATAATTCCGCTCGTTGGATTTACTGGATTTATCCTAACCTATGTCGTTTATCAAGGTGTAAGACAGAATAAAAGATTCTCAGTAGTAGAACGCTTAGCATTTCCTTTTTTAGCTTTTTACCAATTGCCTAATATCTTTATTAGTAGAACAAAAGACATAAACGGAACAAGTGATTTATTCTGGACAATTGGGAGTGCAAGTATAGCACTAACATTAATGTTGATATTGGTAATAATAAGTATAAAACTATTTGTGGATTATGAAAGCCGATTTAAAAGTGTTGTCTAAAATGAAACTCACCGAACCTCAAATAGAAGATCTTTACGCCTTCACAAGACAACATTTTGTGGAGCATTACGATTTACAAACCGAACTCGTTGACCATTTAGCCAATGATATTGAAACCCAATGGCAAAAGCAACCTAAACTTAGTTTTGAAGACGCTAAAAACAAAGCCTTCAAAAAATTTGGCGTTTTTGGTTTTATGGATGCTATTGAGCAAAGACAAAAAACCATGAATAAACGCTATAGATATTATTTATGGCGTGAATTGAAACAATGGTTCAAACTGCCACAGATAATTGCAACAATTACTCTGTTTGTATTGATTTATTTTGCACTCGCTTCAAGTTATGTTAAACTTTTCTCTATTTCACTTTATGTATTTGTAGCCCTTTGGTGTATGGTTAAAGGTTTCATATTGCACAGAAAATTTATAAAAAGAAGGAAGATGACGAATAAAAAGTGGCTCTTAGAAGAGTTAATTTTTAAACAGGCTGGCTATGTTTCATTTCTTTTTTTATTGCATTTGCAAAATATTTTTATACTCAATGATTCAGTTAAGTCTGTTTATGGACTACTTTTTATGTCACTATTATTTACAGTCTTAATGTTAATCAATTATATAAGTTTTGAAGTCATTCCTAACAAAGCGGAAGAATTGCTAAAAGATACATATCCACAATTTAGTATGTAATTATCCTTTTCTGAATTCTAAAAAGAAAAAATGAAACTCACCGAACCTCAAATAAAACAACTCTACACCTTCACAAGAGAGCATTATGTGGAGCATTACGATTTGCAAACCGAACTCGTTGACCATTTAGCCAACGATATTGAATCGCAATGGCAAGTAGAACCTCAATTATTATTTGAAGACGCTAAAAACAGAGCTTTCAAGAAATTCGGCATATTTGGTTTTATGGATGCTATTGAGCAGAAAGGGAAAGCGATGAATAAACGTTATATGCGTTATTTTTGGACCGAACTCAAAAAATGGTTTGAGTTGCCGCAATTCGTAGCAACAATTACCTTATTTCTGGTGTTTTACTTCGCCTTTTCATCAAGATTTGTATCTGTTTTAGTTTTTACTTTTTTTCTAATTATTGCCATTTGGTCTATATTTAAAGGTATTAAGCTTAAAAAACAATTTAATCACAGAAAAAAAATATCTAACAAAAAATGGATGCTCGAAGAATTGATTTTTAAACAAGCTGGAGGTGCTGCCATGATATTTATTTCGCAAATTGGAAATATTTTTATAATGTCAGATAGATATTTAGATAATATTTATGCCATTATTGGTTTTTCAGTAGCTTTCACTGCGGTTGTCCTAATCAATTATATCAGCCTAGAACTCATTCCAAATAAAGCCGAAAAACTACTCAAAGAAACCTATCCAGAGTTTAGTTTGTAACAAATTTCAACTTTTCACTACTTATCTAACAAACCAATCCATCATAACACTATGATAAAACAATTTATTAATCTCGAATGGAAAGCGTTTACACGTTCAGCGTCATTTAAAGTCAACCTCGCACTAAAAATCTTAATGATTGCTGGGGCATTTTTTATGATATTGTATGCTTTGGGATTAGGAATTGGCGCGTACTACATTATTGAGGATATGGTAGATCCAAATCCCTTAAAAATCATCAATAAATTTTTAATCTTCTATTTCATTTTCGATTTGGTTTTCAAGTATTTTCTACAAAAAATGCCTATTGTAAACATTAAACCTTTATTGTATTTACCACTAAAGAAGGATCAAGTTGTTAAATTCGGAATCAATAAAACAATGATTTCATTTTTCAATATTTGGCATGCTTTCTTTTTTATTCCTTTTTCAATTGTTTTAATCATAGAAGGTCATCCGTTTTTAAATGTTTTAGGATGGCATTTAGCAATGCTTGCACTTGTTTATTGTAACAATTTCATAAATATTTTTGTTAACAGTAAAGATGTTGTTTTTTTCGCTGTAATTGGTGTCATAGCAGTTTTAGGCGCTCTGCTTTATTTCGACATTTTTGATGTTACACAATTTACAGCACCATTATTTTCAGCATTTTATAATCAGCCCTATTTAGCTATAACCCCATTAATATTGGCGTTTGTATTGTATAAAATGGCATTCAAATATTTCAGGAACAACTTCTATTTAGATGCTGGTTTGGCAAAGAAAGTGGATATCGCGGAAACGGATACTATGGATTATTTAAATCGTTTTGGTAGCATTTCAACCTTTCTAAAAAACGATATTAAACTCATAAAACGTAATAAACGTTCCAAAATGACCATCTTTATGAGCTTTCTATTTATTTTCTATGGCCTATTATTTTTTACAGGAAGTATTGAAGCCTACGACGGCCCTTTTTGGCGCATTTTTGCAGGTATTTTTGTATCGGGCGGTTTCCTATTTAGCTTTGGTCAGTTTGTGCCGAGTTGGGACAGTGCTTATTATCCGCTCTTAATGAGTCAGAATATTAGGTATAAGGAATATTTAGAATCCAAATGGTATCTTATGGTTATTGCTACGGTATTCACAACACTTATTGCCTCATTCTATCTCTATTTTGGTTGGCAAGCTTATGCCGCTGTTGTGGTAGGAGCCATTTATAATATTGGTGTAAATTCCCACATGGTACTTTGGGGAGGCGCGTACATAAAGACACCAATAGATTTATCGTCTGCAAAAAAAGCATTTGGCGACAAAAAATCCTTTAATGTAAAAACGTTGCTGTTAACCATTCCAAAATTGGTATTACCAATGGTAATTTATGCGATCGGTCATTTTGCTTACAGCGAAGTTTTAGGTTTTGCTCTGGTTGCGGTAACAGGACTTATAGGATTATTATTTAAAAACAAGGTATTTAGTATTATCGAGAAGATTTATAAAGCTGAAAAGTATAAAACACTAGTCGCTTACAAACAAAACAATTAGATTATGATTATTACAACCAATTTATCAAAAACATATAACAGCAACACGGTTTTAAAAATCGATAGTTTAGAGATTCCTAAAGGCCAAAGTTTTGGACTTGTAGGCAACAATGGAGCAGGAAAAACAACGTATTTTAGTTTATTGTTAGACTTAATTCAGCCCACCACAGGTCATATTAAAAACAACACTATTTTAGTAAATGAAAGCGAAGACTGGAAACCATTTACATCAGCATTTATTGACGAAACCTTTTTAATCGGTTATTTAACACCAGAAGAATATTTTTATTTTATTGGCGAACTGCGTGGACAGAACAAAGCAGATGTTGATGCTTTATTATCACAGTTTGAAGATTTTTTCCATGACGAAATTCTTAATCAGAAAAAATATCTAAGGGATTTAAGTAAAGGGAATCAAAAGAAAGCCGGAATCGTAGCAGCACTTATCGGAAATCCTGAAGTTATAATCCTTGATGAACCTTTCGCGAACTTAGACCCAACCACACAGATACGATTGAAGGAAATCATAAAAGATTTAGCACAAAAAAAAGGCGTTACCGTGTTAGTATCTAGTCACGATTTAATGCACGTTACGGATGTCTGTGAACGCATTGTGGTTTTGGAAAAAGGAAACGTGATAAAAGATTTGGAAACCAATCCTGCCACATTAAAGGAATTGGAGGCGCATTTTGCTGGTGGATCTATGGCATCAAAAGAAGAGGAAGAATAATCCACTTTAATTCCCGAAAAGGGAATCCGAATGAATTCTATGCCATATCAGATGCACAACACGTCTTATATGGCAGAGAACTATGTTAAGTCAATTGCAGAATCAATTAGAGAGCTTGACTCTAATAAATATTCTTTAGATTATTACATGTGGTACGGTTGGGAAAGTTTAGATCAATATGATCATCAAGATAAATTATCACCAGAATTAGAAACTGCTTACAATTATTATCAATCAATAGTAAATCAAAATACAGATGTCAATTGTAATTAGAAGTTTATTTTTATTATGTTTTGTGATTTTGTTTAGATGTAACAAACAAGATACTACCGAAGTAGAAGCCTATAAATTGATTTCAATACTTATTAATGAATATGTTGTACCCATTCCTACCCCTCCACCATCTTCTTTAGGTAAGCTTGAAATAAATCAAAGGTTAGATTCGATAAATGATTTGTATGCTAAAGGTTATAATAGTGATAAAGAATTCACAGTATATCTAAAACCTCTTTCTGAAATTGGAAAAATTAATAAAAAGATAATAGATAATTATCCTTTTATTAATCTATCTAATAAAATTTATAGTAGGATAAAATTTATTAACTTAACTAAAATTGAGAGTAGAGAAAGTATTAATTTATTTGAGATAAAATCTAATACTTTAGATAATTTTGAGAATGTAGATATTGTTTTGTCATTCTCTGAAATTTTATTTAATCCCAATTATGATAAAGCAATTCTTAAATTAGGTGTTTCTAGAGGTAAATTGAATGGGTTTAGTAGTTTAATTATTTGCGAGAAAAAAAACGGGGTATGGGAAGTAATAGATAGTAAATTATTGAATATTAGTTAAAGATGTAGTGATCACTGTATGTAAATCTGATAAAGAATATGGATTGAGATAAGTTGAAGAGCTCTTTGTATTCATTGATGATGATACTAATAATTGTGCAGAAGGACTAGTTCCAGGCGCAAATGGTGGTTGTGTTGAAGAGGATAAGATTGAAAATAATTTACTTAACCCATGTGCGAATAATCTCTTCACTCAATTAGAGGATGGAATTTTTATGGATTACCCTGTAAAGCCTGAAGTACAAGTGCCAAACCTCGGTGAGTTGAATTTTGCTGAATCCATTCTTGCGCTTTTTAATAATTCCGATAATACAGACTATACAATAACTAATAGTGATTTAACAGGGAAAAATGCTGAAACCACAGGCGCATCAACTTTAATTAGTAATAGTTATTTAGCAAATGCGACACAACTGTCAATTGTAAGAACAATGATACATGAAATGGTTCATGCTTATATTAATGCATTATACTCTAATGTAGTATCTATTAATAATTTTTCCTATCGAGAAAAAATAGAAAGATACGCAGAAGATAACGGATATGTAATTGGTACGAATGAATTTCATCATAATTTTATGGGTCAATATCTTGATGGTATAGCCGTTTCACTTTATGAGTGGATAAAGATTATGGTACAGGTGGAAATCTTGGATGGAACTATTATAAATCGATGGCATATTCAGGTATGTTTCAAGTTGATACTAGCGGTAATATTGTCTCATTCGTTGATGCTTTCAGTGAATTAGTATCTGGTCAAGATGATAGACAAGAAATAGCGGACATTTTAATAAATGAACAAAAAAACAACGAAAACGCAAATGGAACGGAATGTAATTAAATACCTCTTTTTATCGTGTATAATGGTTTTGCCGGCAATTTTTTATGGTCAAAACATGCTTTTAAACGGAAATTATTCGAGTTTAGCAACTAATCAAGAAAATTACAATTATTACTCGTTTTATAAAAATGGGTTATTTGATTATCATTCAGGGGCAAGCTTAGGCGATGATAAATATGGAAATGGACATTATTTTATTAAAAAAGATAGTTTAATTTTACAGTATGATTTAACCGATTTAAAAGATAATAGCTATCACAAATTTAAAAACTACATAAATACTTCAGATTCTATAATACTAAAAATTAATATTTACAATCTAGACAAGAAGAGACTAGCTCATGTCTCGGTTTTAGGAAGTTCAAAAGAGAGATATGGCGTGGAATCAAACGGTGAAGGAATTGCATATCTAAAATTTAAAAAAGAAAAAGGTAGTAGAAAAATTGAGATATCTGATTTGTGTTGTGGTAATTATTCTTTTAAAATAAATTCTGAATTTAACTATGAGGTAGATGTTTTTTTAAGAAAGAAATTTAACAAGCCTACAGCGATTAAAAATGAAGTAGAAAAATATAAAATTATTGAGCATACCGATACTTATATTGAGCTTAAAAAGAATAATCAAACGATTAAATTGATAAAACAACTTTAATTTACATCTTTATCCGATATGCAGAGCAATAGGGAATTTAGATGAGTTCCGCTTTCCTGTAGAAAAATATTTAGGATTTGTGTGGGATGGTTTAAGAGGTTATGGTTTCGATGGCTACTATAATGACAATCTTGAGTACATTCGATTTGAACATATAGATTACCACTCAGAAAAGGCAGAAATAGTAGAAACAACAGCAGTAGGAGATAATTGTGATGAATAATTTTAAACTTTTTATTTTACTGATATTGGTATTTTCTTGTAGCGAGAGAGAAAATCGCTCTTCGGACTCATTAGAGCTAGTGAGTGACCACCAAATTTTAAGTGCTGTACTTGATAGTATTGCAATGTATAAAAGACCAAGAAGTTTATGGCCCGTACCGCCACCTCAAAATAGATTTAAGAAAACACTTACCAAGGAAGATTCTCTTAAAGCTAGGAGGTTAATTATAGGATATATTAACGAATTTAGAACAATTGGCATCGATACAAGTCTGGTGATTGACATACCAGATTATGCGATTACAGAAAATATGTTTAAAACAAAGGACTTTTCACCCATCGACAAAGCTTACGACAGTCTTTTAAAGATAAAAATAGATATTGATAGAATAAAACTGAAAGGGGTAAAAAACGCTATTTATTTTGATTCGATTACTTATTACGACCCATCAGATCATTTAACGAAGTACAGGAGTTACACAAATATAGATTATAGGTTCAATTTTTCTAACATCATCTATAATGAAGAGAAAACCAGAGCAGCCCTAAGGTGTATCTATAGATTTGAAGACCGTTACCCTAATGGTGCTATCTTCCTGTTGGAGAAAAGAAAGGATGATTGGGCAATATTGAAATCTCATTTTTTTATTGGTTATTAAAATATATGAAAAAACAATCAATGTTGTTGCTTAGGCACAAAAATACGTATTTGTCAGATAGATATGCTTATCCAATAACCAAAGCCATAAGGGAACTAGATGGATTCAGGTTTCCTGTAGAACAGTATCTAGGTTTTGGATGGGATGGTTTAAGAGATTATGGTTTCGATGGCTATTATAATGATGACCTTGAGTTCAATCAATTTGAGCATATTAATTATTATTCAGAATTAGAAGAGATTCTAGAGACTACTGCAATAGGCACTTTTTGCGATGAATAAATTTAAATATATAATTTTAATACTATTGTTTTTTTCTTGTAGAAAGAAAAAAACAATAGAGCATTTAAAAATAGAACAAGAAGATACAGAGATTATTGCCGCAGTAATAGATAGTATTGCTGCTTATGATAGCCCAAGAAGTTTATGGCCAGGGCCACCACCACAAAATAGAATAAAAAAAACATTAACCAGAGAAGATTCACTTAAGGCTAAACAGGGAACTATTAAATATATTGAATTATTCAGAACAATTGCAATAGATACGAGTTTAGCACTTAATTTGCCAGATTATGAAACCACAAAAAAAATTATTGAAGCACGTGATATATTTGCTACAATTAACCCAAGTTCTGACAGCCTTCAAAAAATAAAAATCGATATAAATAAAATTAATTTAAAAAAGAGAAAAAATATAATTTACTATGATTCCATAACGTACTTTAATCCATCTAAACATTTAACCAAATACAGAAGTTATCAAGGAATAGATTATAGGTTTAATTTTTCTAAAATTTATTATAACAAAGATAAGACTCACGCTGTAATACGTTATTTACAACGCTATGAAGACAGGCATCCAAATGGAAGTGGTCTATTTTTATTAAGAAAGGAAAATAAAAACTGGAAAATCATTGATGGATACAGATTTATGGGTTATTAAAAATCTTTATTAAACCCCGCTAGCCCTCGTGTTCGACGAGTGCCGTAGAAAAAAATTAAGAATATAGCAAATAATAGCAACAAAGTATATCGCACTTTTATAAACGAGTGCAATTAAAAAAAGCGTATTGCACTCGTCACGGACAAGTGCAGCGAGGCGCTAAATGCTAATACGTATTTAGCCTTATATAACTCTAATAATGGTAATACTGTAGAATTTCCTAAAATTGATGATTTTGCGCCATGCTGTTAATAATTTTAGAGTTCGAGTTGGTCCTAGCGTCTCTGCGGCTTTGCGATATTCTTTAGAATTATAGTTTTAAGCTTCAACGAGATATCTTATTTTCAACTAGAATTTCAGCCTCAATATTAAAAAACTACGTATTTTTACCAATTAACATAATATATTCAACACATATTAGTTATCTATAAACCAAAGAGAATCAACGTTTGAAAACCTATTACAAAATCATATTATTGCTTTTCTGCACAGCCATCCTAACCCAAAGCTGTTCACGCAAAAAAGACAAATTCATTAACCGTCAATTTCATGCTTTAGGCACAAAATATAATGTGTTGTATAATGGTAACATTGCTTTGCAAAGAGGCATTGAGGGAGTGAATGATGAGTTTACCGAAAATTTTTGGGAACCGTTGCCTATAGAGCGTATGGATGTGTCCGAAGATATATTTCTACCAGGACAAACTAAAAATGCTGATTTTGAACGTGCCGAAGAAAAAGCCATTAAAGCTATTCAGACACACGGAATGAATATTGGGGGTAAGGAAAAAAATCCTCAAATTGACGAAGCCTATTTATTGTTAGGTCAAGCACGTTATTTCGATCAACGTTTTGTCCCGGCGATGGCTGCTTTTAATAATATTTTAAATAAATATCCAACAAGCGATAAAATAAATCAAGTTAAAATCTGGCGCGAAAAAACAAGTATGCGTTTAGATAATAACGTAGGTGCCATTGAGAAACTAACTAGACTGCTTAGGGAGGAGGACATTGAAGGACAAGATTTGGCAGACGCCTCGGCAGCCTTGGCTCAGGCTTACCTAAACACAGAATCTAAAGATAGTGCGCTTGCCCAACTAACTATTGCTGCGGAAAACACAGAAATTAAAAGAGAAAAGGCCCGTTACCATTTTATTAAAGGACAAATTTATAATGAATTCGGAAAAAAAGACAGTGCTAACATAGAGTTCGACGCCATTATTGATATGCATCGCCAAGTGCCAAGGTCTTTCTATATTAATGCTCATATTGAAAAATCAAACAATTTTGATGCTTTAAATGGCAACGAAATAGAGTTTGAAGAATTTTTAGCTGAATTAGAAGAAAACAGGGAAAACAGGCCGTTTTTAGATAAAATCTATTACAGAATTGCAGAACACCACCGCCATAAGGCATCAGACAGTCTTTCGGAAGTCTATTATAATAAGTCACTTCGAAAAACAACATCAGATAAGTACTTAAAATCTCTCAATTACGAAACGTTGGGGAATATGTATTTCGACAGAAATTCTTATAAAACTGCGGGAGCATATTACGATTCTACGATGACTGCTATGGTTGACAATACTAAACCTTACAGAGTAATTAAAAAGAAACGGGAAAATCTTGTTGACGTTATTTATTATGAAGGTATTGCTCAAACCAATGACAGTATTTTAAGAATGGTCAGTCTTCCAAAAGCAGAACAATTGGCGATTTACACAAAATTGGCAGAAGACCAAAGGGTAAGAGCTTTAGAGGCGCAAAAAGCGCAAGAAGCAGCCTTAGAGCGACAAACAAGTCAGCCGATAATGACTAATATTGATCAAAGAAAATCACGAAACGTAAGAAGTGTCAACGGTCCACCAAGTATATCTAGGGGTTCGCAATCTAAAGCCATTCAAACCAAAAACTCCACTAGAAACGTCAATAATAAAAATAGCAGTTTTTATTTTTACAATCAAACAACGGTGGCTTATGGTAAAAATGAGTTTTTAAAAATTTGGGGAGATCGTAAGCTTCAAGATAATTGGAGACTTTCTAGTGAGCGTTCCAGTATGGCTAACACTGTAGCAAATGATAGTTTAACCGATACTGTTGTAGACGATATACGATTTAATCCCGACACTTATTTGGCTTCTCTACCAACCGAGCAAATAGAATTAGATAGCATCGCTAAGGAGCGTAATTTTGCTTATTACCAATTGGGAATCATATATAAGGAGAAATTTAAAGAGCTTGAATTGGCTAAAACAAGGTTCGAAAATCTATTGGAAAACAACCCTGAAGACCGATTAATTTTGCCTTCAAAATATAATTTGTACCGTCTGTATGTTGAACTTGGTTTAAACCGAAAGGCGGAAGCGATGAAAACGGCAATTATTAATGAATATCCAGAGTCCCGTTATGCCGAAATTTTATTAAATCCACAATCTGAATTATCTAAAGACGAGAACAGTCCAGAGGCTATTTATACTAAACTCTATAAACAATTCGAAAACGAGGAATATACAGCTGTAATTGCGGAAGCGGAAACACAAATAAAACGATTAGAAGGTGATAATTTTGTACCTAAATTCGAAATTTTAAAAGCTTCGGCAAAAGGAAGGCTTTATGGTTTTGAAGCTTATAAAAAAGGCATTAATTATATTGCGCTAACTTATGCTAATACTGAGGCAGGAAAAAAAGCGCAAGACATTATATCAAATGCTTTTCCGGTTTTAGCAAAGAAAGATTTTGTAGCTAATGATGCGGCCAACAAGTTTAATGTAATTTTTCAATTCGAAAATAATGCAGGTGAAGATATAGAGGCTTTTATAAAGACATTAGACGAAGAGGTCGCTAAAATTGATTATTTTGATTTAACCACCTCAAAAGATGTTTATGACGAAAACACTACCTTTGTAGTGGTTCATGGATTAAAAAGTATAGGAGGCGCAAATGGATTTGCCGAATTGCTTAAATCTGGTGAAAAAGATAACCGAGGTCGCGTCGCAAAGCCAAAAATCACTCGACCTTATTTTGCTATTTCTTCACCAAACTATGCTATAATTCAGAGACATAAAAACTTAAATGCATATTTAGATTTAGAGTAACTTAAAATCAAAAACCAAATCAACATGTTTTCTTCAGACAACAAAAAACCAAAACAAGCAACCATGGAAACAAGTACGCAGCAAAATATTATAGCACAAGGCACAAAAATTGTAGGTGATATTGCTAGCCAAGGCCCATTTAGAATCGACGGTACCGTAGAAGGTAATGTGAAAACTTCGGGTAAAGTGGTTGTTGGAAAATCGGGATATATTAAAGGAACTTTACAAGGTGAAAATGCCGATTTTGAAGGTAAATTTTCTGGTAAACTTATTTTATCGGGCACGTTATCATTAAAGTCTACTGCGCATATTGAAGGCGAAGTGCATATTAATAAGTTGTCTGTTGAGCCTGGTGCAACATTCAATGCTACGTGTAGCATGAAAGGCACTGTAAAATCTTTATCAGGCGAGCCAAACAAATTACAACAACCACAACAACAAGTTAAAGCTGAAAGCAAATAAAGGTCCAAATAAGTTTATAAGGTTTACCGCTGTGGCATTTCAAATGGGGGGCACCATTTTCCTTGGTAACTATTTAGGACAATGGCTAGACGCCAAATACAGTACTGATTTTTGGGAAACCACCATAACGCTTATTTCAGTCCTCCTATCTATGTATTTGGTAATTTCTCAGGTCATTAAAATGTCGAAGGAAGATGATTAAGGCTCTTATGGTTTATATAATATCTTTTTTGGTATTATTTGTGTTAATCCATTTTTCGCAAGAATACCTTATGGACAAATCAAATATTCGATTTAGTCTATGGGATACCAATGTCTATTTCGCGGCGGCCTCATTACTGATATGTATCCATTTTCAATTTTTTTCACTTATTAAGAACTTAGAAACTCAACTAGGTTTTATTTACTTACCTACACTATTTATAAAAGGTGTTTTATTCTATGTAGCATTTAAGGATTCTGTTTTCAAAATTGAGGTGTTAAATATGACAGAACGATTAAGTCTTTTAATTCCATTGCTCTTATTCTTAGCATTGGAGGTCTTTTTTGTAGTAAAAATCATTGATAAAGATGAGCTATGAATAATTAGTATAAAAACACATTGTTATTTTAATAAATTGCGTACTTTTGCACGGAATTTGAGAAGAGGTTTTTTTGATTTTATAATAATGAAGATATTTCAACAAAGTTTTAGAAGTTTCGTACTTGCAATATTGGTGATTTTGCCAACAACTATTTTTGCAAATATTGCAGAGGGAGATGGTGGTCGTGTTTCAACGAAGCAAGAAGTAGAAGGGTATATTTTACATCACCTTAAAGATTCTCACGATTTTAATTTATTCTCATATACAGATGATTCTGGTGAGCGTAAGCATGTTGGTTTTCCGTTGCCAGTGATTCTTTGGTCTTCGGAAGGTTTAGTTACTTTTATGTCTTCTGAGTTTCATCATGACGATAATGGCGAAGTTATCGTTGAGAAAAATGGACTTAAGTTTACAAAGATTCATTCTAAAATATATGAATTAGAAAAAGGAGCTACTGCTGTTAATTTCGATGCGGATCATCATGCCACAAACGGAACTAAGCTTTTAGATTTTTCAATTACTAAAAGTGTTGTTGGAATCTTATTAATAGGCCTTTTAATGTTATTCTGGTTTTCTAGATTGGCAAATCAATACAAGAAGAAACAAATTCCAACTGGGTTTGGACGTGTGTTAGAGCCTTTGGTGCTTTATGTACGTGATGAAATTTCAAGACCTAATGTTGGTGAGAAGCATTATCGCAAATTTACAGGCTATTTATTAACTGTATTTTTCTTTATTTGGATTTTAAACATGGCAGGTTTAACACCGCTTGGTTTTAATGTTACTGGTCAGCTGGCTGTAACGGCGTGTTTAGCAATCTTTACACTTGTAATTTATACTATAAGTGGTAATAAGGACTACTGGATGCACATCTTATGGATGCCAGGAGTACCGATTTTTGTTAAGCCAATTTTAGCAGTTATAGAATTGGTAGGAGCCTTTATCATTAAGCCGTTTTCATTACTAGTGCGTTTGTTTGCAAATATTTCTGCAGGTCATATTGTACTAATGAGTTTAATTGCTATTATGTTTACACTTAAAGATTCTTTGGGCGTAGCTGGTGCAACGGGTTTATCATTTGTATTATCATTTTTCCTTTTATTAATAGAATTATTAGTAGCATTCTTACAAGCCTATATTTTTACGATGCTTTCAGCATTATTTATAGGTATGGCTGTAGCAGAGCATGATCATGGACATGATCTTGAGCGTGAAACAGCGGATGTGGAAGACGTAAGAGGAGATTTTATTTAACAAGAGTTTTTTTTAATTTAACTATATAAATTTATTTACTATGTACAATTTAATTGGAGCAGGATTAATCGTAATCGGAGCAGGTATTGGACTTGGTCAAATTGGTGGAAAAGCAATGGAAGGTATTGCACGTCAACCAGAAGCAGCAGGTAAAATTCAAACAGCAATGATTATTGTTGCCGCACTTTTAGAAGGTTTAGCATTTGGTGCTTTATTCTTAGGAAAATAAGAACCAAATCAAAATTACAAGAACACTATCCTGTAACGGTTGGTTGCAGGACGTGTTTTTTAAATTAAAAAAAAACAAACACCTAATTAGTTAATAGGATGGAAACATTATTAAACGATTTTTCGCCAGGATTATTTGTAGTATCGACCATACTTTTGTTGGTATTGATTGCATTAATGGTAAAGTTTGCTTGGAAACCAATTTTGACATCATTAAATGAAAGAGAAGAAGGTATTCAAGGAGCTTTAGATGCAGCTGAAAAAGCAAAGCTTGAAATGGCAAATCTTCAAGCTGATAACCAAAAGTTATTACAAGAAGCACGTTTAGAAAGAGAAACAATGCTTAAAGAAGCGCGTGAATTGAAAGCTAAAATGATTGCTGATGCAGAAGCACAAGCACAAGACCAAGCTAATAAAATAATTTCACAAGCACAAGAAGCTATTTTAAGTGAAAAGAAAGCGGCTATGGCAGAATTAAAAAGTCATGTTGCAGGTTTATCTCTAGAGATTGCAGAAAAGGTAGTAAGAAAAGAATTATCTGATAAAGACAAGCAACTGGCATTGGTTGAGTCTATGTTAGGTGAAGCAACTTTAAACTAATTAGTAACCAAGGTGTCATATTGAACGTACTAAAAATGCACTCAATATAAAAGTTGAAAAGGATATGAACAGAGCAGCCATAAGATATGCTAAAGCAGTTTTAAGTTTAGCGACAGATCAAAAATCAGCGGAAGCGGTTAATAGTGATATGAAATCAATCGTTAACGCTATTGCTGGAAGTGAAGATTTAAATCAAATGCTACAAAGTCCGGTTGTAAAATCATCTGATAAAAAAGCAGTACTTACCAAAGTATTCAAGGACGCTAATGCATCAACGATGAACTTAATAGACACGTTGATTGATAATAAAAGATTAGCACTCTTAAACGATGTTGCTTCTAGTTATAATACATTGTTCGACAGGTTAAGAGATTCACAAATAGCAAAAGTAACTACAGCAGTACCTTTAACTGAGGATTTAAAACTTAAGGTAATGGCTAAGGTGAAGGAATTAACGGGTAAAGAAGCAGAAGTAAAAAATATTATAGATGAAAGCATTTTAGGTGGTTTCATTTTAAGAGTTGGTGATATTCAGTATAATGCTAGTATCGCAAATAAACTCGATAAATTAAAAAGAGAATTTACATTTAATTAAACGATATTCGTTCACTGAGCCTATGCGATGTGAGTGCCTAATATCTAATATCTAAATAAAGATGGCAGAAGTAAAACCAGCTGAAATATCAGCAATCTTAAAAGAACAAATTTCAGGCTTTGAAGCAAGTGCTTCATTAGACGAAGTGGGAACTGTATTAACGGTAGGTGATGGTATTGTACGTGCTTACGGATTGGCTAACGCAGAATATGGCGAATTAGTGGAATTCGAAGGTGGTGCTGAAGGTATCGTACTTAACCTGGAAGAAGATAACGTAGGTATTGTACTTTTAGGGACTTCAGTAGGTGTAAAAGAAGGTTCTACAGTAAAACGTACTGAACGTATCGCCTCTGTAAAAGTAGGTGAAGGTATCGTTGGTCGTGTAGTAGATACTTTAGGTAACCCTATCGATGGTAAGGGACCCATTGCTGGTGAAACTTATGAGATGCCTTTAGAGCGTAAAGCGCCAGGTGTAATCTATAGAGAACCGGTAACTGAACCATTACAAACAGGAATTAAAGCAATTGATGCTATGATCCCAGTTGGTAGAGGACAACGTGAGTTGGTGATTGGTGACAGACAAACAGGTAAAACTGCAGTTTGTATTGATGCTATCTTAAATCAAAAAGAATTTTACGATGCAGGTGAGCCTGTATATTGTATATATGTTGCTGTAGGTCAGAAGGCTTCAACAGTAGCTTTAATTGCTAAAACTTTAGAAGAAAAAGGTGCTTTAGCATACACAACTATAGTTGCTGCGAATGCATCAGACCCTGCTGCAATGCAAGTTTATGCGCCGTTTACAGGAGCATCTATTGGAGAGTATTTTAGAGATACTGGTCGTCCTGCTTTAATTGTGTTTGATGATTTGTCAAAACAAGCCGTGGCATACCGTGAAGTATCTTTATTATTAAGACGTCCTCCAGGACGTGAGGCATATCCTGGTGATGTATTCTATTTACACTCAAGATTATTAGAGCGTTCTGCGAAAGTAATTAACGATGATTCTATTGCTAGAGAAATGAACGATTTACCAGAGGTTTTAAAACCTTTAGTGAAAGGTGGTGGTTCTCTTACAGCTTTACCTATTATCGAAACACAAGCAGGTGACGTTTCAGCATATATTCCTACCAATGTAATTTCTATTACTGATGGTCAGATTTTCTTAGATGGTGATTTATTTAACTCTGGTGTACGTCCAGCGATTAATGTAGGTATTTCTGTATCTCGTGTTGGTGGTAACGCTCAGATTAAATCTATGAAGAAAGTATCTGGTACCTTAAAATTAGATCAAGCACAATTCCGCGAATTAGAAGCGTTTGCTAAGTTTGGTTCAGATTTAGATGCCGTGACCTTAAACGTAATTAATAAAGGTAAGCGTAACGTAGAAATTTTAAAGCAAGCGCAGAACGATCCTTTTAAAGTAGAAGATCAGGTGGCTATCATTTATGCAGGATCGAAGAACTTATTAAAAGATGTTCCTGTAGAGAAAGTAAAAGAATTTGAACGCGATTATTTAGAGTACTTAAATGCAAAGCATAGAGATACATTAGATACGCTGAAAGCAGGTAAATTAACTGATGAAGTTATTGACGTGTTGACTACAGTAGCTAAAGATCTTTCAGGAAAATATAGAGCTTAAAAAAAGTAATGAGTTTTGAGTTATGAGATCTTGGTTTTTACGCTTTCATAACTCAAAATTTAAATTAATGTTACTCGGAATATCTACTGTGCTAAACACAGCTAAAGTATAGAGGAGTCTTTAATATTATATAGAATGGCGAATTTAAAGGAAATTAGAAACAGAATATCATCAGTGTCTTCAACCATGCAGATTACCAGTGCTATGAAAATGGTATCTGCTGCTAAGTTAAAGAAAGCTCAAGATGCTATTACGGCAATGCGTCCTTATTCTAATAAGTTAACTGAATTACTTCAGAGTTTGAGCGCCACTTCAGAAGCTGATTCTGCTAGTAAGTATGCCGAACAACGCGAAGTTGAAAAAGTACTTATTGTTGCCATTACTTCTAACAGAGGTTTAGCAGGTGCATTTAATTCTAATATCATTAAGCAAGTTTCAAAATTGACTAATGAGACTTATACCAATAAAGAAGTGTCATATTTAGCTATTGGTAAGAAGGCGAATGATGCATTTAAGAAAACGAATAAAGTTATTGCCAACGAAAGTGAGTTGTATGATGACTTAACGTTTGATAACGTTTCTAAAATAGCAGAAATGTTAATGGAGAAATTCGTATCTGGTGAGTTCGATAAAATTGAGATTGTTTACAATCACTTTAAAAACGCTGCAACACAACTTGTAATAACTGAACAATTTTTACCAATTGTACCGGTAGAAAGTGATGAAAACGTGAATTTAGATTACATTTTTGAACCGTCTAAATTAGAAATTGTTGAAGAATTAATACCTAAGTCTTTAAAGACGCAACTTTACAAAGGTATTAGAGATTCATTTGCTTCTGAGCACGGTGCTCGTATGACTGCAATGCATAAAGCAACGGATAACGCGACGGAGTTGAGAGATCAGTTAAAATTAACTTATAATAAAGCAAGGCAAGCAGCAATTACCAACGAAATCCTTGAGATTGTTGGTGGAGCTGAAGCTTTAAATAACTAACGAATTACACTAAACTGTTCCTTCCCCTAATATTGAGAGAGAAGATTCAAAATTATGAAAGCCTAACTTTAGTGAGTTAGGCTTTTTTTGTTACACACGTTTCAAAAAGCGATATGAAACTTGTAGACACTGTTAAATGGGCGAATGTATTATAATATAAACTGTGATACTATCTAACATTACATCATACGACTCTTAACTCAAACAATCTATAGTTTTATTTACTATTGTCATAGACTATTTCCCATATTGACACGTTGCAGTTGGTTATATTCTTATAAATAAATACATTACATCTAATTAAAACATATGCTTTGAAGGATAAATTGGTTCTTAATATATATCGGCTTTCAAATCGTAACCTTTAATACAATGAGATTCCACACAAGGCTAGCTTGCTTATTCGTTATATTATTCACTTTTCAATGTTCTAGTTCAAAAGATCAAGTAACAACCTTTCGAAAAACCAACCACGTTTAACGTTAGTTCTGTTTCTTTTCGAGAATGGTATGTTGGTATTAAAGTTGGCGGTACTGGGATTAATGTTTTTGTTCCAATTGTCAATAAATCTAAGTACACTATTATAGACAGTGTATATTTCAGAAATCTAAAAGGAAAACTTATTATAAAAGATGACAGGTATTTTGCCGTGCTAAAAAATGATTCACCACATTATATTTTTACCAAAGGTGAAAAAGGTATTGTCTATCCTTTTGCCTTAAATGATGCTGAATGTGCAATTAGCTACATTGATAATGGCAAAACAAAATATATTAAGGTTGCACAGGTTAATATAGTAGAAGGAACTTATTACGAAAACGGACCTCTTTCGGTTTACGAAAACACATCATCGGCTGTAATTGCTTAACATAATGAAAAAAAATAGGAATAGTCATTTTATTAAGTCTAAGTTGTATTTCGTCGATAAAATATGTTTTTAAAAGATAAAAATATTTTTTTTAGCTATATTGGTCTACCAAATCTAAACCTAAATTAAAATGAAATTACTTAAAAAGGCAACCTACGCCCTAATTTTTGCAGTGATTTATGGTATCTCATTTCCTTGTACCGCCCAACAAAACACAACGGTAACTACTATAGAGACTCGAGCACCATTTACGGTGAATCATGTATATTTTCAAGAGTGGTATGCAGGAATTAAAGTGGGAGGTACAGGAATAAACATTTTTCTTCCAATTATCGATCTTGCTGAAAATGTTGAAATAAATGAAATCTATTTCAGAAATCTTCAAGGTCAGCTGAGTAAAAAAGATGGCCGATATTTTGCAACACTCAAAAACAAATCTAGAAATTATACTTTTAGAAAATCAGAAAAACCCGCGGATTATCCATTTACGCTCAAGGATGACGAATGTATTATTAGTTATATAGAGAATGACATTGTAAAGTATTTTAAAATTTCAACTATCAATGAAGTTGCGGGTACTTATTATGAAAACGGGCCACCTACAATTTACCAAACTGAGACCTCCACTGGTTTAGCTGCTCTCGATGATGACATGGTTGAAAACTAGTGCTTTAAATTTATAATATATAGCCTTGCCTAAAACGCAAGGCTTTTTTGTTTTAATCCACAAAACGAACAATGTGTTTATTACTTTTAATGAATTGAATTTTAAAATAGTTTAAAGATGAAGTCATTAGTTATACAGACCTTATTGTACATTACAATTTTACTGTTGTGTTCTCAATGTGTTTCAAAAAAACACGTTAGCGAACTTTCAAAGATATCAACCTACGATGTTACATACCAAAATTGGATTTTAGATGATCAAAATACCTCTGGATTTGATTTATTGATACCAATTAAATATAATCCTGAAAATGTTGAATTAGATAGTGTATATTTTAAAAATATGACAGCAAAGCTTACCACTTGGCATCATGATGAAATCAATTATTTTATAGGTAGATTTTACAAGAATTCTAAATTCAATATAAATAATTCTATTGAAGCGTCTAAATATTATGCCCAGTTAGGAGAAGATGAATGTATTGTCACCTATAAACATGATAGTATAAAATTATACAATAAAATAAAGCACGTAAAAGATGTGTCGCATCTACCTTTTTACCTCACTAGAGATTGATAGTAATCAACTTTGTTTGCTAGCAATATATAGTTATTTTTAGCGTTGAAAAATTAAACAATTGAGCGGATTCAAATCACTTTTTAAACAGACATTTATATATGGCTTAGCGACTGTATTGCCACGAATGTTGAGTTTTATTTTGGTGCCACTTTACACAGATCCTTCTGTTTTATCGGTTGAAGAGTATGGACGTGTGTCATTTATATTCGCTTATTTTGTGCTTTTTAATGTGGTTTTGGCTTACGGTATGGAAACCGCTTTTTTTAGGTTTTTCAACAAAGAGGCAAGCCAAGAAAAAGTGACAAGCACATCGGCAATCTCCCTAGTTTTAAGTTCTTTTGCATTATTAGCCATTGCTTTTCTATTTAGAGATCAGATTTCAACACTCATAAACATCGATCTCAAATATCTCAATTTAGTCTTTATCATTCTACTTTTAGATGCTTTGGTTATAATACCATTTGCTTGGTTGCGTGCCACAGCAAGACCAATGCGCTATGCCATTATTAAAATATTTAATGTAGCTGTTAATCTTGGGCTCAATATCTTTTTGTTATTATATTTAAAAGATTTAGCTCAGGGCAGTTCATTTTTCAGCAGTTTTTATATTCAAGATTATCAAATTAATTACATTTTTATTTCTAATCTAATCGCAAGTGGATTAACCTTAGCATTATTACTGCCGTTCTATGCTCGAATCACTTTCAAATTCGATACCGATTTATGGAAAAAAATGATGAAATATGCCATGCCTGTTCTCATTGCAGGTATAGCTTATTCTGTAAATGAAACCTTCGACCGAATTTTGTTGGAATCCCTATTACCACCAGAGGTCGCAGACGAGAATATAGGCATGTATTCCGCTTGCTACAAACTCGCTTTATTCATGACATTGTTTGCAACCGCCTTTAGGTTAGGTATAGAGCCTTACTTTTTTAGTCATTCTAATACTAATAATCCGCAAAAAAACTATGCTAAAATCTTAGAATATTTTGTGGCTTTGGGGTCAGTTATTTTATTAACAGTAGTCGTTTTTGCAGATGTATTAAAACCGTTTATTATAAGAAGTGAAGCTTATTACGAAGCGATGTGGATTGTGCCATTCATTCTATTGGCAAATCTTTGTTTAGGTATTTATCATAACCTTTCAGTATGGTATAAAATTACGGATCGTACAAAATTTGGGGCTTATATTTCAATACTTGGCGCCGTTATAACCTTAGTCTTAAATTATGTTTTAATTCCGATTATAGGATTTAAAGGTTCAGCTATTGCAACGCTCTCAGCTTATTCAATAATGATGCTGCTATCTTTTTATTTTGGAAAACAATATTATCCAGTTCCTTATAATTTGAAAAAAATAGGCCTATACCTTACGATATCTATATCGTTTTCATTTCTCTTTTTCTATCGATATCGAGAGCAATATATTCTCGGAATTACAATGATAATTGTATTTTTGGGATTAGTTATTTTACTTGAAAAGAAGGAATTAAAACAATTGTTGAAACGATAAGAATTTTGACTTATTGAGCGCACGCGTGTTGATGATGCTTTTCGGCCTTAGTAGGCGCTAATGCTAAGTTGGTTAGCGTTAGAACAGTCGAGGCATTTTAAAAAACCAATGTTTAATTAAAATCAGATCCCCAATATTCGAGGGAAATGTTATGAAAATAAAAATAATAAACAAATCAAGACACGATTTACCACACTATGAAACTGTAGCTTCTGCTGGTATGGATTTACGTGCTAATTTATCAGAATCTAGAATCTTAAAACCATTAGAACGCAGTATTGTTGGCACAGGTTTATTTATTGAATTACCAATTGGTACAGAAGCTCAAGTAAGACCAAGAAGCGGATTGGCTGCCAAAAAAGGAATTACAGTCTTAAATGCACCTGGAACTATCGATGCTGATTATAGAGGCGAAATCGGAGTGATCTTGGTCAATCTTTCTAACGAAGATTTTGAAATTAACAATGGTGAGCGCATCGCACAGTTGGTTGTTGCAAAACACGAGCGTGCAGAATGGGTAGATGCTATAGAATTGTCCGAAACTGATCGTGGTGAAGGTGGCTTTGGGAGCACAGGGGTAGTTTAACCTATACCGGTGCAACTAATACTATTGAGAACAGCGTAAAGACATATACATTGAAAGCTTATCTAAAGTCCTTTACGGTAAGGTATAAGTTATGGTGTTTTAATACGTTAATAAATGGTAATAAAGCTGGAGATTGTGTAAACCAATTTAAAAGATGTATAGAAGTTAGATATTAGAATTCTGATTCAAGAACTAATTGAAATCTAACTTTTAATAAATTAAGAAAAAATTAAAAAGATTTCTGTAAATACGGAAATATAGTTGAATCTAAAAGATACCCGCTTTCGCGGACAGTAATATGAAAATAATAGTACCAATGGCAGGACGAGGATCTCGTCTTAGACCACATAGTTTAACCGTACCAAAACCATTAATCCCAGTTGCAGGGCAACCGATAGTACATCGTTTGGTGAAGGATATAGCCAAAGTTTTAAAACAACCAATCGAAGAAATTGCTTTTGTTTTAGGTGATCCAGCATTTTTTGGAGATGATGTGGTGGAAAGTTTAACAGAACTTGCTGAAGGCTTGGGTGCAAAAGCATCCATTTACAGACAAAATCAGCCTTTAGGAACCGGGCATGCCATAATGAGTGCAGAGCCATCTTTATCAGGACCTGCTGTAATTGCTTATGCTGATACATTGATTAGGGCTGAATTTGATTTAGACCCTACCGCAGATAGTGTAATCTGGACAAAATGCGTTGCAAACCCAGAAGCCTACGGGGTAGTAAAATTAAATGCTGATCAAAATATTGTTGAATTGGTTGAAAAACCTGAAACATTTGTAAGCGACCAAGCAGTAATCGGAATATATTATTTCAAAGATGTGGCCGTTCTAAAAGAAAAATTACAAGAAGTATTAGATGAAAATGTAATGAATGGTGGTGAATACCAAATCAACGATGGTATAAAGCGCATGATGGCTGATGGCAAAATATTTAAAACAGGTACAGTTGATGAATGGATGGATTGTGGAAACAAAACTGTTACTTTAGAAACCAATGCTAAAATGTTGGGCTTTTTATCCGCAGATAATGAAGAACAATTAATTGATGAATCCGTGGTTTTAGACAACTCAAAAGTAATTGAACCGTGTTATATCGGTAAAGGTACCGTATTGAAAAATACAACCGTTGGCCCTAACGTTTCAATCGGAAAAGATTGTACACTTGAAAATTCAAGCGTTAAAAATAGCTTAATACAAAACCAAACAAGTATTAAAAATGCTAATTTAGACGAAGCTATGATTGGTAATCATGTAAAGTATAATGGCGAGTTTACTAAGATTAGTATAGGTGATTATACGACTATAGAATAAATTCCCGCAAAAGCGGGAATCCAATGAAGTTTAGTTCAAGTTTAACTCAGAACCTAAAACTTCTCAAGATACAAGTCTAAATATATAAAGCATTAATCGAAGATTGAGATGAATTGTTTACAAACTATTAAGTTCAAATTATTTTCGGAATAACTTTAGAAATGGGACCTAACCAGCATGTATATAGTTTTATACAATATCGTAATAAAGCCCAACCAAGAAGAAAAATTCATCGAAGCTTGGAAAGGTTTAACAGAATTAATTTATAAATACGAAGGAAGTTTAGGCTCTAGATTGCACAAAAAAGATGCATTAAATTTCTTTGCTTATGCACAATGGCCAGATAAAAACACGTTTGATAATGCTGGAGAAAATCTACCAGAAGAGGTTAATCATTTTAGAGATACAATGAGAGAAACTTGTGAAACGTTTGAGGTTTTAGAAAAATTTGAAATGATTGAAGACTTGTTAAAGCAACTACCGAGTGAATAAAAAACTGATCTTGATATTATTCTTTTTCTTCGGAACATTAATAGTTCCGCAGACGAGTTATGCTCAAGTCGATTTCAATAAAAGTCCAGATGATGATTTGGGAAATGTTGAAGACGAATTTCAAGAGCATTTTTTCGAAGCATTAAAGCAAAAAGGCATCGAGAATTATGATCGGGCAGTTGAGTCCCTTCACAAATGTTTGAATCTAGATAGCAAAAAACCAGTCATTTATTTTGAACTGGGTAAAAATTATAATAAGCTTAAAAACTTCGGGGCAGCAGAAGAAAATTTAAAAAAAGCTATAGACATGCAACCCGATAATGTATGGTTTTTAGATGAGCTTTATGATGTCTATTTTCAACAAGACGATATTAGAAATGCTTTGAAGACCATTAAACAGTTGGTTAAATATCATCCGGATTATAAAGAGGATTTAGCGTCGCTTTATGTACGCGAAGAAAATTACAAACAAGCTTTAGATTTATTAGATGAGTTAGATGCAGAATTCGGTTTAAGTGAGTCTAGAGATGCTATGCGAAATGATATATACAGCATTACAGGTAATGCAGACGATAGAATCGAGAATTTGGAACAACGTATTGAAAACAATCCTAATAATGAGGATAATCACTTAAAATTAATATATAGATATAGCCAAACAGGTGATCATAAAAACGCGTATAAAGCCGCTAAAAACTTATTAAGAGTGAAGCCAGATTCAAAATTTGTGCATTTGGCGCTCTACAAGTTTTATCTTCAAGATGAAAAAATCCAGGAAGCTATCAATTCGGTGAAAATAATATTAACGAGTCCAACCATAAATGCAGACGCCAAAGCAAAAGTTCTGAAAGATTTTGTGGCTTTTGTGGCTAAAAATCCTGAGTACGAATCAAATTTAATTGATATTACCGCACTTATAGATGACAATAAAGATGCGCAAACGCATAGCGATTTGGGACATTATTATTTAAAAGCAGGTGATAAGGCGAAAGCGCTGTCTAATTTTAAAGCCGCATTAAAGCAAGATCCTAATAACTTTAAACTTATAAAGGATGTGTTGTTATTGCAAATAGATATAAAAGATTATAAAGCTGTTATTAGTGATAGCACACAAGCCTTAGAGTTGTACCCAGCACAGCCTATTTTATACTTAACAAATGGAGTAGCACGTAACAACTTGGGGGAACACCAAGAAGCCATCGATAATTTAGAAATGGGACTCGATTACTTAATTGACAACCCTAATATGGAAGCCGATTTTTATTCTGAGTTAAGCATTGCATACAAAGCTTTAAATAATATTAGTAAATCTGAAGCGTTTGCTAAAAAGGCAAAGGTCTTAAAGTCACAAAAGTAAATGACATTATCTCAAGTATATTTAAATAGAAAAGTTATAGTTAGTGCAGTACTCATTGTGTTGACAGTGAGCTGTAGTTCCACTAAAAGTGTTATAGAATCTGGTGTAGCAAGTGATAAGCTGTCTGCAAAACAAGTGATAAAACAGCATGAAAAGCATAAGGCTGATTTTAAGACTATGACGGCAAGAGTTTCTATAGATCTCATTGAAGGAGAAAAAGAGCAAGGCCACACGTTTAGTCTTCGTATGGAAAAAGATAAAGTGATATGGTTAAGTGCCACTTTGGGTATGGCTCGTATGATGATTACGCCAGAGAAAGTTAGATTCTATAATAAACTAGACAATGAATATTTTGATGGTGATTATAAATTATTAAGTGATGTTGTTGGCGTCGACCTCGATTTTTTAAAAGTGCAAAACATTCTGTTAGGGCAATCGATTTATGATTTAAAAGACGCGCAGCATCAGGTTAATGTTAATGGTAATTCTTATGCTCTAAGTCCAAAAGATCAGGATGCACTCATGGAATTATTCTATTTAATAAATCCTTCGCATTTTAAAATGGATAGCTTACAACTGCAACAACAGCTTAAAAAACGTATGTTACAAGTCGATTATTCGTCGTATCAAGAAGTAAAAAAACAAATTATACCAGAAAATATTCGAATTATCGCTGTAGATGATACCGACCAAGTAACAATTACCTTGCATTTTAAATCGGTATCTCTGAATGGTGATGTGCGTTTTCCGTTTAATATTCCGGCAGGTTATAAAGAAATTGAAATCAAAGAATGATTAAAAATCGGTTTTATATTATTTTATTATTTGGACTTGTAATGTCCTACACTTCACTCTTTGCACAAAGCGATAAGCAAAAGAGACTCGAGCAACAACGTCAGCAGGTGTTAAAGGAGATGAAGCAAATTAATGCTTTATTATTCACTAAAAAGAAAGAGGAAAAATCAGCAATTACACTCATTGAGGATATTAATTATAAGGTAAACGTTAGAAAAAACCTAATTAGAATTACTAACGAACAAGCCAATTTGCTCACAAGGGAAATCAACGCGAATCAAACAGAAATCACAAGTCTCAGAACACAATTACAAGAGCTTAAAGATGATTATGCCGCTATGGTTGTAAAATCATATAAAAGTAAATCGGAACAGAGTAAAGTAATGTTTTTATTGTCTTCAAGCAATTTTCAACAAGCTTATAAACGACTGCAATACATCAAACAATATAGAGACTATCAGAAAGAACAGGGTGAATCCATTAAGACCAAAACTAAAGAATTACAAGAGCTTAACATTCAATTATCGAAGCAAAAAGAGGACAAGCAAAAACTTATTGAGGAGAACAGAATAGCCAAAAGAGAATTAGAAGGTGAATTAAAACAACGTGAAGTTTTAATGGCATCTATAAAGGCTGATATGGGCAAATTCGCTTCTCAAATTAAACAGAAAGAGCAAGAAGCTGCTCGTTTAGATAAAGAAATCAATCGAATAATTAAAGAAACGATTGCAGCTGAAAATAAGAAAACCGGCACATCCACTTCCAAAGGAAAGTTTGTATTAACACCAGAAGCCAAAGCATTGTCGTCGAATTTTGAATCTAATAGAGGAAAATTAGGCTGGCCTGTTTCTAGAGGTGTGGTAAAAGTGAAATATGGAAAACAACGCTCTTTAGTAGATAATGCCGTAACCCAAAACTATAAAAGTATTTATATTGCTACTGAAGACAAATCAGAAGTAAAGTCTGTATTTAGTGGTGAAGTAACCAGAGTTTTGGTCATTAAAAATGGTAATCCAGCGGTGTTTATTAGACACGGTATTTATTTTAGTGTCTATATGAACTTGTCTAAAGTTCATGTTAAAAAAGGGGATAAAGTCACGGCAGGTCAAATTATTGGAGAAGTATTTACTAATAAGATTAAAGGCGAATCCTTGTTAGGTTTTAGAATCTACAAAAACGATCAAGTAATGAATCCAGAACCATGGCTAGCTAAATTTTAAAACTTATTCAAAAAGTGCTTTCAACTCCGTAGCCTCGTTTGGTTTCATTTTTCCAGCCAACAATAAGCTCAATTGCTTTCTTCGCAAGGCGGCATCAAAGCGTTCTTTTTCTAAATCAGTTTCAGGCAGTAATTCTGGTACTTTTACAGGTCGGCCAGTTTCATCCACAGCTACAAAAGTATAAATGGCCTCGTTGGCTTTAATACATTCTCCAGACTCTCTATCTTCAATCCAAACATCCATATAAACTTCCATTGATGAAGTAAATGCTCGTGATACTTTGGCTTCAATCATTACCACACTTCCTAAAGGTACAGATCTATTAAATGCCACATGGTTTACTGATGCGGTTACTACAATACGTCTTGAGTGTCTTCGGGCAGAAATACTAGCAGCTCTATCCATACGGGCCAATAGCTCACCACCAAATAAATTATTTATAGGATTGGTTTCGCTCGGTAGAACTAAATCGGTAACAATGGTTTTAGACTGAAATGCGGTTCTTGATTGCATATATTTTTTTAAAATTTGTGCAAAGATAATGGGATTTTGGGATGAAGACGTGCTATTTTAAGTGAAAAGTGCTAAATTGAGTCTTAGGCTCAGTTTGATTTTTTAGATTTAAAGGAAATATTTATAACTATCCTCTTGAACAGTCTAATGTAGCCATCGGAATTTTTACGGATCGCCTAAAATGTATTATACTAAGCGGCCATATCAACGTTACGCATCTATGAAAATCCGTGAAATCCATGTCAAAAAAAAATCACCGTATATTTTAGCAAAGATTAGTGAAAATTAGTAAAATCGAATCAAATCTTTACTTAAGTCGCTTTATCAACAGCCAAGCATCACGGTTATGTTCACGACGAATTTTAGAAAGTTCTTGTTGTGCTTCACCTCTCGATTCAAAACTTGCATAAACTACTTCATGCAAACCATAACGATTTGCACCAATTTTTCGTGCTTTAAATCCTTGACTCCTTAATTGTTTTACTTTTTTTTCAGAATTGGCTTCTACTCTAAAAGCACCAGCTATAATGTGGTAGTTTCCACTTTGTTTTTCTAAAGATAACGTCGCAGCGGGTAAAGGGTTGCTTATTACAAAAGTTGCTTCTTGTACTTTAGCATCGAGTTTGTCGTTGGCTTGTTCTTGCGCTAGTTGATTGTGATTTTCAATAGAATTATTGTAGTACGTTGCGGCGCCAAAACCACCAAGTCCTAGTAAAACTACAGCTGCAGCAGCATATTTAAACCAATTACGATTAGCACGTTTTTCTGGTGTCAATGTAATCGGAGCAGTTTCTTCTACAGTTTCAACGGTTTCTTTAAGAACTTCGCGCGTAATGTCCGAAGATGTAAAATGTGATAAACCAAAAGAATCAGTTAAATAATTAACATGACTAGATGGATCAAATTGTATTTTTCCATCAGTGTTTAGCACCAATTCACCAATATTTTTAAGCTGAATAGTTTCACCTTCCACCAAATACGATTTAATCGATTTAATCTGTTTTGAGATTCTATTTAAAGCCGTTGCGTACGGTATTTTTTCTACCTCAGCAATATAATTGGCTAATAACCCATCATTTTGCTGTAATTGCTCGTTAAACGACAACGCTTTTTTTGGTGGATAAAATGTATGTGTGGTTTCGTGTATTGTGGCTGAAACACGGTGTGTTAAAAATGCTCCAAATTCAGGAACGGTAACACAATCGTAACGGTATAATAGGTCGCTAATGTAAGTCTCTAACTGCATAGTAACGCAAAGTTATAAATTTTTGTTGCTGAATAGAGGTTAGTTCCGTTTAGTTATTAACATAGAAACTTATATTTATCTATGTAATTGATTTACCAAGGATTCTCAATATAAAATTTTTTAAGTAAGCTGTTTTATACAAAGCATACACAATTATTTTTCCCGTTGAATTTTGTGACTATTAAAATACGTATAACTTCAAATATTCCAACAGTTTCTTTTGAAGAGGTTGAGAACCATATATAATCCGAACCCATTCAAAATTAAATAATTATATTCGTATACAGACGATTTAATTCTTCAAAAACCTATTATTCAATGACCGATCAACAGCTTATTTATGCTTTAGCATTGCAACATGTGCCTAAAATTGGCGCGACCACTGCTAAAAAATTAATAAATCATTGTGGATCAGCGGAAGCGGTTTTAACTGAAAAGAAATCTAAACTTTTAAAAATTGATGGTATCGGTACGATAACGATTCAAGGGCTTTTTGATAAAAACCATATTAATGAAGCCGAAGAGGAACTGAAATTTATAAAAGACAATAACATCAAAACTCATTATTTTACGGAAGATACGTATCCCGAACGCCTAAAACATTGCATTGATGGTCCGATTGTATTATTTCAATCTGGAAATATTAATATAAAACAGCAACGTATTATTAGTATTGTGGGAGCTCGGAAAATCACAACGAGCGGCATTGCATTCTGTGAAAAACTGGTAGAAGCATTAGCATCCTTTAACCCAATTATAGTTTCTGGTTTTGCTTACGGAACAGATATTACGGCACAAAAAGCTGCCGTAAAACATAACTTACAAACCATAGGCTGTTTGGCACATGGTCTCAACCAAATTTATCCTAAAGTGCATAAAAAGTATGTTGCTAATATTGAAAACCATGGGGGATTTTATACCGATTTTTGGAGTGCGGATACTTTTGATAGAAACAATTTTTTAAAACGGAACCGTATTATTGCAGGACTCAGTGAAGCTACAATCGTTATAGAATCTGCCGAAAAAGGAGGTAGTTTGGTTACAGCTGATATTGCCAATTCGTATAATAGGGAAGTTTTTGCTGTACCAGGTAGAACCACGGACAGCCAAAGCGTAGGTTGTAATAATTTAATAAAATTCCAGAAAGCCCATTTATTATCTAATCCGTTAGATGTACCGTATATGCTGAATTGGGAGTTGGAATCCGATAAGAAACCAGCCATACAACAACAACTATTTGTAGAATTGGAACCCGACGAAAAAATAATTTATAATTTCCTAAAGGAGAATAATAAGGAATTATTAGATGTTATTGCATTACGGTGCGAAATGCCAACTTATAAATTAGCAGGATTGCTTCTTAATATGGAATTGAAAGGTGTTGTGCGTCCTTTACCAGGTAAGTTGTTTGAGATAATATAGAAAATAAAGGCCTTTCATGTTTTGATTTTGACTTCAATTCAGTCACCACAAATCATGTAAGACCTGAATTAGTTCTAATAACCAACTTTTTCTCTTACTCGTTGTAAAACGTCATCGGCTACAAGTTTAGCTTTTGCAGCGCCTTTAGCCAAGGCTGCATCAACTTCGTCGAGATTATTCATATAATAATGATAACGTTCTCTTTGTGTCTCAAAACGATCTACCACCAATTCGTATAGAGCTTGTTTAGCGTGTCCGTAACCGTAATTGCCTCCTTCATAATTTGCTTTCATCGTTTCTATTTGAGTTTCAGAAGCTAATAAACTGTAAATCGCAAAACAATTGCAAGTGGTCCAATCTTTTGGGTCTTCCAGTGGAGTACTATCAGTTTCAATAGACATTATTTTTTTACGTAGCTTTTTGTCTGGTAAAAAGATATTGATGAAATTTCCTCTACTCTTACTCATTTTTTCACCGTCTGTTCCAGGAATAAGCATACCATCTTTCTGTATTTTTCCTTCAGGTAAAACAAAAGCTTCACCCATTTTAGCGTGAAAACGAGACGCAACATCACGAGTCATTTCAATATGTTGTAATTGATCTTTTCCTACCGGAATAATTTCAGCATCGTACAATAAAATATCTGCAGCCATAAGCATTGGGTAGGTAAATAAACCTGCGTTGACATCTTCTAAACGGTCTGCTTTATCTTTAAAACCATGTGCTAATGTTAAGCGTTGGTACGGAAAGAAACAACTTAAATACCACGATAATTCAGCAACTTGTGGAATATCACTTTGTCTGTAAAATACGGTTTTTTCAATATCTAAACCACAAGCCAACCATGTTGCTGCAACGGAATACGTATGATTTCTTAATTCTTCAGCATCTTTAATTTGGGTGAGTGTGTGCAAATTTGCAATAAATAGAAACGATTCATTTTTAGCATCATTTGCCATTTCTATTGCTGGTAAAATTGCCCCTAAGATGTTACCTAAATGTGGTGTTCCTGTACTTTGTACTCCTGTTAGTATTCTTGCCATAATAATGCCTGTATAAGCAGGTATCTCTTTAATTGTTCCTTTATCTTAATCCATTTTGAAATTATATTTAGTAATTGAATTAAGCAGGAATCTTTTCAAATTTAACTTTTGTAAAAAGCAAAGGTAAATTTTTTAGTAGACTATAAGAAGTCCTTTAATTTAATTAACTAGTTTTGGTGCCATGGCAATTTTTAAATATCCATTTTGGCTTTTATATCGTATATGGTTCTATATTTTGGTGGCTATTCCGATTATTGTTTTGTTTCCTTTTCTTATAGTATCCATCTCACGAGAGCAATGGTATCCCTATTTTTTTCGATTAGCTCGTATTTGGTCTAAATTTATTCTAATAGGTATGGGTTTTGGCTATAAGATTGTTAGAGAAGAAACACCAGATCCTAATAAGAGTTATATGTTTGTGGCCAATCATACCTCGATGGCTGATATTATGCTGATGTTGGTTACGGTTAAAAATCCATTTGTTTTTGTAGGCAAAAAAGAATTGGCTAAAATTCCACTCTTTGGATTCTTTTACAAACGCACGTGTATTTTGGTAGATAGAACGAGTGCTAAAAGTAGACAAGCGGTATTTTTAAGAGCACAACGACGGCTAAAACAAGACTTAAGTATTTGTATCTTTCCTGAAGGTGGCGTGCCTGAGGAGCACATTATGTTAGATGAATTTAAAGATGGTGCATTCCGATTAGCTATAAATCATCAAATACCTGTAGTCCCAATTACATTTTACGATAATAAGAAACGATTTTCATATACTTTTTTTAGCGGTAGTCCTGGGAAAATGAGAGCTAGAATTCATAAATTCATTTCTACCAAAGATTTAACCATAGCAGATACAAAACCTTTAAACGCCACAGTAAAAGCTATTATTTGGGATGAGCTAAGTAGTGATTTAAATTCAAATAAAAAGCTACCCTAACCAAGAGTAGCTTTTGTCATCATTGCATTCATCATAGCTTTTCTGCAATAACCTAACCTAACCTAAAACTTAAAACTTAACCCAGTATAAACACCAATAATAAATGGTCTAAAATTTCCTGTAGTATTATCGAATGTATTTAATTGATATTTAAAAGTTGGTTCGAGATTTATATCCCATTGTTTTGAAAGATTGTAATCCATTCCCAAACCAAAATTGGCACTAAAACTAGTATTATTAATATTGCTTGCTTCTCCAATCAATGTTGTTGTTCCATTAACATCGGCATAAATTTCATTACCGTTTAAAATAAATGTACTGAATCCGCCGATAATATTAATACCAAATTTCTTGTCGAGTAATGCATATTCTAATGCAACAGGTATTTCAATAAAACCAAATTTTTGTTCAATCTCGCCAGGGAATTTAGTGTTGAATAATTCTGGAGTAGACGATTTATTCATCATAGTGGAACTCATCAAAGACGTATGTTCTTTACCATTGTTGAAAGCAATATTTTTATATTGAGCACCTACACCTCGTGCAGTTGTTGCTGCTCCAGTAAAAGCGAATACATCTGTAGTGGTTTGATTAAGATTAATACGATTGATACCGGCTCTAACTTTTAATTTTTTAGAAATAGCATAACTACCAGCAATACCATAACTCATATTAACATCACTGCTTTTAGAATTGTTATTAAACTGTTGATCTATTGAAGATCCTTCTCCCATAGAACTAAAATAGACAGGTGCAATATTGGGTGAAATACTCCATCTATTTCGTTTATTGTCTTTTTCTCCGTCATCAGTAGTATCTTCGTTTTCGGCAATAGCATTCTCAATAGTTGCCTGTTCGGAAGCTTCTAATAGTGAATTTTCTTTTTCTAAGCTATCCTCTTTATTGCTATCTTTTTCTAATGTTTTACTGTTCTGATTTTGGGTCGATAAATTATCAGCAATAGCATTTTTATGTTGTTCAATGGCGGTTTTAATAGTTGACTTTCGTTCTATGTCTGTATTCAAAAACGATTTATCGTTTTTCTCTACAATCGATTTATTATCATTTTTTAAATTAGAATTAGATATTTTGGATTGCGTCGCAATTTTGCCATTTTTATCTTTAGATGTCGGAGTAGATAAATCATTACCATTATCTTCAACATTAGTATTATTAGCAACCCTATTTAAAGGTTTACTAATAGTATTAGAATTGGTTAATTGGTTCGAAGTACTGGTTGTTTGGGAAGAATTATTTTCTGATATATTTGAATACGAATTGTCTTCTATATCGGAATTAGAATCTGCAACTTTTGAACTATCAGAGTCAGCTGTATTGAGTTCAATTTGCTTATTATCTTTTAAATAATTATTGGAATCATTTTCAGATGCGGAATCTGTTTTATCGGTATTAACAATAGGAAATTCTTGAGTATTAGATTTATTAGAATTAAAAATTGTAAAACCAACGGTAAGTAATAATGCAATTACAGCAGCAACTCCCCCAAGCTGCCACCAAAGACCGATAACTTTTCGTTTTTTCTTTTTATTAGGAAGACTCTCACTGATATTCTCCCAAACAGTATCGTTAGGGGTAACTTCAAAATCTTTAAACTTTTCTTGAAAAAGTCTATCTATGTTTTTTTTATCGTTCATTATTATGGTCTGTTTCTCTGCAGACTATTTTTTTAATCGCTGCGAATTGACAGTGGCATTGTAGGATTCAATTTTTTCTTTTAAAATCATCCTTGCGCGTGCTAAATTAGATTTTGATGTCCCAATGGAAATCTGTACTAATTCACTAATCTCAACATGAGAATACCCGTCTAGCACATATAAATTGAATATCAATCGATACCGGTCTGGTAAGTCTTGTATAATTTTTAGTAGATATTCAATACTAACATCATTATCATTAATTTCTACAGAGACTTCTTCAATATCACTTTCATTAACGATAGCATAAACTCCAACATCTTCTCTGTAGCGCTGTAACGCGGTGTTTATTGCAATTCGTTTTAACCAACCTTCAAAAGATCCTTTATAATTATACTGTTCTATTTTGCTAAAAATAGTTATAAAAGCATCGTGCAGATTATCTTCGGCTTCGGCATAGTTTTTTGAATACTTAAGACAAAGCGAAAATAATTTACTTGCATATAGCTTGTATAATTGGCTTTGTGCTTGCGCATCATTATTAATACATTTTTTAATGAGCTTCTCTAAACTCACATGAATTTTGGAATTAATTAATATTTAGTTTCGCTACGTTTTCAAATTGGGTTTTTTAATCTAAAACAGGAACTTCTACCACCAGATATTGTTCTTCTCCTTCTTCATCATATCCTTGAAAAAATTTAAATACATACGTTTCTGTTCCGGTTACGATAAAATTTAAACTTACTGTAACTGACTCTGGGCTTTCTTCACAAGAAGCATCTTGATAAACCGAGTTAATAACGGCTATCGTACGTTCATTTTCATGTATGTCGTAAAAAAAATTATAAAACCGATGACAGGCAGTAGGTCTGTTGTATGTGATTAGAATTTCGTAAGTTTCATTAAATGCAAACTGTTCTGGGAGTTCTACACTTTCAATCGGCAGTGTTTCTGTACTAATATAAGTAGAATCACCATCATCAACACTACACGAGGTCAGTATTGTTAAAAATAAAATGGTTAAAAGGGCATATTTTTTCATAATATAAATAATCAATTTCAATATATAGATGTAGCAAACTCAAAAGGGTTGCGTCTATTACCAAATAAATTTTAATATGTCGTCATAAAAAAATCAGTTATTGTATTTTAGGAACGCCATTTTTATTTTTATACAATGTATAATATAGAAGAAATTCTGTAAAGCAAAATTTAACCAAAAAAAAATCCTGTAAAAAACAGGATTTTTTTTAATGATCACATCTTTTAAGATGTAAAAAAGTAACTAAAGCACTCTTATTGAGAATCGTTAATAAAAGCTCTCACTTTTTCTTCTAATTCATCCATTAAATCAGGATTATCTTTAATAAGCATTTTTACCGCATCACGCCCTTGACCAAGTTTAGTGTCTCCATAGCTAAACCAAGAACCACTCTTTTTAACTATTTCTTGTTCTACAGCTAAATCTAAAACTTCTCCTACTTTAGAAATACCTGCACCATACATAATATCAAATTCCGCTAATCTAAATGGAGGAGCGACTTTATTTTTAACCACTTTAACTCGGGTTTTATTACCCATAACGTTACTGTTGCTATCTTTTATTTGTGTAGAACGTCTAATATCTAAACGTACAGAAGCATAGAATTTTAAGGCGTTACCACCAGTTGTAGTTTCAGGGTTACCAAACATTACACCAATCTTTTCACGTAATTGGTTAATGAAAATTACCGTACAATTTGTTTTACTAATTGAAGCTGTTAATTTTCTAAGGGCTTGCGACATTAAACGGGCATGTAAGCCCATTTTAGAATCTCCCATTTCACCCTCAATCTCACTTTTTGGCGTTAAGGCAGCAACAGAATCGACCACTACAATATCAATAGCACCAGATCGAATTAAATTATCTGCGATTTCTAAAGCTTGTTCTCCGTTATCTGGTTGAGAAATAATTAAGTTGTCAATATCAACGTTTAATTTTTCAGCATAAAAACGGTCAAAAGCATGCTCTGCATCAATAAATGCCGCAATACCACCTGCCTTTTGAGCTTCTGCAATAGCATGAAGTGTTAAGGTTGTTTTACCAGATGATTCTGGTCCGTAAATTTCAATAACACGTCCTCTTGGGTAACCGCCAACACCTAATGCAATATCTAATCCTAATGAACCAGAAGGTATAGCATCTACATCAACTACAGCCTGGTCGCTCATTTTCATTACTGTTCCTTTTCCATAAGCCTTATCTAACTTGTCTAAAGTTAGTTTTAAAGCTTTTAACTTTGCGTCTTTTTCACTACTCATATGTTCTGTTTTCTTAGAATTCCTTATAAATTATAATTCAAAAATACCACTTATTTTACTTAATAACATTTCTCGTTTCAAATTACTACAAATGCTAGTCATTTTTTTAAGTTTTAGAAACCGCTTCATGTTCTTTTAGAATTTATGATTATAAAAAAGCCAGAACAATTACATGTTCTGGCTTCATATATTAAATCAATTAATTCGTTTTAGAAAAGTCCAATGTAAGAAGCATCGGTAGTTCCTGTTTCTAATACAGCACCTGTTGTAAAACCATCTGCACTTGTAGAACTAGGATCAAAAATGTAAACGTTACCAACACCTCCTAAAGATGCTAAAGCCATATATAATTTGCCATCGATGACACTTGCCCATTGGTACTGACGTAACCATAAATCTAATGGAATATTCATTTTAATAGCTGTTTTGTTATACACATCAACTCGAACAATATCCCAATTAGAGCTTGCATTGTCTCCTAAATCTGTGTTTAAAACAGGTACGTAACCAATACCATTACCAACATAAAACCACCCCGTATTTGCTTCTGCATTATGACCTAAAAGTGATTTTATATCAAATTTACCGTAAGCTGTATCATAAGCTCCATTACTTATTTTCATAATAGAAGCATCTCCAGCAGTTACAAGTTGGTAAGTGTCACCATTTTCATCTTTATGTGCAACAGGTGTTCTATACCCATTGGTAGAGCCTTGTGCTAATGTAGACATTATCGTTGTTTCGTTTTCTAAAGACGGATAATCTACAACTAAGGTTTCAATATTATCGTAAACCATTGTGCCTCTTTCGCCTGTTAACGCATCAAAAAATCGTTTGGCTACACCATAATATAGTTTTCCGTTGGTAATTACAGGAGCATCAATCCTAAAGGTATGAATACCTTCTGTAGATTCATCTTCACTATAAGGAAATTCAAACGATGTGTTTTCTAAAACTGTCATTGTATTGAGATCTACACGTGCAAGTGTAACTGTCGCATTAGTTTTTACGTAAGGTGACGTTTCATCTGTAGGATCTTCGTAGATGTTTTCTGTGGTTACGTTGTGTAACATCGCGTAGTTGTCATCAATTTTTGTCCAACGTGGATATGCTGTTCCCATAACCGCTTGAATGTCGGTTGTTAAAAGTAGGTTATAGTTTTGTCCGTTGATATAGTCATATTTTGCGATATCACCTCCACCATAATTTAGGTTATATACTGTTTCTCCATCATTAGAAGTGTATAATCTTGCAGTTCGTGTTGATGGAATTTCTTGCCCAAAACCATTAAACGAAAATGTTTTATTAGGATCGTTTAATTCTTCTACAGTTACACCTTGTGTGTAGGTTTCCGATTCTCCAGTTGGACTAGAACCAATGACTAAGTGGTATGGTCTGTAAGCAGAATCTGTAGAGCCTGAAGATGGAGTGTCATCGTCACTACATGAAAACGAGGTTAACGTTAAAGCCGATATACAGGCGATACTTAAAATAGATTTGATATTGAAATTCATAATTTTTAAATTAAAGTTGTTTTATAAAATTGTAAATGAAAGTTTTCCGTAAAACCCTCTTCCTGGTTTTTGAAGCGCGTAATTATCGAATATTTGATTGTTTAATATGTTTTTAACATCGAAACTTAAAGTGACTTTGTTTTTAGGAAAGGTGTAAGCAAAACCAGCATCCAAAGATACTTGTGTCGGTATTACCGTTTTTCCGGAACCACCAAGAACACTACTACCTCTAAAAAATTCATGTACATATAGTAAATTCGTATAGGTAGATACCATGGATCCTTTTTGTATAAGATTCGGTGTTTTAAATTTTAAATTATAATTCATTGTAAAGTATGGTGTATTGGCCAGCCTTTCATAACTTGGTGTTATTGGATTGCCATCTACATCATACGTGACATTGTAGTCTCTTGCATTGAAAAACGAAGTATTTCCACTAAAAAATAGCTTTTCGTTATAATTATAGTTTAATGTAAAATCAAAACCTTCTGTATAAATTTTACCGACATTAGAGTTTTCAAAAAACTCTTCATTACTTCCCGTAGGAAACTGCATAATTAAATCTTCAGTATCTCTAATAAATATATTAGAGGTGACTCCAAACGTGTGTTTTTTGAATTTTATATTATCGTAGGTAAAACCTAGATTATAATTATTACTATGTTCTGGTTTCAGATTTATTGAAGCATTCACATTGGCGGCAACATTTCCAAATACCTCATTGGCTTCAGGTAGGCGAATAGCTTTTTCAGCAGAACCAAATACGGTGAATTTTGGTGAGAATGTATATGAAATGGCTCCACCGTAACCAAAGTCGTTAGAGTTAATGTTATTTTCTTCTATGATTATAGTGGAACTTGATGTGTTAGAACTTCGTGTGCGTAATTTAGAAGTTCTATCCATATAGTAAGATTTCCCAAAAACAGAAGTTCTTAATTTCTCGTCGAAGGCTTTGTTTTCGAAGGAAAGCGTCAAAATAGATTTCAAATATTCACGCGTTTCCTTTAGTGCATTTTCAACTGCAGGCAGCATGGGGTCATCAGAATCTCGAGTGAAGGTGTTTAGTAAATGATTTAATTGAATAACATTGTTATCATTGATGTTGTAGGCTACATTAGTACGTGCGTTAATCGTTTCATCAATATCTTTCTGAAGTGTTGGATCGCCAGCTTCGGCACCGGTTGCCCAAACATCAGGGTCATTGTAATAACTTGTTGGGTAACCCAACCAGCTGTATTGCGTAGCAATGGTGTCTATTGTTTTTCGATTGAGTCGAGAATATGAGGCGAAAGCACTCACATCTAAATTTTTGACAAGCCCTTTTTTTGCATAGTCTAAACTATACATGTTGGTGTTTTGTTCGGTGAATCGATTACCGTAAACAATTTCCATGGTAGCACCAGTTTGAATTTGTTGATCCATGTTAGACAATAAAACACCAGCCAAAAATTTATCGGCCCAACCTACATTAGTGTATCCAAATTCAGCCTTTCCACCTTGTGACCTATAACGATCATGAAAACGTTTGGCTCGTATATAGACATCTGGAGTTCCAGCAGAAAGTGCCACTGCGACTTGGTCTCCCCAAACTTCATAATCGTTATCTGCATAGTTTACAAACGCAGAACCTCTAGCTGTGAATCCGTTTTTGTTATTTCGGTAACCACCATTAACATCAGCTCTGTAGGTTCCAAAAGATCCAGCAGAAATAGAGGCTTTTAGTTCATTTTTAGTAATGCCATTTAATACAATGTTGATAGCTCCACCCATGGCATCGTCAGACAAATGTGGAGGAACAACACCTTTATAAACTTCAATTCGTTTAATTAACGACGGAGGAATACTGTTTAAAGAAAAGGAAGGACCAAAATTCCGAATAGGAACACCATCAATAAAAATCTTGACTGAATTGCCAGTCATGCCATTTAAATTGTAATGCGCATGAGACCCTAAACCACCCGATTGACGTACTCTAACACCCGCAGACTGATCTAATAATTCATTTACTTGAATGGATTGTATGGCAATCTCTTTGGTTTCTATAACATTTACAGCAAAACCTTTTTCTTCAATTTTTTGCTGTACGGTTTTAGATTTTACAAAAACTTCATCTAAGGCTGCAACTTCTAAAGTAACATTGACCTCCTTATTTTTTGAATCTAATTTTACGTCAACTGTTTTCGGTTGCTCATTTAAAGAGTAAAATGCAATCGTATAGTTTCCGTATGGGATGTCTTTAAAAGTAAAAGACCCATTAATATTAGAGTTTGTTTCTTGTTTTATGTTGTTGCCGTTTAGAATAATAAATGTAGAAACTGCAGGTTCGTTAGAATCATATTTAACCTTTCCGTAAAAATTTCCATTCTGACTAAAAGCCGAAAAACTACATAAGAGTAATAAAAAAGCAGAAAATACCTTGAATTGTAACACCTAAAATTTTTTGACAAAAATATCTCTATTTTTATTCATTCCAAATAAAAATAATGAATTTTGGGTAATTTATTTTTTAATGTCTGATTAGAAGTTGCTTGAGTGAAAGATGGGTTATTTTATAACATGATAAATAAATAACATCGAATTTTATGTCATTTAATGTTCAAAGAAGTATCGATTTTATAATTAATAAATAGATTTGGTGTGAGGTTTAAAATGCTTGTATTATGATATTTATAATGTTGATAAGGTATTGATTGATGTGTGAGTTTATAATAAATTGTTTTTTTTACTTTTATGACGCAACCCTTTTACACTTTTTACATCTAATAAATGAAAAAGGAAATAATTGCTATGAGTACTGATAGAAAAATGGGCTTAGGTTTAACAAATTAATGCTCACTTTCAAAAAAGTATTAGTAACATTAGGTGTTTCAATTGCCGTTCTTTATCCCTCTGCAATTGTGAAACCGATGAAGATTAACTTTTTAGTTTAAGTTGGTAAGTTGATCTAAAAGCACTTTGATATATCAAAGTGCTTTTTTTATGCTCAATTTTAAAGCGGTTTCAGTAAAAACAATACCTTTGCAACTTATAATTCTTTAACCTTAAAATTAGTATAGCATGCAACTGTACAACAACTTAAGTGCTAAAGAAAGAGCAGAACTTATTGAGCAAGCGGGAAAAGAACGCTTAACCATCTCTTTCTACAAGTACGCTAAAATTAACAATACCGAAATCTTTAGAAATCATCTATTTCTTGCTTGGGACCAGTTAGAGGTTCTGGGAAGAATCTATGTGGCAAACGAAGGTATTAATGCTCAATTATCTGTACCTGCAGAAAATTTCGAGCCATTCAAAAAACATTTAGATACCATTTCATTTTTAGAAAATGTAAGATTGAATATTGCTGTTGAGCACGATAATTTTGCCTTTTTAAAATTGAAAGTTAAAGTACGTAACAAAATTGTTGCAGACGGCTTAAATGATGCGTCCTTCGATGTTACTGATAAAGGAGTTCACGTTAATGCTGAAAAATTCAACGAACTCATTGAAGATCCAAACACGGTTTTGGTAGATATGCGAAACCATTACGAAAGTGAAATAGGTCATTTTAAAAATGCCGTAACCCCAGATGTGGATACCTTTAGAGAATCTTTAGATTTAATTGAAGAAGATTTAAGAGAACACAAAGAAGATAAGAAACTGGTGATGTATTGTACTGGTGGAATACGTTGCGAAAAAGCAAGTGCCTATTACAAACATAAAGGGTTTAAAAATGTATTTCAGCTAGAAGGTGGTATAATCAATTATGTGCGTCAAATTGAATCTGAAGGCTTGGAAAATAAGTTCTTAGGTAAAAACTTTGTATTTGATCAACGACGTTCCGAGCGTATTTCTGATGATGTTATTGCGCAGTGTCACCAATGTGGTAACCCTGCTGATTTACACACCAATTGCGCTAACGAAGCCTGTCATTTATTATTTATCCAGTGCGGTTCTTGTAAAGAAAAAATGGAAAATTGTTGCTCTACAAATTGTCAAGATATTATTAAATTATCTTATGAAGAGCAAAAGGCCCTGAGAAAAGGACAAGGAAATAGTAATGATATTTTCAAAAAAGGACGCGCAGATCATTTGCCTTTTAAAAAGGACTTAAGAAATATTTTTGAAACGATGAACACTTCAGAATAATACATTAATACTTTTGGTCATTCGATGGCAGTCTTGAAACTATAACATTGATTATAGTTGCTTCAAGACTGCACTCGGACTGACGCATGTAGACCTATTTCTTAAGTAATTTAATCATTTTTCTGTAGTTATAATCTCCTTCAAGTATGGCAAAATAGAGGCCATTAGAAAGTTGAGGCAGATCTAATGCTTTAATTCCGTTATCAGATTTTTCGTTAATCATCAATACTTTTTCACCAAGTATATCTACGATACTCACTTTATTTATTTTGGTTGTAGAGTTTATGTTTACAATAGTGCTAAATGGGTTTGGATATATTGATGTTTCGGTAGACTTAATTTTATCAACACTTAAGGTATTAGTTACATTAAATGTATGTGTAACGGTTTCTCCACCAAAAGTTGCACGCCATTTCCATTCGCCAACCATATCAAAATAGCCATTATAAGGACCAAATAAATAATACCAAGTGTATGCTGTAGTAGTTGCTGTTGCACTAAACTCATCAAATAATGAGGTGTTATCTGGTCTAAGAATTTCGAAATTTATAATGTCTCCCAAAGTTTGATCTCTTACAAAAACCGTAAAATAGATGTCATCATCAGTATTAAAATCATTTCTTAAATTTGGTGTTTCACTTGTTGGGCAAGGAGGGAAAACATCTGGTGCGGCACTATGCGTTAAAACAGCATTAATTCCAGCACTATTATAGGGTCTTTGAGTCATCCACCAGGACTCTGAAACTGTAGAATTAGAAGTCCCAAAGTAAGGGTCAATTATTTCCGTAAATGTTTCATCCGTTAAAACTTCAAAATGTAAATGTGGACCAGTGGATATGCCCGAACTACCAACAATGCCTAAATATTCGCCTGCAACTACCATGTCTCCAACGTTTTTTGTAGTCGTAGATCCATTTTTTATATGTCCATAGGCAGCGACACTTCCATCATTATGTTGTATAACGATTAAATTCCAAGGTGTAGTTGTGTTGAAATCACAACTACGATCAAATGCGCCATCATCATTTATAATAATTTGTCCAGGAGCTGCAGCGATTATTTCCACTCCATCGTTGTCCATCATTTGCCATCCAAAAGGCCATGTTGCAATATCAGTACCTTCATGATTATATCCAGCATTTGTATCATAAGTTCTCGCGCCACCCGTATAATCGGTTAGCTGGTTCGGAAATTCAGTGTTATGATCCACATAAGCCGTTATTGTATAAATTTCGTTGAAAGTTATATTATTAGCTTTTTGTACGGGCCAGATGAAAAAAGGATGATTTCCTCCACGTTGATGTGAAAATGACAATCTATTTTCTCGACGTAATTTTGCAATACTAGTTTGAACATCATTAATCATTTTATTGCGTTGTTCAGGAGTTACGCATGGTCTGTTTTCAGAGTTAAAAATAACTTCTCCGCCACCGTCTGGTGTCCTCGTGCTTTGTGCTGTGCTAAAACTTAAAAAGAATAGAAAAAAAACACAAGTTGTAATTTTAGAATTCATAATATTATAATGTATTGGTTCATAATATTATCGAAACAATATAAAAATGTGAGCATTAAATTTTTTACTTCGATTAAAATCGTTGCTTTAGCAATAACAAATTAGACTTTAGATAACTCAATAAATAATCTTATCTTTACTCATTATTTATTTACGAATCCTGTATCTAGAACTCATTAGTTTTTAGATTTAATATATACAATTTTTATGGCTTGCAACAGTTGCACAACTGGTAAAGACGGCCAACCAAAAGGATGCAAAAACAACGGAACTTGTGGTACAGATAGCTGCAATAAATTAACTGTTTTTGATTGGTTAGCCAACATGTCGCTTCCAAACGGACAAGACCCATTTATTGGTGTTGAAGTACGTTTTAAAAACGGCAGAAAACACTATTATAAAAACACAGAAAATCTTACATTAAGCATTGGTGATATTGTGGCTACACAAGCAAAGTCTGGTCACGATATAGGCATGGTTACACTTACAGGCGAACTTGTAAAAGTGCAAATGAAGCGTAAAAAAGTAAAACTTACTGACACAGAAAATGTTTTAAAAATATACAGAAAAGCTTCGCAAAAAGATATTGACATTTGGTCTGCTTCTAGAGATAGAGAAGAACCTATGAAAGTTAAAGCCCGTCAGTTTGCCATCAATCTAAATCTGAAAATGAAAATTTCGGATATCGAATTTCAAGGAGATGGCAGTAAAGCAACCTTTTATTACACTGCTGAAGAACGTGTTGATTTTAGAGAATTAATTAAGGTTTTTGCTCGTGAGTTTAGAACGCGAATAGAAATGAAACAAGTCGGTTTTAGACAAGAAGCGGCGAGACTTGGAGGTATAGGCTCTTGTGGTAGAGAGTTATGTTGTTCTACTTGGTTAACCGATTTTAGATCGGTAAGTACTTCTGCAGCACGCTATCAGCAATTATCGCTAAATCCATTAAAATTGGCTGGTCAATGCGGAAAATTAAAATGTTGCTTAAATTATGAGCTAGATGCCTATTTAGATGCATTAAAAGCTTTTCCAAAAAACGACATAAAACTATACACTCAAAAAGGAACAGCAGTTTGCCAAAAAACCGATATTTTTAAAGGATTAATATGGTATGCTTATGAGGGAGAGTGGATGAATTGGCATGTCATTACTACAGATCAGGCCAATGAAATTATAGAGAAAAATAAGAAAAAAGAAAAAGTGGCAAGCCTTGAGGAATATGCCGCTGAGCATATAGAGGATACTAAAACAGAATTTGAGAACGTTGTAGGTCAAGACAGTTTAACGCGTTTCGATAGTCCAAAATCGAATAAGAAACGTAAAAACAATAAGAACAAGAGAAGTAATAAAAACCGAAACAGCAATAACAATACTAAAAATAAATCTCAAAATCGAAACCGTAATCAAAAACCAAAATCCAAATCCAATGCAAATACTAAAAAAGACTAGTCGGTTATTTTTAGTTGTAATCGGTTGTTTTTTATTGTCAAGTTGCGACTCGGATGCTGTGTTTGATGAGTATACTTCAGTTCCTAATCAATGGAATAAAGATTCTATTGCTAGTTTTAATTTTAAAGCACCAGACACTACAAAAAAATATAACTTATACGTTAACTTAAGAAATACAAATGCCTATAAATTCAGCAACTTATTTCTTATTGTAGAATTGAATTACCCCAACGGAAAAGCAGTAAAAGATACCTTAGAATATAAAATGGCAGCACCAAATGGAGAGTTGTTGGGTAGTGGTTTTTCAGATCTAAAAGAAAATAAATTGTGGTTTAGAGGTTATAAAGAACCTTTTAAATTTAACGAAGAAGGGGATTACACGGTAAATATTCAACACGCCATGCGAAACAATGGTGATGTTGATGGTGTTAAAAATCTAGAAGGTATAACAGATATTGGTTTTAGAGTAGAACAGGCTCAAAAGTAGTAATTATGGCAAAAAAGAAAACAACGAAATCTAAGACGGAAACTTTAGATTTTTCAAAATACGTACGTTGGTTTTGGATGGTATTTTTAGCTGGCATTTTAGCCGTAGTAATGTTATTTCTATTCGCTTCTTGGGGCTTTTTAGGTGAAATGCCCGATCATACCAAATTAGAGAATCCAGAAACAAATTTAGCTACTGAAATTATCTCTTCAGATAATAAAACACTAGGTAAATTTTATTTTAATGATAATAGAACACCTGTAGGGTTTGAAGATTTACCTCAAAATATCGTAGATGCGCTAATAGCTACTGAAGATATTAGATATTATGACCATTCGGGTATAGATGCTAGGGGAACACTAAGAGCGTTTTCTAAATTCGGAAGTGGCGGCGGTGCGAGTACAATTTCGCAACAATTGGCAAAACAATTGTTTACAAAACAAGTTTCTTCAAACAAAATAGAAAGGTTGTTTCAAAAATTTAGAGAATGGATTATAGCGATCCGCTTGGAGCGTCAATATACCAAGGAAGAAATTATTGCCCAATATTTTAATATTTACGATTTTGGAAATAATGGTGATGGCATCCGATCTGCTTCAAGAATATATTTTAATAAAGAACCCAAAGATTTAAATTTGAAAGAATCTGCTATGTTAGTCGGTATGTTCAAAAATTCATCATTGTACAATCCTATACCTTCAAAGAATCCTGTTGGGGTAAAAAACCGAAGAAATGTAGTATTGGCTCAAATGAAGAAGTATGAGTATATTTCTGAAGAGATTAAAGATTCACTTCAAAAAACAGAACTCGATTTAGACTTTACACCAGAAAACCATCGTGAAGGTATTGCCACTTACTTTAGAGAATATTTGAGAGGCTTTATGAAAGAATGGGCAAAAGAAGAAACTAACAGAAAGCCAGATGGGAGTAAATACGATTTATATACAGATGGTCTTAAAATTTATACCACTATAGATTCTCGTATGCAGCAATATGCTGAGGATGCCATTGCTCAACATATGCCAAGATTGCAAGCTGAGTTTGATATTCAAAACACTCCAGAAAGAAACAAAACCACCCCATTTTTAGAACTCAGCCAAGCTGAGGTTAAGAAATTATTGAATGATGGTATGAAACGTGGTGAACGTTGGAGAATACTAAAGGCTCAAGGAAAATCAGACAAAGAAATTAGAGCTTCATTTGATAAACCTACGGAAATGACTGTTTTTAAATGGAAAGATGGTAAAGCAAGTGAGGTGGACACTGTTATGAAGCCTATAGATTCCATGCGATATTACAAGTCGTTTTTACGTCCTGGTATGATGTCTATGGATCCGTTAACGGGACATGTAAAGGCATGGGTCGGCGGAATGAATTATAAACACTTCCAATACGATATGGTAAAGCAAGGCACACGGCAAGTCGGTTCTACATTTAAGCCATTTGTTTATGCCACAGCCATTGACCAATTACAGTTTTCCCCTTGCGATTCATTTCCGAGAACGCCTATTACCATTGAGGCAAATAAATTTGGAAACCCAGAAGCTTGGACCACTAAAAATTCTGATGGTAATTATTCAGGAAAACAAACATTAAAGGATGCGTTGGCAAGTTCAACCAATACGGTAACTGCACGTTTAATTAATGAAATCGGTCCACAACCTGTGGTAGAAATGGCAAAAAAATTGGGAGTTACTGCAGATATTTTGCCTGTACCGGCAATTGCGTTAGGTACTGCTGATATTAGTGTATATGAGATGGTCGCGGCGTATTCTACTTTCGCAAATAAGGGAGTTTATAATAAACCTGTAATGGTAACCCGTATTGAAGATAAGAACGGAACAGTATTATACCAGTTTGCACCAGAGAGTAAAGATGTATTGAGTGAAGAGGTGGCTTACGTTACCGTAAATTTAATGGAAGGTGTAACCCAAGCCGGATCAGGTAGAAGACTTAGACATAAAGGTGTTGATAAATACAACCATGTATATAGAGAAATCATGACGGGTTACCCGTATGAATTAAAAAATCCAATTGCAGGAAAAACTGGAACAACTCAGAATCAAAGTGATGGTTGGTTTATGGGAATGGTTCCTAACTTGGTTACTGGCGTTTGGGTTGGTGCCGAAGATAGAGCCGTTCATTTTAAGTCTATTACCTACGGTCAAGGTGCTTCCATGGCCTTACCAATATGGGGATTATATATGAAAGCTTGTTATGAAGATGAAACCCTAGAAGTTTCTGATGGTCAGTTTGAAAAACCATCTGATCTAAAGATTGATATTAATTGCGAAGCTAGAGATGAAGGAGATCTTGGTAGTGACGAAGATCCTGAAGATTCCATGGATTTCGATTTCTAATTTCTTTAATATCTACATCTTATTTTATGACTTAATATTCTAAGTTTAAGACTAAGTTTCGTATTTTTCAACAGCAAAATTTTTCTATATATGATTAATAAGAAAGTGAAGAATATTAAAGAAGCATTGAAAGGTGCATCTGATAATATGACTTTTATGTTTGGCGGTTTTGGGCTATCTGGAATTCCAGAAAATGCTATAGCCGAACTCGTGAAACTTAATTTAAAAGAATTGACCTGTATTTCTAATAATGCTGGAGTCGATGATTTTGGCTTAGGTCTATTGCTACATCAAAAACAGATAAAAAAGATGATATCGTCTTATGTTGGTGAAAACGATGAGTTTGAACGCCAAATGCTGTCTGGTGAATTGGATGTTGAATTAATTCCTCAAGGAACATTAGCAGAGCGTTGTAGAGCGGCACAAGCTGGATTTCCAGCCATATTTACTCCTGCAGGTTACGGAACTGAAGTTGCAGAGGGTAAAGAAGTACGCGAATTCGATGGAAAAATGTATGTCTTAGAACACGCTTTTAAGGCCGACTTTGCTTTTATTAAAGCTTGGAAAGGTGATGCTGCCGGAAACTTAATTTTTAAAGGTACAGCTCGGAATTTTAATCCTAATATGTGTGGTGCAGCAAAAGTAACTGTTGTTGAGGTTGAGGAGTTAGTGCCAGTAGGTGAATTAGATCCTAACCAAATTCATATTCCTGGAATTTTTGTGCAACGTATTTTTCAAGGCGAGACCTATGAAAAGAGAATTGAACAACGAACAGTGAGGCAAAAGAATTCTTAATTTTAATAATGTACTCTAGTAGTTATAAGTTAAGCGCCTAAGGTTTACCAACTCAGACAGAAAATAAAACTTTATAACTACCATTCAACTCACACTTTTATAACAGTATAGGCACTTAAAACTTTTAATTCAAAAAAAATGTTAGATAAAAACGGAATAGCAAAGCGCATCGCAAAGGAAGTAAGAGACGGTTACTATGTTAATTTAGGCATAGGTATACCCACTTTAGTAGCTAATTTTGTTAGAGATGATATTGAAGTCGAATTTCAAAGTGAAAATGGAGTTTTAGGAATGGGGCCTTTTCCTTTCGAAGGAGATGAAGATGCCGATATTATTAATGCAGGGAAACAGACGATAACGACATTGCCAGGGGCATCATTTTTTGATTCATCAACGAGTTTCGGAATGATCAGAGGACAACATGTAGATTTAACCATATTAGGAGCAATGGAAGTTTCGGAAAATGGGGATATAGCCAATTGGAAAATTCCCGGGAAAATGGTCAAAGGTATGGGGGGAGCTATGGATTTAGTAGCAAGTGCAGAAAATATTATAGTGGCTATGATGCATACGAATAGAGCTGGTGAATCTAAGTTGTTAAAAAAGTGCTCTTTACCATTAACTGGAGTGGCTTGTGTAAAGAAAATAGTAACAAACTTGGCAGTTTTAGAGGTAACACCAAATGGATTTAAGCTTTTAGAACGGGCACCTGGAGTTTCAGTGGAAGACATTAAAAATGCCACGGAGGGCGATCTTTTTGTCGATGGTGAAATTCCTGAAATGAATGTATAAATAGAGCATTAAATAAATATGAACCGCAATAAATTAGCGGTTTTTTTGTGCGTAAATTCTTTGTAAAATGTTTTAAATGTTAAAAAATAATGTATTTCATCGATTTATAGTGTATTTAGACTGATATATTGAAATTAAGTTTGATATTAGCAGTCCCCAATAATTAAAACTGAAATTAACCTGATTTAGCATAAACCTAAATTAACCTTTTTGCCCTAAATCTACCTAATTGACCGCTTATGAAATCTAAATCTACTTTACCAGAACCTACTTCTAATGAAGATCACGGAATTTCAGTTTTAGAAAATACTTTTGAGTTAGTCTCGAATGTTTTTAAATTAGCAAAAAAAGTATTCATGCTATAAACCTTTCGGAATAGCATGAATTAACTTTTTTGTATAAGCTTGTTTTGGCGATGCATAAATTATATCGGCATCACCAATTTCTTCAATTTTTCCTTTATTCATTACTAATAATTGATCTGCCATATATTTTACAACCGCTAAATCGTGTGAAATAAAGATATAGGTAAAGCCAAATTGCTCCTTTAAATTGTTTAATAGATTTAAAACCTGGGCTTGAACGGAGATATCTAATGCCGAAACTGATTCATCGCACACAATAAGTTGTGGCTCTAAAGCTATAGTTCTAGCAATGCCCACTCGTTGACGTTGCCCACCAGAAAATTCATGCGGATAACGATCAAAAGCAGACGCATCCAAACCAACTTTTTCTAAAATAGCAATTACTTTTTCTTTTCTTTCGTTATTTGAAGATCCTATGCCGTGGACTTTCATAGGTTCTAATATGGCATTCCCAATTGTTAAACGTGGATTTAAAGAGGCGAACGGATCTTGAAATATAATCTGGATATCTTTTCGTAACGATCGCATTTCGGCCGTATTTAATTTAGAGATGTCTATTCCTTTGTATAAAATACGTCCTGATGTGGCTTTATCTAATAGTAAAATAGCATTACCTAGAGTCGACTTTCCGCAGCCAGATTCTCCGACCAAACCTAAGGTTTCCCCAGGAAACACCTTAAAGCTTACACCATCTACCGCATTAAATGCGACATCTTTAGAAAGCCAGCCTGTTTTTGACAGGTACGTTTTTTCCAAATCAATGACTTCTAATAACGGGTTTTGAGCATACAGATCTTTATGATTTTTAGCTCTGTCAGCATCAGAAATAATAGCTTTACTCACATTATCAGACATAAAATCTGAAATTGTTGGTAATTGTTCTAATCTAAATTCAGTTGAAGGTCTAGCGGCAATAAGTGCTTTGGTGTAATTATGATGAGGTGTATTAAATATTGTAGCGGTTGTGCCTTGCTCCACAATTTCACCTTGATACATTACCAAAACCCGATCGGCTAACTCTGAAACCAAAGACAAATCATGTGAAATGAATAATACGCTCATTTTAGTTGTGCTCTGAATCGTTTTTAGAAGTTCTAAAATCTCTTTTTGCACGGTAACGTCTAATGCCGTCGTAGGCTCGTCTGCAATCAATAATTTTGGCTTACAAGCGATAGCCATGGCAATCATTACCCGTTGTTTTTGACCTCCTGAAATTTCATGTGGATAGGCTTTAAAAATTCGGTCGGGATGAGGTAATTTTACTTTTTCAAAAAGATGGATAACTTCCGATTTTATTTCTGCAGCAGTAAGTTTGAAATGTTGTTTCAATATTTCTTGTACTTGCTTACCACAACGCATTGACGGATTTAAGGAACTCATTGGCTCTTGGAAAATCATCGCAATTTCTTTTCCTCTTAAATTTTGAAATTCTTTTTCAGCCAAATTAACTAATTGTTTATTTCCGAATAGAATAGAACCAGAGGTTATTTTAGATATTTTTTTTGGTAATAATCCCATTAATGCCAAAGAGGTGATGGATTTACCAGAACCCGATTCGCCAACTACCGCTACAATTTCATTAGGTTGAATAGAGAAGGATACATTTTTTATAATGTGTTTTTCAACCTTATTCTTAAAGAATGAAATATTGATATTTTCAATGTCTATTAAATTTGCCATAAATAACGTTAGTATCTAAACTAGAATTACACATGTTTTATTTCATTGTTATGAAGTAATTCGTCACCTCGTAATCTTAGGAAAATTTGGGCCACTGCAATGGTATCTTTTTCGCAATAGATAATAATGCGGTCTATTTCTTTTTCCTTATAATAAACATGGTAGACTTCACTACCGTCAATATCGTCTTTTGGTGAAGGAATGCCTAAAACATTCGTTAATAGTTTTAAAGAAGTATAAGATTTATAATCGCCAAACTTCCATAACTCCAAAGTATCGAGATGCGGTACTTCCCATGGTTTTTTGCCAAAGAGATTTAATTTGTATGGTAATTCTATGTTGTGGATAATCATACGTCTTGCTATATAAGGAAAGTCGAATTCCTTACCATTATGTGCACAAAGTAGATGTTTATTGGTACTAAAATGAGTAACTAATAAATTTTTAAAATCTTTTAGAATCTTAATCTCATCACCATAAAAAGAAGTTACTCTAAACGTCCTAGATTCACCTTCCATTTTAAAATACCCAACCGATATACAAACTATTTTTCCAAATTCTGCCCAAATACCAGCCCTATCATAAAACTCATCTGCCGTAAACTCTTCTTTTCTTTGGTAACGGGATTTGGCTTCCCAAAGTTCTTGTTTAGCAATATCTAAGTCAGAGAAATTTTCTGTTTCAGGGACGGTTTCGATATCTAGGAATAGGATGTTTTCTAAGTTGAGTTTACTAATCATATTCAGTTTGTAGTTTTTTTATAAATTCTTCATCATCTCATAAGCCTCATCAATATAAACATAAAAATCCGAAGGGAAAGAATTAACGGTGTCAGGACTTCTGTGATGTCCTAATCTAACCACAATTAAATTATCTTCTGGTATAACGATTACGTACTGGCCTAGAATGCCGCGCATTGCAAATGTATGTTTACCATTATAGTCACTTATCCAAAAACCATAGCCGTAAGGCTGATCCGTAAATCTTGAGTGTGTCGCTTTCGCTACAAAAGAAGAGTCAAGAAGTTGCTTTCCTTTCCATTTTCCATGGTCTTTATAGAGTTTGCCAAAGCGAGCAAAATCTCGAGCATTACTAGATATGCAACAAAATGCTTTAGCCAACTTATTGTCGTCGTCATCTAATTGCCATAAAGCGTCACTTTTAGCTCCTAAAGGTTGCCAGAAACTTTCAGAAAGATAATCTGCCAATTGCTTTCCTGTAGCTTTCTGAATCACCATACCTAGCAGTTGAGTACTTCCGCTTAAATATTCAAATTCTTTTCCAGGTGTTTTTACTACATTTTGATTTAAAATAGTTTCAGCCAAATCGTCATCATAATTCGCTCTTGCTGTAATTGAGAATGGACTTGTATAAGACTCTACCCAATCTAAACCTGACGCCATTGAGGATAAATCGCCAACGGTGGTTTTGGTATTCTTAAATTTTGGAAAAAAATCACTAATTGGTTGTTCTAAACTTTTGATATATCCATCCATTATAGCCTTGCCTAATAAAGAGGAAGTTATACTTTTAGCCATAGAAAACGAATTGGTTTTGGAATCCTCATCATAATTTTCTGCGTATTGTTCATACAAAATACTATCATTTTTTATAATGAGATATGCTATGGTGCCCAATTGAGTATTTATGTCTTCTAACGGTTCTGTAGCTTTAACCGAATTGTATTTTTCGTGCAAAGGCCAAGTATCGGTTATAGATCCTTTTTTAATAGTATCATTTTCAAAATGCGGATAATCATCTATATATGCCGTGGAGTGTCCTGTAAAATACACTACTCTAATACCTTTTAAGATATAATCATAATCAAAAATATAAGCGGCAATGATTAGCAATCCGATTATGCCGATTAGCCATTTTAATAGGTTTTTTAGTAACTTCATGAGGAGGATTTAAAATATATAAATTAGAATAAAGATTGTTGTGTGTAATCACTTTCATGATTGATGAGCCATTGTTTTCTGTATAATCCGCCGGCATAACCTGTAAGGCTTCCGTCGCTACCAATTACTCTATGGCAGGGCACGATTATCCATAGTGGATTTTTGCCATTGGCACTTGCGACGGCTCTAATCGCTTTAACGTTTCCTAATTGTTTGGATAATTCTAGATATGATACGGTTTTTCCAAAAGGAATAGTTTTAAGTCGCTCCCACACTTTTTTCTGAAAACTAGTGCCTTCAGGATTAAGTTTTAAATCGAAAGAAGTACGTTCTTCTTTAAAGTATTCTTTAATTTGAGTAGTACAATCTAGCAATGCTTCTGGAATTGTATGAGATAATTCTTCTTGCGTATCTACAATTGAAACTGATATTATACCATCTTTATCGCCATTAATTTTAGCACAACCTAAAGGGGTTTCAATGATACAAGTTGGCATTTTTATTCGTTTTCTTCCGTAGTAGGTTTTTCCTCTAAAATTCCGAGTTTTTTAGCGCGTACTTCCCAGCTCTTTCTAGCCATATGTTGTAAGTCTGATACATCATCGCTTTCGTCCATAATTTCTAAACCGAGCAACGTTTCAATAACATCCTCCATAGTTACTAAACCACTTACCGAACCGTATTCATCCACAACTAATGCCATGTGGTTTCTACTTTCAACCAGTTTTGAAAATAAGGTTGGAATAGGTAAGTTACGCTCAATAACAATAATGTCTCTTATCAACTCAGAAAGCTTTTTACTCCCATTATCTAAAGCCATTTCCTTAAAAACTTCATCTTTTAAAACCAAACCTTTAATATTATCTGGACTATCAGAATAAATAGGAATTCTAGAAAAACGAAGATTCATATTTTCTTTAAAGAATAGTTCTACAGTTGTGTTTTCATCAACAGCTTCCATAACCGTTCGTGGAGTCATAATATCTTTTGCAAAAACCTCTTTAAACGTTAATAGGTTTTTAATAATGGTACTTTCGTTTTCTTCAAAAACTCCTTCTTCTTGGGCAATCTCTGCCATAGCGGCAAAACTTTCCCTGCTCAAAACACTCCCATGGCCCTTACCGCCAATTAATTTTGTAGTGAGTTGAAGCATCCAAAGGATACCGGTATATTTCAAAGGAAAAATTAAAATATTTAGTGCTTTGGAAGTAAAATTGGCTAATTTTTTCCAATAAGTAGCTCCAATAGTTTTAGGGATAATTTCTGAAGCGACCAAAATAAGAATAGTCATTATAGTGGAAACGATACCAACCATGAGATCTTCGGTGAACGCTATACCTAAAACAGTATGTTCTGTAGAGCCATAAAGTTTAACATAAGCTACTTTGGCTTGTACACCAACTAAGATTGCTCCCACAGTATGTGCAATTGTATTTAGTGTAAGAATGGCAATTAACGGACGATCTACATCCTTTTTTAATTCTTCTAAATTAGTAGCGTAGGCGTTTCCTTCTTTCTTTTTAAGATTGATAAATGTAGGAGTTATACTTAGAAGTACAGCCTCCAAAATGGAACATAGAAATGAAAAGAAGATGGATATGACAGCGTAAAAAATGAGTAAGCCCATTAATAGTTTGAAGTTTTAGAGTTACAAAGTTACAAAATGAATGTTTAAGTTCAGATTTAAAATAAAAAGTCCCAAAATCTTATGATTTTGAAACTTTTTACGTCAAGGTCAATTTATATATTAGGTTCAATTGAGAATAAAATAATTTTAAAAATCACTTACTCTACTTTGAATTCTGACCGTTCATAAAACATTTCATCTTGCGGATAAGACGCTACATCATCATTTCTATTGTACGAGTCTAAAATTAGAATTTCATAATCCCTATAAATGTCAGTCCCTTTTTTTAAGCGTTTAGTTTCTGCAAAGGTTTTATGATTTACCTCTTTAGTAAAAACTAGTTCGCTTTCTAAATTGAGATGCGCCATACCAATAGGTATAATGAGATGATTTTCACCTTTTTCATTTATAAAATCGTGAACCCCATCTTTAGCTTTTGCACTGTAAGGTTTATAATTGGCTTCAATAATAGATGAATCCACTTCAACATCTAAATATACAACACGTTCTGTGTTTTTGTTAACAATTAAGTTATCTACGGTGCCAATAACCCTTCCGTCCTTGTCTTTTACGTCCCAACCTCTAACATCTTTATCACTGTCAGCTACTTTATAGTTGGATAGCTCCTCTAAATAGTATACGCTCTTTTCGTTATTAGTACTCATAATTTATCTTTTTTTCATGTTAGTTAATAACTCTTCGGCATTAGCGAAGAAGTTTTTTACTGCGGTCTTCTGTTCTAAGGTTTTAGTATCTGGCTTAATCGCCATAATCGAATTTTGTAATTGAGACCAATCATTATCTAAATCTGGAAACTTTGCTGTTTGTATGGTTTTCAATGCATTTACTATGATTTCCCCAGAATTCCTTATTTTATCTGCATGATCTACCTTATAAGGATCTTCGGTGACAGACTCTGCATTGGTCCTTGCAGTTGAAAGATCTGCACTCACATCTACCTGTAATGAATCTGCTACAGCTTTAGTTGCAGCAATAAGCTTAGTAAGTGCACGGTTAGTATACTCATGATCAATACCCATTTTGTCGTTATTGTCTATATACGTACGATATGTTGAAACGTTTGAGTTCGCACTATCCGAAATCATAAATTCATCATCTTTAATGCTATCATTGTCTATACTGTTATCATTAACGGTATCGTCTGTAATCATTTCTACATCGTCTGGTCCATCGTCTATTTCTCCATCGTCGTCATTACCTCCCACGAACAAGAAATAGAGTAATGCCAAGATTACTATCGCTAGTAATATCCAAGGCCATATGGGTTTCTTTTTTTCAATTTTAATTTCTGCCATAATAATGTGTTTTTTTTGGTTAATTATTTCTGTGTCGTACATGATGTTTTTAAGTCTTTGAACTGTAAGTCAACCTAGTACGACAATCTTGATATTCTCCTTTAAATATACTTCGAGAATTAGAAGAAGGTTTGCTGTATTGATTTAATCATTAATTCAAAACAAGTTACATGTACAAAAATGTCCTAAGTAAATCGATTTTGAAATCATAAGTTAAGAAAGATACATTCAGTTTAATGTTACAACATAGAAGCAATTTTTTTAAAGACAGATTAACTGGTTTTCAGAAATAATAGAAAGTGTAAATTTTTGATTGTATTGAAAAAAGGTAAGTAGAATATAAATATGTGTCTATATCGTAATAATTTGGCTCCATTTCCACGAAAAGTTTCATTAAAACATATAAAATTTAATATATTAAAACCTAACAGTAATAGGTGACATAAGCTGCCTTATATTAATATTTATGAAAATATATCACTCACTTTCCAAAATACCATTTTTAAAAAAGTACTCTTACAAATTTTTATTTGTAGCCTTTTTGGGAATACATATTCCGTTGTTAGGTATATTGTTTTATACACTGTTTGCTTCAAATATCTCTACAACTAAATTAGTTGTAGCCATTTTAGGGCTAACGCTTGCAGCAACAGGATTAACACTACATATTCTAAACAAATTATTAGTGCCAATTATTAAAGGTGAAATGGCGTTAAATGCCTATGTGAAAAATAATACACTACCGACCTTACCTTTAACATATAGTGACGAGGTCGGACAAATTCTCAAAAACATTCAGCTCACTATTGAACGCTTAGATGAAATTGATAAGGAAAAACAAGATGTTACCGAATTGATTTCGCACGATTTACGGACACCAGTAATTCAATCATTAGAAATAATTAATTTTTTAAAAACGGATGGAACAGATGCGGTGGAGCGAGAAGAGTATCTTAATTTATTAAGCGATATATCGTCTAAACAACTTAAGTTTTTAGATGGTATGTTAAAAATCTTAAAAGCGAAACAAGTAGAGATTAGTTCCAATAATTTTGAGCAATTACCTGTTTTTGACATAGTAAATGAGGTGATAAATGACTATAGAAAAGAAATAACTTCTAAACAGTTAGAGGTGCGAAATAATATCCCTAAACATATTAGAATCAACGGTCATGCTCTTGGCATAAAACAGGTATTTACCAATTTATTAAGCAATGCTATTAAATTTTCTAAAACTAATGGTGAGATTGATATTACTATTAAACCAATAAGAAATAGGATGCAAATAGAGATTAGCGATAATGGTACAGGTTTTACTAGGAAAACTAAAAAAACGCTTTTTAGTAAATTTGTGCCTGGACATTTGGGTACGCACAGTGAACCAACTACAGGGCTTGGGCTTTATCTTTCAAAAAAGATTATTGAGAAACATGGAGGTACTATTGAGCCTTTCAGTAAAGGAAAAGATAAAGGTGCCAAATTTGTAATTAGTTTACCCGTATAATTATTTGAGCAATATTAGATTTTAAGATTTTGGTTTCGAAAAGATAATTATGCATTGATCAATTAGCCGATTAATTTTACGACATCTTTAGCAAAGTAGCTTGCAATGATATCTGCACCAGCACGCTTAATAGAGGTTACTTGCTCCATCATCACCGCATCATGGTCTAACCACCCTTTTTCAGCCGCAGCCTTTAACATAGCATATTCGCCTGAAACTTGGTAAACAGCAACCGGTACATTAAATGTATTTTTAATATCTCTAACAATATCTAAATAACATAAACCAGGTTTTACCATTACCATATCTGCTCCCTCGTTGATATCCATTTCGGTCTCTTTAATAGCTTCATCTCTGTTGGCAAAATCCATTTGATAGGTTTTTTTATCCTTAGGAATATCCACCAAATCTACAGGAGCAGAATCCAGAGCATCTCTAAAAGGCCCGTAAAACGCCGAAGCATATTTAGCCGAATAACTCATAATACCGGTATCAATAAAATTAGATTGGTCTAAGGCTTCGCGGATTCCAATAATTCTGCCATCCATCATATCGCTAGGTGCCACAAAATTTGCACCAGCCTCTGCATGGGATAGGCTCATTTCCGCTAAAGCTTCAACAGTGGCATCATTTATTATTTTTCCGTTTTCTACAATGCCATCATGTCCATAAGTTGAATATGGATCTAAGGCCACATCTGTCATTACTAACATTTCTGGACATACATCTTTTACGGTTTTTATAGCGCGTTGCATTAATCCATTAGTATTCCAAGCTTCCGTGCCTTTATTGTCTTTTAAATTATCGTCTACCTTAACAAAAAGCAAAACCGATTTTAGGCCTAAATTCCATAGTGTTTTTACTTCCTCTTTTAATAAATCTAAACTGAAACGATAGTAGTTTGGCATCGATGCAATCTCTTCTTTTACACCTTTACCCTCAACAATAAATAATGGTACCAAAAAATCGTTTGGTGTGATGTAAGTTTCCCTAACTAAACTTCTAATAGCTTCGTTGGTTCGTAGTCTTCTATTTCTTCTAATTGGAAACATAATAAGGATCTAAATTTAGGTTGATAAAAATTACGGTTATCAATCACAAAGTTACTCATAATTACCCGTTTTTTATCGCTAGAAAGCTGTAGACTTTTCAAATGATATTATTTACTTAAGCCTATATAAAACCAGCAATTATTTTCTTTTACAAAAGCGGATTTTTCATTGATAACATCTACTTTTCCATTTTCGAAAAAATAGGCGTTGAAGGTTACCGTACCTTCATTATCTTCTTTAGAACCCTTTGAGGATTCTATTATTTCTAATCGTATCCATTGTACTGATTTTGCCCATTTTACAATAGCTTTTTTCTCTTTTATTGGTCGTGTAGATGTATGATGCGTTGCCATTAAATAATCCCCATTTGCTAAAACAAACGCACTATATCTAGAGCGCATTAATTGTTCGGCTGTAGCTGTTATTCCATGATTTATATGAAAAATCTCGCAGCATTCATTATAGGTTTTGTTATTTCCGCAATAGCAGTTCATAATTGTATTTACTCCTTTTAGATTTGGCAGATTTTTTTGAAACCTTACAGGTCTATAGCTTACACCCAATCTACAGGATTTTGTAAAACTTCAATCAATTTTTCTTCTTCACTTCCCTTTTCCGGATGATGGTCGTAAACCCATTGTACATGTGGTGGTAAGCTCATTAAAATGCTTTCAATACGTCCATTGGTTTTTAAGCCGAACAAGGTACCTTTATCGTGAACCAAATTGAATTCAACATAACGGCCTCTTCTAATTTCTTGCCAGTCGCGTTGTTGTTTTGTATATTTTATGTCTTTTCGTTTTTCAACAATAGGGACATAAGCTTCTAAAAAACTATTACCGACTTCAGTAACAAAGTCATACCAATTTTGCATGCTCATTTCTTCTGAAGCTTTACAATAATCAAAAAACAAACCACCAATTCCGCGCCCTTCATTACGGTGTGCATTGTAAAAATATTCATCGCAACGTGCCTTGTATTTTTTATAAAATTCGACATTATGAGGATCGCAAGCTGTCTTACAAGTTTGATGGAAATGTTTAGCATCTACTTCAAACAAATAGTAAGGTGTTAAATCTTGTCCACCACCAAACCATTGATCAACGATCTTTCCGTCTTGATCATACATTTCAAAATAGCGCCAATTCGCATGAACTGTCGGCACCATCGGATTAGTAGGATGAAGAACTAAACTCAATCCACAAGCAAAAAAATCTGCATCTTCAACACCAAAGTATTTTTGCATACTGTCTGGTAATTTACCATGAACTCCAGAAATGTTAACACCTCCCTTTTCAAAAACATTTCCATGTTCTATAACGCGTGTTCTGCCGCCACCACCTTCTGGTCGTTCCCAAAGGTCTTCTTGAAATTTTGCCTTACCATCAACATCTTCAAGTTTTGAGGTTATAGTGTCTTGTAGTTGGTGTATATAGTTGAAGAACTTATCTTTTATTTCTTCGTTGAATTGTTTTCCTTGTCCTGTAGTGTTTTCAGAACTTGAGAGGTCTTCAATAGAATTATTTTTAGGCATGAAATTAAATTTTTTATAAATCTTCAAATTATGAAATTACATAATCTTTTTTTGAATTTATTAAACTTTCGTCTTTGGTTAAAAAATTTTGAAATGAAGAGAACTAAACAGTTTTAAAGGTAATTTTCATTTTTCCAATTAGTATCATTCTGATAAATATCTGTCACGATTTTAAAACCGTGTAGGTTATAATGCTATTTTTTAGAATTTAATTCATAAAGTTCCATATCCAAAGGCTGTTCTCTATTTGGTGTAAATTCATTCGGCAAAGTTTTAATCCATTCAAACTGATTATTCGTGGCCACTCTAACACTTGCCATATTATCTTTATGTACAATAATTTGAAGTGTTTCTAATCCCAAATCAAAAGCATATTGCGATAAGTGTTGAATAGCTTTGGAAGCTAAGCCTTGCCCTTCAAAATTATAACCAATACAATAGGCGAATTCTCCTTGTTTAATTTCCCAATTCAGTTCCTTTAGAAAAAATAAGCCAACAAGTGCTCTGGTATCAGAATGTTTAAGGGTGAATAATAGTTCTTCATTATTCTGAAACTGTTTTGTTTTTTGTTCCACAAAATTGTTAGAAAGCGTCGGAGTGAGATTTTGTTCTAAGGTTTTAGGAAAATAATGGTTTAGTCGGTCTTCATTAGAAATTACGAAATTACAGATTTTCCAAGCATCTCCGTTGTGAATCTTATTGATTTCGAAACCATTGAACTGAGCAATCATACCTCAGTTCTTAAAACAGGATGGTCATTTCGCAAAAGATCTTTATCTTTTAAAAGCTCAACCGTTTTTAGTGATGCAGCCGTCACGCTCATAGGCAAAACTAAAATAACACCAATTACAGGTATTAGTAAAAAGAGCATAAATACAAGGCCATTTCCTATAGCGATACCTCTGTGCTGTCTTACAAAACGAATACTTTCGCGATACTTAAAATGACGCTCTAAAGTATAGTCCATATTACCAAAACCTGCATAGTAAGCTTGAACTAAAAATAATAACACCGTTGAAAATATATTGACAACGGGAATAAATTTCAATAAAAGTATGGGCATCGTAATTAGCAGTTCTTTGCCTAAATTTCTAACATTGATACGGATACCACGCCAAAGTTGTTCTTGAAAACTGGTATTTCTATGTTGATGTTTTTCTACTCCTGTTAAATACGCTTCGATTTTCTCTGAAACCGGACTCATAAATGGCGCAGATAATGCCATGATGATATGTTTATATAATATTAGGCCGATAGCAATAATAATGATGGCTCCGATGAAAGTAGTTATGGAAGTAAAGGTTTCTTTTCCCCAGTCCCATATCCAAGCTTTCGCAATAAAACGGCCCATATTATCAGATAAACCATAAGCTGAAAGTCCGATTAAAGTAGCTGTGATTACGCTAATAATTATAGGTACAGCAAAATATTTCCAAAGTTTTAATTTTGAAATTATTGCCAATGCACCAGAATATGCCTTAATACCTTGTACTACGTTTTTTATCATCATTAGTTCCTGCGAAAGCAGGAATCTCATTTTAATTAAAAAAATTCAGTTTTTCAAAGTTAAGAATTTCAATAGAAACTTTGATTTTTTTTTAAGTATGAGTAAGAACACAGTAAGAGCAACAGTTTCTTCCCTTAGGGAAAATTAGGACGGGCTTTTGTATTCTTTTACAGCATCAATAAAGGCTTTAGCATTTTCCAAAGGAATATTTGGCAAAATACCATGACCTAAATTCACAATGTATTTATCTTTTCCAAACTCATTAATCATTTGGGTGACCATCTTTTTAATTTCTGAAGGTGGAGAAAATAGACGTGTTGGGTCAAAATTACCTTGTAATGTTATGTTCCCACCCGTTAAGTAACGTGCGTTTCTAGCAGAACATGTCCAATCAATTCCTAGAGCTGAAGCTCCAGATTTTGCCATGGTATCTAAAGCAAACCAACAGCCTTTGCCAAAAGCAATGACAGGTGCATCATCTTTTAATGCATCGATGATTTGTTGAATATATTGCCAAGAAAATTCTTGATAATCCACAGGCGACAACATGCCTCCCCAAGAATCAAATACTTGGACAGCATTACAACCTGCTTTTACTTTCTCTTTTAAATAAGCAATCGTTGTATCCGTAATTTTCTGTAAAAGTTGATGCGCGGCTATCGGATTGGTAAAGCAAAATTCCTTGGCTTTATCAAAGTTTTTAGACCCTTGTCCTTGTACGCAATAGCACAAAATTGTCCATGGCGAACCGGCAAAACCAATTAATGGAATTTCATCATTTAATTTTTCTTTGGTCGCTTTTATAGCTTCGTAAACATAGTTTAATGCCTCTTTAACATCTGGAACGATAACATTATCCACATCCTTTTGAGAACGTACAGGGTTAGGCAAATAAGGGCCAAAATTAGGTTTCATCTGCACCTCAATATTCATCGCTTGCGGAATAACCAAAATATCCGAAAACAAAATAGCTGCATCCATACCGTATCGACGAATTGGTTGCACTGTTATTTCACTGGCTAATTCAGGTGTTTGGCATCGTGTAAAGAAATCGTATTTTGCTTTGATTTCCATAAACTCTGGTAAGTAGCGACCGGCTTGGCGCATCATCCATACTGGTGGTCGTTCAACAGTCTCACCTCTTAATGCTCTTAGGAATAAATCGTTTTTAATCATGCTCATTTCCCGTGAAAATCGGAATCTTTTTAATTAAACTCTTAGTTTTTATACGTTCGGTCAATGCGAATTAAGCTTTTTTTGCTTGACGTAGGAATCTGTTTATTAGAGATTATGGCTAAAGTAAATTATTTCAGACCTGTTAGGTTTTCAAAAACCTTATAGATATTTTTTAATTAAGCACTAAAATGGTCATTCACCAAATCCACAACACTCTCTACTAAAGGCACCTTTGCCACTCTAACCTCCTTAAAATATGTCTTAGCTTCCGTTGCCGTTGTTTCACCGATACAAAATGCAATACCTTTTGCCTTATTTAGTTTTAAAAAACTTTGCACTGTTGAAGGACTATAAAACATAACACCATCTAAATCGCCATCTACTTTTTCAGCATCAAACTTAGTTTCGTAGGCTTCTACTTCGTTGACTTTAATATTGTTGTCAGTTAAAATATCTGGAATAGTGTCTAATCTCAAATTACTACAGAAATAGGTTACTTCTGTGCCATCCATAAATTCAGCCATGTGTTCGGCTAAGTCCTTGGCGTAATTTTCATAATGTTTTACTTTTCCGATGCGTTTTTCAACCAAACGTTTGGTTTTTCTGCCAACGCAATAAATATTCTTAAATTGTAACTCTACAGGCGAAAAATTAGTAAGTAAAGAATCAACCGCATTTTTACTCGTAATGATGACATTTTCAATTTCATTTCGAACCACATTTTTAGTTAAGCGATTCGGATTAATTTTTACAGCATCACTACTTTCCGCAACCACGTCTTCATGAAACTTGGCCATTTGGTCGTTCGTTAACTTTTTAGTGGAATAAATATTGGTAATTTTATCGCCTTGGCTTAATTCGTCGATCAATACTTTACCCCCTTTTCCAATAACATAATCAGCACAGAATTCCGCTATATTTTCGTGTTTTCCTAAGGGAACTACTTTAGTGACTTCAATTTTTTTAGTGCCGTCTTTACTTAAAAGAACCCCTTTAAAGTTGACTTCTTCCTCTTTGTTGATATAACAAATGGCACCGATTGGTGCTGTACAACCACCTTCTAATCGATTCAAAAATTCGCGCTCAATCGAGGTGCAAATTTGAGTTACTTCATCATTAATTTCGGTAAGGATTGCTCTTGTTTCATCATCAGATTCCAAAGCAGTAATCATAATAGCACCTTGTGCTGGCGCAGGAATCATCCAATGCAGATTGATTGAATTTTCGGGTGTAATATTTAAACGTCCCAAACCTGCACCTGCAAATATCGCTGCATTCCAATCCTCATTATTTTCAAGTTTTTCTAATCTTGAATTCACGTTGCCTCGTAAACCAACTATAGTGTGTGTTGGATAGCGATTTAACCATTGTGCGCGTCGTCTTAAACTTCCTGTCGCAATTACAGCATTTCTAGCTGATAAAAATTCTTCGTTGGTTTTAAAAACTAAAGTGTCGTTAATATTACCTCGTTTTAAAACTGCCGCTTGTACAATACCTTTTGGCAAAACAGTTGGGACATCTTTTAAAGAATGCACCGCAATATCAATGCTACCATTGAGCATTGCAATATCTAAGGTTTTAGTAAAAATACCAGTTATGCCAAGTTCGTATAAGGGTTTGTCAAGGACTAAATCTCCAGTAGATTTTACAGGTACAAGAACAGTCTTATGACCTAAATGTTCAAGCTGAGATTGAACAGTTTTTGCTTGCCACATAGCGAGCTGGCTGTCGCGTGTGCCAATGCGAATAATTTTATTAGACATTATCGGTAGTTTCTAACTGAAATATTTTTTTGATAAGCTCGATGCTTTCATCGGAAGAATTACTATCTTCTCTAAGGTGATGCGCAAATTGATTTGTTATTTTCTGAATTAAATTATTAGTAATCAACTCCGCTTGGTCCTCATTAAAATCAGACATTTTTTTGCGTTGTGTATTGAATTCAGAATTTTTAAAATCAGTCAATTTATGTTTTATAGCCTGAATGGTAGGAACAAATTTTAAGGTGTTTAACCACGCATTAAATTCGGTTGCAATTTCTGATATAATCGCTTCGGCCTTTGGGATATAAGTTTTTCGTTTTTCTAAAGTATCATCAGTGATTTTTGCTAAATCATCTAAATGCACTAGCGTAATATTCTCAAGTTCTCTAATGTCGTCGTTAACATTCTTTGGAATGGATAAATCTAAAATCAACAACGGTTTTTTGGTGGAAATTAAAGATTTATAAACTGTAGGATTTTGGGCACCAGTGGCTACTATAACAATATCCGAAACATTAAGTTCTTCAGCTAGATTATCGTAATCTTTTACAACCAAATTGAATTTTCCGGCAACTTCTTCCGCTTTATCCTTAGTCCTGTTAATTAAAGTGATATGTGAATTCTTGGTGTGCTTTACTAAATTTTCGCAAGTGTTTCTACCAATTTTACCTGTACCGAAGAGTAAAATATTTTTATCACAAATCCGCTCTACGCTATTCATAATATACTGCACAGAGGCAAAGGACACCGAGGTGGCGCCAGAGGATAATTGAGTTTCGTTTTTAATACGTTTACTAGCTTGAATTACAGAGTTTACTAAACGTTCTGTAAATGAATTTAATAAACCGACTGCTTTGGACATTCGCGCACCAGCTTTTAACTGATAGATAATTTCAAAATCTCCTAAAATCTGACTGTCTAACCCAGAGCCGACTCGAAACATGTGATTGATGGCTTCCTTATTTTTATGAACATAAGCCACATCTTGAAATTCCTCAACCGTTCCTTTGGTGTTTTCGCATAATAGTTGAATTAATTGAAAAGGATGTTCTGCGAAACCATAAAGTTCGGTGCGGTTGCAGGTAGAAACCACCAAAAGACTTTCAATACCATTTTGTTTGGCTTGAGACAAAACGTTTTGTTTAGCTGTCTCGCACAAACTAAAATGACCGCGCACTTCAGCATCTGCTTTTTGATAGCTGAGTCCTATGGCATAAAAATATTTACTTCTATTTGGCATGTGTTGCATTCGCTCGTTTACCTGACTGAGATATTGCACGGCAAAAATAAATTTGTTATTCAAATAAAAACAACGCTAGAGGAACTTAAAGTATCGCTTCTGGTTTTTTATGTTTGTTTTTTATTAAAACATGATAATTATCATATTTTTGTAGAGAAAACGAGGGTTTTTTACAGCTTTGTTTAGAACCAATCTAAATAAGATAAAAATGAAATTCGAAAAAATGGTTTCAAAAAGTATCGCTGGAGGTACTTTTGATGAAATTTATATAGAAGAAGGCTTTTTTATATTGACGTGCAAAAACGATGATATAAATACCAATATTCTTGAGCGCAAGATTGATAGTAATTACATTCAATTCCATTTTTGCACTAAGGGAACCGCAGATTTTATGTTTAATCAAGGTAATTACACGCTGAATATTAATGAGGAAACGTCCTTATTGCTTTATAATCCACAGCGGGATTTACCGATTCATTTAGAGTTGAAACCGCATTCTTGGTTGGTGTCTTTGGTCATTTCCATTAAAAAGTTTCATGGCCTGTTTTCGGAAGATGCGAATTATGTGACTTTTTTAACAGACGATAACAAGGATAAAAAATACTATAAGGATGGTAAAATTTCTCCTTCCATGGCTGTAGTATTGAATCAGCTAATCAGTTTTAACCTTAACAATTCTATTAAGCCGTTATATTTTAAAGGAAAAGCTTACGAATTATTGAGCTTGTTTTTTAACCGCAGTGAAGATGCCGATATTGAACAATGTCCGTTTTTAGTGGATGAGGTGAATGTAGCGAAACTCAAAAAAGCAAAAGACATCATCATCGCCAATATGGCCGAGCCGCCAACATTGCAAGAATTAGCAGATGAAATAGATTTAAGCTTAAAGAAATTAAAAGAAGGCTTTAAACAAATTTATGGGGATTCTGTTTTTAGCTTTTTGTTCGATTATAAAATGGAAGTAGCGCGCAAACTTTTAGAATCTGGTAATTATAATGTCAATGAAGTTGGGCTAAGAGTTGGTTACAGCACAGGAAGCCATTTTATTGCAGCTTTTAAAAAGAAGTTTGGGACGACGCCAAAGAAGTATATTATGGGGTCTAGTTAATAATCATAATATCCATCATTTCCACTAGATGCTACACGCTGCCTGTCCTTATAAATCGCTAGGTTAAGAATTTCAGTATATTGTTCTTCCAATTCCTTCGTTTTATCAACGATGGTGCCGTAACTTTCGGATTTAGAATAATAATCGATTGCCAATTGGTTGTGGTCTTTTGGTTGTATAAAGGAAATGTAATGCAAGGCTTCAACCTTACCAGCATACTCATCGTCCTTGTCAATTTTGAAAAAATACATGGCTGCGGCTTTACCTTTATCGGTTACAAAATTCCGTTTAAAAAGAAACTGAATTGAATCTTTTTCTTTTTCAAAATTGGCATCAGCTAAGAGTTTTGATTTGGCGAATTGTTCCTGACTGATATTTATAGATTTCAATTTGTTTAAAAGCTTCGCTTTGTCTAACTCTTCCAAAAGCAAATATTGATTTCCTTCATCTTCTACCAACTTTTCAGATAGTTGATTTGGAATGGTTTCCTTGGCTTTAGTTAGTAATACATAGTACTTCACTAAAGCCTTAGTGTCTTCTACATTTAAAAGTTTTTCGAAAAAATCTTTTGCACTGCGCTCATTTCTATACGGAAAAATCAATCGCACATAAGTTGCTAAATTATAAGAATACGAATTGTAACCGTAATTATTAGAGTTTCCTAAATTCCGCTTCACCTCCATTTTACCATCATTAATCAGCTGGTTTTTGTATTTTTTATAGGTTTTTGGCTTTACCAGACCGCTGTCTTTTACTTTTGCTAACAAGGTGTAAAGTGGTTGTTTGTATTCTGAAATGGTACTGTATTCAAGAATTTTTGGGAACAATGAAGCCTTCAACTTTAATGAGTCTTTTTTATAATAACTATAAAACATTGAACCAACACTTCCTAATGGTAAATCGCGTTCCATAAGTTCTAAAGCAATATCATAATTTTCTTTTTTTTTAGATTGCAATAAGCCTTCTAGAATAGAGGTTTGGGTCTGTGGATCTGAATAACTATCACGATATAATTGTTTTATAAACGGCAAATGGTTCTTTAAATCGATGTCAATAAGTTGCTCTACCAGGTACGATTTTATGTTTAAACGTTCCTTATCGAATTCAAAATCCTTGAGCACAGAAACAATATCCTTACTGTTATGTTTTTTAAATTTAATGAGGTTGTAAGATTCAAAAACCAAACTGTCATTGGCTCTCAGCGCTTCAAAAAAGGGTTTAGTTTTATCGTGAAGTACATTTTTTCCTAAAAGCGTATCCTTCGGAGTGAAGGTGTTATAAAATTCGGTTACAAATTTTGAAGGCCCACTTATGGAATCGATCAAAGTTTTCAGTTCAAAAAGAACGCCTTCCTTCAAAATATTTTTTACCAACACTTGTTTCGCACTTGCCGAATCGGTGTAACTAAAACTATGGGTATAAAAAGCATCCGTTTTGGTTGATTTTCGGTTTGAAATCTTGAACTTTTTTTTACTATGATAATATTGGGTATTATAACTTACTTTTTCCTCTAAATCCTTCCAAAGGCTGTCTGCATTATGAAACATTTGCAAATCGTGAAACTTGGTTCTAGACACCGAGATTTGCTCATTAGCATCTGTAGAGTAAGTGCTTTGTTTTAAAGATTGTTCGTAATCTTTTGGTTTTTGTCCGCCGTAGTTATCGTAACTGTAAGGGTTTGGATTCGGAACTTTAGCATTGGTGCTCACCGAAAAATGTAATGACGTATCGGTTACTTTTTCAAAACCTGAATAGTCTATTTTATTGAATTTAAAAGATTTGAAAAAGGCGGTTTTATCGGCTTCATTGGAGCCAACATAACCTAAAAGGTAGTAACTTCCATCTTTTACTATGGTTTTTAAATATAAATTTTTATCTGTTTTTGAATCTAAAACAGCATATGATTCATAAGTCTTATAATCACCAGCTTTAAAACCACCTTTGGCTTCTGTAAGTTTATAATTTTTATATAGTGCGTGATGAAAATATTTAGCTTCAAAACTATCTTCTTCAATATAGGTGAAATCGTTTAAAACGGCTTCTTCAAAGAAATAATAAGCGTCATTTTTATAACCTTCCACTAATTTTTTGCCATAATTATTCATATTGCTTGCAGCGTAATATGCAGGAAAATCAACCTGAAATTTATTGTTTGGCGCTACGAATAGTTGATTGTCATTCGAGGGGGTTTTTAAAGTTATGGAATTGAATATTTTGTCTTCATGTTGCAATACAAAATCACTGCGACCTGCAAATTTGATAATAATAATTTCTAAGGGTGTCTGGTAAATATGATATTTCTGAAACTCACCTTTCTTTGTTTTATTTACAATACCGATACCACGATATGGTGTTGTTAGTTCTACTTTGGCGATGATATCCCCCGGAATATCCTCGTATAATAAATGATCAATATCTTTTAAGGTAATATTTTCTTTTTGGTTGGGTAAATAAGTGAAACGACTTATTCTATTTAAAGTTAAATACGCGCCATTGGTCATGTCTGGGTCGAGATAATATTTTTGTCCGCCAAAAGAAAATTCACGCAATTCATCATAGGTATTAATAGTTATAAATCCATCTGGTGTACTGTGCTTTTTGAGTTCAGGAGTTACAAATAAACTATCGAGTTTCGCTTTTTCTATTTTACTGTAATCTGTTTGTTTAGAGGTCAAGGCTTTTACGGTATAACCGCGTTGACGCAACATATTTATCATGCCTTGGTTGCCTGGTAAATGTGCGGCACCCACGCCGGCAAAGACTGATTTGTTAGGCATAAGCTCCTCTAAGGAAATGACCATGTTTTCATTTCGGATATAGAGCATATTTTCCCTGTAGAATTCTGTATTTACTCCTGCACCAATAGAATCTAAAAGATCAAGATTTCTGTCACGATATAAATTTTCTTGAATTAAATAAGCATTTTCCTTAGCATACAATTTTTGCACCCAAGGATCTAATTCTTTTTTGTTAGCATTGTAAGCGGCTTTCGTAGTTAAGTACCGCGATTCGGCTAAGTCTTCTAATCCGTATATTTTCTTATTATTCTTTTTACCTGCCTGAAAAATAAACATATCTAAATACGTTTCCTCTTCAAAATTATCCGAAGCACTACTTTTACGATATAAATACGAGTTTACCGCATTGTTATCCATCCGAACTGAGCCTCTAATGGCCATTTCGTCTGGATGAGAAAGTTTAAAAAGATTGGTGTAAAAATCGTTAGTATTATTGCTATAAGCAGCCATTTGATCCAGCATGGTTTCATAATTAAAACCAGGCCATGTCGTTGGGTCTGATTCTAACGCAATGCACTCACTTTGATTTAGCGATTTATAAAACACATCATCTAAACGAAAGGCGACTTTTTTGCTTACATGCATAGTGCCATAAAGGAAGGATGGTTTTTCAAGTCCGTTTCCAGTAATTTTCCATAGCAAACTTTGATATTGTTGTTGAGAAAAAGCAATTATGGTAAAAAATATTAGGAATAAGGATAGGATTTTCTTCATAATAAAAACATAATCAGGGCTTGTAAAGATATTTAATTCCATTAAACGGCCCTATAGAATTGGTTAAAGTCGATAAAAAACGATAATTATTGTGGTTGTTTTTAGATTTTTTAACGTTTATAGGCACAAATAAAACCAAAGAAAAGCAGTAACGAGTATTGCATTAAGTATTGTATTTTTGCATTTGAAAACATATACCTCTACTGAGGATTATTGAAATAAATTCAGCATGAAACTTCCTTAATTAAATTTTGATATTTAAGGAAAATGATCATATGAATATTCCATGTGACCATTAAAAACATATAAACGCATGAAAGGAATTTTATTAATCAACTTGGGCTCTCCAGATAGTCCAAAGCCAAAAGATGTTAAAAAATATCTAGGCGAATTTTTAATGGACGAGCGTGTCATTGATATTCCATTTGCGGCTAGAACCGCACTTGTTAAAGGGATTATATTAAATACGCGTCCTAAACAATCGGCAACAGCATATCAAAAAATTTGGTGGGACGAAGGTTCTCCGTTGATTGTTATCTCTGAGAGGCTTCAGAACAAAATACAGCAGGAAGTTGAATATCCTGTAGCATTAGCCATGCGTTATGGCAGTATGACCATTCAGAAAGGGCTACAAGAATTAGTGGATAAGGGTGTAAAGGAAGTCTTTCTAATGCCATTGTATCCGCAGTTCGCTATGGCAACAACCGAAACTATTTTGGTTTTAGCTGAAGAGATTAGAAACGCACACTTTCCTGATTTAAAAATTTCAGATTTACCGGCTTTTTATAACCGACCAGATTATATTGAAGTACTTTCAAATAGTATTTCAGAACATTTAAAGGGTAACGATTACGAACATTTATTATTTTCATATCATGGAGTGCCAGAACGCCATATTAGAAAAAGAGATGTTACCAAATCGCATTGTACTATAGATGGAAGTTGTTGCGCAACACCATCTCCTGCTCACGAGTTTTGTTACAGGCATCAATGTTTAGAAGTCACAAGATTAGTTGCAGAAAAACTTCAGCTTAAAGCCCATACTTATTCTACTTCTTTTCAGTCCCGATTGGGTTTCGATCCATGGTTAAAGCCTTATACAGACCGAACTATTGAGCGTTACGGTAAACAAGGAATTAAAAAAATGGCGATTGTTACACCTGCTTTTGTGAGTGATTGTTTAGAAACATTAGAAGAAATTGCGATGGAAGGTGAAGAGATTTTTCACGAAATGGGTGGTAAAGAATTTACAACTATACCATGCCTCAATGATGATGCTGAATGGGTGAGTCTTTTAGCTAAATGGATTAATGAATGGGCGACTTCTAATCAATTCCACCAAAGTAGTTTAACATCTCTGACTGAAAAACTATAAATAATTAATGGCTAAAGTATCGTCATTTGAGCTAGGAAATCAGTCTATTGGTAAATTGTTAATTAAGCAAGCTGTACCAGCATCTATAGGTATTTTAGTGATGTCACTAAATATTTTAGTCGATACTATTTTAGTGGGAAATTGGATTGGTTCAACGGCAATTGCAGCGATTAATGTGGTGCTTCCCGTATCGTTTTTTATAGCGGCACTTGGTATGGCCATTGGGATTGGTGGATCTTCCATGATCTCTAGGGCATTAGGGGCCAATAACTCTATAAAAGCTTTAAAAACATTTGGAAATCAAATTACATTAACCATTTTAGTAACCGTGGTATTTGTGTTTTTTGGTCTATGGTATATCAATGATATTGTACCCGCTTTTGGTGGTAAAGGCGCCATTTTTGAACCCGCAAAAATATACTATAGAATTGTACTGTACGGTGTGCCAATTTTGGCACTTTGTATGATGGGAAATACGGTAATTAGAGCCGAAGGTAAACCGAAATTTGCCATGTACGCCATGATGTTTCCGTCAGTTGGGAATTTGCTCTTAGATGTGCTTTTTATTAAAATTTTTGATTGGGGAATGGCTGGTGCAGCTTGGGCAACAACCATTTCTTATGTCTTGTGTTTTATATTTATTCTTTGGTTCTTTCTCTCAAAACATTCTGAATTAAAAATTAATTTTAACCATTTCGGATTAGACAAACCTATCGTAAAGGAAATCGGAGCCCTCGGCTTTGTGACTTTAGCCAGACAAGCCATTGTAAGTGTAACGTACTTATTAATGAACAATATTCTTTTTGATTTAGGTGGCGAAACTTCGGTTACGGCCTATGCTATTGTTGGCCGAATGCTAATGTTTGCACTCTTTCCAATTTATGGCATTACCCAAGGATTTTTACCTATTGCCGGATTTAATTATGGAGCAGAAAAATACGATAGGGTAAGAGCCTCAATCATAACAGCTATTAAATACGCTGCTCTATTAGCGGCTATCATATTTGTATTTCTAATGGTTTTTCCTGAATTTATAACGCGCTTATTTACACAAGATAATGACGTATTAAATGAAACACCTTCTGCGATGCGTTGGGTATTTGCAGCTGTGCCAATAATTGCGATTCAGCTGATTGGTGCGGCGTATTTCCAAGCGGTAGGTAAGGCGATTCCAGCATTATTACTCACCTTAACGCGTCAAGGGTTTTTCTTCATTCCGTTGATTTTTATTTTACCTCATTATTTTGGAGCTTTGGGTGTGTGGATGGCATTTCCGATTTCAGATGTGTTGTCTACCATCGTAACTGGCTACTTCTTATATCGCGAAGTCAAGTTAAATTTACCAGCAAAAGCTATTGAATAAATTATAATCCGTAATTTTAAGTTTCTATAAATAACGTTTTTCTTATTATGAAGTTTCCTAACATCTTGGTCATTTTACTATTAGTTTTTTGTGCGCTAAATCTTCAATCCCAAAACTTTCAAGAATCAAATTATGATGCTTTAGAGTATCGTCTTTTGGGACCATTTCGTGGTGGACGAAGTGCGGCAGTAACCGGAGTTTCCAATCAGCCTAACTTATATTATTTTGGAGCAACCGGAGGTGGTATTTGGAAAACAATCAATGGTGGGCGCCAATGGGAAAATATCTCAGATGGTTTTTTTGGAGGAAGTATAGGTGCTATTACGGTCGCTAAAAGTGACCCGAATGTAATTTATGTGGGTGGTGGAGAGAAAACGGTGAGAGGAAATGTATCCTCAGGATATGGAATTTATAAAAGTGAAGATGCAGGTAAAACTTGGACCGCATCTGGACTAAAAAAATCGAGACATATACCGCGTATTGCTGTACATCCATCCAATCACAATATTGTTTACGCAGGAGTGATGGGAAATCTCTACAAACCTACAGAAGAACGTGGAGTTTATAAAAGTGTTGATGGCGGCAAAACGTGGAAGAAAACGCTGTTTGCGAATGCGCATGCTGGAGTTGTAGATTTAATAATGGATCCTAATAATTCGAGAATTTTATATGCATCTACATGGAGAATTAATAGAACTCCATACAGTCTAAACTCAGGGGGAGAAGGCTCCGCCCTTTGGAAAAGTACTGATAGTGGTGAAACTTGGACAGAAATTTCAACTAAGAAAGGATTTCCAAAAGGAACGCTAGGTATTATTGGTGTTACTGTGTCTCCTGTAAATAGTGAACGCGTTTGGGCGATGATTGAAAATAAAGAAAACGGTGGCTTATACAAAAGTGAAGATGGTGGTGAAACTTGGAGTCAAGTAAATAGTGAACGTAAATTACGACAACGTGCTTGGTACTACACCAGACTTTATGCAGATACGGAAGATGTCAATACAGTGTACGTTTTAAATGTACGTTACCATAAAAGTACAGATGGAGGCAAATCTTTTGAAACTTACAGCGCACCACATGGAGATCATCACGATTTGTGGATTGCGCCAGAGAATCCACAACGAATGATTATTGGTGATGACGGCGGAGCACAAGTTACATACGATGGAGGTGAAACATGGAGCACTTACCATAACCAACCCACATCGCAATTTTATAGAGTAACGACTGATAATGCATTTCCTTATCGCATATACGCAGCACAGCAAGATAATTCCACGGTTAGAATTCCACACAGAACTGATGGCAGAAGTATAACAGAAGATGATTGGGAGAGTACAGCTGGAGGTGAATCTGCCCATATTGCAGTCGATCCTAAAAATAATGATATTGTTTACGGTGGCAGTTACGACGGTTTCCTAACACGTGTAAACCATAAAACAGGAACTGTTAGAGCTATAAATGTTTGGCCCGATAATCCAATGGGTCATGGAGCAGAAGGGATGAAATATCGTTTTCAGTGGAATTTTCCTATTATTTTTTCGAAACATCATTCAGATCGATTATATACCTTTTCACAGCATGTTCATGTTACTGAGAACGAAGGGCAGTCTTGGGATATTATCAGTCCGGATTTAACACGAAATGATCCTGAAAAATTAAAATCTTCAGGGGGTCCAATTACTCAAGATAATACCTCAGTTGAATATTATTGTACCATTTTTGCCGCCAATGAATCGCCATTAAAAGAAGGCTTACTTTGGGTCGGTAGTGACGATGGCTTAATCCATGTAACAAAAAATGGAGGTGAAACTTGGACCAATGTAACACCAAGCGGAATGCCAGAATGGATGATGATTAATAGCATAGAGCCAAGCGCTTTTGATGAAGGTACCTGCTATGTCGCTGGTACAAAATATAAAACAGGAGATTTTGCTCCATATTTATATAAGACTACAGATTACGGAAAGCGTTGGACAAAGATCACAAACGGCATCAATGAAGAGCATTTTACAAGAGTAATTCGCGAAGACCCAAAACGAAAAGGGTTATTATATGCAGGAACAGAAACTGGAATGTATATTTCATTTAACGATGGTAAAGATTGGAAGCCTTTTCAATTGAATTTACCGATTGTACCTATAACCGATTTAACAATTAAAGACAATAATTTAATTGTTGCAACACAAGGACGAAGCCTTTGGATGATTGATGACCTCACTTTAATTCATCAATTGTATGATGCGGATCTAAGTAAGAATTTGTTGTTCAAACCAAAAGATACTTATAGAATGCGTGGAGGAAGTCGATCTGGAAGTAAAACCGCTGGAACAAATCATCCTAATGGTGTTATCACTTATTTTAACTTGAAGAATTTTAACGAAGCCGATAAAATATCCTTAACCTATTTTGATACCAAAGGCGATACCATCAAAACCTATTCAAATAAAGATAAAACGAACAAACTGAAAGTAGAAAAAGGTGCCAATCAATTTGTATGGGATATGACCTATGATGGGGCAGAACGTTTAGATGGTATGATTTTGTGGTGGGCTAGTCTAGAAGGTCCGCGCGCAATTCCTGGAAATTACAAGGTAAGTCTAAATATTGTGCCTACTAAAGATTCTACCGTAGTGGAAAATGAGCGAAATAAAAATGCCATTGAGATGTCTAAAACCTTCAAAATTTTGGCAGATCCAAGAGCTGAGAGCTCTTTAGCAGATATGGAAAAACAATTTACCTTTATAAAAGATGTGAATAAAACGATGGATAATGCGCACAAATCCATTAAACAAATTCGAAATGTAAATAAACAATTGAACAGTTTCCAAAAGCAGTATAAAAATAACGATAATGTAAAAGCGTTAGTTGAAAAAGCTAAGGTTTTAGAAGAGCAATTAATTAATATTGAAAAAGAATTATATCAAACTCAGAATAAAAGTGGGCAAGACCCTTTAAATTTTCCGATAAAATTAACGAACAAATTAGGACATTTAAATGCATTGGTAAGTATGGGGGACTTTCCACCTACAGCACAAGATATTGCGGTAAAGAATGAATTAACCGCACAGATTGATAAACAATTATCAGTATTTAATACTATTTTGAAGGATGAGGTAAAAGCGTTTAATGAGGCGTTTAATAGCAAAAAGTTGAATTATTTATTCGTTGAGGACTAATGGAATATTATAACTACATCAAATCCCTTCATCTCATTTTTGTGATCACATGGTTTGCTGGTTTGTTTTACATTCCTCGATTATTTGTGTATCAAATTGAAGCATTTCACAAGTCTTCTCCCAAAAAGGAAATTTTAGGGAAGCAACTAAAGTTAATGTCTAAACGCTTGTGGTTTATCATCACATGGCCCTCTGCAATATTGGCTACGATTTTTGCAATTTGGCTTTTAGTTTTAATGCCAAGTTGGCTAAATCAAGGTTGGATGCATGTAAAATTAGGGTTTGTACTACTGTTGTTTATCTACCATTATAAAACACATATTTATTACAAACAACTTCAAAACGATGAGGTAAAGGTTACTTCTAATTTTATGCGTATCTGGAATGAAGGGGCCACATTTATTCTATTTGCAGTTGTATTTTTAGTGATTCTTAAAAGTTCTATCAATTGGATTTTTGGTGTTCTCGGCATCATTGTTTTGGGCATATTACTAATGCTAGGTTTCAAATTGTATAAAAATATCCGTTCTAAAAATTCAGAAGCCTAATAGTTGAAATTTCATAAAATACAAGCTCAAAATATTGTTATTTGATTATGGAATTTACACGTCGCGCTTTTGGATTGATTATTGCTATATTTAATCCTTAGAAATTTACAATTAAAAGATACCCATTTTTATGGGCATTTTTATGAATAGAAAACGTTTGTCTTTAAGAGCTCGAATCATTATAAACATGATACTTTTGGTATTGGTGGCTTCAGTGTTAATTGCTGCGGTAACCATCTATCAGTATCGTGAAGAAGCAAAAGATTATCACAAAGAGCGTTTAGAACGAAAAGAGATAGCCATAAAAGAGCACATTGATTTTATACTCAACGGCAGGGAAAACACCTATGAAGTTACTACGGAAAACATTCCTTTAATTTTTAAGGATAAAATATTTGAAATTGATGCCATTCACAACCTTCAGATAAATCTCTACGATTTAGAAGGTCAGTTACTAAAAAGTTCAAAACGAACCATTCAAAAAGATCCTTTAGATAGTTGTTTAGATGCCGAAATTCTAAATACATTGTCTAATACTTTAGAACATCGTTACGTCGTAAAAAATAAGGAAGCGGGTGAAACGTTTCAATCCTCTTACACCTATATTACCGATGACAAATTCAAAAATTTAGCGATACTTAATTTACCCTACTTAGAAAACGATGATTTTCTTAATAAAGAATTAAAAGAGTTCTTAACGCGATTGGCTTATGCTTATTTAGTATTGATATTGGTGGCCATCATATTTGCCTATCTTATTTCAAAATTTATTACCAAATCGCTACGTACTATAAGTGACAAAATGAATGAAACGCGGTTGGAAAAACGGAATAAAAAAATTCAGATTGAATCGTCGAGTGAAGAAATAGAAACCTTAGTGAACTCTTATAATAGTATGATTGATGAACTTGAGGCGAGTGCTGTAGTCTTAGCAACCAATGAACGTGAGCAAGCATGGCGAGAGATGGCAAAACAAGTCGCCCACGAAATTAAAAATCCACTAACACCAATGCGATTGACCGTTCAGAGTTTTCAGCGTAAGTTTAATCCTAACGATGAAAATATCAATCAAAAAGTGAATGAATACAGCAATACCTTGATTCAGCAAATTGATACCATGAGTTCTATTGCTTCGGCGTTTTCTAATTTTGCTAAAATGCCAGCACAGAAAAATGAAAACCTCAATGTAGTCCATATCGTAAAATTAGCTCTCGATATTTTTAATGAAGATTATATTGTATTTCATTCTGAAGCTGAAGAAATCATAGCTAAATTCGACAGAACGCAATTAATTAGAGTGGTTACCAATTTAGTAAAAAACGGCATTCAGGCAATTCCTGAAGATGTAAATCATCCAAAAATTGAAGTGTGTGTATTTAGCGAGGCAGAAAATGTGATAATAACAATCGAAGACAATGGTTCAGGAATAGCAGAAGATACAAAAGAAAAAATATTCGAACCAAAATTTACCACTAAATCAAGTGGCATGGGCTTAGGTTTGGGAATGGTAAAAAACATTGTGGAAACCTATAATGGAAGTATTACCTTTACATCGCAACTTGGAAAAGGGACAATTTTCACGGTCTCGATTCCAGCGAACGCAGAAATCTCTTTATAATGAAGCAAATGCTTAAGGGATTGCCAGCAAGGTGGCAAAGAAATTTAGAAAACAAAATAACGAGATTCCCACTTACGTGAGAATGAAATAAACTTTCAATGAACTACGAAAACATACTATCCAAAACTACAAACGGCATTACAACAATTACCATCAACAGACCAAAAAAGTTAAATGCCTTAAACAAAGCCACAATCCAAGAACTGCATGATGCTTTTGAGGCAGCAGACAATGATGAGCACACCAAAGTCATCATCATCACAGGAAGCGGTGAAAAAGCCTTTGTAGCAGGAGCTGATATTAGCGAGTTCGCCGATTTTAGTGTTGAAGAAGGCGGCAAATTAGCAGCCCAAGGCCAACAATTATTATTCAATTTTGTAGAAAACCTTAGCACACCGGTTATTGCGGCTGTCAATGGTTTCGCCCTTGGTGGCGGATTAGAATTGGCCATGGCTTGTCACTTTAGGGTTGCAAGTAACAATGCTAAAATGGGTTTGCCAGAAACTTCATTAGGCGTGATTCCAGGCTACGGAGGCACACAACGCTTACCACAATTAGTTGGTAAAGGCAGAGCTATGGAAATGGTTATGACCGCCGGTATGATTGATGCTGACCAAGCACTGACTTATGGTTTGGTAAATCATGTTGTAGAACAAGATGAATTAATACCATTAGCCGAAAAAATTGCGAGCAAAATTATGCGAAATTCATCGGTTGCGATTGCGGAAGCCATTAAAGCTATTAACGCCAATTACGAAGATGGAGTAAATGGTTATGATGTAGAAATTGAAGGTTTCGGAAACTGTTTTGGGACCGAAGATTTTGTGGAAGGTACAACAGCATTTTTAGAGAAGCGTAAAGCTGAATTTCCAGGGAAATAGTTTTATCTTGAATAGAGGATTTTACATATTATTTCTTGATTTTGATTTACTCATGTAATGGAGTCCATTCAGAAAATAGTACTCTGAAAAAAGTTGTTAAGCCTGCTGATTATTTGAAAAATGAGCGCCAAGACAATTTAGAGATGATCGACTTAGATGATATTGAGAATTTTTCATCCTTAATAGATAGAATGGGTACTGTCACTTGTAAGGAAAAAGCATCTGCTTTGAATTTCAATTACAATGATGTTGAGTATAATTTAATGGGATATGTTGGATGTCTAACCACAATTTATGGTGCTTCATGCTATTTTAGAGTCAACCGTATATATGTTCACAACGATTCACTATATATGAAAATAGGACCCGATCAAACTAAAGTTCTCATTCAAAATTCAGGAGAATATACAGATAGTCTTATTTCAAAACCTTACAATTATTGAAATAATGAAGATAAACTCAAAAAGACAATTTTAAGGTTGAATATTGACAATAAGTATCCGATGTCTTTAACAAAAAGGTTTTAAGTAGGATATACGACGAATTCAATAAAATTGAAACCCAGCAGGGTAAAGTTTTTTTTGAGCATTATATTCTTTACCAAGATTATAATTTTCCTGAAATACCATAACCACCTTTAAACGATTAATAAATTAGATCAAATTTTACCTATAATAAATAAAGAACTATAATCGTTAAAACTACAACCGATAGCAAGACCTGATTATATTTCGATCTAACTTTGGGACATGATAAACCCCAAATCAAACATAAAAGGTAGAGGAGCGCAACAAAACACCCACAACCGATTCTTTGAGCTGTCTCATGAAGTTCGGGATGATTTTTTGGAATTCTGTGAAAAAGAAGGGGAGCTCCCCGACAAAAATAAAGCACAATTTCTTAACGTATTTCCTAAAACCATTGTTAATAAGGTAGCAAGTCCAGATGTTGGCATGGCCTATTCCATGAATATGTACCAAGGTTGCGAACATGGTTGTATTTATTGCTATGCACGGAACAGTCACGAATTTTGGGGTTACAGCGCCGGACTGGATTTTGAACGTCGCATCTTAGTAAAAAAGAACGCTCCAAAACTATTGGAACAACATCTCAAAAAGAAAAGTTGGCAAGCACAAACCATTGTCATGTCTGGCAATACAGATTGTTACCAACCGGCTGAAAAACAATTCGAGATTACAAGGCAATGCTTGGAAGTGTTTTTAAAGTACAAACATCCTGTGGGCATCATTACCAAAAATGCTTTAATATTAAGGGATTTGGACCTTTTAAAATCTTTGGCTGCGGATAACTTAATCTCGGTAAATATTTCTATTACATCATTATCTGAAGACACCAGACGTATTTTAGAACCCAGAACTGCAACTATAAAAAGACGATTAAAAGTCGTCAAGGAGCTAAGTGCATATGGTATTCCTGTAAATGTGATGCTGGCACCAATAATTCCATCTATAAATAGTCATGAAATTTTACCCATGGCAAAAGCGGTTTCTGAAGCTGGTGCATTGAGCATTGGGCATACCATAGTAAGATTAAATGGTGCAATTGGTGAGATTTTTACCGATTGGATTCATAAAACACTACCAGACAGAGCAGAAAAAGTATTGCATCAAATAGAAAATTGCCATGGAGGCACACTCAATGAAAGTAGATATGGTGTTAGGATGCGAGGTGAAGGGCAAATAGCCAAACAAATCAACGATATGGTAAATTTGGCAAAGATGAAATACTTCAAAAATAAAGTGATGCCCAAGTTAAATACAAAGCTTCACGAGCCCTACAAAAATGGACAGATGAAACTCTTTTAAATAAAAAAAAGTGGGCTGTCTACTGCCCACTTTCTTACTAAATAAATAAACTAATAAATATATAAATAAACAACAATTTATATTCTAAAACTTGTTACAAACACCCTGTCGTCAGACTTTATAATGGTGGTGTAATTACCACGACGTGATTGGTCTAATTTGTAAATACGGTTTAAGGTGTTTCTCTCTTTTTCAGTAACTTTCTCGGTATGGATGATGTCGCCTTCAAAATAAAGTTCAACATCCATTTCATTTGTATTTATAGCTAATTTTGAAATTAAAATTTTTCCATTTACGTTTCTTACTACAGGCTTATAAATGGTTTTTTTATTCGCATGGATATAAGATACGATATGTTCTTTAACTTCAATAGTGTTGATTTCAATTTCAAAACCTTTGGTAATTTCTACAGTATATTGACCATTTTTTAATTGTGAAAAATCAAAAAGTGTCGTAAGGTTTCCGTTATAATTAATTTCACCACTATAAATAACTTCACCAGTAGCATCTGTTACTGAAATTTGATTTCCTTTCTTAACGAAATTGAAAGTTGGGGGAACTTCCATAACGTTGTTGGCGTAGCTTGTAAATGTTCCGAACATTACTGCTAATATTAAAATACTTTTAATTACTGTTTTCATAATAAAAATCTTTAAATGATTTCTAGTACAAATATATAGCGCATTGTAACCTTAGAAAACAAGCATTTTGGCAGCATTGTATACACAATTAACCGTAAGTTAGACTGAGGTTGTGTGTGGTGTTAATATAGTATACATTGGTGATAATTTACCATAGGATTGATATTTCAACTCCATGTTATGTGGATTTGTTATACTTTCTTAACTCATAAAATCGATTCTCTAAATGGTAAGTGGGTTTAACTTACTTCTAAGTAGAGTTAACTAATTATTTATTTCTAAATATTTAAAATAGTTTTAAACTTGAATGATAAATTATTACCATCTCAACTTATGCAAAATCGTAGTGTCATTATAATCATGTTAGTTACATTTCAATTATTTAGTCAAACGACGGAGAAGAAATCAACGACTTCAGAACCGAGATATAGCGAAAGCTCTGAAATGAAAGTTATATACAAAGACAATAAACAAACGAAGCATATCCATATTAAACCAGCTATCTTTATTAATGGAAAAAGAATTAAAAATGAATCAGCTCTTAGAACCATTGACAAAAATAAAATTGAAACTGTAGAAATTAATAATAAGAATTCCGATAAAGCGGAAACCACAAATAAAGGGCAAATATTCATCAAAACTAAATTGGACTACGAACCGAGTTTTATGTCTCTTACTGCATTTTCCGAAAATTATCTAGAACTAAATTCTAATCCGATTATATTTCAAATTGATAAGTCTATAATTAGTGAAAACTACGATGACTATATAGTGGATACAAAATATATTTTAAAAACGATTATTGAACCAATAAGAACCTCTGATAACAATATTGAAATTACCTTAATTTCATTAATTACTCGAACGCCAGAAAATATAGACCAGGCAAACCGAATTATAATCAGAGGTTCTGAGTTTTAGAAGGTGATTAGCTCGGAGAAATGATTACGTATCTTCTTTAAATTAAAATACACAGACTGTAAATTATGCATATATCTTTTGATGAGTATGTATGCATATTTAACCGAATAATTGATAATATTGTGTTAATTAGGTAAAATAGTATATGTTGCAGGTAATTGTATATAGGTTTTTGGTTTAAATTGAATTAACTTTGTACTAACAGAATTAATATGAAAGCTAGAAAACCTACTTTAGAAAAAATAAGTCCTCAATTTGGTAGTTCATTAAAAGTTAATAAACATGAGGCTTATATTGGCGAGAACAAACCATTTTGGCATTTTCACCCAGAAATAGAATTGGTTTATGTTAATAAAGGTCAAGGTAAGCGCCATATTGGTAATCACTTATCTTATTTTAATAATAGTCAGCTATTACTTTTGGGTCCTAATCTTCCACATAATGGCTTTACCGATCGATTGACTATAAATGGTAGTGAAACTGTTGTACAATTTAGACCTGAGTTTCTAGGCAATCATTTTTTTGATATTCCTGAAATGGGACAAATCAATAAATTGTTTGAGCGTTCTAAAAAAGGAATTCTATTTGGAGTTAAAACTAAAAGAAAATTAGGACCTAAAATTGAAAAGTTAAATGAAAAAGAAGGCTTTAAGAAAATATTAATTTTACTAGAAGTTTTACATGGATTGGCGAAATCAGAAGATTACACCATTTTAAATGCCGACGGATTTGCCTTTGAAACCGAACCACAGGATAGTGCCAAAATAGATATTGTATTTAAACATGTTAACCAAAATTTTAAAGAACATATTAGTTTAGATGAAATTGCAGATAAGGTGAGTATGACGGTGCCTGCATTTTGTCGATACTTTAAAAAAGTGACGGGTAAAACCTTTACTAAGCTCGTTAATGAATATAGAATTGTACACGCCACTAAACTACTCTCAGAAAGCCAAATGAGCATTGCCGATGTTAGTTATGAATGTGGGTTTAATAACTTTTCGCACTTTAATAAACTATTCAAAGAATTTACGGGTAAGAGTGCTTCTAAATATAGAGGAGAGCTTAAGTTGATTGTTCAGTAATTCAAATCTGGTTGTTATCTCATTATACTAAAAGGCTAAAATATTTTAGACGCAGACAAAATTATTATTCATTTTGGAGAAGAAATGACAGCTATTGAATATAAATTGACACCTCTCAAAAGTGCTGAAGAGAATTAACTTTTTTTATTTTTTACCTTCCCACTCGGCATAAAATTGTTTTAAAAATCCTTCCATATATTTATGGCGGGCTAAGGCCATACGCTTACCAGTTTTTGTATTCATTTGGTCTTTTAGTAGCAAAAGTTTTTCGTGAAAATGATTGATTGTTGGTGCTTTTGAGTTTTTATATTCTGCCTTTGTCATATTGAGATTAGGCTTTATCTCAGGATCATAAAGTCCTCTGTCCTTAAATCCTCCATAATTAAAACTGCGGGCAATACCAATAGCTCCAATAGCATCGAGTCGGTCAGCATCTTGAACCACTTCCATTTCTTTTGAGCTAAAAGAAGATTGTAAATCGAACGAATTTTTAAAAGACATATTTTCGATAATCTTGGTAACGTGTTCAATAACTTTGCTGTCCACATCGTTATTTAGAAGAAATGTTTGTGCTTTTTTTGGTCCAATGGTTTCGTCTCCATCATAAAATTTCGAATCGGCTATATCGTGTAACAGTGCTGCCAGTGAAACCACTAAAATATCAACCGGTTCGGTTTTGGCAATTAAAAGTGCGTTTTTATAAACACGTTCTGTATGAAACCAATCATGTCCACCTTCAGCATTTTTGAGCTCAAGTTTTACAAATGATTTGGTTGATGTAATTAGTCGGCTAGTGGTTTGCATCTAAAATTGTTAAGCTGGATCGACCCATTTAAACTGAAACGAATTTTCAGGAATTTTTATCCGTTCAGACAAACGGTACATTCTTGGAGGTAATTTCATTAAATAATCTCTTGCTTTTTCGGCTTCTTCGTTTAAACCTGTTAAATTTCCTATTTCCCAACGGTCTATTAGCTTCTGTAGAATATCAACATAATCATTAGAGGTGTAAACTCCAATACGCTGTGCTGTATTAGAAAACTCTTCGAAAGCTGTACCGATTTTATCACCAGATTCCCTTAAAAAATGTGCTGGCATGGCAATCTTCCGTTTCATCATATCATGAAAAGCCATCATCATTTGGTTAGGATCTACAGCAAAAATACGCTCTACAAACTCAGCGTAAGCGTGGTGGTGACGCATCTCATCTCCAGAAATTATTTTACACATTTTAGCCAATCGTTTATTGCCTTTTTCCTTGGCAATTTTAGCAACTCGATTGTGTGATACGTACGTTGCCAATTCTTGAAAACTTGTATAAACAAAGTTTTTGTACGGATCTCTATCGGTACCGATATCAAAACCATCAGCTATTAAATATTGCGTGGTTTTCTCAATTTCTTTCATGTTAACACGACCTGACAGATATAAGTATTTATTGAGTACATCACCATGTCTGTTTTCTTCACCAGTCCAGTGTCTTACCCATTTTCCCCAAGCATTTTCTTTATCTACTTGATCTACGCCTTCAACATCCATTAACCAAGATTCATAGGTAGGTAAAGCTTCTTCGGTAATCATATCCCCGACTAAAACCACCCAGAAATCATAATCTAATTCTTTAGACAAAGCCCTGATTTCCCTAAGCTCTTCATAAAAAGAATCTTTGGTGGAATCTGGTAAAAAGTCGGTAGGTTGCCATATCTTTTCAATAGGAATTAAATATTTCTCAATAAGAGAATCTACATCTTTTTCGAGATGTTGCATCACTTCCAATCTTATATTTTTCAACGACATATGTATTGATTATTTAGGGGTTATTTCTCGATTCCTTCAACAATAGTCTGTTCAATTTGCTGAATTAATTCGGTCTTATTAGTAAAGTTAATAATTTCTAATGGCTTATGCACAGTAAATGTCATATGATTTCCGATTCCCATTGGGAATTTACCATACCTAAGCATTTTCCATGAGTTGTTTACTGTAATGGGAACGACAAGGGCAGAGGGCACTTTTTTTAATAGCATTTCCAAGCCTTTAGTTTTAAATGGCTTAGGGCATCCGTTTTTACTACGCGTGCCTTCTGGAAAAATGACTGCTGCTCTTTTAGTGTTTTCAATATATTCTCCAAATTTCATCATGGCAGATAAGGACTGTCGCGGGTTTTTGCGGTCTATTAAAACTGACCCACCGTGACGTAAATTATAAGAGACGCTCGGTATACCTTTACCTAGCTCTTTTTTGGAAACAAACTTTACATGATGTTTGCGCATATACCACATTATAGGTGAAATGTCGTACATACTTTGATGATTTGAAACGATAATTAAGGGGCGGTCCGTGGAAATGTTATAAGGATTATAGAATGAAATTCTTGTGCCCAAAACATTAAGGCAGCGCATTATGAAAAATTGCAGCGTATCTACTGCTTTTTTGAGACCAATATAGCCAAACACTTTGTGGCAAAACCATTGTATAATATGAAAAATACACAAGGTTAATAAAAAGCAAACCGCAAATAAAACCGTAAGAGGATAAGCCAATAGTTTTCTCATAATACAAATGTATATCAATGGAATTTATGCACAAAAAAACCACGAACAATTTCGTGGTTTTTTAACTTTGTGCTTATCCCGAATGTTATTCAGATTTCAAGCAGTATATAGTTTTAACAATGCTCGTTATAAGCATCCATGAGGTTCTCGGAGATTAATTCAGCCGGACGACCTTCAATATGGTGACGCTCTAACATATGTACCAATTCTCCATCTTTAAATAAAGCCATACATGGTGAACTTGGAGGAAAAGGAATCATATATTCTCTTGCCTTATTTGTGGCATCTTTATCTACACCTGCAAAAACCGTTACTAAATGGTCTGGTGTTTTGGCATTTTGCAAACTTGTTCTAGCTCCTGGTCTGGCATTTGCTGCGGCACACCCGCAAACTGAATTTACAACGACTAATGTTGTCCCTTCTTTTGCAATGGCATTATCTACAGCTTCAGATGTATGTAATTCTTCGAAACCTACGTTAGTTAAATCCTCACGCATTGGTTTTACTAATTCTGCTGGATACATATTTTTTAATATTTAATTAATCAAAATTTGAATTGCAAAGATAATGAAAAATAGTCGGCAGATGACGGTATTTAGTTAGCAGTTTAAATGAAGGTATTTTAGTTGTCTATAGTAGTTTAAACTATATGAAATAATAGTATCGGTATTAGAAAAAGTTGAAGTTAATTTCGATGACTTTTCATATATATTTTCCGATTTGAAATCGAAATTAAGTCCATCTAAAAGTTACCAAAATATAATTTAGAACTGGGTATTATGCTACGTTATAATTAGCATTGAGATCAAAGCGTTTTTTGTTTAAGGGGTACAGATTTATTTTAAGAAGTAAATTCTAAACAATAGCTTACATAAAACGTAACAATTTCCATTTTCAACCCACTAACAAATAGTATATTTGAATTTCAAATAAAAGTAATAATATGAGTTTTGCAAAATGGATTGGTGGTGCGCTAGGTTGGTCTTTTGGTGGCCCAATAGGTGCGATTATAGGGTTGGCTTTAGGTAGTTTTGTCGATAAATTTGCAGGTGATGGAATTCCATTATTAGGTGACCGTCAAGCAGGAAGACAACGAGATACGTACCGAGGAACATCGTCTTATGGACAACGGAAATCGAAACCACAAACTCAGTCTGGCGATTTTGAAGTTAGTTTACTGATCTTAGCTTCCATTGTTATTAAAGCCGACGGTAAACAAGACCAACGTGAATTAGATTATGTTCGTCAGCAGTTTAGTAATATGTATGGCAAGGAAAGAGCCAATCATGCTTTTGAATTGTTTAAACGCATTAGTAAACAGAATATTTCTACACGTCAGGTTTGTACCCAGATCCGTCAAATGATGGATCATGCCTCACGATTACAACTACTTCACTTTTTGTTCGGAATTGCCAAAGCGGACGGTATGGTTACTGAAGATGAATTACGACAGATTTATACCATTACTGGATATTTAGGTATTAGCAACAGAGATTATCAAAGCATAAAAGCGATGTTTTATAATAGTAGCGATAACGCTTATAAAATTTTAGAAATTGATAAGTCTGTACCTGATGACGAAGTTAAAAAAGCGTACCGAACAATGGCTAAAAAATACCATCCCGATCGTGTAACACATCTTGGTAAGGAGCATCGAGAAGGAGCAGAAGCCAAGTTTAGACAAGTGCAGGAAGCTTATGAGCATATTCAGCAGGAGCGTGGGTTTAAATAACAGTCTCAGTTTTCAGTTTTAGGTAGCTTGATCAAAAGTAGTTATCATTTTTGTTTGGGAATCTTAAAGTAAAAATCACCAATCGTAAATCAATTTATCCTCTAAACAAAAAGAAATCATCCTTCATATCTTCGATTTGCGCATCTTCATTGGTTATGATATAATCAATGGCTTTAGAAGTAAACTCATCGCCTTTTTTGGTCAGTGAAACTACTTCGTTTTCAATATGAATCATATTGTTTTTCTGGGCTAAGTCGAGTACGGTTTTAGAACGTACTTTTTGCCAGTTGATGTGTTCGCTGAGATGATTGACATGGCGTTCTTCAATTTCATCATGGTTTTTTAAATGCAGTAAAAATGTGAGTAGAGATACTTCTGTCCGTTGCTGCTTTTCTCGGTACATTACTGCAATAATACCTTTTGACGGTGCAAACAAATACACCAATAAAAAGACCAAGCCAAGAACCGTTGTTATTGAACCGGCAATAGAGGCATCTAACCAATGTGCTACCCAATATCCGAAAATGGCACTAAAAATACCGAAGCCTACAGCCAAAGTTAACATTTTCTTTAAATCTGTAGTCAGTAAATATGCTGCCGCAGCAGGTGCAATCATTAGGGCAACAACCAAAATAGCTCCAACAGCATCAAACGCTCCTACAGTGGTTACTGAAGAAACCGACATTAAGCCGTAATGAATAATGGCAGGCGAAAATCCTAAGGAAGCCGACAAACCTTTATCGAATGTGCTTACTTTTAACTCTTTAAAAAAGAGTATTAAAAGTGTAATGATAATTAAAAGGATAGTGCCTACAACCCAAAGTGATTTTGGGCCAACATCTGTCCCGCTAATTAATAATCTATCAAAAGGAGCAAAGGCCAATTCACCTAACAATACTGCATCAACATCTAAATGAACATCATTAGCATTTTTGGCGATTAAAATAACGCCGATACTAAATAACGCCGGAAAAACCAATCCAATCGCAGTATCTTCTTTAACCAAGCCTGTTTTTTGAATATACTCCACCAATACCACTGTGATTATTCCGGTTAGAGCGGCCAAAAGAATTAATAAAGGGGAATTTAAATCTTGAGTGATAAAAAACCCAACCACAATACCTGGTAAAATAGAATGGCTAATGGCATCACTGATCATGGCCATTTTCCGAAGCACTAAAAACGTTCCAGGTATAGCACAAGCAACCGCCACTATACAAGCTATGAGTTGAATTTCTAGTTGCGCGTTACTCATCGTCTGTGGATTGTTTAGTGTACAAATTCGAAGCGGTTTCAAAACCAGTTTTGGTTAGGCTCCACATGTTTCCATTGAGCTGTACATAGTTTTTATCTACTAATTTTTGAAGTGTAGAGCGCGTATACCCTTGAAAATTATTTAAAAGTTTTGTAGAGTGTGGATGCGAAATGTCTTCATGTGTTTCTGCAATGTGGTGCATAAAGGCCAAAGTTTTATGCAATTCTAAATCTCGTCGATTTTTAATAAACCGAATACGTTTAAACAATAAACCACGACTTGGTGAAAATATAAAAGAAACCACCACAAAAACTCCAGCAACCAAAACAATTACGGGACCTGTAGATAAGTTATTCTGACTCGCGCTAATGGCCGTTCCAAACACACCTGAAAATGCGCCAAAAATAGCGGCTAAAAGTACCATGACCGATAGACTATTTGTCCATTGTCTGGCAGCAGCAGCAGGTGCTAAAAGCATGGCGCTCATTAAAACGACTCCTACAGTTTGTAAGCCTAGAACTATGGCTAACACAATGAAAGATGTAATAAGAATGTCAATAAATTTTGTATTGAACCCTAGGGTTTTAGTGTAATCGGCATCAAATAATAAGATCTTGAATTCTTTCCAAAAGGTAAGCATTACAATTAAACAAATACCTGTAACAATTGCCATAAGCCATACATCACTTTCTACTAAAGTTGCAGCTTGCCCAAATAAATACTTGTCTAAACCTGCTTGATTGGCATTAGGTTGTTTTTGAATAAAAGTGAGTAACAACATTCCAAAGCCAAAAAATAAAGAGAGAATTAAACCTAAAGCGGTATCCGATTTTAAATGCGTTTTAGTAACGATTCCTCGTATCCAGAACGTACCGATTAAACCACTTATTAATGCTCCAATTAATAAAGTATTGCTATCTTTTGCGCCGGTAATTAAAAAGGCAATCGCAATGCCTGGTAATGCGGCGTGCGAAATAGCGTCACCCAATAAACTTTGTTTTCTGAGTACGGCAAAACTGCCTAACATACCTGTAACAGCTCCTAGAATTGCGGTACCGAGGGTGATGGTTCTTAGTGTGTAGTCTGTGAAGACTAATTTTATATATTCTGTTATATCCATAATTCCTGTAAAAGCAGTCCCGAAAGCTTTCGGGATCATTCTGTCTTTACAATACTTTATGTTTTTAGTTTTAATTAATGAGGTACCTGCTTCGGAGGATTGTGTCACTCCTGAATACTCACTTTATAATTAATACCATAAGTCTTTGTTAAATTATCATCATTAAAAATATCTCTAACTGGACCTGTGGCAATTTTTTTCACGTTTAAAAAAGTAACCCAATCAAAATATTCTGGTACCGTTTGTAAATCGTGGTGCACTACGATGACTGTTTTACCTGCTTTTCTTAATTCTTTTAAAATATTAATAATGGCGATTTCGGTTGTGGCATCTACGCCTTGAAACGGTTCATCCATAAAATAGATAGAAGCATTTTGTACTAAAGCTCTTGCTAAGAAAATCCGTTGCTGTTGTCCTCCAGACAATTGACTTATTTGTCGACTTTTAAAAGCTAACATCCCTACTTTTTCTAAAGCTTCAAGTGACGCTTTCTTTTCTTTTTGACCAGGACGTTTTATCCAGCCCAAACTGCCGTAAGTACCCATCATTACAACATCTAATGCCGTCGTGGGAAAATCCCAATCAACACTTCCTTTTTGAGGAACATAAGCGACGAGTTGACGTTGTTTATCATAAGGTTTGTCGTAAATTGATACACTACCAGCAATAGGTTTCAATATGCCTAAAATTGCTTTTATCAATGTAGATTTTCCGGCTCCATTTGGACCAACAATGGCCATAAGAACCCCTTCTGGAATTTCTAAATCAATATCCCAAAGTACAGGTTTGTAGTTGTAGGCTACGGTTAAATCGTCTACTTTAACGGCTATCACACCTGCAGACGCAGGAGTCTCCTGAATAGGAGTATTAATTTTTATATTTTCCTTTGATTCTTTTTCCATATTTAAGGAGCAACTAAACTTGATGGATTCCTGCTTTCGCAGGAGTTATTTCAGTGCATTAACAATTGTATTCACATTATACTCAAACATTCCAATATAGGTACCTTCAACGGTTCCTGTTGTTCCTAAAGCATCAGAATATAGGGTGCCTCCAATTTCAACATTATGACCTTTAGATTTTACTGCAGCTTGTAAGGCTTCAATAGTACGTTTTGGAACCGAACTTTCTACAAAGATTGCTTTGATCTGTTTGTCGATAATAAAGGTAGCTAATTTCTGAACATCTTGAACACCTGCCTCAGTAGCCGTTGATAAACCTTGTAGACCGACCACTTCAAAACCATAGGCTTTTCCGAAATAATTGAAGGCATCATGAGCCGTGACTAATACGCGTTTTTCTTTAGGAAGTGTTTCAATAATTTGTTTTACTTTATTTTGAAGTTCTTCTAACCTTGCTACATAATTTGATTTATTTTCTTCATATTTAGAAGCATTTTCTTTGTCTTTTTCAGATAAAATAGCAGTTACTTTTTGTGCAAATTGTTTGTAGTAATTAATATCAAACCATACATGGGGATCGTAGTTAGAAGCAAAATAATCTGAACCGATTAAGGTCGTTTTATCAATTTGATCAGCTAAGGCAATCGGTGTTTTTGTAGCGCTTCCCATTTTTTCGAAAACTTCAACCAGTTTGCCTTCTAAATGCAATCCATTGTAAAAAATAATATCGGCATTTACCAATTTTGAAACATCTCCCTCACTGGCTTTATACAAATGCGGATCGACACCGCTTCCCATTAAGCCTTGTACATTTACAGAATCGCCACCTATATTTTTAACCAAATCCGTGATCATGGTGGTGGTGGTAACTACGTTAAGTTTACCGTTGTCTTTGGTTTCGCTTTTACAGCTAAGCAGTATTATTACTATACTTAAAACAACAATAATTTTTTTCATATATCTAAAAATTTATTACGAAAGTACTAAAAAAATGTCTGATTTACTTCAAAGTATAGCGTAACCCAAAGAACAAACGTATTCCCTGATTAGGGCCATACACGTAAGCCGGATCGAATGTTAATGCGTAAGGATTATCTGGTGTAGCAATAACATCACCATTTCCATCAAATTGTACGTTTTCATCAAAAGGGTCATCTGCTCTGGCGATTATAAAGGGATTACCTTTATTGGGTGTCCAATTGAGCAAGTTTTTTATACCACCATAGACTTCAAAATTATCGAAACCATCATAGGTTGCTTGTATATTTTGAACACTCCAAGTTGGAGAGTATTCGTCTCTAGGATCTAAGTCTCCAAGTAAAGGTAAACGCATAGGTCCGTAGAGATTACCTGTATAATCGAATGTAAGGTTAGTTGCATAATTTTTATAGGACAAGGACCAAACACCAGAGAATTCCTCTGTTAGAATTTGTTTGGTACGTTCACCATTTTCAGTTTGTGAAACATCTTGAAGTGTAGCTCCGATTGAAGCACTTATACCACTGCCAAAAACGGCATCTATATTAAAACTTAAACCCTTAGAGGTGGAGTAACCATCAAGGTTGTCATAAATAATTTGGTTGGGGTTAGTATCGTAATCTGGTATTATGGCATTAGTAAAGTAAGTGTACCAAGCTGAGGTGTCAAAGGTGAAATACATGCCATTGTTGAGGTACAATTTTTTCAAGTAATTTAAATTGATGTTATAGGATTCTTCAGGTTGCAATTCAGATTGTATTATAACATCTCTTGCTCCTGTTAGTGCAGCGTGTTCCTCTGTAAATAAATTGACCACTCTAAATCCTGTACCCGCATTTAACCGAATAATATCGGTGTCCGTTGGTTTATAGCGGTAAGCCAATCTTGGTGTAAAAATGCTACCGTGCCGACTATCATAATCGTATCTTACGCCCAAAAGTAAACTTTGCTTTTTCGTAAATTCGATTTCGTCTTGTATAAAAAGTGAAGGTATAGTGACTTCGTCTGCTGTTATGGTCGCCGTTGTATTATCATTGTAATAATTGTAACGGAGTGCAGTTCCGAATAATAAATCGTGTTTATTAACGGTCTTATCCCAAATTAATTGACCAAAACCGATGCGTTGTTGTGCTAAATAGGGCATATTTCCATAAACGGAATTTTGATCGTGGTCAGAATATGAAAACTGAAGATTCACTTTTTCGGTCATTGGGAGTTGATAATTTCCTAAAATTTCAAAACGTGACGTATATATACTTTCTCCATAAATTTCATCACCACCTCTATAGTTTTTATTCCATTGCAGTTCTCCGCCCCAGCGATCTTCGTAAAAATAACGTCCGGCTACAGAAAACTTACGATTAGAAGCGCGTTTAAAGTCCCATTTTTGAAATATTGAAATTCGATCTTGAAGCGTAACATCCGTAAAATTATCATTATTATTATCTATAGGATTATCATATTTAAAATAATTAGTCCCAAATAATACATTGGCTTTTTCGCTTACTTTGGCTTTAAATCCTACATCTAAATTCATTTCGCCCCAACCTGTTACAAAACCATCTGCAAAGAAACGGGATGAATTTTCTGGTAGTTTTGTAATAATATTGATAAGTCCACCAACAGCTTCACTACCATATAATGATGACGCGGGGCCTTTTACAACTTCCACTTGTTCAATAAGCGAATTGGGAATACCAGAAAGTCCATAGACGGTAGATAAGCCACTAACTATTGGCATACCATCTATTAGAACTAACGTATACGGACCTTCTAGTCCATTAATATGAATATCTCCAGTATTACAAACACTGCAATTTAATTGAGGTCGGACTCCATTGACATTTTGAAGTGCTTCAAATACGTTTGGAGTTGGGTTTTTCTTTAAGAATGTCGGTGAGTAAACTTCAACAGGCACTGGACTTTCTAGTCGAGAAACGGGTTTTAAAGTTCCAGAAATTATCACTTCGTCTAAACTTTTATTATAATTTAAATTAAAATTTAGAGTAACGTTCGCATTAGTGATGTCAACTTTCTTTTTCTGTGGAGTATAACCAGCAAAAAATGCTGTAACATAATATGTTTTAGGTTCTAAATTTTTGATGCTATAAAGGCCATTTTCGTCTGTTGTAGATCCTTTGGTTGTGGTTTCAATATAAATATTTGCATAAGGTAATACTTCACCTTCAGCAGTTATTTTGCCACTAATTTCATAATTGTTTTGAGCATTTACACCCATCAAAAAAGCAAATAGTAATAGTATTGTTAGTCTCATCTTTTATTAATTTTAAGCAAACATAAAATTATTTTTAGATTAATCTAAATTTATATTTAGAAATTTATCTTTTCTATATTTGCTATTCACTTTAGAATTATGATTACACTAACGGAAGAAAACTATATTAAAGCTATTTATCATCTAGGAAGCAATGGTGAGAAATCAGTGAATACAAACGCCATAGCTGAAGTAATGCAAACAAAAGCATCTTCTGTTACAGACATGATTAAGAAATTATCAGATAAGAGTTATGCCGATTATAAAAAATATCAAGGAGTCACTTTAACAGACGATGGCCGGCGAGTAGCAGTTAATATTATTAGAAAGCATAGACTTTGGGAAGTGTTTTTAGTTGAAAAATTAAATTTTTCATGGGATGAAGTCCATGAAGTAGCAGAACATTTAGAACATATTAAATCAGATAAGCTGGTTGATGAACTTGATGCGTTTTTAGAATTTCCTACACATGATCCTCACGGTGATCCTATACCTGATAAGGCGGGCAATTTTAAGCACATTGAAAAAATTGTTTTAGCAAAGGCGGACGTTGGTTCTAGTTATAAATGTGTAGGTGTAGATGACACGTCTTCAAAATTTCTCAAATATTTAGATAGTAATAATATAGCGCTAGGAAGCATCATTACCGTTAATCATAAAGAGCCTTTTGATAATTCTATTAAAATATCTTTAGAAAATTCAGAAATGGTCGTTTCTCAAAGTGTAGCTAAAAACTTGTACTTAAAGAAAGTTTGATTTCAATCTAGGGTGACGCTGTGCATTGATGTTATTATGGAGGTAATTAAGTTTCAAAATCTGTTCTCACTTCACTTTTTTAAAATCAGCTCATTCAATTGAATTATTTAAATCGAGAAGCTTAGTTGCCTTAACGTCTATTCTTGAGACTGTTTATCAACTTATAGAAATGAATTATGTGATGATAATAAGTGTTCTTATATGAGCACAGTGTATAAATTTCGATGGTATAATACGTGAGTTTAATAGTTGTACCCTATTAATCGCTACCAAGAAAATACTATGGATAATCATTAAATTTAAAACCGTTATCAACGCTTTTTATGATTTGCATAATGACATTACTTATAAGCTCTAAAAAAATACTCTAGAGATGTTTTTTATATGGTTTTTTTTAAAACCGAATACTGAGGGACTATCTAAAATGTACCAATGATAATTAGTGAAATTTCTTTGTTTGAAAGGTTGTTAATGACATCCGCAACCATCATCTCCTCCACAAGCTTTTGAAGATTTTTTCTTTGGAGACCAGATAAATTTACGTACTAAGAATAGCAGTGCTATTGCTAGTGCTGAAAAAACTAATATGTTTTGAATGATCATATTCATAATATAACATTTTTGATCTACTAAACTTGAAAACTTGTAAGTCTATTTTAATACTTGAAAAGCCACTAATGCTACAATATAAGCAAAAGCACTCATTATTACTAATTGATAGATTGGCCATTTCCAAGAATTTGTTTCTTTTTTTACAATCGCTAGAGTACTCATGCATTGCATCGCAAAAGCGTAGAACAAGAGCAACGAAATACCAGAAGCGAAATTAAATAAGGGTCCACCGAGAATAGGGTTGACTTCCCCTGCCATTCTGTTTTTGATGGTTTCTTCTTCATCATTACCTACACTATATATAGTAGCCAAGGTGCCTACAAACACTTCGCGCGCAGCGAAAGAACTCACAATGGCAATTCCTATTTTCCAATCATAACCTAATGGTCTTATTGCGGGTTCAATAGCATGGCCAGCAATACCAATAAAAGAATGCTCTAATTTGTGAGAAGCTATTTTTTGTTCTAATTCGTTTTCATTTAAGTTTTCGGAAGCATATTGTTCGGTAACAATATCATCTGCATTATTAAAACTTTCGCCTGGACCGTAGGATGCCAAAAACCATAGCACAATAGAAATGGCTAAAATGATTTTACCAGCACCAAAAACAAAGGCTTTTGTTTTTTCTAAAACAGTTAATGCTACATTTTTAAATAAAGGCAATTTGTAATTTGGCATTTCTACTACAAAAAAGCTTTTACTTTTTATCTTCAATATTTTGTTTAAAATCCAAGCAGAACCGACTGCGGCACCAAAACCAATAAGATAGAGTAACATTAAAGTTAACGCCTGGTAGCTTAATCCTAAAATTCGGCCTTCAGGAATCACTAAGGCAATAATAATAAGATACACTGGTAATCTTGCAGAACATGTTGTGAATGGCGTTACCAATATGGTGATTAAGCGTTCTTTCCAGCTTTCAATATTACGCGTTGCCATAATTGCAGGAATTGCACATGCTGTACCAGAAATTAAAGGTACCACACTTTTTCCACTAAGTCCAAAACGTCGCATAATTCGGTCCATTAAAAACACTACACGACTCATATAACCACTCTCTTCAAGAATAGATATAAATAGAAATAAAAACGCAATTTGTGGTATAAAAATCACAATTCCACCAAGACCTGAAATAATACCTTCTGCTAAAAGATTGGTAAAAGCTCCTGCTGGTAAAGTGTTTTTTGTCCATTCACTTAACGATGCAAATGCACCATCAATAAAATCCATAGGAATACTGGACCAATCGTATATAGCTTGAAAAATGGTTAATAGAATGACGCCAAAAATTAAATATCCCCAAACTTTATGGGTAAGGATTCTATCTAATTTTATCCTTAAATCTTTTGCTGATTTTAAGTCAATGGTTTGGCCTTTTTTAAGCGTTTGGTTAATAAACTGATAACGTTTTATGGTTTCTTTTTGTTGAAGACGTTTTAAATCGACTTTCGACTTGGTTTTAAAATCTTCAACTTTATCAAAGGTTGTTCGGTCTGTTTTTCCGAAGTTGACATCTTGAGTAATAACCAACCATAATTTATACAATAACTGATTTGGAAAAGCCTTTTTTAAGTTGTTAAAATAGGTTTCATCTATAGTGGATGCGTCTAGACAAGGTTTTATCGATAATTCCTTATAATTTGTTATCAGTTCTTTAAGTTCAGTTATGCCCATTTTCTTTCGGGTACTGATTAAAGCAATTTTGGTATTTAATTCTTTTTCTAAATAATCGAGATCCAACGAAATACCTTTATAAGCCATTCTATCGGACATATTGATAACCAATATCGTCGGAATTTGTAAATCCTTTATCTGCGTAAATAACAATAAATTACGCTTTAAATTTTCGACATCACTAACTACAACAGCCACATCGGGATAGTCCTTACCTTTTTTATTCAGTAATAATTCAATTACCACATTTTCATCTAAAGATGAGGCATTTAAGCTGTAAGTTCCAGGTAAATCAATGATGTGTGCTTTAACTCCTCGAGGTAATTTGCAAATGCCTTCTTTTTTTTCGACAGTAATACCTGGGTAATTTCCTACTTTCTGATTTAAACCTGTGAGGGCATTAAACACAGAGGTTTTTCCTGTGTTAGGATTTCCTATTAAGGCAACGTTGATCTGCTTACTCATCTACAGTTTCAATTAAAATGTGAATCGCTGTTTCTTTTCTAATAGCTAAATGGGTGCCGTTAATATTGAGATACATGGGGTCGGCAAATGGCGCTACTTGCACAAGTTGAACTGAATTACCAGGTAAACAACCCATTTCCAAAAGTTTCAACGGAATGTAAATAGATGATACATCAGTAATAATGCCTTGTTGCCCGCGTTTTAGTTCAGCTAATGTCAACCTTATCCTTATTTAGATTAATTTTAAAGAAGCAAAAGTAAGAGAAATTTATTAGTGTAAAAAGGCAGACCATGAATATTTAATTATGTCAAGCTTTTTGCTGTAAAAGAAAAGAAGTTAGACGCTAGAAATGAAAGAATAGAAAAGAGACGGCGTGGGGCTTACATTCAACTCATATCTAGTGTTAGAACATGCTGCAGTTTGATTTTTGTACTAAAACTTAACAACTGGATATTTTACGTATTACTGCCTACTAATCTCATTCCTCATCAAAATACTTTAAGGTTTCTATATCTTCCAAAATACGTTCAATATCTTCTGGTTTTGTGCCATCGTAAAACCCTCTTATCTGTCTTTTCTTATCAATAAGCATAAAATTTTCGGTATGAATCATATCGTATTCATCTCCATTACCATCTGTTTTTACAGCCAAATAACTTTTTCTTGCAAGTGCGTAAATTTGTTTTTTATCGCCAGTAACCAAATTCCATTTTTTATCTATAACCCCTTTTGCTTTGGCATATTTTTTAAGTTGTGCAACGCTATCAATTTTGGGAGTAACCGAATGCGACAATAACATTACATCATCATCCTTCATAATTTCCTCTTGTATCTGAACCATATTATCGGTCATAATTGGGCAAATGGTTTGGCAGGTTGTAAAGAAAAAATCGGCCACATAAATTTTGTCTTTGTAATCGTTTTGTGTAATTGTTTTACCATTTTGATTGGTAAGACTAAAATCAGCAATTTTATGATATTTTAATTGGTGTTGAATAGTACTGTCCACCAATTCTTCGCTGACCATTCCTGGTTGATAAATAGGAAGTGGTTGCTTAACATTTAATACATTATAAATGATTGTTAAAATGATGATAGAAAGCACCAAAAAGAAAATCCCGAAGTTTTTATAACCTTTAAAAAATGAAAGAAATGACATTACGTAGAAGTTAAAGAAAGTTGAACAGCAAAAATACGACTGAATCTCAATAAAAGCCTTATTTTTAACACTAAAATGAGTTCTATGAAGCAAATTATTACCTGTTTAGTATTCTTATTAGCGCTACAATTACATGCCCAAGATTATAATGATACTTTAAATGCCATTCGTGCTGCAGAAGCGAATTCTGCCCTGCGTCAAATGATGAATAATCAGAATGCAAATACTGGCAATTATGATGTAAAATACCATCGCTTAGAATTAAATGTAAATCCGTCATTCGCACAAATTTCTGGTGATGTAACTACGTATTTTGAAGCTAAAGAAACCATGACCGATATCACTTTTGATTTGACGGATAATATGACGGTTTCTCAAGTATTACAACGGGGTAATAGTCTAAGTTTTACGCAAAACACCGATGATGAATTAGTAATCACTTTACCCCAACCTCAAGTACAAGGGGTCTTAGATTCTTTAACAGTTAGCTATTCTGGGAATCCGGTGAGCTCGGGTTTTGGGTCTTTTGAACAAACTACACATAACGGAGATCCAATAATCTGGACGCTGTCTGAACCTTATGGTGCAAAAGGTTGGTGGCCTTGCAAACAAGATTTAAATGATAAAATAGATGCCATAGATGTGTATCTTAAAACTCCAGAATACAATCCCTCTAACGAGCCTTATATTGCCGTTTCAAATGGTTTAGAAATGAGTCAAACAGTTTCGAACTCTGAAAAAATTACACATTTTAAGCATCGTCATCCCATACCAGCCTACTTAATTGCTATTGCAGTGACCAATTACGAAGTTTATACCCATGAAGTTCCTAATAATGGTTCACCTTTTGATATCGTTAATTATGTTTATCCTGAAGATTTAGCGGTTGCTCAGGCGAGTACAGCAGTTACAGTAGATATTATGAATTTATTTACAGACTTGTTCGAAGAATATCCTTATTCAGACGAAAAATATGGTCATGCGCAATTTGGTTGGGGAGGTGGTATGGAGCATACCACGGTTTCCTTTATGGGTTCTTTTAACAGAGGTCTTATTGCTCACGAACTGGCGCACCAATGGTTTGGCAATAAAATAACCTGTGGAAGTTGGAAAGACATCTGGTTAAACGAAGGTTTTGCTACTTATTTGTCGGGCTTGGTTGTTGAAAATTTAGATGGTGATGCTAATTTTAAAACTTGGAGAGCACAGAAAATTAATAGTATAACATCTCAGCCCGGAGGAGCGGTATATCTTACCGATCAAGACACCACAAGTGTGAATCGAATTTTTAGTAGTCGACTTAGTTATAATAAAGGATCAATGGTCTTGCATATGCTGAGGAAGAAACTTGGTGATGCTAACTTTTACCGAGGTTTACAAGATTATTTAATGGCACCAGAACTAGCGTTCGCTTATGCAAAAACGCAAGATTTTAAAGATGTCATAGAACTATCAACTGGTGAAAATTTAGATGAATTTTTTGAGGATTGGATTTACAATCAAGGTTATCCAAGTTATGCGGTTAATTGGAATCAGAACGAAAATCAATTGCGATTGCAGCTTTCGCAAACCCAAAGTCATGAGTCGGTTTCTTTTTTCGAAGCCGGTGTACCTGTTAGAATTTTAGGCACAATGGGTGAACGTTTAGACATTGTTTTAGACCATACATTTAATAATGAGGAGTTTTTTGAAACTGTAAATTTTACGGTTCAAGAGGTGTTATTTGATCCCGAGAGTCATTTGATTTCAAAAAACAACGCTGTTACTTTGAGTAATTCAGATTTGGGTATTACAACCGATATTAAGATATATCCAAATCCGACATCGTCCGTAATTTATATGGAAAAATCGGAGCACACCACTATTGAAAGTATAAAGATTTTTAATGGCTTAGGTCAGTTGTTGTTGCAATCGGGCTGGACTACACAATTAGATTTAGACGCTTTAGCTTCAGGCTTATTATTTGTACAATTTCAAACGCAAAACAAGATCATTAATAAACGAATTGTAAAACATTAGTGGTGCTATAAATTTTTATTAGAAGGGTTCTCAATCGCGTACTTTGTAAAAAGAAAATGGGTACGAGATGGATGTGAATTATTCTTCAAACTATAATTCTAATTTAACCGCAATGGATAACATTTGTGTAAGTGTGGTAAAATGATTTTCAGGTTAAACTATAATTTTATGTTGTAGCATTTTTTTAAATATGAATTCATATAAAAACCGTACTTTTGCAAATCGAATTTTGAAAAAATGACATGGAATTTATAATTAAAATATCTCAATTCTTACTTAGTCTTTCCTTGCTTATCGTACTGCACGAGCTTGGGCACTTTATACCAGCTAAACTTTTTAAAACTAAAGTAGAAAAGTTTTACCTTTTCTTTGATGTGAAATTTTCACTTTTCAAAAAGAAAATTGGTGACACCGTTTATGGTATTGGTTGGTTGCCACTAGGGGGTTATGTTAAAATTGCCGGAATGATTGATGAGAGTATGGACAAGGAACAAATGGCACAACCACCACAGCCATGGGAATTTCGTTCTAAACCAGCTTGGCAACGTTTAATTATTATGCTTGGTGGAGTTACTGTCAACTTTATTTTGGCCTACGTTATCTATGTAGCTATTTCTTTTGCTTATGGAGATTCTGACGTAAAAGTAAACAGTTTAAAAGATGGTTACTGGATAGATAACCCTGCTTTATTAGATATAGGATTTAAAACAGGTGATAAGGTTTTAGCCATTAACGATACACCAATTGTAAATGATTCTGATATTGGTTTTAATCTTATTAGTGCAGAAACCGTAACGATTAATAGACAAGGGGAAGAAAAAGTAATTGAGTTACCTGAAGACTTTTTAGGACAATACTCATCGAGTAAGAGTAAACGTAATTTTGAATATCGTATTCCTTTTATGGTAGGTGAAGTTGCAGATTCATCCTTAAATGCAAAGAAAGATTTAAAACGAGGCGATATTATAAAAAGTATTAATAATAGAGACCTAACGTATTTTGATCAACTAGACCTTGTTACAGAAGGTTTAGAAAATTCTACAGTCAATGTTGAGGTGTTGAGAGAAGACAATTCAGTGGTCAACAAAGAATTACAACTCGATGCTAATGGGAAGTTTGGGATCTTACCTTACATGAACCCTACGCGATTTGAAGAACTAGGGTATTACGATATTTTCAGAAAAGAATATACTTTCGCTGAAAGTTTTGCAGCTGGTGGCCATAAATTCACAAAAACAATATCTAATTACTTCGATCAGTTAAAAGCTATATTTAGTCCGAGTACAGGAGCATATAAAGGTTTGGGTGGATTTAAAGCAATTTACGATCAATTTTCACCAGTATGGAGTTGGCCTTATTTTTGGGGATTAACGGCGTTTTTATCTATAATGTTAGCCATTCTAAATTTGCTGCCAATACCAGCCTTAGATGGCGGTCACGTAATGTTTTTATTGTATGAAATGATTAGTGGACGTAAGCCAAGCGAAAAGTTTTTAGAGCGCGCACAAGTTATAGGTTTCTTTATTTTAATCGCTTTGGTGTTATTTGCCAATGGTAATGATGTTTTTAAAGCTATAACGAATTAAAAATTTTAAATTTTTACAAAAAAAATAATATTTAGTTTTGTAAAATTGAAAATAGTATATATATTTGCGCTCGCTAACGCGAAAAATAACCTTCCTCTTTAGCTCAGTTGGTTAGAGCATCTGACTGTTAATCAGAGGGTCCTTAGTTCGAGCCTAAGAAGAGGAGCTTATTAGATAAAGAAGTCCAACAGAAATGTTGGACTTTTTTTGTGCTATAAAGTGAAGTAATGACCTAACCAACTAAGCTAAAGGAAGGAATAAGAAAAAATCATAAAATGATAGTTTTTTTCTATATTCGGAACTCGTTAAAATTCAAGATTATGAATCGCATTAAAGATGTATTGGTCCAAAGAGGATTAAAGCAAATTTGGCTATCTCAAGAGCTTGGTAAAAGTTATAATATGGTATTATCTTATACCAATAACAAGCGCCAGCCTAGTGTTGAAACCTTATATAAAATTGCTGATATCTTAGATGTTAGTGTGAAGGATTTATTAATTGATAACAAAAAACACGATTTAAAACAGACATGTCAGATACAAAACTATCATTAGAAACCCTAGAGTCCTGGCTCTGGGATTCTGCAAACATATTACGAGGAAGTATTGATTCTTCAGATTTTAAAAATTACATTTTCGGATTATTATTCTTAAAGCGTTCTAACGATGTTTTTGAAGAAGAAGTAGAGGCTATCATGGCACGTGAAGGCTACTCAAGGGAAGATGCTGAAGAGGATACTTATTTTCAACTTCCAGAAGAATCTAGATGGGACAGTATTAAAAAACAAACCGAAAACATTGGTATTGCTTTAGACAAAGCCTTTGCGGGTATAGAGCGAGAAAACACAGCTTTAGAAGGTGTAATGACAGCGACTAAGTTTGGTGATAAAGAAAAGTTATCTGATGAGTTACTACAGCGCTTACTACGTCACTTCAATCAGCATTCCTTACGTAACGACCATCTGGAGTCAAATGATTTATTAGGGGATGCTTACGAGTATTTAATTAAGATGTTTGCGGATGATGCTGGTAAAAAAGGAGGCGAATTCTATACACCAAGAGGTGTGGTACAGTTAATAGTTCAACTAATTAAGCCAGAGCCAAAACAAAAAGTGTACGACCCAACGTGTGGTTCTGGTGGTATGCTTATTGAATCTGCTAGGTACATTGCAGAACAACCCAACGGAAAAGTGGGCAATAACATTAATGTCTCTTTATATGGGCAAGAGAAAAACTTAGGCACTTGGGCCATTGGTAAATTAAACATGTTGCTCCATAACTTTATGGATGCCGATATCCGAAAAGGAGACACCTTAGTAGCACCTCAGCATAAAAATGAGAACAATGAGCTAACGCTGTTTGATAGAGTGATTGCAAACCCGCCATTTTCTATGGACGCTTGGTGGACACCAGCCGAAAATTCTATAGAAGTTAAAATAGATAAAAACGGAAAAGAAAAGAAAGTATCTCCTAACTACAACAAAGTGGTAAGTGACCCTTTTGGGCGTTTTCAATACGGTATACCACCAAGAGGTTACGCCGATTTGGCTTTTTTACAGCACATGATAGCCGTATTAAAACAAGACGGAAAAGCGGGCGTTGTATTGCCACACGGTACTTTGTTTAGAAGTGGCACAGAAGGTAAAATACGTAAAGCCTTGCTAGAAGCTGATTTGGTAGAAGGTATTGTAGGTTTGCCATCTGCCTTATTTTATAATACGGGCATACCAGCAAGTATTTGGATTATTAATAAAAATAAAACCGAAGCGCAAAAAAACAAGGTTGCTATTATAGATGCCAGTAGCGATTATAAAGATGGTAAAAACCAAAACGAAATTTTACCAGAACATATTACTAAAATTGTAAACGCTTATGATGATGCTAAAGACGTTGACAAATACATGCGTATTGTTGGGTTAGATGAAATAGCAGATAATGATTACAACTTAAATATATCTCGTTTTATTGATACCAGTGAACCAGAACCTATTGTTGATATTAAGGCTGTACAACAAAATTTAGAGGATTTAGAAGCTAAAGAAGCGGATATTAATAATAAATTGGCTCGATTTTTAAAGGAGTTGGGGATATGATGGAAGGATATAAGGAAACAAAAATTGGAATTTTACCAAAAGATTGGGGTGTCGTAAAACAAGTAGAGGTGGCAACTTTTTTCAATGGTAGAGCTTATAAACTTTCTGAATGGGAGACGGAAGGGATTCCCGTAATTCGATTACAAAATTTGACGGGGTCTGGGAAAGAATATTATTATTCAAACCTTCAATTACCAGAACATCAATATTGTTGTAGGGGAGATTTGCTTTATATGTGGTCTGCTACTTTTGGACCAGTTTGGTGGTTTGGGGAAAAGGCAATATTTCATTATCATATTTGGAAAATTGAACATAATCAAGAAAAACTAGATAGAGCCTTTCACTACTACTTATTAGATGATGTAACAAGAAGAATGAAGAACGAATCCCATGGTTCTACAATGATGCATGTTACTAAAGGAGGAATGGAGAAATTATTAATACAATTACCACCACTCCCAGAACAACAAAAAATAGCAGACATACTAAGCACCGTAGATGCTAAAATAGAAGTCATAGACCAACAAATTACCGAAACCCAAGACCTTAAAAAAGGCTTAATGCAACGCTTGTTAATCAAAGGTATTGGTCATACCGAGTTTAAGGATTCTGCTTTGGGTGAGATTCCAGTGGATTGGGAGGTTGTTTCAACTGATATTATAGGAGAAATAACTTCTAGTAAAAGGGTTCATAAAGCTGATTATACGAATAAAGGAATACCTTTTTTTAGAGGAAAAGAGATTACTCAACTTGCAAAAGGGAAAAAGCTTAATAGTACAGTTTACATAAAGGAATCTAAATTTCAAGAGTTTAGGGAGAAATATGGAGCACCAGAAGCAGGTGATGTTTTAATAACTGCTGTTGGTACTATCGGCTCCATATATTTAGTAAAAGAAAATGATGAATTTTACTTTAAGGATGGAAATCTTATGTGGATTAGAAAAATTACAAATAAGTTAGATAAAAGTTTTTTGATGCATTATTTCAGGTCAAATATTTTTCAAAACTCAATAGATATAGTTTCTAGTGGTTCAAGTCAGAAAGCTCTAACAATCGTTAAGTTTAAAAGATTATTTGTACCTATTCCTAATATAGTTGAACAACAAAAGATAGCAGAGATATTAACTTCTATTTATGAAAAACTAGAGGTGTTATCAGAAAAGAAAGCCACATACCAAGAATTAAAAAAAGGCTTAATGCAACAGTTGTTAACAGGTAAGGTTAGGGTAACGGTTTAAAAAAAAAACGTTTTATTATGGAAGAGAATAGTCATTTTGATAAAAAGTCTTTAAAGCTAGTACAGGGCAAAACTGCCGATTGGAGTGAGCTTGCTAAAGATTGTGTTTGTTTTGCTAATGGTGTAGGTGGCGAAATACATATTGGTATAGAAGATGACCAGGACTTACCAGATGCTAATCAGAAAATTCAACAATCATTAGTTGATAAAATAAATAAAATCATACCACAGCTTACCTTAAATGTAGGTGTTGTGGCTGCTATTACAACAGCTTCAAATGGTGGAGAGTTTATTAACCTTAAAATTTTTAGAAGTAGTCAAACCATTGCGTGTACTTCTAGTGGTAAGTATTATATACGTGTGGCAGATGAGTGCAGACCCATTTTGCCCGAAGATATGACTAGAGTAGCTGCCGAAAAACAAGCTTTTATTTGGGAGGAAAAAGTGGTGCGTAAAATAGCGTTAGAAGATGCCGATTATCAAAAAAGGGATGCTTTACTATCGGATATTGTGAATTCTGAACGTGTGAGTGGTTTTGTAAAAGAGATGGGGCAAGAAGAGTTGATGGAGCATTATTTATTTACTACAGATGGCTATTTAACTAATTTGGGTGTCTTGTGGTTTGGTAGCCGTAAGGATAGAGCTAGGTTACATTACGCTCCTACGGTTCAGTTTATTAAGTATGATGAAGATGGTAATAAAATAAATAAGACGGTTTGGGATGATTACACAAAAAATCCAAAAGAATTATTAAATGAAATTATTGCCTTGCCAGATTGGAGGGAATCTATAGAAATTTCAGATGGTTTGTTTAGAAAAACAATTCCAAATTATGATATTGAAGTGATTAGAGAAATTATAGCTAATGCATTAGTCCATAAAGCATATACTATGCGAGGTGATATTTTTATAAATCTATATCACGACAGACTAGAGGTTCATTCACCAGGTCGCTTACCATTGGGTGTAACACCATCAAATATTATTTCAAAATCGGTACAACGTAATCAGCACCTTTCTAAAGTATTTCACGATTTAAAATTAATTGAAAAAGAAGGTAGTGGTTATGACAAGGTTTATGAAATTCAATTGTTTAATGGTAAACCAGAACCCATAGTAGAAGAATGGGACGACCGTGTTATTGTAACCCTAAAAAAGCAAATAATAAGTAAAGAAGTGGTTCGGTTAATGTCTAGAGTTAATGACGATTTTAATCTCAATCAAAAAGAGATTATTGCATTAGGGCTAATTGCGCAAAGTGGTGTTGTTTCAGCTATTTCCTTATCTAATAAATTATGTGTTCGTAACAATGATTCTTTAAAGTATTGGATAGGAAAGTTACTTAAAAATGAAATTGTTTTAAGTAAAGGAAAAACGAAAGCAACTGAGTATTTTGTAAATCCAGAACTCCTTAAAGACAATGAATTTAAAGGTAAAACTGACTTAAAAAAGATTGAGCCTCATCGTTTAGAACATCTTATTTTAGAGGATTTAAAAATTTATCAACCTTGTTCTATTGGAGATATTAATGAACGTATTGGAATTGAAATCAGCAGAAGAAAAGTAAAAAGGAAGTTAGATGAAATGGTTATGAATAAAACTGTTTATTCTATCGGAGAGAAAAAGGGAACAAAGTATTTTATCGACCAAAATCTAACAAATAATTAATGCACGGTCGATATATGGTCGATAAATGGTCGATATATGGTCAATATATGGTCGATAAAAGTTTCAAAATAATAAAATGAGTCAAACACCAGAATACATACACAGTGAGTTACCAGCCATTCAATTGTTTCAGCAATTAGGGTATCAGTATTTTAACGCCAGCCAACACGATGAGCGAGAAAATATTACCGAAGTATTACTTAAAGACCGACTACTAGAGGCTATTAAAAGAATAAATCCATGGATAAACGATAATAACCTCAATAAAGCATATACGGTTTTAACGTCTGTTAATGGCGCATCTTTAATGGAGATTAACCATAAGATTTGGGAGCTTATTAGAGGCGGAACATTTACGGTAAAGCAAGTCATTGATGGTGAAGAAGTATTTAAATCGGTTCACTTTATTGATTATAAGACTCCAGATAATAATGATTTCTTGGTGGTAAACCAGATAAGGTATCATGGAAGGTATCAAAACTCTATACCAGATTTAGTGGTTTATATAAACGGTTTACCTATTGGTATTATAGAATGTAAATCGCCCACTGCACAAAATGCTTGGGAAAAAGCTTATGGAGATTTAGATTATTACCAAGAAAACTCTGAAAAGCTCTTTCATTTTAATCAAATATGCGCTGGTATTTGGGATGTTGGTGGTAAGTATGGAGCTATTAATTCACCTCAACAATTCTATTCTGTTTTTAAAACCAGTAAAGAAGATACAGAAATCATTAACCTGGCTAAAAAAGAACAAGACAAGCTTATTATTGCGCTGTTTAAAAAAGAGCGCCTTTTAGATATTATACGCCATTTTGTATTGTTTGAATTAGAGGAAGGTACAACCATTAAAAAACTACCACGATACCAACAATTAAGAGCAACAAATAAAACTATTGCACGCTTACAAGCTGGTGAAGGTGGTGTGGTTTGGCATACACAAGGTTCTGGTAAATCGTTAACCATGGCTTATGTGGCTAGAAAGTTACAAGCACCCGAATATGGTTTTGAGAATCCTACGGTGATGATAATGACCGATAGAAAAGATTTGGACCGACAGATAACTACAACGTTTCAAAATGTTGGTTTCAAAAATGTTAATCAAGCCTCTTCTGTAGTGCATTTAGATAAACTTTTGCGTAATGATTACGGAGGTATTATAACTACAACCATACAGAAGTTTCAAGAAACAGATAAGGATGCAACGAGTTCTGCGGACCAAACCGAATTGGAAGAACGTGGCAATTTGATGATTGAAAAACATCTAAAAGAAAAAACGCTGATAAAAATAACTAAGGAACTCCAAAAAGGAAAATGGATTGAAATTGAGCGTGAAGAAATTGAATTAGAAGAACTTTCAAAAAAAGAAAATCTTTACATATTAGTAGATGAAGCACACCGAAGTCATTATGGTTTCCTTGCTTCTTTTATGAGAACCGTGCTACCAAATGCTAAATTTGTAGCCTATACAGGTACACCAATTTCTAAGGAAGATAAGTCTACTTTAGGAGAGTTTTATGGTGGTAATTATATAGATGTATATACCATTACAGAAGCGGTAGCCGATGGTGCAACGGTAGAGCTTTTATACGATGAAGGCATTGCGAAGTTAGATGTTAAAAAAGAAGAGTTAGATAAAGAATTCGAGGAAAAATTCGGGCATTTCTCTGAAGAGAAAAAAGATAAGCTTAAAAGTGAAGCTCTAAGGAAGTATCAGCTTTCAAAAGCTCGAATTAATGATATTTCAAAACATATTATAAATCATTATAGAGATAAAATCTATCCAGATGGACATAAAGCTATGCTGGTTTGTTCTGGCCGACCTCAAGCATTAAAATATCAACAAACCTTATTAGAACTAAAAGCGCAAGGGTATCATGATTTTGATACTAAAGTAATCATGAGCATCGGTTCACCAAAATCTGATGTTATTGCAAAAGAATATTATGAAACCTTAGAATGGAATAAGAATAAACCACAAGACCAGAGACCAACTTGGGTAGTGCCTCCAGAAGCTATTAAAGATGTTACTGATAATTTTAAATTGCCTTTTGGTGATGAAAGTACAACGGAGAAATCTGGAAAAAAGAAATATGATAATACGGCTATAATCATAGTATCAGATATGTTACTTACGGGTTGGGATGCGCCAATTGCATCATGTCTATATTTAGACAAGCCGCTTAAAGAGCATAATCTTCTACAAGCAATTGCTAGGGTAAACCGTTCAAGAAAAGGTAAGAGTGCTGGGTTTATTATAGATTATAATGGAATTTCGGGGTATCTTCTTCAAGCCTTAGAAATCTTTTCTGGTGATATTAGACCAGACGATATTTTAAAAAATATAAACGAAGAGCTGCCTAAACTAGAAATGAATCATACCAAGCTAGTCGATTTCTTTAAACCAATGAAGATTGATAGAAATTACAATCGTGAAGATTATATAGATGCCGCAGTAAGATACATTGAGCCTATTAATAAAAGAGATGATTTTAAGGTGTTGTTGAAGGATTTTAATAAGTCGGTTAATATTGTATTACCTAATGTAAAAGCGATGAAGTATCAAGGTGACTTCAAGCTTTTTAATGAGATAAAATTGAGGGCCAGGAATGCGTTTCCAGATGATGATGAGTTAAAAGTTAGTAAAGATGAGAGTAAAATGCTGCAAAGTATTATTGATGAGCATTTACACTCTGAAGGCGTAGAGAGTTTATTGGCGGAGCCTATTTCAATTATTGATAAAGAGAAATTTAAAGAAGAAATTATGAATGCATCTCCAGCAACCAAAGAGTTGAAGATGCGAAATAATTTAAAGCATACCATAAAAGTTGGGATGGATAAAAATCCAGATTTTTATAAGCCATTGGCACAGCGTTTAGATGAATTATTAAAGCTTAAAAAGGATGAACGCATAACTCAATTAGAACTTCTTAAAGCGTTTGCAGATATTCAAGACGAAATCATTGACCAGCAAAAGGAAGGTGAAGAAAAAGGGTTTAAAACTGAGCGAGAACGAGCGGTTTATGATTCTATGAAAGTCTTATTTAACGAAGATGCAGAAGATGCTACAAAAACGATATTTGACCTTATAAAAGGAGAATTAGATATAGTAGGATGGCAAGCCAAAGGACGTGTTAAAAAAGATATAGAAAACAAAATTAGAAGGTACTTAACTACTGCTAAAATTGAACGAACCGAAGCAAAAACAAAAGCTAAGGAAATGATTGATGTTTTAATAAAGAATAAAGATGCCTAGCGTACAGTACGGAAATAAAACCATAGAATACACAGTACAACCAAAAGAAGGGTTAAAGTCTCATTATATAAGTGTAGAAAAAGATTCTGGCGTTGTTTTGAAAGGAAGTCCAATAACCGTTGAAAAAGAACACGCTTTAATTTTAAAAAAGGCACGTTGGATATTAGACAAACTAGAATTGGTAGAAGCTATCAACTACGATGTTATTGTTACGGGGTCCAGGATGCAATACCTTGGACGTAAATATTATGTTGAGGTCTTAATTAATGAAGAACTTGATGCTATATCCATAGATTTTAATGAATCTAAGTTTAAAGTGTCATTACCTCATGTATTAAACAACCAAGAAGCCTTGGAACTTGCTTTTGAAAATTTCTTTAGAGAAAAAGCGATTGATAAAATTACACCAAGACTTAAAAAATGGTCTAAAAAAACGGGTTTAGAATTCAACGAATTAAAAATAAGGAAACTAGATAAGCGCTGGGGGAGTTGTACACCAACCAATAATATTATTATAAATATTGAAGCCATTAAACTTCCGTACTCGTTAATAGATTATCTTATTGTACATGAATTAGTACATACCAAAGTTAAAAGTCACTCGAAGGAATTTTGGGCGGAACTATCAAAACATATTGAACATTGGAAGGAACTGGATGAGCGTATGTATGGGATGAAGTTGTAAAGCAGTTGAAGTCAATAATTTTATTTTTTCTCTGATGTTTTCTATTGCTCTTCGGTAATGGAAACTTCTTTTATCAATATTGAGATGTTGTCTTTTTTTTAATTTGTTGGTTATTACCAACTCTGGACTTTTTAAATTTATTTTATTAGAGAGGTCTTCTTTAGTCATAATTTCTTTTATAATAAGTATGACGAGATTGGAAGAACGGAATGAAAACCTTATCTTTGGTATATCAATATGTTCATTAACAAATCAGCTAAAAACTTGCATATAACTTGCACGTGAATATACAAAACCGCTGGAACGTCTTATTTTACTACCCTTTTGCATGGTGCGCCTTCTGACTGTTAATCAGAGGGTCCTTAGTTCGAGCCTAAGAAGAGGAGCAAACAAAGCCATTACGAAAGTAGTGGTTTTTTTGTGTTTTATTGAGATTTGAAAAGCTTAGGTTTTTTCTTTTGGTCAAACATAGGTTAAACAGTTCTGTTTTTTGAATCACGCTTTTACATCGTTCTGGTAAAAACTGCTCTGAATCCCTAATGACTCTATGTTGATGTGGTTTTAGTGAATAATAACGCTTTGTTTCGTTATTATTTACATGCAACTATTTAACGATAAACATCAAAACTGCAATAGGTATATCATTTGTAATCGTATATAAAACGGTGTTGTAGCTGCCTTTACCTTGCCGAAGGTATTTACCGTCCCAAGTGTATAAAACGGTATTGTAATCGCCTTTTCCTTGCCTAATATATTCGCCATCCCAAGTGTAAAGTACTGTGTTATAATCTCCTTTACCTTGCCGGAAGTATTTCCCATCCCAAGTATATAAAACCGTGTTGTAATCGCCTTTACCTTGTCTAAAATATTTACCGTCAAAAGTGGTTAAAACCGTATTGTAATCACCTTTGCCTTGTCTTAAGTATTTTCCATCCCAAGTGTTTAAAACTATGTTGTAGTCACCTTTACCTTGTCTAATATAGGATTGTGCATCTATTATGAATGCCGATAGAATAAATGTAATGGTTAAGGCAAATTTCATGTTTAGCTTAATTGAAAAATTTTTAGAGTCTGCCTTTCAAATATAAATGATATTATTCAGAAATTTTCACCACTTTGATAGTCGGTTTTTAAACTGTACAACAGCCATGGAGTGGGTACGGAGTATCTATGGAGTATGTACGGAGTATCTACGGACTACCCATGGTTTATATTCTGTAAAATAAACCAGTTATAAATTTTACTGCTATGCTGTTGTGATTATGATTGTTCTCTATAAAGAAAATACGGTAAACCATAATATAAAAACAATATATATTCCTATTTTTAAGACTTCAATCCATAATAGCTATTAATGTCTTTATATCAAGTATCCGTATTAAATCAGCACCTCAAACTGCAAGACGAAGCTGTAGTTTTTAAAGCTTATAAAAGGTATTCTAAATACTTTTTAAACCCAACGATTCAAGATAATGTTAGAAGCTCTAAAGAAGAGGAGTATCAAGGTATATTTTTAACCGAACAGTATACCAACTTTAACTGAAAAAGATGAATTTGAGTGGTTAGGCCTTTTTGAAGACAACAAACTAAAAAGCACAGGCCTTACAAACTCAAATTAACCAAACCGATGCAGCAATTGATGCTATGGTGTATGCGTTGTATGGGTTAACTGAGGATGAAATTGCAATTGTTGAAAATAGTTAGAAATGAAAAAATTATTAAAAGAATTTAAGATATCAATTGTGGCTATAATTTTAGTAACTATAGTTTTTTGGGTTTATCTCTATTGCAAGTATGATGAAAAATTATTACTTGGAATTATAGGGGTTATAGCTACTCTCTATTTTGGAATTACTAAGACTCAAATCGAAAAAAATAGATTCTTTCAAAAGTTATTTAACGACTTCAATCTAAATATACTGAGACAAACAACTAGTTTTACCATGGTACGTGCTTAAATACATTAATAAGCCTAGCTATATAAAAAGCGTTTATATTTATTGTAATTGCTGACCAGATGAATTGCGCTGGTAGGGATTATAGAATTACGATTTTGAAAAATACTTATTTAATAATAGTATTAATTTTCCTTTAGATAAGGGTTTGGTTAAATAATCATTCATACCAACCATCAACGATTGCTCTATAGCCTCTTTGGTTACGTTAGCAGATAATCCTACAATTAAAATATCTTTATCGATGTTGCGGATCATTTTGGTAGCTTCATAGCCATTAAGAATAGGCATATGGATGTCCATTAAAATTAATTGGTAGCTGTGGCTTGTTGCTTTTTCTAATGCTTCTTTACCATCATTAGCTTTGTCAGATGTAATGCCTAACTGTTCTAAAATTTTTGATAGTACCAATCTATTAATTTTATTATCGTCTACTATTAAAATATGTAAATGTTCTAAATCTGTAGTGTTAAGGTTAAGCGATAAATCTTCTTCCTTCACATAGTTAGAAATGGTAAACGGGATACTGAATGTAAACTCGCTACCTTTTAGTAATTCACTTTCTACAGTGATATTACCACCCATTAAATTTGCTAAATTTTTGCTTATATAAAGTCCTAAGCCGCTTCCAGAGTGTTTTTTCTTTAGGCCAAAATCTATTTGAACGAAGCGCTCAAAAATCCGAGACAGACTTTCTTTCGGAATTCCAATTCCGGTATCGCTAACATTTATACTTACATTTAATTTTCCATTCTCTATATATTCCTCATAGCGCACATGTACGCCACCTTTATCGGTAAATTTTAGAGCATTTTTTAGAAGGTTAATAATAATTTGGTTGAATTTTCCTTCATCTCCAATAACATTAGCATTAAGATTAGTTTTTAACTCTAAATTTAATTTCAGATTTCTTTCATCAAAATAAGGTATGAATTGACTTACAATGGCTTTAATTTCTTTGGAAGGGGTAAAGGTGACATTAACGAGTTTTGTTTCTCGAGATTCTATTTTATCAATATCCAACACATCATCCACTAGTGCTAAAAGATTTTTAGAAGATTGATCCATTAAATCTAAATAGGTGTGGTGATCAGACGTTTGTTTGGCATGTTTTATTAACTGTATAAAACCAAGTATGGCATTGAGAGGCGTCCTTATTTCATGACTCATATTAGACAAAAACTCGGTTTTCGCTTTTGAGGCTTTTTCGGCTCGATTTCTTTCTTTATTCAGTTTTTTATTGGTCTTTATTAATTCCTCATTAATGAGTATGGTACGCGAAGCTTCTTTTTTAGCCCTTAAATAAAAATAGATGATAAGACTCATTAGCGTTGATAGGACAATGCCGAAATAAAGCATGTTCAATAAAGACGCACTCTTATCTAAGAAAAAACTAGATGATGTAGGCGTTATTTTTATTTGCCACTCTTGCTGATCTAACTGATCTATGGTGAAGGTACTTTTATAATGATACTCCATGTTTATATCATCACTCAATATAGGATTGTATTGATAAAATACAGTGCCTTTGCCATCTGTAAGTTGTATGCTATAGTCTCGCATATTATCTGCAAAATCATCCAAACGATTCTTAAAATCCATTCCGGCAGTAATTGTTCCTTGAAATCTATTATTAAAATAAACAGGAACATCGACTAAAAAGGCATGTCCGCCTTGTGTTAACTTTGCCCAAGGAGTTATATTGGTTGAGCCGTCTTTACTGTGTCTTAACCATTCGACCTTGCGATAGCCAATTTTAGAAATATCTAACCCAATAACCGCTTCATTGCCTCTAAGTGGATTAATTTTTCTGATAACCATTGAGCTATCTATCCATTCTACAAATTTGAAAGATTGATTTTGTTCTAGAATCATTTCAGCATCGGGTTCCCAATACTGAAAATATTGACCATCAGTTTTTTCAAAGCGATCTTTTAAGTTTTCTAAGCGTTGAATGTCGCGAATTACAATGGTATGAATTTTTTCAGTTAAAATCTGACCAGAAATTTGAACTTGGTTCTTTAAAACCAATTTTTGTGTATTGATAGAAATGCTCCAAATGGCTAAAACAATTAGGTTAAGTAGGAGAAAAGAAAAAAAAGAAATTCCAAGTTCTTTTTTTGCAAGGGATGGAAACATTAAAATTATTTTTATCGAATATACGTATTAAATTATTTTAATATTGAAAATACATTAAGCAGATATTTAATATTTGAAATAAATAAATTACTAGATGTTAATAATTTAGCACAAATATGTCGTACTCTATAAATACGTGTCACATTGGTTTAGCTAGAAATTATATACGGATCGAATACTAAAAAATTGAATTCACGGTCTCTAAAATTGAAGCTTTACTATTAATTACAGGAGTAGATCAAGGAAATTTAGCAATCAAAAAAACTAAGTTACTATTCTCGAGTAGCGCTTATACCAATTATAGCTTAACCAAATGTCATCGATTTTGGAAACGAGATGTGATCTGGCATTGCATATAATACGAGGGTATATCTAAAAAAAATAAAGCCAATAACCCTAAGGCTTTGTTTTTTAAAGTTCGTGAAATTGCACTCTAAGCGCTAACCAAAAAGGGCTTATAAAATTTTTTGAAAATGAAAAAAAAGTGGGTTTATGTTGAATAGCGTAATAGGCGCAGCTTACATTAACATTAGTTATAATACTGAAAAAACATTAAAAATATATTCGGAAAACAACATTGGTGGTTAAACCTAGCGACACTCTCGAGGATTTTTTTGCAGTATTATCAGCATCTATACTATAGTAATTATTAATAGGATTTTGTCTATCTAATAGATTCCAAACCGAAGCTCCAATTTCAGAACGAAACTTTTTACTAATATTAAGGTCGTAAAGGGCAGAGGCATCTAATCTAAGGTAGTTGTCTAATCGTTGACTATTAGCGGCATCAAAATTAATATTATCTCCTTTTACTGCATTTTCAATCATTGGAACCGACGTTGGTTTTCCGAACCTGTAATTAAGACCAGCTGAAATATCCCAATGGTTTTTACTAAATGTACTTCCGAGTGTAACCGAATGTGTTATATCGAAATTACTTGGAAACTCAACTTCCTCGAGAGTTTCAAATGTATACGTATTATTTATATACGAATAGCTTAACCAACTGCTGAGGTATTCAATTTTTTTCCTGAAAAGAAATTCAAAACCAAAAACATCATAGCTGCCATTTTCTCTACTCGATTCGTATTTAGTAGTAAAACTTTGACTTTGTGTAGTTATACCGTCAACATTTTTAAAATAACCTTTTGCATCAATTAGCCACCCTTCCTTAGTATATAACAAGCCCAATGACGCTTGTTTGCTCTTTAAAATAGGGATAGTTTCATTGTCCGTTAATTGCCAACGTCTTTTCTCAATGCCCAAAAAGTCGTTTTGAAAATTAATTATTTGGGAAGTATTCTGGTGTTTAAACTCTCCAAGAGCTTCAATTTTAAAATGGTCTCCTAATGTTTTACGTACACTGATTCTGGGTTCAATAATAAACTCTTCGAACTTGCTAATATAATTAGCTCGTATACCACCACGAACTGAAAAACCATAATTTTTATTATTATACCAAGCTTGTGTATAAGCTCCATGTTCTCTTAAAACTTCTTCATCGCGTCTCACAAATCTGGGTAAATCGATGTCGTTAAGGTTTATGATTTCCGTTTCGGTAAAACTATAGCCAAGTTTGTATTGCCAATGATTATTAGAATATACATTTTCGAAGTTGATACCTGTTTCAGACACACTATTTTCTTGAAGAAAAAGTTGACTTTCTAAAATATCCGCATTTTCCGCTTCTAATTGATAATCGGTATTATAGATGTTAATTACAGAGTGGATGTTGTTATTCCATTGCCTTTTATAATTAAGCCCAAAGGCCATACTGTTTTGAGAGACCTTACTTTCTCTTGTGCGAGCAATACCATTCATAGTCGCCGTTTCGTTAAAGCTTAAATCATTACTAGCAAGCGTAAAATTAAGCCTAATTAAATCTTTTGTGTTTAGTTGGTATAACCATCTTAGCGAGGCATCATAAAAATTGAATGCTTGATTAGAATTTGTGACGTCGCTTTCATTTTGTTGGGCTTCCGTTTCTTGAGTAATTCTATCGAAATAAACATTGTAGGTTGGGGTACTTACCATGTCATTTAAAGATTTTCGAGAGGCTACTTGTAACGAGGATTTTTGACCGATAGGAATATTTGAAAACAATTCAGCATTTAGGAAGTTCACTCCTACTAGTCCTTCAAATTCTGAATTTATTTTTTTTTCAGTCTGCATTTGTATGGTGCCCGACACGCCGTCGGTAAGAGAAACATCAGATCCGTTATTGATAACGCTTGCCATTTGGGTCATTTGCGGATTGAAACTTGAAATAAGTCCAAAAAAATGGCCGGTTTGGTACATCTTTATACCATCCCATAAAATGAGATTTTGGTCGTTAGATCCACCTCTAATGTTGATGTTAGATACGGTTTCATCCACACTAAGTACACTTGGTAAAGCTTGTACGGTATGCATCACATCAGATTCGATTAAACCAGGTAATAAGCTGAATTTACTAAAATCAATAGATGTAGTCCAGTCGTATTCTACGTCTATACCTTTTACCAAATAGGCATCAATTAAAACGGCACTAATTTCTTCTAGTTGCTCTGCCAAAAGTATGGTTTCACAATTCTCGATATTGAATTTACCTGCCTGTTGGGTAATTGTCTTAAAGCCAATGTGTCGCATGGATACGAGCTCATCAGACGAGTTTAATTCTAACTCAAAATATCCATTGTCATCTGTAACCGTGTAGTTAGTATAACCTTTTATAGTTACGGAAGGTATCGGTTGCTGGTAATAGGCATCTTTAATATAACCACAAATTTTTATGGGTTTAGATATGGTGATGACATAATCACTAACTTTCTTAAATATAAGATTCGTTTGCTTCTGTAAATTTTCAATACTTTGGGATAAACTTAAGTTTTTCGGCGGTGGAAATACTTCTATGCCAGTAAGAAAACTGCTTTCATAATTAAACGTGATGTTATGAAACGTAATAATCTTGTCTAAAACATCTTTAATAGGTAATTTTTTATTTAGGACTTGTCCTTGTAGTGTAAAACAACATATAACGGCAATTAATAAGATTAAGCTAGGTCTAGTTTTTGTTGGCATTCTTAATTAGGACTTTGTTTGGGGTAATTCTAAAAGTCAAATTAAGGGGTTGTGTAATTGATTTCAAAGCATTTTCTAGATTATTATGCTCAAATGCACCAGTAAATTTGGAATTTACGTCAGAATCAAGAGAAATTGAAACGCGATAGTGCTTTTCAAGTTCTTTTATAACGTCATTAATTGAAGCATTATCAAAAACACTCATTTTTTTAATCCAGTAAGGTTCTGCAATTACAATTTCAGTATTATTTGCAGTTCCAGATTGTAGTGTAAATTCAGTACCAGCAGGTACTTTAACGATGTCATTATTATAGGTTATTTGTACTAATCCTTCGTAACAAGCCACTTTAAATATGTTATCTCTAGAATACACGTTGAATTCGGTTCCTAAAACACTCACGATGCCATGGTTGGTTTTGACCTCGAAACGATTGCCTTTTTCAACATCAAAATAGGCTTCACCATTGAGATTCAATAACCTGTTGTCTTCCCAATCTGAGGCATTATAGTCTAGTTGCGAATACTGATTTAATTTTACAATTGAATTATCTGGAAGTGTTATCACTTCATGATGTGCCAAATCGGTCGCAAACGAATTAATATTATTTTTATTTAAAAGTGAGAAAACAGCAAAACCTATTACCAATACAGCGGCAATGCTCGATACTATTTTGATCCAATTAAGCGGAATAACCTTATTTTTCTTGGTTGAGAATAATTGGTCTTCTAATACATTAAAATCGGCAACTTTAGCATAATCATCACCTTTGTAGTATTGCGCTTCTTCAATAATCTCTTTATATAAAGAGGCGTTTTTTAGAGCATTGAATGATTTTTCCTCTGCTGCAGATAATTCATCATTCAACCACTTTTTTACTAAATACTCGTTTTCCATAATATGCTATTATATACTTAAAACAACTGAAGTTTATAAAATCCCGATTATTTTTAATTTAATTCTTCTAATTCAGTTTTTAACTTCTTGAATGCCGCATATATTCTATGTTCAGCGACCTTTTTAGTAATTCCTAAAATTTCTGCAATTTCTCTATGTGTTTTGCCATCGACCTTATTGAGAAGAAAAGCTTCTCGTTCTTCGTCTTTTAATTTTGAAAGCACATCCTCAAAGCGTTTGGAAAATTCTTTTTTTCGCAATACAAATTCTGGCGATTCATTAGTATAATCTTTTGGCTTTACTGCTTGATGCTTAAAAACCACTTTTTGATGTTTTACTTCATTGAGCATCATATTATTTGCCGTAGTATACAAATACGATTTTGTAGTCTCTGGTGTTACCTTAGCGCAGTTTTCCCATAGTTTAATAAAAGCTTCTTGTACTTTGTCTGATGGATTTAAGAGATGGCCATATTTATATAGAAGAATATTACTTAAGGTCTGTGCATATTTTTCGTAGAGTTTTGAAAAGCGCAACTTATCACAGATATTTTCGTGTAAAGACTTAGGCATTAAATAGGTTGATTTTTTTTGATCTCATCTTGTCTTTTTGTTTTATCTCGTTACCGTTATATAGGAATTTCCATTTAATCCTACTAATCTGCCGGCCTGCCCTTTTTTAATCGTAGCGATTATTCTTCTAAAACTTCAGTGACACAAATAACGCTATGCTAAGAAAAAACAATTGCATTACAATACAAAAGCGATTCCGATAATTATTCGTTATTCGGTTTCAAACAAAAATTCAGATGATCATATTATAAAAAGTGAAGATATATAAAAAATAAAATTTTCTTGGGACATTTTTTATTTGAGTTGTTCTAATAGTATAAACCTGATTGATCCTACTTATAATGAAAACCAAATTGAATGAGGCATTGACCGAATTAAAATTAAGCCATATGGATTTCCGTCCCAGCTTAAAAGAAGTTTTAAATGAATTAAAAACAAAAGAAATTAATTGTGTTAGTACTAAAGTGATTTCAGATATTAAATCGACTATAAAAGACTCGACTCACAAATCTTAAATATTAAAAAATGTAAATTTTTTTTGGGACATTTTAAACTTGAGTTGTTTTAATAATATAACCCCTTTTAATCCTACTTATTATGCAAACTACATTGAACGAAGCATTAAACGAATTAAAATTAAGCTATATGAATGTTCGTCCTAATTTAGATGACGTTTTAGCCGAATTAAAAGTTGAAGAAGCCAATTATTACCGCAGAAGAGTAATGCATATCTAAAACGAAAAGTGAAAACCGATTTGGTTTTCAGCATAATGCATGAAATATTTCTTTAACACGATTTAAATTTCAGTGATGTATGATTCTTAGGATGATATATTTTTTCTGAATTAAATTATTTTAAAAAAGGAATAAAGAATAATACAAAGCGCAACCAATTACTTCTAATGATTATAACGGATCAATTAAGTTATAACCTAAGCGATTCGTAATTCTGACTAGAAGAAATTAACTTAAAATGTTCAAATATTGTTTTATGTCTTAGACCCTTATCGAAGACTCTAATACTATTTATGCTATAGTGTTGCGACATGTAACCCTATTACGATCACAAAAACTGTTTACTATCTTATAATCAGTTTTAACCCAAATGCCCTACTAATATTAATGATCTACGCTTTAGAAATAGAAAATACAACTAAATTATTAGGTTATATAACCGATCTAAAGGAGAGGGAGATTGCGCTATACCGTAAGAAAACTCAAGAGTTAAAAGCAGTATTGGAACAAGATCATAATCTTATAAATGAGTATAAATACAAGTTTGCAAAATTGCGCTACGATCAATTAAAAGAAACTGCAGCAGGATTACAACAATTAGAAAAGAAAATAGAAAGCATCAAATCTTAGTTTTAGAAAACTAAAACTTATTACACCAATGGTTATTTTTAAGGAATAATTGGTACTATTGCATGTTGAATGTGCAATACGGAATGCTTTTAAAAAAAATATATGATGTACAATAAACTGAACATATCCCATATCTTAATAGGCATTATACTAATGATACTACTGTTTTCTTGTCGGACCGAAGACGATTTAAGTATCGACCCTCCGGCAGAAACAAATATTGCACCAAATTCTACCATCGCCAACTTAATGGCAAGGGTTGCAACTAATGACGGCTCTGCAGATAATATAATAGATGGCGCGAGTAATCTAACCGTTCAGCTTCCGGTGACCGTCACTGTAAACAATGTAGAATTAGAAATCATCGATGAAGAAGATTATTTAGATATAGAAGATATCATTGATGAGGATAATAACGATACGGATTCTGTAGTGATTTCCTACCCAGCTTCAGTGATTCTTACTGATTATTCTATTGTTCAAGTGAATTCTGATGCCGAACTTGAAGCTCTAACATTTAACAGTGATAATGACGAAGATATAGAATGTGTTGATTTTCAATATCCTATTGTTATTTCTGTTTTTGACGAAGATAATGATGCCATAGATACAATTACAATTTACAATGATAACCAATTGTATAATTTTATTGAAGACATAGAAGCGTATGCTGCCGTTACAATTAATTTTCCATTTTCAGTAAGTTTTACTGATAATACAACGCAACTTATAAATACCATAGCGGAGTTAGAAAATGCTATCGTAACAGCGGATAATACATGCGATGAAGATGATGATAATGATTTTGATGATGACGACGATGAAGATTGTGAGACATGTTCTACTAATGAATTAGAAGATGCTTTTGCGCAATGTGAAGAATGGAGAATCAGTAAATTAAGACGAAATAATAATAGTCTAGAAAACAATTATATTGGTTATATGTTTTCATTCAATGCAGATGGCACTATTGTAGTTGTTGCGGATACCAGCATATTTGATGGGACTTGGGAAGCCGTTGAGAACGGAGGAGATATTACGTTATTAGTTAATGTAGTTGGTTTGCCAGACTTTAACGATACTTGGAATGTGGTTAATATTAACTTAGCGCCAGTTGAGAAGAAAATTGAATTAAGACTAGGTGTTGACCGTTTACGTTTTGGAAGCGACTGTATAAATGACTAATAAGCGAATATAGTATTTAGTGAACTTACACCAACTGGCAGAAAAGAATAAAGCTAATGATTATCGTATCATTAGCTTTATATATTAGGCATAGATATTTTTATATTTTATGAATTAGCCAATTGGAATTTCAAAATGTGATCTAAAACCAGGTCAAGACTCATTCAAACTTCAGGCGAATTTTGGCGGAACCTAGTTTTTAAAACTGGAATAATAGAACAAAGCTCAAATACTCAAATGAAAATTTAATTAATATTTCAAGAATTATTTAGCCGCTTTTTTAAATACTTTTTTTCGAGCTAAAACCTTTAAGTTATATTCAATATTGGCATTCTTAACTTTGATTGGGCGAAGTAGTCGTGCTTCATGTTTCATGTTCAATGCTTTGGCCATTTGCCTCACACTGTAATAATTTACCGTTTTATAGCTTACTAAGCGGTATAGCGAAGCCACTAGACCTGCATTCCTAACTCTATTAGGAATATCTTCCATATCGGCTATTTCAGAAATATTAGTCAACATTTCTTGAGCAACGCTATCTACAGTATTCCCAGGGTTTATGGAAAGATTCTGTGCAATGCTTTGTACAGTGTTGAAATCTGAAGTGTTATTCTTTTTAAATTCTTCAACGTTAGCTTTCAACTCTTTTGGTCTCGGAGATTTTAGGGTCTCTAAGGTGTCTTGAATTTGCTTTTCTAAAGCATATAAGTTTTTAAATTCTTTTTCAAATAAGTCTTTTAGGCTTTCCATTTATGTTTTGTTTTACGGTTCGGACTCAATCTATTGTAAAACGGTATAATAACTTGTTGTTATTGCTATAATTGTTAGTCCTTTTACTATAAGGACAGATAAATAGTTCAATTTTGATAAGCCATAAAAATATAGAAAAGCACTTAATTTAAGAATTATACTTAACGTGTAAATTTTTTAGCATCACCTCGGTCATGCGGCTTAAATTAAACTGATGGTCCCAATTCCAATCTTTTCTGGCCACAGCATCATCAATAGACGATGGCCAACTATCTGCAATGGCTTGTCTAAAATCGGGATTATAAGTCATGGTAAATTCTGGTATTTCTGCTTTAATGCTATTGGCAACATCCTGTGGTGTAAAACTAATTGCAGATAAATTATAAGAAGACCTTATTGTTATATTCTCAGGCGGTGCCGCCATGAGTTCTGTAGTGGCTGCAATAGCATCATCCATAAACATCATTGGTAATTTGGTGTTTTCAGATAAGAAACTTTCATATTTCTTTTCTTTTATAGCCTCATGATAAATTTCTACAGCATAATCCGTTGTACCACCTCCAGGCATCGCCTTATGACTAATAATACCAGGATAACGTAAACTTCTTACATCTACCCCATATTTGTCATGGTAATATTCACACCATCTTTCCCCAACTTGTTTAGTAATACCGTAAACAGTGGTAGGCTCACAAATGGTATGCTGAGGTGTGTTTTCTCTAGGAGTGGTCGGTCCGAAAACAGCGATACTGCTTGGCCAGAAAACTTTTTTAATCTGCCCTACTTTAGCTAAATTCAGCACATGAAATAATGAGTTCATATTTAAATCCCAAGCTTCCATCGGATATTTCTCTCCGGTTGCACTGAGTAAGGCAGCCATAAGATAAACGGTATCAACATTATGATTGATACAGCAATCTTTAATTGCATTAAAGTTTTTAGCATCCAAAATTACAAATGGTCCAGCGTTAACTAAATCTAGTTTTCGAGTATTAATATCGCTAGCAATAACGTTATCAACACCATGGATTTCACGTAATTTGAGGGTCAATTCTGTACCTATTTGCCCACAGGCACCAATGATTAAAATTTTTGAAGACATGCGTTCAGATTAAATTATCGTCAAAAATAGTAAGAATTAATGCATTGATTCATTAAATTATTTAAAAATAAGTCTGTTTTATTATGAAATTTTCATCGTCTCATTAAAAGTGAAAGTACTGAATATATAAAAAGGATAGTTTAAGTATATTTACCATTCAAATTTAGTCAATAATGAAAATTACTTCTGTTCTTTTAGGTGTGTGTTGTGTTATTTTTATGAGCTGCGGTGAAGAAAAAAACAATACGGTTGAAACGGAAACTAAAGATGCTACAGAACAAAGTGCGCGTATTTCGGCTAAAACCATCGAAAATATAGAATACAATGACTATGCATTAAGCCCTGAAGGAGAAAATGCAGTCGTTACTTGGGAAAAACATCAGGAATTAGCCACACAAATTAGTTATTTAAAACGTGGTGATTTTTCGTTTTTTAATGGCGATAAAGAACAATTAAAAAAATTTATTGAAGAGTTTAAGTCACAATTGCCAGAGGGTTTAAAAACCAATCCTGTAGTATCTCGAAATGCTATTGTAGAAACAACGCTGTTAAAATTGAATGAGAATTTAACGTTAGATAATATTGAAAGAACTGCTCAATTAGTAAGTATAAAGGAGATGTTTGTGGCGTTTTCTAATCTAAATTACCAAATAAATAAAAAGTTGGAACGCGATATGTACGATAAAATTCAACCTGAATAAACACTAGCTTTAGGAATATCGTTTTTAAATAAAAAATGCAGCTATTTATGCTGCATTTTTTTATATAATAAAACGTAATATATTAATTTTTCTTCTCAGCAGCTGCTTTTTGAGCGCGTTGTGCTTTTTGAGCCTCTAAAGCTTCACGACTTACCTTTGCTAGATTAAAATTAGGATCGATATCTAATGCATCGTTCATTAAGGCTAATGCCGCATCTAAATTAGTAGCTTTATTTTCTGTAAAAGTCAAAATGCCTTTAAGATAGATTAAAGCAGCCTTCAAGGAAGTTTCATAAGGTTGTTGTCTTTCATAAAACGCACGTTTCATGTCATCCTTTACATTGGCTAGTGCGTAATCTATATTCACTTTTGCTCCTGCTAGATCATTAGTTTGAATTTTCATATCAGCCATTTCGTAGGCCAAATAGACATTAGGATCACGTTTATAAAGTACTTCGAAATGCTCCAAAGCCATTTTTGGCTGATTGAGGTTTTTTAGAGCTAGAGCTTTCACTTCAACATTCATATCAGAATCAGTTGAATTCTTTTCTACGCCAATAGTATTCAACGCTTGCATGTGCTGGCCATCAGAAAGATAAATATAGGCTAATGTATCTTTGCGGGCTATAGAAGGCTCTAAAACTTCGAGATGCGTCATGGCATTAATAATACCCTGTACGTCACCTTGTTTTTTCATTTGCTTATAAAAAGCCTCATAATGATTTTTCAATTCTGTATTTGTCTGTGCAAACATACTTACTGAAAATAGCATAAGTATAGCAATGGTAATAGTCTTCATTTGTTTGTTCTTAGTTTGTTTTTAAATTATTGCGCTAAAACTATAAAAATTAATAAGAAATGGTCTTAAAAAACTGATAATTTCTACAATTCCATTGAAAAGGTGTAATTCAAAAGTTGTACCAATGTAGAACTATCGATAATTTTTCCTTTACTTTCTTCAGAAGAATTAAAATTGGGAACGGCTAAATTATGTTGTTTACAATAGTTTGAATAATAGTTTTTTTTGGTAGAATGTAATGGAAAAGCAGCATTTAAGGTTACGCCCCAAATGGATTGTTCTATAAGGCTTAAAATAATTTGTATACAATCTGTTTTATGTATTAAATTTATTGGAGCCTCTGGATTTGAAACTTGAGTTCTGCCTGATAAAAATTTTGCAGGATGACGTTCTTCATTTATTAGTCCTCCAAAACGCAAAATGGTGGTTTTAAAATTAGGATTGGCTTGCAGCATTTTCTCAATCGCAATGAGTTGTTTACTCGTATCTGATGTAGCATTTGGCTCTGTCTCTGCAGTAATTATAGGAAAATCAGTTGTGTTTTTAAAAACTGAAGTAGAACTTATGTACAGCACATGTTTCACCGCAGATACTTCAATAGCATGCATTAAATGTCTTATTTCTGCGACATGATCTTTAGTTGGATTCTTTCGTAAACCCGGGGGAATATTAATAATTACGGTTTCACTTCCTGCAAGAAACTCAGTCGTATTCCCGGTGAGATCTAAGACATTTAAAACAATTAAAAATGGATTAATTTTAAAATTACTTAAGGTCTTAAATTTTTCTTTTGAGGTTGTAGAGCCATGAACGGTATATCCTTTGTGAACTAAAGTTTTAGCTAAAGGTAAGCCCAACCAACCACAACCAATAACGCTAATTTGTGTTTTCAAAATAAAGTGAGAGAATTTTACATCAAAAATACGATTTATTAATCCTTTTAAATTTCAATTTTTTTAAATCATTAAAATTCAGTAACTTTAATATTCACACTAACTAATATAAAAGACAATTGTTATGGCCATAAAAAGTTTTCAAGGATCGCGAAGGCAGCAAAATACTGCAGGATCTTCACAACTCAAAGTGAGAGATTATATGACGACTAATCTTATTACATTTAGGCCAGACCAATCCGTGCAAGAAGTTGTGGAGGCTTTAATAAGACATAAAATATCTGGTGGCCCTGTTGTTAATCATAAGCAAGAATTGGTGGGTATTATTTCTGAAGGAGATTGTCTTAAACAGTTAAGCGAAAGTCGTTATTACAATATGCCACTAGACCATGATAATGTAGAAAAACGTATGGCGACAAATGTTGAGACTATTGACGGTAATCTCGATGTTTTTGATGCGGCCAATAAATTTTTGCAATCGAAACGACGACGATTTCCTATTGTAGAAAATGGTAAACTGGTCGGACAAATTAGCCAAAAGGATATTTTAATCGCTGCGTTGGAACTTAAAGGTGAAAACTGGAACAGTACCACCAAAGGTGGATCTTAATCGTTACGCTTCACCAACGCATAATATTCACCTTCTAAGGGTAAATAGCCTTGGTCGTAAACAAAATAGTACACTGTGCCTGCTTTTGTAGTATATATGCTTGTAAAATAATTAAAATCGAATCCTCGTTCTATGAGTTTAGCTCTAGAACATTTCATCTTTTTATTAGGGTTCAATGCCTCTAATATTCTGTAATTTTTTCTTAAGCGGTTATTGGTATTTCGCACCAAATTTTTAGAATCTTTATTTAGACGATTATTTTGCGCATTTCTACAACCATCACTACAATATTTTTTATCGATTCTGCCAATAATAACATCACCACATTCCGGACACTTTTTGCGCATGGTTTTAAGTTTTAGTTTTTACAAGATAACTAAAATTCGTATAAACTTGTAGTATTGGCTATCTGCGTTTGGTTTTTTTAGCCATTACTATTAAGTGAAATGCTTCAATAATGGTTGAGCAATTGCGGTATTTTTTATTGAACAGAATGTGTGCGTTTGCAAACTTGTAAAATGAAGTGTCTCAGATTTCAACTCAGCTCTTGTTATATTTCTTATGCTCTATTTTCTTCTGTTCTAAAATAGCATAGAATTTCCGTGGGGAAATTTTGAGATCTTTGGTTATATCTTGCACTTTTTTCTTACCTTCTTTATATAGTTTTAAATTCTCATTTAACTTTTTGTTGAAGAAATGTTTTTCTAATTTGTCAACGATTTGCAATTCAGATAAATTTGACGCACTCGCGTATTTTTCAATTTCCGATTTAATAATTTTTAAATTACTCATAAGATTAATGTTTTAGTTCTGTTTTATAAAATGGTAATATTTTTGAAGCTTGTTTTAATTACATGATTCAACTATTAAGCTAGCAAATAAAAAAATCTTAATGGATTCTAATAATAGAATTTGTAAAAGCAATTAAATTTATACAATAATTTGTTCGCTTTTTAGAAGTCTTTTTTTAAGACCAACCGATCGCCTCTTTCTATAGACGTGAACTTAGTGACGTATTTCATATTTAGTTTTTCTAAAACTTTTTTAGAGGCTATATTTTCAGGGCTTACTGTAGCGATTAATTCGGTTAAATTCATTTCGTTTTTAGCATATTCGAACCAAAAATTTCCGATTTCTGTTGCTAATCCCTTGCCCCAATAATTTTCATTGAGTATAAATCCAAATTCATAACTGTCTTTTTCAAGGTAATTGCATTTCAATAATCCTGAAATTCCAATAACCTTATCATCATTTTTAGTGGTTAAACACCAAAAGCCAATGTTACGATTGTCAGCGTCTATAAAGTCGGTTTTTAATAACTCCTTAAATTCTTTTTGTGTGAAAGTACGCCCTTTTAATACGGTTTGCATTACGAGTTTATTGCTGCAGAACAATTTTTCTAATTCATTGATGTAATTAGGGTGCAATCGTTTTAATCTCAGTCGTTTTGTCTCTAGCATTTTAAAAAATAAAAGGTTTAATGTTATCTCGTAATTTAAAATTTAATCAGATTACTTGAGCTGTGTTTTGGGTTTTTTGGAAGAAAAATAGAAGAGTTATTGTGCATTCGAGAATTAAAATTACTTCCGCTGAAAGATGTGATTAAACAAAAAATCGCTAATTAAAATCTGAAATAATTTATTGATTTATATTATAACTAATCAAATAATTATTATTTAATATTTGTCGTTTCTTTATCTAAATGACCTTTAAAATTTGGAATTTGTCTCGTTTCTTTATCAGATTCATTTTCCACAATACCGTTTTCTTTAATATCTTTTATCAACCATGCCATTTCCATAATTTCTTTGCGTTGCGCTTTAATAATGTCATCCGCTAATTTTCGAACTCTTACATCTTTTATCATTGCTCTTTCGCTAGTTAATACCGCGATAGAATGATGGGGGATCATCCCTTCCATATAATCGGTATCGGTTACTGTCATTTGGCTTCTTACCAACCAAATGCCGCCGACAATCATTATAGCTCCCAATCCTAATATGGCAATATTGGCCTTGGTGTTTTTGTACATATTGTGCATATAGAGAAGCATAATAATTATCATTGATCCACCCATAATAATCGTCATAAACAAACGGGTTTCACTAAACCAAAAGTGGTCGACTATTTGATAAGAATGAGTGTACATTAATAGAAACATTGCTAACATCGAGGTGATAATCATCGCAAAGAATTTCCCGTATTTCTTGTTATTGTTATGTTCGTTTTCCATGTTATTTGAGTTTAAAAATTAAGGATAATGTATGGTTTCGTGATGTAATAATTCAATCAGATTTCCACTACTAATCAAAGATATTAAAAGTGCAAGATTTTTGTAAGTATTAGCGGCAAACCATGGATTAAACTGTTTATGGATTAAACTGTTTATTTTATATCGTTTTTCTTTCATTTTTAAATATGAAATATGAATAAACTATTGGTATTATTGTGATTATCCCTGTAATAATTAGAAATAGTGTGAAATTCATTTGTTGCTCTAAAATTAAACTTGAAATCACAACAATGATGCCTCCTGCAAACCACAGTTTTCCGCCTAATATGTGCGTCTTTTTCCAGACGGTTTCACTCTCCAAAGTCCAAGGGGTTTTGATTCCTATAAAATAGTTTGTTTTTATTGTTTTAAAGTAATTTCCAAGGATTATGTATAAAATTCCGATGAACATTACCAAATAATTCGGATTGGTAAAAGATTCATTTTCGGCTGTATAAATAATAAACATAGCCAATATTGACATAAATGTGGTCAATAAAAATTTTATAGTTTGAAGTTTGTCGCCCATTTTATGCAATTTGTTTTTTGGATCAATTTTAGGGACCACTAAAAAAATAAGATATACCAGAAGTGGTAGTATAATTGGAATAATTATTAATTCCACTTTTTCTCCATATCGGTCTATTTCTCCTTCCATATTCCAATGCATCGGAACTTTATCGGGCAACTGATCCCAGATATATGCCAAATAGATAAAAGGTAATAGTACGATTGCAATTAGCGGCAGTTCCTTTTTTAGGTTCATAATTTAATTTTTTAAGGTGAGTATCCAGTTTATTAAATCTTCTAGGATGCTAGTGTTTAAAGAATATTCTACAAATTGTCCTTTTTTTTCACTAGTTATTAAATCAGCTCTTTTTAAAAGATCGAGATGGTGCGAAATGCTTGGCTTAGATATATTGAATTGTTCTGCAATTTCGCCAGCATTCATATCTTTATCTTTTAGTAATTCGACAATTTGTCTGCGCGTTGCATCGTTAAGCGCTTTAAATAAAGAGTTCATTTGGTTTAAGTATTTAGTTAAATATCTAAATAATATTTAACATAACAAAATTTTAGTTTGATTTTAAAATAGTTCAAAAGAACTGTTTAGTTATGAAATAAGCACTAAAATTCTGTAATACGACAGCGTAGAAACAGCCAAACACGTTAATAGTAGTCTGTAATACTTAATTAAAACAAACTTTTATAATTAAAACAAGATTGCAACAAAGAATATAAAAGTGGGTTCGTAGAAATTACTAAAAAGACATTTGATTTTTACATCTTGTGTATTTATGTCTTTTATTTCAATATCGTTAAATCTTTCATGGTGCTATTAAGTTTCTCTTCATTATCTATATAAAGTTTAAGTATCACACGTTTTGAACTTGTTGTGCTAATATTATTTTCTATTAAATAAAGATACTCTCCATTTTCAAATCGATAATCATAACCCAAACCATATTTGTTTTGTTGTTCAATAGCCCCATTATATAAAACCAAACTTGGTCTATCGCTAGTAGTATTTGGTTTATTCCAAGACATATATCTTAAAGTACCATCTTTTAGTTTGTCTATTTTTATTGTAAACTTACTATTTTCAGAATGTATACTGTTTTCTTGAAACTCATTCCTATAAGTAATTCGTTTATCTTGTATCTCAAATTTATAATACGCATCACCATTACTAGCATAGAAGCTAGTGTCTGAAACCCAATAGGCTTTACCGAAAGAACTAAAATTAAATTTATATTTTTCTTCCATATCGTAATCTGTAACAAGAATTGGGTGTGCTTTTTTGTCAATCATTTGATGTAAAGAAATACCATCGAAGTCAATACCATCATTAGCATAACTATATATGAATTTTAAATTGGGGGAAAAAATAAGCTCGTAGCCAGATATGTAAGATGTTGATCCATCGTCTAAGTTTATTAACAGATTTGAAATAGTTGATTCAAACCAATTTTCATAAAGAACACAACTATTTAATTTTTCTATGAATCCAAGATAAGATATACTAATAAGTTGTTCATCATCTTCTAGGCAATTTCTTACAGTCTCAATACTTGTGGTAACCGTATAACAGTTTTCTGTTATATTTACTTGAGTAGGAATTACAGCGCTGTTTAATAATTTAGCCGGTTTAAGTTGTTTAGCTTCTTCATAATCTTCTTTCTCTATAGTTGTTATAATGATGTCATAGTTTTGAGAGCCTCTTATTAATACATAAAAATTGTCATTTTTTTGTTTTATAGTATCTATAGGCTGTTTAGAATATAGCACGTTTTTTAATTTTATATCGAGACAATCTTTATTCTTTTTGTTTAAAAGACATGCGTTTAATGAAACACTCAGTAATAATATATTGAGAATTATAGTAGTAAAATTCACTTTTTTTAGTGTTTGTTTTTATTGCCTAAAGCGTGTTTATATATTCAGTGGATTAAAGCACCTAATTTTGCCATTAGAAATTGAATCGGAAATCCGCGAGTTCCAACGATTCAGTTGGTAAATAGGCTTTATTTACTAATAAACTATATACAGTGTTGGCAATAAGTTATTTTATATTTTCAATAATTTGGTCGAAAAACAAATTTGAGGAATTATCCAAAAGCACCAAACTCGTTTTCGTTTTAATATTTCTGGTGAAATAAGTATTTGCTCCTAGCCAAGCTCCATCATGCATCACAACATCTTCGTTTATAATTAGCCAACCAAAACCATAGTTCGATAATTCTCCATTATTCAAAGTCGGTTTCTTAAAAGCTTCTTTCATATTTTTATCGCTAATAAGGTTATTAGCGTACCAAAAGTTATCCCATATAACAAAATCGTCGATACTACTAAAAATACCGCCATCGCCTGCAACTCCGTCTACAAAGGTTGGTTTGAGCTCTCTGGTTTCCCCAGCTAAATCTTCAAAATCATCTGTTTTACCTTGGAATGTTTTATCTCTTGAAATTAGATTCCAAACTCTTGTGTTATTCATTCCTAGCGGATTGAATATGTTATCTTTCATAAAATTCTCAAAAGATTGTTGCGAAACTAATTCTATAATCCGAGCTAATAAAATGTAGTTTGTATTTGAATATTGGTATTGGTCATTAGGATTAAAATGGGCTTTCGGTTTATTTTCTACTATAAGTTTCGTTGCTTTTTCATTTGTTAAAATTCCTATGTCTTCCTTCGCGTTCTCTGCTAAATATAAATAAGAGTCAGGTATACCCGATGTATGATTTAATAGATTTCTAATGGTAACATTTTGATAGGGAAAGTTTGAGATATATTTTGAAACCTGGTCATCATAATCAATCAGTGCTTTCTCATTTAAAAGCATTATTCCGCTGGCTGTAAATTGTTTTGATACTGATGCAAGACGAAACGACGCGTTATTATTTAACTTTTCTGTTCTTTGGAAATTCGTGTATCCATAAGTTTTTGCAAGAGTTGGGATGCCATCTTTTATAATTAATATGCCGCCATTAAATTTCCGTTCAGCATTAAGGTTTGCTAACCAATTGTCGATCAAAACTATTTTTTCTTTTTCGCTTGAATTTTCAGGAATCTTTAGTTCAGGTACTTGAAGAAAAAAAACAAAAAACCAAACAAAAAAACCGATGCCAATTACTACAATTCCGAGTATAATATAAAGTGTTATTTTCATTTGTTATAATCTAGTTGTCTCGGCTTCCATAATTTTTGCTCTATTTATTGCCCAAGCGTTTAAATGTAATTTAAGCATGTAATTTAGCAAATAAAAACCGAATAGAAAATGTGCGAATTCCAACATATCGGGCTTTGTAAGTGGTTGACAACCATAGATATATTTTCACGGTGCTGTGCGGAGTATTTTGACTTTCGACCTTATTCCTAGCGAATATAAGTTTTTGCTTAGAAATGTTTTACTGCTAAATTTCTTTAGGTAATTGTCAATTGGTTTGAAAAATCCTCCGGTCATATCGAATCCATGTACGATTGCGGTTAATAATATATTGCTCTAAAAACAAGATATGCCGATAATCACAGACGTTTTCACAGCTTATATTCCATTATATGTTTATTGGTGTCAAATATATGTGGGTAATGTTCTTTTATATTCTTTTCCATAAAATCAAGAGGGACATCATCAAAATATCCATAGTCGTCTGTATATTCCATAAACCGATTGCCGTCGCTATCAAATTGTTGTAAAAATGAACTATTTTCCCCGTCAAAATCTAATGGTTCTACATTTAATTTCTCACACAACGATTTGTTAAAAGCAGGTGACATTTTAAGCCATTTATTATTGAGATAGACATTAACCATTCCGTGTGGAGTCAATTCATTTGAGCCAAACTTTTCCGTCAATCTTTCGACCGCAATGTGATTTTTAACTTTCCCTAAATGTAATCGCGCTGGTAGGCCCAAAGCACGAAGACAAGAAATTAATAGTATTGATTTCTCTACACAATTGCCAGATTGTTTTTTTGCAATATGGCTCGACTTATATTTTACTTTCGACAGGGTTATGCTATAAGGGTCATATTTCCAATGATCACGCACTTTGGTGTAAATTCCGATAGCTTTTCCCTTAGCATTCAAATCGATAGTTTTAAATTCAGATATGAGATTCTGAACTGAATTATCTTCAAAATCAAAGTAATAGGTCGTGTCTAGATAGGTCATGCTTTAGGAATCGTGATTTTTACTTGGTGGCTTATGCGTTTGTCTAAGATTAGTGGCGTGTTTAAGCACTAAAGTTAGCAAATAAATTGCAGATAGAAAGTCTTTGAGTCTTAACGTTTCGGGGATTTTAAGTAGGCTAATACTAGAAAAAAGTTATATACAGTGTTACAAGTTGGCATTATTTTACATTAAATTCTTTAAGTAATTCATTTCCGAAGTATATTTTTCCCCTTTTGAAGTTTTTAGGAACAATGAAATAAATGTCAACTGTATTAGATTTTATTTTTTTATAATCAAAATAGATTGATTTAATTTTGGGTCTACGTTCTGTTCCAAAATTAATGCAATTATCCACATCTTCATAACCGTCTATTTTGTAATCTACAAAAGAATCTTTAGTCGACGGTTTGTAAGAATACCAGTAGGTCTTTTTATCTTTTGGTTTTTCATCAATTAGTCTCTTAAATCCTAAAAAAGTTCCCATGGCATGATTATGTTTCATGTCAACAGGTCTTAATCTCTGTTTGTATTCGTCCGAAACTAGATAGAATTTATTTGGGTCAAAATATTCCTTTTTTTTAGATTTAGATTTGATTTTAAATCTAACCTGAATCTTTTTTTGATTTTTATTTGCTTGAACGAAGTATCCAGAATTATGTACTTCAAAATGTCGTGAGTTTTTAATGGCTTTTTTGAATTCAAATCTAAAGTTGCCATCCACAGTTATGTCTTGACTAAACCCTTTAAGTGATAACAGAATGAATAGAATGAAGATTGAGTTTTTCATTTTAACTTGTGTTAGCGGTTTTGTGTATGCTTAGTGGCGAGATTTAGCGACTAATTTAGTAAATAAATCACAGATAGAATAATAGACTATAATGGGCAATTAATCATACATGGTATTACTATACGTTTTTTATCATTCATGATTTTCGCTCTTCGTCTTATGTAATGATAGTGTTGGGATTTACAGACGATAATCAAACAAAACTCTTAATTGGATTGTGTCACTTATTTCCTTTTTTATCTCATCGAATGATTGAGTTAGTTTTGTTAAGACTTTTTCTAAATCCTTTCCAGTTTTATTTGTGTCAATGGTGATTTCCACCAACGCTCTTCTAGGTGAGGCGGAATATCGTGCAATTTTTCCCTTGTTAAGATAGTGTCTTTTTAGAATTCGATTTAGCTCGCTAATCGGATAACCATTATCTATTAAAATTGAATCTGATTTTATTTTTAATACATTTTTTTGTTTAATTAATCCTATGCCATATACGTATGGTATAATTAGTTTTTTAATTTCATTATCCTCAAAACTTATTATTGCTTTTCTATCTACTTTTTCTTGAAAGGAACTTATTTCGTTGGTTATCTGTTTGAAATTTAGCCTAGTATTATCTAGTTCAATAAACTTAGAGGTTTCTACTATAAATTTACGGTCAGTTGGATAATATCTAGTCTCAGGATAGCTTACTTCTTTGGTTGATTTTTGTTTACAGCCTAGAATGAAAATAAGAATGGATATGTAGACGATTTTTTTCAAATGTATGTTTTGGAACGCATAATACCAAGGGTACAGAATCCTCTTACGGAAATTAAAAGTATTAGTGCTTTTTTTATTAAATGAAAATCCTCCAATAGAATTAAGTTCCGATGTTAATTCTTCAATAACTTCTTTCGGCCTTTTTTTTAATTTTTGCCAACACCTAAATATACATAATAAATAGATATTAAAATCAACAATTATTTCATAATTAAAAGTAACTAAGTAGTTTTAAGCGTTTACAATTAATTACAAACGAATGTAAATGAGTAAATACCGAATACCATTTTAAAGCCCATATAGCTTTGCAGTGTCGAACAAATGCTGAAGTTGTTTCAGTAATTAATCTCGATAGTATTAACTGTTTAACCATTAAAATTTAGAAATTATGAACACGCTTAAAAACAAAGTACAGTTGATTGGTAACTTAGGTAATGACCCAGAAATCACCAATTTTGAATCAGGAAAAACCTTAGCAAAATTTTCTATCGCTACTAACGATAGTTATAAAAATGCGCAAGGTGAAAGAATAACAGATACACAATGGCATAATGTTGTGGCATGGGGAAAAACAGCTCAAATTATTGAGAAGTTTGTAACTAAAGGCAAAGAAGTTGCTATAGAAGGAAAGTTGACCTCTAGGACTTGGGAAGATAAAGATGGTATGAAACGCTATATCACAGAAGTAGTTTGCAATGAGCTATTAATGCTTGGAAATAAATAAAATAAATAATATAACGGACGATTGTCCTGCTGTATATATAAAATAGGCATTAATGGTTTTAAGTAAGTTTTTAAAACCGTTGATGCCTATTAAATAACTAGGTTTAATCACTTCAAAATGGTCTAGTAAAAAAAAGAAGTACAGACAAGGACTGTTAAACATACCTAAAAGCTTTCTAGCGAGTCATTGTTTTTTTTTATCTTAAGTTTTTATAAATGATTTAAGAGAAAACTATGTCCACCACTGTGCCAACTCAAGATGCAGCATTCACCGTAAAACACCTTATTCCAAAGCTCTCAGAGGGGAAAAGAACCGTCACCACGCTTCCATCGGGAGGTTATTTATTTTTAGAACACGATGTACCTTCCTTACTTATCTATCGAAATAATCCTAAGGACACTGCGACCAAGCGGTTAATACGGGGCGGCGCTTCATACTTAATTATCGGGACCGAAGAATTCGATTATTATAAAAAATTTATACAGGATCTTACTGAATTAATGGCGGCAAAATTTGGGACTTTTATAATGGTTGAAATTTTTTCGGGCGATCAAAAGAGTAAAGAATTTGTAATAAAAGGACCATCACACAAACTTCCGGTTTCCTTACAAGTTTTAAAAAATGAACTGCTTAAAATTAAATCAAGGCAGTATAATCTAAAATTACAGGCGCGTATTGAACAAACCAAAGATCGTCATCTAGGTGAAAAACCATTATTAGATATTTCAGATATTAAAGAACGTGGAGCAACGCTTATTGGACTAGAAGTGCCTCCCGTTTATCGCGACGAACATGGAACTATTTATCCAGTTTATTTTAGGGATTTTAAGACGCAGTTTATTATTGCTATTCAAAGAGCTGTGTTTGAATTTGTCAGAGTACAAACCACCTCTTCACTTACCAATTATAATGCCTTAGGAAAACGGACGATTCATGAAGAAGTATTTAAGATAGATAGGCAACTGACTAAAATTGAAACCAGTTATCAATTTTTATTGTTGGTGGCACCTGTAAATATTCAGGCCTTACGAAGCCAATTTTTTGAATCACATTTTAAAAAATTAGATCGGTATCATTATAGATTGTTGCCTGTTGATCCAGATATTTTAAAACGACAACTATATAATTTGCGAATCGACGAAATTGATGATCCAGCGATTTCCTATTTGTTTGATGAAAAGCGTGAGGAAATAGATCATGAGCTCACCATGTTAAAAGAGCGTGGATCTAAAAGTTTTTTTCACAGTAGTATTCGTCTTTATAAAGGATTAGACAAAGATGTATTGGCGGAAGCAGAACTCATACTTCAAAACATAGCAGAAGATCATGAGAAAGAACAGCACGAACACATCGATATTAAAGCCTTTAGTAAATTGGCAAATGAAGAGTTTGAATTCTTAAAAAAACAAGATCCGAATTTTAAATGTAAAGTTCATGTTCGCGATGACGTAAATGTTATGATGGTTTCTAAAGGTGAGTTGTATTTACCTTCCGATTATACTATGGACAAGAAAGATGCTAAAGCCCTTATACAACACGAAATAGGCACGCATGCGCTAACATATTATAATGGTACCCAGCAGCCTTTAACACAAATGGCATCTGGTCTGGCTAATTACGATGCGTTGCAAGAAGGTATTGCGGTATTAAGCGAATATTTGTGTGGCGGACTGTCAGGAAATCGACTGCGTATTTTGGCAGGTCGCGTGGTGGCAGGTGCAGCACTATTAGATGGAGCCGATTTTCACCAAACATTTTTCAAATTATATTCACAGTATGATTTTACCAAAGAACGTGCGTTTAATATCACGTCGAGGATGTTTCAAGGTGGAGGATTCCTTAAAGACATTATATACCTTAAAGGTTTAGTGCGTTTGCGCGATTATTTAATACATGGAGGGGAATTAAAACCGCTGCTATCTGGTAAGTTTGCTTTAAAACATGTTAAAGTAATTCAAGATCTCACCGACCGAGGGCTTGTGGTTCCTCCAACCATAACTCCGAGGTATTTAGAGCATAAAGATTTTAATAAAAAAATAAATAAATTAAAAAAGGGCTTGTCCCTTTCAAAAATGATATAACTATGAACATCTGTTTTGTAATAAGCGATATTAAAACTGAAGCCGTGGGCACTTCTGTGGTTCTTATGAAAAAAGCTCACGAAAGAGGCCACACCTTATATATAATGGGAGTGGGTGATTTTATTTTTCACCACAATGCTCCAATGAGTTTGCGTTGTACACGTGTAAAAACAAATTTGGAGTATGAGAATGCCGACGAATTCTGGGCCCAAATTCAAGAAGATGCCGCTAAAAAGAAAGTAATTACAAGTAAAGATTTGGATGTGCTGTTCTTACGAAATAACCCTACAGAAGAAGCTGATGATCGCCGTTGGGCAGAACACAGTGGTATTGCTTTTGCTCGTATGATTCAACAAGAAGGTGTATTGGTGCTTAACGACGCCTATGCCATGTCTCATGCCTATATCGATAAACTTTATTTTGAAGAGCTGCCGTCTTCCATTAAACCAGATAGTTTAGTGACAAGAGATATTGATGATTTATTACAATTTTGGGAAGAAGTAGGGAAAAAGATGGTATTGAAACCTCTAGAAGGCTCTGGAGGTCAAAATGTATATCTTATTGATGAAGACAAGAAAAATTTAACCCAAATATTTAATACCATAAGTAGCCAAGGTTATGTAATTGCTCAAGAATTTTTACCAGAAGTTTCTAAAGGTGATGTGCGTATTATTTTAATGAATGGTAAAGTTCTAGAAGAAAATGGAGAAAAAGCGGTTATAAGACGGGTGAATTCAGACAAGGATGAATTTAGAAGTAACATTGCCTTAGGCGCAAAAGTAGAAAAAACGGAATATACCAAAGAAATGCAGAAAATTGTTGAAGTTACAGCTCCTAAACTCATTAACGATGGGCTCTTCTTTGTTGGTTTGGATATAGTAAATGATAAGTTAATTGAAATAAATGTTTTAAGTCCAGGAGGTATGGAATACTTTGAAAGTATTGGTCTTCCTAGTTTTACCACACCTGTTATAGAGGCCATTGAGCGTAAAATTGAATATAAAAAACTTTATAATAATAAAATGGTTAATAAAGTATTAGCTACAATGGATTAAGGGTTTGTCTGTATGGAATAGTTAGAAAAGGGAAAATCTCTAAAAAGACGATATAATAGTAATACATGAATTAACAATATATGAAAAGGCTTACAGAAAAAGAAAGAATAATTGGTATTTACAGTAGTAATGATAAGGGACCTTTGTTGTTTGTTACTGCAGCTGTTCATGGTAATGAACCTAGCGGTGTTAGGGCACTAGAGAATATATTTGAAATTTTACATGCTCAAAAACCTCCAATAAAAGGTACGCTTATTGGTGTTGTGGGCAACAAATCTGCCTTAGATAAAGATGTTCGGTTTTTAGATGAAGATCTTAACAGAACATGGACTGCTAATAATATTGACAATAAAATTACGGACAGCAATGAAAAAAGAGAAATGTTTGAACTGATAGAACTTTTAAAAAGTTTTGATGAACACGAGCATTCCCAACGTTATTTTATAGATTGCCATACAACCTCTTCTGAGAGTTTACCTTATATCTCAGTACAAGACGTAGGCGAAAATAATTCTTGGGCACAACAATTTCCTATTCATATTATAAAAGGATTTTCAGATATTGTTCAAGGCACAATCGATGGATATTTAAGCCATCAAGGTATGACGGGTTTTACTGTAGAAGCCGGACAACATAACAGTTCTGATAGTGAAGCATACCATGAAGGAATTATATGGATCGCCTTAGAAAAAAGCTGTAATTTAAATTTTGAAGACTTAGCAGAAATGCCCAATGCGGTATTAAAAACAATTAATGATACTCCACCACAGAAAACATTGGAAATTATACATCGTTTCGGTCTTGAAGCCAATGACGATTTTAAAATGTTAGCAGGCTTTGAAAATTTTCAACGTATTAAGAAAGGTGAGCCTCTCGCTACTTTCAATGGGAAGGATATCAAAAGTTCTTGGGACGCCTATATTTTTATGCCGTTATATCAAGCCAAAGGGAATGATGGCTTTTTTGTTGTTAAAGACATTGAAAATTAATACCGAATTTTTCAGTGATTATAATTATAGCAGTAAAAATTGCATTAAGTAACAATTAATGAATTTTAAGATTAATACCAAAGCGAATAAAATACGTTAGACATAAATAAAAAATAGCGGCCAATGAGGCCGCTATGTCTATTTTTATAAAAGATATCAAAAAATTTTAAGCTACTTTCTTCAGTAAATCAAAACAAGGACATTTTTTACAGCGCTTATTTTCTGCCTTTTTATACTTTTTACAGCATTTGGACTTTACTTTACCGAGAGCTTCAATTCCCGAAGCTTCAAGTTCTTTAATGCGTTTCTTTTTTAACTTTTTATTTTTCTTCTTTTTGCCCATCTTTAATGCTCTTAAAAAGGAAATTTTTAAGTTCAGAAGACAAAAATAACTATTTGTATTTAATCTAAATAATTTTTAACATTTTATTACTCAGGCGTTTCCGCAGCAGAGGTGATGGTCATTTGTTGTATATCTCTATCAAACAAATACAAGCCACCTTTATCGTCACCTATCATTTTTACTTTATCAAGAATAGTTCTTGCCATAGCTTCCTCTTCAATCTGTTCGGCGACATACCATTGTAAGAAATTGTGTGTGGCATAATCTTTTTCTTGTAATGAAATATGAACCAATTCATTTATGCTTTCAGATACAAATATTTCGTGCTCTAAAAGTTTTTCAAACATTTCTTTATAAGATTTATGTTTTACGTTTGGTGCATTCAGCTCAGAGATATGTGCTTGTCCGCCGCGTTCGTTAATGAATTTTACGAGTTTTAACATATGCTCACGTTCCTCATCTGACTGACTGTACATAAAACTAGAAATACCTTCCAATCCTTTGACTTCAGCCCAAATTGCCATAGCCAAATAAATTTGTGAAGACTCAGCTTCAATTCTAACTTGTTTATTTAATGCGGTTTCTATGGATTTTGATAGCATATGTACTGTGTTTTACACAAATATAAGGATAGTTAAATTACCGATGAAGAATTTATTGAAAATTGCCACGGTAGGCGTTTTAGTTTTCAAGAAGTGTTAAATATTAGAATAATTTTAGCTTAAAAGTAAATTTCCTGAGCTAAACGAAATGTATTGGCGTGTGCTTCTATAATCATTTTAATGTCTGGCGAATAACCACCTCCCATACTGCACATTACGGGAATTTGGTTAATCTTGCATTGCTCTAATACAAACCGATCTCTAGTTTTACAACCTTCAATAGATAAGGCTAATTTTCCTAATTTGTCTGATGCAATAACGTCTACACCACATAAATAATAGATAAAATCGGGTTGTTGTCCTTCCATTAATTTTGGTAATGTGTTTTTTAATATTTTCAAATAAGTAGCATCTTCAGTGTCATTTTCTAAAGCGATATCCAAATCACTGATTTCTTTTTTGAAGGGGTAGTTACTTTTGCCATGCATAGAAAATGTGAAGACAGAACTGTCATTCCGAAAAATTTCTGCTGTTCCGTTGCCTTGATGTACATCTAAATCTACAATTAAAATCTTTTTTGCCAAATCCTTGTTTTGAAGATAGCGCGCACCTATCGCTTGGTCATTGAGTAAACAAAATGCTTCACCCCTGTTGGTATAAGCATGGTGAGTTCCTCCTGCAATATTCATGGCAATACCATGCTTTACTGCAAATTCACTCGCTTTTATAGTGCCATCTGCAATAATTACTTCGCGTTCAACTAAATTTTCGCTTAATGGAAAGCCTATTTTTCTGGCAGCACGTTGATTTAAGGTTAAATTGACCAAGTCATAGTAATACTCAGGTGTATGGACAGCAAGAATATGTTTGTCATTAGGTTTTTGGGGTTCAAAAAAATGCGCTTCCGTGCACGTGCCTTCATATAAAAGCTGTCTCGGCAATAAGTCATATTTTTCCATAGGAAAGCGATGGCCTTCAGGCAATGGATGTTTGTAAATAGGATGAAAAGCTATTTGGAGCATTATTTATGAAGTTTTAATTGAATTCGTTTTCGAGCAACATCAACACTCAAAACCTTGACAATTATTTGCTGGTGTAAGTGCACATGTTCATTCACATCTTTTACAAAACTATCGGATAAATTGGACACATGAATCAGTCCACTTTCCTTAATACCAACATCGACAAAACAGCCGAAATTGGTAATGTTATTCACGATGCCTGGCAATAATTGACCTTCTTGCAAATCGGTGATGGTTTTTATATTTTGATTGAATGTAAATACTTTGGCGGTTTCTCTAATATCTATACCAGGTTTTTGAAGTTCCTTTATTATATCTTGAAGCGTAAGCAATCCAACTTGTTTTGAAACGTAAGATTTTAAATCTATTTTTTGAAGTACCGATTTATTTCCAATTAACTCTTTAAGAGAAACACCTTCGTCTTTTGCCATTTGTTTAACTATGGTATAGCTTTCTGGATGAACAGCAGAATCGTCTAAAGGATTTTGAGCGTCTTTAATTCTAAGGAACGCTGCACTTTGTTCAAATGCTTTTCCACCTAAACGCGGTACATTAAGAATATCTTTTCGAGATTTAAAAACCCCATATTTCATTCTGTAATCAAGAATATTTTCAGCTAATTTAGGTCCAATACCAGAGACATAACTCAATAAAGGTTTGCTTGCTGAATTAATATTTACACCAACCGAATTCACACAATTCTCGACCACCATATCTAGTTGATTTTGAAGTTTAGATTGATCGACATCATGTTGATATTGCCCAACCCCAATGGATTTGGCATCAATTTTTACCAACTCCGCCAATGGATCTTGTAACCGTCTGCCTATAGAAACCGAGCCTCGAACGGTAACATCATAATTGGGGAATTCTTCTCGTGCAATTTTTGAAGCTGAATAAATGCTTGCACCAGCTTCGCTAACTACAAACACTTGAACGTCGTTTTTAAAATGGATTTTTCGAATTAACGCCTCTGTTTCTCTCGATGCTGTACCGTTGCCAATAGCAATCGCTTCAATTTTATAAGCTTCGGCCAACGATGAAATCTTTTTTATCGCACCAATACTATCGTTTTTTGGGGCATGTGGATATATAGTTTCGTTGTGCGTTAAATTGCCTTGTGCATCTAGACAAACCACTTTACAACCGGTTCTAAAACCAGGATCTATGGCTAAAACTCGTTTTTCGCCAATTGGTGAGCCTAATAGTAATTGTTTTAGGTTTTTTGCAAAAACCGTTATGGCCGATTCATCCGCCATTTCTTTAGCCTTACTTAAGGCTTCGTTACTTAAAGATGGAAATAATAAACGTTTATAAGCATCGGAAATCGCCAATTCTATATGATCGGCACAGGCATTTTTACTCCGTATGATTTTATTGCCTATCCGTTCTAAAACTCGATCATCATCAATTTCAATTTTTACACGAATAAATCCTTCACTCTCTGCTCTTAATATAGCTAATAAACGATGTGATGGAATGCGACTTAAACTTTCAGACCAATCAAAATAATCTTTAAATTTTTGTGCCTTTTCATCAGCTATTTTCGATTTTACGACTTTAGTTGAAATTTGAGCACGGCGTTCTAATTCATTTCGTAAACTGTTTCTAATATCAGTTCGTTCATTTATCCACTCAGCAATGATATGTCTGGCACCCTCTAGAGCGTCGTCAATAGTTTTAATATCGCCTTTTAAATATCTATAAGCTGTAGTCTCTAAATCATTTTTTCTAAAATCTCGCGATTGACTCATTATAATTTTAGCCAAGGGTTCTAAGCCATTTTTACGAGCGGTTTCAGCTTTTGTTTTTCGCTTTTTCTTGAATGGTAGATATAAATCTTCGAGCGTCGTTAACTCTTGGGTGTTTTCAATATTTTGTTTTAAATCTGAGGTTAAAACATCTTGTTCTTCCAAAGTTTTTAATATGGTCGCTTTTCGTTTTTCTAAGGTTTCAAATTGTTCTTTATATTTAACAATGTCTCCAATTTGAACTTCGTCTAAATTTCCTGTAGCTTCTTTTCTGTAACGTGAAATAAAAGGGATGGTACAATCTTCATTTAATAGTTGAACCGTACTTTTAACATTGTTTTCTGGTATTTGAGTATGTTGGGCTATATATTTTATTATTGAACTCATATTGATTTTTTCTAGTTCCTAAAATATGGATCAAATTCATCCATAATTCAGCTATTATCTGATGCGTAGCGATGCTTTACCTTTCAAAAATAGTTTCATCTGAACAAATTTCCTCACATTTTCGGTAGAAAACAAAATGTCAAGTTAGATTCATCGTAAAAAAAGACCTTATAATTATAGGAATTATAAGGTCTGAAAGATATTTAACTCAGCTTTATAAGCTGAATGATTTAACATAAGGTATTAGTTCATTCCTGCTTCTTTTTCAGCTTCATTTACCATGTTTTCATTAGGCAAAATTGCAATATTCACACGTCTATTTTTAGAACGGCCATCGACAGTATTATTGTCATATTTAGGTTGTTCTTCACCATACCAGCGTGTTGTAAATCTACCATTGCTCAATCCTTGATCAGTTAAATAATTGGTTACGGCTTGAGCTCTGTTTTTAGATAATGTCATATTATAAGCATCATTACCAGTATTATCTGTGTGCCCAACGACTAAAATATTAGTGTCAGGATATTCTGTAAATACACCTGCTAATTTATTTAGAGCTTCTTGAGACTTAGCATTGATATTGTACTTTTCAGTGTCGAAATAGACTCCACTTTGTTCATCGAAGGTTAAAACAATACCATCATCAACACGTTCTACAGTGGCTCCCGGTATTTCATTCTCGATTTCTTGGGCTTGTTTGTCCATCTTTCTACCGATAAGCACTCCAGCGCCACCACCGACAACACCACCAATAACAGCTCCTAATTCGCTATTATTACCGTCGCCAACATTGTTTCCAATAATAGCTCCAAGAATGGCTCCCCCAGCAGCACCAATGACGCCGCCTTTTTGTTTGTTGTTAGCATTATCTACAGCTTTACAGCTGGTCATCAATACTAAAAGTAAAGATAAGGTTATGGCTAAATTCGATTTATAATTCGTTAATTTCATAATGTTTAAAATTTTGTAAAGTTCATGTTAATAGTGACGGGCTTTCCATCTAAAGTGACAACTTGCTGCCATTGCATTGCAGTCTCAGTCATCGAGGTAAGTTCTAATCTAAATCCTGCGTTGGTATCAGATCGTCCTTTCTCATTTGTAGGCTTTAATAAAAAATTGTATAGTCCGGTAGCTTCGTCAACAACTTCGTCAATTGTAAATGCGAAATAACGTTGTTCGTTAAAGCAATTCATACCAGAAAGGGTATAAACCCCAGTATTGTTATTAGGAATAAATTGCCAAGAACTGTTTTCAAAACAGGACTTGTCGGCATCATTAAGAAGGGTAATTTTAATATCTCCAATCGCCGATGATTTTATGGACGTTAAGGTCCAATTTCCTTTAATGGTCTTTCTAGAATCTCGAACTGTTTTTGAGGCACCGCAAGCTAAAAAGCAAAAGGTAATAAGTATGATAGCTATTTTTTTCATTGTTACATGTTTTGTTTCAATTCAAAATTACTTAATCAATGATAAGTGCGTTATTTCATAAGCATAAAATGTTAATGCATAAGCTAAACAGTGTATTCACGTAGAGGGACAATTTTGATTACGTGGTGTTTAATATTTATAATTTATTTTAAAAACGAATGTATTTATAAGCTTCTGCATTTTTATCAAAATAACCTAATACATATTTATTGTCGATCTTTAATATAGATTCGAATTCAAAATTTACATCCGGTTTACTTTCGGTGTACGCATTAATGATATTGAAATCGTTGTCGGGAATGGTGCCTTCTATACTGTTTAAGTTGTTGTCAAAAAGACATTCAATACGCGTAGATTTTGTTTTGGTATAGGTTAAAAAACTCGTTGTTAAAATAGAGGATGTAATGCCAACTAAAATTCCTCCGACAGCTCCACCAGCATAAAACACCGCAAATGCAGAAGTCGTTGTTGTTTCGCTACAGCCTAAAGTTACTACATATATTCCATTTTTTTTATAAACACTTATGCCAGGATTTGAGTTTGATACCTTTCTCATAAACTGTTTAGTTCTATCGAGTTCTCTATAACTTTGAAAATCTCCACCTTCTAAAATAATGGGCGAATTTTTAAAAGCAATAGAATCCTTATCCGAAATCACAATATTTTTGACTAATGCTTTAGTTGTCATATCATAAACAGAAAAATCGAGCTTTTCTTTAGAGACATACATATTAAATAAATAGTGGTCTAAAACATAAGAATTCGATTTACTTCCACGGTCCCTTTTTTCGAACGATGGTTTGGGGAATTTATGATAAGATTTGCCCTTAGTCTCTAAGTTTATTGAAATAACGTTTGTAAATAAATCATCGACGTCATTGGTTAATATCAATTTATCTTTATTAAGATAGATCTTGTTGTATGGTGTAACCATTTCGAGCGAAGTTGGTTCTCCGTGATTAATCATTGCTGCTCTTGGGTCCGCATTAGGGCCTTTTAGAATCTCATTTAAACTGGTGTCAAAACCTCTAAAGGTCACAAAATCTATATTTGAAAAGTCAAAGGTTTCAGCCGTGAATTTTTCGAAATTTTCAAGTTGGTAAATTTTTAATTTTGAAGATTTTCTTAACGTTGTTAGCACATGGATTTTAGAATTGTATTCAAAGGTGGCTATTACTTTTTCAGATTTTAAGGAAATTTCCATTTTATCTGAAAACTGAGCAACAGAGGTTTCAAAATTTAAGGTTAAAGCACTATATTTTGTTTCATTATCATTTTTAAAAAATAGCGTATAGATATTGCCTGTAATGGATGTTCCAAAATAATTGTGATTATATTTTGGAAGGTTGTCCACTCTAATGGTGTTTATAATTTCGCCGCTAGAATTATAAATGTGAGCAACAATGAACCTATTATATTTAAAGAATACAGCAAGGTCGTTGGTTTGTTCATTAACGACGTTAATGACTTGTCGCAATTTTTGGTCTTCAGAATGTGTGTTGGTTTCAATGGAAAACCAATCGGATTGTGCTTTTAAGGACTGAAAACTAAAGTTTATAACTAATAGAAATAGGAATAATACGCGCATAATAATTAAGTAGTTCGTTTAGGCCTATTGCAATTTAATAATTTTCAGATCGTCATGGGAACTATACTAGGATCAAAGCATTTCCTAAACATCATTTTATTAAATGCGTATTGATTAGAAATCACAATAATCCGTTCCAAAACAAAATCAATCTAGATGATTAAAATTATACCGTTTTCTCGATTAGTACTTATAATCGTGCTATCTATGTATGAAAATCTACAACTTGTGTTTATTATTGAAAGTTGAGATATTAACTAATCTGTAAGCCATTAGAAACCTTAGCTATATCTGGATTTACAAAGACTAAATTCCCAGCGTCATCTTCTGTCATTAAAATCATCCCTTGACTTTCTACACCTCTTAATTTCCGTGGTGCTAAATTCACTAAAACAGTTACACGTTTTCCTATGACGTCTTCAGGTGTGAAACTTTCGGCAATGCCGGAAACGATGGTGCGTGTATCAATTCCCGTATCAACTTTTAAGACTAAGAGTTTTTTTGTCTTTGGCATTTTCTCAGCTTCGAGAATAGTACCAACTCGTAAATCTAATTTGGTGAAATCTTCAAAAGTGATTTCCTCTTTTTGTGGTTCAGCAATTTTATTTGCTGCTTCGTTTGCTTTTTTACTGGCTTCCAATTTTTCGAGTTGTGTTTCTATTTGTGAATCTTCGATTTTTGAGAATAATAATTCGCCTTTTCCTATTTGGTGTGAAGCAGAAATTAAGATGTTTTTTGTTGAGACATCCTCCCAACGTAAGCCGTCAGTACCTTCGTTATTACGATGCAAACCGAGTATGTTTTTTAATTTATCTGAAGTAAATGGTAAAAAAGGTTCAGATAAAACCGCTAAGGCCGAAGCAATTTGCAAGGCGACAAACATCACAGTTTTGGTTCTAGCTTCATCTGTTTTTACAGTTTTCCAAGGTTCTTCGTCCGCTAAATATTTGTTTCCAAGTCGTGCTAAATTCATTAATTCTTGGCTAGCTTCCCTAAATCGATAACGCTCAATTGAGCTAGAAATAACCGCTGGATAGGCCTTTACAGCCGCTAAAGTTTCTTCGTCAATTTCATTATATTCAGCAGGTTCAGGAATAATGCCGTCGTAATATTTGTTGGTCAGAACCACAACGCGATTAATAAAATTACCAAAAATAGCTACCAATTCATTGTTGTTTCTAGCTTGAAAATCTTTCCAAGTAAAATCATTATCCTTAGTCTCAGGTGCATTGGCTGTTAACGCATATCGTAAAACATCTTGTTGGTTAGGGAAATCAACTAAATAATCTGGTAACCAAACCGCCCAGTTTTTTGAGGTTGATAGTTTTTTGCCTTCCAAATTTAAAAACTCATTGGCTGGTACATTATCTGGTAAAATATAAGACCCTTCTGCTTTTAACATGGATGGGAAAATAATACAGTGAAACACAATGTTATCCTTCCCTATAAAGTGCACTAGTTTGGTGTTGTCGTCTTTCCAATAGTCTTCCCAGTTTTTACCTTCTTGTGCTGCCCATTCTTTTGTTGCAGAGATATAACCGATTGGCGCATCAAACCAGACATAGAGTACTTTGCCTTCGCCTCCGTCAACTGGCACAGGTATTCCCCAATCTAAATCTCTGGTTACAGCTCTAGGGCGCAAGCCGTCATCAATCCAAGATTTTACTTGACCGTAGACATTAGATTTCCAGTCTTTTTTATGTCCTTTAAGTATCCATTCTCTTAAAAAATCTTCATGTTTATTTAATGGTAAAAACCAGTGTTTTGTTTCTTTTAAGGTTGGTACATTACCTGTTATCGCCGATTTAGGATTTATAAGATCCGTGGCGTTTAAGCTAGATCCGCAGTTTTCACATTGGTCTCCGTAAGCTTCTTCGTTGCCACATTTAGGGCATGTACCTGTAACAAATCGATCTGCTAAGAACTGATTGGCCTCTTCATCGTATAACTGCTCGGTTATTTCTTCTACAAATTCTTTTTTATCATAAAGCGTTTTAAAAAACTCTTGAGCTGTATTATGGTGGATTTCTGCTGTTGTACGCGAATAATTGTCAAAAGTAATTCCGAAATCCACAAAAGATTGCTTTATAATGGCATGATATTTATCAACGATATCTTGAGGTGTAACTCCTTCTTTTTTTGCTTTTATGGTAATAGGCACTCCATGTTCATCACTACCGCAAATAAAGGCTACATCATTTCCTGTACCTCTTAAATAACGTGCGTAAATATCCGCCGGCACATAAACACCTGCTAAATGGCCAATGTGGATAGGTCCGTTTGTGTAAGGTAAGGCTGCAGTTATAGTATATCGTTTTGGTGTGCTCATAAGTTTTATATTTGGATTTGCTAAAAAATGATATCAAGATTGTTTTTTGATATATAAAAACACTAGTGTTTTCGCTTTTTACAAGCCACAAAAGTAATCATAATTAAAGCGAATTAGAAAAAAAATGTATTTTTACATAAAGTACTATTTATGATTTTGAGACAACACTTTATGTACGTTATTTTTGCGATTATTATCGTTGTTAATCTAGATATGCAGGCGCAAAAAATAATTGATAATTCTACCAAAATGACTTCAAAATTAATACAACCTCCCTATTTAAAAGCTGGAGATACTGTAGCTATTGTTGCTCCTTCAGGAATTTTAAAACATAGAGAACGTGAAATTCAACAGGCCGTCGATTTATTAAAAAGTTGGGGTCTGCATAGTGTTGTTGGTAAATACGTTTTTAAAAAAGCAGACCATTTTGCAGGTACAGATGCAGAACGTTGCGAGGATTTGCAAAATGCTTTGGACAATCCGAGTGTAAGTGCTATTTGGTGCGCACGAGGCGGTTATGGAACTGTGAGGATTTTAGATGACTTGGATTATACAAGATTTAGAAAAAATCCGAAATGGATTATCGGTTATTCAGATATTACCGCGTTACACAATCAAGTACATAACGAAGGTTTTCAATCATTACATGCCTTAATGGCTGTAAGTTTAACCAAGGATTTAGATGATATCAAAGAGACCGTTGCCACCTTTAAATCTGCAATTTTTGGAACTCCAAACAACTATACATTAAAAGGTTCTAAGTATAATAGAGTGGGTGAAGCTTCAGGTGAATTGGTTGGAGGAAATCTTACTATTTTACATACCATGTTGGGATCTAAAGAAAGCATTGACACTTCCGGAAAAATATTATTTATTGAAGAAATAGGGGAATATAAGTATCATATTGATCGTATGTTACAAAGTATGAAGCGCGCTGGTTATTTTGATAATTTGAGTGGGCTTGTTGTTGGTGATATGTCGAGAATGCGAAAAAACACCACGCTTTGGGGGACTTCTATTGAAGAACTGATTATTGATGCGTTACAAGAATATAACTTTCCAATTGTTTTTAATATGCCAGCCGGTCATGAAAAAGATAATCGAGCCTTAATATTGGGACGTGTTGTTGATTTGAAAGTTAAAAAAGACCAATCGACTTTAGATTTTTCAGAATAATTTTTTTTGAAGTTTAAAGAATAAAGCCGCACCTAAAATATAGAGTATAACATCTATGATATCGCTTGTATAGCGTGGATTAAATTTTGGCACCCACCACTCGAAATAGATAGAAAAGTAGATGGTTAATATTAAAACCACAGCTAATGGCACATAGAGTTTTTCGGTTTGTTTAATAATTCTTAATAGGGCTAAACATAAGCTCAAAACAATAGGCATACATAGAAAATCATTGACATAAAAAGTTATCCAGTTAGGCAGTGGTAGTTCTAAACGCTGTGCGACGTATAGGACTAAAGCGACTAAAACGCTGAAATAAAATAAGGGATGTCTTAATATTTTCATGCAGCCACGGCTACAATTATCCAAGCAATTAGTACTCCAATAGCAATAAATCCTAACCAAAACGAACGGAACATTTTTACTAAAACTCGTACGATTAAGAGGGGGTGATCTTTGTGTTTTTCATAAAAAGAAGGTGAAGCTTCTTTCTGAAGACGTTCGCGCTCACGGCGATCTTTTTCAGCATTAGCATATTCTATTTCCCGCCTTTTTTTAAAAGACAATAGTGTATTACAATTGGTACAATACTCTTTGTTTATATTATACACACCACAATTAGGACATTTAATATGACTAGCCATTACAAAAGTTTTAAAGCTGTATCAAAGATAATTCTTATTGTGATATTTAAAGTGCTTGAATAACAAATGCTTTGACTCTGAAGGTTTAAATCGCTATAAGTAAGTGTCAATTTTGTATATTGAAACCCACTAAATCATCCTAAATTTTATTTGTCCTATACCGCATACTATATAATTAAAACGAAAGCATGGCAGAGCATAATGAACTGGGTAAGCTAGGTGAAGAACTAGCGACAGCCTATCTTATAAAAAAGGGATATAAAATTCTTGTTCGTAATTATGTGTTTCAAAAGGCGGAAATTGATATCATTGCCAGGCATAACAATTTTATGATTTGTGTAGAAGTAAAAACACGTAATTCTGATTTTTTTGGCGATCCACAAGAGTTTGTAACGCCCAATAAAATTAAACTATTGGTAAAAGCAATGGATGCTTTTATTATAGAAAATGACATCGATTTAGAAACCCGTTTTGATATTATTGCCGTATTAAAAAATAAAAAGATGGAGCGCCTTACACATTATGAAGATGCTTTCTATCACTTTTAAATTCCCGTGAAAACGACAATTTCATGAATTATTACAGCATTTTAAATGCTTATACCACTACTTTCAAATAGTTTGCGACAAATTATGTCTAAACTTTAAGTATCTAGGTTTTGCTTTATGGGTTGCCTGCGTTCGCAGGAATGTTACCTATAAAAATTCATCTCATCCAAAAACTGCCATACATTTTCTGGTAATATTGGTCGTACATTTTTCCCGTCTTTAATTTCCTTCCTTATAAATGTAGACGAGATTTCCATAATAGGAGCATCCACTTTTATAATTTTAGGGTGGTCATTAAATCGAGTATCTATGCTGCCTTTCGATATTCTTGGATAAACATAAATGTTATGATTTTCTAAAATGAGTTCATAGTTTTTCCATTTATGAAAACTTTTTAAATTGTCTTCTCCCATAATTAATGCAAATTCATATTCTGGGTGCTTTTCAAGAAGATACGTAAGGGTGTCAATGGTGTAATTGGGTTGCTTTAATCCAAATTCAATATCACTAGGTCTTAATTTGTCGTACTCTTTTGTCGCTAAATGTACCATTTCTAAGCGATGGTAATTGTTCAGTAAACTGCTTTTCTTTTTAAAGGGACTTAAAGGGGTAACTACAAACCAAACTTGGTCTAAATCGCTATGTTCAGCCAAGTGGTTAGCAATCGTTAAATGACCAACATGAATGGGATTGAACGTGCCAAAATATAAACCGATTTTCATTTAAAATTAAGTTTATTGCTGTAATTATTCTTTTATAAAATCTGAAACTAAATTATAAGCATTTTCTAAGGCTTCATCTAAGTTAGAATTAACTACAATTTCATCAAAAAGAGGGGCAGTCGCCAATTCTGCAGGTGCTTTTGCTACACGCATACTTATTTTTTCTGGACTTTCTTCACCGCGATCTTTAAGACGTCTTACAAGTTCGTTCAAATCTGGTGGTTTTACAAATATTGCAATGGTTTGATCTGGGAATTTTCGTTTAATACGTAGTCCTCCAGAGACATCAATATCAAAAATAACATGTTTACCTTTTGCCCAGATTCGGGCGATTTCGGTTTTTAAGGTTCCATAAAAATTATCTCTATAGACTTCCTCCCATTCTAAAAACTCATCATTTTTAATGCGGTTTTTAAATTCTTGAAGCGATAAATAATAATAATCTTTTCCGTGGGTTTCATTTCCACGTTTTTCGCGAGATGTTGCCGATATGGAAAATTCTAGATTGAGTTCTTGCTGTTTTAATAAATGGCGAACTATGGTTGTTTTTCCAGATCCGGACGGCGCTGAAAACACAATGAGTTTACCTTGTACTTCGTTTTTAATTTCTGACACTTTGATTGTTTTTTACTGAATAATGAGCACTACGATGGTCAACTAAATTATAGAACGTTCAACATTTGTTCTTTAATTTTTTCGAGTTCATCTTTCATCTGAACAACCAATTTTTGCATTGGAGCGTAATTAGATTTTGAACCGATAGTATTAATTTCTCTTCCAATTTCCTGAGAAATGAAACCTAGTTTTTTTCCATTTGAATCATCAGAATTTAATGTTTTTGAAAAATAATCTAAGTGATTGTCTAAACGTACTTTTTCTTCTGTGATATCGAATTTTTCAATATAATAAACCAATTCTTGCTCAAAACGGTTTTCATCTACTTTTTCCTTAATGTCGGCGATACCTTTTTCTAACCGTGCTCTTACACCATCAATACGGTCTGGATCCATAGCGATGACTTCATCTAGTAATCGTCTTAATGTTGAAATCCTATCGGTAAAATCTTGCTTTAAAATTGCACCTTCATCTTTTCGGTAGTCTACTATTTTAGCAATAGTGTCATTAATACCGTTGCTTATTAATGACCATTCATCTTCATCAATATCGTCGCGTTCAGTGGTAACCGCATCAGGTAAGCGAATTGCCATTTTCAATAGTTCTGTAGCATCTCCATCAACAACCTCCTTAAGTTGTTTTATATACTCGTTTACTACGGTTTTGTTGATTTTAGAACTGGTGTCTTCACCTGTAATTTCTACATAAAGAGAAAAATCGACTTTTCCTCTCACTAAATTTTTAGCAATTAGTTTTCGTATTTCTAATTCTTTTGCCCGATACATTGAAGGCATGCGAGCATTGAGGTCTAAGCTTTTGCTATTTAAGGACTTTAATTCTATAGAAATTTTCTTGGTCGGGAGCTGAAGTACAGATTTCCCATAACCTGTCATGGATTGAATCATTAAAACGATACTTTTAAAAGTTGCGCAAAGGTACAAAATCCAATGGTTTATAAAATGGAATAATCTTTTTAGAAACTATTATGCATGCATAAGATACTTTATTAACTTTGTAATCGAATAAGAAAATAAAATACGATGTATAAAAAACAATTTGAAATTCGTTGGAGCGATGTAGATGCAAATAATCATTTAGCCAATTCTGCTTATACCAATTTTATGAGCCACGCAAGAATGTCATTCTTTGGGGAACAAGGTTTTTCTATGCCAGAAATAATGAAACATAATGTTGGCCCAGTAGTTTTTTATGAACACATGTATTATTTTAAGGAATCATTTATAGGGACACCAATTACGGTAACTATTGAAGTTTCGGGTTTAAGTGATGACGGCATGCTATTTATGTTTGAGCATAATTTTTATAATCATAAAGGTGAAAACTTAGCTTATTGTGAAATGCAAGGGGCTTGGATAGACTTAAAAGCCAGAAAATTAACAGCATTACCAGATGCTTTGTTAGATTTGGCTCAAAAGTTTCCAAAATCGAAAAGCTTTAAGGTATTAACAAAAGAAGATACCCGTAAGCATGGTGTGAAGCCGAAACCTATGGAAATGAACTAGAAACGATTTGTGAATGAATTCTAAAGATTATTGAACTGATGTGATGGCGTTTGGTAGTTTTTATTTCGAACTGTTTGTTTACTTAAATACGTGGTGCTGTTTAAATGTTTTGATCTGAACATTTTGAATAAATGGTTTCAACACTAGATTTGGTAAATACCGTTTATGCTTACAATAACAAGTTAGTGCTTCTGGTTTTGCGCCCAAAGTACTTTTTATTTCTGATGCGGTGCGTCCCAAATTAATTTGGTTAGAATTTGTTTCAATTCCTAATCTCACATAATCATTTAAAATCCTCGGATAAATTGAAAATTCCTTGTTCTTAGCATAATCTATACCAATAAAATGGGCATCGAGATTTGTGTCGTTTTGCATAGCAGACAAAAAGCCAACTAAGTGGTTATCGAGAAAATAACCTTTCACTATAAATTTTTCCCTAAATGCTTTCTTAAGATGGTTGTACGTATCGAGATTTAGAATTTGGGCATTAAAATCGGCATTATCAATGGTGTTTTGATATAAATTTTGTAGTTCATTTTTATAAATTTCGATGTCTTTTTCAGAAAACAATTTGGTTTCCAACGCTTCACTTTTAGCATCGGCTCTATTTGCTTTCACACGATATTTAGATTTTAGTGCCATGGTATAATCTTGAAAAGACTGCCATTCTGGTTTTAACTTAATTATCATATTAGGCTCCACGTGCATAGCAGCATAATCATATGACTTTAGATGATCAGTGATATATAATGACTCGTTTTTGAAATCTTTAATAAATAGAGCACTAAGTCTATTGGTATTTTTAGAGAGTTGTTCTACACTTTTAGCAATAGCTGTAAAGGTTTCAGTTTTTGGTTCGTTTTGTTTTAAAAATGTTCCATATTCTCCACTTAAAAAAATATTCCCACAGAATAACACACGAATTTGTTTCTTACAGAACATATTATTAACCACGCGTCTAATTCTATTAGACATGGTAATATTTTTAGTAATAGTTTCTATGCCAATGGTTACAATTTGTGTGTTGGCAAAAGCGACGGCTACCTTGTCTTTTAAAATAAAAATATAATTAAATTCAATATCTGTATTGGCCAGTTCAAAAGAACGTAAAAATTCTGGTGAATAATAGAGGTTAGAGCAACAGTTGAGGCTTTCCCAATAGACTTGTGGAATGGTATCAACAGTTTTATATACATTAGACGTGTATGACAAATCAGGTAGACTTTTTCGGTTTTTTAGAAACCAAATACACCCCACAAAATATTAAAACCATGGTGACTATTTTTATGGCATCAACAACGTCTGCACCCATAATAATAGCGAATAAACCAGCAATCACAGGTTGTAAATAGATAAATACACCAACAGTTGAAGCTTTTAATTTGCTTAAGGCTAGTGGGTTTAAAAGATAAGTCGCAAAGGTAGCACCAACAACAACGAAACCAACTGAAAACGATACGTAAGGTGTAAACGTTGTCCATTTAACTTCTAATAACTCACTATATCCAAATGGTAATACCATAAAAAAGCCGAATAGAAAAAGCCATTTTATAAAAGTGAAGGGATGATATTTTGCGGTAAGCTGCTTAATGAGAATAATATAAATACTATATGATATTGCATTAATAAAAATAAACGTGTTACCCAAAACGACATTATCGCCTGCTCTAGTAGATTCACCAAATAAGGTTAAGGTTAGTGCGCCAACAAACGCTAAAGCAACTCCCAAAATTTTTAAATTGGTTATTTTTTCTTTCAATATAAATGCCGATAATAAAAGTATAATAACTGGTGTAACGGTCACTATTGAAGCAGCATGTATAGGTGTTGTTAATTCTAAGCCTTTTAAAAATAGAAGCATATTAATCACCACTCCAAATATTGCGGCAATAAAGAATTTAAAGTAGTCATTACGCTCAATTTTTTCTTTAGGTAATAATAAACTAAATAGCCAAAACAAAATAGTTGCTCCTCCTACTCTAAGTATTACAAAGGCAAACGGCTTCACGTAATTTTCATTAATTACAATTTTTGCAAATGTAAAATTGAGCCCATATAATAATTGGACCATAAATAATGCAAAAATTGCAAAACCTCTACTTTTCATGTATAGCTTGTTTAATGGCTTCAACCGTTTTTTTAGAATTGCCAATAAATATTTGATTATTTACAAATATTACAGGTCGTTTTAAAAACGTATAATGTTCTAAAATGTAGTTTTTGTAATCCTCTTCAGAAAGTGATTTGTCTTTTAATCCCAATTCTTTAAACAGTCTTGCTCGCTTACTAAATAAATTTTCATAGCGATCAGTGTATTTGCGCATTTGCTCAATTTGAAATTCCGTTATTGGTTCGGACTTTATATCTTGCAGTTTAAACCCTTGAGGTAAATTCAGTTCTTTAATGATGCGAGTACAAGTATTACAGGTGCTTAAATAATAAATTTTGTTCATATTATTCTGAATTTATTTCACGGTCGTAATCGCTATTACCATAATCTAGATAAGCGACAATTTTCGGTGAATCAACCTTTATATTTTCAAAATGCAAAGAAACCGTATTTATAATGAATTTTATTACTTTTAAGAAAAATATCAAGATATGGATTGGGCATTCGACATTGCAATAAAAAACAGAAAATTATTAAAGAGTTTTATTGAAAATCACACTTTAGAAGAATTGAATAAAGTTCCCGATGGATTTAACAATAACATCATTTGGAATATTGCACATACTATTGTAACGCAGCAATTATTGGTATATAAATTATCTGGTTTACCGATGGTTGTTTCAGACGATATGGTAAGTGCCTTTAGAAAAGGAACTAAAACAGAACGCGATTTATCTCAAGCTGAAGTGGACACCATAAAAGGATTGCTGTTTTCTACTATTGACAAAACCAAGGAAGATTACGATACTAAGATTTTTCAAACTTACAACCAATATACCGTCACAACAAAAAGCATACTGAGTAACGTAGAAGAGGCGCTTGACTTTAATAATTTTCATGAAGGTATTCATTTAGGTTATATTTTAGCACTTAGAAAATCACTATAGTTTTATGGATTATTATTCTATCGCAACCATTTTAATTGTGTTGTCAGCTCTTTTTGGTTATATAAATGTGAAGTTTTTAAAATTGCCCATCACCATTGGGCTAATGATAATAACTATTGTGTTTACTGTAATTATTGTGGGTATTGCACAATTTGATGATACCTTATTAATACAAGAGCGAAAATTTATTGAATTGATAGATTTTGAAACCGTTCTACTAGATATTATGTTAAGCTTCCTGTTATTTGCGGGTGCGTTACATACTAATTTTAATCAGCTTAAAGTACAGCGGTGGCCAATTTTAGCTTTTGCTACCTTAGGTGTTTTAGTATCTACTTTTTTAGTAGGAATTGCCATGTTTTATGTATTAAAACTCATGAATTTAGAGGTCGATTTTATCTACTGTTTATTATTTGGAGCTTTAATTTCTCCTACCGATCCAATTGCAGTTTTAGGGATACTAAAAAAAGCAGGCGCACCTAAAAAATTAGAAACCAAAATTGTCGGGGAATCGTTGTTTAATGACGGTGTGGGTGTGGTAGTGTTTTTAACCATTTTTGCCATAGCCGCAAAACCAGATGCGGCCATTGAATTTTCGGATATTGCTACTTTATTCGGGCAAGAAGTTATAGGCGGCATAATATTAGGACTTTTATTAGGATGGATCACTTTTAAATTATTAAAATCGATAGATAATTATGAAATTGAAGTCATACTAACGCTCGCAACAGTAATGGGAGGCACTATGTTGGCTCATCATTTTCATTTATCTGCGCCATTAGCAATGGTTACAGCAGGGCTAATTGTTGGTAATGATACGGTTAGAAATTCGGCTATGTCTGAAACCACAGAACTTTATGTCGATAAATTTTGGGAACTTGTAGATGTTTTACTTAACACTATTTTATTTGTAATGATTGGTATGGAAATGCTGGTATTAACCTTAGAAGGGAACTATATTTATGCAGGTCTGTTGGCTATTCCGATTATATTAGTGTGCCGTTACATTTCATTATTTATTCCCATTAAATTTTTCGAAAAACGACTTGATTTTGTGCCAAAAACAAATTTAATTATGACCTGGGGAGGATTACGCGGTGGTATTTCTATTGCTTTAGCATTAAGTCTTACCGATGTAATGCATAGAGAATTATTTTTAGTAATTACTTACGTAGTTGTTGTAGTATCTATCGTTGGTCAAGGGTTAACCGTTGGATCAATTATAAAAAAATTAACTAGAAAAGCAGTCTAGTTAATTTTTAGATAGGGCTGCACTGTATCATAAGGAAGTAAAAATTCGGTGTAACCTCTATCGTAAGAGGCGACTTCGTAAACATTGTAAAGTAATATTAGGCCATCACTACTAAACCCAATATTTTCGGGTAAATGAAATGGTTTTCCAAAAAAGAAATCTTCAATGGTAAGATTGTCTTTATTATTATCTAATGATTTTACGAAATATTCTTTAGCTAATATTTTAAAGTTTTCTTTATCTGTGATGATTTCATCATTACTTAAAACTTTACCAGTGATAGCATCTAAATTAAGAAATTGTATTTGGTCATTACCATGTGCTCCTCCTTTAAATTCATAATTACTAATTGCAATGGTGATTACGTTGTCTGATTGATACGTTAATTCGGTTTCAATATGAAGTTCCCAAACGGGTTCTGAAACCTCCGAAAATTCATTCTTAAAACTCAGATATTCTGTATTAAACGCCTTTAATACATCTTTTAAATTATCAGTATTTTTAGGTTTACTTAAGGTTTTTATAATAGCGCTCTCCACATTTGCATTTATAGCTTTACTAAGTTCAGTATTGCCTTTTGCTTTGCTGTAAGTTGCCGAAATTTCGGCTTCAAATGGCTCTTCAATAGAAATAGTTTCAAATTTTGCAGGTTTAGTTTCGGAGGTACAAGAATTTAAAACAAATAATAAAGCTATAATAGGAGTGATATGTTTCAAAATAATAAGAGTGCTATGTTAAACAAAGAATAAAGGTATTGTTTAGAATTGAATAGAACGAATTATCCATTAAATTTGTTGTAATGTAAGGCGATTATTCTTCTAAATTTTTCATCATGAAATTCAACACTAAAACAATTCACGGAGGTCAAAAACCAGATGCTGCTTACGGATCAGTGATACCGCCCATTTACCAAACGTCAACATATGCACAATCCACACCGGGTGGACATAAGGGTTATGAATACTCGCGATCAGCAAATCCAACGCGTCATGCTCTAGAAAAATCTTTTGCAAGTATAGAAAATGGTAAGTATGGATTGGCATTTAGTTCTGGATTAGCGGCCATAGATGCGATTTTAAAATTATTAAAACCTGGAGATGAGGTGGTGTCAACAAATGATTTATATGGGGGGACTTACCGATTGTTTACTAAAATCTATGAAAATTTCGGAATAAAATTTCATTTTGTTGGTATGAATAATACAGAACACATAGAAAATTATATTAACGCCAACACTAAATTGATATGGGTAGAAACGCCAACTAACCCGATGCTAAATATTATAGACATTGTATCAACGGCCAAAATTGCAAAAAAGCACAATGTACTTTTAGCTGTAGATAATACGTTTGCCACTCCTTACTTGCAACAACCGTTAGATTTGGGGGCTGATATTGTAATGCATTCTGCAACCAAATATCTAGGTGGCCATAGTGATTTGGTTATGGGGGCTTTAATTGTAAGAGACAAAGATTTAGCAGATCGATTATATTTTATACAAAATGCAAGTGGTGCGGTTTGTGGACCGCAAGACGCATTTTTAGCATTGAGAGGTATTAAAACACTACATGTAAGAATGCAACGTCATTGCGAAAACGGTAGAGCAATTGCGATGTATTTAGACAAACATCCCAAAATTGGAAACGTATATTGGCCAGGCTTAGAACATCACCCTAATCATGCTATTGCTAAATCTCAAATGCTTAATTATGGTGGGATGGTATCTTTTGCTACCAAAGGAAATAATTATGAAGAAGCTATTAAAATCGTTGAAAAGCTAAAAATATTTACGCTCGCAGAATCATTAGGTGGAATAGAATCATTGGCTGGTCACCCGGCAAGTATGACGCATGCTAGCATTCCGAAAGCAGAGCGTGAAAAAACTGGAATTGTAGATTCGTTAATTAGATTAAGTGTGGGTATCGAGGACGAAGCAGATTTAATCGCCGATTTAAAACAAGCTATTGGTTAAAGGAAGCACCATAACTAAAGAAAACTAAGATTTTAGTCAAAGTAATAAATATATCCAAAATTTAACCACAATAACCAATCGTTGGCTTTGTTGGATGCTAATTGATGATCCAAACCATCTACAGAATCATGAAAAAATTGTTGAAATCTTAAATCAATCATTAAATCCGAAAGCACTGTTAATTTATAGCGTGCTCCTAAACTAGCCACTGCAGACCAAGTAGAACCGCCTTTGTCATCTATAGATCCAGGTTCCCATAACGGATAGAAATTATTAGGATTTTCAAAGTTTTGATCACCATAGGTAGTGTTTACGGTAGGATTGAAAGATACATACTGTATACCAACGCTGCCAAAGGGAGTAAGTGAAAAGGCTCCTTGTGAAAATGCTTTTATACTTAAAGGATAATACTCTAATTGCGCTCCTAAATTCCAGTTTTGAGATTCGCCAGAATGTGCTCTTAGTTTATCTGCACTAGGACCTGTTCTTTCAGTATCTACCCATTTTCCAAAATGATTAAGTTTTGTCTTATTCCATGATATTTCCGCTCTAATTTTAAAGTGATCTGTAAAATAGTTGTTAGCGGAACTGTAATAGTAATTAGTAAGGTAATCGAAGTTCATAAAGTAAACAAGTCCGATTCCAAAACCTGTATTCCCAGAATTAGTCTCAAAATCATAACGTTCACCAAAATCTGATTGAAAAGCAACTGGACCAGTAATTACGCCAACCTCATGTGAAAAACCTAATTGTGAATAACTTAATTGGAGTGATAAAAGTAATACGAATAGGGTGATTAGTTTTTTTAAATCTAGTTTCATGTAACTTTAAAATTGAGACTCTTCTCGAGCAAATATATAAAAACTCGATGAACTACCAAATAAAACGGTTAAACTGCACATTCTATTAATTTTATAAAGGAAATGATTAATGTTGATTTTGAAAAATTAAATAGGGAAAAATAAATATTAAACACTTATTTTTGTGTATACAAAATATTTGCACTAAATATATTATATTTTTCTAACTTAAAACTGATTAAAATGATTTTTGTGTAATAATAGATAAATCCAAGAGGTTATTTTTATAATAGTTAGATTAAATTTTAACGCAATAATATAATAATTAAATGAAAGATAAAATAGAAGCATTTTTAGATATTGTTAAAGAAAGAAATGGTCATGAACCGGAATTTTTGCAAGCTGTTCAAGAAGTTGCGGAAACTGTAATTCCTTATATAGAAGAACACAATATTTATAAGGGGAAAAACATTCTTTTAAGAATGGTAGAGCCAGAAAGATTGATCTCATTCAGAATTTGTTGGGTTAATGATAATAATGAAATACAAGTGAATAGAGGTTATAGAGTTCAGATGAATTCTGCTATTGGCCCATATAAAGGCGGTTTACGTTTTCACCCTACTGTTAACGCTAGTATTCTAAAATTTTTAGCTTTCGAACAAGTCTTTAAAAATTCTTTAACCACTTTACCAATGGGTGGTGGTAAAGGAGGTTCTGATTTTGATCCTAAAGGTAAGTCGGATAATGAAATTATGCGCTTCTGTCATGCTTTTATGACCGAGCTATTTAGACATATTGGTCACAATACGGATGTACCTGCTGGAGATATTGGAGTTGGTGCTAGAGAAATTGGATTTATGTTTGGCATGTATAAAAAACTAAACAATACTTTTACTGGTGTTTTAACTGGTAAAGGTGCATCGTGGGGAGGTTCTTTAATTAGACCAGAAGCGACTGGTTACGGAAACGTATATTTTGCTCAAAACATGTTGCAAAGACAAGGTGATTCTTTTGATGGAAAAACCGTAGTAATTTCTGGTTCTGGAAATGTGGCTCAATTTGCTGCAGAAAAAGCGATAGAATTAGGTGCTAAAGTTGTAACACTTTCAGATTCCGGAGGCTATATTTATGATGCAGATGGCATAGATACAGAAAAGTTAGAGCATGTTATGTATTTAAAAAATGAAAAACGTGGCAGAATTAGTGAGTATGTAGATACTTACCCGAACGCAAAATTTGTTAAAGGTGAAAGACCATGGTCGGTAAATTGTGATATTGCTTTACCGTGTGCAACACAAAATGAACTAAATGGAGAAGAAGCAAAACAATTAGTAGCTAATGGTTGTATTTGTGTGTCTGAAGGTGCAAATATGCCATCAACACCTGAGGCTGTGCATGAGTTTCAAAATGCTAAAATCTTGTTTGCTCCAGGAAAAGCTTCAAATGCTGGGGGCGTAGCGACTTCAGGTTTAGAGATGAGTCAGAATTCATTACGACTTAGTTGGTCTAGAGAAGAAGTGGACGCTAGGTTGAAAGACATAATGGAAGATATTCATGATTCTTGCGTGGAATACGGGAAAAATGAAGATGGTTCTATAGATTACATAAAAGGTGCAAATATTGCAGGTTTCGTAAAAGTAGCCGACGCTATGTTAGCGCAGGGGGTCGTTTAAAATAATAGAAAATAGTAATTAAAAGCTTCTATGTTTTCATAGAGGCTTTTTTTGTCTACATAATATATGATTGGTACATTATTTTCGTTACTATTAAATATCTTTGACCAAACCTAAAACTTGCTGATGCGTAATATACTTTTTAAAATCTTTATTATTCTATTTGGGTTTACTGCTTCATGCTATGGTCAAGATTTTGCAACCTTATGGCAGGGGCATTACTCTTATAATAATGTTGTTGACGCTGTAAGCGGCGATAATAAAATATATGCGGCAGCAGATAATGCAATCTTCCAATACGATACATTGACCAATCAGATTACTACTATAACAACTATAGATGGGTTATCTGGGCAGCAAATAACAACTATATATTATAGCGAAATCTACCAATATCTCATTATAGGTTATGAGACAGGCTTAATTGAGATATATTCTGAAACAGACGATGAGGTCTTATCAATAGTAGACATTTTAGAAAAGCAAAATATCACTCCCGTAAATAAACGGATTAACCATTTTTATGAATATGATGGCTTGATATACATATCTACAGACTATGGTATTTCAATCTATGATTTAGAGCGTTTAGAATTTGGGGATACTTATTTTCTTGGGAATGGTGGTACTCAAATATCTGTAGAACAAACCGCAATTTTGAACGATGAAATCTATGCAGCTTGCTTAAATAATAATGGTATAAAAAAAGCCGATTTAACTAATCCGAATCTAATAGACTTTCAGCAATGGCAAACAATTATATCAGGGAATTATTACACAATGAGCACCCTTAATAATAAAATTTATTCGGTGCGATCTAATCGTGTTTTGTATGAAATAGACGGTACAGTTAACACCGTAGCTACCTTACCTTCATTACCTTTAGATGCTGAAGTTACAGATTCAAATTTAATGTTTGCCATGCCAAATATGGTTGATATCTATAATGCAAATCTTCAACTCGTAAACTCCTTTCAGCCTAACTCTGATTTTGATACAAATTTTAGAGCTGTAACCATCTCAAATAATGATGTTTATATTGGTACAAGTAAGCTGGGAGTTCTTAAAGTAGATATAAATGCAGCTGAAACCTATTCCGAAATCTTACCTAATGGACCATTATTTAATAATGTCTTCAGATTAAATTCAGAAACAGCAAGCGTATGGGCTACTTTTGGCGATTACGATACTACAACTAATCCTTATCCATTAAGAAGTCGAGGCCTCAATTATTATAGAAATGAACAATGGAAAACCATTCCTTACGACAGTCTTTTTGAAGCAAAAAATTTATCAAAAATTTCAATTAATCCCTTCGACGGAAGACAAGTTTTTATAAGTGCAACTCATAGCGGATTATTAGAATTAAATAATTTTGACCCTACAGTGCTCTACAATCAAAATAATAGCGGATTAGAACCCTTAGGAGCATCGAGTATTAGAATTACCGATACTGAATTCGATAGAGAAGGCCTATTATGGTCAGTATCTAGTAGAATTGAATCACCATTAAAATCTTATGATCCAGCAAATGGAAATTGGCAAAGCTATAGTTTTTCGAGTTTAATAGAAGATCCTGATGATGAAGACGGTTTCTTTGCTATAGAAATCGATAATAACGGTACAAAATGGATTGGTTCTTACGATAACGGATTGATTGCCTTTAATGAAAATATCTCTAACGACCCTCTCCGTAATATTACTGGTGAAGCCCAAAATTTGTTGCCATTTACTCGCGTCATTAGCTTGGGTTTAGATAACAATCAACAGCTGTGGGTTGGTACTACAAAAGGTTTAAGAGTATTGTATAATACGGCAGGGTTTTATGATAATCCGAATGCCACGTTGAACCAAATCGTTATTCTCGAAGATGGTATACCGAAGGAATTATTAGAAAATCAAATTATAACGGATATTGAAATTGATGGTTCAAATAATAAATGGATTGGAACGTTCGATTCTGGTGTATTTTATTTCTCACCAGACGGTCAAAATACCATATATCATTTTACAACTGATAATTCTCCATTACCGACTAACCGAATTAACGATATTTCAATAGATCCCAATAACGGATTTATTTACATAGCCACCACCAAAGGTTTATTATCATTTAAAGCCGGTGGTTCAACACCACAAGAAACATTAGAAGATGCTTTTGCTTATCCCAATCCGGTTCGGCCAGAATATAATGTTCTAGGATTTAACAATCTTAACGACATTAATAAGGGTATAAAAGTGAGTGGATTAACTGAGCGCGTTAACATTAAAATCACGGATATCGAAGGGAATTTAGTTGCTGAAGCACAGTCTAATGTTAATTTAAGATCCTCGAGCGCCAATTATAATTTTGCTATTGATGGAGGTACAGCAATCTGGAACGGAAAAAATTTAGGAAATTCGGTGGTACGCTCTGGGGTTTATTTAATTATGATTTCAGATTTAGATTCTTTTGAAACCAAAGTGATAAAAGTTCTAATCGTCCGTTAAGACATGCGCACAAAAAATAATAGCATTGTTCTTTCCAAACTAAAATATAGAGACTACGATCTTATCGTAAAATGCTATACCGAACAACGTGGAGTGGTAAGTTATCTGTTACGAGGTGTTTTAAAATCAAAAAAAGGACTATCCAAAACGGTTTACTATCAAGCTTTATCTCAATTGCAAATTGAAGAAAATTACAAGCTTAATCAATCCCTGCATTTTATAAGTGAAGTCAAATTTAATTACATCTACAAAACTCTGCATTCTAATATTTATAAGAGTGCCATTGTATTATTTTTATCTGAAATTCTTTCGAATGTTTTAAAAGAAGAAGAAAAGAATCCTGATTTGTTTCAATTTATTACGGTGGCACTTCAGTATTTAGACAATGAAGATCAGTTTTCTAATTTTCATTTATTATTTCTATTAAAGTTAACACGGTATTTAGGGTTTCAACCCGAAAATCAGAATACTGGCTACGATTATTTTAATTTGGAAACTGGAATTTTTGAAGCTTCCAACCATGGTATTTACTCGGTGTCTGGCGAAAATTTAACATTGTTAAAACTTCTATTAGGCATAAACTTTGATGGCTTACAGGCCATAAAGATTAATTCAAAACAAAGACAAGAATTTTTAAATCTGTTGTTGTATTATTTTGAATTACATTTGGGCAGTTTTAAAACACCGAAATCTTTACAAGTACTTAATGAAGTCTTTCATTAGAGAAAAACATGCTAATTGATAATAAGTTTACAAGTGAAGAACCTTATTTTATATCTTATTTTTTCTGTTCTATTTCTACAAACAACTTATGGGCAAACCGTTACAGTTCTCGAAGAAGATAGTCATGCCCCAATCCCTGGTATTACCTTGTATAATCTTAAGAAAAGTAAGATTAGAGTCACAGATTTAAAGGGAAAAGCCTCTTTATCACATTTTAGCAATAATGAGATTATCATTTTTCAAGATCTTTTATATGAACAGCAGAAATTAACAAAAGCTGAAATTACTAAAAATAACTATGTCGTTTATCTCACCCCAAGAGTAGAGGGTTTAGAGCAAATTGTTATTTCAGCGTCCAAATTTGAACAACAAAAACGCGACATTCCTCAAACTATTGTAAGTTTAGATGCTAAAGATATCGCTTTGGCGAATCCACAAACTAGTGCAGATTTATTAGAACACACCGGAAATATCTACATACAGAAAAGTCAATTAGGTGGAGGTAGTCCCATGATAAGAGGTTTTTCAACTAATAGACTTTTATTAACTGTAGATGGAGTCCGTATGAATAACGCTATTTTTAGAGGTGGAAATCTTCAGAATGTAATATCTATAGATCCTTTTGCTATAAGAAACACAGAGGTTACTTTAGGTGCTGGCTCTGTGGTTTATGGGAGTGATGCTATTGGCGGAGTTATGAGTTTTTACACTAAAAAACCACAATTATCATATAAGGATAATTTATTTTTAACGGCTAATGCATTAGTAAGATATGCAAGTGCAAACGAAGAAAAGACGGGACATTTTGATATAAATTTGGGATATAGAAAATGGGCATTTTTTACCAGTGCCAGTTACACTAGTTTCGATGATCTTAGAATGGGAAGCCATGGGCCTAAGGATTATTTGAGGTCCGAATATATTGTTCGAAAAAATGATGAAGATGTTATCGTTACTAATCCTAATCCTTTAGTACAAACGCCCACAGGTTACAACCAAATTAATCTATTGCAAAAAGCACGATATGAACCTACTGATAATTTAAATATCGATTTTGGCTTGTACTATTCTACTACCTCAGATTATGCGAGGTATGATAGACTCATAAGATATAGCGGAGATAATTTGCGTTCTGCTGAGTGGAATTATGGACCACAACAATGGTTTATGGCGAATTTTCAACTTACCAAATTAAGCAGCAGGTCTAACTTGTATGATAAAATTCAGACAACGTTAGCATTTCAGAATTTTAAAGAAAGCCGCGAGGATAGGAATTATCAGTCGGCCGTACGGGAAATAAGATCAGAATCTGTGGATGCCCTATCTTTTAATTTAGACTTAGAAAAAGATTTAAATAATGAAACGAGTATTTTTTATGGCGTCGAATATCTGCATAATAAAGTAGGTTCTGATGGACATGAAAAGAATATTGAAACCAACCAAATCGCTCCGAACGTAACGCGCTATCCCGATGGATCTACTTGGCAATCCATAGCGGCGTATGCAAGCTTAAAACATAAGCCTAACACTAAGTTTGTTTTTCAATCTGGTCTTCGGTATAATCAAGTAATTGCGAAAGCAGATTTTACAGCGAACAATGTGTTTTTAAATTTACCATTTAGCAAAGCCGATATTAATACTGGTGCATTAACTGGCACCGCGGGTATAACCTGGTCTCCAATCGAAATAATGCAATGGAAATTAAATGCTTCTACCGCTTTTAGAGCACCAAATATAGATGATATAGGCAAGGTTTTTGATAGTGAACCAGGCGCTGTTGTAGTGCCGAATAAAAGTCTTGAAGCTGAATATGCCTACGGTGGTGAATTAGGTTTAGCCTTGAATTTTAAGAATAAAATAATTCTAGATATAGCAACATATTATACGTTTTTAGATAATGCATTAATTAGAAGAGATTATGAATTAAATGGTGAATCTGAAATTATATATGATGGGGAGTTAAGTACAATTCAGGCCATTCAAAATGCATCTAAAGCTTGGATTTATGGCCTTGAACTTGGTTTAGAAGTCAATTTTTCTGAACAGTTAAAGCTACTATCGCAATATAATGTTATTGGTGGTACTGAGGATAATAATGGTGTTGAAGAACCTGTTAGACACGTAGCACCAAATTTTGGACGTACCCATATTACTTGGAAACACAATAAATTTTTATTAGACGCTTTTGTCGTGTATAACAATGAACTTTCATTTAATCAGTTGGCGGCCTCCGAAAGTTCTAAGGATTACATATATGCATTAAACACTGACGGAAATCCATTTGCACCAGCATGGCACACGTTAAATTTTAGAACGCAATATCAGTATAATGATAAGTTGAGTTTTACAGCAAGTTTAGAAAATATTACAGATCAACGTTACCGACCATATTCTTCCGGTATTTCGGCTGCTGGTAGAAATTTAATACTAGCTTTAAGATATACATTATAAAAAAGCTCATCGGATTAGCGATGAGCCTTTATAAGATTTGTATTATCGCTTAGCGCTGTTTAATTGCTTTTTTACTAATGACTTGCCCGTTAGATAACGTGATTTTAGCAACATAAGCTGATTGACTTAGCTTAGATAAGTTATATGTTTCTATGGTATTATTACCTTTTAAGTTGTAAATACGTCTGCCTAAAACGTCTAAAATTTCAACATTGGTTATAATGTATTGTGTAGAGTTTGTATTAAATTCTACATTACCATTTTGTAATTCAATTATGGTTAAATCGTTTGTAGATAAAAGATTTTCATCTATAGAAAGTACATTTGGTGCAAATACAATTTCAAAACGGCTGTTGAATTCGCCAGCTTCTGAGGTAAAAGTGAATGGATTTTCACTTAAATTGTGAACGAAATTAAGCAGATTGTCTTTGATGTAAACAGTTTGATTATTTTCAAAAACTCCACTAGCAGAATTGATAGCTATAGTATAATTACCTGGTACTGTGCTCACATAACCTAGAGGAACGACATCAGTATCTAGAAATGGTAACCCTCTCCCTTGAATATTATACGGATCATTTGCTATCATAAAATAGAAATTCTGTTCGTCTCCAGAATTTGAGACTATAGCATCGTACAAAATATCCTTATCGTTGGTGGCATTATTTACATAACCCAATAGTATTCTATCGGCAAAATTATTATCGGATGTGAAGTCTAACCAAATACGATGTTCTTCATTATTATTTTCCTGTTGATTTTGAGTAGTTGAAGCAGCTGACCTAAAGAAATCATTATTACTATATGCTCTACTTCGCATTGTATTGTTAAATATTGGTGCAAAAAGTGTGGTTTGTCCACCATTCACCATATTTACCATAAAGCCTTGTCCTGCAGCAATATTGCCATCAAAACATGGGGATGGTAGATTCCTGCAATCTTCTGTGGCTCCCGTTCTGTTATAACGTATATAGTCGTTTGTATCATAATTATAGCCATTATTATTTTCGTAAAATGGATCGCCAATGAGGTTAGATGGTGTAGCGCCATGGGTCCATATTTCTATAAAACCTTCAATTCTAGAATTATTAGATGCATTTTCTGTTAGAAAGTCATCTGCAGAAATAGCTGAAGGATATGGATTGCCAAGCAAGTTCCAATCATCGTCGTCATCATCGCCATCCAAACCATCATTATCAATTCCTCTTGATAAATTCACATTTACCAATCCACTATGGGGCACTCCATTCTCAAAGATTAACGTAGTAGAAGAATTAGGGTTTCTTGCAATATAACCCATACCTGCTTCCATGGTTTGATTAACTGCAGAGATCCAATTTCCTTGCCCAGTGCCTGTATTTGGTGCGATAGGATCCCAAGTATAAATATGGTTATTATTAATGGGTAGTAGATTTGTATCAAAACCTGTAATTGGCGAAGACCAATAAATGTAATCGTAACTACTATCTACATTGTAGTCTCGTTTCATAGTTAGATTTCCTGTGTTAGTGTTAGTTTCGTTTATTTGAATTAAGCTACCTGAATCTTCAATATTAAAATTTGCACTGGCATCAACATGAACACCTTCATCTACGGTAATAAATTCATTGGTTTTAACAATTAAAGTACTCGAATTTACGGTCAAATCTTCTCCGACAAAAACATCTATAGGATCACCAAGAGTTTTTATTCCTGTACCAGAGATTGTAAGATTCGCATAATAATCATTACTAGCAAATTGATTTGTTGTAAGCGCCGTGATAGATTGGTTGTCTCCAGCGTATTCCACAGTAGATGCATCACGTAATATAATTTCTGGGTTATTAGTACTACTTATTGATGTATTTGCAAGACCAGAGAACCCATTGGTATTAGATTGTTTAAAGATCCCAGTTTCTGTCACCATAAATGAGCCACCAGTTTGAAATTGTATAAATGAATTAGCGCCAGAACCATCGGCAACCGTACCGACATTATCACCTGAGACAACGATATTGGCATAGCTAGGCACAGGATTGGATAATCTAATAGACTCAAAACCTCCGTTATTGTTAAATTCTATGGTTGTATCTGGACCTAAGTTGTAGTTTGAAGTCGCACCAAAAGCATCAGGTTTTGTTCCTGAGCCTGCCATAATGAATCGGCATTGGTCTTCCATTATTAGATTAGTTCCAGCACCACCTAACGTAAAGTTTTTAACATCAACAATAGCGTTTTCAGAGATGGTGATGGTATTAGAAACACCAGCGGCACTGCTAATACCTTTGTAAGTTGGCAACCCAGGAGGTAATGGAGGAAGGCCTTCTAAAATATTAGATCCACTAAATGATAAATTAACATAATTAGGTACACCAGATAAAATTTGGGTATTATTTAATCCAGTACCATTTAAATGCACGATTCCGTCTGTTAAATCATAATTAGAATAATTGCTTAATTGTGGCAAATAATCAGATAATTGATTGGTGGTTATAGTACTAATTCTGTATTCTCCACCTGTCATTACTAAACGACCCGAACCATAAAAATCATGGTCATTAGAACCGGCTTCTTCTCCAACAACAATACCTTGTTGTATCTCTAATTTTCCTCCATCAGAAATGCCGATTCTATTTGTTAATCTTAACTCTAAGGTATTGTTATCTAAGATGGCATAAAAGTTTTTAACGGTAGAGCCCGTCGTTAAAGCATTACCTGTAACTTGGTTTTGTTTGCCAATGTAATAGAAATTCGCGGTTTGGTTATATGTTGTATAAGTAGAGCCAAAGTCCTGAACATTTCCTTGTGAGCTACTATCCCATATGCCTTGTGGATGTGTTATATATAGTGTTGAGTTAGTTTGGGAAATAAATTCATTTCTAGCACCAGAGATATCTTGAACTTCGAGCGCAGTGGTTCCATTAAAACTAAAGTTAAAAGTAGCACCAGATTCTATTTCTAAACTAGAGTCGCCAGTGAATTTTAAGTTTTCAATTAATAATTCAGCAGTATCTCCATTTTCAATTTTAAATGGAACGTTTGAACAGTTAGGAGCGACCTCAATAGTATGGTTATTATCTCCGCTAAATAAAATTTCTTTAGTGGTAACATCACTATTAACAGAAGTAACCGTTGTACCAATTTCAAGATTTCCTTCAATTATTACAGGTGCACTTCCTGCTACAATTGTTGGTGTATCATTAAAAGCACGATGTACGTAAAAATCGTCATCCGAATTAATGATAACATCACCTCTAATTAGGAAATTTTGTTGGAATGTATGATTTGAAAAAGAACCTCCGAAAGTAAAGTTGCCATCAGAAACAATAATGTTACCATTATAAGTTGAAGCTATTCCTGCAGATCTATTCGACATTCCCATTACAAAATAATTAGATGTATTGTTAATTTCAAAATCATTTTCTGTCACATTTATATTAATATTATCACCTCCAACGATTGTCCATTCTGTAGTTAAATTAGATGGGTTAAAATAAACGTTGCCAAATTTATAGCCATTGTCGTTATCGCTAATGGTCGTAATAACATTAATAAGGCTTCTCTGAGTTGCATTTACAGACCAATCCCAATCATTAATTTCAAGCATTGAACCACCTTCAAATTTTTCTATACCTTCCCACATTGGGTGTTGATTATGCATAGAGCTTTGGTCGATAGTCATATATCCGCCATCTCTTACAATGAAATTTGCTGAACTTGGTAAATCGATATCACCTCTAATAATTAAGTTGGCGCCATCTCTTACTTCAAGTGTATTACCTGACGATAAAAATTCTGAAGAAACAGGAGGATTGTCATCATCGGTTAACTCAAGTGTTCCGCCAGATAGTATTAAAATATCACAATCATAATTATTGTTAGAACTACCTCCACCAGTAACATATTTGTCAATTAAAATTCGTGTTATGCTTACCGATGTATTTTGTGGTGCGTTACCATCTGGTACATTTACCCAAGCAGAACCATCAAAGTATTCCCAATCTCCATTGAAGGAAAAATCGGTAGCGAATTTCGGTCTAAAGTCACCAGAATTAAAGGTAAACAGAATAATATCAAAAGGATTAGAAACATCATCCAATAATCCACTTGCACTTGCCGTTAAAGTAAATCCAGTTCCTGCAGCGGTATGTGTTATACTATTAAAAGTAGAAATACTACTCGCCGAAGCTACAGTAATAGGATCGCCTGTCATTGTTCCGTCTGATGTAATTGAAATATTACCAGTCCAGTCTAAATCCCTGTTGCCATTAACATCTGTTGCTTCCACTTGAACCGCAGGTGACATTGTTGCGTTTGTGCTCGTTGTGCTAGGCTGTTGTAAAAAGTTTAAACGGTCGGCAATAACTTCTATTCGGTTTCTGTTTCCTGTAAGGCTAGACGTAGCACCTCCAGCATTTGTTGCTCCAAAAATTGAACCCGATGGATTTGCCGTTGCAGCACTTATAGTAAATTGTAATTGATCGTTATCGGTTACGGCGGTTAAAAAAGTAACTTTCAATGTTAAGGAGGCCGAACCACCATCTGCTGCCGTTTGAGAAAATCCTGAAAAGGAAATTGTACCTGCTCCAAACGTTGGGTTGTTATCAATAAGCAAATTGCCATCGAATAATGCAGCTGTTCTAATATTGGCTAAGTTCGTTACATCAAATGTAATAGCTGTTAATTCTGTAGCTTCAGAATCGGCATCATTAGAAGCTCCACCATCACGAATATCAAGTTTAAATACGTCAATAGATTGCGCAGTATTGGTAATAGTTGCTACTTGATAGGCCGTATAATCAATATTGGAATTATAAGTGAATGTTCCATTAACTATAATATCAGAATCAGCACTGTTTGTGCCATTTCCTTCAATGACAAATGTATAAGGATCTTCATCTGAATCATTGTTAGCAATAGAAACCGTTGCAGTTTGAGTACCTAAAGAAGCCGGATCAAAAGTTATTTGGAACGTAGTAAAATTAGTTCCTGTGTCTGGGATTGTAGTGAGCGCTGGTTGCGTGCTTACACTAAAATCGGTTGTATTAGAAACTGTTACGTAGTTAGGTGCTGTTCCGTCTAATGTTAAATCGGCACCTCCTGTATTATAAATTGTAAATGCATGTGTTGCAGTACCTCCATCAACGGTCACATCTCCAAAATCAGTATCATTTGCTATGGTTGGAGTTGCATCTCCGTCAACAATTTCAGTGGCATTTCCTTGGATTTCGATTTCCGCAGCAGCTGGACCACAATAAACTTCTAAGTCATCAAGGTAAATAGAATTATTGTCTGTTACCATAGTTAAACGCAAATCAACATTGATAAGGCCTGAGATTGATGATAAATCAAATGTGTATTGAGTATAGCTAGTTCCTGTAACAGTTTGAGTTGTTCCAACATCAGTCCATGTGCCACCATTATCATATTGTGCCTTTATTTGACTTCCGGAACCACCAGATAATCTCGCCCAAAATGACAAAGATGATGGATTACTAATAGTTGGTAGTTCTAAATCATCACCTACATCATTAAAACCAATTTTATGAGAACCTGAGTATGCACTACCAGTGTTTATATAAGTACCAACTAATGAGTAACCAGCAGGAAGTGAACTATCGAAGTCATCTAAACCAATACATGGCCCAACAAAAACATCCCATTGTGCAAACAAAGTAATATCAGTGGAAAATTCATATAATGCTCCATCCGCATAAGTGGTGCCACTTCCATTAGCAGCTGTGTTCCAACTATTAAAAGTGAAGCCAGCATTGGTAAATGTATTAGATGTTAGGTTGGCAGGATTACAATCCATTTGTGGAGCCATCGTACCTGAACCACCATTATTATTAAACATTACTGTATTGCCTGTTGGAGTATAAACCGCACTAATATCATGGTCATCATTAACATTTGTAAACGAATAAGGATTTATACTACCTGCATTTGAGCCATCTACAACCCAATTATTAAATGTATAACAAGCATCTGCCGTTGCCGTAAAATCTTGGTCATCTCCTGAAGAAACGCTTATTGTGCCTGGAGAAATTGTTCCTCCAGTGGCTTGGGCTACTGTTATGGTTGGTCCAGTTGGGGCAGAAGCTTCTAATATTAAATTTCGTAGTCTTACGCCTCTACCACTTGTTCCATTATTAGTAATTCTAATTTGTACTTGATTAGTTACACTGTTCAAAGTAAAAGTGCCGCCGTCAATGTATGAAGAACCTGTAGTTGTACTACTTACTTCAGTTTGTGTAAATGTTGTGCCTCCATTAAAAGAGATTTCTATTTTGGCTTGATTATGGCTACCACTACCAAAAGAAGCAACATCTAAGCTAAATTCAGCAGATGAATAACTGGACAAATCGTAAATCGCAGTTAAAATAAGATCTGAAGGATTTCCAGCATCCAATAAATAATATGTACCTCTATCTATATCATTACTAGTTACGTTATTTATATCTGACCAACTAGCTGAAGGATATGCTCCACCACCTCCTACATTAAAAATTGTAGTCTGCCCATAACCAAAGCCAAATACAAAACCAATAAACAGGAAAGAAAATAAGTAATTCTTAATCATAAGGGATAAATTATGAGGATTAACTAACACCAAATTTAACTCAAAATCATTGCATGTCAGGACTTTGTAAATTACAAATTTATTAACAAATTGTTAAGTTTTGGGGTGGTTTTATCTGCGAGTAACCAAGTTTTCCGTTTAAGTGTAACACTTGTTAAGATGTATAATATAACGTTAGTTGTACTTATTAGAATAATTTGACGTTAATCGCATTTCTATCGTATTTTTGAACTAATGGATTCACAAAAAACGTACACCGTTAATGAAGCTCAGAAAAAGCTAGAGAGCTACTGTGCATACCAAGAACGCTGCCATAAAGAAGTACGGGCTAAGTTAAGAGATATGAAAATGATTCCTGAAGCTATCGATGTTATTCTGGTGCATTTAATTCAACATAATTATCTTAACGAAGAACGATTTGCTAAAGCCTTTGTAAGCGGGAAATTCAGAATAAAAAAATGGGGAAAAAACCGTTTAGTGAGAGAACTGAAATTTAGAGATATTTCTAAATATAGTATTGACGCTGCCTTAAAGGAAATTGATTTAGAGGATTATATTAAAACTTTAGATGAACTAACTTTAAAACGAATCGCACAGGTCACCGAAAAAAATAGTTATAAGAAAAAGAAAAAAGTAGCTGATTATTTGCTTTACAGAGGTTGGGAATCGCATTTAGTATATGAAAAATTAAGCGAGTATATTAAATAAAAAACCTTTTCTTTTTTCTAAATATTTTTAGAAGAAAGAAAAGGTTAATGCATATAATAACTTAATGCCTATTATATATTAAAAACAGCTCCGAGATTAAGGGTAAACTGATTATGAATATCGATTACTTCATCAGTATCGTACTTTGCTAGAGGAAAATTAGCTTCTGTAAAAACACCAAAACCTTCCGTAAAGAAATAGCGTGCTCCGATGTGTCCGCCAAAATTTTTAAGGCTGAGGTTAAGCCCAGGGTATAGATCAAAATTTTCGTCAATATTGATAACATTTCCTAAATTAGCATTAAATCGCGCTTTTAAGTCATAACGATCACCAAAATCGAGATCCTCAATACCACTGGCTCCTCCTAATGCATAAGAAGACGTTACACCTACTGAAATATTTTCTCCCAAGCCATAGTCGAAACTTGCGTTAATACCTGTAGCATGATCTTGGAAATTGGCACCCACTTGAAATTTGGTATCTCCCTTACCTTCAAAAGCTTGGGCATTTCCAAAGCTAATAGCCAACATAGCGACTATTAATAGAATATTTTTCATGTTTTAATTTTTAAAAATTTGGGCAAAGATACAAATTGAAATCTAATAATGTCCGAAATTTAGCTGAAACGATCCGTGTTTGTAATGGCTTTTTTGTTTTTCCATTCAATCCATTTCTGACCTTTAAGACGTCGCATTACATTATCAATATTACGCATCACTAAAATATTGTAAATCGCTTTGCCTAAGTTTTTAGGATTTCTAGCTATGGCGCGTAAACTCATTGAGAATCCTGGTGTAAGATAACGCATATAATGCCAATAACCTTCGGGCATATAGAGCACTTCACCGTGGTTTAAATTGCACACCCAACCTTGCGCTTTTTTTAAAGCTGGCCATTTTTCTAAATCCGGATCATTAAAATCTATATCTTCTCTAGTAATTAAAGAGTGTGGTACTTTGTACAAGTATTTATTCTGGTTTTGGTCGAATAGAATACATTTTTTTTTGCCTTCAAAATGAAAATGAAAAATATTGGCTAAATCAATATCGTAATGCATAAAGGTATAAGAGTCCTTACCTCCAAAAAATAGCATTGGTAATTTTTTCATTAATCGCAGTCCAAAATCTGGATAATTAAAATCCTTTTGGAATTGGGGCACTTCTTTCAAAATATTCCAGAGAAAAATGCGGTATTTTGTAGGTTCACGTTTTAGTAAATCTACATAATCGGCCATTTTCATTTTAGCATGTGCTTGGTTAAAACCATCGTTATGGTGTACCGGTCGATCATCGTAAAGCGGTACGGTGACATCTCCTGCAACTTTTTTTATGTAGTCTAAATTCCATTTGGAATACGCCGGCCAATCTTCAATAAACTGCTCTATAACCACTGGTTTTTGTGGTTTGAAATAATGTTTTATAAAGTCTTCCTTTGAAATGGTTTTTACGCGAGGAATATCTTGAAGATTAAGTTTCAAATGCTTAAAAAAATTTAGGTTTCAAAGTTAGTAAAACGGAATTTAATGTCAATAATTATTCCTTAATTTAGTAAGTGATTTTTTGTTTTATGGAATTCACTTTGCTAAATTCGTCCTCAAATTTAAATACAATTTATTATGAAAAAAATTTTTACATTATCTTTAGCATCATTGTTTTTAGCAACTAGTTGTGGAACTGTAGGACTTGTGTCTACACCAACAGATTATAGTGTCGCAGGGAACGAAGTAAGCGTAACAGAAAAAAACACGAACATTTTTGGATTGACACCAATGAATGCTCAGAAAGAGTCTGGAAATATGCTTAGACAATTAGAAGGAAAATGTAGTAATGGTGTAACAAATATCAGAACTACTATTTCGGCAAAAATGTTCATCTTAGGATTTGAGAAAATTGAAATGACAGGAAACTGTAAATAATACTTTTTAGAATTTTAATATTCAAATGGCTCCATTGTTCTTGGGGCCATTTTTAGTTTGTTATTTTTATTTAAAACCACTATATATTTTGCGATTTACCAAAAGTTAAGCTGAGCAGATTATGAGTGCTCCTGAATTTTTTGTTCGAACGTATAATTCCAATTCCGTCTTTACAAAAAAAGTAAATGTCTTCTCGAGGAATAGAATACAACAGTAGTTATTAATACTAAGAATTCCTAAAAATAAAAGACCAATACCCTAAAAATATTTTAATGTTGATATTGGTCTTTCGGAATTAATTATATTCAAATAGAGATAATTATGACTTATCAATTGTCGCATCTTCTGCTTCTATCTCTTTTTTGTCTTTTCCTTTTAGATACTCTGGCAAATCCATACCAGCCATATTAAACATTTCTTGTAACGGTGGTACTGATTTGTACATACCCGATAAGAAGTTAGCGGTCGATGATTTTCCATCTTCTCCTCCTGAACCATTATCCCAAACGGTTACTTTATCAATTTTAATATTTTTAATAGCTTCAGCTTGTGTTTTCACCAATTCAGGTAATTTATCTGCAATTAAAAGTAAAACAGCATCTCTGCTATTGTTTCCTGCAGCTCTCACAATTTCCTGTAAACCTGCGGCTTGTTTTGTTAAAACTTCAAACTGACCCTGTGCTTCTGCTTGTGCTTTAAAAAGTATGGCATCAGCCTCACCTTTTGCTTTTCTTCTAATTCGCTCGGCTTCTGCTTCGGCATCAATTTCAACTTTACGTTTATCAATTTCCGCAGGTACGATAATATCGGCCATTTGAGACGAACGCTCGCGTTCTGCTCTCGCAGTTTCTGCTTCTTGCTCAGCGGCATAAGATTCTTGTAAAGCTTTTGCAGACTGTACTTTCTCTGATGCAATAGCAACACGTTCCGCTTCGGCTTCACGCTGACGACGAGTGGAATCTGAGTTAGCAACGGCAATTTTGGCCGTATTTTCACCTTCTACAGCTTGTGCATTGGCAGCAGCCACTTGGGTTCTTTCATCTTGTACAGCATTGGCTTCACCAATCGATCCGTCTCTAGTTTTCTCGGCAACCGATTTACGAGCGGCATTAATAGCATGCGCTGCGGCTTCTTTACCAAGTGCTTCAATATAGCCAGACTCATCTACAATATCGGTAATGTTTACGTTAATAAGCTTAAGACCGACTTTCTTCAATTCAGTTTCAACGGATTGCGAAATGTTAGTTAAAAATTTATCTCTATCGTTGTTGATTTCTTCAATATCCATTGAGGCAACCACCAATCGTAATTGTCCGAATATAATTTCTTTGGCTAATTCTTGTACATCTTGCGCTCCTAATCCTAGTAATCGCTCTGCCGCATTTTGCATTACCCCAGGTTCTGTAGAAACACCAATAGTAAAACGCGATGGTACGTTAACACGAATGTTTTGTTTAGATAAAGCATTGACCAAGTTCACTTCGATTGAAATCGGCGTTAAATCTAAAAACTCATAATCTTGAATTACGGGTACTATAAATGCTGCTCCACCATGAATACATTTAGCAGATTGTCCACCACCAACTTTTCCATAGACTACTAAAATTCTATCCGAAGGACAACGTTTATAACGTTTTATTAAAATAATTAAGGTTAAAACAATAAATAAAGTAATGAAAATCAGTAGCATTGGTCCGCCAAGACTATCCACATTAAAATTTTCTTGAATGGTTAGTAGTTTCATAGTTAATAAATTTGAAGGTTAGTTATTATTTTGATAGTTTTTTTTGAGCGTCAATATTCAATACAGAATCATTTTGGATTATTGTGGGTTCAATAGGTTTTTTGGTGTGGTCAACAATAAGAATACCATTAGAAGTAACATCGACCACCTTTATTATTGTTCCTGTTTTTAATTCAGTAAAAGAATCGGTCAAAGCATCTAAAGTGCGCATTGTGCCTTGCACACTTACACTTACTTTTCCCATTCGAGATCTATCGGCACCAATGGTTAAATAGACTTCACCAACTGCATCGAGCGCATTTTTGTAATTTAACGTGCCACTATCCGAGAGTTTGCTAATAAAATAAAATAGTGCGGCCATTATTACCATCATTAATAAACCACTAATTACCGAAATAATTATAGTCATTGGTTTTGAGAGTCCTGCATCGAGACAAGCAATGCCACTCCAGCCAAAAATGGTAAAAAAACCAACGAGATTTTTAAAAGATATAAATTGAAATCCTGCTCCATCAGCATCAATATCGGAGTCGAGATCACCAATCTCATCTGCATCGCCACCTGTAAACGCCATAACCATCACTATTGTGAAAATTAGAGAGCCTATAATGGCAACTAACCAATACATTTTAGAAAGAAATTCTAAATTAGAGAACCATTCAGTCATAACGAGTAGATTATTAGTTGATAAATATACGACCATTGCAAGATTATTGCATCTTATTTTAAAAGTAATCAATTACAAAATCGGACCAAGCTGACATAATTAGTCACGTTTTTTTTTGATAAGCATTCATTAGATCTAATATCTAATTAAAGCATGTTAATTGTATTTGATGGTTATATAGTACGGTCATTTTTGTACTTATTTTTGCGAATTGTATTTGGGTAAAGGTTGACTTTCAATATATAAGTATCTGATGAAAGAATTTTGTTACAGAAAAATTAAGAATTATTTTGAGTAGAATCTTATGAGCTTCGCTCGGTAGCTTTAAAACAAAATCTATTTTCATATAACTAATCCTCAAGAGGACTGATCTCAATGCCTAATTATAGGATTATCCTCTTGAGGAAACTCTAGGGCTGTTTTCTAGATTTTAGTAAATAAATATTTTTTAGATAAACTTATAACGCAACCCAAACAAAACATTACTCGGTGGCATAGGTGTAAAACCAGATTCTATATAATCCGCGTTAAATATGTTACTTGCAGTTAAGGATAACTCAAGTGCTGCTAATCGAATTACAATAGACGCATCCCAAACATTATAGGTTTGTCCTGTAGTACGTTCAGCATATTTATACACTATATTTTGATTAATATTTTTGAATAATTTAGTGCTTAATCGCGTGGTATATTGGTGCTTCAACGTGTTTAAAGAATAGCGCGATAATTCTTCATTTTGATCTAATATGTTATCATCCAAATAAGCATAGCCAAACGCTAAGGTCTGATTAAAGTTATTCCACTTAAAATTATAGGCAGCATCAAACTCTAATCCTTTAGTGTTGACTTCTGCAATATTGCTGGCTGTAAAAATTTCTTCAACTGCATTTGGTCTTATATAATCAATTAAATTTTTAGCATCTCGATTAAAAACAGAAAGACTTGCGCTAATTTTTTGAGTGTTGTATTTGATCCCTATTTCTTGTGCAAACGCTTCTTCTGGCTCTAGATCTGAATTTCCGATAGATCTTGGGTCACTATAATATAAATCGGTATAAGTTGGAATTCTATAGGTGAATCCTATATTTCCATAGACTTTTAGATGGTTAGTAACATCAAAACCAATATCTAATCCAGGAAAGGCATTAAACTTAAAATCCGAATAATAAGTTACGGCAACTCCTGGCGTTATATCTAAACGCGTATCCAATAATTGAAATCTATGCTCTAAAAATAGCGTGGACATAAAGCGGTTGCGATTCCCTAGATTATTACTCCGTAAATAAACTTTAGATATGTCAATACCGAATCCTGTAACTCCTAATTTAGACGTATGAGAAACATTGGCTTCCGCCCCAATTTTATTTGAAATATGAAAGTTTCTAAAGAAATTAGGTTCAAACCTCTTTAAAAGAAATATATCTTGGTTACGCTTCCAATAAACACGCGGTTGAATTTTAAATTTCTGAGTCTGAAATTTGGTTGTAAATGCGAGTATACTATTTTGAGTTTCTTCGTATTCATTATAAGTTGGGTTGGTAGTGTAAAAATTTTCAGCTCCAAATTTTTTCTCGAAAAACGTGGCTATCATTTCTATAGGTTGGTCTTTTTTGTTAAAAATACTTTTCAAAAAATAGTTAGAATTGTCATAATCGGAATTATTTCGGTAGCCTTGAGACGTCATTTTGCCCGCATGAAGGATATGTGTTGAGTTTTCTAATTTAGACCCAACGGTTACAGAGCCGTTAAGTTGACCAAACGAGCCTGTTTCAATAGAGGCTGAAACAGCGCTATCTAAACGCGATTTTGTTACAATATTAATAGCACCTGTAAAGGCATTCTGTCCGAATACACGTGCTGCTGGACCTTTTATGATTTCAATGCGCTCAATTACTTCTAAAGGTAAGGCAGCATTCATAGTGTGATGTCCCGTTTGGGCGTCGTCCATTTTTATACCGTCAATTAATAAAAGTGTTTGGTCAAATCCGCCACCTCTAATAAATAAATCGGCTTGACTTCCACCTGTACCACGACGTCTAATATCAACTCCAGCGACTTGTTGAAGTAAATCGCTAACTGTTATAGCAGCACTATTTTTAATATCGGCAGAGGTGATGATATTTATGGTTCTCGAGTTTTCCTTGAAAGGTAAATCGATGCGTGTCGAGGTAATCAAAACCTCTTTTAATGCGTCCGTTTTAATACTGGGTTTTTGCTGAGCGTTCGCAGTAAAAATCGCCATGCATAGCAAGGTATATATGAAGTTAGTATTTTTCATTGAATTTAATTTGATAATGGTTATTGTAGTATGTTTAAATTTTAACGCTGCAAAAGTCGTAACTTTCCGGACGATTAAACTAGTCCAGTATTAAAACGATGAATAGTCCGGTTAATAATATTCTTAAACAGCTTATTAGGTTCGATAAAACCTTAGTGCAACCGGTTTACATTCAGGTATCGCAACAGGTTATAAATGCGATTCAGCGTGGTTATTTAGAAAAGGGAACTAAGTTACCTGGTACTCGTATTTTAAGTCAAATATTGAACGTTCATCGCAATACAGCCGTAGCTATTTATGATGAGTTGGCTACACAAGGTTGGGTAGACATTATTGCAAATAAGGGAACTTATGTATTGGTACCTGAGGCATCCACACCTAAGATTAGAGCCTCAATGCAACAGATAAATAAAGTTTATGCGTATCCAGAAGCAGTAGGATTTCCCTTTGAGCAGTCATTTCATTTGGCTTCAACGGCAGAAGAAACTACAGCAAAATATATTATAAACGATGGTAAGCCCGATTTGCGCTTGCATCCTGTTCATCAGTTTTCAAGGTGGTATAGTGCTGCCATGAAGCGTAAAGTTTTACTAAATAAGTGGAATAGGACTAGTGCTTTACGACCTTCAATTTTTAGTGCACAGCTTTGTAATTATTTGAATGCTACACGCGGATTTCATGTAAAACCTAGCAATTTAGTAAATACACGGAGTACAGAAATGAGTCTTTATATAGTGTCTCAGCTTTTAATAAAACAAAATGATTTAGTCTTAGTGGGGCAGTTGAGTAATTATGCGGCAAACATGATTTTTCAGCAAGCTGGCGCAACTATTAGAACAGTTCCTATAGATAACGAAGGTTTAAATGTAGATTACATAAAAAAGCATTTTATAAAAGGGAGTGTGCGATGCGTTTATATCTGTACTAATAGAGATTACCCAACAACCACAACTTTGAGCGCCAAACGTCGTTTACAATTATTGCAAATGGCAAAAACGTATGGATTTGCTATTATAGAAGATGATTACGATTATGATTTTCAGTTTGAAGGTTCAGCCATGTTACCTATGGCAAGTGCAGATGCTAATGGTTTAGTAATTTATTTAGGTAAATTGGGACAATCATTATTTCCAAGCTTTCACACAGGATTTGTAATTGCACCAGAAAATTTGATTTCTGAAGCCAAAAATTATTTACAGTTACTCGATAAACAAGGCGATTTAATACAAGAACAAATGCTTGCTGAACTTATCGCTGAAGGTGAAATATATCGTCTTAAGAAAAAGAATATTGTTACTTATAAACAGCGGCGAGATCATTTATGTTATTGTTTGAAGTATTATTTTGAAGGTATTTTGACGTGGGAAATCCCTACAGGTGGTCTGGCAATTTGGTTGCGTTTTAATAAGACAATTTCATTAATTAAATTGGCAGAAGAGGCCGAAGAATTAGATTTATTTTTACCTAAAACCATTTTATATCAGGATAGAAACACCTGTGCAATTCGTTTTGGTTTTGGACACTTAAACGACGAAGAAATTGAAATTGTGATTAAAAAAATGAAAAGCGCTTATGATAAGGTCATTTATTATTAACCGGAAACTCAGTATTGCAATCTTCACATTTGTATTGGTAGCGTGTGCTGAACGGTAAAGTTCCAGTAACAAAGCCAACTATAAAAGAAACCAAAGATTTTAAATCGTTGATGGTAGAATATAACTCTACGTGGCTGTTACCGCAATTTGGGCAAGTGATAGGATGGCCATCATTATCTAAGGAATATTGTTGAATAGATTTTAAAATAGCTTTTGCTTCATCTTCGTCTTTAGCTAATACCTTTAATTTTATGCCACCAATAGCATTACTTACTAAAGGGTCGGTGTCAATGGTAATATTGTCCTTCAAAAAAACTTGAATACCATCAAATTCTAATCGGCCTTTTATAATCTCGGCTTCCGAGGAATATTGGAATTGGGCTATAGTAACGAAGGTGTTTTGCATTTGGTAAAGATAACAAGGTTTTGGTGACCTATTAGATTTTTAAAACATACACAAGTTAAAAAAAACTATTCTATTGTTTCAGATGCTATTTTAGATTTCCATTCATCTTTGTTAACCCATTGAAAATTATTTGGAACAGTGGCATCTAATAAATCGATGTGTAATTGTTCTGAGAGTTCGTAACCTATGAGGAAGGCTTCTTTATAATCATTTTCCTCATACAATTCAAAATGTTTGTTTTGGTCGTACCAAAGATTCACTTCAAAAACATAATCTCCGTTTATGGTGGGTTGATGAAATACGGAAACATATTCGTAATTTTTAATGGTTTGCCATGATCCAAATTTTAAAGGACCTACATTAAAGGTTGGTCTAAACCGTGAATTTGTAATATCGATATGAATACTTTTTGTTAATGTAAACCCAATACCAGGAGCGATAAAAAGTATAGATGATTTAAGTTCATAAAGAAATACAATAAGTCCTTTTTCGGTAAAGGTTAGGTTATATAACCCCAAGATGAGAATCACCGTAGCTATAGTAAAAAATAGAGCAGCAATTGGAATTTGCCATATTGGTCTTGCGCTTTCTGAAATGATGATATTTGGTTTCACCTTTCAAATATAATATAAAGAATTTGAGAGCTAACAAATTCCTTAAACCCGAACATCTGTCAGTATTTAACTTCACCTAAAAAATCACTGTTGCTCATGAATATTATTGTTTATCGATAATTATTAATATATTTGTTATTGATAAACAATAATTTAATTGAAATATATTATGGAAACAGCTACTCGGTTAAGAAAATTTATTGATGTATTAATTGGGCTATTGTCGCTATCGTTATTGGTATCGGTATTTGTACTCTTTTACATTATTATTCAAAAGTCAACTATAATAATTGATATGCCAGAACGCTATCAATCAGTTGATTTATTCAGTTGGAAAACTTATATAATATTAGTATCCTTTGCTGTGGAATATATTTTATGCATTCTGGCCTTATTTTATATGCGAAGTGGCGTTAAAAAGTTAAGCCTTGGAAAATTTTTTACAACTGAAATTTCACAGTGTTTTTTAAAATCTGGTAAATTATTCGTCATTGTTGGATTAACTACCATTTTTCTTAGGTTTTTAGCAGACCTTATTTTGTTAGATAGAATTGGAATTATCATTGATTATACCAATATTTCATTGGTGTTTGTGTCCGTTGTTGGATTGTTCTTTATGCTATTTTCTAATGTTTTATATAAAGGTATTGAGCTTAAAAAAGATAACGACCTAACCATATAACCATGCCAATAATAGTCAACCTAGATATAATGTTAGCCAAACGCGGTATGAAAAGCAATGAGCTCGCACAAATCGTTGGTATTACAACGGCTAATCTTTCCATCTTAAAAACGGGAAAGGCAAAGGCGATTCGATTTTCAACCTTAGAAGCCATTTGTAAAGCTTTGGATTGTCAGCCTAGTGATATTTTGGAATATGTTGAAGACTAAATTTGCACATTATTACCAGACCTCACAAATATTTTAATCCTGTGAAGTCTGTCATCATCATCGTCGGCGATTGGGCAATAAAGGAGGCGGTTCACCATTAAAAGGATTCCAACGGCTAATGCTTTTAGCTTCCATACCCGCAGCACTCATAACGGCTCTGTCCCCATAACGTTCGCGCATTTTGTCCATAGCATTGCTGAGGTTGAGCTGCATTTCGTTATCCTCAAATAAATTTACTTGATGGCCACCTTCCACCAAATGGCTAAATTTTACACCAATCAATCGAACTAAAAGTCGGCGATGATATAGTTTTTTGAACAAATCCAATACCACAGGAATAATACTATGATCCATGGCACTATAAGGAATACGTTGCTGCTGTGTATACGTCTGAAAATCGGAATACCGAATTTTGAATGTCACACAAGCTGTTAATTTATGGCCACGACGCAATTGATACGCTAAGTTTTCTGCCATAGCAATAACCAAGCCTTTTAGTTTGGTAACATCTGTAGTATCTTGCCCAAAGGTGCGCTCGGTAGAAATAGATTTGCGTTCGTGGTATTGTACCACAGGCGAATTATCAATGCCGTGGGCTTTTTTCCAAATGACGAGTCCATTTTTGCCAAGCACTTTGTGCATCAATTCCATGGGCATTTCCTGTACCGTTTTGATGCGTTTAACGCCTAAATCACATAGGGCTTTATAAGTCACATTTCCAACCATAGGAATTTTTTTGACTGAAAGTGGCGCTAAAAATGGCTTTTCGGTACCAGAGCGTATTCGGATTTCATTATTGGGTTTGGCTTCGCCTGTGGCAATTTTTGAAACAGTTTTGTTTAATGATAATCCAAAGGAAATCGGCAAACCTGTTTCCCTAATAATTTTTTGACGTAATTCTGAAGCGAGTTTGTGGCAACCAAAAAACTTATCCATTCCTGTGAGATCCATGTAAAACTCATCAATCGAAGATTTTTCATAAAGTGGAACACTTTCCTTAATCACATCAGTGACGTCATTTGAAAATTTGGTATAAATACCAGAATTTCCTCTCAATACAATTGCTTCTGGGCACAACTGTTTTGCCATTCGCATGGGCATGGCAGAATGGATGCCAAAGGTTCGGGCTTCGTAACTGCAAGATGCCACAACACCTCTGTCGCTTGTGCCACCAATAAGTACAGGTTTGCCAATAAGGCGACTATCAAGCAAGCGTTCGCAAGACACAAAAAAGGTGTCTAAATCCATGTGTACGATGTTGCGGTTGTTGTTCATGCTTGTGTTTGGGGGAATTTGCGATAGGTACGGACAACTTGCGAGTTGTCTTATAACGCGATTACTTTTTTAAGATCTTGAAAACTTTTCTTTTTTTGAAATGTAGGATTTAAGGATTTTACCGAATAACGAGGATCTTCAATAATGGCAAGTCGTTCTAATTCTGAAACCTCGATAGTAACACAATTAAATTCTACCATCACTTTGCCTACAATTCTATAAATTCCTTTGCCTCTAAAAGGATATTTGGCAGCAATAGGAGGGAAGTGTACCGTGTCTATAAAATCACCATCACGATCTAAAAATGTTCCAAAATGCATTATTTTACCGTTAGCTGTTTTGGTGTTTTTTGTGGTAATTAAATAGCCTTCAATAACAATGCGTTTGTCTTCTAGTTTTTCGAGATGTCTAGCGCGTAAATTTCCTGTTGGTTTTGTGGTTAATAATAAAAACGGATTGCACAAAGCAAATCCTAAAAGTTCTATTTCATCAAAAGCATTTTCTAAGGCTGTACTTGGTAATTCGGGTGTGTTGTAGTTGATTTTTTCAGTTTTAAATAGATTAATGACGGGTTCTTGAATTATGGTTTTACTAATTTTTAAATGGGCTTCCCAAAGTAATTCACGTTTGTTTATTCCTGTAAATCGAAAGGCATTTATTTTAATTAAAATGGATAGTTGTTCAATAGAAATTGAAACTCGTTCTATAAAATCATCAAGCGATTGAAATATTCCATTTTTGTTACGCTCAGTAAGAATACGGTTGATGGTTTTAGATTCTAAAGATTGTAAAAACATAAAACCGAGATAGATTGTTTTTTTAAAAATGTTAGCTTCTACCGAAGACTTATTGATACAGGGTGCTTCAATACATCCGTTATGCATTCTGGCTTCGTGTACATAAAGCTCTGTGTTGTAAAACCCACCAAAATTATTAATGGTAGCTGTCATATATTCCAACGGATAGTACGCTTTTAAAAATAGGCTTTGGTAACTTTCTACAGCATACGAAGCAGAATGGCCTTTGGCAAAGGCGTAACCAGCAAAACTTTCTATTTGTCGCCAAACATCGGCAACTAAATCGTCAGACTTGCCATCTTTTTTACAATTATCAAAAAATTTTTGTTTCACTTTTAGAAATTCTTCTCGCGAACGAAACTTACCAGACATACCACGACGCAACATATCTGATTCGCCTAAATCTAAACCACCAAAATGATGCGCTACTTTAATAACGTCTTCTTGATAGACCATAACACCATAAGTTTCGGGCATAATTTGTGCAAGAACAGGATGTGCTTCTTTACGTTTCTCAGGATAACGGTAACGCAAAATATATTCGCGCATCATCCCGCTTTTGGCAACACCGGGTCTAATTACCGAACTCGCAGCTACCAATCCCAAATAATTATCTACTTGTAATTTTTTTAATAACATGCGCATTGCTGGTGATTCTACATAAAAGCAGCCAATCGCTTTAGCGTTTCTGAGAAGGTTTTTTATACGTTCATCTGTTTTAAAACGTTTAATATCATGAATATCAATTGGGGGTTGCTCTGTGTAATTATGGTCAATAATCTCTACGGCTTCTTTAATTTTTCCTAAACCGCGTTGACTCAAAATATCGAACTTATACAAACCAATATCTTCGGCGACTACCATATCAAACTGTGTAGTAGCAAAACCTTTGGGAGGCATAAACGTAGCACAGTAGGAATGAATGGGTTGCTCTGAAATTAAAATTCCACCTGCATGTATCCCTAAATAATTGGGAAATCCTTCGATATACTTTGCATATTTAATGACGAGTTGCGATAGATTATCGAGTTGATTATTATTGTATTTTCCTCTAGTTAGTAAATCCATTTCGGACTTTGGTAAACCAAAAACTTTTCCTAACTCGCGTACTGAAGCTCTAAATTTAAAGGTGTTATAAACCGCAATTAAGGAGGTATGCTTAAAGGTTTTAAAGATATAATTGGTAATGTCATCTCTATCTTTCCATGAAAAGTCGATATCAAAATCTGGAGGATTCTGTCGGAATAAGTTAATAAAACGTTCAAAATACAAATCGAGTTCAATGGGATCTACATCTGTAATTCGCAATAAATAAGCCACGATACTATTGGCGCCGCTACCACGACCAACGTAATAATAGTCTTTACTACGGGCGTATTCTAGAATTTTCCAGTTGATAAGAAAATAAGAAACAAAATCTTTCTGTTTAATAATTATGAGTTCTTTTTCAATACGATCATATACATTTTTTTGAATGTCAGAGCCATAGCGATAAGAAATACCATCATAGGTTAATTTTTCTAGTAATTTATAATCAGAACTTTCATTTTCTGTCAGGCATTTTTGGTTTTTTGGTGTTATGTTTTCAAAATCGAAATCAATAGTGCAATGTTTTAAAAGTTGTTTGGTATTATGGATAAGGTTTGGAAATTCTGCGTAAGTTTCACATAGTGTATCATAAGACAGCATCATATCAGTAGCCTTTCCTTCTTCTGACTTAGGAAGTTTACTTAATAATGTATTGTTAGCAATAGCACGCAACAAACGATGTGTATTGTACCCCTTTTTATTCTGAAAAGAGACCGTTTTTAATATTACTAATTTATGCTTGAATTGATTCCACTTTGAAAATTTTAATTGGTTAAGATCTTGAGGTGTAATGCCTAAAAATTCATTAGATTTTAATTCGAAATGTTTGTTTTTTTGATAGGGATATATAATAAAACAATCGTCTATAACTTCGTGTGGCTTGTCTGGTATTTGTAATTCTTGATGATGAAGAAATCGAGATAAATAGTTGTTAATGTTCTGAAATCCTTGATTGTTCTTTGCAATGAGAATAAATTGTTGCTGTGCACCATTTCTAAAATCTACACCAAGTACAGATTTTATTTTATATGTTTTGGATAAGCGCATTATATCCATGCAGGCAGAGGTGCTGTTAATATCAGTCAGTGCAAGGGTTTGTACTCCATTTTCTGAGGCGATAGCGAGCAGTTGTTCTGGCTTTATAGTGCCATAACGAAGACTATAGTAAGTGTGACAGTTTAAATACATAATAGACTAATATTAACGTTTTCTTTTTTTGAAAAAAATTTCCGTTTTAAGTATTAAACCTCGAAACTAAACTTGCGCTTTTTTTAAATATGAAATTGCGATATTTAAATGTTATATTAAAAAACTTCATAACATTATAAAAGCTCAAATTTTGGAGTCTAAGACAAAACTTAAAATGAAATCGATAGCAAAAAATTAGATGGTAAAATTAGCTACTATATGTAGTTTGTGTTGCTTTTATTTGTAGCAATTTGAAAATAAATATGAAATATAATAGAAAGTAGCGGTTTTATTATTTTGAAGGATTATGGTTAAATTAATAAGAAAATTTATTAATAATAGCTATTAAGCCCTGTTTTTATGGGTTAGAATAATTTAATTAGAAAATAAATTTAGCATAATAAAACATCCGTTCTATTAAAACCAAAAGCCAAGATTAAAATACCAATAGTCATCACCAGTTTCTGGAGAATACGAATACTTGGCTTCTAAAGGTCCTAAAAATGTTTCTAACGAGTAGCCAATAGCATAACCGCTATAATCGGGTGAAGAGAAAAATTGACCAGATTCAAAAAGACCATCATCTATATTGGCAATATTAGCTGCTAATATGATGTGGTGTTTTTTAAAAATCTCATAATCTAAAGTAAATGTCGCTTTTACAAAACTATCTCCTATTAAGGCTAAATAATCGTAGCCGTAAAACGAATAAAAATTATTGATATAATTTGCTCCATAACCGCCAATACCAAAGCCTAAAGCATTTGTAGACTTATCTCCTATTTTAAAACCACCACTAGCCTCTGTTTTTAGGGCCAATTTATCGCTAAAACTAAAAGCATAACCCAAATCTGCTTTGGCAATAGAAAACTCTTTAAAGTTTTTATTAAACCCCGAAGCACTTAGATACAAATGAAAATCTCCATTAAAATAGAATCCGTTTTTAGGAAAGTATGAATTATCATAATCGTCGAATTTTAAATTACCGAATACACTTAAATAATCAGTGTTTTCAAAAACTATTTTATCTTCTTGATTATCATCAATAATAGTTTCTGAGGTTATTTTAAGATGCTTATGCTCAGCACCAATTCGTAAAGCAAAATCTTTTCTAAAAATGGTTTGCAAGTATAACTGATTAGTAAAATCTGAAATTTTTGCATCAATTTTATTTATACCCATCGTCAATGGGGAGCCTTCCTCTAAAGCCAATACAGGACTTACATTTTTATTAAACTGATTATAGCGCGATTTTACACCAATACTAATATAAAAACCTTTGTCTATAAAATAATCGAAATTATAGCGGGTGTTATCTCCTAAGATTATATCTAACGAGGTAATATCATTATTAAATAATAATTTTTTTTGAGTAATATTGGCGAGAATGGCACTTTTGTAAAGCTCATCATAATGAAGCCCAAGTCTTAAAAATGTTGAGGTTCTGGTCTCCGTAATGTTGCCTAACAAATTATATTCAAATTCATTTTCTGTATTTTCTAAATAATATCTAAACGTATCAAAATTATTGGTGGCAATAAGGTTGTTTATTCCACGTCTAAAATCGGAATAGCTTATTTTTTTATCTCCTTTTAATTTTAGTTTTCCAATAAGATAAGATCTGGTGTAGCGTTGATTTCCCTCTATATTAACCTCATTAATTTTAAGACTGTCCAGAATTTTAACTTCCGATCGTTCTTTATATTTAGGCTGTTTTTGTTTAATGTCTAATAATTTAGACAATTGAGTTCTGGCTGCCGCGGCTCCATTAGCAATAATATTTTCGCCCTCATCAAAAGATATTACTGAAAAATCGGTAATATCTGGTTTAATGTAAATATCGGTTAATTCCGCTTTGCTTTTCATGGCATCGATGGTGCGGAAATTATTAATTTGTAATAAGATATCTGGAGCAGATTTTAATGACTCACGGTCTCTTAATGCGTCTTGAACATCTACACCAATAATAATGTCTATACCTTTGGCTCGTAATTCTTCAACCGGAAAATTATTAGTTACTCCACCATCAATAAAAATATTTCCATCAATACCCACGGGTTGAAATAATGAAGGCAGAGCACCGCTAGCCGTAACAGCTTCTGCTAATTTACCTTTTTCAAGAAGTACCGATTCGCCCGTTTCTATATTGGTAGTCATACAAAAGAAAGGAATAGGAAGCTGGCTAAAATCATTAGTACCATTTACTGGTTGTAATAATTGGTACAATAAATTGTATACATTTTGACCGCGTGATAATGCCGATGGTAAGGAGATTCTAAACTTATCGAAAGGTAAGGTTACTGCGTATTTTTCGGTATTTTCCCGTTCATAGAAAGGTTTAGATTGTCTTGGAAAATTATCATTTATTAACTCATCAAAATCCTGGATTTTAAAAATTTGCTCAAGTTGTTTTCCCGAATATCCTGAGGCATATAAAGAGCCAATAATTGCTCCCATACTTGTGCCAGCAACATAATCTATCTTTAAACCTAAACTATCTATAACTTTTAAAACCCCAATATGAGCAAAACCTTTAGCGCCGCCTCCACTTAAAACTAAACCAACTTTAGGTTGCTTATGTGCTGTAGAATCTTGAGCCTTTACTGGTAAAAGACTAAAGAGCAATAAGATTAATATGAGACTTTTTATTTTCATTTTATCTATTTGTCAGGTTTCAATTTTCGCTCACTTCAACAACTATGAATTCTCAATGAATATTTTAAACCTTCGAGTGTTCCAATTCTGAAAATAAGTTTAGTATACTTTTTTTAATTTGATAAAAATTTTTATTTACTCTTTATGATAATAATTATAGACTTTATTTGCTCTAGAAACACCAACAACCGCTTCGAGTTCATCTAACTTTGCATTGGCAATACGTTTAACCGTCTTAAATCGTTTCATTAAATCTATAATGGTTTGCTCGCCAACTCCCGGAATATTCTCCAATTCCGTAGTTAATGCACTTTTACTTCTTTTGTTTCGATGATGTTCTATACCAAAACGATGCGCCTCATTTCGTAATTGTTGTATGATTTTAAGGGTCTCACTTTTTTTATTTAAATATAAGGGAATTGGATCATCTGGATAAAACAATTCTTCTAAACGTTTTGCAATTCCGATTATTGCAATTTCATTTCGTAACCCTAAAATATCTAAACTTTTTAAGGCCGAGGATAATTGTCCTTTTCCTCCATCGATAATAATGAGCTGTGGTAAAGGCTCATCTTCTTCCACTAAACGTTTGTAGCGTCTGTAAACCACTTCTTCCATGGATGCAAAATCATCGGGACCTTCAACCGTTTTAATGTTGAAATGACGGTAATCCTTTTTACTTGGTTTTCCGTTTTTAAAAACAACACAAGCTGCCACCGGATGTGTTCCTTGTATATTTGAGTTATCAAAACATTCGATATGTCTCGGTTCTTCAGACAACCGTAGATCGGCTTTCATCTGTGCCATAACTCTGTTGGCATGACGATCTGGGTCTACAATTTTTATTTGTTTTAATTTATCCATTCTAAAATACTTGGCATTGCGAATAGATAAGTCGAGAATGCTTTTTTTATCGCCAAGCTTAGGTATAGTAACTTTGATGTCGTCTCCCAAATTTACTTTAAAAGGTACATAAACTTCTTTTGAATTAGAATTGAACCGTTGTCTAATTTCAATGATAGCCAATTCTAATAATTCAACATCAGATTCTTGCAGTTTCTTTTTTAATTCTAACGTATGTGACCTAATTATTGAACCATAACTTAGTTGTAAGAAATTAACGTAAGCATAACTTTCATCACTTACTATAGAAAATACATCTACATTACTAATTTTAGGATTTACAATGGTCGATTTGGCTTGGTAGTTTTCTAGAACTTCTAATTTTTCTTTTATTTTTTGAGCGTCTTCAAACTGCATCGCTTCAGCATGGCGCTTCATTTGTATTTTGAATTGTTGTAATGAATCCTTAAAATTGCCTTTCAGAATTTCCCTAATAGCTATAATATTGGCTTGGTATTCTTCCTCAGATTCATAACCTTCACAAGGGCCTTTGCAGTTTCCTAAATGATATTCTAGGCAGACTTTATATTTTCCAGCTTCAATTTTAGCTTCAGATAAATCGTAATTACACGTGCGTAATTGGTATAATCCTTTTATTAAACCTAACAGCGTTTTTACGGTTTTCATGCTTGTATAAGGTCCAAAATATTCTGAGCCATCCTTTATAATGCGTCTGGTTGGAAATACGCGTGGAAAACGTTCTTTCTTAATACAAATCCATGGATAAGATTTATCGTCTTTTAATAAAACGTTGTACTTTGGTTTGTACTTTTTAATAAGGTTGTTTTCTAGTAATAAAGCATCGTTTTCGGTGTCTACAACGATGTGTTTTACCGATGCGATATTTTTTACCAAAACACGTGTTTTGCCGTAGTCATGGTGTTTATTAAAGTAACTGCTTACACGTTTTTTAATATTTTTAGCTTTACCAACATAGATTAATCGCTCGTCTGTATCAAAATATTGATACACACCAGGTTGGTGCGGCAAGGTTTTTATCTGAATGTCTAAAGTCGATTCTGGCATATAATCAAAGGTAAATAAAAGTTATAATTTAAAAGTTACATGTGCTTAAAGTTATTGAGCTCAATATTTAACCTTTTACAGATTAACGCGCTGATAGCTTTTGAATTATTGATGTTATACTGTACAATAGTTATGAGATAATTTTAAAACGTAAACGATTAATTTTTTAACGACCCGAAAAAGTAGTTATGAGTTCGTTATCTTGCGCCTCTTTTTATATATTGAATTTATGACAAAAAAAATCTTAGGTCGTATTGATAAGGTCAATTTTCCCGATTTGCAACTTAATAATATTGATGTAAAAATGGATACGGGAGCTTACACTTCTGCCATACACTGTTCTAAAATAAGAGAAGTGAATGGTAAACTTCATTGTATCTTTGAAAGTAAAGGACATCCTAATTTTAAAAGTGAAGAAATAATTTTCGATTCTTACACTTATACAGATGTAAAGAGTAGTAACGGACATAGGGAAAATCGCTACAAAATTAAATCAACCGTTGTATTCTTTGGTAAAACCTATAAGATTAACTTAACTTTAAGCACTAGAGACGATATGAAGTTTCCTGTACTAATTGGTCGCCAATTTTTGAAAAACAAATTTATGGTCGATGTCGATTTGCAAAACCAATCCTTTAAACAAACAATAATTAAATGAACATAGTAATTCTTTCACGAAATCCTGAGCTTTATTCCACAACACGTCTTGTTGAAGAAGCTGAAAACAGAGGACATTCCGTTGAAATCATAGATCCTTTAAAATGTGATATTATCATTGAGAAGGAAAAACCAACAATTTATTATAAAAATAGATATTTGGATTATGTTGATGCCATTATTCCCAGAATTGGGGCATCCATAACATTTTACGGCTGTGCTGTGGTTAGACAATTTGAAGAAATGGGAGTCTTTACCATTGCGCCATCTGATGCTATTACACGTTCTAGAGATAAGTTAAGAAGTTTACAACGCTTAAGTAAAGCAGGAATTGGAATGCCTAAAACCGTATTTACCAATTATTCTAGAGACGTAGAAGAAGTGATAGAGTATGTAGGTGGTACACCAGTAATTATAAAATTGCTAGAAGGTACACAAGGCCTTGGTGTTGTTTTGGCTGAAACTAAAAATGCAGCGGAATCGGTGTTAGAAGCTTTTAATGGTTTGCAAGCCAGAGTGATTGTGCAAGAATTTATTAAAGAGGCCAAAGGAGCAGATTTAAGAGCTTTAGTGGTAGATGGCCAGGTGGTCGGAGCCATGAAACGCCAAGGGAAAGAAGGAGAATTTCGTTCTAATTTGCATCGTGGTGGTTCTGCTAATATTATAAAATTAGACCAAGACGAACTTAAATTAGCTATGAATGCAGCTAAGGTATTAAAACTACCTGTTTGTGGTGTAGATATGCTACAATCATCTCGTGGGCCATTATTATTAGAAGTAAATTCTACCCCAGGATTGGAAGGTATTGAAGGAGCCACTGGCAAAAATATAGCCAAAGCTATTATTACGTTTATAGAACGTAGCAGAAAGTAGTTTTACGAATCACAATGTAGTACAGATAAGCAACCACTTGTATGTGTTATAGCGTAATAAACATGAGCCATTAACATGATTAAAAAAGATATACTGCACATACTAGGCAAAGAAGTGGCATTAGGTGAAAGTGCCCAAGTCAGTTTTAATGTGGCAAAACTACATACACAGAATACCATTGATGTTCCGGTTATTATTGAACGTTCAAAAAAACCGGGACCTATTGTTTTAATTACTGCAGGGATTCATGGAGATGAGGTTAATGGTGTAGAAATCGTACGGCAGATAATTTCAAAAGGAATTAACAAACCAAAACGTGGGACTATTATTTGTATTCCTGTTATTAATGTGTTTGGATTTATCCATATGGATCGCGAATTTCCAGATGGTCGTGATCTTAATCGTATGTTTCCGGGGATAAGAGGAGGTTCTCTCGCAAGTAGAGTCGCTTTTAAATTAGTGACCGAAATTTTACCACATGCCGATTTAGTTTTAGATTTTCATACTGGCGGAGCAGATCGTTTTAATGCAGCTCAGGTTCGTATTATTAAAGGTGAAAAAACATTAAATGAATTGGCTAAAGTCTTTGGAGCGCCGTTTATTTTTTATTCTAAAAATCTCAAAAAATCATTTAGGAATACCTGCCATAAATTAGGAATTCCTATACTTTTATTTGAAGGAGGAAAATCGTTTAATATTGATAATACAGTGACTAATACTGGGGTAAACGGTGTAAAACGTGTTTTGCATCATCTCGAAATGTTAAACCGAAAATTTAAAGTATCTAACCCTAAAAAATCTTGTATTTATATTAAAGATAGTAAGTGGGTTAGAGCGAAATATTCTGGAATGTTTAAAGCAACAGTCAGTATTAATTCTGAAGTTAAAAAGGGAGATGATATCGGGAATATAACCGATCCTTATGGTAGTTTTAATCATTTTGTAAAGGCACCAAATGATGGTTATATTTTTAATATTAATGAGTCGCCAATTATCTATCAAGGAGATGCAATATTTCATATTTCTACAAAGTTCGAATCATGACAAAGAAAGAAATACGACTTAAATATAAAACTTTAAGACAATCGCTTTCCGAGTCTCAAATAGACGACTATAGTCTTGCCATTGCGAATCAATTATTGCGATTAGACATCTGGTCTAAATCCTTTTACCATATTTTTTTAACTATTGAAGAACATAAGGAAATTAATACGGACTACATCTTAAATATCCTTTCAGGAAAGGATAAAAATATAATTATATCTAAAAGTAATTTTGAAGATTTTTCAATGAATCATTATCTGTTAACGGATAATACAAGGATTAAAAAAAACAGCTATAATATTCCAGAACCTGTGGATGGTATTGAAATTTCTTCTTCTCAGTTAGAAGTGGTTTTTATTCCATTGTTAGTGTTTGACAAATTTGGGCATAGAGTAGGTTATGGCAAAGGGTTTTATGATCGTTTTTTAGCCAATTGTAAACCCGAGACCTTAAAAATTGGATTATCTTTTTTCGAAGCTGAACAAGAGGTTTTAGAAATTGAAGAAAATGATGTTAGTTTGGATTACTGTGTGACTCCGAATCAGATCTATCGGTTTTAGAAGTTTCATGAAATGCTTTCTTATTAAACATTATCAATATCCCAATACCAGAACTAATAGCCATATCTGCGACATTAAAAACAGGGTCGAAAAACGAAAAATGCTTCCCACCGATAAGAGGCAGTTGTTCAGGTAAAATACCATTCCAAATTGGAAAATGAAGCATATCCACAACGTTGCCATGAAATATACTATCATAACCACCACCTTCTGGTAAAAATGTAGCGACCTGCATTACACTATCACTAAATAAAATACCATAAAATACAGAATCTATAATATTGCCCAACGCACCAGCAAAGATTATAGAAATAGCAAAGATTAGGATTTTAGACTTCTTCTTTTTCGTCACATCAACTAACCAAAAAGCGATTCCTGTAACGGCTATAATTCTAAATAAGGTTAAAATAAGTTTAGCGGTACGGTCTGAGATTAACGTGGTAAAATCGCTTAGTTTGGTTCCCCAAGCCATTCCGTTATTCTCAATAAATGCAATATGAAACCATGAAAACACCTTGATATCTTCGCCCAAGTGAAAATGGGTTTTAATATAAATTTTACTGATTTGGTCTATCAGTAGAATTGTGATGATGAGTATGGAGGCTTTTTTTAGGGACATGATACTTCCCACGAAAGTGGAAATCTCTTTTAGTTTGGGCAAAAATAGACGTTTAATTCGGCTTTACAACTGTTATATCACCATTTATAGATCTCAATTTCCAAATAGAATTTATGTTAGAAAATTCATCTAAGATAATTTTCCCATGATTAGATTTTGCTTCAGTTGTAGCATTTTTGGTTACAACGTCAATGTTTCCATCGATAGTATTTACAACGGCAGATTCTACTTCACCCTCAACATTACAAGATCCTTGCAACAATTCTATATAAAGCGACTTATAATTACCTTGTAAATCTACAGAGCCAATATCGCTGAGAATATTTAGGGAACGTTGTTCAGGTATTTCGAGTTGTAGAGTAGCAGCAATAACTTTGTGCGCATTTCGCTTATCGTCAGGGATTTCGGTTAAGGGTAAATGTTCTAAACTTAAATTGAGAGTTTGGTTGTCTTCGTTTATACTGATCTGAAAGTTATTTTGATATTCGCCATCTAACGATGAAGTTACCTTAATTTTATCTGTTTTTGATGTTGAAACGGATATATTAAAAATTTGATTACCATTTATGGAAATGGTCGTAATATGTTGAGCAGATAATTGCTTTTGAACTTTGTTTTGGGAAAAACATATGGAGGAACAGATAATAAATGTGGAGAATAGAAAAGACCTCATAGACTTTAAAAATCTGTGAGGTCTGGTCATTGTATTCATACAAAGTGAGAAATTCATTATCTTTTACTTTGTTGATTATTTTTTTGATCACTTTTATGAGATCCCTTTTTTCAAAGAAATTTTACTGCATATTTTTAGCTTCAATACTCAAAGTGGCATGTGGTACTAATTTTAAACGGTCCTTATTTATCAGTTTTCCTGTAACGCGGCAAACACCGTAAGTTTTGTTTTCAATACGAATCAATGCATTCTTTAAATCGCGAATAAATTTTTCTTGACGAATCGCTAATGCCGAGTTAGATTCTTTGCTATTCACAGCACTACCTTCGTCAAATGCCTTAAATGTTGGTGCTGTGTCTTCGGTACCATTGTCGTGGTCGTTCATATATGCACTTTTTATAAGTTCTAAATCGTGCTCAGCTTTTTTAATCTTTTCTTTAACAATAGATTTAAACTCCTCTAAATCTTTATCCGAATATCTATTTTTGGTTTCTGTTGCCATAATTTTATTAATGTTTTTTTATAAACAATTTGGTATTTACATCATCAAAAGTGATTTCTATACCATCGCTTAAGTTGTCTAAAATTTTTAAATCTTCTGTTAAGGTTTCTGATTTAATATACGCTTCATTTGAAGAAACAGCTTCTACAATCTGATCGTGTTTTTGAAGTTGTACGTCAATTCTGTCAGTAACCTCGAATCCTGAATCTTTACGTAAATTCTGAATACGATTTACAAGCTCTCTTGCCACTCCTTCTTTACGTAAATCATCATTGATGGTAACATCTAAAGCTACTGTTAGTGCACCTTCGTTTGCTACAAGCCATCCTTCTATATCTTGCGATGTAATCTCTACATCTTCCATTCCTAAGGTAATGCTTTTTCCATTAATTTGTAAATCTAATTGCCCTTTTTGTTCAATAGTTTTAATATCATTTGCATTCAAATCCTTTATGGCATTGGCAATCAGCTTCATGTCTTTTCCAAATCTTGGGCCTAACGTCTTAAAATTTGGCTTAATCTGTTTTACCAATATGTCCGAAGCATCCTGTAAAAGTTCAATTTCCTTGATATTTACTTCATGTTTAATCAACTCTGAAACCGCTTCAATTTCTTCCTTTTGTTGTTGATTATCAACAGGAATCATGATTTTTTGCAAGGGTTGACGCACTTTAATCTTCTCCTTAGCTCTTAATGATAATACTAATGAAGAAATGGTTTGTGCATTTTCCATTTTACGCTCTAAAATTTTATCGATAGCAGATTTGTCGACCGTTGGAAAATCAGCCAAATGTACACTTTCAAAATTTTCTTTCTTCGTCACTGCATTCAAATCCAAATACAAACGATCCATAAAGAAAGGAGCAATTGGCGCGCCTAATTTTGCAATGGTTTTCATACAAGTATAAAGCGTTTGATATGCCGAAATTTTATCGGCTTGGTAGTCGCCTTTCCAAAATCGTCTTCGACTTAGGCGTACGTACCAATTACTTAAATAATCTTGTGTGAAGTCTGAAATTACTCGTGCGGCTTTGGTTGGCTCGTAATCGGCATAATAATCATCGACCTTTTGGATTAAAGTATTCAATTCAGAAAGAATCCAACGATCAATTTCTGGTCGTTCTTCTAAAGGAATATCGGCTTCGCTATAATCGAAACCGTCTATATTTGTATATAGCGTGAAGAATGAATAGGTGTTATAAAGCGTGCCGAAAAACTTACGACTAACCTCTGCAATACCTTCGCTATCAAATTTTAAATTATCCCAAGGATTGGCATTGCTAATCATATACCAACGTGTGGCATCTGCTCCGTATTTAGATAAGGTTTCAAAAGGGTCAACAGCATTGCCTAAACGTTTAGACATCTTTTGTCCGTTTTTATCTAAAACCAAACCGTTTGATACGACGTTCTTATACGCCACATCATCAAAAATCATGGTTGCAATAGCATGAAGTGTATAGAACCAACCACGGGTTTGATCTACACCCTCCGCAATAAAATCGGCCTTTCTCCAGGTTTCATCAACCTTTTCCTTGTTTTCAAAAGGATAATGCCATTGTGCATAAGGCATAGAACCAGAATCGAACCATACGTCTATTAAATCGCTTTCGCGTTTCATAGGTTGTCCTGATGCCGAAACTAATGCAATTTTATCCACTACATTTTTATGTAAATCAATAGTGTTGTAATTGTCTTCAGACATATTTCCAACTTCAAATTCAGCAAAAATATCTTCAGACATTATACCTGCTTTAACAGACTTTGCCATTTCCTCTTTGAGTTCGGCAACAGAACCAATACAAATTTGTTCTTTTCCGTCTTCGGTTCTCCAAATAGGTAATGGAATACCCCAAAATCGTGATCGCGATAAATTCCAGTCGTTTGCATTTGCTAACCAATTACCAAAACGACCTTCTCCAGTTGATTTTGGTTTCCAATTTATGGTGGTGTTTAACTCGTGCATTCTACCTTTTACATCGGTTATTTTTATAAACCAAGAATCTAAAGGATAGTATAAAATAGGTTTGTCAGTTCTCCAACAATTTGGGTAACTGTGCTTATATTTTTCGACCTTAAAGGCCTTATTTTCATTTTTTAATTTTAGCGCTAAGCGTTCATCAACACTTAAATATGCTTTAAGATTTGAAATAACAGATTTTAAATTTTCTTTTTGTTTTTCAAATTCAGCCGTTAATTCATCGTCATTTAAATACTCGGCTTTTACGTATTCTCCTGCTAAACCGTAAATGTCATCTTTTATTTCTTTTCTAAAACGGCCCTGTAAATCTACTAACGGTACTAAATTATCATTCTCATCTTTTACCAAAAGTGGTGGCACTTCTGGGGATGCTTGTTTGGCAACCATGGCATCATCTGCTCCAAAGGTAGGAGAGGTGTGTACAATTCCGGTTCCATCTTCAACAGTGACGAAATCCCCTGAAATGATTCTAAACGCATTTTCAGGATTATCGTTTGGTAAAGCGTAGGGTAATAATTGCTCGTAGGTAATACCGACTAAATCTTTGCCAACAAAATCTTTAACTACAAAATAAGGAATCTTTTTATCTCCAACTTTGTATTCAATTAATTCTGGTTTCGTTTCAACACGTTTAAATTTTCCATCGAATTGTTTATTGACTAAATTCTTAGCCAAAACTACATTCATTGGTGCAAAGGTGTATTGGTTATAAGTTTCAACCAAAACATATTCAATTTTTGGTCCTACGGTTAGTGCTGTATTACTTGGAAGCGTCCAAGGTGTTGTTGTCCAGGCTAAAAAGAATATGTCACCTTCATTTTGAAGGAAATCTGGCAACGAATTTGCATTGGCTTTGAACTGTGCTACAACAGTAGTGTCTGTAACATCTTGGTACGTTCCGGGTTGATTTAACTCATGAGAACTTAATCCAGTTCCCGCTTTAGGAGAATAAGGTTGAATGGTGTAACCTTTATAAATTAAATCTTTGTCATAGATTTGTTTGAGCAACCACCAAACCGTTTCCATGTATTTAGATTTATAGGTAATGTAAGGATTGTCCATATCTACCCAATAACCCATTTTTTGTGTGAGGTCATTCCAAATATCGGTATAACGCATTACTGCTTTTTTACAAGCTTCGTTGTATTCTTCGACCGAAATTTTAGTACCAATATCCTCTTTTGTTATACCGAGCTCTTTTTCCACGCCAAGTTCAATTGGTAAACCATGAGTATCCCAACCTGCTTTTCGTTTTACCTGAAAACCTTTCATGGTCTTATAGCGAGGAAAAATATCTTTAATAGCACGTGCTAATACGTGGTGTACCCCAGGTAAGCCGTTTGCTGAAGGTGGACCTTCAAAAAAAACAAAAGGTGGTTTTCCTTCTCTTGTAGTGATACTCTTATCGAAGATATGGTTAGCTTCCCAGTAGTTGCTGATGTCCTCAGCAACGTTTGGTAAGTTAAGTCCTTTGTATTCAGGGAACTTTGTGCTCATTATTCTGTTTTATTTTCGAGCAGCGAAAATAATGATTTTTAAGGAAAAATGAGATGGCTTTTGCTAAAAAAGGAAAGTGTAAGCAATTGGCGGTTACTTGTTGAAATTGTTGGTGGGGAAATGCCAATAATGGCAAGAAATAACATGAAAATCATTGATTATCACATAGGGACTTAAGATTACGAGTTTTTAAAATTTATATGGTCTGAATAAAAAATGATTGGTATTTTTTAAACCAAAAACCCAACCAAATCCTCGATTTTTGAAATTAGTTGAATCTTAATACCCGTATTCTTTAACCCAATTTTATTGTATTTAGAAACGAAAATGGTAGAAAAGCCTAATTTTTCAGCTTCCAAAATACGTTGTTCAACACGTTGTACTGGTCTTATTTCGCCAGACAAACCAACTTCTGCAGCAAAACAATAGTTACTTTCTAAAGCGACATCTTCGTTCGATGATAAAATTGCAGCAACAACGGCTAAATCTATGGCAGGATCGTCAACAGTGATACCTCCTGTAATATTTAAAAACACGTCTTTTGCGCCTAGCCGGAAACCTGCACGTTTTTCTAAAACGGCTAATAGCATATTGAGTCGCTTGGCATTAAAACCTGTAGCTGAACGTTGTGGAGTTCCATAAACGGCTGTACTTACTAAGGCTTGCACTTCAATCATTAAGGGACGTAGACCTTCAAGAGTTGCGGCTACTGCATTACCAGATAATTCGCCATCTTTTTCAGAAATTAGTATTTCGGATGGATTAGATACTTCTCGTAAGCCCGATCCTTGCATTTCGTAAATACCAAGTTCGTTAGTTGAACCGAAACGGTTTTTATTAGCTCTCAGAATTCTGAATACATGGTTTCTATCTCCTTCAAATTGAAGAACCGTATCGACCATGTGTTCTAAAATTTTTGGACCAGCAATATGGCCATCTTTAGTGATATGTCCAATTAAAAGAACAGGAGTAGCTGTTTCTTTAGCAAATTTAATAAGTTCAGTGGTACATTCTTTTATTTGGGAAATACTGCCTGCCGACGATTCTATAAAATCACTATGTAACGTTTGAATTGAATCTATAATTACGATATCAGGTTCTAAAGCTTCAATCTGCTTGAAAATATTTTGAGTTTTCGTTTCGGTTAAAATGTAACAATTATTGCTACTCGGATTAATGCGTTCTGCACGCATTTTAATTTGTTTTTGACTTTCTTCCCCGGAAACGTATAAGGTTTTGTATTGTAATTTTAATGCAATTTGAAGTAAAAGTGTACTCTTTCCAATGCCAGGCTCTCCGCCTAATAAGGTGAGAGATCCATGGACCATTCCTCCACCAAGAACACGATTAAATTCACTATCTTGTAGATTTAAGCGCGCTTCTTGAGAGGTGTCGATATCGTTAATCAGCAAAGGCTTGGAGGTCCGTTTTGTAGTTGAGGTTGGTGTTTTCCAATCACTCTTTTCGGGTTTCTGAATTACTTCTTCTGCTATAGTGTTCCATGCTTTACAAGATGTGCATTGTCCTTGCCATTTGGCATATTGACTACCACAATTCTGACAAAAAAAAGTTGTTTTTACTTTAGCCATATTTATTTTTCGTAATTCCGAAATTTCGGAAGAGAGTTCTTCAATTAAAATATGGTAAAATTAAGACAAATTTAGTTGATGTCCTTAAACCAATTAACAATTGCTAAAACTTTTAAAGTGGCTAATTTTGAAGGCCAATTAGAAAACAAATATGCCTTTGACTTAATGAATAGTGATTCAAAAAAATAGTCTGTAGATAATCTAAGTCTTTTATTCGTTTTCATTATCGTCCTCCTCTTCTAATTCTTCTAAATCTTCATCATCGACATCAACTAAGGATACGGCTAGTTCTTCAATTTTAGTAGCGATATAATCCTTATCTATATTAAGCGCGTCATTTAGTACCAATGCCGATTCGTAAAGTTTCTTTGCCTTTTTAGTTTTACCTAATTGTTCGGCAGATTGCGCTAAATAGTAAGTGCCAAGTAAGGTTTCAGGATGAATTTTATTAGCAAGTTTACCTAATTTATAAAGCGATTCGAAGTCTTCACGTTGCTCCGCTACTTTGGCTACTTTTTCTAATTCTTCTTCACTGATTTCTTGCTTAATTCCGAATAATTTTTCGATGCGCTTATATCTGTCAGTTAAAAATTGGTCTAGAGTACCTTCATAAGGCAATACTTTTTCTTCAAGTTCTTTCTCTCTTAATGGGTTGTAAATATTAAAAATTTTATCGAAGGATCTTGAAATTGCACCAGTAACTAAGGTGTAATGTGTATCGTTTTCAAAATCATCAAAATAATACGTTAAATTCTGATTTTTTACTGCGGCAATTTGAGTGTCTGTTGAAATGATACTCTCTCTAATAGCCGGAATATCTTTTTCCGCAGTTGCCAAATAATAAAATATATCGTCTTTATAAAGTGCTAAACGTTTTGAAATAAAATTGTTTAGAGACCCTACAAAATCTGGACTTATGCACACATAGGCCTGAAATACCAAATTCTCTTTATACAAATAAGAATTAATAAAATTACCCATGCGATCATGGCCTACAGCGACTCTAAATTTACTGGTGTTGTAATTTTTATCTATGTATGGTAGAAGTTCATCTGAAACAAAATCGTGAAATCTAAGTCCAGATTCTGTGGGTAGACCAGTAGCTGGGTCAAAATAAGCATCATAAAATCGATTTTCACCTTGCATAATGCCAACAACAATAGAACTTGGCATATCATCGAAATAAGTTTGAAAATCTACTTGACCGGCTACAGGTTCAAATAAATAATCACCATCAAATACAATAATGACAGGATATTTCTCGTCGGCTTTTGGGTCGTAGTCTTTCGGTAACTTAATTTTTAATTTTCGTTCTGAATTAAGACGTGACGAAGCAATTTCTTTATAAAATACTTGCGCAGAAGAGGAGACATAAACAAGAATCGCAAGAGCAACTAAAATAGTTTTTCTCATAATAAAGTAGGTTTAGGTTTGGGAGTCCAAACTTACTAAATTATCGTCAAATTGTCAATTTTTTTCGATGAAATGCATTTAATCATTTAAAGCCTCTTGCGTATCGTACATTTTTTCTAGGATAATTTCTTTATCAACAAATTGTGAAGGTTTTAAAAGTAAACCATTTTTGTATTGTAATAATGCCTTTTTTAAATTGCCCTCCTTTTCATAATACATGCCTAAGTAATAGGCGCTTAACATAGAGTCAGGGAATTTTTTCTTAACTAATTTTGCTAAGTTTTCTAAAGATTCGAGATCATCCTTTTTGTTACTAGCAGCGGCAATCGCTCTAATATCGTTTTCAATTAATTCTTTTTCAAAACCATAAAAATATTCGATATCCTCATATTTTTTGGTCAAATATTCAAACGGAGTTCCTTCGTAAGTAAGTAATTTCTCTCTATATTCTTTAGCGTTAATCGGTTTAAATAATCCGAATATTTCATTTAATGCTTTCGGGATTCCTCGCCCCACGAGAGCGTAGTGATTGGCGTCTTCAAAATCATCGAATTTATAAAATAATTTTTCATTTTCTATGGTAGATAGTATGTCGTGAGCCTTTAGTGTTGACGCTCTCAAATCTTTTATATCTGCATCGGCAGTTGCCATATAATAAAACGTTTCTTGCTTAAGAATTGAAAGGCGTTGTTGTAATCTATTAGTCATTTCTGGTGCTAATTCTGGGCTAAATGCAACATAAGCTCTGAAAATTGGCTCGTCTTTAAATAAATAATAATTGATAAAGTTTGCACTTAGATCGTGGCCAAAAATGATTCTAAAGTTAGAAGCTTTATAGTTGTCTTCTATATATGGTAATAATTCTGCAGCTAAAAATTCGTAGAATTTTGCACCTGTACCTATAGGGAAATTTGTGTCTTCATGATAGTGAAAATCATCGATTCTTGTATCTGCTTGGTTAACGCCTACAACAATACAATCTGGTATATCTTCCCAATAGGATTGATAATCTATATTTCCTGCAATTGGTTCAAATAAATAATCGGCATCCAGGACAAAAATTATAGGATAAGTTCGTTTTTCTTCTGGATTATAATTTCTCGGTAATTGTATTTTTAATTCACGCTGTCCTTCAAGCTTTTCTGAATCTATGGTTTTATAAATGGCTTGAGATTGAAGGTTTAAGCTTATAAAAAGACCTAAAAATAGTAGGTAAAAATTCTTCATATTATATGATAAATAAATTATAGCAAGTTAAAAAATATTTCCAAACGGTTTATTTTTTTCTATTATAAATAGGTAGGTATAATAAGGATAAACCACCGATTACAATAATAACTAAGGTTTGGGTAGACCACATAATCCAGCCAAAAGCGCGACTTGGGTCCTCAGCCATACCAAACAAAGAAAAAGAAATGACTACAGCTTCAGGAAACGACCCTATGCCACCATTTGTAGCTGCAATACTAAAGCTGGCAAGTATAAATCCGATAAGAACTGCTGCCAAAGAAATATTTTGTAGTTCTGGCAAAGCATATGTGGTGACATAAAACATAAGCACGTACATAGTCCAGATAAAAAAAGTATGACCTATAAAAGCCCATTTTTTTTTCATCTTAAAAATACTGAGTGCTCCTTCTACAAGACCCGAAATAAATCCCTTTACTTTTACGGCGAATTTAGAATTACTTTTCTTAATAATTATTAAAAATAGCAAGGCAACTAACACTAATACTGTAACGCCAATTATTAATGAAATGGGGTTAAATTTATCGACAAAAAAAGCATATATAAATTCAAATTCTAAAAAGAACGCTACGCCAATAATAAAAAGTAGCATAATAGTGTCTGCTACGCGCTCGGCCACTATGGAGCCAAAACCTTTATCGAATGGGATATTTTCATAATTGGTTAAAATTGAAGCTCTAGCAATCTCCCCAGCTCTTGGAATTGTAAAATTTATGAGATAAGCAGAATAAACTGCCATAAAGCTATTGCCAAACTTAGGACTAAAACCCAATGGTTCTGCCATATAAAGCCAGCGATAAGCTCTAGAGGCATGGCTGAGAATTCCTAAACAAACGCCAAGGATGATCCAACTATAATCGGCATCTTTAAAATACTGAATTAATGTTGGTACAGAAATTTTAGAAAGTGAATACCATACTAATCCTACTCCTAAGAGTAAAGGTAAAATAACTTTTAGGATGGATTTGGATATACGCACCGATTTATTTTAGAAGGTTAGTGGCTTCGTCTGGGAACACTAAAGCGGGTTTGTAGACTTTAGCATCTTCTATATCCATCGTCGCATACGTAATAAGAATTAAAATGTCACCAACGGCAACTTTGCGTGCTGCAGCTCCATTTAGCGTAATTTCTCCGCTATTTCGTGGTCCAGGAATACAATAGGTTTCTAAACGTTCGCCATTATTATTATTTACAATCTGAACTTTCTCGCCTTGTATTATATTAGCTGCTTCCATTAAGTCCTCATCGATAGTAATACTGCCAATGTAATTAAGTGCTGCTCCTGTAACTTTTACACGATGAATTTTAGATTTTACAACTTGAATTTGCATGCCACAAAGATAATTAATTTAAGGCGATATTATCTATAAGTCTTATATCGCCCGCATATACAGCAATAAACGCTCTATATGTTTTTTTTGATTTTCGTTTTATTGGTTTTAAGGTTGAAACATCGGCAATTATAAAATATTCCAATTCTAAAAGTGGTTCATTTTTAAATTGCTGAGTCACCCATTCCGATATGTTTTTAGCACTTTTTGTGCCAAACTTTGATTTGGCAGTATTTAATGTCTCATATATAAAAGGAGCTACTGAACGATGTTCTGGTGTTAATCTTTCATTTCTAGAACTCATGGCTAAGCCATCATCTGCTCTATTAATTGGGCAACCAACTATTCTTACAGGTAGCTGATGTAATTCCACTAATTTTTTAATAATCTGTAGCTGCTGAAAATCTTTTTCTCCAAAATAAGCCGCATCTGGTGTTACTATTTCGAACAGGCGTTTTACTACAGTGCCCACACCATCAAAATGACCGCTTCTAAAAGCACCTTCCATTTCGTGCTCTAAACCATCAAAAGTAAAAGATTGCGATACAATATGATTGCCATAAATATCTTCAACAGTTGGAGTGTAAAGGATAATTTTATCCTTACTTGCCGTTTGTAGTAGAGAAATATCGGCACTTAAATCTCTTGGATATTTATCTAAATCGTCTTGATTATCAAACTGAGTGGGATTAACAAAAATACTTACAACAACAAAGTTGTTCTCGCTTAATCCTTTGTCTACTAAGGATAAATGTCCTTTATGTAAGGCTCCCATTGTTGGCACAAACCCAATTGAGCTTCCATTAGCTTTTAAATTACCAATGTATTTTGATAGTTCGTTTTTATTCTGAAAATTCTTCAATGCTGTAACAAAAATTTAACGCATGCAAACATAATATAATACTAGCAATCTGCACAAATTTTTGTAATTTTGCATGTTTTTTACTATTAAATTCAAAAAGCAGCAGATTTATGAAAGATAAACGAATATTGTATGTGTCCTCGGAAGTAGTTCCATATTTGCCTGAAACTGAGATTTCTTCAATGTCCTTTGAAGCTCCACGAATGGTGAACAAACAAGGAGGCCAGATAAGAATATTTATGCCTCGCTTTGGAAATATTAATGAAAGAAGACATCAACTTCACGAAGTTATTAGGCTTTCTGGTATCAACCTAGTTATTAATGACCTAGATATGCCATTAATTATTAAGGTGGCTTCAATACCTAAAGAGCGTATTCAGGTTTATTTTATAGACAACGAAGAGTATTTTAAAAGAAAAGCCACTTTAACAGATGAGAATGGTAAATTATTTTCAGATAATGACGAACGCGCTATTTTCTTTGCTAAAGGTGTTATAGAAACGGTAAAAAAATTAAATTGGGCTCCAGATATTATTCATGTCAACGGGTGGTTAGCATCATTACTTCCATTATACTTAAAAGAATTCTATAAAACAGAGCCGCTATTTACGGAAAGTAAAATAGTAACCTCTGTATACAATCAAAGCTTTGAAGGTACGTTAGATAAAAGTATGCTCTCTAAAGTAAGTTTCGATGGTATTGGTGCGGAAGCAACAAAACCTTTAGAGCAACCAGATTATGTTAATCTAATGAAAATTGCTATAGATAATTCTGATGCTATAATTAGAGGGTCGGAAGAATTACCTAAAGAATTAGATGCGTATATAAACGATTTAACAAAACCAGTATTAGATTATCATTCTATTGAAGAATTTGCAGATCCTTATACCGAGTTTTACAACAATACTGTATTAAACAGTTAATATTACCTATGAAAAAAAATAAAATTGCCTTACAGATTGTCTCTTTTGGTTTAATTGTACTTACATTTATTGCTTGCGATAAGGATTTTGCTTCTATAGAATCTGATGTTATTAATAATGATATTGCTACTAATTTCGATATTCTTTCAGAGCGCTATGATGTTATCACTTACACTCAGGCGTTTGATCCATTAGAAAACCCGATACAAACAAATGAACTTGGATTAAGTACCTTAGGAATTTATGACGATGTTTATGGGAGAACAACATCAAGTTTTGTGTCTCAGATAACGGCAAGTTCATACAATCCCGATTTTGGTGATGAGACCGTAATAGATTCTGTAGTGCTAACAATCCCATACTTTAGTGAAGCAACGGGTTTTGACGATAGTGGTAATACTACGTATGATGTTGATTCAATTTTACCAGATTTAGAAACCTACAATAACATTAATTTAAGAATTTTTGAAAATAATTATTTTTTAAGGGATTTTAATCCGAGTGCTGGTTTTAATGAAGGTCAGGTCTATTATTCAAACAAAACGGCAGAAGGTTCTGGAGATTTTTCAAATGCTTTATTAGGAGAGGAACTTGTTTTTGTAGAATATTCAAATGGTGATAATCCTGTAATGAGTGTAGTAGATAACAACAACATTGTTGTAAATAATAAGGGCTACGCTTTAAAAGATGTGAACAACTTAAATGAAGAAGGAGACAAGACATTATTAGAAACACAAGCTCCTGGGATCAGGGTTATGCTGCATCCTGATTTTTGGAAAAATAAAATTATCGATAAAGAAGGAGATGTTGAATTGAGTAATCAAAATAATTTTTTAGATTATTTTAGAGGGCTTTATTTTTTAGCAGAACCAGTTGATGGAAAAGGTAGCTATCTTATATTGAATACGACCAACGCCAATATTAAAATATATTACAAGAAACTTACAACGTCTACTACAGATGATCCTGGTGATACAGAGACAGGAACTTATATTCTTAATTTTGGATCTAATAAAATTAATTTCTTTGACAATGATTTTACACTTCCTGTTGATACAGGAGATGAACAAACCGGAGATAATAGAATTTATCTTAAAGGTGGTGAAGGATCCGTTGCTGGTATAAAACTCTTTAATGGTGAAGACTTAGATGGGGCTCCTTTGACAAACGCCTTTGAAACATTTAAAAATGCTTACGTTGAAACCGATGATAACGGTAATTATGTTAGATCAAAGCGCTTAATAAATGAAGCTAATTTAGTATTTTACGTAGATCAAAATCAGATAAATGCTCTAGGTGGTGATCCTAAAAATGAGCCTAATCGTATATACGTTTACAATCAGGACCACAGATTGCCAGTAGTCGATTATTTTTTAGCCGGCTCTAATGAAAACACACCTGAATTTTCCAAATTAAGTCACCTAGGAATGTTAGAACGTGTGGATGAAGACGATTCTCAAAGTGCAGGTATAAAATATAAATTAAAAATCACTGAACATATAAATAATCTTATATTACGCGATTCTACTAATGTTGAACTTGGTTTGGCTGTTTCTTTAAATGTTAATTTGGAAGGAACATCTGGAAGTGCTTTACAGAAAAAAGTAAAAGGTACTGATGATTATGCGGTGCCTATAAGTTCAATATTAACACCAAGGGGTACTATATTGCACGGTAGCAACAGTGATGATGAAACAAAACGTGTGTCTTTAGAGATTTATTATACCTGCCCAGAAGGTGTGGACTGTTGTCCTAATGGTGAAAATTGTGATTAAAAAACCAAAATTAATTAAAAACAACTAACCTATGTGTGGAATTGTCGGGTATATTGGCCATAGAGAGGCTTACCCTATTGTTATAAAGGGTCTTCAAAGATTAGAATATCGAGGCTATGATAGTGCTGGTATAGCATTATACGATGGTAATAATATCAAACTTTGCAAAACTAAAGGAAAGGTATCTGACTTAAAAGATAAGATTGATGATTCAATATCTACAAATGGCACACTTGGTATTGGACATACACGTTGGGCGACACATGGTGTGCCAAACGATGTAAATTCTCACCCTCATTATTCTAATTCTGGTGATTTAGTAATTATTCATAACGGAATTATAGAAAATTACGATTCATTAAAAAAAGAATTAATTAAACGCGGTTATACATTTAAATCAGATACCGATACGGAAGTATTGGTTAACCTTATTGAGGATGTAAAGAAAAATGAAAATATTAAACTTGGTAAAGCAGTTCAGATAGCTTTAAATCAAGTTGTTGGTGCATATGCTATAGCAGTCTTTGATAAGAACAAACCTAATGAAATTGTAGTGGCTAAACTAGGAAGTCCTTTAGCTATAGGAGTTGGTGACGATGAGTTTTTTATAGCGAGTGATGCCTCTCCATTTATTGAATACACCAAAAATGCTATTTATCTCGAAGATGAGCAAATGGCAATCATTAGAAGAGGTAAAGATATAAAAATAAGAAAAATTAAAAACGATGCTCTAGTCGATCCTTACGTGCAAGAGCTACAACTTAATTTAGAGCAAATTGAAAAAGGAGGTTACGACCACTTTATGCTCAAAGAAATCTATGAGCAACCTAGTGCTATTTTAGATACATTTAGAGGTCGTTTGTTAAGCAACGAAGCTATTGTAAAAATGGCAGGTGTTGAGGATAATATGAAAAAATTCTTAGCTGCGGATCGTATAATTATTGTAGCTTGTGGTACATCTTGGCACGCCGGACTGGTTGCAGAATATATTTTTGAAGATTTAGCAAGAATTCCTGTTGAGGTAGAATATGCTTCAGAATTTAGGTATAGAAATCCTGTAATTACTGAAAAAGATATAGTAATTGCAATTTCGCAATCTGGAGAAACGGCTGATACTTTAGCAGCTATAAAATTAGCAAAATCTAAAGGAGCTTTTGTTTTTGGTGTTTGCAATGTTGTAGGTTCTTCTATTGCAAGAGAAGCGGATGCAGGTGCTTATACACACGCTGGTCCAGAAATTGGTGTCGCTTCAACTAAGGCTTTCACAACTCAAATTACAGTATTAACATTAATTGCTTTACGTTTAGCAAGAGCAAAAGGTACAATGTCTAGTTCAGAATTTAGACACCACCTTATTGAGCTCGAAACTATTCCTGGTAAAGTTGAAGAGGCATTAAAATCTGATGCTTATGTTAAGACTGTCGCAGAAATATATAAAGACGCTAAAAACTGTTTATACTTAGGACGTGGATATAATTTTCCTGTTGCTTTAGAAGGTGCTTTAAAATTAAAAGAAATTTCCTATATCCATGCCGAAGGGTATCCTGCAGCAGAAATGAAGCATGGACCGATCGCCTTAATAGATGAGCAAATGCCAGTTTTTGTAATCGCTACGAAAAAAGGTCATTATGAAAAGGTTGTAAGTAATATTCAAGAAATAAAATCTAGAAAAGGTAAAATTATTGGTATTGTTACAAAAGGAGACACAAGTGTTAAAGAATTGGCAGATCATGTCATAGAGGTTCCAGAAACATTAGAGTGTTTAACCCCATTATTAACAACTATTCCATTACAATTATTATCTTATCATATAGCTGTAATGTTAGAGAAAAATGTAGATCAACCGAGAAATTTAGCGAAGTCTGTAACTGTAGAGTAATAGATAAAGTTGCTAACATTGCATTTCAAAGCCTAAAAATTGAATGATTCTCAATTTTTAGGCTTTGTTTTTTTGAAAAATTATTATGCACGCATAATTTTATAAGAAATTGTTATTGAATTTTCATATATTTAATTAAATTGCTCAACTAATAAATTAACTAATTTTCTAAAATGAAGACAATCTTAAAGCTTTTCACTATGCTTTTTTGCGTGGTATCTTTTGCACAAACCACAGTAAAGGGTAAAATTAATGACAATTCTGGGCTGCCCTTACCAGGGGCAAATGTCGTAGTCGTTGGCACAAGTTCTGGTACAGTCTCCGATTTTGATGGTAACTTTACTTTAACGGTAGAACAAGAACCACCATTCTCTATTCGAGTAACATATACAGGCTTTGAATCTCAAACTATTGAGATCACCACAAATAATCAAACCGTAGATGTAACACTAGAAGAAGGTAACTCACTCGATGAAGTTGTAATATCAGCATCTCGTACTCCAGAACGAATTTTTGAGTCTCCCGTGACTGTTGAGCGTTTTGGTTTAAAAGAAATCAAAAATACAGCATCTGCAGGTTTTTACGACGGATTAGAAAATTTAAAGGGGGTGGATGTAAATACCAATAGTTTAACCTTTAAGTCGGTTAACACCAGAGGATTTGCGTCATTTGCAAATACACGATTTATGCAGCTAGTAGATGGCATGGATAATTCGGCTCCAGCATTAAATTTCCCTATTGGAAATTTAGTAGGAATGAATGAAACAGATGTTTTTAGCGTAGAACTTTTACCTGGTGCTGCTTCCGCACTTTATGGAGCAAATGCCTTTAATGGTATTTTATTTATGCGAAGTAAAAATCCTTTCGATTTTCAAGGCATTAGTGGTTATCATAAACAAGGAATTACATCACAAGATGCTGGTGGAGATAACACTTATAGAGATTCTGGAATTAGAATGGCTTATAAATTCAGTGAAAAATTTGCTGCCAAAGTTAATTTTGGTTGGTTAAAGGGTACCGATTGGACGGCTAACAACTATAATGGCAAACCTGGCACCGGTAATGATAGATCAAGTCTTAATTACGACGGTTATAACATTTATGGTGATGAAGTTTCTGCGGATATTAAAGACGTGGCGCTTTTATTAGAAGGTATGGGATTAGCACCTGCAGGGTCTAATGCTTTAATTCCATCTGTAGAGGTTAGTAGAACAGGTTATGAAGAACGTGATTTAACAGATTACAATGCCGAGAGTATAAAAGCCGATTGGGGTCTGTATTTTAGACCATGGGAAAATGATTTTGAAATACAATATGTTGGTAAATTCGGTACAGGAAATACTATTTATCAAGGAACCAACAGATATAATATCGCTAACTTTTCTCAACAACAGCACAAAATTGAGGTTAGAAATGATAACTTTTTTGTGAGAGGTTATATAGTTTCTGACAAAGCAGGTGATTCGTATGATATGATATTTACAGGAATCAATATCAACAGAGCATGGAAAGATGATAATACTTGGTTTGGGGAATATGTAGCAGAATATTTAGGCCAAACCTTAGGTGGTGCTACTGACAGTGCGGCACATATAGCGGCGCGTCAAGCTGCTGATACAGGACGTTTTGAGCCAGGTTCTACAAATTTTAAAAATGCATTTAACCGAAGTATAAATGATCCTGATTTAACCACAGGTTCAAAATTTCAGGATAATTCTAACTACACACATGCTGATGCTAATTACAATTTTAGCCATTTATGGGATGTTATTGATATCCAGGTCGGTGGTTCTTACAGACAGTACGAATTAAATTCTGATGGAACGATTTATACAGATTACGATGGTCCTATAAATTATTCAGAATTTGGAATTTATACGCAATTGCAGAAAGAATTTGATCTTAGTGAAGACATGAAATTAAAATTAACTGGGTCTGCACGTTATGATAAATCTGAATTTTTCGACGGGTTTTTATCACCAAGAATATCGGCAGGTTTAACAGTAAATAGAGATCACAACATAAGAGCTTCGGTACAAACAGGATTTAGAAATCCGGTTACGCAAGATTTATTTATCGGTCTTGATGCCGGACGAGCAATCTTAATCGGTGGTGCGCCAGATAACTTAGACCGTTATGTTAGAGATTATGATGTTAGTGCTGCGGGTCAGTTAGGATTCGGACAACCTGGGGTGATAACTCAAACAGGTGGTTCTGCTTATAATAATTCATACTTAGCTTCTTCTGTTGTAGCATTTGGTGAAACTGGTAATCCTGCGGAATTAAAAATTGGAAATTCAGATTTAGTAGAACCAGAAAAAATTACTTCTTTCGAAGTTGGTTATAGAGGTAAACTTAATAAGATTATCGTAGATATGAGTGTGTATTACAACCAGTATAAAGATTTTATCTCTAACGAAACTGTTTTAGCACCATTATATGGTACGGTAGGTGATGGGTCGCTTTCTGTTGCTGCTATCGCCAATGGAGATTTTACAACATACCAAACCTATACCAATTCTAAAGCCGATGTAAAATCTTATGGAGGTTCTATCGGATTATCAACTAAAGTATTTGGAGGTTTTGATTTAGATGGAAGTTACACATATACTAAACAAGATTTTGATCAGGCGGCTTTTCCAGATTTTAGAACAAGTTTTAATACTCCAGAGCATAAGACAAAAGCAAGTTTTGGTAATACTGAAGTTTTCAAGAACTTTGGTTTTAATGTCGCATGGAGATGGAGTGATAACTATTTCTGGCAAGCAACTTTCGGTGATGGTGATATTCCTTCTTACCATACAGTTGATGCACAAATTAGTTTAAAAGTACCATCTTTTAAATCAACTTTTAAAGCAGGTGCTACCAACATTCTTGGAGATGAGTATTTTACAGCAATCGGTACTGGTAATATTGGGTCGTTGTACTACGTCTCTTGGACGATTAATAATTTATAAAAAATGGTTTTAAAAATGAAAAAAATTAAATATATATTTCTATCTGCTGTTCTTTTAGGATTTACAGCTTGTAATGACGATGATTATGATTATTCTCCTGAAGCAGAACCGTTACCTGAATTAACGGCTGGTGATGCTGATTTTTCAAACTTTGTAGCTGTAGGGGCTTCGTTTACTGCAGGTTTTACAGATAATGCTCTTTTTATTAATAGTCAAATGAATTCATTTCCAAATATAATGGCTGATCAATTTGCCAAAGCTGGAGGTGGAATGTTTAATCAACCATTAATGAATGATAATTTTGGTGGATTGACTTTGGGCGGTATGAGAATAACTGAACCAAGATTAGTTTTTGGTGGTGCTGGTCCGGTTCCATTGGAAGCTGTTATAGGTCCTATTTCAGTATCTACAGATATCACTAACAATCCAACAGGTCCATTTAGTAATTTAGGCATACCAGGAGCAAAAAGTTTTCACTTAGTGGCGCCAGGTTATGGAAATATTCAAAATTTTCCGGCAGCAGCGAATCCTTATGCTGTACGCGTTACGGGCAGTACCCCGAATGCTTCAATATTAGATTTAGCGGTTGCACAGACTCCTACATTTTTCACTTTATCTGAAGTAGGCGGGAATGATGTACTAGGTTTTGCAACATCAGGTGGAACTACAGGTTTTGACGATATAACTCCGCAAACAACATTTGATGCGGCATTAAATGCCTTAGTAGATGGTTTAACAACCAATGGTGCAAAAGGTGCAATCGGTAACTTACCGAATATTACGAGTTTATCATATTTTACTACGGTGCCAAACAACGCCTTAGCTTTAGATGAAGCTACTGCAGCCAATCTTACTGGTTTTTTTCAAGCTCTAACAGGAATCTTTACACAAGGTTTAGTTCAGCAGGGATTACCATTGGAAAATGCACAAGCATTAGCGAGCCAATATGCGATTACTTTTAACGAAGGTGCAAATCGATTTTTAATTGATGTACCTGTGACTCCAGCCAATCCATTAGGCTTTAGACAAATGACGGAAGATGAACTTTTACTTTTACCAATAGACCAAGATGCATTAGCACAAGGCTATGGTTCCGTAGTTTTAACACCAGATGTATTACAAGTTTTGGGGCTTTTACAAGCTGGAGGTACTCCAACTCAAGAACAAGCTAACTTAGTGCTAGGTGCAGTTAGCGGAATTGATAATGTAGACGCTTTGGATTCAGCTGAATTATCAGCTATACAAGAAGCTACAGCTGGATATAATCAGAGTATCGAAGCAGTAGCAACTGCTAATGGTTTGGCTTTAGTAGATTTAAATTCTATTTTAGTTGAAGCGTCAACAGCTGGTTTACAATTCGATGACTATTTTCTAAACACAGATTTAGTATTTGGTGGTCTAGTAAGTTTAGATGGTGTACATCTAACATCTAGAGGTTATGCTTTAATGGCAAATAGTTTCTTAAAAGCTATCGATGCTACTTATGGTTCTAATTTTGAAGCTTCTGGTAACTTAGCAAAGGCTGGAGATTATCCTACAAATTACTCACCGGCTTTACAATAAAAATATAATAACTCTGATGATTAAAAGTGCGCTCTATTTGAGCGCACTTTTTTTATAAAAAAAAGCCCATAAAAAAAGATCTCTATTTTTAAATAAAACTGTATCTTTGCAGCGCGAAAAACCGATGGTTTTTCATATTCAAATTATTGCAAAACAAAAACATAAGAGTAATGTCTAAAGTTACAGGTAAAGTTGCACAGATCGTAGGACCGGTTATCGATGTTGAATTCGCTGCTGGCTCAGAGCTTCCAAAGATTTATGATTCGTTAGAAATTAATAACCAAGATGGTTCAAAATTAGTATTAGAAGTACAATCTCACATTGGTGAAGATACAGTACGTACTATTGCTATGGATTCTTCAGATGGTTTAAGTAGAGGAACAGAAGTTGTAGCCACTGGTGCTCCTATTCAAATGCCCATAGGCGAAGATGTTTACGGTCGTCTTTTTAATGTAATTGGCGATGCTATTGATGGATTAGGTAATTTACCTAAGTCTGGTGATGCAGGTTTACCAATTCACAGACAAGCTCCTAAATTCGAAGATTTATCAACGTCTACGGAAGTTTTATTTACTGGTATTAAAGTAATTGACCTTATTGAGCCTTATGCAAAAGGTGGTAAGATTGGATTATTTGGTGGTGCTGGTGTAGGTAAAACAGTATTAATCCAAGAATTGATTAACAATATTGCAAAAGGTCATGGTGGACTTTCTGTATTTGCAGGTGTTGGTGAAAGAACACGTGAAGGAAACGATTTACTTCGTGAAATGTTAGAGTCAGGTATTATTAAATATGGTGATGACTTTATGCATTCTATGGAAGAAGGTGGATGGGATCTTCAAAAGGTTGATAAATCAATTATGAAAGATTCTAAAGCAACTTTCGTATTCGGACAAATGAATGAGCCTCCTGGAGCTCGTGCTCGTGTTGCACTTTCAGGATTAACTATAGCAGAATATTTCCGTGATGGAGCAGGTGAAGGCCAAGGAAAAGATGTACTTTTCTTCGTCGATAATATCTTCCGTTTTACACAAGCGGGTTCTGAAGTATCTGCATTATTAGGTCGTATGCCTTCTGCGGTTGGTTATCAACCAACATTAGCAACCGAAATGGGAGCGATGCAAGAACGTATTACTTCTACAAAAAGAGGTTCTATTACATCTGTACAAGCGGTTTACGTACCTGCGGATGATTTAACAGATCCGGCACCAGCAACAACGTTTGCTCACTTAGATGCCACGACGGTATTATCTCGTAAGATTGCGGAATTAGGTATTTATCCTGCCGTAGATCCATTAGATTCTACATCGCGTATTTTAACGGCTGATATTTTAGGTGATGAGCATTACGCTTGTGCACAACGTGTAAAAGAGTTATTGCAACGTTATAAAGAATTACAAGATATTATTGCCATCTTAGGTATGGAAGAATTATCTGAGGAAGATAAAATGGCTGTTGGTAGAGCAAGACGTGTGCAACGTTTCTTGTCACAACCGTTCCATGTAGCTGAGCAATTTACAGGTATACCTGGTGTATTAGTTGATATTAAAGAAACTATTAAAGGATTTAACCAAATTATGGATGGTGAATTAGATCACCTACCAGAAGCGGCATTTAACCTTAAAGGTTCTATTGAAGAAGCTATTGAGGCAGGAGAGAAAATGCTTGCTGAAGCGTAATTGGTTTATAGTTGTTGGTTGCTAGTTTTTCCAACAACCATCTACTAACAACAAACAACTAAAAGAGTATGTATTTAGAAATAGTATCACCAGAAGCCACATTGTTTAGCGGAGAAGTTACTTCAGTAACAGTGCCGGGAGTTAATGGTGAATTTCAAATGTTGAATAATCACGCACCAATTGTCTCTATTCTTAAAGAAGGGCAGGTTAAAGTTGAAAGTAAGAATATTCAATTAGGTAAAGATGTTGAAGCTAAATTCACAAAATCTGATAATGGGGTTTGGTTGGCTATCAATTCTGGCACCTTAGAATTGAAAGATAATAAGCTAATAATTTTGGCAGATTAATTCAATTATATTATAAATTAGAAAAGCGCGAAATGATTTATTTCGCGCTTTTTTTATGTTTTATTGCTATTCGTTTTGAGCAATAATAAATTCAATAGAATAGTCCATCATAAGAGGATTTTCTATTCTGCTGCAATAAAACCCTTAATTATTATCATTTACTTTAACAAGTCTTCTGTATGCTAACTTTAGTGCCGACTTGTTTCAAATAAACTACATTCGTTTTACGGCTTCCAATTCCACTTTTAATTCTTGAAACAACATCATAATGCTGCTCAATTTTAATTCCTTTTCGTCATATTCTTGCGTGTTGATACAACAGGTAAACTCCCAAATTTCCAAAATATTTTCACGTGCAATTATATATGGTTGGTAACTTTTGTTATCTGAGCTCAATAACATATTTTTAGTATCCTTTTCTGGGATATAAATCCGTTTATAAACTAGACCATCATCTTTGGTTAAAATAATATAGGTACGTCCATTTTTAACGTCGTTAATGTCTTCCATAAATTTGGCGACTATAAAAGCTCCATCTTTTACTGGTAACATAGAATCTCCCTTAATAGGAAATGCACGATGTGTTCCTGTAGGTAAAAAAGGTAATTTAATTTTTTGTAATTGTTCTATATACTCAGGGTCGTCATAACCAGATAAATAACCTGCCGTTGCTTTAGCGGGTATTATTTCAATTAAATCTTCGTTATCTTCATTTACTGTTACAGGAAATAATACACGTTTATTACCAACTTCAATAAAAGATATGTCTTTTGCTTTTCGTAAATCGTTCTTTACCAAAATATCAATTGGAATATTAAAATAATTAGATAAATCAACTAAACGATCTATTGGTGGTTCTGAGCGTCCTTCTTCGTAAGAACCGACAACAGAGCGTGTCCAGTTGAGTTCGTCTGCAAAACGCTCTTGAGATAACTTTTTTAGAGCTCTTAAATGTTTTATATTGGCTTGAATAGGTTTCATATACATTTCCCACGAAAGTGGGAACCCTTTTAATTTATTAATCGTAACTACAAATATAAGTAATAATTACTATATATAATAGCTGATGAAAATGATTGTTTTTAGGTTGACTATAGTCGATTATTTAATTGCAAGAACATTGTGACTGTTCTTTATTTGAAAATTTCACATAATTTTTCGATATTTGTAACACTATGAAACCATTCTGGCGAGACATAAAACTTCATCTTCATTTCCTTATCAAAAGGAATCCAGAGTAAATATGCCATTTTTGCAAAAGCAGGAATCTCTGCAAATTTTGTACCTTTATAATATTGCAAATAGCTGAATATTATTTACATCAATCAACAGTCAGCAAAACTTTGAATTTTAAACCTAAAACTTTAAACTCAACCGCATGCCATTTTATCATAAATTAGGAAAAATTCCACCAAAACGCCACACGCAGTTTAAAAAACCGAATGGCGATTTTTATTACGAGCAATTGTTCGGTACCATTGGCTTCGACGGCATGTCCACCAATAGTTATCACGAACAAAGACCTACGCAGGTTAAGGAAATAAGAAATCAATATAGCGTTGCACCAAAAATTGCGAAGGAGAATAATATGCAGTCGTATCGTTTTAGAGGGTTTCAAGTAAAACCAGAAAACGATTATTTAGACAGTCGTAAAATTGTTTTGACCAATAGCGATTGTAATATCATATTAGCAGCACCGAAGGAATCTACCAAAGATTATTTTTATAAAAACACCGATGCTGACGAATTAATTTTTATCCACAAAGGCACAGGAAAATTAAGAACACACTTGGGGAATATAGATTTTAAGTATGGTGATTATCTACTAGTGCCAAGAGGCATAATCTATAAACTCGATTTTTATACGGAAGATAATCGTTTATTCATAGTGGAATCTCGCAGACCAATTTATACACCAAAACGTTATCGCAATTATTTCGGACAATTATTAGAGCATTCACCGTTTTGTGAGCGTGATTTAAGACAGCCACAAGAATTAGAAACGAATAACGAATCTGGTGATTTCTTAATAAAAATTAAAAAACAAGACGAAATTTTTGATATGGTCTATGCGTCGCATCCTTTTGATGTGGTGGGCTATGATGGTTACAATTATCCGTATGCTTTTTCAATCCACGATTTCGAGCCTATAACAGGAAGAGTGCATCAGCCGCCTCCAGTACATCAGACATTTGAAACTGACGCTTTTGTAGTGTGTAGTTTTGTACCACGTATGTACGATTATCATCCGCTTGCCGTGCCTGCACCATATAATCATAGTAATATAGATAGTGATGAAGTGTTGTATTATGTAGATGGGGATTTTATGAGTAGAAATGATATTGAAGCTGGTCATATTTCATTGCACCCAGCTGGTATTCCTCATGGTCCACATCCTGGAACCATGGAAAAAAGTATTGGAAAGGTGAAAACCGAAGAGTTAGCAGTTATGGTAGATACCTTTAAACCGCTTAAAGTTACAGAAGAAGCTTTAAAAATTGCTGATGAAGACTATTTTAAGTCGTGGTTGTAAAAAAGTTTTTCCGTTAGTTATCGTATCTGGCCTTCCGAAAGACTGAAGATGCTGAAAATCAAACAAACTCTGTAAAGCCAGCAGTTAGAGTTCTTCCGCTATACGAAAGTTAGATGTAACTTATTTTTTATTTATGAATAAATTATCAGCAGATCCATTAGCACTCATATTAGGGATATTAGCCTTAGTTATTGGTATTGCAAGTTGTTGCTGTTATGGCCTTACGGCGATTGTGCCGTTAGCAATGTCAATTATAGGGCTTGTTGTAGCCAATAAAAGTTTAAGAGATTTTAGAGAAACCCCTGATGTTTATGATCCTCAGTCGAGAAACAATGTTAATACCGCTAAAATTATAAATATTATAGCGCTTGTAATTAATGGTTTAATAGTGCTTATAGCAGCAGGTGTTTTAATTTTTTATGGAACGATGTTGTCATCAGTGTTTTTAGATGAGTTTAAAGATTTTGAAAACGACGATTTTTATCAAAACGATGAATTCTATCATCCAGATTCCGAGTCTGATACAATCAACACTTGGAATGATGAAGAAAACATCATAGAAAGGGACGGAGATTCTATAAATATAGATTCAATGTATCAGGAATAAAATAAATAAGTACACCAGAAATACAAAGAACAATAGTATATAAAAGATAAAATTATGGCAAAAGAAGTAAAAAGTGTCAATTACGGATTAGAGAAAATATTTGATGGAGCGCAAGATTTTTTGCCGCTTCTAGGAACAGATTATGTAGAGTTTTATGTCGGTAATGCCAAACAAGCAGCGCATTTTTATAAAACGGCCTTTGGATTTCAGTCGTTTGCTTATAAAGGTTTGGAAACAGGTTCAAAAGATTCGGTGAGCTATGTTTTAAAACAAGATAAAATTCGGTTGGTGCTTACAACTCCATTAAATAGTAAATCTGAAATTAACGACCACATCGTAAAACACGGTGATGGTGTGAAAGTCGTAGCTCTTTGGGTTGAGGATGCACGTAAATCTTACGAAGAAACTACAAAACGAGGGGCAAAATCTTACATGGAACCAATGGTTGAAAAAGATAAATTTGGTGAAGTAGTAAGAGCAGGAATTTACACCTATGGGGAAACCGTACATATGTTTGTGGAACGAAAAAACTATAAAGGAAAATTTATGCCTGGTTTTGTGGAATGGAAAAGCGATTACAATCCAGAACCTGTAGGCTTAAAATACATTGACCATATGGTTGGTAATGTAGGTTGGGGACAAATGAACAAATGGGTAAAGTGGTACGAAGAGGTTATGGGCTTTGTTAACTTTTTGTCTTTTGACGATAAGCAAATTCATACAGAATATTCAGCTTTGATGAGTAAAGTGATGAGTAACGGAAATGGCAGGATTAAATTTCCAATTAACGAACCTGCAAAAGCAGCTAAGAAATCGCAAATTGAAGAATATCTAGATTTTTATGAAGATTCTGGTGTTCAACATATTGCAGTTGCCACAGATGATATTATTGAAACGGTATCGCAACTGAAGGCACGAGGTGTCGAGTTTTTACCACCACCACCCCAAGCCTATTACGATGATATTCCTAAACGTTTGGGAGAACACATGGATATGATGAAAGAAGATATTAGTGAACTTCAAAAGTTATCTATTATGATAGACGCTGATGAAGAAGGTTATTTACTTCAAATTTTCACAAAACCAGTTGAAGATAGACCAACATTATTTTTTGAGATTATACAACGTATGGGAGCGCAAGGTTTTGGTGCGGGTAATTTTAAAGCATTGTTTGAGTCTATTGAACGAGAGCAGGCTAAGAGAGGAACATTGTAAATAAACCACATCAACTTTCCATCTGTATACGCCTAAAATTTTTGTTTTGTTCAATTAGTAGAAAACCAATATAGAAAGTTTAGGCATATTTAATAGATCTAAGAATCCCTTTGAGTTCTGCTAAATTTCTGAACGTAAGGGATTTTTACATTTTGGAATAGTAATTGTATTTATGATAATCGTAACATAGAAAATGAGTTACATTATTTATATTTACAAACTTGGATTATGAAACATTTATTTACATTAATATTATTCTTTGTAGGTTTTCAAACATCAAATGTTGAAAAGGAATCCGCATTTCAAGACGGGGAGTGGTTTAAATTTGAAATGAGTTATAGTGGCTTTTTAAAAGCGGGAAATGCCACATTAACTGTGAAAGAATCCAATTTAGATGGTAAAGAAGTTTTCCATGTAGTAGGTAAAGGTTGGACTACTGGTGCTATCAAATGGTTTTTTAAAGTGAAAGACCGCTACGAAAGTTATTTTGATAAAGAAACGGGTAAACCTTATAAGTTTATTAGAAATATAAATGAAGGTGGTCATACTAAAGATATAGAAATTACGTTCGATCATAAAAATCAAAAAGCTGAAGTTTATAATAAAAAACATAAAAAAGTCACTACTGTAACTACTGAGCAAGATGTGCAGGATATGGTTTCAATGTATTATTACCTAAGAAACGAGATAGATGTTGAGGCCTTAAAAGAGGGCGATGAAATTAAAACCAATATGTTTTTTGATGAAGAAAATTACGGGTTTAAACTCAAATACTTAGGCAAAGAAACCATTGAAATTGATATGAATGGTAATGATGTTAAAGTAAAAACCATTAAATTCAGGCCTTATGTTATGGCCGGGCGGGTTTTTAAAGAAGAAGAAAGTTTGACACTTTGGGTCAGTGCGGATAAAAATAAAATTCCCTTAAAAATTAAAGCAGATTTAGCGGTAGGTTCGCTACGTGCAGATCTTGTTGAATTTAAAGGATTAAAGCACTCTTTTAAAATAGAATTTTGATTAATTTAAAACATGCACGATTTACACCAATTCGATAATATTGTAAAAGAACTTCAAAAGAAGTATGTAGCAATAGACCAAGATACCGACGATCATTTATATGGACTTTTGTATAGCAAACCAATTACGTATTGGGATTATATTCAGACGGATGCACTTTTGAATCTTCAAATCCAGCGGACTACGCTACCAGATGAAATGGTTTTCATTGCTTACCACCAAATTAACGAACTGCTTTTTAAAATGATTCTATGGGAAATTTCCCAAGTGGCAGAAAAAGAAGACTTGGATGTCGTATTTTTTGAAAGCAAACTGATGCGAATCAGCCGTTATTTCGATATGTTGTCCACATCTTTCAATATTATGAGGGAAGGAATGGAGGTAGAGCAGTATATGAAATTTAGATACACTCTAACACCTGCAAGTGGTTTTCAGAGCGCACAATACAGACTTATTGAGTTTGCATCTACAGAATTGATTAATCTTATCGACTATAGGTTTAGAAAAGATATTGATAGAGATACACCTTTCCTACACGCTTTTGAGCATTTATATTGGCAAGCAGCAGGAAAAGACCATAAAACAGGAAAAAAATCGACGCTTTTAATTAATTTTGAAAAACGTTACAAAGACGAATTTCTAAGGTTTATGGAAACCTATAACACCAAAAATCTTTGGACACGTTTTAAAGAGTTGCCAAAAAACGATCAGAAAAACGAAGAGCTCGTAAAAGCTATGCGACATTACGATTATACCGTTAATGTATCTTGGGTTATGGCACACTACAATGCTGCTAAACATTATATAGACAGTGGTATTGGTGACGGCGAAGCGACAGGAGGTAGTGATTGGAAAAAATATATGCATCCAAAATATCAGAAACGGATTTTCTTTCCGGAATTATGGAGTGCTGAAGAAATAGAAAATTGGGGAAATAATTTATAAGTAGTTAATGCAATTAAAAAATAGTCTGGCAGTAATCATTATAGCCATAAGTTTATGGACGTGTAAGGAAGATAATTCTGCTGAAATAGCTTTAGAAAAAGTAGATGCGGAAATTGTTGAAGAAGAGAAGATTCTAGAATTCGGTTTTGATATAAACAATTATGTTGTAAAGCGAGACACCATTAAATCAGGTGATAGTTTTGGTGAAATTTTAGAACGTAACAATATCGGTTACCCAGAGATCTTTAATATAGCCGAAAAAGCCAAGGACACCTTTGATATCAGAAAGCTTCAAGTTGGTAAACCTTATACCTTGTTGTTTTCAAAAGAATCTCAAACAGACAGTCTTCCCAATCCAGAGGCGTTTATCTACCAGCCAAATCTGGAAAAGTTTGTTGTAATTAATTTTAAAGATTCTATCCATGCCTACACCAGTAGAAAGCCAATTACCTATGTGGAAAAAACGGCCACAGGGATTATACAAAATAATATTTCTGAAACTTTAAAAGAGAAAGGATTAAGTCAGAGATTAGCTTATAAAATGGCCGATGATATCTATGCGTGGACTATCGATTTTAGAAGACTTCAAAAAGGTGACCGTTTCAAAGTGCTTTATACAGATAAATATATAGATGATACGATTTATGCAGGTGTTCATCATGTAAAAGCAGCATATTTTGAGCATAACGGTGATTCATTGTACGCTTTTGAATTTGAAACCGATTCTATTAAAGGTATTCGAGATTACTTTAATGAAGACGCAAAGAACTTAAGACGAGCGTTTTTAAAAGCGCCTGTTAAATTCAGTAGAATATCATCGCGTTATAATCTTAAACGTCGTATTGCGGTTTATGGTTATAAAGTCCGACCCCATAAAGGAACAGATTTTGCCGCGCCAATGGGCACACCTATTATGGCAACAGCTAACGGAACGGTAACTGAATCTACAAGACGTGGAGGTAATGGTAAGTTTGTAAAAATTAGACATAACGACACCTATTCTACACAGTATTTGCACATGAGTAGACAAGCCGTTAAAAAAGGACAATTTGTTAAGCAAGGCGATGTAATTGGGTATGTAGGTATGACTGGAAATACAGGTGGACCCCATGTGTGTTATCGATTTTGGAAAAATGGAAGACAAGTAGATCCCTTTAAACAAAAATTACCGGAAGCCAAACCCATCTCAGATAGTTTGAAAGTAAAATTCCTAGAACATATTGAACCGATTAAAAAACGATTAGACAATATATTCTTCTTAGAAGCAGAACCAAAAGAATCGGAAAACACTATAACCGAAGATTTAACAACAGACGTACAATAATGGCACTAAAAGCAACTAACCCAACTAACACAGAAGCTTGGGGAAAATTACAATCGCATTTTGAAACTATTAAATCTAAGCATTTAAAACAGTTGTTTAAAAATGATGCTGACAGAGCTAATAACCTTACGATAAATTGGGAAGACTTCTATGTCGATTTTTCAAAAAATAGAATCACTACAGAAACGTTAGAATTACTAACTGAACTAGCCGTTGAATTAGATTTAAAAAATGCCATTTCAAAATATTTTGAAGGTGATATTATTAATGCCACAGAAGGAAGAGCCGTTTTACACACGGCTTTAAGAGCCTCTAAAAATGCTAACGTTTTAGTTGATGGTGAAAATGTGATTCCAGAAGTATATGAAGTAAAGAAAAAAATAGAAAATTTTACGAACTCGGTTGTAAACGGAAATCATAAAGGCCATACAGGTAAAGCGATTACTGATGTTGTTAATATTGGTATTGGAGGTTCGGATCTTGGACCTGCAATGGTAGTTGATTCTCTTCAGTATTACAAAAATCAATTAACCACACATTTCGTGAGTAATGTAGATGGTGACCACTATCAGGAAGTGATCAAAGACTTACACCCTGAAACAACCCTTTTCGTGATAGTTTCAAAAACATTCACTACTCAAGAAACCTTATCTAATGCCAATTCCATTAGAGCTTGGTTTTTAGAATCACAACCGAAAGAGGCAGTTTCTAAACATTTTGTAGCTGTTTCAACTAATGTTGAGAGTGTGAAAAGCTTCGGTATAGATGAAGCGAATATCTTCCCAATGAAAGATTGGGTTGGAGGTCGTTTTTCATTGTGGAGTGCTGTCGGACTTTCCATAAGTTTGGCCTTGGGCTACAAACATTTTGAAAGTTTATTAGAGGGAGCACGTAAAATGGACGAGCATTTCAGAACGACTGATTTCAATGAAAATATCCCAGTGATTTCAGCCTTATTAACCGTTTGGTATAATAATTTTTTTAAAGCCGAAAGTGAAGCCATTATTCCATATACACAATATTTAAACCAGTTTGCTACATACCTTCAACAAGGCATTATGGAAAGTAACGGTAAAAGTGTAGACAGAGATGGCAATAAAGTCAACTACCAAACAGGAACTTTAATTTGGGGCGAACCAGGCACCAACGCTCAACATGCATTTTTTCAATTAATTCATCAGGGTACTAAATTAATTCCCACCGATTTTATTGGCTATGTTGAATCGCTTTATGGAAACAAGGACCATCACGATAAATTGATGTCGAACTACTTTGCACAAACAGAAGCCTTAATGAACGGCAAAACTGAGGCAGAAGTTTTATCTGAATTAAGAGAACAATCGGCGTCTGAAGCTGAGATAAAAGAACTTGCACCTTTCAAAGTGTTTGAAGGTAACAAACCAACGACATCACTTCTTATTCAAAAATTAACACCAGAGAGTTTAGGAAAACTTATTGCTATGTACGAACACAAAATTTTTGTACAAGGTATAGTTTGGAATATATACAGTTATGATCAATTCGGTGTTGAGCTAGGAAAACAATTGGCTAAATCTATTTTAAAAGAGCTCAACAATGAAGTCTCAAACTCAATTCACGATGGCTCTACACAAAGATTGATCGATTTTTATAAGAATAATTGTTAAAAATTGTTAAAAAGTTTTAATAAAATTAGTTATGCATACGTATGGGTTAATGATTCTATAATTAACTTCGTATCATTTAATTGTTAACATTAACTTAATGTTTTAATTATGTTATTGCGTAATTTTGCGGCAATAATTTAAAATAAATTAACTTAAATTTTATATGAAAAAATTTAATCATTTTTTATGTATTGCTGTTTTGACATTGTTCTCAACAGCCATTTATGCTCAAAGCACTATCAAGGGAAAAATTATTGATGGTGATATGAACTCACCTCTTCCAGGTGCTAATATTGTGGTAAAAGGAACTACTACTGGTGCAACCACAAATTTCGACGGTAATTTTACGCTAACTGCAGAATCAAATTCTGGAGAGATTGTAATTTCTTATGTAGGTTATGTAACTCAAACTGTTCCTTATAGTGGGAATACAGATTTAGGAACTATTACATTATTATCTAGCAATGTAGGTTTAGATGAAATAATGATTGTTGCCTCTGTTGCTGTTGACAGAAAAACTCCTGTTGCGGTTTCTACAGTAAAAGCCGCAGATATTGAGCTTAAGTTAGGAACACAAGAATTTCCTGAAATCTTAAAATCAACTCCAGGTGTTTATGTAACAAGACAAGGTGGAGGTTATGGTGATAGTAGAATAAACCTGCGAGGATTCAACTCAGAAAATGTAGCTGTAATGATTAACGGTGTTCCTGTAAATGATATGGAAAATGGTGCTGTGTATTGGAGTAACTGGGCAGGATTAGGAGATGTTACTTCTACCATGCAGGTGCAAAGAGGTTTAGGTGCTTCTAAAGTAGCGGTAGCTTCAGTTGGTGGTACTATAAATATTATTACTAAAACAACCGATGCAGAAAAAGGCGGTAATATTATGTCTTCTATCGCTAATGATGGTTATCTTAAATACGGAATGACGTATTCTACTGGTTTAAATGATAATGGTTTTGCTGCAACGGTTAGTGCTTCAAAAATTTCTGGCGATGGTTATGTTGATGGAACTGAGTTTTCTGGTTATAACTATTTCGTAAGTTTGTCTCAACAAATTAATGATGCGCACCGATTATCATTTACAGCATTTGGTGCACAACAGCAACACGGTCAACGTTTCAATCGTTCTACAATAGCAGAATTGAAAGACACTGATTCAGGGCCACAAAAAGCAAATAAAGATTGGGGATATAAAAATGGTGAAGTTTATCATCAGTCTTATAATTTTTATCACAAACCACAGATGTCTCTTAATCATTTATGGAATATAAATGATGAATCTGCATTATCAACGGCGTTCTATGCATCATTTGGTTCTGGTGGAGGACGTAGAGATGAAGGTTCTAAAATTGGTTCTGATGAGTATAGAATTGGTTCTACAGGGTTAACGCCTATTGATTTTGATAAAGTTATCGCCGAGAATCGTGCTAATGGAGTTAATGGATCTTCTGATATTATTTCATCGTCTAGAAACTCACACGAATGGTATGGTATATTATCGACTTATAAAAATAGAATTAACGACAACTTAACAATTTCAGGTGGTTTTGATGGTCGTTATTATATTGGTTCTCACTGGTATGAAGTTGATGATTTATTAGGTGGTGAATTTTTCTTAGATAACGAAACTGATACTTTTGCTTTTGGCAAACCATTACAAGTAGGTGATAAATACAATAAGGATTATGATGGTGTTGTTAACAGATATGGTTTATTTGGGCAGGCAGAATACCAAGTTACTGAAGCTATAAATGTATTTGTTGCTGCTGATGTTTCAAATAGTAATTATAAGCAAAGAGAATATATGAATAATACCATAGTAGGAAGTAGAGAGTCTGAAGCTGTAAACTTTACAGGATATGGTATTAAAGGTGGTGGTAATTACAACTTAGATATGAATAACAATGTCTTTGTTAATGTAGGTTATTTCTCTAAAGCACCGTTTTTAGATGATGTATTTTTAGATGAGGATGGCATTATTCCTAATGAGGATGCTGTTAACGAAAAAGTATTTAGTGCAGAATTAGGATACGGATTCCGTGGTGAAAAATTAAGTGCTAATGTTAATGTTTATTATACACAATGGTTAGATAAATCTTTAGGAGGTTCTATTGGTACTGGTGAAGATTTATTCTTCTATAATTTACAAGGTATAGATGCTTTGCACCAAGGTATTGAAATTGATTTCAGATATAGAGCGTTTGAAAACCTAACGATAACAGGTATGGCATCATTAGGAGATTGGCAATGGAAAAGTAATGTAACTTCAGATATTAGAGATCAATCTGGCGATATCATTGATGTTGTAGAAGTTTATGCTGAAGATTTAAAAGTAGGTGATGTTGCACAAACAACATTTGCGCTAGGCGTAGATTATAAATTAGCGGCTAAATCTAATGTTTTTGTCGATTATAACTTTGCTGGTGACAACTACTCATCTTATGATGTTACAAACAGAGGAAGTAGTGATTTACCTGATGTATGGGAACTTCCTGATTTTGGATTATTTGACGCAGGTATTAGACATACTTTTGAAATGGGATCATTTGATGCAACATTAATGGGTAAAATTAATAATGTATTTAATACTGAATATGTGTCAGATGCGAATGATTTAGATGGTACAGCATCTGCAGCTCAAGTTTATTTTGGTCCTGGTAGAACTTACAGTGTAGGCTTAAAAGTTAATTTTTAAAAAAAATTTAATATGAAAAGAATAGTTTATTGTTTAGCAATTTTGGGTTTAACCTTTGTTGGTTGTAATCCAATGGATGACATTTATGATGGTTTGGATACATCAGCAGATCCAATTGTAGGTTCTGAATCTTACACGTTAACATCAGATGATTATACAGAATTAGATTTAGAATTTGGTAACTTTGGTTCAGAAGAAGATGCTAAAACTATATTACCTGGCTTTTTAGCTGAAAAGTACCCTTTTTGGGGAGAAGGTTCATCGGTAGTAGTGGGTTATGATTTATTCATTGGTAATGCTGAAGGAATTAATGATTACACAAATTCAGATGTTTATGAATTTACGAACTCTAATTATGCAGCAACAGGTAGTGATGCATTTGGCTTCTATCCAGATGTTAATGCAACTTCTGCAATTCCTGAAATTCTAGATGCGCAAATCGCGGATCCGACAGAGGGACAAATAGTTTTAGCGAAATATGATCAATATACAGAGACTCCTGTAGTTGGATTAGCCGATTTAGTGGCTTATAATTTCGCAGGAAGTTTGCAAGGTTGGAATATTGTTGAAGAAAATGGCGATTACGACGTTTGGTCAACAGAAACAGGTAACATACGTGGTAATGGGTATTTTGATGGAGACCAAAGAACAAATGCAGAATGGTTAGTATCACCATCTATAGATTTATCTGATGAGTCTGACCTAAAATTTCAAATAACTCAAGAACTTGATTTTGCAGGAGATGCATCCTTAGTGAAAATTTTAGTTTCTACAGATTATACAGATGATGTTTTTGCTGCCACTTGGGATGAAATTACTTTGGCAATGCCTGCAACTGAAGATATGGCGTCTTCTGAAAACTATGATTTTTCTGCATATGATGGAGAAATTATTAATATTGCTTTTATGTATTCTTCAATAGGAGATGATGAAAGTACACCCGATGTAGATGAAGGTGATGCATCTCGATGGAGAATTGCAAGTATGGCTATTAAAACTACAGGTGCAACTGGTGATACAAACTCTAAAGGTGAATACTTTATGTATGCAAGCGGTGCTTGGTCTGCAATTGATGGTGTTTATTATTTAAGCTCAGCTGATTTCGATTCAATGGGTGAAGGTTCAGGTCAACCAGGTCAATATGATAACTTTAGTAGTTCAATTTCGCCTGATAATTACTTACCAACTTTCTTGAGTTTAAACTTTCCTTATGCACAAGAAGAGGAAGAATTAGTTGTTATATATGATTATTACTCAAGTTCAAGTGGAGCACAAAGAAGAGGAAACTTATATACTGTAACTAATGGTGAATTTGTTGGACACGAGTCAACAGTTTCTAGAACATTACAGTTTGGTTTTGAAGATGGTGTTTGGATACCAGATAACACTATTAGATATACTCTGTCTGCTGATGATTATACTGTAATTGGTGCAGCTTTAGCAGATACATATCCCAATGCCACAAGCAGTATGCTTAACTATGGGAATATGGATAGAAGAGCAGGAAATACTGCTGAGTGGACTAACCCGATGGTGTTAGAGGCTATTAATGTAGTTTTAGATAACAACGTTCCATCTGCAGCAGAAGAACAAAAATATGTTGTTACTATTGAAGTTTATAATGGTAGTAATACTACAGAAGATTTTGCTGTTATAAAAATGAATGGAGAATGGGTATACCAAGATTAAAATTGAAACTCATTTCTTAACGTAATAAAAATGCCGCTGAAATTCAGCGGCATTTTTGTTTATATAACTTTCTATTCGTAATTATTTCCACTCAACGGTTTCCATAATACGCTTTATGTCTTTTTTTAAATATTCTGAAGCCGGATAAATAGAATCGTAATTTGGTTTCGCATAGAAATATAAAGAACCACTTAAAAAGTGAGAGGTGCTGTCTGTAACATAAAATTGAGATAGCGAAGCCGCGTTACCGCCAATTTCATATAGCATCCCATAAACGTTGGTTTTTTTATTTTCAAAAAGATTACTCGAAATTTCATCAGCTTTAATAGTATGCTTTTGTGTAAGGTTTTGTGCATCTCTCATTAAGCTGTCTAGATTATTATTTACAGCTTTGTAAGTAAGATATATGGTAGCTTTCAAAGCCGGATATTTAACATCAATCCCATGAGTTTTTCCTAAAGATTTTTTAACGCTAATAGGGTCTGCAAGCTCATTTTTTTCGAATGAAAATGGTAAAGGGGCATCAACTTTTGTATAATCGGGCTGTGGGTACTCTAATCTTAAATAACCTTTTGGCTTTGGCAGCGGATCGTCTCCGCAACTTAACATTAACAGGCTTAAAATGGGTATTACGATTCTTTTCATCTGTATTATTTATCGGTTATATCAAATTTCAGTAACGCGTTACTTTTGGCATTCAAAACACTTGGTTTAGGAATGTCTATTTTGTAACGTTAGTTTAATCTGTTTAATACGCTTGCGCTCCAAAGCTTCTATTGTAAATTCGTAATCTTCAAAATTTATTTTACTGCCAATTCTAGGAAATCCCCCTGAAATTTCAAGCACAAAGCCAGCAAGCGTTTCTGCCTCTCCCTTTCGAGCTTCAAATCGATCAGCATCATCTTCAATGCCAACAATTTTATAAACATCTTTTAGGGGTGTTTTGCCTTCAAAACTATAATTATTATTGTTTAATTTGGTATACACCAAATCCTCGTCATCGTATTCGTCACTAATATCTCCTACAATCTCTTCAATAATGTCTTCGAGAGAAACCAATCCAGAAGTGCCTCCATACTCATCTACAACGACTGCTAAATGAACTTTTTTAGTCTGAAACTCCACCATTAAATCGTCTAATTTCTTGTTTTCTGGCACAAAAAATGGTTCACGTAAAATGGTGGTCCAATCAAATGTTTTTTTATTTAAATGCGGTAGTAAATCCTTAACGTAAAGCACACCTTTTATAGTGTCAATACTTTCTTCATAAACAGGAATCCTAGAATAGCCATTACCAATAATTTCATTTATAATAGATTCATAAGGTGTATCTAATCGCAGTGCAAATAAATCCATTCTTGGACGCATTACTTGTTTAGTATCCGTGTTTCCGAATGACACAATACCTTTTAAAAGTTTTTGTTCTTCTTTGGTGGTGTCATCATCATTAGTAAGTTCTAAAGCTTGCGATAGTTGATCTACGCTAAGGTTAGAGCGTTGTTTGGCAAATTTATTCTGAATTTGTATAGTTACAAACCGCATAGGTAAACTTAATGGAGAAAAAATTACATCTAGTATCTGTAATGGTCTCGCCATAAACGAAGAAAATTTAACACTATTTCTACTAGCGTAAATTTTAGGAATAATCTCGCCGAATAGTAAAATTAGAAAGGTGGCAGAAACCACTTCAACTAAAAATCTAATAAGCGGAATAGTAATACTGTAAAAAATTGTTTCTCCTATATACGCGAATAAAAGTACTACCGCAATATTTATAAAATTATTAGCAACTAAAATAGTTGCCAGTAGTTTTTTAGGCCGTTCTAAAAGTTTGGCAATAATTTGTAGGGGAATAGATTTATTCTCTAAACCTTCATCTATATTAGATTTGGTTAGTGAAAATAACGCTACTTCTGCTCCAGAAATTAGCGCCGAACACATCAATAAAACAATAAGAACTAAGATACTTGTTATAAAGGATGTATTAACTACTAGTAATTGTGAAATTAAAACCGTGGGTTCTGGGTCCAAGTTGGTGTGAAATTATAGGATTAAAATGGTAAATCATCATCACCTTCTGGTTCTGCTTTGCTTGGTGCAGATTTTGGGGTTTGAGGATTGGTGTTTATAGTGTTCGATTTCTGCGATTGTTGCGATTGTTGATCATTTTTCGGGGTTAAAAACGTAAACTCGTCACATTGAATTTCTGTTGAGTAACGTTCCATACCTTTATCGTCGGTCCACTTTCTCGTTTTTATGCGTCCTTCAATATAAACTTTATCTCCTTTGGTTAGGTACTTTTCGCAAATTTCAGCTGCTTTATTTCTGACCACAATATTGTGCCATTCGGTATTGGTGATGCGTTCGTTGGTTTGTTTACTAGTGTAACTTTCACTAGTTGCCAGAGGAAAACGTCCAACACAATTTTTATCATCAAAATAATGCATTTTAACTTCGTCTCCTAAGTTTCCAATTAACATCACTTTATTCAATGTTCCAGCCATAATTTTATCGTTTAATGAGTTACAAAGTTACTGAATTGCCTAATGAGTATATTAAAAGTACTAAAAAAATGTGATTTCTTTATGGTTCTAAAACTTGAAAACTTCTATAAAGTCGCTAATCAATACAGGTGTAGGATATTTAATTAATGACTCTATCGGAATAGCATCTATAGGTAGTTCTTCAACCATAATAACCCAAAACTTGGTATAAAGATGTTGGTGCGACAGTTTGTGTACGATGTCGGTTTCATTATAAAGAGAGTAATCCACTGAGTTTACTTTTAAAAATGAATTATCTAAATCCATCAAATGGAATTCTTCAGAGTTGAGACTTTTGTTGGATTCAATTAAAGGAAATTGGTATAGGTTTTGCCAAATTCCTTTGGTGTCTCGTTTTTCAAAAAGCGTGTTATGGTTATTGTCGATATAAACTAAAAAGTTAAAATATTTAGTGGTTATTTTAGTTTTCTTCTGCTTTACAGGCAGCGCATCAACCTTTTTTTTCTGAAAAGCTACACAACTAATTTGTAATGGGCATGTGGAACAATTGGGGTTTTTTGGCTTGCATTGCAAAGCGCCAAATTCCATAATAGCTTGATTATACGTAGCTGGATTTTCTTTATCTATCAGAGTAGTGGCTAAAGTTTTAAATTCTTTGATGCCTTTTGTTGAATTTATTGCGGTTTCTATACCAAAATACCGAGATAATACTCTGTAAACATTGCCATCTACTACTGCTGCCACTTCGTTGAAAGCAAAGGAAGCTATAGCACTTGCAGTATAGTCACCAACTCCTTTTAATTGTAACAGGTCTTTGTAATTATCGGGAAATTCACCTTCAAGATTATTGACGATATGTTTTGCTGTAGTATGTAGATTACGAGCTCTAGAATAATAACCCAGACCTTGCCATAATTTTAGTACAGCGGTTTCAGAAGCTTTAGCTAAGTCGTAAATAGTTGGATATTTGTTAATAAATGCTTCATAATAAGGTAATCCTTGTTTTACTTGGGTTTGTTGTAAAATAATTTCCGAGAGCCAAATATGATATGGGTTATTAGTTTCTCGCCAGGGTAATGGACGTTTATTTGTTGAATACCAGTTAATTAGTTTGTGTTTAAAATCCATTGGGGTTTTTTAAGAAAAAGCGAAATTAAATGTTTATTGTGTTAAATTTTAATTAATTACACTTGAACTATTGAAATAAAATTACTTATATTTGCAATCCCTTAGAATAAATAGTAACCCTAAAACTAATAACAATGACAAAAGCCGATTTGGTAGCAAAAATATCTGATAAATTGGGTATTGAAAAAGGTGACGTACAAGCGACTGTAGAAACCTTTATGGAAGAAGTAAAAACATCTTTAGAAAGCGGAGACAACGTATATTTAAGAGGTTTTGGAAGTTTCATTATTAAAACAAGAGCTGAAAAAACAGGTCGTAATATTTCAAAAAATACTACAATAAAAATTCCAGCTCATAACATTCCAGCATTTAAACCAGCTAAAGTATTTTTAGAAGGAGTTAAATCTAATGTTGAGGTTAACTAAGAAAGCATTTAAACAAAATATTAATTAAAAAGAATTATTTATTATGCCAAGTGGTAAAAAAAGAAAAAGACACAAGGTAGCGACGCATAAGCGTAAAAAACGTAGACGCGCTAATCGTCATAAAAAGAAATAAATTGTTAAAAGTAGTTTTATAACTACTTTTTTCAGTTTGGACAGCTATTGAAATTCAATATTATTTAAGAATAATATTGAATACTATTTACAAAAACGTTCTTTGATATAGAATCTAGGGTATTTAATAGAGTACATCTAGATTTGCTGGATTCCCGATTGTAATCGGGACCTGTGTCAAATAATTTAGTAAAATCCATCTACCTCAATGAAGAGTTAGATATAAATTAACATTATGAACAATGAATTAATCGTAAGATCGAGTTCAGATATTGTTGATTTTGCCTTATTAAAAGATGGAAAACTTATTGAATTACATAAAGACGAAGAGGATAACAACTTTGCAGTTGGTGATATTTTTATTGCCAAAATACGTAAAGTTATTCCTGGTTTAAACGCTGCGTTTGTTAACGTAGGGTATGAGAAAGATGGTTTTTTACACTATCATGATCTGGGACCGCAATTGCCTTCACTTTTAAAATTCATTAAACGTGTAAGCACGGGGAAATTAAGGGATTACACCCTAAAAGACTTTCCGATGGAAAAGGATTTAGATAAACATGGCAGTGTTGCAAATGCTATAAAATCTAATCAATCCATCTTAGTACAAGTAGTAAAAGAACCAATCTCTACTAAAGGACCACGCATTAGCTCAGAATTATCTATTGCGGGTAGGTATATAGTTTTGGTGCCTTTTTCGAATCGTATTTCAATTTCACAAAAAATTGATTCTCAAGAAGAAAAGGACCGTTTAAAAAGACTAGTAAAAAGTATCACACCTAAGGGATTTGGCGTTATTATTCGTACCGTAGCAGAAGGCAAGAAAGTTGCCGAGCTAGATAGTGATTTACAAAATTTGCTGGATCGATGGACAGCAATGTGTAAAAAATTGTACAAGGCTCATCACCCAACCAAAGTATTGGGAGAAATGAACAAAGCTTCCTCAATATTGAGAGATATTTTTAACGATTCATTCTCTGGTATTGTTGTAGATGATGAAGAGATGTACTTACAAGTAAAAGATTACGTGCAACAAATTGCACCGAAAAAAGAGTCTATAGTAAAGTACTACAAAAATGGTGTTCCAATTTTTGAGAAATTTGGCATAGAACGCCAGATTAAAACATCATTTGGGAGAACAGTTTCTATGGCGAAAGGCGCTTATTTGGTAATAGAACATACTGAAGCACTACATGTTGTAGATGTTAACAGTGGTAACCGATCTAATAAAGAAAAGAACCAAGAAGACACCGCTTTAGAAGTCAATATGATCTCTGCTCAAGAAATTGCCAGACAATTACGATTACGTGATATGGGAGGTATTATCGTTATAGATTTTATCGATATGGGAAAAGCAGAGAACAGAAAAAAGCTTTACAATTATCTCAGAGATGAGATGAAAGACGACAAAGCAAAGCATAAAATATTGCCGCCGAGTAAGTTTGGATTAGTGCAAATAACCAGACAGCGTGTTAGGCCAGAACGCAATATTAAAACGAAAGAAGAAAATCCGAATCTCGTAGGAGGCGATGAAATCGAAGCACCAATTAAAGTGGTAGAACGCATTAATCAAGACCTTGAGCGCATTTTTAGAAAAGACTATAAAAAGATAACACTAAATGCACATCCTTTTATAGCAGCCTTTTTAACCAAAGGGTTTCCATCAGTACGTTCAAAATGGTTTTTTGAACACAAAAAATGGGTAAAAGTTTTACCTAGAGATGCTTACACATATCTTGAATACCATTTTTATGATAAAGATGGCAACAAAATCAAATAATATCTATTAAAAAAAGCCCAATTGATTTCTCAATTGGGCTTCTTTGTTTTAAATAAAAAAATATTCTTATTTGTAACGTCTTCTAGTGTTCCAAACTATCGAACTTGCGTTATTAAATTTTAAAGTTTTTGTGCCTACTTTACTTTCTGCAACTATTCTATTACTTGTTTTCATCATCAAATTGTATTTCTTCGTGTTTGTTAAAACGGGTGCAAATTTACGCTCGTTATAAGCCTTAGAAAACAACAGATTTGATATGTTTATATGCTATTTTAACCTTGTTTGGTTTTTTTAAGAAAAAATGGGTAAAAATAAAATAGCTCATAAAAAACGACAAAAATTTTCAGGTTACTTTTATATTAACAATTTTAGTCTCGAGACATAAAAATTCTAAGAATGTACCAGAATAATAACATCAACGAGGCAAACAAACCTAATGCCGCTGGAATATAGTCTTCAATTCCATAATTTTTAACCAAGTTAGAGGTTTGATATAAAATAGAACCACCAGCAAGCAAACACATACCTACTGAAAACCACAAGCCAAGATTAAATCCAAAAATTGAACCTGCGATTATTAAACCGATTGCTATAAAGAAACCTATGGTTAAACCTGTTTTTAAGTATGAAAAATCGGTTTTAGTCATTAATACTACTGCTGATAAACCTGTAAACAATGCTAAGGTAACAATAGAGGCTTGATAGAGAATTTCCGTACCAGATTCCATATAAAACATAGCTATATAAAGCATAGGTACAAAAATCAGTGCTTCAAAAAAGATATAAATACCATAAGCCAAATATTGCTTATTCTTATCGGTGGTTCTTAAAGCCATGCTTTCTGCGTAGTTTGTTGCAAACATAAAACCTCCTAGCATTAACAACCATTTGTAGCCTTCAGTCATTGATAGCATAAATTCTACAATGGTATCACTTTGCAGTAATAAGTATTCAAAAAGAATAAAAACAAGTACTCCACCTGCAACATGGGTATATGTTTTTCTATAAAAAGCAGCACGTTCAATTTCTGAAAGACTGCCAATTATTATTTTGTCATTTGGTTGATTTGGGATTTGATTTTCCATAATATGATTTAGTTTAGTTGAACTAATTTAGGTGTTTTCATTATATAACACAAAAAAGCTCTGATTTTTCAGAGCTTTATATTTATTTTATAACTAGTAAAGAATTAATCTCTACCGCCAAATACCTGAAGTGCCCAATATAATAAAGAAGCTAAGGCGCCAATAGCGGCTACCAAATAAGTTCTTGCCGCCCATTTAAGTGCGTCTTCAGAGCCGGCATACTCCTCTGGTGTTACCATGTTTTTGTTCTTAAGCCAAGCTAATGCCCTATTACTGGCATCATACTCTACTGGTAAAGTGATAAAACTAAAAAGTGTAGCAAAACCCATGAAAACCAAACCAGCAACAGCGACCCAATAACCTAAACCAACTCCTGCAGCGGCACCTAAAATTAAACCACCGATCACTAACCACTGCGACATTCCCGAAGTAACGCTCACAATTGGCACCAAAGCGGAGCGCATACCTAAAGCACTATACGCTTGCGCATGCTGCACAGCATGGCCGCACTCGTGAGCAGCAACAGCAGCTGCAGCTGCGTTTCTTTGGTTGTATACCGACTCGCTTAGATTAACTGTTTTATTTTTTGGATTGTAATGATCTGTTAATTGTCCGGGTGTAGAAATCACTTCTACATCGTGTATACCATTATCAGCTAACATTTTTTCTGCAATCTCTCGTCCCGATAAACCGTTCCGCAATTGTACTTTAGAATACTTAGCGAACTTAATTTTAAGTTGTCTGCTTACTAACCAGCTTACTAAAGCAATAGCACCAATTAGTACGTAATATCCCATCATTCCACTCATAATTCGAATTATTTTTTATGTAAATTTACTAAATGAATAGCAAATAATAAGCCAAATTATAGTTAAGAAAATTTGTCAGGTTTTAAGGTTTTTACAGTTTAAAATTAACTACGATTACGAAACCTATAATTAATCCGTTCTAGATGTAACCATCACTTTGATCACCGTATCCTTTTTAAAAATTATAGATAGTTGCTTTATTTCACCGCTTGAAAATTTTGCGCTTTTTCCGATATAATAATTATATTGAATCAATTCTGCAGAAAGCGAATCATTGGGTCTACCTAATTGCTTTAAAACTTCATACTTGGTGTCATTAATAAAAAGGTTCCTATCTTTTATATCATCTACCATTTGGTACCGTTTCTTTGGGTTATCTTTCCAACGGTTTTCACTAAAACGTTCATTAAAAACGTAAATTAAAGTAGTACTAATAACAAATGCGGAAAAGAATATTAAGCCAATCTGATTAATCTGATTATTTCGAAAATCGAAATATTCCTTTAAATGTATTCGGTTTTTTTTTGTTGATGGTTTTCTTATAGAAGGCTTATTTGATGACATAAGATTCTTCTTCTGTTACCCAACAATATTTACAATCTTACCAGGGACTACAATAATCTTTTTAGGCGTTCTACCATCTAATTGCGCAATTGTTTTCTCATGAGCCATAACAGTTTTTTCAATAGCGTCTTTACTCAAATCTAACGGTAACTCTAATGTAAAACGCATTTTTCCATTAAAAGAAATTGGATAATTTTTACTGCTCTCTACTAAATAACTCGCCTCAAAAATGGGAAAAGCTGCCATAGATACAGAATCGTCATTGCCTAGTTGCGACCATAATTCTTCTGCAATATGCGGCGCATAAGGTGAAATTAATATTAATAAAGATTCTAAAATGTCTTTACTTGTACACTTTTGAGCCGTTAACTCATTGACCGCAATCATAAAAGTAGAAACCGAGGTATTAAAAGAGAAATTCTCAATATCTTCTTCAACCTTCTTTATAGTCTTATGTAATGTTTTTAAGTTGTCTTTAGTTGGCTCTGCATCATTTACTTTTAAACCATTGTCATCGGTGTATAACTTCCAGAGTTTTTTAAGGAAATTATGTACACCTGTAATACCCGCTGTATTCCAAGGTTTGTATTGTTCTAATGGGCCAAGAAACATTTCGTAAAGTCGCAAGCTGTCGGCACCATAATCTGCAACGATGTCATCAGGATTAACGACATTGTATTTAGATTTGGACATTTTTTCGACATCTCTTCCTACTTTATAAACACCGTCTTCAAGAATAAATTCAGCATTAGCATAATCTTCACCAAACTCACTGTCATTTTTTAAACCTTCAATGTCTAATTCGTCTGAAGCATTAATATATTGAACTTTCACGTGAATTGGTAATACGTTTTTATTCTCTGTTAATCCTTTTGATAAATAAGTATTAGTGTCTTCTTCTCTATAAATAAAAGCACTAGTACCCAAAATCATCCCTTGGTTTATCAACTTTTTAAAAGGCTCTTCAACATTAACGAAACCGCGATCCTTTAAAAGTTTTACCCAAAAGCGAGAATAGAGTAGGTGACCTGTAGCATGCTCGCTACCGCCAATATATAAATCTACATTTTCCCAATAGTTGAGTGCATCTTTACTTGCGAAAACGCCATCTCTATTGGTTGCTTCTTCCATATAACGAAAGAAATACCAAGAACTGCCTGCCCAACCTGGCATAGTGTTTAGCTCTAGTGGGTGAATAGTGGTGTTGTTTATTTTATCATTACTAACCACAGCATTTGTTTCGGTACACCAAGCCCATACATCTGCGCGTCCTAAAGGTGGTTCTCCTTCTTCTGTTGGTAAATATTTTTCTACTTCAGGTAATTTAATAGGCAAGTGCTCAACATCAATCGTTTGAGGCATGTCGTTCACGTAATACACTGGAAACGGTTCTCCCCAGTATCGTTGACGAGAAAACACAGCATCTCGCAATCTGTAATTGGTTTTACCTTCACCTTGCTTTAATTGTTCAAGTTCGTAAATAGCACGTTTGCTTGCTTTTTTGTAGTTCATTCCGTTAAGGAAATCGCTATTGGCAATTTTTACGTTGGCTTTAGAAGCAAAAGCTTCTTCAGAAATATCCACTCCTTCAAAAATGTTTGGAATGGCAATATCAAAATGTTTAGCAAAATCATAATCGCGTTGGTCTCCGCAAGGCACTGCCATTACCGCGCCTGTGCCGTAGCTTGCTAGGACGTAATCGCCAATCCAAATTGGAATCGGCTCTTTAGAAAATGGATGTTCAGCATAGGCACCTGTAAAGATTCCAGAAATGGTTTTTACATCTGCCATTCTATCGCGTTCGCTACGTTTGGCTGTTTTTTCAATATAGGCTTCAACAGCCTCTTTTTGTTCTGGAGTTGTGATTTTTGACACGAGCTCGTGTTCTGGAGCTAAGGTCATGAATGAGACTCCGAAAATAGTGTCTGGTCTTGTGGTGAAAACTTCTATGATATCATCATGACTATTCACATTAAAAGTAACCGAAGCACCCACCGATTTACCTATCCAGTTTTTCTGAATATCTTTTAAAGCATCGGTCCAATCCACCGTTTCTAAACCCTGCAACAAACGTTCTGCGTAAGCCGAAATTCGCATGCTCCATTGTGTCATTTTTTTACGCACCACTGTATGACCTCCACGTTCTGAAACTCCGTTTACAATTTCGTCGTTTGCTAAAACGGTGCCTAAAGCCGGACACCAATTTACTTCAGTTTCTGCTAAATAGGTTAATCTATATTTTAAGAGGATTTCTTGTTTTTTAACGTCTGAAAAGGCTTTCCATGCTTCAGCAGTGAACGATTCTATATTTTCATCACAAGCGGCATTAACCGAAATGTTACCTTCAACTTCAAATTTTGAAACTAAGGTTTTTATATCTTCTGCTTTGTTTGAATCATTATTGTACCACGATTCAAATAATTGAATAAAAATCCATTGCGTCCATTTGTAATATTCAGGATTCGATGTTCTTACTTCACGACTCCAATCGAAAGAAAAACCAATTTGATCTAACTGACGACGGTACGTTTTAATATTGGCATCAGTAGTTACCGCTGGATGCTGACCTGTCTGAATCGCATATTGTTCGGCGGGTAAACCAAAACTATCGTAACCTTGCGGATGTAAGACATTAAAACCTTTATGACGTTTGTAACGTGCATAGATATCACTAGCAATATAACCTAAGGGATGACCGACATGTAAACCTGCACCAGATGGGTAAGGAAACATGTCCAAAACATAATATTTAGGCTTATCGCTGTCGTTAGACGCTTTAAACGTTTTATGGTCTCTCCAGTAGTCTTGCCATTTTTTTTCTATGGCGTTGAAATTGTACATCATTATTTGAATCCTTCTAATAAAGGCACAAATTTAAACTTTACAAGCCAAATAGCCTATAAGTTACATAAGTTATTAAATTGAAAAAGCACCTTAAATTTAAGATGCTTTTATACCAAGTGGTATGTGAATTTAGAATTTATAGCCTAATGACAGCTGAAATACATTGTTGGTAATATCTGGATTTTCAACAACCGTTGTGATTCCGAAATTATAACGAGCTTGTACAAAAAGATTAGTGCCGATATTATAACCTAATCCTACGTTAGCTCCAAAATCAAAATTAGAAGCATCAGTGTCTGCATCTGGTAAATCACTATTAATATACTCGCCTTTATCATTAATTAAAAATGAAAATTGAGGCCCTAGTTCAATGCTAAAATCATCAACTATATAATATTTTGCCATAATTGGAATAGCTAAATAATCGACTTTGATCTTAACGACATCTTGAGCTTCAGATCCTTGTCTAGAGTATAAAAGTTCTGGTTGCAAGGAAAATCGTTGGCCTAGAGGAATTTCGGAAATAGCTCCAACATGAAATGCTATTAAGCTATTTCTATCAGCATCACCACCCGAAAAATTTGAGACATTAAGGCCTGCTTTCGCTCCAAAGGTAATCTCTTGGGCATATGATTGATGGATGAATCCAATAGTCGCAAGGACTACAGTAAAAAGTAATTTTTTCATAATTAATAAGATTTAGTATAATTGATTTCGCTGAAATTTTCAAAAACTATGCCATTAGCTCATAATTGATAATTCAATTTTTAAGAAATTGGCTATATTATGTGATTTCAATATAAGGAATAATCTATCAGAACCCGTTTATTTTTAGCTATTTTACAAAGGTTAACAACACTATTAAAAGTTAGACGTTGATATACTCTAGATAAGTAAATTCTTTTATATTTTTACAGCACTAATTATAATTAATTCATGGCATCATCTTTTGACAAGTATCAAAAACGTAAACTCATATCTTCATACGTATCCGTAGTGATAAGTATAGCTTTGGTGTTGTTTCTTTTAGGTTGTTTAGGGTTATTGGTTATTAACTCTAAAAAGGTAGCGGATCACTTTAAAGAACAGGTAGTTATAACAATTTATTTAAACGATACGGCAAAAGAAGTAGAAGTGAATCAGTTAAAAAAGAGTTTAGCGATGGCAGATTATACCAAAGATGCTCTCTATGTATCTAAAGAAGAAGCTGCTGCATTTATGAAAGCTGAAACTGGAGAAGATTTTATGGATTTTGTGGGTTATAATCCGCTTAAAAATTCAATTGATGTGCATTTAAAAGCAGATTTCGTTAACACAGAACAATTAACAGAAATAACTGAGGGTTTATCAAACAAAACATTTATTGAAGAGATAAGATACGATAATGATTTGGTGGAGTTAATGAACGACAATGTTAAGAAAATTACCTTTTGGGTGTTGATTATTAGTGGTTTGTTCACATTGATTGCTGTATTGTTGATTAATAGTTCTATTCGTTTAGCCGTATACTCTAAACGATTTATTATTAAAACCATGCAAATGGTTGGGGCTACTAAACGATTTATCAGAAAGCCATTTGTTTGGAAAAGTGTACAATTAGGAATTATTGGAGCTCTTGTGGCCATGGGCGGAATGGCCGTGGTACTTTATTATTTAGATATTACATTTCCGGAATTAGAATTGTTAAGAAACACAATTTCAATTGTGGCATTATTTACAGGAATCTTTCTTTTAGGAATTCTTATTACCTGGATTAGTACGTTTATCGCGACACAACGTTTCTTAAATTTAAAAACGGATCAGTTGTATTATTAAATTATAGGACGACCACATAAATAGGCAATGCTTTGAAAATAAATATATTCATAGTAATTATGTTTTCATCATTGCTTTTCGCATGTGATTCGCATAAAGACCAACGGTATATTTTCTTTTTACATAATCGTTTTATAGAAACACACGCCTTAGATGAATTGCATCCACAATATGGTAAAACAGAGTACTTAGAAATAATCTGTGCATTTGAAAATTATGGTTTTAATGTTTTCAGCGAAATAAGAAAGGGTAATGTTGACGTAAGAGATTATGCCGCTAGTCTAGTAACTGAGATTGATAGCCTAATTTCAACGGGCGTAAACCCTAAAGCGATTACTATTATAGGCACATCAAAAGGTGGTTATATAGCACAATATGTGTCTACATTTGCCAATAATCCCAATCTAAATTTTGTGTTTATTGCGAGTTTCAGAAATGAAGACCTACACAATATTTCTGAGATTAATTACTGTGGTAATATCTTGAACATTTTTGAAAAGACAGATCCATTCGGTGTATCGGCTATAGAACGTAGAAATAGATCGACGTGTAATATTAAAAATTTTAAAGAAATAGAGCTCGACACCAAATTAGGACATGGTTTTTTATTTAGGCCATTAGATGAGTGGATAGCTCCGTCAGTGACCTGGGCCAATGGGTTTTATGATCAATAAATATAGTTGTTCCAAAGGCAAAGTCTGATAAGTGTTAGGAAAATATTAATGTAAACTTATATTTAGAAATAAAACTGTTATTTTGCAAATAATTAAAGCATAGCTGAAAAAATCATGGGAGAACAAAAACGTAAGGAAGATTCTAAATCTGAATTTATCTTCGGGAAGAAAAATTACAAATTCCTATTTGTCGGTTTGGCATTTATTGTCATTGGTTTTATCCTTATGTCGGGTGGTGGAAGCGAAGATCCCAATGTATTTGATGAATCTATATATAGCTGGAGACGTATAAGATTAGCACCAACTTTAGTGCTAATTGGTTTCGGTATTCAGGTCTATGCCATTCTTCTAAATCCTAATAAAGAGTCTAAAAAATAACATTCAATTTACGTACTTTTTTGTCGTTTCATTATACTAAAATGATACATTTGCGCCAATGGAAATTATAGATGCTATTATTTTAGGAATTATTCAAGGGCTTACGGAGTTCTTGCCTGTATCCTCTAGTGGTCACTTAGAACTTGGTAAAGCCATTTTAGGAAGTGATGCCATTCCTGAAGAAAGTTTAATGTTTACAGTGGTACTTCACTTTGCAACGGCTTTGAGCACCATGGTTATTTTTAGAAAAGATATTGTTCAAATATTTAAAGGTTTATTTCAGTTTAAGTGGAACGAAGACACGCAATTTTCGCTCAAAATCATAATATCCATGATTCCTGCTGTAATAATTGGCTATAAATATGAAACTGAATTTGAACAATTATTTGGTAATAATATTCAGCTGGTAGGCGCAATGCTTATTGTTACTGCCGTACTTCTGTATTTGGCAGATAGGGCAAAAGAAACTGATAAAAAAGTGACGTTTAGCAATGCATTTATTATCGGAATCGCTCAAGGAATAGCTATGTTACCAGGTATTTCGCGTTCTGGTGCTACCATCTCGACGTCTGTGCTTTTAGGAATTGATAAAACTAAAGCGGCCAGATTTTCATTTTTAATGGTGGTTCCGTTAATCTTTGGTAAAATTGCTAAAGATCTTATTTCTGGTGAACTTTCTTATAGCAGTTCTAGTTTTGGTTATTTAAGCGTAGGATTTATTGCCGCTTTTGTTTCTGGGTTATTTGCTTGTACTTGGATGATTGCCATTGTAAAGAAAAGTAAATTAACTTATTTTGCTATTTATTGTGCCATAGTTGGTATTGTAGCAATCATTTGGACTCAACTCTAATGTATACCGAAGAAGATTTTAAAAATGGATTAGTCTTGTTAATAGACAAACCGTTAACATGGACCTCATTTCAAGCCGTTAACAAGTTGCGTTGGTCCATCCGTCAAGCCTATAATATTAAAAAAATTAAAGTAGGCCATGCTGGGACTTTAGATCCATTAGCAACAGGTTTGTTAGTCATTTGCACTGGTAAGATGACCAAGCAGATTAATACGTTTCAAGGTCAAGAAAAAGAATATACAGGCACGTTTATCTTAGGTGCAACTACTCCTTCTTATGATTTAGAAACTGAAGTTGATAAAACATATCCTACCAATCACATTACTAGCGAATCAATTCATGTATCAACCCAACAGTTCATTGGTAAAATAAATCAATTTCCACCTGTGTTTTCAGCGATTAAAAAAGAGGGAAAGCGTTTATATGATTATGCAAGAGCCGGAGAGGATGTTGAAATAAAATCGAGGCCAGTAGAAATCACTGAATTTGAAATCACAGAAATTAATCCTTCTACAGCGTCTAGCGCAAAACAGTTTGAAGTACATTTTAGAGTGGTGTGTAGTAAAGGAACATATATTAGATCTTTGGCTCACGACTTCGGAAAAGCACTTAATTCTGGAGCGCATTTGTCAGCCTTACGACGGACTCGCATTGGTGATTTTAATGTTGATGAAGCATTGACACCTGAGGCTTTTATAGCGTCCTTACCTTCCAAAGAATAAGTTGACAAGGGTTAAGAACTAGTATTTAAACTATTTCTGAGTTATATTCGTATATAACACAAACGCCTTTACTCCTGAATTTTATTGAACAACATAAAGCATTAATCATCACAGTACTTTTAGCAGGGACCGTGGTCTTTGGGTTGTTTAGTATTCAAATTAAACGACACCAAGATTTAATTACCGAGAGTTACTATCTTCTTGAACCCGAACCTGAAAAAACCGATACCGAGCTTCAAGAATTAGAAGCATTAAATGCAGAATCTACCAATAAAGCATTTAATGAAGATGAGGAATACAAAGAAATGATGCGTAATTTCAAGACAGTTGATGCCAATGATTTTGAACGCACAACAAAAGCGATAGAAGAATCTAAAGCAGGTGATGAAACGTCTGAAGAAGCGAACAATATTGAATCTTTTGCGAATAGCGGAGATTATGCTTTAAAATCTAACGAAACGCAATCTTTTAAAAAATTACAAAACGAACTGCAACGGCGATTAAAAAATAAAAAAATAGCAGATGAGCATGCTAAAAATAAAGGAACACTAACTTATTCTTTAAAAGGTAGAACTTTGGTACATTACAAAATACCACGTTACCTCTGTGAAACAGGTGGAAAAATTGTGGTCACCATTAAAGTAAATGCAGCAGGAAATGTGATGGATGCCAACGTTAATGGTTCGTCAAATTCTAATAATAAATGTCTAATCGATCATGCTATTGCTTACGCAGAATCAGTGCAGTTTAATGAATCAAGCCAAACAGACCAATTAGGTACTATTACGTTTTTGTTCAGAGGTAAATAAAGTTTCAGATCTCTCAATCGTCATTTTTTGAAGATTCATTTAGCTCAATAACCTTACTAAATCTGCAATAGTAGATTGTCCTTTATCAATATTATACCATCGTTGCAAGTCTTCTTTAAATGCGGGCGTTAAAATACCATGTTCAGTTTTGTATGCGTTAACTAAGTTAGTCGCTACTGTCGGTCTTGGTCCGAAAGTATTTATAACTTCGTTCGTTTCAGAATCTAGCATCACTAACTTCGGAATTGATTTTCCACCATTAGTTAAAAATTGATCCATGAGCGCTTCATTTTCATCTCTTAAGACAATCTTATATTCAATATTAGCATTCAGTTCGGCCACTTTATTGATAATTGGCATAATATGCGCAGCATCGCCACACCAACTTTCAGAAATTACCAACCATGTTATTTTTTTAGTATAATTTTCAATAAATGATTTAATCTCTTCAGAAACTTTAGCAGTTTTATCCCAACGTCTCATACGTCTGTCGTTTAGTTGTGTGTAGGCCACCAAGTCTTCAGATTTATCGTTTCCTGTAGTTGAATTTTTGGCAACTAAATTTGAAACTAAAATTCTATAGTCAGCATAAGTCATACTATTATTTAGACTTTCTGAAATAATATCTTTTATAGTGAGTGTGTTTGTATCCATATAACAAAAATAAGCTTCTATTGCTATTTTTTATGCAACAGTTGTTACATTAGTAGCTTTAAATAATATTCCTTACAGCATGAGTAAAAACAGATGTGGTTGGTGTGTGGGTGATGATTTATATGAAGCTTACCACGATGAAGAATGGGGTGTGCCAGTATATGATGATGCCACACTATTTGAGTTTTTGATTTTAGAAACTTTTCAAGCTGGATTAAGCTGGATCACCATATTAAAAAAACGAGAGAATTTTAGAAAAGCATTCGATAATTTTGATTATAAAAAAATAGCCCTTTACGAAAATGATAAAGTGCAAACGTTGTTACAAAATTCAGGTATTGTTAGAAATAAGCTAAAAGTAAATGCTACTATTACTAACGCGCAGGCTTTTATGAAAATTCAACAAGAATTTGAATCCTTTTCCACATATATTTGGAATTTTGTAGATGGAAAACCTGTAAAACACAGTTTTGAAGATTACAAAAAAGCACCAGCAAATACATCATTGAGTGATGCCATTAGTAAAGACTTAAAAAAGCGAGGTTTTAAATTTGTAGGCTCAACTGTAATTTATGCATTTATGCAAGCCACAGGGGTGGTTAACGATCATGAAGTTTCGTGTTTTAGATATCACGAGGTTTAATAAATTCGAGAAAATCGTTACGAGAAATGTGTTTTGCACCTAAGCTTTCAAGGTGGTTGGTATGAAGTTGACAATCAATTAATTTGTAGTTAGCGTTTTGAATAAATGTTATAAAGCCTACTTTACTGGCATTACTTACTTTGGTAAACATACTTTCGCCACAAAAAACATTTTTATTAACCTCAATGCCATATAAACCGCCGACTAGGTGGTTATTCTGCCAGACTTCTACAGATTTCGCGTAGCCGAGTTGATGTAGTTTGTAATAAGCGTTTATCATATCTTCAGTTATCCAAGTGCCATTTTGGTCTTGGCGTTTGGTAAGTGCACAGTTTTCTACAACGGCTTTAAATGCTTTATTTGTAGTTACCTCGAAACTGTCTTTTTTTAGCACTTGTCTCATACTTTTAGAGATTTTTAAATCTTGAGGAAGTAAAACAAATCTCGGGTCTGGTGACCACCATAATATGGGTTCTTCGTCTTGAAACCAAGGAAATATACCTTTAGAATAAGCATATAACAGCCGTTGGGGCGATAGATCTCCACCAATGGCCAAAAGGCCTTCTGCAGAAGCTTCAGATACGTCGGGAAAATCAATTTTTTGTGTAAGAAAATGCATGATTATTAATATAAATTGAACTTTTCACAATGTTAATTTCAGCGATTAACTTTGATGCTAAAAGAATTTTAGTGATATTTGAGTTGACCTTTATGAAAAAATTTTTGTTCATCATTGCTTTTTTATTGTTTGTAGAGGTCAAACCTAAACCACTATTCTTAGTCCTGATTAACCATCAGGACTTTTTTTTAATGAGAAGATAATAAATAAAAAAAGATCTGTTTTATTAAAAACAGATCTTCTTTATAAAAAATTTACAACGTTCTACTTTAGAAAGGTAAATCGTCGTTATCATCTTTCTTTAAATCACTCACTGGTTCAAAAGCTTCCGTTGGAGGAACAGGAGGCATGTCTCCACTTGAAGATTGTGCCTGTACAGCTTCAATTCTCCAACCTTGTATAGAGTTAAAATATTTAGTTTCACCTTGTGGATTTACCCATTCTCTACCTCTTAGATTAATATTAATTTTAACCTGCTGACCAACTTGGTAACTGTTTAATAAATCTGTTTTATCTTGAACAAATTCCACCATAATATGCTGCGGATATTGCTCTTCTGTAGTCACTACAACTTCTCTTTTTCTAAACCCATTACTACCAAAAGTTTGAGTCTCTCCTACCATTTTAATACGTCCTTGTACTTCCATTTTTGCTTAATCTATAAATTATATAATACTTACATTTTTTGAGGCTACGAAAGTAATAACTTCCAAGCACTTTTTACGTCTCCATAGCTCAAATAATTTTGGGCTATTTTATGTTTTTCCCTATGCGATGCGGTTTTTATGTCTGGGTATCGTTCGGAAATATCGGCAATGAATAAATTTACTTCATCAGTATTAGGCAAAGCTTCAACATTGGCTAACATACCAAGATTATTTCCTGTTAAAATCATACTATTTCTAACATGCTCTGGCATATTATCTACACCAATTCCCATTGTTGCTAACGGTTTAGGAATTTCAAAAAAACCTTTATTGGCTCTGCTATAATAACTTCCCCCGGCTCTTGACACTAAATCTAAAACTTCTTGATTTATGGTTTGGTCCTCATTTAAAACGTCCTCAGAAATATGTAATTTTACTACTTCGCATATCACTAAATTTCCTGCTCCTCCTTCAGCTCCTAGTTGCACAATATCATTAACCTTACATTCTAACTGTACTGGCGATTCTGCAACTCTAAACGGTTTTACGATGTCTGAAGACAACATGGTTAAGCCAGCTTTTTCAAATTCGTTTACACCTTCCGGATATTCCGTACTTGTCAGAGAGGTTTGTTGAACCATATCGTAATTCACTACATTAATAACAACTTCTTTAGTTGTTTCAACATTGCTTAAAGTGTGTTTGGTAGTGTTATCTCTTACCCGTCTGGCCGGTGAAAAAATTAATATCGGAGGATTTGCGCTAAACACGTTAAAAAAGCTAAATGGTGATAAATTAGGATTGCCATTGGTATCAATTGTACTCGCAAAAGCGATGGGTCTTGGAGCAATAGCACTTAATAAATAACTGTGTAAAACGCCTGTTGAAAGGTCTTTAGGAACAAATGAAACCATGTATTTTACTGATTTTCAACAAATATACTTATATAGATTTGCGGACAAAAATATTTTATAAATAATAGCGTACAATATTATTAACACTTTTGCATTATATTTAGAATTGAAACAAAATTATCGCATGGTTTTTAGCCTAAATAGAAATGTAATCCGTTGGATTATTGTTATATCTTCCTTTATTATCATTTCCCTTATACTTGGAAATACGTATACATTTTTTCAGAACTTTAAAGCTGAAGAACGTAACAAAATGAAAACGTGGTCTCTTGCCCAAAAAGAACTAAGTAAAACTCAAGATTTAAATACCGATATTGAATTACCTTTAGCAATATTGTCTAGTAATACCACAACTCCCATGATTAATGTTTATAGTGATGGGAGTTTAAATCCAAGAAATATTAACGAAGTAAAAGCCAAAGATTCACTTTATCTTTTAAAGTTAATTAAACAATTTAAGGAAGAAAATGATCCCATAGAAATTAGTTACAAGGGCAAAGTATTTTCAACAGTATATTATGGCAATTCACCTTTATTAAACAAATTAAAATATTATCCTTTAGCGTTATTACTTATTATTTTACTTTTTGGAGCTGTAGTTTATTTCTTTTATCGCAGTTCTAAAATTGCGGAACAAAATAAACTCTGGACAGGTATGGCAAAGGAAACAGCCCATCAAATAGGGACTCCTTTATCTTCCTTAGTAGGTTGGGCCGAAATTTTAAAAACTGAAAATATTAATCCAGATTATATTTTTGAAATAGAAAAAGATATAGACAGACTGCAAACCATAACAGAACGATTCAGTAAAATTGGTTCTGCTCCCACACTTAAAATTATGGACATTGTTGCTGTAACGAAATCGTCTTACGAATATTTAAGGTCCCGTTCATCTAAATTAATTAATTTTGAAATTGTAATTCCCGAAAATGAAATTTTAGTCAACTTAAACGAGCAACTTTTTAGTTGGACGATTGAAAATCTCGTTAAAAATGCTATTGACGCCATGAAAGGTAAAGGCGATTTAAGATTAGAATTAATACAACTCGAAAGTCAGGTATTTATTCAAATTTCTGATACCGGAAAGGGAATTTCGAAATCGTCTTTCACCAAAATTTTTGAACCAGGTTATACGACCAAGAAACGCGGTTGGGGACTTGGCTTGTCTTTAGCCAAACGTATTATTGAAGACTATCATAACGGTAAAATAAAAGTATTAAATTCTGAAATCGGAAAGGGAACAACGATTCAAATCATGTTGAAAACCGTCTGACAACCAAAATAGCAAATTAATATTGGTTTATTAGAGCGTCTGTTCGTAGCGATTATCTAAGGACGTGAGAATGATAATCTCTCGGAAAAAGAGGTTAGAAAAATGTATGTTGTTTTTTAATTATTAGTGGCTAAATTTTTTTTTAAAAGAAAAATTCAAGTTAGTCTTCTCTAAATGTGTTAATTATGAAAATTTAAAGTTTAAAACAAGAGGGTTCTGAACTTTAAATTTCAAAATTTTAGCTTAAATTTGACCATGAATTCGTCACGATATTTCACTTTAAAAAAAGCCAGAATAGGAAATAACTGTCCTGAATGTTATTCTAATGATAGCTTAGAGCTTACCTTTAAACAAACCTTAATAGAATCGAAATTTTATAAAGCGATTACCAATGAAACTACTAGCGAGTTACGATGTCTTAATTGTGAATTGCAGATTTTTCCAGTAAGATGGACCGATGATATTGAGCGTGTGGTAGATTACCATAAGAGAGGACTTAAAACTAAACCTAAATCCATTCAGTTAAAACCTATTGCTGGAGTAATAATAGCTGTTGTTGTTGCCGTAATAACTGCAATAGTTTTATTTGCAACAGGTATAATTTCTTATTAACTATAAATATGAGCTAATCTGTTTTGCGATCTTTTCAAATTCTTCTGGCTCTAATTTTTGTTTATTTGAAAAACGTGCATCGTCCATAGTGTGAAGCGGGATTAAATGGACATGAACATGAGGGACTTCTAAACCAATTACCGACATTCCAACGCGTTCACAAGGCACTGCTTTTTCAATAGCTATACCTACCTTTCTTGAAAATTGCATTAACCTAGTGTAAGTGTCTTCATCTAAATCGAAAATTTTATTAACCTCTTTTTTAGGTATACAAAGCGTATGGCCTTTTGTATTTGGGTTAATGTCTAAAAACGCAAAAAAATCTTCGGTTTCAGCAACTTTATAAGACGGTATTTCGCCTTTAATTATTTTTGTGAAGAGTGTTGCCATAGGGATTGAGATATTGTAACTATTATAAATATAAAAAGATTCCTGTAATAAGGAATCTTTTTATGATATATCTATAAAATTATTATCTATTTGATGAATGTTATCTCGAAATTTCTAAAATATCGAATTTCATAGTACCATTTGGTACCTGTATTTCGGCAGTATCACCTACCGATTTTCCTAATAATCCTTTTCCGATAGGAGAGTTTATAGATATTTTGCCCGAAGCTAAATCTGCTTCACTTTCAGCCACCAAAGTATAGATCATTTCCATACCATTAGTTTGGTTTTTTATTTTAACTTTTGACAAAGCCAAAACCTTAGATAAATCTAATTGTGACTCATCAATAACTCTGGCACCAGATAAAGTTTCCTCCATTTTAGAAATCTTCATTTCTAACATACCTTGAGCTTCTTTAGCTGCATCGTATTCGGCATTTTCACTTAAATCTCCCTTGTCTCTAGCTTCTGCAATCGCTTGTGATGCTTTTGGACGTTCCACGTCTTTAAGTTGGTTTAATTCGTCGCGTAATTTTTTTAAACCCTCAGCGGTGTAATAAGATACTTTACTCATAATTCATTCGTTTATAATAAATAAAATGCTGAAACTCCAAAAGCGTGGGGACAGCATAAAAAAAATCTCGCGCTGACGAGATTACTATACAAATATATAAAATATTTACGGCAAAGTTCAATTAATTGTAAATTGCCTTTCAAAAATTGAAGATGAAAAAAGTACTTTTAATACTTAGTTGTGTTGTGTTTTTTGGATGCGATAAAAACGAAATTAGCAGCAACTGTAACTTTTTGTTTGATGTCGGTGTGAATCTTACCGTAAACTTAAATTTACCACAATTTAATCAACTTTTATTTATAGGTAGTGCTGTTAAGGTAGAAGGGCAGGGTAATGAAGGTATTATTTTATACAGATTGAATACCTCCACCTTATTAGCTTGGGATGGTGCAGATCCTAATCATCCTCCATCTGCTTGCTCTGCACTATCATTAGAGGCAAACGATGGTACTGCAACATGTGGGTGTGCCGAAGAAAATTCTTATTATTTAGCAACAGGGAGCTTTGTAGGCGATAATCCTCCACCATGTACGTTAAAACCATACAGGGTGGAGGCTATTGGGAATAATTCTTACCTAATTAGTAATTAAAAATTTAAGGTCATACCAACCAAAAAGTTAGTCGTAGCTTGTGGATAAAAGCCAGCTCCTTCAACAGTTGTAATCGTTCCTGGGTTAGAAAAATCATCATCATACGTGTAATAAAACCCATTGGTAATATATTTCACATTAAATATATTATTAACCAATCCGGTAAATACAACAGAATCAAAAACTGATTTTGTTTTTAATGTGTAATTAATATTAAAATCGTTAATAAAGTAACTATCTAACTTTGATCGATCTGCTTCCGTATTGCTCATAAACTGTTCACCAACAAATTTACTTAACCAAGTAAGTTGAAGATTTTCAATAGGCTGAAAAACAATAGCATTGGCCGCGACCAAGTTTGGTGAAAACGAAATATCTGTTTTGCCAAGATTCTGTAATTCACCATCAAAAGGAATAATAGTTTCTTTATTTTTATTAGAACTTAAGGTTAAATTAGGTTGTAAGGTTAATTTTGAACTTACAGGAATTATAGCTTCTAGTTCTAATCCTAGACGGTAACTTTTGCCGCTATTAGTTCTAATAGGGTTACCAACGTCATCCATTTGTCCAGAAAGAACCAATTGTTCGTTATAAAGCATGTAGTAAGCATTCGCATTAAATACAAAATTGCCGTTTTTATGTCTCCATCCTAATTCGAAATCATTTAATTGCTCTGGTTCTATACTTTCATTACTTTCAAAATCGGTTCTATTAGGTTCTCTATTAGCTCTGGCATATGAGAAATAAAGGTCGTTATTATTATTTAATTCGTAAGTAATACCTGCTTTTGGATTAAAAAATGTAAATGATTCATCAACTGCAAATTCTACAATATCAGAGGTTGTACCCGTGGTTTTATACTTTACATTTCTAATTTGTAAATCTCCAAAAAGGCTTATCTTATCGTTTAATTTATAATTGGCTTTTGAGAAAAAAGATAGATCATTTTTTTTAGAATTTCCATCATAATGGCGATCTCTAATTTCAGTTTGACTTGCAAATTCGGCCCATATAATTTCGCCAAAATGGTCGCCGTCGTAATGACTATAGGATCCTCCGAAAATAAGATCTAAACCATCAGCTTTATAATTTACATTGGCGTTAATGACATAAAAATTATTATCTAACCAACGTCTTCTAATTAAATCGGTCTCATCAATTATTTCTCCATTAAAGTTTAATGGTTCTAACCCGTAATCATCAAAACCTTCTTCTTCTTTATATTGTTCAAAATAGCCTTGACCTTTGGTATAGTTGAGACCAATAGTGGTAGACCATTGATTATTGTAACGCTGATTCCAATGTAATTGGTAATGATTTTGACTATAATTATCGACTTCATTATCGTAAAATTGGGTATTTCCTTCATCATCCGTATATTCTCCAGCCGTATTATAGGTGCGATCGTCTTCAAGTTTTTCTAAATCTTCTAAGCCGTTCCAAGCTTGATAAGTCACCTCTTTACCACCAAATGTTATGGCTTTAAATAAGGTATTATCATCTACATAAGACCCTTGTAAAAAATAAGATTTTAAATCGGCAGAAGCCCGATCAATATAACCATCGGAAACAATATTAGATAAACGACCAGCTATTTCGAAGTGATCATTCATAAGTCCTGTGCTAAATTTTACCGTGTGTTTTCTAGTGTTATAGCTACCAAAAGAATTGGAAATTTCTCCTGCTGCTTCTTTAGAAACTGCATCTGTCAATACATTTATACTAGCACCGAATGCTCCAGAACCATTAGTGGATGTTCCAACACCACGCTGCAACTGTAAACTTTCTGTAGAGGAAGCAAAATCGCCCAAATTGACCCAAAAGGTACCTAAGGATTCAGCGTCGTTGTACGGAATTCCGTTAATAGTAACGTTTGTAGATTGAGAACTGACACCTCTAACTCTAATCCCCGTATAACCGACACCTGCTCCGGCATCTGTGGTAGTTACTACAGACGGTAAAAAATTAAGCAACATCGGAATATCTTGTCCTAAATTTCGTTTGGCTAAGTCTTCTTTAGTTACATTAGAGTGCGTAATTGGTGATTTGGCATCTACCCTTACGGCTTTCACCAAAACTTCGTCTAGTTTTTCAACTTTTGTGGAATCTTGTTGTTTTTCTTGTCCATAGGCTGAACAAAGCCCTAATAAAAAAAATGAAAGTGTTAATCTCTGTCGGTTTGTTTTAGAGAGATTATTGAATAAAATTTTCATGCGACTATAGTCTTATAATCGAATAAAAAGAGGTAATTATTCTTGGTTAATAATTATGATTTTGATAAAATTATTTTAAGATGAAAACCTTCTATTTTGCTAAGCAAGAAGGTTCAGTAAAATAGATTTTACTGTAATCAATGCTTAAGGTTACACGCTGCAATAATTTATCTTTAATTCCTAAACGGCATTACCCGTTCTAGGTTCAATGGGTATGATCTCAGCCGTTTTGGTAAGCAGTGTTTAGTAATCAGTATGCAGTTAAAACTGTGGACTAAAAACTTTGGACTGAATACTAAAAAAGCACCCCTTTTTTGAGAACGCGGCAAATATATAATAGATTTTAGAATTACGAATTACGAATTCTGATTTTTTTACTAGAATTTAATCTATTGTTGGTGGTTTTCTATTGGCCTTTTTCTCAGCATTAATACGTTTATTTTTTAAACGTTTCTTTTTAGATTTTCTGGGAATTCTTGTCAGAATCCTAAGTTTTTCTTCTTTTAAACCTTCTTCTATTAATTCTAAAAATCGTCGCGTAACTAAGGCTTTATTTCTGAACTGACTTCGACTTTCATCTGAAGCTAAAATTAAAAGACCTTCTTTTGTAAGTCTATTATTGAAAAATTCGGAAAGTTTTTGTTTTTCGTCAATATTAAAAACTGACGAGTTTTCTAAGTTAAAATATAGTTCTGCTTTAGATGATACTTTATTAACGTGTTGTCCGCCGCTTCCAGAGCTCCGGACGTATTTATAAGATAATTCAGATTTTAATAATTCGGTATTCACTATTCTTTTATTTGATGAGGTCCTTTAAGTAAATCATTTACGGTCTTAACAGGGTTAAAAGTAATTATAGGTACTTCAACAAAAATGGTCGTCCAATGTGCCATGCTGCCATTCCAAAGCCCCGGTAATTCCAAAGCTTTTAAGTCTTTACCATTCTTTGTTTTTTGTGTTATAAAAGCCGCATTGTAGTCAACATAGTGTTCTAAATTAAAAGTATCACCTTCATAATTTTTTATTCCACAGACTAAATCTACAGGATTAAAATGTGTTGCGTTTTTAAGTAGTTCTTCTTGCCTATAATCATTTAAATTAATTTGCGCAGATTCAACAATTTGAAGTGATTGATTAGATCTATGATCTTTTACCCAAAATGGTCCACCACCGGGTTCGCCTTCATTTTTCACCATACCACAAATACGAATTGGGCGGTTTAGTTTTTGCTGTAAATATTCTATTTTATAAAAATCCGTATATTTTTTATACTCATCGGATATTTTAATACTTAATTTGTTGGTTATAAAATGCTCAATAGCCGTTAATTTTTCTTTTGTAATAGATTCGGACTCTAAATCCTTTAAATACTCAAAAGTTTTGGTTTGTAATTCTAAAAGGATACCCGCTAATACTTTTTTAAATTTAGCAACATCTTCTTTGTATTTATATACGACGACATTGTCGATATTTTTAACAAAAACAATATCAGCATTGAGTTCGTTTAAATTCTTTAATAAAGCACCATGTCCAGATGGCCTAAATAAAATTGAACCATCAGCCTCCCTAAACGGTTCATTATTTAAGGTAACAGCAATCGTATCTGTTGATTGCTGTTGGTAAGAAAAAGATATATCAAAAGTGACGTTTGTATTTTGTTCTATGTGTTGTTTTATTTTTTTAAACTCTGCCTTAAATTTATCTTCGTGAACTTCTGAAATAGTAAAATGTAATTTAGCCTTTCCGTTACTAGATGCGTACAAGGCTGCTTCGTACAAATGTTCTTCAAAAGCAGTAGAAATATGATCTTTCTTATAAGCATGAAACGGTAATAATCCTTTGGGTTGATTACCAAAATTCAGTTGTTTGTCGTCTAACATCGTTTTTGCAAAATGCCAAACTTTTTCTTGAGTAGGTAAAGATTTATAATTGATACCTTTAGATTTTAGCGCTTCTAAAACTTGCCTGTAAAATGGAAATTTTTCCATGCCAACCATAAAGAGCGATAACTCTTTTAAGTTGTTTTTGTTAATATAGGAATTAAGTGATTGCTCATGAGGATTATATTGATTAACAAATTGAAATAAAAATTTAAACATTCTGGAAGCAGCGCCTGAAGCCGGAACAAATTTTAACAACGATTTATTGTCCTTTTCTCTTTCGAATAGTTCAACATATTTTTTTATGGAATCATCAGTTAATTCCATAATACCGTTGCTAATTGTAGCTGCTTCAGAAATATTGGTGAATGGAATACCTGTTTCAAAAAAACCAATCTGTTTTTTAATAGTCTCTAAGTCTAAATCTTTTGATTCTATCTGTTTAATATCGTTTTTTGTAAAATTCATGACTTATTTTTTAGTAGATTGTCAATATGTTTTATAGCAATTCTTAAACGTTCTTCTTTGGTTCCTTTTAATAAAACATAAGGTTTATTATAGGTTACTAAAGCATTTTGGAAAGCGCTGAACATCTGTTCCCTTTTATCGGGTTTGTCTCTTAAGTCGTCAGCTTCCCAAGGTGTGTCAATATAAGTTAAAAAATAAAGATCGTAAGAATTTTTTAGAGCACTTGTTTCTATACTCTGGTCACAGGTTCCTGAGTAATAGGACTCACTATAAACTTTAGTTTCGAGCAGATCTGTATCACAGATGAGAACAGAATCTGTTTTTTTCGCCATTTCATTTTCTAGTTTCATTTGGCCAATGGCAATAGGTAATAAATCTTTAGGTTCACAAATTTTACGTTCAATGTCCCATTTAGCTTGTAAATATTGGCGTGCATATTCTGGTACCCATATAGAATTGTAATGCTTTGCTAGCTGTCTAGATAATGTTGTTTTACCAGTAGATTCTGGTCCAAATAATACTATTTTAGTGCAGTTGCTGGGATGTTGTTTAAGTGCTTCTTCCATTCTTTATAGCCTTGAATTGCAATAATAAGCAATATTATAAACTGAATCATGCTAAAACCTAAGCCCTTTACATAATATAACGGAATTGAAATTATATTAACAATAATCCACAGCAGCCAATGCTCTATTTTTTTATTGGCCATCAACCACATTGCGGCAAAGGCAACTCCAGTGGTAACGGTGTCAAAGTAATCAGTAGCACGATCAAAACGATTAAAATATAAATAGACCCCAATGATGAATAATGCTGTTAACATAAAGATTACCATTGTTTTTAGCCAATCTTTTTTGGTAGATGTTGTGATGCCAATTTGTTTTCCTGTCACTAATGTAGTCCACATATACCAGCCATATATACTCATGAGCGTATAATAAATATTTATGAAAAAATCTCCATACAGTGAAAATTTAAGACACAAGTATGTAAATATTGTTGTGTTTATTAACCCTAGTGGATATACCAAAATATTTTCTTTCTTGCCATACCAAACACCGAGTACTCCAAAAATAACGGCAATAATTTCGAGAACTATATCTATGGTTTCTGCACTTCTGTAAGGTTCTAGAAAAAAGTCAAAAATTTGATTCATAAGTCCATCTTAAACTTCGCAAAAGGAAGAAATTCTTGTAATTATATTAGCTTGTTTAGAAATGTGGTTCATAATCACTGCGGTCAGTTTTCACTAATTTCATTTGTAAAACCGCGATATCCAAACCTGTGAATGCTCGTTTAATTTCTTGTGTTAAAAAGGGCATTACCTTATCAAAATCTCCATAGATCTGTGTGCTCAATGGGTTTTCTAAAACTTTAAATTCAGAAGCGCGCAGTTGTTTTATAAAGTCGATAATATGTGATTCGTAATCGTTTTTTAATGGCGATAGTTGTAATTCAATTGATATTTTCATCCCAGTTGCCGCAAAAGCGGTAATCTTTTAAATTAATATTAAATTCGTTTTCCCTTTTGGGATTATGGATCTTATTTTTTTAACTCCTCAAAAAACGTCTCACCTTTTTCGAAAGCCGTTCCAATAACCACCAAATCTGCTCCTGCTTTATAGGCCTCTTCCATTTCTGTTTTATTTCTAATACCTCCTCCAATAATTAGTGGAATGTTTAGTTCTTGTTTAACTTTACTAATTATATGGGCATCAATAGGATGTGTTGCCCCACTACCAGCTTCGAGATAAATGAGTTTCATCCCTAATAATTCGCCTGCTTTCGCTGTATCTGAAATAATTTGAACGTGGTTTCGTGGTATCGGTTTCGTTTCACTAACACGTTGTACCGATGTTACTTTTCCGTTTTCAATTAACAAATAACCCGTTGGGATTATTTCTAAACCAGAATTTTTCAATCTTGGCACAGCTTCAATATGTTTGCTAATTAAATAATCAGGGTTTCGCCCAGAAATTAAAGATAAAAACAAAATACTGTCTGCTTTATCTGTAATCTGAATCACATCGCCTGGAAATAAAACTACGGGTAAGTTGGTGTGTTTTTTGATTTCAGAAACCAAAATATCGGTTACTCCCTCATCAACATCACTACCACCAACAAAAATATGTGTGGCGACAGATTGATTGGCCTTTGTTATAAAACTTGAAACCTTACTCAACTCCATTTTATCCGGGTCGATTAAAACAGCTAAAAGCTTTTCGTTTTTGGTTGTTGACGATATTATATTTTGGTAAATATTACTCATTATGGAATTACGTACGCGCAAGTAAACCCTTCAAACTCTAAAAAAGCTGTATTGTATCTGTATTTTTTGTTTTTATAATCAATCCAAGCTACGGTGTTTTCATCTTTCATGGTAAATGGAATCACCAAAAAATGGTCTCTAAATAGCATACCTGGTACGGCAAAAAGTTTATAGAGTGATTCTTTAATTCCCCAAATCACAGTTAATCTATTGATGTAATCGTTGTCTGTTGATTTTAAGTAATTATTTTCGTAATCTACAAATTTGTGGGCAATGATAGCTATCTTCTCACGTTGCTTTTCAATATCAATGCCAACGTCTTTATCACTGATAATAACACCAGAAAACGTAAAGGAGTGTGTTATGGATATATGTTTACCGTCATTAAGATGTGGTTTCCCATTCTCGTCATAAAACAAATCTTGATCAGTATATCCAAACTCATGCAATAAATGTCTTACACTTAAAAATCCGCGTTGATGCAATTCGCTTTTCATACCCAAAACCCGGTTTAAACTTTCAGGTTTTAAATCTAATGGATGAAGTAAATCGTCGTAAGATTCTTCGATCTTCCAGATTTTAACAGTAGTTTGTGAATTTACACTAATGGTTTTGTATAGTGGCATTTAGAATTCTGAATGATATTGATTATCTTTGCATCGCCTTAGGCAGATTTGATCCTTTTTTAGATAGCGAATTTAACTAATTAAGAGCTAAACCCAAAGGCAAGTATAATTAAAAAAAGACAAAAATAATATGAGTACAAAAACAGTTGCCTACGTACCTAATAAGGTAAAAGATATGTCGCTTGCGGCCTGGGGAAGAAAAGAAATAGAGTTGGCCGAAGCAGAGATGCCAGGACTAATGAGTTTACGTGAAGAGTACAAGAACGAACAACCTTTAAAAGGAGCACGTATTGCAGGATGTTTACACATGACGATTCAAACTGCGGTTTTAATTGAAACCTTACAGGCTTTAGGGGCTGAAGTAACTTGGAGTTCTTGTAATATTTTTTCTACTCAAGATCAAGCAGCTGCTGCGATTGCTGATGCAGGAACTGCAGTTTATGCGTGGAAAGGCTTAACCGAAGAAGAATTTGATTGGTGTATAGAACAAACGTTATTTTTTGGTGAAGACAGAAAACCATTAAATATGATTTTGGATGATGGTGGCGATTTAACGAATATGGTTTTAGATAAATACCCAGAATTGTCAGCTGGTATTAAAGGTTTGTCTGAAGAAACAACAACAGGAGTTCATAGATTATACGAGCGTGTTAAAAATGGCACTTTAACCATGCCAGCAATTAACGTAAATGATTCTGTAACAAAATCGAAATTCGATAATAAATATGGTTGTAAAGAATCTGCAGTGGATGCGATTCGTAGAGCAACTGATATTATGTTAGCAGGAAAGCGTGTAACCGTTTGTGGTTACGGTGATGTTGGTAAAGGTACTGCCGCATCTTTTAAAGGTGCAGGGTCTATTGTAACAGTGACTGAAATAGATCCTATTTGTGCATTACAAGCGGCTATGGATGGTTTTGAAGTGAAGAAATTAGAAACTGTTGTTGGTAATTCTGATATAGTAATTACTACAACAGGAAATAAAGATATTGTAAGAGCCGAGCATTTTGAAGCAATGAAAGACAAAACAATTGTTTGTAACATTGGTCATTTCGATAATGAGATTCAAATGGATTGGTTAAACAAAAATCATGGGAATACTAAAGATACCATTAAGCCACAAGTTGATAAATACAACATTGATGGAAAAGATATTATTATTCTTGCTGAAGGTCGTTTAGTCAACTTAGGTTGTGCCACTGGCCATCCAAGTTTTGTAATGAGTAATTCATTTACAAACCAAACGTTAGCACAAATTGAACTTTGGAAAAACAGTGACAAGTATGAGAATGATGTTTACATGTTGCCAAAGCATTTAGATGAAAAAGTAGCAAAATTACACTTAGAAAAAATTGGTGTTGAGCTTACTGAATTAGCAGAATATCAAGCTGATTATATTGGAGTGAAGGTAGAAGGGCCTTATAAGCCTGAGCATTACCGTTACTAATATTCCTCAGAAAAATGGAATTTCATAATCGAAATTCCAAAATTAAATCCCAAGCAAGATTCTCAATCAAGTTGAGAATAAAATGTTTGGGATTTTTTTGTTCTTTATTTTTGCCTTTAATAGGCAACCAAAGCATCACTTCGATTGAATACGAGGTATGAGCAAATTGTAATGATAAGCTAATAAATTCAGATAAATCGCAATACTTCAAATATGGTTCTCGATGCAAAATTGCAAATAAGCAATGTTCCCCGAACTGGCGATTCTACTACAATTTAACCTTTAATCAGATATGGAACTGTTACGTATGGAACAGTTACGTCACTTCGAGTGATTCCGAAGAATGAGAAATGTAGCGAGAAGCTAATTTATAAAAAGAAAAAACCTCACAGTTTAAAAACTATGAGGTCTAATAAATTTCATTTATAGTATATCAGCGAACAACTGCTATCTAGTTACGTTTCTTACGCTTGTTTTTCTTCTTTTTCTTAGATTTTGAATCATCCTTTTTTGGATGTACAAGCGTCATTTCATCAATTAAGTGTTTTGCACCAGCAAATTTATCGACAATAAAAAGCACATAACGTAAATCTACCATAATATTTCGACAAATTTCTGGATCGTAATTCATATCGCTCATAGTACCTTCCCAAACTCTATCGAAATTTAAACCGACTAAATTTCCGTGGGCATCAATCGCAGGACTCCCAGAGTTACCACCCGTTGTATGGTTGGTTCCTAAAAAGCAAACAGGCATTTTCCCATCGCTATCGGCATACTGTCCGTAATCTTTAGTTTCGTATAAATCAATAAGTTTTTGAGGGACATCAAACTCATAATCATCCGGAATATATTTTTCAATAACACCTTCTAAATGACTGACGGGTTTGTAATAAACCGCATCTCTTGGTGTATAACCTCTCACTTGTCCGTAGGTTACACGAAGCGTACTATTTGCATCCGGAAAATAACGTTCATTCGGCAACGCTTCCATAAGAGCCGTCATATATTGGGTTTGTAGCGCAGTTATAGGTTCATTTTTTTCGTTATATTCGGCGTTAATAGTATTGAAAAATTCAGCAATTATCGGTTTTGCATAGGCATAAGCAGCATCGTCATTTAGGTTTTTAATAACATCATTAGCATCACCTTCTAGCAATTTTAAAGCTGAATCTAAATTAGTAAACGCCGTTTTATCATAGATTGAAGCATCTACTTCTTTCCCATATAAAGGCATTACATTTAGATACACACCTTTGTCTAAATCCACATCATAATTTTTATGAATACCTTGCAGCTGACCAGTTAAAACTTCTTTTCCTCTTTTAAGATTTTCGGGGTTTGCAATTAAAGCTTGCTCTACTTGATAAGCTCTAAAAGTCATTTGCATTAATTCGTTAGTCGTTAAAAATACTTCAATAAAGTTTCGACGTTTAATATTTACCGGTGCAAAATCCGCATAAAGTTTATCAAATTCTGGTAGAATATGTCCGTATTTATCTTCGAGCCCTTTTTCTTTTAAAGCTTTGGTGAAGGTGGTTTCGAATTTTTTTCGTTTTTCGACAGCGTTACTTTTTTCAATACCTAAATTTTCACCAATCCATTTTTTCCAAGCATTAGCAATTCGGGCTTGTTTGGATGCGTATTTTATACGTACTTCATCGCTTGCTTTCATTTTTTCGTCAATAACTTTTAGAGCCGCTTCTCTAATGGCGATGTTTGTTGGGTTATAATCTTCCGTAATATGCTCAATAGCCACGGCTGGTAAATATTCACTCGTAGTACCTGGAAAGCCAAAAACCATAGTAAAATCACCTTCATCCACACCATCTAAAGATACAGGGAGATGATGTTTTGGTTTATAAGGTTTATTGTTCTTACTATATTTTGCCGGACGATTATTAGCATCCGCATAAATTCTGAATAATGAAAAATCGCCAGTATGTCTAGGGAAGACCCAATTATCAGTATCGCTTCCAAATTTCCCGATGCTAGTTGGTGGTGCACCAACCAAACGAATATCTTCAAAACGCTCGGTTACAAACAAGAAGTATTGATTCCCTTCATAAAACGCTTTTGTTTTTACATCTTGCCATGTTTCTTTTGGCCAAGTTTCCAATACGGAATTTGTATTTTTAGAAATTTGAGACTGTTTTTCCGTTTCTGTCATGGTTTCGGTTACTCCTTTTAGAGCTGCTTCTGAAACATCATGAATACTCACAATAAATTCAATAAACAAACCTTCGTTAGGCAGTTCTTCTTCTAAGTTCATCGCCCAAAATCCATCCTTTAAGTAATCATTTTCTAAAGATGAATGCGACTGAATTTGACTAAAACCACAATGATGATTAGTGAGCACTAAACCCTGGTCAGAAATCACTTCACTAGTACAGCCACCATTAAAATGACCAATAGCATCTTTTAAGCTAGAATTATTAACATCGTAGATATCTTTAGCCGTTAATTTACTGCCTAAATTTTGCATTTCGTCTTCGTTCATTCCCTCTAAAAGTGAAGGAATCCACATGCCCCCTTGTTGGGCTGAAACTTGAAAAGCAACGAAAAAAAGAAGAATTTTTAAAAATCGCATATTTAATTTATTATTAGTTTTTGTAAAGATAGAAATCTTGTTTTATATCTTTAATGTTTTTGCAGATAAAGCATGCTTTTTATGAAATCTAAGTTACCAAACATAAGCACTTCAATATTTACTATAATGAGTAATTTGGCCCAGGAATACGATGCCATAAACTTATCGCAAGGTTTTCCTAATTATCCAAGTTCTCAGAAGTTAATAGACTTAGTCACCAACGCCATGAATACCGGTTACAACCAGTATGCACCGATGTCTGGTAATTTGGATTTGCGTTTGGCAATTTCCCATAAATATCAATTGCTATACAAAAGTAATTATCACCCTGAAAAGGAAATTACGGTTACTGCAGGAGCAACGCAGGCCATTTTTACTGTTATTTCTGCATTTATAAGATCTAATGATGAGGTGATCGTCTTTACTCCGGCTTATGATTGTTACCAACCTGCTGTTGAGATTAATGGAGGAAAAACAATAGCCGTGCAATTATCTGCCCCAAAGTATAAAGTGAATTGGGATGAAGTGGCTTCGAAAATATCGAGCAAAACAAAAATGATTATCATTAATACACCGCATAATCCTAGTGGTACTATATGGTCTAAAAATGATATGCTACAACTTCAAAAACTAACTAACAATACGGAAATTGTTGTGTTGAGCGATGAGGTTTATGAACATTTTGTTTTTGACGCAGGCAAACATCAAAGTGTGTGCTTATATAATGATTTAAAGCAACGCAGTTTTATAACAGCTTCTTTCGGAAAGACATTTCATAATACCGGATGGAAAATTGGTTACTGTTGTGCGCCTCAAAATTTAATGGATGAATTCAGAAAAGTGCATCAGTATAACGTGTTTTCTGTTCACCATCCTTCGCAAAAAGGGATTGCAGATTTTATGCAAGATGAAGAAACCTATTTGGGTTTGAATACATTTTTTCAACGGAAACGCGATTTGTTTTTAAACTTAATTTCAGAATCTAGATTTAAATTTCAGCCAGCGGAAGGGACTTATTTTCAGGTATTGGATTTTTCTGCCATCACAGATGAGCACGATGTAGAGTTTGCGAAACGGTTAACTAAAGATTTCAAAATTGCATCAATTCCATTGTCAGTTTTTAATGAAAATAAACGTGACGATAAGGCGCTACGATTTTGCTTTGCAAAAACGGATGATACCTTAGTTAAAGCTGCGGAAATTTTATGTAAAATTTAAGTATTTGAGATGTTACTTTTTGTACATTTCTGTGTCTTAATTAATGAACATAAAAACTAAAAACGATGAAATATTATATTTTACTTTTATTCTTAGCGTTTTCGTTAATTTCATTAGCGCAGAAAGTGGAGAAAGACGGAAAGACCTATATTATTAAAAAGGAAAAAATCTTCTTAGAAGGAAAAGAGGTGACCGACAGCTTATCTGAAGAAGAAAAAACCTTGATTTTTAAAGAAGGCGTGCTAATTAGGGAAAGTTTGAACCTTAAGGCGATTGAACTAGAACGAAAAGAAAAAGAACGTAAAGGAAAAGAGGAAGCTGCCGCTAAACTTGAAAAAGAATCTAAAAAAGCCCAAAAAGCACAGAAAAAGCTGAAAAGGAGCTCAAAAAGGCTCAAAAGGAATTAAAAAAGAGGGAAAAGCTACAATCTAATTTTGAAAAAGCAGAAAGTAATCTTGATAAAAATCAAAAGAAATACGAAAGGCTTAAAAGAAAAGGAAAATTATCTCCAAAGGATGAAAGTAAGTGGTTGGATAAGCTTGAAAAGTTGACTGAGAAACTAAAGAAAGCAAAAGGAAAATTATAAGGAATGAATGATGCGCTAAAAGTTGCCATAATACAAACTGATTTGGTTTGGGAAAATCCCGAGGAAAACAGACGTTTGCTAGATGCTAAAATTGACGCCATTCCTGCAAATGCCGATCTTATTATTTTACCTGAAATGTTTAGCTCTGGCTTTACGATGAATCCTGCTGCTGTAGCTGAAACCATGAGTGGAGAAACTATTATTTGGTTAAAGAAGAAGGCACAAGAGAAACAAATGGCCATTATGGGAAGTCTTGTTATTTCTGAAAATAACAACTATTATAATCGCATGGTTTGCGTTGAGCCTTTAGGTAAAATTACACAGTATGATAAACGCCATACGTTTACTTTGGCCGGCGAACACAAAGTTTATAATGCAGGAACGGAAAAAGTGATATTTAACTATAAGGGCTGGAAAATTTGTCCATTGGTTTGTTACGATTTGCGTTTTCCAGTATGGTCCAGAAATGTTGAAGACTATGACCTTTTAATTTATGTATCCAATTGGCCAAAAATTAGGGTTGATGCTTGGGATGCACTTCTTAGAGCAAGAGCCATTGAAAACATGACGTTTTGTATTGGGGTTAATAGAGTAGGGTTAGATGGCAATAATTATGAGTACTCTGGTCATTCTGCAGCTTACGATGTTTTGGGCAGGCGAATGGACCATTTAAATGAAGATGAAGAAGCCACTGAGATTGTTACCTTAAAAAAGGATATTATTAAAAAATATAGAGAAAAACTGAACTTTCTAAATGATAGAGACAATTTTAATCTGTTAAGGTAAAATCGATTACAAAATCAAAACTCGATCGTACCGGATCAATCGGTTGCGAATAAGCCACGCGTTCAGGCTGAATTCCTAACAAGAAATTTCCAGTGTCGTATATTTTATTTTCATTGGCATCGTAAATGGCGCGTAAACTATATTGCCGGGCTTCCAAATTGGTAAAATCTACAACAGGAGTATCTTTGGCATAACGTTCATACATCACTACACCTTTATCATTCACTAACTGTACAATTAATGGAAGTTTAGCATTTCTTAGATTAACCCTAATATTTCCATATTCAGATTTCATTTTTGTGTTTACAACATAACTCAGTGTATCTTTATTGGTGTGGTCGTAGAAATCTGTAAAGGTGCCAGGAAGCATCCTAAATTTATATTTCTGACCTTCTTGCTTATCTATGGCAAACTTATATCTATTATAAAGAGAATCATATTCAACTTTATAAGTTACAGTTAAGGAATCCTTATCGATCAATTTAATTTTTGTAGTATCAATTTTTGATAATGGTATATTAGCTTCCATAGTAAACTCGTCGTCATAACTTAAAGTTCCTTTGGTTAAAGCGGTCATTTTTAATGAATCTCCTTTTATAGTTCTAAAACGATGCTTAAAGGTATCGATTTGTTGTCCGTTTGTAACCACGAAAAATGTGGTGTCAATTTCAAATTTTGGTTTATACCAATAATATAAGGTGTCTGTATTGACATCCTTTAAAATGCGGGTTTTAAAATCGTCAGGTGTGTCTGCCAAGATTTTAATGCGCATATTCTCATAACTCCCTTCATAAGGAAATATAATTCTAGTTTCACCATCTTGTGTCGGCTTAATGGCTTTAAAATTAACCTGTTCATTAAAAAGAGTTAATTTATGAGTCACAGAGGTATCTTTAGGCAAAGTTATAAAACCTTCGTTGAAACCTATTTTGTCGTTTTTCTGATTAAACGTGTAATTCGAATTTATATCCTTTAATGCAATTATCTTATAAGTGCCTTCTTTAACATTATCGATGCTAAACGTGGTAACGCTATCTAATGTATTGGTAATATATCTCGGCTTTTGTTTAAAAACGATAGAATCGGAGTATGTAGAATCAGCTTCATATAGCATAACTGACACAAAGGTATCAGGTTCTTTTAACAATGCGTCTTCAATATACCCTTTTACAGAGAGTGAATCTATGACATCTCCGGTTGAAAATACATAGCGATAATAGGGGTAAGGATTTGCTTCGTTATTATCTACAATGCTCTCCCCAAAGTTAAAAGCATATGTAGTATTATCTTTTAAGGTGTCTTGAATGGTAATAGATATGTATTTGCTCGCACCACTTGCCGGAGTTACAATAGGGTCTGTATCCATCGGAGGTGAGATAATAAGTTGTTTTCTTAAGTCGTTAATTTTAACATATTCATTAAAATAAATTCTAATATTTTTCCCTTTGAAATTAGTAGAATAATTTTCAGGAACGGATTCCGTGATTATTGGAGCTTCAATATCTTTTTCACCTCCAGTTGGTGTACCACGATTGGCGCAACTAGCTAAGCCAATTGCAATTAAAATTAGACTTAAAATCTGTAATAGAGATAAACGCATTTATTCAAAATAATTTAGCACAAAGAAACAATATAATTTATATAGAAACGAAAAATTTAATCTGCAATTGCCATGGTGACAAGACTTAACTTAATATTATCAATTTTTAGTAAAACAGTGGCACAGGCTTCTACTGTGGCTCCCGTGGTAATAATATCATCTACTAATAAAATATGTTTTCCTGCTAAAGATTTATTTTCGGAGATATCAAATATGGCCCCATCGTCATTCCAACGTTTCAAACGCCCTTTAAAAACTTGTGTTTTTGTAGATTTCGTTTTTATTAGAACGGTATCGTTATACGATGCATTTAAAGCGCTCGCAATTTCTTTTCCAAATTTAGCGACTTGATTATACCCACGTTTTCTCAATTTTGACTTATATAAGGGGACAGGAATAACGGTATCAATAATTTTATAACCTTCTATTGTTGCTAATTCTGAGCCCAACCATTGGCCAAAAAAAGTACCAATCTCTTCATGCCCTCGATATTTTAAATTATGCAGTATTTGTTGTACAATTCCTTTTTTTGAAAAATGCAATAAAGCGGAGGCATTTTCTAATTTTACCCGACCGTAAACACGCTTTTTTACGTCTTCTGCATCGGTAAAATGAAAGTCGGTCACTGGTAAATGATGTCTGCAAGAAGTACACAGAATAACCTGATTGTCAGTTAAAACAGCATCACAAGCTTCGCAAACCTTGGGAAAGAACAAGTTTAACAAGTTTTTCATCACTTAATCGAATAAACTAAAATAGCTATATAATTAACTTTAATTTCGCATTAAATTAAGAAAATAAATAATGATAGTTAACCCTCAGCTATTTAATTATAGATTAATTATAAGTTCTTTGCTAATCGTTTTATCTGTTTTAGGAATATATAGCTTTGATAAATATAAATCCATTGAATCCTACGAAGAATTCCTAATACAAGAAAAAGGTTTGATAGAGACCGAACTGTCAGACCTATTGTTAAGTTATGACGAACTCGGCCAAGACTATAATCTTATGGCCTCAAAGCTACAAGACGCAAAACAAGAAACTAAGATTGCTTTAGACTCGCTAAGATTATTAAATAGTGATTTAACTATAATTACAAAGTATAAAGAGCAGCTTGTAATTTTGAAATCTAAAAGTCAGGTGCTTCTCGGTACCATAGACTCTCTAGATGCTGCAAATAAAAAACTACAGAAAGAAAAACGTTATGCTCTAAATACCATTAGAAATAACACGAACACTATTAATAGTTTAGAAGTAGTAAATGACTCTCTACATAAATCTATTGATAATGCAGCTATTATAAAGGCGAGTAATATAACAGCACAACCGTACAAATTTAAGTCGGGAAAAAAACGTTATACCGATCGTGCAAGACGTGCCAATGCGATTGATGTTTGCATTACTTTAAACGAAAATCCGTTAGCTAAAAAAGGAAATAAATCTATTTTTATACAGATTCTAAGTCCAGAAGGTAATGTGGTTTCTGATAAAGGAGAAATAATTTTTGGTGACACATCTTTAAATTATAGTAAGAAAGAAGTTGCTACATATACCAATAATAATTTGGAAATTTGCTCAGCTATTGTAGCGGGTGAGGACGATCAACCTTTTTCAGAAGGCTTTTATTTTATAAATATTTTTCACGAAAACGTAAAACTCGGCAGTACGAGTATAAAGCTCAATTAATTTGAGTATAGATTTAACAAGATAAATTTTGAAAAACCGTTCTGTTAATCAGAGCGGTTTTCTATTTTTGCAGCATTATGGCAAACGACGATCAATTTAAAAAAGTAATCTCTCACGCAAAGGAGTATGGTTACGTGTTTCAGAGTAGTGAAATCTATGATGGACTAAGTGCAGTATACGATTATGCTCAAAATGGGGCAGAATTAAAGAAAAATATTAGGGACTATTGGTGGAAAGCCATGGTGCAAATGCATGATAATATTGTGGGTATTGATGCTGCAATATTTATGCATCCTACAACTTGGAAAGCTTCAGGACACGTAGATGCATTCAGTGACCCTTTAATTGACAATAAGGATTCTAAAAAACGTTATAGAGCAGATGTTTTAGTGGAAGATTACTGCGCTAAAATTGAAAACAAAATCGAAAAGGAAATTAAAAAAGCCGAAAAACGCTTTGGAGATGCTTTTAATAAAGAGGAATTTGTTTCTACTAATGGACGTGTAGTCGGTTACCAAGAAAAAATCGATTCAATTTTAAAACGTTTAGGGCAATCTTTAGAAAAAGAAGATTTAGCTGATGTGAAAGCGTTGATTGAAGAATTGGAAATTGCATGTCCTGTTGCGGGAAGTAGAAATTGGACCGATGTTAAGCAATTCAATTTAATGTTTGGAACAAAACTTGGCGCTTCTGCAGAAACGGCAATGGATTTGTATTTACGACCAGAAACTGCTCAAGGTATTTTTGTTAATTTTTTAAATGTTCAAAAAACAGGGCGTTTAAAGATTCCGTTTGGAATTGCACAAACAGGAAAAGCCTTTAGAAATGAAATTGTAGCACGACAATTCATTTTTAGAATGCGTGAATTTGAACAAATGGAGATGCAATTTTTCATTAAGCCTGGAACTCAGAAAAAATGGTTTGAATACTGGAAAGAGACGCGTTTAAAATGGCACCAATCTCTTGGTTTAGGTGAAGAAAATTACCGTTTTCACGATCATGAGAAATTAGCGCATTATGCGGACGCAGCTACAGATATTGAATTTAAATTTCCATTCGGATTTAAAGAATTAGAAGGCATTCATTCGCGTACTGATTTCGATCTAAAACAACATGAAGCATTTTCAGGTAAAAAATTACAGTATTTTGATCACGAGGACAACGAAAGTTATACTCCTTACGTACTTGAAACCTCTATTGGTTTAGACCGTATGTTTTTAGCCGTTTTCTCAAATGCTTTAATGGAAGAAGCCTTAGAAGATGGCAAAACACGTACCGTATTAAAGTTACCAGCAGTTTTGGCACCAGTAAAAGCCGCGATATTTCCATTATTGGCAAAAGATGGCTTACCTGAAATTGCACAGCAAATTGTAGAAGATTTAAAATGGGATTTTAATGTAACTTACGAAGAAAAAGATACCGTTGGAAGACGTTATAGAAGACAAGACGCTAATGGAACGCCATTTTGTATCACTGTAGATCACGATACTTTAGAAGATAATTCGGTCACTATACGTCACAGAGATACTATGGAGCAGAAACGTGTTAAGATTGAAGATTTAAAAGCCATAATAAAAGCTGAGGTTGATGTAAAACATTGGCTTCAAAAAATGGAGATGTAACCAATTCCTATTGTAACAAGAATCTTATATATTAAAACTCTCAAGTCTTTAGATTGAGAGTTTTTCGTTTTTAAAAATGATCCTTTTTCGCTGTATTATAATTTTAAATGCTTATGGAGTCTGTGTGGTTGTTTATAGGGGATCTTAGTTTGAGATATCTAAATATTACAAAATCGCTTTAGCTAAATAAGCTGCATCTTTTTTAACACCGCCTAAAGTCGCAGAACCGCGGGTATGAAGCCAAGGCAGACCAATAAAATAAAGTCCTTTTGTAGTACTAATACCTCGGTGATGTTTTGGATAACCATCATGTGTAAGTACAATGTCTTCTATCCATTCAAAATTTGGTTTGTAGCCTGTTGCCCAGATAATATTTTTAATATCGGTAAGTTTTTCGGTTGCAGTTATAATTGTATTTGAGTCAGCATTGAGTGTACGACCAACGGTTTCAACATTATAGCGTGTAATAATAGATTGTACATCTGTACCAATTATGGGTTGTTTAGATTGATTAATTTTTTTTCCAATCCACGAAGTTTTGCTGAAGCTTAAAAATCCAGTGATGGTAAACCACCACCATAAGGTTTTTCCTAAAATTTCTTGTGGTAACGTTCTAATATCTGTACTCCCTGAGAAGTATGTCATTTCATTGGTATGCTTAGAAATTTCATCTAAAATCTGAAATCCGCTGTCACCACCTCCAACCACTAAAGTTGCGCCTTTTTGTAATTGGTTTGGCGTTTTGTAATAATTACTGTGAACCTGATAAATATGATCCGAAAGATTGGTGTGAAATTTTGGTGTATAAGGTATATGAAACGGACCAGTAGCAATGATAACTTGTTTGCATCGAATTATCTGTTGATTTGTTTTAATGATAAATTCGTTTCCTTTCTTTTCAATACGCTCAGCTAGCGTATGTAATTGAATAGGAAATTTGAACCTTTCTACATATTGTTTAAAATAGTCGGCCACTTCATATTTATCAGGATAATGTCCTTTTAATGCCGGAAATGACATGCCTGGTAAGTGGTTGAACTCGGTTGGTGTGAATAATTTTAAAGAACTCCAGCGGTTAAGCCACGATGCTCCAATTTCTTCTTCTCTATCAATTATTAAGAAATCTTTCTGTTTTTGTTGTAAAAAATAAGCCATAGATAGTCCGGCTTGTGCTGCTCCTATGATAACAAAGTCTTTCATTAATCTGTTTTGTAGATGTTTTTTAACATTATACCATTTTTAAAGGTTTTACACAAATTGATTTTTATTTAAGAGTGACCGATTAAAAATAGTTCAATGTCCTTAACCTTCTTAATATCCAAACTTCTACGAAGTCTTTAAATTCACACTTTGTTTTTTTGAGTAGTTGTCAATCAAATAAATTATAGTTTTAATTGGAAATTTTTCGGTTAATTATTTCGTTAAAATTAAGTTTATGTTCTAAAATTCGCGATAGCTCTCGGTACGATCTTACGTCTTTAATTATGTAATTTAATTAGAAATAAGCCTTTAACTGTACCGTTCCGGTATGGATAACATCCGAAGTTTCAGATTTTCGACCAAAGTAATTCAAATTCAAATCTAAATATTTCGTCAGCTTTTTCTGTGCTAATAAGCTCCATGTAAAGTTTTTTCCTGGCTGTAAACCTTCGAGCATTTGGTAACCAATAGGTGAATTTGCATTGCCTTCAAATTCATTTTGAAAGAAATTAAATTCCCCTGTTAGTGCTATTTTTTGGGCATTATTATAAGTGAAAGACAAACCATAATTATTCTGTGTCAAGGTCTCTAGATTTCCAATAGTATTTTCTTTGGAGGTGTACTGATAGAACACATCAAATTGCGCATTTTCGCTAAACAAATAACTTAATTTGGGTTTAAACTGGTAGTTGTCGATAGTGTAATTTCTATTAGAAAAATTCTGGCTTTTACTGTCATCTTTTCCCAAACTTGCCAAAGAGTTTACCAGCCAATTCACGTTGAATTTATGATTAAAATTAAGTTGATGACTGTTTGTTTTGTTTTGTTGCAAACCTGTAGAAAGTAAATTTCTACTCTTATTAGTTAAAAAAGTGTAGGATGTGGTGTAGCGCTGTTTTCCTCGGTTGAAAAATAATATATTTCGAATACTATAATTAATAGACACGAAATCTTCAATATCCAAATCATCTTTTAAAGCTTCAAACGGATTTAAATTAAATGAGTTCCCTTCTTTAAATTTTTTACTATCCACTATAAATGAAGCCTGGTCATAAAAATGTGACCAAAATTGTTTCGATTTATTTTCAGAAACATTCCATGGCTGTGGATTTATTGTCACGGTTTGCCCAAATCTATTTTGATGCGTTTGTACAAAAACCTGATTAGGCAATAAGATTCTTATATAACTTCCTTGGTCCGCAAATTGCGCAATTTCAAACTCGTCCAGCTCTTGTATACCGTTCTCATTGTAGTCAATCCAAGTATAAGCACCTTGCCCAGCTTCCACTTCAACATAAGTGAAATCTTGTTGTGCCAACGTACCTGAATTGGTTTCAAAATTGGTATTTAAAACGATGAGGTTATTAAATAATTTCTGATTAAAATTTAGGCGGCCATTCAAGCTTTGTTCATCTTCTCTAGACGCTTCGGGATTGTTATCTTCGGACTTTAAATCCCGGTAATTAGCATATACTTGAAGGGTTGTGTTGTTATTCTGAATTAAACGCGATTTTAGATAATAGGTGTTAGAACTGTTAACTGGTTTTAGGATATTATTTCGTAAACTGTCATTAAAACGTTTTATATAACCGACTTCGGCAAAAACTTTGGTGCTATCTCCAACACCAATAAAAGCTTCGTAGGCTTTAAATTTTTGACTTAAAGGAGTTAGGGAATCGGTAATAATAACACGTTGTTCATTATCTTCCGTTGAAAATTTTACACCAGCCCATTTGTCATTTTTACCATAAACCACGCGATTAAAAGACCGAACAAAAATAGAACGATTGATGCTGCTTTCATTATTTAAAATACTAGAATTAGAAAAAATCCTGAAGTTTCCCAAATGTAAGTTGGCATTAATATTATGACGGTTACCGTTGAAATTTTCGGAATAATTGAGATGTTCAAAATTGTACGTAGCAACACCTTTATTGGCATGAGATAAGCGTAAACCTGATGTAATTAATAATTGATTTCCTAAATTAATATTGATTTGATTCGTTTCTGAAGTATCCAAATTCCAATCTCTATTGAATTCCGCTCTGTACAAACGCTGTATCGTCCTAAAATCTTTTTGAATAAAATCCGCATCGACGAGTGCTGATAAGTTCCAAAGACTATCCGATTGAATTAGATTTTGTTTTAAGGTGAATTTGCCAGCGAAACCATCATTATTAGCATCCTCAAAATTCGAAAATAAATTATCGTCTTTTTTACTTCCAGCCACTTCAAAAAAGAGATCAGTTTTTTCGCTCGGTTTGTATTGGCCGTTCACTGTTGCAATTTGCAAACGCTCTGGCGCCACCAGTTGTATAATAGGATTATAATTTCCCTGAGGAATACCAGCAATTGGTGCAATGTATTCATAAATGTTATTAATGGCATTAGAATTCGTTAACACATAATCGCCTTGGTTAGCACCAACCAGTGTAAAGCGTACATTGAATAATTCGTCTTCTATGTTGTTGGAATACACAAAAATTTCCGCTGTGTTAACCATTTCTTTCCGATATAGAATTCTATTTTCAGAAAATGTCGCTGGCGAAGCCGAAGGTGCTGTCATTAAATCCCTGTTGTCGCCTGCGGCAGCTAAGGTTTCTGTTTGTTCGGTTGAAAGATTTTGTTGTAATGGTTGGTTTTTCGCATCACTTTCCGAATATATCGATACATTTAATTTTAAGATTTCAGTGTTATAATTGGCTCCACCAAAAACAGTGAATCTTGAATAATTTCGTTCGCTAAATTGGTAATCGACCGTAATACGCATTTCGGAAGTAATCGGAAATGTAGGATTGAAAATGATTTCGCCAGCATTATAATCAATGATATAATCGTTGTTTTCACCACGTTCTAAAGGTACACTATTCACATATACCGTTTCGCTACCAGATACAATGAGCACGTATAATTCATTATTAGAACCGCGTAATTTGTATGGTCCTTGGTTGCCTTCTTGCGCGGTAAATTGTGTGCTTGTAAACTGACCGCGGACCAAAGCGCCAGAAGCGAACACTGAAGTTTTGTCGCTTAAATTAGCATTGACCAATAACCCTTGCACACGTTTTGAGAAATTAGCGAAATAACTTTTGTTGTTTTCCAAATCAATATCACCCGCACGTATATTCCAATCGTCACTGAGCAATTCAATAAAAACTTGGTCAAACTCATCTAAGCGTTGCGAATATCCACTTTCTTGTAACGGAATATTTGCATCTTGAATAGAAGCTCTCAACGCTACTTTATCACTCAATTTTCCAGAAATTTGTAAATCGAGTTCGCTATTTAATACTGAATTTTGATTATTTCCGATGGTCACTCCTCGCGAAATACTTCCCGAAGTCGTCAGTCCATCAAATGGAGTAAAAGTATTTTTTCTATTGGTATTTTGTAAGGTGTATAACTGTTGAAACGGCGTTGAACGATTTACAATAACATTATCATCTAATTGTTTATACACTTGGGTTAAAAACTTCGGATAGCGTAAATACTCAATTTTAATAGTATCAATTTCAGAGGGTTCTTTGAAACGTAAAATGGCTTTAACAAAATCAATAGAATATAAGGTAGAATCCAAGATTTTATTGTCTTTCGTTTTAACTACAAATCGAGAAGGGTTTATACTAATGGAATCAATTATTATAGAATCTTTTGCCGCTACTGTCTTTATCCTGAAATTATTATCCTGCTCTTGGGTAAAACCCAAAAATGTCGATAGTAATACTAGAAATAATAACGATTGCTTCATGTAGAGTAATAACTGTTTTAAACTTAAAATATTTTATCGTTAAAAGCAGTATAAAATTATAGGGTAAAAGTACAGTATTATTTAATTTAGGCCCATAATGGGCTTTTAACATAAAAATTAAAATAGATTACAATATGAAAATAGTTTCTTATAACGTAAATGGCATTAGAGCAGCCGTAAAAAAAGGTTTTGTGGATTGGTTGAAAGCCACAAATGCAGATGTTATTTGTTTGCAAGAAATTAAAGCGATGGAAGAACAGCTAGATTTAGATTTGTTTACAGAAGCTGGTTACCACTTCAATTATTGGTTTAGTGCACAGAAAAAAGGCTATAGTGGAGTTGCTATTTTGTGTAAACAAGAACCTAATCATATCGAATTCGGAACCGGAATAGAATCGATGGATTTTGAAGGAAGAAATATCAGAGTGGATTATGATGGAGTTAGCATTATGAGCATGTATTTACCTTCTGGAACTAATGACGCACGTTTATCGCATAAGTTTGAATATATGAATATGATTCATAATTATTTGAATGAATTGCAAACCGAAAAACCCAATTTGGTGGTTTGTGGCGATTATAATATTTGTCATGAAGAAATCGATATTCACAATCCAAAAATGAAAGGTGTTTCAGGGTTTTTACCCGAAGAACGTGAATGGTTAGGAGAATTTATTGATAGTGGATTTGTAGATAGTTTTAGGTTTTTACATCCTGAACGTCAGGAATTTTCGTGGTGGAGTTATAGAGCAAATGCTAGAGCTAATAACAAAGGTTGGCGATTAGATTATGCTATGGTAAGCGCACCATTACAAGAAAAAATAAAACGAAGCGTTATACTTACAGAGGCGGTTCATAGTGACCATTGTCCAATTTTATTGGAACTTGAAATTTAATAAACCGTAGTCAGTAGTCCATATAAAATAGGCTAAGGCGTAATTAAAATTTGAAGCAATATCAAAAAATCTCACAATGAATGCTGAACATCGTTCAGTACCTACAACATATAACTTAACACCTAAAACATGATAAAAAAACTCGCAATCTTCGCATTAACACTTACAGTATTTACCTCTTGTGTATCTAAGAAAATTTATACCGATCTTGAAGATAAGTATACCGATCTAAAAAAGGAGAACCGAAATTTATCTGATGAGGTAGAAACCTTATCTAAAGAAAAAAATAAACTTGATAATGATTTAAATAAGCTTCAGGCAGACTATGATGAGGCTATTGCTGAACGCGATAAACTTCAGGCCGATTATGCCGCTTCAAAATCAAATCTCGAAACTTTAAAAGCTTCCTATAAAGCTTTAGAAGAAAATAGTTCGGCTTCAATCGCTAAAAATTCACAAAAAAACAGAGAGCTTTTAGCGCAATTAGAAGCTAAAGAACAAGCCTTAGCAGCAGAGAGTGAACGCTTAAATACATTGAAAAAAGAATTGGAAAGTCGTTCTAAACGTGTTGCTGAATTAGAAAATGTTATTGCTAGTAAAGATGCAGCTATGCATAAATTGAAAGATGCAATTTCTAAAGCCTTAACTAATTTTGAAGGGAAAGGATTAACGGTAGAACAGCGCAATGGAAAAGTTTATATTTCTATGGAGAACAAATTGTTATTTGAATCTGGAAGTTGGTACGTTGGCTCACAAGGAAAACAAGCGGTAAAACAATTGGGTAGTGTTTTGGCAGAAAATCCAGATATCTCTGTTTTAATTGAAGGTCACACAGATAACGTGCCTTATAAAGGTAATGCTCAATTGAGTGGCAATTGGGATTTATCGGCAAAGCGCGCCACCGCTATAGTTAATATCCTTAGAGAAAATGCATCTATTAATCCTGAAAACTTAACAGCTGCTGGTCGTGGAGAATTTGCACCAATAGCAACAAACGATACGTCAGAGGGCAAAGCTAAGAATAGACGTATTGAAGTAATTTTGACGCCAAAATTGGATGAGATATCTAAATTGTTAAATGAAATATAATTGATTGTCTCATTAAGAATTGAGCATTTTTTCTTGGTATAGAAAGCTACTAAATAGTAGATTTTCTATTCTTAAGATTGATAGGTTCTTCGTCTTCGAAATGAGTAATTAACAAACTTTTAGACCTTACAGATTTTAAAAACCTGTGAGGTCTTCATATATTTATACATTAATAGATGGACTCAGTGAACACAGCCAAAAAGTCCTATATTACTTGAGACGAAAGTTTAATTAGAACATCCCGAGGCTTCGGGACCTTTTTCAAGGGCACTAAATATGAAATATACAACACTACCAAATACAGATATAAAAGTCAGCAAAATATGCCTTGGCACCATGACATGGGGAAATCAAAACACCCAAGATGAAGGTTTTGCCCAAATGGATTATGCCTTAGATAAAGGTATTAATTTTTTTGATTGTGCCGAGCTTTATCCTGTGCCTGCCACACCAGAAACTTATGGGGAAACAGAACGTATTATTGGGAATTGGTTTGCCAAATCAGGCAATAGGGACAAAGTTATTTTAACTTCAAAAATAGCGGGTAACGGAGATTATACATCGCATATAAGAACTAATGGGTTTAGTAAACAAGCGCTTAACGACGCTGTAAATAACAGTCTAAAACGTCTTCAAACCGATTATATTGATTTATACCAATTGCATTGGCCAGAACGCGATACCAATTATTTTGGAGAACGCGATTATAACCATAGCACAAACAGTCAGTGGCAAGATAATTTTAATGAAATACTCCACAATTTAGAAGCTCTTATAACCTCTGGAAAAATAAGGCATATTGGTATTTCGAATGAAAAAGCTTGGGGAGCCATGCGTTTTATGCAGGAATCGAAAAGTCATAATTTACCTCGTATGATTACGATTCAGAATGCTTATTCTCTACTAAATCGAGTTTTTGAGGGAGATTTAGCCGAAGTTTCACATCGTGAAAATATGGGGTTATTAGCCTATTCGCCAATGGCATTTGGTGTATTATCTGCAAAATATATTAAGGGGAAAGATACGGCTAACTCAAGGCTGAATAAATTTTCGAGATATACGCGGTATAGTAGCGAACAAGCAACAAAAGCCACTAAACGTTATTTAAAAATAGCCGAAGACAACAACATGTCATTAGCTCAAATGGCCTTAGCATTTGTAAATGATAGACCATTTTTAACAAGTAATATTATCGGCGCCACAAGTATGGAACAGTTAGAAGAAAATATTGATAGTATAAATATTTCTTTATCTGAAGATGTTATGAAAGCCATAAATGAGGTGCATGCAGAGATACCAAATCCTGCACCTTAAATTTTAATCTGGCGATTAATCTGTTCTTGTAAAGAAATAAATGTTTCTGTTCTAGAAACTCCTTTTATACTTTGTATTTCAGAATTAAGTACGTGCATTAAGTGCTCATTATCTTTAGATAATATTTTAATAAAAATAGACCAGTTACCTGTGGTATAATGACATTCAATAACTTCAGGAATTTTTTGTAATTGTTTTACAGCTTCAGGGTTACTAATGGCTTTATCTAAATAGACACCCACAAAAGCCATAGTAGAGTAACCTAGAGCTTTAGGATTAATAATAAATTTTGAACCAGCTAAGAGGCCAGATTTTTCTAATTTCTTTAAACGTTGATGAATAGCAGCTCCAGAGATTCCCACGTTTCGTGCAATTTCAAGAATTGGTGTTCTGGCATCTTGCATTAATGCACGTAAAATTTTTTTATCAATACCGTCGATATAAATGCCTTTGTCGTTAATTTTCATTAGAATCTAACTTTAGTTTGAAAATTAAAAATAATAAAACAGTTTCATATTGTAACAATAATTAATGCAGGTTCTTAATTTTTTCAACTAACTGGTCTCTATTCTTTTAATTATATATTTAAAGGGTTGTAGCCTAAATAAGGCACGTCGTACTCTTTAAAAGTTATATCATAAGATTCTAACTCTTCTAAAATAGGAGTATAAACTTCTTTGGTAATTGGAATTTGAACCCCAGGTGTTTTAATTGTACCATTCAATATAGCTAGCGTGGCGATGGCTACAGGTAAACCAACTGTTTTTGACATGGCAGTATAAGTTTGATCCTTGCCAAGGGTAACCATAGTAGAATCAATTTGATGTTTCTCACCATTGAGTTCGTAACCAAATTTATGATACATCACTATCATGTCTTTATCATTTGGACTAAGCGTCCAGCTATCCGTTAAGATTTTCTGTAGAATTTGAGCAGGTGTCGCTTTGTCTAGCGTTACCATTTTTTTCGGATTAAAAATATCGAGCTCTAAAAATTTATCCCAAACAATGTCGTCTTGGTCGATTTTCAGTGCATGTCTAAATTTAAGTTCCACAGAATCGGTGGGGCTATAAGGTAAAAAAGAATTAACAAAATCGCGATAACTCATGTTAATACTGTCGTCAATAGTATAACTATCGTCAGTCATGCCTAACTGCACAAAAACGTTCCAAGCGCGGCTAAAACCAACACGTCGCATGGTGCCTCTGTATAACGTTTTAATATGGTCTAAACCATACACTTGCTGGTATTTTAGTGAATCTCTGTTGGCATAACCTTCAAAGCGTCCGTACCCTTCAACATCTAAAAATTCAGTACGTCTAAACAAACGATTATAGGGAATATATTTAAACTGATTTTCTTGGAGAAACTTGGCGGCTCCTCCTTGTCCGGCAACCACGACATTTCTAGGATTCCATGTAAACTTATAATTCCAAAGGTTATTATCGCTTTCAGGCGCGACTAAACCCCCTGTAAAAGATTCAAATAAAATCAGTTTTCCACCTTTCTCTCTTATATGATTTATAACTTTCATCGCACTCATGTGATCTAAACCCGGATCTACCCCGATTTCATTCATAAAAATGAGATTGTTCGCTTTAGCGTCTTCATCTAAGGCCTGCATTTCTGGACTAACATAAGAAGCCGTAACCATATTCTTTTTATAGGAAATACAATCTTTGGCTACTTCAATATGAAAACGTGCTGGAAGCATTGAAATCACTATGTCTGCTTTTTTAACGGCAGCCATTCTCGATTCCGCATTAAACACATCTAAGTGAATAATGTTTGTATTAGGATGATTGCCAACAAGCTGTTTGGCATTTTCTATATTGAGATCACCAATAGTAATTCTAAGGTTTTCAGATTGAGATTTATCGAGTAAATATTTTATAAGATATGATGAAGATTTCCCAGCACCAATGATTAAAATGTTTCGCATAATTAGGTATATATGTCTAAATTTGTAGTCACGAAAGTAAGAAATACAACAGGCAATAAAAACCGAAAACGACTTTTTATTATGAATAGGAAATTACTAATTGCAGGAGCTATTTTAGGGATTTTAGGGATAGTTTTAGGTGCATTTGCTGCACACGGTTTAGAGAAGTTAGTTGATGTTGAGGCTATTAATTCGTTTGAAACAGGTGTGCGATATCAAATATATCATGCCTTTTTTCTTATTATTTTGGGAGCTACTTCCTTTTTGAAATTAAGAACGAAAAAGATAGTATTTTATTTAGTGCTTTGTGGGGTTATATTCTTCTCGGGTTCTATATATGGATTGGCAACAAATACATTATCGACCTTTGATTTTAAAACCATTGCCTTAATAACACCCGTTGGAGGCTTACTACTCATTGTAGCTTGGATTGTTATGTTGGTAGGGATTATAAATGGTAAAGTGGATTAATGGAATTCATTACGGTTGTTTCAAAATAAAATTTTAATTTTGCAGCATAAAACAACACAAATATTATGGCAAACCATTCTCAATCAGCGAAAACGATTTCGTTAGACCAATATGGAATTAAAAATGCAAAAGTCAACTATCAATTATCTTCGGATGAACTTCATGCTGAAACCATCTCTAAAGGTCAAGGTGTAGAAGCATCTTCAGGTGCTTTAGCGGTTAATACAGGTGAGTTTACTGGTCGTTCTCCAATGGACAGATTTATCGTAAAGGATAATATTACTGAAGATAAGGTTTGGTGGGGAAATATTAATATTCCGTTTGAGAGTGATAAATTTCAGAAACTTTATGATAAAGTGGTTGATTATTTATCTGAAAAAGAAATTTATGTACGAGATAGCTATGCATGTGCAGATGAAAATTACAAGTTAAATATAAGAGTCATAAATGAATATCCTTGGAGTAACATGTTTGCTTATAATATGTTTTTACGTCCTACGGAAAATGAATTAAAAGACTTTTCACCAGAATGGACTGTGGTAAATGCACCAGGATTTATGGCAGATCCGGAGGTAGATGGGACACGCCAACATAACTTTGCGATCTTAGATTTTACACGTAAGATTGCTTTAATTGGAGGAACGGGTTATACAGGTGAAATTAAAAAAGGAATTTTTTCCGCATTGAATTTTATTCTTCCTGTATTTAAAAACACCTTACCTATGCACTGTAGTGCTAATGTAGGTAAAGACGATGATACTGCAATTTTCTTCGGTTTATCAGGTACAGGAAAAACAACGCTTTCTACAGATCCTAATCGTAGTTTAATTGGTGACGATGAACACGGATGGACTAAGGAAAATTCGGTATTTAATTTTGAAGGCGGCTGTTATGCTAAAGTTATCAACCTATCACAAGAACAAGAACCAGAAATTTTTGCCGCTATAAAAAAAGGAGCGATTTTAGAAAATGTTATTATGGATGATAACGGCGACGTTGATTTTGCTGATACGTCTATTACCCAAAATACAAGGGTTAGCTATCCAATATACCATATCGATAATATTAAAAAACCATCTATAGGAAAAGACCCAAAAAATATATTTTTCTTAACTGCAGATGCGTTTGGTGTGTTGCCTCCGATATCTAAATTGACTCCGAGTCAGGCAGCCTATCACTTTATTTCTGGTTATACCGCTAAAGTTGCTGGAACTGAAGCTGGAGTAGTGGAACCTGTTCCTAGTTTTTCAGCATGTTTCGGAGCTCCATTTATGCCATTACATCCTACGGAATACGCAGATATGTTGAGTAAAAAAATGTTAGAAGCAGGTGTTAATGTGTGGTTAGTAAATACAGGTTGGACCGGTGGTCCTTATGGTGTTGGCACACGTATGAAATTGAAATATACTCGAGCTATGATTAATGCGGCTTTAAATGGTGATTTAAAAGATTATAGCTATGAAAATTACCATATCCATTCCGTATTTGGGGTGGCACAACCAAGAACATGCCCAGGAGTACCGACAGAAGTGTTGAGTCCTAGAACAACTTGGAATGATGATGAATCGTATTATAAAATGGCGTTTAAATTATCGAATGCATTTAGAGAGAATTTTAAAAAGTTTGAATCTTATGCATCAGAAGAGGTGCGACGTGGTGGACCACAACGTTATGCATTTTAATACTTATTTTTAAATAATAAAAAAGCAACCTCTTTGGGTTGCTTTTTTGTTTTTCCTGTATATAAAGTTCAAAAGACTTGAGCTCCTTAAATTTTAAACATTTGGTTTCAATTTTAATTTTAACAGAGAAAATTATAATTGAATAGGTGAAATTTAAACCATTAGTGTTTCGTGTAAAATTGAGAACATTAATACAGTTTAAATCGTATTGTCTCGCATAAATTCTTCGGCTTTTTCTACCATATTCTTACTCCCACAAATAAATGGAACTCGCTCGTGCAATTCTGTAGGTTCAATATCCATAATTCTGGTAAAACCATCACTGGCTTTACCTTTAGCTTGTTCGGCTAGAAAAGCCATAGGATTACACTCATATAATAAACGTAACTTTCCTTTAGCGTTCTTTGAACTTTTTGGATACATATAAATTCCTCCTTTAATCATATTTCTATGAAAATCAGAGACCAACGAACCTATGTATCGAGATGTATAAGGTCGGTCACCTTCTTCTTCTTGACAATACTTTATATATTTTTTGATGCCTACCGGGAAATGAATATAATTCCCCTCATTAACGGAATAAATGTTTCCGTTTTCAGGAAATTCCATATTAGGATGCGATAAATAGAAAGTACCTATAGCAGGATTTAAAGTAAATCCATTAACACCATCTCCAGTTGTATAAACCAACATTGTAGATGTTCCGTAAACAACATAGCCTGCAGCTACCTGTTTGTTTCCTTTTTGTAAAAAATCGTCAATCGTAACAGGTGTGCCAACAGGAGTAACACGTCTAAAAACAGAAAATATAGTTCCAACAGATACGTTAACATCAATATTAGACGACCCATCTAATGGATCAATGAGCACTACATATTTATTCTGATTGTTTTCGTCTTGGCTATTAATAGCAATAAAATCATCTTCTTCTTCACTCGCAATACCACAAACAATATTTCGTTTTGTCATGGTTTGAATAAATTTAACATTAGCATAAACGTCTAGTTTCTGCTGATCTTCACCTTGTATATTTGTGTCACCTGCAGCGCCAATGATATCTACTAACCCCGCCTTATTTACTTCGTGATTTACCACTTTGGCCGCCAAACGGATAGAATTTATAAGTCTTGAGAGTTCGCCGGATGAGTATTTAAAAGACGATTGATTTTCAATGATAAATTCACCTAAGGTTTGGTTGAGTTTAGAATTAGACATAAAGTGTTTTTATTGATTATTAGTCACAAATATCGCATTTTTTAACAAACTATAACGTTTTCGTTATTTAAATTAATTGTTAGGTCAACCGAGTTGGTTTATATTTGAACTTACTTTTACTTTAGCGATGAACCAACCAAGATTAGCCAACAAACAAGATATGCCAAGAGTCTTAGAACTCATTCAAGAACTGGCACTTTTTGAAAAGGAAACAGATGCTGTAGAAATTAATGTATCTGATTTAGAAAATGATGGTTTTGGCACTAAACCAAAATTTACCTGCTTCGTTATAGATGTCAGCCATACAATTGAAGGTATTGCTTTGGTATATCCTAGATACTCCACTTGGAAAGGAGAAGTTTTGCATTTAGAAGATCTTATTGTTAGCGAAAAATGTCGAGGAACAGGTTTAGGAACGCAATTACTAGATGCGGTCATTAAACACGCCAATCAATTAGGCGTAAAACGAGTATCCTGGGAAGTCTTAGATTGGAATGATTCCGCCATACAATTTTATGAGCGTAAAGGAGCCAATGTTATGCGCGATTGGAATGTGGTACATTTAGATGAAAACGGTATTATAAACTATATAAACCAATTATAATGCGTATTTACAAATTTGGGGGTGCTTCAGTTAAAGATGCCGATGGGGTAAAAAACTTAGCAAAAGTTTTACAAACTACCGGATATGACAATACGTTAGTTGTGGTTTCTGCTATGGGAAAAACAACCAATCGAATGGAGTTAGTTATCAAAAACTATTTTGAAAACAAATCAGAATTACAAGGTGCCATTCACGAGATCATGAAAGATCATAATGACCTTCTCGTAAAATTATTCCAGAATAAACATCATGAAGTATTTACAGATATAAAACTACTTTTCGATGAGCTAAATGCGTTTTTTAAAAGTAATAAGTCACCAGATTATAATTATGTATATGATCAAACTATTGGTTTTGGTGAGCTCATTTCGTCAACAATTATTAGTCATTATCTCAATGATATTGGCATAATAAATAAATGGGTCGATGTTAGGGAATTTATAAAAACGGATAATTACTACAGACGCTCAAATGTGAATTGGGAAACGACTCAAGAGAATATTGCACTTAATTTAGATACTAATATTTTAAATATAACGCAAGGATTTTTAGGTAGCGATGCTAATAATTTTACAACAACCTTAGGTAGAGAAGGTAGTGATTATACTGCGGCGATTTTTGCGTATTGCCTAAATGCTAATAGTGTCACAATCTGGAAAGACGTTCCTGGCGTATTAAATGCGGATCCTCGCTATTTTGATAATGCACAATTATTGCATCAAATTTCTTATAGAGAAGCTATTGAGTTGGCTTTTTATGGGGCTTCCGTAATTCACCCTAAAACGCTTCAGCCGTTGCAGCGCAAAGAAATTCCGCTGTATGTAAAATCATTTTTAAATCCAGAAGGCGCTGGCACTTGTGTAAGTAAAGGACAAGCTTTGGTGCCAGAAATTCCATGTTTTATAGTTAAAAAAAATCAGATTTTAATTTCGTTATCATCACTCGATTTTTCATATATCATGGAAGAAAATATTAGTGATATTTTTAGTTTATTGCATTTATATAAAATGAAGGTTGATGTTATTCAGAATTCAGCGATAAGTTTTTCTGTTTGTATTGATAATTTATATGATAATTTAGAACGATTACTGCAACATCTAAAAGCAAAATTTCAAGTCACCTGTCATCAAAATGTGAATTTATACACCATTAGGCACTATAATGACAGCGCTATACAAGAGCTTGAAAAAGATAAAACGGTATTATTAAAGCAATTAGCGCAAGGAACAGTACAAATCGTAACTAAATAAACTTCACTACATTTGTCGTATGGGGAAATCGTCTGATACAGGTTTAGTAACTGCAAAAGAAGTAGCAAAAGCAATCCATACTGATAAGTATGGTTTTTTGGGTACGTTTTCTGGCTGGATACTAATGAAAGTACTCAAAATATCGACCTTAAATAAAATTTATAATCGCAATAAACATCTAAGTGAACTCGAATTTTTGGATGGTATTTTGGATGAATTTCAAATAAAGTTTGAAATTCCGGAAGAAGACATGAAACGTCTGCCAAAGGAAGGTCCTTATATTACGATTTCTAATCATCCGCTTGGTGGCATTGATGGAATTTTATTATTAAAACTGATGCTAGAACAGCGCAGCGATTTTAAGATCATTGCTAATTTCTTGCTACACCGTATCGAGCCTCTTAAATCCTATATAATGCCGGTAAATCCTTTTGAAGAAAGAAAGGATGTAAAAAGTAGTATTGCTGGTTTTAAAAATGCGATAAAACATTTAAGAGCGGGTCATCCCTTAGGTGTATTTCCCGCTGGCGAAGTATCTACTTATAGAGATGGAAAATTGGTGGTAGATAAAGAATGGGAAGCAGCCGCAATGAAACTAATTCAAAAAGCTGAGGTTCCTGTAGTGCCTATTTATTTTCATGCTAAAAATAGTCGATTGTTCTATAGGCTTTCTAAACTGAGTGATACGTTGAGAACGGCTAAATTACCTTCTGAATTATTAACACAAAAACGTCGTGTAATAAAAGTTAGAGTAGGAAAAGCAATTTCCTTAAAAGACCAAAACGAACACCCAAGTCTTCAAGAATTTTCAGAATTTTTGAGGCGTAAAACTTACATGTTATCTAAAACTTTTGAAGATAAACCTAAGATATTAGATAATATTCAATCGCAGTTAAAAGTCGCAAAAATTCCTAAACGTATTGTAACTCCTATTGCACCTAAAATGATGATTGCTGAGTTAGATAAACTTAGAGTAAATGATTTTAGACTATTAGAAAGTAAAAATTACGAAGTGTTTTTAGCGCCACCTAAAGATATTCCTAATATTTTACGAGAAATAGGAAGGCTTAGAGAAATTACATTTAGAGAAGTAGGAGAAGGCACCAATGAAGCTATAGATTTAGATAAATTTGACACGTATTATCATCATATGTTTCTATGGGATAATGAAAAAAATGTTATAGCAGGTGCGTATAGAATGGGTATGGGTTCTCAAATTTATAAACGATTTGGCATCGATGGATTTTATTTGCAAGATTTGTTTCGATTTGAACCTGAATTACATAAAATGATGAGCCAATCCATAGAAATGGGTCGCGCATTCATCATTAAAGAATACCAACAAAAACCGATGCCCTTATTTTTACTTTGGAAAGGTATTGTACACATTACATTGCGATTTCCTGAACATAAATATTTAATTGGTGGAGTTAGTATAAGTAATCAATTTTCTAACTTTTCTAAGAGTTTGATGATTGAGTTTATGAAATCACATTACTACGATCCATATGTAGCGCAATATGTACATCCGAAGAAGGAATTTAAGGTAAAGCTACAAGATGCCGATAAAGAATTTGTGTTCGATGAAACAGAAGCCGATCTAAATAAATTTGATAAAATTATAGATGAAGTAGAACCAGGAGCCTTAAGATTGCCCGTTTTACTTAAAAAGTACATAAAACAAAATGCGAAACTTGTCGCATTTAATGTAGATCCTCTATTTAATAATGCGGTCGATGGTTTAATGTATATTAAAATCGCAGATTTACCAGAAAGTACCGTTAGACCTGTTATGGAAGAATTTCAGGCGGAACTCGAGCGTAAGTTAGCAGATAATCATGAGGATAAATAAGGGGTAGTTTCATCCTTATTTTCAATGTATTTAAATTCTATCGTTAAAATTTTAATATCACTAATAGTTCTAACCTTTTATTTAAAAGCAGCGTCAATAGGTTCCCAAAGTTCTATTTTGTTACCATCGTTATCGAGAATCCAGCCGAATTTTCCATAATCGTACGTTTCCATTTCTCCTACAATGGTGACTCCTTCTTCTTTTAATGTAGCGAGCAATTCTTCTAAATTTTCAACTCTATAATTAAACATAAAGTCTTTTTTTGAAGGCTCAAAATATTTAGTGTCTTCTGCAAACGGACTCCATTGGGTTGAACAATCATTTTCTTCTTTATCTTTCCACCAAAAAGTGCAGCCATAGTCATCGGTATTAAAACCGAGATGTTTTTTGTACCAATCTTTTGCTGCTTTTGGATCTTTGGTTTTAAAGAATAATCCACCAATTCCTGTGACTCTTTTTTTCATCGAATATTTATTTTTGTTTCCACGAAAGTGGCAATCTATTTGAAGTTAATCCCAACTAAGTGAAATCTATTTGTTTTAAATGTTTTGTAGCTTTAATAAAAAATTACTTTTTTATAGTTTTTTCATATATGTCTATCCATTCTTCCACAGACATTTTTCCCATTAACTCTTCAATTAAATCATAAGGGATATCGTCCATTTTTTTAAAACGTACACAACTTTTTCCCATGTCTAATTTGTAATTACAGTGCTTAGGATATTCGGCAACAAACCAATCGTGCAATTCCTTTTTGGCATAAATGCCTGAATGATACAGCGCTATAAAATTCTTTTGAGAGGCTAAACTTATAAAAGGTAATGGAGGAAAAGGTTTGCAATGATAACCCGCAGGATATATGGACTTAGGTACATAATAGGCTAGCATTCCATAACCTATTCCGGCTTCTAAACCTTTAGGCATGTGTTTTTTTATCAAGTTGTTCAGTTTGGTAATTGGAGCTTTCCGATCTTCTGGAAGTTGTGCGATATATTCTTCTGATGTTGTTGCTTTTGAGGTCATGCTTGTCCGTTTAGTACTACTTTTAGTTAGTTGAATTTTGCTTTAATTTTATCGACAATAGTTTGTGAGAGTTTAATATTACTTTCAACCGTCCAGCCAGCAACATGAGGAGTTAGCAAAACGTTTTCGGACTTTATTAAATACTGAAAAGCCTCTGGCATGTTATCTGAAGAGAACAGGTTCTCAAAAGAGGCTTTTTCGTATTCTAAAACGTCTAATCCTGCACCTAGAATTTTTCCGGATTTCAATGCTGAGACTAAATCTTTGGTGACTACAGATTTACCTCGTGCTGTATTTATAAGCCAAAAAGATTTTTTGAAGCCATTTATAAATTCTGAATCGACCATGTTTAAAGTCAAATCAGTTTGTGGTGTATGCAGGCTTAATACATCTGCTTTGGCTTTTAATTCTTCGAGAATTACTTGTTTAGCATTGGCATCCCCGACATCCGTTTTTATATCGTGGCATAATACTTCTACCTCAAAACCTCTTAATTTTTTAGCGAACGCTTTGCCCATATTACCATAACCAATGAGACCAATAGTTTTACCGTCTAGTTCTAATCCTCGATTATCTTCCCGTAACCATTTACCTTGTCTAACTTCCTTATCCGCTTTATTGAGTTTATTAAATAGTGATAATAACATGCCCAAGGAGTGTTCACCAACGGCATTACGATTGCCTTCTGGTGCAGAAATTAAACAAATACCTTTTTTTTCAGCATAATCGCCATCTATGTTTTCTAAGCCTGCACCAACTCTACCAATGAATTTCAGGTTTTTTGCGGCGTCTAATAATGGTTTATCAATGGTGAATCGACTTCGAATTATAAAACCATCGTAATCTGCGATTTTGGCTTCGATTTCAGATTTTGATGACGTGTAATCTTCGTGATTGGTAAATCCTAACTCATTGAGCTGGTCAATGAGAAGTGGATGATTTGAGTCTAAGTGTAATATTTTCATAGGATCGCCTGCGCAAGCAGTTATCTATTTTTTATTTTAAGATTTGCTAGATCTATAGTATTCATTATATTTTAGGATATTCTGATTGTGTACGTTCATGTTCAACATTGCCAGTATGCGATGTGCTTAGTTTTTCAAATAAAAGTACGTGAACTTCTTCGTTATTTTTTGTTATTGGATTGTGTTCTACCCCTTTAGGAACAACAATTATTTCTCCTTCGTTTACCACTTCGGTTCTATCTCTAAATTGCATATATAGGGTGCCTTTTATAACTTGAAATAATTCATCTTCATCAGCATGGCTATGCCAAACAAATTCTCCTTTTAATTTGGCGAGAATGACTTGCATATTATCTACCACAGCGATTTGATGTGGGTGCCAATTTTTACTGAATTTGGTAAATTTTTTTAAGATATTTATAGGTTTCATAAAGTAAAGTTACGAAGATTTTTTAGCGATTTAATGGAGTTTGTTTTAAAACACTTTAATAATCGTGACTGCGTTAGGGATGGAACGGCATGTTTGAGCTCTTTTGCTTTTTTGCAAAAAGCGAGTAGTGAGAGCCTGACGCTACGCAGCGTATTCTTTACGCAATATGCATGTAAACGTTGGCTAGCGAAGTAGCGTAACGCCCAAAAATTATTAAATCCCCAAAATTAACTTAGCAATCCAAAAATAGATTAGAATTCCGAAAATATCATTACTCGTGGTGATAAAAGGACCTGTAGCTATGGCGGGATCTATACCTCTTTTGTTTAAAAATAAAGGAACAAAAGTTCCTATGAGTCCGGCCACAATGATAACGGCAATTAAGGATACGGAAATTGCCAAAGCGGTGTAAAAATCGCCTTTGGTAACCCAAACAAATAAGAATAGAAACAGGGCTAAAATAGTGCCATTGAGAGCGGCAAGAAGCATTTCTTTTATTAATCTATTGTTGACGCTGCCTTTTATATCATCGTTGGCCAAACCTTGTACAATTATAGCACTCGATTGTACTCCAACGTTACCTGCCATAGCCGCAATTAATGGTGTAAAAAAGAATAGAACAGCATATTTTTCGAATGCGTCGTGAAAACCTTCCATAATTAAGAAAGCTCCAACGCCTCCAATTAAACCGAGAAACAACCATGGTAAACGAGCCCTTGTGAGCTGTAAAATACTATCGTCTGCTTCAACATCTTGCGAAATACCAGCGGCTAACTGGTAGTCTTTATCCGCTTCTTCTCTAATAACATCGATGATATCATCAATAGTAATTCTACCTAATAAAACTTGGTTGTTATCGACAACTGGAATGGCTTCCAAGTCGTATTTTGCCATAACCCTGGCGACGTCTTCTACATCATCATGAACATTTACCCAATCTACATTGTCTTTTGCGATATCTGCAATTTTTTGATCACTTTTAGAGGTGATTAAATCCTTTAATGATAATCTGCCAATAAGTTTATCTTGTTTATCTACAACGTAAACGGAATGCACTCTAGTAACATCCTTTGCCTGACCTCTAATTCTGCGCAAACAACCTGCAACAGTCCAAGTTTCATATACTTTAACGAGTTCTTTAGCCATAAGACCACCTGCTGTGTCTTCGTCGTAGGCCAGAAGTTCTTGAATTTCTTCTCTGTGTTCCTCGTCTTCGATTTGAGAAATAACATCGGCTTGCCTCTCCTCTGGTAGTTCGGCAATCATATCTGCCGCATCATCGGTATCTAGCTCTTCAACTTCTTCGGCAATTTCTTTTGTAGAAAGATTGCCAAGTATCTTTTCTCTAATGTCCTCGTCGAGTTCCATGAGGATTTCTGAAGTGGTTTCAGAATCGAGAAGTTTAATGACATATACCGCATCATCGAGATCTAAATCATCTAGAATTTCTGCAATATCGGCATGGTGATACTCTTTTAATAAGGTATTTAAATCATTATCTTTTTGGTCTTCGATAAGGATTTCTACCTTTTCAATTAGTTCATCTGTGAGCTGAAATTGTATGTTTTCTTGGATGTCTTCCACGCTGTGGTTTAGGGTTTATTATATTAAGAATGAAGTAAAGCAATCGGGTTCACTTAATACTAAGATTGATGAGATGACTAAGTACTTCGTTCTCGCAATACCGTTTATTCTGTGTCTTTTTCAATAAGCGAAGTCAGCTCAATAAATTGTGATACACTCAATTGTTCTGGTCGCTGCCCAAATATAGTATTTGCTTTTAAATTATCCGATAGATTAAAGGTTTTTAAACTATTTCGTAATGTTTTTCTACGTTGTTGAAACCCAGTTTTTACAACTCGGAAGAATAATTTTTCATCGCAAGGTAACGTGAAATTTTCTTTTCGTTTAAGTAATAATACACCAGAATCTACTTTTGGTGGAGGATTAAAAACACTTGGTGGAACTGTAAATAAATACTCTGCCTCATAAAATGCTTGGGTTAATACGGATAAAATACCATATACCTTTGAACCTTCTTTTGAACAGATACGCTTCGCAACTTCTTTTTGGAACATACCTGAGAACTCCGGAATTTGATGTCTCATTTCTAAAGTTTTAAATAGTATTTGGGAAGATATATTGTAAGGAAAATTGCCTATGATTGCAAACGGTTTATCATTGAAAACAAGATTTAAATCGTATTTTAAGAAATCTTTTTCTATGATTCTATCGGCAAGATTTAAGTAATTATTTTTTAAATATTCTACAGACTCGGTATCGATTTCAATAACATGCGTAGTTATATCTTTTTTTAGAAGATATTTGGTAAGAACTCCCATGCCTGGGCCGATTTCTAATACATCATTGTAGCCTTTATAGGAAAGACTATTTGCTATGTCTTGTGCAATGGATTCGTCTTCTAGAAAATGTTGTCCGAGGTGTTTTTTTGCTTTAACTGTCATCTGTTTCTTTTTCTCGCAAAGGAGCAACGTGAATATTGTGTAAAGATACGCTTTACTTCAGTTTTAATAGAAAAAGTAGTTAACTGTTATTGTATTTAATTATTGAAGTCGAACCACATAAGATTTCTAAAATTATAAGAATACTATGCCAGTCTTTAAAAAAATAGAAATTTATAGTAGTAGATTTATATTAGGACTTATCATGAGACTTTATTATTTAGAAGCCTCAGAAAATTCATCTACAATCTCTAATTCAGTTCTAAACGCTAACATTTTATCAGCAAAACGATCGAGCCCTGCTTTTCTAAATCCAGGTGCATCGTTAACATAATAATCATCTAAAGCTTCTCGACTATGCGCTCTATACTGAATGGAATAGGTATCGGCTTCATCATCGTCTACCAGAACTTTAGTGAGTTTAGCTTCTTTAAATTTACCAGTTGCTAAGACTTGTGGAATGTGTGTTTTAATCCATTTCAGCCAATCTTCGGTTATAGTTTTGTCTATATTCACTGTGACATTGTAAATAATCATAAATTATAATATTTATATTAAAAGTACCAAATTCTAATGAAACTTAAGTTTTTGGAATTAATTAATTGTATCACCACGCAACATCCTAAACTTTCGTCGTGCTTCAATGAAATAAATACTGTCTTGATGCTCAAAAATAATTTTTTCGTAGAGTAGCTTCGCTTCTTCAGGTTGCCCCAAATGTGTATAATATAATTCGGCCAAATAATAGTAGGCATTATCCGCTAGAATATCGTCTCCGTAATCTTTAATAATTTCTAAATAGTTAGCCTCTGCCTTGCTGTATTGTTTTTTCTGTTCATAAAGTTTTGCTTGTTTATAAAGCGTTTGGTCTGTAATGCTTTCTCCTTTATGTCCTTCTAAAATTTTGGCTAAAAGTGAAATGGCATCGTCAGTTTTGTTCTGAAACGCATATAAATCAGCTTTGGCAAATAATTTTAATGAGGTTTGCAGGCTATCTTCAAATTTATTGTCTGTGATTAGTAGTTTTAAGTCTAAGGCATCATTAGCAATTAACTGCGATGTTGATGATTTTAATATCTTTAGTTGCGATTCTGCCCAATCAAAATCACCTTTGTAATAGCTTGTTTTTGCGACTTTAAATCGGGCTTCTTGTGCAATGGTACTATTTTTTAGTTCGGCTTGAATTTGAGAATAAAAAATCAAGGCTTCATTGAACTTTTCTTGAAGCACCAAAATATCAGCTAATAATAGTTTTATTTTGGCTTGCCGGTCATTTGACAGGTTTAAATTTAAACTTTGCTTTAGAAACTGTGTGGCTGTTTTGGTATCTTTTTTATCGAAAGCCAAGAATTTACCATAGGCTAATTGTAACGGAATTGTGAGTTGTGACTTACCAAATTCTACAAAAAGATTTTGGTATCTCTTATCAATACTGTTCAACGTGTTTTGATCGGCATTTTTTGAATCGATTTCTAAGAGATATTGATGCGCCGTTAAGGCGGTTGATTGGTCTTGAGTGGTTTCTAAAATATAATTAAAAATTGCTTTAGTTGTTTCATCATTATTGTCTTTTCTTGCCGTTAACGCGAGTTCGATAATACGATCTAAGCTCTCAGGGTTACGTTTGTAAAGTGCTTTTTCTTGAATAAATGACTTATTATAGGCTTTTTCTTGAACGTACAACCAACTTAACATTTCATACCAATACGGTTTTGGTTCTTGCTGAATCTTTTTTAATAATGATCTTCTTAAATAAATATTACTTTCATTATCTTTATTTTCGGAAATAAAATCGCTAATAGAACGCTTAATATTATTGAGGTAATTAGGTTTATAGTCGATATACTCAATATAATTTTGAAACATTTTCTCTATATCACCCTGATCTCCATAGATGCGGGCCAATTGAATACTATAGTCTCTATCTGGTGTTAAGGTTTTGCCTTTTTCGTATAGTCGAATGGCGTGATCTTGAAGTGAATAATCTTCAAATCTTCTCGCAATAGCATAAATGTAATTGGGTTTTTCGTCAGCATAGGCTATTGCTTCTTCATAATGCTTATTGGCTTGTTCTAAATTGTTCTTAAGTTGATAATTATAGCCTAAAGCGACCATCATTATGGGATTTTGATGTTTTTTTAAATGGTCGGTAAGAATGTTTTCAGCTTCGTTATACTGTTCTAATTGCTGATGAATATCCACCAATTTATCAATATATTGATAACTGTATTTTATTTTGAAGAGATTTTCATAAATGATTAGTGCTTTCTTGAATTCCCCTTTTTTATAATAACTTTCTGCTTGTGCTTCGCTATTTTGCGCAAAACTAGAGTAGTAGCCTATTAGTAAAAGTAAGATAAAAAAGCGCTGTCGCATGTATTTATTTTTATGGAGAATCCTTTGAGATTAATATTACATAGATCTAAAGATGTGTAAATATAATAAATGCTAAACCTAGATGTTGTAAAAGTTTTTATAAAAAAAAATGCCTAAACTTACGTTTAGGCATCTTCACCAGCAAAATAAATGTGCTATTAACCATTATTTTTTGTAAAATATGATTCAGTTATTCTGTCTTGGTTTTGTTCTATTAACTAAATAATTAAAACAAAACTTTGCTTACCATTACAATCAATGAAACGAGTAATACAATTCGTTTTAAATTTTTCATAATTAGGTTATTCTTGTTAGGGAATACGAACTTCTAAAATAATTTTAAATAAAACGAAGAAACGTCAAAATAATCGACAAAAAACAATAAAATTTAACAAAATTTCATTATTAAAATTATAAGCTACTTTAAGATATCATATCGAAACCTGTATAGGGTATTAAAACCTCTGGTATTTTTATACCATCTTCTGTTTGATAGTTTTCTAAAATACCTGCTAAAATTCTAGGTAAAGCTAACGCACTTCCGTTGAGTGTATGGCATAATTCGTTTTTACCGTCGTTATTTTTAAATCGTAATTTTAAACGGTTCGCTTGAAAAGTTTCAAAATTTGAAACCGAAGATACTTCTAACCATCGGTCTTGAGCTGTAGAAAACACTTCAAAATCGTAAGTGAGTGCCGAGGTAAAACCTAAATCTCCACCACACAATCTTAAGATTCGGTAAGGTAATTTCAAATCTTGTAAAATGCTTTTAATGTGGCTAACCATGCCGTCCAAAGCTTTATAAGAATTATCAGGATGTTCAACTCTTAATATTTCAACTTTATCAAATTGGTGCAAGCGGTTTAGTCCGCGTACGTGGGCTCCATAACTACCTGCCTCACGTCTAAAGCATGGAGTATAACCAGTAATGGTTATAGGTAAATCACTCTCATTTAAAAGTGAATCTCTAAATATATTGGTGGCTGGTACTTCTGCCGTTGGAATTAAATATAAATTATCTGCTGTTACATGGTACATCTGTCCTTCTTTATCTGGCAATTGACCAGTGCCAAAACCTGAAGCTTCGTTGACTAAATGTGGTACTTGATATTCTGTGTAACCCGCAGAGGTATTTTTATCTAAAAAGTAGGAGATAAGTGCACGTTGTAATCTTGCACCTTTTCCTATATAAACCGGAAATCCAGCACCAGTAATTTTATTTCCTAATTCAAAATCGATAATGTTGTATTTTTTTGCTAATTCCCAGTGAGGTAAAGCATTATCATGCAATTTAGGGATGTCTCCTTCTCTGAAGGTTTCCTCATTATCTTCATCTGTATTTCCAGCTGGCACAACAGGGTTAGGAACATTCGGTATTTTGTACAATAATTCAGAAAGTGCTTCGACTTTAGCGTTAAGTTCTTGTTCAAAATTTTTAGTTGCTTCCTTTAACTGTGTGGTCTTTTCCTTTAAAAGATTTGCTTTTTGTGTTTCGCCAGACTTAAATAAGTTACCAATTTCTTTAGATAAAGCGTTTGATTCTGCTTTACTGTTATCTAATGATGTCTGAAGTGCTTTTCGATCTTCATCAAAAGCAATAGCATCGTTAATCATTAGCGTCGCATCAATATTTCGTTTGGCTAAACGTGCAATGATATCTTCTTTATTTTCTTTAATAAAAGCAACTTGTAACATAGTTCTATTTTAAGTTTACGCCAACTAACGTAAGAAATACAAGGCACAAAAGTAAAAAGAAATTGAGTGAGAAAAAATATAAAATGAGCTATTTTAAATGAGACACTACAGAAGCGCATGAATTATGAATTATCTCGAATGATATGTGTACAACTCATGAAATTTAGCTTAAAGACACTATATGTTTTGTTCAGACGGGTTAGTGAGAATAGTAAAAATCGTGATTGCACTTTTAATATCAATCTACTCTAAATTCTTCTCAGAAGACAAAATCCAATCATGATGGCTAAAATGATGCCATTCCTCATTAGCAATATCCACTTTAGGGTCAATAAGCTGTTGTCTAGGTTTCCCATTAACTCGGACATATGAGTGTACAAAGACTTTTATAGGAACCCCTTTTTTAGCAAAATCTTGTTTAAGATGCTGTGAAAATTGCCAAATAATATCGGGCTTAGTGTTGGCACCACGCTGTTGCTTTTTAGTTAAATAATCATCTAACTTAATAGGGATAACTTCATTGGTTTCAGCATTAACAATTTTGTATGTGGTTCTCCCACTTTTAGAACGCAACATCATTCGCCAAGACAAGCGATGGCCTTCTTCTGTCCATAACACGTCGTCTTCAAAAAAGTGATGTCTTAATGGTAATGCAATTTGAACTATAAAGTATACTGAAAAAAGTGAAATTAGTATCTTATTGTGGTTAGGTATAATTACGTCATCAGCTTCATAATAGGGTTTATTTCTCAAAAATATATTCCGAATCGTTTTCGGTTCAAAAAAGAACAAGCTAAACGCCAACGATAAATAAGGAAAAATACCAATATGAAAAATAAAGGAGTTAAACAGATGAAAGAAAATAGAAATGAAAAAGGCATATTTCCGAGTGGGTTTAAACAGTAGTAATGGAATAATTAAACCATCAAAAAGAATACCTCCATAGGCTAAGATATAATGTACAGTTTTATTCTGTAGAAGATCACCAACAACATAATAATCGGCTTTGCTTCTCATAAGAATTTCCATAACTGAAGCATCTAACCAATCGGGATAGAATTTTGCAGCCGAAGCATATGTATACACTATAAATAATTGAAGTACAAACACCCATTTGCACCAACTTGGCATTGATATACTACTAAGTGAAGGATTTAATTTGGCATCAATTGAAGCATAGCGATTGGCTGGAAAACAGGCCATTAAAAAGCTTAAAAGCGCCAATAAATAATAGTGATTGTTATAAGATGACTTTTGCATGAGATAAGTTGCCGTCCACATTAAAGCGAACATCAACATGCTCAATCTGTATTTATAACCCAACATTACAAAGAGCCCGAGAGTTCCCATAACCGCATAGTAAACATACATCCAATTGCCAGGAAGGGGTTGTAGCCATTCGAACCCAATAAAAGAAAATGTAAAATCGGGTTCTACTAAAGTTCGTCTTATCCAACCCGTGAAAATGGCACCAAAAGCTTCTAATGCGCACAGCAACCCAAAGATTATTCTAAAAACGATGAGTCCGGAATTGTCGATATGTCTAAATAGGAATTTATGCATTTGATGAGGTAATAAATTTTGAAGCGTTCTCCATATCTTTCTTAAGCTGCATTTTTAGAGCTTCAATATTTTTGAATTTTACTTCACTTCTAAGGCGCTTGAGGAATTCTATTTTTAACTCTTGATTATAAATATCTTTATTGAAGTTGAAAAAATGGACTTCGATAGAACGGGTTTTGCCATCAACAGTCGGATTTGTGCCAATATTCATCATCCCAAAAATTAATTTATCTTCAATTTGAGATTTTACCACATAGACGCCATCACTTGGAATAAGTTTATAAGTTGCAGTAATGTGAATATTTGCTGTTGGAAAATCAATCGTTCTTCCCAATCCTTTTCCATTAATTACTGTTCCTGTAATAAAGAAATTATATCCCAAATAAGAATTGGCCAATTCCACTTCGCCATTATTTAAGGCGGTTCTAATTTCAGTAGAGCTAACGGTTACATTTTCAATGTCTTGGGCGGATATTTCGTCTACTTTAAAATCGTGTAAATCAGCAAACGACTTGAGGTCGTTAATATTGGCGCTACGGTTTCTACCAAAATGATGATCGTAACCAATAACTATATGCTTGGTGTTTAATTCATCAACTAAAATTTGTTTTACGTAATCATTGGCAGAAAGATTGGCGAATTCTGCAGTAAATTGTTTAACAATAACTTCTTCTATACCAACAGATTTTAGAAGTGCTACGCGTTCTTCTATAGTATTTAGCAATCTAATAGAATCGTCTTTTTGAAGTACCATTCTTGGATGCGGAAATAAAGTTAAAACCACGGGTACATACCCTTTTGCTTTTGCGAGTTGCACCACTTGTTTCAGTATTTTTTGGTGTCCAATATGTACGCCATCAAAAGTGCCTATGGTTGTTGCTTTCGCTGAAATTGAAGTCAAGTGGTTTTATTTAAGAAGTGTTGGTTATACATTATTATTCCAAAAATCATCTGGAGGCGTCCATTTTAAGGAATGTTTAATAAAAAAACATTAAATTCGACAAACCTTAATTTTTATATAAACATTTATGAAAACAAAGCTACATTTTGTTTTGGCATTATCCTTATTTTTAACTGTATTTTCTATATCAGCGCAACAGAGTTATTGGCAGAAAACAGCTAACAATAATTTGAATGCTAGTGCAAAAAAAACGAAACTTAATGAAAAACATTATCAAACCTATCAGTTAGACATTGCGGCATTTAAAGCACAACTTACAAATGCTCCTTTGCGATCTGAGACAAATGCAACATCTAATTCTATAATTTACCTTCCAAATATATCAGGCGAATTAGAACAATTTATGGTGGTCGAAACTTCACTTTTATCTCCTGAATTGGCACAAGCGCACCCAAATATAAAAACCTATTTAGGAGTTAGTGCGAAAAACCCTGGTGTCAGAGCTCGTTTTACAGTTACACCTCAAGGATTACAAAGTATGGTGACATATCCAGAAGCACCATTAAATTTTTTAGTACCATTAAGTAAAACGGATGCATCCAATTATATGGTATATAGTAGAGCTGCAAGAACTGAAAATTTAAAGGATTTTAAATGTTTAACAGACGATAGCTTTTTAAGAAATGACGGTAGCGGATCTTTTCAGAGAGATGCCAATGACCAAATTTTAAGAACATTTAGAATAGCAATTAATACTACAGGCGAATATACTAACTTTTGGGACGATGGTGATGCTAGTAATGGATCGGCTCAAGACGATGCATTTGCTCAAGTTGTATCAACTTTAAATCGAATTAATGAATTGTACGAAGTCGATATGGCTGTATCTTTTACTTTAGTATCAGGTACTGAATTTATATATCCAGATGCTAGTACAGATCCGTATTCGGGTAATTTTAATTCAGAATTACAGGCAAATTTAACTAATAATTTTGGCGAAGACAATTATGATATTGGTCATTTATTTCATCGTGAAGAATTATATGAAAATAATAATGGAAATGCAGGCTGTATCGGTTGTGTCTGTGTAGATGGACAAAAGGGAAGTGCGTTTACATCGCATGCCTTTACAGATTTTGATGGAGGTCCTTTTATGACCGATTTTTTTGATATCGACTTTGCGGCTCATGAAATAGGTCATCAAATAGGTGCCAACCATACGTATTCTCATGTTTCTGAAGGAGCTGGGGTTAATGCCGAACCAGGAAGTGGAACAACGATTATGGGTTACGCAGGTATAACTGGAGGAAATAACGTGCAAAGGCATTCCGATCCTTATTTTCATGTCTATAGTATTGCACAAATATTAGATAACTTGGATGGAAAGACATGCTGGACAAGTACGGCTATTTCAAATAATCCTCCAGTGGCGAATGCAGGATTAGATTATACAATACCTGTAGGAACTGCATTTGTGCTAAAAGGATCTGCTACTGATGCAGATGGCAGTGACGTGTTATCCTATACATGGGAGCAAATTGATAATGGAACAACAACATTTAACAGTTTTGGACCTGATAAAGCTACAGGTGCTGTTTGGAGATCAAGACCTCCAAATTTATCTCCAGATCGATATATGCCAATTATTGACCGCGTAATTACTGGTCAATTAACTGAGACGAATCCAACCATAACTCCCGATAATTCATCTTGGGAAACAGTTTCTAATATTGGGAGAACTTTAAACTTTGCATTAACGGTGAGAGATCGTAGTGAAGCTAATGGTGTTGGGCAAATGCCTCAAAATGATTTTGACATTATGCAAGTGACCGTTGATAACGAATCAGGTCCTTTTGTGGTTACCTCTCAAACTTCCAATGATATTTGGGATGCAGGTTCTAATCAAACTATTACTTGGGACGTTGCGAATACTGATGGTGGTGCTGTAAATACACCAACAGTAAATATATTATTATCCACCGATGGCGGCTATACTTTTCCTATTGAAATTGCTAATAATGTGCCCAATGACGGATCACATTCGATTACCGTACCTCTTATAGATGAAGATTCTTCTATTGTTAGAATTAAAGTAGAAGGCAATAATAATATTTTTTATGCTATAAATTCAACGAATATAACCATACAAGAATCTGAATTTGTTTTAAACGTCGCTGAAAGTTCTATAGCTGTTTGTTCCCCAGATGATGCCGAGTTTACCTTTACTTATAATACATTTTTAGGATTCGCAGATAGTACGACTTTTAGCGTTACAGGATTACCAACCGGAGCTAGTGCATCATTTTCTCCGTCATCTGCTAGTATAGATGATACTTTTGTTACGGTTACTGTAAATGGTATTGAGAATTTAGCGATAGGTAACTACCCAATAACTGTAGTTGGTACTTCTGGGGGGATTACAAAAACGGCTGATGTTGAATTTGATGTATTTGATACTAATTTTTCAGATTTGAATTTACTTACACCTGCTAATGATGCTACTGAAATACCTGTTGATGATTTTGTATTTACTTGGGATGCGGATACAAACGCCACCTCTTATGAAATTGATATAGCAACAGAGGCAGCATTCACTAATATTGTTGCTGCATCTGATATGGTAAATCCGATATTTACAATAGCAACGTTAGATATTTCAACTACCTATTTTTGGAGAGTGAGAAGTACTAATGCGTGCGGTTCGGGAAATTATACACAGGCAAGTTTTACAACAGCCAACATTTCTTGTGCATTTTATAATGCAACTGATACACCACTTGCGATTCCAGATTTCAATGGTACGGGTGTAAATTCGGTTATAAATGTACCAGTTCCTTCTATTATTACTGATATTGATGTTACAGTTAATGTATCTCACAACTGGGTAGGAGATGTTACTTTAAAATTAATTGCGCCAAACGGAACAGAGATATTACTTTCTCAAAATAACGGTGGCAACGGCAACGGGTATATAGATACCGTTTTTGATGATGACGTCACATCATCAATATTAGCAGGTTCAGCACCTTTTACCGGATCATTTCAGCCAGAGGAAGGTTTGTCTATATTAAATGGTAGTCTTTCAGGGGGAGATTGGAGGTTAAATGTATCGGATACTGAACGTTTTGTAAATGGTGCACTTATGAGTTGGTCATTGTCTATTTGTGGTATTGAGCAAGCTGATGATGATAATGATGGTATACCTAATGATATAGATAATTGTCCGATGACAGCAAACGCTGATCAGGCCGATTTAGACAATGATGGTATTGGTGATGTGTGTGATGATGATATTGATGGTGATACAATTTTGAATGGTAACGATAACTGTCCATTAAATGCTAACACAGATCAAGCTGATGTAGATAATAATGGCATAGGAGATGTTTGTGATTTTGAATGTACCTTGACTTCAGCAACTGATACTCCAATTGTAATTACGGAGACTGGTGGTGTAAGCTATTCCTCTGTAATAACGATTACCGATGAAGGTTCGGTTTATGATGTGAATGTTTTAATTAATATTCCACATTCTTATACTTCCGATTTAGATATTTCTTTAACTAGTCCTAATGGAACGGTTGTAGAATTATCAACAGATAATGGTGGTGAGGGTGATAATTATACAAATACGATATTTGACGGTGAAACGACTACATCAATTATAACTGGTGTAGCACCATTTACTGGCAGCTTTATTCCTGAAGGAGATATATCGACATTTTACGGGGAACAGGCCGCGGGAGATTGGACTTTAACTGTTATTGATGATGCTAATGACGATGGTGGATCTATCGATGAATTCACATTAGATTTATGCGTGTTGCCAACGTTATCTGTAGAACCGGTGGCAAATGATATGGGATTGAATATTTATCCAAACCCTAATAATGGGACCTTTAATATTTCAATGCAAAGTAATCCTAAATCTAATAAAATTGAAATTTCCGTTTTCGATATTAACGGTAGAATCATTTTTGAAAAACGATTTAATTCTGCACAGATTTTTGATGAACTAATTGATTTGAATCAAGTTCAGTCTGGAGTATATCTAGTAAAAGTTAAAAATGGACTTCAACAAACTATTAAGAAAATAGTAGTGCATTAATAACAATGTAAAATGTAAATAAGCCGTCTAAGATAATTATTTATCAGACGGCTTTTTTGTATGCCTATTTGCCATTAAATTGGTTCATGGTGGTGTTAACACCAGCTAAAGCAAATGATTTAATGAGTTCTGCCGATATTTTTAAGCGTTCTTCAAGTAGTGCATTTTCATCAGCACTCCATTCACCTAATACATAATCTACTTGTCTGCCTTTGCTAAATTCATCACTGATACCAAATCTAAAACGGTTATATTTTACGGTCTGTAATTTATCTTGAGTATCTTTTAAGCCGTTATGGCCACCATCACTACCCTTGGTTTTAAGTCGAAGAGTACCAAAAGGGAGATTTAAGTCATCGGTTACAACTAATAAGTTTTCTAAAGGTATTTTTTCTTTTTCTAACCAATACTTAATGGATTTACCGCTGAGGTTCATAAAGGTACTTGGCTTTAAGAGAATAAGTGTGCGTCCTTTTACTTTTAAAGTGCTAACATCTCCAAGTTTCAAAGTTTCAAAATTAAGGTCATTTTTTTCAGCCAAATAATCAAGAACTTTAAAACCAATATTATGTCTTGTATTGGCATATTTTTCGCCGATGTTTCCTAAGCCAACAATTAAGAATTTTTTCATTTTATCTTCTTCTGCAAGGTTTGTTTTATTACTGAAACTGAACCAATTTTTTAAAAATTCACGCATAGTGTATTTCAACTTTGCGTAAAAATAAAAAAAGCATCCTATTAATAGAATGCTTTTGAAATATTTGAATTTGTGAAATAGATTTTATCTATTCTTTCACTGCGGCTTCATCAGATTGTTCAGTTGCTGGCACATCTGCAGCATCTGCATCTTCTCCTTCTTCTTCATCATCGTCGTCAGAAATAACAGCTAACCTACTACGTCTTACCTGACATACCACAGTATTATCTGGGTGAATTAAGTTGTAATCGGCATTGTCTAATTCAGAAATATAAACTTTATCACCAATTTTTAAAGGTGTAATATCGATTTCAATAAAATCTGGTAATTTTGAAGGGATAGCTTTTACTCTAAGCTTACGGTAAGGCATTCTTAAGTTACCACCATTCATAACACCTTTAGAAGATCCTATAGTTTTTACAGGAATTTCCATTGTGATAGATTTGTCTTCATAGATTTCATAAAAATCTACGTGCATAATTCTGTCAGTAACAGGGTGAAATTGAATGTCTTGCATTACAGCATTAAAACTGTCACCGTTATCTAAGTTAATCACAACTGTGTGCGCATTAGGGGTGTACACGAGTTTTGAAAATCCTAGCTCTGGTGCTGTAAAATGAACTGGCTTAGCTTCTCCTCCGTATAATACGCAAGGAACCTGACCAGCATTACGTAGGGCTTTAGTTGCCTTTTTTCCTACGCTTTCTCTTTGAGATCCGTCGATTGTAATTGATTTCATTTTTTTTTGAAATATTTGTTAATATATATAATTCCCTCATAATGAGGATTTACCCATTAGTGCAATTTTTGCGCTTAAAGGGCTGCAAATTTAGACATATTATATGAAAAAACTAGTGAAATAGAACTATTTTTTTGTCAAGTTCTACTATATTGAAGCATAATATTGGCTTTGCGAATTAAGTCTAAAATATTCTATAAGTAATGAAGTCTTAATTTACATTACAAATTTGTTACTTATAGACTCGTTATGATGCACATGATGCATAACTTCGGCAAATAAATTTGCACAGCTCAATACTTTTAATTTTTTACTTTCTTGTTTTAGAGGAATAGAATTCGTTACAATTAATTCTTCAAGTTTTGAATTTTCGAGTCTTTCATAGGCGGATCCAGATAAAATAGGGTGTGTACAAATAGCTCTTACACTTAAAGCACCACGTTCCATCATTAAATCTGCAGCTTTAGTAAGTGTGCCAGCCGTATCGACCATATCATCAACTAAAACTACATTTTTGCCAGTAACGTCTCCAATCAATTCCATGTGAGAAATAACATTAGCTTTAGCGCGCTGCTTGTAGCAAATTACAACATCACTTTTTAAGGCTTTAGAATAGGCGTAAGCGCGCTTAGAACCACCCATATCTGGTGAAGCAATCGTTAGATTGTCGAGATTTAAACTTTTTAAGTAAGGTAAAAATATGGTTGATGCAAACAAATGATCTACAGGCTTCTCGAAAAATCCTTGAATTTGATCGGCATGTAAATCCATAGTTATAATGCGTGTAGCACCAGCGGCTTCTAACATTTTAGCCACCAGCTTCGCTGCAATGGGCACTCGTGGTTTGTCTTTTCTATCTTGTCTTGCCCAGCCAAAATAGGGCATAACTGCTGTGATATGTCTTGCAGACGCACGCTTGGCTGCATCAATCATCAGTAGCATTTCCATTAAATTTTTTGGCCCAGGATGTGTAGATCCTATTATAAAAACGCGAGCACCTCTAATCGACTCTTCATAAGAAGGTTGAAATTCGCCGTCACTATATGTCGATGTAATTACATTACCTAATTTAACTCCATAGGCTTTGGTAATTTGTTCTGCAAGTTCAGTACTCTGAGTACAAGCAAAAAATTTGGCTTCTTTGGTTTCGTATGGCATTTGTTATCAGTGATTTAGTGAATGTGGCGATTGGAATTTATATAGCTTCAAATTTAGAAAATTATTTTACTACAAAAAGCATAAAACCTACTAATTTTAATTGCTTGGCAGAAATAATTTTCTATTTTTGCATCCCAATAATTTTGGAACAAAGTTGCTCTAGTAATTTTGAACTATTAATTTATGGTAGAATAGGAAGGATTAATTTCCAATTTAAATCGCTCAAGTGGTGGAATTGGTAGACACGTTGGATTCAAAATCCAATGTCGCAAGACGTGCGGGTTCGATTCCCGCCTTGAGTACTATAAGCTTCAATAGAGATGTTGGAGCTTTTTTTATAATTAAAATCAAATAGTGCATTCTAAAATATTTGATTTTCAATACCAATTAATTACTCGCTTAACATAAATAATTTTGATGTCATAGTAAAATTTATCAACTCGCCAATAGTTTTTAAACTCAATTTACTTCTAATATTTTGTTTATGTTTTTCAACAGTTTGTGAAGATATATGTAAGCTTTCAGCAATTTCCTTGCTGGTTTTTCCTGTAGATAATATAATTAAGATTTCTTTTTCTCTCTTGGTCAGAGTTTCTAATAATGCGCGATTTTCGTCACTAGGTTTAATGTTTTCTTCGTGCTTTTTAAAATTAAGGAACGCTAAGTTAATTGTAATTTTAAGTTGGGCTAGGTTAAAAGGTTTAAGAATATAAGCAAATGGCATAGTGCTTTTTGCACGATCTACTATTTTTGAATCAGAATAAGCGGTTAAATAAACTACTGGAACTGTTTTAATATCACTGAATTTTTCTATAATCGCAATACCGTCAATAGAATTCTTTAAATTAATATCTGAAATCACTAGGTCATAATTATGTTCCAAAAATAGTGCGATGGACTCATCATAATTCCTAGCAATATCAATTGTAGCAAACTCATCTTTTTGTAATGATAACTGCAAATCTTTAGCAATTATTAATTCATCTTCAATAAGTAATATCTTTAGCATAAACTTTAATTTTTAAGTGGAATAATAATTGTGTTCGACGTTCCTCTTGTGCTATCTACTCTAAGAGTTCCATCAATTTGAAAAACCATGTCCTTAATTAAATCTAACCCCATCGAGAAGGATGAAATATCGTTTTCGGCATAGCCTTTACCATTGTCATTTATCATTAATATAAGCATGTTATTTTCAACCTTACAAGACAGCACAACTACATTGGTTTCATTATAAGATTCATACGCATGTTTAGCGATATTTGTTAAAAGCTCATTAATTATAAGACCATATATGGTAGTATTTAAACCCGAAATATGGTTAGGTTCAACTTGATATTCTATATTAAATTTTAAGCGTTCTTGGTCGGCAAGTAATCCTAAAATACTATTGGTTAAGCTAATTGTAAATTCCTTAATATTAACGTTTTCTGAATCCGACTTTAATTTTTCTTCGACATTTGCTATGGCCAATATTCTGTTTTTTGCAACTTGCAAGGCGTCTTGAGCTATTTCATTGTCGATATGTTGTGATTGAATATTCAATAAGCTCGATACAATTTGTAAATTGTTTTTTACACGATGTTGTAATTCTCGCATAAGAAATTTAATATTTTCTTTTTGAGACAACGATGTTTCATAAGCGTTATGAAGAGCTTCATTTTTTAAAGAGACTTCTGTGGTTCTTTTTGCAACTAAATTTTCTAGTTCTTGGTTTCTAAGGTTCAGACGGTATGTTTTATAATAATAAAAACTAATACTAGTAATTAATAGCAAGACAAAGCCTACTATTTTAAATAGGGTAGTTTTGTACCATGGTGGAATAATGGTGAGCTGCATCGCGTCTTGATGACTGCTCCATTCACCATTAGCATTCGTTGCTTTTACTTTAAAAACATATTGTCCTGGATTTAAATTAGTATAAGTAATAGTTTTGTTTTTTGTGATAGGTCTCCATGTGTCATCAAACCCTTCCATAAAATAAGCGTAATCCACTTTTGCAGAATTTAAGTGATTTATGGCGGCGTAATTAAACGTTAATACGTTTTCATTACTTTTAAACTCTAACGTTTTTTTATATAGTTCATTTTTATTGGTCTCTTTGTTGAAAAGTTCAACGGATTCAATATGTACTTTTGGTTCGTATGGGCTCGTTTTTAAGTGTTTTGGTTTAAAAATATTAATGCCATCAATGCCGCCAAAATAAAATGTATCATTAGCATCTTTATAACCAGATTTTCCATTAAACTCATTGTTTTGCAAACCATCGTCTTGTGTGTAATTTGTAAAGGTTTTAGTGGCTGGATCAAATAAGGAAAGTCCAAAATTGGTGCTTACCCAAATATTATCATTTTCAGTAACCAAAATGCTATAAATAAAATCATTAGGTAGTCCTTTTTGTTTATAGTAAAGCGTAGTTTTTAAGGTATTTACATCTAATTTGGTTAAGCCTACGCTAGTACCAAACCACATATCTCCTTTTGAGTTTTCGGTAATGCCAAAAATACGGTCACTACTAATTTTGTAACCTTCCTTGGCATCGTTAGTAAAATTAGTAACGGTTTTGTTAGGTTCAATTTTATAAACCCCTTCATCAGTGCCCAACCAAAGGTTTTTCTTAGAATCAATAAATGAGGTACGTGCTCTATTTAAAGGTTTCCCATTTATATAATAGTTTGAAAATGTATTGTTTTGAATATTGTAAATGTAGAGTCCGCCAGACCAAGTTGCTACCAATAATTCATTTTTAGAATGTGGGGTTATTTGTATTACATCTCTGTTTGAAATGTAATTCTCTGAAGTTTTCACTTCCACAAACCGTTCCTCTTTGGCATCATATTTTAATAACCCGGTTGTAAATCCGCCTGCCCAAACGTTGCCGAAATCATCTTTGGCAATGGTATAAATTAATTCTTTCTTATGATTGGTGTATTGATGAAATTTTTTCTGGTTGAAATCATACTTAATCAATCCAATTGTAGTTCCTAAAAATAAGGTAGAATCTTTATAGGGTAGAAATTGAAAGGTGCTAATTTTTTTCGAATCAGATAGACTTGCAATCTTAACTTTTAAGGTTGTAAATTTTTCCCGGTATTCATTATAATGTATCAATCCTTCTCCATCCGTAGCAAACCATAAATTTCCTTTATTGTCATCTAAAATATCATTTATTGTAATTGGTGTATGACGTTCTTTATTCTGATCAATAAATACTTGTTTTGAAATCTTGCCATCTTCTGTATTATAGCTGTAAGCACCACTATCTCCACCTATTAAAATAGTAGTGTCATCTTTAAGATAAAAACAATTTATAGCATCCTGGTTTATTATTTGCTTTGTGTCTTTAGTCTTTAGATTTTTAATATAAAGTCCGTTTTCAGTGCCAACATACATTAAACCTTGATGAGATAAAATGGAGTTGTGAGAGCTGTTGTCTAAAATATCATAGTTTTTTACTGAAAAATCATTCAAATTGAAGTGCAATAGACCAGTAGCATTTGTCGCCATTATGAAATTATTTTTACCCACTTCATACAAGGACTTTACATAATTTTCAGTTTCATTTTTGGGTAACGGAATAGTTTTAATGAATTTTGTTTTTCTGTTAAACAGAAGTATAGAATTGCGTAGAGAAAACAATAAATAATTGTTACCTACGGGAAAAATTTTATACGACGTATTTTCCGCAGGAATTTCAAGATTATTAGAAATCTCAAAAAAAGTATTATTAGACAGCTTTAGCCCAAAAACACCTTTGGAATTGGAAGCAATAAAAAGCGTGTCATTCGCGGTATATAAGTCTCTAGCGTGATCTTCGGGAATACTTAAAGTATCTAGCGGATTATTATTGTAAATTTTAAAATCGACGCTGTTGTAACGATGTAGGCCATCTTCAGTAGCTAACCATAAATAGTTTAAATCATCTTTAGCTATAGCTTTAATATTAAGCTGGGCTATACCATCTGCTTGCCCAATAACTCTTACTTTTAGGGTATCCGTATTAAAATTTCTTTGTGCGAAGATATCTGTAAAAAAAATGAAGAGAATACAACAACAGACTAACTTTTTGAGCAAAATAAATAGGAGTTTTATATATTTATAGGCTTTCGAATATAACTAAAAAATACCTAATATTCGGTATTTACTTACATAGGTTAAGATTTTATCTTTGATGTCCCAAACTACATTAACCTATTTACTTTCAATTTTTTATTGTTCTTAGCGTGTGTAGTTTTTAATTAATTTTTTAATAAAATCTTTTAAAAATGAAAACAAAACTACTATTATTATTTGTAATTTCTGGTGCATGGTTAAATGCACAGATTAGTATTCCAGATCCCAACTTTGAACAAGCCTTAATTGATCTAGGTCATGATACCGATGGTGCTATCAATGGACAAATATCAGAAGTTGATGCGCAAGCGGTAACCTTATTATACGTTAATGACAATGAAATTACATCATTGGAAGGAATTGAAGCCTTTGTAAATATTACTGATTTACGATTTCACAATAACCAAGTGGCCTCCGTTGACCTAAGCAGTAATACCGCTCTTACAATTTTGGTGTCTCAAAACAATCCATTGACCAGTTTAGATTTGTCACAAAATGTAAATCTTACACAATTATATTCAGACAACACCACAATTGAAAATTTAACATTTTCGAATCCTAGTCCTTTAACGGCGCTCAACATTTCAGGTGCTTCTGTTACAACTATCGATTTGTCAAATATGCCCGATTTAGAACAAGTGGATATTAGTAATACTGGACTGTCTAATATTGATTTGACTAACAATACGCAGTTACTGTATTTAAATATAACTAATACAAACACAACGTCATTGAATTTGACTCAAAACACAAATTTGCTTGAGGTGGGTGTAACAGAGAACAATTTAACGGAATTAGATTTAAGTCAAAACACCTTACTTCAGTTAGCGTATTTAGGTCGTAACAGATTTACCACATTTACTGCACCTAATTTACCAAATCTAAAAACGTTTGGTATTAATACCCAGCAAGACGGTTTTAAACTAGCATCTTTAGACATATCTGCACTAACAAATCTAGAGACCTTGTATGCAGAAACAAACGAGCTTACTTCTATAAATGTAACTAGTAATACACAGTTAAATTATATAAATATTGGTGAGAATCAGATTTCTACTATAGATTTATCAAGCAATACACTCTTAAGCGAATTTTTTGCCTATGGAGGTACTCTCGAAACTATTGACTTAAGTAGTAACAGTGATTTAAATGTAGTAAATCTAGATGGTAATAATTTAACTTCAGTGAATGCAGCCAACGGAAATAATACAAATCTTAGTGAATTAAATATACGTGATAATTCAAATTTATTCTGCATTCAGGTAGATAATGTAGAATTAGCTTATAATGAACTGGCCAATGATTTATGGGGGAAGGATGAACAAGCGTTGTATGAGACCGATTGTAATAATCCACTAAGTGGGGTTACAGTTAGTGTGCCTGATGATAATCTTGAAGCAAGATTAATTAACTTGGGCGTTGACCGCTCTGGCAATATGGATAACTTAATAACGTTATCTGAAGCACTAAATACGACATTTTTAGATTTGAATGGGCTCGGTATAAATAACCCAACTGGATTAGAATCATTTAAAAACCTAACAGGTTTAAATCTAGGTGAAAACAATCTATCTTTTATAGATGTAAGTACTATGAGTCGTTTGATCTATTTAGATGTTTATAACAACAACTTAACGGATTTAGATTTAGACAACAATCCAGAGGTGTCAGAATTATATATAGGCCAAAACAATATAACAGATTTGGATGTCAGCCAACTTAACTTAAGAGATTTTTTCATTCATGATAATCCAATTCAATCTGTAGATTTAGCAAACAGCACTAGTTTGGAGCGTTTCTATGCATACGACTGTAACCTAATTTCTGTTGATGTTAGCAATAGTGAAAATTTAATAGTATTAAGTTTAGATAGAAATAACCTATCTAGTTTAAACTTGGCCAATGGGAATAATGCTATTTTAAATGAATTTTATGTACACGATAATCCCAACCTATTTTGCATTCAAGTAGATAATATTGAACAAGCTTACAGCAAGCGTGCAGAAGAATTATGGGGTAAAGACGATCAAGCATTGTATGAAACCGATTGTAATAATCCATCTTCTGGTTTTGTTAACGTTCCAGATAATTCTTTTGAACAAGGTCTTATAAATCTAGGCATAGATCGCTCTGGTATTATGGATGATAAAATTACGGTGTCTGAAGCATTAAATACAACTTTTTTAGAGCTAGATGAATTGGGGATCTCTAATCCTCAAGGTTTAGAAGCATTTAAATATTTAACAGGTTTAAGACTGTTTGATAATAACTTGTCATTCTTAGATTTAAGCACTATGACAAACTTAGATTATATCGATGTTTATGGCAATAACCTAACAGAATTAGATTTAAGCAACAACCCTAATATGGCGGCGCTTTATATAGGTGATAACAATATAGAGTCTATAGATGTAAGCGCGCTTAACTTAAGAGAATTTGCGTTTGAATATAATTCTATAAACACTGTAGATTTAGCGAATAGTACAAATTTAGAATATTTACAAGCTGCTTTTAATAACTTAACCGAATTAGATCTTAGTAATAATCCAAATCTCGATAGGTTATTTGTTGAAGGAAATGCACTCACCATCTTAGATATTAAAAATGGTAATACTAATGGTATTTCAGAATATAATAGTGTCAACAATACAGGTTTGTTTTGTGTACAAGTAGATGATGTAAATTTTGCAAATAATAATTTTCTTCAAAAGGATACCGCTACTAACTTTAGTACAGACTGTGATTATCAATTATCAACAGATGAATTTGAATTATCATCTAACGTTAATTTTTACCCTAATCCAGCAAGTTCAGAAATTCAAATTGATACTTTAGAAATCATTACATCCGTTTCTATTATGAATCTTACTGGAAAAATCGTTAAAACTATTAAAGGTAATACTAATAATATAAATGTTTCCGACCTGTCTAACGGTGTCTATTTTATTAAAATTTCGACTGTAAACGCTACAGTAGTTGAAAAATTAATTAAGAATTAAAAAAGCTATTTTTTAATAAGGGTTAATTAATCGATGTGCGCTAAAATCTAGAGGTACATCGGTTTTTTTTTAGTACAGATCCCATGAATTCTTTTAAGTCAATTGCCAAGCATAGTTCAATAATGTACTATTACAACAACTTGATGAAATGGTGAAAATTAGTCGACTCATTACATTCAAAATTTAAGGTCTCAAAGAGTGGGTACTATTCTCGTTTTGAGGACAAAGACTTCAACAGCGATGTTGAGGTCTTTTTTTTCTATTCAATTTAAAAATCATCTTCTCAAGATGCCATATTTTAATTAGCAATTGAATAAAAAATTAATATGGATATTTTACTATGAAATCTTCGTTATATTTGATTAGACATAGCGCTCAAATAGTATGATTTCCGTAGATAAAGCATTACATATAATTAAAAGTTTTCCGAAAGAATATACTTTTGAAACGGTGGAGCTGCGAAACGCGCTCAATTTAGTGTTATTTGAAGATATTTTTTCGCCTATAAATATGCCACCTTTCAGACAATCTGCCATGGATGGATATGCGTTTAGATATTCTGAAAATCAAAAGTTTACAATAGTTGAAGAGTCTAAAGCTGGAGATGGTCATAATTATGTTCTAAACGAAGGTGAAGCTGTGAGGATTTTTACTGGGGCGCTAGTGCCAGATAACGCAGACACGGTCATTATGCAAGAACATGTAGAACGTGAAGGAGAAATAATTCAAATAAAAAAAATGCCATTCCAGTTTGCGAACATCCGTAAAGTAGGCGAGCAGATTAATATCGGAGAATTAGCTTTAAAAAAAGGCACCCAGCTAAATGAGGCCGCGATAGGTTTCCTGGCCGGTTTAGGCATTACAACCATTTCGGTTTATAAAACACCAAAAGTGGCCATCTTAGTTACAGGAAATGAATTACAGAAACCAGGAACAAAATTAGAACTAGGAAGGATATACGAAAGTAATTCCATAATGCTAGAAGCCGCTCTAAAAAGCATAGGTGTAAAAGACATAGAGTTAATTCGTGTAAAGGACAATTATAACTCCATAAAAAATAGAATCAAAAAGACTTTAAGTACTAAGGATATACTATTGATTTCAGGCGGAATTTCGGTGGGGGATTATGATTTTGTAAGAGAAGCGCTGTTAGAAAATGAGGTAGAAGAGTTGTTTTACAAAGTGAACCAAAAACCGGGTAAGCCCTTATGGTTCGGTAAAAAAGCAAATACATATGTTTTTGCTTTACCGGGTAATCCGGCTTCTGCCCTAACATGTTTTTACATTTATGCACGTCCGCTATTGAAGAAAATTTCAGGTTGTAAAAATAATTATTTACAAAAAGTAAAGGTGATAAGTAAAACGGTTATAAACAATTCATCGGGAAAAACATTGTTTTTAAAAGCGCACTTAGAAGGAAATTCAGTTGAAGTCCTTCAGGGACAAAGTTCAGCAATGTTATACACTTATGCGTTGAGTAATGCACTAATTTGTGTAGATTCTGAAACCACTGAAATTAAAATAGGAGACGAGGTTGAATGCATAAAACTAGTGTTATAATGAAAGTGAAATCTAAAATTTGGATAGAAAAAGAGGGAAAACCATTTATAGGTTATGGACGCATTAAATTATTGAAAGAAGTTGATAATACGGCATCTATAAGTGCAGCAGCCAAAGCAATGAAAATGTCTTATAAAAAAGCATGGAATTTATTAAACGATATAGAAGCTTTAGCAGAACAACCTGTTTTGGTAAAAAATATTGGAGGAAAAAATGGAGGTGGGTCGCAAGTTACCGCTTATGGAAAATCTTTAATTCTGCAATTTGAGATACTAAATGAAAATTGCATCGGCTTTTTAGAACAAGAATATAAAAAGTTAACCTAATGACTGCGATGGCACCAGAAATATGGATCTATTTTTCGTTAGCTTTAATAGGAATGGCATTTTTATACGCTAGTGTCGGTCATGGCGGTGCAAGTGGCTACATTGCTTTAATGGCAGCATTTTCATTTCCTGTGGATTATATAAAACCGACAGCTTTAATATTGAACATTTTTATATCTGGTATTTCATTTTGGTATTTCAAAAAGCACAATCATTTTAAGTGGCACTTATTTTATCCTTTCGCCATAACTTCTGTACCAGCCGCTTTTTTAGGAGGGTATATTACTATTGATGCTCAGGTGTATAAAGTAATTTTAGCAATTTTCCTATCTGTGGCTATGTTCAAAATCTTGTTTTTTTCAAAAAAAAACTATGCTAATAAGACACCACATAACATTTATTTAGCCTTAATAATTGGTTTATTAATAGGTTTGTTTTCAGGAATGATTGGTATTGGTGGAGGTATTATTTTGAGTCCGATTATCATTCTTTTGGGTTGGGGTAATATGAAAGAAGCTGCGGCAGTTTCGGCGCTTTTCATTTTTGTAAATTCCATTGCTGGTATTTCAGGTTATGCATTTAATCATTCTATTCAAATCAATTCTTTTAAATTAATTCCAATTGCTTTAGTCGGTGGTATTTTTGGTGCTTTTTATGGAAGTCATAAAATTTCGAATACTGTTTTAAAATATATTCTTGCCGCTGTTTTATTAATTGCTTGTTTAAAACTGACCATTGTATAGATGTACTATAAAAACGATATATTATATAGAGATTTAAGTGCGAGAATGCGGGCAAAACTGATTGGTTTGATTTTAGGGATGGACTTTTAATTACAGCCGAAAGTGAAAATGTTACAAGAAAGTATAACATAAATGAAGATTTAAAGCTAAAAGGAAACAAAAAAAGATTTATTAACATCCATTGAGTGCGAATTATAAGGTGTTATATCTAATAGATTTGTTCATTAAAAATAGTAAGATGGCAATTATAAAATATTATGGGGCAATAGCTGAAGCTACACAATGTAACGAAGAACATATTGCAGTAGCAGATTTGAATATTTCAGACTGTGTGGAGCTTTTAAGTGCAAAGTACAACTTAAATGCATTTGAAATCACCGTGGCATTAAATCAAAATTTAGTGGACATAGACAGTACAATTAAATTAACAGATAGTGATGAAATAGCGTTACTACCACCATTTGCAGGAGGCTGATTTTGGAACGATACAAACGACAAATACAATTACCACAGATAGGAGAAACTGGTCAACAAAAACTAAAATACGCAAAAATTTTAGTAGTAGGAGCAGGTGGTCTGGGATGTACTATTTTGCCGTATTTAACGGCTGCGGGAATTGAATCCATCGGAATTATCGATGGCGATACCATTGAAAAAAGCAATTTGCAACGTCAGATTTTATATACTGAAAAAACGGTTAGCCTACCGAAAGTTGCAGTTGCAAAAGCACAATTGGAAGCTTTAAATTCTAATGTGAATTTTAAAGTTTACAACTACTACTTGTCAGGTGAAAATGCCCTTGAAATTTTTAAAAATTATGACATTATTGTTGATGCAACGGATAGCATAAAAACCAGATACCTAATTAATGACGCGTGCATCCTTACCAACAAGCCCTTTGTCTATGGATCCATTTATAGATTTGAAGGTCAGGTTTCAGTTTTCAATTATAAAAACGGCCCAACCTACAGGTGTTTGTTCAAAAATGATAAAGCCAAAACCACCAACTGTGAAGACGCCGGAGTATTAGGAACAACGGTGGGTTTTGTTGGGATGCTTCAAGCTAACGAAGTCATGAAAATGCTTTTGGAGACTGGTAATATATTATCAGGTAAAATGCTTGTATATAATACTTTAACTAACGCGCAGAACTGTTTTAACTTTAATAAAATAGAAACGAATAGTATTGACGAAGCTTTTTTTAATTCGGAATATAATACTCATAAAATTGAGGCTGCATGTTTAAGTGCGGCGATTTCAGAAAAATCAATTTTTATAGATGTAAGGGAATTACACGAAACCCCAAAAATAGAATTGCCAAATAGCTTGCAAATACCATTATCTGTACTGGAAAATGAATTAGAAAATTTAGATAAAAACCAGAGCTATGCTGTTTTTTGTCAAAGCGGAAAACGAAGTTTAGAAGCTATTAAAATATTGAAAGAACACCATTTTCAAAATGTAAAAAATATTGAAGGCGGTGTGATTTCAATTCAAAAAAAACAAGTAAAATGAAAAAAGTATTTATAAAAGGCCCAATTACACCGCAATTCATATCCGATGCTATAGAAAAACACCAAACCAAACACAGTATTGGGGCGCACAATATTTTTTTAGGCCAAGTAAGAGCAGATGAAATAAAAAATAAAACTGTAGCAGCCATTGATTTTACGTGTTACGAAGGAATGGCAAATCCCATTTTAGAAGAAATTAGAGAGAAGGCGTTTGAAAAATTCAATTTAACCTGCATGCACATTTACCATAGTTTGGGTACAATAAAAGCGGGCGAGATTTGCTTTTTTGTATTTGTATCTGCAAAACACAGCAAAGATGTTTATGATGCCACAGAATTCCTCGTCAATACTGTAAAAAAGAAAGTGCCCATATTTGGCAAGGAGATTTTTGAAGATGAATCGCACCAATGGAAAGTGAATCAATAAATAATTAGAGTTATGGTAGATATCACACATAAAATTAAAACCCTTCGAGTGGCAAAGGCAGAAGCTATTGTAAAAGTGAGCAAACAAGAAACAATTGATGCGCTCAACAATAATTCAGTACCGAAAGGAAACGTATTCGAAATGGCAAAAACGGCTGGATTATTTGCGGTAAAAACCACACACAATGTTATTCCAGATTGCCATCCCTTACCAATTGAATTCACAGCAATCGATTACGAAATAAAGGATTTAAGCGTAAAAATCAGCTTAACTATTAAAACTATTTATAAAACCGGTGTTGAGGTGGAAGCCATGCACGGAGCTTCCGTGGTGGCATTAACCATGTATGATATGTTGAAGCCTATTGACAAACAAATTGAAATTGGAAATATCAGATTAGTAGAAAAAAGTGGTGGCAAAAGCAGTTTTAATATCAAACATCGTTCACAATTAAAAGCGAGCGTAATTGTGTGTTCTGACTCTGTTTCCGAAGGTAAAAAAGAAGATAAAGCAGGAAAAGCCATTATTGAAAAATTAAAGAAAAATGATATTGAAATCTGTAATTATGATATTATTCCTGATGAAATAGAAGAGATAAGAAGTAAAGCAATTTCGTATTCCGAAACTTCTAATCTGGTCATTTTTACAGGTGGAACAGGATTGTCTTACCGAGATGTCACACCTGAAGCTTTAGAACCAATTTTAGAACGAAGAATTCCAGGGATTGAAGAGGCTATTAGAACATACGGACAAGAGCGAACGCCGTACGCCATGTTATCAAGAAGCGTAGCAGGAACGCTTGGAGATTGCTTAATTTTGGCTTTACCAGGTTCAACAAATGGCGCAAGAGAATCCATGGATGCCGTTTTTCCGCATCTTACGCATGTTTTTAAAATCTTAAAAGGGCAACAACACGATTAATGCAAAAGGAAAGCAATATTTTAACCGATGCATTAGGTAGAAAACACAACTACCTCAGAATTTCACTTACTGAAAAATGTAATTTGCGTTGTACCTACTGCATGCCTTCTGAAGGTGTACCATTAGCACCTCGCAAGCATTTAATGGATGCCAATGAGATTTATGAAATCGCAAAAGTATTTGCGGCCAATGGTGTAGATAAGATTCGATTAACTGGTGGCGAGCCGCTGGTAAGGAAAGATTTTTCAGATATTATAAAACGTTTATCTACTTTAAACGTTAAGCTTGCTGTTACCACTAACGGTATTCTTGTGGATAGGTTTATCGAAGATTTTAAGACCTGCGGACTCAACAATATCAATGTGAGTTTAGACACCTTAAACGAAGATAAATTTAATCATATTACCAGACGAAATCAGTTTACAAAAGTCTATAATAACATTCATTTATTAATTGCAAACGGATTTAAGGTAAAACTAAATATTGTGCTGATTAAAGGGTTTAATGATAATGAAATTATTAATTTTATTAAGATGACCAAAGACCTACCAATTTCAATTCGGTTTATTGAATTTATGCCATTTGATGGTAACAATTGGAATAAGGAAAAGTTAGTGACACAAAGTGAAATTCTTGACCAAACAACAAATCACTTTGGAGCAAATCAATTAATAAAGCTCGAAAACGAACAAAATTTCACCTCAAGAGATTACAAGATTTCAGGTCATAAAGGTGAATTCGGAATTATTAGTTCTGTCAGCAATCCGTTTTGCGATGGTTGTAACAGAATCCGTTTAACGGCCAATGGGAAAATAAAAAATTGTCTATTTTCAAATAATGAAACAGACGTTTTAACCGCTTTAAGAAACCAAGAACCTATTGAGTCCGTTATTGCCAAAGCAATTTACAAGAAACTGCCAGTACGCGGAGGTATGGATAGTTTTGAATCTTTAAATAACCCGAAATATCATTCTAATAATAGGAGTATGATTACTATTGGAGGGTAAGTTTACCTCAATTTTCTTAGATGTTGTCTAACATGTCAACCGTTGCGACGGTTCTAAAACCAGCATGGTCAGACCCAGAATCTGGACTCATTCCCATACGCGCCGAAATTCTAAAACTCGCACAATAGGACGCATGACATAAAAATGAGCCGCCTTTAATAATGCGTTCTTGTTGATATGGATTTGTTGGACTATATGCTGTTTGCGCACCAGTAGGATTAATTAATGGTTCTGACGTATCAATATTTTTATAATAATTTACATTAAAAAGATCACTGGTCAGTTCCCAAACATTGCCCATCATATCATAAATTCCAATACTATTGGGATCGTAAGATTTTATGGGAGCAATCAATTCAAAACCATCGACGCTTTCATTTTTAATAGGAAATGTGCCTTGCCAAGTATTGGCATTATCATCTAAGATTTGAGGGTCATTTCCCCATGTAAATATGTTATCGGTTGCTATGCCTTGAGCCGCTGATTCCCATTCGGCTTCGGTTGGTAAACGTCTGTTGGCCCATTTGCAATAGGCTAGGGCGTCTTCTAAAGCAATATGAACTACTGGGAAATTATCTTTTCCTAGAATGGAACTTTGTGGGCCTTCGGGATGTTTCCAATTGGCACCTATTTTCCAGGTCCACCACTGGCTGTAATTTTCCATATTTGCAATGGCATTTATGTCTTTATTAAAAATTAAACTGCCTGGTTGCATAATAGAATCATGTGGTTTTGGTGTGCCTTCAGGAAGCTCTTTTTTCATTTCTTCCCAATCAATTGGACGTTCTGCAATAGTTACATAATCCGTGGCTTCAACAAATGCTTTAAACTGTTTATTAGTGACTTCTGTAACATCCATAAAAAAACCATCAACCTTCACTGTATGTGCTGGCTTTTCACGCATCATGGCATATTGGTCATTTGGTTTAGCACCTTGTATAAAAGTCTTGCCATTAACCCAAACCATCCCATCTGGTGTATCAATGTTTTCAGGCTTTTCTATAAGAAGTTCATAATTTGTAGTTTTAGTAACAGACCGATTACTTTCTTCTGTTGGTAATATCTTAGTGTCGTTTTTACAAGCGAAACAAAATAATAATAACACAATAATAAGAGATTGTGATGTTTTATAATTAGGATTCATTGTGTGAGTTATATTGGGGAATTTAATGTTAAGTTAGAAATTAAAACTTAAACAAATATAGGCATTGCATTTAAAAATCGGATATCGTTTTAATAGTTGAAGAATATATTAGACGTGATTTTAGGACCATTGCAGCGTTAAAACAATTTCAAATTTTTAGAATACTATTCTACATATAGCTTTAGATTTAAAACAATGCAGAAGCAATCGCTTTTATATTATCGCTTTTTCCCATTGAATAATAATGAAGCACCGGAACACCAGATTTTTGTAATTCCTTAGATTGGGTAATGGCCCACTCAATACCAATTTCTCTTACTTCTTTATTGCTTTTACAACCCTCCACAGCATCTATCAAATCTTCTGGTAAATCTATTTTGAAAACTTGGGGTAATAACTGTAAGTGCCGTTTTATCGCCAATGGTTTTATACCAGGAATTATAGGCACATTGATACCTTCTGCCTTAGCAGCTTCCACAAATTCAAAATATTTTTTATTATCAAAAAACATTTGTGTTACTACATAATCGGCTCCAGCATCTACTTTTTCTTTTAAACGTTTTAAGTCGGTTTTTAGGGAAGGTGCTTCAATGTGTTTTTCAGGATAACCAGCAACACCTATACAAAAATCAGATTTATCTACAGCTTCAAGCACATCGTGTAAATATTTTCCTTTATTAAGATTTTGAATCTGACTGACCAATTCTTTGGCATATTGGTGTCCACCCTTACTAGCTTCAAAATATTGCTGGTGTTTCATAGCATCACCTCGTAAAGCCATCACATTATTAATACCCAAATAATGACAATCGACCAATAAATATTCGGTTTCTTCTCTGCTAAATCCGCCACATAATACATGTGGAACGGTATCAATATCATATTTATGTTTTATAGCCGCGCAAATGCCAACCGTTCCAGGTCGCATTCGGGTAATTTTACGATCTAAAAGTCCTTCTTTTTCAATATAAACATACTCTTCTCGAGACGTGGTAACATCTATAAATGGCGGTTTAAACTCCATTAGTGGATCAATATTATTATATAATTGTTCAATACTATTACCTTTTTTTGGCGGAATTATTTCAAAGGAAAATAAGGTTTTACCGTTCGCGTTTTTTATATGGTCTGTTACTTTCATAATATTGCCCACGAAGGTGGGTATCGCTTTAAATTCCCTTTAAACTTCAAAGGGGATATATTTTCATATTTTATTTTGGCGTTACCACAAGGGTCGCGCTTTTCGTTATATCTTTTTCTCGTGCCTCAAAAAAGGATGCCACTGCAATCGCTAACGCACTAATCCGCAATATTCGGACTCAACCATTTTGTGGCTTCTTCTTCAGAAATGTTCCGTCGCTTCGCATAATCTTCAATTTGATCTTCTTTAATTTTTCCTAATCCAAAATATCTCGCTTCAGGATTTCCAAAATAATAACCGCTTACACTTGCGGCCGGCCACATGGCTAAACTTTCAGTAAGTTTAACGCCTATGTTTTCTTCAACATTCAGAATTTCCCAAATGGTTGTCTTTTCTAAATGGTCTGGACAAGCAGGATAACCTGGTGCAGGACGAATGCCTTTGTAACTTTCCTTTATAAGCTCTTCGTTGGTTAGGTTTTCGTTTCGGTCATAATTCCAGTGCTTTGTTCTTACTTCTTTATGCAAGTATTCGGCAAAAGCTTCAGCAAGTCTATCGGCTAGTGCTTTAATCATTATGGCATTATAATCGTCATGTTCTGCTTCAAATTTTTCTGCTAATTCTTGAGTTCCAAATCCAGTAGTAACGCAAAAAGCTCCCATATAATCTTGTTTTCCTGTAGATTTTGGAGCTATGAAATCTGCTAAGGCGATGTTTGGTTTGCCTTTTGCTTTTTTGGATTGTTGACGGAGGGTTAGGAATTTGTGGGTCTCATTCTGTGCTTTAAGAAGTGAAATTTCAATATCATCATCATTAATTGAATTCGCTTCAAATAACCCGAAAATGGCTTTTGCTTTTAGAAGTTTTTCATCAAAAATCCGTTTCAGCAATTTCTTAGCATCAGCAGATAGTTCGGAGGCTTGTTCGCCAACTACATCATCCGTTAAAATTGCTGGATATTTGCCATGTAAATCCCAACTCCTAAAGAATGGAGACCAATCAATAAATTCTTCAAGCTTAGTAATGTCAAAATCATCAATAATATGAATGCCTAATTGGTCCGGTTTTACGATTTCAGACGTATTCCAATTGATTTTGAATTTATTTCTCCGAGCCTCAGAAAGGGTTAAATATTCTTTTTTCCTAGTACGTTTTAAAAATTGTTCTCTAAACGCATCATACTCTTCCCGAATCTGCTCTTTATAAACTCTACTGTCTTTTTTGAGTAAATCGCCAACGACAGTCACAGCTCTTGAAGCATCATTAATATGAACTACAGTATTCTTATAATGTGGTGCGATTTTAACCGCCGAATGTGCTCTAGAAGTTGTTGCGCCACCAATAATCAGTGGGATTTCAATGTTCTCTTTTTCAAGAGCTTTCGAGACATAAACCATTTCGTCAAGCGACGGTGTAATTAATCCACTCAAACCAATGATATCAACATTTTCTTTAATGGCGGTTTCAATAATTTTTTCTGGTGGCACCATCACTCCAAGGTCAATGATTTCATAATTATTACAACCCAGGACCACACTAACAATATTCTTTCCGATATCATGAACATCGCCTTTTACGGTTGCCATTAATATTTTTCCTGCGAATTCTTGCTTGCCATCTTTTTCCGCTTCGATAAATGGCTGTAAATATGCAACCGCTTTTTTCATTACACGAGCCGATTTTACTACCTGAGGCAAAAACATTTTACCACTACCAAATAAATCACCAACCACATTCATACCAATCATTAAATGACCTTCTATAACTTCAATGGGTTTGTCTGAAGCTAAACGAGCTTCTTCCACATCTTCAATGATAAATTTGTCGACGCCTTTAACTAGCGCGTGTGTAATGCGGTCTTGCAGAGCATCATTTCTCCATGCTTGGATATTTGTGGATTGTGCGGACAAGTCACGACTTGTTCCTGCGAGGGATTCGGCTATCTCCATCAATCTTTCCGTAGCATCATCGCGCCTATCAAAAAAAACATCTTCAATACGTTCTAATAAATCCTTATCAATTTCATCATATACTTCCAACATTGTCGGATTAACAATCCCTAAGTTCATCCCATTTTTTATGGCATGATATAAAAATGCCGAATGCATCGCTTCACGCACCACATTATTTCCCCTAAACGAAAATGATACATTACTCACGCCGCCAGAAACATTGGCATGTGGTAAGTTTTCACGAATCCATTTGGTAGCTTCAAAAAAGTCGAGTGCGTTTCTGCGGTGCTCGTCCATTCCTGTAGCAACCGGAAAAATATTTGGGTCGAAAATTATATCTTGAGCAGGAAAGTTGAGCTCATTTACCAAAATATGATATGAGCGTTTACAAATCTCAATGCGTCTATCGTAATTATCGGCTTGTCCAGCTTCATCAAAAGCCATAACAACCACTGCAGCTCCATAACGTTTTATCAGTTTAGCGTGGTGTTTAAATTCGGCTTCACCTTCTTTCAAACTAATGGAATTAACCACACATTTTCCTTGCGCAACTTGTAAACCCGCTTCAATAATTTCCCATTTAGAACTGTCTATCATCAAGGGAATTCTTGAAATATCGGGTTCTGATGCTATGAGATTTAAAAAAGTGGTCATGGCATACACTCCATCGAGCATGCCTTCATCCATGTTAACATCTAAAATTTGTGCGCCTCCTTCAACTTGGTCTCTGGCAACTTCTAAGGCTTCATCGTATTTTTCTTCTTTAATAAGACGAAGGAATTTTCGAGAACCAGTGACATTGGTTCGTTCGCCAACATTTATGAAATTTGATTCTGGCGTAACCACCAAAGGTTCTAATCCAGATAAAGTCAAATATTTTTTAGTATCAGATACTGCCATTATGCAAATTCTTGAATTAATCTAGGTTTGTATTTCTGAGCTACTTCAGCAATCGCTTTTATGTGTTCAGGACTTGTGCCACAGCAACCTCCTATGATATTTATGAGATTATCTTTAAGATAGTCTTCAATATAGTGTTGCATTTGTTTTGGTGTTTCGTCATAATCGCCAAAAGCATTTGGTAATCCTGCGTTTGGATGTGCTGAGGTAAAAAACTCGGTTTCGTTAGATAAGCGTTGTAAATATGGTTTTAATTGTTGCGCACCAAGTGCACAATTAAAACCAACACTTAATAATGGTATATGTGATATGGATGTTAAAAATGCTTCAACAGTTTGTCCTGATAAGGTTCTACCTGAAGCATCAGTGATTGTTCCTGAAACCATAATTGGGATGTCGATGTTTCGTTCTTCCTTAACTTCTTCAATCGCAAATAATGCAGCTTTGGCGTTGAGTGTATCAAAAATAGTCTCGACCAAAAGGATATCAACACCTCCATCAATTAGAGCCTCTACTTGTTGTTTGTAGGCAATTCGTAATTCGTTAAATGTAATAGCTCTATACTCTGGTCGGTTTACATCTGGTGATAAACTTGCGGTTTTGTTGGTTGGGCCAATACTTCCTGCGACGAATCTAGGTTTTTCAGGATTAGCTTCTGTAAATTTTTCAGCCACCTGTTTGGCTATTTTTGCCGATTCAAAATTAAGCTCGTAAACCAAATCTTCCATATCGTAATCTGCCATAGCGATGGTTGTGCCAGAAAATGTGTTGGTTTCAACGATATCGGCTCCAGCTTCAAAATATTTAGCATGAATTTCCGCAATGGCTTTGGGTTGTGTTATGGATAACAAATCGTTATTTCCTTTTAAAGGCGATGGATAATCCTTAAAACGCTCTCCTCTAAAATCATCTTCTGAGAAATTGTATTGCTGAAGCATGGTTCCCATGGCGCCATCGAGGACTAGGATTCGTTTTATTAATTCTTTTTTTATGTTGCTCATAATTTGTTGTTATTAAAGGTGGTTTTATTTGAAACAAAAACACCCCTAAAGTCCCCTCGAGGGGACAATTCATAAATTCAACTTTTTAGTTTAGAGTTTAAAACTCAATTTCATTATCATCATTTTCATTTTTCTTATATCTCGAACTGAAGTTAGGTTTCTAACGCTTGTTTCAAGTCTTTAATAATATCTTCTGGATGTTCTAAACCCACAGAAATTCTGATTAATCCGGCAGTAATTCCTGTTTCTAAACGTATACTTTCTGGTATTTTTGCGTGTGTTGTAGAGGCCGGATGTGTGACGATGCTTCTAGTGTCTCCTAAATTTGCAGAAAGCGATAATAGTTTTATAGAATTCAAAAATTGTCTTCCAGCTTCAATACCTCCTTTTATTTCGAATGCAATTATACTTCCACCTAATTTCATTTGTTGTTTTGCTAATTCGTATTGCGGGTGCGATTTTAGAAATGGATATTTAACAAAATTCACATTTTCGTGCGTTTCTAAAAAGGTAGCAATTTTTAATGCGCTATCACAATGTCTGTCGACTCTAACTGGTAAGGTTTCTAAACTTTTAGACAAAACCCATGCATTAAATGGCGACAAGGCTGGTCCGGTATTTCTAGAAAATAAATATATTTTTTGAATTAAATCTTCAGTACCAACAGTGACACCTCCTAGAACTCGCCCTTGCCCATCCATTAATTTCGTGGCAGAATGAATCACTAAATCGGCACCGAATTTTATGGGTTGTTGTAAATAAGGCGTTGCAAAACAATTATCAATTATAAATAATAGATTATGTTTTTTTGCCAAATCGCCTATACGTTGTAAATCTAAAATATCAACCGCAGGATTTGTTGGACTTTCTGCATAAATTACCTTGGTATTGGTTTGAATTACATTTTCTATGAGGTCTGATTCTTCAATTTTAAAATAGCTTGTTGAGATATTCCACTTCGGTAAAATGTTATTAAATAATGTTTGTGTCGAGCCAAATATACTTCGACATGAAAGGATATGATCTCCGGCATTCAATAACGCTGCAAAAGTTGAAAATACAGCCGACATGCCAGACGCAAAAGCATAACCACGTTCGGCACCTTCCATGAGACACACTTTTTCTACAAATTCTGATGTATTGGGATTAGAATATCTACTATAAATATTGCGCTTTTTTTCATCGGCAAAAGAGGCACGCATATCTTCTGCATCATCAAAAATATAGCTCGATGTTAAATACAATGGACTCGAATGTTCTAAAAATTGAGAACGTTCTATTTGGGTTCGTATAGCTTTTGTTTCAATGTATTCTGAACTCATTTTTACCGTTTTTGAGTCATTAAATCAAACCAATAATGAAATAAAAAATCCATCAAGGGAAACGCTATAAATGGCGTTTATACTATAAAAATGTTATAAGAGATTGAATTACAATTGTGTAATTATGTTTGGTTATCTATCCAATTACCCGATAAATGAATCGGTAATTACGTAGAATTTAGCACCTTCTTAATAAGTTTAAGGGTTGCTAAGGCTTCATTGGGTCTAATCCCTCTGCCTTTCTTGATAACATTTCAATAAATATTTGAACTTTATGAAATACAATATTCCGAAAGAAAACAGGAAAAAACAAATTTTATTCACTTTATTTTAACAGCAGCTTATGATCTTTTAATTGTAACTTTGAAGTATCTCAAATGAATAAGCTATGTTAGAGAATTTCTGGTTTAATGTGCAATATGGCATGAACCATGTTTTGGATATTAATGGGTATGACCACGTATTATTTTTAGTGATTTTGGCTGTGCCATATGTTTTTAAAAGTTGGAAGCGTGTCCTTTTATTGGTGACAATGTTTACTTTAGGCCATACAATATCATTAATCTTAGCTGCTTATGGCGTTGTTGCGGTTAATGGAGCACTAGTAGAATTTCTTATTCCTGTTACCATATTAGTTGCGGCTATATTCAATTTGTTTTCTGCGAGTCGTACAACACAAAATAATAAATTAAGTTTACTGTTCTTTGCAACCTTGTTTTTTGGATTGGTTCATGGATTAGGCTTTGCAAGAGAGTTTAAAATGTTTTCTGGTCAGACGGAGAACAAATTAAAACTCTTAATTGAGTTTGCACTAGGTATTGAGTTGGCTCAAATCATTATTGTATTTATTGTTTTGTTTATTGGTTTCTTATGTCAAACTATTTTTAGAGTTTCGCGTCGCGATTGGATTATGGTTTGTTCTTCAATAGTAATTGGTTTAGTTATTCCTATGATTATGGGCAGTGATTTGCTGACCTAAACTTAATGTTTAGTTAAATTTTTAGTACTGTAAATTGCTTGTAAAATACGTAGCCGCTATATTCGTTATCATTAAGTACTTTTGTGTCATATTATTGCGCCTATGAATTCAGTGCTAACGGATATGAAAATTAATTTTTTTGTTTCCAGGGGCGCTTTAAATTTTAGGAGCAATTATTAATAGCGTCAGATGACGTAACTCAAAATTTGCATAAAAAAATATTAACCAGTAATGCCAAAAATAAAACAATTACGATACGACAAAGCTTATTTACGTATAGCTAAAGAATGGGGGAAATTATCTCATTGCAAGCGAAAACAAGTTGGCGCGCTTATTGTAAAAGATAGAATGATAATTTCTGATGGATACAACGGTACACCTACGGGATTTGAAAATTATTGCGAAGACGATGAGGGTTACACCAAATGGTATGTCTTACATGCCGAAGCGAATGCTATTCTCAAAGTAGCCTCATCTACACAATCGTGTAGAGGTGCGACATTGTACATTACGTTGTCTCCTTGCAAAGAATGTAGTAAATTGATACATCAAGCAGGAATTGTTCGCGTAGTGTATCACCAAGATTATAAAGATTGTTCTGGTATTGATTTTCTGAAAAAAGCAGGTATTGAACTAGAACTTATTGAAGATTTAACTGAAGATTCCCACTCTCATAGGAAATAATATGACCACAAAAAATAAATACCTACCTCTAATTATTGGTATCGCGATCGCGGCGGGGGTTATTATTGGTGGGCGTTTAAATTTTACAGATACTTCAGATAATCTTTTTTCTACAAATAGTAAAAAGGATAAACTCAACCGTCTTATAGATTATATTGATTATGAGTATGTAGAGGACGTTAATACAGATAGTATTGTCGATGTTACCGTTAATGGGATTTTAAATAATCTCGATCCGCATTCATCTTACATTCCAAAAGAAGATTTAGAACGCATTACCGAAAATATGAAAGGTAATTTTGTTGGTATAGGTATTAATTTTTACCCGTATAAAGATAGTATTGCTGTTGTAAAACCAACAGAAGGTGGGCCGAGTGAGCGTGCTGGAATTATGAGTGGAGATCGTATTCTTTATGCCGATGGTGATTCGCTTTTTGGTCGTAAAATTGATAATGATTTATTGGGTAAAAAGCTGAGAGGAAAAAAAAATAGTACGGTTAAACTAACAGTTTATAGAAAAGGCGAAGATGATTTATTAGAATTTGACGTGAAACGAAAAGATATTCCGATAAAGAGTATTGATGCTGCTTATATGCTTACCGACGAATTAGGTTATATAAAAATGAATCGTTTTGCAGAATCAACCTTTACGGAGTTTAAAGAGGCGTTAAATGAACTCAAAGATTTAGGTGCGACAAAATTAGCGTTAGATTTAAGAAATAATCCTGGTGGTTTCTTAGGGATTGCTGAGCAAATTGTAGATGAGTTTTTAGAAGATGATAAGTTGATATTATTTACTAGAGATAAAAAAGGAAAAGAAGAGCGTACCTACGCAACCAGACGAGGCGATTTTGAGAATGGAGAAATATATATTCTAATCAATGAAAACTCAGCTTCTGCAAGTGAGGTTATTGCAGGTGCACTTCAAGACAACGATAAAGGAATTATAGTAGGCAGACGCTCTTACGGAAAAGGTTTGGTGCAACGCGAAATGGCCTTAGGCGATGGTAGTGCGGTACGCCTTACGGTTTCTAAATATTACACGCCAACTGGCCGCTCAATTCAACGGCCTTACGTCAATGGAGATAACGACAAGTATTATAACGACTATTACAAACGCTTAAGAACTGGGGAATTAGCAGATGAAGAAAGTATAGTGGTTGATGACTCTCTAAAATTTACAACACCAAAAGGAAAAGTAGTTTATGGAGGTGGAGGAATTATTCCCGATGTTTTTGTGCCAGTCGATCGCTTATTTGATAATGAAACTATTAATTATTTAAGACGACGAGGTCATTTTGGCTATTTTGTGTTTGAAGAATTGGATAAAAATAGAGAGGTGTATGCCAATGTATCAAAATACGATTTTATAAATAATTTTGAGGTTAGCGATGATATCGTTCTACGTTTTCAAAATTATATAAACCGGCAAGAACGGACCAATATTACCTTTGTTGCGTATAATGACGAAATTAGACGTTTAATAAAAGCAACGCTTGCGCTCCAGTTATTTGATGATAATGCCTTTGAAGAAATTATAAATAAGGAAGATGTTATGGTACAAGAAGTGATTCTGTTAAGTTCTGAGTATCCTACTATTAAGAAATAACTTTGTCATGAATCTTAGTGTGTTTCCCATCATTCCAAAGTGTTAATATGTCAGTTGCCACGTGCGAACCACTTCCACATGCTATAGAAAACTGACTTCGCCATCCGGCTAAAGTACCTGCAACATACAGGTTTTCTTCAATAAGATGATCGTCATTTTTTAACCATATTCTATTTTTTTCAGTTGCAGCTCTAGGATGCGGTTCTATATATTCTTCTATGCCTCTTATGGTCATCAAACTAGTATAACCGACAGCGATAACTACAATTTTAGAAAAATAAATGTTTTTATTGGTGGTAATTTCGAAGTGTCCTGGTTCTTTTTCAAGAGCTATTACTTTTTCCTTTTCGATTTGCAAAACGTGAGGATAAAGATTTGTCAGTTGAGCTTTACCATCTTTAAGTATATCTCTCCCTAAAGTGCCAGGTTCTAATCCTAAAACATTATTGAATAAGGCGTTTTGAAGATGCGATGTTTTTTGATGCATTATAATACCAACTTGTTTGGTTTTAGCATACGGTTTGTCACCAGCAGAACCCAAGACTAAAGCGCAAGACAAGCCTGCAGCTCCACCACCGATAATTAAAGCATCGAAAATCATTAGCGTCCTTTACTTAATTTTTCAATTTTTTTAGAAATTCTTAAAATTTGTAATAGTATAAGTGCGCATAGTGCAGCTACAATAGTAATAATAGCGGTTTGACTTTCTCCCTCAAAAAGCGCATTAAAATTTAACTTTGTGGCGTTAAAAATAATAAGTACTATGGCTATAACTGATAAAATTAATGTAAATATCTTCATGTTTAAATCGTATTATGCTAGTAAGGCTTTAATGTTGTGCGCAAATAGTTTAACTGCGATGGCTAACAAAATTACACCAAAAACCTTTCGAACAATCATTATACCATTGGCACCTATAACACGTTCAATTTTTGCTGAGGTTTTTAATACAATAAAAATAACGATAACATTACTAATTACCGCCACAATTATATTTTCGATAGCAAACTCTGCACGCAAAGATAGTAAAGTTGTTAGTGTCCCTGGGCCTGCCATTAAAGGAAACGCTAACGGAAACACAGAAGCTGTTACAGCATTATGTTCTTCATCCTTATAAAGGGTTATGCCTAAAACCATCTCTAGAGCAATAAAGAAGATTACAAATGCACCAGCCACGGCAAAGGAATTCACATCTACACCTATTAAACTTAATAAACTTTTTCCAACAAATAGGAAAATAATCATTATTATTCCAGCAATTATAGAGGCTTTTCCGCTTTGAATATGACCTACTTTTTTTCGTAAATCAATAATAATTGGAATGTTGCCGACAATATCAATTACGGCAAAGAGAATCATAAAGGCTGTAAATATTTCTTTAAAGTTTAATTCCATTTTTTTAGTATTTTATAAATTTGGGAATATCAAAAAAAAAGACTGTAAGTAAATGAAATACAGTTGTTTGAATATTCAAAGTATTTAGTGTTTTTGAAATTTTTTGCAAAGGTGCGACATTATTTGAGATTTACAATATTAAATTATTATTAAGTTTAAAACTTAGTGGTTCCTATAAATTTTAATACGTTTAAGCAATATTATCGGTGTAGCAGATTGATTGCTATATTTTTAGGATTACAATATGAAACTTTAGTTGCACTTAAAACTTAAACAACTATTTTTGCATACTATTAAAAAAACGAAATTACTGAGAATACAAAGTAATTGATTCGTTTAGAAGGATTAGCATGATTGAAAACCAACTTTAATTTACGATAATTTTTTTTTCGAAATTTTAGTCTACAAGGGGTAGTTTTATATTAATAATTTAGCATAAGAAGTAGTAATAAATGTTTCAACTCGGAAAAACCATAGTCTCAGAAGATATCATAGAAAAAGATTTTGTGTGTAATCTTTCGGCCTGTAAAGGTGCGTGTTGCATTGATGGCGATGCTGGTGCGCCTTTAGATAAAGAAGAAGTGCAAATTTTAGAAGATATTTATCCTAAGGTAAAGCCATTTTTAAGACCAGAAGGTATTGAAGCTATCGCGGCTCAAGGGACATCAATAGTTACCGATTTTGGTGATTTTGAAACTCCATTAATAAATGGAGCAGATTGTGCGTATGTAATTTTTGATGAGAAAAAAACGGCACTATGCGCAATAGAAGAAGCGTATAACCAAGGTGAAATTTCTTGGAAAAAACCGGTGTCCTGTCACTTGTATCCTATAAGGGTTAAAGATTATTCTGAATTTTCTGGTGTAAATTACGATAAATGGGAGATCTGTGATGATGCTTGTTCTTTAGGTAAAGAATTACAAGTACCAGTCTATAAATTTGTAAAAGAAGCATTGATTAGAAAATTCGGCGAAGATTGGTATGCTGAGTTGGAAAAGGTGGCTGAAAAAATGAATAGTTAACGCTTAGGTGTAAAAATGTGTGAGATTATTACGTTACTTTCACATTTATAAAAATGTTTCAGAATTAGTAATTCTTATCTCATTAAGATTTACATGGTTTTCTTCTTAAATTTATTTCTTACGAAAATATAATAGGATAATTACTAAAGCGGCAGCTATTCCTAAAGCTATCCATAGCCAATAATTTATTTCTGAGTTAGGAAGCATTATAGCCTTATTGTCACCATTTATTACAAAGCCAGCCCAATAAAAGGATGTTTTAAGCATTGGGTTATCGGTGGTTTTTAAATAATTGAGTTTTGCCAGTTGAAGTGCTTCGGCTTTAGTTTTTCCTAATTTTAGTTCTTTATAAAACGCAACCATGATTTTTTGAGTAGCATTATCTGGTGCACTCCATAAACTAGATACGGTTGTAGGTACTCCTGCTTGGGTAAAAGCTCTATGTAAAGAAACGATACCTTTATCTAACTCAAATTCTCCAACACCTGTATTGCAGGCACTTAACACTGCCATATCAGCTTTCAAATTCATGCCATATAATTCTTCTAAGTAGAGTTTGTTGTCCGTGTTTCCTTCTGTGAAAATAAGATGACTTAATTGGGGTGTGGTTGAGTTTAAGCTAGCGTGCATTGATAAATGCAATAATTGTCCGTCAGGTGCATAACGCCTAAAATTTTCTTTTGTGGCTGAATAGTCAGAAAAAGATGTGTTAGGAAATAGTTCGCTAATAAGTTTAGATTCTTTTTCGGCACCATCCAAACGGTACGAATTTCCTCTTACTACCACATCTGTAGTCTCATCTGCAGCGGTTTCATAAGCTGGAGTAAAGATCATGAGTTTGGTGTTGTTTTCAGTCACTAAACTGTCATTTTTAATACTGTATTTTAGTAAAGCTAAATAAGGAGCATAGAGGACGGTTTTATTTTCTATTAAGTAGTTGTTGTTGCTATTTATCAAAGTTTCAAAAGGAAGCTTGTATAAATAGTCATCTGGTAATATATTTAGATGCTTAAATTTTTCTACTTGATTCGGAATTAACAAAGCGTAAAGTTCTTTTGCCTTTAGGGTTGCGTCAATTCTATTTTTAATATCATTCAGGTATGACTTTGTTAAATCTAAGATCGCTTTTGAAGATCCTAAATTTTTTAGTTCTATGTTATTCTTACTTATAACAAATGTATAAAGTGAATCCTTTATAGTTTCGTATCGTAAAGTGACTTCATCGTTAAGTAGTGACTGTTTAAAGTCTGATGTCTTAAAATCAGAGAAACTATATTTTATAATGTTAGGATTTTTAGATTTAAAATTTGTTTTAAGTTGTTCAAGTTGTAGCTCTAATGTTGATATGGTACTATCCTCTTCTTTTATTCTGGCTTCAATAAGGGCATTAGTTATTGCATACTCTTCAAATTTAAAATCATTTACAACATTAAGTTTTGAATAATTGCGTTGCTGTAGGAATTCTTGCCACTCAATAGTATTCTCAATATTTTCGATGGTTTCTAAAAGTTGGGACACATAAAACTGTTGATCATCTTCATTAGCATGTGCAGTAAGTAAATTTGAAATAACTCGTTTAAATAATGCTTTAGTTTTCTTTGTGGTTAATTTATTATCAATTGATTTTTGAAATTGGTTCAGGCTAATATTATTCCATGTATTGACTAGTTTTTTTACATCAGCATCGTTTTTTTTATGCTTATTAAATGCATCAGAAATATCTAAAAATAATGAGGTATAATCAACGATGTTTCTTGTTGAAAAATTAGAGTAATCGTTTTTTAATTCATCTTGTCCAGTATGAAATTCATCTAAAGTATCAAATACTAATTCCTTGGCATCGGCAACTTTGTCTAGTCCAAGCAATATAATCATACGTTGTGCAAGGTTAAAGTGGAACCTACGATCATTTTTTTTACTAATAGAAATTAATTTTGAATTGATTTTAAAAGCATCTTCAAATTTATTTTCAGCGATTAAAAATTCGCATTTCAGATGCATGGCTTCCTTAATATGATAGCTCATGCTTTTATCTTTACTGTATTTTTGTAATGTTTGGGCTATTATATCATAACCTTTTTTGAGTGCTGTTTTATCTCCTCTTTTGTAGGTATTATAATAATATTTTGTGAGCCTATTTGATGCACTTATATCAACGTATTTAAAATTTGGAAGCTCTATTTTATTCGGGAATTTTCTTATTTTATTTATATAATACAAGATGGTACTCTCGTTGGTATCCGTTTCATATAAGCTCATTATGTTAGCCGTGTAAAAAGCCACCATTCTACTCGAATCAAAATTATTTTTTTCAAATAATTTATTTGCTTTATCTCGATACTCTTTTTGTTTTTTTGTATCTCCAAACGTTGAATTTAATATCATTAAACTTTCATATATAGAAAGTAAAAGATCCGTTGGAGGTTCTGATTTTAAGTTCTCTAAAATTGATAATGCTTCTTTAGTTTTGGTATATGCACTCATTTCAAAACCTATGGGAACTTCCATGTAAGTACTAGATATAATTGTCTCTACTTTTAAAATTTGTCCTTCATCAGTGGAGGGAGACATATTAATAGCACTATTAAATTTTTCTCTTAGCACCGGAATGTCCCAAGAATAAAATAAAGATTCTGCTTCTAGTAGAAATAGATTAGCTGCATATAAACTGTCTTTAGTGTTTTTTACAATAAGCCCTTTTTGAGCCTTAGTAACGATATTATTTAATTCTTTAGCTCCAGAAACAGATCGGTATTTTTCAGCGATTTGAAGGATACTATCGCGCTCTTTAGTTTGTCCGGAAAGTGATAAAAAAGTATGAAATACGAGAAGTAACGTTAATAGTTTGCGCATAGTGTTTCTGTTAGGAATCGTAATATACTGACTATTAAAATATTTTGTTTTATAAATGTAGAAATTTCTGTTCTTTTTAAGAATGAAAACAACGTGTTGTGATAATGTCTAATCCAATTGCTCTAATAACTGCTCGGCTGCCTTTGTCTTATAAGTACCATTGTTTATCACTGCATTTAAACTCGCTTTAGCTTTCTTAGTGTTGTTAATTTTAATATAAGCGAGTGCTAAGTACCATTGTTGTTGGGTTTTTAGCTTTTGTGGTAACTCGTTATTTTGTTCCAATATTTTTATAGCTTCGTCATTCTTATTCAATTGTAATAAAACATTGGCTTTGTAAAAAGATATTGTAGCATTGTCACTTTCCTCCAAAAGAGCATTAAAATAATTAAGTGTCTCTTCATACTCCTTAGCTTCATAAGAAATAAAAGCCTTTGTTTTTAAATCGTTATAATCTTCTCCGCGCACAATTGGATGCACTACGTTTTCAAAGGGTTTAAAATTAGTTGCGAAAAGCGCCTCGTTATCTAAGTTTGATGGTCCAAAATACCAAAAACTGGGTAGCGCTAATAATAAAATAATAGAAGCGGCAACAAGCCATTTTATATAAGTTTTTGATGATGTTTTTGTAGGATTTTCAATAGACTGTAGTTCTTCCTTTAATTGTGTTTGCGTTTCTTTTTTAATAACCGTTTTAAGGTTCTCTTGGAATTTAAACGCTTTTTTAAATTCGGTATCTGTGGTCAATAAATGGTCAAATTCCTTTTGCGCTTCAGGGGAAAGCGTTTTAGAAAAATAGTGCGCTATGAGTTGGTCTTTAGTCATAATTAGGGTTTAAAAATCAGGTCTTTAAGGGATTTTATACAACGCGATTTTTGGCTTTTTGCTACATCTTTATTCGAATAGTTTAATTCATTTGTAATTTCATCAATAGTAAAGCCTCTATAATAGAACAGCGTTAGTATGGCTTTGCATTTTTCACCTAAACTTTTAAAGGCGATTTGTAATTTTTGCTGATCTTCTGATAAGTCTTCTATTAAATCTACTGCGTAATCAGTATCTATTTTTAAGCTCTCTAAAGTGGTATCCTCATCAATGGAATACATACTCTTTTGTTGCTTCAACCTTTTGAAAATCATGTATTTTCCAATACTAAACAAATAGGTTTTTAATTCACTTTTTAAATGGTCTAATTTTCCATTAACGGCATTATCATGTAACGCGATAATAGCATCTTGATAAATATCAATAACCGTTGCTTCATCTAAAGGATATTTTTTTGCAAATCCAATAAAAGCTGTCTTGTAATCTAAATAAACGGACTTCAGAGCCTCTGAATTTCGTTTTTTTAAAGCTTCAACAAGAACCTTATCTACCATATTAGTGTCATTAAGTTTTCAAAAGTAAACAACCAAAATTAAAAATATTAAAAAGATTTAAGTCTTGTTTGCTTTTTTGGAACTAAGTAACCTAAAAGAAAATAAGCAGAAATGCAATTCATAAAAAAAGTGCAAATACGGTTAACTAACAAATAGCCAAACAGAACCTGCAATAGGCGATGCTATTGCAATAAAAGAAGTACTGTTTTTAACGATGGCATTTTCTTTGACTTGTAACCATCTGATGGCTTGTGTTTTTATACAAAAGTAGGATGCTATATGAAGTTACTTATAAAAAAAATGCAATTTCTATGTTTACCTAGATCTAAATAGAACACTAAAGAGAAATGAATATAAACTCAATTCTCATGAAAACACATCTTACATTGATTTTTTCTATTGGCTTTATGCTATTAGCTTCAGCACAAAGCATAGATAAACAAGTGGTTGCAACTGCAGGTAATACCTCTAGTAATGCATCACATAAATTAACAACAACAATAGGAGAACCTATTGTTGGTTTAGCAAGTACAACCGTTAGTATTAGTCAAGGTTTTTTAGCAGGAGCTGCAACCAATGAAACACTTTCTATTGAAACCTTAATTGATAGTCCTACCGTAAAACTATTTCCTAATCCTGTTACAGATAGTGTACATATAAGTATGCCAAATAACACCGAAGAAGTTGCCACAACAGTTTATGATATTACAGGGAAATTATTAACAGTACACACTTCAAATTCTGAATTGCAAACCTTAAATGTTAGTGCTTTTAATAATGGTGTATATATGATACAGCTTCAGTATAAGGACTCAAATAAAATAAAAACTTTTAAAATTATTAAAAAATAAAATTATGAAAAACCAATTTTTAAACATCACAAAAACAATTTTAGTAGCTCTTTTTATCTCAATGACATTTGTATCCTGTTCTTCTGATGATTCAGATGCACCAGATGCTGATGGAGGAGGAGATGTAGAATTTTTCGCCAGAGTTAATGATGGGCAATTTACTGCAGATGATGTCATTGCAATAGGGTCAGTAGGCGTTGATTTCCTTTCTATTACAGCCACAAAAGATAATGGGGAGCATGTAGATATTACCATACCAAGTATAGAGTTAGGTACCTATACTGCAAGTGGTGATACTGATACTCAGGTCATCTCTACGTATAAAACTAGTAATCCTGATGCAGCTTCTAGCACCTACACTGCAATGCAGGGCAGTTTTATTATTACAAGTAGTGAGCAAATTTCGACGTCTATGCGTAACATTCAAGGAACATTTTTCTTCACATATACCAGAGTCGACACATCTGAGGTTTACGAATTTACCGATGGGGAATTTAATATTGACGTGCTCTACTTTTAATTCAAATACATTATAAATATCTAAATCATTAAAAATGAAAAAAATATTACAAACTATAGCATTTGCGTTATGCATTTGCTTAGCAGGTTATGCTCAAAATCCACCATCAAACTTTATTAACTATCAAGGTGTGGCAAGCGATGCCTCGGGAGAGGTTATCTCAGAAACAGCAATAGCATTGCAAATAGCCTTAAAATTTGGTAGCGAAACTGCCACGGCGAGTTATATTGAAAACCACAACCCAACTACAGATGCTAATGGTGTTTTTAGTATACAAATAGGAAACGGAACTTTGGTTTCTGGTGCCTATGATGTTAGTAACTTTGGTGTTGAGGCTAGTTATATAACGGTGTCTTTAAATGGTGTAGAAATTGGAACCACAGAGTTAAATGCTGTGCCTTATGCGTTGAGTTCTGGAGATGCACAATGGACTGCCAATGGTACTAACATTGAAAATAAAAATTCGGGATTGGTCAAAGTAATAAATGGTCTTGAGGTTTCAGGTGGTATTAGTGGAAACTCTGGTGCTACAATTACTGAATTTTCTACAGACAATACATTCTCTGATAATAGTGATTCTTCAGTTCCTACAGAACAAGCAATTAAAACCTATGTGGATAATGCCATAAGTGGTTCTGATTCTAGCATTGATGATTTAAGTGATGGTAAAACAAATTACTCTTCACTATTTTTAGGTGCTGATGCTGGCTTTTCAAGCACTCCTTCTAATCACTATAATGTTGGAGTTGGAATTAATTCATTATATTCTAATAGTGATGGACGTTATAATACCGCAATTGGTACGAATACATTATATGCTAATACTACAGGGCTTTTTAATGTTGCAATAGGGTCTAGTTCACTTGAAAGTAATACAATTGGAGGAGCAAATGTTGCAATAGGGTTGCAAGCTCTAAATTCTAATATAAGTGGTACCGGTAATGTTGGTGTTGGATCTGGTTCAATTTATGCTAATATTGATGGAGGTTGGAATACTGCAATTGGTGAGGATGCATTAGGTGATAATACTACAGGAGATTATAATATTGCTGTTGGGAGTTATGCACTTGAAGGTAATACAACCGGAGAAGCTAATGTTGCAATTGGGAGAGCAGCGCTAATCTCAAATATAAGTGGTAATGGAAATGTTGCTTTAGGGAATAAAGCTGGTTTGAGTGCACAGGGTAGTAACAAACTTTATATTCATAACTCAGGCGCTTCAAGCCCTCTAATCTACGGAGAATTTGATAATCGAATTTTAAGGTTTAACGGTACAACAGAAGCAAGAAGTTTCGAAAACAGTCCTACAACAACAGATCTTATTCTAGGAGGTACTGCAAATACCACAGCAGGAGATGATGGTATTATTTCTTCAGACCCTGATTATGCAGGTAGTGATATTTTTATTAGAAGTAATGATGCTGTAGTTATTGAGTTAGATTATGATAATGATGAAACTGGTCAGTTTGAAATAAAAGCTGGCGATGGTTCCGAGATTTTTGAAGTTGACGAAGGCGGTAATGTTTATGTAAATGGTAGTTTGGCACATTCATCAGATAGACGACTTAAAAGAGATATTGAAGATTTGCAATATGGTTTAAAAGAGATTTTACAACTGCAACCAAAAGCTTATAATTGGAAAAATAGAACACAGCCAAATAAGTCTCTAGGCCTTATAGCACAAGAGGTGCAGCCACTTCTTAAAGAGATTGTAACGACAAAAGATAATGAGCAAAAAACGTTAGCAATAAGTTACACAGAGTTAATCCCAATACTCATAAACGCCATAAAAGAGCAACAAGCACAAATAGAAGCTCTAAAAACAACAAACACTACTAATGATGTTGCGTTAGCTGAGATTTTAAAACGTGTAAAAACTTTAGAGTATACAGCAGAATTAAATAAAACCAAAGGGAGTCGTTTAAGTAGTGCTAAATAAATAATTGAAAAACCAAACAAACAAAATTTTGAACATGAAAAACTTTAAATTAATAACAGCATTTGTAATCATTAGTGTCTTAGGTGTATTTACAGTTAACGCACAAACAGAGACCAAACTAGGTGGCTTTTTAGCCTACGGAACAGAAATAGAAAATGTAGGGATTGGTGTCAATGCAGAATTTCCAATTATGGATAAACTTACTATTGCGCCTTCCTTTATTTATTATTTACCAAAAGAAGAGGGTTTTATTAAAGTGAATTGGTTTGAGTTTAATGCTAATGCCAATTACTATTTTATGGATGAAGAAAGCATCGCTGTTTACGGTATTGGAGGTTTAAATTACTCTAGTGTTAAAGTCTCTTATGATGGTGATAATCCATTCTTAGGAGAAAATTATTCATCTAGTGAAGGTAGAATAGGTCTCAACTTAGGTGCTGGTGCTAACTTTAATATTGGCAGTAAAATTGAACCTTTTGCAGAATTAAAATATGTCATCATTGATGGTGGGCAGTTAGTTATAGCAGCTGGTATAAAATATAAGTTATAAGCAATTAGCTTTTTTAGTCTCTTAAGGCTATTTAAATTTTAAAAAAAAACTCAGGATAAAATTAAATCCTGAGTTTTTTTATATAGTGCTCATAATTAAAGGTGTAGATGGTGGTTTGATAAATTTTTATAAAAATATATGAAAAATTGTGTTTACATTTATATCCAACAGACACTAATAGAAAACACTTGTTGTTAATTTGATAATGCAATACATATGAAAGCACTAAAACCACTATTTTTTACACTTGTTTTTCTATTAATGAGTAATGCTGTTCAAGCGCAGTTTTGGAAGAAATTAGCTAAAAAAGCAGAGAAGAAAATTGAAAGAGAAGCAGAAAATCGAGCAGAACGACGCGTTAATAAAAATATAGACAAAGTATTTGATGAGGCTGAAAATGGCATAGATAATATAGATCTAAAAACGGAAAAAGCAGATGTAAAACTTCCTGATAGCTATCATTTTGAATGGAAATATAGCATGAAAACGCAAACTCAAGATAAAGAGATTAACATGTATTATATGCTAAAAAAAGAAGCAACGTACATTGGTATAATTCTGATTTTAGATGAGTTTGATACTTCAAAAAACAGCAAAACAATAATGGATAGTGAACGAGGTGCATTTATAACCTTTATGGATGTAAATGGTCAGAAAATATATAGAGCTATGGAGCTTCCTGAAGCAGATCCTTTAGAAGAAAACACCAATAATTTCACATTAGAAAAAACAGATACCAAAGAGATTTTAGGGTATAGCTGTCAAGGATATAAAACCCAAATAAACGATGGAACCATGCATTTTTACATGGCAAATAATGCACCAATTAGTTTGCATTCTGCCTTTGGTAAAAATCAAGGTATGCCAAAAGGATTCAATAAAGAACTTCTGAAAAACTTAAAAGAGGGTCTCATATTAGAAACTGAATTCACAAGTAATAAAAACAGCAATAACAATTTTAAAACCACTTGTACCGAGCTTAAAAAAGTAGATTATACCTTAGACGTAAGTCAGTATAGTTCTTTAAGTGAATTAGGTAGTAAAAATTAATTATAGACGTAAACAACCAATCATGAAAACAAAATTACTCACTTTAGCCTTGTTATTTTCAATAACGATTAGTGCTCAAATCACTAAATCTGAAGCTTATATTCCAGGAACTAAATTAGTGTTTTATGCTAATGAATGCGGTAATGCCATACCAGAAGTTGCTGGTAAATTAACCTTTTGCGATGGCAACGGAAATTTAGGAGTTGTAGAAGAAAGTTATGGGCTTAATAACAGAAACATACGGTTTATGGTAGAAAATAGAGCCAATGCAGATGAAGCCTTTGTAACTAATGAGGGCTTATCTATTAAGCTAACAGATGGCACTTATGAAAATGTACCAAATATTGCTATTCCAGATTTTACCACTGCTGGAGATTGGCAGAATGATAATATTTTTAGAAGTGCTTTAATTATGCCTAATAACAATGTTATTTTTTCTGGTGGTGATAGCTTTTTATATACCTACAATCGTACTCAAAAAACGATAGCTACCATAGGATTTCCTAATTTTCATAGTCCTGTTACCTTCACTTATGATGAGGATCGTGATATTGCTTGGATTATTGCGCGCCAAGGTTCAAATACTTATTTATATAACTATAATGAGACACTTGGTTTAGTTTATGTAAGCGCATTATCTTCTACTATCAGTGCTGCGCAGTTATCGAGTGGAGCACTTAATTCGCCAACATTTACCTATCGAGATGATCATTTGTATTTTGGTATTCAATCTGGTTTATTTAAAGTAAGTGTTTTAGATTATACAACTACAAGTTATAATACCACTTCAACACCAAGTATTCCGAGTGACTATGTAAATGATCTTAAGTTTGATGATAATGGTGACTTATGGTTAGCTTTAAATGAAACTAACGATGGTAGTATTCTTAAATTTAATATTGCAAATGAAACCTTTGAGCAATATGAATTACCAAGAATAACCAATCCTGCTTATACGTATAAGTTTAGTAATTTAGCTCTAGATAATGCTGGTACAATTTGGTGTACAGCACTTAACTATAATGGTTTAATTAAGTTAGAGTTTGATCAAGGTGTGCCGCAATGGGAACAAATACCATTAACAGATTTGCCACAATTAGGTGTGGAAACACCATATGTGCCAGATAATATCTTTTATAAAAACGATAAATTATATTTCACAACGTTTTCAGCTTCTTCGGGCTCTAGTAGTGTAGATCAGATCTTGGTAAATGATAATGGAAATTGGTCTTCGATAACAGATACTGAGACAGGTAATATTTCTTACGTATCTAGCCAACGGTTTAATTATAATTTACCCGATGATGATGGTGGTATGTGGTGGTTTAATTGGTATGATGATGTCATTGTACATCGCAAAGCTAATGACGAGCAATTTGTATTTACAGATATACCAAACCTTGGTAGTTATGCAGCAATCGATACTGATGATAAGCCTATTATACCGTTAAGCGTAAATGGCACAAAAATCACTAAAATAGATACACCTCTTTTTTACGGTTTATTAAATGATACAAATCAAAACGCAAATGGGTTAGTGCGTCATAAAGATGAGGTTTGGTGGTACAACGAAAGTACTTTACAGATTAAAATTCTTAAATACAACCAAGTCATTGCGACGTTCGATTTAGATGATAGTTATGAGAATATTTATGATTTTCAAGTAGATTCAAATGGTGATGCTTGGTTTTCTAAAAATGCGAGTAATGGTTCTATTATTAAAAAATTTGATACCAGTACTGCAACAACCACGGATTATACATTTACTGAAAATTTAGGGACATTAAAACGAACTGTTGCAGCACCAAATGGTGGTATGTGGTTTGTGAGATTTAATGGGCTTATTTACTATGATGGTAGTGCGTTCACAACATATCCAGCAGCTAATTATTCTCAACTTTCTAACATTGTATCTCTAATAGTAGATACCAATAATACTGCGCATGCATTATTAAATGATAATGCTGCCATTGTAAAAATTGAAAACGCCGGAATATCCAACGTGTCATTTAGTACCACTTTTTTAGAAGGTATCAATTCTATTTTGCCAGCTTTAGGTCATTATAGACCAGATGATTTATCTATTGATAGTGAAGGAGCCATGTGGACACATGCATCTTTAAACACATTTAAGTTAACAGATGCAGATACGGCTAAGGAATACAGAACTGAAGGTGAAACTTATAATGTTTCTGGTTTAATTTATAACGACCTTAATGAGAATGATGCTTTTGATGCAGGTGAAGAATTTGCAGGTCAATTAGTGGCTCTAAAACTGAATGGGAATGTGTATTCTACATTTACTAATGCCAATGGCGTTTATGCATTTTATATGTATGATGAAAATTCAACTTACGAAATTACTTTACCAACCATTGGACAATTTGTTACAGCTACAAACAGACAATTAGAAGTCGCTGTTGGTGATAGTGATCAAAATTACGATGGTAACGATTTTCAACTAAAACCTAAGTTTATAAATTCTTTACTTGTAAAAAGTAGCTCTAAATTAGGAGCTTGGGGATTTGTAAGAGCTAATTTTGAAAACACATACACTACTGCAATCGGTAATTTATCAACAACAAAAACGTTTAACAATTTAGAAGTTACCTATACCTTTAAAAATCAGGATGAAAATAGTACAAATGTTTTACCTTCAATAGATGATGTAAAAGTGTATGAGTTAGATCCTAATGGAGGCTTTCATATAATAGATAACATAATTATAGACCAAAAAAGTAATAAGTGGAGTGTAGATTTGCCATTAGGAGCTTACACACAAAATGAATTAACCATTACGCCAGATATCACAGAAACTGGTTCGAAAACTGATATAACAGTAACAATACCTACCGTAAGTCCGCTAAACACTTATATAATTGAAATTGAAACAGGTCTTTTTGATCCTTCTGAATCAGGTGTAGTTATAAATCATGGTGTTTCAAAGATGGGTTCGGATAATTTTGAAGACACTAATAGTAATCCGCTTACAGATCCTATAATTTTATTTCCTCTTGAAGATCGTGATGATAATAATACTGGTTTTGATGTAGGTGACTCACCATATTTAAATCCAAACGATGTTTATATAGATCCACCATACTTAGATCCTAAACAAGTTTATGGACCAAGTTCTTATCGTGCTAAAATTTATAGTGCATACGATCCTAATGATAAATTGGTAGATGAAGGAGTTCCAGGAGTGATTAATGATAGACATATTGAGCGCAAGTGGTTAACTTATACCATTCGTTTTGAAAACTCAGGGAACTTTTCGGCAAAAGATGTGGTTGTTACAGATGTACTGGATGCGAATTTAGATCCTAATTCTGTAAAAGTAATAGTAGCTAGCCATAATTATACTGTAGATATTCTTAAAAATGGGACAGACGAAAGTGTCTTAAAATTTAGCTTCAATGATATCTTTTTGCCTTTTGATGATGCCAACAATGATGGTTATATAAAGTTTAAGATTAAGGCCGAAGAAGGTATTGCAGAAGATACTGTTGTAAATAACAGCGCTAATATCTATTTTGATCAAAATCCTGCAATTATTACCAATGTCATTGAAGTACGCTTCTTAACCATAGAAACCTTAGGTATTGTAGATGAGAATTTAGAGTCTCAGTTTAAAATGTATCCTAATCCTTCAAGCTCAATAGTTAATATAGAGACAAAATTACAAATTGAAAATGTTGAGGTTTATTCTATTTTAGGTCATAAAGTATTGGAAACTAAAAGCAAGAAAATTGATGTTTCACAATTATCAGGAGGTACTTATATCTTAAAAGTAAGTTCTGAACGTGGCACGATAAGCAAGAAGCTAATTATAGACTAATCCTCTAGTTACCGATTATACAATTTAAAGTTCTAAATATACATAATCATTTGGTTGATAAATGATTATGTGTATTTTAATTAAAAACATAAAATATGAAAACTCTAAATTTTTTAAAAAGCAGCGTATTTATAGTTTGTTTCTTCATGCTACAAACTGTTTTTGCGCAATTCGGAAAAGCAAATAAAGTGAAGCTTCCAGAATCTTATGATTTTGAGTATATCTATAAACTTAAAGTAACACACAAAAAAGGAGATGTAAACCTGGATTATTATTTAAAGGAAGGCACTAATTATTTTGGTTTTGATACTTCAGAAATGACCAAAGGAAGCGCCGATACAAACATATTTATGGTCATGGATGCTGAGCGCGAAATTACAGCCATGTTTATGGATATGATGGGCAAAAAAGTGGTTCAGAAAACAAAATTAAAAACCTCAGATTTTAAATCTAAACAAGAGGATATGTCAGATTACGATTTTAAGCAAATCGATTCTAAAACCATTAATGGTTATGACTGTGAGGGTTATTTGGCTGAAAATGATAAAGTAAAAATCATCTATTATATTACAGATGATGTACCTGTGAGTTTCAATCAAATTTTTGGAGATAATGTTAAGAATCTTCCAAAAGGTTTTAATGCAGATATCATGAAGAAATACGCTGAGAACGGTCTAATGATGGAAATGAATTATGAAGACAAAAAGAAGTCTAAAAATAATATAACTATGCAATGCACCAGTTTAGAGAAAACAGATTTCGCAATTGACACCAGCAAATACGGCTCAATGCTGGGTGTGTTTGGTGGCTAGACTGTGTGTTTTTTTCGGAGTTTGTTTGTTGGAATTTGTAATGTTACTTTAGTGCCACTTGGAATGTTGTTGTCGTATAAATCTTCAATTTCTAAAGAATAAGACGTTGGAAATGCTTCTGAAAAATTAGCTAGCCGGGCTTTAGTAATGTTAATTCCAACTGAATTATTTTTCAGTTTCTTTCTGTTATTAATTTTTCGAGCTGCAATTCTACCAATACCATTATCTGTAATTTCTACAGTTATAAAATTTGCAATCTCTTTACTCACTTTAAGATCAATTTTTTTGTTATTGGCTTTGGACGATAAACCATGCCAAAGCGAATTTTCTAAAAACGGTTGAAGTACCATAGAAGGTATTTTAGTCACTTCAGTATCTATGGATGGATCTACTGTGACTTTAAAATCTATTTCATTTGAAAAACGAATATTTTCAATATTCATATAAAGTTTCATCGTTTCAAGTTCATCATTAAGTGACGTTTCCTTTTCTTGTGAAGCCATCAAAATCTTACGAATTAATTTAGAAAATTTATTGAGATAATAAACAGCATTGGTCTTGTCGTTATTTATAATATATAGTTTTATGGAATTCAGTGAATTAAATATAAAATGTGGATTCATTTGGTTTCGTAACATATCTTGCTTTAAGGTTAAGATATGCTTATCTCGTTTTAATGCTTTTGTTCTATTAAGAATAAATAGAGCTATAGCTAATGCTACTAGGAGTAATGAAGTGTAGAGAATAATTTTTTTGTTTCGGTTTAGACGTAAGCGAACGGTTTCATTTTCTAGAGCCAATGCTTTTATTTGGTTGTTCTTATTCTCGTTTTCATAAGTTATAGCAATATCATTAACATACTGTAAATTTTGCTCTGTTAAAATGGTGTTTTCTATCTCAACCGCTTCACGGTAATAGGCTAAGGCGGCTTGGTAATTATTGTTTCTTTGATTAACCTCTGACAGTAGTTTATTAGACTCGGAGATGGATGATTTCAAATTATAAGATTGGGCGATATTAAGTGCTTTTTTTAAGTGTTTTTCAGCTGCAATTAACTGATCCATTTTTAGCTCTAATTGGCCGAGATTAATAAAGGATGATGCAATATAGAATTGGTCGTCTAGAAGCAATGCTTTCTTTAGTGCTTCTTTAATAATAGGTGCTGCTTCTGTATATTTTTCTTGTTTTAAAAATATACCACCAATACTGTTGTAACAAATAACGCGTCCGATTTCTGAGTTAATTGCATTATTGTAATCCAAAGATTTATTGTAATTAGACAACGCTACATTTAAGTTGCCATTTGCTTCTTCTGCATAGCCTATATTATGATAATTGATGGCAAGTCCAAGTTTGTTATTTGTTTCTTTTTCAATTTTAAGTGATTTATTAAATTGATTAATGGCCAGATCATACTGTTTTAAAGCCAAATAAATATTACCGATGCTGTTTTGTGAAACTGCAATGTTATATGTGACTGTTTCTGAGGGATTAATAACTGAATATGCAATTTTTAAAGCTTTGGTATGGTAGTCTAATGCGGGCTTAACGATATCCATACGTCTATAGACAACACCGAGCATATTAAGACTATGAATTTTTAATTCGTCGCTCTTGGCTTTATCAGCATAGGCCTTTGCGCTCTCATGAAGTGTAATGGATTGTTCATAGTTAGATATATTTCTATAAATAACTCCAAGAGCATTTAGGGCATAACAGGAGCCGTCATTATAGTTAATGTTTTTAGAAAAGCTTAATAAACGTTTCATTTTTAAACTGTCGGTCTCAACAGGTTTAAAAATGGAATCGATTATAGCATAAGATCGAGGCTGACTTTTATTGATATAAATAAGTGAGTTTTCAAATTCAGAAGTTTGTGAATAGCTATGCGAAGTATATAAGAGCAAAATTATGCAAAGCGGTAAAAGTTTATATAGTAAACCTGAGTTCATCAACTAAAATTTTTCTAAAAAATCTGATTTACGCTGTCTAGCTACAGGTATTTTTTGATCGCTATCCATAATAACATAGCCATCGTTTTTTATAAAAGCTTTTATTTTGTTGAGATTTATAATGTATGAGTTATGAATTCTAAAGAAGTAATGTTCTGGTAAAATAGCATCCACTTCTTTTAATTTTTTGGTCACTACAATTTTTTTCCGACTTTGTAAAAAGAGAGTGCTATAATTACCGTCGGATTCTATATAGACTATGTCATCTACGTCTAAGAAGAGTAACTTTCCATCGGTATTAATGGTGATCTTTTTTTTATCGAATTGCGAATTAAAGGTTTTAAGGATGCGTTCTAACTTTAAAGAATTAATAGTACGATCACTATATTTTTTAATTTTTGAAATACAGTCCCTTAAGTCATCTGAATCAATAGGTTTTAATAGATAATCTATAGCTTCATGTTTTAAAGCTTTAATAGCGTACTCATCATAAGCAGTGGTAATGATAATGGCAAAATCAGTGTTGCTCAACTGCTCTAAAAATTGAAAACCGCCCATGGTGGGCATTTGTACATCCAAAAACAAACAATCTGGGGTATTGAGATGTAAAAACTTTAATGCCTCGTCTGGGTTAGTAAAAGAAGCCATTACCTCAATCTCTTGACTAAAGTTGCTAAGTTCCCATATAAGACTTTGGATGGCTTTTGGCTCATCATCTACAATAACTGCTTTTAACATATTAGAACATTATTTCTTATAAATATATACATATATTAAGTGTTTTACATGGAATTATGTATGCAATGCATGGTTTTATGTGTAGAAGGCTTTAAAAAATATTACAAATTTCTTGAATTCCAATTATACAGTTTTTTTTACCATTTATACATTACAGTATTGAAAATAAGATATTTATATGGAAATTTAAGTATTGAAATAAACCAAAATAAAATGCAAATTGGGGGTTTGCCTTTTTGGTTAATTACTATTAATCTGCATAAATTAGAAGGTATTACTATTCTAAATTTTCTATTCAGTGTTAATGTGTAATAATTATTTTTAAAAATACTTATTATCAATTTCAGTTAGTTATTAGGGAAAAAAGAGCGTTTATAAAACGCTCTTTTTTATGCCGTGATATTGGCAGTAATAGGCTTTATGAAATAGTCAATGAACTCGCTTAGTAGCTAAAAATTTAACACGATTAAACTTACAATTATTTTTAATTTAAAATGTTTGTAAGTGCTTGATAATCAATGATGTGAAATTATATTTAATAATCTTCAGTTTCCTCAAGTATAATCAACTTTGTTAAAAACTTGTTGACAATGTTTATAACATTGTCTTTCATTTTACTCTACATTTTTCAATCTTTGTTGAAGGCAAAAAAAGAAATTGATTTATCATTTTTAAACCATAAAAGTACCGAAAATCAATTTTAAAAATTTCGACATTTATTCCTAATTAAGGAAAAAAATATAACCCGATTTACGCATATATAAATAACATCTAGAATGGTCTAAATCGTTCTAATGACTTTTTAGTCTTTAAAATTAAATGAATACTATGGAGATTACAGAAATTATAAAAAGAGATTATGAAACAAGTCCATTTGTTTTAAATAAGATTTCTAATGCTATTGAAAAAGCAATGTTATCTGTTGGAAATGGCACCAAAGAAGATGCAAATACGATTTCTGTAAATGTTTTGCAAACCTTATTAGATAGAAAAAGAAAGGATCATAATTATTTACCTACGGTAGAAGAAGTGCAAGATCTTGTGGAGGAAAAATTAATGGAGAGTTCTTTTCACGGTGTTGCAAAAGCGTATATATTATATAGAGACGAACAAGCCAGAAACAGAAAAACAAATATTTTCGAAAAACGTATTAATTTAAAGCCGTATGAGTATCCTGAGCTTAATGAATATGTAGACGCGATAAGACATTCGTATTGGATTCATTCAGAATTTAATTTTACAAGTGATATTCAAGATTTTAAAACACGATTGACCATTGTAGAGCAAAACGCCATTAAAAACACAATGCTTGCTATTTCGCAAATTGAAGTAGCGGTAAAATCGTTTTGGGGTGACATCTATCATAAAATGCCAAAACCAGAAATTGGCTCAGTTGGCGCCACATTTGCAGAAAGTGAAGTGCGTCATCACGATGCATATTCTCATTTATTAGAAATTTTAGGACTTAATAATGAGTTTAAGAACTTAAAGAAAAAGCCTGTAATAATGCGACGTGTTCATTATTTAGAAACTGCTTTAAAGAATGCTAAAAGTGAAGATAACAAAGAGTATGCAGAATCTATTTTGTTGTTTTCTCTTTTTATAGAACACGTGTCTTTATTTTCTCAATTTTTAATTATTATGGCTTTCAATAAACATAAAAACATGCTAAAGGGTGTTTCTAATGTGGTTGAAGCGACTTCAAAAGAAGAACAAATTCATGGTGATTTTGGAATCGATATCATTAGAATTATTAAAGATGAGAACCCGACATGGTTTGATGAACAACATAGCAATGTCGTAAGAGAATTATGTGAAGAAGCTTTTAAATCTGAAAGTAAATTGGTGGATTGGATTTTTGAAGCTGGAGAATTAGAGTTTTTACCAAAAGAAGTAATAAACGAATTTATTAAAAATAGATTCAACAATTCATTAGAAAGTATTGGCATCGAAAAAGTGTTCGATGTTAACGAGACTTTATTAGAACAAACCGATTGGTTTGATGATGAAATTATAGGAACAAAACACGGAGATTTTTTCGTGAAACGTTCAATAAATTATGCAAAAAGACAAAAAAGTGTAACCGGAGACGACTTATTTTAAACCATGAACGACAAAATTAACTTAGACCTCGAAAACGACGTAGTAAACCCTCAAACTACAAAAACATTAAATCACGATGAGCTAATTAAAGCTAGGAAAGAAGCTATTAAAGAAGCGAAGTCAGAACCAGAAATAAAATGGTTAACAGATCATAGTCGCCAATTTTTAGCCTCTGGTTATCTTACTGGAGATACCTCTCCTGAAGAACGCATTAGAGAAATTGCCAATAACGCCGAAAAAATATTAGGTATTGATGGTTTTGCAGACAAGTTTTATGGCTACATGGCAGAAGGTTACTATTCTTTAGCTTCTCCAGTTTGGTCTAACTTTGGAAAAAAACGCGGCTTACCAATTAGTTGTTTTGGCTCGCATATATCTGATGATATGGGTGATATCCTATATACACAATCAGAAGTGGGTATGATGTCTAAACTCGGTGGTGGTACTTCTGGTTACTTTGGAAAACTGCGTCATAGAGGTGCACCAGTTAAAAATAACGGTGAGTCCTCTGGAGCTGTGCATATTATGCAATTGTTTGAAAAAATGGTTGATGTAGTGAGCCAAGGTTCTGTAAGACGTGGTCGTTTTTCTCCATATTTACCAATCGAGCATAACGATATTCATGAGTTTTTAGAAATAGGAACAGAAGGCAATCCAATACAAGAATTAACACATGGAGTTACTGTGGGTAATGAGTGGATGCAAGAAATGATCGATGGCGATAAGGATAAAAGAGCTATTTGGGCAAAAGTATTACAGCGTAGAGGTGAAATAGGGTACCCTTATATTTTCTTTAGAGACAATGCCAACAATACATCACCAGATGTATACCAGGATAAAAATCATGAAATCTACGCAAGTAACTTATGTTCAGAAATTATGTTACCGACCAACGACAGATGGTCGTTTGTTTGTGTGTTATCTTCTATAAACTTATTACATTATGATAAGTGGAAAGATACCGACGCGGTAGAAACGATGGTGTATTTCTTAGATGCGGTATTAGAAGAATTTATTACAAAATTAGAAGTATATAGAGATTCTGCTGATAGAGATGATAGACAAACCTTCATGTTTATGGAGAAGGCCTATAACTTTGCAAAAGAAAATAGAGCCTTAGGTTTAGGAGCTTTAGGATGGCATTCATTATTACAATCTAAAATGGTAGGTTTCGATAGTAAAGAGGCTTTTGATTTAAATAGTGAAATCTTTAAAACGATAAAAGATAAATCTGTAAAAGCATCAGAAGAATTAGCTAAGCTATTTGGTGAGCCAGACGTATTAAAAGGCTACGGAAGACGTAACACGACGTTAAATGCTGTGGCGCCAACAACATCTTCTGCCTTTATATTAGGACAAGTATCACAAGGTATTGAGCCAATTTGGTCTAATAGTTATGTAAAGGATATTGCAAAAATTAAAACAACGATTAAAAATCCTTATTTAGTAACACTTTTAGAAGAAAAAGGCATGAATACTAATGAGGTATGGAGAAGCATTAGAGATTATGATGGCTCGGTTCAACATTTAGAGGGTCTAACAGATCACGAAAAGGACGTGTTTAAAACCTATTCTGAAATTGATCAAATGACTATTATTTATCAAGCGGCGAATAGACAAAATCACATTGACCAAGCACAGTCTTTAAATATTATGGTACATCCAGATATGCCAGTAAAAGACATTAACAAGATTTATGTTACAGCGTGGCAATTGGGTGTAAAATCATTGTACTATCAACACAGTATGAATGCTGCGCAGAAATTTAAGCAAAAGAAGGAATGTGCTAGCTGTGAAGGCTAGAATTTTTTGAAGTAAAAGAATACTAACTAATTAAAAAACATCTCAGGAATGAGATGTTTTTTTAGTTTAAAATCAAATTTAGAACTGTTAATTAAGTGGCAGCTATTTCTTTTGTTACCGAGGTGAGATATGAAATATCCAGACAGCCGATTACTCAGTCTGTTTGTTATTAACTATAGACTGATGAGATTGTAAATGTTATACACATTTCAACTCTATTTAAATTGAGATAATTCATGATGCTTTCTAAGCATTATTTCGCCAATATTTTGAGTGTAAGTAAAACAGAAGTAATATTGATAATTGTGGAACAACCTTATTTTTTCTATTTCCGTACTTCACAAACAAAAAAAGCATCCAATGCCGATTTATACGGGAGGATGCTTTTTAATGTTACCCATAAATAGGTTAATGGTCTATTTTGCTTCCATCATAGCAAAGAACTTATCAATATTTGGCATTAAAACAATACGCGTTCTACGGTTTTTAGCACGGTTTTCCCATGTATCGTTTTCTACCAAAGGTTGGTAGCTACTACGACCAGACGCTATTAATTGTTCTGGTGCCACATTGAATTGATTTTGTAATTTTTTAACCACTGAAGTTGCACGCAATACGCTTAATTCCCAATTGTCAGAGATTTTTTCAGTATTAATGCTTCTGGAATCTGTATGGCCTTCTACCATTACATCTAAGCTTGGTTCAGAATTAATGACGTCTGCCAATTTCTTTAAGATTTTATCAGCTTTATTTCCAACTCTATAGCTGGCAGTACTAAAAAGCATATCGTCGTCAATAGATATCATAACAACGGTTTCGTTAATATCTACAACGATATCTTCATTTTCATCAAGATCGCTAGTGTTCATAGCTTTGTTCAAATTATACTGAACAGCTAAATTCATTGAATCTTTTAATGTTTTAGCGTTTGCTAATTTTTCGGCATCCACATTTTGTAATGTAGCACGCATTTTTTCTTTACTTGCTCCAGAGGCTACAGTTCCGTCTTCAGAAACTTGAAATTTAGCTTTATTTTCTATAGTTAATTCTTCTACATCATCATTTAACGACTGAATTTTTGAATTATATTCATTAACTCGTGCTTCTATAACTGCGAATTTATTTTCTAAATCTTCTTTTGCAACTCTAGTTTTTGTGAGCTCACTTTTAACTTCGCCATTTTCTTGTTCTAAGGCTAAGTATTTCTTTTTAGAAACACAAGCGGTCAATAAAATTGTTGTTACTAATAGGACTGAAATTTTTTTCATATTTTAAATTTTTAATGTTAAGATTTAAAGTATTATATACGGCAAAAGTATAGAGTTGGACGTTTAGAAAGTATTTTATTCAATATTTTGTTTAACTCAAATAGAATGCACACTTAATTTAATTTAAGTTTTCAAACTAAAAAAACCTCAATACTTAATTAAAAGCATTGAGGTTTTTTGTATATAAAGTTAATTAATCGTTACTGGTCCTTTTCATTAGAAATAGTTGCTGGTTCAATGGAGCTATCGTGAGCTCCAAAGTATTCTTCGAGAAGATTCATCGTAGCGTTTAAAAGATCTTTAGTTTCTAACAATAAACTAAAGTACAACGTGGTGTTCTTTGGACTTGATTCCTCAGTACGTGTGCGCTCCACTTGTTTTTGAATTTTGTCTTTTACCAAATCGTAAACTTCAGATTTCTCAGCTAATACCGCTCCTATTTGTTCAAACGATCGCGACATAAACGCCGTTCTAGTCTCGGTGAATAAAGCTTCCATACGTGCGTCTAATTCCTTCAACTCTTTAATCTGGCTGAACTTTAATTTTTTGTGATTATTATGAACGTGTTTATGGCTAACCTTAGAAATATATTCTAAAGATTGTGTCATATCTTGTAAATAACCTAAGATATTAATGTAGAAATTACTAGCTCCAACACTAGATTCGTCTAAGTTTTTAATAAAATAGAAGATATTAGAACGTAAATCTTCAACTTCATTAGATAGCTTATTAATTTGTTTCTTATTCTTTTTAAGCATAGCATGATCTTGCTTGGCTAGACCATTTACTGCATTAGTATAAATTTTATTACCACGTTTAACAACGTTAGCAATATTGCCTGCACTTTCAAAAATAACTCCTTGTATAGAACTACTTTCTGCTTTAGTTAAACTGTCCTCTGCTTTTACTTCTTTGGTTTTTTTATTGTGCGCAATGGAACTTCTTATTAATAACGCAAAAGACGAAATTAAAAGAATAGGGAACATAATTTTCAAATTCAAGTTTAATAAATAAGCTACTAAGGCAGCGGCTGTGAATGCGCTAATTGCTGTAAAAAACCATCCTCCAATAACATTAATTACTCCGGCAACTCTATATACAGCGCTTTCAGCACCCCAAGCTCTATCTGCTAAAGAAGTACCCATGGCCACCATAAATGTTACATAGGTTGTAGATAATGGTAATTTATAAGAGGTTGCTATAGAAATTAATACAGCAGCAACCATAAGGTTGACGGCAGCTCTAACTAAATCGAATGCTGGTAAATCGTATTTTTTGTCTTTTGGCAAATTAATAACAGGTGTTTCAAATTGTTTATCAATTTTAGTTTGCCATGATTGTGGTAAGATATAAGCAGACATTTGAGACATTGCTATCGCCGACCTTACAAAGCCACGAGATAAAAAGTTAGGTTGAAAACGTTCTTTAGTTTCTCCTTGGCTCGCTAAATCTAACGATGTTTTTACAACAGCTTTCGCTTTGGTAGAAAACCACAATGTTAACACCATTACCATACCCGCACCTAGCAATAGCCAATTGTTCGTCGATACTTTTGCTGCAAGCGAAGTCATTGGGAAATCACTAGCAGGAATTCCAGACGCGGTCCATTCTGTAAATGCATTATAGGCCGCCATTGGTACACCAATGAAATTAACCAAGTCATTTCCTGCAAATGCTAGTGCCAGAGCAAACGTTCCGATAAGAATAATAAATTTATATATGTTAACCTTAGCTAAGGTAACTAGTCCATAAGCCAAGAGAGACCAAAAAGCAAAACTTACAAAAACAATAGAAAACACTTGGTTCTCTAAAAATTGGTTCATGGTTACTCCACCTAAAATATCATAATTTTCTTTGGCGTAAGACGTGCCCTTTAATCCTTTCATAAAAATGAAATAGGTAATTGCTGTAAGTGCCATACCTCCAAAAACCGCACCAACCCAAGCGGCTTTTTTTTCAAAATTATAAGATAATAGTAACCTTGAAAACCATTGAACTACTGCTCCAATGGAAAAGGCTACGACGACCGATAGTAGTATTCCTAGAATAATTTCTGTGGCCTTAGACGTATTAATGTAATTAACAGCATCCATAAAACTACCATTATCATGAGCAATTTTAATTAAAGCCATGGCAACAGAGGCACCAAGTAACTCAAATACAATAGAAACTGTAGTAGAAGTAGGCAGTCCTATAGTGTTAAAAAAGTCTAACAATAGTATATCTGTAATCATGACTGCCATAAAAATAATCATGATTTCGTTGAACATAAACTCCCCAGGGTTAAAGATGCCTTTACGAGCAACTTCCATCATTCCGCTTGAAAATACCGCACCGACAGCCACACCAACACTGGCAACGATCATAATGGTTTTAAAGGAAATTGCCTTAGATCCAATAGCTGAGTTTAAAAAGTTTACTGCATCATTGCTTACACCTACAACCAAATCAGCAATTGCTAATATGGCTAGGGCAATAATCATATATAAGTAAATATTATCCATAATTTATTAATCAAAAATGTTTGCAAATATCTTTATACAATCTAAGTACAACGTTACCTAATTGTTATATTTTTTTAAAAATGAATGTCAAATCCTAATCTAAATCTAATACTATCGTTATTACCATCTAAAGTTGTATAACTAAGGTCTGACTGCACTTTTAATTTATGACCGACAATATATTTCGAAGCTCCTAAGGTATACTCCGTAGTTGGTAATACTTGTGTAATTTTCTCATAATCTACAGTAGTAAAACGAGCTGCGATTTCGTAATTATTTTTAAATACATAACCCGTTTGAAGGTTTATAGCATCTCCGGTTAGTACGATATTACCAGTTGGAGTTACACCATCTGCTTCAATTGCTATTTCGTTTCCAGCAGAGCGATTGGCGTATTCGCCCATAAAAGAGAAACCTTTATATTTAAACATGGCATCTAAGAAAATTGTAGTTTGATCCGTTTCGTAGAGTGTTCCGTTATTTCTAATCATATAAGCGCCATTGAAGCCTCTTTCTCTAACGGCATTTTGATTATAGTTATAAGTAAAACCAATCATTAATTTTGGCGTAGTTTCACGATTCAAATCTGATTGACTGTATTCACCTTTAGACAGAAATTCACCAAAAGGAAAAAGTTCTAAACGGCCTGTATATTGAAGCCCCCCTTCATTACCTTCAGTAACATTACGACCTTCACCTTGAGAAACTGCCAGTTTCTCACGGGTAAAGAAATTACCACCAAACTTGGTTTTGTGATATAATTGCAAACCCAAATCGCGATCAATATTATAATCACGGTTCAGTATAGAACGATCAATAAATTGAAGGTTTCCAGAAGATACGACCCGATCAATATTTCCAGGTAACTTGGCCTGGCCAGCCCATAATACCCAATTTTCATGGAAATTCCACATAACAACTGCATCCAATATATAGCGTGGTGTATTTCTATTAAATTCGTTAGCGCCAGAAAGATCCCTATTGGACAGTCCGAGTTCTAATTTATATGCTAATTTAGGACTATACGCAAAACCTTCAAATTTTAAACGTGCTCTACGTACATTAAAATTATGGTCGGGACTTCCGTATTGATTACCATCATAATTCCATAAAGAATTAGATCGTACTTGAAAACGCGGAGCAAATTTTATACTAAACGAACTGTCTTTTGCTACAAAATTAATTAGACCCTTACCAAAAGATGTATCGCTAATTTCTTGTGCTTTTGAAGAAAATGTTGCACATAAAAAAATTAAAATCGTAAAGATTTTAGTATTCATTTAATTTATTTATTAGTTTTTGTCGGGTACAAAGAACTAACTTTTATGTTACGTGAATGTTTCCTAGGTATTAATTTATATCTAAAATCTAAACAAAAAAGGCTGCTTTTAGTAAAGCAGCCTCATTAGAAGTCATAATAATATAGTCGACAAAAACCAATAGAATTTATGAAATACTAATAATGTCGTTAAAAGACTCTACAAATATGGGTACTTAAAATAATTTAATTGTAATGTAAATATTATTTAAATATTAAGATTAATGCTGTGTTTGAAAATTGTAACTTACATTAAAAGAGGTAATTATTGGTTTAATGTTAAGTTAATGTTATGTAATTGTTGCGTGAATGTAAAATAAAAGTTATCTTTGGTTAACGATTTTTAATTTAAGAACAAATAGATATGAAAAAGATAGTAGTAGTAATAGTAATATTATGCGTGGGCTTTACTTATGCGCAAGATAAGAACCATGTGAAATTAGAGAAGAAAGGTGAGTTAACTGTTGCTACTTATTTTCATGATAATGGTGAAATACAACAAACGGGTACATTTGATGTTAATGGTAAATTAGATGGAAAATGGACGAGTTTTGATGTTGAAGGTAATAAATTGGCTGTAGGAAATTATAATGCTGGTAAAAAAGTGGGTAAATGGTTTTTTTGGGAAGGAGATTCTTTAAAAGAAGTGGATTTTGTTGATTCTAAAATCGTTAGTGTGAACCAATGGGATAATAGAACTAAAGTTGCAGTTAATAGATAATAAAGATAGATTTATATAAACAAAAAAGGCTTTCTGAATCTCAGAAAGCTTTTTTTGCTTTGAGTACTTATTTGTTTTTTAAAATTTAAAAGAATACCCTAAAGATATCTCTGTACCTGGATCTCTTAAAAAGAAGGTTTGATTGTCTGCTTTATAAGATTCGTATTCACTTAATGTTTCACTTCCTAAAATATTAGTGACTTTTAAGTCTATTGCAGAATTTTTATTTTCTCCAAAGGATTTATTAAGCGTAAAATTTAAGCTATTAAAAGGTTGTGTATATACATCTGGAGCTAAACCAATACCCACTACTTCTAACGTTGATCCTTGTATATTATAAAACAAACCTGTTTGTAATCCTAAATTAGAATTGCTGTAATCTAAACCAACATTAATAAGATAAGGTGCTTGTCCTTGTAAATCTCTGGTATCTTCAACCTTTTCACCATCTCGAGCTGCGCGACTTCTACTATCAAATTCTTCAAAGCCCATAGTTAATTCAGATTTAATCAAAGAAACATTAGCATTCACTTTTAGGTTGTTTAATCCTTCAGAGATAAAACCTAAACGTTGTCTTGCTTCAAATTCTAATCCATAAACTATAGCATCACCGAGGTTTCCTACAGTTAATTGAGACGGCGCCGACCTATAGAAGGCTTGCTCAATTGGATCAGTAAAATCTTTATAGAATCCACTAACGGCAAACATTTGTCCGTTGTCTCCAAAACGCTCATATCTTAAATCGAAATTATTGACATATGTTGGCACTATATTAATATCTCCAATAAATAATCGATTTGTAATAGGATCATATATTTGTGATACAGAAGCTTCTTTAAATGATGGTCTAGCTGTGGTACGAGAGTATGAAGACCTTAAGTTAGATTCGTCGTTTAGAGCATAAATTAAATTTGCAGATGGAAAGACATCAAATTCATCTAAAATTAAATCTCTATTGAATAATGTAGTTAAGTCTTCTGCACCAGAATAGTAAGATTTAAAAGATTCCGATCTAATGCCTAAAACAGTTTTTAAATTTTCAGTAACATTAAATTCGGCAGAAAAATAAGAAGCGGCTATGTGTTGTTCTCCTTCATATGCATCTATAGGATTGAATAAATCAACAGAGATTAAATACGTGCCATTATCTGTAGACGGATTCCATATATTATTTGAATTCAATAACTGATCTACATCTCCACTTGCCATAAAGGAGTCGTCTCCTTGAATAAAAAATGTATAGTCATCAACACTAAAATCTCTAAATTTGTAGGTGTAAGCACCACCTAACTTAAGTTTTGCCGGACTTCCAAAAAGTTCTACTGTTTTATCTAAATCTAGTTTGCCAGACCAATTTTCTTCGATTAAATTTCTCCATAATTGAATAGGAAAAGTGGCTGCAGATGGACTAACAAAAGAATTACCATTATCAGCTTGCTGCAATGGAGTAATTCGATGGTCTTTATCCATTACTTTAGAAAATGTAGGGGCTAACTTCCATTCTAAATTTATAGCATTGTCATCACTACTTAAACGATGTTTACCAGAAACTAATAAATTGCTAATAGAACGCTCGGTGTATGTAATAGCGTTTTTTGTTAGCGGCTCAAAGCCACCGCCCACACCATCCTGTGATATATTCTGATTGAAGAAACCAGCTGTAGATTCACCATTTTGTATGTGTAATAAATTTACTTTAAATTTAGATAAACCTGTTTTATAGGTCAATCCGAGCATACCATTAAGAATAACATTATTTATGCCTTCAGACCCTTTAGAGTCAAAAATTGAATTTAATTCAGTATTTGATGAGTCAGAAAAATTCTTTAAATAAGCTCCATCTTCTCTGTCCTTGTAAAATGTTGTTTCATTTTTATAAGAAAACGAAGCTTGATAGCCTAATTTGTCATCACCAATGTCATACTGATTACCTAGTGTAAAACCAAAATCGTAATTCATGCCACTAGTTTCTTGCTTTGCTCTAAGTTCTTTTGAAAATCTATCGGTCAAAGTGGTTAGCAATAGTTTATTTTCGAATGTTCCTGGAATTTTTTGGTATCTGTTAATCGGCAAATCTCTAGTGCCATCATCAAAACCAAAGAAATCGGTATCACTTCCTGTAGAGGTTAAATACTTATTATTAAAATGCATATCAGGATTGTAGCCCATTCCTATAGTCAAAGTATATTCGGCTTTGGTCGGAAAATCTTTTGTTACAATATTTACAATACCACCCGTAAAATCGGCAGGATATTCTGCAGAAGCAGATTTTAAAACAATAACATTATCTAAAATATTAGTTGGAAATAAATCCATTTGAATTGTGTTTCTATCTGGGTCCAAACCAGGTATATCTACACCATTTAATATAGATTTTGTATACCTATCACCTAAGCCACGAACATAAACGTATTTTCCACCTTGTATAGAAACCCCTGGTACACTTTTTACAGCACTAGCAACATTACTCGCACCCGAACTTTTTATGGCTTGGGCAGATAAACCGTCTAAAACTACTACTGATTTTTTTTGAAGATTTAATACTGAGTTCTCCGTATTTCGTTGGGTCGAAGTTTTTATAACTACAGTATCTAATGAATTTGTTTCTAATACAATATCTAAAATTGTTGGCTCATTAGATTTTATAACTACACCTGTAATTTCTTGAGTAACATAACCAACAAAAGAAAAGGCTAAAGTATAAGTCCCTTCTTCTAACTCTAATTCGTATTTACCATCAAAATCGGCACTTACTCCTATCGTTGTTCCTTTTACAATGATATTACAAAAAGCCATAGGTTCGTTAAACTCGCCGTCTAAAACTGTACCGGTAACTTTTCCTTGAGAGAATGCTAAACAGGAAATTAAAATAAAGACAAAAGTTAAAACGTTTTGTATATTTTTCATATTAAAATTTGAATAACCCATCGCTCACATTGTAGACGATGGGTTTGAATATTAAAAGTGTTGTTTTTAGAAACCTAATCCACCAGCTGTATTAGCATATGTCCAGCTTAAGTTAGAGGTTGTAGCTCCAACAGTTTGAGTACCTTGAGTAACCGCGGTAGCAGTAGAACCAAAATCAGTAACTGATACTGTTTCAGCTTTATTTACAAAAATATCTGTTACGTTAGCGACTCCAGATGGTAAAACAATTTGCCATGTGCCGAACGTTATTAAATCATTATTGTAGTTTGAAGCAACCCCGTCGTTATCGAGTTCTACATCAGCAGAATCTTTAAAACCGTAAGCATAAATGTTACTTGTAGTACCCATTGCATTACTTCTAAAATCAGCATACTCACCATTTTCGGTCACGGAATTACCAATTATAGTGGCGTTTTGTAAGGTAAACGAACCGGTAGCAGTCCCTTCTGGGCCATCAATTTCAAAGGCATGATCAGAAAAATCACCTAGTACTACAACAGCATTATCTATAGTACCAGAGTAGGCTTGGTCAATATCTAAAGCATCATCTCCTTGTGCCCAAACTAATAAGTTGGTGGCATCAACTGTACCTCCAAAGAATTCTACGCCATCATCAACGTTTGCCACAACTTCTATATTATTGATTACTGTACCATTACCAACTCCACCAAGTGTTAAACCGTTAATCTCATTCCCTTCACCAATTAGAGCTCCACCATGTCTAATAGAGATATATTGTAAAACGCCTGAGTTATCAGCAGCATCTGTACCGCCATAAAGTCCAAAAGTATCATCAGCCGGAATACCTTCAATTTGTGCTTCAGTAATATCTCCTGAAAAAGAACATGGAGCATAGCCTAAAACAATTACACCTCCCCAAAGACCTCTATTATTTTCATCTAAATTAGTGCCTGCAGTTTCTCCACAAGTAATATTGTCGCTAGTTGATGTAAAAATAATTGGTTGTTCAGGAGTTCCTTGCGCGTTTAGTGTCGCACCTCTTGCTACAATTAGTGCAGAGGCTAAAGAACCTGTTCCCGCTGAACCTTTAATAATTGTACCAGGATTTATCGTTAATGTAATACCATCTTCCACCACTACTTTTTGATTTAACTGATAAATATTATCGGCAGTCCATGTGGTGCTTTCTGTAATTGCACCAGTAACAGCTATAATTGGGCAGGTCGATTCTGTGCCTCCGCCTTCATTAACGTAAATTGTAGTTTCCTCTATTATAATAGGAGTGTCATCATCCTTAAAGCAACCAGTGAATACCAGAGACGAAGCTATTAACGCGATTAAAAGTAATTTTTTCATGAGTTAAATTTTAATATACAGTTTGATTTTTTTTTATGTATGCTGCAAAGAAACTATGATTACCTTGTTTCGAGGTTATATAAAAATTAATGATTTGTAATGAAAAGGTTAGATTAATGTTAGCTAAGCATTACGTAAATTTATGTTAAGGAAACAATTACATAACATTGAAAATTTTAGTATCTAACTGAGCTTATATAAGTAATTGTATAGCAATTTACATATCTTGCATGCTTAATTTTAGATTATGAATTGGGAGCAATTATTGTCATTAAAACGCTTTGGGGATACCAATAAAAGGCTGAGAAAAGAACAAGATGAAACGCGGTTAGGTTTTGAAGTTGATTATGACCGTATTATATTTTCTTCCGAATTCAGAGGGTTGCAAGATAAAACACAAGTGGTTCCTTTATCTAAAACAGATTTTGTTCATACACGTTTAACACACAGTTTAGAAGTCAGTGTTGTTGGAAGGTCATTAGGTAGAAAAGTCGGACAGTTATTATTAAAAAAACATCCGCATTTAGAGAGTGTTCATGGATATAGAATGAATGATTTTGGAGCAATCGTTGCGGCAGCAGCTTTGGCGCACGATATTGGAAACCCACCGTTTGGGCATTCGGGAGAAAAAGCCATTGGAGCTTATTTTAAAGAAGGGTATGGTTCAGAATTTAAAAAACACTTAACCGATGCTGAATACCAAGATTTGTGTGATTTTGAAGGCAATGCTAATGGCTTTAAGATATTAACGGAAAGTAGAGTAGGCAGAGAAGGTGGATTGCGATTAAGTTATGCCACCTTAGGAGCGTTTATGAAGTATCCAAAAGAATCTTTACCTAAAAAACCAAGCCATCATGTTGTAGATAAAAAATATGGTTTTTTTCAAAGTGAAAAAGAAATGTTCCAAGATGTAGCTGAAGAATTGGGCTTAATAAAAAGACAGAACGATTATCTTAATTACCAAAGACATCCTTTAGCCTATTTAGTGGAGGCTGCAGATGATATTTGCTATACCATTATAGATTTTGAAGATGGTATAAATCTAGGCCTTATAGATGAAGACTATGCTCTAGAATATTTAATTAATTTAGTCCGCGATAGTATTAAAACAGAGAATTATCATGCTTTAAAGACCACAGAAGATCGTGTGAGTTATTTACGAGCTTTAGCGATTGGACGATTAATAAACGAAGCGGCTTCGTTATTTATGAAACATGAAGAGACCATTTTAGAAGGCAAATTTGAAACGGCTTTATTAGATGTGAGTCAATATAAAGCACAAATTAAAGATATTATTAATATTAGTATTAAAAATGTTTACCGCTCTAAAGAAGTGATTAATAAGGAAATTTCGGGTTACGAAATTTTAAATCAATTGTTAAGATCCTACGGAAAAATGGCGTATCATTATTTTCAAGATACAATGTCGACCTATGATAAACTATTACTTAATAGTTTGCCGGAAACAGTACAACTTAGTCAGCATTCCTTATATCAAAACTTATTGGCTGTCTGTCTTTATATTTCAAAATTATCGGATACCAATGCTATGCTTTTGCATAAAAAATTACAAGGTCAGATTATATAACGCTATGTATTTCATCGAATAAATTTGTTTTTTAACGGTATATTTTTTAAGTTTACTTGGTATTCAAGCGATTAAAAATACCTACTTATGAAAAATAATATACTTGGAGGTCTAGTCATTTTCATGGTCGTGGTGACTTGCCTAATAATGTTAGACGATATTTCAGATCCAAACAAAGAGTTGTCATCTTACAAGGATGTTCAAATTGAAAACCCTGAAATTCAAACCGACTTAGCCGTTGTTGAGAACGAAGAGTAATTCTACAATCTTATTTTTAATGGCTACTGCGTCAAATTGTTGTAATTGTTGCAACTGTTCAATTGTTCCGTGAGAAACAAAATTATCGTCAATACCTAGATTTGTTACGGATTGCTTGTAATTATGAGTATTCGCAAAAGCTAATATAGACGTGCCAAATCCGCCAACAATGGTACCATCTTCAATGGTTATTACGGCTTTGTAAGATGAAAATATCTCATGTAATAACACATCATCCAAAGGTTTTATAAATTGCATATCATAATGACCAACAGCCTCTTTATGATCTAATAATTTAATGGCATCTGCAACGTTTTTGGCAAGTGTTCCAATAGAAAGTATAGCTATGTCTGTACCTTGTTGTATACAAATCCCTTTCCCTATCTTAATAGTTTCAAAAGGTACTTTCCAATTCAATAAATGGCCTCGTCCTCTAGGATAGCGAACGGCAATAGGGAAATCAATACCCAATTGAACGGTATACATTATGTTTCTAAGGGCAATAGCATTGCTCGGAGCAAAGATTACCAAATTAGGAATACAATTGAGATATGCTAAATCGAAAACTCCATGATGTGTAGCTCCATCTTCACCAACCAATCCAGCTCTATCTAAACAAAAAATTACAGGTAAATTCTGTAAAGCCACATCGTGTATCACTTGGTCATATGCACGTTGTAAAAATGTTGAATAAATATTACAAAATGGAATAAGGCCTTGGGTAGCCATTCCTGCGGCAAGTGTTACCGCATGTTGCTCAGCAATTCCCACATCAAAAGCCCGATTAGGAATGGTTTCCATCATATATTTTAAGGAACTGCCTGTGGGCATCGCAGGCGTTATACCTACAATGTTCTTATTTTTTAAAGCCAGTTCTACAATTGTTTCTCCAAATACATCTTGAAACTTTGGAGCAAGTTTAATATTAGATTTTAATGGAAGTTCCCCTGTTTTAGCATTGAATTTCCCTGGAGCATGATATTTTACTTGGTCTAGTTCTGCTTGTTTTAAACCCTTACCTTTAGTGGTAATAATGTGTAAAAATTTTGGGCCTGTTACGGTTTTTAATCGCTTTAATTCTGATAGTAGTAATGGCAAATTATGACCATCAATAGGACCCGAATAATTAAAATTAAGAGCTTCAAAAATATTATCTTGTTTTTCAGTACCTTTTTTTACGTTGGTTAAATATTGTTTTAGAGCTCCAACACTTGGGTCAATACCAATCGCATTATCGTTTAAGATAACTAATAAATTGGCATTGGTAACGCCAGCATGATTTAGGCCTTCAAAAGCCATCCCGCTCGCAATAGATGCATCTCCAATAACTGCGATGTGATGTTTATCTTTACCTTTTAATTGTGAGGCGATTGCCATTCCTAAAGCCGCAGAAATTGAAGTGGATGAATGGCCAACGCCAAAAGAATCATATACACTTTCATTACGCTTTGGAAAACCGCTAATACCATTTAGCTGTCGGTTAGACTCAAATATATCTTTACGTCCCGTTAGAATTTTATGACCATAAGCTTGATGCCCAACATCCCAGATCAGTTCGTCATCGGGAGTGTTAAACACATAGTGCAATGCAATAGTCAATTCTACCACACCTAAACTAGCACCTAAATGTCCTTCTTTTGTGGCAACGATATTAATGATGATTTCACGTAACTCTTGTGCAAGTTGAGGTAAGTCTTCTTGTTGTAGTAGACGTAAATCTTTGGGCAGGTTAATATGTTTTAACAATGATTTATTCACCTCGTAAAAATACGAGATTTTATTAGTCTTCAAGCATAATGGTTATTGGTAAAGTGTAGGCAACAGAAACATTATTACCACGCTGTTTACCTGGAATAAATTGAGGTAATGAATTTATTACTCGTAAGGCTTCTTTTTCTAATTGTGGATGAGATGCTTCAATTTTGACGTCTGATATCTTACCTTGTTTATCAACAATAAATTGAGTCTGAATGCTTTGTTTTCCTTTTAGAGTTAATTGTCCTTGGTTCAAATCAAAATTGTCTTTAACGAAGTCAGATATTTTTTTTGAAAAATAGGCTCTTTTCTCAGAATTAGATAATGTATTTGCGGTGCCTATAAATTCTGGAACATGTTCTACCAAGATATATTCAAATACTCTGTCTTCGTCATCTGCAATACGTTTAACAGGTGCAATATCTCCCATTACTTCAACGATAAGACCTGTTAGAGTAGGTGTTGGAGCCTCAACTCGCTTTATTACATCTAGTGGTTTAGGGATTGTAATGGTTTTCGTTGTATCAATCACAATTTTTGAGGCTGTAATTTCAGGATTTTTAATAGTCTTGGCTTGAAGCGTAGAAAGGACTTCTACAGTATCGATTTTTTTAGTGTTTCCATTTTGGTCAGAACAATTTAATAATGTCGATCCCATGGTAACCAACAGTACCAAAAGAAATAACTTGTTAAAACTTGTTTGTTGCTGAAATACTTGATGTGGAATTTCAATCTGAATCTGCTCTAATTGCGAAACCTTAAAACGACCACAAACTTTTTTATTTCCCTGCCGAATTAAATAATTTTCAATGACCTCTTTTGGCATTTGGGTAAAATCAACAACGGTCTTAGGGCACAATTGGCAAAATCTCCCTTTCTCATTCGGAGACATTTTAGACCAATCTTCGTGACAAGGTTTTGGAATAGAGAAAGAGTAGTTGGTTTTCATAATTATTAATTTTGTTTTGTAGAATCAAAATTCCTGCCGTTATTTAAAATTCATAATGAAATTGTAATTTAGCTACTATGATAAACCCGTTCGACGATATTTATTTTATGAAAAAAGCCCTTCAAGAAGCTGAGATTGCTTTTGATAAAGGGGAAATTCCTGTGGGAGCAATTATTGTAGTAGAAAATAGAATTATTGCAAGAACACACAATCTCACAGAGTTGTTAAATGATGTTACTGCACATGCAGAAATGCAAGCTATTACCTCTGCTGCTGATTTTTTAGGTGGTAAATACCTGAATAAGTGCACCCTGTATGTCACCTTAGAACCTTGCCAAATGTGTGCAGGAGCGTTGTATTGGAGCCAGATTTCGAAAATAGTTTATGGAGCTTCAGATACACAAAGAGGTTATAAAATTATGGGCACAAAATTGCATCCTAAAACGGAGGTGGTAAGCGGAGTTTTAGCAGAAGAAGCTTCGGCTTTACTAAAACGTTTTTTTATAGAAAAACGTAACTTAAACTAAGATCTTTTTTAATTAAAGACTATTTTAATTATGAAATTAAATACATTAATTATTCTTTCTGTAATATTCATCCAGAGTTGTAAAAGCGTTAAAACCGTCCAGAATAAAGGGACTCTCATAAATACTGAATCTGTTTTAATTGCCGAAGGAAACCTTTACGGTTCAGGTGAAGAAGGCATTCAAAAACAAAACTTGGTAATCACTAGTAATGATGATTGGAAGGCATTAATAAATCAAATGAATTCTGTAAATAATGTGTCTAGTAGTTTTACCTAGACCAACATTGATTTTTCTAAATATACGGTTATTGCTGTATTTGCTGATGTAAAGAGTAGTGGAGGACATCACATAAAACTGGATATTTCATCCAATTCAGAATATAGATTAATCTCAGTGTCGCATAGCCCGCCTTCGGGAATGACAACAACGGTTATGTCACAGCCATATTATATTGTTAAGATTAACAGAACGGATTTACCTATCGTTTTTAAGTAGCTTGTGAGCTTTATAAAAACTTGAAAATAAGGCAAAAAAAAACGCTCAACCATTGGTTGAGCGTTGAAACTTGTAAGATATATACTTATAATACCTGCACGTTTGCAGCTACCATTCCTTTTCTTCCTTCTTCTTCGTCGTACTCTACGTTGTCACCTTCACGTAATTCTACGCCATTAAGGTTTGATACGTGTACGAAGATGTCTTTTCCTGTTTCTTCGTTGGTAATGAATCCAAATCCTTTTGAATCATTAAAAAATTTAACTGTTCCAGTCATTGTAATAATATTATAAAAATTAAAACGCAAAGATAATAGAAAAATAAAGCGGAATGTTAATAAATTGTTTTATTTTGTTTTAGATGGTTTCGTATTGAAAATCAATTGATTAAATGTGAAGTTAGAAAAATCTTGTGAGGCCCTATATACAATAGGATTTTGTGATTTTATAGTGATGTAAAATTGTACAAATTATTATCTAGATTTCTTTTGATTTTCACGCATTTTATCTAGATTTTCTTTAGTTAACATATAATCTTTTAAGTTTTTACCCTTCCATCTGTAGTAAGAAAACAACGGAAAGACTATAATAAATAAACCAATAACGCCAAAGCCAATAAGTTTTTGAGAAAAGTCAACCGATAAAATAAGTCCGCAAAAAATACTCGTTATTGAAGCTATGAAAGCTAAAAGTGTAATAAGGCGTATATATTTCATAGGATTTGTTTTGTGAATTTGGGTACGATATAAAGTCGCTTTCGCTATAATGCAAAATTTTCTGGCAGCATTGAACGCTTTCGTTTAATTGAATTTAGGAGGTAAAATTAATCAATTCAGTACGATATGCCGTTAATAATTTAGATTTAGAAACAAAACCGTAATATTTATTGTCCTTAATTACAGGTAAATTCCATGCTTTGGAATCTTGAAACTTTTTCATTACATCTTGCATATTGTCTTTCTCGTAAAAAATATAATCGGGCGCTTGATGCATAAAAGTTTGCACCGTTGTCGATCTATATAGAGATTGATCGAACATCACCGAACGAATATCGTCTAAGAGAATGATGCCAACAAGCATGCCTTTCGAATCTGTTACAGGAAAGAGATTCCGGCTCGATTTTGAAACCCCTTCATTCAGCATTTCGCCTAAGCTCATTTCAGGATGTAGAGTAATAAAATCGTGTTCTATAACCGCGTCTAATTTCATCAAGGTTAAGACACTTTGATCTTTATTTTGAGTCAATAGCGCACCTTTTTCTAATAATTCTTTAGTATAAATTGTGTGATCTAATCCATTTTTATTAATTATAAAAGACATGGATGCTGTAATCATTAAGGGTACAAATAGTTCATATCCTCCAGTAATTTCAGCAATTAAGAAGATTGCAGTTAAAGGTGCATGTAGCACTCCTGCAATAAGACCAGCCATACCGATTAAAGTAAAATTTGCTTCAGACACCGAGAAATTTAATCCGCAGTTGTTAATGACTTTTGCAACTACATTTCCCAAAGCACTTCCCATTACAAGGGTGGGAATTATAATTCCACCAGTTCCCCCTGCTGCAAAAGTGGTGGTCATTGCTATGGCCTTAAAAAGCGTAATTCCGAAAAGGAGCGCAATGACAATCCAAATATTATCTAAATGCTCATCAAATGGAGTGTTTCCCAAAGCTTTAATGTCATTACCGAGCATTAAGTCATTTATAAAACTAAAACCTTCACCATAGAGTGGTGGAATAAAAAATAACATCACACCAATGGCTAATCCACCAATTATAAATTTTTGTCGTGCGGATTTAAAACGATTGAAAAAGCCGGTGATGGCAAAATATATTTTTGAAAAATATATAGAAGCGATTCCAGTTCCTATACCTAATAATACATAAAACAAAGTGTCCTTTATCATAAATTTTTCTGAAACTGTAAAGTTAAAGAGCACACTATCTCCCAAGAAAAAATAGGAGGTTATCACAGACGATACAGAGGCTATTAAAAGCGGGAGCAACGACGCAAAAGTAAGATCTAAACTAAAAACTTCAATAGCAAAGATAATGGCGGCAATAGGCGATTTAAAAATAGAGGCGATTGCTCCTGCAGCAGCACAGGCTATTAGGAGACTGCGCGTCTTTCTGTCGATATGAAGCAACTGGCCTAAGTTAGAACTGATGGCAGATGCCGATGCAATAGCCGGACCTAATAATCCCACAGAACCTCCAAAACCAACGGTTAATGGCGCAGTTATTAATGGCAAATAAATATTCTTTTTATCTATAATTCCTCCGCGTTTAGATAAGGAATACAGTATGGAAGGTATAGCATGACTACTCGGTTTTTTAGAAACATATTTTACAAATAAGTAAACTAGGAGTAAACCGATAACAGGAAGAATAAAATACAATTGGTTATTTGAGAAATATATGCCTTTTGCTAAAAATGCTTCTATGGCGAAAGTGACGTTCTTAATTGTCACTGAAACTATACCAGCCAATAAACCAATAATTATACTGAGCAGAAATATAAAGTTTTTTTCAGAGATATATTTATATCTCCAAAGCAATAATCGCTTGTATATCTTTAACTTAATTGGCATAAAATAAATCTACTAAAAAATCCTGCGAATAGCAGGATTAATTTCTTTAAATTAAAAACAATTGAAATTTGAATAATATTATAAATCTAATTTTAAATGTAATTCCTGTAACTGTTCATCGTTAATAGGGGCAGGTGCGTCAATCATAACATCGCGACCAGAATTATTTTTTGGAAAAGCTATAAAATCTCTAATCGTTTCTTGACCACCTAATATGGCAACCAATCTGTCTAAACCAAAAGCTATACCTCCATGTGGTGGCGCACCATATTCAAAAGCATCCATTAAAAAACCAAACTGCGCTTTAGCGTCTTCTTCCGAAAAACCTAAATGTTTTAGCATAGTAGCTTGTGTGGCTTTATCATGTATTCTAATTGAACCACCTCCAATTTCATTTCCATTCAATACCAAGTCGTAAGCGTTAGCTTTTACATCACCTGGTCTCGTGTCTAATAATTCAATTTGTCCAGGTTTTGGGGACGTAAACGGGTGGTGCATAGCATGGTAATGCCCAGTTTCTTCATCGAGTTCTAATAATGGGAAATCAATAACCCAAAGTGGGGCGAATTCTTTTGGGTCTCTTAGGCCTAAGCGCTCTGCTAATTCCATACGTAACGCACTTAATTGTGCTCTAACTTTATTGGTTTCGCCAGATAATACTACAACTAAATCGCCCGTTTTGGCTCCTGTGACTTCTGCCCATTTCGCTAAATCATCTTGGTCGAAAAATTTATCGACTGAGGATTTAAAACTACCATCTTCATTGCATCGCGAATAGATCATGCCTAGTGCTCCTACCTGTGGACGCTTTACCCAGTCAATTAATTTGTCAATTTCTTTTCTGGTATAACTATTTCCACCTGGAACTGCAATACCAACAACTAATTCTGCACTATTAAAGACACCAAAATCTTTATGTTGTGTAACTTCATTTAGTTCTCCGAACTCCATTCCAAATCTAATATCTGGTTTGTCGTTTCCGTATAAACGCATGGCGTCATCATACAGCAGACGTGGAAATTTTTCAATTTCAACACCGTTTACTTCTTTCAATAAATGACGTGTTAAGCCTTCAAACGTATTTAAAATATCTTCTTGCTCTACAAAAGCCATTTCACAATCTATTTGTGTGAATTCTGGTTGTCTGTCAGCACGTAAATCTTCATCTCTAAAACATTTTACAATCTGAAAATATTTATCCATGCCGCCAACCATAAGCAATTGTTTGAAGGTTTGTGGCGATTGAGGAAGTGCATAAAATTCACCTTCATTCATTCGAGATGGCACTACAAAATCTCTTGCACCTTCTGGTGTAGACTTTATTAAGTATGGTGTTTCAACTTCTATAAAATCTTCATTAGATAAATAATTTCTAACAGCTTGCGTCACTTTAGCTCTAAAGATTAAACTCTCTTTTACCGGATTTCTTCGAATATCTAGATAACGATATTTCATTCGTAAGTCATCACCGCCATCCGTCTTGTCCTCAATGGTAAAAGGGGGTACTAATGAATTATTCAAAATATTTAATTCTGATACTAGTACTTCAATTTCACCAGTTGGAATATTTGGGTTTTTAGAAGCACGATCAATCACAGTTCCTTTCACTTGAATAACGAATTCCCGTCCAAGCTTTGAGGCCTTTTCCATTAAGGCTTTCTCTGTACGTTCTTCATCAAAATATAACTGTGTGATACCGTAACGATCACGTAAATCTACGTAAATCATAAATCCTTTATCGCGAACACCTTGAACCCATCCGGAAAGTGTAACTTCTGTATTGCTTTGTGATGTTCTTAATTCACCACAATTGTGACTTCTGTACATAATGAAATTTTAATTTGCCACATCGTATCATTTACAGCGGATGCGGATGCCAATTTAATAAGCGCATGCAAATTTAATAAGTTATAAGGTTTAATATAAGTTATTATTAATTATTTAATACAAATTCATTGCTCTTTATGTTGTGGCATATTTGTAAAATTCATCAATAAAAATTACAATATTGTTAATAATTTAAGTAATAAATTAACTATATCGTAATATATTGTTAATTTATTACGATATTTATCCAGACTAATTTTTAAATATTATAAATTATGAACGAAACTTTATCTCTTAAAGTGATTTTGTTTTCAATTATTTTTATCCCGTTGTTGTCCTTTGGTCAGCAAGTAACGGGAAAAGTAATTGATGGAGTGACCAACCAACCTTTGCTTGGTGCAAATGTTATTATTAAAGGAACGTCTACTGGAACCGTAACGGATTTTGATGGAAACTTTAATATTAATGTAGAAAATTTTCCCGTAACCCTAGTAATTTCTTCTTTAGGGTTTGAGACTGCTGAGGTTGTATTAACAGAAGTTGAAGTGGTATCTGTTACTTTACAGGAATCAGCTACTGGCTTAGATGAAGTGGTTATTTCTGGTTTAGCATCCACCGTTAAACGTACGAATGCGGCTAACAGCGTCGCTAGCTTATCTGCTGAAGAACTGGCGGGGACTACGCCTGCCCAAACTCTAGATGGTGCGTTAGCGGGTAAATTTACAGGGGCATTAGTTACTTCTAATTCTGGTGCGCCAGGTGGTGGATTATCCGTTAAACTTAGAGGTATAACGTCGATTAATGGTAATTCCCAGCCATTATATATTATTGATGGGGTTTATATTGATAATAGTAGTATTGCCTCGGGAGGGTTAAATACAATATCTGGTGCTGCTACTGGTGGAAACGCTTCCTCACAAGACAATGCAACAAATAGAATCGCTGATATTAACCCTGATGATATTGAAAACATAGAAATATTAAAAGGAGCCTCTGCATCTGCAATATATGGGTCTCGTGGTGCCGCAGGTGTAATTATTATTACAACTAAAAAAGGTAGAGCAGGTAAAACGAAGTTAAACTTTTCTCAATCTATAGGTTTTAACAGAATTATAAATTTACAAGGTCAACGAAATTGGACAGCCGCTTTAGCTGAAAGTGAATTTGGTGAAGGGGATTTATATACAGCAGCAGCTAATAACGGAACTTTACGTGATTATGAAAAAGAATTATACGGGGAAGATGGATTTATAAGTAATACCAGTGTTAGTATGTCTGGTGGGTCTGAGAAAACAACATTTTATGTCGGGTTGTCTAGAAATCAAGAAGACGGAATAGTTAAAAGAACGGGCTACGATAAAACATCTTTAAGGTTAAATGCCGATCATCAGTTTGGAGATCATATCAAATTAGCAATTACTACAAATTATATTGATTCATCTGCAGATAGAGGGTTTTTTAATAATGATAATACCTCTACCACATTAGGAGTCGCTTTAACTAATACGCGGCCTTGGGATTTTTTATTTCCGGATGATAACGGGAATTATCCAGATCATCCTAATAATTCATCAAATCCTTTACAGACCAGAGATTTAATGACTAATAATGAATCTACACAAAGGTTTATAACGGGGGGGACTTTAGATGTCAATATTTATAGAGGTGAAAATTCTGATTTAAAATTTGTAGCTAAAGCGGGTGCAGATCATTATACACTAACAGGAACAGTAATTTTCCCTAAAGAATTGCAATTTATGCGACCAGATCAAGGTGGATTAAATGGTGTGTCTGCGGTTTCAACAACAACAAATACCAATGCCAACTACTCTGCATTTTTAGTGCATAATTATCGAACAGATAACAATTTAAATTTTACTACACAGGCAGGTGTTACCAACGAACAATTTTCGCAAAGCGTAGTTCGAGTTATTGCTTCAGATTTGATTGCGTCAGAAACTAATGTGGATCAAGCTGCAAATCAAACTATCAATCAATTTAGATTAGAGCAAGAGGATTTTGGTTTTTATGTCCAAGAGTCCATAAATTATCACGACAAACTAATTGGTACCTTAGGTATTAGAGGAGATAAGTCTACTAATAATGGGGATATTAATGAATTATTCTTTTATCCTAAAGCATCATTAGCTGTTAATTTACAAAATTTTGATTTTTGGGGCGAGGATAGCATATTAAATAGATTTAAACCACGAATAGCTTACGGTGAAGCTGGTACTTTTGCTGCATTTGGTTCATTATATACCGTTTATGGTAGTTCTTCCATAGATGGAAATGTAGGTATAACGGTGCCACTTACAAGAGGTAATTCTGCTATTACACCTGAAAGACAAGGGGAGTTAGAACTTGGATTTGATGCAGGTTTGTTTAATAATAGAATATCATTTGAGTTTACATATTATAAAAAGACGGTTGATGATTTATTATTGCAAGCTAATATAGAGCCATCAACTGGTTTTAGTACCGAATGGGTAAACGCAGGAACTTTAGAAAACAGAGGTATAGAATTAGGACTTAATACCACAGTTTTTGAGAAAGAAAATTTTATATGGAATACAGGAATTAGTTGGTATAAAAATACCTCTGAAATGACAGAATTGAATGTGCCTACTTTTAATTTAGGTGGTTTCGGTAACAGTTTAGGTCAGTTTCAAATTGAAGAAGGGAAAAGTGTAACGCAAATTGTAGGTACCACAGGACCAGGAACACCAGTATCTGTTTTGGGTGACGCAGAGCCAGATTTTCAAATGTCTTTTGATAACAAATTAATTTATAAAGACTTTACGTTATCATTCTTATGGCACTGGAAAAAAGGTGGTGATAATATTAATTTATCAAAATTGCTATCAGATTTCGGTGGTACAAGTGCAGATTATGATGGATTTGATGTTGACCCAGAGGGTCTAATACGAAATGGAACGTATAGAATTGAAAATGGTATAAATGCAGGTAATGCAAGACCTTTCGTAGAAGATGCATCTTATTTAAGATTACGAGAGATTGGATTGTATTATAATATTCCAAGTAAAACTATAGATAACGTATTTAATGGTGTAGTCTCTAGTATAAAAGTTGGATTCTCAGGCAATAATCTAATTAATATTTTTGATTATAATAGCTACGATCCTGAAGTGTCAAACTTCGGAGGAAATGGTCTATCTACTGGCGTAGAAGTGACACCGTTTCCATCTTCTAAAAGGTATATGTTCCATATATCAGCTCAATTTTAATATTAAAAACCTAGAAAAATGAAAATGTTAAAAAAATTTTATATTATAATTTTAGCCATAAGTATCGCGGTCTTTACGTCTTGTGAACTTAGTGGTGGTGAAAGTTTAAATGGAGCAAGTACAAATTCTATTTCAGATGATTTGTCTAGAGGAGAATTACCCCAAGCGATTTCTGGGATATTGTCAGACATGAGGGAAAGACTAAATACCCAAATTGATGTTCAAAGTATTTTCGGTAGAGAGTATTATTATTTTACAAGTTCAGATCCAAGATTTGAAGGCGATGTAGTCATTGGAAATTTAGATAATAATACCTTTTATACTACAGCTCCGTGGGGTTCAAGATATGCAGCAATCAAGGATATAAATTTAACACTTACAGGATTAGAGAATACAACTTCAGATTTTTCTAATGAAGAGATTTTAGCGACAAGAGGTGTGTTAAATACACTTAAGGCACATGAATTGTTAATGGTAGCTAACAATCAATATACTAATGGAATTAGATTAGATGTATCGGATCCAGACAATTTAGGGCCATTTGTTACTTACCAAGAAGCATTAACAGCAATCGATGAATTATTGAGAGAGGCTGCTACTGATCTCAGTAATGGTGGGTCTAGCTACCCTTTTGAGTTATCCACTGGATATCCTGCTACTTTGATGAGTTTTTTAGAATTTAACAAAGGTCTGAATGCAAGAGTTGAGGCTTATAGAGGAAATTACCCTAATGTAATAAGCTTATTAAATGATTCTTTTATGAATATGAACGAAAGTTTAGATAAAGGAGTTTATCATGTATTTTCACTATCTGGTGCCGATATTCCAAACCCATTATATTTAGCTTTAAATCAGGTATCTAATGTCAGGGTGGCGCACTCTAGTTTTGTAGATGATGCGCTTCCTATGGATTCTAGACTTAATAAAGTGGTGCTAAGGGATAACCCTGCAGAAGCATCTGGATTAGTAGGTGAATATGATGTTTTTATATATGAGTCTAATGTTGATAGGATACCTATTATGAGAAATGAAGAATTAATACTTCTTTATGCTGAAGCTAACATGTCTATAAATCCTGCAGAAGCAGAAATGGCAATCAATACCATTAGAAATGCTGCTAATTTAGATGATTATAGTGGGGCGTTAACTCCAGAAGCATTGGAAGATGAAATTTTATTTCAAAGAAGGTATTCCTTATTTGGAGAAGGTCATCGTTGGGTAGATATGAGAAGGTTTAATAGATTGAGTGAATTGCCTAATGATAGAGCTGGAGATACGGTGCCAGAGGCCGTGCCGATTCCTGCGAATGAAAATGAATAATACATTGTCTTTATTATAAGAGAAAGCCTCAACAATGTGTTGAGGCTTTTTTTATAATTTAATATCTAAAACTTAAATATTAATTAATCTATGTCTTGATTTACACTAGCTCTCAAGGGGTCTGAACTGAATTTTGTTCGCATCCACATTTTTAATTTTATACTTAAATAGAATAAAATAGGAACAACGATTAATGTTAGGAAGGTGGCGATCAGTAATCCGTAAATTACAGTCCAAGCCAAAGGTCCCCAAAACACTACATTATCTCCACCCATATAAATGTTAGGATTAAATTCTGAAAATAGTGTAAAAAAGTTGATGTTTAGTCCTATCGCCAATGGAATCAGTCCCAAAATCGTTGTAATTGCAGTTAATAAAACAGGTCTCAATCTCGCCTTTCCAGCTTTAATGACACTATCAAGAAGATCATCATTCTCCAAGTACTCATCATCTTCCAGACCTAAATCGTTTTTCTTTCTATCAACTAACAATTGTGCATAATCTAAAAGAACCACACCATTGTTTACAACAATTCCAGCCAGTGAAATTATCCCAACCATCGTCATCATAATAACAAAAGCGCTACCTGTAATTACTAAACCACCAAATACGCCAATTAAACTCAATAAAATGGCCAACATTATAATCGTTGGTTTTGAAATTGAATTAAACTGAAAAATAAGTATAAAGAAAATAAGTAATAGTCCAGAACCAAATGCTCCCATTAAGAAGGTCATTTGTTTGTTTTGTTCTTCTATCTGACCTGTATAATCAATATTAATATCAGACGACAAATTCTCAAATGATTTCATTTCACTCTGAATTTGCGAAACTATAGCTCCTGCATCTGTGTAACCCGGTGCTAAAGCTGAGTAAACTGTAACAACTCGCTTAGTGTCTCTATGTTTAATAGCACTAAAACCTGAATTGTTTTTTTGTTTGGCAACAGTAGATAATGGAATTTCTTTTAAAGTTCCTGTATTATCCCTGAATGTTATATTCTGATTAAAAAGCGCACTCGTGTTGTATCTATTTTCTTCATTAAATCGCACGTAAATATCATAATCATCGCCATCTTCTTTGTAAATACCTGCTTTCGATCCAAATATTGAATTACGTAGTTGTTGGCCTACTTGAGATGCACTAATGCCCAATTCGCCAGCTTTCTCTCTATCAACTTGCACCTGCATTGTAGGCTTGTCTTTATTAACATCGATTTTAAGCTCATCAATTCCAGGGATGTTTCTAGAGTTTATAAACTCTCGCATACGCTCAGCTGTGGCAATTAGCTCGTTATAATCACGACCTGCAAGTTCAATATTTACAGGAGCACCCGCAGGAGGTCCATTAGCATCTTTTTCTACAGAAATTAATACACCAGGATATATGCCAACTAAAGCCTCTTGCACTTTTTGACGTAGAGCTTCACTATCCTCTCCTTCACGAAATTTATATTCGCGCATTGATGCTGTAATTTTAGCTTTATGAGGCATTTCGGCTGCCGATCCACTATCAGTTTGAGGATTTCCAGCGCCTTCTCCAACTTGAGAAACAGCACTTTCTACTAATACATTTTTACCGTCATGTATGTATTGATCCTGATTGATAACGCTATAAACACGATCTTCGATTTCTTTGGTGATTGCATTGGTTTTTTCTATAGCTGTCCCTTCAGGATATTCGATATAAACAATAATTTGGTTAGGCTTGTTATCTGGAAAGAATTCTATTTTGGTACGTTGCATACCAACCGAAATTCCAAAAGCAATAAAAGCAATAATAAGTAATAAGAATGTTCCACCAGTTAATAGATAGGGGCGTTTCTTTGATAATGCTCCACTCAGCATACGCTCATACCAATTTTCTAATTTAACAAGTGAATTATTTTGGAAGCTATTAGCCCATTTTCTAATAAAATAGCGGTAAGCCCATAGCATTATAGCTGTAAAAACCATAACACCTCCAAGTCCTCTATATGCTCCTCCAAAAATTATAATAAGAACACCTATAGCACCAACGATACTCGTTGTTCTAATAATCTGCTTTAACGGCATTTCTTTATCTTCAATTTTCATGAATTGCGATACTAAAACCGAGTTAAAGAAAATGGCAACAAATAAGGAAGAACCTAAAACTGTAGCTAGCGTTATTGGTAGAATTTTCATAAACTGACCCATAATTCCAGGCCATAATGCTAATGGTACAAAGGCGGCAACGGTTGTAGCTGTAGAAATGATTATAGGAAATGCAATTTCCCCAATACCTTTTTTAGCCGCTTCAATCCTAGACATGCCTTCTTTTTCCATCAATCGATAAACGTTTTCTACCACCACAATACCATTATCGACTAACATTCCTAGACCCATAATAAGTCCAAAAAGTACCATGGTATTTAAACTATAACCTATGATTTCTAAAATCATCAATGACATAAACATGGACATTGGTATAGCAAACCCAACAAATAAAGCATTTTTAAATCCAAGGAAAAACATTAGAACAGTAACCACTAAAATGACACCAAAAATGATGTTATTTACCAGATCATCTACTTGGCCAATAGTTACAGAAGACTGGTCGTTGGTTATAGAAACTTCTAAATCTTGCGGAAACTCGTTATCAATAGCATCTTGAACTATAACTTGAATTTGCTCTGCAGCAGCTACCATGTTTTTACCAGCACGTTTCTTAACATCGAGCATTACTACGGTCTCTCCAGATTTTCTAGCGTAGGTGGTTTGGTCTTCTTCTTGAAATGAAACGGTAGCTACATCTTTTAAATAAATAGCATTACCATTTTCAGATTTTACAACAAAATTCTCAAGTTCTGAAGGTTCATCAATTTCTCCTAAAATCCGAATAGTTCGGCGCTGACCACTAGCTTTTAAATTTCCGGCGGACATCGTCATATTTCCACCATTTATGGAATTGATAATATCGCTGAAGGTAACCTTTGCAGCCATCATTTTATAAATATCTACAGCAACTTCCACCTCTCGTTCTTGCGCACCTCTTATATCGGCTTTTTTAATTTCAGAAAGATCCTCAATTTCATCTTGTAAAAATTCAGCAAACTCTTTAAGCTTTTGAACAGGATAATCACCCGAAATATTAATGTTAAGTATTGGCATTTCTTCCGAAAGACTTAACTCAAAAACATCAGGTTCTACCTTAGCACCATTAAAGGTTGGCCAATCTTCACCCGCGGTTTCACTATCTACTTCGTCTTTTACCTTTTGCTTGGCTTGTTCTACCGTAATATTCTCATCAAATTCTACAATAACCATGGAGTAATCTTCTTGAGATGTTGACGTGATCTCAACCACATTACTGACGGTTTTTAATTGGTCCTCGAGCTGATCGGTTATCAATTTTTCAATATCCTCTGCGGTATTACCAGGATAAACGGTACTGATATAAACTTTGGTTTCGTTTACTTCTGGAAAGTTCTCTCTTGGCATGCTGAAAAATGCTGAAACTCCTAGGTAGAAAAAGACAGCGATTAGCACATACATCGTGGTTTTATTATTAATTGCCCACGATGATAAACCAAATTCTTTATCAGTATTTTTATTTTTCTTTTTAGTCATTAGTCTATATTTTTTAGACGTTAGATTTTAGTAGTTACTCTTAAGTGATTCGACTTTAAATGTTGTTGTTTTCGTCATCATATGTAATCACTTCTACTGGTTGTCCGTCACGTACACTTCTAGCTCCTTCTTTAATGATTTCGGCACCTGCCTCTAAGCCCGTTAGTACTTCAATAACATCGCCTTGCGTCTTTCCTGTTTCAATAATAACACGCTTGGCTTTTCCGATGCCATCCGAACCTTTATCATTAACTACGTAAACATACTGGTCGCCTTCAGCATTTTCTGAAATCACACTTTGTGGAATCAACATTGCGTTTTCATTGGTGTAATCATTAATTTTAAGTCGCGCAGTAAGGTTTGGTTTAATAGAATTATCTTTATTAGGTATTTCTATTTCTGCTTTAAATGTTCGGTTGGCTGGATTTATAAAATCACTTGCTTGTCTTACTTTCGTATCTATCGTTTTCCCTAGAACAGGAAGATTAACTTCAACATTTTTACCTTTTGTAACATCTGACACATATCGTTCTGGTACTTCAACTTCAACATACATGTCGCTTAAGTTTACGATTCGCAATAATTGGGTCTGTCCTGCAGCAACAACGCTACCTTGTTCGGTTATTACATCGTCGATTGTTCCAGAAAAAGGGGCTTTAACGGTAGTTTTAGCAATTTGTTGGTTGAGCTGATTTACAGCTTCTTTTTGAGCTTCGTAAGTCGATTTTGCCTGTAAAAATTGAATTTCACTACCAATATTTTGATCCCATAAACGTTTTTGCCTTTCGTAAGTCGTTTTCGCTAAATCGGTTTCAATTTGCAATTGAGCAACTTGCTGACTCAATCCACCATCATCTATTTTTGCCAATAATTGGCCTTTACTTACTTTTTGGCCTTCGGTTACATAAACTTGGGTTAATATCCCATTGTACTCTGGTGTTATGGTGAGCAAATTTTTAGTAGTAACATTACCTTGAAGCTCTAAAACGTGATTAAAAACCTCTGTTTTAACTTTAACTGTAGTAATTAAAGGAACATTTTTAGTAGTGTCTTTCGACTTTATTTTGTCGTCTAAAAGTTTAATTTGATCCGTAATTGCTTGCTGATTATTAACAAGTTCAGATCTTTTTTCTCTTAAAGATTTAAGATCGCCACGTTCTAAGACTCCCTCAACGGAGTTTTTCTTATCTCCAGAACAAGAGGCTAGAACAATAAAGATGAGTATTAATTTAGATATATGTTTCATTGGTTTATATGTTTAATTATTGATTGGTGTATTTAATACAGTTTCTAAATCTGCTTTAGTATTTACAACATCTAGCATCGTTTGTAAAAGTTCTTGCTGGGCAGTATATAGTTGGGTTTGCGCTTGTCTTAATTCAAAACTAGAGCCGATACCTTCAAAAAATTTAGTTTGATTTTTGTTTTCGATACGTTCGGCCAAGGCTAAATTTTCTTTTTTGTTTTGATAATCTTCGATTGCAAACTGGTAATCGCTTTTTGCTGAAGCAATTTCAAGCTTAATCCGCTGTTCAGTTTCTGTTAAATCGGTTTCAGCTTTTTCTAAATTGATTTTGGCACGTTGTGTTGAAGCACTCCGCATACCAGAACTAAAAATTGGAATATCTAAACTAACTCCAAATATTGAAGTACCAATCCATCGCTGTGAACTACTTGCAAAAGTGAACTTTTCACTATAGCCCGCGTAACCACCATTGATAAATGCATTTAGCGTTGGTAAAGCGTTACTTTTTTCAAGTTTAACTAATAACTCTTTAGAAACCATATCATTTTTAGCGATGAGGTAGTCGATAGTGTTTTCTGGATTACTTTCAGCTTGTAAGAGAGAAAGTGATATGTTTTCTTTTGTTAATGTCTCTAAAGTATCAGTTAAGATTAGCGGATAATATACATCTAAACCTAAAGTTATATTTAGCATCTGATAAGCTAAGGTTTTAAGACGCTCGGTATTATTAAGATTACTCTCTACGCCAGATAACGTGATTTGTAATTGCTCTACGCTTTCCTCTTCCTCTAATCCGTTTTCATATATTTTTTGAGTTTCAAAGAGATTTTTTTCTAAAACTTCAATATTACGGTTTAAGATTTCAATACTTTCTTCTGCTAATAAAACATTCCCGTAGGCATTAATTACAGATTTTCTAACTTCTAAATCTGTTTTAACTTTAGCATTTTTTGATATTTCTAAAAATACTTTAGCCGATTGTAAGCCTACCAAATAAGAACCATCAAATATTTTTTGATTCAAGGTGGCTGTAGCCATAATATTCTGAGGGTCACCGAGTACGAAATCTTCGTCAACACCGTCCATATCAAAATCAACTGGTGTTACTTGTTGCTTTATGGCGTTTTGATAATCGATACCAGCACTAATCTGCGGTAGACCAGATGCGGTAGTTTCCCATTTTTGACGCTCGGCGGCTTCAATATCTCGAAAAGCATTTATCGCCTTTCTATTATTTTCTAAAGCATAGTTAATAGCATCTTGAAGTGAAAATCGGAATGGAATTTCTTGAGCATGTCCAAGTGAAAATAGAAATAAACTTGCGATGAGTATGAGTGATTTTCTCATTATTAGTATTAGTTGATTTTTAATAATTCTGTTAATTTATTAAGTCCTTTAGGTGTGCAGATACCTCTTAAATGGTATTCAATATAATTATCCATTAAAATATGTATGGAAAAATCATCTATTGGAAATATATCCTGATCCTTTAGAGAAACCATTCCATTAAAATAAAGACGAGATATAAAATCGATATGTATGGAATCTCTGTATATACCTTGGGCAACACCTCGCTCTAAATTTTGGGTAACACAACCAAGCATTTTGTTAAATTGTTTACGCTTTAAGCTTGCAAATATTTTAGGATAATATTTTTGTAACTGATACTGCGGTGAAGATTTTTCGTCTTTGAGGTTTTGCATTACAAATTTTTTAATTTCATAAATTTCCTCAATCGGGTTCTTGCCCAATTCGCAAATACCGTCTATTCCGTGGGATATATGTTCAAAAATATGTAATGTCGTGGCTTCAACAAGTTTCGTTTTATTTTGAAAATGCTGATAAATAGTTTTCTTCGAAATCCCCATTTTATTGGCGATATCGTCCATAGTTACACTCTTAAACCCATAGGTTAAGAACAAATCTGAAGATTTATTAATAATCTTTTCTCTCATCTCTAGTGCTCCGAAAAATCGGAATATCTTTACATTTGAAGTGGCAAATCTACAACGGGAAACTTTAGAAACCAAAAAAGTTTCCGAAGTTTTAATGTTTTTTTAACACCTTCCTTTTCAGCATTCAGGTTTTTATTAAAACAATTAAATTATTTTTGTCTCATGCAACATATAGAACAATATCAAGAGGTTTTTTTAAACTATTTAAAATCTTTTACGCTTAATAAAGAGCCCAAAAACTTATACAGTCCTATTAATTATATTCTGCAACTGGGTGGAAAGCGGCTGCGGCCGATTTTAACGTTAATGACGGCAGAGGCTTTTGGCGGAGAGGCTGAAGATGCCATGGATGCGGCATTATCCATCGAGGTTTTTCATAATTTTTCTTTGGTACACGATGATATAATGGATGCGGCACCATTGCGTAGAGGAAAAACCACGGTTCATGAAAAGTGGAATTTAAATACAGGAATTCTCTCAGGTGATGCCATGTTAATTATGGCTTATCAACTTTTTGAAAATTATGAGCCTGAAATCTTTCAGGCCTTAGCCAAATTATTTAGTAAAACGGCGTTAGAGGTATGCGAAGGCCAGCAATATGATATCGATTTTGAAACAAGAGATGATGTTACCATTGCAGAATACCTGAAAATGATAGAGTATAAAACAGCTGTTTTGGTTGGTGCTGCTATGAAAATGGGAGCAATTGTCGCCAAATCTTCACATGAAGATCAAAACTCAATTTACGAGTTTGGCCGCCTTTTAGGCATCGCATTTCAGTTACAAGACGATTATTTAGATGCTTTTGGAAATCCAGAAACTTTTGGAAAACAGGTTGGTGGTGATATTATTGAGAACAAAAAGACCTATTTGTATTTGAAAACTATAGAATTGGGGGCTGATGATACTTTAAATCTGAAGACACTTATGTCTAATTCAGATGTAAATAACGAAGAAAAGGTTGAAAAAGTTAAACATCTATTTACAAACTCTGGAGCCGCTGAAGCGACACAAGATGCCGTAAAAACTTACACCAATAAAGCATTTAAAGTGTTGGATAACTTAAATATTACCGAAGACAAAAAGCAATCCTTAAGAATATTTGGCCAGCAATTAATGAATAGACGTGTTTGATTTGCTATGCAGTTGCCTACAAATTTTGAAGATTTAATTACGGAAGCCGAAGGCTTAGAACTTTATAAAAAGTTAATCACTCAACTCAACAAGGATTTGTTGTATGCTAATATCGATTTAGAATTTGATGTAGAAACGTTACCAACAAGCTTAAAATTAATACTTCAGGAAAATATTCTTCATCTTATAAATACTAAATTTTCAACCTATCTAAATTTGCTTTATATAGTAGACGTGTCTGAGGCTAAAATTAAAGAGGTAGATGGAGAAGATGCGTTAGCTATGTCTGAAAATGTTACCTTTTTTATTCTACAACGTATATGGCAAAAAGTATGGTATAAGGCAAAATATTCTTAAAAATAAAACCTCACAAACGGCATCCACGCCTCAGAATAAATACTCTTATCATTATCGTATAATATATCGTATCTAATACCAATGGTTACATTTCTACTGGTATAACCGGCACCAAAGAATAAGGCTGGATACCAATAATTGTCATCAATGTTACTTACGTATCTTTCATCAAAATCTCGATTTACATTTAATTGCTCAAACTCTGCAGAAATTTGAAGTTCTCGATACGGATTGAGTAATCCAATAATACTTCCGCCTAACACGGTCGATTTAAAAATATCTTTTTGAGAACTATACGAGAAATTAAGACCAACCCCAGTTGCAACGTAAGGATTGAATCTATACACGGCATTTGGTGCTAAAGAGCCGCTAAAAAAACCATCACCAAAATTTAAACCTACACCACCACCAAATTGTACATGTTCCCAAAACGTCTTATTATTTGTTGAAATTTGAGAAAATGACAAAGCTGTAAAACAGCATATAAAAATGTGTGATAGGATATATTTTTTAATCTCAAATGGGTAAATAGGCGTCATAATAAGAACAGTTGTTTTTCTAATTGTTATAAATATAATAAAACCGCAGCTATATTTAGCAAAAGTTGTATTTTTGAATAAATTTTGTTGAAACGAAACCGTCTCATAAAAACTAATGGATAAATATTCTTTTCTCAACGCGGCACATACAGCATACTTTGCTGATTTATACGACCAATACCTTAAAAACCCAGATTCTGTAGAGCCTAGTTGGCGTGCTTTTTTTCAGGGATACGATTTTGGATCAGAAAATTACGGCTTAGATGGCGAAATTGTAGATGGAGTTTCTACACAAATACCAGAGCAGCTCCAGAAAGAATTTCAGGTTTTAAAACTTATAGATGGTTATAGAAGTCGAGGTCATTTATTTACAAAGACAAATCCTGTAAGAGCAAGACGTAAATATGCGCCAACCTTAGAAATTGAAAACTTTGGACTTTCTAAAAGTGATTTGCAAACGGTTTTTTCGGCAGGCGAAGTTCTTGGATTAGGATCTTCCGCTACGCTACAAAAGATAATAGATCATTTAGAAAAAGTTTACTGTGAGTCTATTGGAGTAGAGTATATGTATATTAGAAAACCTGCGGAAATTCAATGGATTCAAAATAAATTGAATGTCAATGATAATCACCCTAATTTTTCTAAAGACGAAAAGAAAAAAATACTGAGAAAATTAAATGAAGCGGTTTCATTTGAAAACTTTTTGCATACCAAATACGTTGGGCAAAAACGTTTTTCTCTCGAGGGAGGTGAAGCATTAATTCCTGCGTTAGATGCATTAATAGAAAATGCGTCTGAATACGATGTGAAAGAATTTGTTATGGGCATGGCACACCGTGGCCGACTTAGCACATTGACCAACATTTTTGGGAAATCCGCGAAAGATATTTTTAGTGAGTTTGACGGTAAGGATTATGAGCAAGAAATTTTTGATGGTGATGTAAAATACCATTTAGGTTGGACGAGCGATCGGGTAACAGATAACGGTAAAAAAATAAATATAAATATTGCGCCAAACCCATCACATTTAGAGACGGTTGGTGCTGTAGTAGAGGGTATCACTAGGGCTAAGCAAGATGATAAATACCCGGATAATCCATCGCAAGTACTGCCAATAATTGTTCATGGCGATGCGGCAATTGCAGGCCAAGGATTAGTTTATGAGCTAATTCAGATGGCAAAATTAGATGGTTATAAAACCGGTGGAACCATTCATATTGTGGTAAATAACCAAATAGGTTTTACAACTAATTACTTAGATGCTCGTTCTAGTACTTACTGTACAGATGTTGGTAAAGTGACGCTCTCACCAGTTTTGCATGTTAATGCAGATGATGTTGAAGCTGTGGTACATGCTACGTTGTTTGCTTTACATTTTAGAATGAAATTTAAACGCGATGTTTTTATTGATATGTTAGGCTATAGAAAATATGGTCATAACGAAGGGGATGAGCCAAAATTTACACAACCCTTATTATATAAAGCTATTGCAAAACATAGTAATCCAAGAGACATTTATGCAGAACGATTGTTATCTGAAGGGGTAATTGATAAAGATTTTGTATCTAAAATTGAAAAGGAATACAAAGATAAGCTTGAAGAAAAACTAGAAGATTCTCGTAAAATTGAGAAGACAGAAATCACGCCATTCATGCAAAATGAATGGGTAGATTTTAAAACGGCAGAAGAAGATAAAATGATGCTTCCTGTAGATACAACCTACCCGAAAGAAGGACTCAAAAAAATCACAGAGGCTATTTCTAGTTTACCAAAAGACAAGAAATTCATAAGAAAAATTCAGCGCTTAATAGAATCGAGAGAAACCATGTATAATGAGGATCGATTAGATTGGGCAATGGCCGAACATTTGGCTTATGGAAGTATTTTATTAGAAGGAAATGATGTTAGAATTTCTGGGCAAGATGTAGAACGAGGAACCTTTTCACATCGTCATGCAGTTGTAAAGGTTGAAGATAGTGAGGAAGAAATTATACTTCATAATTCCATAAGTGATAAGCAAGGACGATTTTTTATATATAATTCTTTATTATCTGAATATGGTGTGGTCGGCTTCGATTATGGCTATGCCATGGCAAGTCCAATTACATTGACTATATGGGAAGCACAATTTGGAGATTTTAGTAATGGAGCTCAAATTATGTTAGACCAATATATATCTGCAGCCGAAGATAAATGGAAATTGCAGAACGGATTGGTAATGTTATTGCCTCATGGATATGAAGGTCAAGGTGCAGAACATTCGTCGGCACGTATGGAGCGCTATTTACAACTTTGTGCAAAAGATAATATGTTTGTTGCCGATTGTACAACACCAGCAAATATGTTCCATTTGTTACGACGACAAATGAAAGCCGATTATAGAAAACCGTTAATTGTATTTACACCTAAGAGCCTGTTACGTCATCCTAAAGTAGTATCAACCGTAGATGAATTCGCTAACGGTGGTTTCCAAATGCTGATTGATGATGCCAATGCTGAGGTAAATAAAGTGAAAACTTTAGTTTTTCTAACAGGTAAGTTTTATTATGATTTATTGGAAGAGCAAGAAAAACTTGGTAGAGATGATGTTGCATTAGTTAGGATAGAACAATTATTCCCTTTGCCTGCTGACGATATACGAAACATACTAAAGAAATATAACAATGCAGACGATATTGTTTGGGCTCAAGAAGAACCAAGAAATATGGGTGCTTATAGTTATTTGCTGTTAAATTTAGATGAAGCCAAACAATTTAGAGTGGCAAGCAGAAGACCTTATGGTGCACCGGCAGCGGGTAGTTCTGTACGTTCTAAAATTCGACATCAACAAGTTATAGATTATGTTTTTGATAAAACCAAGAACAACCAAAGATAAAGTATTAAACAAGTCAAGTTAGAGCTTAAATAAAATAATATAGCATGATTCTAGAAATGAAAGTGCCTTCACCAGGCGAATCAATTACTGAAGTAGAAATTGCAGAATGGTTAGTGCAAGATGGTGACTATGTAGAAAAAGACCAAGCCATTGCAGAAGTTGATAGCGACAAGGCTACATTAGAACTGCCAGCAGAAGCCAGTGGGACAATTACATTAAAGGCAGAAGAAGGTGATGCTGTTGAGGTAGGCGCAGTCGTCTGCTTAATTGACACAAGTGCATCGAAACCCGATGGTGAAGAAGATGCTCCTTCAACCTATGAGGGAGGAGACGAAGGTGGTAATGATGAAAACGTTGCCCAAAACTTGAAAAAGGAACAAGATCAAACTCCTGATACAGGGGAGAAAGCTCCAAATCCGGCAGAAAAAACTTATGCTTCAGGGACAGCCAGTCCTGCGGCGAAAAAGATACTTGCTGAAAAAGATATGGATGCAGCGACAATTAAAGGCACAGGTAAAGACGGTAGAGTCACAAAGGATGATGCTGTAAAAGCCGTTCCTTCTATGGGTACGCCAACGGGTGGTAATCGAGGAAGTTCGCGCAGCAAAATGTCTATGCTTCGTCGTAAAGTGGCAGAGCGTTTGGTGGAAGCTAAAAATACAACAGCCATGTTAACCACTTTTAATGAGGTTAATATGACTCCTATCTTTGAATTACGTAAGCAATATAAAGAAGATTTTAAAGCTAAGCATGGTGTAAGTCTTGGGTTTATGAGTTTCTTTTCTCTTGCAGTGGTGAGAGCTTTAAAAATGTATCCTGCTGTTAATTCTATGATAGATGGTAAAGAAATGCTAACCTATGATTTCGTAGACATTAGTATTGCGGTATCTGGCCCAAAAGGATTGATGGTTCCAGTGATTCGAAACGCTGAGAACTTATCGTTTAGAGGTATAGAATCTGAAGTAAAGCGCTTAGCACTTAGGGCTAGAGACGGAGAAATTACGGTCGATGAAATGACAGGTGGTACATTTACCATTACTAATGGTGGAGTTTTTGGTAGTATGTTATCAACACCAATCATTAACCCTCCTCAAAGTGGAATTTTAGGAATGCACAATATAATTGAGCGACCAATAGCTGTAGATGGAAAGGTGGAGATTCATCCAATGATGTATGTTGCTTTGTCTTACGATCACAGAATTATTGATGGTAAAGAATCTGTTGGATTCTTAGTAGCTATAAAAGAAGCTTTAGAAAGTCCGGAAGAATTATTAATGGATAATAATGTTAAAAAGGCTTTAGAAATGTAAGTCTTTATAAAGGTTAAATAAAAAGCGCAATTTCGTTGAAATTGCGCTTTTTTTTATCTAGCATATCGTAGACAGGCGCCTTAAATATTTAATTTATGCATAATCGTTGAGATTATAAATGTTTAAAATAATATGTTGAAGGTAGATTTGGGTGTTGCTTAGGTAAGCAACAGAGCTATATTAGGATAGGTTATAGGTTATATAGCAAAGTAATTCACATTAGAATTATGGTTTTTATTAGAAGAAGTTCATGAGTTCTAGGTTCTAATATATAAATAATTCATTGAAATTAGTTTAAAAAGTTAACAGCAATATTTGCAGATATTACAATTACAGAACTTACGATTAATAGTATTATAAATACTTTGTCTTTTTTAGTGGATTCTTTTTTCATTGCTTCCATAGTATTGACGTTTTAATAAAAAGCCCTGAATTTTATGTCAATTCAGAGCTTTAAAGAATTGATTTTAAGGCATTGATTAATAGCTGATGTAAATTTCGTAATAAATATGTAGCCATACTATACGTAACTTTACGTAAAATTCGAATTTTAGCGGTTTTATCCCTTATCCTATCTGTTTAATTTGCTGATTTATTGGTGTCTGCAACTTTTATTTATGAGCTTGTTATAGGAATACCAACATTTAAAGGTTAATTGCATAGACGTTTTAATGCATAAAAAAAACCTCGGACGATTGCCCGAGGTTTTAATAATCCCCTAAGAACTAATTAATAGCTCGTTATTAACCCTTAATTAATAACAATGATTCAATCGTAACAATTAAATCACTGCTGTAAATTTCGTAATAAAAACAAAACCATCCTATACGTAACTTTACGTATTTTTTGCTTTTTACAATTATGAATTAATAAAGGTGGAATTTTCTTTAGCCCATATAAGTAGGCTATTTTGTTTGCTTTCTAATTTTAGTTTTCTGATAATGTTGCTTTTATGTTTTTCTACCGTTCTTGTCGATATGGAGAGTACGTCTGCTATTTCTACACCTGTTTTATTATTAGAAATTAATTTTACAATATTTTTTTCATGCAATGTTAAATCATCAAAATATTTCGGTCGTTCTTGTAATTCTATAAACTTTAATAAATCCGGACTGAAATAGGCTTTATTTGTTTGAACAGACGCGATGCAAACTTCAATTTCTTCTAATGCAAATTCTTTTAATATATAACCATACACACCTAATGATTTAGCTTCATTATATATGTTCTCGTCTTTTTCAAAGGTTATAACTATAATTTTGGTTGTAATTTGCTCAGCTCTGCATTTCGCAGCAATTTCTAGCCCAGATAAGAATGGCATTTTTATATCCAATATAGCAATGTCTGGAGTATGTGCTTTAATTAAACTTAAAGCTTCTTTCCCGTTTTTAGCACTAGCTAAAATATTAAAGTCCTTTTCGATTAAGAAATCTTGCAGACCTTTAAGTACAAGTGGATGGTCATCAGCTATAATGATTGTGGGTTTCATTTTGCTATTAATTCAATGGACTTTAAAGGTAATAAGATTCTTTAATATACGAAATTTATTACAATTTTAAATACAGGTATTTTTTCTCATAATCAATAATTGCCTTGCCTTTTTTTAAAACGTCAGCACCGATAATACCATCCACGGGGTCTGCATTATGGTTTATTAAACCGTTGTTAACATGCGAAAGATTAAACAGTATCAATGGTACCCGATTTTTCTTCCATTTACCGACTTTAATAGCATTAGATTTAGAAATTTGTGTTAACATATCTGAAGCCCCAGCTCCAACAGCTTTAATTTCAGAATCTTTTACTTTGAGTTTAAAACGTTCAATAGCTTCAAAACCTACACAACTATTAGAAGCACCAGTGTCTAATATAAAGCGGCCTTTTATTCCATTAATTGATGCTTTGATTTCAAAATGATTGGTTTTTGTAAATTTCAATTTAACCTTAGAATAGCCTTTTGCAATTAAAAATTCCTTAAGTGTTTCCATTTGTTATTAATTTGTACAAAGATAAGAATTGGTAGTGTTCGTTACTTATTTTACTATAAACAGAATAAAAATACTTAATTCTTAATAATAGTAATTAGAATAAAATTGATACCTAAATAGAAAAGACAGGCTTAAAGTATCTAAATTTAAGAAGGTATTGGTATAAGTCTTTAAACCCTTACTTTTGCAAAATGATAATTACTGACACACACACCCATTTATATAGTAATGCTTTTGATAATGATAGAGCAGAAATGATGCAACGTGCTATTGATGCCAATGTAAAACGTTTTTTTATTCCGGCTATTGATTCTACTCATACTGAGGCGATGCTTCAGCTAGAAAAAGATTTTCCTGAGCACGTGTTTTTAATGATGGGTTTGCATCCAACTTCTGTAAAAGATAATTATAAAGAAGAGTTAAACCATGTTGAAGATTTATTGCAAAAACGAAAATTCTATGCTATAGGCGAAATTGGTATCGATTTATATTGGGACAAATCTACTTTAGACATTCAAATTGAAGCCTTTAAGTATCAAATTAAGTTAGCCAAAAAATATCAATTGCCAATTGTCATTCATTGCAGAGAAGCTTTCGATGAAATTTTTCAGGTTCTAGATCAAGAACAAGGCAGTGATTTATTCGGGATCTTCCATTGTTTTACAGGTACATTAGAACAAGCAAAAAAGGCTATTTCTTATAATATGAAATTAGGTATAGGAGGAGTGGTCACTTTTAAAAATGGTAAAATTGATCAATATATAAGTCAAATAGAATTAAAACATATCGTTTTAGAAACTGATTCACCTTACTTAGCTCCAAAACCTTATAGAGGTAAAAGGAATGAGAGTGCTTATGTCAATAAAGTATTAGAAAAATTAGTAGAACTTTATGGCAAAAGCGAAAAAGAAATCGCTACTATTACTACAGAAAATTCAAAAGCTATATTCGGAATTTAAATGACAAAACAACCGCACATACTATTAATATATACAGGTGGGACTATTGGTATGATAAAAAATGCAGATACTGGTGCCTTAAAAGCTTTCGATTTTTCAAGTCTTTTAGATAGAATCCCCGAATTGCGCTTATTAGACTGTACTATAGATACGGTTTCTTTTAAAGACCCTATCGATTCCTCAAACATGAATCCGAAATACTGGGGAGATATTGCTACAATAATAGGTGATAATTATTCTAAATTTGATGGTTTTGTAGTCCTTCATGGTAGCGATACCATGAGTTATACCGCTTCAGCTCTTAGTTTCATGTTAGAAAATCTTGCAAAGCCTGTGATTCTAACAGGCTCACAATTGCCTATAGGAGACTTAAGGACTGACGCTAAAGAAAACTTAATTACGTCAATACAAATGGCATCTTTACAGATTAATGGATGGCCAGTAATTAGAGAGGTTGGATTATATTTTGAATACAAATTATATAGAGGAAATAGAACCACAAAATTAAATGCCGAACATTTTGAAGCATTTGAGTCTTATAACTATCCGCATTTAGCGGAATCTGGAGTGCACCTAAATGTGAATTCAGAACATTTATGGAAACCAAAGCCAAATTCAGAATTGATTATCCGCACAGCAATGGACTCTGATATTGGAGTCTTAAAATTATTCCCGGGAATTTCAAGACCTATTTGCGAAGCAATTCTTACAAGTAAATTAATTAAAGGCCTAATCATAGAAACTTATGGTTCTGGAAATGCCACTACAGAGACGTGGTTTTTAGATTTGCTGAAAAACGCGATTAAAAAAGGCTTACATATTGTAAATGTTACACAATGTGTAGGAGGAAGTGTAAATATGGGGCAATATGAAACCAGTTCGCAATTAAAATCTATTGGAATCATCTCAGGTAGAGACATTACCACCGAAGCCGCAATAGCTAAAATGATGTATCTATTAGGAGAGAAAGTCGCTCATAACGATTTTAAATTTTATTTTGAAACTTCCTTAAGGGGAGAAATGTCCTAAAAATAACGGTTTAAATTTTAGTGTTTGAAGATTTTTTCGTTATTTGGCACAATGTAATTTTTAATTAAATTTACAGAGAGGTGGCCGAGTGGTCGAAGGCGCACGCCTGGAAAGTGTGTATACTCCAAAAGGGTATCGAGGGTTCGAATCCCTTCCTCTCTGCTTATATTTTATGCGATTGTTACATAATTTTTTTTATCTTTAACACTTTAACTAATAAAATTAAGAAATCAGAACAATGAAGAGATTATTTTCTATCCTTGCCATAACATGTTTAATGGCTATCGGAACTGTTAACGCCAATGCAACAACATTCGCTACAACAACAGCAACTGTAACAAGTGTAACTCAAGACGAAACTGCAGTAGCAGAAGAAGATTTGAGTTTTCACCAAGAATTAAAAAAGCGTTTTATTGAAGGTGGTCCAGGCTTTATGGGTATTGTACTACTATGTTTAATTCTTGGATTAGCGATTGCTATTGAGAGAATTATCTTTTTAAACCTTTCAACAACAAACACTAGAAAATTAACCCAAAACGTTGAAGATGCACTAAATTCTGGTGGTATCGAAGCTGCAAAGGAAGTTTGTAGAAATACAAAAGGACCTGTTGCTTCTATATTCTATCAAGGATTAGATAGAGCTAACGAGGATATCGATGCTGCCGAAAAAGCTGTAGTTGCTTATGGTGGTGTACAGATGGGACAATTAGAAAAGAATGTCTCTTGGATTTCATTATTTATCGCTTTGGCGCCAATGCTTGGTTTCATGGGTACGGTAATTGGTATGATTCAAGCTTTCGATAAAATTGAAGCTGCTGGTGATATGCAACCTTCTTTAGTAGCAGGTGGTATTAAAGTAGCACTATTAACAACGGTATTTGGTCTTATCGTAGCGATTATACTTCAAATATTTTACAATTATATCATTGCTAAGATTGATAGTATTGTAAATGATATGGAAGATGCGTCTATCACATTGATGGATTTATTAGTAAGACACAAAAAATAAAAAACAATGATGCACAAAATATTAAAAATAATAGCCGCAGTTTTAGCTTTAATCGGTATAGTTTCTCTAGTGAGAATACTTGCAGCCGGTGACGAAGCAATGGAAACGGGTGAAAAAGCAGGTTTATTTGAGCCTATGGCTTGGACGGCCTATATTATATTAGGAATGGTTGTGCTATTTGTATTGATTTTTGTTATACAAAACCTCTTTACAAATACAGCGTCTCTTAAAAGTACTCTAATAGGTGTTGGTGCGTTTGCAGCAGTATTGATTATAGCTTATGTAGTCTCTGGTGGCGATACCATGGCTTATAAAAATGGAGACGAGTTGGCAACAACTGGTGAATCTCACATGGTAGGGGCAGGCTTAATAGCGTTTTACGTGCTATTAGCAGTGGCTGCAATAACCATGATATTCTCAGGAGTTAAAAAAATAATCAGTAAATAAATAATATGGCAAAAAGAGCAGCACCCGAAGTTAATGCAGGATCAATGGCTGACATTGCCTTCTTATTACTTATCTTTTTCTTAGTAACAACCACTATTGAAAAAGACAAAGGACTATTAAGAAGTTTGCCTCCTATTGATGATACAGAATATGAACCACCAATAATTAAGCAAAAGAATCTTTTTACTGTTCTAATAAATCGTAATAACCAATTACTCGTTGAAGACGAAGAAATGGCGTTAGATGATTTAAGAGAAGCAGCCATTGATTTTTTAGATAATGGTGGAGGTACTAACCCAGCAGGTGAGTCTTGTGATTATTGCAAAGGAGCTAGAGATGACTCGTCGTCCGATCATCCTGATAAAGCAATTATCTCTATGAAACATGATAGAGAAACCACCTATGAGAAGTATATGGAAGTACAAAATGAATTGGTAGCAGCGTACAATTTCCTTAGGGAGCGTGAAGCTGAACGCCTTTATAAGAAGTACTATCCAGATGCAGACAATGTGTTTACTGCAATGTTAGAAGAGAAAGAAAAGAACCAATTTAGTAAGGATGAAGTGCTTAATGATCGTATTGAGACCATTAAGAAATTGTATCCTATGAAATTGTCTGAAGCAGAACCTGATAAAAATTAAAACAAATAAATATGTCTAAGTTTAGAAAAAAGGATAAAGGTGAATTGCCAGCAATTTCGACGGCATCACTTCCAGATATTGTATTTATGTTGCTTTTCTTTTTTATGGTCGCAACTGTAATGCGAGACAGTTCTTTAATGATTGAAAATCAATTACCAAGTGCAGATCAAGTTGAAAAGCTAAAGAAAGATAGAACTATTTTTATCTATGCTGGTAAGCCTAGTGAACAGTACAAACAATTTGGTAAGGAGCCTAGAATTCAATATAACGATGCTTTTATAACGGTTGAAGAGGTTCAATCTTCGGTTTATCAAGGTATTGGTGAAATGAATGAAGAGCTTCAAAGTAAAGTTGTCGTAGGTCTTAAAGTCGATAAAAATACCAATGCTGGTTTAGTATCAGACGTTAAGCAAGAACTTCGTAAAGCGAATGCATTAAAAGTAATGTATATTGCAAATACAAAAACAGATGAATAAAAGTTAATATTCTTAATTTTAAATAGAAACGTCTTGAGAAATCAAGGCGTTTTTTTTATGTGAAGTAATTTAAACTTTTTGTAGTTTTATCATTATGAAAAGATATGTTTTTCTTTTATTACAACTCATCGGTTTTTTGAGCATAGCGCAAACAGATGTCGAAAAATCTGATTTCTACGAGAACTATAGAGAAGATCAATTTTATGCGTCTATCACCTACAATTTACTTAATGAAAAGCCTAATAATGTTTCTCAAAGTGGTTTCTCTTCTGGATTTCACTTGGGGTTTATAAGAGATATGCCTATTAATACAAGACGTAATGTCGCTATTGGTTTAGGATTAGGATTATCTGTAAACTCATATCATCAGAAAAATCTTTTTATAGAAGAAATTAATAATACAGCGCGATTTAGTATTATTGATGAAGACGATTATAACGTTTCTAAAAATAAATTCAATACCTATGTAATAGAGGTACCAATAGAGTTTAGGTGGAGAACATCTACTACCAGCAATTATGATTTTTGGCGTATTTATTCTGGCTTTAAAATGGGTTATTTGCTTTACAGTGTTACAAAATTTAATAGCAACATACAAGATGAAAAACTGTATAATAGCGATAGTTTTAATAAACTTCAATATGGTTTAACACTGAGTGTTGGTTACGGTAGATGGAATTTTCATGTCTTCTATGGTTTGAATCCTATCTTTGAATCCAATTATAAACTTAAAGGTGAAACCATTAATATGAAACCAGTTAAAATTGGTTTAATGTTTTATATCCTATAACCAATAATTCAATAGTAAAAGTTGCGGTCCCACACCTGTAATTATACCAATGAGTAATTCTTGATTAGTATGAGCTTTTAGATGTAGACGAGAAGTTGCAATAGCTCCAATAATGATCATCATAAGCGCAATTGTACCATTAATATTTATATGGTAATGTAGACCTATAGCCACAGCAAACATAAAAAATCCCGATGCAGCAATCATATGAATGCTTGCTTTAATTTTAAAACCTGCTAATATAAAACAGGTGAGAGTAGAGCAAAGTATACCTAAAAAGAAATAATATAATTCTATCATTTCACTTGGGGTGATAACCCTAATGAGAATTAATAAAATAATTACACTATTTATAAAAAGTGGAATCAATCGCTCTTTAGTACTTTTTAAATAAATCGAATCGACTTTATTTATTGTTTTAAGTAAAAAGAAAAGTAAAATAGGTAGAATTATAGTAAGAATAACTATAGAAAATATCTTGGCCTTCATCACCGGCAACGGAATAAAACGAGGTGTTTTAGAAAAGTAAAATAACACACCCATTAATGGCATTATTAAGGGATGAAACACAAATGATATGCCTTTTAAAATATGGTTTTTCATTAAGGCGTTTTATAATTCCTTTCTTAATCGTGCTACAGGTATATCTAGCTGTTCCCTGTATTTTGCAACAGTTCGTCTCGCAATGGGATAACCTTTTTCTTTTAGTATTTTAGACAGGGCTTCGTCTGTCATTGGTTTCTTTTTACTTTCTTCTTCGATAACTGTTTCAAGAATTTTTTTAATCTCTCTTGTTGAAACTTCTTCACCTTGATCATTAGTCATGGATTCAGAAAAGAATTCTTTAATCAATTTTGTTCCATAAGGAGTATCAACATATTTACTATTCGCTACACGAGAAATGGTAGAAACGTCCATTTCGATTTCATCTGCAATATCCTTTAAGATCATAGGTCGTAAATTACGCTCATCACCAGTTAAGAAGTATTCTTTTTGATAATGCATAATAGAACTCATAGTTACAAATAAAGTCTGTTGACGCTGCCTTACTGCCTCAATAAACCATTTCGCTGCATCTAGTTTTTGCTTAATGAACATTACGGCATCTTTTTGAGCTTTAGATTTTTCTTTCGTCTCTTTGTAACCTTTAAGCATATTATTATATTCACGCGATACGTGCAATTCTGGCGCATTTCTGCCATTTAGGGTTAACTCTAATTCTCCATCAATAATCTTTATAGCAAAGTCCGGAACAATATGTTCTACAATTTTATTGTTACCTGCATAAGAACCGCCAGGTTTTGGGTTGAGTCGTTCTATTTCTTCAATAGCCTCTTTTAATTGATTTTCGTTAATATCAAATTTCTGCATTAACTTTTTATAATGCTTTTTTGTAAATTGCTCAAAACCATTATCTATTATAGTCGTAGCCAGTTCCACATCGGGATGCTGCTCTTTTCGATGCAATTGTATGCTCAAACATTCTTGAAGATTTCGAGCACCAACGCCAGCCGGGTCTAATTGATGCACAATTTGCAACACTTTTTCAACCTCTTCTACAGATGTATAAACATTTTGGGTAAAAGCCAAATCATCTGTAATGTCGGATAACGAACGACGTATATAGCCACTTTCATCTACACTGCCCACCAAGAAATAAGCAATTTCTTCTTCTTGTTCGTTTAAACGAAATGTATTTAATTGATTAATTAAATGCTGTGTAAACGATGTGCCCGCAGCATAGGGTACGGTTTTTTGTTCATCATCGGCACTATAATTACTAGCACGTGTGCGATAATCTGGTATTTCGTCGTCGCTTAAGTATTCGTCAATATTAATGTCATCGGCTTCAATAGTATCATTATCATTATAATCCTCATCGGAATTATCAAATTCATCAAAATTGTCTTCAGAAGCTTCTGATTCTTTCCCAGTATCCAAAGCAGGATTTTCTTCTAACTCTTGTTTTAAACGTTGTTCAAATGCTTGTGTAGGCAACTGAATCAACTTCATGAGTTGAATCTGCTGCGGAGAAAGCTTTTGAGAGAGCTTAAATTGTAAAAATTGCTTTAAGGACATAAATTTCTGTTGATTATAAATGTAATAAAAAAACCTGACAGCTTTCTAAAACCTGTCAGGTATATCATTTAGCAATTAAAATTCTGCGTTCTGTGGAGTTCTAGGATAAGGAATAACATCTCTAATATTGCCCATGCCTGTAGCGAACATTACCAGACGCTCAAATCCTAATCCAAAGCCAGAGTGTACGGCTGTTCCGTATTTACGCAAATCTAGATACCACCATAATTCTTTTTCGTCAATATCTAAAGCTTTCATCTTTTCTTTTAAAACGTCCAAACGTTCTTCACGTTGCGAACCTCCTACCATTTCACCAATACCAGGAAATAAAATGTCCATGGCCCTAACCGTTTCTCTTCCTTGATCGTCTGGTTCGTTTAAACGCATGTAAAACGCTTTAATATCAGCGGGATAATCAAACAATATTACCGGACATTTAAAATGTTTTTCAACTAAATATCGTTCGTGCTCAGACTGTAAATCTGCTCCCCATTCATTAATTATATAGTTGAATTTCTTCTTTTTATTAGGCTTTGAATTTCTTAGTATATCAATAGCCTCAGTGTAGCTTACACGCTTAAAATTGTTATCGACCACAAACTTAATTTTTTCAATTAAACTCATAGCACTACGTTCGGCTTGTGGTTTTGTTTTTTCTTCGTCTAACAAACGCTTTTCTAAAAACTCTAAATCTTCTTTATTGTTTTTAAGAATATCACTCAAAACGGATTTCATAAAGTCCTCCGCTAAATCCATATTACCCGCCAAGTCCATAAAAGCCACTTCGGGTTCAATCATCCAGAATTCTGCTAAGTGACGTGATGTATTAGAATTTTCTGCTCTAAATGTTGGTCCAAAAGTATAAACCTTGCCTAAAGACATGGCATAGGTTTCGGCTTCTAACTGACCAGAAACCGTTAAGTTAGTTTCCTTTCCAAAAAAATCTTCTTTATAATTTATTGAACCATCTTCATTTAATGGTGGATTTTTAGCGTCTAAATTTGAAACTTTAAACATTTCGCCTGCACCTTCAGCATCACTACCTGTTACTATTGGGGTGTGCATGTAATTGAAACCGTTTTCATTAAAATATTTATGTATCGCAAATGATAAAGACGATCTTAATCGCATTACTGCACTGAATGTATTTGTTCTGGTGCGTAAATGTGCATTTTCTCTTAAAAATTCAAAAGAGTGCTTCTTAGGTTGAATAGGATACGTTTCAGGATCTGAATCTCCTAAAATTTCTAAAGTCTTTACCACAATTTCAACCGATTGTCCTTTTCCTTGACTTTCAACTAATTCTCCAGTAACATGAATAGCTGCACCTGTGGTTATTCGTTTTAAGAGTGCTTCGTCAAAATTTTCAAAATCGACAACACATTGAATATTATTTATAGTAGAACCATCATTTAAGGCAATAAATCGGTTAGCTCTAAAAGTTCTTACCCAACCTTTTATGGTAACATCTTGCGGAGTTTCAGCTTGTGATAATAATTGGGCTACAGTTTTTGAAGTCATTTTTAAATTATTTTGAATGCTATTATAAGTTTTTATCGTTTTGTTCTAAGTGATTTTCGTCTTCAGAAGGAATGATATTTATTGAAGGCTCTCTCAACACTTCTTTATTTGCAATGTTTCGCTCTAAAGATAATAATAGTGAAGGTAATAACAGTAAATTAGAAAGCATAGCGAATAATAAGGTGATAGATACTAAAGCGCCCAATGCAACTGTTCCGCCAAAACTTGAAATGGTAAATACCGAAAAGCCAAAGAATAATACAATGGAAGTATAAATCATACTGACTCCAGTTTCTCGTAACGCGGCGTAAACGGATTTTCTAATTTTCCAATGGTTAGCTTGCAATTCTTGTCTATATTTTGCCAAAAAGTGTATGGTATCATCTACAGATATACCAAAAGCAATACTGAATACCAATATGGTCGATGGCTTTATTGGTACTCCCACGTAGCCCATTAAACCCGCCGTGACTAAAAGCGGTAATAGATTGGGTATTAACGATACAATAATCATCTTAAATGAGCGGAATAGGTAAGCCATAAATAAAGCAATAAGAACAATAGCAAGCGTAAGTGAAATGGCTAGATTTTTCACTAAATACTTCGTTCCTTTTTGAAAAACTAAAGCTTTACCTGTCATAATCACTTCATAGCGCTCATTGGGGAATACCTTATTTATTTTAGTTTGAAGATCCTCTTGAATACGTTCCATTTTAGCCGTTCCAATATCCTTCATAAAAGTAGTGATACGTGCATATTGGCCTGTACTGTCTACAAAATTGCTTAATAAATCAACATCTGAAGTTGAATTTTTAGCATAAGACAAAATAAAACTATTTTCTTGGCTCGTTGGCAATTGGTAATATTTAGGGTTGCCGTTATAGTAAGCTTGTTTACTGTACTTAACCAAACTTACTACTGAAATTGGACGCGATAATTCTGGAATGTCATCAATTAGTTCTTCCAATTGTTCCATACGCTTTAAAGTTGCTAATTTCATCACTCCTTTTTTGCGTTTGGAATCTATCATAATTTCCAAAGGCATTATACCGTCAAATTCAGATTCAAAAAACCGTATATCGCTAAAAAACTCGGTATCTTGAGGCATGTCCTCAATCAAACTTCCAGAAATTTTAATCTGATAAATTCCAATAATGCTGCCAATAATTAAAATTAGCGCAGTAATATAAATGGTTATTTTTCTATGTCTAACCATATTCTCCATCCAATTCACAAAAGCACCGATCCAGCGTTTATTTAGATGTTCTAAGTGACGTTCTTTAGGATAAGGTAAAAACGTATAAAGAATAGGAATGATAAGTAAACACAAAATAAAAATGGCTACAATGCTCAATGAAGCTACGATACCAAATTCTTTAAGTAATTTACTTTCAGTAAGAATAAATGTCGCAAAACCAGAGGCTGTAGTTATATTGGTCATCAAAGTGGCATTGCCAACTTTGGTAATAACACGTTGTAAAGACCTTACCTTATTGCCATGAGATTTTACTTCGTGTTGATATTTATTTATAAGGAAAATACAATTCGGAATACCGATAACGATAATTAACGGTGGGATTAAAGCTGTTAAAACCGTAATTTCATAACCTAGTAAACCTATGATCCCAAAGGTCCACATCACTCCAAAACATACCACAATAAGTGATATGAATGTGGCTCTAAAAGATCTAAAAAATAGAAAAAAGATTAATGAGGTTACGAAAAGAGCTGCTCCAATAAAAATAGGAATTTCATCAACAATACTCTTAGAGTTTAAGGTACGAATGTAGGGCATTCCTGAAATTCTGACATCGAGTCCTGTTTCAGCTTCGAAACGATCCACCTTTGGTAAAAATTCGTCAATGATAAAATCTTTTCTAGCAGAGGTATTAACGATATCTTTCCTCATATATATAGCGGTCCGAATCGTTTTCGTTTCCGTATTGAATAAGAAATTATCGTAAAATGGATATTGTTTAAATAATTGGTCTTGAAGCTGCTGTATTTCTTCTATACTATGGATGGAATCCTTGATAAAGGGTTCTAAATCAAATTGTTCTTTCTCCGTGTTTTTTACTAGCTTTTGAAGATCCTTTACAGATAAAACGGATTCTACTTCATTGTAGGGTTTAAATGAACTGGCGAGTTTATGCCAAGCATTGAGGTTTTGAACTGTAAATAAACTAGAATCTTTTACACCTAAAACTATCAAATTACCTTCTTCACCAAAAACTTCTAAAAAATCATTATAGATGAGATTAACCTCGTGATCGTCGGGTAGTAGATTGGCTTCAGTAAAAGTAAAGCGCATGTGTTTCCATTGCATACTGAAAAACACAGTGGTTAACACAATAGCAATTAGTATAAAGATTTTATTACGAAGAATAAGTCTCGCAACAGCCTCCCAAAATCCGGTAGTAGAAAGTTTAGACATACACCAATTTAATTGGTCGCAAAGGTAGAAAAAAGCTGATAATTTGTTGGGTAATTAACAGGATTATAATGAAATATTAAAGGTAAACTTAAAAGCAATATTATCTTCAAAATTTGGTAAGTGATAACCACCATATCGATAGGCAAAACTTAATCCAAAACCAAAAAGTAATTTGTTAATTTCAAAACCAGATTCTGAATAGACGTGTCTCAAGGTTTCAAATGCAACACCTTGGTGCCTCCGTTTACTATTCATATCTCCTATAGCGTAACGTGATATTAAAACTAATTGCGGCTTAAAACGCTCTGAAATTTTAAAAGGGGGTAAGACATGTTTTATTTGTAAGGTTGAAAACTTATCGCTAAAAAACTCATTAAAATACATGGTTTCAAAACTATTTAATCCCGCTACAGAAAAACGTTGAAGAATGGTTTCCTTGGTGATATTATTAGGATAAGCATGATACAAATGAGTTAATGGGGCATCACCACCAGCAATACCTGCTACTAATGTAAGTTTTGTAGTAGCATTATTTTTGTGATTGAATTTTTGAATAGTTCTAAAATCTACTTTCGAAAAATTAAAGTCGCTTCCAAAAATGGATTTGAAACTTTGAGTGAGTTGAACCGTAAATTTCGGATAGCCGTCCTTTATCGTCACAACATTATCCTCTACAATATCAAAAGCACTAAACGGACTCCATTGCAGACTAACTTGAGCCATACTTAAATCGAACGTATTATAGTTTTCGCCATCTAAAGCATACGTGTAATTATAAGTAGGATCTATTTTATTAACTGAAAACGCCGTCTCCGATAGTAAGTGATTGCTAAATGTGTGCTCTAAAGACACCGACTTTTGAATATATTTATGGAACAAGTCAATATTTAATAATCGTGGTTCAAAAAAAGTGAAGAAACGTTTATCTGTTAAAAAGGATGAACTCCCTGTTTCTTGTAAATCATCTTTATAGGCAAAATTCAACCATGTGTTGGTAGATTCCTTTAACCTAAGTCCGCCTCCGATCTTATATTTAAAACGATGATCTTTAAATCCATAAACCACATAAGAATTAATTCGAAACCATTCTGAGAACCGATCATTAGTTACTCCTCCAAGACCTGTTCTAAAACCTTCATATTGGTTAAATTTTATGAGGTATCGTAAGTCTAGATCGAAATAATTTAACGGTAAGTATCCGTTACCAATATTTTTAAGATATGCACTTTTTTTTATGGAATCTTGTGCTGTTTTAATTGAATCTATTTCAGCCATTGTAATTTGAGCATAACAATTTGTTGCATACGCTAAAAGAAAGACAACAAATAGAAGCTTTGGCATATTTATTAATTAAAACTATTGATTAAATAAAAACATCCCAAATTGAGAGGGATGTTTAGCACTTTGAGATTTGATTAAACGGTCATAATCTCTTTTTCTTTAACGTCTAAAATTGTATCTATTTTTTTTACGTAAGTATCCGTTAAAGATTGGATGTCAATTTCCGCATTTTGCTGAAGATCTTCAGATACATCGGCATTCTTTATATCATTATTTGCTTCTTTACGGGCGTTTCTAATACCAACTTTGGCATCTTCCGTTTCAGCTTTAGCCTGTTTCGCTAAATTTTTTCGACGTTCTTCAGTTAACGGGGGTACATTAATTATAATGGTATCTCCGTTATTCATCGGATTAAAGCCTAAATTGGCTAACATGATTCCACGTTCAATTTCTTGAAGCATAGATTTTTCCCAAGGCTGGACAGTAATAGTTCTACCATCTGGTGTATTGACATTAGCCACTTGGCTCAATGGGGTTTGTGAACCATAATAATCAACCATAACGCTGCCTAACATGGCAGGACTAGCTTTACCAGCTCTAATATTAACGAGTTGCTTTTCTAAATGCTTTAAGGCCGCATCCATAGATTCTTTTGCTGTGTCGATTATAAATTTAATGTCTTCATTCATAATGTTAAAATTTTAATTTACGATTATCAAAATTTAAGGTAAAACCTTTTAGTTGACTTTTGTGCCTATATTTTCTCCAGAAACAACTTTAAGCAAGTTTCCTTTTTTGTTCATATCAAAAACAATAATAGGTAGGTTGTTTTCTTGGCTTAAAGTAAATGCAGTGGTATCCATTACTTTTAATCCTTTACTAAGAACATCTTTAAAAGATATATTATCAAATTTAACCGCAGTGGTGTCTAATTCCGGATCTGCGGTATAAATACCGTCTACACGGGTACCCTTTAAAATGACATCCGCTTCAATTTCAATAGCTCTCAAAACGGCCGCTGAATCTGTAGTAAAATACGGATTTCCGGTGCCACCACCAAAAATTACAACCCGTCCTTTTCTCAGATGACTCATTGCTTTTCTTCTAATGAATGGTTCTGCTACTTCATTTATTTTTATGGCCGTTTGCAAACGTGTTTTTACATCGGCATCCTCGAGTGCATTTTGCAATGCTAAGCCGTTGATTACGGTAGCTAACATTCCCATGTGATCTCCTTGTACACGATCCATACCATTCATAGCCCCGGCAACACCTCTAAAAATATTTCCACCTCCGATAACGATAGCGACTTCTACACCTAAATCAATTATTTCTTTAATATCCTTAGCATATTCAAATAAACGCTCTGGATCAATACCATATTGACGATTGCCCATTAAAGCTTCGCCAGATAATTTTAGTAGTATTCTTTTATATTTCATTAAATAGTTTCTATTTCTATATGAGGTTTAAGGTAATTCGATACGTTATATAATTCGAAAATTAATACGTCATTGCGCCTCGTTCCTCTAGAAAGATTAAAAGTTGAGCAAAGCTACGTAATTATTAGCTTCTGTAAAAGTGAAAAAAATGCAAAAAAAATGCCTCTCATTTCTGAGAAGCATTATTTTAACGCTAAAAATATTTAGAGTTTATAGGTTATCCGACAGTAGCACGTTTAAAACCAGTAACTGCAACGTCACCATAAGTTTTAACATACTCAGCAACCGTTTGCTTTTCGTCTTTAATAAACTTTTGATCTAATAAACATTTTTCTTGATCTAAGGTAGTGTTATCAGAAATGAAACGTTCCATTTTACCTGGTAAAATTCTGTCCCAAATCTGCTCTGGCTTACCTTCAGCTTTTAATTCTGCTTTTGCAGCTTCTTCAGCTTCAGCGATAACTTCGGGAGTTAACTGCGCCATAGAGATATAACTTGGTACGTTCTTTAAAGTTTTACCTAAACGTCCTAATTCAATATTGTCTTTTTCAATAACAGCGATACGTGCCTCAGTTTCTGATGCGATAAATTCTGAATCAAAATCCTTGTAAGATAAAGTTGTTGCACCCATTGAAGCAACTTGCATTGCAACATCTTTTACTAAGGTTTCAACGTTATCAACTTTATCAGATAGACCTACTAAAGCAGCAATTTTATTAATGTGAACATATTGTCCGACGTAAGGAGCTTCTAATTTCTCAAAAGCCGTAATGTCTAATTTTTCACCAATAACTCCAGTTTGTTCAACGAGTTTCTCAGAAACCGACATACCATCAAAATCAGCAGCTAAAAAAGCTTCTTTAGTATCGTGGTTAAGAGCAATATCAGCTAAATCATTTGCTAATGCTACGAATTTTTCATTTTTACCAACAAAATCAGTTTCACAACCTAATACAATAGCAACACCAGCGGTGTTGTCTGCATTAATTTTAGCCACAGCAGCTCCCTCTGAAGAATCTCTGTCAGCTCTTTTTTCTGCAACTTTTTGTCCTTTCTTACGTAAAACTTCAATGGCTTTATCAAAATCACCACCAGCTTCAACTAAAGCTTTTTTACAATCCATCATACCAGCACCAGTTGCTTGTCTTAGCTTGTTTACTTCTGCTGCTGTAACTTTTACAGTATTTTCCATAGTTTTTAAATTTAAAAAAGTCATTCAATTAATTTTCGATAATCCTTTCAACAATGTTCAGGACAAGAAAAACAACTAAATGACTTTCAATATTGTATAAATGTTGTTTATTCTTCTTCTTGATCAGCAACGTCTGCTTTTTCAGCTTTTTTTGCAGGTTTAGCTTTTGCTTCTCCTTTTTTAGATTTTGAATCTTTATCTGCACGTTCTGCTTTTCTTTCGTTTAATCCATCTGCGATAGCAGAAGTTACGATAGATAAGATTTTATCTACAGATTTTGAAGCATCATCATTAGCAGGAATTAAATAATCAACTTCACGAGGGTCAGAATTGGTATCTACCATAGCGAAGATTGGGATATTTAATTTTTGAGCTTCTTTGATAGCAATGTGCTCACGCATAATATCAACTACGAATAAAGCACCTGGTAAACGTGTCATGTCAGAAATAGAACCTAAATTCTTTTCTAATTTTGCACGTAAACGGTTAACTTGTAAACGTTCTTTTTTAGATAAAGAGTTGAATGTTCCATCTTTCTTCATTCTGTCAATAGAAGCCATTTTCTTTACAGCTTTTCTAATAGTAACAAAGTTAGTTAACATTCCACCTGGCCAACGCTCAGTAATATAAGGTTGATTTACGGCACCTGCTTTATCAGCAACGATGTCTTTAGCTTGTTTTTTTGTAGCAACGAATAAAATTTTCTTTCCTGATGCTGCTATTTTAGCTAACGCTTCAGAAGTTTCTTCAATTTTTGCTGCTGTTTTGTAAAGGTTGATAATATGGATACCGTTACGTTCCATATAGATGTATGGAGCCATGTTTGGGTTCCACTTACGCGTTAGGTGACCGAAGTGTACACCTGCTTCAAGTAATTCTTTTACTTCTACTTTTTCCATTTTTGTAATAGTTTACGTTCTGTTAAATTAGCAATGACTAAGTGGTTGCTTTAGCGCGCCTTAATCATTTAGATGCTAAACTTTATTCCAAATTTATTTTGGAATATTTTTAATCGCCCCAAATCACTTCAAAACAATTGTAATTTCAATAAAATAAAATAATCCAGAGCTTGAAAAAACAAGCTCTGAACTAAGTGCTGTTTGGATATTAACGTTTCGAGAATTGGAATTTCTTACGCGCTTTCTTCTGACCGAATTTCTTACGCTCTACCATTCTTGGGTCTCTCGTTAATAGACCTTCTGGCTTTAATACTAGTCTGTTTTCAGGATCTAGTTCGCACATAGCACGACTTAATCCTAAACGTATTGCTTCTGCCTGGCCGGTGATACCACCTCCATATACGTTAACAGTAATATCAAAGTTGCCATCATTGTTAGTCAAGGCTAAAGGTTGGTTTACTTTGTACTGCAATGTTGCCGTACTAAAATAATCCGCCAAGTCTTTTTTGTTCACCGTGATTTTGCCATTTCCTTCAGCAAGGTACACACGAGCAACAGCCGTCTTTCTACGGCCAATTTTGTGAATTACTTCCATTAGTTAATTTCGTTTAATTTCATTGTCTTTGGTTTTTGAGCTGCATGAGCATGCTCAGTACCAGTAACAACAGTTAAATTTCTAAAAAGAGTTGCTCCTAATTTGTTTTTAGGTAACATTCCTTTTACTGACTTCTCTACTAATCTACTTGGGTCTTTCCCAAATAATTCAGTAGCCGTCAAACTTCTTTGTCCACCTGGATAACCTGTGTGACGGATGTAACTTTTTTCCGTCCATTTGTTACCAGTTAAGTTGATTTTTTCAGCATTAACAACAATAACGTTGTCACCGCAATCAACGTGTGGCGTAAAATTAGGTTTGTGCTTACCTCTTAAAAGTATTGCTACTCTTGAAGCTAAGCGACCTAAAGTTTGTCCTTCAGCATCTACTAAAACCCACCCCTTATTAACGGTAGCTTTGTTAGCTGAAACTGTTTTGTAGCTTAATGTATCCACACTAATTTGATTTATATTTACGCTTCACAGCGCAAAAAGATTAAACATTCCTCTTCAAAAAAGAGTTTGCAAATTTACGATAAACAATTGATTTACCAAACCTTGATGATAATATTTTTATCCTTAAATTCCATATAATCAGGTTGCATTGAATTCGTTAGAATAAATTATTAAGTTTTTCTAAAATTTCGAATTGACTTTTTCGATCTACGTTAAGATTTATCTTCAATTAAAAGGTACTATTAAAACTAGTATTTTCGATACGTTAATCAATTTGTTAGTAACACTTCTATATTTGACTTTATAGAAGACATTGTGGTATATTCCAAAATAATGAGATTAATATTAAGCTTTTCTGATTCTTTTAATATCATTTCTTTAGCAGATCCCTATACCTGTAGCTCATCACAGTATATTTCTAACTTTTAAGTTATCGGCATAATCTTGAAGTTGCTCATGTTCATTTCTCAGCTCTGAGGCGAGAAATTTTCTTATATACTCCAGGTCAACATCTAGTCCTGCAACGTCTGATTTTGGTGCAGCTATATGTATTTACCATATTTTAGAATTGAATCTCTCGGCGAGTTGACAGGTTTGTCGATAAGTAATTGTTCTTTGTTTTTTTAATTCTGTGGCAACTAAGATATTTTGTATAATGTCACTAATTTTAGATAAAAGATAACATAAATTGTATAATCGTATACGACTATAAGGTAACGGAATTAGATTTTCAGCCTATGCTGTGGCGCGTTGTAATCTATCATTGATGGACTTACCCAGTCCATAATCAGGAAAACGTTCGGCTATAATGACATCTAAATGATGTTGATCTAATTGATGTAGTGATTCATACAACTTTGAAGCTGCTTCAGCCATATCTCCTTTTTTAGATAGAACAATTTGTAACTTAATTGAATTAGATTCGATTTGAGATTTAAAATTTAAAACGCCAATCCGTTTGTTAGCATATTTTTCAATAGCCTCTTTTATATTGGTCGTTAAGATGGTTTTTGTTTTTGGTGCGTAATGTCTTTCCAGCATACCAGGTGCATCAGGACTTATTTCCTTTTTGTTCTTAATTTCTATACGACCCACGACGGCTTCGATATCTTCTAAAGCAGTTGAACCTAATCTATAAATAATAGGTTCGTCATTTTCAAATCCTATAATCGTAGATTCAATACCACTTGTGCAAGCTCCACCGTCTAAAACCATTTTTATGTTGTCTTTAAAATAAGTTTCTACATGTTGTGCTGTAGTTGGACTAATACTACTAAATGGATTGGCACTTGGTGCAGCCAACGGAAATTCCAACTGGTTTAATAATTCTAGAGTAGTTGTATGGTTAGGAATTCGAACGGCGACCGTATCTTTTCCTCCTGTTATTAAATCTGGAATGTTAGCTTTCTTTTTTAATACTAACGTAATGGGGCCAGGCCAAAAGGCTTCTGCTAATAATTGTGCTTTTTTAGGAATGTATGCGACAATATTAGGAAGTGTGTTTATAGAAGGAATATGAACAATGAGTGGATTAAAAAAAGGGCGATTTTTGGTTTCAAAAATCGCCTTTATAGCTTTTTCGCTGTAAATATTTCCGGCTAAACCATAAACCGTTTCAGTCGGAATAGCCACAATATCTTCTGCAGTTAATAATGCTACAGCTTTAGATATGTCTGTTGAAATAATACTCATAGTCTCAAATTCGACCACAAAATTACTTCAAAAAGTGCAAGTTCTAAGATTTGAGCCGTTTATTTTTTTCTTCCGATTTTTGCTGATATAGAGCATAAGCCAAAACGGCGATTTCTATGCCTAAAACGGCAATCTTTGCTTTTTTGCTTTTGGTTATAAAGGTCGTTAATCCTAAAAGTTTTGTGATTATCATAGTTTTCTTTTTAAAGTTATGTATTACGCGTTATCTCTTGGTTGGTGTTTTTCGCGTCGGTCTTTTACTTGATGATTAATATCTCTTCCATCAACTTCTTTTTTATTGATGGCACTTTCAGAGATACTAGTTTCATTTTTTTCTTGCTTATCGTTTTTGTCGCTATTAGTACTCATAATAATTGTTTTTACGTTGAATATAAAAGTAACTGAAAACACGCGCAGTCATTAACGTATTTAAAATTAGAATTAACCGAAATGAAAGAATATATTATTTTGCCCTGCATTTTTAGATAATGTTTAACCATTTAGTAATTTTGCAATCTTTTTAAATCCAAACCATGATTTCAGTAGATAATTTAGCGGTAGAATTTAGTGGGCAAACACTTTTTAGTGATGTGTCTTTCACAATTAATGAGAATGATAAAATTGCCTTGATGGGTAAAAATGGAGCTGGAAAATCCACCATGATGAAAATTATCGCAGGTGTTCAAAATGCTACACGGGGTCATGTGCGTTCGCCTAAGGATACGGTTATTGCCTATTTACCACAACACTTGCTGACTAAGGATAATGCTACCGTTTTTGAAGAAGCATCCAAAGCTTTTGCGCATGTGTTTGATATGCGCGACGAAATGGAGACGCTCAACAAGCAGTTGGAAACTAGAACCGATTATGAGTCCGATGCCTATATGAAAATCATTGAGCGCGTTTCCGATTTGGGTGAGAAATATTATGCTTTAGAAGATGTTAACTATGATGCCGAAGTGGAAAAAGCGCTTAAAGGTTTGGGATTTAAACAAGACGATTTTAGCAGACCAACCAACGCGTTTTCTGGTGGGTGGAGCATGCGTATTGAATTGGCAAAAATTTTATTACAGAAACCAGACTTAATTTTGTTGGATGAACCTACCAATCATATTGATATTGAATCCGTGATTTGGTTGGAGGATTTTTTAGTGAATAAAGCGAATGCTGTTTTGGTTATTTCACACGATAGAGCGTTTATTGACAATATAACTAATCGTACGATTGAAGTGACCATGGGTCGAATTTATGATTATAAAGCCAATTATTCACATTACTTACAATTGCGTGAAGACCGACGCACACACCAAATAAAGGCATATCAAGAACAGCAGAAATTCATTGCCGATAACCAAGCATTTATTGACCGTTTTAAGGGCACCTATTCTAAAACCAATCAAGTGTCATCGCGTGAGCGTATGCTCGAGAAATTAGAAATTATCGAAATTGATGACGTCGATACGTCGGCTTTGCGATTACGGTTTCCGACAACGCAACGTTCAGGAGATTACCCTGTAACTGTCAAAGATGTGTCTAAATCTTATGACGACCATGTGGTGTTCAAAAATGCTAATATGTCTATCTCAAGAGGTGAAAAAGTCTGTTTTGTCGGTCGGAATGGAGAAGGAAAGTCCACTATGATAAAAGCCATTTTGGGAGAAATCGATGTGGAAGGAACTTGTGCTTTAGGCCATAATGTAAAAGTGGGTTATTTCGCCCAAAACCAAGCCGCTTTGTTAGATGAAAACTTAACGGTTTTTCAAACGGTAGATGAAGTGGCTAAAGGAGATGTGAGAACTCAAATTAAAAATATTTTAGGGGGTTTTATGTTTCGAGGCGACGATATCGATAAAAAAGTTAGTGTGTTGTCTGGTGGTGAAAAAACAAGGTTAGCGATGGTAAAACTTTTGCTGGAACCTGTTAATTTATTGATTCTCGATGAGCCTACTAATCACTTAGATTTAAAATCGAAAGACGTATTAAAAGAGGCGCTCAAGAATTTCGACGGCACTTTAATACTAGTGTCTCATGATCGGGATTTTCTTCAAGGATTATCAAATAAGGTATTCGAGTTTAAAGAGAAACGAGTCATTGAACATTTTGAAACGATTGACGACTTCTTGGCGCGCAATAGAGTGGAGAGTTTAAAGGCTTTAGATTTGTAGACTCTTTTGAAAAACAACACTTTAAATTACATCATTTATTATCGTCTACGTTAAAGTGTGATGTTCGAGCTACTATTTTAATTACTTTTGCACTGTGAAAAAAGAATTGCAACTTTCGGATTGGTTACCTACCACAAACAAAGAGGTGAAGATCCGCGGATGGGAATACTTAGATGTTATTCTGTTTAGCGGAGATGCCTATGTAGATCATCCAACATTTGGACCTGCTGTTATTGGACGTATGTTAGAAAGTTTTGGTTTGCGTGTGGCTATCGTGCCACAGCCCAATGTAAATGATAACCTTCAGGATTTTATAAAATTAGGAAAACCAAGATTATTTTTTGGCGTTACAGGTGGTTGTATGGATCCTATGATTAGCAACTATAATGCGAATAAAAAGAAGCGAGATAAAGATGCTTATACGCCAAATGGAGACATAGGATTTCGACCAGATTATGCGACAACAGTATATTCGAATATCTTAAAAGAAAAATGGCCCGACACGCCCGTTTTAATTGGAGGTATTGAAGCGTCTCTACGTCGTGTAACCCATTACGATTATTGGAGCGATAAGCTAATGCCAACTATTTTAGAATCGTCTAAAGCTGATATGTTGGTTTATGGTATGGGAGAACAACCTTTGCGCGAATTGATTCGTTTACTCGAAAAAGGCGTCCCTTTTAATAGTATCAACACCGTTAACCAAACAGCGGTACTTTTAAATAAAGAGGATAAAATTCCGAAAAACAGCAATTGGGAAGATATAGAAATTTCATCGCATGAAACCTGTTTAAAGGACAAAAAACAATATGCCTCTAATTTTAAGATCATTGAGCAAGAGTCTAATAAATTAGCGGCAAGGCGTATTTTTCAGAAGGTAGGAGATAAGACGTTAATGATTAATCCGCCTTACCCAACCATGACTGAGGCAGAAATTGATGCTTCATTCGATTTGCCTTATACACGATTACCACACCCTAAATATGATAAGCGAGGACCTATTCCGGCGTTTGAGATGATCAAATTTTCCATCAACATACATCGCGGGTGTTTTGGTGGTTGTAGCTTTTGTACTATTTCGGCACATCAAGGCAAATTTATCGCCTCTCGTAGTCAAGAATCGATTTTAAAAGAAGTGGATACCGTGGCAAATATGCCAGATTTTAAAGGCTATTTGTCCGATATTGGTGGGCCAAGCGCCAACATGTATCAAATGAAAGGGAAAGTACAATCGATCTGCGACAAGTGTGTAGCACCAAGTTGTATTTCACCTGTAATCTGTAGTAATTTAGATACGTCGCATAAACCGTTAACGGAATTGTATCAAGCCGTTGATAAGCATCCAAAGGTAAAGAAATCATTTATAGGTTCGGGGATAAGACATGATATGTTAGTGCCAGAATTTAACAAGAATGCGGATCCAAAAGAATTAGATGATTATACAGAAGAAGTGATGACTAAACATGTTTCTGGTCGGCTTAAAGTAGCGCCAGAACATACTAGTGATCCTGTTTTAAAATTGATGCGAAAGCCGTCATTTAAATACTTCCATAAGTTTAAGGAACGTTTTGATAAGATAAATATTAAGAAAGGATTGAAACTACAGTTGATTCCTTATTTTATATCGAATCATCCCGCTTGTGAAGTTGAGGATATGGCCAATCTTGCTGCAGAGACCAAAGATATGGGTTTCCAGTTAGAGCAGGTACAAGGGTTTACTCCAACGCCTATGACTGTGGCGACGGTTATTTATTATAGTGGGTATCATCCCTATACACTTAAAAAAGTAAACACACCCATAACCAAAAAAGAAAAGGACGAACAGCACCGTTTTTTCTTCTGGTATAAAGACGAAAATAAAGCGTGGATTAAAAACACACTTAACAAACTTGGGCGTCAAGATTTATTAGATGTATTACTTCCTGCAAAGACCGAAAAATGGCGTAAAAATAAGCCCAAAGGTGATGCTAAAAACACGTTTAATGATGCCGTACCTTTTAACCAACGTAATAGTGAAGACAAGGTAAGATTTAGTAAGCGAAAGAAGCGCAAAAAGAAGAAGCGTCGTTAGGAATGTTCGATCATTTTCATGAATATGATAATAATTATAATTTTTTAAAATATATAATTATTATAGGTGTCAGTAACTCAATTAACTACTGATTCCGGTGTTTTTCAAGTGTTAATTGTTTCGTATTTGTGTTGTGATTATATTAATTTTATGGCTCTAAACAATAAAAAAATATGATAAAAAATTACGCAATTGGCCTCATGTTATTGCTTACAGGAGGCGTTTTTAGTCAGGAAACAATTTCCTTTGAAACCAGTGAATCTTATACTTTAGGAACGCTAAACAACCAAAATGGCTGGGAAGTAACAGAGGGTGATGACGGTTTTATACAAAATCAGGTTATTTCAGATGAGGAAGCTACTGATGGCACTTATTCCTTTAAAAATTCTTATGAGTCAAGTTTTGGTGCTCAATTTGCCCCAATCTTTGGTGCTGCAAAAAACTTTGATAGTCCAAAACCATTTGAAGATTTTACATTTTCGTACGATGTTTTGGTTACAGAAATTAACGGTGCCGATTTTGAAATGACACTTTTTGGTATTGATGCCGATGATAATTTTGTTCCTGTGGCAGGTATTGCTATGGAATATCAAGGATTGATTTATACCATAGATGACATTGGTTATACGGCTGCTTATATTGAAGATGCCACGTGGACGCCAAACACCTGGTTAAACATTAAAATTGAAGTAACAGCAACAGAACTTAAATACTATTTAAATGATGTATTAGCCCACACCCGAAGCAATTTTACATCAGTAGATATTGTTGGCTTTAATATGTTGCATAACAATTATGGCGGTGATGCCTTTTACGATAATTTTAGTTATGAAAACGGTACCTTAGGTGTTAATGATTTTGCGAATGCATCAGCGTTGCATATTTATCCAAATCCGGTTGCTGATGAATTACAAATTAAAGGCATTCAGAACGAACAGATTGCACAGTTATCTGTTTATAATTTAAATGGACAGCAATTAATAGAAAGTACTTCTGTTGATGCACTAGATGTAAGTAATCTAGTTACTGGAGTTTATATGTTAAACGTGGTTACCAATGATGGTAAAACGCATACAGAAAAGCTTTTGAAGAAGTAAAATAAAACAACGTCTTTATTTAGTAGCCTTGATTATTATATAATCAGGGCTTTTTTGTTTGATAATTTTGTAAATTACTGTGATGTAGTGTGTTGTTGGTTATTGAAGAGAAGGTAAAAGAATTGACAGAATAAGTTCTAACGAAAAACACCCCTAAGCGCTACGCTCGGCATCTTCAATGAACATATATTTTCATTTCAATATCCTCATGGGGACATTCCAAACCAACGAGCATAAGTGATAAAAAATTAAAATTGATTTTACCATTACCCAATCTGATATCCTATGAATATTCTATTTTCCTTTATCAAATGTCCTCTTGAGGGGACTTTAGGGGTGTAAATAGATAAGTGATAAATTAATAAAATGAAAAACAAAATAATTCCATACAACCCAGAATTAAGAGAACTGGCTAGACAGCTAAGAAAACATTGCACGTTGCCAGAAGTCTTGTTGTGACAACATATAAAACAGCGTGCTTATGGTGTTCAGTTTCATAGACAGGTTCCTATGTTAAATTATATTGTAGATTTTTATTGTCATGAAATAGGATTGGTGATTGAAATTGATGGAGATAGCCACGACCACAGTTTTTTTGTATGATGCTAAATGACAAAGTGAATTAGAGGCTTATAGTGTTACTTTTTTGAGGTTTTCTAACGATGATGTTAAAAAGAATATGTTTAGTGTGTTGTTGGTTATTGAGGAGAAGGTAAAGGAATTAACTGAGTAGGTTTGAAGACACCCCTAAGAGCTACGCTCGGTATCTTCAATGAACATATATTTTCATTTCAATAATCCTCAAGGGGACATTCTAAGCCAAAAAAGACAAGTGTAAAAAATTAAATTTATTTTACCAATACCCAAACGGTAAACCCTGTGAATATTCTATTTTCCTTTATCAAATGTCCCCTTGAGGGGACTTTAGGGGTGTAAAGATAGAGATTCATAAGTAATATTATTTAATAATAAAATCCATTAACTGAGTTAGAGTAGTAGTAAAAGGTTTTGTAGAAGCATTTCCGGAATTATAATTTTTTAGTTTTCTAAAGTCCCAATTATTATTTCCGATTTCAGATAAATCAACTTTTTCTATTTCGATTATCAGATAATGTTTTTTGTAATCAGATTCTTCTGTTGCTTTTGGGTATCCTTTTTTTTTTATTTTTTCTAAATTTAGTCTGGAAAATACCCTTGGTCCTTTACTTACGATTTTCCATAAATCACCAGATGATTTTTCTCCATGGGTATGTAATAATAAATACTTAGCAGACACAGTTTCTTTATCTAAAACCAAAGATCCGTTAACTGAACCCATTCTAAAATTGTACATTCCTTTTTTAGAAATCCAATCATACTGTAATTGGTTGTTATAAAACCCAACTATAATCTAAGTTTCATCTGGAATTAATTTTTTACCTTTTATATATTCTGAAAGTGGTTCGTTTTATTGTGTCGAATTCGACACCTTTTGCAATTTCGTAAGTTTTGAAGCAATGATTTCCTATTGCGAAGCTCTGTTTAATAAATGACTAATTATTTTATCAATAAAATTACTCAATTCTTAATTGATTATTTAAATTTACTTTATTAAATTTGTAACCATTGTGTAATGTTGTATAATATGGTTATAAAAGATTGTTATTCGCTTTCAGAAGCTGCGGAAATTCTAGGTAAAAGTAAAGAAACTTTACGAAGATGGGATAAGGAAGGTAAATTTCCTGCATTGAGAGAACCTATAAGTGAATATAGAATTTATAAAAAAGAAGATATAAATAATTTATTGAAACCTTTATTTGATAACATTATAGAAGAAGTAGATAATTTTGAAAAACCGTTAAAAGAATATAAAGTTCTTGAATTATTTGCTGGTGCAGGTGGATTAGCTATTGGGCTTGAGAAAGCAGGTATAAAATGTGCAGCTTTAAATGAAATAGATAAATGGGCTTGCCAAACTTTAAGAGAAAATCGTCCAAATTGGAATGTTTTAGAAGGTGATATCAAAACTTTTAATTTTGAAAAGTATAAAGGAGAGGTTGACATTGTAACTGGTGGTTTTCCTTGTCAAGCTTTTAGCTATGCAGGAAAAAGATTAGGATTAGAAGATGCAAGGGGTACTTTGTTTTATGAATTCGCGCGAACAGTTAAAGAAGTGAATCCTCCAATTTGTATTGGAGAAAATGTAAAAGGTTTGCGCTCACATGAAAAAGGAGAAACATTAAAAGGAATGTTATCAATTCTAGACGAAATCGGTTATAATGTTGTTCCTGTACAAGTCTTAAAAGCTATTAATTATAAAGTGCCACAAAAGCGAGAACGCCTAATTTTAGTAGGTATTAGAAAGGATATTGATATAAAATATGAATATCCAAAGCCTTATCAGGCTATTTACAATTTATCTGATGCCTTAAAGAAAGGAGTATTATATGATTCTAATGTTCCTAAATCTGAAGGTTCAAAATATCCACAACATAAAAAAGAAGTTCTAGATTTAATACCACCAAAAGGATATTGGAGAGATTTGCCTATAGATATACAGAAAGAATATATGGGTAAAAGCTTTTATTTGGGTGGAGGTAAAACAGGAATGGCTAGACGTATCGGTTGGGATGAACCAAGTTTAACATTAACTTGTAGTCCTGCTCAAAAACAGACAGAAAGGTGTCACCCAGATGAAACACGACCTTTTACCGTACGTGAATATGCTAGAATTCAGACGTTTCCTGATGAATGGAAATTTATGGGTTCAGTATCTCAACAGTATAAGCAAATTGGGAATGCTGTACCTTGTAACTTAGGAAAGGAAATAGGATATTCTATTGTTAAATTTTTGAATGATTATTACTCTAGTTTGTCAAACCCTAAGTAATAGCTGTAATTCTCAAAAGTAATTTCATCTAAAATACTTCTTTTAGATTCTTTTGAGCTTGTTTGAATTTCTTCTAATGCAGAATTATTTTGAGATTTTTCAGTTTTAAAATTTTTAAGGTAATCTGAAATAGCTTTTGGTAAAATATTATACAATTCAAAAAGCGCATTATCTCTGCCAGAAAGTAATTTGTAAAATTGATCTCCAGAAATTTTATTTACTCTACTGTGACTATACTCTTTCCCATTAATTTCCCCAAACCACTTTTCGTTAAAACTATTTTTAGCTAAAATTTGAACCCAATAGCATTCAGCTTTTTTATACGTATCAGCATAATTAGCTAATTTTTGAAATAAACTTTCAGCAGAACTACTATTCATTGTGTTGTGTTTATTTTTTATATCAGCAAATAAAGTATTATCAGTAGCTTTTATATCAAATCCACTAAAATTGCCAACTTTATAGCCTTTAATTCCTCCCAAAATTTGTTCATGAAAAGTACCGATTGAATTATTAATTGATTTATCAATCTGCCTGTTTATTTCTGTTTTTATTAGCGTCACTTCATCAAGCTCATTAAAACTAGCATCAAAAGTGAGTTTTATTGTGTCAATTTTATTTGAATAGAATTTCTTCTTGCTAACATTTGCTTTAGCTTTTAAATACGATTTATGTAGATTTTCAATACAAGATAAAAGATGCTCATCTGAGATATAACTTAAATATTTATTTGCCATAATTTTTAAAATACGTTTTATAATTTAATGCGCCTCCAACCAATTCAAACCCGTATCCACTTCAACATCTAAAGGCACTTCCAGTTTAAAAGCACTTTCCATTTCAGTCTTAATTAAGGTCGTTAGTTCTTCGAGTTCTGGTTTGTAGATATCAAATACCAATTCATCATGTACTTGTAAAAGCATTTTAGATTTGTAGTTGCCTGCTTCTAGTTTGTTGAAAATATTAATCATGGCGATTTTAATGATATCGGCTGCGCTTCCTTGTATTGGTGCGTTTACGGCATTACGTTCTGCTGCGCCACGGACTACAGCGTTACGCGAGTTGATATCTTTTAAATAACGACGACGACCCAAAACGGTTGAGACATACCCATGATCTCTTGCAAAATCGACTTGCTTGCTCATGTAGGCTTTTAATTTTGGATAGGTTTCGTAATAGGTATCAATGAGTTCTTTGGCTTCACCACGCGATAAATCGGTTTGGTTGCTCAATCCAAAGGCAGAAACACCATAAATAATCCCGAAATTAACGGTTTTGGCATTGCTACGTTGTGCTCTTGTGACGTCTTCTAATGGCACACCAAATACTTTTGAAGCGGTTGACGCGTGAATATCTTCACCGTTCTTAAAGGCTTCAATCATGGTTTCTTCTTCACTTAAAGCGGCAATGATTCGTAATTCTATTTGCGAGTAATCGGCTGCTAGTAAGGTGTAATCTTCATTTCTTGGAATGAATGCTTTTCGCACTTGGCGACCGCGTTCAGTACGAATTGGGATATTCTGTAAGTTCGGATTATTACTACTTAAACGCCCTGTAGCGGCAACGGTTTGCATATAATCGGTATGTACGCGTCCTGTTGATGGCTCCACTTGTATCGGTAAGGCATCCACGTAGGTGCTTTTTAATTTAGAAAGCCCTCTATAGTCTAAAACATGTTGAACAATGTCGTGGTCTTTGGCTAAATAAGATAAAATATCTTCACCAGTTTTGTATTGTCCCGTTTTAGTTTTTTTAGGCTTATCGACTAATTTTAGTTTTTCGAATAATATGATACCTAATTGTTTTGGAGATGCAATATTAAATTCTTCATCTGCGGTCGTATAAATTTTTTGTTCAAGGTCTGCAATGTCATTATTAAGTGCCTCAGAAAGTGAGTTTAAGAAATCAGTATCGAGATTAACACCTTCTAATTCCATAGCGGCTAACACACGTAATAACGGAATTTCAATATCATCAAACAACTTCTGCGTATTGGCTTCGCCTAATTCTGTGGTGAAATGTTCTTTTAGCTGAAGTGTAATATCGGCATCTTCAACAGCATATTCGGTTTGTTTCTCTAACGGCACATCGCGCATGGATAATTGGTTCTTTCCTTTTTTACCAATCAATTCTGTAATGGAAATCGGTGTGTAGTTGAGATAGGTCTCGGCTAAAACCTCCATATTATGACGCATATCTGGATTTATTAAATAATGCGCTAACATGGTGTCGAACAATTTGCCTTTGACGTCAATATTATATTTGGCCAAAACTTTAATATCATACTTTAAATTCTGACCAATTTTTTCGATGTTTTCGTTTTCGAAAAACAGTCTGAAGGTTTCAATAAGTTCTTGTGCTTCGGTTTTGTCTTCTGGAAATGGGACGTAAAATCCTTTCCCAACTTCCCATGAAAAGGCAATACCAACTAGTTCTGCGGTTAAGGGATTTAATCCGGTTGTTTCTGTGTCAAAACACACAGAGGTCTGAGACATTAGATTTTTTACAAACAATTTGGTTGCCATACCCGAAGCTACACTTTGATAAAAATGTGAAGTTGTTTCGGCTGATTTTCTCGACGATACTGAACTTATTTCAGCACCGGTTGCATTAGTTGAAGCGCCAAAAAGTGAAAACTGACCAGCCCCTGCAGAAGTACCTGAATTCGAAGTTGAACTTGAACTTGACGAGGAGGCTGATGTCGAATTCTGTTGACTCGTTGACGTTGATACCACTTCATTTTGAGCAGCAAAAGTCTTCATGAAATTATCAGTTAGTCGTCTGAATTCTAACTCTTGGAATATTTCAGTTACTTTTGGAATATCTGGTTCAGACATTTCAAAATCTTCAGCATTAAATTCCACTGGAACATCGAGCATAATGGTGGCCAATTGTTTGGATAATAATCCTAATTCCTTATTAGCCTCTACTTTTTCTTTCATTTTGCCCTTTAGCTCATGGGTATTTGCAAACAAATTTTCCATACTACCATAAGCTGCTAAGAACTTTTTGGCGGTTTTTTCACCTACGCCAGGCAAACCAGGAATGTTATCACTGGCATCTCCCATCATACCTAAAAAGTCAATGACTTGTAAAGGATCTGTAACTTCAAATTTCTTTAGGACTTCTGGTATACCCCAAGTTTCATAACCGCCGCCAAATACAGGTTTATACATAAAAATGTTTTCGGTTACCAGTTGGGCAAAATCCTTGTCTGGAGTAACCATATAGGTTTTGTAACCTTCCTTTTCAGCCTGTCGTGAAAGTGTGCCAATAACATCATCGGCTTCGTATCCTTCTTTGACCATAATAGGAATGTGCATGGCTTCTAAAATGCTACAAATATGCGGAATTGCTGTTTTTATGCCTTCTGGTGTTTCGTCTCTGTTGGCTTTATAGGCCTCGAACATTTCTACACGATCTGCACTTCCGCCTTTATCAAAGCAAACTGCTAAATGATCTGGGCGTTCTCGTTTAATAACATCTAAGAGTGAATTCATAAATCCCATAATGGCTGAAGTGTCTTCACCCTTAGAATTGATTCTTGGGTTTTTTATAAAGGCATAATACCCACGGAAAATAAGGGCGTAGGCATCAACTAAAAATAAACGTTTTTGATCTGACATCGGAAAAATTTATATTTTGAATAGTTCTAATATATTGAGCATAATTACAGTTATCTTATTACTATATCATGTATAACCGTTTAACTCATTTTAAAATTATTATAGAAAAATGAGTTTTGAGGGTGCTAAAAAGAACAGCCTGCAAATTACGAAAACTAAAACGTTTTTTTTGAATTGGAATTCGTAATTTTTTACATGTCGAATGAAGTTCTGATAATAGGCTGAATAGCTGCACACGGTAAAGTGTGGACTATTGTAAAACATTTGATACATGCTATAACAGAATGGTTCTTTCGATTAATCCTTTTATGAAATGATGGTTATTATGGAGGTTGCGTCTAATGTCGGCATTTTTCGATTCTCCTACATAATATTTGTCAATGGATTCTGAGTATAAGATGTATAAACTCTGCATAGGGACATTATTAAAACCAAAAAACCCAATTCAGATGAATCGTCCCGACTCTTCGGGGTTGATGGTGGTGCCTCCAGCTCCGAAGCGTCGGAGGAACCATGGACTTAATTGCGGTTGCTGAGGATGTCGGTTAATATTTCTCGATCTGCGATTATCTTTTTGATAAATTTGGTGCTTTTCATTCTTAATAAAATTTTCAAGATACAATGCGTCCACTTTAGAGGTACATTCAAAATTGAGAACAGTCACCCAGTCTGATGCAGCTTTGGTAAATCATTTTTGAAATGATGGTTATTATGGAGGTTGCGTCTAATGTCGGCATTTTTCGATTCTCCTACATAATATTTGTCAATGGATTCGGAGTATAAGATGTATAAACTATGCATAGGGACATTATTAAAACCAAAAAACCCAATTCAGATGAATCGTCCCGACTCTTCGGGGTTGATGGTGGTGCCTCCAGCTCCGAAGCGTCGGAGGAACCATGGACTTAATTGCGGTTGCCGAGGATGTCGGTTAATATTTCTCGATCTGCAATTATCTTTTTGATAAATTTGGTGCTTTTCATTCTTTTAATAAAATTTTCAAGATACAATGCGTCCACTTTAGAGGTACATTCAAAATTGAGAACAATCACCCAGTCTGATGCAGCTGTGGTAAATCCTTTTTTGAAATGATGGTTATTATGGAGGTTGCGTCTAATGTCGGCATTTTTCGATTCTCCTACATAATATTTGTCAATGGATTCTGAGTATAAGATGTATAAACTATGCATAGGGGCATTATTAAAACCAAAAAACCCAATTCAGATGAATCGATCCCGACTCTTCGGGGTTAATGGTGGTGCCTCCAGCTCCGAAGCGTCGGAGGAACCATGGACTTAGTTGCGGTTGCCGAGGATGTCGGTTAATATTTCTCGATCTGCGATTAACTTTTTGATAAATTTGGTGCTTTTCATTCTTTTTATAAAATTTTCAAGATACAATGCGTCCACTTTAGAGGTACATTCAAAATTGAGAACAATCACCCAGTCTGATGCAGCTTTGGTAAATCCTTTTTTGTAATGATGGTTATTATGGAGGTTGCGTCTAATGTCGGCATTTTTCGATTCTCCTACATAATATTTGTCAATGGATTCTGAGTATAAGATGTATAAACTATGCATAGGGGCATTATTAAAACCAAAAAACCCAATTCAGATGAATCGGGTTTTTGATGGTGGTGCCTCCAGGAATCGAACCAGGGACACAAGGATTTTCAGTCCTTTGCTCTACCAACTGAGCTAAGGCACCAATTGCTTAATTAAGCGGATGCAAATATAGATGCATTTTTATTATTCACAAAAAGAATTTGATAAAATTTGATTTTATAAATTTGTACAATAGAAAAAACTTATGAATCTTATTGTAGATGTGGGGAATACGTATGTTAAGTTTGCTGTTTTTAATAAAGCAAAATTAATTTATAAACTGAGTTTTAAGCTTCAGGAGTTTAAAAAACAGTATAAAATCCTAAAAAACGAGTATCCTGAGTTAAAAAATGCCATCATTTCTTCTGTTGGGTACTTATCTAAATTACAAGTAGAATGTGTTCAAAAAGATTTAAATGTAATGGAATTATCTTCAATGTTAAATTTTCCATTTAATAACGATTATAAAACGCCAAAAACTTTAGGGGTGGATCGTTTAGCTTTGGTGAGTGCTTCGGTAAAACAATTTCCAGATGGCAATGTTTTAATCATAGATGCTGGTACATGTATTACGTACGATTTTATTTCAAAAGAGAATGACTACCTCGGAGGTGCTATTTCTCCCGGTATTAGGTTGCGTTATAAAACGTTGAATAATTTAACCGCTAATCTTCCGTTATTAGAAACAAAACAACCTCAAAGCATCATTGGCGACTCTACAGAAACAGCAATTCATTCTGGTGTTGTTAACGGTGTCGTTAAAGAAATTGATGGTATTATAGACCATTATCTTGAGGATTACTCAGATTTAACAGTTATTTTAACAGGAGGCGATGCCAAATTTTTGTCAAACCAATTAAAAAATAGCATATTTGCGAATTCAAATTTTCTATTGGAGGGTTTGAATTTTATTCTAGAATATAATTCAAAATAATGATAAAACGATTCATTGTAATTTGCATTACAATTATAGGTTCCGCTGCGTTTGCACAACAAGGAACTGGTTCTCCATATTCATTTTATGGTATTGGAAGTCTTAAGTTTAAAGGTTCAGTAGAGAACCGAAGTATGGGAGGTATCGGGGTATATCTTGATAGTATTCACGTCAATTTACAGAATCCAGCTGCTTACGTAAGTAAAAATGTTGAATCTTATCCGTTTGAAGGGGAGAGTAGACCTGTGAAATTTGCAGTCGCAGGAACGATGTCGGATGTTACCTTGAAAAGCAACTCAGGCGAGGCAGAAACTAACAGTACAATTTTCGATTATGTGGCCTTGTCATTTCCGGTGGGTAAATTTGGCTTTGGTCTTGGTATAATGCCTTTTACCTCGGTGGGTTATAGGCTAAATGATATCAACGATGATGATGTATTAGTTAACCGTTATAACGGTGAAGGAGGTGTAAATCGGGTTTTTGCAGGTTTCGGATATCAAATAAATGATAAGCTTAGCATCGGAGTCGATTTCAATTATAATTTTGGAAATATTCAAAACACAGCACTTCAAATAGAATATCCTGAAGAAGGCAATATTGTTCAATACCAAACGCGAGAATACAATCGATCTGATTTAAGTGGTTTGAATCTTAATTTTGGAGTCGCTTATAAAACTATGGTTACCGAGAAGTTAGAACTGTCCACTACGGCTACTTTTGCCCCAGGAAGTAAATTAAGTTCAGATAATAAAAGATCTTTTTCAACAGTTAGTTTAGATGGAACCACATTAGAGGTAACTGGAGTTTCTCAAACAATAGATGTAGATTTAGAGGCCGATAATCTTGACAAAACTGATTTAACCTTACCATCTACTATATCTGTTGGTGCCGGAATAGGTGAGCCTAAATCTTGGTTCGTAGGTGCAGAATATACGTATCAAAACACAAGTGATTTTTCTAACCCAGTATTTTCTAATCAAATTACGGCCTTTGAAAACTCATCACAAATTTCTGTTGGTGGATTTTATATTCCTCAGTATAACGCATTCTCAGGTTACTATAAAAGAATGGTTTATAGAGCAGGTTTTAACTTTTCCAATACAGGTTTAGTTGTAAAAGATGAATCAATTAAAGAGTTTGGCATATCTTTTGGTCTAGGATTACCGATTGGAAATCGAAGTTTGTTCTCTAACGCCAATTTAGGTTTAGAATTAGGTAAACGAGGAACTACTGATCAAAATTTAATTCAAGAGAATTTTGTAAACTTTAATGTAAGTTTATCTTTGAATTCTAGCTGGTTTAAACAAAAGAAATATAACTAACAAAATTTATTAAAAGATGAAGACGAGATTTACAGTACTATTTTTGGCGCTTTTTATGGGTGTGAATATAGGATTTGCTCAGCAAGACGAAGAATGTATGAATAATCTATCAATGTTTGATAGTTATGTGAAAAGCAAAAAATATGATGACGCATACGGACCATGGAAAATAGTTAGAGAAAAATGTCCTAAGTTCAATAGGGCCATCTATGCACATGGTGAGAAAATTTTAAAGCATAAAATTGAAAACTCATCTGGAGCAGAACAAGTAGCGCATATCAAGGATTTAATGTTGTTATACGACCAAAGTAGAGAGTATTTTGCATCTAAATACGATCTTGGTGAAATTTTAGCTGATAAGGCTAACTTGGCTTATAAGTATAAAAAAGAACTTGGCAAGACAGACAAACAAGTTTACGACATGTTTGATGAAGCATATAAAAAAGATGCTAAGAACTTTACGAGTGCAAAAGGGTTATATACTTATTTTTCTTTGGCCGTAGATATATACGACGCAGGTTCTAAGTCGCCAGATGAAACTCAGGAAATGTTCGATAAATATGATGATGTTAGTGCTATAATTGAAGATTTAATTGCAGGGTATACAAAAAACCTGAATACGTATGCAGAAAAAGAAGAAGCAGGTGAAACGCTTTCTAAGAAAGAAGAAAGATATAAGGGGAGTTATGAGTCTAACATAGAGGCCTTTGAAAATCAGATATTAGGAAGTATGGACAAAAAGCTTGGAGATAGAGCTAATTGTGAAGTCTTAATTCCGTTATATCAAAAAGATTACGAAGAGAATAAGCAAGATGCACTTTGGTTACAACGTGCTATGAATAAAATGGGTGAGAAGGAATGTACTGATGATCCTATGTTCGAAAAGTTAGTAGAACAAAAAAATAGAGTGGAACCAGATGCTAAGACGGCTTATTATTTAGGAGTTTTAAAAGAAAAGCAAGGGAAAACATCTGAAGCAGATAAATATTATAACCAATCGTTCGAATTGGAAACAGATCCACTTAAAAAATGGAAGCTTGTAATGCGCGTAGCTGAGAAAAATTATAAGAGGGGTAGTTACGGAAAAGCAAGACAACAATATATGGAAGCTTTAAAATTGAACCCTTCTAATGGAGGTCCATATTTAAGAATTGCAGCGATGTACGCTAAAAGTGCAAATAACTGTGGAGATACCAATTTTAACAAAAGAGCGGTATTCTGGTTAGCAGCTTTAGAAGCAGAGAAAGCAGGTAGAGTAGATGGACGATTAAAATCTACAGCAGCGAAGACAGCGGCGAGCTATAGAGGTAGCGCACCAACTAAATCGGAAATATTTAGTGCGGCTAATGCAGGCGAAACTATTAAAATAGGATGTTGGATTGGACGCTCAATCACCGTTCCACAAGGTTAATGATAAAATTAAATTTACATATTATAAAAAACGTAGTCACAGCAATTGTTGTGACTACGTTTTTTTCATGTAATAATGATTTTGATGATATTCAGAAAGTTGGTATTCTTCAAAACCAACCCATCGGTGAAGCTGAAGATATTAATTTAAAGTACACCGAGCTTGCAGAAGATACGGTTAAGTTGCTCGCCAATCTGTTAAGTCCTAAAATGTTGGATTATTCTAATAGAAACTTTCCGTTCAATGAATTTCCAAAAGGCATTGAGCTTAAAATATATGATGATAATAACAACCAGACCACAATAACTTCAAATTATGCTATTGTGTATAATGAGACCGACATTATTGATTTACGTGGTGATGTAAGGATTGCTACACACGAAAAAGATACGCTGTATACTGAGCAGTTATACTACAATCAAAAATTAGAATGGGCCTTTACGAATGAGCCTTGGCAATTTGGAACATTACATGGTATCGGTTTTGACTCCGATAAAGAATTCAAGAATTTTCAAATGTTAGAAATGGGAGGCGAATTTGAACTCGATAATTAGTTATCTTTGCTCAATATTCACATTATCAATAGCTCATAAATTATTCCGAAGTTCGCGGATGTTCCTAGCGAGAATAACAAGACTTTACTTTTCAAAGTAAACGTATGACTTAAAAAAACAACAATTATTATCACATGAAAATACAGAAGATCTTCCAATACGCATATATTGTTTTCGCAATGCTATTTATATATGATGGCATTATCAAATGGTCCGAAGATAGAACTGGCGCTTACGTATCTTTAGGACTTGCAGCTTTAGCAATTTTTATGTTTTTCTTTAGAAAACGTTTCAATAAAAAGTTTGATGATCGTAATAAAAAATAAGCGATGACTGCCGATCTAGTCATTATTATCACTACACTTATTCTTTCAGCTTTTTTTTCTGGAATGGAAATCGCTTATGTGTCTTCTAATAAGATTCATATAGAAATTGAAAAAAAACAAGGAGACTTTTTAGGAAATATTTTAAGCAAGTTAACGGCTAAACCTTCCAAATATATTGCCACAATGCTCATTGGTAATAATATAGCTTTGGTCATCTATGGTTTTAAAATGGGAGAGGTTTTGGTGCGTTGGTTTCAGTCTATGTTACCAGCGGACAGTGCTATGTTAACCTATTTATTTACAGATTTGCAGCTGTTAACACAAACGGTAATTTCTACATTGGTTATTTTAATTACAGCAGAGTTTTTACCTAAAGTGTTTTTTCAAATTTATGCCAATACCTTGATGAAGATTTTAGCATTTCCAACGTATATTTTTTATTTAATCTTTTTCTGGGTTTCAGATTTTATTATTTGGATTTCAGATGCCGTTTTAAAACATATTTTTAGAGCTGAAGGTGAAGATGTAGCCTTAGCAATGACCAAAGTAGAATTAGGAAATTACATAACCGAACAAATGGAATCGGTTGACGATCATGACGATGTAGATAGCGAGATTCAGATTTTTCAGAATGCTTTAGATTTTTCAGAAGTGAAAGCCCGCGAGGTAATGGTGCCTCGAACCGAAATCACTGCGGTGGATATTTCAGATAGTATTGAGAATTTAAGACAACTCTTTATTGATTCTGGTCGTACTAAAATAATTGTTTATAAAGATAATATTGATGATATTTTAGGATACGTGCATTCCTTTGAATTGTTTAAAAAACCTAAAACAATTAAATCAATCATCATACGTGTAGGTTTTGTGCCAGAGACCATTCTTATTAAAGATGTATTAAATATTTTAACTAAAAAACGCCGCAGTATGGCTGTGGTTATAGACGAATATGGTGGGACCTCTGGAATTATGACTGTGGAAGATATTATTGAAGAATTATTTGGTGAAATTGAAGACGAACACGATACGGTTGAGATGATAGAAGAGCAAATCAACGATAACACCTATAAGTTTTCCGCAAGATTAGAAGTTAATTATATCAATGAAATGTACAAATTGAACCTTCCAAAAAGTGAAAATTACGAAACTTTAGGAGGTTTAATAGTAAATGCCACGGAAGGAATTCCACAAGAGAAAGACGATGTATTAATTGAAAATTTCAAGTTTACAGTTACTGAAGTCTCTTCAACAAAAATCGATGAAGTGATTTTAAAAATCCTAGTAGAGGATTAATGCATTTTCAGCGCACATAAAAACTACACTTCTACTTTTATTATTAACTAGAAAATACTATTTTCGCAGACTTATTTACACGAAAAATATACTATACAACAAAGACTATGGCAGTTTTAAATAAAATTAGACAACGCTCGCTGATATTAATATTGGTTATCGCCTTGGCGTTATTCTCATTCGTAATTGGTGATTTATTCAAAAATTCTGATGCTTTAACCGGGGGTTCACAAGATGTAGTTGCTACGATTAATGGTACCGACATTAACCGAAACGAATTTCAGCAAAAAGTAAAAAATTATCAAGATAGAGCAGGAGGGAGACAAACTTCTACGCAATCTATGAATGCAATTTACAACCAAGAGTTACGTAAAATTGTTTTGCAATCAGAAACCGATGAATTAGGTTTATCTGTTGAAAAGGACGAAATGAGAGATTTATTGAAAAATAGCTTTTCTTCATACCCTGAATTTCAAGATGCAAATGGTAATTTCGATGTTAATCGTTTAAATGCATTTATAGCGAATTTAAGAGACTTAAATGGTGAGGCGGCGCCACTGGGTAATTTTATGGTAAATTATGATAGTTGGACAAGTAACGAGCAAACTATTGCACAAAACGCCGTTCAGCAAACATATTATAATATGATTAAGGCTGGTGTGAGTGCCACAATTGCTGAAGCGGAAGATGAATATTTTGGAGATGCAAAAACAGTAGATATTCGTTATGTACAAATTCCATACACTACAATTGAAGACAACTTAGTAGAAGTTTCAAAGAGTGATATTAAAACATATATGGAAGCCCATAAAGATACTTATGAAACTGATGCAACAACGGAAGTGATTTATGTAGAATTTAAGGAAGGCGCTTCTAAAGCTGATGAAGAAAAAATTAAGGCGGATTTATTAGCTTTAAAAACAGACAAATCTGAATACAACGAAAGCAGTAAGAACACCGAAACTATTCCAGGTTTTGATTCCGCTACGGATATTGAAGAATTTGTGAATTCTAATTCAGATATTAAATACAGTGATTCTTTTTTAAGAGCTGCTGATTTGCCAGCAACGGCTAAGGACACATTACTTAACTCTAAGGTTGGCGATTATTATGGTCCATATAAAGATGGGGAATACTACAAGTTATCTAAGGTTCTTGCTTCAAAACAATTGCCAGATTCGGTTAAGGTACGTCATATTTTAATACCACACATGGGCGGTCAAAGAGCAGATGCTTCGGTAACTAAAACTCCAGAACAAGCTAAGGCAACGGCAGATAGCATTTTTAATAAAATAAAATCTGGTACTAAGTTTATGGATTTATTAGAACTTTCTTCTGATAAAGTTAGTAACGAGCAAGATGGTGAAATAGAATTTGATTACAGAGCAGGTATGGCACCAGAATTTAAGGCCTTTGCTTTTGACAATAAAAAAGGAGATATTGATGTGGTACAAACGTCTTTCGGCTACCATGTTATTGAAATATTAGAACAAAAGAGTTTTAACCAAGCGTTGAAAATTGCAACATTGGCTGATGAAATTGAACCTTCAGATGAAACACTTCAAGAGGTATTTAATAAAATGTCAAAATTTGAAATTGCAGCAAAAGATGGTGATTTTAATGCGTTGGCAGAAGAACGTGATTTAACGGTTAAGCCAATTACGTTTAAGGAATTAGATGAGAACATCCCTGGATTGGGCAGTCAGAGAGAAGTGGTACGTTGGTCTTTTGATGACGACACGGAAGTAGGGGATTTTAAGAATTTCCCAATTTCTAATTTTGGTTTTATTGTTGCCAAAGTAGTCGATAAGCGAGAAAAAGGTTTAATGACAACAGAAGATGCTTCTATTACAGCATTGCCAGAAATTAGAAAAGAGAAGAAAGCGAAAATGATTCGCGAAAAGATTACAGCAACAACAGTCGCTGATATTGCTAAGAACCAAGGACAAAGTCCAAAAACAGCAGCAGCTGTGACTTTTAACAATACCACGTTATCAGGTGCTGGTGTTGAGCCAAAAGTGGTAGGTGCAGCATTTGGTTTAGCGGAAGGTGCAACCTCTAATCCAATCGATGGTGAAAAAGGTGTTTTTGTTGTAGAGGTTACTAAAGTTAACGAAGCTACAAAATTAGATAATTATAATTCTATTATGAACAGGTTAAATACCGAACGTAGAAATACGGTACAAAACAAGGTATTTACAGCTTTAGAAAATGCGGCTGATATAGAAGACAACAGAGCAAAAACGGTTTATTAACCATATTTAAGATACATATGTACAAATGGCTTTACAGTTCCGATATTATCGGATGTAAAGCCATTTTTTTTGTTAGGATTAGCTTATAATAAGGTATAATATTGAAAGAGTGTACTTAAGCTGCGTAAGAGTGTATTATGGGTTGATATTTGTTTTTACGATTCTAAAACCATATCTACATAAGGTATAACGGTCTCAAACCCTTTTGCGTTAAAATAATCGGTGGGGTTATCTTGTGAAGCCACTAAAATAAAGTCCCCGCCCCAAGCTCCTAAACTCTTTACCGCTCCATTAAAATCAGAGAAAAGTCGTGTTTTAATTGGGTGTTGTTGAATAAGGGTTGAAATAATAGTTTCATGAGATTCCATTAAGCTTTCAAATTCTTTGAGTGATTTACATACAATCATAGATTCGGTAATACGATTAATTTGATTAATAATTTCCGAATTAATCGTTCCCAATTTTTTATAATCGGATATACCATCACGACTGTTCTGTTTTTGATTTAGATACACAAAATAGAGATGTGCCTTAAAGTTGGGTTGAAAAGCTACTGATGCTACTAAGGGTTCTTGAGGCTTTTGAAGCTGAAATGAAATCGCATGGTCATGTTGCGCACATGCAATATCGTAACCACTGCCTCCAAATGTTTTTTCTAAAAGTTGGTATGCATCTACGCTAGCCCAGTCCGCAATATTATTAATTAAGGTAGAAGAGGTGCCTAACCCCCAAAGACGATTAAAGTCTTGTTCTGTAGTAATGGAAACTCCCTGATTAGAACTTAAAAATTCAGAATTCAACATTTTGGTCGCTTTTAATATTTGAATTAGTCGGATCTTTACGTCCCTGTGAGTCTCACTTTTTATATTAGACGTTGCAATTTCATTGTAGGTAATTCGACTTTCAAACCAAACCTCACCCAATTCATTATAGCTCTTCCAACTTATAAAGTCAGTCTCATTTGGTTCAACAATTAAACGTTGGCCATATCTAGTCGGGATAGCTAGAGCTTTTGCACCATCTAAAACAGCGTATTCAGCTGTGAGTAGTAGCTTTCCGTTACTTTTGAATATTTTGGGTTGATGATTCAAACTTGTTTTTTAATTGATTAGTTGTGATTGAGTTTTCTCGAAGCATTTGTGTTTCAATGGCTGAATGTAGTCAAAGCTATATCGCATTATAATAGTATTACTGTATTAAAAGCTACCTTTTCTGATTTGCTTCAGTTCTGAATTTGTTTTATAATTAGCATCATAAAGTTTTCACAACTTAACAAGAAGATTTTTCAACCGAATAATAATAGAATTTTTATTGTATCCTTTTATTGCCTCAATTTTTTAATCTCTTCTGCAACCGCGCTATGCGTAACTACATTAGTTTTAAAATGATCAATAAGTTTTACTTTTTCGCCTTCAGTAGCTTCAAACTGGTTTAATATATTCATCAAATGCATTTTCATATGACCTTCTTGAATTCCTGTGGTAGTCAATGATTTTAATGCAGCAAAATTTTGGGCTAATCCAGCAACAGCAACGATTTTCATTAAATCCTTGGCGGTTGGTTCTCGTAGCATTACCATGGAAAATTTAACCAAAGGATGTAAATTGGTTAAACCTCCAACGGTGCCCAAAGCCAAGGGTACTTCAATCCAAAATTTAAAAATACCATGTTCAACAGTACAATGTGTTAAACTTGAGTATTGGCCTTCTTTAGCCGCGTAGGCATGAATACCGGCTTCTACTGCTCTAAAATCATTGCCTGTGGCTAATACAACAGCATCTATACCATTCATTATACCTTTGTTGTGCGTGACAGCTCTGTAGGTTTCTATTTCTGCAATGGTTACCGCTTGCTTAAATTTTTGTGCAAAAGCTTCTGGGTTTGGAATGTCCTTACTTTTTAAATCTTCAATCTTACAAGATACTTCTGCACGTACCAAACATTGGGGAACATAATTAGATAGAATACTCATAACAATGGAAATAGCTTTCTCTTCAGGATTAAAACCTTCAAATTTTAAGGCTTCATTTTTAAAGGTCATTGCAAATTGTTCTAAACACGAATTGATAAAATTCGCACCCATTGCATCTAAAGTTTCAAAAGTGGCATGAAGCTGATAATAATTCGGTAAATGTTTAGATTTATTTCGCAATTCAATGTCTAGAATGCCTCCACCTCTGCGTTTCATACTTTTAGTGATAGCAGCGGTATCGCTAAATAATTTTGGCTTTACATGTTCAAAAAATGCTGTTAACTTTTCAAAATCACCTTTATATATGAAATGAACCTGTCCGATTTTTTCTGTAGATAAGACTTCGGCTTTAAACCCACCACGCTCTAGCCAAAATTTAGCCGCTTTACTTGCGGCTGCAATAACTGAACTTTCCTCGATGGCCATGGGAATAGTATAGTAGGTGTCATTGATTAAAAAATTGGGTGCTACACCTAATGGCAGATAGTAATTTGTAATGGTGTTTTCGATAAACTCATCATGTAATTTCTGCAATTTTTCGTCCGAATTCCAATAGCTTTGAACCAGATGTCTTGCCTTATCTATATCGGTGAAATAAGTCTCTAAAATCCACTCAATCTTTTCGGTTTTTGAGAGCTTTGAAAACCCAGAAATGGTATTTGACATGTTGTTTTTTATTTTTAAAAAAACAAAGATACTAGGATTGGTATAAAATGTGTGCATTATGGATTGCAAATGCCATATTACTCTTAAAAATAGTGATTTTTTGTATAATTTTTAGTAAACTTGGCATTGCTTTATTAAAACGTAAAATTTATGAAAATTAAACAGGTTCTAGTGGCTTTCTGTTTTTTGATTACCACATCAGTTTTTTGTCAGGAAAAACAATTTACACTTCAAGAAATCTGGTCAGGACAATTTAGAACCGAAGGGATGCAAGCTCTACATTCTATGGACAACGGAAATCATTATTCTGTTTTAAATGTCGATAGACAAACTAGAACTTCAACGATAGATATTTACGATTATAAAACCTTAAAAAAGATAAATACTTTGGTGTCTTCTGCAGATATAGCTGAGATCCAGGGGTTTTTTAATTATACTTTTAGTGAAGATGAATCTAAAGTAATTCTAACAACAAAATCACAACCTGTCTTTAGACATTCTACTCTAGGCGAATATTATATCTATGACATCGCGTCAAAGAAAGTAACCAAAGTATCAGATGATTTAATACAAGAACCGACGTTGTCGCCAGATGGGACTAAGATAGCTTATGGTTTTGAAAATAACTTATACGTCAAAGATTTAAAATCTGGTAAGGTTGAACAAATTACAACAGACGGTGAAAAAAATAAAATTATCAATGGTATAACGGATTGGGTTTACGAAGAGGAATTTGCTTTTGTACGTGCTTTTGATTGGAATGCAGAGAGTAATCAAATTGCATTTGTTCGATTTGATGAAACCAAAGTGTCAGAATTTTCTATGGATGTCTATGGTTCAGATTTATACCAAACGCAACATGTGTTTAAGTATCCGAAAGCGGGCGAAGCGAATTCTAAAGTGTCATTGCATTTGTATAATGTTAATTCGAAAAATTTAACGGAAATTGAAGTTGGTAGAACTTATGAAGATTTTTACATTCCCCGATTAAAGTGGTCAAAAGAAGCTGATGTTTTAAGTGTGCATTATATGAATAGACATCAAAACGAATTAGATCTCTGGTTGATAGATACCAAAGCCATGACGTCTAAAATCGTATTAGCAGAAAAAGACAACGCTTATATCGATGTAACTGATAATTTAACGTTTTTGGAAGATAATAGTTTTATCTGGACAAGTGAAAAGGATGGCTTTAACCATATTTATCATTATTCTAAAAATGGTCAACTCATAAAACAAGTGACGGATGGAAATTGGGAAGTCACCAATTATTATGGATTTAATGAAAAGATTAACACGATCTTTTACCAGTCTACCGAAAATGGTTCTATAAATAGAGATGTTTATTCTATTAAATTAAATGGTAAAAATAAAAAGCGTCTCACAAATAAAACAGGAACAAATAGCGCAGCATTTAGTGCAGATTTCACGTATTTTATTAACACATTTTCTAGTGCAACTACCCCACAAGAATACACACTATATAATTCAAAGTCTGGTGAAATCGTAAAAGAGATAAAGGATAATAAAGCTTTGGCTAAAAAGCTAGAATCTTATGTGATTTCTGAAAAGGAATTCAGTACTATTTCTGTAAATGGCAATGATCTCAATATGTGGACGATTAAACCTAAGGATTTTGACTCAAGTAAAACATATCCCTTATTTATGTATCAATATTCGGGTCCAGGTAGTCAACAAGTAGCTAATCGCTGGAATGGCGCCAATGATTATTGGTACCAAATGTTGGCGCAACAGGGTTATATCGTCGTTTGTATTGATGGTAGAGGAACAGGTTTTAAAGGGGCCGATTTTAAAAAGGTGACTCAAAACGAATTAGGTAAATATGAGTTAGAAGACCAAATTGAAGCAGCGAAACAATTGGGGAAATTAGACTACATAGACGAAACACGAATAGGAATTTGGGGTTGGAGTTATGGAGGTTTTATGAGTAGTAATGCGTTGCTAAAAGGGAATGATGTTTTTAAAATGGCCATTGCAGTAGCTCCTGTAACGAGCTGGAGGTTTTATGATACCATATACACTGAACGTTATATGACGACACCACAAGAAAATCCAAGTGGTTATGATGAAAACTCTCCAATTAATCATGTAGATAAACTTAAAGGTGATTATTTATTGATTCACGGAACAGGAGATGATAACGTGCATGTACAAAATACCATGCGTATGGTTGAAGCTCTAATTCAAGCGGATAAACAATTTGAATGGATGCTGTATCCAGATAAAAATCACGGAATTTACGGTGGTAACACAAGAGTACATTTATACAAAAAAATGACGGATTTTATCCATAGAACTTTAGGGGATAAATTACAAATGAGCCAGAATTAGAAATCATTATACTTACAATTCAACTAACTAATTATAGAATATTATGTCAACAACAACTCAACCGATTAAGCGAAAAGAACTTTTTGGACATCCGGTAGGTCTTTTTGTTTTATTTTTTACGGAAATGTGGGAGCGTTTCTCTTATTATGGAATGCGAGGGATTTTAGTGTTATATATGGCTGCATCAGCCACGGCAATCGATCCGGGTTTAGGTTGGTCTAATAAGGATGCTATTTGGTTATACGGTTGGTACACTATGTTGGTGTATGTGGCATCCATACCAGGGGGTTGGATCGCTGATAAATTTTTGGGACAAAAGAAAACCGTTATGCTCGGTGGTTTATTACTATGTGTCGGCCATGGTGTTTTAGCCATACCGCAGTCTTGGGCTTTTTTTACGGGCTTAACTTTAATTATTTTAGGAGTTGGCGGACTTAAGCCAAACATCTCCACAATGGTTGGAGGTCTGTATAAAGAAGGAGATATAAGACGTGACAGTGGTTTTACCATTTTTTATATAGGTATTAATATTGGTGCATTTTTAGCGAGTATTACAGTGGGGTTAGTAGCCTATTATTACGGTTGGCATTATGGTTTTGGATTAGCTGGAATTGGTATGCTGGTTGGACAGGCTGTATTTATTTGGGGACAAAAATTCTTGAAAGGCGTTGGAGAATTTACAGGTGGAAGTCAGGCTTCTGAAGCGGAGCGATTAGCCTCAAAGCGTCCTTTAAGTAAAATTGAAAAAGATAGAGTTATTGTTTTGTTGATTTCATTCCTTATCGTTGTAGTATTTTGGGGAGCTTTTGAGCAAGCAGGTGGACTAATGAACCTTTATACAGATGCTAAAGTAGACAGGTATATTGGATTGAGTTGGTTAGAAGAAATTCCAGCAGCCGTTTTTCAATCTTTAAATGCGGGATATATTATAATTTTCGGAACCATGGTTGGTGGATTTTGGATATGGTGGAAAAAGAAAGGAAAAGAATCCTCTTCATTGTTCAAAATGGCAATTGGAACAATAATTATGGGCTTAGGTTATGTTTTTATGATGTTTGCTTCACAAGAAGCAAGTGCAGAAACGTTTGGTAAAGCGGCGATGATTTGGATTTTCTTAGCTTATTTATTCCATACTATTGGAGAATTATGTACCTCTCCAGTATCCTTATCATTTATTACAAAATTAGCTCCGCTAAAATATGCTTCTATTATGATGGGGGTTTATTTTGCGGCCACAGGTTTTGGTAACAAACTAGCAGGTAGCATTGGCGAAGCGTCTCAATTAGAGTCTTTTTCTGGTGAAATGATGGTAAGTAAACAAGAAGTCTTACCATTTATCTCAAAGGATTCAATGCAAGTTAAAAACCGTGAAAATAAGGTTGTTGATATTTACGATTACCCTATAAATGAAGATAAAAATTTCAGTATAAGATCTACAGTTTATCCTGAAAATGGTCAAGTAGTTTTTAAAGATTTTGAAACAGGAAAAGCATTGAATTCCTTATTTAAAATGTCGCAAGGAGAAGATTCAAATTCCAAAGAACTATTAACATCGTTAACCGAGAATAACGTAACCGCATCAGATCCATATCACGCAAAATTAGTATTCGAAAAGGATAAAGACAAAGCGCAGCTTACCGAAAATAAGGGTGATGGAAAGGATTATGGAGTATCATTTGTGTTAGAAGAAGAACAAAGTGAACAAGAATTCAACACCTTCATGTGGTTAACGGTATTTACCGTAGCTTTTGGTCTATTACTTCTTTTATTCTTGAAGAAATTGAAGAAATTAACACATGGCGCGGAAGATAACGAACACGAAATGTTAGAGCAAGAAAATTACGAACTTGCCAACCCAGATTTAAATGAATAAATACAATTAACTACAAATCCCTTATGTATAGTTTACATAAGGGTTTTTCCTCCTAACTAATGTAATATCTTATTTTATGAATACAGACATCGAAAACCTGTTTAAAGACAAAGTTTTAGGGCACCCTGCCGGACTTTTTGTATTGTTTTTTACCGAAATGTGGGAACGTTTTTCCTTTTATGGTATGCGTGTATTATTAGTGAATTTCTTGACTATGGCTGCTATTGGCTATAATCCAGGTTGGGAATGGTCTGTTGAGAATGCAGGAGCACTTTTTGGTACGTATGCAATGCTTCTTTACATCACACCGATTATTGGTGGTTGGTTGGCCGATAAATATACGGGCTATCGATGGGCAGTTATTATTGGGTCGTTGATTATGACGGCTGGTCATGCCTCCATGGCTTTAGAAACTGAATTCTCATTGTACTTTGGGCTATTTCTATTGGTTGTGGGTACCGGTTTCTTTAAACCAACGATGACCTCTATTATTTCTGATATGTACAAAAAGCACCCCGAGAAAAAAGATGGGGCCTACACCATATATTATATGGGCGTAAATGCAGGAGCCTTTTTCGGCATGATGCTATGTGGATATTTAGCGGAAAAAATTGGTTGGGCTTATGGTTTTGGACTCGCTGGAGTTTTTATGCTTTTAGGAACCATACAATTTTGGTTGGCTGGTCCTCTATTCGGAAAGATTGGAGCAAAGCCTTCTAAAGTTGATGAAGTTGAAGTGCCTCAAAACCACAAGGAGGAGAATGTAAAAATTAATAATCCCATTGAAGAAAAAGAAGAAAAACCAAACCCTTTTACAACTTTCGATAAAGTTTTAATCTTAATATCGTCTATCATTGGTCTTGGTTACGCCATTAATGACCCTATGTCTAAGATTGCTGGTGTCGATATGTTCAGTTTTCTACAAATTGGCGATTTCGAAGGACAATATACCGCTGTTCTTTTTGCACTATTACTATTTTTAATATTAGTGATAGGAAGGATTTTACGATACACCGCTGTAGTTAGAGATCGAATGATTGCGTTTATCATTTTTGCATTCTTTACGGTTTTCTTTTGGATGTCCTTTGAGCAAGGAGCATCTTCTTTAGTAATATTTGCCAGAGATAATGTAGATAGATTATTAAGCGGTAATGCGGCAACGATCTTTAATGTGGTTAATACCTTACTCACGGTCATCCCATTGCTAATTATCTCTTACGTGCTTTATATTTTATGGAAGAAGACATTTTCAAAAATACCAGGGTCAAATATTGTTTTGGTAATCTGTTTCCTGTTAATGTGGGGAATAGTAGGATGGATGCTTAACCGAGATTATAATACGGTGGCGTATGATGTTCAATATTCCGCCATCGAACAACCAGATTTAGATGAAGAAGGCAATCAAAAAATGGATAAAGATGGTAACATGCAGTTCATTTATATTCCTGTTTCAGAAAATACGGCGACCAATTCTGACCATCAAATAATTACACGAACAACGTCTATTGCAGAACCATTAACATTCGCTATGGGCGATAAATTAAACATTACACCAAAAAATAATGATGGCACCGAATTTGGATTTTTAGATGATAATCGATTAGAACTTACCAGACAAAACGGTAAAAAACTGAATAGAGATAATGGAGTGGTCGCTGCGACCATTACCAAAGTACGCGAAAATGAAGTAGAAATCACAGTATCTTGGTTTAGCATTTTAAATTCATTTTTTATCATTGTCTTCGCCTCATTCTTTTCTAAGTGGTGGGAAAGCAAATACAATCCAAGTGCAGCTACTAAATACGCCCTTGGTTTAAGTGTTATGGGTATTGGTTTCGGACTATTGGCCTTTGGTGCCTTTGGAATTGTTGAGGGTGTTAAAGTGAGTATGGTTTGGCTTATTTTAGCTTATTTATTCCATACCCTCGGGGAACTCTGTCTATCTCCTGTGGGCTTATCTTATGTAAGTAAACTAGTGCCGGGAAGAATGATTGCTCTAATGTTTGGTATGTGGTATTTGGCTATCGCTATTGGTAATAAATTAGCCGCCGTTCTCGGTGGACAGATTGAAAATATTACAAAAGAATACAGCTTGTCAACCTTCTTTTTAATTTTCACAATTGTACCAATTATTGCAGGACTTTTAATATTCTTTCTAAATCCTTTGTTGAAAAAATTAATGCACGGAGTGCGATAGTATAAACCGTTAAAAATCCTTAAAATGCTCCTAAACGGGAGCATTTTTTGTAAGTTCGGAACATTATTTGCAACAAATCTAATTATGATAAAAAAAATAACTTTAGGACTAATAGCTATTTGTGCTTTTTCATTAACCACGATAGCTCAAGAGATTAATTGGGTCACTATGGATGAAGCTTTAGAACTTCAGAAAAAGGAACCAAAAAAGATCTTTATGGACGTTTATACCAATTGGTGTGGACCCTGTAAAATGTTAGATAGAAATACATTTCAGAATGCTGATGTGGCTGCTTATGTGAATGAACACTATTACGCCGTTAAATTTAACGCAGAGGGCAATGAAAAAGTGACTTATAAAGACAATACATTTGGAAATCCAAATTACGATGCTTCAAAAGCGAATCGACGAAATAGTGCACATGAATTTTCAAAATTTTTAAAAGTAAGAGCCTATCCAACGATGGTTTTTTTCGATGAAGACGGTGGTTTTATTTCGCCTATTCAAGGTTACCAAAAGCCACAACAATTAGAATTATATTTAAAATTGTTCAAAAGTAATAAGTATAAGGATATGACTACGCAAGAACAGTTTAATGAATACTATAAGGCCTTTAAACCTACCTTTAAAGAATAATTTTGTTATCCCACAAATGCAGTAGCTATTTCTTAGTTTTTAGTGTGGCTTTGTTTTTATTTAGTTAGAAATAAGTCTTTATTTCACATCTTTCAATAAGTGAAATGGCTGAGCTCTACTAACAATAAATATCTACTCTATTATAAAAGCTCCCTTTTCATTGGTTTGATGATAAGGGATTTTTTTATGCGCACAAGTAGCCTTCCAGCGTTTTAAATACGATTTGTAATTACTGCCATCAGCAATGATTAGATTAGGTTTTAAACTGTCGATAACCCTGTTGAAATTCAATCTTGGGGAATTACGTAATACGATATAATCTGGATGAAACGAAACGCCTTTATAAATAGCTAAACTATCAATAGCTAAAATAATTTTATTTTTATATTGATAAACGAATTGTAAACTATCCGAAGCAATTTCATCAATAGATTCACCAACTTTATAATTTTTAATGGCATAGTTAGATATTAGTTGAGCTGAATCTAAATTATGAAACAGGTTTAATTTCTCCTTCTCTTTTATACCAAACATTGAATAACGGCTCTTATTAAAAATTATAAAATTGTCATTTTTGTTATCATGTTTGTTATAAATGAAAATACCTTGAAACACCATTATGGTGACTAGTCCAAATGCTGTCCATTTAAAATTTCGAAATTTATAAATTTGAATAAAAGCCACTATCATGGCGTAACATATAATAACTTGAAGAATCGTAAAAGGAATATCTCTAAACAGAAAATTTTCAAACTGGGCGACCCAAGCAATAAAGTTATTTAGAGTGTTTATCACAAAGCTATAGACAGATACCACAGGCTTTGGTAGAAAGCCAATCAATGCCATGGCAATTACTAGTATTCCAAAACCAAGAATTAAGCCTAAAAATGGAATCACGACTAAATTTGAAATAAAAAATAAGCCAGGAAACTGATGAAAATAAAGTAAACTAATAGGTGCAACTCCTACTTGTGCAGCTAATGTTACCGTAAAAATTTGCCAGGGTTTATCAATAATCCAGTATTTAGGCTTCCATAGTTTATAAATAATGGGTTGTATACTTACAATTCCTAAAACGGCCAAATAGCTCATTTGGAATCCAACCGCAAAAAGAAATGTAGGTTTAAATAACAGTATCACAAATGCAGAAATTACTAGTGTGTTATATATATTAGTTCGTCGCTTAAGATGCATAGCAATACTAATAATACTAAACATGGTGACAGCTCGTGTTACTGACGGTGACAAGCCTGCTATGACAGCAAAACACCAAAGAATTGTGATTAAAATAAAAGGTCTTATAAAATTGCCATATTTTAAATAGAGAAGCGGTCTAAATATAAAATTAAGAATCCATAAAATTATGCCTACATGTAATCCCGAAACTGCCAAAATGTGGATTGTTCCGGAATTCACATAATTGTTGTAAATATTCTTATCAATCGTTTGTCGTTGCCCTAGTAGTAACGCATTCATTATACTTAATGCGTCCTTCTTGAATCCTGCATCGATAAGTTTTGTATTAATTTGAGTTCTTAAAGCGTCAGCATAACCATAAATAGTCGTTTTTGAATCTGAAACTTTTAAGATATTATCAGTGTTTAAATACAATTGATGATATACCTGCTGTAATTCTAAAAATTTACTATAGTCAAATTGATATGGATTTAATGGTTTTTGAATGTCTTTCAATTGTGATGACGTGAAGAATACATCATCAACGTTAATTTGTTCTGAAAGACTATCGCGCTGTAGGTTTATCAATAAATGTCCTGTCGCTATTTTGTTATCGAAGGATTTTAAGGCTACAATATATTTACGATTATAAGCATCTGGTTTTAGGCGTTTTTCAATTTGAAATGTAAATGAATTATAATTTTTAGTAGACTTAAGATTGGTATAATGTTGCGGTCTTAGTTTTTCATTTTGGAGATTATACGACAACATTCCAATGCCTACCATAGAGAGGTAAACCATGATTCCAAAATATGGAGTACGATTAATTTTAGATCTTAAGTTCAACCAATAAGCTCCAAGTAAACCAATGGAGCCTATTGTGATATATAGCACTATTTGGAAATTCAGTGTTATATAATGCGCTGAAAGAATCCCTAAAACCAAAAAAATGGTCAACTTAATGATGGTGAAATTTAGTAACTTCATAATATATAGTAAGTTACTAAAAATTTTAATGTAATAAGAGAGTGAAAATATTTATCTAAAAAGAGGTTAAGTAATGCGAAAGCAATCGAAACATCATAATTCTAAACCGTTAAATCAAGATGCCTACTACGTTAAGATGTAAAATTAAATTCCTGTTATTGAAATATGTTGAGTGCGTACATTTTTAATAGCTGTCGTTATGTTTTTTAGGGCTTAATTTTCCTATCAAAGAAATCATAATTGTAAAAGCTACAGCACACGTCTAGCCTGTACAAAAGCGAAATACCAATATTTTTCAGCAATGGAAGATGTCATTACTCCTCGGCTACTAGAAGCGTGTATAAACTCAACATTTCCAGTTCTTACATTAGTAACAATACCGACGTGATTTACTTTTCTACTATTTTTATTTGTCGCAAAAAATACTAAATCTCCAACATTTACGGATTTGAGATCTACCCAATCGCCCGTTCCTTGAAGTCCTGACGTAGTTCTAGGTAAAGTGACGTTATGTTTTTTAAAACTTGTGTAAATAAGGCCTGAGCAATCCATGCCTTTTTTTGTGGTGCCACCGTACTTATATCTTGTACCATCAAAAGTTTGAGCAAAGTTAACAACAGACTCAGCCATCTTCGAAGGTTTGGCAGTCGTATTGACCTTAACAGTGTGGGTTTGCTTTTTTTTACTGGAATAAGATTTTTTAGATTTACAGCTACTCGCTAATAAAAGCAGAATTATAAATGGGATGATATGCTTCATTTATTAATTTATTCGGTTTTTGTTTTCAGTATCTTCAAGCGTGGATATTCTATTATTGTTAACGGCCTCATATATTAACTCAGCAGTTTTTTTACTAGCACCACGTCCTCCTAATGTTTTCTCTAATTCGTAATAATCCAAAAATAATTGCTCTCGTTTTTCGGAATTCAAAATGGCAGTTAATTCTTTCTTTAATCGGCTTTTATTTAAATCTCCCTGAATGAGTTCGGTAACCACCTCTCTTTTCATAATTAAATTCACCAATGAAATATATTTCAATGTTATAATGTGCTTTGCAATTTGATATGAAATGGTATTAGCTTTATAGCACACGACTTGTGGAACTTTAAACAAAGCAGTTTCTAAGGTTGCAGTTCCGGAAGTTACAATAGCAGCAGTAGAAATACTCAATAAATCATAGGTCTTATTTGATATAAAACGAATATTTTTCTTCTTAATAAAACGCCTGTAAAATTCGTAATCTTGACTAGGTGCTCCTGCAATTACAAATTGAAAATCGTTGAAATCGTCAACTATACTCAACATTACACCAAGCATTTTTGTGATTTCTTGTTTACGGCTTCCAGGTAATAATGCAATAATCGGATGGTCGCCAAGATGGTGTTCTTTTCTAAATGCGCTATCATTAACCTGTGGTCTATCTGCGATAGCATCAATTAAGGGGTGACCCACAAAATTGACATTGTAATTGTATTTTTTATAAAAATCTTTTTCGAAAGGAAGAATGCAATACATGGCATCGACATAACGCTTTATTTTTTCTACTCTACTTGCTCTAGATGCCCAAACTTGAGGGGAAATATAATAATGGGTTTTAAAATTGTGCTCTTTGGCCCATTTTGCAATTCTAAGATTAAATCCTGAATTATCAATAAAAATTATTACATCTGGTTCAAACCTTTCAATATCAGACTTACAATATTTTATTTGCCTCAATACTTTTCGCAGGTTGAGAATGACCTCAGCAAACCCCATGAATTGCCGTTCTTTATAATGCATTACTAACTCCCCGCCAATAGATTGCATTAAATCGCCTCCCCAAAACCTAATGTTTGCCTTTTCATCTTTTTGAAATAAGGCTTTCATAAGATTAGAACCGTGCAAATCTCCCGAAGCCTCACCAGCTATGATATAATATTTCATAAATTTGAGTAAGGAATTATATGGATTTTAGCCATGTCATTTTTTATAAAATCTATATATTTTGTCATTCACAATATTACTAATCTCGATTCTTGCTATAAAAAAAGTAATCGCATCTCGATTTTTTTAATCATTCAAGTTCCAAGTATTTAATTGTTGTATGGATTTGTGTGCTGTTAAATCAAAATGTACAGGAACAACTGACACATAGCCATGCTCCAAAGCCCATTCGTCTGTATCTTCACCGTTATCCATATTAACAAATTTACCAGTTAACCAAAAATAATCACGTCCAGCTGGGTTGGTGCGCTTATCAAATTCTTCTTTCCAGTTGGCACGAGCTTGTCGGCAGACTTTAATTCCTTTTATGGCTTCTTTTTCAAGATTCGGTAAGTTAACATTCAACACTACACCTTCGGCTAATCCGTGTTTTAAAACTTGTCTTGTAATAGTCTCAACGAAAGATTTACAATGTTCAAAATTAGCATTCCAATTATAATCTAAAAGTGAAAATCCTATCGCAGGAATTCCTTCAATTCCGGCCTCTAGTGCGGCGCTCATAGTTCCAGAATAAATAACGTTAATTGAAGAATTAGAACCATGATTTATACCCGAAACACAAATGTCAGGCCGTCTATCTAAAATTTCATTAACAGCAAGTTTAACGCAATCGGCAGGAGTTCCAGAACAACTATACTCGGGTTGTTCTCCATCTATAGTTACTTTTTCCATGTATAAGGTTGAGTTGATGGTGATCGCATGGCCCATGGCACTTTGAGGACTATCTGGAGCTACAACCACGACGTCTCCAATGGTATTCATAACGGAAATTAAAGTTCGTAGACCAGGCGCTGTAATACCGTCATCGTTGGTCACTAAAATTAAAGGGCGTGCAGACATAGTGTACAAAAGTTTAATACGACGTAAAAATACTAAAAAAGGGATGGTTTTATAAGTAAACGTGGCTTTAACAAAAAATTAGTGCCATGTTTTTTTATGGCACGGTTTTTTCTTCTATTTTAGTGAAATATTGAATGCCTACTTATTTAATAATTATGTTTATACAACGAGCCAATGAGGGGTGTTCATATTTTAGGTTATGATGAACGGTAAACGTTAAACATAATTTTTTACGCAATTAAAAAAAAATAGAATAATGAGAGGGAATTATAAGTTTTTACTACTGGCATTGTTGATCGCCTTTGCGTCATGTAGTTTTACTAGCAAAAAATTTGACGATCCAGATAAGGATAAATTGCTCATACAGCTTATAACATATTTATTAGACCAAGGGCATTTTGATCCAAAAGATATTGATGATGAGTTTTCATCACATGTTTTCGGAGCATATTTAGATAATATAGATCCATTTAAGCGCTATTTTTATGCGTCGGACATTAAGGAGTTTGAGGCCTATAAAGACAAAATAGACGATGAGATTAAAGCGTACGATGTATCTTTCTTTAATCTTACACACCAACGTTTGTTACAACGAATTGAGGAATCAAAAGCAATATATTCTGACATTTTAAGTAAACCTTTCGATTTTTCTAAACAGGAAGACTATAATGCAGATTATGAAAAACTCGCCTATGTTAATGATAAACGCGAAATGAAAGAAAGGTGGCGTCAACAGCTTAAATTCTCTACTATTGCGAATTATGACGATGCTTTTGCGCAACGAGATATAGATCTTAATGCAAATCCAAATCCAAATCCGAATGGAAATGATGCGGATAATACCGCTACAAAAAAAGAGAAATCGAAAGTGAAGAAAACGCTAAAAGAATATGAGTCTGAAGCGCGATTAACCACAAAAAAATCACTCGATGAACTTTATGATTATATTGAAGATAGGAGACGTCAAGATTGGTTTTCAGTATATATAAATGCTATTGTAGAAGAGTTTGACCCTCATACATTTTATTTCGCTCCAGAAGATAAAGAACGTTTCGATAGAGATATTTCTGGTAAATTTGAAGGCATCGGAGCACGTTTACAGAAGAAAGTAGATGGCATTATGGTGAATGAAATTATCAGTGGCGGACCAGCTTGGAGAGCAAATGAACTTGAAGTCGGAGATCAAATTCTTAAAGTGAAGCAAGAGGATGAAGACAAGCCTATAACTGTTGTAGGCATGCGATTAGACGATGCTATAAAATTTATTAAAGGCCCAAAAGGTACGGTAGTAACCTTAACGCTTAAAAAGGTTGATGGCACCATTCAAGATATATCAATAAAACGAGATGTAGTGGAGTTAGAGGAAACTTATGCTAAATCCTCAACGGTAGAAAAAGATGGTAAAACCTTTGGAATTATTAATCTTCCAAAATTTTATATCAGTTTTGATGACTATAGCGAACGAAATGCAGCGTCAGACATTAAACAAGAAATTTTAAGGTTGAAAGAACAAGGAGTTGAAGGTTTAGTTATGGATTTAAGAAACAACGGTGGGGGTTCCTTACAGACAGTTGTTGATATTGCAGGGTTGTTTATTGAAGAAGGACCTGTGGTACAAGTGAAAACGACTGGTGAGGCTAAAGAAGTTCTTAGCGATAAAGATAAATCCATTCTTTGGGATGGACCTTTGGTTATTTTGGTGAATGAATTATCGGCTTCTGCTTCTGAGATTCTTGCCGCGGCAATGCAAGATTATAAGAGAGGTATTGTTATAGGTAGTAAACAAACCTACGGAAAAGGAACTGTACAAACGGTGATGGATTTAAACCGAATGGTTAGAAATAATACGAAAGGCGATATGGGAGCTTTGAAGTTTACTACTCAAAAATTCTATAGAATTGATGGAGGTTCCACACAGCTAGAAGGGGTGAAAAGTGATGTGGTGGTTCCAGACCGTTATAGTTATATTAATATTGGTGAAAAAGATCAAGAAAATCCATTGCCATGGGATAAAATTGACGCCGCTGACTATGATGTTTGGGAAAATTATTTCGATTACGATACTACTATTCGTAAAAGTAAAGCACGTATGGCGGCAAACGAGCAACTAAAACTTATAGATGCTAATGCGCAATGGGTGAAAAAAATTAGAGATCGTGAAACTTATTCTTTAAATTATGATAACTATAAGAAAGAAATGCAAGTTAACGAGGAAGAAGCAAAACGCTTTTCTAAACTCTCAGAATATCAAACAGACTTAACTTTTAACTCTTTGCCTTATGAATTAAAATTGATGGATAAGGATTCTGTTTTAATGGAAAAGCGTAACCGATGGCACAAGGCGTTAGCAAAAGATGTGTATGTTGAGGAAGCTATAAATGTTCTTAATGATATAAAGATGGCGTATGCCGTAAAAAATAAAGTTGCTAATTCTGTGAAGAATTAAACGTATCAATGAATACTCAAAATAATTCATTATCAACACTTGCGCTTCAAAAGTTTAAAAAAAACTTTTGGGGCGTTTTTAGTTTGGGTATAATTAGTTGTATCGGATTGATTTCTATTTTTGCATATGTGTTTGCGCCAGATGCTTCAAAAAATGCCAATCAGATGCATTTGTCTATTCATTCCAAATCACCTGGTTTTAAAGTGCAGATGCTAACGATTCCTTCAGGTATTAATTCTGAACAAAATGTCTTTTCTAAACTATTCTTCGGAAAAAATAATACAGATACTGAAGTTCCTATTCAATCTTACCAGATAAGCGGAAATAAATTAAATTATACTGAATATGCTTCCGATGGTTTAAAAGGACTTGAAAAACAAATCGATTTATCCAAATTCCCAAATTCAAATTATAAAAATTATATAGACAACAGAAGCTTTATTTTCGGTACCGATAAATATGGAAGAGATTACTTAAGCCGAATTTTAATTGGCTCAAGAATATCTTTTTTCATCGGTTTTGTCGCTGTTTTTATTTCCTTGATCGTTGGGCTTTTGATGGGTAGCATTGCAGGTTATTATGGAGGTAAAGTGGATGCATTCATTATGTGGATTATTAATATTACTTGGTCAATTCCCACGTTATTATTAGTAATTACTATAACTTTAGCTTTAGGAAAAGGTTTTTGGCAAGTATTTATAGCAGTGGGTTTAACCATGTGGGTAGAAGTGGCGAGAGTGGTTAGAGGGCAAATTATCAGTGCTAAGGAAATGCAATACATCACAGCGGCAAGAGCTTTGGGTTATAACGATTATAGAATAATAACTAAGCATATTCTGCCCAATATTTTTGGACCATTAATCGTTATTTCAGCCGCTAATTTTGCAGCAGCCATATTAATAGAAAGTGGCTTAAGCTTTTTAGGAATCGGCGCGCAACCACCAATGGCAAGTTGGGGAGCAATGATAAAGGATCATTACAATTATATTATTCTAGGAAAACCATATTTAGCCCTGATTCCTGGAATTTGTATTATGTTGTTGGTGATGGCTTTTATGTTGGTTGGAAATGCTTTGCGCGATGCTTTGGATGTAAAAGGTTAAATTTACATTAGTCTTTGCTGCCGAAAAATAGAGTCCAATTTTCAGACTTTAAATGCTCTGCAAACAGATCGGCTCTATATTCTCCATTTCTCAGTAAGGTTTCTCCATTTGGTCTTATAGCAGCATAAGAGCCACACAATGTACTTTTTAAAAATATATGTGTCCTGAAATAATTATTACGATCTAAGAAAAAATATTCATTTAGTTTATTTCGTTTGTTATTAAGTTCTATGCCTTTTTCAAATAAACAAATAAATATAATGTCCTTTTTATTAAGTTTAGTTCTTATTGGGTTAGTAAATTTTTTACGACTATTAATTTTGGTTCTAGTCCATCTATTATTTCTTGTATCTGTGCATAAATCGTTTTTGTAATAATATTCTATGATTAATAGGCTACTATCTGAAATTTTGAGAGAAGTGATGTTTTCAATTTCTGTTTTTATGTCGGAATAATCAAATTTTCCGTATCGATATAAATCTTCTTTTAAGGTGTTATAGCGTTTTCCATCACTTCCTATACTATCCCATCGACTTAAGCCTAAGTCCTGATGTCTCCATTTTTCCTGAAAATAACTTGCACTAACCGTATTTCCTTTTTCGTCAATATGAATTTTCTGCTGACTCATAGCGACCGATGTTAGAACGATTGCCATTAATAAACAGATTTGGAGTTTCATCTTTATATTATTAAAATAATTATGTGTTAGATTTCAAGTTTTCAATCTCATCATTCGTAGCACCTATAAAGTCCAAAACGGCATCCTTACCAATACCCTTAGAAGAGGACGTCACGAAATAAGGTGGCAATTCCTCCCAAGTTTTAAGTAATACCTGGCAGTAGTCGTCCACATGGCGTTCAATCGCTTTAGGTTTCAATTTATCGGCTTTGGTAAATATGATAGCAAACGGAATACCACTTTCGCCCAAATACTGCATAAATTCTAAATCTATAGGCTGTGGTTTGTGTCTAATATCGACAAGTACAAATGCAGAAAGTAATTGCTGCCGCTGTTCAAAATAATTGGTTATAAATTGCTGGAATTTTTTCTTAGAAGATTTAGAAACACGGGCATAACCATAACCTGGCAAATCTACCAAATACCAATTATCATTAATGACAAAATGATTAATTAACTGTGTTTTTCCTGGTCGTCCAGAGGTTTTAGCCAAGCTCTTACGGTCGGTTAACATATTAATCAACGACGATTTCCCCACGTTACTTCGCCCTATAAAGGCATATTCAGGTAAGTTGTTTTTGGGGCATTTAGCCACTTCAGAATTACTAACTACAAATTCGGCTGATTTTATTTTCATCTTTAGTTCCCATAGGGATGGGATCTTTTTTAATTATACGTTATGGTAATTTAGGCGCCAAATATATTAGAACATATAAGTTTAAAGCACGTTATTTTCCTGTATTTCGTTTGTTTAAGGAAGAAATTAGATATAAGCTTACCTAAAAACCGCGCTTCTCAAGCCAAGTTTTCAAAATTATATTAAATTCCTCAGGATGCTCCATCATTGCCGCATGTCCGCATTTGTCAATCCAATGCAATTCAGAATCTGGTAATAAATCATGAAATTCTTCGGCAACTTCAGGCGGAGTAACATTGTCATTTTTACCCCAAATTATGCAAACGGGAGTATTCATATTCGGTAAATCTTTAGCCATATTGTGTCTAATAGCACTCTTGGCAATCGCTAAAGTTTTAATGAGTTTATTTCTGTCATTTACCGTTTCATAAACTTCGTCTACTATTTCTTTAGTAGCAACTTCCGGATCGTAAAAAACATCTTGAGCTTTCTTTTTTATAACCTCGTAATCACCGCGTTTAGTATAGCCACCACCCATGGCGCTTTCGTAAAGTCCAGAGCTACCAGTGATAATAAGTGCTTTTACTTTTTGAGGATGCAATTTAGTATAGTATAACCCAATATGTCCTCCAAGCGAGTTTCCTAAAATAATGACTTCATCAAGCTTTTTAAACGCAATAAAATCTTTTAAATATTTAGCAAAGTTTTTAACGTTGGTCTTTATTAATGACATGGAATAGATTGGTAATTCCGGAATTATTACCTTGTAGCCATTGGTGCTAAAATGATTAGTTACGGCATCAAAATTACTGAGTCCCCCCATCAATCCGTGCAACACAATTATCGGTGTGCCTTCTCCAACTTCAATATATCTAAAATCCTTTTCTTTCTTTAAAAGGTGTGCCATGTGCAAGTTAGTGCTTGTGTGTTAAAAACAAATATACTCATTACACTTAGTTTTTCGGATAATTTAGTAAAATTATTTTTCATGTCTCAAGGCTAAAATTCATAGCGTCCCATGAGTTACAAAATTAATTTTTTAACAAAAGAAATTATAAAAAGTAGATGCTTAACCTCTACCTGATTAGATAGAATAATAACAAGACTAGATGCCAAAATTGTTTTTAAAATAGATTTTTAAAATTCTGATACTGTTAACAAGATATAAACATCAACTTAAGCGATTCCTGAATTATCAATTTGGTACCTATTGACCAGTATGGTTGAATTTGTTTTATGTGAATTGTATTTGAAACAATTTCTCATTTAAAACTTATCAACAAATGTGGTAGAATGTGGTAAAAAGTGGTGTTTTTTTCAATATCTTTGAATCTTAATCGTTAAAGTGGTAAGATTAGTCTTTTGAATTCATTTATAGGAACATACGAATGTAAAGCTGATGCCAAAGGTAGGTTAATGATACCTGCTGTGCTAAAAAAGCAGCTCTCATCGGCTTTGCAAGATGGTTTTGTTTTAAAGCGCGCTGTTTTTCAGCCGTGTTTAGAACTGTATCCTATGTCTGAGTGGAACACAATGATGGAGAAGATTAACAAACTTAATCGTTTTAAGAAAAAGAATAATGACTTTATAAGACGGTTTACCGCCGGAGTTAAAATCGTTGAGGTGGATAGTACAGGTCGATTATTGATTCCTAAAGATTTAATCAGTTTTTCGGGTATAAGTAAGCAAGTGGTATTGGCCTCTGCTGTAAATATTCTAGAAATTTGGGATAAAGATAAATACGAACAAGCTATTGACGATGCGGCATCAGATTTTGCTGATTTAGCTGAAGAAGTAATGGGCCAAGAGGATGAAGAATATGGAGTATCATAATGCAGTATTACTTAAAGAAACCGTCGATGGTTTAGCAATTAAACCAGATGGTGTGTATGTCGATGTCACCTTTGGAGGTGGTGGACACAGTCGTGAAATATTATCGAGATTGGGGCCTAACGGAAAGTTATACGCGTTCGATCAAGATAAGGATGCGGTAGTTAATACTATAGATGATGAGCGTTTTGTGCTTATAGGTGAGAATTTTAGACATATCAAACGATTTTTAAGGTTTTACGGCGTAAGGGAGGTTGATGGAGTTTTAGCTGATTTCGGAGTGTCGTCGCATCAATTCGATGTTGCCGAACGTGGTTTTTCTACAAGATTCGAAGCGGATTTAGATATGCGCATGAATCAAGAAAATAAGTTGTCTGCTTTTGAAGTGGTTAATAATTATGACGAAGAGCAATTAAAAGGAGTGTTTTTACAATATGGTGAGTTGCGACAAGCCCCAGCAATGGCAAGGGTGATAGTTGAAGCTCGTAAAAATGAAAAAATTATAACAAGCGAACAATTAAAAACGGTTTTAAAGAAATTTTTAAACCATCAGAAAGAAAATAAAGTGTTGGCGCAAATCTATCAAGCCATCCGTATAGAAGTTAATCAAGAAATCGAAGTTTTAAAAGAGTTATTGCTTCAAATGCCTGAAATTCTAAAGAAAAATGGGCGCTTAAGTTTTATCTCCTATCATTCTTTAGAAGATAGGTTAGTTAAGCGTTTTATAAGAAACGGTTTGTTTGAAGGTGAACCTGAGCGCGATGTGTTTGGGAATTTTGAGGTGCCTTTAAAAAAGGTAGGTGGATTGATTATTCCTTCAAAAGAAGAAATAAAGGTAAATAACCGCGCACGTAGTGCTAAGCTTAGGGTCGCAGAAAAATTATAATTGCAATTACAGTTGTTTTTATTCGAATTGTTTTGAAATTATAAAAAAAAGTAACCGTCAATAGTTTTTCGATCTTTTAAGAGTTCTATGGCTGCGAAGCGAAATTGACCTCATAATCTTTAAGGTGTAAGTGAATTGTTAATAAGAGATACGGCCAACTAAAATCAGTTTGTTTTTATAGTTGATTAAATAAAGATTCTTCCTTACATAGGGAATGTGATGAAAAAAAATGTCTACCACATATTAAGAGGTAAGTTTCTAATCAGTGATGATTCGTTTAAGAATTGGCGCATTATCATTTTGATTTCAATATTGGCTATTATAATGATAGCAAGTTCGCATAAAGCCGATCAAAAAGTCTATGAAATTGCAAAATTGACTAATGAAGTAAAAGAACTACGTTCAGCTTTTGTGGATAAAAGAGGAAAACTAATGCAGCTAAAAAAAGAATCTTTTGTAGAGGCAGAAATGAAAGACAAAGGAGTTGGGATTTCTTTAAACCCACCAACCAAAATAATAGTTAAGCCTTCTGAGTAGAGGTATATAAAGTCTCAAATAGGTTTATAAAAACTTTGAGCATAATTAGATTTCAAGAAATACTAAAAAAACGCAAGAATAACAACTTTGGCAACAACAGAAAAAAACATATTAAAAAGATTATACTTCGTAGCTGGCTGCTTGTTTGTGTTCGCCTTGGCTGTGGTGTTTAAGCTTGTTGATATTCAGTTTGTTCAAGGTGATCAGTATAGGGCGCTTGCTGACAAAACGACTACAAGAGATTTTCCTATCCCGGCAAATCGTGGTAATGTGTATTCGGCAGATGGTAGTTTATTGGCGACTTCAATTCCAAAATATGATATCAGAATTGATGCCATTCAGGCAAAGGACGCCACTTTTGAAAAACATATTAATGCGCTAGCAGATTCACTTCATGCTTATAAAGGTAAACCAGTTTCTTATTATAAAAATATCATTAGAAAAGCTCGAAAAAATAAAAACAGATATTTCCTTTTAGCTCGAAACATTAGCTATTCCGATTATATCCGAATGCGAAATTTTCCTTTACTCAATCTTGGTGCTATAAAAGGGGGATTAATTGTTGAGCAAACAACGAGACGCGAACATCCAATGGGAGGTGTTGCTTCGCGTTCTATCGGTTACGAACGATTTGATGAAGATGGCAATGTAAGTAGAGCGGGAATCGATGGAGCTTTCGGAGTTAAATATTTACGAGGAACCAATGGCAAACGTCGAAAGCAAAAAATTGGTAATGGACAATGGAAGCCTATTGCAGATTTCGACCAAGTAGAGCCCAAGGATGGCTATGACGTTTATACCACTATAGATGTTAATATTCAAGATATTGCACATCATTCTCTATTAAAACAATTAGAACTGTATGAGGCTGAGCATGGCTGTGTAGTAGTGATGGATGTGAAAACGGGAGAGGTGAAAGCTATAGCTAATTTAGCTAAAACTTCAAAAGGAACTTACTACGAGAAACGTAATTACGCAGTTTACGAAGCGCAAGAGCCAGGATCTACGTTTAAAGTTATGGCTTTGATGGCTGCTTTAGAGGATAAGGTTGTTGATACGTCTACTGTTGTTGATACAAAGAATGGTAGAAAGAAATTTTATGGGCGTTATATAACAGATTCTGGGAGTGGCTTTGGTGCAATTTCAGCGGCACGTGCTTTAGAAGTGTCTTCAAATATTGGTTTAGCTTCAATTATAGATGATAATTATGCCAAGCAACCACAAAAATTTATAGACCATTTAAAGGCTTGGAAACTCAATGATTCATTAGATATTTCAATTATGGGTGAAGGTGTTCCAGATATTCCAGAGCCTGGTGCTTCAAATTGGAGTAGAAATGCATTGCCTTCCATCGCATACGGTTACAACTTAACTATTACACCTTTACAGACGCTAACGTTTTACAATGCTATTGCAAACAATGGCGAAATGATAAAGCCGCGTTTTATCAAATCCGTCAAGTCTTTTGACAAACCTATCGAAGTGTTTGAAAAAGAGGTGATGATTGATAAAATTTGCTCTAATAAAACCTTGGCTGAAATCCAAGATGTACTAAAGAACGCCGTTATTCGTGGTACAGGAAAACGTATGTATTCTGAGACCTTTTCTATGGCTGGTAAAACAGGTACCGCAAGAACCAATTATGCGGACGTGGAAAAATGGTATAAAGATAAAAAGTATGTATCCTCTTTTGCTGGGTATTTTCCTGCTGACAATCCTAAATATTCTTGCATCGTTGTTATCCATGAGCCAAGTACAAAAGTGGGTTACTATGGAGCCGATGTTTCCGGACCTGTTTTTAAAAGAATTGCCCAGAAAATTTATACAGATACCCCAATTATAGATAAAATCGAAACACTCAATTTTGAGCATAATTTGGTTAATGAAGATTACGAGAATTATTTTGAAAACGCTCGGAAATATAGAGAATTAATGCCAAGTGTTATTGGTATGCCTGCAATGGATGCCATAGCTTTATTAGAAAATTTACAAGTTGATATAAGAATTAAACTAACCGGAAGTGGTATCATAAAAAAACAATCTGTTGAAAAGCATCAGAAATTACAAACCAATCAAACAATTGTTTTAGACGCGTCATGATGGTTTTAAAAGACATATTGTATAAGGTTACCATTAACGCAGTCGTTGGCAGCACAGGTATAACGGTTGGCAAGATTGAATTCGATTCACGTCAAATTAAAACTAATGATGTTTTTGTGGCGATTTCTGGATCAATTACCGACGGTCATAATTATATAAAACAAGCCATAGTAAACGGAGCTACCGCTATAGTTTGTGAAACGCTTCCAGAGCATTTAGAAGATGGTCTCACCTACATAGAGGTCGTTAATTCTAATCGGGCTTTGGCTTTTATGGCGAATAATTTTTATGGTCAACCTTCAGAAAATTTAAAACTTGTCGGTGTAACAGGAACCAATGGAAAGACAACAGTTTCAAGCTTGTTGTACCAACTTTTTAAAAGTGCAGGTTATAAAGTTGGGCTTTTGTCTACCGTAAAAATAATGGTAGATAATACAACCTATAAGGCCACGCATACCACACCAGATTCGTTAACAATCAATAAATACCTTCAGTTAATGAATACGGAAGGTGTCGAATTTTGTTTTATGGAAGTGAGTTCGCACGGTATTCATCAAAGTAGAACCGAAGGTTTAAAATTCGAAGGTGGCATTTTCACTAATCTATCGCACGATCATTTAGATTATCACGATACATTTTTGGAATACAGAGATGTTAAAAAGAAGTTTTTTGACCAGTTACCAAAAACGGCTTTCGCATTATCTAATATAGATGATAAAAATGGTTTGGTGATGTTTCAAAATACACAAGCCAAAAAATATACGTATGCGTTAAAAAATTATGCTGATTATAGAGCTCAGATTTTAGAAAATGAATTCAGTGGTTTGTTATTAAAGATCAATGAGAGCGAATTATGGACACGTTTAATCGGAAGTTTTAATGCTTATAATATTTTGGCTATTTACGGTGCGGCCGAATTATTAGGTTTAGAAAAAAATGAGATTTTAAGACTGATTAGTGAACTTGAAAATGTAGCTGGACGCTTTCAGTATTTTATTTCGAATGAAAAAATTACGGCTATTGTAGATTATGCACACACTCCAGATGCTTTAAAGAATGTGCTAGAAACTATAAACGACATTAGGACCAAAAATGAAACACTCATTACTGTTGTTGGTTGTGGTGGCAATAGAGATAAAACAAAGCGTCCAAAAATGGCAAATATTGCTTCAGCGCTGAGTACTAAGGTGATTTTAACAAGTGATAATCCTCGAAACGAAGTGCCTGAAACCATTATTGAGGACATGGAAAAAGGGGTTGAACCCCAAAATTTCAAAAAAACATTAGCCATAACCGATAGAAAACAGGCGATAAAAACGGCATGCCAAATGGCGGGGCCTAATGATATCATTCTCATTGCTGGGAAAGGCCATGAAAATTATCAAGAAATTAAAGGAGAGCGCTTTGATTTTGATGATTATAAAATCGTTCAAGAGTATTTGAGACAACTGCAAAAGTAGAAGAAAGCGGGAAGCGCGAAATTAAACGCTCAACATAGAAAAATCAAATCAATTAATCTGTAAGTGACATAGCAGATGTGAATTGAAAGAGTAAAGAGCAATTGCTCAAGAATTTTAAAACAAAGGAAATAAATAATTAATAAAATACAATGCTGTATTACCTATTCGAATATTTAGAAACGCAGTTCCAGTTTCCGGGAGCAACACTTTTTGGGTTTATAACCTTTAGAGCGGCGGTGGCAATCATATTGTCGTTATTGATTTCTACAATTTATGGTAAACGCATTATTCGGTTTTTACAAAGGCAACAGGTGGGTGAAACCATTCGCGATTTAGGATTAGAAGGTCAAGTTGAAAAAGCAGGGACACCAACCATGGGTGGAATTATCATCATTCTAGCCACCTTAATTCCTGTATTGTTGCTGGCAAAGCTCGAGAATATATATATCATTCTATTGATTGTTACAACACTTTGGATGGGAACTATAGGGTTTATAGATGATTACATTAAAAAGTTTAAAAACGATAAAGAAGGCTTAAAAGGGAAGTTCAAAGTATTAGGCCAGGTAGGATTAGGAATTATTGTTGGCGCTACATTATTTTTTCATAATGACGTGACCATAAAGGAAAAACTACCAATTCAGCAGCAAAATGAATTGCGAGTTGAAAATCCAGATGTACAAGCGGCTAAATTATTTAAACCTGAAGAAAAGTCAACAAAAACGACCATTCCTTTTGTGAAAAATAATGAGTTTGATTATTCAGATTTAATTACTTGGATTAGTCCTGATTTGGAAAAATACGCATGGATAGTTTTTATAATAGTGAGCATTTTTATTATAACAGCTGTTTCAAATGGTGCAAATCTCACGGACGGAATTGACGGACTTGCAGCCGGAACATCGGCTATAATTGTTTTAACTCTAGGAATATTTGCATGGGTTTCTAGTAACATTGTTTTTTCGGAATACTTAGATATTATGTACATCCCAAGAGCAGAAGAAATTACGATTTACATCGCAGCATTTGTAGGGGCATTAATTGGGTTTCTTTGGTACAATACTTTTCCGGCGCAAGTATTTATGGGAGATACAGGAAGTTTAACTATAGGTGGAATTATAGCAGTTATTGCTATTGCCGTTAGAAAAGAATGGTTAATCCCTGTGTTATGTGGCATATTCTTGGCTGAAAATTTATCGGTTGTAATGCAAGTCAGTTATTTCAAATATACCAGGAAAAAGTTTGGTGAAGGGCGACGCATTTTTAAAATGTCACCATTACATCATCATTATCAGAAATCAGGATATCACGAAAGTAAGATTGTGACGCGGTTTTGGATTATAGGAATTTTACTTGCTATAATCAGTATTGTAACACTAAAAATTAGATAACCAATTCCTACGAAAGCAGGAGTTTTATAATTGAAAATGACGAACGAACGTTAGGAACTGAATGAACGAAGAGAGAATTTACCGGCAGAATGAAAAGTCCTTCGCTTTTGAGGAGGTCCCCAAACGTCGGGATAGAAAAGGGCTTTTAGTGATTCTCGGTGGAGGCGAAAGTGGTGTAGGAACAGCATTACTGGGTAAAGCTAAAGGATACGAAGTATTTGTATCAGATAAGGGAAAAATTAAAGAAAAGTATAAACACGTTCTTTTAAATAATGAGATTGAATTTGAAGATGAACAGCATACGGACTCAAAAGTTCTAAATGCAGACATCGTCATGAAAAGTCCAGGAATTCCAGATAATGTGGCTTTAGTAAAGCAAATTCGTGAAGCAGGAATCAAAGTGGTTTCTGAAATTGAATTCGCGTCAAAATTTACGGAGGCAACTGTGGTAGCTATAACTGGCAGTAATGGCAAAACCACCACAGCCACATTAACACATCATCTTTTAAAACAAGAATTAGATGTTGGTTTAGCGGGAAATATTGGAGATAGTTTTGCCAATCAGATTTTAGATAAGGATCATGATAACTACGTCTTGGAAATTAGCAGTTTTCAATTGGATGATATCATTGATTTTAAACCGAAAATTGCAGTGCTGACTAATATCACACCAGATCATTTAGACAGGTACGATTATAAATTTGAAAACTATATCGCATCAAAATTTAGAGTGGTGGAGAATCAAACGGAAGACGATTATTTCATTTACGATGCAGACGATGAAGTCATTGCTCAATATTTGCAAACGCATCAAATTCATTCCAAAAAATTACCTTTTTCATTAACGAAAGTTATTGAGCAAGGTGCCTATTTAGACAATAATAAGATAATAATAACAATAGATAATAATCAAATCATTATGCCAACAAATAATTTAGCATTAGAGGGAAAGCACAACGTGAAAAATGCAATGGCAGCTTCTACTGTTGCGCATTTATTAAAAATAAGAAAACAAACAATACGTGAAAGTTTGGAGAATTTTCAAGGGGTAGAACATCGCTTAGAGCACGTATTAAAAATTAATAAAGTACAGTATATAAACGATTCTAAAGCAACGAATGTTAATGCAACTTATTTTGCGTTAGAAAGCATGGATGCACCAACGGTATGGATTGTGGGAGGTGTCGATAAAGGCAACGAATACAGAGAATTATTTCCATTTGTGAACGAAAAAGTAAAGGCCATTATATGTTTGGGTGTTGATAATGCAAAGCTTTTGGAGACCTTTGGGAAGATGGTCGATGTAATTATCGAAACGCAATACATGAGCGAAGCCGTAAAAATTGCTTATAAATTAGCGAGTGCTGGAGATAATGTATTGTTGTCACCGGCGTGTGCAAGTTTCGATTTGTTTGAAAATTATGAAGATAGAGGGCGTCAATTTAAGAATGCTGTCAGGAATTTATAATTCTGTCATTACGGATTCCTACTTATAGTTGCGAGTAGTAAAAGAAGGAAGGAACTGTTAAAGCCTAAACATCAATAGAGAAGTAGAATATCTAGTGGATAACAAGAAGTATTTACGGAGTTAATTGAAATATACAATACGTTAATAAATAACCAGTTGAAATTTTCTCTAATTAGGAGAAGTTTGAAAGACCATGGGAAGCATATTTAAACAAATAAAAGGAGATAAAGCCATTTGGGCAATAGTTGCACTATTGGCTATATTTTCGTTTATGCCTGTTTATAGTGCTGCTAGTAATTTGGCAAATAGCGGCAATACAAATACATTTTCTTTTTTTGTAAAACACTTTATGCACCTGCTCTTGGGCTTTGTAATTATGTTTGGTATTCATAAGGTGCCCTATAAATATTTTCGTGGTTTATCCATGATTATGATTCCAATAGTGTTTGTTTTATTGATAGTTACCATGCTTCAAGGGACAACGATAGATGGGGCAAATGCCAGCCGTTGGATACAGATACCTATTGTTAATATGTCTTTTCAAACGTCAACTTTGGCGGCTGTTGTTCTAATGGTCTATGTGGCTCGTTATTTGTCTAAAATTCAAGATAAACAAGTTAGTTTTAAAGAGTCGTTGCTTCCGCTATGGGGGCCGGTTTTTTTAATCTTAATTCTTATTTTACCAGCTAATTTTTCAACTACAGCAATCATATTTACTATGGTAATGATGTTGACATTTATTGGCGGTTACCCTATGAAGTATCTATTAATTATTTTAGGATCAGGATTATTGGCATTAACCATGTTTATTTTGGTGGCAAAGGCATTTCCAGATACCATGCCGAATAGAGTGGATACGTGGATGAGTAGAATTGAAAATTTTTGGAATGGTGAGGATACGGAAGCTGATTATCAGATTGAAAAAGCCAAAATTGCTATTGCCACCGGAATTACACCATTAGGGCCTGGAAAAAGTGTGCAAAAGAACTTTTTGCCGCAGTCATCCTCCGATTTTATTTTCGCGATTATTATCGAAGAATACGGTTTGTTCGGGGGAGTTTTTCTAATGATATTATATCTGTGGTTATTATTTCGAATCGTGATTGTCAGCCATAAATCAGATACCATATTCGGGAAATTATTGGTTTTGGCTGTCGGCCTACCAATCGTGTTCCAAGCTTTAATAAATATGGCAGTTGCTGTTGAGTTGTTTCCTGTTACGGGGCAGACTTTACCATTAATTAGTAGTGGTGGAACCTCTATTTGGATGACTTGTTTAGCAATAGGCATAATATTAAGTGTCAGTGCAAAGCGCGAAGAATTAAAGGAAAAAGAAGATGCTGAAGATAATCCTTTGGCGGTGTTGAGAGAGACGATTTAAAATTTACGATATGTAAAACATGAATTCAAAAATCAACATCACGAAAAAATAAAAGTAGAATATAAATGGAAGGTTGCAAAATTAATAAAGAGGGAAATCGTAAGCTTTGAATCTTAAATCTAAAACATATCGATTCATATTATCAGGTGGCGGCACAGGGGGACACATCTATCCTGCGGTAGCTATAGCGGACGAATTAAAGTTGCGCCATCCTGATGCAGAATTCTTGTTTGTTGGTGCTTCCGACCGTATGGAAATGGATAAAGTGCCACAAGCGGGCTATAAAATTGAAGGCTTATGGATTTCAGGTATTCAGCGCAAATTGACGTTGAGGAATTTAGCATTTCCGTTTAAGTTAATAAGCAGTTTATTACGGTCAAGAAAAATTGTAAATGCATTTAAACCAGATGTGGTTATTGGAACTGGAGGTTTTGCAAGTGGCCCCTTATTGCAAGTAGCGTCTTCGAAAGGCATTCCTAGTTTAATACAAGAACAGAATTCGTTTCCGGGAATCACAAACAAGTTATTAGGCAAAAAAGTAAATACCATTTGTGTGGCTTATGAAGGGTTGGAAAAATTCTTCCCAAAAGATAAAATTAAACTAACGGGAAACCCAATTCGAAAGGATTTATTAGACGTTAAGAATAAAAAAATAGAAGGTAAAGACGCTTTCGCATTAAAGCATGATAAAAAAACACTTTTAGTTTTAGGTGGAAGTTTAGGAGCGCGACGCATCAACCAATTAATTGAAGCGAATATTACATTTTTTGAAGCTCAAAATGTCGAAGTCATCTGGCAGTGTGGAAAGTTATATTTCGATCAGTATAAGAAACACAATACCTTAAAAAATGTGCAAATTCACGCTTTTTTAAATCAGATGGATTTGGCTTATGCAGCGGCAGATGTTATCATTTCTAGAGCGGGCGCGATTTCGGTCTCAGAATTATGCATCGTTGGTAAACCTGTGGTTTTTATTCCGTCACCAAATGTGGCTGAAGACCATCAAACAAAAAATGCAAAATCGGTTGCAGATAAAAATGCGGCAATCTTAATACGAGAACAAGATTTAGATACTGATTTTCAAAATGAATTTTCTCAATTGATTATTGATCAAATAAAGCAAGAGGAATTAAGTGAAAACATCAAAGCTTTGGCTTTAGTAAATGCCACGAATGCTATTGTGGATGAGGTTGAAAAACTATTACAAAAGAACCCAACGTACAATTCCTATAAATAAGATATTGAAGCAGAGAACGCCAAAAATAAATGAGCAGAAATAGAGAACATATAAGCAACAATGAGGAGGTCCTTTCTAATGGGAAGGATTTAGGGTGGGCTTTTTCTTCCGTCTATTTTATCGGCATCGGAGGCATTGGTATGAGTGCTATTGCACGTTATTTTGTGGCCAACGGCAAACAGGTCGCTGGCTATGACAAAACACCAACCGAAATTACAAAATCACTTGAAGGTTTAGGAGTTCAAATCCATTTTAAAGATAATATTCAAAAGGTATCAAAAGAATTTTTAAATTCTGAGCATACGCTAGTGGTATACACTCCAGCTATTCCAAAAAATCATTCCGAATTTAATTATTTTAAGGACAACAACTTTAAAGTACTTAAACGTGCTGTGGTTTTAGGAGAAATCACAAAACAAACCTTTTGTTTAGCGGTAGCAGGAACCCATGGTAAAACTACTACAACTAGTATATTAGGACATTTGCTAAAAGTGTGCAATGTACCTATGACGGCATTTTTGGGTGGTATTAGTGAAAATTATGATTCCAATTTAATATTAAATGGCACTGAAGTAACCGTGGTGGAAGCCGATGAATTTGATCGTTCATTTTTAACCTTATCTCCAGATTTGGCCTGCATCACGTCAATGGATGCTGATCATTTAGATATTTATGGTAATGCTGACGAATTGATTAAAACCTTCAAGGATTTTTCAGAATGTATAGAGCCAAATGGCAAGTTGTTTGTTAGAAACGGATTGCCATTAAAAGGCATCACTTACGGCATTGAAGATGATTCAGATTATAGCGCACAAAACATTTCTATTGAAAATGGTAGTTATATATTCGATATAAAAACACCAGCAGGAATTCATAAAAATTATAAATTTAGTTTACCAGGAAGACATAATTTATCTAACGCTATTAGTGCATTTGCAATGGCAGCAGAATATGGTTGTCCTTATGAGGAACTCGCTAAAGGCTTGGAGTCTTATAAGGGAGTAAAACGCAGATTTACCTATCAAATAAAAGCTGAAGATTTTGTTTTTATAGACGATTACGCACATCATCCTGAAGAAATCAAGGCAGTACATCAAGCGGTTAGAGAAATGTATCCTCACAAAAAAGTGTTGGCTATTTTTCAACCCCACTTATTCAGTAGAACCAAAGATTTTGTGAGTGAATTTGCAGAAACTCTATCAAAATTCGATGAAATATTGTTGTTGGATATTTATCCAGCTCGAGAATTACCCATCGAAGGAGTGACATCCGAATGGTTGTTAGATAAGATTGAAAATTCGAATAAAAAATTAATTCAAAAGTCAGAAATAATCAATGAAATTAAAAACTCTAACGCGCAAATCGTTTTAACTATTGGAGCGGGTGATATTGGAGCTGAAGTTCAACATATAAAAGAAGCGTTTCATGATTAAGGTGAATTATAACTATATCAAAATCATAGGTTTATTTGTTGTAGTGATCTTTTTGTTTGCGTTTTCTAATGAGCGAAATAAAACAAGAATCGTTGGTGAACCGAATATAAAATTTCTAGGAGAAAACAAATTGTTTATAACAGATGTTAATGTTAGTAAATTGTTAATACAAAATCTAGAACCAGTTTCGAAACAGCCTAAAGAAATTATAGATTTGAACAAATTGGAATTTGCCCTGAATTCTAATCCAATGATAAAGCAAGCGGAAGTGTTCATGTCAGTAAATGGAAGGCTTTCGGCTGAAATTGAACAAAAGCGACCTATCGCAAGAGTGCACACAAAAGCATCGTATTATATTGATGATGAAGGAGGATTTATGCCGTTGTCTTATAATTATGCTGCAAGAGTGCCACTCGTTACCGGAAATATTGAGAAAAATAAGCTCGAAACAGTCTTTCAATTTGCAAAAATTGTGGATGAAGATGATTTCTTAAAAAAGCATATTATTGAGATTCGTCAAAACGACGATAATACCATTGATTTTAAAATTCGAAAAAGTGACTTCACAGTTCATGTTGGAACTTTGAATCAACTCGAAAAAAAGTTAAACAATTTTAAGGCGTTTTATCAAAAGGCTTTAAAAGACCAGATTTTAGATAACTATACATTGGTGAATTTAAAATTTGATAAACAAGTTATTTGTACCAAAAAATAAACTATGGACAAACAAAATATTTCGGTAGGTCTAGATATAGGAACCACAAAAATTGTGGCCATGATTGGTCGCAAAAACGAATACGATAAAGTAGAAATCTTAGGTTTGGGTAAAGCCAAAAGTATGGGTGTGCATCGTGGTGTGGTTAATAATATTACCCAAACGATTCAGTCCATTCAGCAAGCAGTTCAAGAAGCTGAAGCTGCAGCATCCGAGAAAATCGAAGATGTCACGGTTGGTATCGCAGGTCAGCATATTCGTAGTTTACAGCATAGCGATTATATTACGCGCCCCAATTCAGATATGGTGATCGATGAAGAAGATATTGATCGCTTAATCAATCAGGTGCATAAATTGGTGATGCTTCCGGGAGAGGAAATTATCCATGTATTGCCACAAGAATTCAAGATTGATGGCCAAGCAGAAATTAAAGAGCCGATTGGAATGTATGGCGGACGATTAGAAGCTAATTTTCATGTTGTCGTCGGTCAGGTGTCTTCTATTAGAAATGTTGGTCGTTGCATTAAAAGTGCCGGATTAACACTCGAAGGAATCACGCTAGAACCGTTGGCTTCCGCAAATGCGGTTTTAAGTCAAGAAGAAAAGGAAGCTGGTGTTGCGCTGATTGATATTGGAGGTGGAACAACCGATTTAGCGGTATTTAAGGATGGTATTATTCGCCATACAGCCGTCATTCCTTTTGGTGGTGGTGTTATTACCGAAGATATCAAAGAAGGCTGTTCTATAATTGAAAAGCAAGCAGAACTGTTAAAAGTGAAATTTGGTTCGGCATGGCCAGGAGAAAATAAAGATAACGAAATTGTATCTATACCAGGGTTAAGAGGAAGAGAGCCAAAAGAAATTACGTTGAAAAATTTGTCTAAAATTATCCACGCCAGAGTCGTGGAAATTATAGAGCAAGTTTACGTAGAAATTAAAAATTACGGACACGAAGAACAAAAGAAAAAGCTGATTGGTGGCATTGTGTTAACAGGCGGTGGAAGTCAGTTAAAACACTTAAAGCAATTAGTAGAATATATTACAGGCATGGATACCAGAATTGGTTATCCTAATGAGCATTTGGCTGGAGATAGCGATGAAGATATTGCAAGTCCGCTGTTTGCTACAGCCGTTGGTCTGGTAATGGATGGCTTAAAGCGTCAAGAACGTAAAAAAGCAGAAGCCATTGAAGAGGAAGAAATAATTGAAAATGAAGCGGAGGAATTATCAGAGCCAGAAATTGAAGTGAGAATAGAAGAAAAAGTAAAAGAGCGGCGTTCGTTTTTAGATAAGTTAACGGAACGCGTAAAGGATTTTTTAGATAATGCAGAATAATAGCAAGTAGAGATAGCTCACAAGCTGTATTTACTGCGAATTATCTGCAGATGCGAAGCGCATAACGATTAAAATCCATAATTAAAAAGAATAAAAATTGAAAATTCATAAATCATGAGTAATAGCAACGAATTTGGAAATATTTCATTTGATTTGCCTAAACATAAATCAAACGTCATCAAAGTAATTGGTGTTGGTGGAGGTGGTAGTAATGCCATCAATCACATGTTTCAGCAAGGCATTAAAGGCGTTGATTTTGTAATCTGTAATACAGATTCACAAGCCCTTCAAAGTAGTGGTGTTCCCAATAAAATACAATTAGGAGTAGCCTTAACCGAAGGTTTAGGGGCGGGAGCAAACCCAGATGTTGGTGAAGAAGCTGCAATAGAAAGTTTAGAAGACATTCGCCGAATGTTAGACACCAATACCAAAATGATCTTCATTACTGCAGGAATGGGTGGTGGAACAGGAACTGGAGCTGCACCAATCATTGCGAAAATGGCGAAAGAGCTCGATATTCTTACGGTCGGAATCGTAACGATGCCATTTCAGTTTGAAGGTAAAATGCGTAATGCGCAAGCCCAACGCGGTATTGAAAAACTACGTTCTCATGTAGATTCATTAGTGGTGATTAACAATAATAAGCTTCGTGAAGTTTACGGAAATCTTGGTTTCAAAGCCGGTTTCTCTAAGGCGGATGAGGTATTATCCACAGCATCTCGAGGGATTGCAGAAGTTATTACGCACCACTACACGCAAAATATTGATTTACGTGATGCTAAGACTGTTTTAAGCAATAGTGGAACGGCGATTATGGGTTCTGCTACGGCTTCTGGTCAGACTAGAGCACAAGAAGCTATTATGAGCGCCTTAGATTCGCCATTACTGAATGATAATAAAATCACGGGAGCTAAAAACGTATTGTTGCTAATCGTTTCTGGATCTCAAGAAATTACTATTGATGAAATTGGAGAAATCAATGATCATATTCAAAATGAAGCAGGTCATGGAGCTAACATAATTATGGGTGTTGGTGAAGATGACGATTTACAAGAATCTATTTCGGTAACAATCATTGCGACGGGTTTTGATTTAGACCAACAGAATGAAATTTCAAATACAGAAACTAAGAAGGTTGTTCATGCTTTAGAGGAAGTACCAGAACCAACCATCAATACGCCTGTTAAAGATCCAGCGATTATCACACCAGATATTGTTTTAGAAGAAAAAAAGGAAGCACCAATTGTGCGCCATACGCTTATTGAAGATGAAGCAGAGCCTATGAAGCCTAAATCTAAAGTTGATGAAAATAAAGGCACCGATTTAATAGCGACGACCGATTTTTTGAAAAACATGAATGTTGTTTACGATGAAGTTCTAGACAAAAAGCCAGAACCTTTAATAAAGCCAGAAGATTTTGTAATTACACCGATTGTCAATAAGGCCGAACCAATTGAAGAAATTCAAGAGGAGCAAATAACGTTCTCATTCGATTTACCGTTAGCAAATAAAAAGCCTGAGCAAGACGTTGAAAAACCAAAAGCAGAAGAAGATAAAATGTTTTTTAGTTTAGAGGAAGATGTTAAAGATATTGATGTAAATCAACCTGTTGAAATTATTTCTGTAACTGAAATAAATGAAAAAGGAGAAAAGCGTTATGCTTTAGATGATTTTGAAACGTTTGAATCTTCGATTAATACTAAAAAGGAAAGAACAGAAGTGAAAGAAGAAGTTGTTTTTGAGAAGAAAACGATATCAAGAGAAGAGCCTGTTGAAGCACCAGATGAAATTGACCCAATGAATAGTCCAATTTCAGAAATGTTGATTGCTCGTGCAGATGAGCGCAGAAGAAAAATGAAAGATTTTAATTATAAGTTTAATGATGCTAATGTAAATGAAATTGAAAAAGTACCTGCTTACAAACGACAAGGAGTAAACCTAGAAGATGCTCAGCACTCTTCTGAAACCAAAGCTTCTAGAATGTCTGTCGGAAAAGATGAGAATGACGACATTCAGTTAAGAAGCAATAATTCATTTTTACACGATAATGTAGATTAATAGCAAGTTTTATTTGTTGTGTTAAACACCATGTCGAGCCCAAAAAGTCACCAATCCTTTTTGGGCTTTTGTATATATTAATTTTAATGTTGGGGTGAATAGTAGTGAAAGTCTTAGGAAACTTTTACTATCTTTGCAATTCTTAAAAATAGAATAGAACTATGGGCTTACAAGCTGAAGTGATGACTGCCATGAAAACAGCAATGAAAGAAAAAGATCAAACGGCTTTAGCTGCTTTGCGTGCTGTAAAATCGGAACTATTATTAGCTAAAACGTCAGGTAGTAGTGAAGATTTAACGGAAGAGGAAGAAATAAAAATCTTATCGAAGTTAGTAAAACAACGTAAAGATAGTGCGGCTATATTTGCAGAACAAAACCGAACAGATTTGGCAGAGCCAGAATTGGCACAAGCAACAATTATTAGTCAGTTTTTACCTGAGCAACTTTCAGAAGAGAAAATTACAGTCGAAATTATGAAAACAATTGCAGCTGTAGGAGCAGAAGGTATGAAGGATATGGGTAAAGTAATGGGATTAGTTAATAAGAAATTAGCAGGACAAGCCGATGGTAAAACGATTTCAAAAATTGTAAAAGCTAAATTGTCTTAAATATAATATTAGTAATATCTGCTTTCTCAGGTATTTATGGCTGCGTAGTTCAACTGGATAGAATATCAGATTTCGGCTCTGAGGGTTGGGGGTTCGAATCCCTTCGCGGTCACGAATAAATTAAAAAGCTGTACGTCAAATCAAGCGCGCTCGAATTTGTAAGTACAGCTTTTTAATTTTCAAAGCGGAGCTTTATGGAATGCGCAACAATTCCATAAAACTACGATGTGTTTTTTTTAATTGATGCGCTAATCACGCTTGAATTTGTAAATACAGCTTTTTAATTTTCAAAGCGGAGCTTTAAGGGATGCGTGACAATTCCTTAAAATTACGATGTGTTTTTTTAAACTATTTTGCAGCGAAGGTCGAGATGAACTTTATACTTCGCACAGCAATCTCATTTTAGTCTGAGTAAATAAAGTGGAGAGAGAAAAATGAGCGAAGTGATGAGAGGCTAATTATTTTTTTTTCGTTTCCGCTTATCCCAATATACATACAGACCAAAAGCAATAAGACAGACAACAGAACCCCAAAGTAAACCAGATTTTAAGCGTTCTGTGCTTTCACCCACAATGGCTATAAATATGGTTAACGGTAAAATGCCGATAAGCGTTGCGCCGATAAATCTCCAATAGCCCATTTTAAGCATACCACCAACAAAGCTGATAGCATCATTAGATAAAAAAGGATTTAATCGTGTTACAATTACAGCCCAAAAGCCATAATGATCAATAAACGATTCTATTTTATCTTCTGTCTTTTGTCCCAATAATTTTAGAACAATATTTTTTCCGAAATAATTACCAATTATATAACCAACAGTGGAGGCTGAGAATACAGCAGCTAAAATAATAAGACTTCCCCAAATAGGACCATAAGCCAAAATAGAAACCACCATGAGCAAGACGGTAGGAATAATAATCAAGAACATCTGCACAATCATAGCTAGAATGAGCACCACAGGACCAAGCCAGCCAAAACCATTAACCCATTCTGAAATGCGCTGTTCGTCATCGCTAGTTAAGACTTGCCACGCATTGTCCATAAATTGCTGAACATCGGTGACTAAAAAGTAACTAGCTACAATACCTGCTAATAAAGCTATTGAAATGTAAACGGGCCATTTGTTCTTAGAAACATTTTGGTTGTTTTTAGTCATTATTTTAGTGTTAATTCAAGAATATTTGCACTTTCACTATCGGCTTCATTAGATATAAACAGACGTCCGTCATCACTGAAGGTTATCCCTTCGGGTTGCGCAAATTTGCGCTTATCTAACTCAAGAATCTTTAGGAGTTTTCCTTTACTATTTAAAATTAAGAGTTTCGGTTTTTTACCTTCTATAACGTAGATATCTTGTGTCTTAGGATGAATAGCAATATCAGAAGGATTAAAGGTCTTTTCAATTTTCTTATGTTTAAAATTTTTAAAAGCCTTATCTTCTAAATTAATATTTATCACAGGTATGCTGTCCATATCTTTCGTAGCCATATCAATATTATAAATACCTTTGATATGTTTGTCACCCAAATCGTCATCTTTAGTTGCGGTGAGAAATCTATTGTTTTGGCTATCGTAAACTAAACTTTCTATATTATTACTTGTTGTAAAAGGCGTTTGAAACTTTGTCACCGAAAGACTATCAGTTTTATAATTTTTTACCTCAAAAAGAAGGCCGTCACTTCGCATTACAAAAGCATCATTATCGTGAATTGCAAGCCCTTCATAATCACCTGAATTGGCAAATTTGATTTTACGAATTATTTTATTTTCGAGTACATTATAAATAAATATGATACCATCTTCATCTTGTATACATGCAAATGTATTATCTGAAAGCCAAGTAACGCCACTAATTTCATTCAACATTACCGGTAATTTGTAAGTGTTTTTAATCTCGTAAAATTTCGAATATTTAGCATCAATTTTTTTGCTTTTATCGACGAGTGCGTTGGTTACAGGAATTTGCAATAACAACAATATAATGCCACAAATAACGGTTATAATAGCTACGCCGTTGGATTTTGATATTTTCATGGGTTAAAATTTATAATTGTTGTGCCTTTAAATTAATATAATAATATAATCATCCCAATATAACTTATTTTACTATGATAAATTGGGATGATATTAAAAATTGTAATTCCAGATTTCCTATGAATCCCAATAGGCAATAGTAGTATTTACCGTGCCATCGGTATTAAATAAAATTTGGTCATCCGTAGGGATATTATCCAATTCAATTTGATAATAATTAGTACCGTCAATAACTAAAATTTCAGCGTCATCGATAGGTCGGTCGTCATATTCATTAATAATTGCAGTTAGAATTTCCTGAGGTACGTCGGTATCTAATATATCATATTTATATTTTACTAAAGTACCATCCATATCGTATAAGGCCTCATAGTCCACATTATTTAAATCGAAATCGACTTCGTATTGGTCATTAAATGTTTCATAATCAACATCTGTGGCTTCTGGGAATTGTGTTTCGAAGGCTAAAGTTACTTCATTGGGTACTTCAGACATAGAAACAGCATCGTCATCATCACTACATGAAGTGAAATTAATTGCTAAAATGGTCATGGCTAAAATTGCTAATTTTTTCATTTTCTTCTTTAAATTTTTGAGTTTAGTATTATTTTAAATTTGATTCAAAAATCATATCAAAATCTGAAAAGAATTGGGAATCTCACAACCACTCATAATTTTTAAGATAGTTTTAACGCTGATCTAGGTGTCATCCAAGTCTTAACACACGTTTTGGAAAAACAAGATGAAAAGCTTCGCTTTAGCCTTAACTCAAATGCTGGTTTATCTTTTTTAAAGTTCAGAAATCAAAATCTAAATTGAAGTTAATTCTTACGGAAAATGAATAGAAAGAATATGAGCATCATTATAGCTATAAGTTAGTTCTAAATTATATTTTGTGGCGATGGCCTTATTTATGGCAAGACCTAAACCGGTAGATTTTTTATTACTACCCACTTTTTTAAATCGTGCAAAAATCTCAGTTTGATCTAATGCGTTGGGTTGACCAATATTAGTAATTGACCACAGTTTACTTTTGGTCTGTATATGAATTACTGAATGAGAATTACCGTGCACAATCGCATTTTTAATAAAATTAGTAAGTAGAACGATAGCCAAGTCTTTATTCATAGTAATCTCTAAATCCGAAGATGTATCGAAATTTACAGATATACTTTTATGAGTAATTAAATCTTCAAAATCCTCCAAAATCTGTGAGGTCAATTGTGAGAAGTGCACCACTTCTTCGGCTAAAAATTGCTTGTTCTCTATTTTAGAAAGCAAAAGCAAGGACCGGTTTAAACGAGTTAAACGGTTTAAATTATCTAAAACAGAAGCTAAAGCTTTAATTTGGTCCTCATTTAAGGAGTTGTTTTCAATAAATAATTCGAGTTTATTAATGCTTATGGCTAACGGGGTTTGTAGCTCGTGTGAAGCATTTTCTATAAAGTGTTTTTGTTCTGTGTAACTATCGCTCGACTTTTTAATCAGTTTTGTAATGGTTTTATTTAATAATATAAATTCATCGATAGAACTTGGTTTGGTTTTGATTTTATTTTCTTTCTCAATTTTAAAATTTTTAAGTTGAGCAATCGAGTAGTAGAAGGGTTTCCATATTTTTTTTAATAAAATATTGTTTAGGATTAAAATGCTAATGACTAACAATACGTACAAAATAATGAGATATTTTACCATGTCAGAAATCAGATCATCCTCCTCAACCATGGACGTAATTATTTTTAATTTATAAAAATTCTGTTCATGTTTTAAGGTGCTTTCAAAAATCCGTACCGGTTCATAATCATCCTCATTGTACATATACATTAAGGTGTCGCGATAACTTTCTTTAAAATTCTCGAAAACGCTTTTTGAGATGGGTCTAAAAGTGTAGGCATGCCCATTAAAATCCGTATTGTTAATAATTGAAGGACTGTGACTGATACGTCTTTGCAATAATATTTTTTGGTTTTCTAAACCATCGTCCAAACTATCATAAATTTCATCGAGCATGGCATAATAAAAAGCAATGGCCCAAAGGGTTATTAAAGGCAAAAGTAATAGGGATAAGTATTTTGTGGTGTGATTGAGAAGTTTCATTAATCGACATTCAATTTATAACCAACACCATAAACCGCTTCGATAGTAATGGTTGATTTGTTTAATTTTTTACGTAAATTTTTAATTTGCGAATAGATAAAATCAAAACTATCGGTTTGGTCTATATGATCGCCCCAAACATGTTCAGCCAAGGCAGATTTTGTAACCAAACGGTTTTTATTGGTAATTAAATACATCAGTATATCGTATTCTTTTCTATTGAGCTCTAATAGTTCATTTTCAATGTTAACTTCGCGGTTTTCAGGATGAATTGTAATATTGCCAATGTCAATTTGGTTATGGCCATCAAAATGTAATCGTCTTAACACCGCTTTTACGCGTGCATTTAATTCTGCATTATGAAATGGTTTAGGCAAATAATCGTCTGCTCCCAAATTAAGACCTTTTAAACGATCGTCCAAAGAATCTTTGGCCGAGACAATGATCACCCCATCACCGTTACCTTGAGATTTTATTTGTTCTAAAAGTTCTAAACCATTCCCGTCTGGTAACGTAATATCGAGTAAAATACAATCATAGTCGTAAACCCCTAATTTTTCGCTAGCCGTTTTAAAATCAGATGCTGTTTCTACCTGATAATGCTCACGTTCTAAGGTTTGTCGCATATTATCCATCATTTGTGGTTCGTCCTCTATGATTAAAATTTTCATGGCTTATGTTACTTTTTTACAACAATATACTATAAAACTATAAACAATTGGGAATTGCCCCTTAGGGTATTTGTTGGTATTCGTTTATAGATTGTAGATTGCTCATTTAACATAGTTTAACTTTCAATAAGGCCATATTCCCGATTCTTTACAGATTCCTGCAGTTAGTTTGTGTCAAATTAATTAAACAAAAATTATGAAAACTTTAAAAATAACAACGTTAGCCATTTTTGCAACAATAGCAATGAATGCACAAGATTTAAAAATGAACGAAGTACCGTCAAATTTAATGACTAACTTCCAAAATACCTATAAAACAGCATCTGATGTAGAATGGGAAAAAGAAGGGATGAATTACAAGGTTGAATTTGACATGAAAAAAGTTGAACACGAAATTTGGTATACAAAGGACGGTAATGTTGTAAAATCTGAAATGGAAGTTACAGAGAGAGATTTACCAGCTGCGATTTCTACAGCAATTAAAAATGATTACGCTGGATATAAAATTGATGGTATTGAAGTTACCGAAATGGAAAATAAAAAAACCTATGAAGTTGAACTTGAAAAAGGTTGGACTAAAGAAATGAAGGTGATTTTTGATGCTAATGGTAAAGTATTGAGTTCTATTGAAGACTAAATTGTGCAACAGTAATAGACACTTTAAAGGTTGGGTGAAAATCCAACCTTTTTTTATGTCCTATAAAATTTATTGAGGTTTCTTAATTATCTTTCAACCATGCGTTATAAAATTTTAATAGTATGCATCGTATTTGTATTGCCAGTGGCAGCTCAAGAAAACTATACGTTATTCTTTGAACCTGAAATAAAGTTAGAATACCGTATCTCCTCCAAATACAGTCACAGTTTTGGAATAGAAAATAGAAATTTTGTTTATAACGACGCCACCTATAACTTTTCTATTAAACATTTAGAGTTCTCCCATACTTCTGAATACGCATTAAACTCTAATCAATCGCTGGCTGTAGGGATACAATACCGTTTTGAGAAAAATTTTAAACCTACGGAAGAAAATGAATTTCGATTTTTACAAGCTTTTGAATGGGGGATTGATAAAACCCTTTTCAGTATGGAACAAAAAATTAGAACTGAGCAACGTTTTTATTCATCAACTTCTAAATATAGATTGCGTTACGAGTTGGGGTTGACCTTTCCTTTAAACCGTTCAAATAGGGCGCTTAATAATGTTGAAAAGAATACCGTCTACATTAAAGCGGAAACAGAAACACTATTTGAAATTGCAAAAACTCAAAAGCCAGAATTAGAACAACGGTTAAGTAGTGTGTTTGGTTGGCAATTTGGATCAAGTACTGGTTTTGAAATTGGGTTGCAATACCGTTTGGCAGATTATACCCAAAATATAGGACACGAATTATTTTTAATTACTGGGGTTGAAATTGAGCTCAAACGCTAGTTTAAATTACGTATTAAATTTGTAAGTTAATTTCAGCATCTTCTCACTCAAACTAAACAGCCAATACAATTGTTCTCGAATTAAATGTGCTTCTTTGCGTCGACGTTCACTATTTATAAGCTGAGTGATATCATTACTTAAGTGGTGGTCAGGAAAAGTAAAATCTGCCGTTTTAAAGGTTGAAGAATTTGGTGAGCCTTCAAAATTCATATGTTTTAATTGGACACAAATTTGGTCTAGATTAGTATTGATTTTATCCGTTATAAATTTAAAGTCTTCAGAAGCTTCCGTTGTCTTATGATTTTGAATATAAGTACTCAAAGACGCTAGGGAGGCTAAAAAACTATGATTAATCACCACAAGTTCATAGATGTCATCTATATAGTTTTGTTTCGATTCGGGTTCTTGCGCCATACGTTGAAAAGCTGAACTTAAATTAGACATCTGTAAAAAAGCTTCTTTTCGGTGTACTTTTAAGCTAGTAGGGACAACCCCTTTTTTCTTGTAATAGCTACTAATTGACTTAAAGAAGGCAGTATTGGCTTTTAGGGCATCTTTCAAGTTATCGCTAATTTCCATATAAGACCAAGCGGGCAATAACCAACGCATGGCTAAAAAAGAAAGTGCAGCCCCTATTAGTGTATCGAGCACCCTAAACTGAATAACCTTGGGGATATCAGGTTCTATTATAGAATATATAAAAATGACACTCAACGTAATAAAAGTTGCCGACGCTTTATAATTCTTCTGCACCATCGAAAAGGCAATGACCAATGATAAGACGCCTAATGCTCCATACACATAAGGATTACTTATTAAAAATACCAAACCGGTGGCAATTACCGCTCCTATAAGTGTTCCAATAATTCGATCTTTAGACCTCGTTTTGGTAAGTCCATAACTGGGTCGCATAATCACAATTATGGTGAGAATAATCCAATAGGGATTTTGAAAATCGAAAAATAGCCCAATGCCATATCCCAACATAACAATTATGGCTAAGCGTAATGAGTGCTTAAAAATTGTAGATCTAAAACTGAGATTTCTAAAAATTAATTTCGGATTGTAATCTTGAGAATTAATAAAACGTTTTAGCTTGTCTTTAGTTATAATTTGAGACGTAGCGATATCTGGATTACCCAATAACCATTTAATTTTCTTTAATTTTTCAAACTGTTTTTTCTGATAATCCAATAAGTTTTGAAGCATAAGATAGCGCTCGTAATCTTCAGAATGATTTTCATTTTTGAATTTTAATAGGTCAGTTTCGAGTGTTTCAAAAATTTTAGACAGCGTTTTGTTATTCGGAAAATGTTTGGGTTTATTTAAATTCTGAGCAATAACACGTAGTTGATAGGAAAATTCGGAAATCAGTTTTTGAAAATCCGTTTTAAACTCCGGATGCGCTTCAAAGAGCTTATCCATTTTATTATAATTTACTGGATTTGCAATCGCCGTTTCCATAAGTTCAATTAATTGAACAAAAACTAATAAACGTTTATTGTGGTAAGTAGATTTACCTGAACTTTTACGAGAGGAAATAAAAATTTCACGTAAGGTTTGATGATGCTCGGTCAGTTCACTTTGCAAAACCATGAGTTGCGTTTGTAGAGATGCCCTATGGGGTTGTTCGCCAATGAGCTGGCGTCGGAGATCTAAAAAATCTGCGGTAAGAGCAAAGGTTTCGTTTAGAGTTTCTTCAGTTTGTGCTTTCGGATTAATGTAGTACCATAAGGTCGATAACAATAAATACCATAAGCTACCAACGCCAACTAGCAACGCATATTGATAGATTTCTAAATTTTCTAAGATGTGTGCAAAACTAAGAACCAAAGCCAATAACCCTGAAAAACTAATGAGTGAAGCTCTAAATCCATATATAGAAATAAAGGCAATGCTAAACGTTAGAATTCCCAGAATAGGGAAAAGGAGATAATTTACAATATCGAGATAGCCGCCAATAAAACTAATAACTACCACTAAAAGTCCGGAGAATAAAATTCCTATCTGTTTGTGTTTTAGACTACCGCTAACATCACTCGGTGAACACCAAAACGCGCCAAAACATAGGGCCAGTCCTATTTCTAATTGGTCGGTTGCAATGCCCAGAATAATAGGTATGGTTACAGCAACACCGATTAAAACAGCTTTTGAAAAACTGGTGCTTTTAAAGAATTCCAATAATTCTTTGACGTGTTTTGAGATAAACTTTAAAATGGAATTTATAGATTTAAGATTGTATACAAAGATACAACTTGAAAAAAATCTTTACTTTAGGTTGTGCATAAAATGATTGGGGCAATAAAACCAATTATTTAAATTGAGTATAGTAGTACTTTATCATTTCATTAGCCGAGTCATTTGAAAATATTTCTTATAAGATTCAGGAATGGTGTCAATATTTAGCAGAACGCCTTCTTTGATAGGAGGATAGATATCTTGATAGGTTTGCACATCAAATAATCCTACGCGTTTACTGATGAGTGCTCTAGTAATTTCGCTCGGATGGTTTAGGCCTGCTGCAGCTAAAAGTTCTAAAAGGCTTTTAATGGTAGCTTCGTGATAGCGATAGGCTCTAGGAGCTTTATCTTCAACAACTAAACCTTTGACTAAAGAAGGGTTTTGGGTAGCCACGCCTACAGGACAAGTATTGGTGTTACACTGTAGTGCTTGTATACAACCTATAGAAAGCATCATGGCGCGTGCGCTATTGCAACCGTCGGCGCCTAGTGCTAAAGCTCTTGCCATATGAAATCCTGTAATTATTTTTCCGGCAACAATCACCTTAATATCTTTTCGAAGTCCAAAACCAACTAATGTATCATTTACAAAAACTAAACCTTCACGTAAAGGCATGCCTATGGAATTAGAAAACTCTACAGGTGCTGCACCAGTACCACCTTCACCACCATCAACAGAAATAAAGTCGGGTTGGATTCCTGTAAAAATCATGGCCTCACAAAAATCCATGAATTCTTGTTTTCTCCCTAGACAAAGTTTAAAACCAACAGGTTTCCCACCAGAAAGGTCTCTAAGTTTTTTAATAAAATGCATAAACTGAATAGGATCTGAAAAGGCAGAATGCGAAGGTGGAGAATGTACTGCAATCCCTGGTTTAATGTGTCTTATTTTTGCAATTTCTTCTGTGTTTTTTGAGGCGGGTAAAATACCTCCATGACCAGGTTTTGCTCCTTGAGATAGCTTAATTTCAATCATTTTTACCTCTGGCCTTAGCGCATTTTTCTTAAAAGTTTCTGCGTTAAAGGTGCCGTCATCATTTCGGCATCCAAAATAACCAGTACCCACTTGCCATATCAAATCTCCGCCATGTTTTAAATGATAATCACTAATACCGCCTTCTCCAGTATTATGGGCAAAGTTCCCCATTTTAGCGCCTTTGTTTAAAGCCAATACCGCATTGTCACTTAAGGATCCGAAACTCATAGCAGAAATATTTAGTAAACTAGACGAGTACGGTTGTTTACAATCTTTGCCGCCAATGATTAAACGCGGAAAATCGCTGATATGTTTTGGGTTGTGCTTGGCATACATGGAGTGTTCCATCCACTCGTAACCCGAGCGATAAAGATCCATTTGTGTACCAAAGGGTTCAGTATCATTAACTCCTTTAGCGCGTTGATAAATTAATGATCTCAATATGCGGTTTAACGGTCTACCTTGAGTATCAGTTTCAACAAAGTATTGCATAATTTCTGGTCGAATAGACTCCAACACATATCTAAAACGACCAATAAGCGGGAAGTTTCTTCTAATGGCATGGGACTTTTGGATAATATCGAATACGCCCATAATAATTAAAGGGCCAACTAATAAAAACGCCCATAAAAACGGTTGCCAAATCAACGAAATTCCGATAATGGCTAAAATGACAATTATAGAGATAATAATAAACTGCTCACGTACTTTCATAGTGTAATTGGTTTCTTAAATGTAATACGTAGCAAATTTAATGAATAAGATGGGACTATAACATAATTCTATATTTTACTAGTGGTAATCGGCATTAATTTGGTTAAGTCTTTAATTACAATCTAGTTACTAGGATGGGCTTCCATCATTTTAATTAGCGATAAACATAATCGAGATATTAAAAATAGAACCAGCTCAAAAAAAAAGTTACGATGAGCGGCATCGAAATAGGGGTTTTAAGGATAAAAATCTTATTTTAACGAAGCATGATTTACATTATATAATGAATTGGATTCTTCTTATACAAATTGCCTATATTCTTTTAGTGACCTTAATCTGTTTCAGAGTGTTGTACGACACAAGAAGCAGTACCAAGGCATTAGCCTATATTTTATTCATTGTGTTTGTGCCGTTTGTTGGCATGATTTTTTACTTTTCATTTGGTATTAATTATCGAAAACGAAAATTATATACTAAAAAGTTGTTTCTAGACGAACCGCTACGGATACGCATTAGCGATAAAATGAAGATCTATTCGGAAGCCATTCAAAATTCAGGACTAGTTGGTGAGAAACATAAAACCCTAATTGAATATATTCGGCGCTCTGGTAGTAGTCCACTTACGGCAAATAACGATGTGAAATTATTTATCAATGGCGAAGAAAAGTTTCCAGAACTCTTGAAGGCTTTAGAAAGTGCTACATCTCATATTCATCTTGAATATTATATTTATGAAAATGATTTCACCGGAAATCAAGTGGCGGATCTATTAATTAAAAAAGCTAAAGAAGGTGTAGAAGTACGATTTATGTACGACGATTTTGGAAGTCACGGACTAGGCAAAACATTTATTAAAAAACTAAATGATGCCGGTGTTCAGACGGCGCCTTTTTATAAAATAAAATGGTATGCCTTTGCCAACCGCCTCAATTATAGAAACCATAGAAAAATTATAGTTATCGATGGTACTATTGGTTTTGTTGGTGGAATTAATATGAGTGATAAATACCGGAACGATTTAGAAAAAGAAGCGCATGTATATTGGAGGGATACGCACGTAATGATTAATGGTCAGGCGACGGCTTACCTGCAATATTTGTTTCTGTGCGATTGGAATTTTAGTAGTGCTATTAATTTTGAGTATTCTGAAATTTACTTTCCAGATTATACGGCACAAGACACTATAGAAAATGAATTAGTGCAAATCGCGGCTTCAGGTCCAGACAGTATGCAGCCCGTTATTCTGTATTCATTATTAGAGTCGATTAGTGCTGCGCAAAAAAGCATTTATATAACAAGTCCTTATTTTATTCCTGGTGAAAGTTTAATGGATGCGTTAATTATTGCCATACAGAGTGGGTTGGATGTAAAAATTATAGTTCCAGGCATTTCAGATTCTAGAACTGTTAATGCTGCTGCTAGTTCATATTACACAGAGTTATTACAGTATGGAGCCAAAATATACCAATATAATAAAGGCTTTGTACACGCCAAAACGATGGTAATTGATGATGATTTAGCGATAATAGGATCCGCCAATATGGATTACCGAAGTTTTGATCTTAATTTTGAAGTAAATGCTATGGTTTACAGTAAGAAAATGGCGGCTCAACTTACCGAGGCCTTTCTAAAAGATATAGAAGTGTCCCAACAAATAGATGCTGAGGTTTGGTTAAAGAGGCCGAAATATAGCCATCTTTGGGAAAAATCAGTGAAGTTATTGTCACCTTTTCTATAGTGTCCATTAGTGTTTAAAACTATATTAAGACTATTACTTTAATTTCAAATGATGATGGGGCGATTATAAACCAATTATTTTTAAGACAATTTTCTTACTTTGTAAATAATACATGAATTTCAATAGAGCGTCAACAATCGATTTGCTATTAATTTTTAAATGTTAAACAAAATGTACTGATTGTATTTTCAACAAAAAATCTTTAAAATGTCAAAAAAAATAGGGATCATCTATTGAAGTCTTATCTTTGAAATTTAACATTGCTTAGCTAAAACCCAACCGTTATGATTAAAAGAGTATTTCTCACCCCATTTCAGAAGTTCGTAAAAATTGAAAGTTTTAGTGGTATCCTTCTAATGTTTGCTACAATTGTGGCTCTTGTTTGGGCAAATTCGCCATTCGGTGATATCTATAGAGAAATTTGGCAGTACGACATTGGAATTGTTACGGAAACCTTTGAATTCAAAAAACCTTTGATTCTTTGGATTAATGATGGGTTAATGGCTATATTTTTCTTCCTAATTGGCTTAGAAATAAAACGAGAATTGTTAATAGGCGAACTCAATACACCTAAAAAAATCGCATTTCCGTTAGTTGGTGCTATTGGCGGTATGTTAGTACCTGTAGCGTTCTTTTTAGTATTGAATCAAAATCCAGATACTTTAAAAGGTTGGGGCATTCCTATGGCAACGGATATTGCATTTTCATTAGCCATTTTAAACGTTTTAGGTAAACGTGTACCCTTAAGCCTTAAAGTGTTTTTAACCGCTTTTGCGATTGTTGATGATATAGGTGCGGTATTGGTTATAGCCATATTTTATAGTGGCACAATTAATTTGACGTTACTTTTGATTGCGGTAGTAATGTTGGCCGTGTTATATTTCTTCTCATTCCGAGGGTACTATTCTAGGTTTGTAATGTTTTTCTTCGGAATAATTATTTGGTTCCTATTTTTAAAAGCAGGTATACATCCCACTGTGGCTGGAATTTTGTTAGCATTCTCTGTGCCCATTAGACAAAAAATAGATACGTCTACTTTTCTAGAACAATTAGAAATTGTATATAACGATATAAAACAGGCTAGTATTTTACAAAAGCCTATTTTGTCTTCAGAACAAATTCAACATATTGATGATTTGGAAGATTGGTCGTCTAAATTTCAATCTCCATTGCAACATTTAGAGCACAATTTACACGGTTGGGTGGCTTACTTTATTATTCCAATTTTTGCATTGGCCAATGCGGGTGTGTTTATAAGTGGTGCTGAGCATTTAGATACCGCATTAGTCACTAATATTGTCATTTGTTTAATTTTAGGAAAAGGTATTGGGATTACGTCACTCGTTATGCTTGCTAAGCAAATTAAACTCATAGAGATACCAAGCGATATTAGTTTCAAACAGATTTTGGGAGTGGCATTTTTAGCGGGTATTGGCTTTACAATGGCCATTTTTATTGCGAGTTTAGCGTTCGCGTCTACGCCAGAGTATATCGATTCGGCTAAAATAGGTATTCTTATAGGGTCGTTTATTTCTGCTATTATTGGTTATACTATATTACGTTTGGATTCTACTAAAACAGACAACATATCAACATCTTAAATTCATGATTCATAAACTTTTATCCTAGAATTAGACTTGCTTTTTTTTTAATACTGGAATTAATGCTCAAGATATAAATAATGAATTTACCTACGACTATTATTTACGTATGTCAAACCGAGCAGGACAAAATGGAATCGGAATTGATTTCTAATTACATCATTCCCATTGGTGTCGTACTTATTGGGTTTTTTATCTTGTACCGATTGATTCGTATTTTTCAATTGTCGTATGCGTCTCGTAATAGTAGACCATTAATTGTTCACCGTTATTTCAAATTGAAAAAACTCAATGCCGCACAACGTTCTATATTAAAAAATGAACATGCATTTTATAAGAAACTGAACAGTAAGCAACAACATCAGTTTGAGCATAGAGTAGCTAATTTTATGCATAGCACTAAATTTTTAGGTAAGCAAGACCTTATTATTACAACGCAAATGAAGGTTTTAATTGCAGCAACAGCAGTGATGTTAACCTTTGGTTTTAGAAAGTATCTCTTAGACCTAATTAAAATTGTGATAGTGTATCCTGAACATTATTATTCAGAAATAAACGAAGTGTACCATAAAGGAGAAACAAATCCGCAGCTCAAAGCCATTGTGTTTTCTTGGAAAGACTTTAAACAAGGTTACGAGATAGATAATGACAATCTTAATCTGGGTATCCATGAATTTGGTCATGCTATACATCTCAATGCAGCGATAAGTAATGACATAAGCAGTACCATATTTAATCAGGGATTTAGTAACTTAATGTCATTTTTACAGAATCACCAAACGGTTAGGGAAGACTTAATTGCCTCTAAATATTTCAGAACCTATGCCTATACCAACCATTTCGAATTTTTCGCCGTCTTATTAGAAAATTTCATAGAGACGCCTGCAGAGTTTAAAATGCAATTTCCACAACTCTATAAATATATGCGACAGATGTTAAATTTTAAATTTGCAGGTTACTAGTCACTAGTTAAAATAAACCTTATTTTTAAACCTTAGAAAAAGTAAATACATGAAAAGAATATTGGTAACTGGAGGTGCAGGGTTTGTAGGGTCACACCTTTGTGACCGCTTGTTAAATGAAGGCAATGAAGTGATTTGTTTAGATAATTACTTCACCGGTTCTAAAAAGAATATAGAGCATTTAATGGATCATCATTATTTTGAATTGGTGCGTCACGATATCACCAATCCTTATATGGTTGAGGTCGATGAAATCTATAATTTAGCCTGTCCGGCATCACCTATTCACTACCAACATAACCCTATAAAAACGGTTAAAACGTCCGTAATGGGAGCTATCAATATGTTGGGTTTAGCAAAACGTGTCGGTGCCAAAATATTACAGGCTTCTACTAGCGAAGTGTATGGAGACCCAACGGTTCATCCACAACCAGAAAGTTACTGGGGGAACGTCAACCCTATTGGATTGCGATCTTGTTATGACGAAGGTAAGCGCTGCGCAGAAACGTTGTTTATGGATTACCATAACCAGAATAATGTTAAGATTAAAATCATTCGAATATTTAATACCTATGGACCTAGAATGCATCCTCAAGATGGACGTGTAGTGTCAAATTTTATTATGCAAGCCCTACAAGGAGATGATATCACTATTTTTGGAGATGGTACACAAACAAGAAGTTTTCAGTATGTAGATGATTTAATAGAGGGCACGCACAGAATGATGCATAGTAACGATAGTTTTATTGGTCCCGTTAATATAGGAAACCCTATAGAATTTACCATGCTAGATCTGGCTAAAGAGGTGATAGACCTAATTGGGTCTAAATCAAAAATAACATTTCTTCCATTGCCAGAGGACGACCCCTTGCAGCGCCAACCAGATATCAGTTTAGCCAAAAAAGAATTAGGAGGTTGGGAGCCAAAAATTCAGTTGAAAGAAGGACTGAGACACACCATTAATTACTTCGATAATTTGTTAAAAGAGAACTAGTTTATTATTTATTATTCCAAAAAAAAAGGTTCACAATTAAATTGTGAACCTTTTATATTTTAGAGCGTGTAATTACAATTTAAAAACAGCTTGTAAATGGTATTGGTAATGGTTATTATCAAAACCACTATCTGGATGGTCAAACGCAAATTTACCAGTAAGTTGACCTTTTAAACCAAAAGTTTGTGCGCTGTTTAACCACACTAATAAGCCACCGCCAAGATTGGCAGAAATATTGGTTTCGTCAATGTGATAAAAACCAACACCCGCACTAGCATAAAAATCAAGCCAATGTAAATTTCTTCCAAAAATGTACTCACCAAGATAATATTTTACGTTGGTATCTAAAGAAATATAATTGTAATCTTGATCTAAATTAACACCGTCAATTTTATTTGATTCATTAAAACCATTAAACGTAATAGATTGCTCTATTGAGAATTGTTCATTCCAATTGTATTCTACAGCAGCGCTAATTGGAAATTCAAAAGCCCATTCATCAGGATGATAAATTGGGGATTGAGATCCTAAACTATTAATAGCGTTAACACCAATGTTTAAATACCAATCCTTCGCCTCGCGTTGGGCAAACGAAGATAAGCTAAACGATACTAATAGTACTATTAAAATTAATCTTTTCATGCTAAAATAATTTTGCTCAAAGTTAAACTTTACTGACTATAAAACAAATAATGAAGTAAAGTTTTATAATAATAATCAAAAAAAATTAAAAGAAGTTAATATTTTGTCGAAAATGTGCCAAAATTCTGTGCCGATCCCTAATAATCGCCTTGCGGTAGGCGCTATTGGAAATAAAAAGCCAACCACGCTTTAGTAATATGGGTATTAAATGACCAAGGTTTAATAGATAGTTCCAACATTTATAAAACCGAATATGTTGTAATTTAAATAAATAGAAATGATTAAAAATGTTGGGCTTTATATGGGTTGCAGTAGTAATATCTTTAAAAAATAGTCCTGTATATCTAAAGAAATTTTTTATAATAGGAAGGGCATACCAGGGTTTCGATCCCGAATAGTTTTGTAGAAGGACTATGGCATCGTAAGCAGGTCTAAAACTAATACTATTATAAAGTGCCCCTTGATCGTTAATTTGAAAATTCAGTATAGTATGCATCAAAAGATGCTCTTGAGACGGAATATTTGTGGTGTTATGCTGCCGTTTATCTCTTAAAATATTATTGAGATTGTCGTAATTATAGTTCACAAATAACTTGCTATGCACTTCAACAGCGGCAATTCTAGTAGAGGACACTTCGGTTTCTAATCGTGGCAAGTGTTTGTGTTCAAAAAACTGGTGACCCAAGGTTTGTTGGTAAGGGATATACCCATTGTCACATAATAATGTGTAGGCCTCATTTATTTGTTGTGCATTTACAATAAGATCTATATCACCAAGCATACGCTCGGCCAAATCATTAAAACAACCTGAAAGTAATAGGGCCGTTCCTTTAAGAAAGACGTGCTCAATCTTATGAGCATTGAGAAGTTGTGAAATGGCTTGTGTTTGGATTAATATAATTTCATTTCTTTTACGATTTTCATCAGTCACATATTCCAAATAGCTAATTAAGTCTTCAGGCAGTACATGTAAGAGCTGTTTGGCTTTTAGCCGACAGTAAATAGCTGGTATTACAAAATGTTTGCTTCCTTCTTGTACAATATCGTCCCAATCAAAAGAGGGATCACTAAGTGTTTGTTCTAATTGAGAAGCCGAAACTTCAAAACTTAAGATATCTGCAATATGTTGATAGGTGATAGCGAAGTTATTCATAAGACACGCAATGAGCTACTAATATAAACTATTATAGTCTTTATTTTAGTTGTTGAAATAATTCCGAAATTTCATCAGTGACACTTTCAGTATCGCTATAAGTTAATTTGTGAAATTGTAATGCTGAGAGCCAATCTAAAAATTGTTGTGCGTGCTCTGGATCGGGTGATAACCAAGAATCTGGAATTATAGTTTCTAAAATAGTTTTAACGGATAAGTGTTCTAATTGTGTTGCAGCGTTGGGTTGATAGTCCACTAATATAATAGCTTTGCAAGGGTAATGGTCTTCTTTAGGCTTTAAAGAAGGGATGTATTTTAATTTTCCTTTAGATTTATTAAATTCTACTATAGGTAACTTGTCAAAATTAGAGACTAAGGGTTGAAGCAAGTTAAAGGCCCCTGCTTTTATAGAAATTGCCGATGGGTTGTAATAAATATGTTGGTCTTCAGCGAGCAATGGTGACACATCATCTGCTAGTAAATGAAACGTATTGGTGGTTAATAAAGCACTTAATGTACTTTTACCTCGTCCAGATTCACCTACAAAAATAAGCGACGTGTTACCGTCGGTAATAGTAGAGCCATGCAAAGTACCAATCCAATCGTGTTCCTCCTTGCCATGTATAGTGCAAAGCAAATGCATTATAAACTTACCTTGAATATGATGGTAATTATATTTAGAAACTTGAGAAATGAGTTTTTGGTCTTTAAACAAGAAGAGATCATCATTATTTAAATAGACATCAAAAGTAGCTAAGGTTGTATTAGAATGAGTATTAATACAAAAATGAGCTAATGCTGGGTGAATGGTTTTTAAAACCAATTCGGAATCGTAATTGATCTCAATAGTTTTACCACCAAAACTATAAGTCTTTGTAATATGTCTAAAAGAAGTGTCTAAAGCGGTTGACGGAAATTCGGTTGGATTGTAAGGTTTGTTGCAGTCGCTTAAATAGTTGAAAAGTGAATCGATAATGCCATTACATTCGGAAACTGTGAAGGTATCAGATATAGTATTTAAAAAATCGCTTTTCGTTGCTGAGTGCAGATAGGCTTCTAGAAGTAAATTGAATTCGTGGTCTATAATACTATAACTATTAGATACAGCATACCACAATGCCCAATAGTCACCAATCCGATGTTTATAAGTAGGTGCTAGGTTATTATACAAAATTAAAATAGAAAATTAACTAAAAGGGTCCCCTCCTGGACTTGGTGGTGATGATGTCTGTGCTTTAAGAGGATTTAAAATCACAAAGGTCCCTACCGCAGTCATTGCAGCATACTTACCCATTTTTTGAATAGCTTCTTTACGAGTGATTTTATCTGTATGGTTTTCTTTCTTCATGGCTTTTGCCCTATATTTTGTGTTCAAAAATAATAAATTATTTTATTTAATGCCCTAAAATGCAAAAAGGATTAAACAAAATTTTGTGTTTATTTATAGTATAATATTGTAAATAGGTAATTTACAGCTTATAATTTAGACTTCAAAATTATTGAAACAACCATTTTAATTATTTTCCTATGTAATAAATTAATGGGGTTTAACCAAAAAAAAACGCTGTTCGAATTATGAACAGCATTTTTTTAATAGTCAATAAGAAATATCCTCTAATATTAATCAAGGATTATTTTCTGAGATTTGTTTTGAGTAGTATTGGCCAATTGTACAATATATACCCCAGCATTTAAATGGCTTACACTTATGGTGTGAACATTAGTAGCACTGTCTAAAACAGTAGAGCTAACAATACGTCCTTGTAGGTCATAAATTTTAGCCGTTGTGCTATCTTCTAACTTGCCGGCAACTACAACGGTTTTGTCACTAAGGTTATTATAAATATGTAATGAATTCAAAGTACGAGATGCAGTAGATAATGTGGTCTCTGAAAAACGTAAATAAAAACGTCCTGTGCCACTTAAATCCGTGTTAGGGGTAAGGGTATAGTCTTCAGAATTTAATAACGTAAAGGTGTTAGTTACCGTATCTTCTAAATACACCAATACTGTATTAGGCAACGTAGATTCAGCAATATTAAAAGTGACCTGTTGACCCTGTAAAGCATGAACCCCTAAAGGAATAGAAACCTCGGTATTAAGACTAGCATTATTTATGGTCTGAATTCCCATAGCTACACCTGTATTATCTTCCACTAAATGTGAGTATAAAGAGAAATCACCGGCAGAACCAAAAATACCAGAGTCATAACCAGGATTAAGTCCTAAAGTGGCTGTATCATTAAAGTAGAAATCGGTATTATACGTTTTTGTACTATTTGTAGCTTGTAATCTTAAGTAAGAAATTGACGTTTCTATATTCTGTCTACCAGCGATAAAATCGTCGGTAGATCCAATGGTGCGCATCGCCGGAGTAAATGTAACCTCTCTAGAAGCAAATTTTGAAGCCACTAAGAAACCTTGTCCTGGAGTAATTAGTGCATTAGGATTATTATCAGAATAGGCCTGATTCCAAATTTCCCAGCCATCAGTAGCGTTGCCATTATAACCGTATACTCCACCTTTATCATCCGTAAATAACGTGTTGTTTTCTGCTAAAAATTCAGCTAAATTAATATAAGAAGGGTAAGGGTTACCAATAAGATTCCACTCAGGGAAGGTTAGGCCTTCACTTGTAATAGTAATAGGAACTTCTCCTGTATTTATAGTTCCTGTAAAGGTAAAATTGCCATCATCCGTAGAGGCAGCTCTATAACCAACAGCAGGATCTAGAGTAGCGAATTGAAGTAGAGGATCAACACCGTACGTTACATAGGTGTTGGCTGGTTTTTCAAAAGGTCCAAAAAGATATTTTAACTCAGTGAGACTTAAAAGTCCATTATCTACAATATTTAAGTTAGTTGCAGCAAATGTTGTGAATAGTTGTCCGGTAAGTGGTGCAGATATTAAATCGTTACCACCACTACTTGCGTTTGTATTGACGTGTCTACTATAGGTTGTAAGTCCAACTCCGCTTACAGCATTAGTAATTAAACTAGGGTATTCCTCTGAAGTAGATTCAAGCCTTAATAGACCATTATTAACTAGACCGCCTGAAGTTATAATACTATTAGCGTTCGCAATATCTAATATGGCGCCAAATTCTATAATCAGATTATTAGTTGAAGTAGGAGATGTAATACTTGTAGTACCAGTCTCTATAGTAATATTATCTATTACTCGTGCAATCCCACTTGGATCGGCTGGTGTCCAACCACCGAGAGTATTGTAAACATAGTTTAGCGGAGTCGTTACACAATTAGACGTATGAGAACCAAGGTTAGAAAAGTCATCTGTACCTAAGGTCGTCCATTCAGTAGCTAAAGTGGTAAAACTTGTAGATCCGCATCCAGAAGGGTCTATTGACACACCTTCACAAACAGCAGTATTTCTAACAATCGTTTGATTTTCTGTACTGTAACCTCCCGTAGCAGTAAAAGCGTCTCCTGGGTCGCAACCGATATTACCAATAATGTCTATAACAACACCATTCTTTTTAAGCACAACCGTGTCGTTTCCATTAAAAAAACAAACATTAGAATTATACGCCGTCCCATTGAATTGTGAGGTATTTTGCGCTTGTAAAACAATGACATCACCGTTAGCAAGCGATGCTGGGAAAACATTATCAGTGAAATTTTCAGTTTGAGTAGGAGATGAGCTACCATCTGAATACAATTCAACAGAATAGTCGGACAACGTGATGATAGTACCTGTGCCATTATATATTTCTAAATATTTATTATTGCCTATATTACTACCTTCAACATATTCAGAAAAGAATAAATCAGTGGCACCAAAAGATGGAGCTGTTATATTAAAAGAAGTACTGGTTATGTTCGGATAAACATCATCAGCAGCAGTTAATACTAAACCAGAACCAACTACGGTATGTGCAAGTGATGAAAATGTCGCTATACCATCTATGGCAGTTTCAGTTACTGGCGAACCGGTTAATGTGCCTGTCGACGTAATGTCTACATCTAAATTATAATCTATATCTAAGTTGCCATTGGCATCTACACCAGAAACCGTTACAGCAGGGCTCATTATGGCATTCAATTCTGTATCTGATGCTTGTTCTGAAAACACAAGTGCTGTTGCATCCACATCTATAGTTATATTATTACCAACGACGTCTCCTAAAAGGAACGGATCAGCAAGACCTGAACCCGTTAAATCGGTTTCAAATCCACTAGCACTTTCTTCTATTTGTAACTGAATGATACTTCCGTCAACAATATCTGTTGTATTTAAGTAAATTCCTAAAACAAATTCTAAAGACGCTCCGTCTGTAATGCTGATAGGTATATCAAATTCCAAAATAATCTCTGAGTCTGTAATGGTAGTAGTAGGAGTATAATCAATTAAGTTGTCATCATATAACGTGATACCTTGTATATGGTCAGTCCAATCTGCCGTGTTGTTTGGGCCTGGCACAAAACGCATGGTAGTTACATTTGTTGGTGCATTATCAGCTGTACCTTGATCTTGTATAACAAATCCAAAAGCATCTTCGGCAGTACCACTCGTAGTGACATCAGCAGCTATAATTGGTGTTAATAATTCGATTTGAGTGGAAGGTGCGAATACTTCAGTATCTATATCTAAAGCATTATAGATATCAATATTTTGTAAGCGCCAGTCTTCTGCACCACCACCAAAGTTCATATCATATTTAAAAGCTAAATAAGCTGTACCTGTAATGCTTGATGCATCTACAGAAGTAACAGAAGCAGTAGATAAACTTCCACTAGAAGAAGTGTTATTCGGATCAAAGCTAAGTGCGGTCCAAGTAGCTGTGGTAGGATCTCCGCCTGTATAATCTGTTGAGTATAGTAATTCAAATTCACCTGGTGTATTAGTTGCGTTTCCATAACGTTCTCGGGTCGTAACATCAATGTTTACTGACTCGTAAGTGTCAAAATCGATGGAGAAATTTGAGATTAACCAATCTGTATCATCTGAGCCAGGGAATCCGTTTATTGCATATTCACCTCCAGAACAAATCCATTCATCATTTCCTGCTTCGTCAAAAGGAGTCCACTCTGCTGTACCACAATTAGAGAAATCTTCATTATATGGTAGTGTAATTGGTGGTGCCACATCATTATTTGTAATAGTAAGTGTGAATGTACTGTTTGAACCTGAGACAGCACTGCTGCCACCAATTATACTTTGTATTTCAAAAGTTAAAGTCTCATTAGCTTCAAGAAGAGCGTCATCGGTAACGGTTAAGGTAACAATTTGATTTATTGCAGATCCACTAAGAAATGTTACAGTTTGAGTTGTGTAACCATTAATATCAGCAGCATCTCCGTCACCACCAATAAGAACCACATCAAAACTTGTTGCAGTGGCAACTTCGTTAATAATTGTAAATTCTAAACCATAAGTACCAACATCTTCTGAAACAGAGGCGAAGCTTGATACAAATTCTACAGTTGTTGGGAAATCATTATTTGTTATCGTTAAATCAAAAGCGTTGTTTGTACCAACAGCGGCACTATTTCCTCCAGCGACATTTTGAATTTCAAATGTAAACACTTCATCAGGTTCTATAATAGCATCATCAGTGACTGTAATAGTAACTGTTACATCTGTAGTTGAACTTCCTGGAAACGTTTCAGATTGTGTCGTGTAAGAATCTATATCGACAGCATCACCTGAAGTTAATACCACATCAAATGTTGTTGCGGCAATATCTTCATTGGCAATTTCTATAACTAAATCATAAGTACCTGCACTTTCAGGGACAGAAGCAGATGTTGAGCTAAATTGTACTTTAGTACTAGCAAGGGTATCGAAATCACCAATTAAAGCTGTGCTCATATAACACGTGTCTGTATCATTATATTCGTAAACAGCAACATGATACGTTTCATTTTGAGTTAATCCAGTAACGTCTACTGATGTTCCAGAGCCATTATAAACCACATAGTTTCCGGTTCCTAATTCTGTTCCAGATGCAAATGCTGCTTCATCAGTATAGTCAGTTCCACTTATAGGTGTAAAATCAACGGTGGCACCTGCTTTCATAATTACAATTACATTGTCACCATTGCCACGTGTCCATGATAAGGTTGATGAGTTCGTTGTGACACTAGATGCGGAAAATGTCGTTGCTGCCGTTGTTGGGGCTGTACAAGTGGGGGCAGCAATACCTTCAAGCATGAAATTGTCTAAACCAGCATAATCACCTCCGTTTTGAGTAACTCTGATTTCTAAACCTACTGAATTAGTTCCATCTGGTATGCTGAGAGTTTGAGTTAAGTATCCGTTTGTTGAGTAATTACTAGACCCATCAACTAATTTAATCTCTGATTGATATAAGCCATCTAAGATAACTGTATAATAGAGATCATCGCCATTATCAAATGCAATTATTTCATAATCGAATTTAATTGAAATAGAAGTGTAGTCAGAAACGGAAATATCACTAAATGTAATACTCTCTCCAGATGAACTTCCACAATTTCCATTTAAATCTGCAATTCCCCAAAATTGAGATCCTGCCGAAGGGTTTATATCATTTAATACAGCCGAATAATCCCATCGGTCAGATCCAGAAGTACATGCTGGGGTGGAAAACGTTGTAGCCCAGGTGTCTGATGTGTTTTGTTCAAAACCTTGGTAAGCAATAATGGTCTGCCCAAAGCCAAAATTTCCTATTAAAAGGAGTAATAATAAAGTGTAAAAGTGTTTCATAATAATGAGTTTTTATCAATAGCAATTAGAGGGTTGTGTAAAACGCTGCCGTGCAAAAATACTAAAATTTTAAATTTGTGTGTTTCACAATCAAAATGTTGATTAATTTTTGATGTAAGTCGATGTGCCGTATAAGTGGGTTAATCTGCTTAAGGTCACAAATATATAAATATTATTGCGATACAGTCAACGAGGTTCAATAAAAAAAAATAATTAAAAACACGATAAAATGTTGTTAAATTCGTTAAACTGTATGTTTTGTAAAAGAAATACAGAGGAGACTAATTTGAAAGGGGATTCTTATGTGATATTATTTTTTAGGCTTCAGGTTAAAATTAGTCGTGTAATGAAGTTTAACAGTGCTAAAATAGTTTCTATGATATTAATACATGTTGTCCGAAGTTCTTAATAGTTATGGTTAATACATTTTAAGTCAAAGTATCTTCGTTAAAAAATTTTGATATTTATATTATATATGGTAAACACCTAAATGAATTTTTATTAATTTCTCGATCACTAAGTATTAATAATTAACTATTTTTGCAACTTTTATTAGAAGCTAAATTGTAGTATGAAGTTTATTTGCTGATAAGCTTCCTGTTCAAATAACATGTATTATTAGGTGGTTGGCTTTTTGTTTTTGGTAATTTAAATGAAGTGTACATTACAAATATAATAGACTTAACTGTATAAAGTTATATAATATATTATATGAAATTTTCAATATTTTTGAGCTTTGAAATTTAGTAAACGGCATTTGGTCAAAACTATGACTTGGCGTATTATAGGGACGTTAGACACCTTTCTGCTTTCATGGTTTATTTCTAATGATGTTTCCATGGGGTTTCTAATCGGTGGTTTTGAATTAGTGACTAAAATGCTCCTGTATTATGTGCATGAAAGAGTTTGGTTCAAGTCCAAAATAAAATCTTCAAACCGACGTCATATTTTTAAAACATTTTCTTGGCGTGCAGTAGGCACATTAGATACCATTATTTTAGGTTGGATTATTACAGGAAACCCCATCACAGGATTAAAAATTGGCGGAGCAGAAGTGATAACTAAAATGGTTTTGTATTTTGCGCACGAAAAGCTATGGTATCGCATAGATTTTGGCTTAAATCAAAGAAACGAAAGAAAGCGATTAAGCAATTTAAAAAACACAAAAGAGGTATGAGCTCAAATACGGTGAGACACGACTATAAAGTGACCAAAGAAAATCGCCAAAAACAAATGGGGCATCGTTCTTTATTGTTATGGTTTACGGGGTTGTCGGGCTCAGGAAAATCGACCTTAGCGAATTTGGTGGAGCTAGAATTGCACAAAAAAGGCATTGCAACCTATAGCTTAGATGGTGATAATATTAGACAGGGCATTAATAAAGATCTGAGTTTCGCTCCAGAAGACCGTACCGAAAATATAAGACGCATTGCAGAAATAAGTAACCTGATGGTGGACGCAGGTGTGGTAACTTTAGCGGCCTTTGTGTCTCCGTATATAGCGGATAGAGAAAACATAAAACACATTGTGGGTGCTCCTAATTTTATTGAAATCTATGTCAATACCTCGCTTGAAGAATGCGAACGTCGAGATGTAAAAGGATTATACAGAAAAGCTAGAGCTGGAGAAATCAAAAATATGACAGGGATTTCAGCACCTTATGAAGCACCAATTAATCCGGATATCGAAATTAAAACGGATCACCAAGATATAAACACCTCAGTGCAAACCATTCTAGAGGTTATTATTCAAAAATTAAAATAAAAAACATGAGTAATTACGTAATTAATCATTTAAAAGAATTAGAATCGGAAGCTATTTTTGTAATAAGAGAGATTGCTGCACAATTCGAAAATCCCGTACTGTTATTTTCAGGCGGAAAAGATTCCATTTTGTTGACGCACTTAGCAAAAAAAGCGTTCTTTCCTGCAAAAATACCATTTCCTTTAATTCATATTGATACAGGACACAATTTTCCGGAGACGATTGCTTTTAGAGATGCCTTGGTTGAAAAACTTGGTGTAAAACTTATTGTAGGCTCTGTACAAGAAGCGATTGATAAAGGACGTGCTAAAGAAGAAACTGGTGCTGATGCCTCGCGTAATTCACTTCAAATTGTTTCGTTATTAGATACTTTAGAAGAATATAAAGTAGATGCTGCTATGGGTGGCGCAAGACGTGACGAAGAAAAAGCACGTGCTAAAGAGCGTTTCTTCTCGCACCGAGATGAATTTGGACAATGGGATCCTAAAAATCAAAGACCAGAATTATGGAACCTATTCAACGGTCGTAAAAATTATGGTGAGCATTTTAGAGTATTCCCAATTTCTAACTGGACAGAAATGGACGTTTGGGAATATATTAAATTAGAAAATATTGAGTTACCATCATTGTATTTTTCACATCAGCGCGATTGTGTGATTAGAGATGGTGTGATTTTAGCAAATTCAGAATTTATTAAATTAAAGGAAAATGAAGAGGTGGTGAATATGACCATCCGTTACCGTACTTGTGGAGATATGCCAATTACGGGAGCCGTAGAATCTGAAGCAGATAATTTAGATAAGATTATTGAAGAAATTGCAACAACAAGAACGACAGAACGTGGTGGACGTGCAGATGATAAACGTGCAGAAACAGCCATGGAAGATCGTAAAAAACAAGGGTACTTTTAAAACATAAGAAAATAGAGGTTAGAACCTAGAATATAGACTTTTTTGAGTGCTATTCTAAGGTTGAATTTTTATAAGAATTTAACGGCTGAACAATAGGAACGGTTTGTTTATGCTGTTTTAAAATGAGTTGCAAACTTTACCAAATGCCAAAACAACCTAACAATTATTTTACGTAAAAAATGATTTGAAGCGAAGGGGGTAAACAAAAATATCAGGAAATAGATTACATTAATGAAAACATATTATAAATATAAATTTAAGTGATTTTAAGAAAACGGCAGACCATTTTTGTGCCGTAGTAAAAGAAATTTTTAGGAAAATAATTTTCAGTTATGATTTTTTTGTTTCGTTTTTTGATCAAGCAAAAAATGAAAAAAGTGAAAAGGGAAGATAAATTTTGAAGTTTTACACAAACTATAAATCAATTTTTAGAAAACAAAAAAGAATAGAAGTTAGAGTCTAGAATATCGCCATTTTTGAGTGCTATTCCGCGAGGTCGGTTTTAAATCAAGAACCTGTTTAGGAGACAATTTGAAAGGTAGCTTATATAGTTTTAAAAGGGTGCAAATTTCACCAAATGCCAAACTAACCTAACAATTATTTTACGTGAAAAATGATTTGAAGCGAAGGGGTAAACAAAAATATCAGGAAACAGATGACATTAATGAAAACATATTATAAATATAAATTGAAGTAATTTAAAGAAAACGGCAGACCATTTTTGTGCCGTAGTAAAAGAAATTTTTAGGAAAATAATTTTCAGTTATGATTTTTTTGTTTCGTTTTTTGATCAAGCAAAAAATGAAAAAATAAAAAAGAATATGAAGTTTTAAGTAGTCACAATGATATTAGACTTGCTAAAACGTACCAGACAAAAGAAAACAAACAACACCATGAAATACCAAGACATAGAATTACTAAGATTCACAACAGCCGGAAGTGTAGATGACGGAAAAAGTACACTAATAGGGCGCTTATTGTATGATAGTAAATCAATTTTTCAAGATCAATTAGATGCTGTGGAAGAGTCAAGCAAATCAAAAGGATTTGATTATGTGGATTTGTCTTTACTTACAGACGGTTTAAAATCTGAGCGCGAACAAGGCATCACCATCGATGTGGCGTATCGTTATTTCGCCACTCCAAAACGTAAATTTATAATCGCAGATACTCCTGGTCATATACAGTACACGCGTAATATGGTGACGGGTGCATCAACAGCTAATTTGGCCATTATACTAATAGATGCTAGAAAAGGGATGCTAGAGCAAACCCATCGTCATGCTTTTATTGCGTCGTTGTTACGTATCCCGCATGCCATAGTATGTGTGAATAAAATGGATTTGGTGGATTATAGTGAAGAGGTGTATAATAACATCGTTTCCGATTTTAAGACGTTTTCGTCTAAGTTGGGCATTAAAGATATTCAGTTTATTCCTATTTCGGCTTTAAATGGCGATAATGTGGTGAATCGTTCAGAGCACATGGATTGGTATCAAGGGAGTACGCTGATGTACCACTTGGAAACCGTGCATATTTCAAGCGATCATAATTTGGTCGATTGCCGTTTCCCAATTCAATCGGTAATTCGTCCTCATACATTAGAAAACCAAGATTATAGAGGTTTCGCTGGTCGTATTGACGGTGGAGTGTTTAAACCTGGCGATAAAGTGAAATCCTTGCCTTCGGGATTTGTCTCTACAATTAAAACGATTGAGCTTAACGGAGAGCAAATTCAAGAAGCTTTTGCACCAATGTCGGTAACGATGACCTTGGAAGATGAAATAGACAATAGCCGAGGAGATATGATTGTGCGTGAGAATAATGTGCCAGAAATCAGTCAAGATTTAGAGGTGTTAGTGACATGGATGAGCACAAAACCAATTCAGGCACGTACCAAAGTGGTCATTAAACACACAACTAATGAATCTATTGGTATGCTTAAGGAATTAAAATACAAAATAGATATTAATACCTTGCATAGAATAGAAGGTATTGATAAGGTGGAGATGAATGATATAGCAAGGGTGTCTATTAGAACCGCTAAGCCTATATTTTATGATGCCTATAAGAAAAATCGTCAAACCGGAAGTATTATTATTATAGATGAACAAACCAATGAAACCATTGGTGCTGGGATGATTATTTAATGGTGATGCGGTGAAATAGTGATGCGATGATGCGGTGAATCTTTAAAATAGGAATTTTAAAATTTTAATAATGACTCATAAAGATTTAGAAGTTTATAAATTAAGTTTAAATCTAGTAGAGGATATTTATAAACTTACGAAGGGTTTTCCTGCATCTGAAAACTTTGGATTGACCTCTCAACTTAGAAGAGCAGCTGTTTCGTTGCCTTCAAATATAGCTGAGGGTTCGAGTAGAGGTTCTACAAAGGATTTTATTCGATTTTTAAATATGGCATCGGGATCATTAGCCGAAATAGAAACACAGTTAGTCATAGCAGAACGAATTGGGTATATTACATTCGATGATACATTACAAAACAACATCATTACAATTAGAAAAATGTTATACCGTCTAAAACAGGCTTTAAGAAAAAAACTAAGTAAGTAAAATGAATCATAAAAGTTCCAATCAAACGAATCACCGCGTCACCACCTCACCGCCTCACCGTCTCACCGAATTACTGCATCACAGTATCTCCGCAGCCCTAGAAGCAGGAAAAGCAATTCTAGACATCTATCATTCCGATGATTTTCAAGTAGAACTGAAAGGTGACGATTCGCCTTTAACCAAAGCAGATATCGCATCACACAACGTTATTATGTCGCACTTGAAAGCAACAAATATTCCTGTCTTATCTGAAGAAGGGAAGTCAATTCCTTATGAAGAACGAAAGGACTGGAGGCAACTTTGGATTGTAGATCCAATAGATGGCACTAAAGAATTTATTAAACGTAATGGTGAGTTTACGGTAAACATTGCACTGGTCGAGAATCAAAAAACAGTTATTGGTGTTATTTATGTACCTGTTTTAAACGATCTATATTTTTCAACTTCAGAAATGGGAGCTTTTAAAGTCAAAGTAAATTTGGAAGATTATGATGTAGATGCTTTAATGCAACAAGGCCATAAATTACCTTTAGAGCGAGAAGATAAAACCTTTACCATTGTGGCAAGTCGCTCACATCGATCTCCAGAAACAGATGATTATATTAATCAAATGCGAGAAAAACATGGTGATGTAAACCTGATTTCTAAAGGAAGTTCATTAAAACTATGTATGGTCGCCGAAGGACAGGCGGATTGTTATCCGAGATTTGCGCCAACCATGGAATGGGATACCGCAGCTGGGCAAGCCATTTGTGAGCATGCCGGTTTTGAGGTAATAGATTGGAGTACGAAAGAACGGATGTTGTATAATAGAGCGGAGCTTTTGAATGCTTGGTTTTTGGTGTATTGATTGCAATTATACTTTGTTAACATAATAGCTATGAAAAGTAAAAATTTAAAGCCAATAATCTTAATAGGATTTGGTAGATCAGGAACAAGTATTATAGCTGATATTGTATTGAGTCATGGAAAACTTGCCATAATTTCTAATTATAATGCAAAGTATCCTCAGAACAAGTATATTAATTTAATAAGGTTGTTTTTTCGAAATAGAATATTTAATATTCTAGGACAAAAAAAGCAGATCAATAAGACCGCCTTTATTAATCGATTTGCTTTTAGAAATTCAGAAGCTTATGCTTTCCACAATTTTGTTAATAATGTTGATTTTGGTAAAGGATTTCTGAATGATGTTAATCTTAGTGATTCGGAGGTCAATGAAATAAGAAAAAAATATACGCAAATTGCTAGTTATCAGCTTAAAGAGCGTTTAGGCTTTAAAATAACAGGACCGTCCAAAATCAAATATTTAAATCAAATATTTCCGAAAGCACAATTCATCTATATCGAAAGGGATCCATTACCAAATATTAGATCATTGTTGAAAGTTGATTTTTACCAGGATAGAAAACACGATTTGTGGTGGGAAGGAAATCAAATTTATTCAAAAAAAGAGCTTGATTTTGTAAATAAAAATATGAATAAACCAGAACTTATTGCTGCTTTACAATATTTTAAAATTAAAAATAACCATCAATCAGAAATTAAAGAGCTCGGCATAGAAAATAAAGTGCTTACCGTTAAATATGAAGATTTTATTGCACAACCTGAGATCCAAATTGACCGAATTTTAAAATTTACTAACCTAACAAGAGATAATAGTATAGCTAAATTTATGGCAAATAATAAAATTTTTAATCGAAATAAAAAAGAAGAATATTACTTTTCACAAACAATGGACGAAAATGTGAATAAAATCGCTATTAACGGCGTTACATAAGGATAATTAAGAGACTATTTTTTCTTTTAAACAAAGAAAAAATAACCGTTCTTTTAAATAATTGTTTTCTTAAAAGAAAAAGTATGGTCTAGCAATAAGTTGTCTATTTGCTCCTAAAAATCTATTAAATGAGTTTAAAAGAAAAAACAATTTCTGGTATATTTTGGTCGTTTCTTCAACAAGTAGGTGGAAAAGGGCTAGGATTTGTAGTAACAATTATTCTTGCCCGCCTCTTAACTCCTGAAGCATTTGGACTTATTGGAATGCTTGTGATTTTTATTCAAGTTAGTGAGGTTATTGTACAGGGTGGATTTAACTTAGCTTTAATACAAAAAAAAGAAATTGATGATTTGGATTATTCTTCCGTCTTTTGGATTAATCTAATTACAAGCTTAGCATTATATATTATTATATTTTTTGGTGCTCCTTACATTGCATCATTTTATGGACATCCCATTTTAGAACAATTAGTACGTGTACTTTCTTTGGTTTTTGTAATTAATTCTTTTTCCATTGTACAAGAGACTAAGCTTAGAAAAGAATTAAACTTTAAAACCTTGATGTTGGTACATTTGCCTTCAACGATAATTGGTGGTATTATGGCAATATTTATGGCCTATAGAGGCTATGGAGTATGGAGTTTAGTAGCTTTACAAGTTATGAATAGATTGCTCTATACAATTCAAATCTGGATACATGCCAGGTGGAAACCACAAATTATATTTCGTTGGGATCGTATTAAAATTTTATTCGATTTTGGGTGGAAAATTTTTCTATCTGGAATCATTGGTAGAGTTTATAACAATACTTTTCAGATAATTATTGGAAAATTTTATCCAGCTGCAAGCTTAGGTTATTATCAAAACTCTATAACTTTTGTCAGAAAGCCTTCAGAAACACTTTCTGCTGTTTTACGTAATGTAACATTTCCAGCTTTCTCTACTATTCAAAGTGATCATAAACGCCTAAAATCCGGATATAAAAAAATAATGCAACAAACCTTTTTTTGGCTTTGTCCGGTATTTGTTTTTGCAGCCGTATTGGCCGTTCCTTTATTTGATGTTGTGCTTGGTTCGAAATGGTTGCCAGCTGTCCCATATTTTCGGTGGTTATGTATAATTGGTATAATAAATCCCTTGAGTAAATACAATCTTGAAATATTAAATGTTAAAGGACGTAGTGATTTGTTTTTGAAAGTACAATTGGTGGAACGCATTATTACCGTGCTCGCTGTCTTGGCTGTATTTAAATTTAGTATCACAGCTTTGTTGGTCGTTATGGCTGCCAACTCATTATTACGTTATGGTCTCTTTAGCTATTTTTCTGGGAGACTTATTGATTATCCTTCTTCCGAACAGTTTAAACATATTTTACCGACATTTTTAATAAGTATAGCTGTTGGCATTGGCATCGCATGTTTAGATAAACTTATAGCCGACAATTTCACGAGCTTTATTCGAATTCTGGTTGGTGGAATATGTGCTACAGGAAGCTATTGGTTATTGTCACATTTATTTAAAATAGCGCCTTATCAGGAGATTGTTATTATTTTCAACAGTAAAATAAGTCATAAAATTCGCCTTAAAAAATAATATGGAAAAACAAAAGCATCTTGATGATAATATAAGTCAAATCGATAACTTAGTTATTTACATTATAGGACTAAATAGATCGGGGTCAACTTTATTGGATAATATTTTATCATATCACGAACAAGTTATGTCAGTAGGTGAACTCCACAATTTAAATGGTTATTATTGTAAAACAGGTTTTGGGCGTCGACAAAACTGGTTATGCAGTTGCAACTCTGAGGTTAAAGAATGTTCCTTCTGGTCAAAAGTTATCAAAGATACATCTTTTTCAAAAGAGTTTATAACTAAATTAGAAGATACCAAATACTACAAAACAGATATCTTGAGCAGTTATTTTATTAAAAAAAATTTTCATAAAAATATTCAACACACTCAAAATAATCTAACAGGTGAAACATTTGCAAATAATACATGGGCTTTATATGAAAGTGTCTTTCGACATTCAAAAAAAAATATTATTATAGATTCTTCCAAGGAAATCTCGGAGGCATATTTTATAAACAAATACAAAAAAAGTAATATTAAATTCTTACTTATAGAACGAGATATTTGGGAAGTAGTTTTCTCCAAAAGAAAACGAATTGCAAATTTTACTACAGAGTATAAACAAAAGTTAGGTATTAAAGAGAATTCTATTTATAAAGATATTTTGCTGTCCTATAAAAAAGCTAAGCAAAATAAAGTTATTGCAAAAGAAATTCTCACAAAAGAAAATGCCGATATTAAGGTTGTTAAGTATAGCTGTTTAGCAAAAGCGCCTAACGAGGTTTTAAATGAGATCTGTGATTTTCTTAAAATATCCTCTATTAATATACCCCAAGAAATGGGGATAGGTTCGAGAATTACACATACAATTCATGGTAGCCCAAGCAGATATGAAAAGAAAAAAATTAAATTAGATGAAAGATGGAGGGAATATTATAAAAAAAAGAAAATTGCTTTATGGTGGGCTAGAATACTGCAATTCTTTATTTAAAATGTTGAATAAAAAAATAATAATTTAGATAAAAAAAGAGTTTTGCTTAGGAAAAGTCTAGGTATAGAATAGTTTCCTTCGCTTATTATATACGGACTTATACAAATAATTAAAAAATGATTAAACGTATACGCAAATTATATCGGAATAAATTTTGGTCTTCGGAAAAAAGAGCGACATTTTTAGGAGTTAAAATAGGTTATGGCTGTGATATTCAGGCTGTTTCCTTTGGTTCTGAACCTTATTTGATAGAAAAAGGAAATCATGTTCAAATAACTAAAGGAACAAAATTTTTTACCCACGGAGCCGCCTGGGTCTTAAGAGAAAAGTATCCCGATATAGACTTTTTTGGTAAAATTAGAGTTGGAGACAATGTATATATTGGAAATAGTGCGTTGATTTTGGCTGGTGTAACAATCGGTTCAAATGTAATTATTGCTGCAGGTTCTGTTGTCACCAAGAGTGTTTCTGATAATCAGATCGTAGGAGGGAATCCTGCTAAAATAATTGGAAATATAGAAGAGTTTGAAAAAAGTATTTTACCTTTTAATTTAAAAACAAAGGGGAAAAGCTTCAGTGAAAAGAGAGAAATTTTACTTTCACTTAATGAAAATCGTTTTATTAAGAAATAACGTTTAAAAAAAGTTTTTTTGGTTTACCTGCAATAGAATAGCGATGTTAAAAAAATACCTTTATTTCAATTACTTTTATATTTTCATTGTTCTTATTTGGCCTCCCTTTCAAAAGTTTGTTATTAGAGTAGATGGGGCTGCTAACTCAATTGTTATATTAACGGTTATCTTATTAGCTTTTCAACTCAAAAAGAAAAGGTTTTTTAAAACTGTTTTTAAAAAACCTTTATTGATATATGCAATTTGGGTGGCATATGCTATTTTAAATGCTCTGTTAATAGGGTATTATCTCAATGTGCCAATCTTGACTTTATTTATAACCATATTCGTTCCTCTCGTATTAATGATTATTATAAGCATAGAGTTTTTAAAAAATGAGAAAAAACTCTTAAATGTCTTAATAGTTGGTTTGTATATTGCTGTAGTTTTAATATTATTGTTTATAGGAGAAACAGATAAAGGGAGAACTGGTGGAGAGCTTAATTCTAATACGATTGGTACTATGGCTACTATACTAGTCATGTTGTTATATTTAAAGTTTTACAAACAGTGGCTTACCCTCTTACACTTTTCTTTGCTCTTAATTATTCCTGTGTTTATGATAATTTCAGCGGGATCAAGAACTGCTTTCGGAGGACTTGTATTTTTACTTTTAGTCCATTTCATTGTAAATCGATCCAAAAATATTTTTGTGTTATTTTCTAAAATAAGTTTAGGTATAATAATCTTTGCAATTCCTTTCCACTTTGTTTTGGAGAACACTATTTTAGGAGATAGGGTATTAAATACAACTGAGCAGAGTGAAGGTATGGAGTTTCAAACGGGAAACCCTATTTTAGATCAATTTGGCGATAGAGGCATTTTTTATTATCAAGGATGGTATGTGTTTAAAGAGCATCCAATAACAGGTGTTGGTTTAGGGAATTTTGTTAATTATAATGAATTCGGTTTAGCACAACATTCAGAATACATGATTCAATTATCAGAACTTGGTATTATCGGTTTTATTCTTTTCGCTTTTTTTTACTTCAACGTTTTTAAAAGTCTTAAAAACATAAAGAAAACTACTCGCAATAAAAATAAAAAAAGGGAAGTTGAGCTATACATATTTTATGTGTTAATTATACTTCTTATGATAACTGCTACAAGAATGTACCGTGTTTGGTTTCTATTTGTTATTACAGGGATCGTTATAGGTTATATTAACAAACACAAGCTAATGTATTTTAATAAATTTAAAGAGTTTTCTAATATAAAATGAGTAAACAAAAAATTATTATCTGGACAACCGGTATTGACGATTTAATTGAAAGTAATGGACAAGTAGGAGGATTAATCGTTCAGATGATGCATTGGGCATTCGCATTTCAAAAAGAGAACTTTAAAGTCTATTCATTTACGAAAGGTAGTAATAGAAAATTTAAAGGATTATATTTTCTAAAAATGTCACGAAAAAAACGATTGAGTATCGTATTTGAGACAATCAATTCAATCTACTATATAGTTAAGGTCAGACCTGAAATCATTTTATTTCGCGGTGCTTCTAGAAATCTTTACATAGTCTCAAAAATTTGTGCTTTATTTAAAGTTAAACTAGTTTTTATGGGAGCCAGTGATGTTAACTTTACTCTTGGTAAGGAAAATGTTTCAGGGAGAAGTTATAATAAAAAGTTATATAGAAAAGGATTAAAAAACACACAGTATTTTGCCGTACAAAATAAGATGCAAGCAGATAATTTATTTAAAAATTATAATAAAGAAAGTATTTGCATTCCAAATATTTGGCAAGAAAAATCTAATGCTGTTGATACTAAAGAATTAATTATATGGGTCGGAAATTTTCGAAGTTTAAAACGACCTTACTGGTTTGTAAATTTATCTAAAAAAATTTCAACGGAGCAATTCACTATGGCAGGTTTCCCTGTTAATAAAAAGTTATATGCTGCGTGTTCTGATCATTCTAATAGAATATCTAATTTAGATTTTTTAGGACCAATATCATTTCAAGAAAGTGAGGCACTTTTTGATCGTGCTAAATTGCTAATCTGTACATCTGAATACGAGGGGTTTCCAAATACATTCTTGCAAGCATGGTCCAGAAATATTCCTGTTATATCTACTGTAGATCCAAGTAATCTAATTGCTGAAAATAATTTAGGGTGTTTTGTTGAAAGTGAAGATGAATTATCTAATAAATTGCAGGTTTTAATGAAAAATGAAAAGTTATTCAGTAAAATGGAAGCTAGCATTGCGGAGTATTTTCGGGATAATCACAACCAAGAAGCATATTTGAATAGGCTTTTAAAATATATTGAATAATATGAAAATTCTATATCTAATAGAAGAGCTTGGTGGAGGAGGCAAAGAGCGTCGGTTAGTAGAACTTTTAAAGGGACTAAGTGAAAACAGGGACTATGAAGTTTTTTTGGTTTTAACAAAACGAACCAATAAATATCCAGAAATAAATCAACTTCCAATAAATATCCATAGTTTAAATGGATATTCTAACTTTGCCTTAATACGTCAATATTTCTTAATATTAAAAAAGATAAAACCAAATGTTATTCATACGTGGTCTTTCAAAACAAGTTTTTATATAGCTCTATTAAAACCGTTGTTTACTTTTAAATTTATTGCTGGTTTTATTGGTGATACATTTGGGTTTTCAAAAATTAAGTCACTTGTTGGTAAACAATTTATTTTTAAAAGAGCAGACAGTGTAGTTAGCAACTCTCAGCTAGGATTAGACGCTTATCATGTGCCTAAAACCAAAGGGGTAGTCATATATAACGGTTTTGATTTCAATCGTATATCGAAAAGTAAAATAAGTCAACTTGAGGGAATAGGTATTAAAACACCGTTAAAAATAGTAATGCTAGCAAACGTAACAAAATATAAGAACTACCGACTTTTTATAGATATTGCAGAGTATTTTGTAAAACACCGTAACGATATCACCTTTATCTCAATAGGAGAAATACTTCCAGAGTTTAAAAGTTTAGTTGCCCCTTATATTAATAATAATCATTCGCAGATAAAATTTTTAGGGTTTAGGCAAGATGTAAGTGATTTAATTAAGGATTGTCAAATAGGGCTTTTGTGTACTTATACAGAAGGCATATCCAATTCTATAATTGAATTAATGGCAAACGGAGTTCCCGTTGTAACAAATGATTTGAAAGGTGGAACACGTGAAGTTATTTCTAACGATATAGATGGAATTATTTGTAATGATAATAAAATGGTGAATTCTTTACAAGAATTAATAAAGGATGAAAATTTAAGAGAAACATATTCTAAAAATGCTTCTTGTAAAATTGCATCGGATTTTACATTAACAAAAATGGTTTTTAATTATATTAAAATCTATAATTAATATGAAAAAGACGGCATTTATAGGTCCATTACCACCTCCATTAGGTGGGGTAGCGATGATTAATCAAAGTTTTCAAAATTTAAACTTTAATGGTTATGATATTACTGTTTTCAATACATCAAATAATAGTTTAAGTGAAGATTTATATAGGGGATTTCCTTGGGGAAATATTGGTAAAGAAATATCAAAAATAAAACGACTAAGTGATTTTTTAAATAGCACCAAACCAGATGTAGTGAATATTTTTATTACTTCGGGTTATTCTATTATTAGAGATTTATTCTATTTAAGGATGCTTTACAGAAAAAACATTCCAATAGTTATTCATTTTCATTCGAAAACTAAAGGGGAGTTTGCATTAACCCCTAATAGATTAAAATTGCTTTCAAAATTCTTTAATAAATATGCTAAAAAAATAATACTCTTATCGGAACATCACTATTCCTTTTTTGTAAAGTATTTTGGTTCAAAAAAGTGTGAGGTTATTGAAAATTTTGTGAGTTATGAACACTTTAATAATGAAATAGTAAATAAAACAAATGATTTTTTATATGTAGGTCGCTTAAGCAAGGAAAAAGGTTTTTTTGATTTACTTAAAGCAGTGAAAATCTTAAAAGATAATAAGGTTGTTTGCCGTATTCAGGTTATTGGTGTAGCTCCAACCATTGAAGTTGAAAAACGAATTAATGATATCATAAGTGCAAATCATTTAGAAGATTATTTTGTTTTTAATGGAGCAACTTTTGGTGAATCCAAATATACTTTGTTTAAACAATCAAGTTGTTTAATATTTCCTAGTCATTTAGAAAATTCTCCCGTAGTGCTCAAAGAAGCTATTGCAGCAAAGTTGGCTATCATAGCTTCAGATATTGATGCAAATCAATTAATTTTAAAAGCCGAAAAAAATCACTACTTACATCAAGTAACGTGTCCGGATAGTTTAGCAGTAATTATTGAGAAATTATTAGGTGATTCAGATGTTATGAAAGCCTTTTGTAAGGCTTCAGAGTCGATTAAAGACTATGATAAGAGTATTGCGCGAGAAAAATTATTAAATTTAATGGATAATTTATGTTAGGCAAAATTGAATTTTATCTAAAGCTTTTCGCATGTAAACTAAACGTTTTTTATCCACAACTCCTTGGCTTTGGATATTTGTATTATAAAAATGTTCATGTCAAAAAAAATTTCAAAATCTATAACTCAGAAGATGAGCTCTTAAGTGTTGTTAATAATGCCATAATTAATGTCCCTTATTACAAGAACAAGTATAAAACACCAATAAAATCTGTAAAAGAATTTGAAACTACTTTAGACTTTATTGATAAAAGTGAGGTAATGGCACATTGGGACAATTTTATTTTGCCCAATACTAATCCATCAAAAATTATAACAGGAACAACTGGTGGTACTTCTGGTAAACCTTTAAAACTGGTTATTCCTAGAAATAGATATGTTTTTGAGCTTGGCACCATGTACACCATGTGGGAAAATGTAGGTTGGAAAGGACACATTAGAGCAGTTTTAAGAAATACCAAGTTAAACGATAAGATTAACGTAAAAATTAATCCCTTAAAAAGAGAATTTATCTTTGATGGTTTTAGAACCACAGATGTCTATTTTGAAATTATTTATAATATCATGAAAAAGTATGGTATTAAGTATTTGCATGCTTATCCTAGTAGTGCGTATCAGTTTTCTGTGTTTTTAAAGAGAAAGAATAAGGATACTTCTATTTTTAAAGCCTTTATATGTGGTTCTGAAGCTTTATTGCCAGAACAAGAATATCTCATAAAGAAAGAATTGGGTATTAATATCTATACGTGGTATGGACATTCTGAAAAATTAGTACTTGGTGGTTACTGTCATGGAAATCAACTTATTCATGTTGAACCAACATACGGTTATATAGAACTGATTGATGAAAATGGTAATCACATTACGGAGCCAAATAAAAAAGGAGAAATCGTAGGTACAACATTGCATAATAAATACATGCCTTTAATACGTTATAGAACAGGTGACTATGCGGAATACGTAGCAGATTATTGCGGTGATTGTAATAGGTATTTAACTTTAATTAAAAACATAGAAGGACGTTGGGATAGTAATAAAATTTATCTCTCTGATGGTTCTTACACTACAATTACGGCTTTAAATATGCATGACGACCTCTATACCCATATTAACGGTATGCAATATATTCAATACAATAAAGGGGAACTTATTATTAAACTTATTAAAGATGAGTCTTTTTCTAAAGAAGTCGAAGACAAATTTATTGCGTTTTTTAATTTAATGTTAGGTGACAACTGTAGTTTTCAGTTGCAATTTGTTGAGTCTATAGAAAATGAGAAAAATGGTAAGTTTTTGCCTCTTAAGCAATATGTGAAATTATAATAACAACTGTCAAGCTTCAACTTTTCAAAATTTCTTATTCAATTCTCTTCATTATTATATAATTGATGGTATTTTTGCCTTCCATAATTCTAATAATACATTGCCTTATTAATATTTTTCCAAATAATAGATAGAGGATAATCTCTTACACGTAAAATAACAGAATATAATGCAACAACTCACACAAAAGCTAGGTTCTGGCGATATGATCATTCAAGACGTGCCTTACCCACAATTAGGAAAAGGTATGGTGATTGTTAAAAATCACTATTCCATAATTAGTGCTGGTACAGAGGGTTCTACGGTCGTAGCAGCTCGTAAAAGTTTACTTGGTAAAGCCAAAGAGCGTCCACAACAAGTAAAGCAAGTGATTGATACCTTAAAGAAACAAGGTCCAATTCAGACGTACAGAGCTGTGATGAAAAAACTTGATGCGTATTCGCCATTAGGGTATAGTTGTGCTGGTGAAGTCATTGAAGTAGGTGAAGGCGTTACCGAATTTGAAGTCGGTGATAAAGTGGCTTGCGCAGGCGTAGGTTATGCTAATCATGCCGAAATTGTCTCCGTACCGGTTAATCTTTGTGTGAAATTAAATCCTAGTACCAACTTAAAAGATGCGGCTTATAATACCTTAGGGGCCATCTCAATGCAAGGGGTGCGTCAAGCAGATATGCGCTTAGGTGAATCTTGTGTAGTTATTGGTTTAGGCTTATTAGGGCAATTAGCAGCATTAATATTAAAAGCCTCTGGTGTTACAGTTATTGGAATCGATGTATCGGAAGCAGCTGTTCAAAAAGCAGTGGATAATAATGTGGTTGATTTAGGGTTAACCAGAAATGCTGCAGGAGTAGAAGAACAAATTCAAAATGCAACTAATGGTTATGGTGCAGATGCTGTAATTATTGCAGCAGCTACAGCAAGTTTAGATCCTATTAACTTTGCAGGTGCTATAGCACGTAAAAAAGGAAAAGTGGTGGTGTTAGGTGCTGTGCCAACTGGTTTTGAACGCGATCCATTCTGGTATCGTAAAGAGCTAGAATTAAAAATGGCCTGTTCTTATGGTCCTGGACGTTACGATCTTAATTACGAAGAAAAAGGAATCGATTATCCGTTGCCTTATGTACGTTGGACAGAAAAACGCAATATGGAAGCCTTTCAAAATTTAATCGCGACCAAGAAAATTGATATCGATTACTTAACAACGCACGAGTTTGAGTTTGATAATGCAAAAGATGCCTTTGATTTAGTAGTGTCTAAAGCTGAGCCGTTTACAGGTATCGCTTTAAAATATAATATTGAAAAAACAGCCAATAAAACAAAGATTGCTACCTCTGAAACTGAGCAATTAGGAAAAATAAACATCTCATTTATAGGTGCTGGTAGTTATGCACAAGGTAATTTATTACCCAATATACCAGAAACTAATGATGTTGCTAGAGTAGGAGTATTGACGAATACAGGGACGACTTCTAAGCGTGTTGCCGAGAAATTTAAGTTTCAGTTTTGTGCCACTAATGAAGAAGATGTGTTAGATGACAAAACCAATACGGTTTTTGTAGCGACGCGTCACGATTCTCATGGGCCTTACGTTTTAAAAAGTCTAAAGGCAAACAAAAATGTGTTTGTTGAAAAACCAATATGTTTATTAGAATCTGAATTAGAAGATATTATAGAAGCCCAATCTGAAGCTAAAAAAGCAGTTATGATTGGTTTTAATAGACGCTTTTCGCCATTAACAGATAAGCTTAAAAAGGCCGTAGGTAATAATCCTATGACCATATTATATAGAATTAATGCAGGAGCTATTCCTGGTGATTCTTGGATACAAGATTTAGAAATTGGAGGCGGTCGCGTTTTAGGTGAAGTATGTCATTTTATAGATTACTTAACCTATCTTAATGGAAGTCTTCCTGTAAAAGTGTCGGCCTCTGCATTACCTGATGCCAATAAATTAAATGATACGTTGAATATTTTAATTCAATTTGAAAATGGATCATCTGGAGTCGTGGCGTATTATGCTAACGGTTCTAAGTCTATGACTAAAGAATATGTTGAGGTATTTTCTGCCGGAATTTCAGCAACCTTAAATGACTTTAAAGAATTAAAAATTTACGGTAAAGGAAAACCTAAAAAGGATAAGATTTTTAATCAAAATAAAGGTCAGAAAGAAATGGTTGAAGCCTTTGTTAATGGCTTATTAACGGATGGCAAAGCTCCAATTCCTTTTGAAGAAATTGTAGCGGTGACCAAAGCGTCATTTAAAGTTTTAGAATCTGTAAAACGTGGCGGTGAGCAAGTTGAAATCTAATATAGCATCCAGTTTTAAAGACCTTAAAAGCTATTGTGAGGCGGAAAACTTTAAAGGTTGGGATCCTTATGATGGAATGAACTCTAAGGTTTTTCAGGCCCTACCATTAAAGAATTGGGATTTAGCACGATTAGCTTGGATTCAAGGATTTAAACGAAGTCCTATTAATTTCAGGAAGTTGCTTTTGGTGCCTAAAGAACATAATACTAAAGGCTTAGCCTTATTTCTTTTAGGCTATTGTCGCTTGTATAAATTAGCTGAAATGGGTAGCGAAGAGTTCGGAACCAAAGACCAAATTTTAAAACGTATTAACGAACTTTCGGACTTATTACTAAGCCTAAGATCTAACGGATATGCGGGTTCGGCTTGGGGCTATAATTTCGACTGGCAAGCGAGACGTTTATTTTTGTTCAAAAAATTTACACCAACGGTGGTGGCCACTTGTTTTTGTGTTGAAGCATTATTAGAAAGCTATGAAATCACTAAAAACGAAACCGTCTTAAAAGAAACGTTGACGGCTGCGGATTTTGTACTTAAGGATCTTTCTAGAACTAAACACCAACGCGGGATTATATTTTCATATAGTGTATTAGATGGTAATAATACGGTCATTAATGCATCATTGTTAGGAGCTAAAATATTGAGCTATTCTTATAAATACACCAAAAATCAAGAGCATGCCGATTTCGCAAAAAAAGCAGTGATGGCAGCTTGCGATTTACAAAGTGAAGATGGGTCTTGGATTTATGGATTATTACCCGTACAATCTTGGATAGATTCATTTCATACAGGATTTAATTTGGATGCCATCGAAACTTATCAACAAAATACAGGCGACCGAAGTTTTCAATCGTATTTAGATAAAGGCTTAGAATACTACTTAGAAAATTTCTTTGAAGCCGATGGGATGCCAAAATATTATCATGATAAAACATTCCCTATAGATATTCATTGTCCGGCACAAGTGATTGTGACCTTATCAAAAATGAAAGCCTTTCAACCTAACGAAGCCTTACTTTCTAAAGTGTTGCATTGGACGATTGATAACATGCAGCATAAGAAAGGGTATTTTTATTACCAATATAGAAAAGGCATGAGTTCTAAAATATCCTATATGCGGTGGTCTAATGCCTTTATGTTTAATGCTATGGCGCATTATTTACTAGAAACAAAATCTAATTAATATGGAGGCTAAGTCCTTAAATGGAGTCATGACGTTTGCGCCAACTTCTCGAAAAGAGTTAATGCAATACGCCTTTGATAACCATAAAATTATGGTGGCTGTTAATGCAGAGAAAATTTTGCATGCTACTGACGAAAGTAGAGCGTTAATCAATAGAAATATGGGCTATCCAGATGGTATTGGTGCAGTTTGGGCTTTACAGAAAAAAGGGGCAGGAAATGTAGTCAAAATTCCAGGTTGTGAATTGTGGCTAGATGTTGTTCAGAATTATTACAAAACAAAGTCGTTCTACTTAGTGGGCGGAAAACAAGCGATTATTGAAGAGACGGTTTCTAAACTGAAATCCGAATATGAAGACATCAATATTTGCAATTATAGAAATGGCTATATTAAAACCGAAGCTGAGGAATTAGCCTTAATCGAAGATATAAAAATGCATAATCCAGATGTGGTCTTTGTGGCCATGGGGTCGCCAAAGCAAGAGTTATTAATGGAACGCATCCAAAAAGAACACCAAGCAGTATATCAAGGCCTAGGTGGAAGTTTTGATGTGTTTACAGGCAATGTAAAACGTGCACCAAAATGGTGGGTGAAAAACAATATGGAATGGACGTACAGATTATTAAGTCAACCATCTAGAATAAAAAGGCAGATACATTTAGTTCGTTTTTTCGTTAATTTGCATTTAAATAAATATTAAATTCAAAAAATTTTTAATCAAATAATCAAAATTTTAATTGATTATATTGTCCCCTTAGGATTATCGAGATAAAAATATATTTTTGTTGAAGATACCAAGCGACGCTTATTAGGGGTGTTTTTTTAAGATTGTAAGATCCCCTTAAAAAGTAGTCAAATTCAATTGTTAATTTCAAATATGTACAACATCACAATAATAGCTGGAGCGAGACCAAACTTCATGAAGATTGCCCCAATTATCCACGCCATTCAAAAGGCAAAACAAGATAATATCGAAATCGATTACCGCTTGGTACATACAGGGCAACATTACGATAAAAATATGTCGGGTAGCTTTTTCGAACAATTAGAGATTCCAGAACCACACGCTAATTTAGAGTGTAGTGGAGGCACACAAGCTGAGCAAACCGCAGCCATTATGATGAGTTTTGAAAAAGAATTAATGGCTAATCCGTCTGATTTAGTATTGGTAGTTGGTGACGTAACCTCTACAATGGCCTGTGCCGTGGTAGCGCAAAAATTACAGACTAAAGTTGCACATGTGGAAGGAGGCATCCGTTCCGATGATTGGTCCATGCCAGAGGAAATTAACCGTTTAATAACGGATAGTATCACGAATTATTTCTTTACTACCTCTGAAACGGCGAACGCCACGTTAAGAGCAAGTGGAGTAAAAGGCTATCAGATATTTTTTGTGGGGAATACCATGATTGACACCTTGCTAAAGCAGCGCCCGAATTTTACACAACCTAAAGTGTGGAAGGACTTAGATTTAGAGCAAGGGAATTACATCGTAATAACACTACACAGACCAGCTAATGTTGATGAGGAGTCCCAGTTAAAAGACATGATTGATCAAATTATAGCGAATACGCAAGATCTACCTCTAGTGTTTCCTGTACATCCTAGAACAGCAAAAATCCTAGAACGCCTTAATATCAGTCATTCAAGACTACATACCGTAGAGCCTTTAAGCTATTTAGAATTTAATTTTTTAGTGGAAAAAGCAAAAGCGGTCATCACAGATTCAGGAGGGATTACGGAAGAGGCATCGGTAATGAGAGTGCCATGTTTAACGTTGAGAGACAATACTGAGCGACCAGAAACCATTACGCTAGGGACCAACGAATTAGTGGGGACAGATCCCAAAAAATTAAAACCTTATTTAAAAAAATTGTTTGCTGGGGATTGGAAATCAGGTAATGACATCCCGTTATGGGATGGTGGGGCGGCAACTCGAATTATAACAAACCTTAAAACATTTATTAATAAATAGTTATCTTTATATTAAATGACTATTTACGAAATCTTAAATCGTTTAAATTGCAACTGCATTGGTATTAATTTGTACATTGCGGGCAATTAATAGATATGCGAATTTGACATTATCGGTTGAAATATGATTAAAATCCTACTTGAAAATTTTAACCCAGATATTAGACCATTTGTCTGGTTAGTATCTGCCTTTATTTTGGCTTTTGTTATTGCTTATCAAACCTTTCCAACAATATTATATGTATCTAAGACGAAACATCTAATGGATGAGCCAGATGGACGCAGTATGCATGCCAATAGAACACCGACGTTGGGTGGTATAGGGATATTTTTTAGTTTGGTGGTTGTAATGACTATTGTCGGAGCCATGCTTAATACTAAGGTATTATTATTGGTAATGGGGAGTTTAACCATATTATTTTTTTTAGGATTAAAAGATGATTTAACGGTGCTTTCGGCACGAAAGAAATTTACAGGTCAATTACTCGCCGCAACACTATTAATTTTATTTACTGATACGAGGATTATCGGTTTTTCTAAAATATTCCAAGTTGATGTATTACCATATTGGGTGTCCATTGTCTTTACACTATTTGTTTATATATTGATTATTAATGCTTATAATTTAATAGATGGGGTGGATGGATTAGCAGGGAGTATTGCGCTATTAATAAGTGCGGTATTTAGTGTGCTATTCTACAATTCTGGAGCCCTCAGTTTGGCGACCATTTCGGTAGCTTTAATTGGGGCTTTGACGGCTTTTCTTAGATATAATTTTTCTTCTAAACACAAAATATTTATGGGAGATACGGGCTCAATGATTGTAGGATTTTTGATTGCCTTTTTTGCGATTAGTTTCATTTCCCAAACACAAAATAATATGAGCTCGCTTTATTTCGGATCGTCCCCAGCTTTAATTTTAGCGATGCTATTTTACCCCTTAATGGATACGTTTAGAATATTCTTTATAAGAATTTTCATTATGAAAAAGAGCCCATTTAAAGCGGACAGAAATCATGTGCATCATCGTTTTATTCTTCAGGGGTTTACACATGTACAAACGACGTTAACCATTGTATCTATAAATTTATTTATAATCCTAATTGCTTTTAGTATGTTACATTTAAATTTAAACACCCAAATTGGTTTGTTATTTATTTACGGGTCAATCTTATTTTATGCACCCTTTATGATTAAGAAAAAACTGAAGAAAATTAGAAAAAATAAATAAGTTTTTATAAACCATCCATTCATTTAGCTAATAAAGGTATTGTCTTGAAATAACTATAAATACTTTATATTTGCCCTCCATTAAGAAAAAAAATATGCAAATAAAAATTTTGACATTATTACTACTAGTTGCAGTTTCATCTTGTGCTTCGAGAAAAGATGTCTTGTATTTACAAGATGTAGAGACTACAAACAATAGCACAATCCCGTATCAAACGGCAAGTATTCAACCGAATGATATTTTAAAAATTACCATTGGGAGTTTAGAACCTTTAGCGGCTATGCCTTATAATAAAAGTGTTATAGAAGTAACTCAAACACAAAATTTAGAGCTTATTAAATTGAATGGCTATGTGGTGTCTTTAGAGCAGACTGTGAACTTACCCATTTTAGGCGAAATTTCTACTAAAAATCAAACGACTAAAAAACTAGAGGCTTTTATTAGTAATAAACTGATCACCGAAGGACATCTAAGTGATGCAAAGGTTAGTGTGCGTTTAATTAATGCTAAAATAACGATATTAGGTGAGGTTAATCGACCAGGTACTTTTAATTACACCGATCAAAATATGACACTTTTACAAGCTTTAGGATATGCTGGCGACTTAACTATTAATGGAAAAAGAGAGGATATTTTATTAACAAGAGAAGTCGATGGTATCCGTAAAATTACGCGTATCGATCTAACGTCCGCTGAATTTATGAATGGTGAATATTACTTCATTAAGCCAAATGACTTGATAGTAGTGAATCAAAACGATCCTAAAGTTAAAGAATCTGGTTTTATCGCAAATGTGGGAACCATTTTAACAATAGCGTCTCTAGCACTTAGTATAACAATTTTATTGACGCGATAATTATATGGGGAGTACTTTCAATAATATGTATGAGTTCGAGGAAGATGATAATTTAGATTTAAAGCAAGAAATTCGTCGTTATTTGCGATATTGGCCATGGTTTGTTTTTACTTTAGTGGTTGTTTTAGTGAGTGCTTTTATGTATTTAAGATATACGTCACCAGTTTTTGAAACCTATTCTAAGGTGAAAATTTTAGATGAATCGGATGGTTTGGAATTACCGACATCAGCTTTTATTTTCAAACGCTCGAATATCAATTTAGAGAATGAGATCGAAATTTTAAGCTCATATCTTATTATGGATCGAGTAGTAAGAAGGTTGGGTTTGGCAACTAGCTTTTATGAAGAAGGCACCATTCAAACATCTAATTTGATGACGCTTCCATTTGCTTTTAAACAAATTATACAATCCGATAGTATTGTTCAAGAACAATCTTATAAACTAAAAATAACACAAAATGGGCTTGATATTACTAATGTAATATCGGAAAGAAACTATTATTTTTCCAATTACAATACACAAAGCTCAGAGCATTCCTTACCATTTCAGGTGAATATAGAGTCATTAGATATGCGACCTGAGCTCATTGATAAAACTTATATTATTAATTTTAATCCTATAAAAGACGTTGCACTAAGTTTAAAGTCTAAAATTGAAGTTGAAGCCATTGGCGACCAAAGTGATTTGCTTAAACTAAGTATTAAAGGGGAAAGTAAAACACTATCAGAAAATATTCTAAACACGTTAATGGATGTGTTTGATAAGGATGGGATTTCCGATCGACAACTAATTTCAAAAAGAACCTTAGATTTTATTGATGATCGTTTTGTGTTTTTGGCTCAAGAATTGGATTCTATAGAAGTAGGGCGTCAAGATTTCAAACAAGATAATAATATCGTTGATATCACTGTAGATGCTGGTTTAGGTTTAGAACAACGCGCCCAATCTGATGAAGAAGTGTTTCGAATTGAGCACCAACTAACCTTGGCTAAGTTATTAGAGAGTTCATTAATAAATGACGCTGAATCCGATTTGTTGCCAGCCAATATAGGTATTGAGAATTCAAATATAAATGTGTTAATTTCAGATTATAATAGCGCCGTAATCGATAGGGACAAATTTTTAAGTAGTGGTGGAGTTAATAACCCATTAGTTAAACAGGCGGTTGAAAAGGTAGAAGAGTTAAAAGCTAATATTAATAGATCCTTAAGTACTTATGCTACTCAATTGGGGGCATCACGAGAACAATTGAGCCAAAGAAATCGTAAGTTTAGCGGTAGAGTAGCTCAAATACCAGAAAAGGAAAAATTATTGCGTGCCATTGACCGTCAACAAAAAATTAAGGAAAGTCTTTATTTATTGCTATTGCAAAAACGTGAAGAAGCGGCAATTAATTTAGCAATTACAGAGCCGTCTATTAAAGTGGTAGAGTTCGCTTTATCAGGTTCCCAGCCTATATCTCCTAAATCTAGAATTATATATGCTGGTGCATTTTTGGGCGGGTTACTGATTCCGTTTGGAATACTCTACCTGATCTTCATGTTAGATACCAAGCTGCACAGTAAAGAAGACATTACTAAAATAAATTCTAAGATCCCTGTCATTGGTGAAATACCTGATGTAAAAGCAAAAGAAGATGTTATTTTCAATGATCCAAATGCACGTACGGCTTTGGCGGAGTCTTTTAGAATTCTAAGCTCTAATGTAGATTATATTTTACCGGTAAGAGCAGATAATAAAGGACGTGTTATTTATTGCACATCAACAATAAAAGGTGAAGGAAAAACCTACATCAGTATTAATTTGTCTTTGGCCTTATCGAGTATTAATAAAAAAGTGTTACTGATTGGTGCCGATTTAAGAAATCCACAAATTCATACGCATATCGACGAAGATAAACGAAAACCGGGATTATCTAATTATCTTCATGATACTAACTTTAATTGGAGAGTGAACTTTCCTGAAATAGGTTGACTAAAAATTAAGCAATTAATTACAGTCACTTATGAAAACACAAAATGAACACTGGCGAAAAAAAAGCTATCAAAAAGCAACTTTAGAGACTAAACTTTTAGTCG
>NZ_JASDDK010000010.1 GCF_030407435.1 Winogradskyella bathintestinalis
CAAAACGAAACTTGGAACATCGAAGGTATTGGAAATGATGCAAAAATTTATATATTTGACCGTTACGGAAAATTGTTAAAGCAAATAAGTCCAGGAGGAACAGGTTGGGACGGTACTTACAATGGTAGTGCTATGCCAACTAGTGGCTATTGGTTTACAGTAGAGTACAACGAACCTTTAACAGGTGAACGTAAAGAATTTAAAGCCCATTTTACCTTGAAACGATAAAGAATTATGAAATTTAAGAAGTATTGTTTAGTAGCATTCATAGCTTTTGCCGCAAATTTTAGTTTTGCCCAAGAAGGTATTCCAATTTATTCCGATTATTTAACAGACAATTATTATTTAATCCATCCGTCGATGGCAGGAGTTGCTAATTGTGCTAAAGTTAGATTAACAGCCAGACAACAATGGTTCGGAGTCGATGATGCACCCAGTGTACAAACATTAAGTATGAACGGAAGAATAGGTGATTCACCTGTTGGGATAGGTGGTATTCTTTTTAATGATGCCAATGGTTATCACTCAACTGTTGGTGGGTATGCTACTTTTGCTTATCATTTAATGTTCTCTAGAAATGAAATTGATTTGAACATGTTGTCTTTCGGATTAAGTGCTGGATTTTTACAGTATAAATTAGACGAAACTAGTTGGTTGGTTCCTGGGCAACCAATAGATGAAGCTGTATTAGGTATAGAGCAGAGTGCTACAAACTTTAATATAGATTTTGGATTCTCATATCATTTTATTGATTTTTATGCGCACTTTACTGCTAAGAATATTTTAGATAATGAAGGGATTAATTATAACGGTGTAGATGGATTTGAATTTAAGAATCTACGAACTTATTTACTGTCTTCAGGTTATACATTTCATAAATTCGGGAGTGATTGGAGCTATGAACCGTCTATAATGTACATGTATAGAGATGCGACAAAAGAATCTTCTATAGATATAAATGCTAAAGTTTATAGAGAAATGGATTTTGGTAAAGTTTGGGGTGGTTTATCTTATAGACGTAGTTTGGATGGTGCTGAATTTCAAGATGGTTCTGGTGTTAGTAGTCAAAAATTACAATACATAACTCCGTTTCTAGGAATTGACTATAAAAATTTTGTATTTGCTTATACGTATTCTTATCAAGCCAATACCGTTAATTTTAATACCGGTGGTTTTCATCAGTTAACGCTAGGTTTCAACTTTAATTGTAGAAGAGAAAAGTATGAATGTAATTGTCCTGCAGTAAATTAACATAGTTAAGTAATTATTAAAAAGAGGCACAATTTTCATTGTGCCTCTTTTATTTTCTATGTTATTCCCATTTGTAATTTTTCTTTTCAGCTTGTGCTTTTAAAGCTTTTAGCATAGCATTTTCTAAGCTGTTTATTGAATCATTATTTTTAGTAGCAATATAATTACGGCGTTTATGATTTAAATTTGCAATTTTTTCTTGAAGTATTTTACGTGATCTTCGTTTCGATTCAATGTAAGATTTAATTTCAGATTTAGACTTTCCTTTTAATTCTCCCGGCAGTTCGCTTTCTTTCAAATTGTCATAGGAAAAACCAGATTCTTTTTCAGCATCAACCATATCCCATGAACTGTTTTTATACAATCGCGAACTTTTACTGACCGTTCTACTTACGGCATTGGCTTTATTATAACTTCTAGCATTATCGTCTTGTTCCGCCTGCATCTCCATTTTTTTTCTTCCAGCACTTCCGTAGGCAACGTAAGTTTTATTCAATTTTTCATTGAGTTCTAAAATGCTATCATCATACGGCGAAGCGATATGAACAGTAGCTTTATTATGATTTATGGCCATATAGTTACCATGTGTTAAATCTGCCCCATCTTTCCATTTTATCGAAATGCCTTGATTGTAATCGCCACAAAAAATGGTATTTACTGTTACATCGTTTTGATGGGCTAATTTAGACGCATCCTTGTAACTTACTTTACCTTGGGAATAGGGTTCATTTCCGGCGATAAAAATAAGTTTCAAATCATTGTTATGAGTACCCCAATCGAGTTGGTTAAGTGCGGTTGTAATCACTTTTCCACAGAACTCATTGCCTCCATTTGTGGTTAAGGAGAATAATGATTTTGAAATCTCATCCAAATCTTCACTAAACGCAATCACTTGCCTTAAATAGCCTTCTTCAGCATTGAGATTATCATTACCATATTCATAAATTGCTATTTGAAGGTTAGGACTTCTGTCTTCGCATTTTGCATAGGATAATTCGTTAACAATTTTCCATAATTGCGCTTTAGCCTGATCTATTAAACCATCCATACTATTGCTAGTATCTAATAATAGTGCTACTTTAATATTGGGTTCATCAATTTTAGAAGTGGTTTCAATCATAGATTCACCAATAAGCGTATCTGTAATATTTTGTTTTTTATTGTTTGCGTTGCATGCCGTTAAAGTAATTATACTCAGGGCGATGATCGATGCTTTTATTTGCGTTTTCATAGTCAACATAGTTTTATTGATTCTTTTGTAAAGCTCTATCGAATAAAGCTCAATTAAAAGTCACAATGAGTCTAGGAGCTATTTCAATGCGTAAATCAGTCTATAAAATGAGTTCAGGATGTTTTTTTATAACTGAAATAGCTTCAATTCTATAACAGCTATTTTTTGAAACCAAATAAAGTATGTAAGTTTAGTCCAAGAAATTTTAATTGTTTGTGAGAACTATCATTAAAAATAAAATATTAATTCTGTGTTGTCTAATTGGATTTGTAGCATTTGGACAAAAAAATGAGTCCTATAGAAAAACCACTGAGAACGAGTATACCATTAGAGGTTCTGTCTATGAAAAAGAATCTGGCTCACCCTACAAAAATGTAGAGATATTGGTTAATGGTGGCAAATATACCAGAACCAGTTTCGATGGAACTTTTAGTGTTAAGGCTAAGATTGGTGATGAACTAATTATTAGTCATGACGATTTTGAAACCATTTACTATACCATAAAAACAAGTGAACGTATAACAATTGAAGTTGTAGAAGAAAAGCAAAGCAGCAGAAATAAAAGGGCAGTTGGCGATTATAAGCGATTTAACGAAATGATTGATTCTGCGGATGTCTATTTAAAAAAAGATGCTGAGAAAAGTATAAGATTTATTGGTGATGCTCTCAATGTTAATGTAAATATTAGACAGAGCGCTGTAGCGCATGAGTTATTGGGAGATATCTATATGCACTGGAAGCAATTTGATTTGGCGATTTCGGCCTTTAAAATAAGTCTTCAAAATACAGAAACGGCTTCAGCAAAACTTAAGTTAGCTAGAGCATATTATAACAATGACCAATACAAAATTAGTCTTTCAGCTTATAATCAAATAGTTGAAGAAACATTATCTAATTACGAAAAGACTATTTGGTTTGAAGGAAAAGGCGATGTACATGTAAAGTTGAAGGATTTTTCTAAAGCTATAAAATCTTATGAAGAAGGTTTAAAAGAAGCCAAAAAGCATTTAATTGCACCCAAAGTCACCGACTTAAATTCTAAAATAGCTCAAGTTTTTAGTGACCAAGGGCAAATAAGTAAAGCTAAGTTGTATTTTAATAATTCACTGAATTTAGCAGAAAAAGAAAATAGAAAACGCGCTGTAGAAGAGCAGGTTAAAGTTGCAGAATTTAATAATGCAAATGCGGATTACGAAAGTGAGATTGTTTTAAGGAAACAGGCCATTGAAGGTATTAAAAATATTGAGAGAGATTCAGTAATAACTAATGAGAGTGCTATTACATCCCAAAAGCAGAATTATAAAATTGGGAATGCCCTTATATTACAGAATAAAAATGAAGATGCTATTTTATATTTAGAAAAAAGTAGGAAAGAAGCAGGCGAAAAGGAAGATCTGGTGGTAGAAAAAGATGCGACTAGAAAATTATCCGAAGCACTTATTAAAAAAGGTGATACAGAAGAAGGGTTGGCAATGATAGAGAATTATGAGAGTATAGTAGATGAATTATACGCTAAGAAAGAGCAAGAAATATCACAAGCTGCACGATTTAGTAGAAATATAGCCGAACAGCAAAACCGCATAACGTCTCTCGAAAGCGATCGCGCATTAACTAAGAGTAAGTACGATTTAACGCAAGAAAAAAATAAAAGTCAACAACTTATAATTTATTCATTGATAGGAGGTTTAGTATTACTTTTAATCACAGGTTTCTTAATGTTTAAGTATATAAAACAACAACGTTTAGCTAATAATTTGTTGGCCTTAAAATCGTTGCGAAGTCAAATGAATCCGCACTTCATTTTTAACGCCTTAAATTCTGTAAATACATTTATCGCCACTAATGACGAACGCACGGCCAATAAATATCTTTCAGATTTTTCACAATTAATGCGTGCAGTTTTAGAAAATAGCGAAGAAGATTTTATTCCGTTGAAAAAAGAAATTGAATTATTAAATTTATATATACAACTTGAACATTTTAGATTTCAAGATAAGTTTGATTATGTCATTGATGTAGACAAAACTATAGATGTTGATGAATTTCAGATTCCACCAATGTTATTACAACCTTATATTGAAAATGCGGTTTGGCATGGCTTGCGTTACAAAACTGAAAAAGGACAACTTACTATAAGTATACAGCCACAAACTAAAGATGAAATATCTATTACCATTGCAGACAATGGTATTGGGAGAACACGATCTAAAGCTTTGAAAACTGAACATCAGAAGAAGCAAAATTCAAAAGGCATGGATAACATTAAAAAACGTGTTGCTATCTTAAATGAAATGTATAAAGACAAAGTGGATGTTACTATTGAGGATTTTCAGAACTTAGAAGATGTTGGGACAAAAGTTGTAGTAACACTTAAAAAAGATTAATTAGGTTAACAGTAAGAAACTGATAGAAAATAACAATACGTTTTTTACATCGAACATTAAATTTAAACAGATGCAATTAAATTCTATTATCGTAGAAGACGAAGAAAACAGTAGACTAATTTTAAGGAATTATCTAACCAAGTATTGCCCAAATATTTCTATTTTAGGTGAAGCTGCCAATGTTGATGAAGCCTTAGTTTTAATAAGGAATAATGATTTAGATGTCATATTTTTAGATGTAGAAATGCCTTATGGTAATGCGTTCGACTTATTAGATAAAGTTGGTGACATTCACTTCGAAACCATTTTTGTAACGGCTTACAATCATTATGCTATTGAGGCTTTAAACGCACATGCGTCTTATTATTTAATGAAACCAATTTCTATTGATGAACTGATTAAGGCCGTAGATTACGTTACCGAAATAATAACCAAGGAAGACGCACTTCAAGATCAAGTTTTAGAACCAAAAACCAATACTGTAAATGGAAAAATCACCATTCCACAGCTCGATGGTTTTGAAGTTATAGATACTGCCGACATAATGTTTTGTAAAGCGGATGATAATTACACAGAAATTTTTTTGAATAACAACACAAAAAAACTCGTCAGTAAAACTCTAAAATATATTGAAGAAAGTTTAAAGGATGCTAATTTTGCGAGAGTTCATAAAAGTTATTTGGTCAATGTGAATGAAATTGTAAAATATGTAAAAGGCAAGGGTGGAAGCGTAGTACTAAGTAACGGAAAAGAAATTATGGTTTCGGCTTCTAAAAAATCGAATTTGTTATCCTATTTTAAATGAGAACTGACTTTTAAAAAGGCTACATGTAAATTACAGAAAAGTTATACATAAGGGGGTATCGGCTATTCTATTCCTAAGGCTCTATAGGATGGTCTTCGTAAAAATCCTTAAATGTCTTATCTGTTGTATATTTTTCTTTCAGAATTTTAAAAACCATAAGCACAAGGCCTATTTCCCCAATAATTGCAACAACGAATACCCAATTTAGTGAAAAATTCATTGTCACCATGATGGCAGTAGTTATCAATAAAAAAGTGGTAATAATTATATAAGGAAATATAGACGATTGAAAAACAGAAGATGTCATAATTAATGCTTTTCGTTTAAGATAATTATTTATTAGTAATCTAAAAAGACATTTAACGGAACTCTAACTCCGAAATATGATACATTTCTAAGACGCGTAAAAATGTTTTAAACCACTAATAGTTCCACAACTAAACCTTCATTTGCTCTAACATTAAATACGGTGTTATCTCCAAAAATTAAATATTGGCCTTTTATGCCAACTAATTTTCCAGAATAATATGGCGTTTTAGTCAAATTAAGGCTTTTTGGTTTTTCAGGGTAATGTTCCACCGGAAATTCTAAATGTGTTTCCGAATTGTTTTCAATAAAATAAGGCAACGCTTCATCTGGTATGTAGGACTTTAATTTTTGTCGCCAATCCAATAAGTTTTCGTCCTTAATATCATTCTTTAACATGGTGCGCCAATTCGTTTTATCGGCTACGTGATCTTTTAAGGCTACTTCAGTAATACCGGCTAAATATCGATTGGGCACTTCAACAATTTCAATTGCTTCATGAGCCCCTTGGTCAATCCAACGGGTTGGAACTTGGCTTTTTCTTGTAACCCCGACTTTTACATTACTAGAGTTGGCTAAATACACAATATGTGGTTGTAACTGCACTTTCTTTTCGTAGTCTAAATCCCGATCTTCTTTATCTAAATGTGCTGTGCTTAACTCTGGTCGCATTATCCAATCTCCCGCAAAAGGCTTGTCAAAAAAACAAGTTTTACAGAAACCTTGTCGGTAAATCGGTCGGTCCAATCTACAACTTAAACATTGATGCCCAATAAGTTTTATTTCTATGCGCTTATTTAATAATTGATTGACATGGATAAAGTCATTTTCAAATACCAAATAGTATTGTATAGGTTCTAAAAATTCAGTTTGCATTTTTGTAAGGACTCCTGTATAAACCATAAAGAAATTTAGTAAATTTAGCTTTTCAAATTTAGGAAACTAAATCTGAATAATTTGTAAAACAAATAATTGCCAAATGCCGTTTTAACGGCTAAAGATAGCTAATCTATGCCAATTCCTATTGTAAATTCTATTGCTTCTTGGTTTTTAAAAAAACGATTTCATCAGATAGAATTATTTTTAAAATATCCCAATGAAGTACAAAATGAATTACTTTTTAACTTATTAAAAATTGCGAAAAACACAGAGATTGGTAAAACCTATAATTTTAGTTCTATAAAAAGTTATCAAGAATTTAATGAGCGAATTCCCATTGTTAATTACGAAGAATTTCAACCATTAATAGAACGATCAAGACGCGGTGAACATAATATATTTTGGCCAAGTCCAATTAAATGGTTTGCCAAATCTAGTGGAACCACTAATGCTAAAAGTAAGTTTATTCCAGTTAGTTATGAATCGTTAGAAGATTGCCATTACGCAGCAAGTAAAGATTTGCTTTGCATGTATTTAAACAACAATGAAGATGCACAATTATTCACAGGTAAAAGTTTGCGATTAGGCGGAAGTAAAGAATTATACAAAGAAAATGGCACTGCATTTGGGGATTTAAGCGCTATACTTATCGATAATATGCCTTTTTGGGCCGAATTTAGTAGTACTCCAAGTAATAGGGTTTCGCTGATGAGTGATTGGGAAACTAAAATGCAAGCCGTAGTCGAAGAAACCATTCAGGAAAATGTAACGAGTTTAGCAGGCGTGCCCTCATGGATGTTGGTTTTACTTAACAACGTTTTGGATAAAACAGGAAAAGATAGCATTTTTGATATTTGGCCAAATTTAGAAGTTTACTTTCACGGTGGCGTAAGTTTTAATCCCTATGTCGATCAATACAAAGCAATTCTACCCTCCAATAAGTTTAGATATTACGAAATCTATAATGCTTCAGAAGGTTTCTTTGCAATACAAGATCAAAATAATTCTAGCGACTTATTACTTATGTTAGATTATGGGATTTTTTATGAATTTCTTCCTATGGATAGTTACGGAACTCCTCAGCAGATGGCTATACCTTTAAGTGATGTAAAATTGAATACAAATTATGCAGTTTTGATTAGCACTAATGCAGGTTTATGGCGCTATAAGATTGGTGATACCATTCGTTTTGTAAGTCTTAATCCACATCGAATTAAAGTTACCGGACGAACGAAACATCATATTAATACCTTTGGTGAAGAATTGATTATTGAAAATGCAGAGAAGGCCCTAAAAAATGTATGCAAACGTACTTCTGCGGAAATTGTAGATTATACTGCCGCTCCAATTTTTATGGAAGGTAAGGAAAAAGGAGCACACGAGTGGATGATTGAATTTAAAACCCCTCCAGAAAACATGCCGTATTTTGAAGAGTTATTTGATAATGCCTTAAAATCTTTAAACTCTGATTATGAGGCAAAAAGGTTTAATAATATGACACTAAATAAACCAACAATACACAGTGCAAGGGCAAATCTATTTTACGATTGGTTTAAAGAAAACGATAAACTTGGTGGACAACACAAAGTTCCTCGTTTATCTAATTCTAGGGTTTATATGGAGCAATTATTGCGACTCAATCACTTATAAGCAATTTTAAAACTTTCGGAGAACGGTTAAACCTCTAAATTGGCATTTAGCGTTCTTAGAACGTTAATTATGAGTGTTTCGACCAATAAACAACTACAATACGGCATACTTTAATTGAAGCTGATACCTTAGCTAAAAATTAATGTGCTATTAACTTTTTACAATAAATATTTCTAACAATATTATACTAATTAATCCCTAACTAAAAAAACCACAATTTCTCATTTGAAATTGTGGTTTTTTTGATTTGTACTTATTTAAAAAAATCTAAGACACGGCCTTTAGTTTTTTTAAAGTCGACTTTGTTAAACGATCATCGGCATAAGCCTTTGTAATATTTAACTTTGTTTCGTCAGAACCAGGCAATTCAAACATGGCTTCGGTCAAAATCTCTTCACAAAGTGATCTTAGCCCTCTAGCGCCTAATTTATATTCAATTGCTTTTTCAACGATATAGTCTAAAGCTCCGTCAGTGATGGTTAAGTCAACATCATCCATTTTAAACAACTTCTTATATTGCTTAATAATAGCATTTTTAGGTTCAGTTAAAATTGCTCTTAATGTTTTGGCATCTAATGGGTCCATGTGCGTTAATACAGGTAAACGACCAATAATTTCTGGTATTAATCCAAAATCTTTCAAATCTTTAGGAATAATATATTGTAAAATATTGTTCTTATCTACCGTATCGGTTTTCATAGAGCTATAACCAATCGCTTGCATGTTTAAACGTTTGGTAATCACGCGTTCGATACCATCAAATGCTCCTCCGGCTATAAATAAAATATTCTCGGTATCTACCTCAATAAATTTTTGATCAGGATGCTTACGGCCTCCTTTAGGTGGTACGTTAACAACGGTACCTTCTAAAAGTTTCAACAAAGCTTGTTGTACGCCTTCTCCAGAAACATCTCTGGTAATAGAAGGGTTATCACTTTTTCGTGCAATCTTATCAATTTCATCAATAAAAACGATACCTCTTTGCGCTTTTTCAAGATTATAATCGGCGGCTTGTAATAAACGCGTAAGAATACTTTCTACATCCTCTCCAACGTAACCGGCTTCGGTTAAGACTGTAGCATCAACGATTGCTAACGGTACATTCAACATTTTAGCAATAGTTTTAGCCATTAATGTTTTACCTGTACCCGTTTGCCCAACCATAATGATATTACTTTTCTGAATTTCAATATCGTCATCAGATGGAGGTTGTAACAAACGTTTGTAATGATTGTATACTGCAACAGACATTACGCGTTTGGTGTATTCTTGTCCTATAATATATTCGTCTAAAAAACCTTTAATTTCTTTCGGTTTTCTGAGCATTAGTTCAGCGCTTAAATCTGAATTACCAGACTGTTTAGATTCTTCTATAACTATACCATGCGCTTGCTCAATACAGCGATCGCATATATGCGCATCTAAGCCTGCAATTAATAAACTTGTTTCTGGCTTTTTCCTTCCACAAAATGAACATTCTAATTCTTCCTTTGCCATCTTAAATATTTTTATTTCTGCGAAAGCAGAAATCTCATTTTACTTTTAAGTTATTAGTCGAAAGTGTTGTTAATTACTTGCGTTCTAAAATTTCGTCAATCATTCCATAATCCAAAGCTTCTTGAGAGCGCATCCAATAATCTCTATCAGAATCTTTCTCAACTTGCTCAATTGGGTTTCCGGAATGGTTTGCTATGATTTGATATAACTCTTCTTTTACTCGGATCGTTTCTTTTAATGCAATTTGCATATCACTTAACTGACCTTGAGTACCGCTACTTACTTGATGTATCATAACTCGCGAATGTTTTAAAGCTGAGCGTTTTCCTTTTTCTCCAGCACATAGTAGAACAGCTGCCATTGAAGCGGCAATACCCGTACAAATAGTAGCAACATCTGGCTTTACAAACTGCATTGTGTCATAAATTCCTAAGCCTGCATATACTGATCCTCCAGGAGAGTTAATATAAATTTGAATGTCTTTTGAGGCATCTGTACTCTGTAAAAATAAAAGTTGTGCTTGTATTATGTTAGCCACCTGATCATTAACTCCAGTACCTAAAAATATGATGCGATCCATCATTAAACGCGAAAATACATCCATAGCAACCGCATTCATTTGACGTTCTTCTATAATGTTAGGTGTTAGGTTTGTAGGATTCATACTCGTAATTATTTTTTGGTAATAATTACTGTTAATACCTTGATCTTTAGTAGCGAATTTTTCAAATTCTTTTCCGTAATCCATATGAATTTTTAATCTTTTAAATGTTGATAATTGTTTTTATCTATCCTGAAAACTCCATCGTTTCGGAACAGGATTTATATAATTTATTTGTAAGAAAACTATATAAAAAAAAAGCGTAAAATTGTCGAATTTTACGCCTTAAAGATACTAATTATTTTTAGCTTACCATTTTAGTGGTACCGACATTTTAAGGTTTTAAGGCATTGCCTTAATATTTATAAGATTAGCTATAAAATTCCTTTACAAAATCATCATAAGAGATATCTTTGGTCTTGATGTTTGCTTCAGTCTTATAAAGTTGTAATAATTTCTGACTCATTAATTGCTCAGACATACGCTTTACTTCATCTTGATTCCCTAAAATACGCGCTGCAATATCTTCTAATTCTTTTTCAGAAGGATCCATCTGTCCAAATTGAGCCATTTGCCCTTTAATCATATCCATTGCATAAGTTTTCAATTCTTCAAATTGAACTTGCAAATTATGCTCTTGGATCAATTTACCTTCAATTAATTGGTAACGCATACTTTTTTCAGACTTTTCGTACTCTTCTTTAGCCTGCTCTTCAGTCATTTCTTCTTCACCTGCTGTTTGCATCCATTTCTGTAAGAAGCTTGCTGGTAAATCGAACTTTGTATTTTCTATTAAATTCTCTGTTACATCATTCAGTAATTTCTGATCACCTTGCTGTGAAAATTGCTTTTCAGAATCTTCCTTAATTTTAGCTTTTAGTTCAGTTACAGATGTTACTGTGCCTTTACCGAATAATTTATCGAATAACTCTTGGTCTAAATCAGCCAATTCACGCTCATTGATTTCTGTAATTGTAAAATCTACTTCAATATCTAAACCGTGAGCATCATCGTGAGGCACTTTTAAAGCATTCATTAAATCGTGATCATCATTAAATAAACCTTTAGTTTTTAATGTAATTACATCACCGACTTTAGCTCCAATAAATTTCTTAGGATTTGTTTTTCCTTTTAATTTATCTAAAGTAATCATGGTAGAGTTATCAATGTCTTTCTCTGGGTTACTAAAAGTACCGGTGATTTCAGAAGATTCAGTCACTTCATTTTGAGAAACGATTTTGCCATATTGCTTTCGGATATTTACAATTTGGTCGTCAATCATTTTATCGTCAGCCACAATATTATAATGTGTAATGGCTTTCTTGTTCTTTAATTCTACATCGAATTCTGGTGCTAAACCTAATTCAAATTCAAAAGAAAAGGCTTCAGCATCCCAATCTAAATCATCTTGTGCTTTCGGTAACGGATTTCCTAAAACGTCTAACTTTTCTTCAACTAAATACTTTCCTAGAGCATCTTGTAATAATTTGTTTACTTCATCTACTAATACAGCTTTACCATATTGCTTCTTTACCATTCCCATTGGTACATGGCCTTTTCTAAAGCCAGGAATGTTAGCTGATTTACGGTAATCGACTAATATTTTTTCTACTTTATCGCTGTAATCTTCCTTAGCGATATCCACTTTTACAACTGCATTTAATGCATCTATGTTTTCTCTTGTGATATTCATTTTTATTGATACTAAAATTGGGCTGCAAAAGTACACTTTTTTTTGCAACCCAACAATAGTTTTAAGTGTTTGTATATCAGTTACTTTTTGTCGTCTTTTAAAAAGGATTGTAACAATGACTGTAGTATTGATAATAGAATGCTAAATAGTAAGGCTGTCCAAAATCCAGAGACACCAAATCCGTCGATTAACTTATCGGCCAATAAAATAATCAATGCATTAATAACTAGTAAAAATAGTCCTAACGTTACAACGGTTACGGGTAATGTTAAAATGACTAAAATTGGTTTTACGAGTACATTTAGGATTGCAAGCACTATGGCAACAATAATTGCACCAATATACCCATCTACCGTTACACCGCTTAAGAGGTGTGCTAATACAAAAACCGCTAAGGCGTTAATTAAAAGTCTAATGATAAGATTCATAAATAAATATTATTTTTTTTGAATTAAATTGAAGATGTAAAATTAACTACGGCATCATAAAAATCCTCAGGATTCTCTGCATGCAACCAATGACCAGCATTAGCAATAGTTACTATTTTAGAGTTGGGAAAATGACGATGAATAATTGCTTCATCTGCTTCACCAATATATTCTGAACGATCGCCTCGTAAAAATAAAGTGTCTCTTTTGAAAGTAGCATGACTAGGAAGCGCTTCACCAACTTCAGAAACATGCTCTTTTAGAACCTTTAAATTCAGTCTTAAACCTAACTGACCTTTTTTAACCCAATATAAATTTTTGAGTAGAAACATACGTATGCCTTTGTCGTTAATATAAGCACTTAAAGCTTTGTCAGCTGCGCCTCTGGATTTTAGTTCTGAAAAATTGAGACTGCTTAAACCTTCTAAAATAACGTCGTGATGCACAGGGTAGTAACGCGGAGAAATATCGGCTACTAGAAGTTGGCTGACTAGTTCTGGATATTTTGTAGCAAAGCGCATGGCTGTTTTACCACCCATGGAATGGCCTAACAATATTATGTCTACTAAATTATTAGTTTCGCAATAATCTTTTAAATCTTCAGACATAATATCATAATCAAAATCGTCGGAATGAAAACTACGACCGTGATTGCGTTGGTCGACGAGATGTACCTCATAATTGAGTTCTGAGAATTGTTTAGATAGCGTTTTCCAATTGTCTCCCATACCTAGAAAACCATGTAAAATAATAAAAGGTTTTCCTTCGCCTATAATATTCGAATGTAGTGTCATATCTTATGATTTTAAAGTTTGAGGCGTAACGTCCTATGCTTTATTGACTTCAAGTTGGATGCTTTTAATTTATTTAAGCTTATCTAAGTACATTTTAATTACATTTTCTACCCCTAAATATAAACTTTCAGCAATTAATGCATGACCAATCGAGACCTCTAACAAATTAGCAATATTATCCTTGAAAAATTTAATATTTTCTAAAGATAAATCGTGGCCAGCGTTGATGCCAAGCTGCAGGTTGTTGGCCAAATCTGCACATTTAACGTAAGGATCTATTGCTATTTTATTGCCTAAGCTATATTGATGCGCAAATGCTTCAGTATAAAGTTCAATTCTGTCTGTGCCGGTAGCTTTTGCACCTTCAATTTGATGTAAATCTGGATCAACAAATATGGATGTTCTGATGTCATTGGCTTTGAATTCTTTAATCACATCAATTAAAAAATCTTTATGTTTAATGGTGTTCCACCCGGCATTAGAGGTAATAGCATCTACGGCATCTGGTACTAACGTTACTTGAGTGGGCTTAATTTTTAAAACCATATCGATGAATTTCGGAATAGGATTGCCCTCAATGTTATATTCTGTATAAACTTCGGGTTCTAAGTCGTAGGCATCCTGATACCGAATATGTCTTTCGTCTGGTCTTGGATGAATAGTAATGCCTTCTGCACCAAAGCGCTGTACGTCTTTAGCAAATTGAACAACATTGGGCACATCACCGCCACGACTGTTTCTTAGCGTTGCAATTTTATTTATATTAACACTTAATTTAGTCATTTTTATGAGTTTTGAATTACAAAAATACAAAGTAGGAGATGCTTTTAATGGTTATTTTTTGATTAATTTGCAACTTAATTAATTGAATAAAATGGAGCTACAGGATTTTGTGATTAATGATATAAAGCCGCTAAGTATAACGGATAAAGTGAGTGATTTGCAGTTGTTGTTTAATCAGTTGACCTACTCTCATATCCCTATATTAAAAGATGGTGTTTATATGGGTTGTATCTCAGAAACCGATGCGCATTGTTTTGAAGGTGCAGATACTATTGGCGATTGTAATTATGCCATAGAAGGTTTTTTTGTAAGACCAACTACAGTTTGGTTAGACGTCCTTGAGGCATTCGCTCAAAATGATTCTAATATTATGCCTGTTTTGAGCCATCAAAATAAGTATTTGGGTTATTATGAGCTCAACGATATTATTCATTTATTTAACGAAACTCCCTTTTTTGCCGAACCTGGTGGTATTCTTATAGTTGAAAAAGGTATTAATGATTATTCTTTTAGTGAGATCAGTCAGATAGTAGAATCTAATGACGCTAAATTATTAGGTGGTTTCATTTCAAAGATGGATGGTGATTTGGTAAAAATTACGTTAAAAATCGGTAACGGAAGTCTTAATGAAATTATTCAAACGTTTAGGCGTTACAGTTACAATATTGTTTCGGGTCACGAAGACGATTCTTATATTGAAAGTTTAAAAGATCGTTCACAATATCTCGATAAATATTTAAATACGTAATGATGAAAGTAGCAATATACGGTCAGAATTACACTAATGAAACTACGCAAAGAGCGGTTAATCAGCTTTTAGATTATTTGACATTAAAGGATGCCAATGTTTTTTTTGAAAGTGATTTTTTTGAAACTCAAAGGGCCACCATACAACCTAAAACTACCGTCCAAACTTTTGAAGTTTTAGATAATAGTTATGATTTATTAATTAGTCTTGGTGGTGATGGTACAATTTTAAGAGCTGTAACTTATGTGCGCGATTTAGGGATTCCAATAGTGGGTATTAATACAGGTCGTTTAGGTTTTTTAGCAACAATACAAATTGACGATATTCAAACGGCGCTATCTGAAATATTTAATGGGAATTATAAAATCTCAGAACGCTCTTTATTATGCGTCACTACGAATCCCGAACATCACGACGTAATTACGACCAATTTTGCGCTCAACGAAATTGCTCTAAGCAGAAAAAACACAACGTCCATGATTACGGTCGAAACGCATCTAAATGATGAGTATTTAACGTCGTATTGGGCAGATGGACTCATCTTATCTACACCAACAGGCTCCACAGGTTATTCCTTAAGTTGTGGTGGTCCCGTAATTGCTCCCGATGCCAATAGTTTTGTGTTGACACCCATAGCGCCACATAATTTGAGTGCACGTCCTTTGGTTATACCCGATAATACAGCAGTAACGTTAAAAGTGAGTGGTAGAGAAGATCAATTTTTAATGTCGCTCGACTCTAGAATTGTAACTTTAGCCAATACAACCGCTGTCACGGTTAAGAAAGCAGATTTTGTAATTAAAATGGTAGAACTTTTAGATGAAACTTTTCTTGCAACACTTCGAAAAAAATTACTTTGGGGTGAAGATCGACGCAATTAAATAAGACAGGATTCGTTAAAATCCTTGAGGGATTTTCATGCCAAGTGATGTAATGCAATAAATACTTCCAAAAACGGTTAACAGTAATACCAATGCGGACCTAAATACTTTTTATACATTTTACGTCAAATTGTTACACACAAATCTTAATTGTTATATTTGCAAACTCTGAAAAATTTATGAGGTATTTTTTTCTTATTTTAATGAGCACTTTTGTAATTTATAGTGCTGAAGCTCAAATCTATGAAGTTGGGGTTTTTGTTGGTGGAAGTAATTTTATCGGAGATGTTGGAGCCACCGATTATATTTCTCCAAATCAGACCGCATATGGTATTTTAGCAAAATGGAATAGAAGTCCGAGACATTCGTTTAGGGCATCATTAATTTTTTCAGATTTAGAAGATATTGACGCTAAATCAGATGATCCGCGTAGAAAAGAACGTGGTTATGAGTTTAATACGAGTATTTTAGAGCTTTCAGCGGGAATGGAATTTACGTTTGTGGATTTTGACCTTCATTCAATTGGTTTTAAGGGAACACCTTATTTATATTCTGGAATTTCGTTAACTAATCACGATAATAATTATTTTTCACCTTCAGGTGAATTTATGTCAGAAAGTGGTTTTAGTTGGGTAGTAGGTATACCTATGGCATTGGGTTACAAGGCGCGTATTGCTCATCATCTAGTATTAGGAGCAGAAATTGGCGCACGTTATACGTTTTCAGATCAGTTAGATGGAAGCGTGCCTAGCTCAAATAATGATGAACAATTAACGTTTGGAAATACCAATAATAATGATTGGTATATGTTTACAGGATTTACGCTAACTTACACCTTTGGTAGAAGGCCTTGTTATTGCAATTTTTAAATGAGTTTAAAAGAAAAAATAGACAAAAAGAAACTTCCCAACCATGTGGCAATTATCATGGATGGTAATGGTCGTTGGGCAAAACAGCAAGGTTTGTTGCGTGCTATAGGCCATGAAAACGGTACAAAATCTGTGAGGCAAACAGTAGAAGCTAGCGCGGAACTTGGGATAAAAAACTTAACCCTCTATGCTTTTTCTACAGAAAACTGGAACAGACCAAAGTTAGAAGTGCAAACGCTAATGAAACTATTAGTGAAATCGTTGAAAAAGGAGATTAAGACTTTACAAGATAATGGTATAAGACTTTGTGCTATTGGATGCCTAAATGATTTGCCTAATAAAGCTCACCAAGAGCTATTGGATGTAATTGATAAAACAAAAAATAATACTAATATGACATTAACTTTAGCGTTAAGCTATGGTTCCCGTGAGGAAATTGTGAATGTCATTAAAGAATTATCAGTTAAAGTTAAAAATAATATAATTTCTGCTGAAAGTATTGACGAATCAATTATAAATAAGCATCTTTACACGCAAAATTTACCAGACGTTGACCTACTTATTCGCACGAGTGGTGAGCAACGTATTAGTAACTTTTTGCTATGGCAAATTGCCTATGCAGAATTATATTTTACAGATATTTTATGGCCAGATTTTAAAAAGGAAAACCTATATGAGGCCCTCATAAATTATCAAAATAGAGAACGAAGATTTGGAAAAACAAGCGAACAACTTACCTAACAGCACCGTATTGAAACTACTTATTAAAATTATCTGTGTTGTATTACTCTTTACAATATCATTTACCAGTTATGCGCAGGTTAAAGGTGGAGAGACCTATTTAATTAAAGAAATTAAAGTAACAGGAAATACTAATTTTAGTGAGCAAACTATAATTGCTTATTCTAAACTTAGAAAAGATGAAGAAATTCAGGTAGGTGGTGAGAAAATTGCCAATGCTGTAAAAACGTTATGGAAATCTAATCTATTTAGTAGTATAGATATTTATGTTACTGATATTGATGGCGGTACGGCAAACTTAGAAATAAACCTTAGTGATTTACCAGAACTTAAAGATCTTACTATTGAGGGCATAAGAAAAGGTAAAAAAGATGAGGTTATTGAAGAGAATAAGTTAAAACCTGGTCAGAAAGTCACAGAGAATCTACTTGCAACCACGAAAAATTACTTGACAAATAAGTATAAAAAGAAAGGTTTTTTAAATACAGAAGTAAATATTCTAACCTCTCAAGTTATTGATTCTATAGAGAAAGAGCGTGTAAACATGCGTATTGATATAGATAAAGGTCAGAAGGTTAAAATTAAAGAAATTAATTTTGAAGGTAACGAAAAGATAACGGATAAAAAGCTTCGTAAAGCTATGAAAAATACGAAGCAAAAAAGTTTAAGCCCTTTGCGAATATTAAAGCGTTCAAAATACATTGAAGAAGATTTTAGAACCGATTTAGTAAGTGTTGTAGATTATTATAAAGAAAATGGTTATAGAGATGCAAGAATAATTTCAGATTCCATTAGCTATCTAGATCAGAAAAATATAAATCTGAATATAAGAGTTGAAGAAGGCGAGAAATACAGTTTTGGTAAAATTACCTTTGTAGGTAATACTGTATATTCAGACCAACAATTATCTAATCTTTTAGGTATTAAAGAAGGGGATACTTACAATGGAGTAGAATTACGAGAGCGTATTGCTGATGAGACTAATCCAGATGCCAATGATATAACCAACGCTTATCAGAATTTTGGTTATATGTTTTCTACTATAAATCCGGTTGAAGTTAGTGCAGAAGGTAATGTTATTGATATGGAAATTCGTATTTCCGAAGGAAAGCCAGCCTATTTCAACAATGTTACTGTAGTTGGTAATGATGTAACCAACGATCATGTAGTTTATAGAGAAATAAGAACTAGACCTGGTATGCTATATAGAAAGGCAGACATTATAAGAACGATTAGAGAACTTGGTCAGTTAGGATTTTTTGATGCACAACAAATTGTACCAGATATTAAAAACCCAAATCCTGTAGATGGGACTTTAGATGTTGAATATTCTGTTGTAGAACAAGGATCTAGCCAAATTCAACTACAAGGTGGTTATGGTGGCGGTGGCTTTATCGGTACACTAGGATTATCGTTTAATAATTTTGCTATAAAAGATATTTTTAAAGCCGACGCATATAAACCAGTACCAAGAGGTGATGGACAAAGTTTAGCGTTAAGACTTCAGGCAAGTCAGTTTTTTCAAACTTATAGTTTTTCATTTAGTGAGCCATGGTTTGGTGGTAAAAAACCATTTCAGATGTCAACATCATTGTCTCACTCTCGACAGTTCTTATACGATTCCTCTACAGGGCGAGCTGATAAGGACAAACGTTTTAATATTACAGGTTTAACTTTTGGATTATCTACAAGACTTTCGGTTCCAGATGATTACTTTTTACTGTCACAAGCCATCAGTTACCAACATTACGATCTTCAAAATTACAATACTGGTTTGTTTACCTTTGGAGACGGAACTTCAAATAACTTATCTTATACCATTGGTTTAAGTAGAAATGACCTAAGAGTCGATCCTATTTATCCAACCGGAGGTTCTAGTTTTTCAGTTTCAGCCAAATTTTCTTTTCCTTATTCTTTAGTGAATGGAGTGGATTATGAAGCTTTAGAAACAGAAAGATCAGAACAAACCGATATAATTAACGAATATCAGTCTAACCCTAGTACAAATCCGGCACTGACGAATGCGTACAATAATGCTATTGAAAGACGGTCCGAAATTGATCAAGAACGTTTTAAATGGTTAGAATTTTATAAAATTAAATTTAAAGCCGATTGGTACCAAGCTTTAACTAAAAAATTAGTCTTACGTCCTAGTGTAGAGTTTGGATTCTTGGGTGCTTACAATAATGCACGAGGTGTGATTCCTTTTGAACGTTTCTTTGTTGGAGGTGATGGTTTAGGAAACTTCTCGCTAGATGGAAGAGAAGTGGTGCAATTACGTGGTTATCCTAATCAATCGTTATCATCACAAGATGGAGGTTCTATATACAATAAATTCTCGTTGGAATTGCGTTATCCTATAACTTTGGGTGCACAAGCTAAAATATTTGCGTTATCATTTTTAGAAGCAGGTTCCTCAGTAAATAATTTTAGAGATTTCGATCCTTTTAAACTTCAAAGATCAGCAGGATTTGGATTAAGAATATTTATGCCGGCCTTTGGTTTACTAGGTATTGACTTTGGTCATGCTTTCGACGAATCACCTTATGGAACGGCAGTTAAGAAATGGGAAACACACTTTATAATTGGTCAACAATTTTAAGTTTGGCACGATATTTTCTAATCTCTAAATAAGATTTCATCTCTGTGTTAAAATTTTTAAGAATATATTTCGTTAAATTTGATGATTAGTAACACTAAAATTACAAATTGCTTAGTATTGCTAGAAAATGTCTCAAAATACAAAAACAGAAATAATGAAATTTAAAGTTCTTTTTTTAGTAATTACAATAGGTCTATTGAGCTTTTATGCACATGCACAGCGTGGTGTAAGAATAGGTTACATTGATACCGAATATATTTTGCAAAATGTTCCAGAATATCAACAAGCCTCAACGCAGCTAGATCAAAAGGTTCAAGATTGGAAGACCGATATTGAAACGAAATTAAAAGGTATTGAGCAAAAAAAGAAAGAACTCGATAATGAAAGTGTGCTTTTAACTAAAGAGCTATACGACGAGCGTTTTGAGGATATCACTTTTGAAGAAGCTGAAATTTTAGACTATCAACAAAAACGATTTGGACCAGATGGGGATTTAATGATTCAGAAACGTCAATTGATAGAGCCTATACAAGATCAAATATTTTCTGCAGTTCAAGATATTGCAGAAACTGGTAAATACGATTTTGTATTCGATAAATCTGCAGATGTTGTAATGTTGTACTCAGCGGAGCGCTATGATTTAAGTGAGCGTGTATTAAAGACAATTACGAGAACTTCTAAAAGATCGCAAGCAAAAAATAAAAAAGAACGTAAGGCACTTGAAGAAGAAGAGGTAGTACCTGTAGTGAGTGCGGATAAAGATGCGCGTCAACAAGCATTAGAAGATCGTAAAGCAAAAAGGGAAGAACAGTTAGCAGCTAAACGTGCGGAACGTGAAAAGGCGACAGAAGACCGAAGAAGAGCACAAGAAGAATTAAGAGAGGCTAAGCGAAAAGAAGCAGAGGAACGACGTCAACGAGCTATTGATGCCAGAAATGATAGATCTGGATCTATCAATGAAACTACAACAACTGTAATTGATAGTATGCCTAAAGTGAAGCCGTCGGTTATTAAAGATAGCACCCAAATTAAAGATGGTTTAAAAAAGGATTCAATAGATTCGAAGAAACCTAAGACGGCTGCTGAGATTGCAGAAGCCGAACGTTTAAAGAAATTAAAAGATAGAGAAGCAAGACAGAAGGCATTAGAAGAAAGAAAACAGAAAATTATAGAACAAAGAAAAAAGGCGCGTGAGGAACGTTTAGAACAAGTAAGAAGAAATGATTCTATAGCCAAAGCCAAGAAAAACGAAGACAACAACAATTAAATATTTATAACACAAATACAATTAAGAAAAATGAAACATTTTAAATCGTTATTATTTGCAGCAGTACTTTTTTTAGGAGCAACTAGTTTTACTACTGCTCAAAGTAAAATTGCTCATATTAATAAGCAAGAATTGATTAAAGCAATGCCTGCATATACACAAGCACAAGGCGAGATTGAGAAGATGGGTAAAACCTATGAGGCTGAAATACAAAATTCATTTAAGGAATTAGAGACTAAATTAAAGCAATATACAGCGGAAGAACCAACGCAAACAAATGAAGAAAACCAAAAGCGTATGCAGGAGGTTGAAGGTATAAAGCAAAGTTTAGGAGAGTATCAACAACAAGCTCAGAAACAATTGCAAGAGAAAGAATTTAATCTTTTGAAGCCAATTGTAGAGAAAGCAGACAATGCTATTAAAGCGGTAGCAAAGGCACAAGGTTTTCAGTATGTTGTAGACTCTGCAATGCTAATTGTAGCAGAAGGAAAGGATCTTATGGCAGATGTGAAGAAGCAGTTAGGAATGTAATCCTAATATAAAAAGTATGTTTAAAAAGTCGCTTATTATTAAGCGACTTTTTATTTTTGTAATGGTGGTTATAATTAATATAAACCAAAAATGCGCACCCTATTATTTTTAGTTTAAGTGAAACACTGTCGTTATGAGTAATTCTTCTATAGGCATCTTCGATTCTGGAATTGGTGGAACATCGATTTTTAAAGAAATTCACGCGCTTCTTCCAAATGAAAACTGTATTTATTTGGCCGATAGCATAAATGCTCCGTATGGTAATAAGTCTGAAATAGAAATTCTTCAACTGAGCATAAAAAATACTGAATTATTAATTAATAAAGGTTGTAAAATTATTGTCGTTGCATGTAATACGGCAACCACTAATGCTATAGATTATTTAAGACGAAACTATTCTGTACCCTTTGTAGGTATCGAACCTGCAATAAAACCAGCCGCAATTAGCACAAAAACAAAGACGGTTGGGATATTAGCTACTCAAGGAACACTTAGCAGTCAACTTTTTCATAAAACGACGGATTTGTATACAAATGGTATTACAGTAATAGAACAAGTAGGAGATGGCATTGTGCCGTTAATTGAATCTGGAAATTTGTATTCGGATGACATGAGTGCGCTTTTAGAATTGTATCTAATACCGATGTTACAATATAATATAGACTATTTAGTGTTAGGCTGTACGCATTATCCTTATCTCATACCAATGCTTACTAAAATGCTGCCAAAAGAAGTGAAAATTATCGATTCAGGATTAGCAGTTGCTAAACAAACAAAATCAGTTTTATCAACACACAATTTGCTTAATATCTCCAATGGAAAACCAACTATTAAATTGTTTTCAAATGGTAATGTGGACGTTTTAAACTCTATTTTAAATGGCGAATTTGATGTGGCTTATTTGGACTTTTAAGATTTAAACCAACTAGAGTATTCTACATAATTATTAGCTATCCTATCAATCTCTCCAAAGATTAATTCCTTACTAATATCTTTAACCTTTTTGGCAGGTACACCAGCATAAATACTTCCAGATTCAACAGTAGTGTTTTTGGTTAAAACGGCACCAGCTGCAATGATACTGTTACTTTCTATAATACAATCATCCATAATAATGCTACCCATACCAATTAAAACATTATCTTTTATTGTGCAGCCGTGAACAATAGCATTATGGCCTATAGAAACGTTATTTCCAATAGTTGTCGGTGATTTTTGATACGTTGCATGGATAACAGCGCCATCTTGAATATTCACTTTATTACCAATTTTAATAAAATGTACATCACCTCTAATTACTGCATTAAACCAAACACTGCAGGCTTTACCTATAGACACTTCTCCAACTATAGTAGCGTTTTCTGCAATGTAGCAATCTTCTGGAATTTGTGGTTGATTTCCTCTTACTGGTTTTATTATTGGCATATTCTTATTTCTTTTTAAAAACTATTATCAAATGAGGTATTGTAAAGTACGAAATCTTAATATCACAGAACAATAAATAGCAATTTAATGGCACAAAAAAAAAGAGCAGCACTGCTGTGCTACTCTTTAATATTATGGTATAAATAAGAAACCTTATACGTTTTCAGCGTCTCTTAACCCCTGAATGTATTCAGCTTTCTGAATTTCTCTTCTTCTTTTAACAGAAGGCTTAGTGAAATAACGAGATTCTCTCAAGTTCTGCATAATTTGCACATTTCTGTGTTTACGCTTGTAACGCTTAAGTGCACGTTCTATATTTTCTCCTTCTTTGATTTCGATTTTAATCATTATATCGATATATTTTTGTTATCTAATTCTTTCAAATGGTCGGCAAATATATGCTAACTATTTGAAAATAAAAAATTAATTCAAGATTTTAGGATAAAATTTCTATCCCGTGCTTTAAAAATACATAAGACCGCTTTGCTTTTAGAACCAAGAAGATAGATTTGATTGGAACTGACTGACCAATAGCTAAAGATTAAGATAAAATATCTTAAAGTTGCGAGGGGTCAATTCTAAACAGAACTACGTGCAGTTTTTTTTTTTTTTTTAGAACTACTGCCTATTCTTATTTCTAACAGCAAAGCCGTCTAGTTTTTTTGTTTGCTATCCTAAATATGTTTTTAAGATTTTACTCTTACTAGCATGTCTTAATCTACGAATTCCTTTTTCTCTTATTTGTCTTACACGTTCGCGAGTTAAATCGTAAATACTTCCAATTTCTTCCAATGTCATTGGGGGTTGATCTCCAATCCCGAAGTTTAAACGAATTACATCACTTTCCTTTTGAGTTAATGTTTCTAGCGCACGCTCTACTTCAGTATTCAAAGATTCTTTCATTAAATCTTTGTCTGGCCTTGGTGACTCTCCAGAACTAACTACATCATACAAACTAAAGGTCTCTCCATCTTTCAACGGAGCATCCATTGATAAGTGACGACCAGAATTTTTCATAGATTGTTTGACCTCACGAACACTAATATCTAATTCGCGTGCAATTTCATCCGCATTCGGCGGTCTTTGGTTTATTTGCTCTAAATGAGAAAAGGCCTTATTAATCTTATTTATAGTACCGATTTTATTTAGAGGCAAACGCACAATACGCGATTGTTCTGCTAAAGCTTGTAAAATGGCTTGTCTAATCCACCATACGGCATAAGAAATAAACTTAAATCCTCTAGTTTCATCAAATCGCTTTGCTGCTTTAACTAAACCAGCATTCCCTTCATTAATTAAATCTGGTAATTTTAAGCCTTGATTTTGATATTGCTTTGCAACCGAAACAACAAACCTTAAATTGGCCGTTGTTAATTTATCTAATGCTGCTTGATCACCTTTTCTAATTAGCTGCGCTAATTCTACTTCTTCATCTGCTGTAATCAACGGGATTTTGCTTATGTCTTGAAGATACTTGTCTAATGATTTATCTTCTCTGTTGGTTACCTGCTTGGTGATTTTTAACTGCCTCATATATCCTTTTTAAAATTTAGTGAACCTACATTATAACCTAATTATTAAGAATTCCAAACAATTAAGCAATTATTAACAAAAATCCATAAATATTTGTTATTTTAGACGATTAAAGGTTAGTTTTTAGTTGAATCTGTAGCTTTCTGATTGTCTTTTTTCTTCTTCCCTCCTAAGAGTCCACCTAAAATATTACCCACACCTTCTTTAAGCTTGTCCTTATTTGCTTGTTTAAGACTGTCTGCCTTGGTCAATGGTGTAGATGTTGAAGTAGAATCGGTTCTAGTGGTAGATGCTGCACTTGTTAGACCACTTAAAAGATCTTTAACTTTATCTTTTCCTTTACCAATTAACTTTTGCTTTTCAATTTCAATTAATTGTTTGGTCAAATTGGTAACACCCGAAGTTAAATCGGTCCGTATATTAGGACTAGAAAAAGTGCCACCAATATTCGCCGTAACAGGAATAGTTAAGCTGTTGACTTCATTATCATTTATCTTTCCTATTAAACGGTTGACTTCACTTCCTAAATATTTTGCAGGTACCTTAAAAACCACATTATAATTCATGGTGTTCGAAAAACTATGAGTTCCACCAACTTCAATCGGAATGTCTTTATAGTTAAGCGTGAAAGGCTTCACGGAAACGTTACCGTTTTCAAAACTTAAATTTGTAGTTATGTCGTTTAAATCTATACTATTAAAGTCTAAAAAATCTAATTTGCTATCCAATCCAGCAAGCAAAGGACTATTGCTAGTATCGACTTTGTCAGTTAAAATCTCAGCTAAAGCATTACCAGAAATTGAATTTAAATCTGGTGAAAAGCTCGTGTCCAATAAACCATTTACATTAATTGTTGTATTTAATTTTCCTTTTAAGACCTTAGCAATTGGTGCTATGGCATTTAACATTTCTAAATCATTAAACGATTGTGCAATATCGAAGTTTTTGATATCTAAATTAACATCGAACGATGGATTTTCGTTTTTCGTGGATACATTTCCAGAAATGCCCAATTGACCTTTAAAAATATCTGTGGTCATATTTTTAAGGTTGGCGTTTTGATCCTTAATAATAAGTTGTCCTTTTACATTGTTTAAATTCAGATTGTCATAAACCACCGTTTTGGCATCTACCGCAATGGTACAATCGAGAAAATCTGGAATTTTTAGCGATTCAGCATCAGACGTTGTTTTATTTGAAGTTTCAGTTGCCGTTTCATTTTCAATCATAAAATCTGAAAGGACAAATTTATTTGAATTCAATTTAAAATTACCTTCAAGTTTTTTGTCGCTCAATAAAAAGCCTAACAAATTATTAATGGTGCCATTTGCTGAAAAATCACTTGTTCCTGTTAAGGCCTCAAAATTATTTAAGCTTACGTTTCCGGCATTAAAAGTTAAATCGGCTTTATTAATTTGAATCGGATTCACAATGTCTTCCGACGAAAAAATAAAATCAGTCAAAGAAACACTACCATCATTTTTAATACGTTGGTAAGCATTGGTTTCAATAGCATTCATGTCGAAGGATGTTTTAATTCTTCCTTTTAAAATACCACTTAATTCATTGTTTAATTCAATAGGATAAGCTTTGGAAATATTCGCTAAATTTAGAACACCATCTACATCGGCATCGATTAGCATATTTTTAGTGATATTTTTAAGGTGAATTTCGGATTTAAAAACATCTTCATCAATTTGAAAATTAAGTGTATTGATATCTACGGTGGTGTCATCCACATTGCCTGTAGTGTTATTTACGGCAACATCAATTGAAATATTCCTAATACTTTTCGGAAGGTCTGGAAATTTGAAAGATGCATTTTTAGAATTTAAATTGATATCTAAAGTCGGAATGGTTTCCTCTGAAACCAAGCCTTTAACAATACCGTTGACATTAAAATTACCTGTAGTACTAACGTTTTCAATGTTCTTAGCGTACGCTTTTGGGATAACGGCTAAGAAATCCTTGAATGATGCTTCAGGATTTTTAAAGCTAATATCTATTTGTTGCCCTGCTTCAACTAATTGCACAAAACCATCAAACTCTAGGCCTAAAGCATTGATGTACGCTTTGTTTTCTTTAAAGGTATATTTCTGTTGCTCTAAATCCAAGTCGATAAGCGCATCTAGTTTAATGCTGTTGTTGCTTAAATATTCAGTACTGTCCATGGCAAACGTGATGTTTGCTTCTGTGTTGGTGTCTAATTCCGACTTTCCACCTGAGAAAATCCCTTTTCCGTTATGGTTGATTTCGGTTAAATAAAAATTGATTTTAGAGATGTCATCAATATAAGTGAACGCACTATTATTGAGTTCATAATTATCGATATCAAAACTAAAACCCGTTGAACTTTCAGTGTCAGGTGTGGTTGCAACAGTTTCACTTTCCTTTACAATATCATAGTTTACGGCACCAGTTTTGTTGGTTTTTAAAACCAAAAGAAGTTCGTTGGCAATGATTTCGTTAACTTCAATTGGTTCGTCAGTCCCATTTAATAGTTGCATCATACCCATTTCAAACGATAAAGATTTAGCCGTTGCTAAGGTTTCGCCTTCAAAAGGGGCGCGATTGATTATTTTTAAATTATCGACGTTAACTTCCGCTTTCGGAAAGCTGCTTATAAGACTTAAGCTGATATCATCAAATGTTAAATCGGCGTCTAAATTATTATCTGCATAATTTTGAACAATCGTATCTACTTTAGATTCTAAAATAAAGGGGATAGCTATAAGAATTGCTATAAATAAAAGTAGTACGACGCCTATTATTTTTAAAAACTTCTTCATGTGGTGGGTTTGTGGTTTTATAAAATATCTTCTAAAGGTTATATACGCAAAATTCAGTATAAAAGTTGCGAATATCGCTAAGTTTAAGAAGATTTTAATGTTTCGGTCTAAACGTCAGTTTAATTATTGCGTTTAGGAGAAATCTATCTATAGAAGTTATAAAATATTTATTTTCTTATTCAGCTTAAGATTAAAACGTTTTAAGAATAGATATACTCCAAAGTATAACATTGGTGTATCTAAGATGGAAACAAAGACCTTAAACAGCAGGTCAGTCCATAATATTCCCAGAAATAATATTATAATTGTCAAGGTCTATAAGTTGAGAAAATCAAGTTGAAAAAATATAGCGCAGCTTAGATTTCACAAGTGATATATTTAAATATCTACAATTTGCGCAAATAGATAGGTAACCATATTTGCAAAAGCGGCAAGCGTGGTGTTCCATACTGTCATTAACATAAGACCAGTTTGTAGCCAGAACATGAGAAGCCAAATAGATATTTAACAGTGAAAATTTTGAGGATAAAATTCCAACAACAACAATATCATTTGCTCGTTTTACCATAAATCTCGCTACTTAAATTCGTAATTAGAGACGTGATTGAATAGTGTAAAGTTTCAATTGAAATTTCAAAAAATAGAAATCCAAATCTTCTTTGTCAATTAGGGCTAATTGAGCAACTTTTGAAATATTAAAATCGGAAACGATCAGTGAGGTTATAAAAAGTTCACCACGTAAAATATAGATGCGTTGGGCTAAAAGTGTGTCTCTTAATGACATGTAATGGTATTGGGAGATTGTTATTGTAACTATTAAAGATTCTGGTAGAAGGTTTAATATCCTAAATAAAATAAGCTGAAGAAATAATGGCAGTGGCTATGTGTGCGTCAAGATTTTGTATGTGTGATTGGGGGATTTCATTTATTAGTTATTAACAAGAATAATATATCATTAGTATAATAGATTTTGTTTTAGTTATTTTGAAGATTCAAATGAAACCAACCAAAACCGTACATATTGCATTAGGAAGCAACAAAGGCAATAAATTGCAATATTTGCAATCTGCTGTCGATGCTATTTTTAACCGTATTGGAGTAGTCCAAAAGATTTCTAAGGTCTATAAAACTCCTGCGGTAGGTTTTGAGGGTGATGATTTTTTTAATGCTTGTATTGCTGTTGAGACGGAGTTAAAACCTAAAAAAATTTTAAAAGAACTTCAGGCCATTGAAAAAGAGTTAGGACGAAAAACCAAAATGACCAAAAGTTATGAATCTCGAGAAATAGATCTAGATATTTTATTTTTTGAAGACGAAATAATTGAGGAAAAGTTTTTAGTTATTCCACATCCAAAACTTCACAACCGCAAATTTGTTTTACAGCCATTGGTTGATATTGCTAAAGATTTTAAACACCCAATTTTAAATAAATCTATTGAAACATTATTATCGGAATGTAGAGATGAATCTGTTATAGAGCACGTTAATATTTGGCTAAAAAATCCACGGAAAAATTTCACCTTTAACAATTACAGTTATATAGCAATAGAGGGAAACATTGGAGCCGGAAAAACGAGTTTAACAAATAAGATTGCTAGAGATTTTAATGCGAAACTAATCTTAGAACGGTTTGCCGATAATGCCTTTTTGCCAAAATTCTATAAGGAACCAGAACGTTATGCTTTTACTTTAGAAATGTCGTTTTTAGCAGACCGTTACCAGCAAATTTCTGACGATTTATCGCAATTAGATTTGTTTAAAGATTTTGTGGTGAGTGATTATGATGTGTATAAATCCTTAATTTTCTCTAAAATAACTTTGCCAGAAGATGAGTTTAGGTTGTACAGGAAATTATTTTACCAAGTATATAAAGACATAGCTAAACCAGACTTATATATCTATCTTTATCAAAATACAGAACGCTTACAGGCCAATATAAAAAAGCGAGGTCGCAATTATGAAAAAGATATTAAAGACGATTATCTTGAAAAAATAAACACTGGTTATCTTGAATTTTTAAAGAATCAACAAGATATGAATGTTAAGATTATTGATATTTCAGAAAAAGATTTTGTAAAGTCTCGTGAGGATTATTTGTGGTTGTTGGGTGAGATAAATCAATCCGCAGTAGGTGATCTTCAGTAAACAGTCTGAGTAGTCGGAAAATTCTAGATTAAATTGATATCTGATTTTAAAGTTTAGGAATAGTCTGTGAATGTGACTTCTTTTCTTTATTAAATAATGTTATAAAGCACAGTTACAACTCGTCCTTTTTCATTATCTAAAATAAACTCATTTAACACTTGCTTTTCTTTTATCTCTAAATTAAAAGGAATTTCCAATAAATCAACACCACTATTTTTTTTAAGTCTAATCCCTTGACCTGATATAATATCCTTATTTGGTGTGAATTTTCTAGTAGGTAAATGTTCAGTAAGAATAATGTATTTATACTTTGAGAATTTTTTAATGATTTTCAGAATCTCAACATTCGATAAATGTTGTAATACTTGTCTTAAAATTACACAATCGGCTTCGGGTAATATATCATCAACAATATTTAGGCAATGAAACTCTAAGTTTTTAGCTTCAAATAACCTCTTGTTGCGTTGAATGAGATTTTCAACGATATCAATTCCAATATATTTTTTAGTGTATGGGGTGAGCTGTTTTCCAATATTAAAATCACCACAACCCAAATCGCAAACCGTCAGTGAATTATTATGAGATTTTAAAAAAGTAATAACACTATTTAAATAAGGTTCAACAATCATGGCATCGTGAGATCCAGAGCCAGAGTAGAAGTCAAACTCTTTTCCTCCCCAAAGATGCATGTCGTACACTTGTTGCATGGCGTCTTTAGTAGGCCAAGGTTGTTTTGTGTGTTTTGTCATTATTAGTCAAGCATTGATAAGAACCTATTCGTTATGTCATTATTAAATGTGGCAAGATTGATGAATCTCGTTAAAATAAGGGAAATAAGAATTATTCGATTTCTTACTTTCTTCAGAACTGAAAAAAACTTTCGCTGTTTTATTCGGTCTAAATTCTATTTTTTAGCATTTAGTTTAGAAAAGATATCCCAAACCACAACACCACAACTCACCGAAATGTTCAGTGAATGTTTAGTCCCGTATTGTGGAATTTCAATCACAACATCACTGGCATCAACGACATCTTGAGCCACACCTTTAACTTCGTTGCCAAACACAAAAGCATATTTTTCGTTAGGTTGAGGAGCAAAGTCGTTCAACATCGTTGCGCTTTCAGCTTGTTCAATAGAACAGATGTGTATGTTTTTAGATTTTAATTTTTCGACAATATCTAAGGTGTTTTCTGCATATTCCCAATCAACGGTTTCGGTACTTCCCAAAGCGGTTTTTCGAATATCGTTGTGAGGAGGAGTTGCTGTTATTCCACAGAGATATATTTTTTCGATTAAAAAGGCATCACTTGTTCTAAATACAGAGCCAATATTGTTGAGACTTCTAATATTATCCAAAATAATAATGATTGGCGATTTTTCAGCTTTTTTAAATTCTGAAATTTCTAATCTATCTAATTCTTCATTCTTTAATTTACGCATCGCATGTTTGTCGTTTTGGAGACCTGCAAGGTTTTAAAAACCTGACAGGTCTGGTCTGAAATGTTTTGAATTCGTGGCAATTTTATGTCGAATTCGAGCTCAAATGCTATAAGAACTGTTATAAATGTTTACGTCATTGCGAGGACGAAGGACGTGGCAATCCGTTGAATCTATACTACATAATCCACAGATTACCACGCTTCATTTCATTCCGCTCGTAATGACGGTTCAATTTAAAATTATCAACACCTGTAAATAACTTCTAGTTCTACGGCTTCAATAAACCTCAAAATATAAGTAAATTTGAAATCCCGATTATATCAGGACAAAAATAAACATTAAACCAGATTCCCATTGGCAAAGAAAACAAAAAAAGTAACACCATTAATGAAGCAGTACAATGCCATCAAGGTTAAATATCCTGATGCCTTATTATTGTTCCGTGTTGGCGATTTTTACGAAACCTTTGGTAGTGATGCTGTAAAAGCCTCAAAAATTTTGGATATCATTCTTACCAAACGTGGTGCAGGAAGTGATAGTGAAACGGAATTGGCTGGTTTTCCACATCATTCTTTAAATACGTATTTACCAAAACTGGTAAGAGCAGGAGAGCGTGTTGCCATTTGTGACCAGTTGGAAGACCCAAAACAAACCAAAACCATTGTAAAACGTGGTGTCACGGAATTGGTTACGCCAGGAGTGGCTTTTAATGATGATATTCTTCATTCAAAATCCAACAATTTTTTAGCTTCTGTTTATTTCGAGAAACATCAACGCATAGGAGTGTCGTTTTTAGATATTTCAACAGGTGAATTTTTAACGTCACAAGGTAATGCAGAATATATTGATAAACTACTTCAAAATTTCAATCCGAGTGAAGTTTTAATTTCAAAACAAAGTCGAAAAGTCTTTTCGGAAACCTTCGGGACTGATTTCCATACGTTTTATTTAGAGAACTGGGTGTTTCAAGCCGATTATGCGCACGAAACATTAACCAAACATTTCAACACCAAAACATTAAAAGGTTTCGGAATAGAGGATTTGTATGAAGGCATTATCGCTTCGGGCGTGGTGCTTCATTATTTAGGTGAAACACGTCATAATAAGTTAGAGCATATTGCTACTATTTCTAGAATAGCTACCGACGATTATGTGTGGATGGATAAATTTACCATTCGGAATTTAGAACTTTATAATTCTACCAATGCCAATGCGGTAACGTTGATTAATGTCATTGATAAGACAATATCAGCAATGGGAGGGAGAACTTTAAAGCGTTGGTTGGCATTGCCCCTTAAACATGCCGAAAAAATAAAACAACGTCATGAAGTTGTAAAATATTTGTTGGATAATGAAACTGTACTTCAAAAGATACAAGGACAAATAAAACATATTGGAGATATAGAACGACTCATTTCAAAAATTGCCACCACTAAAGTGTGCCCTCGTGAGGTCATTCAACTTAAAAATTCATTAGAGGCCATTGTGCCCATAAAATCGGTTGCGGAAACTTGTGAGAATGATGCTTTAAAAGTAATGGGAGATAATTTGCACCGTTGCGACTTATTGCGTGAAAAAATAAAAGAAACCATAAATGAAGATGCACCCGTTAATGTTTTAAAAGGCAACACCATTGCAGAAGGCTTTTCGCAAGAATTAGATGAACTGAGAGGTTTGTCGCAATCAGGAAAAACTTATTTAGACAATATGCTGAAGCGTGAAAGTGAGCGTACAGGTATAACTTCTTTAAAGATTGCGTCAAATAATGTATTTGGCTATTATATTGAGGTTAGAAATTCTCATAAAGATAAAGTTCCCGAAGAATGGATTCGTAAGCAAACACTTGTTAATGCAGAACGTTACATTACTGAAGAGCTTAAAGAATACGAAGCAAAAATTTTAGGAGCTGAAGATCGGATTTCTATAATAGAGCAGCAATTATTTGCTGAACTCGTGCAATGGATGCATCAGTTTATAATTTCGGTGCAGCAGAATGCACAGCTTATTGGGCAACTAGATTGTTTGTGTGGTTTTGCAAGTTTAGCAAAAGCAAATAAATATACGTATCCAAATATTGATGATAGCTACGATTTAGAAATAAAAGAAGGTCGTCATCCTGTCATAGAAAAACAATTGCCAATAGGTGAACCTTATATTGCTAACGATTTATTTTTAGATAGAGAATCCCAACAAATTATAATGATCACTGGGCCAAACATGTCTGGTAAATCCGCAATTTTAAGACAAACGGCTTTAATCGTATTGTTAGCACAAATCGGAAGTTTTGTGCCAGCAGGTAAAGCTCGGATTGGTTTGGTAGATAAAATTTTTACTAGAGTAGGGGCGAGTGATAATATATCGATGGGTGAATCTACTTTTATGGTAGAAATGAACGAAACGGCTTCTATTCTTAACAATATTTCAGACCGAAGTTTAGTGTTGTTAGATGAAATAGGAAGAGGAACCAGTACGTATGATGGTATTTCTATAGCTTGGGCTATTAGTGAATATTTACATGAGCATCCTTCAAAACCCAAAACACTATTTGCAACCCATTACCATGAGTTAAATGAAATGACGGAAACGTTTGGTCGTATCAAGAATTTTAATGTCGCGGTGAAAGAATTAAAAGATAATGTGCTTTTTGTGAGAAAACTGGTTGAAGGAGGAAGTGAGCACAGTTTTGGAATTCATGTGGCAAAAATGGCAGGAATGCCACAGCAAGTTATAAGGCGCGCAAATAAAATATTATCTAAATTAGAGAAGTCACATTCAAGCGAAGAGCTAACGGATAAAGTGAAAAATTTAAAAGACGATTTACAGATGAGTTTTTTTAATTTAGATGATCCTTTATTGATAGAAATAAAAGATGAAATTTTACATACTGATATTGATACACTTACGCCAGTGGAAGCCTTGATGAAACTGAATGAAATTAAACGAATGTTGCTAAAGAAAAAACAAGCTTAAAAAAAAATGAATTTATTTTTAAAAAAGGCTTTGCTTTTAAGATTTAAATTTTAAATTTGCATCCGCTTTTGAAGCGAAAAGTTCATTTAAATCATGCGAAAGTAGCTCAGGGGTAGAGCATCACCTTGCCAAGGTGGAGGTCGTGGGTTCAAATCCCATCTTTCGCTCAGTATAATACCAATTGTTAGTTACAGTCTGTAACTAAGATGCTGAAGTGGTGGAATTGGTAGACACGTTGGACTTAAAATCCAATGTCCATTAGGACGTACGGGTTCAAGTCCCGTCTTCAGTACAAATGAAAAGCCGAAAACGAAAGTTTTCGGCTTTTTTGGTTTAAAAATATACGGAAAGCTCGCTCTCAAGTACATTTTTCTGAATCGGTTTTTCTCAATATGTCGAAGCAAGATCCTGGTATACCTAAATATTTGGTTCTATAGTTTAGAAGTCATAATGAATTTTAATAATCCGATACTATCGTTTTGCACATAATTATCACAACGCTATACTGCAACAGATACATTAGAGGTAGGTAGCGAAAAAAAGTGATTATCACAGCAACAGGCTGGCTCAATAAAGGTACAAATCTCAAAGGTGCTTTTCCCTCAGAAGTAAATGCCTTAAAATATTTTATCAATGTTCAACAATGGTCCAAAGAAGAGAAAATTGACATGCGCTTCTTCTTAATGTTTGACGAATTTTGGAAAGTTGGTGCCGACGGAGATGACGGTATTTATTGGTCAATTTAAGATTAGAATGAAAAACTGAAGTTTTAATTATAATTATTCTAATAAAAATTTCATCAAATTTAGATGAAAAGTATTCGAAGCCACTAAAAACTAATTCACATATTTTTTTATAGCAACATTAAAGAGCCAATATTATGCACTCTTTTTATATTTTAGCATAAATAATATAACATGACAACACTCAAAGAATTAGCTGCCCTATTAAATATTTCCGTATCTACAGTGTCTAAAGCACTAAACGACAGCCATGAGATCAGTGAAAAGACAAGAGTGCGCGTAAAAGAATTGGCAACAAAGCTGAATTATAAGCCCAATAGAATAGCGCAACAACTGAAATCTAGTAAAACTAAAGTTATAGGTGTAATAGTGCCAAGCTTAATGAACCCATTTATAGCAGAAGTTGTACATGCTATAGAAATGACATTAGATAAGAATAATTATGATATGTCTTTATGTATTTCAAATGAAAATCTTAAAAAAGAACAACGAAGTGTGGAGTTACTCTCTAATGGCAGTGTTGATGGGTTTATTGTGGCTGTTGCTAGAGAAACACAAATAAAAAATAAAATTGAGCATTTTGAAAACGTTAATAAATCGACACCCGTAGTTATGTTTGATAGAGTTATTAACGAAATTGAATGCGATAAAGTTGTGGTTGATGATTTTCAATCAGTTTATGAAACTTCACGTTATCTTATAGATAAAGAAAAAAGAGAACATATTTTACTTATTAGTAATATAGAAGAATTAAGTGTCGGTAAATATCGAATAGATGGATATACTAAAGCTGTCAAAGAATCTAATCTAAAAGTTAGCGTTCTAAAGTTGGGTGGAATTGTTAATCCGGATGTGAAGATTTATGATTATCTAAAATTAAATCCAAAAATTGATGCTATAATTTCTATAGATCATATAACAGGTATTATGGCTTTAAATATGTTGAAAAAGTTAGGAAAAGAGATACCAACTGAAATTTCGGTTATTGGTTTTGGATATTCTGATGCTCAATTTGTTTCTAATCCTAAAATTTCTGTGATTAATCAAAAAGCTAGAGAAATAGGTGAAATTACAACGAAAATTATGCTTGAGAAAATCAAAGGATTTAAGGATAGAGATTTAAAAACAATAGTTATTCCTAGTGAAATTATATTGAGAGAATCTACAAAATAAAATTTCAATAAAAAAGCCTGATTTAAAAACAGGCCTTATTCTATAGTCAATAATACTAGATATTAATTGTCATTAGCGGCATCAACTGCATTCTCTGCATTGTCTTCAGCATTATCAATAGAATCGTTAGCAATTTCTTGTGCTTTCTCTACCGCATCTTCTGAAGCTTCCATAGCATTATCAACCGCATCTTCTAAATTCTCGGCAGCATCTTCCACAGCATCACCTGCTTCTTCTAAAGCATCTTCAGCAGCATTTGCTGCATTGTCAACAGCCTCACCCGTTTTATCTGTAGTTTCTCTACAAGATGTAAATGATAATCCCAATACGGCGATAAGTGCCATACTTAATACAACTTTTTTCATTTTAATAGTTTTAGTGTTAATTGTGAAGTTAATAGTATAGAATCTTAACTATTTAATTGTCGTCATTATCTATATCGTTAGCGGCGTCTTCAACAGCTTCTCCCGCTTCTTTAGTTTCTTGTACGGCATTATCAACAGATTTACCTATTTTCTCTAAAGCTCCTTCGTTTTCATTTTCTAAAGTTTCTTCAGTAGTTTGCTCGATAGTTTCTACTGATTCTTCAGTATTGTTCGTTTCTCTGCAAGATGTAGATGCAAATCCTAAAAAAGCAACGAGAACTAAACTAATTACAGTTTTTTTCATTTTGATAGTGTTAGTTATTGTTAATGCGCGAAAATAATCAATTTAATGAAATTTTAACATAATTTGTATATTTATACTTAGCGCGGTTTTATATACGCTTATGTAGATGGATTTGGACTATTTTAACCAAGATTTTGTAAAACTTTTATTAAATTACAAAGTCTAAACAGTTTGGTGCTATGGCCTATGAGCTAAACTATATATATTATAATTTGTTATTAGAAATAGAAGAAACTGTGAATAAACACAAACAAAATAGATTAACAATGATTTCAAATTTAACTATTAAAAACGCACTGTCCATCGCGATTTTTTGCTTTTCAATTTTAGGGTTTTCACAACACAATCGACTAGAAAAAAGAATAACAAAAGCTGTTGATAAACATACCGAAAGTGCAATTCAATTGATTAAAAAAACTGTTAATATAAACAGTGGAACCATGAATTTTGATGGTGTACGAGCTGTCGGAAAATTATATCAAAAAGAGTTAGATCAATTAGGATTTAAAACGGAACTAACCAATGGTGATACTTATGGTAGAGCAGGCCATTTAATAGCTACAAGAGAAGGGAAAAAAGGACCAAAATTTTTAATGATTGGACATTTAGATACCGTTTTTGAATTGGATAGCCCATTTCAAGAGTATACCATGCTCAACGATTCAATAATGAAAGGGCCCGGTGTTGCAGATATGAAAGGAGGAGATGTTATTATTATTTTAGCTATGCGAGCGTTGCACGATGCTGGACTTTTAGATGATATATCCATAGAAATTGTAATGACAGGTGATGAAGAAAAAAGTGGGACTCCTTTAGAATTATCCAAAAAGGATTTAATCGATGCTGCGAAAAGAGCGGATATTGCCTTAGGTTTTGAAAATGGAGATAACAATCCAAAAACTATTGTTGTTTCTAGAAGGGGTTCGACGGATTGGAAACTTAAAGTAACCGGAAATCCGGCGCATTCTTCACAGATTTTTACGGAAGCAATTGGAGCCGGAGCTATATATGAAACCTCACGGATTTTGAATGAATTTTACATACAACTCGCTAAAGAAAAGGATTTAACATTTAATCCAGGGTTTATTATTGGAGGTACAAATTTAAACCCAGACGCAGACGGAACAGGCGGGCACGTTTCAGGAAAAACTAATGTTGTATCTCAAGAAACAATTGTTCGTGGCGATTTAAGAGCAGTTTCCTTAGAACAATTGAAAAACGCTAAAGAAACAATGAAAATGATTGTTTCACAAAATTATCCAAAAACAAATGCAGAACTAACGTTTTCTGCTGGTGGATATCCACCTCTGAGCTTAACCGAAGGCAATACAAAATTGTTAGGTTATTTTAATACCGTAAGTGAAGACTTAGGTTTCGGATCAGTAGTAGCGGTAAATCCTAGAAATGCAGGCGCAGCCGATATTTCTTTTACTTCAGAACATGTTGAAATGGCTATCGATGGTTTAGGGCTCACAGGTGGTGGAGATGACCATACAATAAATGAAACAGGCAATTTGAATACTGTGGCCACTCAAGCAAAAATCACAGCAGTTTTGATGTATCGACTGGTGAATTCAAAGTTTTAAATCATTTCATAATTTAAATATTTAGTTAAACGTAATCTCAACGAATTTTCACGGATGACAGTTCAGAAATAAAAATGCTTTTTAAAAAATGGATTTATTTAATTCAGAAATAGATGCTAATATTTTACCATTTGATGGCGAGGTGAATTATCACGGCCCCATAATGTCTATTGAAAAAGCACAAGATTATTACGAAGAATTAATTCAAAATATAAAATGGGAAAACGATAAAGCCATCATCTTCGGAAAACTGATTATCACTAAGCGAAAAGTAGCGTGGTATGGTGATAAACCTTTCGATTACACCTATTCTAAAACCACAAAATCAGCTTTGCCTTGGAATAAAGAATTATTAGAACTTAAGAATTTGGTAGAACAAAAAACTGGGGAAACTTTTAATTCTTGTTTGCTCAACTTATATCATAATGGTGAGGAAGGCATGGCTTGGCATAGTGATGCAGAAAAGGATTTAAAAAAGAATGGTGCTATTGGGTCTTTAAGCTTTGGTGCGGAACGCAAATTTTCTTTTAAACATAAAACCTCAAAACAAACGGTATCGGTTCAGTTAGAAAAAGGTAGTTTACTGGTTATGAAAGGAGCAACGCAGACCCATTGGTTACATCGTTTACCTCCAACTAAAAAAGTGAAAATACCAAGAATAAATTTGACATTTCGGACAATAGAATCAAATTCATAATGTATAAGTTTATCGATTTGAGTTGATACCTACATATTCAAATAATCCATAACTTTTACTACAGCCCCTCTGTTTTTCGCTATATATGATTTAGTAATATCACCTTGACTTGTTCTCAAAACATTATCAGTAATTAAAGCATCTAAAGTAGAATTAAAAGCTGAAGAACTCTCTAGGCTGGTCACTCCACCTAATTTTATCAATGCTTTTGCTTCAGGAAATTGATTATAGTTTTTTCCAATGAGAATCGGAATTCCAAAAACAGCTGGCTCCAGAATATTATGCAATCCTGTTCTTCCAGCTCCTCCACCAACATAAGCAATATCGGCATAACTGTAAACTTTGCTTAAATAACCAATGGTGTCTAAAATAAAGACCTTGTATTCCGCTAAATTTTCATTTCCCGTTAATTCAGAATAACAAATGGTTTTTAATTGTAATTGGGATTTGAGTGACGTAATATAACTTGATTTTATATTATGTGGTGCAATCACAAATTTTAAATTTGAATTTTCATTGTTATTAATAAAATTGAGATACAATTTATCATCATCTGGCCAAGTGCTACCAAAAATCACGCATAATTGTTCTTGTTTAAACGCTTCAATAAAAGAAACCGCATTATTCCTCTTTAGTTGGTTCGATACTCTATCAAATCGAGTGTCCCCAGACATAGAAACGGAATTATAACCAATGCCTTCGAGTAATCGTTTAGAATTTTCATCTTGTGTAAAAATATGATTGAAACTAAATAGAGCAGATCTCATATAACCTCCATACCATTTAAAAAAGGTCTGATCTTTTCTGAAAACAGCCGAGATTAATATCGCCTTTAAATTACGCTTCTTCATTTCGTGCAAAAAGTTGGGCCAGATTTCATATTTTACAAATAACGTGTAATCTGGATTTACAATATCTAAAAATTGCTTTGCATTAGCCTTGGTGTCCCATGGAAGGTATACTACAATATCAGCAATTTTAGCATTTTTTCTTACTTCAAAACCAGAAGGGGAAAAGAAGGTTAAAATCACTTTAAAATCGGGGTGTTTGGCTTTTAGTGCTTCAAAAACGGGCAACCCTTGTTCATATTCACCCAAAGAGGCACAATGAAACCAAAATGTGTGATCTTGCGGTTTAATACTATTTTCAAGTTTGTGAAATGTGTCTTTTCTACCACGAACACCCTGGTTCAATTTTGAATTGAATAAAGCTAAAATTTCAATCACAAACTTGGCGATGTAAATTCCTATGAAATAGAGTACTTTCAAAAACAAAGATTTGTGCTAAAATACAGTTCTTTCATTTAATTGCGTTGTCATAGCCATTACAATTTTGTATTTTCGCTAAAGGTAAAAGTTTAATTAAACAGTTACCCACTATGGTGGGCATTAAGATGAAAAAAATCCAAATGGTTGACCTACAGGGTCAATACTCAAAAATAAAAGATGTTGTTGATTCGTCGATAGCAGAAGTGATGGAAAGTGCCGCATTTATCAATGGTCCTAAAGTGCATCAGTTTCAAAAAAATCTTGAAGATTACTTAGGAGTTAAACATGTAATACCATGTGCCAACGGTACCGATGCTTTACAGATTGCCATGATGGGTTTAGGTCTTAAGCCTGGTGATGAGGTGATTACTGCAGATTTTACATTTGCGGCAACGGTAGAAGTGATTGCGCTTTTGCAATTAACGCCAGTATTGGTAGATGTAGATCCAGTAACTTTTAATATTGATGTTGAGGCAATTAAAAAGGCAATTACACCAAAAACTAAAGCGATTGTACCTGTTCATTTGTTTGGTTTGCCGGCAGAAATGGACGCAATTATGGCTTTAGCAAAAGAACACGATTTGTACGTTATAGAAGATAATGCACAAGCCATAGGTGCCAGTTATACTCATAACGATGGTAGTAAAACGAAAGCTGGAGTTATTGGCCATGTCGCATCAACTTCATTTTTTCCATCAAAAAATTTGGGTTGTTATGGTGATGGTGGTGCTATTTTTACTAATGATGATGACTTAGCACATAAAATTAGAGGGATTGTAAATCATGGTATGTACGAGCGTTATCATCACGATGTGGTTGGCGTAAATTCGAGATTAGATTCCATGCAAGCGGCAGTTTTAGATGCCAAATTGCCAAATCTTGATACTTATAATACGGCGCGACGTCGTGCAGCCAGACAATATAATGAAGCGTTTAAAGATCATCCAAATATTACAACTCCTACAGGATTAGAAAACGGTGATAGTAGTGACGATCATGTGTTTCATCAATATACTTTAAATTTAGAAGGTGTTGATCGTGACGCCTTAGTATCCCATTTGCAAGAAAAAAATATACCATGTGGAGTCTATTACCCAATTCCGTTACACAGGCAAAAAGCTTATAAAGATGAGCGCTACAATGAAGCTGATTTTAAAGTAACCAATGAGTTGGTGACATCTGTTATTTCACTACCGATGCACACCGAATTAGATGATGAGCAAATCAATTATATCACAGATACAGTGCTTAACTTTATAAACGGTAACAATTAAATTATAAAACAATCACTATTAGATTTGATTAATAAAGATGTAATTTTAAAAATACGCTTTGTTACCATTACAAAACAATAGATAAAAATATATGAAAATATTAGTAACAGGAGGTCTAGGTTTTATTGGCTCTCACACCGTTGTGGAATTGCAAAATGAAGGCTTTGAAGTCGTGATTATTGATAATTTATCGAATTCGTCAATGGAAGTTTTAGATGGTATCACAGCCATTACCAATAAAAAACCACACTTTGAAAAATTAGATTTAAGGATGAAGTCAGACGTTCAAGATTTTTTTAAACGCCACGATGACATTGTTGGTGTTATCCACTTTGCTGCCAGTAAAGCGGTTGGAGAAAGTGTTGCTGAGCCTTTAATGTATTATGAAAATAATATCTCAACCTTAGTTTATCTGCTTCAAGAATTACGGGGTTTAAACAAAAAGAATTTTATTTTTAGTTCATCTTGCACTGTTTATGGCCAAGCGGACGAGTTGCCAATTACTGAAAATGCTCCGGTTAAACCTGCTGAATCTCCTTATGGTAATACCAAACAAATAGGGGAAGAAATTATTAGAGATGCTTGTAGAGTTAATGGAGATATTAAAGCGATTGCCTTACGCTATTTCAATCCCATTGGCGCGCATTCTTCGACAGAAATTGGCGAGTTACCTATTGGCGTGCCACAAAATTTAGTGCCGTTTATTACCCAGACTGGGATCGGTATGCGAGAGCAACTATCCGTATTTGGAGGAGATTACCAAACTTTTGATGGTACTTGTGTTAGGGATTACATCCATGTTGTTGATTTAGCTAAAGCTCATGTTGTAGCTTTACAGCGATTGTTAGATGGTAAAAATGATTCGAATTATGAGTTTTTTAATCTCGGAACAGGTACAGGAAGTACAGTATTAGAAGCCGTTCAGTCTTTTGAACGCGTTTCGGGTAAATCATTAAATTATAAAATTGTGGACAGGCGAGAAGGAGATATTACTGCGGCATATGCAGATACCTCGAAAGCGAACTCTGTATTAGGTTGGCAAACAACCTTAACTTTAGATGATGCGATGGATTCTGCTTGGAAATGGGAACAGAAAATTAGAACGAAATAGAACAATTATGAAAACTTTGCTAAAACTAGTATTCTTTCTCAGTGCCGTTACACTTACAGCTCAAAATACTTATTTGCATTGTGGACAATTAATTGATACAAAGTCGGGAAAAATAGTAAAAGAAAAAACTATTGTCGTTTCAGGCAATAAAATAATTTCGGTCAAAAACGGCTATATTAACTCATCTAATCCTAACGATAAGACGGTAAATCTAAAATCTAAAACCGTAATGCCAGGTTTAATAGATATGCATGTGCATATTGAAGGAGAAACCAGTCCGAAATCATATCTCAATAAATACACTTTGAATGATGCTGATGTAGCGTTTAATTCGGTAAAATACGCTAAAGTGACTTTAATGAGTGGTTTTACCACGGTTAGAGATTTAGGGGGTTCTGGAGTAAATATTTCTTTAAGAAATGCTATAAACGAAGAAAAAATAGAAGGCCCAAGAATTTTTACATCCGGCAAATCTTTAGCGACAACAGGTGGTCACGCAGATCCCACTAATGGCTCTAAGAATAGTATGATGGGTAATCCGGGACCAAAGGAAGGAGTGGTCAATGGAGTAGGAGATGCTAAAAAAGCAGTAAGACAACGTTATAAAAACGGCGCGGACTTAATTAAAATTACGGCTACAGGTGGAGTGTTGAGTATGGCCAAAAGCGGACAGAATCCGCAGTTTACGATCGAAGAAATAAGAGCGATTTGTGAAACGGCCGGCGATTATGATTTCCATGTTGCCGCACATGCCCATGGAGATGAAGGTATGCAAAGAGCCATTTTAGGAGGTGTAAAAACCATTGAACACGGTACATTAATGAGTAAGGAGACCATGGATTTGATGAAAAAACATGATGTGTATTTGGTGCCAACTATTACGGCCGGAAAGTTTGTGTCCGATAAAGCTAAAATTCCTGGTTATTATCCTGAGATTGTTGCACCGAAAGCCTTGGACATTGGATCAAAAATTCAGGATATGTTTGGTAGAGCGTATAAGGCAGGTGTTGGAATTGCATTTGGCACTGATGCCGCCGTGTTTTACCATGGAGACAATGGTAAGGAATTCGGTTATATGGTTGAAGCTGGAATGCCAGCAATGGAAACCATTCAAAGCGCCACAATTACCAATGCGATGTTATTAAAAATGGAAAATGAGATTGGTCAGATTCAACCCAATTTTATCGCTGATATTATTGCGGTAAATAACGACCCTACCAAAACCATCTCTACTATGGAAAACGTCATATTTGTTATGAAAGAGGGTGTTATTTACAAAAATTAGTTAAATTCTAAAGAATATTCACTTGATGAATCTATGAATCGTTACTAAATTCATTACGAATATGTTAAGTGTTCAAGGTTCTAATTTTCAATATCATAATATCACCTAGGTTTAACCAGGTTTTAACGTGTATTATTTGGGATTGGTTATCATTCTTCGTTGTTTTGCAATGAATGATAATTGAATAACATGAAACTGATAAGTATTAAAAGAGAGACCAAAACTGAAGGTCGCTTCACAAAAAAAATGGGTGTGTTGCAAACGAACGTTACCTATATCAAAAAGCAATTTTTAAGTATCCCATACAAAACTCTGCATAAATATAGAGAAACATATTATGGAGAAATAAAAGATTGTGAAGACTGCCGATTGGCACGTTAAACTTCTTTAGAAACGTCTTTACTTTTTTTGTTGTTAAAAATTCCACTGAATAATAATAGTATCATTCCTGTGGTAACTGAAAGGTCGGCAACATTAAAGATGCCTGTTCTAAATACACCACCTAAGTCAATAAAGAAGAAATCCGTGACTTGACCGAAAACAATACGATCAAACACATTGGATATACCTCCGCCTACAATACAACAAAAAGCTATAAGACTTAATCGATCGAGTTCTTTAGTTTTAACGATATAATAAATTACGTATCCTAAAACGATAGTAGGTAAAATTAATAAGAATATTAATCTTAGAGTTGGATTCATATCACTTCCCATACCCAGAAATGCCCCTTTGTTCTCCACCCAAATGAGTTGAAAATAGTCTTTAAGGACATTCATCTGTCCTTTGCCACCTTTTACCATTGTAGATCTAACGATTATCTTAGAGATTTGATCTATAGCAATGTTGAAAATTATGAGTAACGTGATAAATAAGTTCCTGTTCAAAGCAGATAAGATTTAGAGGTTTGATTCTAATGTGGCGGAAGCTGTTTCTGCTCCACGATTTATTTTCTTTACTAAACCTTGTAATACTTTTCCAGGTCCAACTTCTGTAAAACTTGTCGCACCATCTGCCATCATTTGTTGTACTGATTGTGTCCAACGAACAGGAGCCGTCAATTGTGAAATTAAATTGGCTTTAATCTCATTTTCATCTGTAATGGCAGAAGCCGTTACATTTTGGTAAATGGGGCAATTAGGTTTACTAAATGTCGTATTTTCAATGGCAGCTGCTAATTCTTCGCGAGCTGGTTCCATTAGTGGTGAGTGAAATGCTCCTCCAACAGGTAAGACCAACGCTCGTCTTGCGCCTGCATCTTTTAACGATTCACAAGCTTTATTAATTGCATCAACATCACCAGAAATTACTAATTGTCCTGGGCAGTTGTAATTTGCTGCAACGACAGTACCTTCAGTGGTATCACATATTTTTTCAACAATTTCATCATCTAACCCTAGTACGGCAGCCATAGTACTTGGTTGTAGTTCGCAAGCTTTTTGCATTGCCTGTGCACGTTGCGACACTAACTTAAGACCATCTTCGAAAGTTAAAGCTCCCGCAGCTACTAACGCAGAGAATTCTCCGAGTGAATGACCAGCAACCATATCTGGCTTAAAGGCATCTCCAAGTGTTTTTGCTAGAATTACTGAATGTAAAAAAATAGCAGGTTGCGTAACTTTAGTTTCTTTTAAATCTTCAGCAGAGCCTTCAAACATAATATCTGTGATATGAAAGCCTAAGATGTCATTGGCTTTCTCAAATAATTCTTGTGCTAAAGGTGAATTTTCGTAAAGGTCTAATCCCATTCCTGAGAATTGAGCTCCTTGTCCTGGAAATATATATGCGTTCATTTATAGTCGTAATTTAAGATGCAAAAATAAGAATTAATTATTTATCGTTTTTATGATTTTAGCAGGATTTCCAGCAATCAAAACATCATCAGGGAAACCTTTAGTAACTACTGATCCTGCACCAACAACTACATTGTTTCCAAGCGTTATTCCTGGACAAATAGTGGCATTTCCACCTATCCAAACATTATGACCAATTGTAATGGGCTTAGAAAATTCCTTCCCGCTATTTCTAGCTTTATATTCTAATGGATGTGTAGCTGTATAAATTTGAACATTTGGACCAAACATACAATTGTCCCCAATAATTACCTTAGTGCCATCTAAGATGCAGCATCCATAATTAATGTACACATTTTTTCCGATAGTAATATTGTATCCGTAATCACAGAAAAAAGGAGGTTCAATCGTAAAGTTTGTTCCAAGGTTGCCAATAAGTGATTTCAGAATAACATTACGTGACGTTTTGTTTATTTCCGTTAAGGCATTAAATTCCTGGAATAAGAGTTGTGCTTCTTGTCGTTCCTTTAATAATTGAGAATCTGAAGCTAAATATAATTCTCCAGCAATCATTTTTTCTTTTTCTGTCATACAATTTTCTTTTAATTGCTGAAAAACTGATAGTTATGTGCAAGCCGCCTCAGCACAGCGCTCGCCATCCATTGCCGCGGAAATTATGCCGCCAGCATAACCACCACCTTCTCCACAAGGAAATAAATTAGAGATTTCAGGATGTTCTAATGTTTCGGTTCTTGGAATATTTACAGGAGATGAGGTTCTAGATTCTACACCTATAATATTTGCCTCTTCGGTGTAATAGCCTTTCATTTTTTCGCCAAAAGCTTTAAAGCCTTTACGTAATGAACCACCAATTATTTTTGGTAATAAGGAATGTAGGGGTGCAGATTTTAATCCTGGTTGATAGGATGTCTCATTTAAAGTTGAAGATAATTTACCTTCAACAAAATCCGTCAATCGCTGTGCTGGTGCTGATTGTCGTCGGCCGCCAGATGTAAATGCTAAACGTTCTAAGTCTTTTTGGTATTCGAGAGCTTTCAATGCTCCAAAGTGTTCGTATTTATATAAATCTTTGTCGGCATTGATTTCTGTGACAATACCTGAATTCGCAAACTTATTATTTCGTTTTGAAGGCGACATGCCGTTAACCACCACTTCGCCGTTGGCTGTAGCTGCAGGTACAATAAATCCGCCAGGACACATACAAAAGGAATACACACCTCTGTGGTTCACTTGCTCTACTAAACTATAAGATGCTGCAGGTAATAATTCGTCTCGTGGTTCACCTTTGCAATGGTATTGAATGCCATCTATAATATCTTGCGGATGCTCAACCCTAACTCCCATGGCAAAGGATTTGGCTTCCAACTTAATCTTTTTATCATTCAATAAATAAAAAATATCTCTTGCCGAATGGCCTGTGGCTAAAATCACTTTTTCAACATCGAGTTCTTTTCCATCAAAAAGTTGAATGGCTACAATTTTACCATTCTTAATAGTGAAGTCGGTAACACGGGTTTCAAAATGAACTTCACCACCAAACTTGATGATGTTTTCTCTAATATTCTGAACAACCTTAGGTAGCTTATTAGTACCAATATGTGGATGCGCATCTACTAAAATCTGATCTGTGGCTCCATGATAAACCAAGTTTTCAAAGATTCGTCTAACGTCACCTCGCTTTAAACTTCTGGTGTATAATTTTCCGTCAGAATACGTGCCTGCACCACCTTCACCAAAACAGTAATTAGAATCTTCATTTACAAAATGATCTTGGTTTATGGCTTTTAAATCTCTACGACGGTCTTGCACGTTTTTACCGCGTTCTAAAACAATAGGTTTAAAACCTAACTCAATACAACGCAAGGCGGCATACATGCCTGCAGGTCCGAAACCAATAATATGAATCGGTTTGGCGTTGGAAACATCTTTATAGTCAAAATGATAGTCTGAGGTTTCAGGCATGGGTTCATTGATAAACACTTCAACTTTATAATTGAACATAATGTTCCGCTTCCGAGCATCAATTGACTTTCTTAGGATTTTAATTCCTGAAATTTCAGACGGTTTCATGCCCAAGTCAAAAGCTGCTTTTTTTAACAATCCATCTGCTTGTCTTTCTTGCTCAAGGTTAATCCGTATCTGAAAAGTTTTTATCATGATGCGAAATTACTGAAAATTGAATTGAGCTATTAAAAAAAAGTCTTAACATTTTACGCTAAGACTTTTTCATTTTTTATGATTGTTACCTATTTTTACTTCTCTAGTAAGTTCCTTTGAATCTCAGAAATATCGGATTCAGAGAGTACTAATACTGTTTTTTTATAATTATCAAATGATCCATATTCCTTATTGATTGCAGCAAAACTTGCTCTTAATTTTTACGCATTTTCATAATTGGAAAGTTTTAAAGATCCAACACGTATTTTGAACATGCCAGAAATATTTTCGTAAGTATAGAGATTAATAGTTACGTGATCTATTAATAATCATCGCTAAAACTGAATATTTTTAAAACTGAAGCAATACCTGCTCTGTCATTACCGCATTGACAATATGAGAAGTTAAAAGCGTATATACGTATAAAATATATAACGTTATTAAAGAATAAGAACAAAAATTTGTTAGCTTTTTGCGCATTTATGATATGGTGTTTTTTAACTTTTTATTATATTTATTTCCTATGAATTATGAAGATTTAACAACTCTAGGCATCGCATTCGGGTTGGGACTATTGGTTGGTTTACAACGCGAAACGCCTAAAAATGATATGGCTGGTGTAAGAACATTTACACTTATTACAATTCTTGGTGTAATGGCCGGATTTTTATCCAGAGTCTATGATAACCCTTTTATTCTTCCTGTATTAGGACTTTCGATTGCTGCGTTTTTAATGATAGCAAATATGATTAAGAATAAAAACTCTCAAGATGTAGATGTCGGACAAACCACAGAAGTGGCTGCACTATTAATGTTTGCCGTTGGTGCCTATTTGGTAGAAGGCAACCAAATTATCGGGGTTATAATAGGGGCTTCTATTGCGATTTTACTGCATGTAAAAGAACATCTTCATGATTTTATAGAAAAATTGAAACCTAAAGATCTGGCCGCGATAATGACTTTAGTAGGTATTGCGTTGGTTGTTTTACCAGTTTTACCTGACGAAAATTTTGGCCCCTACGATGTTATCAATCCAAAAAATATTTGGTTGATGGTTACTTTGATTGTCGGAATTAGTGTTTTTGGTTACTTTATATATAAATTATTTGGCAAGAAAGTCGGCATTATATCTAATGGAATTTTAGGTGGTTTAATAAGTAGTACGGCAACCACTGTCAGTTATGCACGGAAAACCGCAGATGCAGCGAGTATTAGTAGATTAGCTGTTTTTGTGATTACTACGGCTTCTGCCGTATCTTTCATTAGGGTTTTATTCGAAGTTGGTATTGTAATTCCACAGCACCTAAATGTAATAGCTGTACCCATTGGCGCAGTGATTGTAATAATGGCGTTAACATGCGTTGGACTGTTCTATCTGATTAACAAAGATGATTCCGTAGAAGAAGAAATGCCTGAGCCCGAAAATCCTGCACAATTCAAAAGTGCTTTGATTTTTGGATTATTATATGGTATTATCTTATTGGCTGTAGCATTCACTAAAGAGAAATTTGGAAATGATGCCCTATACATTGTAGCAATTATTAGCGGATTAACAGACGTTGATGCTATTACGTTATCTTTATCTCAATTAATAAAGGAAGGTTCGTTAAAAGCTACTTTTGGTTGGAAATTAATTTTATTAGCTGGTTTATCCAATATGCTGTTTAAGGGTATTATGGCTATTGTATTAGGCGCAAAGCAGCTTGTAAAATGGGTTGTTATTTCTTTTGGAATCACCATTGTTTCTGGTTTATTGGTGATATGGTTATGGCCAGAAACCTGGTATTTTTAATGTATAGCAGAGTTAGATGAGGTCATAAAAAAAGAGGCAATCTGATTAGAAAGCCTCTTTTGTATTTATTATTTAAATCTACTTATTTTACACTAATTTTTGTTGAGATTTTACCTTTCTTATTCGAAAGTTCTAGCACATAAATTCCACTTTTTAACTGTGAAACATTAATAGTGTTATTTGTGTTTTCTAACGCCGTTGTAATAACCAATCTGCCAGATAGATCATACAAATTAGCTTTTGTATCTATAGCTTCCATCGATGAAATATTAATAATATTTTCAGCCGGATTTGGATATATTCTAAAATCCTCAGTTTTCAAGCCATTTACACTTAGAGAAGTCGTTGGTAATTCAACCAAAGCTCCGCCTGTAGGTAATGCTACCCATAGTCCGAATGCAGGACCGTTGCTGTTCATAGAAGGATCTAAGAATCCACTTGCTAAAACTGTGATCGCTAAATCATCTAATCCTAATGTGCTCAATGGAGCCGAATATTCTTCAACAACCGTTGCTCCATCAGCAGTAGACACGTTGATCGTATAATCTGCAGTTGGCAGTTCTAGATAATCGCTAAATTCAGGAAATGAAATATCATTTACCAAAACAGCTGGGCCAGTGGCTTCGTTGACATCTACCATTGGTGCATCAGAAGCACCATGATGCACTAAAATATCTGTGTTCCCTGTGGTGTTTGCTGTTTCACGCGCTGTAGCAAAAACTTCAATACTAAAGCTTGAAGGATTCGTATAACCTGATGCACTTACAATACCGTCCGCCACTAATATGTAGGTTTCGTCTGCCACAAGTGTTGGTGTGATCTCATAAATAGCATCTGCCGAAGAAGTACTATTTCCTGGTGCTATTTCAATACTAAGTTGTGTTCCTGCAGGAGCATCAATAAACGGAGAGGCTGTTCTAAAGGAAAAATCGTCAATTAACAAATTGTTGTTAAGGTAAACATCTACAGTTTCTGCAGCTAA
>NZ_JASDDK010000011.1 GCF_030407435.1 Winogradskyella bathintestinalis
CCACCGCCACCACCGCCACCAGCTCCAGAAATTATTGAAGTTGTGGAGGATGAAGTAGAGGTGGAAGAAACAGTTATCGAATCGACTGAAACGGAAATGGAAACAGAAATTGTTGAAGTTGAAGAAGTTGAGGTTGCTGAAGTAGAGGAAGATATAGAGGTGCCATTCTCAGTAATTGAAAATGTGGCTGTTTTTCCGGGTTGTGAAAAGGAAAAAGGTAATGCAGCGAAGAAAGAATGTATGAATGCTAAGGTGAATAAATTCATCGGTAAAAAATTCAATACAGATTTAGCTGGCGATTTAGGATTACCTCCTGGTAAAAAACGAATATTTGTACAATTTAAAGTCGATAAATCTGGAAACATCACTAGTGTTGGTGCTCGTGGTCCACATCCAGGATTAGAGAAAGAAGCAAAGCGTGTTATAGGTTTGTTACCTAAAATGAAACCAGGTAAGCAAAGAGGAAAACCAGTGGTTATGCCATTCTCAATTCCAATTGTATTCCAAGTGCAAGATTAAGAAATAGATAGTATTCTAATTTATATAAAAATCCCGTTCAAAATTAATTGAACGGGATTTTCGTTTTGGTATGCTTATTGTGATTTTTACATAATATTAACATTTAAATTATAGTATTATGAAAAATTCTAAAAAAGACTTCGGTAATGCTGGTCAGAGCATTACAGAAAAGAAATCACACAAGCACGATGCAAATTTACAAAAAAACTCAACCCTTTATTTCCAGATAGGACTGATACTTTGTTTATTGGGTACTTACGCACTTTTTGAAATGCAATTTCAAGAGAAGAAACTCATTATAGACACCGTTGAAACTAATGAGTTAGCTACTATTGATGTAGTTGATAAATTTAGGGTGGAACCAGATTTTATTCCTGAAAAGAAACAAAGGCAAACAAAGCAAACAGTATTAACTAATAAAGTTAAAGTGGTAGAGGACGATTTTGTGGATATAAAACCTGTGGATTTGGTTATTTCGGATCCTAAACCGTTTACCCCAGTTAAAGTTGACGATATTAAGGTTGTTGATACACCTGTAGATGAACCAATAGTTGACTTTATTAGAATAGAGATTGCCCCAATTTATCCTGGCTGTGAGAATTTTAAGGATAATACGGCGCGCAAAAAATGTATGTCCGACAAAATCGCTAAATTAGTTGGAAAGAAATTTAATACAGGTTTAGCGTCTGATTATGGATTAACAGGAGTACAAAAAATTCAAACCCAATTTACTATAGATAAAAACGGAAACGTTGTAGACGTGAAAGTTAGAGCGCCACATACAGCATTAGAAAAAGAAGCGAAACGTATAATTGATAAAATTCCCCATATGAAACCTGGTTATCAAAGAGACAAGGCCGTTGGTGTTATTTATAATCTTCCAATTACGTTTCAAGTTAGAAATTAGGAAATTTTAAATTAATATAATAAAACCGTTATTGATAAAATAGCGGTTTTTTTAATGTGTAATTTCAGTTTATGGTTACTAAAAAAAATAAGTATCTTTCGCACATTAAAAATGAGTCTTTTATGAAGCGCATACTGCTAATTGCTATTCTTTTAACAACAACTTTTAGTTATACTCAAACCAATGTTTCTTACGAAAAACCTCCAGTATTTAGTGAATGTGAATCTGAAGTAGTGACACAATTAAAGTCTTGTTTCAATTTTACACTCAACACTTTCATCTACAATAATTTTAAAGTGCCCAACATTGTATTAGAGGATTCATACCAAGGTAATGTACAGGTTTTGTTTGAAGTTAATCAAGAGGGTGAATTTAAGGTTATTTATGTTGATGCAATTTATGACGCATTAAAACAAGAAAGTAAACGTGTTTTTGAACAACTTCCTAAAATAGAACCAGCGACCTATAATGGCAATCCAACATTTGTTCAGTATAGTATTACAATTGCCATACCTTTAGTAACACCAATAAGAAATAAAGATCTAACCACTAACGATATTCAGCTTACAGAAAAGGATAGTCTTAATGCTACTCTTTCTAACGAATTTGATAAGGTTAATGACGAGTTAAAACCATACGAAAATCTTGAATATAGCAGTGAACTGAATGTCCCTTTTACACACTCTTATTACGCGCGGTTTGATGCAGAAATGAATGCTATAGGTACCAACAGTCATACGGCAGCGAAACCATTTGTATATAGTGATGTCGCTAGGTATTATGATATTAAAGCTGAAAAAGAAAGCTTAGCAAAAGATACCGATACTTGGTTGGAGAAAAAAGTGTTTAATGAGCATCTAGTAAATGTCCAAGGCAAGGATTATTGGTTTACGGTCGATCCTATTCTAGATTTACAAGTAGGAAAAGATAGTGAAGCTGATTTTGGCTCTACTTATAACAATACTAGAGGAATTTATATACAAGCGGGTTTAGGAAAACGCTTTAATTTAGTGACTTCGGTTTATGAAAGTCAAGGTCGTTTTGCAGATTACTTTAATCGTTATGCTGAGAGTTTGAAAGCTTTTGGTCCAGATCCGGCTATAATTCCAGGTAGAGGTATTGGTAAGCGATTTAAGGAAGATTCTTATGATTACCCTGTAGCAGAAGCCTATTTATCCTATACACCGGCCGACTTTTTAAACGTACAATTCGGACATGGTAAAAATTTTATTGGTGACGGATATCGATCTTTATTTCAAAGTGATGTGGCGAGTCCTCATACTTTCCTGAAACTTAATACCTCATTTTGGAAAATTAAATACACCAGCACATGGATGTGGTTAAAAGATGTGCGACCAGAGGTTGTAGTAGATAAAGCATTTTTAACTAAATACATGGCAAATCATTATTTGAGTTGGAATGTTTCTAAACGATTAAATATTGGCTTGTTTGAATCGGTATTGTGGACAGATTTTAATGGAAGAGGTTTCGATATCAATTATTTGAATCCGATAATATTTTTCAGAGCCATAGAATTTGAATCAGGTCAAGGTGCTGGAAATGCCATTTTAGGACTAAGTTCTAAATATAAATGGAATAATAAAGTTAATTTATACGGACAATTTATTCTTGATGAGTTTTCTTTAAGTGATGTAAAAGCTGGAGAAAAAAGCTGGAAGAACAAATTCGGATTTCAATTGGGAATAAAATATTTTAACGCCTTCAAGGTGGATAACTTATTGCTTCAGGCCGAATATAACCGTGTACGACCATATACGTATTCGCATAACACACAAGTCTTAAATTACGCCCATTTTAATCAACCAATGGCACATCTTTGGGGAGCGAATTTTAGGGAGTTGGTATTAATTGGACGCTATAATTATAAACGTTGGGCTGCAGATGCTAAATTTATAATAGGGCAACGTGGCTTCGATTTTAATACTGATGAGGACAACTTTTCTTATGGTGGCGATATTTATAGAAATTATAACGATCGTAATGCAGACACAGGGATAGAAATTGGACAAGGCAACAAAACGAATAGTTTTATGACAGAAGTTCAAGCGAGTTATCTCGTCAATCCGGCCACCAATCTAAAACTTTTTGCCAACCTCATATACAGGGATTTTAATCCAGATGCCATAACCGCATCAACACAAGATTCCAATACGGTCTGGTTTAGCATTGGTGTTAGGACGGATCTGTTTAATTGGTATAAAGATTTTTGATTTGAGTGATAGTTTATAGTCATCTCAAAATTTGAATTTAGGGTTTCAATTGTATAAATCTTCTGGAGGGAGTTAGCCAGTGGCATTATTATCGCGTTAAAAATTCATTCGCAGTCATAACAGGGATTTATGAATTTTGAAGTTTTTATTATTATGTGTGATAATGATTTCTATTTGATTTTCGATAGCAGAATAATTGTAATCCGTCTTCGAAGTTTGGAAAATTTTCTACGTTCAACGCTAATTCCGTATTCTTGTCATCCAGTCTTAACAATTCAACAAGCATTTTAAATTTCCTCAATATTACCCTCGCTTCTTTTGCTGATTTTAGTTTTGAAAGAATATAATTTGTATTTACAAATGTTAAAGGTGAAATAGTTAATTCCAATTCTTTTTTGGTCCGCACGAGAAAATAAATTGGCAGGTTCATCATAGAAGTTATCTCGTTTTGAAAGTAAATCTATAACGATATTTGTATCAATCAATAATCTGTTTATTGTATTTCTCAATTAGGTAATCGGTATACGCATCTCTAATGTCAAAATCCTCATCAAGATTAATTATTCCACTTAAACTTTCAACAAGAGGTGTGGTTTTCGTTGAAGTTATTTCCTGTTTAGTGAGTGTTATCAAATATGATTCGATAAGTTTTGACAAGCTAATGTTGTTCGATTTAGCATAATTCTTTGCATTTTCGATAATTACTTTGTCTAAACTCAATGGCAATGTTTTGTCCAAAACATTTTTTTACGTGATAAATTAAATAATTTATCACGTAAGTTTGTTTTTATTACGAATTTTTTTCTTGTTTGTCGCTAACGGTATAGTGTATGATTTCGTTGCGTGGGTCAGCACTTAACTTTACAAGTATACGCCAAACTGAAAATCGGCGAGTAATTTCCATAGTGGGCGCTAACAATCAATTACTTATACCGTTTGTTAGCAAATGTTATTTTTTTAAAAACTTTATTACATTTTTATTTTCAAGATTCAAAAAATAGAATCCTTTATTTAAATGTTCGATATTTATAAAACCATCTTTTAATAGAGTCCCATTTAACAACTGCTGTCCTAGAATATTATATATTTTGAAGTTTGTATCATTTGTCAAATGTGAAACTTGAATAATATCCTCAGCTGGGTTAGGAAATAATTTCACTTTATTGATTAAGTTATCATCTTCAATTGAAAGCGTGGATAAATCTAGTTTAGTAATTTTATCTACCTGAACTATGTATAAAATATTATCCTTAATCTCAAGATCTGTAGGATTGTTAAGTCCTGTAACCAATGTTGTTTCTTCACTATTTAATATATTCTTTTTTGAAATAATATTTTCGTCATAATGAGCAAAAAATAAATCCTCATCGTCGAGGATAATTCCGCTAGCAAAATCGATAGAAGCTATAGAGACAGTATTTGGTGTACTATCCGTAATATCTATTTTTGAAATTTTTCCAAGAGTATATTCAGCTATATATAAATCATTTTCGTTAATTACAATTTTATTTTGCCATCCAAGGGTTAACAATGTAGTTTTAGTTGGCGATGTTTGTGAAATATCAATTTTAGAAATTTCACCCAAAAATTCAGTAAAGTATAATTCGTTGTTTTTAATTGCAATTGAATAGGGCCAATCAATTCCTGATATAACACTCTTCAAAACTGGTGTGGTATCGGTAATGTCTATTTTAGAGATTTTATCCCCACTAGACTCAGCAATGTATAAATCATTACCGTTAAACGCAAGAGCCGTTGGTCCAATAAGCCCTGTAAATACAGTTGTTGGTAACGGGTTGATTTCTGTTACGTTTATTTTAGAAATTTTGCCTGAATCGTATTCGGAAAAATATAGCTCATCACCCTTAAATGCTAAACCACAAGTACAGTCAAGATTAGTAATTAAATCTGTAGTTTGTGCATTTGACAAAGTAATATTCAATGCTATAATGATTAATAAAATATAAATTTGTTTCATAGTTCTAACGATTATTTTTTGCTTTAATATTTGTTAACGTGTTTGTGTATGATTTCGTTGTGTGTTTAAGCACTAAATTTAGCAAATAAATCACAGATAGAAAGTCCGCGAGGACTTTCGTAAGTAGGCTTTAACCAGCAATGAATTATATACGGTATTAGCACCAGTTTTTATTTTTTCGCAACATTTTCCGCAAGTTCAATCACTTTTTTAATTGTGTTGTTCAGTTCCTTTTTTCGCCAGTTTATGTATAAATCTATTTTTTCTTCTAATTCTATAAACTCAACATTTTCTGCTTGAGCCGATTTAAACGACAATGGCAAAATAGAGATTCCAAGTCCTTTGGAAACGAGATTCATTATCATTCCTCCAAAATCCGATTCAATTATGGTTTTGGGTTCAATTCCATTTTTTGAAAACCACGACCTTAATAACGAAGCAAAAAAAGTGGTTTGGTGTAAACCCGAAATAATAAACTTTTCGTTCTCTAATCCAGTCAAATTCTTTTTGTTTAACCTATGGTTTTTAGGAACAACCAAACAAATTGGTTCAGAATAAAGTTTTTGAGAGTCGATATTTGCATTTTTAATTTTATCTCTACTAAATGCTATGTCAGTTTGAAAGTTTAATAAAAGCTTTTCGTGATTTTCGTCTGTCGGTTCAGTTAATTCTATTTTTAAATCAGGTAGATTATTGCTTAAAACCTCCAAGAATTTTGGTAAAAATTCATAAGCGATAGAACCCGGATACGTTATAGAAATAGTTCCCGCTTTTCCTTCGTCAATTTTTTTTGCCTGTCTTATTATTTGGTCAAACTCTTTAATTTCCTCCCTCCATTGTTCTTGAAGAAATTTACCCGCATTTGTGAGCTTGACATTTCTCTTGTCCCGTTCAAAAAGTTGTATTTGTAGTTCATCTTCCAAAGCTTGGATTTGTCTGCTTAATGAAGACTGTGATATAAAAACTTTCTCTGCCGTATTCCAGAAATGAAGTTCTTTGGCAAGAACTAAAAAATATTTTATTTGTTGAATTGTCATAATTAATGCTGTTTTTGCATTAGTTGGTCAAAAATATGTATTTTTTGAAGTATATCAAAACTGTTTCTTTGTTGAAAATATTTTATTAATTTTAAAAAATAGAACACAATGGGAATTGAAAATTTAACGACATATATAGTGACGGCTTTGTTTTTTATTATGACGCCAGGAATTGACACAGTTTTCGTTTTAAATAAATCTATAGGTCAAGGAAGAAAGTCAGGAGTTTATGCAGCATTTGGCATAAATACAGGTGTTTTGGTGCATACATTTTTTGCTGCATTAGGTTTGTCTGTTCTTATTGCAAAATCTACTATTGGATTTAGTTTAATCAAATTTCTTGGTGCAGGATATCTGATTTATTTGGGTTTTTTAAAGTTGAAGAACAAAGAGGGATTTTTTCCAGCTGATAATAAAAAGTTTAGCAGAAATTCAAAAAATGATTTCTGGTCTGGATTTTTAACTAATACTTTAAATCCGAAAGTTGCATTATTCTTTCTGGCTTTTTTTCCTCAATTTATTAATGTAAATCAAATGGATAATCCTATTCCGTTTCTATTATTGGGAATAACTTATGCCTTAATCGGGATTGTGTGGTTTTTGATTTTGACATTATTCGCTAGTGTTTTCAGTCAAAAGTTAAAAAGTTTTCCTAAATCAGGACGTTGGTTAAATACATTGAGTGGTTTGGTTTTTATAATTATGGGTATAAAAATAGCATTAGCTAAAATTTAAGTTTTCGCCCGATTTCGTTATTCATCGGGCGTTTTTTTTCAAATTGGTGCTAACGGTTTTGTGTATGATTTCGTTGCGTGTTTAAGCACTAAAGTTAGCAAATAAATCACAGATAGAAAGTCCGCGAGGACTTTCGTAAGTAGGCTATAACTAGCAATGAATTATACACGGTGTTACCACACGTTTTTTTAAGTCAGTTTCTTTTTGGTTATAACAATTTCTTTGGGTTTTCCCTTTTGAGAAATGACTATGTTCAATTTTTCGGCATCTGTTATTTTAGGCCATTCGGTATTCCAGAAGTCGCAAAGTTCTTGGTGTGAGAAATTGGAAATGTCTTTGCCATTAACTTTCAAAAGTATAGCACCTTGTTTTATTTTATTTTTCTTAATAAAAGTTCTTAACCCTGTCGCAACTTCTACTTTGTTAGTTTCAAAGTTTGGCTTAAAATTTAGCTCAAAATCGATTAGCAAGTCTGAAACACTATCTTCAGTAGGTGCTAAAAATAGTTGATGTTTTTCCCAGTCAATTGTAATTATATAATTCTCAAAAAATCGATTTCCTAAAAGCTGAAGATTTTTGACTTCTCTTTGTAAACTTATATTTTGATTCTCAAGTTGTATGTCTCCAATTGTTACGTTTTTCGCAATAAATCGATAATCTAAAGCAGATTTACTAAATCGGTATTGTATAATGGTGTGTTTGTTGTTACCAATAAAGTTTTTTAGAGAGGTTGCTCTTAATACCATTTTCTCACGTCCATTTCCTGTATCAAAGTTAAATTCCGATATATATCCGTCAATATTTAGTTTTATAGTTTCTGTTCCCCAACCTTTTTCTGGAAGTGTTGTAGTTAGTGTGTACTTTGGTTTTTCAGATATTAGGTTCTCAATATCATTAGATAAACGAATAATTTTATTTTTGTAATCTATTTGCCATTTGGCTTTTTTTAATAATGTTGTACCAATAATGCCATCCAATTTTTCACAGAATTTCTTTTTAGCAAATCCAAAATCTATAGATACAGCACCAATATTTTTGAATTCTACATCTGCAATACTAATACTTGATAATAAAACTGTGTTTATATCTCCATCTTTAATTATTGGTCCAGATACAGATGATTTAGAAAATGGTTTGTACCCAAACTCGCCAATAATAGATTTATCTATAACTGTTGCTTCGGCACCAGTATCAAAAAGAAAATTATATGTATTATTATTTTGAATTATATCTACAAAAATATATCCATCTACATATCGAAATGGAATTTCTGAATTATAACTCTCATTTTCAACTGTTCCTTGAGTTGCCCATTCGAGCATTTTTTCGGCTTGGGCATTAGAATTTATGCTAAATAATGATATAAAAATAAATAAGATGTAAGTTTTTAGTTTAGTCATTTCTTTCTTGAATTTTCTATGTTATAATATTATAGACGTAATTTTTTACCTAAAGGTTGCCTGAAGACGAATTTTTGTTCAAATGTGTGGTAACGTGTTTTATAATTACTTTTATAATGGATACCCCATTAATTATTGAGGCTATAGTAAGTTTAATATCACTGAGATCTAGTAAAGATAATTTTTTTAAATTAAAGCATAAGTATAAAATATACAGCCTTGGTTTAAAAATTTTTACTATTCTCATCACTTTTTTCATCTCGTAGTTCATTCTACAAACGATCTACTTGTCATTTTCAGAATAAACTAAGATTTAACATTGCTCATAATTATTTTTCAAACTATCTTTGCACTCGCTTTAAAAAGAACTAAATAAATTCGGTTTGAGTAGCACAAAATCAGCGGTATCAACAGCTTCTGTTGTCACGGATTTTAAGGAAATCACCAAAATGGGATTATCCCTAAGTGTGGTGTTTTCTTCAATTGCAGGTTATTTTTTGGGCGCCGAAACCATAAGTGTTACTACGCTTCTTTTATTGGCTTTTGGTGGTTATTTTATGGTTGGGGCTTCTAATGCCTACAATCAAATAATTGAGCGCGACTTAGATGCGCTTATGAATAGGACCAAAAATAGACCAATTCCTGCGGGTCGTATGTCGGTAAACACGGCGTTTATTATTGCAACATCTTTTACTGTTTTGGGTTTAATTACATTATATATTATAAACCCAAAAACAGCCATGTATGGTGCCATTTCAATATTTTTATATACTAGCGTTTATACACCCTTAAAAACAAAAACGTCTTTGGCGGTTTTTGTTGGTGCGTTACCAGGGGCAATACCTTTTATGTTAGGGTGGGTGGCAGCTCGTAATAGTTTTGGCATTGAAGCCGGGACGTTATTTGCGATTCAATTTTTTTGGCAATTTCCCCATTTTTGGGCGATTGGTTGGTTTTTACACGACGATTATAAAAAAGGAGGATTCCACATGCTGCCTACAGGTAAGCCAGATAAAGGGACAGCTGTACAGATCATTATGTATAGTGTGTGGACTATAATTGTATCTATAATTCCTGTATTCGGTTTTACGGGGGATTTAAAACTATCCATTGTTGGCGCTATTTTAGTATTTATCCTAGGTTTGGTAATGCTAGTTTATGCACTAAAATTATTTAAACAGCGCTCTATAAAAGCAGCAAAACAACTCATGCTATCAAGCGTGTTTTATATAACACTATTGCAAATAATATATGTTGCAGATAAATTTTTGAGATAAATGGATTTAACAGAAGGAACATCACAAGAAAAAAGAGCAAGATCTAAAAAAATGATGTTATGGTTTGGCATTGGCTCTCTAATTATGTCTTTTGCAGGTTTAATGAGTGCATTTATTGTAAGTAGTAAACAACGTCTCAATGAAGATTGGTTGGTAGATTTTCAATTACCAAATGCTTTTCTAATTAGTTTAGTTCTCATTTTGTTGAGTAGCCTTACGTTTCATTTAGGCAAAAAGGCGCTTAGTGAAAACAAAATGAAAATGGTAACTATATGGTTATTAGTTACGTTAGGTTTGGGTGTGGCATTTGTTTACAGTCAGTTTATTGGATTTGGAGAAATTATAGCTACTGGTTATAACTTTACAGGTCCTACAAGTAATATCACAATGTCTTACATTTATATTATAACAGTATTGCACATAGCGCACGTTATTGCTGGTCTAATATGTCTCATTGTTGTAATTTATAATCATTTTAAACAAAAGTATAATGCCAACAATATGTTGGGTTTTGAACTGGCAGCAAATTTCTGGCATTTCGTAGATATGCTTTGGCTTGTGCTCTTTTTGTTTTTATATTTTTTTAGATATATAATTTGATTATTTTTGTCCAATCTTAAAGTTTAAATAAATTCTATGGATTCTACAGTAGCGACTGGTACAGAAGATAAAACTTGGGGAGGTGGTAAAAGTCCACTTCGAGCGAGTTACGGAAAATTGATGATGTGGTTCTTCATTGTATCTGATGCATTAACATTTTCAGGTTTCTTGGCAGCTTATGGTTTTTCGAGATTTAAGTTTATCAACGAATGGCCAATTGCAGACGAGGTATTTACGCACGTTCCGTTTTTGCACGGTCAAGAATTGCCAATGATTTATGTGGCATTTATGACCTTTGTACTTATTATGTCTTCCGTTACAATGGTATTGGCCGTTGATGCTGGTCATCATATGAACAAAGCTAAAGTAACTTTGTACATGTTCTTAACCATTATTGGTGGTGCTATTTTCGTAGGTTCTCAAGCTTGGGAATGGGCAACATTTATTCAAGGAGATTATGGTGCTGTACAAACTAAAGGTGGAAATATTCTGCAGTTTGGTGAATATGTCACTGTTGATGGGGAAGAGAAATTTAAGCGTGTTTCAATAGAAGAGCTAGCAATACCAATTGCTGATGTTAGAGTAGAACATGAACGTAAGAATGGACTTTGGTTTAGAGAAGAAGCTGCTCTGCCTCCGTTTACGGTAAATGAAATATATGCAGGCTTAGTAGCTGATGAAAATGTATTGGTTAGAACTCAAATCATTAATGAGGAAGGTCATAAAACAGTATTATCTAGAGCGGAGTCACTTAGACAGATTAAAGAGAATGGGCAATTAGTAGTGAAAGGTGCTAATTTACATGTGAATGAATATGGTACGACATTATTTGCAGATTTCTTTTTCTTCATTACAGGTTTTCACGGGTTTCACGTATTATCAGGGGTGGTAATTAATATTATCATTTTCTTTAATGTAATACTTGGTACTTACGAGCGAAGAGGAAGTTATGAAATGGTCGAAAAAGTGGGATTATACTGGCACTTTGTCGATTTGGTATGGGTATTTGTATTCACATTCTTCTATTTAGTATAAAAAATTTTAAGATTAAATTATGGCACACGAGCATAAATTAGAAATATTCAGAGGTCGTTGGAAATTCAAATCTAACACACAAAAGATTTGGGGAGTTTTAATGTTCCTTACATTTATAACTGTAGTAGAAGTTGTTTTAGGTATTTATAAACCAGACATCTTTATGCATACTTGGATGGATCCTATCGAAGGTGGTGGGTTTTTTGCAACGTTAGGTAATGTGATTCTATCTCCTATTGTTTACATGAAACCTTTAAATCTAATCTTCATTTTATTAACCATTGTTAAAGCCTATTATATTACATGGGATTTTATGCACATGCGAGATGAAACTGGAAGCATGAGAAAAATGGTGGTTTGGACAGGTGTTTTCCTTATCTGTTATTTAATTTTTATTATGTTACAAGAAGGAGGTTATGTCTTTGATGTTTACAATGGTGAAGATGCTTTGATAAAGAAAGATTTTTAGCGAAATATTAATTTACATTGAGTGCTTTAATAGTGTTCTGGTGTAAAATAAACTCGCAATACTAACACTGAGCGCAATAGAAGTGTTAAATACAATTAAAAGGTGGTTTATATAAACCACCTTTTTTATTTTTGCAAACTAAAGCAAACGCCGAAAGGATCAACGATAATAAAGGCTGTAAATGGAAACAAGTAAAATAAAACGCAACGTAGTTCTCGGTATTTTATTCTTTTTACCAGTCGCTTTTTTGTTAATGCTCTATCCGGCGAAACATAATTACGAGCCGTTGAATATTGTAAATAACAACGTCTCTGATATTGCCAATTTTACTTCAGATAAGTCCGATAGCTTATTGTTAAAAGATCATATAACTGTTTTAGGTTTTCTAGGAAAAACACCGTTGAATAAATCAATTGCAGCTTTAAATCTTAAGGAGTTAGTTTATGACAAGTTTAAAGGCTTTAAGCAATTTCAAATTGTAATTGTAGTTCCAGAAGGTACTGAAGCTGAAATTACGGCTCTCAAAAAAGAGGTTAATACCTACGAAGATTTAAAGTTTTGGCATTATGCTTTTGGTACCGAAGGTGAAATAAAGATGTTATATCACTCTTTGAAATCTAGCGGTCAATTGGCAACCGATTTATCAACGGATAATGTGTTTATAATCGATAAAGACTTAAATCAGCGCGGAAGAATTGACGGTAGAGATGAACGGCAAATAGAAGAAAATAAACCGGCTTTTAGCGTATATGAATACAATTCCATTGAGGTTGCAGAGATAAAAAATATGATGAGCGATGATGTTAGAATTTTATTTACCGAATATCGTCAAAAAAGACAAGGTAAATTCGAAAATTCTAGCACAAGAAGAGATAAAGAAATAAAACAGAGCCATGAGTAAAAAATCAAATTATTCGTATGTAGGTATAGCATTTATAATGCTTGTTTTCGGAATTATTTTTATACCAAAAATAATCAATCGTATAAGCGAAGGCGATATTGTACGAGATGGAATTCGCAGCCAAGATGTAACGAAACCAAGCATAGAAAAAAATACTAAAAAGAATAAAAGCGGCTTATCTTATTTAGAAATTAATGGTCAACCTAAAATGGTTCCAGAATTTAGTTTCACAAATCAATATGGGAAAACCGTAACTAATAAAGATTATTTAGGTAAAGTATATGTTGTCGAGTTCTTTTTTACTACTTGCCCAACGATTTGCCCAATTATGAATAGAAACTTAGTAGAAGTACAAGATCAATTTGAAAATTTCGACAACTTTGGTATAGCGTCGTTCACAATTACTCCAGATATAGATACACCTGAGGTTTTAAAAGACTATGCAGATAAATATAATATTACCAATCCTAATTGGAATTTTTTAACCGGTGAAGAGAAGGCGATTTATAAACTCGCTAATGAAGGCTTTAACTTATATACGGCGAAAGACGATAGTGTTGAAGGTGGGTTTGAACATTCAGGAAATTTTGCCTTAATTGATAAAGAAGGTTATATAAGATCTAGAAAAGATAACTTCGGAAACCCACTCATCTTTTACAATGGATTAATTCCTGAAGCAGTTGGTGTGGATGAAGATGGCATTTCGCAAGAAATTACCATTTTAAAAGAAGATATTGCTAAATTATTAAAAGAATAGACATGGATTCAGTCGATTTAGATAAGGAAAAGAAATACAATAAATGGATTGTTATTCTGTCTGTAATTATTCCTGTTGCTGTGGCAGCTCTGTTCGGAATTAATCTTCGTGATTTAGGTTTCGATGTGCCATCACTAACATTTTTACCTCCAATTTATGCAACTATTAATGGCATAACCGCCATTTTTTTAGTGACTGCTTTTATTGCTATTAAAAAGAAAAAGTTAGTGCTTCACGAAAATTTAATGACCACCGCTATTTGGAGTTCAGTGATTTTCTTATTGCTTTACATAGCTTATCACATGACTAGTGATTCTACAAAATTCGGAGGTGAGGGAGTGATTAAATACATCTATTATTTTATTTTAATTTCACATATCCTCTTGTCTATTGTTATCATTCCGTTTGTTCTAATTACGTATGTCAGAGCCATAACCAATAATATAGAACGTCATAAAAAAATAGCTAGAATTACATTTCCATTATGGCTATATGTGGCAATAACTGGTGTTGTCGTTTATCTAATGATTTCTCCATATTATGCTCAGTAAATTTGGTCTAACTGATTAGTTACTGATTCCAGTGTGAGCAATGTTGTAGGTTTAAACCTTATATCATGAAAAATAAATTTATCATATTACTTTTTACATTTTTTTGTTTTTTAACATCAAATGCACAGTGCGCCATGTGTAGAGCTGTACTAGAAAGTGGTGAAGACCAATCGGCTGCAGTAGGTATCAATGATGGTATTATGTTCTTAATGGTTATACCTTATATTTTGGTGGGTACCTTAGGTTATATTGTTTATATAAAATTCATTAAACCAGAAAAAACAAATAATAGTAATGAGTCGGTGTAACAAAATACCGTTTTAGTAGTCTTATGAAAATAACCCGTGCTAATTTAGAATTTCAATAGTATAATTAATTCTATATGTATTTATATTAAAAAATGAATATATATCTACGATAATTGACTTTTTAAATTTGAAATTGGTAAACGTAATTAATGGTAATTCTTAACAATTTGTTGGCATAATTACGATTAAGTTTTTAGTAAAATTGCAAAACTAACCAGCCATACTATGATTCAGATTAAAGATTTACACAAATCTTACCACATGGGAAGTAATTCTCTCCATGTTTTAAAAGGTATTAATTTTGAAGTAAACGAAGGTGAGTTAGTGTCTATTATGGGGTCTTCCGGTTCTGGAAAATCGACATTATTGAATATTTTGGGAATGCTAGATGAAGCAGATGAAGGTCAATACATTCTAGATAATGTACCCATTAAAAATCTTAATGAGAAAATCGCCGCTAAATATAGAAACGAGTTTTTAGGTTTCATATTTCAGTCTTTCAATCTAATCAATTACAAAAGTGCCTTAGACAATGTATCAATGCCATTGTATTATAAAGGTGTTAAGCGGAAAGAGCGCACTGAGAAAGCCATGCATTATCTCGAAAAAGTAGGTTTGGCACAATGGTCTCATCATTTACCGAGCGAACTTTCAGGCGGACAGAAACAACGTGTGGCTATTGCAAGAGCTTTGGCTAGTGATCCAAAAGTGTTATTAGCCGATGAACCAACGGGTGCGTTAGATACCAAAACCTCTTACGAGGTTATGGAACTCATTCAAGGGATTAATGACGAAGGAAAAACTATACTCGTAGTCACTCACGAAGATGATATTGCACACATGACCAAACGCATCGTTAACCTTAAGGATGGTGTTATTATCGATGATAGTAAGGTAGAACAAGTAAGAGCTTCACTTCATGTTTGATTTAGAACGTTGGCAAGAAATATTTGAAACCTTAAGTAAAAACAAATTACGAACGTTTCTTACAGGGCTTTCAGTGGCTTCCGGAATTTTTATATTAGTGATACTTCTAGGTTTTAGTGAAGGCATCGCCAATGGGGTGAAGTCGCAGTTTGAGCAAGATGCTACCAATAGAGTTTCAGTTTGGACAGGTGTAACCACAAAAGGTTATAAAGGTTTAAATCCGGGACGATATGTTCAGCTTAAAAATTCGAGCTTTGATGCCGTTACAAATGAGTATGATAATTATTTAGAATACCGTACTAAAGATTATATGATTTGGGGCGGAACAGTATCTTATAATAACGAATCAGGAAATTATCGGGTTAGAGGGACGCTACCCGATAACCAATTTATTGAGAACGCAGATATTGGTACAGGACGCTTTATTAGTCAATCTGATATTAATGAAGGCAAAAAAGTAGCCATCATTGGAAACAAAATGAAAATGGACCTGTTTAAAGATGAGGATCCTATAAATAAAAACATTCAAATCTTTGGAATGAATTTTAAAGTGGTTGGTGTTTATTTCGATCCAGGAGGTGATCGCGAAGAAAGCCAGGTATATATTCCAATAAGTACAGCTCAAAGTGTTTTTAATGCAGGTGAAAACATTAGAAATATGGCTTTCACCGTAAAGATGGCTGATAATTTTGATGAGGCTGTTGCCCGGTCTAATGCTATTGCTTTAGGAATAGAGCAAAAAATAAAAGAAATCCATACGGTTGCCCCAGACGATGTAAGCGCCGTAAGGGTAAATAACACTTTAGAAGAAGCTCAAAAAATCTACTCTTTAATTGCTACTATAAAAGCCGTGTTTTGGTTTGTTGGTATAGGAACTATCATTGCAGGTATTGTTGGGGTTGGTAATATTATGCTCATTATTGTAAAAGAACGGACTAAAGAAATCGGAATACGAAAAGCTTTAGGAGCCTTACCAATGTCTATTGTTGGTATGATTTTACAAGAAGCTGTTTTTGTAACCATGTTTTCAGGTTTATTCGGATTAATATTAGGTCTTGGTTTGTTAGAAATTGTTGGGCCACAAATTGAAAGTGACTTCATAAAATATCCACAAGTAGATTTTAATATTGCATTAACAACGGTATTTTTGTTAGTATTAGCTGGCGCTTTAGCCGGATTTATTCCAGCCTACCGAGCCGCCATGATTAAACCAATAGATGCCTTAAGAGACGAATAATATGTTTAGTAGAGACCGTTGGGATGAAATACTTGAAGCTTTAAACGCTAATAAATTTAGAACGTTCTTAACGGCGTTCGGAGTGTTTTGGGGAATTACCATTTTAGTACTGCTATTGGCTTTAACCAATGGACTAAAAAATGGTGTCACTTCAGGTTTTGGGGACTTTGCTACTAATTCTATGTTTATGTGGACGCAGGGCACATCAAAACCCTATAAAGGTCTACCTAAAGGGCGCAATTTTAACTATAAAATAGATGACGTGGCCGCTATAAAAGCGGAGTTTCCTAATATAAAATATGTATCTCCTCGAAATCAATTGGGAGGTTATAATGGAGCAAACAATGTAACCAGAGGTACAAAATCAGGTGCTTTTGAGATTAGCGGAGATTATCCGGAATTTATAAAACAGCGGCCTATGGATATTATACAGGGTCGTTTTATAAGTTATTCAGATATTGAAGCTAAACGTAAAATTTGCGTAATAGGCATTGGAGTTGTAAAAGGTCTTTATGACAAAGAAGAAGATGTATTAGGTACATATATTAAAGTAAATGGAGTCAATTTTTTGGTCGTCGGTACCTTTAAAATGAGCAATAGTCAAGGAGATGGTGAACAAGATGCTAGTACAATTTATATACCATTCACTACATTTGGTCAAGCCTTTAATAGAGGAGAAAATGTAAGTTGGATGGCCGTTACGGCTGTAGATGGTGTAAGTATTACGTCTCTAAAACAGCAAATTTTCGACTTAATGAAATCGAGACATAAAGTAGATCCCACGGACGATCGTGCTATCGGTCATTTCGATTTATCTGAGCAATTTGAACGTGTAAATGGTTTATTCACAATTCTATCTTTTGTTGGTTATTTTGTTGGTGCATTAGTATTAATGTCTGGTATAATTGGCATCAGTAATATTATGCTTATAGTTGTAAAAGAACGTACCAAGGAAATAGGAGTAAGACGTGCTTTAGGTGCAAGTCCATGGACAATAAAATCTCAAATTTTACAAGAAAGTTTAATCCTTACCATATTATCAGGTATGGTTGGTATTTCCTTTGCCGCATTAGTCATTTGGGTTATGAACACCATTTTAGATAGTGTTGGTCCTGTTGAAAACTTTGCAAACCCTAGCGTAAGTATGCAAGTTGTATTTACTGCTTTAATCATATTAGTAGTTTCAGGAGTATTAGCTGGATTAATACCAGCAAATAGCGCTACCAAAATGAAACCTGTTGACGCATTAAGAATAGAATAAATTTATAGCAATCATAACCATGAAAAGAACTAAAACTGTAATCCTATTAATATTAATTGTTGTTGTCTTTGGCTCAGCATTATTGTATTTGTGGCAAAAAAACCAAGAAAATCCAATATCCTATACTTCGGAAACTCCAACTGAAGAAACAATTATTGTTAAAACTGTTGCAACAGGGAGTATTGTTCCAAAAGAAGAAATTTTAATTAAACCAAATATTTCTGGTGTTATTGAAGAGGTTTTTATTGAAGCTGGTGAGTATGTGCAGCAAGGAGATTTAATTGCTCAAATAAAAGTGATTCCAAACGCATCAAGTTTAACGAGTGCTAAAAACAATATTGCATCAAATCAAACTGCATTACAAACTGCAAAGATTAATTTACAGACACAGCAATCTAATTACGACAGACAAAAAGCATTGTTCGATAAAGGAGTGATTTCTGCAAATGACTTTGAAGCCGTAAATAATTCATATTTACAAACTAAGCAGAGTGTAGAACAGGCTCGGATAAATGTGAATTCTGCTAATCAGAATTACGATATTATAAAAACAGGAACAACCTCAGGTCTAGGAAATACCGCTCAAACCCAAGTCCGAGCGACGGTTTCAGGGATGGTCTTAGATGTGCCAGTTAAAGCAGGAAATCAAGTTATTGAAGCGAATAATTTTAATGAAGGTACTTCTATCGCTTCTTTAGCAGATGTAAAACAAATGATTTTCGAAGGGAAAGTAGATGAAAGCGAAGTAGGTAAAATTAAAGAAGGTTTGCCTCTTGAAATTACGGTAGGTGCTATAGAAAATGAGAAATTCGATGCCATTTTAGATTATATAGCTCCAAAAGGTGTAGCAGAAAATGGTGCCGTTCAATTTGAAATAAAAGGCTCACTTAAAAAAATAGATTCTACTTTTATACGAGCGGGCTTAAGTGCCAACGCCTCAATTATTTTAGATAAGGCGGAAAATGTTTTAGCCATAAAAGAAGCCTTAGTTCAATATGATAAGGAGACTAAAAAACCATATGTTGAAGTTGAAGTCGGAGATCAAGAATTTAATAGAAAAGATATAGAGTTAGGTATTAGTGATGGTATTTTTGTAGAAGTGAAAAATGGTATTGCTAAAGGCGATAAAATAAAGGTTTGGAACCAAGTACAAGGGGTGCCTAAATATGCCCAATAATAAATTTAAATAATTAGTGTAACACTTTAAGTTTTACATAGACAAATAAGCATCATGAAAAAATCAATCATTATTATTTTACTTCTTTGTGGAGTTTTTGCCAAAGCGCAAAATAAAAAATGGACGCTTAAAGAATGCGTTATATATGCCTTAGAAAATAATATTTCTGTAAAGCAAAGTGAGTTAGATTTAGAGTTGGCAGATATAGACATATTGACTGCAAAAGGTAGTTTTTTACCTTCACTAAATGCTGGTGGTGGTGTGTCTGAAAGTACAGGACTTAGTTTTAATCCTGTAACCAATAATGCACAAACAACCACGGTGTTATCTGCTTCAGGTCGTATAAATGTAGGGTACACTTTATTTGACGGTCTAAGAAACTTCAGAACCGTACAACGTGCAGACATATCTAAATTAGCAAGTCAATATCGATTAGATAAAATGAAAGATGATATTTCGCTCTTTGTGGCCAATAATTATCTTCAGGTTATTTTAAACAAAGCCAATTTAGCAGTTTTGAAATCTCAAAATGAAGTGACAGAAGAACAAATTGAGAGAACACAAGAACTCGTCGATGCTGGATCATTGCCTCGTGGAGACCTTTTAGAAATACAAGCGATAAATGCAAGTGAGCAACAATCAATTATTAACGCAGAAAATAGTATTCAGATTTCATTAATCAGCTTAGCACAATTATTATTAATTAAGGATTATGAAAATTTTGATATCGTAGATGAAGGCTATGATATTGTTGATAGTGAGATTGTAAATAAAAATGTTTCAGAAATCATTTCAAAAGCAAAAGAAAGTAGATCTGAGATCAAAATTGCAGAGCAAAATGTAGCCTTAGCTAAAAAAGATGTACAAATTGCTAAGGGCGCAAACTATCCATCGCTTACAGCGTCTTTCGGTTATGATACGAGATATGCTAATACCAATTCTTTTATTCAACAAGTAGATCCTGATAATCCGGTAATAACGCAGCAAATTGGTGTGGTAGAAGGTACGGGGCAATCTGTAGTTGGTGAGTTTCCTAATTCAACAAATGTCTTAGTTGGTGCAGATCCTTTTTTCGACCAATTAGCACAGAATGATGGTATCTCATATGGACTTTCATTAAACATTCCTATCTTTAACGGTTTTCAAACTCGAGGTAGCGTACAAAGGACTAAAGTAAATTTAGAACGCAGCAAGTTTCAGTTAGAGCAAGCAGAGTTAGATTTAGAATCTACAGTTTATCAAGCTTACGTTGATGCTAAAGGAGCTTTTAAATCTTACGAAGCAGCAACCTTAGCAGTTGAATCGCAACAATTAGCTTACGATTATGCTAAAGAACGTTACGATGTAGGCTTAACGAATGCTTTCGATTTTAGTCAATCTAAACTTAGATTCGACAATAGTAACATTGAATTAAATCGTGCGAAATACGATTATATTTTTAAGCTGAAAGTTCTCGAATTGTATTTTGGAATTCCAGCAACTGAATTAAAGTTTTAATTATGAGCAAAACAGTAAAAATTATTATCGGAATTGTCGTTTTTGTACTAATTCTTTTAGTCGCCGGATCTAAAATGGGATGGTTTGGTAAAAAAGGAGATTTCAAAGCAGTGACTGAAAAAGAAGTTATTGTAAAAGATATTGTACAAACCGTATCCGCAACAGGTAAAATTCAGCCAGAAGTTGAAGTAAAAATATCATCAGAAGTTTCTGGTGAAATACTAGAATTACCTTTTAAAGAAGGCCAAGAAGTTGAAAAAGGAGATTTATTGGTTAGGGTGAATCCAGATTTAATTCAGTCTGCCGTGAGTAGATCGCAAGCATCTTATCAAAATGTAAGAGCTGGTTTAGAACAAGCGGAAGCTAATTTAAGGCAAGCCAAGGCCGACTATGATAGAAACAAAACATTATTTGATAAAGGGGTAATTTCTAAAGCCGATTGGGACCGTTCTATAGCAACTTATGAAACAGCAGTTGCAGGAAAAAACTCTGCTTATTACAACGTACAAAGTGCGGCTGCAACCGTAAATGAAGCTAAGGACAATCTAAATAGAACAACAATATATGCTCCAATGAGTGGAACAATTTCACTTTTAAGTGTTGAGTTAGGTGAGCGTGTGGTAGGAACCCAACAAATGGCGGGAACTGAAATACTTAGAGTTGCTAACTTAAATAACATGGAGGTTGAAGTTGATGTTAACGAAAATGATATTGTAAAAGTTGCTATTGGAGATTCTACAATTGTTGAGGTTGATGCTTATTTGAAAAAAGAATTTAAAGGTGTTGTTACTGAAATAGCAAATTCTGCGGCAGGAACTTTAGCTGCAGATCAGGTCACCAATTTTAAGGTTAAAGTTAGAATTATTGAAGAATCTTATAAAGATTTAACAGAAGGGAAACCAGAAACCTATTCACCTTTTAGACCAGGAATGACAGCAACCGTAGATGTTATTACAAAAACTAGAAAAGATGCGATTTCAGTTCCCATTAGCGCAATTGTTATAAAAACAGATACTAGTGCTACAAAGAAGCCGTATGGTAAAAGTTTAACCTCTGAAGAAAATGAGGATATTGATGAGCAAAAGTTTGAATGTGTTTTTGTGAATGATAATGGAATAGCTAAACTGAAAGTTGTAAAAACTGGCATTCAAGATGATACTAATATTGAAATTATTTCAGGTTTGAGTAAAGATGATAAAATCATTACAGGACCGTATAATATGGTTTCAAAAAATTTAAACCCTGGCGATTTATTAGAAGTCACCAATTCAAAATCTGAAAACGCTTCTGATACCAAAAGCGAAGATTAAGATAACAGCTATAATATTCAAAGTACATTGTTGAAATAAAAACTATAAGCATACATGGCTTTAATTCTAAATATAGAATCAGCAACCACTAATTGTTCAGTCTCTCTATCTAAAGATGGAGAGACTTTAGTTTTAAAGGAAGATAATAGTCCTGGTTATTCGCATGCCGAAACCTTGCATTTATATATTGATGAGGTGATTAAATCGTCCGATTATAAATTATCTCAAATTGATGCAATCGCCGTAAGTAAAGGGCCAGGCTCCTATACAGGTTTACGTATAGGAGTGTCTTCAGCAAAAGGCTTGTGTTTCGCCTTAGAAAAACCGTTAATTGCAATTTCTACTTTAGAAAGTTTAGCACATCAGGTGAAAGAGAGAGATGGTATTATTATACCGATGTTAGATGCGCGACGTATGGAAGTGTATTCTGCAATCTATAATTCTAAGTTTGAAATGCAACGCCCGATTAAAGCTGAAATTTTAACGGAAGAAAGCTATGCTGAACTGCTTAATAATAATAGGATTTATTTTATTGGAAATGGTGTTGAAAAAACAAAAACACTTATCCAACACCCTAATGCAATTTTTATAAATGGAAAATTACCCTCGGCAAATGAAATGTCGAGATTAGCAGAAATAAAATATCAAAAAAGCGACACCGAAGATGTCGCTTATTTTGAACCTTATTACTTAAAGGATTTTGTAGCATTGAAAAAGAAGGTTTAACCTTGCTTTTGTATTTCTACTTGGTGAGGATAAGGAATATCAATACCAGCAGCATCTAAGGCTTCTTTGGTACGCTCTATAACGTCAAATTTAACAGTCCAATAATCTCCTGAATTTACCCATACTCTAGTAAAGAAATTAATGGAACTATCAGCCAATTCAGAAACATTTATAGCCGGAGCAGGATCTCTTAAAATTAAATCGTGTTCATTAATAACACTCATAATTACCTCTTTGGTTCGTTTGATATCCGAATCGTAACCGACCCCAAATGTGAAATCGACACGGCGTGTTGCTTCTGTTGAATAATTGACAATATTCCCATTTGATAAGCTGCCATTAGGGATGATTATTTCTTTATTATCTGGCGTCGATAATTTAGTTGTAAATATTTCAATTTCTTTAACTGTTCCAGATTCCCCTTGTGCTTTAATGTAATCCCCGATTTTAAAAGGTTTAAAAATCATAATTAAAACACCACCGGCAAAATTCCCTAAAGACCCTTGTAATGCTAAACCTATAGCTAAACCAGCTGCAGCAATAACAGCCGCAAATGAGGTTGTTTCTACACCAACAGTACCTAATACAACAATGATGAGTACTATTTTTAGAGTCCAATTGATTAAATTCAACAAGAATTTTCTTAGGCTTTCGTCATAATTCCCTTTATTCATGGCTTTTTTGGTACCGCTTAATAGCATTTTTATTACCCAACTACCAATAATCCATATTATGATAGCTCCAATAACTTTAGGCCCAAACTCTATGATAAAGTTGTATCCTGCGTCAATCCATTTTTCTGTTTCCATTTTGGTTTAAATAATTTATAAGGTTATAATAAAAAAACCCGGCAAATTTAAATTCCGAGTTTATGTGTTGAGGGTTCAAATAGCTCTTAATTAACTTCAAAAGTCAATTTGATATTTACTCTAAATTCTGTAATATTATCGTCTTTAACGATTGCAGTCTGTTCTTTTACATAAACAGATTTAATATTTTTTACTGTTTTAGAAGCTTCCTTTACTGCTTTTCTAGTGGCATCTTCCCAGCTTTTTTCAGAGTTTGCTAAAATTTCTACTACTTTTAATACTGCCATTTTATATTTTTTTAATTAATACTAATCTTAAGATAAAAAATATAAATGAAAATTTCTTAATTAATTGTTAATTGCATCTACAGTAATATCATTGTCTTTTAGCATCTCCTTAAGCATACTTTCTATGCCATTTTTAAGCGTAAATGTAGAAGAAGGACAACCACTACATGCACCTTGAAGCAAAACTTCCACTTTCTTAGTGTTTTCGTTATAAGATTTAAATTCTATGTTACCACCATCGCTTTCAACTGCAGGTTTTATATACTCTTCTAGAATATTAACTATGTTTTTTGAAACATCGTCTAAGGCTTCAAACTTTTGCTCGACAGCAGCTTCAGTTTTATTTAATTGCTTAGGTGCATCATCATTTAAAATGGTTTTACCGTCTTCAACATAAGACTTTAAAAACTCTCTCAGTTGAAGAGTAATATCTTCCCATTCTACAATATCAAACTTTGTTATAGAAATAAAATTCTTTTCCATAAAAACATTTTTTACAAATGGAAATTGAAATAATGCCGTGGCTAGAGGTGAAGGTTTAGCTTCTTCTATAGATGTGAATTCATACATATTAGGAACCAAAACTTTATTGCAAACAAATTTTAATACTCCTGGGTTTGGAGTGCTTTCTGCGTAAACTGTAACCGCAGCCTTAGGTTTTACAGCCTCTTCAGCGACTACAATACCATCTTTAGATAAATAATCTTCAATTTGAAGAGCAACTTCATCTTGTACATCTACCCATTCTACGATATTAAAGCGCTCTATCGCAATAAAATTAGAAGCGATATACACCTTTTTTACAAAGGGTAAATAGAACAATTGTTGTGCTAATGGTGAGTGTTTTGCTTCATCTATGTTGTTGAATTCAAAACTGTTATGGTCTGTTAAAAATCGATCAGCTTCAAATTTTAAAATTGTATCGTTTGAAGTAGGTACTATAGAAATTTTAGTATGTGCCATCTTTTTATTTGCAAAAGTATGAAATATCAACTTGAAACATTCATCCTTTTGATGTGTTTTACATCTATTATCTAGAGCGATTTAGATTTAATTTTACTAAATTCCGTGCTTAATATTAATAAACGTCATAACAATTGTTTAATTTTTTTGTGTAATGATTGTTTCTTTTTGTCTCAACCAACTATGAACAAATCCCTCTGTCTGCTCGCTTTAATTATTTCTTCTATTTGTTTTTCTCAAGATGTACTCATGGAAAGCGGTACATTTACAAGATGTGCACCCGATAAATTTTATGATTCAGGAGGAGAATTTGGAAATTATGGAGACAATGAAGATATTGTAACCACGATTTGTCCTCAGAATAATGACGAATTTATTATTGTTGATTTTATTGATTTTAATACACAACTTAATCGAGATGTATTAACTATTTATGATGGTGACGATGTAACAGCAGATGTTATTGGTTCTTATTCTTCTAGTAGTTCACCTCCAGGGGTTGTGTCGGCTTCGGCAAGTAATACGTCAGGATGTCTAACTTTTGCATTTACAAGTAATGAGACTGGTAATATTAATGGCTGGGAAGCGGATATTCTATGTGCAGTACAATGTCAAACAATTACCGCGTCAATAGATAGTACAGTTCCAGCAGAATCGTCGCCTAATATTGTCGAAATTTTACCGGGTGAAACTGTGGATTTTAGCGCTAGTGCTACTTTTTCTGTTGATGGTACAGGTGCCAATTATAATTGGGATTTTGGTAACGGTACTAATGGGACTGGTACCACTGGTGCTGCGACCTATAATTTTGCTGGTACTTATACCGTAACATTAACCGTTCAAGATACCAATCCCGTCGGTTGCCAGAGTACAGAAACCATATCAGTAGTTGTATTAGACCCTATTGTTTCCATAAATAGTGCCGCTTATCCAGAGTCTTCATTTAATCTTGAAGAACTAGTAGAAAACGTATTAGTATCTGGTGGATGTTCTGCGGTTCATAATTTTTCTACTCAAGTGAATGGGAATCCAAATCAGCTTGGTTCTAAAAGTTATGGATATTTTACCAGAGGTGGTGCGGTTGGTTTTCCTTTTGAAGAAGGTATTATATTATCAACAGGTGTAGCAGCAGAAGCCGGTAATTCAGTGGATGCCACGCTTGTCTCCACTAATAATGGGCAAGCAGGTGATGGCGATTTAGAGTCTGCTTTAGGTCAGGCGGATACTAACGATGCAACGTTTGTTAAATTTAATTTTGTTCCAACTTCAAATCAAATTAGTTTTAGGTATTTGATGACTTCAGAAGAATATGATGGCAGTACAGAATGTAACTACGCTGATAGTTTTGCATTTCTTTTAAGAGAAGTCGGTACTACGGATTATACGAACCTTGCCGTTTTGCCAAATGGTACCCCTGTTAGTGTAACAAATATAAATAATTCAGGAAATTGTGCTGATAACCCTACATATTTTGAAGGTTATAATATAGGTGATACTAATTATGGTGGTAGAACTGTAGTTTTAACGGCGTCAGCTACTGTAGTGCCTACGGTGACTTATGAAATAAAATTGGTTGTTGCGGATCAAGGAGATTCTATATGGGACTCCGCAATTTTCTTAGAAGCAGGTAGTTTTGTGCTTGGTGGAGAATTAGGCGATGATATAACTATTGTGGCAGGAACAGCTCAATGTGGTGGTGAAGCGATAACTTTAGATACGCAGGCACCTTCAGCTACGCATACTTGGTTTTATGCAGCAGACCCAAGCATGCCTGAAAATAGATTAGAAATAATTGGTGAGACAGCTTCTGTAATCGATGTGAATGAACCAGGTTTATATTCGGCCGATGTGTTTTTTGCCGCCGGTTGCGAAACTACGGATTCTATTTTAGTAGAATTCAAACCTACACCAATAGCTAATGACGCACCGAATATTGAATTTTGTGATGCTGATGGTATCGCTGAATTTGATTTGTCTAGTAATGATGACGATATTTTAGGAGGCCAAAATGCAGATGATTTCATCATTACTTATCATGTTACAGAACAACAAGCTATTGACAATTTAGATCCATTACCAAGTAATTATACCAATAACTCTAATCCACAAGAAATTTGGGCGCGTATAGCGGATGTCTCGCAAGAATGTTATACCACGACTAGTTTTAATATCGAGGCATTAGACCAACCTATTATTAGTCCGGCTTCAGATTTAGAATCATGTGATGACGATAGTAATGATGGAATTGCTGAGTTTGATCTTAGTAGTCAATCGTCGACAATTTTGGGTAGTCAACCGTCATCAGATTTTACAGTAAGCTACCATTTAAATTTTCAAGATGCCGAT
>NZ_JASDDK010000012.1 GCF_030407435.1 Winogradskyella bathintestinalis
CTAACAATGTATATAATTTATAGCTGCTTCTAACCTACTCACGAAAAACCTCGCGATTTTTCTGTTTAAGTATTTATTTGCTAACTTACTGGCTGAAACAACGCTACAAATCATATACTAAACCGTTGTGCAACATATGAAAAAACTCATCCTGACAATATTATTCCTTAATTCAATAATCGGATTTTCACAAAATGATAAATCAAATGAAATTCTGATTAAAGGAATTGTGATATCGGAAGTCAATGGAAAACCTCTGGAAAATGTTTACGTGAATTATAAATCGAGATACAGATATTCAGCTACAAACGAAAAGGGAGAATTTGAATATAAATACAAAATTCGAGAAAAAGATAGTTTAGAAACTATAGAATTGACTGCTTTGGGTTATGAAAACATTGACACAATAATTCGAGTTGATAAACCGAAAGAATATGTATTTGAATTTGTAATGAAACCAAGATTCGGACTTAACCGAGAAAAAGCACTTGAAGACATAAAAAGCGGAAAAGTAAACATATTGGAATCAAGTGGAATCGCACCTGTTTTCTATAAATCAGACACGAAATTTGCGAAAAAATATAATGTGAATTTTGTCGAGTATGGCTGTGACGCAATTGCAGAGGAAAGTCTTTATGAATATAATAGAACAGTTTTCGAGTATTTGGACAAAAAATACGGAAAGAAATGGAGAAAAAAGATTCGGAAAGACATTGTCGGACTTGAAGAAAACGAATAAAATACGTTGCACAACACCGTGTATAATTAATTGCTTGGTCACTGCCGACTTACGAAAATTCCGCTGGAATTTTCTATCTGTGATTTGTTTGTTAACTTAGTTGCTTAACCACGCAACTAACCATACACAAACACGTTAGCAAAGATTTTGGGCTAACTTGCAATTTCAACGCAATCACTAAATTCTGTGCTTATTTTCAAATCAAAACTACGCTAGAATTTAAAGCTGAACCTTAAAAAATATTATGCTGAAATTTCTTACTCTTGCGGTACGTTACGCGCGAATTTAGGCTTACCCAACTTCTGATCATTACATCAATATTATAGCAATCCTCAACTTTTGGCTGATAAGCGAAATGGCAAAAAGTACTGCTGAACTGTTCGCTGCTTAAAAAATTTGAAATTAGTTGATTAAATCAATCAATTTTGATGTCACGAAAATTTAGGTTGAAAAACAAAACTGATTCTCTTTGCGGAAAAAAACGGAATAATAATTCGGAGATTTTTTTGATATTTAAGTAAAAAATCAATCAACGTCTGAAAAACAAATCGTTCGGAAATACACAAAGGAGTAGCACGTAAAAAGAAAAAACCTTAGCTAACAATGTATATAATTTATAGCTGCTTCTAGCCTACTCACGAAAAACCTCGCGATTTTTCTGTTTAGGTATTTATTTGCTAACTTACTGGCTGAAACAACGCTACAAATCATATACTAAACCGTTGTACCCAATTTGAGAAACGCAATCTGAACCGAAAAATTAATTAAAAATATGACAAATAAAACGCTTGAAACATTCGAATCAAATTCTGACTTTTCATATTTCATAAATAGCCGATTTAAAAAAGATATCGGAAAAATGCGATTTCCTGACAAATACGAACAAAAAAGACCACCGAAAACTATAATTGCGGATAAATCAAATCCTGAAGTTAAAAATATAATTGATAGAGAGTTGATACGCGATAATATATTTGTACAACATAAATTCGATATTTACGAATATCCAATTGTTGTGTTTTACGAAAACAAGTCGAAGGAAATCTTAAAGCCTTTTAAGTTGCCGAAAGACGCTGAAAAATTCAGTAATAGTCTTTTAAACAAAGGATATTACTCTTTGCTGATTAACATTATGAATCACGAAATTGATTGTAAACTTTATAAATAATCGGAAATAAAAACTGGGTACAACACCGTATAAAAATAATTGCGGTTTAGTGCTTAATCAAAGGTCGTTGCGTGTTTGTAACGTCTGATTTTCCTTCGGAAAATCCTCGCATACAAACCCGCAACTATTCTTATACATAAACGTTGTGGTGCATATTAAAAACCGACCAAAAACAGAATGAACGAATTACAATTAACAGGTGGAGCAAGAATTGGAATGGCTAATGCGACATTTCCATTTGCGACTTTAAAAGTGAATAAAGACAGATTGGAATTAAACGCTTCGATTATCGGAAATTTGACTTTTCAAGCTTCAGACATTATTTCAATCGAACCTTATACAATGATTCCAATTCTTGGACAAGGAATAAAAATAAATCATAAAGTTGCTAACTATAAAGAACGAGTGATTTTTTGGACTTTTAAAGACCCAAATTCTGTTGTTCGACAAATTAAAGAAACGGGATTTTTAAATAATCAAAATGCAACCGAACAAAAAATTGACAGAACAATAATTGAAAAACAGGCAAAAGGAGGATTTCCAATCAAAAAAGGTTTTGCAATTGGAGCAATAGTTGTTTGGAACTTACTTTTCTTGACCGATTTCATTCCATTCTTTCTTGGAAAAACAGATGGATTTCCAATTGGTAACGGAGTTTTAGCTGCAATTGGACTTTTATTTCTGACTGCTCTATTCAGCCTAATTTCAGCAGATTTTAGGCGATTGATTTTAAAAGATGGACGAGAATTGAATGACATAAAGAAATTCGCAATTTTCGTAATGATAATAAGTGGATTTATGTTATTGCAATTAGGAATAATGACAAAATTTATGAATTAAAAAATACGACACCACAACAATGTATATGAAAAATAGGCGAAACAGCAATAAATTCAAGGCTTTTGGCTCGTATCAAAGCTTGTGCTTAACCGAAAGTTTGGTGCTTCGAAATCGCCTACTTTTCATATACTAACCGTTACCTGCAAGCTGAAAAGCCAACCGCACAGTCAAGCACATTTCATTTTGTTCGTGCCTCACAAAATAAAAAGAGCTTGCCTTTTGCCAACGCTTAGAAATACAAAAAAATGACTAAACAAACTGATTTAATTGGAAATCATCCAAACGCAGAACATCCTCTTGGAACTTGGCTAAAAGCTAATGACATTCCTACTACAGATACCAAATGTCATAGAGAATTAACTGAGATAAATAATGAAGAAAATGAAGATTTGATTTTATGGATGGCTAATAAATTAATCAGTCATCACTACTCTACTTTTCGATTAGAACAACTCAAGAAAAAATATGGAGAATTAGGTTTTCAAAAATACGCTGAACAAAACAGAAAACTACCAATTGCAGATAAAGTAAAAAAAGGAAATGCGACAGAAATTTTACTTACGGAATACATTCAAAGCACTTTAAATCGTGAATTAATTAAAGTTTTTAAACTTAAGTACAATCCCAATGTTGACCAAGCAATAAAAGGAGATGACACATTAATGGTTGACCTTTTACAACAAGAAAGTGGAGATGATTTGAAAATTTATCTAGGAGAATCTAAATTCCGAAAAATCCCAGATAAAACAGCTGTAGACGATATTTCGTCTTCATTAGAAAAAGAAAAAATGCCTTTATCTTATTCTTTCTTAGTTGAGGAAATTGCTAAAACTAATGAAGAATTAGCTTTGAGGCTAGATGATTTTATTGTGCAAGATATCAAGGATAAAAGTCAACTAATTTATACAGGTTTACTATTGAGTAACGAAAATACATCTGCTAATGTTGAGCGAAATCTCAGCAATGATAATCCAGAACTAATTTTTATTTCTATTGGCATTAAAAATCCTGAAAATTTCATAAATCTTGTTTTTGAGAAAGCAAATGAACTAATCGCTAATCCATCAACTTTATGACTTTTGACCAAATTCAAGAAAAATTAGATAAGGTTGAAAAAGACTCTACACTTCAAAATCTAATTGCACAAGCAAATGCTAGATACATTCTTTATAATACTTCAGAAAGTCTAGATAACTTTCCCAAATACACTATTAAAGACGATAAGTTAAATCTTCTCGCATTTCATTATCTTAATTTAGGATGTAGGTTTATTGAAAATGAACATTTAAAAAATGGAATATTCCCTTTAGAAAAAGGAGCCTCAATAATAGAAAACATTCACGGTTCGCCTGAAGTCAAAACTAATCTAGGCAATTACTATGGACTTATTTCAGCTTTGTCATATTACGTTTGTTTTCAATACTCAAAAGCATTCATATTAATTAAGAAAATTGAAAATGATACTGTTATTTCAAAAATTGTTTCCTTATTTCTTAGTCGAAATTATCAAGAACTTCAGGAGACAATAAATAGTATGATGGTAAATGAAATTTATACTGACGACTATTTATCAGAAAATAATGAAGAGATAGATTCAAGTAAAAACATCTATGAAATAACTATTGCAAAATCTTTAAATAACTTCATTAAATACTTCTACACAGGAGATAAGAATCTTTTAGAATTAGCCAAAATCAATCTTAAAAATTTAAAAATAATTGCTGAGATTAAAAACGAACCTGATGTTTGGTGGGTAGTTAGATTATTGATAATAATAACAGATGGTATTTCAGAAGCTTCTTTATGGGATTCGCTTAAAAAATATTTTGACACTAGTGATGGACTAGCTCGCAATTATATTCATTCGTTAACGTATAAAAAATATGGAGGGATATATGAATTATTCATAACTCAGCGTAATTCATTATCTAAAGTAATTGGCGAAGAAAATAATGGATGTGTGGTAAGTATACCAACAAGTAGCGGAAAAACAAGAATTGCCGAAATAGCAATATTAGATTCTATTTCAAAAAACAAAGGAAGTAAAGTATTATATATCGCACCATTTAGGTCATTAGCTTATGAAATTGAAAATTCATTAGACGAAATATTTCATAGTATCGGAATATCCGTATCACACCTTTATGGTGGTAGCTTATTTAGTAAACTTGACGAGAAAGTAATTGATGAATCTGATGTAATAATAGCAACACCAGAGAAAGCAAAAGCTATGCTTAGAGGTAACAATGAAATTCTAAATCAAATAAAACTTGTTGTTATAGATGAAGGTCATTTACTAGGAGCAAATAAAAGGCTAATTGTCAATGAAATTTTTTACGAAGAATTAAGATATTTTATTAAACAAAATACAGGCAGATTTTTATTGTTATCAGCCGTTCTTCCTAATGCAGAAGATTTAGCAGAATGGCTAACCGACTCAAGCGAAAATGTTTTTAAAGAAAATTGGAGACCTTCTGATGAACGTTTAGGTGTTCTTCAATGGAATGGTAATTCTGTTGACTTAAATTGGAGAAGTACTGATGCAGAAAGGAACTCTTTTAACCCAAAATTTATCCAAAGTGTAGAGCAACCATTAAAAGGTAGACAAACTAGAATAAGGCACTTTCCTGAGACAAAAAACCAAGCAATAGCTAGCACAGCATATAAACTTAGAACCTTCGGACCTGTTTTAATTTTTGTTGGACAAAAAAGGTCTGTTTTTACTATTGCAAGAGAATATGATAAATGTCTTACTGATGAAACCGAATTTGTATTAAAAAATCAAAATGATTGGAATGCATTTGAGCTAGCTTGTATTGAATCTTATGGTGAAAAATCAGAATGGCTATATTTTGCTAGAAAAGGAATCTTATGCCATAATGCTGATTTATTATCAGATGTTAGATTACCACTTGAAAGGTTAATGAGTAAAGAAAAACCTAGAGTTATAATTGCAACTTCAACTTTAGGCCAAGGAGTTAATTTGGGTGTGTCTACCGTAATATTCTCGACATTATATCAAGCAGGTAATCTAATTACTTCTAGGGATTTTTGGAATATTGCTGGAAGAGCTGGAAGAGCATTTGTAGACCACGAAGGGAAGATTTTAGTAGCATTAGATACGGTAAATAAAAAATCAAGAAAAGTTAATTGGGAAAGAAATCTAATATTTGACTATTTCGATAAAGCTAAAATTGATAATGCACAGAGTGGTTGCTTAGAGTTAATTAAAATCCTAAAAAAAATAGCTAACTCAAATGATGTATCATTTGAACAATTAATAGAATTAATAGCAGATAATAACATTTCAGATATACACGAAAATTCAGAAGCAATTAATAACACCTTAGATTGGATTGATGATGGACTATTATCATTACATAGTCTAAATAGTACAGATGATGATAATTATGGATGGACTGATGATTACTTTAGAAATTCATTAGCTTATATTCAGGCAGAGAAGTCTGAGGAAATTACTGGAGAAGAAGTAATTCAGTTTCTTAAAGCAAGAACTAAAGGAATCGTAACAAAAGTAGGCAATGACAAAAGTAAATGGAATTCAATAATTAAATCTGGTATACCTCTAAATAGCGATTTACAAATCGAAGATAAATTAGATAAGTTAATAATCATTATTCAAGATTATTTATCAAATGACATAAATATCGATTCGAAAATTAACTTGCTCAAAGATATTGAAAATGAAATTAAAGAAATTAATGTTCTTTCTGAAGAATTTATAGAAAGTGTAAATGAAGATGAAATAAGAAATAAATGGTTAAAAGCTGTTCCTTTATCAGAAATAGCAACTCTTGAAGAAGCAACTAATATAGTTACCAAATATTATTCATTCAGCCTTCCTTGGGTTTTAAACGGAATCTCAAAAAAACTAAGAAATATAGAACTCAATGTTGAAGCAGATACAATTGAGGAACTATCAATATTAGTTGAACTCGGTTTACCAAATTTAGTAAGTGTCAAAATTTATCAATGTGGAATTAGGTCAAGGTCTTCAGCTAATGAAATTAGTGGATTATACGACAATGAATTATGGGATAAAAGCATCAAATTTTACAAAAATGATTTAATCAATAACATAGACAAATACAAAGATTTAATTTCTGAAGGAGCATATAAATGGATTGTTTTACTATCTAAATTTTCAAGAAGAGAAATTATCGTTTTACGGTCAGTACCAAATTTCACATTTCCTGATAAGCATAAGACAACTACTCGTCTACTTGCAAAGAAAATTAATGGAATACAATATTTAGCAAGTCCAGATTATAAATTATTAGAAGATATAAGTACTTCTGAAATTGATTTCTCTTCTGTAAATGATGTTGATGGTGTCTTTTTTGATTATGATGAAAGTGATGGACTTTGGAAAATGGTTAATTTAAACCCATATTTAAAATTTGAGGAATGAAGCCAACGCAAGTGCAAGCACATTTAAATTTTGCTCGTGCCTCACAAATTTAAAAGAGCTTTCACGCCAACGCTAGCAAGTTTGCGGAAGAAAAGCCAGCAGGTAACAATGTATATAAAAAATAGGGCAATTATTGCTAAATCGAAAGTTTATGTTTGTCTGCAAAGTCCGCCACATTTTTAATTTGTATTTTAGAAAAAAGATAAAAATAAAACAAAAAATATGGCTCAGTATAAATCCGAAAATAAGTGCTTATCAACTGCCCTACTTTTCATATACTAGACCGTTGTGTTTCATTGCGGAACGCACTCGAACCGAAAAAAAACCTAGTTTGATTTTCGGATTTTTTTTTGAATTTTAAGAAAGAAAAAACAGAAAAATTGTATTGCGGAATTTCAAATGTTACGTCTGATTCTCACTTAAACGTGGAATAAAAAACGCATCTGACTTTTAGCTTGTTTGCGTATTAAAAAATCAAAAAACATCCGACTGACCAAAGCAGTGCGCAACTGTTGCGGCGGACTGACTAGCGAAACGAAAAAAAAAAAAAAAGAATTTTACGACTGACCAAAAATTGTAAGAAAAAAAACAACGAAAACACAACACCGTATATAAAAAATTGCTAGTTTTAGCTTAACCAATGTTAGTTGCTTTGTTTGCTTGCTTCCGATTTTCCTTCGGAAAATCCTCGCACACAAACACGCAACTTTCCATATACATAAACGTTGTAGCCAATTTGACATCACCATTCCGAATTCAATAAATTAAACTATGAGTATTAATATTATTAAGAAATTATTTAATGAAAAACTGCAACTACTTGAAAAAAGTAATTTAGATTTTATTGCTGACCATTTTATTGACTTAATCTTTATAACAAATAATACTCACAATCCGAGTTTAAAAGACAGCATTAGACATAGCGTAACAAAAGACTCAAAATACAGTAAGACTATTTTATATAGTTGCATTGGAGGCTTTGTTCTTTATAGAACCTACAATTACAATTTTAATAATGAGTTTTATATAGAAATCATAAATGAGGACATTAAAGACTTTGTAAAAGAAATTCCAGTAATTACGAAAGAAGGAATTAAATTAAACTTTTATCAAACTCTAAAAAACACTGCTGGTTTTGAATTAAACTTAAACAGAACATTTAAACTTGGAGGATTAGAAAAAGGAATCCAAATAGGCTTTTTCACAATAGATGCATTTGAAATCATAGTTGCCGATAATGATAAAATAAATCCAATAGTTAATGATTTAAGAGATTTACTTGAGTATGAAGACGAGAAAGAAAAAATAGTTAAAGAAAATATCCATTTAAAAAATGAATTAATCAAGTTAGATGAATCCCAAAAAGTCATTATCATAACAGAAGGTAAAACTGATTGGAAATATTTTCTTTCTGCACTAAATTACTTCCATAATATTGGAGAATACCTTGAATTGAAAAATCACTATTTTTTGCGATTTGGAAGCCAAAAAGATGTTGAAAACAATGTTTGTGGAACCAGAATTGAATTAAGTAGTTCAGTTACACAACTCAATAAGTTTCTAGAATCATTTATTACTTCAGAGAAAATTCACAGAAAACAAAAACCTATAATAAAAATAGGAATATTTGATTCCGATGATAAAAAAGCCAAAATTATTAATGATAAAAAAACTAATACATATTCATTAATTATTGAGCCAGACAACATTTCAACTGAATTATTATTTTCAGACATTACAATTAAAACAGTTATTAATGAAAAAAGGTTATTTATTGGAGAAGAATTTGACCACAAAACAAAAAGACATTTAGAAAATAAAAGTCTTAACCTTGGAGGAGATAATAATAATTTAAATAAAGCTTCAAAAAAAGTTATAATCGATTCAAATGTATTCGATGAAAATGGAAATGACCTGACATTATCAAAAGAACAATTTGCAAACCATATTTTCAAAAACGAAATCAATATTTCAGAAAATGAATGGAATAATTTTAGACATATTTTTGACAAACTAACCTTATTAATTAAATAAATAAAAACTGGCTACAACACCGTATAAAATTAATTGCTAGCTCTAGCCTACTTACGAAAGTCCTCGCGGACTTTCTATCTGTGATTTATTTGCTAACTTTAGTGCTTAAACACGCAACTAATCTTATACAAAACCGTTGGCAAACATTTTGCGCGTGCCAACAATTTCAAGACTTTTACGAAATTCTGTGCTTACTTGCTTCAGAAAAATACGTTGGAATTTAAAGCTGAACGTTAAAAAAATATTACACTGGAATTTCTTACTCTTGCGGAACTTTACGCACGAATTTCGACTTACCCAACTTCGGTTCTTTAATTCAAAATTATAGCAATCCTCAACTTTTGGATGATAAGCGGAATGGCAAAACGTACGGCTGAACTGTTCGCAATTTTAAAAAATTGAAACTAGTTGTTTAAATCAATCGATTCTGATGTCACGAAATTTCGGCCGAAAATCAAAACTGATACTCTTTGCGAAAAAAACAGAATAATAATTTGAAGATTTTTTTGACATTTAAGTAAAAAACGAAACAACGTACGAAAAACCAAAGATCCTATAAATACACAAAGGAGTAGTTCGTAAAAAGAAAAAACGTTAGCCAACAATGTATATAATTTATAGCTGCTTCTTGCCTACTGTCGAAAAACCTCACGGTTTTTCTATTTCGGTTTTTATTTGTTAACTTACTCGCTTATAACACGCAACAAATCATATACGAGACCGTTACCCAACATTTGAGAGAAACATTGAGAAAACGAAAAATCATAGGAATTCATCTATTAACTTTTGTCATTTTGACAATCGTTTTATTCTTTTCGGCTGAACCGATTTTGAACAAATTTGCTTCTGGAATTCACAACGTAGGAATGTGGCTGAATTTGATAATTTATGGAACAATCGGGATTTTATTTTTGACAATAATTTCGTGTCTAATTTTTATAAAACGGAGAAATTAATGTTCTGGAAAAGAAAGAAAAATAAAACAGCGGAATTTAAATGTCCTGAATGTGGAAAAGTTCATTCGGAATGGCCTGCTTTAGCGTTTAAATCACCTGCGAATTACGATTTTTTGTCTGATAAAGAAAAAACAGAACTTGGAAAATTAGAATCGGACTTTTGCGAAATTCATTACGAAGACCAAATTGACCGTTTTATTAGAGTTACGCTTACTCAAAAAGTAAAGGACGCTTGTGAAACTTTGGAATATGGACTTTGGGTTTCTTTAAGCGAAAAAAGTTATTTAGACTATAAAGAAAATTATAATAATCCGAATCACGAAACTGGATATTTTGGTTGGTTATGTAGCAATGTTCCTGAATATGGAGATACATCTTCTATTCCTTGTGATGTAATGACAAAAGGTGGAAATGACAGACCTGAAATTTTTCCTCACGAAGATTTTGACCATCCATTTGTTAGAGATTTTTACGATGGAATTTTAAAAACAGAAGCGGAAAATAGAATAGACGAAATGATAAAAAACGTTGGGTAACACCGTATATAATTTATTGCTGGCTTCTCGCCTACTTACGAAAGTCCTCGCGGACTTTCTTGGTCGGTAATTATTTACTAAATTAGTTGCTTAAACCTCGCAACAAACCATATACAATCACGTTGGCAGTAATATAAAGCATATTTGTGAAATTAAATCTTGTATAAAGTTTTTCTTATATTTGCCGATTAATTTGAAATAACAAATTGTTTTTTTTTAGTATATTTACTATATGACTTATAGACCAAATAAAATAGCGGATTATTTCTTATCTAAATATGGACAAGAAAAGGGCATCACACCAATGAAGCTAATAAAATTAGTCTACATAGCTCACGGTTGGTATTTAGGTATTACAGATAATACTTTAATTGATGAAAATCCAGAAGCTTGGAAATATGGTCCAGTCATTGCTTCTCTTTATCACGAATACAAACATTTCGGAAATAATCCAATAAAAAAAGAATTTTCAGAGGTTGTTAATCTTGGCGATGTGAAAGATGAAAAATTTTTAGATAGAATTTGGGCTGTATATGGGAAATTTACAGGAACAGAACTTAGTGCTAAAACTCACTTATTTGATACACCTTGGTCTAAGGTATGGAATAGTGTTAAAAACGCTAATTACCTTTCATTGCAAATACCAGAAAACTACATAAAAGACTATTACAAAAAGATTTTGTTGGTAAATAAAGCTGAACAAACCGCTTAAAAATATGTCAACAAATTTAGAGGATTTTCTTGCATTTATTGAACCTGAACCAGCCGAAACAGATACGAGGTCTGAAAAAGAAACTGAACAATTCAATAAAAATACAGATTACTCTAAAACCACTTACAAGTCATTAAAAAATAAACGATATCGCTCTAACACCAATCTTAGAATTTATTTAGCTATTTGGGCAACTCTCATTGTAAGTGCTTGGCTTTGGAAAGTTGGAGAAATATTAGTTAACAATAACGAAAAATACTGCTTGAGTGAAAGTGTTTTAAATACTCTATTAACAACTACAACAATAGAAGTTTTAGGAATAGTAGCTATTGCAATGTATGACTTATTTAATGGGAAATCCGAAGAAAGTCTAAAAGAAGAATAAATACTACTGCCAACACCGTATATAATTTATTGCTGGCTTCTCACCTACTTACGAAAGTCCTCGCGGACTTTCTTGGTCGGTAATTATTTACTAAATTAGTTGCTTAAAACACGCAACAAACCATATACAACAACGTTGGCAAACATATTCTGCGCACCTACAATTTTACGGAAATTAAGAGTTTAGTCTGTTAAGTTTTGAGAAGTTTCTACTAAAAATCTAATCGCAAATCAGAACGCTGAAAATTAAAAAACACAACGCTGAATAATATCTAAAACTAATCAGTTCGCTAAAATTAAACAAGATCTCACGGCAAAATAGCCTGAATAAAATTTAATTAAGTTCGGTCCTTTAATTGAGTAAGAGCAAAAAGCTAAGGTTTCTGTTTAGCCACTTATGTCAAAAACGTCTGAAAAAAATTAATTTATCAGCAGTACGCAATGATCACGGCTGAATCAACAAATAAAATACGTTAGCCAACAATGTATATAGTTCATTGCTACTTATAGCAGTTCAAGAAAAATTCCGTTGGAATTTTACCTTTCAGTTTTATTTACTAAATTTAGAGTTATAATCTCGCAACAAACCATATACGAGACCGTTGCCATTAATTAAAAAATACCTGCTAATGGGTATTTCATAGCATTAAAAAAAGTATCATCTTTAAATAAAGAAAATATGGATAATAAAGAATTAATAAAAGCATTTAGACAAGGTGGAACAGGTAATTGTGTTTCAATTGCAATAATCAAAGCAGGTATTGAAATATTTGGTATAAATAATATATTCCAGCATAGTTGGGATAATAATATCTGTAATGTAATAATGAGGGATGGATTTGAACTTGAATTTACAATGGAGGAAATGAAAAAAGGTGCTATTCTATCTAAATTTATACCTTTAGAAAATGAAGATGTTTTAAATTACGCTATACTATGTTATACGGCTATGGCTAAAAGATCTCAGTTGGAAGACAATGATAACCAATCTGGTATGTCATTTGAAGAAGCTGCTGAAACTCTTAATAAAGGCGAGTATTATTTAGAAGGTCCACATTGGATAGGCTTAAGGCAAAATATAAGAAGTATTGGCAGAAAATATATCTGGCAATATAAAGGAGTTATTGGAGCCTCAAGAAGTCATTGCTTTTTTGCTTCCAAAGGTTATGAAGATAATCACGGTAAAATAGATAGGATTAGTTTTACAGAAAGAAGATTTTGTAAATGGTTTAGAATAACCGAGAAGAGTATACATTAAAATTAACCAATAAATTAAACATTATGGCCTGTAGAAGCGCATCAGTAAGGAGAGCACAAAAAAAATCAGAAGAAGCTCTTAAAGCTATTAAAAAACTTGAAAAGAATATTAGTGATTTAGCTAAATCAGAAGAAGCTGTATTTGAATCAAAAATTAGAGAATTTCAAGAAGACATTGGAGTTGACGACTTAGAAAAACTTGATGGGAATTCTGCGGTCAAAGTGGATTTTACGCACGAATTTAATGCAGATACCTTAATTCCAGTTATCACAAATGTTCTAAAGACTGCTGCATCCTTAATATCTGGAGCAGGAACAGCAGCAGTAATATTGACGAATCCCGAAAATATTAAAACTTATGCAGATTTATTGAGTTCAATAGCCGAATCAATTAAAACTAATTCAAGTACTGGTGCTAATACATCTTTTTCTATGAATAGATTAGCACCAGGCTTTTTCTCTTTTACTTCAACAAAATCAATGACTATTTCAGATAAAGAAACATTTGGAGAAGAATCAATCACAGCAACAACGTTCTACTATCAAATATACTTTAGCAAAAAGCACGCAGTAAAATTTAATGATTGGACAAGTATACTTACATTAATTGAAATGATTAGAAAATTGAATGATGCAAGAATAGGAATAGTCGATAGGTTAGTAAGCAATGAATTTACTTTGGCAGAATTCACGAAATTATCAGACAGCTATAAAGCAGCAATAGAAAAACACGAATCAGAACTTTCTATGCTAATCAATGAGACATCTGTAGTAGAAGTAATGAACAAAGCAATAAAGAAAAATTATTCCGAAAAGGTTTTAGACACCAAAACCGTTTTATCTACTTCTATGGATTCAAAAGCAATCTTAAATAATGCGATAGAGTTATTTGGGAATCGAGGCTCATTATATAGCAATGCTCTACAAGAAGCTCAATATCTTTTAAAAACAACTGAGTAATCAACCATACAATTTGATTTAACATTTAAAGTTAATTTGGGGAAAAATAACTAATGGCAACAACGTATATAGCTCATAGCTAATTAGTTGCTTAATCGAAGTTAATGCTTGTTTGGAAAGTCGCCAAATTTTTAAATTTGACGATTTCCGATAAAAAAGATAAATAGTAAAATTCAAAAATATGGCTTGTACTCAATCCGAAAATAATTTTCTAATTTGCACGCTACGAGCCATATACAAGACCGTTGTATGCAATACCCGAACGATGAACGAAACCGCTGAAAAAATCCTAAAAAACAAAACTGATTATAGAAGAAATCTAGAATTTTTGGATGCAAAATATAATGGAATATTTTCAAGAAAATTAATAAAAGAAAAAAATGAGATTAATATTCTATCTCTATTTTCTGAAATGGAATTTGGATATGTCCTAAATCAATTATTTTCAGAAGTAATCTACGAACCTAAGATAAATGGAAAAACCCCAGATTGGTTAGTAAAATCTGAAAATCAAAATATCATATTTGAAGTAAAAAAAATAAATCCAATTGAAAAAGAATTAAATAATAAAATTGAATCATTTAAAAAAGATGAATACTTTGGAAATACTCAAAGTTCATTTATTACTTCAATTAATAATTTCATCCCACAAATCTCAAAAATCACTAATAAAGAAGAAACATACAGAGATTTAATTAAAATAGATAACTACAAATTAATTATTTGTATTGATGTAATTAATTTACAAAAAGATTTTATTACAGATAATGACTTAAAGGAATATTTAGACTTTGAAAGTAAATATTCAATTCTGAAAAATTATCCTGAATTCTGTGAAAATGTAGCAGGAATTATTGGGAAACCTATTTTCGGTAATTTAGTATTTATTGAAAATAAAAATTCTAAATTTAATATTAATAAAAGTAATTTGAATATAATTGAGAATATTTAAAGTACTGCATACAACACCGTATATAATTTATTGCTGGCTTCTAGCCTACTTACGAAAGTCCTCGCGGACTTTCTTTGTCGGTAATTATTTACTAAATTAGTTGCTTAATCCACGCAACAAACCATATACAAACACGTTACCCAACATTTGAAAAAAAAATCGAGAATGATACGAAATTATTGGAAAGAAGAATGGAAAGAGATTGAATTTGACGACAAGATTTCCGAAAAAGAAAAGTTTAAAATATCCAATTACGGTAGAATAATAAACTGCAAAACGGACGAAGAATTTATTGTGAAAGAATATTTTATAAACGGATATCAGAATTTACCACTTAAACAAAAAAAGAACGGAAAACAGACAAGCAGATACGTTCACAAACTTGTTGCCGAACATTTTCTTGAAAAAAATAACGGAATTTGTGTTATTCACTTGAACTATGATAAAACTGACAACCGAATTGAAAACTTAAAATGGGCAACTAAAAGAGAAAAAGAACTTCATCAATTTAACCATCCAAATTGGAACGAAATTGTTAAAAAACGGAACAAAAATATTGGGAAATTAAACGAGGGAAAAGTAAAAATTATAAAACGTCAATTAAAAAATAGTAAGAATAGAATGAGTATGATTGCAAAACGTTTTGGAGTATCTGATATGCAAATTCACAGAATAAAAACAGGGGAAAACTGGAGTTCAATAACGGAATAAAAAACGTTGGGTAACAACGTATATAGCTCATAGCTAATTAGTTGCTTAATCAAAGTTAAGGCATATTTGGAAAGTCGCCAAATTTTTAAATTTGACGATTTCCAATAAAAAAAATAAATAGTAAAATTTAAAAATCTGGCTTGTGCTTAATCCGAAAATAATCGCTAATTTACACGCTACGAGCCATATACAAGACCGTTGTGTGTCATTTGAAAAAACAGAATGAAAGAAGATATAAAACCGAGATACGAGATAATATTTAGTGATTTAAAAAATCATATGATTGGAGACTATTTGATTTCAAGAGAATTTAAAATGGCTATGTCTCAAAATGGATTTTATGAATGGTGGCAAAATATTTATGAGCAGATAAAGGAAAATAGACGGTATTTCTCACTTGGAATGGACCACAAAAGAGGAGATAACATTGACACTTTAGCTGTAGTTTTAAATGCGAGTCACGAAAATGAAAAAGTCGAAAATGTAGTTACTTTAATTATCGTTTCGTTCATAGAGTATAAAAAGACAAACGAAGACTTTTCAGATATTATCGAAGCTATGACAGTTGCGGAATTTTCCGAAGAAGCAATCAATGAAGTTAAGAATGCTTTTGACAAACATAAAAAATTGAATTTACCTGAAAAGGTTGTTACGAAATCTACCACTTCAAAAAAGACTTCAAATTCTAAAGCAAATAAAAAAGACGTTTTCATTGTACACGGTCATAATGAAGAACTGAAAGAAAAAGTAGCAAGAACTATTGAAAAATTGAAATTACGCCCAGTAATACTTCACGAACAAAGTAACGAAGGACAAACAGTAATTGAAAAATTTGAAAAGCATTCAAATGTGAATTTTGCTGTAATACTTTTGACGTATGATGATTTTGGGAATGTAAAGTCTGAAAGTAATCATAATAAAAGAGCAAGACAAAATGTAATTCTTGAATTAGGATACTTTATTGCTAAAATTGGTCGAGAAAATGTAATGCCTCTTTATGAACAAGGAGTAGAACTTCCAAGTGATATTTCAGGAGTTCTTTACACTTTAATTGACGAAACTGAAAATTGGAAATTCAGACTTGTTAAAGAGCTAAAATCTGCAGGATTTAAAGTAGACGCAAATGATATAATTTAAAATAAAAAACGCCACACAACACCGTATATAGCTCATAGCTAATTAGTTGCTTAATCGAATCTAAGGCATATTTGCAAGTCCGCCAAATTTTTTAATTTGGCTTATTGAAAAGAAAAAGTAATAATAAAATTAAAAAATTCGGCTCGTGCTTAACCGAAAAGTTATCGCTAATTTGCACGCTACGAGCCATATACAAAACCGTTGTAAAACATTTTGAAAACGCAAATGACAAGAAAATTTAAACTTCTGATTTTAATTGGATTTATTATTTCCAGCTGTTCGAGTTCAAAAAAATTGGACTTATGGACAAAACAATCTACAATAGAAGAAGTGAAAAATTTTGAATCTCAATTAAATCCAAATTCCGAATTTTTAAACCAAAATGTAAGTCTTTCAGAGAGTATTTACCCGAAAGTAAAGGAATTTGAAATGGCAAACCCTTTAATAATAAAAAGACAAAAGACAAATTTATTACCAGTCTATGCAGAATATTTTTACTCAAAACCTGACTCGATTTTAAGATATGTCAGTTACGATTGGGAAAATAATCGTTATGGGAATTACTTTGACAAAAAAAAAGATTGGGAAACGCAAAGCAAAAAACTGACCGAGTACAATGCGGAATATGAGCGGATTAAAAAACAATTGATTTCGGAGTTTGGACAACCAATCGAACAAGACAACCAACCACAAGAGACAAAATCAGATTATGGTGGACCAGATTACTTGTCGAGAAATACAATTTGGGAATCTGAATCAAAATTTATGAAACTAAACATGATTTTCGGAGCTTCGACTTATCGAATCCGATTTTACTATTACTGGAAATAAAAAAACGTTTTACAACAATGGCTATAAGTAATTGCTTGTTCTCGCTTCCTTCTGAAAATCCTCGAGGATTTTCAGTTTGGTGTGTACTTGCAAAGTTAAGCGCTAAACCACGCAACTACTCATAGCCGAAACCGTTAGCAAAGATTTTGGTGCTAACTTGCAATTTCCGCGCAATCACTAAATCCTGTGCTTATTTTCAAATCAAAACTACGCTGGAATTTAAAGCGGAACCTTAAAAAATATTACGCTGGAATTTCTTACTCTTGCGGAACGTTACGCGCGAATTTAGGCCACCCAACTTCTGATCATTAAATCAATATTACAGCAATCCTCAACTTTTGGCTGATAAGCGGAATGGCAAAACGTACGGCCGAACTATTCGCTGCTTAAAAAGTTTGAAATTAGTTGATTAAATCAATCGATTCTGATATTACGTAAATTTAGGTTGAAAACAAAACTGATGCTCTTTGCGGAAAAGAACGGAATAATAATTCGGATATTTTTTTGATATTTAAGTAAAAAATGAATAAACGTCTGAAAAACAAACCGTCCGAAAATACACAAAGGAGTAGTTCGCAAAAAGAAAAAACCTTAGCTAACAATGTATATAATTTATAGCTGCTTCTAGCCTACTCACGAAAAACCTCGCGGTTTTTCTATTTCAATATTTATTTGCTAACTTACTTGCTCAAACAACGCTACAAAATCATATACTAAACCGTTGGCAAACATTTTCGCGCACTTGCAATTTTACCGCTTCTACTCTACTTTTAGCTAGTTTATGCGCGAAAAAAACCTAATCCGAAATCAAATCTGAACCTTAAAAATATTACGCTGGATTTTAATACTCTTGCGGAATATAACGCACGAAATTCGGCTTTCCCAACTTCAGTTCTTTAATTCGAAAATATCGCAATCCTCAACTTTTGGCTGATATGCAGAATGTCAAAACATTACGTCTGATCTGTTCGCAATTTGATTAATCCAATTTTAGTTGCTTAAATGAATCGTTTGTGATTGCTCAATGTTTCGGTCGAATTAAAAAAAAGATTCTCTTTGCGGAAAAAACGGAATAATAATTCGGAGATTTTTTTTTGATTTTTAAGTAAAAAATGAACATAACGTCTGAAAAACAAATCGTTCGGAAATATTACGTAGGAACAGAACGCTGAAAAGAAAAAAACGTTAGCCAACAACGTATATAGTTTATAGCTTGGTCTGTGCTTACTTGCGAAAAGCCTCTCGGCTTTTCTATCTTACGGAATTATTTACTAACTTACTCGCTGAAACACGCTACAAACCATATACAAAACCGTTGCCAACAAGCTGACCAAAAACCTCTGAATTGAAAATTAAACAGAATTATTTAAAAGGAAAATCCGTTTTCATAGTTTCATTACTCTTAATCGGAATTACAATTCTGACTGTTTATCTGACTGGAATTAATTACAACAGAAGTCTGACTTCAAATCTGTACTTGTCATTGGGAATTATTGCAACGTCACTATTCCTATTTATGACTTATGGACTTTATAAAGGAATTGGACTGATTGACAATTTTCCAAAATTTCGGAATTTTAAAAGAGGAGATATAATGGGAAATGCTTCACCAACTTTTGATACGCCATCAATTGATGTTGGAGACGGAATTGGTGGATTGATTTTATCAATTCTATTGTGGATTGGAATGACGATTTTGATAATTGTATTACTAATCCTTTTGGAGGCTGTCTTTTGGTTTTCGATATTTATTATTTTAGCAATGTTGTATTGGATTTTTTTCAGAGCTTTAAAATTGGTATTTAATAAATCAAAAGATACAAAAGGAGATATTGGAATTTCAGCAGTTTACTCTCTGACTTACACTCTACTCTATATTGGTTGGATTTTCGGAATCGTGTATCTGACTGAAATAATGAAATAAAGCCAGTTGGCAACAACGTGTATAATTCATTGCTAGTTATAGCCTACTTACGAAAGTCCTCGCGGACTTTCTATCTGTGATTTATTTGCTAACTTTAGTGCTTAAAAACGCAACGAAATCATACACAATCACGTTGTAAAACATTTAAAAAAAACCTGAACTTCATTTAAAACTCACAATTCTTGAATAAGAACAAAGCAAATTTTGAATATGTTTATGTTGAAAAAGACGGAACAGTACGTGAATTGGATAATCAG
>NZ_JASDDK010000013.1 GCF_030407435.1 Winogradskyella bathintestinalis
TGTATTTTCTAATCCAATAGGAGATAGTTGTTCTGGGAACATCATATTTTTTAGATGCAAAGTTTGTAGAAATCTGACCATTCTGAATTTGGTCAACGACGAATAATTTGAGTTCTAAAGTTGCTTTTTTGTAGCTTTTTTTTCGCCAGTGTTCTTCTTGTGCTTTCGTAAGTGACTATCATTAAATGATGAATTTTTAGTCAACCTATTTCAGGAAAGTACATTTCTCAAATGTGTGGCAACGTGTTTGTGTATGATTTCGTTGCGTGTTTAAGCACTAAAGTTAGCAAATAAATCACAGATAGAAAGTCCGCGAGGACTTTCGTAAGTAGGCTAGAACTAGCAATGAATTATACACGGTGTTGCCATTAGTATTTTTCGGTTAATTGTTCAAATCCGTTCATTAAATCAACAAGTTTTTGTCTTTCTTTCCAGCCAGGAAATTTATCTTCTATAAATGATTTTGGTTCATAACTTCCATATGCTATATAGTTCTTTCCTTGACAAATCCAGAAGCTGAAATCAGCTCCATCATATATTATTTTTGTGATTACTGTTCCTTTTTCTTCTCCCTTTTTTTCGGTTATGTTCAATTTTGATTTATCTATTTTATATTTATTTCCTTCAACGCAATTTTTTAGATGGTTCCAATAATACGGATATCCCTTTTTCTTAATTCTTTTTCGTTTGATTTTAGTTTTCTTTTCAATAGAACTTGGTTGATAAACAACGAATCTTTTTACTTTTCCATCATTTTGGTAAACGATAAATTCCGAATTTTGCCCTTTTGTCCAATAAGATGAATATCCAATTTTAATAATTAGTGAATTTCTATCTTTTAATTTTAGCAAGTCAACGTAATTATTTTCCGTTTCAGTTTTTCCTTCCCAATCGATTTCAGGAATTTGCCAATTTTGCGAAAAACTAATTATAGGAACTAAAATTAGCAGGTAAAAAACGACTTTTTTCATATTAATGGCAACGTTTATGTATATGGGCTGTGGCGTGTTTTGGCACAAACCTCTCCAGATAAAAACTGGCTTTGGAAAATCCGCAGGATTTTCCAAGTGAGGACAGACCAAGCCATAGCTTATATACTGTGTTGTGCGTCGTATTTTTTAGATTGGTTTGAAATGTATTTCAACATTTTTTAGTTTAGATGGATTACTCTTACCAGAAACTAATATTAAAATCAATTTGGTTTTATTCAGCGATATTATTCTCGAAGTAATTTTCCCATCAATAATTAATTCTATATAATTCTCATCAGATACATATTTCCAGGAACCTTTTCTTATCGTTCCATCATCTTCTATTAAATCAAATTTACCATCTTTTTTGAAAAGAAAATCAAAATCCTTCGCTCCAGGCATTTGTCCGATTTTTTCAGAACCCATCATCGCAAATTCAATTTCCCATTGGTTCGGTAGGATTCTTTCTAATTCTGATTCGGTCAATTTTACATTTTGACCTATGAGTGAAACATTAATTCCAGTTAATAATCCAAGAAAAAGTAATAGTTTTTTCATTTTTTAATTTATGTTCAGATTTTGGTCAGACAAAGACTTTTCCAGTTTTATAATTAACTTTCGGATTGACATTTCCATTCGCAAATCCGTTTGAGTGATAAATTTGGCGTGATGATTTTATAAATTTCAGCACGGGTCAATATGACGCACAACGTTTATGTATAAGAATAGTTGCGGGTTTGTATGCGAGGATTTTCCGTAGGAAAATCAGACGTTACAAACACGCAACGACCCTTGATTAAGCACTAAACCGCAATTATTTTTATACGGTGTTGTATCCAGTTTTTTTTCTTTTTATTATTTCAAATATTCCTAAAACTAGCATCGCAATTATCATTCCTTGTATAAAGAATACTCCAATTCCGTATGATATTGATTCCATAAGTCCAGCGTTTCCATTTTCGGTTTGATAGTCTCTATGGAAGCTTGTTGTTATAATTACAAAACGTTCAAAATACATTCCGCTTTTCATTCCGAACGCAACCAAAAGGACATACCAAAATTTTGATGCTAATTTTCTAATGAATAAAGTCAGAGGTAAAATTAAAGCTCCGAAAAACATAATCCAATAAGCCCAAGTATAAGGTCCAGTTGCTCGATTGATAAAGGCGTGTTCATCTGGATTCATAGCCATCCCAATCAGATAAAAAGTAAAGGTAACTATCGTATAAATGATAATTGTCCAGCGAATTAAATTCAGATTTTTTTTCGTTTCAAATCGGTTTTTGAAAATCAGTTCGACAAGCATTAATATCAGAATTATTGGAATCAGACAGTGAATCAGATTCGCATCAATTATTTCAATAATTCTTTTGTATAATTCCATTTTTTGTTTTTCCTAGGTTGCGCGTCAAATTGGGTACAACGGTCTTGTATATGGCTCGTAGCGTGTAAATTAGCGATTATTTTCGGATTAAGCACAAGCCAGATTTTTAAATTTTACTATTTATCTTTTTTATTGGAAATCGTCAAATTTAAAAATTTGGCGACTTTCTAAATATGCCTTAACATCGTTTAAGCAACGAATTAGCTATGAGCTATATACGTTGTTGTGGCACGTTTTTTATTCATCATATATAAGCTCAATATACATTTCTTCAATTTTCTCAATATCCGTTTTTTCCATTTTTAAAATAAACTTTCTGCCTCCATAAATGTAGTGAGGTACTCCGGGATTGTAATAATACTGATAGTAGTTTAAATCTGTAATATCAAAAATCGCATTGTCAATAGTTTCTTTCGTTTTAGACTCGTCGATTTTCATTCTCTTGAATAATTCTTGAACTACTCGTTTGGTGTCATTTGGATTTATAATACTCTCTTCTTTTAGTGAACAAAAACTATTTTCAAAATCAACTTCCTCAAAAGTTATAGTAGCATCTGCTAATATTGGTTTCCCTCCCAAAATGTTAGGAAGTTCTTGTTCATATTCAATTGGTGTTGTAATGTCATATTCCATTCCAAATGGAAAATGAAAATATTGAAGTTCGCTAATAGCTAATTGCTCGATACCTTGCTTGGAACTATATATCTCAATAATTGGATTCAAAGCATTTCTTAATTCACTAACTTTTTCTGGATTCTTTTTTTCAAAACTATTTAGCATTTCTTTCAGTAGTAGTTTTGTAGATTCTCCTATTTCTTTCCAATTTAAAATCTCAATAAATTCTCCAAGTTCATTTGTTTTGTAAATTACTTTTGATAGGTCATTTTTTTTGAGAATTTGATTGACAGCTTCTTTATCTTCAAATATTTTTTCAGCTTTTTCTTGAAATGTGCTTACAATATTGTTCTTATAGGTCCACTGAATTTTATACGATTTATCCGTAGAATCAAGAACTCTAAAATTTGCAATATACTGCGATGAATCTTTTTTGGTTTGCACATCATTTTTCCATTCCCTTTTGACTTTTGATACTTTAAAATCGTAATCGTCACCAATTGACCAATAAGCAACAAATGCAACTTTAGTTGAGTCAATTTGACTGTATAATGTGAGAGAAAGGAATATAAATAAAAGTAGAGTAATTTTCTGTTTCATAGATTTTTGGTCAAATGTGCCACAACGGTTTAGTATATGATTTGTAGCGTTGTTTCAGCCAGTAAGTTAGCAAATAAATACCTAAACAGAAAAATCGCGAGGTTTTTCGTGAGTAGGCTATAAGCAGCTATAAATTATATACATTGTTAGCTAAGGTTTTTTTCTTTTTTAAGTGCTTCTCCTTTGTGTATTTCCGAATGATTTGTTTTTCAGACGTTGATTGATTTTTTACTTAAATATCAAAAAAATCTCCGAATTATTATTCCGTTTTTTTCCGCAAAGAGAATCAGTTTTGTTTTTCAACCTAAATTTTTGTGACATCAAAATTGATTGATTTAATCAACTAATTTCAAATTTTATAAGCAGCGAACAGTTCAGTAGTACTTTTTGCCATTTCGCTTATCAGCCAAAAGTTGAGGATTGCTATAATATTGATGTAATGATCAGAAGTTGGGTAAGCCTAATTCGCGCGTAACGTACCGCAAGAGTAAGAAATTCCAGCATAATATTTTTTAAGGTTCAGCTTTAAATTCCAGCGTAGTTTTGATTTGAAAATAAGCACAGAATTTAGTGATTGCGTTGAAATTGCAAGTTAGCCCAAAATCTTTGCTAACGTGATTGTGTATGGTTAGTTGCGTGGTTAAGCGAGTAAGTTAGTAAATAAAAACCGAATAGAAAATACGCGAGTATGTTCGTAAGTAGGCGAGAACCCAGCAATTAATTATACACGGTGTTGGCAACTGGCTTTTTATCTTTTCAATGAGAAATGTCCTGAAAAAGTTCGACCATTACCAAGGTCTGTTCTAAACCAATAATCATTCGACATCATTTGTTTACCATTATAAAATCCGTTCCAACCTAAATCGTTTGATGTTATTCTAGCTAATAGCTTTCCGTATCTGTCAAAAATTAAGGTCTCTGAATTAGAAAAATTGGCTATACCTTTAATTTGCCAAAAATCATTATAACCATCATTATTTGGTGTAAAGAACTTTGGATAATCGATTACTGTAACTTCTTCTGAATCTTGTCCGCAACCATCTTTATCCCTAACAAATACCGTGTATATTCCACCTTGAATATTTGAGAAGTAATTACTATCCTGATAATTTATACCATCAATTGAATATTCAAAATCTCCATCACCTGATGCAATAATTTCAATATAATTATTACCCAACTCCCCAAAATTCATCTGTTGTATTTCAGGTAAAACTGAACGAATAAGAGTAAAGTCAAAAGAATTTTCGCAAGCTATACCATTCTCAATTTGTGAAACAGTTAAAGTGTAATTACCTTCTTCTATTATTTCTCCACTATTAGTGCTTGAAATTAGAGTTCCATCTTCAAAGAACCAATTATATGAATTATATCCAGAATTTACGTTTAATAAAATAGATGGTTCTAAATTACAAATGAAATATTCATCCTCTAAATTAATTACAGGTAATTCGTTTACAATTAAATCGAAGGATGTTTCTGAATAACAAATTGGGTTTGAGACATCTTCAACTCTTAGATTTATAGTTTGTGAGAGAGGTTCTGTATTTTGAAATAATATGGGTAGAGGGCTTGGAAGGGGATTATTAACGGAATCGAAATACTGTATTGTTAATCCTGTTTGATTTCCAATAAGTTCTTGTTCTATGAGTGATGTATCAAATTCGGCATAGCCATTCCCTTGGTCACAAGCATATAAATTTTCAGGTTGACTGATATTTGGTTGTGTAACAGTTTGCAACTGTAAAGTCGATTCTGCATAGCAGGTCGAAATATTATCAGTAACTCTTACTGTTATTATTTCATTGAATGCATTTGAATTTGTGTATGGGTTTGATAAAGAACTAGGTAGTTCATTACCAAACTGGTCAAAGTAGCTTACAGACATTCCTGTTTGTCCATTTAAGACTTGACTTTCGACATTGGAGGTGTCGAAATGTTCTGAAAAACCATCGTTATTATCGTCGCAACCATAAATTATTTGTAATTGATTTGCTTCTGGTAAAGGATTTACCATTAAATTAAAAGAGCTTTCATTAAAGCAATTAGAATTTGGATTGGTTATTCTGGCCGTAATAGTTTCCTGATTAATAACCATATTTTGAACTGTATTTGGTAAAGGATTAGGTAGTTGTTGACCATTTTCGCGGAAAAATTCTACTATCATTCCGAATTGATTGTCCGAAATAATAGTTTCTAGGTTACTAATGTCGAACTCGGCAATTCCATCATAATCATCATCACAAGCATAAATGTTATTAACTTCATTAATTTCTGGTAAAGGGTTTACTATTAAGTCAAAAGATATTTCTGTAAAACAGGTTAAATTATTGTTGTATGCGACTCTAGCTATAATAGTTTCTTGCTCAAGAACAGAATTAGACATTGGATTTGGTAATGGGCTTGGTAATTCAATTCCATTAGAATCAAAGTATTTTATAGATAAATCAGACTGAGTTCCAATTAATTCATTTTCTATTAAAGATGTATTAAAGGTACTAGAAATTTGACTCCCATAATCATCTTCACAGGCATATATATTTGAAATTTGATTCACATTAGGACTGTCAGAAATAACTACCTCAATATTTAGGGTTTCTGTTTCTATTCCGCAAGTCACTAATGCAGTCACATCATAATTCCCATTGTTGGTAAATGTATGGCTAGGATTGATTACAGTAGATGTATTATTTAGACCAGAAGCAGGATCATCAAAATTCCATATTACAGAATCAAAATCACCATTAATTTCGAACGAAGTACTTTCAGTCAAACAGGAGTTTTCATAGGAAATCAAACCATCCAAATCTGTTTGATCGGTTTTGTATTTGTAAAAAAGAACATCTGAATTACTGTTACCACTATTATTCGTTATTTCAGTACCGTTTATTTGCATTGGTGAGCTTTCGAAGAAAGAACTTAAATATATATCATTATCTACTATTAAAATTGGACCAGGTCCATCTACGTAACCATACCCAGCTCCATAATAGCTTTCTCCAGATGACCGTAAAACAAATTCTTTTTCAAAACTGTCAAGATTAACTTTAAATAACACCAAGTCTTCAGTATAAAAATTAGTGGTTTCTATTGTTGTTTCATTCATTGTCAATGACAATCTAAAACTCGTTAAAACAAAAAGTTCATCATTTTTATGATACATATAACCGTTACTTATATTATCGTTTCTCCAATTACCACCAATAGTTGGTAAAGGTAAACTTGAACAGTTATCTATGGGTGTAATATTTTCAAGATTTCCATCGCTTGTAGAAAATTCAGTCAACAAACTACCATATTGGCAATTACTCACGGTAAAAACATTTCCTAAAACATCTACAGAATTGTGATAACTTCCCCATAAATATAATTTATCGTTTATATTATTATAATATAAGTTTGTTGAGTTATATCTATTGTTATTAGCGGAATAACTTGATATTTCATTAATCCATTCTTGGTTTAAATTTGAGTCGAATTTTGTAATATGTGTAATGTCATTAGAGGTACCTGTTAAATATATATTACCATCTAAATCAATTTCAGAATCAATGAGAGTATCTTCTCCGTTTACTCCAAAATTTTCCGCATCAATTAAGTTTCCTTCTAAATCAAATTTAGCAATGTAGTAATCTTCAACATTACTTGTTAAGGTAATTTCGTTATTAATACTAATTGAGGTATAAAAAATTCCAACAACAAAAATTGTATTATTCCAATAATGTACATTACTACCAATTTGCTGTCCTCCAAGAGGTCTACTCCATAATAGTTGGCCTTGAGAATCCATTTTGACAATATTCATGCCAGTATTTATCTCTATATTCCCTACATTGACTTGACTCCATGTATTTGTAACAATAACATATATATTATCTTGTTCGTCTACGGTAGTTTTATAAGAACCAAAACCAGCACCAATAGAGGTAAGCAAAATATTTGACCAAATCAGATTACAATTAAAATCATATTTATAAATAGCACCTCCACCAAAATTACCTAACATAGTTGTGAAAATAATTCCATCGGATACTATATTAATATCTTCAGGGTGGTCACGCACCCAACCACCAATATTCTGTGCACAATCAAAACATTGGCTATATGAGAAAATGGAATATATTAGAAAAGGTATAAGTAGTTTAAATTTCATTTCGATTTTTATAGCTTGTTGCCAACGTTGTTGTATATGTTTTGTTGCGTGTTTCAAGCACCTAATTTAGTAAATAATTACCGACCAAGAAAGTCCGCGAGGACTTTCGTAAGTAGGCGAGAAGCCAGCAATAAATTATATACGGTGTTGTAGCCAGTTATTTTTCTTATAATTTTCTATAATTTTTTCAATAAACTTTTCTTTGTTACCTTTTATTATTTCTATCTGCTCTCCCGAGTATAAAGATGAATGAAATTCTCGTAAATTATTGTCGCTCCAAATTGATAATTCTACGATTATTGGTGTTAATGCAATTCCTTTAACTGTTAAAGTATAAATATTTGTTTTTTTGTTTTCAGGAAGTTTTTCCTTGGTTATAATTTTAATTTCTTCCAGCATTTTTAATCTTGAAGACAAAATATTTGTTGCGATAGCTTCTTCACACTCAGTAAAATCTTTGAATGTTTTCTTTCCTTCAATCAACATTTGTTTAATAATTACTAAAGACCACTTGTCTCCAATGATATCAATGGCGCTAGTAATAGGGCAGTTGCATCTAAATTTATCTTCCATTGTCAATTGTTTTGTATATAAAATTATTCTGTAAAAATACTTTTTTTTATTTATTACTTGTAAAATAAAAGTGAATTATTACCTTTGCTTGCAATTAGCAAGTAATAATTTGATATAAAAAATGAATTTTAAGATATGAAAAAAGTATTAGTAACAGGGATTTCAGGATATGTAGGATTACACGCTGCAGCTGAATTATTAAAGAATGGATATTCCGTAAGAGGTTCGGTAAGAAACTTATCTAAAACGGTAGAATTGACAAAAGCAATCCAAAAAGAAGTTGAGCCCAATGGTAATTTAGAGTATTGCGAACTTAATCTTTTAAATGATGAGGGCTGGAAAGAAGCAATGCAAGGTTGCGATTACGTTTTACATATTGCTTCTCCTTATGTTGCGGCTGAGCCTAAAGATGAAAATGAATTAATAAAACCAGCAATTGACGGAACGCAACGTGCATTAACCTTTGCTAAGAATGCCGGTGTGAAACGTGTTGTTTTAACTTCTTCTATAGTTGCTATGTTTGGTGATGCAAACAAGTCTTTAAACATAAAACAAGATACATGGACAAACCCTAATGCAAAAAATATGTCTGCCTATGTAAAAAGCAAAACACTTGCAGAAAAAAGTGCTTGGAATTTTATTGAAACTCAAAAAGGCGATAATAAGCTAGAATTGGTTGTGATTAATCCAGGTCCAATTTGGGGTCCAACCTTGTCAGATAAACTCTCTGGTGAATCGATGAATATTGTTAAAAATATGATTACTGGTAAAATGCCTATGCTAGCAAAAGTGGCTACCAATATGTCTGATGTTCGTGATATTGCAAGTATTCACGTCAAGGCCTTAAAGAATAAAGAAGCCAATGGGCAACGATTTGTAGTTGCTACCGAGAATCCATATTCCTTTAAAGAAATGGCTCAAATCCTCAAAGCAAACGGAAATGATAAAGTCAGTACTTTTGAAGGACCAAATTTTTTATTAAAATTTATGTCCAAATTTAATAGTGATTTAAAAGGTATGAAACCATTTATTGGAAATACTTATAATGCGGATGTTAGCAATACAATGCAAGTTTTTAATTGGACTCCAATCTCTTTTGAAAAATCAATATTAGATACAGTTCAATCGGTAAAACAAAAATTAAAAAACTAATTATCGCTCAATTATCACTCGGATTTTAATGAAAGTTCGAGTGTTTTTTTTAATTGGCTACAACGTGTTTGTGTATGATTAGTTGCGTGGTTTAACGACCAAGTTAGCAAACTTTTACGAACCCGTGAATATTCCGCAGGAATATTCGCAAGTAGGGAAGAACTTAGCAATTAATTATACACGGTGTTAGGTGTAGTTTTTATTCCGTCAATCTATTTTTCAAGTCCATTCTTTCGTGTAATATTCTTATTATCTCAATTCTATCTTCCGAAATCAAATCGTAAAATATTATATGCTTTCCAGATTTAAATCCGAGTAAATTTCTAATTACTCCAAAATATTCTTTTCCAACATCAGGATTATTTCCAATTCCGTTACAAGCAAGTTTTATCGTTGCGTAATATTTGTCAGCTTGTTTTTCTGACCATTTTTCGTAAGTGTAGTCCAAATGTCATTTAAGTCATCAATTGCTTCTTGTCTTAAAACAACTTTAGTCATTCTTTCTTTTTTCAGATTTTAACCTCTTTAGGTTTTCTTCAAAGTCGAAATCTTCTACTATTGGACTATTCAGTCCTTCTTGGATAGCGTTTCTTAAAGCGATTACTTTACTTTCTTCATTTTCCAATAGTCTATAAGTCCAGCACGTATTACTTCGCTCACATTTTTATATCTTCCAACAGAGACTTGCGAACTTACGAATTGGTCAAAATAATTTCCGAGTGATATTGATGTATTTTTCATATTTTCTAAATTTACTCAAATTTACCAATTTTTGGTAAAAACATCAATTTTATCTCGATTTTTTAATTACACCTAACGGTTTTGTGTATGATTTCGTTGCGTGGTTTAAGCACTAAAATTAGCAAATAAATCACAGATAGAAAGTCCGCGAGGACTTTCGTAAGTAGGCTTTAACTAGCAATGAATTATACACGGTGTTGCCAGTAGTTTTTATTTTTTAAATATCATTTTCAAATCCGAAATTAAATAAAACCCAACAAATCCAAATATTCCAATTGCCAGCAAGTAGCCACCATTCGGAATAATCAGAAAGATATTAAGTCCGATTAAAAATAAACAAAACGGATAAGTAAGTAATCTAATTAATGAGTTTTTTAATGACCATTCTTTTTCGGTTTTCTTTTCCTCAACTTCCATATCTAAAAGTTCAAATATTTCGTCGAGTTGATTGCGTTTTTCAAATCTATAAATCATTCGAGCAAACAAAGCAAAGATTGAAGCAAATACAGTTATAAAAGCAATTGCTGGCCAATTTCCGATATAATTAAATTCAGTTGGATTTTCCGGAAATACGAAGTATAGAAATCCGATTATAAAAATTCCGATTATTATTTTTCCAATCGGATTAAGTTTGTCTGAAATTTTAATCAGATGATTATTTGAGTTAAACTCAAATTTAAAAATCGGATAGAATGTTGCGTTCCAAATATTTTGATTCCAAACTTTTATTTCGTTCCGACCAAATTCGCCAGCAGGTCTTAAATCTCGTGAAAAAACATTCCATAAGTGATTCAGAAAAGTGTCATTTTTTCTTAATTCAATTAACTTTTCAACGTCTTTTCTCGTGATTTCCAAAGTTTCTCTCAAATTACTGGCAACGTGTTTGTGTATGAGTTAGTTGCGTGGTTTGGCAACTAAGTTACTAAATATTTACCGAATAGAAAATCCGAGAGGATTTTCGTACGTAAGCTCTATAAAGCAATTAATTATACACGGTGTTAACTGTAGTAATTACTTGGTTTTTTATTTATTTGAGTGTTTTCGATTTCTTGATATTCCACAATATTTATATTCCGATGATTCTGAATTAATTTTGATTATTAAACGTCTAATTTAGAAAAAAAAATCGAGCGATGCTCGATTTCCGCTAAGTTCGGCTTTTACAAACTTGCTAAAATTCCGACTGAGTGAATTTCCACAGTTTTCAATTCGGGTTTGAGTGAGAATTCCGATTGAGTAAGATTCCAATTCCAATTAATCAAACGAGCTAAAATTCCAACGTATTTTTATTCAGATTTTGAGTGAGAAATTCGTGCGTTGTGCTTATCAATCTAACGTTATAAAATTCAGAATTCGAGTGATATTTTTGCATTCAATTCGGCTTAAGCAACTTGATTTTTTTGCTTAAAATTCCGATTTTGGTTGCGCTGCGTTATTACAGTTAACGTGTTTGTATATGGTTTGTTGCGTGGTTAAGCACGTAATTTAGCAAATAAAAACCGAATAGAAAATCCGCGAGGATTTTCGTAAGTAGGCAAGAACTAAGCAATAAATTATATACGGTGTTGCCAGCAGTTTTTTTAAATAATTACCCATATATTAAGCTTTGTTTCATTAACAAAAACATTATGCTGATGAACTTCCAATGGTTGTTTTTTATGCTTATGGTCAGAATAATATAAAATTCCATTTTTAAGACCAGTTACAGTTAAATATGAAGCTAATTGGTCAATGTCAATTTTAATTCGACCATCAATTAAATTTCTTTTTACCTCAATTATAACTTTTTGTTGTTCATAATCCAATACAAAATCTGGTCTGATTTGAATTCCTCCAATTTTGTAATTAGGTTCTCTGTAAACTTTAATTTTATCAGACGATTTTTCTAAAAAAGCACTCATTTTACCAATGATTTCAAACTCTTTTAATTCAGAATTTTCATCTTCAGTTTCCAAGTAAAATTTATTTAGAATTTTTAAGAGTTTTTCTGCAAATGGTTCATCCTCTTTTTCAAAAATTTCTTCGATTTTATCATTATTCTTATTATTCTCAAGTTTCTCTAACTCTTTGTTGTAAGCTGTACGTTCTTGGATTTCGTTTAATAAAAGGTAAACAAATGATGAAACATTCATTAAAGCTAAAAATGCCTCTGTTCCATCGACTACAAACTTATAATCGTGTGTCGATTCATTTCTCCACTCACTTCGATAATTTTCAAATAATTGTAAAACACGATTTTTAAAAATGTTATTTTTTTTAAGATACGTTTCTATTTTAAAAGGTGTTGCTCTTTCAACTTCTTTGGTAGTCTTACCAACTAAAACTTTATAAGCTTCTTTTAAAGCTCCTTCGTAGGCTTGATTTGTGCGATAAACAACATCATTGTTAAAATGTTCGTCTTTTTCGGCTTCTTGTAAATAAAATTGAGCTCGTGATAAATGATTGTGAATTAAGTCCAAATAGGAAGAATGCCCTTCGGATTTCAGGTGTTCAATTTTTTCGTGTATTTGGTCAAGTACGTTCATTCTCAAATTGCTGGCAACGTGTTTGTATATGATTAGTGGCGTGTTTAAGCACGTAATTTAGCAAATAAAAACCGAATAGAAAATCCGCGAGGATTTTCGTAAGTAGGCGAGAACTAGCCATTAATTATATACGGTGTTGGCAGTAGGTTTTTTTTCAATCCGCTCAACTATCTCATATCCTAATTTTCCCTTTTCCATAAACAAAAGTATTGTGTCATTCTTTTGTAATTTATTCCAGAGTTCAGATTCAATCCTGAACTTCTCGTTGTAAATTCCAACGTTTGTGAAAATCCAATATTGAGAATCATTTTTGTCTTTTTCGTCAATTTCAGATTCCTTTTTCCAAACAATAGATTCTGTAGGATTTAATTCCTTTTCTGCTTTGTAACGATTAATAAAAGTTACGCAAGAAATGAATAATAAAGGAAATACAATTAGTGATGAAAAGAGTCCAGAAAAACTAAATTTCCGATTTTCTTTTGATTTAAAACTATATCTTAAAATGACTATAAGAATCGCAAAAATTAAACCATATATTCCAAACTCTTTAAAGATTTGAGAATCATTTATAGTGTTACCTAAATGTTTAAATTCGTTAGCAACAAAACCAATAAATAAACCTAGTATAATTGGTGCAACTACAGTTCCTTTAATCAGTTTTTTTAAGTCAGATTTTTTTCCATTCAGAACATCAATAAGTCTGATTACATTCAGTAGAATAAAGAAAAAACCAACAAATGCAAAAATTCCAAAAAATGATTTTTTGTCGATGAAAAGAACTAATAATAGAATTCCGAATAATATTCCAACTGTAATTTGAAAATATTCGTTTTTCAGTATTTTATCAATTCAGTTTTGGTTTTAAATTTACTTTTTAAAAAATCGAAATTTTAAATCTAAACTCGATTTTTGTTGGTCTGGTCAACTTACTGCCAACGGTTTTGTGTATGATTTCGTTGCGTGTTTAAGCACTAAAGTTAGCAAATAAATCACAGATAGAAAGTCCGCGAGGACTTTCGTAAGTAGGCTATAACTAGCAATGAATTATACACGTTGTTGGCATTAGTTTTTTCCTGTTTTATTCCACCAAAATATTAAATAAATAAACGGTGAGTGAATTAAGAAATTAAGTATGTAATTCAAATATGGTCTATTCCACAACAAAGGAATTTTATAAGCAATCCAAGTGATTAAATATATAATTCCGATTAATAAAATTATAGCAGCAATAGAGCCTAAAACATTCTTTAATTCTCTATGAACGGAACCAGTAAAAGGCATTATTATCAAGCCTATAATTAAAATAAAAAAGAAATAATTTGATGTTAAAATCATCCAAAAAGTTGAGCGAATTGGTTTGTTTATAATAGTATTATCATTTTTAATAACTGGGCTTTTGATTTCAGTTGTGTCCGATTTTTTAAAAATATTGATTTGGTTTAAATCCAAATTCCGTAATCGGTCAGAGTAGTGAGTTCTATTATAAATCCGATTTTCTATTTCGGTCAATTCAGTCAGTTTTAGAGAATCAGTTTCATATATTTCTTTTAGATTATTAATTGATTCTAATTTTTCAATTTTGTTATTTAGGTGAATATCATAAGTGAAATTAAAATAGTAGTCGCAAGTCGTTAAAACAAAAAGAGTAATGATAAATAGAGAAGTCCTTAAACCAAAATGAATAGATTTATTTTCAAAAAATTTAAGTAATCTTTCTATTAGTTTATCCATTTTGTATTATACTGAAATAGGTTGACCTTTTTTTTGTTATTATTTCGACGTTCAAAAGATTTTTTTTAGCCGTTTAGAAGGCAAAAAAATAGTTTGAACTAGGTCTGTATTTAAATCGTTAGTTCAGGTAA
>NZ_JASDDK010000014.1 GCF_030407435.1 Winogradskyella bathintestinalis
TACAACACCGTGTATAATTCATTGCTAGTTATAGCTTACTTACGAAAGTCCTCGCGGACTTTCTATCTGTGATTTATTTGCTAACTTTAATGCTTAAACACGCAACGAAATCATACACAAACACGTTGGCAATAATAAAAAAAAAAAAAAAACGATATAATAAAGTAATGTTATGGGAATATTAATAGTTTTAGAAAATAAAGTGGATACAATGATTGATGAAATGGAATCTGACTCTGATTACAGCCGAAGTCAAAAATTTCTTGAAGAATTTTGGGATTTACGTAATGAATTACAAGAAGAGAAAGATAGTAATTTTGGAAATGACAAAAAGAGAATTAACAAGCTTTTAGATTTACTTAACAGAAAAGGAAAAGAAAATGATATGGAAAATTGGTAGATTTTAGATTAAAAAAAAAAAACGAATAAATTTCTGAATTTAGAGCGATTAAAAACAATAATTAGATAATTTAAAAATGGAGAACCTAAAATTTGACTTAACAACCCAAGACGGTTTAATTAATACACAAGAAGATTTAAAAAAATTAATAAACCACCGAAATACTACTGGCGAAATAATAACTGTAACTGACAATCTGACTCTCGATGTGGACATTGAAGGTATGTTCAAAAATTTGATTAATATGATATCAATGATTTTTAAAGGTTTTTTTAATTTATTTGATGATACAGAAAAACTGGAAAAACAAATGGAATTGGCAACAAAAACTATTGAAATTGCTCGAGCGGGAGGTGCAAAATCGATTGATATTACCCTAAATTCAAAAAATGAGGGAAATCTTAATCTTCTCTTAAAAAAAATAGATGCCAAGATTGGAGGTAAAGTGGAGAAAGACAACACAATTACCTACAGTATAAAATTCTAAAAACTATTGCCAACACCGTGTATAATTCATTGCTAGTTATAGCCTACTTACGAAAGTCCTCGCGGACTTTCTATCTGTGATTTATTTGCTAACTTTAGTGCTTAAACACGCAACGAAATCATACACAAACACGTTGCCATTCATTGCGGAACGCAATCAGAATCGTAAAATATAATTTAACGTTAGAAAATTAATGGCCGAAATAAACCAAAAGAAACCGAGTAAATTTTTAACTACAAAGATTATTAGAGTAGTTAACTTTTTGGGAGCTATCTTGTTTGCTGTAACTATGTTGAAAGATGGATTACAGATTTTTGCCGTTTATTTTGCTATGTATTATTATTTATGGCTTTATATTATTTTTCTAGTATTGGAAATTCGATATTACAATTTAACTCAAATGAAGTTTCTTAATTATCTTCTCAAACATCCACTAGCAACTATTGGAGGAATACTTCCAATTTTAGTTGTTTTGGGACAAAGAATATGATACAGATTTAAAAGCAACTGAATTGAGTACGGAATTTAGCAAGCTATGGAATTACTCACTCAATCGGAATTGAAAAATATTGCAGAACAATACGCTGATTGAATTCACTCAAATGTTGAAAAACAAAAAACTCAATTAAGCCGAATAATTATTAATTTAGTAAAAAGAACGAAATGGCAACAACGTGTATAATTAATTGCTATGGCAAGTGCTTACTTGGAAAATTCCTTCGGAATTTTCTCAGGTTCGTACTTGTTTACTAAATTAGTTGCTTAACCACGCAACTAAACATACACAATTCCGTTGTAAACCATACCTAAAAACACCTACGAATGACATTAATAAGTCGATTAGTCTTCTTCACAGATGAAAAGAAGACGGAAAAAAAATCGTCAGAACGAATTGCAAAAAACGAAATTTCGATTGTAATTCCTGTAAAAGACAACCAAAAAGGAATAGATAATTATTTAACTAAATTCTTTGAAACTCACTCAAAAACTGACTTTCCGAAAGAGATAATAATTGTGGACAATAATTCAAATCCAGCAATTGAATTAAAATCTGAATTTCTGAATTTCGGCTTGCCTATTGAATTAAAACTATGCCGAAAAATTGGACCAGCATCTGCAAGAAACAAAGGTGCGGAAATTGCAAAAGGAAAATGGTTACTTTTTAACGATAGTGATTGTATTCCGACAAAATCAATTTTAAAAGGCTATCTGAAAGCTGATAATAATTCTGTTGCTTACGCTGGAAATATAAAATCATTGGATAATGATAAACTTTCAAAATATTACGAGAGTCAAGAAATACTAATTCCATTAAAAACTTACGATGAAAATGGCAATTTCGTTCCACAATATTTAATTACAGCTAATACGCTGATTTGGAAAAAAGCATTTAATGAAATTAATGGTTTTAACGAGCAAATTGCAATTGCAGGCGGAGAAGATGTAGATTTAGGTTTAAGACTTTCAAAAATCGGAAATTTATCTTATGCTTTTGATAGTGTTGCAGTCCACGATTTTTCAGATGGAATTATTGGGTTTTATAAGAGATTTAAAAGATATGGAGAGGGAAATCGAATTGTGGAGGAATTATGGAAAACAGATTTAAGACCTACTCTATTCCGACCAAACGAAAGGAATTTAACGAATGAGATTTTAGCGAAATTTCAGTATATTGGATTAAGAATTGGATATAAGAAAGCGGATAAAAAAGTAAGAAAGTACGGTTTACAACACCGTGTATAATTCATTGCTGGTTATAGCCTACTTACGAAAGTCCTCGCGGACTTTCTATCTGTGATTTATTTGCTAACTTTAGTGCTTAAACCACGCAACGAAATCATACACAAACACGTTGTAAGCAAGCTAAAAATCAGAACTACGAATGAAATTTACGAGTAGGAAAGACATATTATTTCAATTAATAGGATTTATCATAATTGGATTTTTTATTGGAATTATTCTCTATAGAATATTCTCTGATGGAATTGAGAATTATAATTTTATGTGGACTGACATTTTTATGTTGGCAGTCGCAGGATTTTTAATTTGGTTAGGTTTGGGAACGAATTATGAACTGACACAAACTGAATTGAAATATAAAAGTGGTCCTATAAGTGGGAAAATTGAAATTGACAAAATCCACGAGATAATTAAAGGAAAAACACTTTGGTCTGGACTAAAACCTGCAACAGCTCGAAATGGATTGATAATAAAATATGAAAAATATAATGAGATTTATATTAGTCCGAAAACGAATGAATCTTTCGTGAAAAAAATACTTGAATTAAATGAAAAAATAAAAATTACAACCGAATAAAAATATGAACGAAAAAAGCCTGCTTACAACACCGTATATAATTTATTGCTGGCTTATTGCTCACTTACGAAAGTCCTCGCGGACTTTCTTGGTCAATAATTATTTACTAAATTAGTTACTTGAAACCCGCAACAAACCATATACAAACACGTTGGCAACTATTAAAAAACCAAAATATGAACTTATAATGGAAGAATTTGAATTAAAAGGACAAGACGGTTTTTTGATAATTCGGATTAATGAAGTTTTTGGTTTTCCCAACAGAACGAGCCATTTTGGCGGATATGATTGTGTTGTCGGAATTGACATAAAAGTTGGCGGATATAATGTTAGAAGTCAATTTTATTCATCAACTGGCGAGTTATTTGATTTTTATGAAAAAATTAAAAAGTGCCAAACCGAACTAAATGGATTAGCGGAATTTAATTCGTATGAAAGCAATTTGGAACTAACCGTTAAATATATATTCGGAAAAGTTTCGATTTGGGGTAAATATCAAGAAAATTTGGCGACTGATAATATTATGGAATTTGATTTTAATAGCGACCAATCTTATTTGAAAAATACTGTAGAACAACTAAATCAAATTGTAAATAAATACGGCGGAATGCAAGGAATAGCGAAAAAATAACAGTTGCCAACAACGTATATAAAAAATAGCGCGAGACGCTGCTAACACAATAGTTCAGGCATTTTTGCGAAGTCGCCAAATTTTTAAATTTGACGATTTCCTAAAAATAAAATAAATAGTAAAATTTAAAAATTCGGCTTGTATTTCATCCGAATGGTTAGCGTTTATTTCTACGCTACTTTTCATATACAAGACCGTTGTAAAACATTTTAAGAAAACCTACATAGTGAAATACACATTAGAAAATCAAGAAACAAAGAGATTAAAATTTAGACTACTTAAAGATTCTGATTTTCAAGAGTGGACTGAACTATTTCAAGATAAAAAAATTTCTAAAGTATTAGGAATGGACAAAATTGGAACACCTAAAGAACAATGTGAAAAATGGTTTGAGTGGACTTATGAGAGATATAAAAATAATTTAGGCGGACAGAATGTTTTAATTGAAAAATCGACGAATAAAATAATTGGTCAGAGTGGTCTTTTAGTTCGTGAACTTAATGGATTTAAGGAGTTGGAAATAGCATATTCAATATTACCTAATTACAGACAAAAAGGATATGCGACAGAAGCTTCACAAAAATGTAGAGATTTTGCATTTGAAAACAAATATGCGAAACGATTAATTTCTATTATAAATACGGAAAATCCCAATTCAGCAAAAGTTGCTTTGAATAATGATATGCAAAATGATAGAACAATAGAATTTCACGGTGACACGGTATATATTTATCAAATAACACTTGAAAAGTGGAATGAAAGAACCTCTTAAAACAATTTAATAAATGACCTTATGAATTTTAAACATTTTTTTTTCTGTACAATTTTATTTCTTTGCTTATTTAGCTGTAGCACAGATAAGGTTGAAAAGAAAAGTGAAACCACTACTTTTCTTGATAATCTAAAATCAGATGATTTTTCGGGAACAATATTGGTAGCAAAAAATGATAAAATTTTAGAGCAAAGAGCTTACGGTCTTTCAAGTATTGAGTTCGATATAAAGAACAATATCGAAACAAAATTTAATATAGCTTCAATCACTAAAATGTTTACATCTGTTGCCACTTTGCAACTTTACGAGCAGAATAAAATAAAATTAAATGTTCCTATCGGCACTTATTTACCAGATTATCCGAACAAGTTGGTAAGAGATTCTGTTACTATTCATCAATTATTATCACATACTTCTGGTCTTGACAATTTTTATGTAGCGAATGAAAATGAAATGAAAAATTTAGAATACAAAAGCGTTTCAGAATTTGTTCCAATTTTTGCTAAAGATACTCTTTTGTCAAAGCCCGGAACAAAATATAATTATAGTGCTTCTGGTTTTGTAGTTTTAGGATTAATAATTGAAGAAGTAAGCGGTCAAAGTTATTATGACTATTTAAGAGAAAATATTTTTGAAATCGCTGAAATGAGACAGACTACAGAAATAGAGGTTGATTCTATAGTTAAGAATAAAGCAAGCGGTTACACCTCAATGTTTGGAGAAAATAAGATTTTAAAAAGAAACGATTACTATTTGACAAAAGCTTCACCAGGTGGTTTCTATTATTCGACCGCTAAAGATTTATTTAATTTTTCAAAAGCATTAAGAAACTACAATCTTTTAAATGAAACAACCACTAAATTAATGTTCGAACCAAAAACCAAAGGTTACAATACGTTTATAGGATATGGAATAGACATAGACCAAAGATACAATCAAACAATTATTGGACATAGTGGTGGTTGGTATGGAATTCATTGCGAATTGATGGACTTTATGGAAGATAATTATACGGTAGTAATTTTATCAAATATCGATGATGGCGGAAAAAAAGGAGCTTCGAAAGTTGCAGATTTTTTCAAAGCACAAATTGCAGACAAAGAATAGAAATTTGAACGAAAAACAAAGCAAAAAAAAACGTTTTACAACAACGTATATAGCTCATAGCTAATTAGTTGCTTAAACGAAATTAAGGTATATTTGGAAAGTCGCCAAATTTTTAAATTTGACGATTTCCAAAAAAAAAGATAAATAGTAAAATTTAAAAATCTGGCTTGTGTTTAATCCGAAAATAATTTTCTAATTTGCACGCTACGAGCCATATACAAGACCGTTGTATACAATTAAAAAAAATGAGCTACAAGAAAGAAATTTCTGACATTACTGAACATAAACTAATAGATAATGATGTAATTTTCAATTACTTAGAAACACCTCTTGAAAATCTTTGCAACCCACTATTTTTATATTACAAACAACTGATTGAAAATAATTCAGATTTATATAATATTGACCCTAATTTCTTTTTTTATAAAAATGAAAGGACAGTAAATGCCAAGGCTTATATCAAAGGAAAAAGCACTTTAGTTAGTATTAATATTGGAACAATAAATAAACTAAAGAATACATTTTTAGACAACGAAAAGTTGACCGAGAAAATCTTTGGAGAACCAATTCAAAAACTGAACGAAATTCTTATTGAAAAAAATAGTTCCGTAATGGAATTTATGTATAATTCTGCTATTATCTTTTTAATGAATCATGAAATTGGACACTTAATTCAAAACAATGGAGAAGAGTTAGATAAAAGTTTTAATGAATCAATTCAAGAATCAGAAGAATTTAATATTGAGAATCATATTTATGAAGTTGACGCAGATATTTTCGCTTCTATGAAACTAACACAAGATATTCATCAGATTTGGCAAAAGTTTGATAACGAATATAAAACAGACGGATTTCTTTGTGATTTAATTTCTTTAGCAACTTCAGCAATTGGAGTATTCAAATTTTTCAATCTTAATGCAGAAAACGAAATTTATTATAAAGAAAAATCTCATCCACATGTTGCAATTAGATATATTCTAATAAATGAGAGTATGGTAGATTATATTTCCCACGTTAGAAAATCAGAAATATCTGAGGAATTTAAAAATTCGATGATGTCCAATTCATTTTCTATGATAGATAATTTGAACAAATTTCATAAAGATTCATTTTTTGAAGATTTCACAAAAATTTGCAACGAAAATTCTGAAGATATTTCAGGATACGGAATGCTTTTAATCAAAGAAATAACTAAAAATGAAAAGTGCGCATATTATAAAATGAAAGCATTAGAAAAATAACTGTATACAACACCGTGTATAATTCATTGCTAGTTATAGCCTATTTACGAAAGCCCTCGCGGACTTTCTATCTGTGATTTATTTGCTAACTTTAGTGCTTAAACACGCAACGAAATCATACACAAAACCGTTAGCAAAGATTTTGGGCTAACTTGCAATTTCAACGCAATCACTAAATTCTGTGCTTATTTTCAAATCAAAACTACGCTGAAATTTAAAGCTGAACCTTAAAAAATATTACGCTGGAATTTCTTACTCTGGCGGAACGTTACGAGCCAATTTAGGCTTACCCAACTTCTGATCATTACTTCAATATTATAGCAATCCTCAACTTTTGGCTGATAAGCGGAATGGCAAAAAGTACTGCTGAACTGTTCGCTGATTAAAAAATTTGAAATTAGTTGATTAGATCAATCAATTTCGATGTCACGAAAATTTAGGTTGAAAAACAAAACTGATTCTCTTTGCGGAAAAAACGGAATAATAATTCGGAGATTTTTTTGATATTTAAGTAAAAAATCAATCAACGTCTGAAAAACAAATCGTTCGGAAATACATAAAGGAGTAGCACGTAAAAAAGAAAAAACCTTAGCTAACAATGTATATAATTTATAGCTGCTTCTAACCTACTCACGAAAAACCTCGCGATTTTTCTGTTTAAGTATTTATTTGCTAACTTACTGGCTGAAACAACGCTACAAATCATATACTAAACCGTTAGGGTGCATTAAAACGAACATCCGTCAAAATCAGAAAATTCTAGATGAAAATAGAGATTGCCGAATCATTAATTTATAGTTATTTAAAACATTCTGAGGGTTGTCGTATTGTCCAAACTAATTGGAGAACGAGCGGAAAATGGATTGTAACGGAATACGAAACTGAAAGAGCAAGAGAATTATTTCAAAAGATTTCTTCTTCAGAATATTTTAGCGGAATTTTTAAAAACAGTTCTTTCGAACAACTAATTAAACAGGCTGAAATTGATGTTTTGGGAATAAATACAGCCGAAGAAACAGTTTACGGAATTGATGTTGCTTTTCACTCTGCTGGATTAAATTATGGTAGTAAAACTGAAACTGCATTTAGAATTATTAAAAAGATTTTCAGGACTATTTTTATAATGCAATCTTACTTCGATGAAAACGAGAAATTTAATTCCTATTTTATTACACCAAAAGTCAATCCTGCCACAAAAGTGATAATTGAAGATTTGATGATTAAAGCAAAAGAAGTAATTAACGATGAAAACATTACGATTGACTTTATCTCAAATGAACAATTCTATTCCGAGATTGTAGATTCACTTTTGGAAAATATAGACGAGGAACACGATACGTCTGAACTGTTTTCAAGAGCAATAAAATTAATGAAACTTGATAATCGAAAAGTAGAATCAACTGGAATTGTTACCAAAACTATTGTTCCGAGAGTTACGAGTAAAAAACGAGAAGTTAACGGAATGAAAATTGGACAATTTGTTCAACATAGTTTTAGAAAAGCATTTGAACAAAATTTACTGTCTGCGAGAGAGATAAACGAACTACAAAAACCTGAATATTCAAAGCGGATTTTTAACTCGAATTACGAAATTTTAAAAAACCAAAGCAGACCAATAAAAGACGAATATGGAAGAACAAGATATTATGCGAGAGAAATTTTTTGTAACAATTACCATTTGACATCGCAATGGATTGAACCACAATGGGAATTTTTACTCGATTGGCTGAATAAAATTGGATATGAATACAGAAATAACGCACCCTAACACCGTGTATAATTCATTGCTAGTTCTAGCCTACTTACGAAAGTCCTCGCGGACTTTCTATCTGTGATTTATTTGCTAACTTTAGTGCTTAAACACGCAACGAAATCATACACAAACACGTTGTAAACAATGCTGAAAATCGAGATTCATTGAAAAACCTATTGACAAAAATGTTTAAATCTTCCAAAAAAAAAGAGTGGAATAAAAACCATATTCTTAATTGGAAAAAACCTTTAGAATTAAACGATTCAGGTTTTAGCGGATTCCAAAATGAATTAGTTTCTAAATTAGAAAACCTTTTAGCAGATAGCAGAATTTCATATGAAACCGAAATAACGGAGCATTCCGATTTAAATAACGAAAATAGAATTGTGAAAATGATTACGCTGACTTCTGATGGAAATTCTAAATTCTGGATTTATCACGATATGGCTGAATTGGAAATAACAAAACAACACGAAATTTATGAAGAATGGGGATATTTAAAACCCGAGGATTTGATTAATGAATATTTAAAATCGACAAACGAATTATTAAAATTAAAAAATAATCGGAATTGAATAATGGAACTGAAAAAAGCACAGTTTACAACAACGTGTATAATTAATTGCTTGGGCAAGTGCCTACTTGGAAAATTCCTTCGGAATTTTCTCTGGCACGTTTTTGTTTACTAAATTAGTTGCTTAACCACGCAACTAACCATACACAAACACGTTGTGCGTCATATAACAGCAGAACTCTGAAAGAAAAAATGGATAACATAGAAAAATACGTAATAGAAGCAATTAACAAGAAAAATAATGAACCTGTTGCTGATTTTGAAGGCTACTCACCTAATGAAATGCAAATTATTCTTTACAACACTTTTGATTCTAAAAGTCCTATACAAATATTAAACGCAAATCATAATACTTATCAAAATGTTCCTATTTTCAATCAAGTTAAATTTCTGTTCAATTTAATAAACGAACAAAAGGAATTAAAACTCACGAATAAAGGATTTTTGCCTACGAAAATTGTGGCTAAACTTTATGGAAAAGGTTTTTTAAAGGACTATTTTATCGAAAATGGAATTTCCAAATTATACAAAGAGTCTGATGTGCCGACCATAAATCTTGCTAAAATTCTGGTAGAATTATCAACTCTTGTCAAAAAACGAAATAACAAATTGACTTTAACGAAAAAAGGAATTGAACAAATAAATAATGACAATCTTTTATTTCGGAACATATTTGAAACATTTACAGAGAAATTTAATTGGTCGTATTTTGATGGGTTCAGCAATGAAGAAATAGCACAATCTGGATTTGGATTTACATTAATATTACTCGACAAATATGGAAAAGAATACAGAAACCCTGAATTTTATGCAGATAAATACTTAAAAGCTTTTGATTTTAAAAGCAAAAATCCTGAATTAGAATTTGCCGACAATCCAAAAAGAACTTATATAATCAGAACTTTTGAAAGGTTTCTTGATTATTTTGGGTTTACAGAGTATGATAAGAATGAAAAGAATCTTAAAGTAAAAAAGACAAAAATATTTAACGAATTAATAAAAATACGAACGCACAACACTGTATAAAATTAATGGCTAGTTCTCGCCTACTTACGAAAATCCTCGCGGATTTTCTATTTGGTGCTTATTTGCTGAGTTTGGTGCTAAAACACGCCACTAATCTTATACAAACACGTTGTGCGTCATTAAAACAGAACCCTGAAAAATATGAAATGGTTAGAAAAAATAGTAGATGAAACTTTAGACAAAATGGCTAAAGAAGAGATTCTAATGAAAATACCTGACCCAAATATGCCGAACGAAATGTTTGATTCAACTATTGAATCTGACAATGACTGGAAAGGTTGGAAACCAATCCCAAGTGTTTTTGATGATTCTGACTTGAAAAAACTGGAAAAAGTGATTGGGACTGAATTACCTCTTTCCTATCGTCATTTTTTGAAGTATAAACATTTTTATGAATTAGATATTCCTGATTTTGCAGTAAACTTTCCGACTCATTTACCAGATAAAAGTCTTGATGGATTTAAAGAATGGTTCTTTGAATATGAGCCTGAATTTTTAATAGAGATTGGACTCATTTATTTTGCAAATTTTCAAGATTTTGGACATTTATGTTTTGATTCTAATATTAAAAGAGAAAACAATGAATATCCTGTTGTATTTATTGACCACGAAGATTTGACGACAAAACATCATTACTCAAATAGTTTTAAAGAGCTAATGACAGCTGATAGAGAAAGAGGAAATCGATTTATAATAAAATTGAACGATTATTATAGAAAACAATAACGAACGCACAACACCGTGTATAATTAATTGCTTGGTTATAGCCTACTTACAAAAATCCTCGCGGATTTTCTATCTGTGATTTATTTACTAACTTTAGTGTTTAAGCCACGCAACTAATCATACACAAACACGTTGTAACCAATTAAAACCAACCTTTGAACTTCAATGAAAATAACTGAATTAAGAGATTACCAAATTGAATTTGAAAAAATTAGACCAGATTTTAATACAGGTTTTAAGGAAATAAATAGTTTACGGAAAGAGTTCACATCTAACTATACAACTGACCGAATTTCTGAATTGTTAATAGACGAATATATTACTGGAAAAGGAGGGGCAACATTCTGTAATCGAATAGAAAATGACCTTAATGATTGGGGAAATATACACGGAAGTTTTGCAGTAAAGTTTGGTTTATATTATGGGAAATTCGGAAAAAAATCAAAATCAAAATATCGAATTGGACGTAAAGAATACGGAACTGATGAAAATATAGCACTAAAGAAAATTCTTTCAGCCATAGTTGAACTTATAGAAAACAAAGATGACTATAAGATTTTAAAGAAAAATCCAATCTCACCAATGTTCAAAGGGAAAATATTGTCAGTTTATTATCCGAACGAATTTCTAAACATATTTTCGGCTAAACACCTAAATTATTTTATAAACATCTTTGGTTTAGATAATGATTCAAAATCGGAATTGGATAAACAAGCGCTGTTGCTTAATTTCAAGAATAATGACAAAGTGATGAAAGAATGGACTATTTATGAATTTAGTAAATTCTTGTATTCATCTTTTGGCAAGCCCAATGATGAAATTAAAGAAGATAATATTTCTAAAGAACTCAAAAAATTTAATCTTAAAGATTTCCCACCGATTGAAAACTTGAAGTTTGAATACGTTGATTTACAAATAAATGAACTTCCTGAACCGAAAGAAAAAGGAAAAAATAAAGGAACAAAAATTGACTATTCTAACCGTTCAAGAAAATTTAAAAGAATTGGAGACAGAGGAGAACAAATTGTTTTAAGAGCAGAAAGACAATATTTAAAGAAAAACGGGAAAAAAAATTTAGCAGATTTAGTTGACCCAATTTCTGAACGAGACGATAGTGTTGGTTATGACATAAAATCTTATGAATTGGACGGTACCGAAAAACTTATTGAAGTTAAATCAACGTTGAAGAAAATTGGAAAAAGCAATATCTTTCTTTCTGCAAACGAATTAAAAGTTGCAGAAAATGAAAACAATTATTATTTCTATATTATTTACGAAGTTGATAGTAAACGACCAAAAATATGGAGAATTAAAAGTTCGGATTTATTAAACGATAACAATATCGTGAAAGAACCTGTTTTATATAAATTAAATATGAACACAAAATAACTGGTTACAACACCGTATAAAATTAATTGCTAGTGCAAGCCTACTTACGAAAATCCTCGCGGATTTTCTGTTCGGGATTTATTTGCTAACTTAGTCTCTAAACCACGCAACTAACTTTATACAATCACGTTGGCGTGCATTTGAGAAAAATCGAGTAAATGATTAAAAACAGTAAAATATCGAGTAATATAAATCAATGGAATATTGAATATGACCAAAACGGATTCGTATCTGACGAAAATTGGTTAGTCACTGCTGAAAAAACAGAAAATATTTTACAATTAAGTCATATTTATCACGAAGGACCGATTTTAGATGTTGGATTTTACACAGAGAATTATAAAATATATGTCATTTATAACAATGATTGGGATAAACCAAAAGAAGTCTTTGAATCAAAAAAAACCGAATTCATAGAAGATAAACTTTATGAACTGATTGATAAATATGCAAATGCCTGAATTATGAGTAGGTCTAAAAAGAAAACAAAAATTCACGGAATCACAACTGCAACATCTGAAAAGGAAAATAAACAAGACGCAAATAGAAAATTTCGGAGAATTATAAAACAAAAAGTTAAATCAGAAGAAACTGAATTACCTGAATTACGTGAAGTTTCGAATGTTTGGAGCTTTGACAAAGACGGAAAAAGATATAATCCTGAAATGACTGAAAAAGAATTACGGAAATAAAAACGACACGCCAACACCGTGTATAATTAATTGCTAGGTTCTTCCCTACTTGCGAATATTCCTGCGGAATATTCACAGGTTCGTAAAAGTTTGCTAACTTAGTCGCTAAACCACGCAACTAACCATACACAAACACGTTGCCAACAATACGAAAAATGAAAATCGGAACAAAAATATTAATCCTTTTCTTGACTTTGAATTTCCTTACCTGCAAAGGAATTGCTCAAGAAACGGAAACTAAAAAACCAACTACTGAAATTGATTTTTCGGAAACGGAAAAAAATTCTATTCCAAAATCAATTGGAATTATAAATGATTACGGACAAATTTTTACGGAATCGCAACGAAGTGAATTATCGAAAATTCTTTATGATTATGATATCGAGACGACAAGACAAATTGTAGTTGTTACAATTGACAGCATAAAACCTTATAATGACATCCAAAAATACGCAACGGATTTAGGACAAACTTGGGGAGTTGGAACTGCCGATAAAAATAACGGATTGACAATAGTTGTTTGCAATCCTTGCAGACAAATCGGAATTGCAACTGGAACTGGAACCGAATTGATTTTGACTGACGAAATTTGTAAAAAAGTAATTGAAGAAAAAATAATACCTGAATTTAAAAACGGAGAATTTTATAGCGGAATTAAAAAAGGTGTGATAGAATTAATAGAAAAGTGGAAATAAGTACTGTTGGCAACACCGTGTATAATTAATGGCTGGTTCTCGCCTACTTACGAAAGTCCTCGCGGACTTTCTATTCGGTTTTTATTTGCTAAATTAGGTGCTTAAACACGCCACTAATCATACACAATCACGTTGGCAAACATATTCTGCGCACCTACAATTTTACGGAAATTAAGAGTTTAGTCTGTTAAGTTTTGAGAAGTTTCTACTAAAAATCTAATCGCAAATCAGAACGCTGAAAATTAAAAAACACAAC
>NZ_JASDDK010000015.1 GCF_030407435.1 Winogradskyella bathintestinalis
CTGATTATCCAATTCACGTACTGTTCCGTCTTTTTCAACATAAACATATTCAAAATTTGCTTTGTTCTTATTCAAGAATTGTGAGTTTTAAATGAAGTTCAGGTTTTTTTTAAATGTTTTACAACGTTTGTGTATATGGTTTGTTGCGTTTTTAAGCACTAAATATAGCAAATAAAAACCGAATAGAAAATCCGCGAGGATTTTCGTAAGTAGGCTAGAACTAGCAATAAATTATATACGGTGTTGCCCACAGTATTTTATTCGTTTATAATTTCTTCCGTTGCAATTTTTGTCAATTCTTTAATTGAATTCAAATATTTTCTTTTCGGTTCCGTACTTTGTTTAATCCTCGAATTTACTTCGGTGAAATATTGGTTGATTTCAGCGTTATGTTCTGGTTCAGTAAAATAAAATTCGTAAGCCATAAATCCGATAAATTTTTGTTTTTCCTCAAGGTCAAATTCTGAATATTGTTCAATAAAAAAGTCAGGATTATATTTTATAAAATTCATAATTTCAAGTCCAATTGCTTCTGATAAAGCTCCGTCAGATTTCTCAACAATTACTCTAAAGACTTTGAAATAAAACTCCAAATCATTTTCCTCTTCTGTAAATATTTGTTTTATGCACTCAAAAGTTTCGTCATTGTCAGAAGGATAAATTTCATTTTTGAGAATTAATTCCGCATATTTTCTGATTTTTGCTGTGTCAATTTTCGGTTCAATTTCAACAGTTTTGGTTTCTTCTTTAGTTAATGATTTTTCAATTGAGACTTTTTTATTATCCGTTTTTTTCTCACTCTTTTTCTCGCAAGAAATAAGAACAAATTGAACTAAAAATAATATTTGAAGCAGTTTTTTCATATTGTGGGCAACGGTCTTGGCTATGATTTCGTTGCGGAAAAATCCGCAGGATTCTTTCCGCCGTAGCCGAAAGATAATAAATAAGCGTTGAATTCCGATAAGGAATTCAACCGCAATGAATTATAGCCGTTGTTGTAAAACGTAATTTTATTTTTCAATTTTTTATAAGGAATAATTCTCTCTTTGTCCAAGTTTTTTCCTTTCAGAACTCCTTTTACAGATTCCGTTTCGTTAATAAATTCAATGTAAGATTCTTGGCAAGCATAAAGTGAATAATCGTCTTTATTTTCATTCGGTTGATTGTGTTTAGACTTTATCGATTGATACAATGAAAAAATATAAGTTTTGTCGATTTTTATTCCGTCCACTTTCATTTTACAGTCCGATGCGTATTTCCATTCCGAACCACCATAAATTTCAAATGTTTTTCGGCTTTCCTGTCCTTTTATGTTTTCCAAAACTTCTACAAGAATTGAATGTCCGAAAAATTCCGTTTCGTCAATTTGTTCTTTTGATACGGATTTACCTTGTCGGTTGTAATAGATGTGTTTTAAAACTTTAGCTTTTATTACTAACTCACTGTCTTTACTGGCAGGTATAAAAGTCCGAAACTTTCCACAACTGCAAGCAAATGACATTTGGAATGCCAGAAGTGTTATTAATATGCAAAAAGTTTGTTTCATTATGTTTTACAACGAGTTTGTATATGGTTTGTTGCGTGTTTAAGCGAGTAAGTTAGCAAATAAGAACGGAATATAGAATTCTCAGGAATTTTCGTGAGTAGGCGATAAGCAGCAATAAATTATATACGTTGTTAGCTAATAGTAGGCGCGCACTAACCTTTGGGAAGGCCTAGCTGTTATGGATTAAGCCAGAGCAAACATTTTAGATGCGTAGCCTAAAATCAGCAGAAATGCCGAATACAATACTAGTTTATTTTTAAGAAACCATTGTAGATAAGCAACGACCAATCCACGCATGTGTTTGCTAGTTCGACTAAAGCACTGACGCCTTTTTTTATTTCTACGCAAACTTGCTAACGCATGAATAAGCTCAATGTCTTAAAAAACCAAAAAAAAGTTCGGAAAGGCGAGACAAATTGCAAATACAGAACGACCTAAATGCGTTTTAACCAAAAAAAGGAAAGTAGCCTAGAGATCACAAAAAAGGAAACGGCAAAGCAAGAGGCTTTGATATTCTAAAGAGGCACGGAAATTTGTCTGCGACTATTTTTGCTAACGTGTTTGTGTATGGTTAGTTGCGTATTTCAGCAACTAATTTAGTAAACAAAAACGAACGCGAGAAAATTCCGCAGGAATTTTCCAAATAGGCAACGACCAAAGCAATTAATTATACACGTTGTTGTACGCAGTTTTTTATTTATACAAATCTCCGTTTAAGTACTTTAATCCTGAATCACAAATAACAGTTACAATTGTTTTTCCTTTTCCAATTATTTTCGCTCTTTGTAAAGCAGCCCAAACGTTGGAACCAGATGTAGTTCCTCCAAAAACTCCTTCAATTCTTGCTAATTTTCTAGCTGTTTCATATGCATCTTCATCTTTTACAGAAATTATTTCATCTGCTAAATCTAATCGACAAATTTCTGGAATAAATCCAGCTCCCATTCCATCAAGTCTATGAGTTCCGGACGTATCACCACCAGATAATGTTCTTACATTAAAAGGTTCTATAGGAATACATCTAATTCCTGAAATTTCTTTTTTGAATATTTCTGTGTTCCCAGAAAAGCAGCCTCCAGTACCTACACCAGTTATAAATTCATCAATATCATTTCCCAAAACATCCATTATTTCGTATGCCATTTTATGGTAAGCATTACGATTGTCAATGTTTTTAAACTGGTCAGTGTAAAACGTATTTGGTTGTTTTGCAATTTCTCGAACTCTTTCGAGTGCTTTATCAATAATTCTAGCTGTTATTTTTCCATTTTCGCTTGGAATCAGTTCAAGTTCCGCTCCAAATGCTCTCATAGTTTGCAATTTTTCCTCGGCAAAAGCATCTGAAGAAACAAAGTGTGCTTTATAACCTTTTGCAGAACATATCATTGCCAAAGAACTACCAGTACTTCCACCTGTATAGTCAACTACAGTTCCGCCAGGTTTTAATTCACCTCTTCTTTCAGCACCTTCAATCATAGCTAGTGCCATTCTATCCTTCATACTTCCAGTAGGATTAGCTCCCTCAACTTTCACATAAATATCTGCAGAATTAGAATCTGTAAGGTGTTTTAGTTTGACAAGTGGTGTGTTTCCTATTCCTTCCATTTGGATTTTTCTCAAATTGCGTACAACGGTTTTGTGTATGATTTCGTTGCGTGTTTAAGCACTAAAGTTAGCAAATAAATCACAGATAGAAAGTCCGCGAGGACTTTCGTAAGTAGGCTATAACTAGCAATGAATTATACACGTTGTTACCTACAGTTATTTATTTCCAAATTTTACTAATTCGGGTTTTATTATTATTAATTCTCTTTTTCTCGGAAATTTTCCGTGTTCAAAAGTCAGTTCAACACTATTTTCATTCTTTTCGAGCGATTTTATGTCAACATCATAAAAGTCCGAAATCACGAACGTTTTATTTTCATAACCCAATTCAGTCGGTTGAATTAAAATATGAATATCCGTTTTAGAATTTTCAGTTTCAAGAGGTAAACTTTGTCCATTATAAAAAGTCATTACTCTCACAAAAAAGTCATCTCCATATTCCGATTTAACTTGGTCAAAATCTCGAAGGACTGATTCAAATTCCGATTCAGCCGTTTGAGTAATTTCAGATGTGTGTTTATAAACGAAAAAATTGTCTGAAATATCTAAAGTATCTTTAAAATCCTTTTTGTCAATTAATTTTCTTTCTCCGCTTTTTAATTTTTCCGCAACATTTATTTCAGAGTCCGAAGTTTGCACGAAGCGATAATAATCAGAAGTTTGAGTGTTTTCGAACTTTTTATTTTCTTTTTCTAAACTCTCAATTTGAGTTTGTAATTCCGAAATCCGATTATCTTTTTCGGTTAATTTTTCGGTCAATTCTTTTAATTCCGATGAAGTTTGTTTTGTGTTACAACTTGCAATTAAAATCAATGTTAAAATCAGTAACGGAATTTTTTTCATAATTGTAGGTAACGTGTTTGTATATGGTTTGTTGCGTGGTTTAGCACCTAATTTGGCAAATAAAAACCGAATAGAAAATCCGCGAGGATTTTCGTAAATAGGCTATAACTAGCAATAAATTATATACGGTGTTGGCAAATCGTTATTTTTTCATTCGGCTTTTCATAGCGTATTTTGTCAATTCATCAATCCAATATTCACTCAACTTGTATGATGTTTGAAAATTTTGTTTTCCTTCTCGATTCGACCAACCTTTTTGGTCAAATTTATTTATATTAACATTATAACGTTTATCTGAAATTTTTTGTACTGGATTAAATGGGTCTGCTTGTCCATTTGCATTAAAATATCCTTTAAATAGTGCTATAAAAAGGTAAGGTGTAAATTGATTTGGATAAAATTGAATAGAAAGTTGATAGCCATAACTTAAAATGTCAATTCCACTCTGACTATTTTCACGAACTATCAGGTTCCAATTTTCTGTTTTTGATAATATTTCGTCAGTCAGTTTTCTGAATACGCTTATAATTTCTTGAAATTCAGTTGAGGCAAGTGTCCGACCTTCTTGACTTTCTAATAATCTTTTAGTTTTTTCCTCTTTTAAAACATCATTTTCGAAAATGGAAATTTTATCAGCCAGATTAGAAGATTTTATAGAACTTCCCATTTCTTGTGCTCTTGCCTCTATTACTGAAGCTGCACTTTCAATTCCCCATCTTTTTAAACCTATCCATAACCTATTTTTAGGTAACCATTTTGGTGGTTCAACATTATTTTCTAAAGGAATTAAGATAGTAAAATCGTAACCTTCTTCAAAACCTCTATTTCTAATTGCGGTTTCCTCAATTCGTGTCCATTTTGAAGTTCCCCATTCATTTCTAAATAGAATTACCACAATTCTAGATTCTATAGAAAAAACACGATTAAAAGTTTCTTCTCCATCGGTTCCAGCTAATTTTTTTTGACTTTCGGTATATATGAAACACTTTTGACGTTCTTTAAGTAAATCATATAACGTTAATGCTAATTCTTCATCTTGGTGAAGAAAGGAAAAAGCTATATCATATTCATATTCTTTCATTTATTCAAGATTTTGCTCTAATGTTTGCCAACGTGTTATATCAAAACAAATATAGTCGTTTATAATTTAATATTTCGGGATAACAAAACTTCTGATGTGTTATTTTGGGATCTTGTAAGTGATTCAATTGTTGTATCCAAGGGACTGTGAATTTGCATTAAATCCTTATGTGCAACATGTGTATAAATCATCGTAGTTTCTGGTTTTGCATGGCCTAATAATAACTGTATATGACGTAAATCCACACCATTTTCTAATAAATGTGTGGCATAACTATGTCGCAACGCATGCGGCGTTACTTTTTTGGTAATACGTGCTAATTGACAGCTCTTTTTTAAAAATTGCCTAATGCTTGTAGCCGAATAAGGACCGCCATCTCTGCCTTCTATAATAAAAATTTTAGGTCTGTAGGTATTGAGATAATTTAGCATTAGGGGTTTAAGTGAGGCACTCATAACTACTGTCCGGTCTTTACGGCCTTTCCCTAAATTGACCCTTAGCTGATTACGGTCAAAATCGAGCTCATCAATTTTTAAATTCAAAAGTTCCCCTATGCGTAGTCCGCACGAATAGATCAGACCAATAATAGCTCTGTGTTTTAGATTTTTGGTGACCTGAATTAAATCTATAATTTCCTCTTTTGATAATACCACCGGAAGTTTACGACTCTTCCTTGGTCGTTTTAAATCATCAGCATTTAAATCTGGTATCTCACAATAAGTTATTAAATACTTAAGTGCACTTACACACTGTCGGTGACTGCTAATACTGAATTTTTCGCCTGCTATTACAACCTCAAAAAACAGATCAATATCTTTCTGATTTATTGAATTAATTTCCTTAGGTTGATGATAATTTAGAAAGCGTAAAATAAAATAACCATAACTTTTTACGGTACTTTCACTAAGTCGCTTACCTTTAAGATATCCGGTATAATTGCGTAAAAGATTTTTATATACCGCTGGCATTGAAGCAAACATGGCTGCCATACTAAGCACTGGTTTTATTTTTTTAGGAACCTCAAATGCTTTAGGTGTCTTTTTAAGAGCGTTATAATCTACATAATACCCACATTCTTTAAAGTAATTAAATAAAGCGTTTAATGTCGTTCTATAATAAGGGATATAATAAGTACGATGGATTGCAGACCATCGTACTTCAGGAATTGCTTTTACAATGGTTTTGGTCGATTCTGAAAATACAAAGCCAATTCCTATATGTGACTTATTATCAAATTGAAGTTGCGTTAATGTTATAGTTCTGGCGTTGGACATACACTTTATATTAATGTGAATGTAAATTACACCAAATAGATTAAATAGCTGTAAATAAAGGGTTTAAACTACAGATTGTAGCAGCTATTTAATAAAACTGTTACAATTATGCGGTCTCTTCCATAGTGTGATAAACATTCTGAACGTCATCATCCTCTTCGAGCTTTTCTAACAATTTTTCAACATCTTCTGCCTGTTCTGGTGTAATCTTCTTAGTTACTTGCGGAATGCGTTCAAAACCAGAAGAAATAATTTCAATATCATTTTCCTCTAAATAGGATTGAATGTTACCAAAACTTTCAAAAGGTGCATAAATCATAATATACTTTTGTTCATTTCCGTCCTCATCTTCGTCAGTATCTTCAAAAATTTCTTCGACACCAAAATCAATCAATTCTAGTTCCAATTCCTCTAAATCAAAATCCTTGTCTTCGATTTTAAAATTGCAAGTATGATCGAACATAAAAACCACCGAACCAGAAGTGCCTAAACTTCCATCAGTTTTGTTAAAATAAGATCTAACATTTGCTACTGTACGCGTATTATTATCTGTTGCCGTTTCTATGAGAACCGCAATGCCATGTTGCGCATAGCCTTCAAAAACGACCTCTTTATAATCTCCCTGACTTTTATCACTAGCTCTTTTTATGGCACGTTCTACATTGTCTTTAGGCATATTTACCGCCTTTGCATTTTGAATTACAGCACGTAAACGCGAGTTACTATCCGGATCGGCCCCACCTTCTTTCACCGCCATTACAATATCTTTACCAATACGCGTAAAGGCTTTGCTCATGGCAGACCAACGTTTCATTTTTCTTGCTTTTCTAAATTCGAAAGCTCTTCCCATAGTAAAAAAAGTTATAAAATTATTAAGTATTTTATGCGACTATAGTTGAAATACAACTTAGTCAAGCAAATTTAAGAAAATATTAAAAGCGTCGAAATATTAATTCTCATATCTTGTACTAAAGACAGCAACTTCTATCATTCTTCCTCTTCAACAATAGATTCAATTACTTCAGCTAATTTAAAATCTTTGAGTGTTACTCCATCCGCATCATGCGTAGATAATGATATTTTTAATATATTGTAAGTATTACTCCAACTAGGATGATGATTTAAGGCCTCGCATTCAAAAGCAATACGGCTCATAGCACTAAAGCAATCTTTAAAGTTATCGAATTCGTATTCCGTATGAATGGCATTCTCGTAAAAATCCCATTCCGGTAGTTGTAGCAATCTTTTTTCGATGGTATCGTCGTCTAATTTCATATTAAAGTTTTGTTGTCCTTAAAATTAAATAAATAAGGATGATGGCAAGCTGAATTTTCAATTTTATTATTAATAATATAGAATGTGATTATAACTAAATATTCATTTATCTAGCTCCTCTAAAACCGTATCACTAGTAATTTGAAGATGTTTTGGTAATTTGTTAAACTTTGGAAGCACTGCTAAATATCGGTCATCATTTGTAGTAAATACCTGTTTAAAAACTACTTTCTTATCTGTTATGACCGCTGAAATTTCTTTAATAAATTCGTCATGATGTACTAAATCGGTACTTCCCAAATGGAAGACACCATATTTATTCCGGTTTATGATGTAATGAATTTGCTGGGTTATTTTCTTGTCTAACGTTACATTCATTATTAAATTAGGAAATACTTCCACAGCTTCATTTTCTGTAATTGCATCTTTTAATTCTTGAACTCTAGGTGAACCAACACCGAAAACCATAGGTAGCCGTATAATCGCCACTTTCATTTTTGGCATTCGCAATAGTAAGTTTTCAATTTTTATTTTGAAATGACCATAAATACTATGACTCAAAGTTTTATCTAATTCATAACTAGGATATTGACTGTAAGCATCAAATACATTAGCAGAAGATAAAAAGATTAATTTACTATTGGTTATAGCGACATATTCAGCAATATGTTGATGTGCTATAACTTGCGCATTAAAATCTCCTCGAAGAGCAGAAATAATAATAGATGGTTTTGTAGCTTCTAGAATTTCATATACATCGTCCTCCTCAACATTGTATTGAAAGAATTGGTTATTATTATCAAACGCTTTCCTAGGAATGCGATACGTTCCGAAGGTTTTAAAATAAGGCCCTAATTCTTTGTAAATAGCATTACCAATATAACCACTAGCACCAAGAATGAGTATGCGATGTTTCTGTTCGTTATCCTTCTTCATTAAATCAAACTACATTCAGAAATTAGCCTTTATAAAAAGGTGGTTTTACAACTGTTGCAGGAATCGCTTTTTTTCGCACTTGAATAAATATTTTGCTATCTACTTTGGATAACGCTTTTGGTACATATCCCATACCAATTCCAATACCTAAACTTGGACTCATTGTGCCCGAGGTGACGTTGCCAATGGTTTGGCCATTTTCGTCAACAATATCGTAACCCTGTCGTGGAATACCACGTTCGTCTAATTTAAAAGCGACCAATTTGCGTTCTGGTGTTCGTTCTTTTTCAGCTTGTAAAGCCTCACTATTAGTAAAATCTTTATTGAATTTACAAACCCATCCCAAACCTGCTTCAATAGGAGAGGTGGTGTCATCTATGTCATTTCCATAAAGACAATAGCCCATTTCCAAACGCAAGGTATCTCTTGCGGCTAAGCCAATAGGTTTTATTCCAAAATCGGATCCGGCTTCGAAAACCTTATCCCAAATTTGTTTTACTTCAGAATTTTTACAGTAAATTTCAAAACCACCGCTTCCTGTATAACCCGTTGCGGAAATAATAACATTATCAATACCCGCAAAATCACCAACAATGAAATTATAGAATTTAATATTAGCTAAATCATGGCTAGATAGTGATTGCATGGCATCAATGGCTTTAGGACCTTGTATGGCCAATAAAGAATAGTCTTCGCTTAAATCTTTCATATCAGCACCAACATCGTTCTTAGATGAAATCCAATTCCAATCCTTTTCAATATTACTAGCGTTAACTACGAGCAAATAGGTTTCGTCTTTAATCATGTAGATAATTAAATCGTCTACAATTCCGCCATCATCGTTTGGCAAACAACTGTATTGTGCTTTTCCAACTTCGAGTTTAGACGCATCATTACTCGACACTTTTTGAATTAAAGCTAGAGCATTTGGTCCTTTAATTAAAAATTCGCCCATGTGAGAGACATCAAAAACACCAACCGCCTTTCTTACCGTTTCATGTTCTGCATTTACACCTTCGTATTGAACTGGCATATTATATCCTGCAAATGGTACCATTTTCGCACCAAGTGCTTCGTGTGTTGAAGATAAAGCTGTGTCTTTCATATTATTGTTGTATTAGCGGAAATCTTTTAATTAAACTTGTTTTCGTTATGCAAAATTACATATTTTTTTGTGTCTAACCGTTGAAATGACTTTTCAATTTTAAGGATGAAATTTATACAGTTTAACCATGTCAAACTAAACCTTTTGCGTCAATTATTTAATGGATAACACACAAAATTATTATGTATTTTAAGGATCTTAGCAATTCATATTTAAAAATAAAATTATGACTTCAGAATTAAGAAATAGCATTGAAATCATTCAAAACTGTTTGACAGATTGTCGAATTTGTCTTACCGAAATGGCAGGAAAAGAAAGTAAGAACGATTGCCCAAAATGTTGTATTGAATGTATCGATGCCTGCGATGTTTTAATAAAAAAAATGACTTCAGATAGTGCCTATGTAAAACAATATGCTTTGTTATGTGCAGAAATATGTGAGTATTGCGCAGATCATTGCGAAGAGCACGACCATGAGCACTGTAAAAAATGTGCCCAATCTTGTAGAGCTTGTGCAGAGGAATGCCAAAAAATAGCGGCATAAGAGTTAGATTAAAAATCCATAAGCCAGTCATCAATAGCTTTATCCTTAGAGCCATGCAGTACTGAGATATCACCTGTGGATTCAAAAACTACAGCCTTCACTTCAGACAATTGAATAACGTTAGCTTCGCGTAATTTAGCTTTTAGGTCAGAGGTGGTAACTTTGCATTTTTTTAAATTGCCTTCTATAATTTTACCGTTTTTCATTAGTAGGGTGGGTTTATTGTCCATTAAGCTTTGTATGGGTTGCCATTGTCGTGCTGCCGCAACTAATATTTGAAGTGCGTAAATGGTTACTAGTCCAGCAATACCATGTTGAAGAGACACAGATTTAGAAATAATTACTGTCGCCAACACAGAGCCTATGGCCACAGTCATTGCAAAATCAAAACTAGACATTTTAGAAAAGCTACGCTTTCCACTTATTCTAGTTAATAGAACTAAGGCAATATAGATGCCAACGGCTGTAAGTATAATGGCGAATAAGCCGTCGGTTGAAAATTTAAACCATTCTTTCATATTATTTAGATTTTAATTGTTCGCTATTAAATTTTTTAATTTGATCGTCAGCCCGTTTTAATTCCGCTTTTGTAGGATAAGGTCTTTGTTGCAGTTGCTTATCTTCAGGTTCATAACTTAAAATAGACAGCAGCGGATAATGATCAGAGTTTATATCATCGCAACGCACAACTTTTGTCAGTTTAAATTCGCTTGAAATAAATATGTGATCTAAAGGCCAACGTAAAATATAGCTGTCTGCACTAAACGTATTATAAAGTCCGCGCCCTTTTCTAACATCTAATAATCTACTGACGCTCTGAAACAACTTAGAGGTTTGGGACCAAGCCACATCATTGAAATCTCCAATAACAATTACAGGATATTTAGAATCTAAAGCCAATTTGGCGATCATCATCATTTCAGTATCTCTACCAGACGACGTCGGGTTTTCTTCTGGCATCGGTGGAGTAGGGTGAATAGCATATAATTGAATCGTATCATTTGTCGATAATTTTAATTTTGTGTGGATTGAAGGCACACTATCACTAACTAAATATTTGACTTCAGAATCAAATAACTCCAACCTACTGTATAACAACATCCCGTAAGTATTTTCTTTTGGCACTTTAATAGTGTGCCCAAAAATAGGAGACATGTCTGCATTAAGAGCGTTCGTCCACTTAGAGTCAGTTTCAGTAAACAACATTATATCCGCATTGATATCTTTATACATGGTTTTAAGTAACTGATATTCTCTGTTTTTCTGAAGTACGTTAGCCGTAAACAAACTGATTTTGGGTTTGTTTTTTTCTGAATTTAAGACTTCATATTGGGCAAAAGCTGTATATGGAAAAATTTTTAAAAATTGAAAAATGCAACATGCTATAAGTATGCCTATAAATAAATAATCGCGCCAAGCTTTAAAATCGAATTTTATGATATAAAACAAAATGGCTAAAACCGTTAAAAATGTTAATTGCAAATGTGGAAAGTCGAACATACGAATCCACCAATAATCCAAAGCTACAAAAGGCATCAGTGTTAAGATTATGGCTAACATTCCAAAACCCGTCAATATATTTTTTAGTGTTATAGTTTTCAAATTTTTCCATTTTATGGAACCCAAGATAAGAATTAAAAAATAGACTATTATGATGTTTATTATTTGCGTTAATAGTTGTGTTATTTGGGACAGTGCGTATGTAGAAATTTGGCAATCTTCGTAACAAGAAAATTAAACATATAAAATGGAAAATACAGAAGATTTAATAGGCACAGAAGCCATTGAAAAAATTAAAAACCTACTAGACAATAATAAATTGGCTATGATGGCGACAAAACTAGATGGTATGCCTTTTTCTGTTTGTCCTATGACCACCCAAGAAATTGATGAACATGGCAAACTTTGGTTTTTTACAGGAAAAAATAGTGAACATTATAGAGAACTTAAAAGAGATAATGAACTTTCCTGAAATAGGTTGACTAAAAATTAAGCAATTAATTACAGTCACTTATGAAAACACAAAATGAACACTGGCGAAAAAAAAGCTATCAAAAAGCAACTTTAGAGACTAAACTTTTAGTCG
>NZ_JASDDK010000016.1 GCF_030407435.1 Winogradskyella bathintestinalis
TACCTGAACTTACGATTTAAGAACTGACCCAGTTCAAACTATTTTTTTGCCTTCTAAACGGCTAAAAAAAATCTTTTGAACGTCTAAATAGTAACCAAAAAGAGTCAACCTATTTCAGTATAATACACAACCAATAATGTTCTGGAATAAAAAGACAAAATTACCGATTACCAAAGAAGATAAAATTTGGATTGACGAAGACCTTAATTGGTTGCGGACTGAATTTGGCGAAGAACACTTTATGGAAATCCGAACAGTAACACCAACAAAAGATTTTTATAACAGAACTTTTGACGGAACTGAAAAAGATGCGGAATTCATACTCAAACGGACAATGGAATTAATGAACATTCGAGATACTGAAATTAAACTCGAATTCTTTTCAGACGAACCGATTAAAATGGATGATGGAACAACTTTGACAACACCAGCAGATATAAACGGAAGTTGGAAAAGTGCAAGTGGAACTTATGAGCAAACAGAAAACGGTACGATAATATCAATTGAGACAAGCCAATTAAAAAATACGATTTCGCTAATTGCGACAATAGCACACGAATTATCACATCAAATTTTATTAGGAGAAAACCGAATAGAAGAAAATGACGAATTTTTAACTGACTTTACAGCCATTACTTACGGATTTGGAATTTTTATTGGAAATTCTCGATTTAATTTTTCCCAATTTGCAACAGGCGGAACATTTGGTTGGAATTCAACTGGACAAGGATATTTGCCAGAACAAATAATTGCCTATACAATGGCTTGGTTAACTAAAGAAAGAAATGAAAAAACTGAATTCAGTCAACATTTGAATAAATCAATGAAAAAATACTTTGAACAGAGTTTTAAATATTTGACTGACGAAAAAAATGAATAAATACGTGTGCTAACACCGTGTATAATTAATTGCTAGGTTCTTGCCTACTTGCGAAAATTCCTGCGGAATTTTCATGGGTTCGTAAAAGTTTGCTAACTTAGTCGCTAAACCACGCAACTAATCATACACAAACACGTTGTAGGTAATACCCAGAAACCAAGTGAATAACATAAAAAACAGTCCTCTTTACTTTTTAGAATACCAACCGAATGTAACTTATGCGGACGGAAATCCTGTAGAACATAAAAATTTAGTAAACCGCTCTACTTTATCAAATGAACTTGTTGTAATGGTTCAAGACCACAATGGAGAAAAAGTAACTTTCACTAGCAGAACAGTAAATTATCAAGACAAGATATTTATTGCACCACTTCCAAATCCAGTGCATATTTTACTCAATAGCGGAATTGAAAACTATAACCAATCTGTTACGAAATTAGGAATTTTAAGAAACGACTGTCAATTAGATAATAAGGCAAATGGAATTCACATACTGAACATTGGAATTGATAATACAAATAGTAATTTTAATGATTTAGTGAAATTTAAAATGATGTCTGTAATTTCATTAGTAACATCATTGGAGGCTTTTCTTAATCAAATCATTTCAAATGACTTTATGTATGAACAAACAAGAAATGGAAAGTCAAAAAAGTTAAACAAGAAAAAGATTGAAAGTCCACAAGTTACTTTTAAAGAAAAACTAACTCTTGTGATAAATCAATTATTAGAAAATCCAGATTTTTCAAAAGAAAACGAAGAAATTATTGAACGAATTACGGAACTTTATGATTTAAGAAGAGAAGTAATTCACTTAAAAACATACTCAGAAAATGAAATGGGACTTTATTTTAAAAGCATAGGTAAACTTTTAGATATTGAACTTGAGAATATTATAATTTCAATCAAAAAATATATGAACTTAATTAAACCCGAATTTGTAGAATGAAGTACTACCTACAACACCGTGTATAATTCATTGCTAGTTATAGCCTACTTACGAAAGTCCTCTCGGACTTTCTATCTGTGATTTATTTGCTAACTTTAGTGCTTAAACACGCAACGAAATCATACACAAACACGTTACCTATAATTTTGTCGCCAACAACATTTTTTTTAAAATTTAAACATCAAATTACCAACTTTAGATTGATTACTCAGATGAATAATGCAACCTGAAAAGTATTACGGAGCAAACTCAACTTGACTTAATAAACCAAGATAATTTAGACTTAAAAAAATTAAAGAAAGTAAACCAAATTAAAACTCACTCTACTCTGCTTGGATTAAAAAACTAAGATAATTTAAGATTAAAAAAGACTATTATAGGAAACTAAATATCAGCTCACTCTACTCTATTTGAAAGTTAAAAGAACTAAAATAAATTGAGAATAAAAAGATTGATAAAGGAAACCAAGATTGAAAAGCTAACGTTTATCGTTACGGCTGAACTACACGCAGAAAAACCAATCTGAGCTAATCTGGATTCGCAAAACGGAGTAATACGCTTAAACTCTTGCGAGAATTAATAGTTCCTAAATATATTTATTGGTGAATTTAAACATCTGAACTCTGTCTGAATAAAATAAAAACTATAGGTAACAACGTGTATAATTAATTGCTTTGTTGAGCTTACGTGCGAAAATTCCGCTGGAATTTTCTCGGGTTTGGTCAATTTTTGCTAAATTAGTTGCCAAACCACGCAACTAATCATACACAAGACCGTTGTGTGCAATTTGGCTGCGTTACCAAGATTTGGTATATTTGAGTAAAATATAGCCAATATGGGAAAAAACACATCAATATCACTTGGAAATCATTTTGAGGATTTTATCAGAGAAGAAGTAAATTCTGGTAGATATGGTTCGGTTAGCGAAGTAATTCGTTCCGCATTACGTTTGTTAGAACGTGAAGAAAAAAAAGAAAGAGAACTTATTAAAGCTCTCGAAGTTGGAGAAAATAGCGGATTTGTTGAGAATTTCGACCCAAAACAACATTTGAAAGAATTACATCGTAAACACTTATGAGTAAAAACAAATATCGCATAAGTCAACAAGCGATTGAGGATTTAGATAAAATTTGGATTTATACTCTTAACAAATGGTCTAAAGAACAAGCAGACAGATATTACGATTTAATAATGGCAGAAATTGACTTTATTGCGGATAACTATCTGATTGGAAAATCGGCTGAACAAACCCGAAAAAATTATCGCGTAACGAAAATTAAATCGCATCTGATTTTCTACAGAAAAGTTGAAAATGAAATTGTAGAAATCGTTAGAATTTTACATCAGAGAATGGATATTAAAAAACGACTGAAATAAAAAAACTGCACACAACACCGTGTATAATTAATTGCTTTTTTCTTGCTTACTTGCGAAAATTCCTGCGGAATTTTCTCTGGTCTGTAAAAGTTTGTTAACTTAGTTGCTTAACCACGCAACTAACCATACACAAACACGTTAGGCAACATTTAAAAAACAACCGAATTAAATTTATGAATGGATTTAGATTATACAGTCTTGAAATAGATAATAAATCAATTATTACGGAAAGAATTAAGTTGGTTAATAATTTAGATTCTAAATACGATAATTATTTTTCTTTAATTATTGGAAATAACGGAACAGGAAAAAGTAGAATATTAAGTAAAATTGCTAGGTTTTTCAACAAATTAAAAGAAGATCATATTCAACCAAACCTATTTAAAGATTCCAATTTTGAATATAATTTCTTGCCTTCCAAAATTATAGCTATTACGAATAGTATTTCAGACAAGTTTCCTATTGACCAAAGTTTTAGACGCTCTAGAAATTCAGCACAAGAATTTTACCATAGAGATTTTAATTATAATTATTTAGGTACTAGAAATAAAGTCAACAGTTTTTCTAATAAAGCATTAATGAATCGAGCTCTAGAAATAGTTTTTGAAAGCTATTCAGAATTTGATGTATCAAGGAACTACAGACATATATTTGATTATTTAAATTACGAACCAATAATAAAATTATACTATAGACTTAACCATTCATACTTTGATAAATTTAAAAACATAAGTCCTAAAACTTTAATTGAATATGTAGAAGAATCAAATTCAAATAGGTTTACATACAGAAATGATGTTGTAATAAATATTGTAAAAAATAGAGCGAATGAATTATGTGATTTTATTTTAGAAAAAATAGACTTTCAAAAAAGAGAAAATGAATTAACTATTAATTTTTCAGAAAAAAATATTGGTAGAATTAGAAGAGATAATTCCTTATATAGTGAAACCGTTTATGAATATGAGTTAATTAATATTTTAAGAAGAATTGGACTTATTAGAACATTTGAAATCCAAGTCTTTAAAAAAGGCGGAATGCCATTCAATTTTAGTGATGCAAGTTCAGGAGAAGCTAATATTCTATCAACTTTATTATCACTTGTTCCACTATTAAAAAATAATAGCTTGATATTAATTGATGAACCTGAGATAAGCCTTCATCCTATGTGGCAAGCTAAATATATTGATTTACTAAATAAAATTTTGGAAAATGTTTCCGGTTGTCACATAATCATTGCTTCTCATTCGCCTTTTCTAGCATCTGATTTAAAGCCAAATATTTCTTCTGTTGTTTCCCTAAAAAACAAAAAAGGAATTATATCTGCTAGTACTATTGACAAATCAACTTATGGATGGTCTTCCGAAGACATATTGTTAAATGTATTTGAAATGGAATCGACTAGAAACTTTGACTTATACGAAAATGTTTCTAAAGCACTTTCATTATTAGCTAATGAAAAAAGGTCAAACGAAACATTATTAAGTATCCAATATAAGTTAAAAGAATTTTACCCATCAATCCTAGATAGCGACCCAATAAAACCAGTTATTAAGGCAATATTTGAAGCGAATTCGAATGAGCAATAGAATTTCAATTCCATATAATTTTACAGTAGGAGAATCAACAATTATTGCTAATAACTTCAGCACTCATAGTGATTGGTCAAAAACCGTATTTAATTCAATTAAAGAAAATATTGTAGCTCATTTAAGAACGCAACAGAATAACACTTGTTGTTATTGTAAATACCAATTAGGCTTTGATATTAAACAAGTAGATATAGAACATATAATACCAAAATCTGAATATGAAAAATTCACTTTTGAAAATAGAAATTTGGCTTTAAGTTGTCCTGCTTGTAACACTAAAAAAAGTACTAAACCAGTTTTAAACAACCCAATAGTTAACTACCCTACTAATGGCACAAATTTTAAAATTATTCACGCTCACTATGATGACTACTCAAATCATATAGATATTATAAATAATTGTGTTTTTGTAGCGAAATCAAAAAAAGGAAGCGAAACAATTACTTTTTGCGAATTATTTAGATTGAGTACTGTCGAACAGAAATCAAAAGCACATCAAACATTAAGTCCTAATTTATTACATCAATTAGTTGGCGAATTAAAGACAGCTGACCCACAAGATAAAAAAGAATTAATCGATATAATTAAAGATGCGATTAGATAAAAAACGTTGCCTAACACCGTGTATAATTCATTGCTAGTTATAGCCTACTTACGAAAGTCCTCGCGGACTTTCTATCTGTGATTTATTTGCTAACTTTAGTGCTTAAACCACGCAACGAAATCATACACAAATCCGTTGTGCATAATGCAAAAAACGTCTTGCCAAGATTCAAAATTTCGCAATTAAAGTTTTCAGAAAGTTTAAAATAACGTGCCGTAAGAGCATAAAATTTTTCCAACTCATCATCCATACAAAAATTTCTATGCCCTTACTCGTTCTGAACTTCAATTAAACATTCAACACTTTCGTTTTTTTATCATAAGCCATATTGTTTTTAGACTTTCCAAACTTGTTCAAAATCAGAACACCTATAAGTATTCCTAACATCCCTAAATAATGCAAAAAAACCAACTTTTCGCCATCTAACACACCCCAAAGCACAGCAACAACGGGAATCAGATATGTAAGCGAACTAGCAAAAACAGCTGAAGATTTTTGAATTAATTGATTCTGCATAAACTGAGCTAAAGCTGTTCCCAAAACACCTAATATAATTAATGATAGTAACGGAAAAACTTGTTGCTCACTAACTTTGATATACGACTCATATCCACTAAAAAATAAAAAAAGAAAGCCGAATATTCCTGAAAAAGAAACAGCAATTGTGGTTACGTGAAGTGAATTCACATCAGATAGATACGTTTTTACAATATTAAAATTCAATCCGTAACAAATAGTTGCGACAATGATTAATAAAGCATATTCGTTTAACGAAAATGTGCTTCCAGTATTAATCAAAATTAAAAAACTAGCAGAAATAAAACCTATAACAAGACCCAACCATTGTAATTTATTAATAGATTTTCTAAAAAATAGTAATCCAAGAACACTTGTAAACATTGGAACTAAAGCATTTAATATTCCTGCAAGTGCACTACTAATTTGAGATTGTGCGATACTAAACAGATAGGACGGAAAAACCATACTCAACAAGCTTACTAGTAAAATTACTGGAACTTTTTCACTAGGTATTTTTCTAATATGCCGAATAGCAAAAAAAAACATTACTGAAAAAGCAGATACTAACCGGATAGTTGCAGCCTGCCAAACCGTATAACCATTTAATCCATTTTTAATCAGAATGAACGAACTGCCCCAAATTAAAACCAACGATATAAAATAGAACCAAACTTTATAATTATTTTTTACTTTCATCTCTAATATAAATTGAAATACAAAGGAAGGATATTCTATTAATTAAAAAAAATACTTAATTTTGATTAATTGATAACATATTTTAATCAATAAAATGACAACTACTCAATTACAAAACTTTTTGGTATTGACCGAAACATTGAATTTCAGAAAAGCATCGGAACGAATTTTTATTGCCCAACCCGCTTTAAGTAGACAGATTCAGGTGCTTGAGGAAGAAATCGGTTTTTTATTGTTCGACCGTTCACGAAAGCAAATTGCGTTGACTAAATCGGGAATATTCTTTAAAGCGGAGGTTTCCAAAATTTTGAACCAACTCGACCAATCCATTAAAAGAGGTGTTTTAATTAATCAGGGAAAGGCAGGCGAAATTAAAATTGGACACGCAAGTTCGGCGATGCATACTGTCTTGCCAGAACTGCTACGATATATGGAAACGAATATGCCCGACTTAAAATCAAGTCTCGTAGAGGGAACTAATGAAATGATATTCGACAAATTGAACGACAACGAAGTGGATTTTGGTTTTGTTCCGAACGCATTTATTCCCGATGGAGTTTCGAGCCTTTCGATTTACAAAGAAAACTATCTTTTAATTTTACCTGAAGATCATCGGTTGAACACCTCTAATTTTAAGGATTTGGCGGACTGTAAAAACGAAAAGTGGGTTTTGAATCCACACCCCGAGGGAGTTGGATATATGGAAGAAATTCTGAAAATCATTGGAAATTATGGGTATTCCCCGAAAATCGTGCATCGTTCGCCGAATACATCGACCGTTCTAAGAATGGTTTCTGCAGGACTTGGAATCACGATGATGGGAAAATCGACCTTAAAAGGATTTTCGCTTGACCTAAAAAGTATAGAACTTTCTGATTTGCCATACCAATTGGATATGAAATTGGTGTGGAAAACGGAACGGGAAAATGAATTGGAATCGTATCTAAATTTTTTGAAAAACTATTTGAAGATTTAAACATTGGAACACTTAACCCGTTACACACACTTTTACACCAACGCTTCATCCGCTGCAAAAAAGAGTGTTCCACTACCTTTCAAAAGGAACATTTTAGAAGAAAACTTTTGAAGAACATACCGTTTACAAAAACAAACATTCGGACTAAAATTAATGGATTAGAATAAAAGGAAAAATTATTTTAATCACAAAAACTTGGGTAGAAAACACTATGCACAACACCGTATATAATTTATTGCTGGCTTCTCGCCTACTTACGAAAGTCCTCGCGGACTTTCTTGGTTGGTAATTATTTACTAAATTAGTTGCTTGAAACACGCAACAAACCATATACAAACACGTTGGCAAACATATTGCGCGCACCTACAATTTTACGGAAATTAAGAGTTTAGTCTGTTAAGTTTTGAGAAGTTTCTACTAAAAATCTCATCGCAAATCTGAACGTTGAAAATTAAAAAAAACACAACACTGAATAAAATCTAAAACTAATCAGTTCGCTAAATTTAAAACAAGATCTTATGGCAAAATAGCCTGAATAAAATTTAATTAATTCCAGTCCTATAATTGAGCAAGTGCATAAAACTCAAGTTTCTGTTTAGCTACTTATGTCAAAAACGTCTGGAAAAAATTAATTTATCAGCAGTACGCAAGGATCACGGCTGAATCAACAAATAAAATACGTTAGCCAACAATGTATATAGTTCATTGCTACTTATAGTAGATCAAGAAAAATTCCGTTGGAATTTTACCTTTCAGTTTTATTTACTAAATTTAGAGTTATAATCTCGCAACAAACCATATACGAGACCGTTACCACACATTTGAGAAAAAATTATGGAATTAACATCAGTCAATCAAATTAGAGAAAGAAGAGACTCGATTCGGGAAAAAATAAAAGACCTGAATTTAAAGGACTATAGTTCCAATAAATATGGTAGCGAAGATGAGTATAATTTTAGAGGATTAATTGGCGGTATTGAAGCTTTATTAACCGATATTTCTTCACTAACTCGCTACCCTTCCAAATTTGTAAAGATTTCGACTTATAAAGAAAGAAACAATATTCACACGTATTTAACTCAAATAGAGACCTATTTGGAAAGTCCGGTAAATTATCTATCACAATTTGAAGCTCTGAAGGTACTTTTGAGAAATTATAATGTTAGATATTTTTCAGATAGACAAGTAGAGTTCGAAAAAGAAATAGAAGAAGTAAGAAAAATCAAACTTCAACTACAACAAGTTCTTGTTGATTCCAAAGAATTAAACGAAAACATAGAAGAAAGTAACAGTACTCTCTCGGAAAAACTGGAAAAAAGTAATGAAAAATTGACTGAAATCGAGACTGAACTGGAAAAAATAATTGAACGTAAAGATGAGCTAACGGAACAGTCAGAATCTCTGGAAACAATAAATACGAGTCTAACAACTATTAAAGAAACTGCATCGGAAAATCTCGAAGAAATAACAGAATCTTTAACAGAAAGCAAATCCAACGAAAAGTTGATTACGTCATTTGCAAATAAAGTACAAGATAGAGAAAATAGACTTGATGATTTAGAACAAAAAACGGAAACGAATATTAAAAAATTGGATGAGTATGAAAAAGAAAGAAAATCAATCTTATCAGAGGCTAAAAATCTAATTGAATCATCCAAAAAAGCATTGAATTACACAACGGCAGAAGGGATTAGTGCTTCTTTTCAAGGTCAATACGAAAATTCAAATAATAAATGGATTTTCGGCAGTTGGATTTTGGGAGCAGTTATTTGCTTAATAGGAACCGTTTCATTAGGTATTTGGATTTTACAAACAAACCCTAATAATATTGGACTTTTAATTGGTCGTATATCTCTACTTCCATTGCCAATAATTGGAGCAATTTTCTGTGCAAATCAATATACTAAACAGAAAAATATTATAGAAGACTACGCTTATAAAATGGTGCTTTCAAAGGCTATTGTTGGTTTTTCTGAACAATTAAAGAAAAACGGAACTGATGGTAACGAAGAATATGTACACTATATAAAAACTGCTCTTGAAGAAATCCATAGAGACCCTTTAAGGAAAAGAGATTCTAAAAAATCTAATGATGTTAAAGAATCTAATTTAAAAGATTTAGTAGAAATGGCAGAAAGAATTGTTAAGATGACAAAAGTTGAATAAAAACGTGTGGTAACACCGTGTATAATTAATTGCTTAGTTCTTGCCTACTTACGAATATTCCTGCGGAATATTCACGGGTTCGTAAATGTTTACTAACTTAATTGCTTAACCACGCAACTAACCATACACAAAACCGTTGTGCGTAAGTTAAACTCTGAACTTTCCTGAAATAGGTTGACTAAAAATTAAGCAATTAATTACAGTCACTTATGAAAACACAAAATGAACACTGGCGAAAAAAAAGCTATCAAAAAGCAACTTTAGAGACTAAACTTTTAGTCG
>NZ_JASDDK010000017.1 GCF_030407435.1 Winogradskyella bathintestinalis
TGAACTAACGATTTAAATACAGACCTAGTTCAAACTATTTTTTTGCCTTCTAAACGGCTAAAAAAAATCTTTTGAACGTCGAAATAATAACAAAAAAAAGGTCAACCTATTTCAGTATAATACAAAAACAGAATGGAAGAAGAATATAATAGAAAAAAGTATGAATCCCCTATCAGAAGAATGATGGGAATGATGAAAAAAAGACAATTTAGAATTGGAATGATTCTAGTCTATCTTGGCGCTATTTTGTTTGTATTTGATAATATATATAATTTAGAGTTATACAACTCTGAACAAATCCTTAAAACTATTTTACGTTTTAGCCCGATAATATTGATGGTCCTTGGTATAGGCTACTTAATGTTTGGATATCTAGAAGGAAATAAAAGCTTAAAACCAAATGAACCTGAAGTTTCTAAAAATCAAGATAATTCAAAAATCAACTTCGAACTTAAACGATTCATAGAAGAAATAAGACATAACCAAGAAAGAGGTCGTTATGAGAATAGAGAAATAATCAAAAGATTAGAAGAACAATTTGAAAAACAGAGTGATTTACAGTTAAATAAAAATCAAAAAGATGAATTGTTCAATTCCTTAAAAGAATCTTTTACTGAAAATGTTAATGACGATTTTTTTGAAAAACTAAATGAAAATATTTCCATTGAACTTACGAAGGAAAAAAGAAGCAGACTAGATTTTCTATTAAATGATTTCGAATCAATAAAACGTAGATTAAGTAGTGAAATAGAAAAATTAAGTAGAAAAGCCAATATCAATCTCGTTATTGGTTCGCTAACAACTATTGTAGCATTAATAACATTAAGCCTATTAGTTTTTCAAAATGGAATCAAATTAACCAGTTATACTGAAATCTTATACCATTATTTACCAAGGCTTTCACTTATCATTTTCATAGAAGTTTTTGCTTATTTCTTTTTAAGGTTATACAAGCTGAATCTTAATGATATGAAATATTTTCAAAACGAATTAACAACAGTTGAGTTAAAACTAGCTTCCATTACAACTGCTATAAACTTTGGAAAAGACATTGATATTAGTGCAATAACTTTAGAACTAGCAAAGACCGAAAGGAACTTTATTCTTAAAAAAGGAGAAACTACAGTTGAATTAGAAAAAGCAAAAATAAACAAATCTGACATTAATGAATTGGTAAAATCAATAACTAATTCAGTTAAAGTTGGAAAAAACTAATGCCAACACCGTGTATAATTAATTGCTAGGTTCTCGCCTACTTACGAAAATACTCGCGTATTTTCTATTCGGTTTTTATTTGCTAACTTACTCGCTAAACCACGCAACTAATCATACACAAACACGTTGGCAAACATTATGAAAAAAATACTATTTTTAATATTAGTAATTATTATAAGTTCAAATTGCTTTTCTCAAAAGCTAGATTCATTACAATTTAAAAAATATTATAAAATTTCTTTAGCAGGAAAACCTCAAAAAATTGAATTAATTCAATTTAAAGATTATAGCTATAAAGGATATATTATAACTGAGCTTGATTATTCTAATAGAAAAATAAGATTTACAAAAAATAAAACTTTAAGTTCAATTAAGGACTTTCTTTTTAAAGCAACTAACATTTTACGAAAAAAAGAAGTTGAAAAAGAAGTAATTGACACTTCATATATTGAATTAGGTTTAGCAAAAAAGTTGTTTTTAAAATTAAGAAATAACAATATTGAAAAAATAAAAAACTGTAAAGTTGAAAACAATTGTAAAATGTTCTTAGACAGTGATTACACTAGTTTTAAGATTAAAAATGATAATGATTATAAGTCTTTTGGTTTTCAAGAATTATATCCTTCAGAAAACGGAAAGTATTTGGAGGCTGCACCACAAAATCGAATAGAAGCTCAAAGAATTTTAACAATTCTAAATAATGAATTAGATTTTGAAAAACAATTTTATGACACAATTGAACGGTTACCAGAAGGTTCTTATTCATATCATAGTGGAAATGCAACTATTTCAATGAATAGTGAAAATTAAAATAACGTTTGCCAACAACGTATATAAAAAATAGCTGCTTCTTTTCTAAATCGTAAATTTTGGTATATTTGGTAAGTCGCCAAATCTTTTGATTTGGCTTTTGAAAAGTAAAGGTTAAAGCAAAAATACAAAAGATTTGGCTTAGGTTCAACCGATAAAATCGCTCTTGTTTTTACGCTACTTTCCATATACAAGATCGTTGTACCCAATTTGACAAACGACAATGAGCAAATCTGAAATACAAGCAAAAATCGAGTATCAGAAAACAATCGGAGAAGCCAATGATGGTGGATTTCAACCGATAAGATTTACTCGTGTTAAATATAAACAAAGCCCAACTGCACATATTGACATTCGGAAATTTCAAAGAGGATATGATGACGAAGGCGAAGATGTTTTCTTTCCGACTAAACTTGGATTTCGTTTTCCAGAACGTGAATTTAAGAAAGTGTTGGAAAAATATTCACTACTTCCAACTACATACGTGCATCCGAAAATAATTGAGAAAAGTTTTAAACTGTTAGAAAAGCAAGAATATGAGAGTGCTGTTTTGCAAGCTTTTAAAACAATAGAAATAAGTATAAGAGAGAGAATTAATGCTGAACCAGACGAAGTTGGAATAAGATTAATAAGAAAGGCTTTCCATTCCGAAAACGGTCCTTTAACAGATTTTGATTTACCCAAATCGGAACGAGAAGCATTTGCACATTATATTTCAGGAGCTTTTGGTTTTTACAAAAATCCTTGTTCGCATAGAGATGTAGAATTAGATTTTGTAGAAGCTTTTGAGCGAATAGTTGTAGCAAGTGACTTATTGAAAAAAATAGAACCTGAATGCCCATTTTAAGAAATGCAGAAAACAGATGAATATATTGCTAAAAGATTAAAGTGGAAAGCTGAAAAACACAGTCTTCCTACCCAACATTCATTCTTATTTGAAAGTTTGCCATTTGAAAACCAAAAATATTACACGGAATTATTTAAATCACAAAATATTGGAATTCCTGTTTTAGTTTTCACTCAACCAAATAATGACAAATGGACAATTATTGGAACTCGAAAAATAGTTTGGGGAGAATATGATAAATTTCAAAGCCTTCTAATTGAGAATATTAAAGAAATGAAACCTGAATCTTTGGTTAAATTAATGGAGACAGGAAAAGTTACTAAAGAATCGATAAAAAAAGCCGACTGGGACGAATTGACAATCACAAATCTGAATTCTGAAAAATTTATTATTCCAGCTTTTAAGGGTTCTGACTTTTTTGCGATGTGGAATATTTTATTAATGAATCGACAATTAAATCGGAAATAAAAACTGGGCACAACACCGTGTATAATTAATTGCTTTGGCAAGTGCTTATTTGGAAAATTCCTCCGGAATTTTCTCGGGTTCGTATTTGTTTATTAAATTAGTTGCTAAACCACGCAACTAACCATACACAAACACGTTGTGCATAATTATGAAGTCAGTACAAACATCAATCTTTCTGCTAATCATTAGCTTCTCGTGTTTTAGCCAAAACAGCGGAAAAAAGAGCCTGAATTTAGTGTTTTATGACAATTGCTCAAATAAAATAATTGAACCCGAATTTGAAATTTTATATATCTCTGGAGTTAATTATGATTACATAACAGTCTATAAAGAAATAGACGATTGGACTATTCAACATTCAGCAACGGTAAAAACTAAAAATGACACGATTAGAATTCCGAAAATTCTCTTTGCTGGTGGAAATGAATTACATTCAAAACGGTGGACTTACCTAAATTGTGACAAAATTTGTGACGGAAATGAAACGGATTTTTATGAAAATGGAAATAAACGGACTGATGGAACATACTCAAACGGAAAACCGATTGAAATTAAAGAATATCGAAAAAATGGAACTTTAAGAGCTCAATACTTTTATGAAAATCTGACTCTCAATTACGAACGAGTTGATTATTACGATGAAAATGAAGATTTAGAAGAATATCAGACTTATGAAAACAAAAAAAGAAAAACGATAATTAAAACGTTTGACAAAAATGGAAAATTGACTGATAAAGAAACTGAAAAGATTTATATTGAAAGAAAGAAATAACTATGCACAACACCGTGTATAATTAATTGCTTGGTTCTTCCCTACTTGCGAATATTCCTGCGGAATATTCACTGGTTCGTAAAAGTTTGCTAACTTAGTTGCATAACCACGCAACTAATCATACACAAACACGTTGTAAATAATTTATGAAAACACTTCAAAGGAAATTTACCGTACTTTTTTTATTATTTATAAGCATATGCTACAGTCAAAACTATAAGTTTGATAAGATAGTAAAGAATAGTTTTTCCACACAATTATTTCCGAATCAAGAATGGACTAACCTATTCAATTCAGAAGACGACTCATATCATATGCAGATATACAACCGAAACGATTCTCTAGTATCTAGAATATTTGATACAAAAGAAAATCAAGTGCATTATTTTCATATTGACAAATCGGATTCTTTAAAATTATATTTTATGGAAACGAAAAATATGTCGAAAAATGTCAATGGAAACAAATTTGAATTCTCTGAAATAAAAGAAAAAAAGGGAATTAAAGAGATTACTTTTAAAATTCTTAATGATAGAGACAAGAAAATTGCGAAATATAAGTTCGTAATTAAAGAAACTGACAAAAATTATTTCTCAGTTTTTAAACTCTCTGCTCTTGAGACACAATTATTCAATAAAATAAAAACACCTATGAATTTTATAGTTTTAGAAGCAAAAGGAACGAATATCAGCGGACGATTTGTCAAATACAAACTAGAAACAATCGAGCATATTGACCTAAATATTGCAATACCGAAATAAAAACTATTTACAACACCGTGTATAATTAATTGCTTGGTTCTTCCCTACTTGCTAATATTCCTACGGAATATTCACAGGTCCGTGAAAGTTTGCTAAATTAGCTACCAAACCACGCAACTAATCATACACAAACACGTTAGCAAACAATTAAAACAAAATTTCGGTAACAATTAAAGTTCTTGGTCGTCTTTAAAGAAAACATCACCAAATGAAAATTACTAATCTTATAATCTTATTATTTTTAGGACAAATTATCTTCGCTCAATCAAGAGCAGAAAAAATTGATTCAGTTAGTCAAATAATTCATAATAAAAATCCAGAGGTCGCAATCAGTATTGGGTTTATCGACAATGGAAAAGAATATTTCTTCAATTATGGAAATATTAGTCGGGAAAATAATGCGAACATAAATAAAAATACTATCTATGAAATTGGCTCTATAACAAAGTTATTAACTGCTAATTTAATTGCGCAAGCTCAGGAGGAAGGAAAATTAAAGATTGACGAATTTATAGATGATTACATACCGGAAGAATATACATTACCTAAAAATATCAGAAACAAAATTAAAATATCAGATTTAGCTTCACATCAATCGGGTTTACCTGACTTGGATTTTGAAAAATTAATGAAATTAAAACCTAAGCAACCACTGGATGTGAATAAGGAAACAATTCATTCAATAATAAATGATAGCACAGAATTATTAGATTATGGCAATTATCGTTATTCAAATATCAGTTATACTTTATTAGGAATGATATTAGAAAAAGTTTACGAGGAAGATTTTGAAAAAATATTAAGAGATAAAATACTTGTTCCCGCTCAAATGTCAAATACATATACAACGAAATTCGATGTAAAAAACAGAGTTACAGGATATGATATAAACGGAGTTGAGCAGGATTATTTTAACTGGAACCCATTGACAGCCCCAGCTGGTCTATTGAAATCCAATTCATCAGATATGACAAAATTTTTAAAAACACTGTTGTCTAATTCAGGTCAAATTTCAAAAGCAACCGAAATAACCGAAAATACTTATTATAAAAATACTCAAAGAGAAGTTGGCTTTGGTCAAGAAATTGCTCGAATACAGGATGATACATTTTTCTACAAAACAGGCGATACATTTTCAGGTTCTTCAATTATAGCTTATGATAAAAAATCTAACTGGGGAATAATTATTTTGATAAACCAACACAATTCTGATTTAATACGAAATTTATTTAATTCCAATTATGAAAAAGCATTAGAATAAAATCGTTTGCTAACACCGTATATAATTTATTGCTGGCTTCTTGCCTACTTACGAAAGTCCTCGCGGACTTTATTGGTCTATAATTATTTACTAAATTAGTTGCTTCAAACACGCAACAAACCATATACAAACACGTTGGCAAACATATTGCGCGCACCTACAATTTTACGGAAATTAAGAGTTTAGTCTGTTAAGTTTTGAGAAGTTTCTACTAAAAATCTAATCGCAAATCTGAACTTTGAAAATTAAAAAAAACACAACGCTGAATAAAATCTAAAACTAATCAGTTCGCTAAATTTAAAACAAGATCTTACGGCAAAATAGCCTGAATAAAATTTAATTAATTCCAGTCCTATAATTGAGCAAGTGCATAAAGCTCAAGTTTCTGTTTAGCTACTTATGTCAAAACCGTCTGGAAAAAATTAATTTATCAGCAGTACGCAATGATCACGGCTGAATCAATAAATAAAATACGTTAGCCAACAATGTATATAGTTCATTGCTACTTATAGTAAATCAAGAAAAATTCCGTTGGAATTTTACCTTTCAGTTTTATTTACTAAATTTAGAGTTATAATCTCGCAACAAACCATATACGAGACCGTTGGCAAACATTTTGTGCGTGTCAATAATTTCAAGGCTTTCAATAAGTTCTGTCATTAAATAATTACTCTGGAATTTAAAGCCGAATCTTAAATAATATTACGCTCGATTTTTAAACACTTACGGAACATTACGCACGATAATTGGCTCGCCCGACTTCTGATCATTGCATCAATATTATCGCAATCCTCAACTTTTGGCTGATAAGCGGAATGTCAAATCGTTCGGCCAAACTGTTCGCAATGTTATCAATCCAATTTTAGTTGTTTAAACGAATCGACTGTGATTTCCCAAAATTTCGGCTAAATAAAAATTGATTCTCTTTACGGAACATACGGAATATAATTCGGAGAATTTTTTTTGATTTTTAAGTAAAGTATAAAGCTTGACAAACAAAACTTTAGGAAACATAACGTAATAATATAACGCTGGACAATAAAAAACGATTTGCCAACAATGTATATAATTTATAGCTGCTTCTAGCCTACTTACGAAAAACCTCTCGGTTTTTCTATTTCGATAATTATTTGCTAACTTACTCGCTGAAAACACGCTACAAACCATATACGAGACCGTTGGCAACAATTTGGAGATGATTCGTAATTGATGTATATTTACACCAAACAATTGAATTATGTCAAGACAAAGTATATCATTTACAGAACCGAACGACGAATGGCTGAAAGCACAAGTCAATGGAAAAGAATATTCAAGCAAAAGCGAATTAGTAAACGATTTAATTAGACAAGCGAGAAAACAACAAGTCGAAATTGATTGGATTCGAACTAAATTGGAAAAAGCTGAAAATAGTGGATTTACAAATGAATCAAAGAATGAAATTTTAGCTCAATCAAAAACTTTACTGAATGGCTAAATATCGATTAAGTAACGAAGCTAAGAATGACTTAATCCGAATCCATCACTATGGAGTTAAAAAATTTGGAATGACTCAAGCGGATAAATATTTTGAATCATTCTTTGAATATTTTGAAATTATTTCCCAAAGGCCTTTTTCATTCGAGTCGGTTGATTATATAAAAAAAGACTACAGAAGGTGTGTTTGCGGAATAGATAGTATCTACTACAAGATAAATAATGACGTTGTTGAAATAATGGCAATTGTCGGAAGACAAGATTTAAACGACATACTGTAATCTGAATAATAAAAACTGTTGCCAACACCGTGTATAATTCATTGCTAGTTATAGCCTACTTACGAAAGTCCTCGCGGACTTTCTATCTGTGATTTATTTGCTAACTTTAGTGCTTAAACACGCAACGAAATCATACACAAACACGTTGGCAACAAGTTGACCAAACCAAGAAACTAATTGACTAACCATAAAATATTGTTTACTCAATAAAAAAACATTATTCACTCATTTTTAATTTCGGAATAACTAAAAACACTTTAAATTTGAATTATAAAAACATAAACTGATATGACGAAAAATACTTTGGCTTTAATATTATTGTTCGTGACTTTTGATTCATTTAGTCAAGACATTATCGGAAAAAAATCTACTACGAAACCGAATTATTCAGAAAACTCTGAAATAAAAGTTATCTATAAGGATAGTTTAAATACGTTTCATTCTAAAAACAAACCTGTTGGGATTTTTGTGAACGGTATTTTTCTTAATGAAAACTTAATTTCAACAATTAATCCAGATAAGATTGAAAATTTGACAGTTGAAAAAGAAAGTTTTGAAAAAAACGGTAAAGAATATTTTGGGAAAATACTTATAGAATTGAAATCGGATTATAAACCAAAATTTATATCTCTAAAAGAGCTTACAAGTAAATATTTGAATTTAGACACAAACCCAATAATATTTCAAATTGACGAAAATGTTATCAATCAAGATTACAACGAGTATTCGGTTGATGAAAGCTTTATTCTTAAAATTGAGTTGAACAAAATAAAAACCTCTAAAAAAGATACTGAAATTAATTTAATAAAGTTAATAACAAAGACACCTGAAAACATAAAAAAAGCAAACGAAATCCGAATTAAATGAACGAAAATATAAAACCAGTTGCCAACAACGTGTATAATTAATTGCGGTCTGATTTTCCTCTCGGAAAATCAATCCTAATTAACTATCTTTGGTCACAACCCGAAAATCGTAGCCGATTTTCCCGCAACTAACCATACACAAACACGTTGTGTGCAATTTGGCTACGTTACCAAGATTTGGTATATTTGAGTAAAATTATAGTCAAAATGGGAAAAAACACATCAATATCACTCGGAAATCATTTTGAGGATTTTATCAGAGAAGAAGTAAATTCTGGTAGATATGGTTCGGTTAGCGAAGTAATTCGTTCTGCATTACGTTTGTTAGAACGTGAAGAAAAAAAAGAAAGAGAACTAATTAAAGCTCTAGAAGTTGGAGAAAATAGTGGATTTGTTGAAAATTTTGACCCAAAACAACATCTGAAAGAATTACATCGTAAGCACTTATGAGTAAAAATAAATATCGCATAAGCCAACAAGCGATTGAGGATTTAGATAAAATTTGGGTTTACACCCTTAACAAATGGTCTAAAGAACAAGCTGACAGATATTACGAGTTAATAATAGCGGAAATTGAATTTATTGCGGACAACTATCTGATTGGAAAATCCGCAGAGCAAACTCGAAAAAACTATCGAGTTACGAAAATCAAATCCCATCTGATTTTTTACAGAAAAGTAGATAATGAGATTGTGGAAATCGTCAGAGTATTGCATCAAAGAATGGACATTAAAAAACGACTGAAATAAAAACTGCACACAACACCGTGTATAATTAATTGCTTTGTTCTTCCCTACTTACGAAAATTCCTTCGGAATTTTCACGGGTTCGTAAAAGTTTGCTAAATTAGCTACCCAACCACGCAACTAACCATACACAAACACGTTGTAAGCAATTTGAACCATGTACTTTCCTGAAATAGGTTGACTAAAAATTCATCATTTAATGATAGTCACTTATGAAAGCACAAAAAGAACACTGGCGAAAAAAAAGCTATAATAAAGCAACTTTAGAACTCAAATTATTCGTCGTTGACCAAATTCAGAATGGTCAGATTTCTACAAACTTTGCATCTAAAAAATATGATGTTCCCAGAACAACTATCTCCTATTGGATTAGAAAATACA
>NZ_JASDDK010000018.1 GCF_030407435.1 Winogradskyella bathintestinalis
TGTATTTTCTAATCCAATAGGAGATAGTTGTTCTGGGAACATCATATTTTTTAGATGCAAAGTTTGTAGAAATCTGACCATTCTGAATTTGGTCAACGACGAATAATTTGAGTTCTAAAGTTGCTTTTTTGTAGCTTTTTTTTCGCCAGTGTTCTTTTTGTGCTTTCATAAGTGACTATCATTAAATGATGAATTTTTAGTCAACCTATTTCAGGAAAGTACATCTGTTATATTATTGCCAACGTGTTTGTGTATGATTAGTTGCGTGGTTAAGCAACTAATTTAGCAAACTTTTACGAACCTGCGAATATTCCGCAGGAATATTCGCAAGTAGGGAAGAACCTAGCAATTAATTATACACGGTGTTAGCTACAGTTTTTTATTTAGTCATTGTATATCCAGCTCTTGTTTTTATCTTATTCGGCTGAAATAAAAATGAAACTCCATTAATTTCCAAATCGGTCAATTCATCAAGTTTTTTAAATTCTGTAAAAATTTGGCAAGAAACAGCTGTAAAATCAAATCTATTATCTACTGGATTGAAAAATAGTTGAATTCCGCCATCATAAGTGTTTTCAATTAATTCAACTTTTGGGAATAAATCAGTTAAATACTCCAATTTTAGATTCAGATTTTTTCCGCTAAATGCAATATAAGTAATTGGCTTGTCAGGTTCATTATTTTCCAAGTCAGGATTGATAGCAATATAATTCAGATTTTCATTTTTTGGAATTAAGAATTTTGAAGTTCGTTCTGCTCTTTTATATTTCGAGTTTTCATTGCCCAATAAATCAGAAATGGTTTTTGTTGATTGAGAATTTCCATTCGATAATAGTTCCGAAATTGAAATCAACCATTCTTTTGATTTTGTATTTTTAATGTTTTTTAATTCAGTCACGATTTTTTTCAAATTGTAGCTAACGTGTTTGTGTATGATTAGTTGCGTGGTTCAGTGAGTAAGTTAGCAAATAAAAACCGAATAGAAAATACGCGAGTATTTTCGTAAGTAGACACGAATCAAGCAATTAATTATACACGGTGTTGTGGGCAGTTTTTTAATATCTACCCATATCCTCCAATGTCTCAATATTGTAATATTTATTTTCTTTAAACCCATCATTATATGCTTTATTAAATAATGCTATAACTTTGTTTTCATTCTCATCAAATAGGTCTAAATCAAATTTATCAATCCTTTCTTTTATTTTTTCTTTATCCAAACCAGGGAAAAATTGATATTCAGCCAATTGATAACCAGTATTACTATTTGATGTCATCCAGTTTTTTTTGATTGATAACCATAAGTATTTTATAAGTTCGTTATCATTGACTATTAATTTCGGGAAATTCTCGTCATAATATTCTGGAAAACTATTTTTAACAACACCAAGTATTAATGTTATTTCATCTTCTCCTAAAAAATCTTTGTCCTCTAACAATTTTGTAAAAAGTTGTTTTGCTGAAATATTTCGTTTTTCAATTAGGTCTTTAATGTATAAGTCGTCATCTTCTTTTTCTCTTTTAAATAAATCATACCATAAATAATCTGAATATAATTTTTCTTTATCTAATAGTTCCTTTGAGTTCATTATAGTATCTGCAACATAAAATGAAGAGAAATGTATTTCTTTTTGAATCTTAACTAAATGTTCAGAAATAATTTTACGTCTTTCCTCTAAATCTTCGATATCATTCAAAATTTTTGAACAAAATCTTAAAACACTCATAATGTCTGAATCATAACCAAAAAGTCCTTGTCGTTTGTAAGTCATAAGGTTAGTAAAACCTAAAGCGGATAATAAGATGTTTTTTTGTTGCTCTTTTTTAGATTTATTATTCTTTATTTCAACCCAGTTTAGGAATTGAAATAATTGATTTTTTTCATTTATATCTTTTAATATTTCAATGTTAGTTTGCGTTTCTGTTGAATTAATAAATTTATCAAAAGTTTCTTCTTGTATATCAAAATTAGCGAGTTGTAAATTGAAATATCTGTCAAAATAATTTTTGTTAGCAACTCTTTTGGCACGGATAAGGTCTTCTGGTGATTCTGTATTAAAGGATAACATAGTATCTATAAGGAAAAGTCTATTTAAAATGTTTTTAGTAGTAATATCAAATTCAGTTTTTTCGATAATATCTTTAGCAGAGTTTTCATCATTTGAACCCATTCGAAAATTATAATTGGTTACTGATTTTTGATATATTAGATTCTCTTTATTGTCGATTACAAATTGATATGCTTTTTGATTAAAAATTCGTAATGCTTCTATCGATAAAAAATCTAATAGGTTTAAATCATTAAAAATTGATGACAACCTTAATTTAATACTATTATTATATCTATAGATATCTCTTAATGATTTGAAGTATTTTATAAAAGGTTCTGTTTTTATTTCATCACTTTGACTTTTTATAATTTCGCATATTTCTCCAGAAGGAAATAAGGTATTAATACTGTCTATGAAAATTCTAGTAATATCTTCTTTTGATACAGATGGTAAAGTGTAATCTATTTGAACAATTTTCTCAATATATTTTTTGCCATTTTCTCCAAATTGTTGATTTAGTGCAGTTGTAACAACATCATGATCATAGGCTAAAATGAATATTGTATTTGCAAAATTCCCATTAAGCTTAACCAGTTGAAAAATATCTGTAATTTCAGAAGGTGTTAAACGGTCAATATCATCAATTGTTATATATAACTTAACTTTGGATTTAATAAGTAAATCATCAATATCACTTTTTAATTCTGAAAGGTTCTTTTCTTTGCTCAATCCTTGTAAGAATTTTTGAGCATCAGAAACTGCTTCTCCTGTTCCTGAATGAATGTACTTTAACCAATTTAAATGTTCTAAAAAATCTGCTATTTTTTTTGAAGCATCTTTCAGTTTTTCTTTATTGGTTTCTAGTTTAATAAATAATTCTTTAAGAAAAATATTCTGTAATTCTTTTTGTCCTGAAAACATCCAAGGATTGAATCGAACTGTAATTATTTCTTCTTCATTTTCGTTAGTTAATCTCTTAACCTCATTTATTATAAAATTTATTATTGTGGATTTTCCTGAACCCCAAGCTCCATTAATTCCAAGTACAATACTTTCGTTATTATTTTTAAAAGAGTTTACTAGTCCAGATGCAATTTCAGTCGCAAATAAGTACCTTCCTAATTTATCATATTTGCTTTCTTCTAAAGGTAAATCTGTATGCATATTCTAATTTTCTATGATGTTTGTTAAATTGCCCACAACGTATTTGTGTATGATTAGTTGCGTGGTTAAGCAACTAATTTAGTAAACTTTTACGAACCTGAGAATATTCCGAAGGAATATTCCAGATGAGCAGAGACAAAGCAATTAATTATACACGGTGTTGTAGCAAGTTTTTATTCCACAAACAATAGTGGCAATGTTAATAATCCATTATTCAAAATATGCAAGCAAATTGACAATATTATTCCTGATTTTAGTCGTGCATAGCTCAGAATTAATCCAGCTATAAAATGCGGTAAAACTAATATTGGAATGTATATCATATTCGAAATATTCAATTCATAATTTAGAATATGAATAAGAGCAAAACTATTTAGTAAAGAATAAAAAATAATAAGTCTGTTGTTTTTCCAAAAATTTGATAATTTTTCGATTATTCGTTTTTTCAAAATTACTACTAGAAATAAAGATATAATAACTATTATCAGCAGTATAAATGGCAAATATATTTGAAGTGTAAATTTTAATATTAAATAAATGAATCCAGAAGTCATTAAGATGAAGTTCCATTTTGAAAATCTAAGACCAAGTCTAAATGTAAGTTCCTCAAAGATTGGTGCTAAAAAAGTAAGAATTAAAAACTGATAAATACCAGAATATTCGTCAACTTCAAAGTCCGTAGAAACAACAGGAAAATTAATTGAATCAACTGTCTTAATTAAATAAGTTAATGTAAAATATACTATTTTGAAGACTATTAGTACAAAAAATAGTCTGAATAAAAAATTGATTGATTGTCTTAAAGTTTTTTCTTCTTCTTTAATAAATCCCGACTTTGTTAAAATCCAAAGGTTTTTTAGTGTTTTCAAATGTTTTTTTCAAATTTGCTACAACGGTTTTGTATAAGATTAGTTGCGTGGTTTAAGCAACTAATTTAGCAAATACAAACCGAATAGAAAATCCGCGAGGATTTTCGTAAGTAGGCTTGCAATAGCAATTAATTTTATACGGTGTTGTGTGCAGTTTTTTTATTTCAGTCGTTTTTTAATATCCATTCTCTGATGTAAAATTCTAACGATTTCTACAATTTCATTTTCAACTTTTCTGTAGAAAATCAGATGCGATTTAATTTTCGTTACGCGATAATTTTTTCGGGTTTGTTCAGCCGATTTTCCAATCAGATAGTTATCCGCAATAAAATCAATTTCAGCCATTATTAAATCGTAATATCTGTCTGCTTGTTCTTTAGACCATTTGTTAAGAGTAGAAATCCAAATTTTATCTAAATCCTCAATCGCTTGTTGACTTATGCGATATTTGTTTTTACTCATAAGTGTTTACGATGTAATTCTTTCAAATGTTGTTTTGGGTCGAGATTTTCAACAAAACCGCTATTTTCTCCAACTTCGAGAGCTTTAATAAGTTCTCTTTCTTTTTTTTCTTCACGTTCTAACAAACGTAATGCGGAACGAATTACTTCGCTAACCGAACCATATCTACCAGAATTTACTTCTTCTCTGATAAAATCCTCAAAATGATTTCCAAGTGATATTGATGTATTTTTTCCCATATTGGCTATATTTTACTCAAATATACCAAATCTTGGTAACGCAGCCAAATTGCACACAACGTGTTTGTGTATGATTTCGTTGCGTATTTAAGCACTAAAGTTAGCAAATAAATCACAGATAGAAAGTCCGCGAGGACTTTCGTAAGTAGGCTATAGCTAGCAATGAATTATACACGGTGTTACCTGCTGGCTTTATTCTTAAAATATTTTTTTCAGTCTGTTCCAAAAGCTTTGTTTATCTGACATAAATTGACTTTTCGGTGTTGTTTTTTCGATATTCACTTTCAATTCTCCACTTGCATTATGTAATTCTATTAGTCTATCAATTTCACTTAATATCATTTCATTTAGATTATTCCATTCATTTAGTGGTTTTGTGTCATTTTCTTTACAACGATAGACTTTATTATTATTTCTATTTATGTACAAATGTGAACCATTTCCCCAATCATATCCACCAATGAAAAAATGTTCAGGTTTTGCATTCTTAGGTCTTTCATAAAGATTAGTTGTCAAAATCGAGAATGGTAATCGATTTTCGATTTCCTTTGTTCTGTTATATGATGTTCTTAAGCCATCAAGACAAAATGTTGTATTGAAAATATGCAGTCCATTTGAAAACTGCAGAAATTTTTTATAGTCTGCTGGTATTTCAGTTTCTAATTCTTGTTCAAGCCTATCAATTTCCTTTGTATTTAGTCCTTTGTATATTGAATGTAAATAAGCTAAAGGTGCAATGTGAGGTGCTTTTCCAATTAATTCAGTTCCATTAGATTGTTTTTCAACACCTAGTTTTTCATATTTGGATAATCTATTTCTAATTTCTTTTCCTATGTTCATCGGTTTGTTCAGCTTGCAGGTAACGTGTTTGTATATGATTTGTTGCGTGTTTCAAGCAACTAATTTAGTAAATAATTACCGACCAAGAAAGTCCGAGAGGACTTTCGTAAGTAGGCGAGAAGCCAGCAATAAATTATATACGGTGTTGTGTGTTCGTTTTTTTTATTCAGATTATTATCCAACCCTCTTTTAAAAAGGTCAATTTAGAATTCGTTATAAACTCTTTTAAATTAGTGTTTTTATCAGCATTTTCATTAGTCAATTCAAATATATAGACTTGTGGATTTACTGATTTCGGTCTGCCTAACCAAAATCTAAATCGTTTAATTTTCGGTGAGTTAGAAAGAAAATCAAGTTCTTCCAAATTCATTATCGTTAGATTATATCCTCTGCTCAATTCGTAAAAATATCGTTCAGAAACAGAAAGAGAGTCAAGTTCTTTTTCCGTTTTCCGGTTTTCAGTTGTAAATCCGCTTATTAATTGAGGATATAAAATCCCTTTTTTAAATAGAAGTTTTAACGGTTCATCTATTCCGTATATGCTGAAAGATTTGTTGTCATAAATAAATTCAGTTCCGTCTTTTTCTTTAATTTCATTAAGATATAGTTCATAAGACTGTTCTTTATACTCTTTTTTGAATAATTCTTGAGCCCAATAATTTTCTTGTTCTCCTTGATTTTTAAAAGGTGGTTTTAATTCAGTTGTTTTGTCAGTTTCAACTTTTTCAGGATTATTTTGGGATTTGCAACCAAAAGAAAAAGTCAGAAGTAATATTGTCAAAATTAATTTCATTTTCTTTATTTTTTTCGATAAAAAAAGTCACAATGAACGAACGATGTTTTTCGTTGAGTAACGTTGCTCTTAAATGACACACAACGGTCTCGTATATGGTTTGTTGCGAGATTATAACTCTAAATTTAGTAAATAAAACTGAAAGGTAAAATTCCAACGGAATTTTTCTTGATCTACTATAAGTAGCAATGAACTATATACATTGTTGGCTAACGTATTTTATTTGTTGATTCAGCCGTGATCATTGCGTATTGCTGATAAATTAATATTTTCCAGACGTTTTTGACATAAGTAGCTAAACAGAAACGTTAGCTTTATACACTTACTCAATTAAAGGACCGAACTTAATTAAATTTTATTCAGGCTATTTTGCCGTGAGATCTTGTTTTAAATTTAGCGAACTGATTAGTTTTAGATATTATTCAGCGTTGTATTTTTTAATTTCCAGCGTTCTGATTTGCGATTAGATTTTTAGTAGAGACCTCTCAAAACTTAACAGACTAAACTCTTAATTTCGGGAAAATTGTAGACGAGCACGATATGTTTGCCAACGTGTTTGTGTATGATTTCGTTGCGTGGTTTAAGCACTAAAGTTAGCAAATAAATCACAGATAGAAAGTCCGCGAGGACTTTCGTAAGTAGGCTATAACTAGCAATGAATTATACACGGTGTTGGCAACAGTTTTTTATTATTTAATTCTTAAAATTTGTTTTTATCAACGCTCAAAAATAGCATCTATATCGTCTTGATTCGATGTTCCTGAATTGTAACTTCCTCCCATATCTCTATCATACTCATAATCTTGGGTTTCTAAATAAGATATTGCCATATCATCTATATCCAAACTAGAAATAATGTTTGAAGTGCTGAATTCAATTTTTTCTAAAACATTCTTATTAAAATATTCTAATGAAGAGTCCAGTATGCTAGATATTTCAGATTCAACTCCGCTTATGTCAAGGTCATAATCGGGAAAACTGTTTACACTAATATAATTGCTAAAATCAATATCTAAATCGTTGTTTTTAATAATGTCTTCTAAATAGAGTTCAGTGTGATTTTCAACTTGCGAAAGGATATTTTTGTCATTAATATCAAATTTATCAATGAAATTTAAAAGGTCAATCAATTCGTCTTCATTTAAAAAGTCTTCAATAAAATTATACAAAAATTTATAATCCTTAAATTCTATTTCTGGGTCAAAATCTGTCAATATCGATAATAATTCACATAAATTATTTCCCTTAGGATTATCAGCTTCTATTAATGTCTTTAAAAAATACTCTATTTGCTTGTTTAAGTTTTCATTAAAGAAATCTTGATAAGAAAGTAAGATTAAGAAATCCCAATCTTCTTCTTCTATTTTGCGTTCAAAAAAGTATTCGAATAAATTTTCTTGAATTTTTTTTGAGGATTGTTTATTAATTTTGTTAAATATAGTAATAGTATCTAAATTTCTTAGAGATGTTTCCGTTTCTAAGGATTTTAAAACATTTGAAATTAGTTCAATTTCGTTACAGTAGGTATTAAGAACAAAATCTGCAATTGATGGGTTAAAAAGTACATATTCATAACTGTTTTCACTTATATTATTCCTATTTAGTAATGATTTTGCAGCTAGTTTTCTGACTGATTCAAAACTCTTATCTGTTTGGTCACCTAAATTAACAGTATGAATTTTAATAAATGTATTATACGAACGTCTAAGTTCTTCTTCCGATATTCTACCATTATTGTAAACAGTTAGAAATATTAATGCTCTTACACAGTCATCTGTTTGATTTTGAAAATAATCTGCCCAAATATCTTGAGGATTATCTAGGCTATTTTTTACGTATTCCCAATAGTTAACAGGTAAAACACTACCAATTCTGATATTATCCGTTACAAACTCAATTATTCGAGGATTAAAATTTCGATGTGTTATTATTTTATTGTAATTTTTATATTGGTAAATAACATCAATATATTCTTTATTTAAATTTGAATGATATATATGATTATATAAAATTTGTGCTTTATCTATTTTTGATAAATTTTCAACTTTCAGTAAAAACTCATTATCTCGAATTTTTCCATTTTGAAATTTATGACTTATGCTGTATGCCTTATTTAATATATTAGTTCGGGATGTTAGTATAATTTTTTTTGAATTATCTCTACAAACTCTGTTTATGAATTTGACAATGTGTGAATCTTTTTTATTGCTAATAGCATCGTATAAATTACTACCTAAAAAATCATCACAATAAAACAAAATTTTCTTTTTTTCTTTTTCTCTAAATATACTTTCAGCTTCACTTATACTTTCTTCAATATCACAAAATTCATATCCTTTGGCTATATAAAAAAGTGCTAAGTTATCAGCAAGTGTAGTTTTTCCTATTCCAGGTTCACCAGTCATAATAACTACATTTTTTTCTTTTAAAAGTTTTAATCCTTTTATATGATTTTCTGTAATAGCATACTTGTGAGCGTTTTCTTCTATTTCACGAATTGTACTTTCGCTCCTTCCTTTAATAGCATTATTATGAATTAAGTCCAATACAGAAGCACTTGTAATCCATAACTTAAGGTTTTGCTCAACTATGTCTTGATTTTCTTTTTTTGTCAAGAAGTCGCTTAAATCCTCCTTTCCAAAAATATCATCCTCCCTTTTAATATAAGGATGGAATATCTTTTGTATTTCTTGCTTGTTATGTCTTGATAATTTTTGTGAAGTAATAAAAATATACTTTTCCGGATTGAGTTTTTTAACTTTTGCTGCTTCTTCAGATTTTAATTTTGAAATTAGACTGTTATATGGTGTCTCTACATAATGTTTACATTGGATAATTCCTTCTCTTTTTTTGCCAATCCAGAATCTACCATCAACGCCACCATCTTTTCCAGCTTTAAATGTTTCAATTCTTTTGCTTAAAATTTTACCAATAACTGATGCTCCTAAAGCTTCAAATTCTCTGTCATTTAGTTTCGAAAAGTCATATTCCATTTTTTTATTAATGTTTTATTCAAAAGTAATTTATTTTAATATTCAGATAGAATTTTTTTCTAATGATAGATAATAGTTTGTCGGTTTGTATTATACTGAAATAGGTTGACTCTTTTTGGTTACTATTTAGACGTTCAAAAGATTTTTTTTAGCCGTTTAGAAGGCAAAAAAATAGTTTGAACTGGGTCAGTTCTTAAATCGTAAGTTCAGGTA
>NZ_JASDDK010000019.1 GCF_030407435.1 Winogradskyella bathintestinalis
TGTATTTTCTAATCCAATAGGAGATAGTTGTTCTGGGAACATCATATTTTTTAGATGCAAAGTTTGTAGAAATCTGACCATTCTGAATTTGGTCAACGACGAATAATTTGAGTTCTAAAGTTGCTTTATTATAGCTTTTTTTTCGCCAGTGTTCTTTTTGTGCTTTCATAAGTGACTATCATTAAATGATGAATTTTTAGTCAACCTATTTCAGGAAAGTACATTGGTCAAATGGTGTACAACGTGTTTGTGTATGGTTAGTTGCGTGGTTCGGTAGCTAATTTAGCAAACTTTTACGGACCAGAGAAAATTCCGCAGGAATTTTCGTAAGTAAGCCTAAAAAAGCAATTAATTATACACGGTGTTGTAAGTAGTTTTTATTCAGTTTTCTAATCAGTTTGTCAAATTCAATTTCTTTTAGTTCCAGCTTTTCTTTTCCGTATTTTTTGTAATTCAGCGTAATTTTTATTTTTTCTCCACTTTCTATAATTATTTTATCATTTTCTAAAATTTTTATACTAGAGATTAAATATTTTGGAATTGCAAGTTTTGTTAATGAGTTCAAGTCTTTATTGTTGTAAAAAATAAAGGTCGTTTGTCTATCATTATAGTAATCAAATCCACTAATTATTATATCGTTTTGAGTGTGTGATATTTTTAAATTCACATCTAGCAATTTACGAAGTTTCGAAAATTTCACTTCTCCATTTACTTTAAAACTTTTGGGAAATTCAGATTCCAATTCAGTTAATATTTCCTTTGCTCGATTGTTATTAACTCTCTTGTTTTGGTAGATTACTATCATTATAACAGCGAATATTATAAAGTAAATTATTCCGTAATCCATTAATTGTTATTGTTTTTGAGTTCAGTTAGGAAATTACTTACAACGGTTTTGTGTATGATTTCGTTGCGTGTTTAAGCATTAAAGTTAGCAAATAAATCACAGATAGAAAGTCCACGAGGACTTTCGTAAGTAGGCTATAACTAGCAATGAATTATACACGGTGTTGTAAGTAGTTTTTATTTTTTCAATAATTTAATCTCATGAATTTTTTTGAAATTATTATAAATACTCATAAGATGAATTCCAGATTTTAAATTATTCAAATTCTCTAATTTATATTCGCTTTTTGAATTTTCTAAATTGTATTCTTTTATGATTTGACCTTTTATATTATAAATTACGATTCTGTCAAATAATTGAGTGTTTTTTGATTGAATTTTAATTTCGTTTACTACAGGGTTGGGATAAATAATAAAGTCATAGTTTGAAAACCCATTAATAGATAAGGTTTCTGAACTTTCTTTTGCACCAATGTCTATTACTGTAGAATTGTAGTTGTTTACAATATTTGGGTCACCAGCATTTATGGCATCTGAAATAGAATTTAATTCGCAAAAATTTGAATCTGTAGGATTTATGGAAATTAATTGAGCAGAAGAAAAAATATTATAATAAGCATCTGAATCGGTTCCATTAGCATTTGTTGTAATAACTAATCCAACACCAACTGGTATATTATTTCCAACACCATTGGTATTATTATTAAATAAATTGTAAGCCACTACAGATGGTTGGAATTCACCTTGAGATATTATACCGTAATCACTATTATTTATAATAATATTGGAATTTATAATTGGTTGTGGATTATAAAAATCGTTATCATAAATCCCTACTCCATTCTTGTTAGAAAACATCGTGTTATTTGCTATTATTGGTGTGCCGTCTACTACAAATACACCTGCGCCATATGGATTACCATGACCATTATTGAATAGAATATTTCTTTCAATTAGTATATCACTATGAGAGGTTATTCCAGTATAAGGACAATTATATATAATATTATTTCTTATAGTTGTTTGCGAATCGTAAATGTTTTCATAAACTCCTATAGTGTTTATATCAAAAATTCTATTATTAGTAATAAGTATTTCACCTATTCCACTATTGTAAATACCATAATTACTATCATTAATTTCACAATTATCAATTAAGACATCGCCTGAATAATTCAGAGCTATTTTTATTGCAGGACCATTTGAATTTTTGATTGTAGAATTTGAGATAGTTACTTCTCCATTAATCTCTATGAAGCCTGTCTCTGCAAAATCCGTAATATGACCATATTCTATTACGCAATAATTAATTTCAGATGAGGCAGAAGTTGAATTGATTTTTATTTGGTTCCAATCATTATTAGTAGGATTTGTGCTATTGGAAGTAATATTAATTTTATTGTTTTCAGTTCCAACTGCTGTTAAAGTACCATTTACTATTAAAGAATAGTATCCGTCAAACCTTACTTCAGTTCCTGGTTCTATGTTAAGAGTTTGACTAGGTGGTATGGTTATATCTCCATTAACGATATAAGTATTATTATTTGTCCAATTTCCTGAAATATTCCCAGAAACATTAACAGCAGTATTTGAGTTTAACGTAACACTGGTTAATGTGTCATCTGTACTAATTAATTGGTTGGTAATTGTGTAGGTTTGATAACCATCTTTTTCATAGCTAATGTTGTAAACACCATTAACAACAGTTATACTATATTCACCAATGGAATTTGAAACACCTTCAATGTAAACAGCACTTGGTGAAACAGGATTAAATTTAATAACAATTCCGCTATGGTCAGAAGTGTTGTCTAGAAATACGTTTCCATTGATTTCTGAAGAATAGCTAAAAATTGAGAATAATAATAAGAGTAAGGGTAATATTTTTTTCATAGTTTTTATTTTAAATATGTATTATAAATTATTTGTGGTAATCTAAATAGTTTCTTGTTTTGTCAAAATTACTTACAACGTGTTTGTATATGGTTTGTTGCGTGGTTTAAGCAACTAATTTAGTAAATAATTAGCGACCAAGAAAGTCCGCGAGGACTTTCGTAAGTAGGCGAGAAGCCAGCAATAAATTATATACGGTGTTACCACACGTTTTTTATTCAATTATCAATTCAATCGTTTCGTTAGCAAAACTAGAAAATCCTCCTTTTTCTCCTTTCGTTAAATCGACTTCCAATTTCAAATCTGTATTTTTCTGTTTTGTAATTAATTGTTTTGAAAAAACTACTCTGATTTCAGTTTCTTCATTTGGTTTAATAGTCTCTTTATTCCAGTTCAAGTAAGCAATTTGTTTATCTAATTCAATGTCAGAAATGTAAAATTCTTTTTTGCCTGTATTTTTTAAGATGAAAACATAAGGTCTAGAGAAGTCTTGCTTTAGTTTTTTAAACTTCAATTTTCTATCAGAAATCTCAAAACTAATTTCTTTTGCAGGCGCGTCATATTTAATTCCGAATTGGATTCTATCTCCATTATTGTAATCAATACTCGACATTGAATAACTTTTGTTTTCCGCTAATTCAGCGATTAAAGTTATTTTTAAATCTCTTGTTTCCCCAACTTCAAGAGGTTTATTTCCTAAATCAAATTTTATGACTTCGTTACTTAAAAATTTTGGCTCTTGAAATTCAATTTCCTTATTGGAATTATTTTTTACTCGAATTATCTTGGTTATGTCTTCTTTACCGTCCGTTTTTCCAAAGTCGATTAATAAATCTCCAATATTATTTTCTTGGTCAATTGCAAGGTCAGTCAGATTTAGTATTTGTAATCCATATTTTGCTTTGAATTCTGATTTGAATTTTTCTATTTCATCAGAACTAGATTCGTTTTTACCTTTATTTTCAATTTCTTCAATTACATATGAACCTAAATTTTGTGACCACTGCATTAATGGCAGATTTAATTCCTCCATTATAATTGGTTGTTTTTCGATAATTAACTTACCAGTTTCTGAATTATAAAATGCTATAAGATTATCAATTTCAATTTCTGTGTAATTTTTAGAATAAATTGGTATTACTATTAGTTTAAGTTCAGCCAAAGATTTTTTAGAAACTTTTTTTTCCAATGCTTCCCAAAAATTGTCTGAAATTCCGAAATTACTTTTCTTTTGATATTCGATTGTTTGAGTTATTATTTTCTCAATGTTACTTATTGTTGCATCTAATTCTAATAGTTTTTCTATTTTCCCATCAACTGTTTGAGCATTGATTTGTATTGAAAAAAGTGTAATTAAAATTATAAATATTGTCTTTGTCATAAGTTTTGGTCAAATGTGTGGTAACTGTTTGTGTATGATTTCGTTGCGTGTTTAAGCACTAAAGTTAGCAAATAAATCACAGATAGAAAGTCCGCGAGGACTTTCGTAAGTAGGCTATAACTAGCAATGAATTATACACGGTGTTCTACGCAGTTTTTATTCAGTATTTTATTTTTTCCAAGTTCATAATTTTGTCATATTCGTAAAGAATTCTGTCAGATTCAGAGAATGGAATTTGGTATAAATCACAAATATTTCTCAATTCGGTTAAATAGTCCAAATACTGAATTATGTTATCGTTTAAGTTCGTTTTTAATTTCAATTCGGCTCCGTAAATCACTCGATAAACTCTTTGGTCGATAATTTGATAGATTTTCGGATTTTTAAATCTCAAAATTGTCGAAGCCATTGGTAAGCGAATTCCTTTCGTTTCGAGCAAAAGCATTAGGATTTCTCCAGTCAGGGCAGAATCTATAAATTCCCCTTTTCGGTCGATTTTATTTATCAAATTCAACGTTTCGTTATTCAATTCTGCGTAACGGTTGGTTTTCCACAATACAATTTCATTTATCAGTTCCTGATTAAAGTTAGATTTCACATTATCCAACTTTTCGGTTAGTTCAGTTTGAAATTTATATTCCAAATTTAAAAGTTCGTCAGTAGATGGATTAAGTTCTTGTATTTTCTTCATTTCTATTTTTATTAAAAAACACGATTAGTTGTTTCTAACCGTGTTTTTTAAATTCTTACTTTTTAGAACCACCTTTTGAACCAGAAGAAGAACCTTTTGAACTTCCACCAGATTTACTTGGTGCATTACTTCTTCCTTTTCCAGATGGATTTCCTGTTGTACTTGGTGCGTTTTTCATTCCACTTGATTTTGCCATAATTTTCTATTTTTAAATTAATTAATAAGTTTTGTTGTTAAGCACGATGTTCGTTTTAAATTGCGTAGAACGGTTTTGTGTATGATTAGTGGCGTGTTTTAAGCACCTAATTTAGCAAATAAATCACAGATAGAAAATCCGCAAGGATTTTCGTAAGTAGGCGAGAACCAGCCATTAATTATACACGGTGTTAGCCAATGTATTTTATAAATAACTATTTTTTTTAGCTTGTTCTGGTGTTTTTCCGATTTCTCTATTAGTTACTTTTTTAATATTCCAAGCATTAATTTCAGTTTTATTAGATTCAAAATTGTTTTTATCTAAATTCGTAAAGTATAATATTTTCAAATTTTCATTTGAGTCATTATTTAAAATTATTCCAGGATTTGAAAGATTCGATTTTTCTAAATTGAAATAAATTATTTCATTCAAACTGAAGCTCTGATTTTCTCTTTCAAGTTCATTTTCGATTGTTTTTATTTTACGGCAATCAATTCGTTAATTTTTCAGTATTTCAATTATTTCATTTGGTAATTTTAATTTTTTTGCAAGATTAAAACTTTCAAACATTTCAGCTAACACAATTTTTACATCTCTTGTTTTAAATTTTAAACCTTTCATTTTAAACTCGTCTGAAAACCATTTTATATGTATTGATTTGTCAAACGTTTTCCATTTATTTGGATAATTATTCTCCTGTAAAAAATCTAAATGATTTAATTTTTCAATTCGCTCTCTATTTCTATTGTAAAATAAATCTTTCTTATGAACAAAAAATATAATTGGCTTTTTATTGAAATAAGAATAAATTTCAGCCTCAATGAAAAAATAATTTTCATTTAAATATTCAGATAACTTTTCTTTAAGTGTGTCCATTTTTCTTATATATTGGCTAACGTGTTTGTATAAGATTAGTTGCGGGTTTGTATGCGAGGATTTTCCGAAGGAAAATCAGACGTAACAAACACGCAACGACCTTTGATTAAGCAAAAAACCGCAATTAATTTTATACGGTGTTGGCAAATCGTTTTTATTTCCATTCGACATTCAATTTTTTTAATTCCGTTTTTAATTCAGATAATGATTCCTCATCTATTGCGTCAATATTGATTTTCATTTTCTGTAATTCAGATTTAAGAGTGTATTCTCCTGCGAAATGTTTAATTCGTATTATTTCATTCAGATTCAGTTTTTTTCCAAAAGGCCAATTCTGCTTTATAATTCCGTTTTCAATAGTCAGATATTGTTCTTTTTTCTGATAGAAATACATTATCAAATAAAATCCAGAAAGTAAAAACCAAAAATAGTCATACCAACCTGCATTTTCATTAAATCCAGTTTGTATTATTCCATTCGCAAGCCATATTAATCCCAAAATCAGATTAATATTTACTTGTTTCTTTTTATATCGTATTCTCATTTTGTATTATACTGAAATAGGTTGACCTTTTTTTTGTTATTATTTCGACGTTCAAAAGATTTTTTTTAGCCGTTTAGAAGGCAAAAAAATAGTTTGAACTAGGTCTGTATTTAAATCGTTAGTT
>NZ_JASDDK010000002.1 GCF_030407435.1 Winogradskyella bathintestinalis
AAACGCTGGTATTAAAATTGGTAGAGACAAGTTCTTCAACTTCTTGAGACTTAATAAACTACTAGTGCCAAAAACAAAGAACTATATCACAACAACCAATTCTAATCATATGTATAAAAAATATAAATACATGATAAAAGACCACGTGCCTACTCGACCAGAACAACTTTGGGTTAGCGATATAACCTATATTAAAACTCAAAATGGACATAACTATTTAGCTTTAGTTACAGATGCTTATTCTAAAAGGATTATGGGCTATAAACTCGACAACCATATGAAAACATCGCTTTGTAAGGATGCGCTAGCCATGGCTATTAAAAATAGAAAATATCCTAATCAAAAGCTTATTCATCATTCTGATAGAGGGTTCCAATATTGTAATCCTAAATACACTGAATTTGCTGAAAACAATGGAATTACGATGAGTATGACCAAACAGTACGATCCTTATGAAAACGCTGTCGCTGAACGAATTAACAGAACTCTTAAGTATGAATATGGATTAAAAAAAACCATTAAAAACACTGACCTAGCTCAAAAAATGACTGAGCAAGCTGTGTATATCTATAACAATCTGAGAACACATTTTAGCCTGGATCTAAGAAAACCAGCTGAAGTACATTTGAATCCTAACATCAAATACAAATCCTATCGAAAAAATAATGTAAATTTACCTGAACTAACGATTTAAATACAGACCTAGTTCAAACTATTTTTTTGCCTTCTAAACGGCTAAAAAAAATCTTTTGAACGTCGAAATAATAACAAAAAAAAGGTCAACCTATTTCAGTATAATATACCCGTCCTGAATAAAGGCTACATAATTTTAAATATTATGTACAAAAATGACAAAGTAATTATACGGATTCAGAACCTCTTAAACTAAAAATTCTTGACGAACTTAGCAAAGGTAAATACACAAAGAGTGAACTTTGTAAACTCTACTCTATTGCCCCAACAACAGTCAATGAGTGGATTAAAAAGTATAATCGTAAATACATAATGAGCACTAGAGTATAAGAGGAAAAAAAAGACGAAATTGAGTGAATTGTTATTTTAATTACAGCAATCAAGTGTACATAAATACGAAGCGAATTACAAATTCATAATGATAAAATAAATATTTGAATTTGAGTACATCAAAGACTGCTATTTATATAATCAAAATATTTATACTGCTAACTTGATAATTAATCTTGAATAAGTATTTGATTTTCTACTAAATCTTTTATAGGAACAATAAGTTTCCCTTTAGAATTTTTTAATATTACCGATATACTTTCCACAGCTTCAATAGTATATATTTGTTCATTAAAAACAATTTTATCTCCAACCTCAAATGTTTTACGTGCGTAAAATGTGTTTAATAACTTACCTACAACTTCTTTAGCTCCTAGGCCAACTGCAATTGCAAATGCTCCTAAGAAAGCAGCTAATATCATTGTGATATTACTAGTAATGATGTATGTATCTATTCCTGCTTGATTCAAAGCTGTAATTGAGATAAACGTCAATAATATAAAAAACACTACTTGACTAATCATTTTTCCACCAGACAATTCCATAGACTCAAATAGTGATTTTAAACTGTTTTTTACAAAGTTCGAAAATATTAAACCTAATATAAATATTACTAATGCAGCGAATAATTGAGGTAAATAGGCTAATAATTCCCCTACATGATTAGAAATTATCTCTAAGCCAATAGCGTCGGATGCGGTAATGATTATAATGATATACATTATATATTTCACAAACTTAGAAACCACTTTAATGGTATCAAAATTCAATTGTTTACCTTCTACAATCTCAATATTGTTTAATTTCTCATCCAATTTATTGGCTTTAGCAAGTTTCAATAGCTTCCTAACAGCTTTCACAACGAATTGAGTTATGAACCAACCAATTAGAATAATTAATAATGCTCCTAACACCTTGAAAGCAATGGAGGCTATTTCTGGCCAAATTGCAGCTATAGATTGCATTGCTGAGTTTTTATAATTTATGAATCTTTCCATACTAATATTTTTAAGTTCCAGTTGATTGATTAAGTATTACTAACATAATCTTTCGACTACAAATTTATCTTATTTTATCTTTTCATAGATTTATCATAATAGCGCAACTATGTTAATGTCGTTTCTTAAAAAACATTTATATTTTTTACTACAGATCATAAAATCTCAATCACCTCTGTACTATTACTTTTTTCTTTTATTTGTTACGCTTTCTATGATATGCCCAATATTATACGAGAATAACTCCGCTAATTCCATAAAGAGCTTTGCCATCGCTATATCGTGCATAACTTTGCCTTTCAGTTCATGTGGAACTTTCTGTAGAGGTTGGTCTAAGTTCTTAAATGGATTTTCCATCTTTCGTATAATTTGAGTACTTCTGTACAAGTTTTTCTTTTGCTCTTTTTAATCGCATTTTAACTGCGCTTTCTCCAATATCTAATGCATCTGAAATGTCTTTAATAGATAAATTATCTTGATATTTTAGTAATAAAATCATCTTTTCATCTGGTGAAATCAACTCCATGACTTTTTTAAGTTGTTCTACCCGCATACTTTCGAACTCTACAGTAGAATCAATGTCTTCGCCAATGTTTTCGATATCAACGATTTCAGAACTAACGGATTTCTTTTCAAACTTTTTAGCTGTATTTCGAGTTACATAATTCACACAATGGTTATAGGTAAACGCATATAACCAAGTTGAAAATTTTGACTTGCCTTTAAAACTAGCCAATTTCACAAAAACCCTTAAAAATACGTCTTGAGTTAAATCTTTTGCTTCATCAATTCCATTGGCAAATCCATAACATTTATTATACACCATAGATTCATATCTATCGTATAGCACCTCGAACAACAATGTGTCGTTGGTTTTTACGATAGCTTCTACGAGCGCTTCATCGGTTAGGCTATGAACAGCGTCTTGTGTCAAGGGATTTTGGTCGAATTAATAGATAAATCTCAAACTCATTTTAACGAGTTTATAAAGTTAAGACACAATATTGTAAGAGAAGTCACTATTGAATAAAAAAAGCGAACTTCAAAAAAAGTTCGCTGTAATAAAAATATTTTTTAAGTTAGACTTATCGATGTTTTTCAGCATATATAAACCAGCGTAACACCAAGATTCCTAATCTAGCAATTACAAAGGTAAATAATCCGAAGGTGGCCGTTAAAAGTGACACTTTTAATCCCCCTGCGAAAATTGCAGGATCTGGATTTCAATAGCTTCGACCGAATCGAAAGCGGTTATCAATCCTATTACTGAAGCTAAAAATCCTAATACTAATCCTAGTAGACTAGCATCTACTGTTAACTTTAAAAATTTTTCAGTTTTAATTTTATCTTTTTTTAGAACTATGAAACCTCTTATTAAGAAATAAATAGAAAATAAATTCATCCACACTTCTTATTCAACACCCTAAACACCATGTATGGATTTGCATTAAAAAAAGCAGATGAGACCCCAGAAATGATATTAAAATTATCTAACTTATTGGACTATTTATTATACCAAGTCGATAAGCCTTTTGTGAATTTAAATGATGAAATTTATCATATTGAAGATTATATAAGTTTAGAACAAATGCGATTTAATGATACATTGAAATTGGGTTTTTCAAAAAACATAAGTTCAGAGTTTATTGAAATTCCGCCAATGTTATTTATACCATTTGTTGAAAATAGCTTTAAACACGGAAAGATTATAAACGGCAGTTTATATATTTCAATCTTTATTGAAACGAACCCAACTGAAATTAAATTCACAATTATTAATAGCAGTTCTAATGATTCAAATTTTATTGACGGACTTGGTTTGCATAATATAAAAACGCGGTTAAAATTATTATATCCAGATCAACATCTACTTAAAATTAATCAAAGTGAAACCGAATTTGAAGTAGCATTATTATTAACGTCTAAATTAAAATTAGAAGATGTCTAACGTGGTGTCCTGCATTATTGTCGATGATGAAATAATGGCAAGAGACATTATAGCTAATCATTTATTAAAAATTAAAAATATAGAGGTCACTGCACAATGTAAAAATGCTATTGAAGCTTTCAATTACATTAGTAACCATAATGTAGATTTAATTTTTCTAAACATCAATATGCCAGAAATATCAGGTATATCGTTTGCAAGATCTATTAATAAAGAGATTAAAATTATATTCACAACAGCCTATAGAGATTACCCAGTAGAAGGATTTGATTTGCAAGCTGTTGATTACCTATTAAAACCAATAGCTTTTAAAAGATTATTAAAATCTGTTGATAGGTATTTTGAAGTAACTTTATTATCATAAGAAAACATTTCGCATACTACAGAATATAACGATTTTATATTTGTCCGCGCTGACCGTAAAATGCTTAAAGTTGATTTTTCTGAAATTATATACGTTGAAAGTTACAGTGATTATCTTAAAATTCATTGTCGCAATACTACTATTATCACAAGAGAAACCATTACGGCCTTCGAAGCAAAATTACCACATTCTAGATTTTTGCGCATTCACAGATCGTACATAGTGGCCATATTACAAATACAGTCCTTTACAAATGAACATATTACGGTTCATCGAAAAGCGCTTTCCATTAGTCGAAGTTATAAGAAAGAAGTTTTGAAACGTCTAGAAAATTTTTAACTTTAAACCTGAGTATAAAAAAATAAATGTCCCAAGTTTAACGTTGTATAGTTACCGCTGTACTTTTTAAACGTGCTAAATGAACGATTACCTACACAAAACTATTCCTAATTTAAAACCATTTAGTTATGAGCGTCATCACGATTCTCATTTTATAAATCAGCCATGGGTTTTAGTCAACGGTATTTCTAAAAATAAATCGATTTATACGTTTAAAGAGGATAATATTCTTGAAATTTCTAGAAAAGATAATATAATTAAAACATCATGGAATTTCAATTTGCAAAATACGTTTACGATAGAAACCGAAGATGGATTTATAAAAGTGAAAGCTTATTTTAAAGATGATGATATTTTGGTTCTTAACAATCTAGAAAAGAAAGACTTCGCACTATATATAAACACTTCTAAATATGATGACGAGCTCAATTCTATTGAAGATATCCAAGCATTTTTAAAAGATAAATACAGGAAGAAAGTTAGCACAGTAATATACGACCATGAGTTCTATTACATTGAACAAGCCAAGGAATACGGTCCTTTTAAAGTTGAGGAATTAGCCGAGAAAGTAAATAGTGGAGAAATAAGTGCTTACTGTTTTGTAAAAGACGTCAATGAATATGATTATAGTAAGCGAATGCGTATTGAAGATTTAATTCAGGAACTTTGAATTTTCTTTTACTAAAAAAAGCGAAAATCTTAATAGACTTCCGCTTTTAATTTTTTTATATTATTTTGATCACCTACTCCTGCAATCCAGGAATAGCAACTATTTCATCCACATCTTTATCATAATTCACACCATCAACGTTGAAACCAAAGAGGTTAAAGAAATCATTCTTATAACCTTCTAAATCGCCAATATTAGGCAAAGTTTCTGTAGTGGCTTCTTGCCAAAGTTTTAAAACCTTAGCTTGAATGTCATCTCGCATTTCCCAATCATCAATTCTAATTCTTCCTGCGTCATCTAACTGCAAATCTTCGGCATATAAGCGTTCATTAAATAAACGTTCAATTTGCTCAATACAACCTTCATGTAATCCTTCTTCTTTCATCACTTTATACAATAATGAAATGTACAATGGAATAACAGGAATAGCAGAACTTGCTTGTGTAACTAAGGCCTTATTTACGGACACATAACCTTTTCCGTTGATTTCTTTTAATGAATCCGTAATTTTGAAGGCTGTGGCTTCTAAATCATCTTTTGCTGCTCCGATAGTTCCTTTTCTATAAACCGCTTCGGTTAAGGATGGGCCAATATAAGAATAGGCAACTGTTTTAAAATCTTCAGCCAATACATTTTCTGACTTTAAAAGATCAATCCACATTTGCCAATCTTCTCCACCCATTACAGCAATTGTATTTTCAATATCATCGTCTGAACTTGGCTCGATTGAAATTTCTTTTACTTCACCTGTATGAAAATCGACAGTGTTGTTGGTAAAGGTGTCACCAATGGGTTTTAAAACCGATTTAAAACGTTCACCAGTATCTGGATGCGTTCTTACTGGTGAGGCCAAACTGTAAATTAACATATCAATTTTACCTAAATCCTCTTTTATTAATTCTAGCGTTTGCGTTTTAATTTCGTTAGAAAATGCATCGCCATTAATACTCTTTGCATACAATCCATCTTTGTGAGCTTGTTTTTCAAAAGCAGCACTATTATACCAACCTGGGGAGGCTGGTCGTCCCTTGGTTGGTGGCTTTTCAAAAAACACGCCAATGGTCGATGCCTTAGAGCCATAAGCACTTGTAATTCTCGAAGCTAATCCAAAACCGGTTGATGCTCCAATTACCAATACGTTTTTAGGACCATTTTCAGTTGGTCTTTGTCTTATATAATCAATCTGGTTTTGTACGTTTTGCGCACAACCTGTAGGATGTGAGGTTAAACATATAAATCCTCTAGTTCTTGGTTCTATTATCATATATTAAAAATCTAAACGTGTAATGCTCTATCTTCTGTTGCGGCTAATGCTGCCTCTTTTACCGCCTCTGCAAATGTAGGATGTGCGTGCGACATGCGAGAGATATCTTCGGCTGAAGCTCTATACTCCATGGCTACAACGGCTTCTGCAATTAAATCGGCACAACGTGCACCAATCATATGAACGCCAAGCACTTCGTCTGTAGTTTTATCGGCCAAGATTTTCACAAACCCATCTAAATCACCACTTGCTCTTGCACGGCCTAAAGCTCTAAATGGAAATTGACCTACTTTATACGCTACGTTATCCGCTTTCAATTCCTCTTCTGTTTTACCTACAGCGGCTACTTCTGGCCAAGTATAAACGACACCTGGAATTAAATTATAATCAATATGAGGTTTTTGTCCTGCTAAAGTTTCCGCCACAAAAACACCTTCTTCTTCCGCTTTGTGAGCTAACATAGCGCCTTTTATAACATCACCTATCGCGTAAATATTTGATACAGACGTTTGTAAATGCTCATTAACCTCAATCTGCCCTCTATCATTTATTTTTACTCCCGCTGCTTCTGCGTTTAGACCATCGGTATAAGGGCGTCGACCAACAGAAACTAAACAATAATCTCCTTTAAATTCTACAACCTCACCTTTTTTATTTTCAGCTTTAACAATGACTTCATCACCATTACGTTCTACAGATTGCACCTTATGCGATGGCATCATTTTGCATTTGGCTTTCTTAAAGACCTTATTAAGTTCTTTAGACAAACCAGCATCCATTGTTGGTAAGATTCTGTCCATAAATTCTACTACAGTCACTTCAGCACCTAAACGACGATATACTTGCCCTAACTCTAATCCAATCACGCCACCACCTATGATAATTAAATGCTTCGGAATTTCTTTCAATTTTAAAGCTTCCGTAGAAGTGATAATGCGCTCTTTATCCAATTTAATAAATGGTAAATTACTTGGTTTGCTTCCGGTGGCGACAATGATATTTTTTGCTTCAATCTCTTGAGCATCTTTACCTTCAATTTTAATATGAGTAGCATCTTTAAAAGATCCTAATCCTTCAAAGACATCAATATTGTTTTTCTTCATTAAGAAATCAATACCGCCTGTAGTTTGATCTACAACAGCTTGCTTACGACCGATCATTTTTTCAAGGTTTACTTTGATATCACCCGGAATTTCGATGCCATGTTCTTCAAAATGTTTCGTGGCTTCTTCGTAATGATGCGAAGAACTCAATAAGGCTTTACTTGGAATACAACCTACATTTAAGCAAGTACCACCAAGTGTAGAATATTTTTCAATAATGGCTGTTTTCATCCCTAATTGTGCACAACGAATTGCTGCTACGTATCCTCCAGGTCCAGAACCTATTATTGCTACATCATATGATTTCATAAGAAAATTTTTGTCTGATTAGTTTTAATACGAACAAAAATACGATTTACATTAATGATTTACGAAAGACTTATCATTAAATTTACACCGTGACTTATTCCATAAAAAAAGTCCAAACTTTTAAATTATTCAAAATAATCTAACCGAATGGACAACTTTTCCCTAAGATGCTAATAGCAACTCAAAATTGCAAAAAAAAAGATTATCTAACAATACTCAATTTGAGTATTTATTGTACTCATAACCAATGTTGATTCATTTTTAACATACCAACAAGTTCTCCTGTTGACGAAATTTTTAATTTTTTTAAAATATTTCTACGATGCGTATCAACGGTATGTGAACTAATACTTAACTTCTCAGAAATTTGTTTACTAGTATTGTTTAAAACAAGTAATCTAATAATATCGCGTTCTCTATTACTTATGCCTTCGTTTAATAATTTTTGAGAAAAATTATTAAAATAGATAGTTTCATATTCATTTTTAGAATTTAACAATTTTGTAGAGGCCGTGATATCCATTTTAATATTAGCATCTAATACGGTGTAATGCGCTAAACCTATAATTGGTTTACCCTCCGAATCGAAAACCAACGGAGTTGTATTTTGTACAATATTTACGTAAATACCCTCAGCGTTCTTTAGTCTAAAATTCCATGTATAATTGGCATCTTTACGTCTATTTTCTGGTATTTCCTTCAGTGTGAATTCCATTAAACTATTAAGAGCACTTAACCAAGCGTCAACATCATCTGGATGAATTCTACTCCAAAAATAACGCATACCTTGGGTTTTTAATTCATTCGCATCTAGACCAAGACATGCCGTATAATTTTTACTGATATATTCAAAAGTTAATTTCTGAGTATTAGTAACGCAGAAAAATGTTGAACTATATGGTAGATACTTATCTAGCTCCATCATTTTTTCGATATGCTCTTTTAAAAATGGCTTGTCATAAGATTTAAATATAACGCGGTATAAATCTTTAATATGAGATGGTGTCATTTGTATATTTATTTTATCATTTTTTCGCCTGAAACATTTAGATAATCAATTCGATATCAATATTTAGTATGGTATATTTCCATATGGTAAAAATAAAACTTTAATTCTAAATTATCAGTACATTGAAATTGCGGTTGTATGTTTCACCTCATTTATCATAAACATACTATGTGTGCTACCAATATGATCTATTTTAGTCAGTTTTTCAACCATAAACTCTCGAAACGCTTGCATATCTTTCACCAGAACTTTTAGCAAATAATCATAATCTCCACTGAGGTGATAGCATTCTAGAACTTCGTTGAGTTGCTTAACTTCACGTTCAAATTTCACAACATAATCTTGTGAATGTTGTATCAATTTTACATGGCAAAAAGCCACAAAATCTTTTTCCACCTTGCTTTTATCAACCAATGCAACATATTTTTTTACAATATTATTTTTTTCAAGTTTTTTAATACGTTCATAAACTGCAGTAACCGATAAATTTAACTGATGTGCCAAAGCTTTATTGGTTTGTTTACTATCAGTTTGAAGTAAGTTAAGTAGTTTTTTGTCGATATCGTCGAAGATCATAGTTATAAATTTTCGGAATAAGTTATTAGATATTCACAATTAATGAATTTTTATCTATAGAAACAACTTGTAATAGTAATTTATTCTGAATATCATATTAACTATTGACTTATAATCTAAATTAATTGAAATTTGGACTATATAATTTTAAAAAAACTACCATGGCTTTTAAACCTGCAAACCACATTCAAGATTTACAATACTTCGGTGAATTCGGAGGCGTGAATCCTTCAATTTCTGATTCATCAACGTATACATTTTTGTCGGCAAAAACAATGTTCGATACGTTTGAGGGTAATGCCGATGGCTGTTATTTATACTCTCGTCACTCTTCCCCTTCAAATTTATACCTAGGTGAAGCATTGGCCGCAATGGAAGGTACCGAAACCGCAACGGTTACAGCATCTGGTATGGGAGCCATTACTCCAGTAATATTGCAACTTTGTGGTGCGGGTGATCACGTCGTAAGTAGTAGAACAATTTATGGAGGCACTTATGCTTTTTTAAAAAACTTTACACCAAGATTAGGTATTGAAACTACTTTTATAGATATCACAAAATTAGACATTGTTGAAGCTGCAATCACTCCAAATACAAAAGTATTATATTGCGAATCCGTTAGCAATCCTCTATTAGAAGTAGCCGATATAAAAGGATTATCCAATTTAGCAAAAAAGTACAATCTTAAATTAGTAGTAGATAACACCTTTTCACCTTTATCTATTTCACCCATTACATTGGGTGCCGATATCGTAGTGCACAGCTTAACTAAATTTATCAACGGTTCTTCTGATACGGTTGGCGGTGTGGTTTGTGGTACACAAGAGTTAATTGACAATTTACGAAACGTTAATAGTGGTGCCGCTATGCTATTAGGTGCTACAATGGATAGTTTACGTTCAGCTTCGGTTTTAAAAAACCTCAGAACATTACATATTAGAATGATGCAACACAGCCAAAATGCTTCTTATTTAGCCGAAAAATTTGAAAACGATGGTTTAAAAACTGTCTATCCCGGTTTAGCCTCTCACCCATCTCATGGATTATTTAAATCTATGATGAATGATAAATATGGATTTGGTGGAATGATGACTATTGATGTGGGTACAATAGATAACGCCAATGCACTAATGGAAATGATGCAAGAGCACAACTTAGGCTACTTAGCCGTAAGTTTGGGTTTTTATAAAACTTTATTTAGTGCCCCAGGCAGTTCTACCTCTTCAGAAATTCCAGAAGACGAACAAAAAGAAATGGGTTTGAGTGACGGATTAATTCGTTTTTCTATTGGACTAGATGCTGATATTGAGCGTACGTACAAAATGATGAAGGATTGCATGGTGCAATTAGGTATTCTATAAACTAAACACTTCCTAATCTCGAATTCGCGCTATAAATTTCTTTTAAGTTTATCGAAATCTTTAAATTTTTCCTACTTATTAATGAACCTAAAATTTAGTTATAATTAATAATCCGAAGTCTTCAAATTCCGATTTTTAGCTAAAAATTTTCTAATGGTGCGCTGTCTTATTGCATAAAATGAAAATTTAGTTTTTTTATAGCTTTTTTCGACTAAAGCCAATATTTATATGAGTAAATATATTCTCAAAGAAACATGTCTTAAATTTTACAGTTTTACGACCTGATAATTAAATACAATTATTTATAGAACTCATAGATAGTTACAAAAAGTAAACAATATGCTATAAACTATCGTTTTTTTAAAACATTCAAAAAATGGCATGAGCATAATTTGCTATAAAATTGATATTATCGTAACATTACACAACTAAATTCAATTAATATGCAAGAAAACGACCGCCAACCTAAGATTAAGATAGAGGATCAACACATCATTGATAATAAAGCGCTTAATATTTGGGAAGCCTTAATTCCTGTATTTGCGCTAGTTGCGATGCTCTCCTATAATATTTTTGTTTATGGAGATGATGCATTGAACGGAAGTAATCAATTTATTTTAATAATGGGAGCTGCAATAGCAGCCATAGTAGGCTTTTATAATAAGGTAAAATATAAGCGCATGCTCGAAGAAGTTGCGGAAAACATAAAGTCTACGGTGGGTGCGATTCTTATTTTACTTATGGTAGGCGCATTAGCTGGCACATGGTTAATAAGTGGTATTATTCCTAGTATGATTTATTATGGATTGCAAATTCTTAACCCTACCATATTCCTTGCGGCAAGTGTTATTATTTGTTCTATCATTTCAATTGCCACAGGCAGTAGTTGGACCACTTCTGCAACGATAGGAATAGCACTTATAGGGATTGGAAAAACCTTAGGAATTGATATCGGCATGACGGCCGGTGCGGTTTTATCTGGTGCCTATTTTGGAGATAAAATGTCTCCATTAAGTGATACTACCAATCTTGCACCTGCCATGGCTGGGGCTGAATTATTTAGTCATATTAAATATATGACGTTAACAACGATTCCTACCATTGTAATTACCCTTATCGTTTTCGTCATTATCGGATTAAACCTAGATACCACCGGTACACCGCAAATCTCAGATAAACTCAACGCAATTGACGGTGCTTTTAATATTAGTCCATGGTTATTTACTGTTCCTGTATTAGTTATTTTTATGATTGTAAAAAAAACACCACCATTGATTGCGCTTTTATTTGGAGCATTATTAGGAGGAGTTACCGCAATAATTGCACAACCAGAAATTGTAGCATCAGTAGCGGGGTATGACAATTTAACATTTCAATCGGCATACAAAGGAGTAATGAATGCTTTAACGGTTGATACTGCTGTTATAACAACTAGTGCAGAACTCAATGATTTATTTACAGCAGGCGGTATGAAAGGTATGCTCAGCACTATATGGTTAATTATTTGTGCTATGGTATTTGGAGGTGTTATGGATGCCATAGGTGCATTAGCAAGAATAACCGACGCTTTACTTAAAATGGCTACTTCTATTTTTGGTCTATTTGCAAGTACAGTGGCAAGTTGCTTAACATTAAACTTAACAGCATCCGATCAATATTTAGCTATAGTGGTGCCTGGGAAAATGTTTAAAAAAGCCTATGAAGATAAAGGACTTGCTCCTGAGAATTTAAGTAGAACTTTAGAAGATTCAGGAACTGTAACTTCTGTACTTATTCCATGGAATACCTGTGGAGCATACCATTCTAAAGTTTTATTTGGTTACGCCGGGGCCACAGCATATATTCCTTATGCATTATTTAGTATTATTAGTCCTTTTATGACCTTATTATTTGTAGCCTTAAGAATTAAAATTAAAATGATTAGAGACAAATAGATTTTGATTATTAAACAAAATACTTTACATAGCTAAAATCTATTCCTTTATAAAAAATTAAAATTTAGTTAAGACTAAATATCGGTAATGAAAAGTATCTTTGTTGTAGAAAATAATTAATCTTAAAAACACGTAATAACATGGCATTAGTAGGAAGACAATTTCCAGATTTAGACGTAAACGCAATGAACGAAATGGGTGATACGTTTAAAGTTAACGTTTTAGAAGAAGCGAAAAACAATAATAAAAAAGTAGTATTATTTTGGTATCCAAAGGATTTTACATTTGTATGTCCAACAGAATTACATGCATTTCAAAACGCTCAAAGTGAATTCGAAAAAAGAAACACTATTGTAATTGGTGCGTCTTGTGATACTGCAGAAGTTCACTTCGCATGGTTGAGCACAGCTAAAGATAATGGTGGAATTGAAGGTGTAACTTACCCAATTTTAGCAGATTCTAATCGTAATCTAGCTTCAGCATTAGGCATCTTAGATATCTTTAATGAACAGTACGATGAAGAAACTGGACTTTTAACTGTAGAAGGTGATAACGTTACGTTTAGAGCGACATATATTATCGATGAAGAAGGTACAATTCAACATGAAAGCATTAACAACATGCCACTAGGTAGAAACGTTAATGAATATTTAAGAATAATCGATGCCTTGACTCATGTACAAGAAAAAGGAGAAGTTTGTCCAGCGAACTGGGAAGAAGGTAAAGATGCCATGCAAGCAAATGTTAAGGGTACAGCTTCTTATTTAGCGAAACATTAAATAACGTAAATTTCTAATAATCTAAAAAACCAAATTCCAAAATGCTACTAAAGTGGTTTTGGAATTTGGTAATTTAAGCATTGAAAACCAATAACATTATGATTCAAGAATTAGAGAAAGACAACTTACAAGATATTATTTCAGAAAATGACACCGTCATTGTCCAGTATTCTGCAACTTGGTGTGGTAACTGCCGCATTATGAAACCTAAGTTCAAGAAATTAGCAACGGAACATAATGAGGCTAATTTTGTTATTGTTGATGCTGAAAAATTTCCGGAAAGTAGAAAATTAGCATCAGTTGATAACCTACCTACATTTGCCACTTTTAAGAATGGTGAATTTAAAAAACAGGCACAAACTAATAAGTTTGATGTTTTAAAAGAACTTGTTGAAGACGTATTATAAATAATTTCTTCCAGTTAGGAAGATTAAATTTGGAATTATGAAACTACCTGTAATAAAACATTTAACACAATTCATTGAAGATAACGATGAAGACTACATCATTGAAACAATTGAAACTTTAGAAAATTTAACTGAAGTGCCATCGTTAAAAGATGAAGAACTTGATGTTATTGGTGAGTTAATTTCTAACATGTATGGCGCTATTGAAGTGCATAAAATGGTTAAAGACGGCACTTCTAAGAAAGAAGCATTAAATACATTTATGTCTCGTGTTCTAGGCTCTATAGATAAATAGATAAAATTTAAATATTAAGTTAATATATGTTAACCAAAAAAAAGCTTCTTTTCAGAAGCTTTTTTTCTTTTCATATTAAATTATTAAAATAACTTAAAATTAGTTATTTACGATACTATTTAAAGCTTTGCTTGGTCGCATAGCATTAGCAACTAATTCTTCATTAGGAAAATAGTAGCCTTCAATATTAACTGGTTCGCCTTGACATTCTATTAATTCTTTAACTATAGCCTCTTTATTTGAGGACAAAGCCTTGTAAATTTCTGCAAATTCATTTTTTAAATCTTGATCCTTATCTTGGTTAGCTAATGCTTCTGCCCAATATAATGCAAGATAAAAGTGACTTCCTCTATTATCCAATTCATTTACTTTTCTTGATGGTCCCTTTTTATTTTCCAATAATTTATCAGAAGCATCGTCCAAAGTTTCTCCTAAAATACTCGCTTTTTTATTGTTGTTCACCATTGAAAAATGCTCTAAAGAAACAGCTAATGCCAAAAACTCACCTAATGAATCCCAACGTAAGTGATTTTCTTCAACAAACTGCTGAACATGTTTTGGTGCAGAACCTCCCGCACCAGTTTCAAATAAACCACCACCGTTCATCAATGGTACTATAGACAGCATTTTTGCACTCGTTCCTACTTCTAAAATTGGAAACAAATCGGTTAAGTAGTCTCTTAAAACATTTCCAGTAACTGAAATTGTATCTTTTCCGTCCTTAAGTCTTTTTAATGTAAAATTAGTCGCATCTATTGGCGATAATATTCTAATATCTAAACCTTCAGTATCGTGATCGTTAAGATAGGTGTTTACTTTTTTAATCAATTCAGCATCATGTGCTCTTTTTTTATCTAACCAAAATACTGCTGGTGTCTGTGACGCTCTTGCTCTAGTAACGGCTAACTTTACCCAATCTTGAATTGGTGCATCTTTAACTTGGCACATTCTCCAAATATCACCTGCTTCAACTTTATGTTTTGTTAATACATTTCCAGCTTCATCAATTACTTCAACTTTTCCTTTTGAACTGATCTCAAAAGTCTTGTCGTGAGAACCATACTCTTCTGCTTTTTGAGCCATTAAACCTACATTAGGAACCGTCCCCATCGTTGTTGGGTCAAATGCTCCATGCTTTTTACAAAAAGCAATAGTTGCACTATATACACCAGCATAACTGCTATCTGGAATAACTGCTTTAGTATCTTGTTGTTTACCATCAGCATTCCACATTTGCCCAGATGTTCTAATCATGGCTGGCATAGATGCGTCAATAATTACATCACTAGGCACATGTAAATTGGTAATTCCTCTATCTGAATTTACCATGGCTAAATCTGCACTATGATCGAGAGCAAAACGAATATCTTCTCTTATTTTGTCCCGTTTATCTTCTGGAAGTTCGCTTAATTTTTCAAGTAAATTTCCAAAACCATTATTCACATCGACACCAATTTTATCAAATGTTTTACCATGCTTTTCAAATAAATCTTTAAAGAACACGCGTACGGCATGACCAAAAATAATGGGATCAGAAACTTTCATCATGGTTGCTTTCATGTGTAAAGAAAACAGAACGCTTTGATCTAAGGCATCTTCAACTTGCTCCTCCAAAAATTCGAGCAACGCTTTTTTACTCATAATAGTGGCATCAATAATTTCGCCATTTAGTAAATTTAAGCCATCTTTTAAATTAGTTACATTGCCTTTGGCATCCGTATGAACAATTTTTACAGACGTAGCTTCTGTTAAGGTAATCGATTTTTCATTATGAGCAAAATCACCTTTAGACATGGTTGCTACGTGGGTTTTTGAATTAGAAGACCACGCCCCCATACTATGCGGATTTTTCTTAGCATAATTCTTTACGGCTTTTGGAGCACGACGATCCGAATTTCCCTCTCTAAGTACCGGATTTACTGCACTACCTTTTATTTTATCATAGCGTGACTTAATTTCCTTTTCTTCTTCATCTTGAGGTTCATCAGGATAATTAGGTAAATTAAATCCTTTATTTTGTAACTCTTCAATTGCAGCAGTAAGTTGTGGTACAGACGCACTTATATTAGGTAATTTAATAATATTTGCTTCGGGTGTCTTAGCCAACTCTCCTAATTCGGCAAGGGCATCATTAATCTTTTGTTCATCTGTTAAAAAATCTGGAAAAGCTGCTAAAATTCTAGCGGCTAGTGATATATCTTTTGTTTCTATAATAATACCAGAAGACTTTGTAAATGCTTTAACAATCGGTAAAAATGAACGTGTTGCTAAAGCTGGTGCTTCATCCGTTTTTGTATAAACAATCTTTGCTGTTTTTGTCATAAGTCTTGAAAATAAATTGAAAAATATTTTGCTTAAAATTAAGCTGAGCAAATATACGAAAACGTTTGATTTTACAAGTGTTAGATTTGCACTAAACTGTGCCAATATTTAAGAAAACAATAATAATTAGATCAAATTATTCAATTTACTATTTTATCTTAATCTTGAAACTTTCTAAAAGTCCAGAGATATTTTCTTTTGAAAAAGAAGCTTTCTTAATTCGATTTATAGTAGGATTAATTTGGAAATTATAAGCAGAGGTAAAATCAGCATGCTCAATGTTCGTTCTATCGAAAGTTGATTGGTATAAATCGCAATCTTTAAAGACCACATGTTTGGCCTCGGTATCCGTAAAATCGACTTGATGCATACTACAATTTAAAAATTGAGTTTGATTAATTTTTAATTGATAGAAACTACATAAATCTAAGGTACAGTTGGTAAACTTAAAAGACAATAAAAAGGTATTACAATTAGTAAATAGAACCCCCAAGATTTTACAATCATTAAATACCACATCATTGAAAGTGGTGTGTATTACATTTACATTACTCAAATTACACTCCACAAAATGACATTCTACGAAATTGAAATTAGAAAGATCTGCATTTTCAAAATTACAATTAGTAAAGGTGCAGTCGGTATACTCTCCTTTTGTTAGTACATTTTTATAGTAATCTATTGAATGATAGTTTTCGTTGTCTTTTAGAGGTAGATTCATATTACAAGATTACAAAAGATGGACTATTTAAAAAAATAAACAATTCAGAACACAATTCTCAAACTAGTACAATCATTTTAAAAATTAATTTGCAAATTGTCTGAAACACAACCTTATTTAGCTTCTCTCTAGTCGTTATAATCAAAAAACCCATAACTTTCGTTATGGGTTTTTCTGTTGCGGAGAGTAAGGGATTCGAACCCCTGGAGGTGTGACCCTCAACAGTTTTCAAGACTGCCGCATTCGACCACTCTGCCAACTCTCCGTTAGCGGGTGCAAATATAAAATCCTTTTTGTTGTTGCCAAAGGTTTTTTCATAGTTTTTTAAAAAAATTTTTCGTTTAAAGATTTCGGTGTTATAATCGATTCCTTAATTATTATAAATTATAATATTCAAACTATTATCATCGTATTTATTATTCAAATATAACCCCTTGAGGTTCATATGGTATGAGCAAGTTTTCCATTATAATAACTTACTGATGAGGCAGAATAACTAAGAAGTAGTATAAATTTGATAAAAAGCACATTATATTAATTTTTAAAGATCAAACTTTTCGGTTTGAAATAATAAGTCAAAAGAGTTCATTAATTTAGCAACAAAAATTTAAAGCATGAAAAAAGTACTTATTGTTATTGGGCTTATTTCAGCATTTGCTGCAACCATATTATCCGTCACTAAATTTTTTAATCTCGCTATCTCACCTATTATTATAGCTTTTATATGTGGTTTAATATTATTATTTCTGTCAAAAAAAGATCAACAAAAAACTAAACCCGTTCAATATATCTTTCTTCTTGTTATTATGTCTTTGGGTTTTATTGTGTTTAAAGGATTTATTTATACTCCTGAAGTAGATACGACTGAACAACCGAAGCAGACTGAGCAAAACGATACCAACGGCGATGAAACATATAATGATAGCAAGGAAATGAAAGAAGAATTATAAACTTATTTCAAAGTATATTTCACTTAACTTAAATTACTTTTACTCAATCAATCAGTTACTGCCTACATGAAAATACTTATTGCTGCTGCTCTTCTTTTTGTTGGTTCTTGCGCCAATGTTAGACATAGCGAAAAAATTAATAATCTTAAAGACAGTATTACTTATAAAGACAAAACTGTGGTTGAAAATTACCTAACCACAATTACATCAAAAGATTTAGAGTCTATTGTTGTAGAAGTTTCATCCGATAAATATGAAGGAAGAAGGACTGGTGAACCCGGACACAATGAAGTCTGTAATTACATAAGACAGACTTACAAAGATCTTAAGATTATTCCACCTGCGACACATACAAACTATTATCAAAAAGTTCCTAAAGATGCATTACCAAAACAACTAAACGATTCTCAAAACATTATAGCCTATATTGAAGGTGCTGAATTTCCTGACGAATATATTTACATTTCTGCACATTCAGATCATGAAGGCATTGTTAACGGACAAATCTATAACGGTGCTGATGACAATGGTTCTGGTACTGCAGCTGTTTTAGAAATGGCTGAAGCATTTAGTCTTGCCGTTCAAGACGGCCATCGACCTAAGCGAAGTATTGTATTTTTACATGTCACGGCCGAGGAAGTTGGTCTACACGGCTCGAGGTATTACACGGAAAACCCTGTGTTTCCACTAAATAATGCTGTGGCTACTTTAAATATCGATATGATCGGCCGTGTGGATGATAGACACATTAACGACGAAAATTATATTTATCTCATTGGTTCAGATAAAATTAGTACTGAATTAGATTTTATTGCTCAAAAAGCAAACGCAACGTTCACCAATCTTAGCCTAGATTATAAGTATAATGACGATGATGATCCGAACCGTTATTATTATAGATCTGATCATTACAATTTTGCTGTAAAAGGTATTCCTGTAATTTTTTTCTTTAACGGTGAACATGTCGATTATACAAAACCGACAGATACGGCAGATAAAATAAACTATCCTTTATTACAATTACGCACACAATTCATTTTTGCCACGGCTTGGTATATCGCTAACTCAGAGGAACGCCTTAAAAAGGAAATTCTTTAATGTTAAAATCTGTTAAAAGAAATTCAACTCAAACCTAAAGATTTATCAATATCGTATTTTTAACCTCGACTTTTTTGTTAAAGTTGAAAATCAACACTTTTAAACTAATAATCTAACAATCTAATCAATGAAAAAAATACTATTCATATTCTGCATTTCTGGAGTTATGCTAAATTGTGGTACATCATCAAAAAAAAATGTTCCCTCTAATAAATCGACTCAAGTTTTAGTCGCAGACCCTGCCGAGTACGCGTCAACAATTACTTCAGACGAGCTAAAAACCATGCTTTACACATATGCTTCCGATGAATTCGAAGGCAGAAATACGGGTGAAAAAGGTCAGAAATTGGCGGTGGAATACTTAAAAGAACAATATCAAAATATGAATGTTCCTTCACCACTAGGCGGCGACGATTATTTTCAGGAAGTACCCTTAGAAAAGCAAAAAGTAGCACATGCAAAATTGAGTGTTAATGACAAAACTTTTGAAACTTTTGAACATCATTTGGTATTGGCCGTTTCAGAAAACATAAACCTTTCAGTTAATGATATCATTTATGTGGGTTATGGCATAGATGCAGAAAACTACTCCGATTATAAAAATTTAGAGGTAAAAGGCAAGATGGTTTTAGCTAAGGCTGGTGAACCTATGGATGCTAACGGCAACTATATAACTTCTGGCACAACGGAAAACACAAAATGGACAAACGGCCGCCAAGCCATATCTAGTAAAAGAGAAGCTGCCCGAAATAACGGAGCTAGTGGATTATTATTAATGGATGACGCTATGTTTGCTAGATATTCCTCTTATTTGAAGAGACAAGCGGAAGCAGATGAACCAGGACGTTTGTCATTAAAAAGTAATGAAGCTGGGATGACAATGATTATGATTAATGAAGAACTCGGTAAAGCTTTAAACCCAACTATTTTAGAAAACAGTACACCTAAAGTTCTGAATTCTAAAATGAATTTAGAGATTGAAAATAATTCTGAATCAATAACTTCTGAAAATGTGGTTGCACTAATTAAAGGTTCAGAAAAACCGAATGAAATTATAGTAATCTCTGCTCATTTAGATCATGAAGGTGTTAAAGATGGCCAGATTTACAACGGTGCTGACGATGATGGTTCTGGCACTGTTGCAATGTTAGAAATTGCAGAAGCTTTTAAAGCTGCAGAAAAAGCCGGTTATGGTCCAAAACGTTCTGTATTATTTCTGCATGTTACAGGAGAAGAAAAAGGCCTTTTAGGCTCTAGACATTATACTGACAATGATCCTATATTTCCATTAGAAGATACCGTTGCTGATCTAAATATTGATATGATAGGTAGAACTGATCCTAAACGTACAGAAGGCGACAGAAATTACATTTATTTAATTGGAAGTGATAAATTAAGTACAGACTTACACAATATTTCGGAAGCTGTAAACGAAAAATATACTAATATTGAGTTAGATTATACATTTAATGATGAAAATGATCCAAATCGTTTTTATTACAGATCTGACCATTACAATTTTGCCAAAAATAATATTCCGGTAATATTTTATTTTAATGGAACGCACGATGATTATCACAAACCAAGTGATACTGCCGATAAAATTGAATATGACCTATTAGAAAATCGAACACGATTAGTGTTTTATACGGCTTGGGAATTAGCCAACAGATCAGAAAGAATTATAGTTGACAAAGCTTCCAAATAGAATTTATAAGCCCATATATAAAAAGCCTTTCAACATAACTATTGAAAGGCTTTTTTAGTTTATCTGTTAAAAGTAAAACGACCGAAACATTTATAACTTCATGCCAAAACCAAATTGTATGACATGGTTATTTGCTTCTAATTGCTTAAAATCTTGATCGATTACATTTTTTACGCCATAAGACATACGTGCATCTATAAACAATTCATCTGTTATCATATATTCCAAACCTGCTACACCAGAAAAAGCAGCGGTTGAAAATAAATCGTTAGATTTCCATGTTTTTAAACTTACTTTAGGACCAACTCCTAACATTAAACGATCAGATAAAGAAAACCTTAGTAATACAGGTAAGTGGATGTAATCTGCTCTGAGTTCTTCGTCCTTGCCACCTTCTGCAGACCATTGCAATTCTAATAATAATGACATATTCTCAGATAATCCTAAATCTGCAAATCCGCCGAATGCAAAACCATTTCTATGTTGATTGTTAAAATCAGCATCAGGTTCAAAATCTAAATTAGATACATTAATTGCTCCTCTTACACCGTAAGAAACGTCTTGAGAAAGGCAAATAGTTGTAAAAGAAACGAGTAATAAAGTGAGTAATTTTTTTTTCATAATCTTCAATTTGAGATGGCGAAGATATATTAAATTCTAAAAATCATTATAAATTATTAGATTTTAATAGGTAAAAATCGGACATATAGCAGTTTTAGATCTGAAAGCTACAAACTCACACTCGAAACCGTTTCATAAAACATACTTTTAATAATACCATCTGAGAGTCCTATTTTTGGCACATAAACATCTTTTGCTCCACTCCATTTCATAGCAGATAGATAAATTCTCGTGGCAGGAATAATAACATCTGCTCTATCTTGATTTAAATTAAGCTTTGTAATGCGTTCCTCATAAGAATAATTCTGAAGCATCTTATAATAACTAGTTAAATAAAAGTATGTTAAAGGTTTTCCTATCGTTTTTCCAGAAATTTTAAAAATCTTGTTGATGTTTCCACCAGAACCTATCAATTCTATTTTATCATAATGTTTGGTGTTTACCTTAATCCAATTTTCCAGTTCTTGCCATGTTTCACTTTTCACAATATCGTTGAGCAATCTTACGGTACCAATTTTAAAAGATCTAGATTGTATTTTCTCCCCATTACGAATGATAGAAAATTCAGTACTTCCACCACCAACATCAACATATAAATATGTTTTATTAGGGTTGATAAACGATTGTAAGTCCGTTGCGGCAATTATAGCTGCTTCCTCCTCGCCATCAATAATTTCTATATTTATACCACAAGTTTCAAAAATTTTTTCGGTTAAAGGTGCACTATTCTTGGCTTCTCTCATTGCCGAAGTGGCACACGCTTTGTAACGCGTTACGCCGTGAGATTTTATGATGAGACTAAACGCTTTCATCGTATCCACCATGCGTTCTTGGTTATATTGAGAAATTTCCCCTTTTAAAAATACATCCGCTCCTAATCGAATTGGGACTCGGACTAATGAATTTTTTTTAAACACTACAGGCTCATCATCTAATTCGATAATGTTTGATATTAGTAACCTTACAGCATTTGAACCTATATCTATAGCTGCATATTTTTGTATTTTCAGCATATTTATCCTTCTAAATTATTTAAGTAATAGTTATACGTATCAAATTGAGCTCTAACCTTAGGGTTATCATTTCTACGGTAAGTATTGTCTTGTTTCTCGTTTATAACGCGAGCTTTTACATTATCGTTCCAACAAATATCATATAAATGCTGTAATTCTTGTTTTATATCTTCATCATAAATTGGGCAACTTACCTCTACTCTATTGTCAATATTTCTAGTCATCCAATCTGCCGAAGAAATGTAAATTTTAGGATTATTTTGATTCGAAAAAATATATAGTCTCGTATGTTCTAGAAATTTATCGATAATACTTATAATCTCAATATTCTCACTCATTCCTTTCACCCCTGGCACCAAACAACAAAGTCCTCTAACTATCATTTGTATTTTTACACCTGCTCTACTAGCTTCGTACAACTTATCTATCATTTTATAGCTACTAATGCTGTTCATTTTTAGCTTTATATACGCTGGTTTTCCTTTTTTTGCACTTTCAATTTCATTATCGATTAAAGTAAAAATCTTAGCCTTTGTATAATGTGGTGATGTAATGATGTGCTTGTAACGATTAACTTTATAATTCACCTCTAGAAAATCGAACACTTTGTTAAGATCTTTTAGAATTTTAGAATTAGCGGTAATCAAAGTAAAGTCTGTATAAATTTTTGCGGTAGATTCATTGAAGTTTCCTGTACTTACAAATCCGTATCGTACCATTTTATCATTTTCTTCGCGTTCTATCACACACATTTTACAGTGCACTTTTAAACCTGTGACTCCAAATAGCATCTTAATGCCTTCATTTTGCATTTGCTCGGCATAATTAATATTTGCCGCCTCATCAAAACGGGCTCTAAGTTCAATGGAAACCGTTACTTTTTTACCGTTTTTAGCCGCATTGATTAAAGAGCTTGCCACATGCGAAATTTGAGCAAGTCTATAAATTGTTATTTTTATAGATTTAACCTGCGGATCTAAAGCGGCTTCTCTTAAAAATTTCACGATATAAGAAAACGTATGATAAGGTGTATAGACTAAATAATCTTTTTTAGCAATAGTCTTAAAAATACTCTCTTCCAAGCTCAGCCCTCTTACAGGTAGAGGTTTAATTTTGTTATACAGCAAATCTGTTCTTCCTAAGCTCGGGAAATTCATATAATCTCTACGATTATGATACCGACCACCAGGAATAATACTTTCTTTTTCATCAATTGACATTCGTTTTAATAAAAATTCTAAAGTAGATTTTTCTATGTTTTTATCATATACAAAACGTACTGGAGCTCCACTTTGTCGGTCTTTTACGCTTTCTGAAAGTTTGTCTACAAAACTCTTACTAAGATCGCTATCGAAATCTAATTCCCCATCTCTTGTAATTTTAATCATATTAGCGCTAATATGCTCATAATTAAAGATATTGAAGATTTCATCCAAACAGTATCTTAAGATATCGTCAACCATAATTATATAGCTATTTTTACCTTTACCAGGTAACACGATAAACCGATCCATAGTAGAGGAAATTTCTATCAATGCTATTTGATTTTTCTTTTTAGAATTAGACATCGTTACACTTAAATAAGCTGAAATGTCTTGTAGTTCTGGTAAAGCAACATCTTCATTAAGCATTATTACCACTAAAGCTGGACTAATTTCTTGATAAAAATAATTCATGATGAAATCATGATGATCCTTATCTATTTCCGTTTCATTAACGATGTATATATTCTCGTTTTCTAACTCTTTATCAATCTCATCTAAAATCTCTAAACTATACGTCTGTTGTTCTATAACAATTTTAGTAATTTCTTCTAAGAGATCACCAGCTTTTATGCCACCTAATTCACTTTTACCGCCTTTACCTGCTTCATAAATTCGTTTTACCGTTGCATATCTAACCTTAAAAAATTCATCTAGATTATTTGAAAAAATTCCTAAAAAACGCAAACGTTCAATTAACGGAACATTTTTATCTGCAGCTTCTTGTAAGACGCGTTCATTAAATTTTAACCAACTTAATTCTCTATTTATATAGCTATTTTTATCTTTAGTCATTATTTTAATTCCTTTGGAATAATTAAAAATTCTGTTGTTCCTTGTTTTAAATCTTTCCAATTATCGATATCTACATTGATTTTCACCAAACCGCTTGTAGGAAGATTATCAATATAAGTGTCTCCAAATATATTAGAAATTGATGTGAATGCATGATTATGACCAAAAATCATAACCTCATCTATAGAGTTATTCAAATTTTTAATAAAATTAATAACACTTTCACCATTGAAATCATACAAATCATCAACGACTGTAATTTTATCCTTGGAAATATTTAATGCATTTATAAAAATTTCACACGTTGTCAACGCTCTAATTGCAGGACTGGAAAAAATTATTTTAGGGGTACTATGTTTTGCATTAAACTGATTAGCAACCAACTTCGCGTCATTTCGTCCTCTAGTTTTCAATGGTCTTTCTTTATCTGTTACATTATGTGTCCAGGATGATTTACCATGTCTCATTAATATAATACTTTTCATATAATTTCGATTAAATGCATTTTTTTTCGACAAAATGTTGCATATTTCCGTTTTAACGATTAAATTGCCGCTTTAACGCTTATGTTTGTGAATGATTTTTGTTATAAGTTCTTTTGTTACGTAAAATTAATGTAAATGACCCCAAGTTAAAAATATATTAATAATCCATTTTAGTGTACGTTCACTAAAAATTCCCTCCCTCTAAATATTTTGATTAGGCTGTTAAACGACAAGTGTTTACCTTTAATTAATGTATTTAATTATCGGAAAATAACATCGCAAAGCGACCCTAAATTTTGTTAATCAATTTTTAAGTATGAAAACAATTATTACTATCATTATTTTTGGACTGAGCTTACTGGCTTCTTATGGACAAGAATTAAAGCTATCGGTTATTGAAAATTCAGACGAACCCAATACAGCCTCCGAACATTTCTATTTAGTCAACGTTACTAATACCAGTTCCAAATCCGCACCGTTTTCCTTAGCTACAACCAACACACCTTGCAGTAAGGGTAAATCAATTCAAACTGATTTTTCACATCAAGTTTTGGATAACAAAAAAGCAAGACAACCCAACGGATTAAATATAAATTCTGGTCAATCCGTTAAAGTATACATTAAACTTATGCGATCAAAAACTGCAAGATTAAATTCATGGAATTGTACTGAGGTAACAGCGATATCAAGTGAAGGTAGACCAATTAGCAATACCATTACAATTGAATCATTTATACCAGATCCAAAAGATTTCAACTAATCCTACTTAAAATATAAACTAAACTTTCGGGTTTATGAAAAAAACTACTCAATTCTTCCATTTACACAAGATTTTTCTAGGGTTTGCTCTAGTTTTAAGTTTTGCTTCATTTGCACAAGTACAGAAAGCTTTTGCGCCTCGATTTAACCAAACGGTTAAGGGAGATGTTACTATTATAGCTAACAATATCATTTCTAGAACTTCTACTGGAAATTATACAGGTGCCAGTGGAAATCATAATTTTAACAACAATGTTTATGTAGACATTGATGCTGATAATTCTACCTTTAATTCTAGTAGTGCCAACTTCACTAATCCAGAACCTCAATTAGCATGTTTAAGTATTAGAAAGGCTTATTTATATTGGGCCGCTGCCGACTTAGAGCCTGGATATTTGAACTCTGATAATAATGCCAATTGGAATTACAACAATGTTAAGCTAATGCTTCCTGGTCAGACAAGTTATAACACAATTACAGCAGATGAAGTTATTTTTAGAGGAAGAAACACGCATTTTAGTAATGATCCCTATATCTGTGTTAAGGATATAACTAGCGATTTATTAAATATTTCAAACCCTTATGGAAAATATCAGGTTGCAAATATCGAAGCAAAAACTGGTAGTTTAATAGGCCACGGTGGCGGTAACACTGGTACTTCTGGCGGTTGGCAAATTGTTTTTGTATATGAAAGCCCAAACTTACCTTCTAAAAATGTCAGTCTTTTTGATGGTTATGCCCATATCAGTAATGGTATTTCGGGTATTGATAAAGATTTTGATATTAATTTCAATGGATTTCAAACAATTTCTTCTGGTCCAGTAAATGCAAAATTTGTAATTGGAGCATTAGAAGGCGATAGAGATTTATCTGGTGATAGATTACAGATTAGAAATAGATTCGGAAACTTTGTAGATCTAAGTGCTCCTAATCGAAGTTCTAGCAATTTTTTTAATAGTCGTATCACAGTCGGCAATTCTAATTTTACAGATAGAAACCCTGCAAGTACTAATACACTTGGTTTTGATGCTGCTGTTTTTGAATTAAATAATGGAGGTGCATTCAATTCAATAATTGGTAACAGCCAGACCTCAGCTCAGATTAGACTTACTTCAAACCAAGAAACATATGGCTTATATTTATTAGGGTTATCCATAGATGTTTGGGCTCCTGATATGAATCCAATAGAAATGGTTTTAAATACTGGCGGTAACTCTATTAATCCAGATTCAACCATCGGTGTAAATTTCAACTTACAAAACTTGGGTAACGATAATGCGGTTAATTTTGAGATTTCAACCCTTCTTCCTCCGCAGTTAGAATTTCTGCCAGGCAATTTACCGAATGGAATTACCTATACGTTAGATAATGATTCTAATGAACTAACCTTTTTTATTGCAGATGGTTTACTAAGCGTAGGAAGTCCTCTAATTGATGTAGATTTTGAATTTAAAGTTAAAGATGAATGCTACTTTCTAGAAGATGGTTGTGCGTTATCGTATCCATTCCAATTTAATGCCACCTACAATGGGGTCTTAAATCCTTCTGATTTTAGCACACTAAGTTCGGCTACAATTAATGATTGTAATGTCGGAATTTTAGATCCAACAGTTATAACCTTTAATCAACCGTCGGAGGCAATATGGGCAACACCTATCAATGAATTAGATAGAGCATTAAATTGCGATGATACTGATGCGCTTGCATTAGCACAGAGTTTATCTCCTGAAACTGATAAGTGTGATTTTACCTATACAAAAGTAACTGGAGACTTTGTTCCAGATGAAAATTGTCAGAGTACAGGTACGTACACTAATACTTGGGTATTTACTGACGCTTGTGGTAGAACAAGCTCAGAATATGTACAAGTTATTACAATCGGTAATCCAAATGGACCAGATTTTAATGAGGTTCTACCAGAAAGTATTACGGTGCAATGTGATAATATTCCTGAAGCCACAATACTTACTGCCTCAGCACTATGCGGTGAAACGTCTCTTACTTATAATGAAACAAGAGCAAACGGAAATTGTTCAAATCAATTTACTTTAACACGTGTTTGGACAGCCACTGATGATTGTAATAATACAAATAAACATATACAAGTTATAACTGTTGAAGACACCACTCCACCAACATTAACCATTCCTAGCGATGTAAAAGTGGAATGCGGAACGAGTTTAGAACCTGCCGATATTGGAAACGCAACAGCTACTGATGCTTGTGGTGAGGTAACACTTACTTTTAACGATGTCTCAACTGCTACTTGTGGAAGCACAGAAATAGTAACAAGAACATGGACGGCAACTGATGCTTGTGGCAATGTGGCTTCTGCCGATCAAATAATTTCAACGGAAGATACCACTCCACCAACATTAACCATTCCTGGCGATGTAAAAGTGGAATGCGGAACGAGTTTAGAACCTGCCGATATTGGAAACGCAACAGCTACTGATGCTTGTGGTGAGGTAACAATTACTTTTAACGATGTCTCAACTGCTACTTGTGGAAGCACAGAAATAGTAACCAGAACATGGACGGCAACTGATGCTTGTGGCAATGTAGCTTCTGCCATTCAAATAATTTCAACGGAGGACACCACTCCACCAACATTAGCCATTCCTAGCGATGTAAAAGTGGAATGCGGAACGAGTTTAGATCCTGCCGATATTGGCAATGCAACAGCGACCGATGCTTGTGGTGAGGTAACAATTACTTTTAACGATGTCTCAACTGCTACTTGTGGAAGCACAGAAATAGTAACCAGAACATGGACAGCAACTGATGCTTGTGGTAATGTAGCTTCTGCCGATCAAATAATTTCAACGGAGGACACCACTCCTCCAACATTAACCATTCCTAGCGATGTAAAAGTGGAATGCGGAACGAGTTTAGATCCTGCCGATATTGGCAACGCAACAGCTACCGATGCTTGTGGTGAAGTAACAATAACTTTTAACGATGTCTCAAATGCTGCTTGTGGAACCACAGAAATTGTAACTAGAACATGGACAGCAACTGATACTTGTGGCAATGTAGCTTCTGCCGATCAAATAATTTCAACGGAGGACATCACTCCACCAACATTAACCATTCCTAGCGATGTAAAAGTGGAATGCGGAACGAGTTTAGATCCTGCCGATATCGGAAACGCAACAGCGACCGATGCTTGTGGCGAAGTAACAATAACTTTTAACGATGTCTCAACTGTTGCATGTGGAACCACAGAAATCGTGACAAGAACATGGACGGCAACTGACGCTTGTGGCAATGTAGCTTCTGCCGATCAAATAATTACAACGGAAGATACTACTGCTCCTACTTTTACGGTTCCGGCTGACATTACTATTGCGTGTGATGTCGATGCAACAGACCTTACATTAACAGGTGATGTAACGGACGAATCTGATAATTGTTCTTCTAACCTCAATGCTATTTTTACGGATAGTGTGGCAGATGGAACTTGTCCAAATAATTCAGTAATAACAAGAACTTGGTCCTTAACAGACCAATGTGATAATTCTACAACATTTGTTCAAACCATAACAGTTCAAGATATCTCAGCGCCGATTATTGACGATTCAGGAGTTTCAAATATCGATATTCAGTGTGGAATTACTCTTGACGGAACACTAGAAAATTGGCTAGCTAATAATGCGGGAGCAACTGCTTCTGATAATTGTGGCACTATAACTTGGACTAATGATTTTGGAGCTAATACAAATTTAAATTGCAGCGACGGAGCAATTGTAGTCACCTTTACAGCAACTGATAGTTGTGGTAATGCAGATACATTTACAGCAACCTATTCTATTATAGATACAAATGCACCTGTATTAACTGTGCCTAACGATATCACTGTTGAATGTGATGAAACTACCGATACCACGAATACGGGAATGGCTACAGCAGTAGATGATTGTGCTGCAGTAAGTGTTTCCTTTACAGATTCCGAAGTTGAAGCTTGTGGAAATACCAAAACCATTACAAGAAACTGGTCAGCAACCGATGCTTGTGGGAACTCAGTTTCTGAAGATCAAATTATAACTGTTAAAGACACAAAGAATCCTACTTTTACAGTCCCTGCCGATATTACTATTGAATGTGATGTAGATGTTACCAATCTAGCTCTCACAGGTGATGTAACGGATGAAGCTGATAATTGCGCTACCGATCTAGATGCTACTTTTACAGATAGTATTGCTGATGGAATTTGTTCAGGATCTTCTATAATTACTAGAACTTGGTCCTTAACAGACGATTGTGATAATACTACAACCAATGTTCAAACTATAATAATTCAAGATACCACACCACCAACGTTTTCTGTGCCTGCCGATATCACTATAGCATGTGATGTAGATGCTACGGATTTATCATTAACAGGTGATGTAACTGATGAAGCGGATAGCTGTTCGTCTAATCTCGAAGCTGTTTTTACGGATAGTGTTGCTGACGGAACTTGTCCAGGCGCTTCTATTATAACAAGAACTTGGTCCCTAACAGACGATTGTGATAATACCACCACATCTATCCAAACGATTACTATACAAGACACAGCACCACCAATGATTGATGAAACAACTGTTGAGAATATTAATATAGAATGTGGTATAGATCCAAAGGAAACACTAGAACTTTGGCTTAATAATAACGCCGGAGCAACAGCAACTGATTCTTGCGGAGATGTTACTTGGACTAACGACTTTGGATTTAATACAGATATTGATTGTGATAATAGTGCTATTATAGTAAGATTCACGGCGACTGACGAGTGTGGAAACTCAGCTACCGTAGCTGCTAGCTACTCAATTAGTGATACTCTTCCCCCGACATTAACGGTGCCAACTGATGTCACTATTGAATGTAATGAATCTACTGACCCAACATTTACAGGAACTGCTATAGCGGTAGATGATTGTGCTGCGCCAAATATTTCGTTTACCGATTCTGAAGTCGAAGCTTGTGGAAACACAAAAACAATAACACGAACATGGACCGCAATTGATGTATGTGGTAATTCCGTTTCTGAAGACCAAATTATAACCGTTCAAGATACCACACCTCCAACATTCTCAGTACCTGCTGACATTACTCTAGAGTGCGATGTAGATGCTACAGATCTTACTATTACAGGTGATGTAACTGATGAAGCCGATAACTGTTCGGCTAACTTAGATGCTGTTTTTACTGACAGTCTTGCTGAAGGAACTTGTCCGGGTGCTTCTATTATAACAAGAACTTGGTCCTTAACAGACGATTGTGATAATACTACAACGTTTGTACAAACTATTACAGTTCAAGATACCACTCCTCCAACATTCTCAGTGCCTGCTGACATTACTCTTGAGTGCGATGCAGATGCTACAGATCTTACTATTACAGGTGATGTAAATGACGAAGCCGATAACTGTTCGGCTAACTTAGAAGCTGTTTTTTCTGATAGTCTTGCTGAAGGAACTTGTCCGGGTGCTTCTATTATAACAAGAACTTGGTCCTTAACAGACGATTGTGATAATACCACAACGTTTGTACAAACTATTACAGTTCAAGATACCACACCTCCAACATTCTCAGTACCTGCTGATATTACTCTTGAGTGCGATGTGGATGTTACAGATCTTACTATTACGGGTAATGTTACTGATGAAGCCGATAACTGTTCGTCTAATCTAGAAGCTGTTTTTACTGATAGTGTTACTGACGGAACTTGTCCAGGTTCTTCTATTATAACAAGAACATGGACATTAACGGATGATTGTGATAATACCACAACCTTAATGCAAACTATTACAGTTCAAGATACCACACCTCCAACATTCTCAGTGCCTGCTGATATTACTCTTGAGTGCGATGTGGATGTTACAGATCTTACTATTACGGGTGATGTTACTGATGAAGCCGATAACTGTTCGGCTAACTTAGATGCTGTTTTTACTGATAGTGTTACTGACGGAACTTGTCCAGGTTCTTCTATTATAACAAGAACATGGACATTAACAGATGATTGTGATAATACCACAACCTTGATGCAAACTATTACAGTTCAAGATACCACACCTCCAACATTCTCAGTGCCTGCTGATATTACTCTTGAGTGCGATGTGGATGTTACAGATCTTACTATTACGGGTGATGTTACTGATGAAGCCGATAACTGTTCGGCTAACTTAGATGCTGTTTTTACTGATAGTGTTACTGACGGAACTTGTCCAGGTGCTTCTATTATAACAAGAACATGGACATTAACGGATGATTGTGATAATACCACAACCTTGATGCAAACTATTACAGTTCAGGATACAACGGCACCATTAATCGATAATACCACTCTAGAAAATATTAATATTGAATGTGCGAGTTCTGCCGACGGAACTCTAGAAAGTTGGTTAGCAAATAACGCTGGAGCCACTGCGACTGATAATTGTGGTTTAGTAACTTGGACTAACAATTACGATTCTAACACAAATTTAAATTGTGAAGACGGTGGCATTTCAGTCATATTTACGGCAACCGATGACTGTGGAAATAGTTCTACGGTTTCAGCAACATATTCTGTAATAGATACGGTAGCACCAATTCTTACAGTTCCTTCGGATATTACTATTGAATGTAACCAAAGTATCGATCCATCAATTACAGGAATGGCTTCAGCTGAAGATGAATGCGCTGAGACTGATATAACCTATGAAGACTCTGAAGAAATTACTTGTGGAAACGCAAAGTCAATTACTAGAACTTGGACTGCAACGGATACATGTGGCAATACGGTATCAGTAAATCAAATAATCAATGTTCAAGATACCACTGCCCCAACGTTTACTGTGCCCCAAGATTTAACAATAGAATGCAATGGTGATACGCAAGATTTGAATATAACGGGTGATGTAACTGATGAATCTGATAATTGTTCAACTGATCTAAATGCTACATTTACAGATAATATAATAGATGGTAATTGTCCAGGTGAATTTATGATTACAAGAACTTGGTCATTAACCGACGATTGTAACAATACCACCACGCTGGTACAAACCATAACTGTTCAAGATACAGCGGCTCCTGTTTTTAATGAAATGTTACCATCAGATATTGATGCTGAATGCGATGCTATACCAGCTGCAGACACTTTAACAGCAACGGATAGCTGTGGTACGGTTGAGGTTACTTTTGAAGAAGAAACTATCAATGGGTTATGTCTTGGAGATTATATTATTCAGCGTACTTGGAAAACTGAAGATAGTTGTGGAAATTTAGCTGAGCATACACAATTAATTACGGTACAAGATACTACGGCACCAGCGTTGGTATCTCCATTAGAAGAAAATATTGTAGTAGCTTGTGATGGTATTCCTGAAAAACCAAGTTTAGTATTTGAAGATTCTTGTTCTAACGATATCACCGTTACTTATAATGAAACGTCAACGCAAACGAACATTTCTGAAGACTACAACATTACAAGAGTTTGGACCGTTACAGATGATTGTGGAAACACAGCTGATTATACACAAAATATTAGTGTAGAGCTTAACAATGTAATAAACGTAGAAGACGGTTTCCGTTGTGTACTAGATATTGAATTTGATTTATTCGAATTGTTGTCTGGTAATTATAATAGGGATGGCAGTTGGAGTGTTATTGGTGGAGATACAACTCTAAACGGAAGTTCTTTCGATCCATCTACTGCAGAAGTAGGAGAATATACATTTTTGTATGCTATTACAGACGGACCTTGCCCAACAGAAGTTGAAGTCAATGTTACTATTGATGATGATTGCTTAGTATTACCATGTAGTTCTGTAGATAATATTCTTATTTCTAAAACGGTAACGGCTAATGGTGATAATGTAAATGATTATTTTACCGTACAATCTATTGAGGAATGTGGTTTTGTAATAGAATTACAGATATTCAATCGATGGGGTGCAGAAATATATAAATCTAACAATTACCAAAATGATTGGAATGGAGAAGCTCATAGTTCTTCAATAGGAAGTTCAGGTAAAGTCCCAACTGGTACCTATTATTATATAATTAATGTGAAAAATAGTGGATTGGCACCATTCACAGGTCCTATTTACGTAGCAACAAATTAAAACTTAACCAATGAAGTTATCAAAAATTACAAGCGTTGTGATTCTCTTATTGAGTATGTCAACTGCATTTTCGCAGCAGTTACCTCAATTTACACAATACATGTTTAATACAATTTCTATAAACCCAGCCTATGCTGGTAGTAGAGAAACCTTAAGTATTGTAGGTTTACATAGAAGTCAATGGGTGGGTTTAGAAGGAGGTCCCGAAACCCAAACCTTATCGGTCCATACACCACTAAGAAACGAAAACATGGGTTTAGGAATTTCCTTTATCAATGACAAATTAGGCTATGAAAATTTTTCATACCTCTATGCCGATTACTCTTATACTATAAAAGCAACTGAAAGTATCAAATTAGCCTTTGGTTTAAAAGCTGGAATGACGCACTACTTCTTAGATGAAGAATTACTAACCGACCCAAGTGTTGTTGGAGATCAATTTTTTAATGATGTCTCCAATCGATGGAGTCCCAACATTGGTGCTGGTTTGTATTTACATTCATCGCGTTGGTATGCAGGCCTGTCGGTTCCAAGAATTCTAAATACTGACTATAATAAAGGACGTGAAGGTACTTTAGATTATGTAGCACTAGAGCGTATTAGTTACTATATTACTGGTGGATATGTTGTTGACCTCAGTGCTAATACAAAATTAAAACCTTCTGTTTTATTAAAAGCAACTAATGGAGCACCACTTTCTTTTGATGTGTCAGCAAATTTTCTATTTAATGAAACATTATGGCTCGGAGCCGCTTATAGAGCTAACGAACATGCAGCAGCGCTTGGTGGTATTGCCGATTTTCAAATATCAAAGCAATTTAGAATTGGTTATGCTTATGAATACCCACTTTCAGATATCGCCCCTTACACGAGCGGTACACATGAGATACTACTCATGTTTGAAGTGTTTAAAAGCAAACGAATTAAATCACCAAGATATTTTTAAATAGAACCTAATTATATTTCGGACATGCTCAGAATTTATTCAAATATTTAAAAATACAAGTCTCGAAAAATAACGTGATGACCTTTGACTAACAATAAATCTAAACACATGAAAATAAAAATTTTAGCGCTTGTTCTAATTTTATTCAGTTCGTTGTCTTTTGCTCAAACGAAACTGGCCGATAAATTTTTTGAGAATTTTGGCTATGTTAAGGCTATAGAATTATATGAAAAAGTGGTTGAAAAAGGAAATGCAGACGTCCATGTTCTAACCCGTTTAGGAGATGCCAACTACAATAATTCCAATTCCGAACAAGCGGTGTACTGGTATAAAAAAGCCTTAGAGGAACATAAAGATATTGAAGCGGAATATATATACAAATACATTCAGTCACTTAGAAGTGTCGGCGATTACGACGAAGCGGATAAATGGTTTAAAAAATTACGTGAAGCCCAACAAGGAGATAGCAGATTAAAAGGCTATAACCCAGATAATGTTGATATTTTTGAAAAACTTACTTCGAAAAATGAAGAGCTTGTAGTGACTATTGAAAACGTATCATTTAATTCTGAAAATTCAGATTTTGGTTCTTACATGTATAATAATACGTTATATTTTGCCTCTGCACGAGGTGATGACAATAAAGTTTATAGTTGGAATAAAGAGCCTTTTCTAGACATTTTCCAGATTGAAGTTACTGAGAATGAAACAGAGGATACACTTTCTTATGGGTCTCCTATTGAGATTAATTCTGAAAATATAAATACAGACTATCATGAAGCATCAATAGCTATTACCTCCGATGGTAAAACATTGTACTTTACAAGAGATAATATTAATAAACGTAATAGGTTAAATTATGATAAAGAAGGAACTACCCATCTTAAAATATATAGAGCGACGCGTGACGGTGAAACTTGGTCTAATATAGAAGAATTACCATTTAACGATGAGGTGTTTTCCACCGGTCATCCTGTTTTGAGTTTAGATAACAAAACCTTATATGTGGTTTCTGATCGTGATGGAGGCATTGGTCAAACTGATATATATTCGGTGGCCATTTATGAGGACGGTTCTTACGGCACACCGGTTAATTTAGGTGAAAATATAAACACTGAAGGTCGTGAAATGTTTCCATATGTGGCTAAAGATAGTACGTTCTATTTTTCTTCAGATGGTCATTTAAATTTAGGATTATTAGATATTTTTAAATCAAACATTTTAAAGGAAGAAACCATTACAGAACCAGAAAATATTGGAGCTCCTTTTAATAGTGGATATGATGATTTCGCTTATTTTATAGATAGTGAAACTAAAAAAGGTTTTTTCTCTTCTAACCGACCAGACGGAAAAGGTGGAGATGATATCTATAGTTTTAATATTACCGAATGTAACCAACAAATTACAGGCGTTGCTACAGAAGACGGTACCGGGATTATTTTAAGCAACGTTACGGTACAATTCATTGACGAAACAGGCAAAATTATCGCAGAAGTTGTAACCTTAGAAGATGGATCTTATACATTTGATGTTGAATGCAACACAACTTATACCATTCTAGGAACTAAACCAGATTATAAAGAGGACCAACATACAATAACTACATCAAAAGAGAACAATAAAATTAATAAGGTTGATTTAGTTTTGAAGCCTTTAATTATAGACAGCCAGATTATAATAAATCCAATATTCTTTGACTTTGATAAATCTGCTATTAGAACAGATGCTCAGTACGAATTAGAAAACATTATTGACGTACTACGTAAGCACCCTGAAATGATTATTAGAATTGAATCTCATACCGATAGTAGAGGACGTGATAAATACAATTTTAAGTTATCAAATAGGCGTGCAAAATCAACAGCGGAATATATTATCTCTAGAGGTATTGATACTAGTAGAATAGTAAGCGCTGAAGGTTTTGGTGAGACACAATTATTAAATAAATGTGCTAACGGTGTAGAATGTACCGAGGAAGAACACCAACTTAATAGAAGGTCTTATTTCTATATAGTTAAAGGAGATAAAAAAAGAGAATAGATACTCCAACAAAATTTAGATGAAAGAGCAAGCATGTAATGAGCTTGCTTTTTTTTTTGCTTCTTAGCGTATTCCAAAACACATTAATAAATGTTGAATATAATTTCTATAGACGACTACCAATCGTATCAATAAATAATGTAGTGCCTATAATAAACCATGATTAGATCCTCTTAATAAATTCAATTATTAGAATCAATAACTAATTTTCAATTTCAGTTATAGACGTATGAAAATTAAAAGATATGATGCATGTGAATTAAAATAATTGCTTTAAGCCTCTAATCTAATTAAAATAGAAATATTTAATACTTCAATTAAATCTCAGGCGATGTCTCATTGAAATATTACAATGTATATCTGGTATATAAAATTCATAAAATAAACAGCTTTTAAATGAATTTCACAAACTAAAATTATGGTGTTAATTGCTGCTATTACTAAAAATAATAAGTATCGTTGGTATTTTCAATCACAGTTACCATTGAATATGAAAGTTTAATGTTTAACTATATTATGAATACTGAAGTTATCCATTTAGACAAGATAGAAAAAAAATTGAATGGGGAAAATAATGTCATAGGGACAATTATCATAAATTTAAATCAACTGAGGTTGATTATTAAGAAGAAAGGTCATTATATTAAAGCAAAATTTATCGCTTTATAAACATATTAGTAAAATACCACTTTCCTGCAGCATTCTTTTCAGCAGACACTTCAAAATCCGTAAAATCACCTTCAATATTTTCTTTATGCCCAGGACTATTCAACCATGCATTGACTACAGATGATGCCGAATTAAAGCCATAGGCCACATTTTCAGAAACCACATTAGCACTCGCATTAGCTTGTAAACTTTGTTGTCTCAAATAGAAATTATCATGAGATACGTTGTTAACCTCAATCATATAGTCCGTATGTGTATATGCTACCGCCTTTACAGTACTATGATTTTGTAGTGGGTTCAATCCTTCATTTATTCTATAATCGTTAATTAGCTCCATGATCTCTATTTCAATCTGTTTGGCTTGAGGTGCAACAGGAACATCAATAGCATTTATGGTTTCATCTTCCATAGAATCTTTAGAGCAAGATGTGAAATTAATAAAGATAAGAATTGCCAAAAATGGTAATAATTGAGAAACTTTCATAAGTAGGTAATTTAGGTTTGGGACCTCTAAATTAGTGACCTACTTTATAAAAAAAAAAAATATTCAAAAGTATTCGACGAAATGCATGCGTTTTGTCGGTATTTTATGTAAATAATCGATGAAATACACGTTTTTAAAACAGAATTCAACCCTTGAGCTATATAATATGTATTTCATCGATGATTTAAAACCATAAAATTCAGTTAATCCGAATTAAAATTGATCCACAAATATGAAATTACTACATAGCTTTCTCAAAACATATTTTTCAAATACAGAGGCCATATAAGCATAAAAATTTAAGATTATAAATTACAGCTTATTTTAAGCTTTTATTGAAGCCAGAATAAAATTACGGTGCCAAACGTTCAATCTTCCAGTTGTAGTCTTCTTGTAATTGATAACGGATTCTATCATGCAGTCTATTGGGTCTGCCTTGCCAAAATTCTAGCTCTACTGGTCTTACCATATAGCCTCCCCAATTCTTAGGGCGTTCTATTTCTTTACCTTCTAATTCAGATTCTAAGGTTTTTAGTTTTCTTTCCAATACTCCTCTATCGTCTATTACGGCACTCTGATCAGAAACTAAAGCACCTAATTGACTACCTCTTGGCCTCGATTCAAAATAACCATCACTAAGATTTTCAGAAACCTTTTCCGCTTTGCCCTTAATAATTATTTGTCGTTCTGCGGCGTGCCAAAAAAAGGATAAGCAGACATTAGGATTTTTGGCAATTGCGTTTCCTTTTTCACTATCGTAATTGGTATAGAAGATAAAGCCTTCATGTGTATATTTTTTGAGCAGCACTACTCTATTTTTCGGATAGCCATCTAAACCCAAAGTTGAAATGGTCATAGCATTAGTTTCATCCACATTAAAATGAGTATCGACTTCCATAAACCAATTACGGAATAGCTCTAATGGGTTTTCAGGTACATTATCTAATAATAACTGCCCTTTCTCGTACGATTTTCTATAATCACCTAAGTCTGTATCCATTACAAATTTTTTATTATTTTTCTTACAATAATATTTTTTCAAATGCTTTATACTCGCTAAATTTAAGGATTAAAACACATATATGACATTTGAAAACAGTAAATATTCTAAACGTTTTGCTTACACAAAAGAAGTTTTCTCGTTTGGAATTTTATATGCTACCAAATACTTTGTTGTGTCCGAATTAAATGAAGGAATTCATGTTGATTATGATATTGCTAGTGAAATCATCTCAAGATTTAGTAGTAAAATTAATGATGACACTAAAATAGTTTACGTTGCTAATCGTTTTAATTCATATTCATCTAATCCTCAACTTTGGGTAGATTTCAATAATGACTATGATTTTTTAATTGCAAGTGCTATTGTCTCTTATTCTGATTTTAGCTATCTCAATGCTTCGCTAGAAAAACAGTTTTTTAATAAAAGCCTGAAGCGTTGCAACAGCCTCGATGAAGCCCTAGAATGGGCTCTTAATTTAAAAGAGTTTAAGAATGTTAATCAAAATTAAAAGTTTTACCATCTTTGGCTAAATGCACATTCTCAAAAATCATTCGTGCTTCTTGCTTAAACTCATCATAACCATTATAGCGTGTAGAATAATGTCCGAGTATTAAAGTATCAACGTGTGCTTTTTTTGCAATGGTTGCTGCTTGCTTTGCTGTACTATGTTTTGTGGGAATACAAAGTGACGCGTTCTTTTCTAAAAAAGTGGATTCGTGATACAGAACTGTGCTCTTATTAATAATAGGTATTATGTCTTCATTATAAACCGTATCACTACAATAAGCATAACTTTTTGGAGGATTAGGATCCTTAGTTACTTTTTCATTAGCAATTAAAATACCATCTTCATTTACAACATCGCTTCCTTGTTTTAATTTTCTGAAATATGCAACATTAATATTTGCGGCATTAACTAAATTAATATCTAGTTTACGTTCGTTTTCTTTTTCTTTGAATAGAAATCCATTAGTATAAATACGATGTTTCAGCGGAATGGTATGAACTTCCACTTTCTCATCTTCGTATATTAATTCTGAAGTTTTAGACGTTAACTCATGAAAAATGAGTTGATATTTCGTCCAACTTGAAGCTAATTTCATTTGAAGTATTATTACCTCTTTTAAACCTTTTGGTGCATAAATATGTAATTCAGTTTCACGCGTTAAAAGACTAAAGGTATTTACCAATCCAACTAAACCAAAGTAATGGTCTCCGTGCAGATGGGAAATGAAAATATGTTTAATTCTTGAAAATTTAATTTTATTTCGTCGTAACTCCACTTGAGTGCCTTCACCACAATCGATTAAAAACATATGATTTTTTATCTCTAAAACCTGAGATGTTGGGTTGGTATTGATGCGTGGTGTTGCGCTATGACAACCTAGGATGGTCAACTTCATTATATCAATTGTAGAGTTACAGTTTAGATTTTACCATAAAAAACACATATCTATTTTCAAAATCCTAAATCACGCTCCATATCTTCCATTTCAATAATATCGAATGCTTCTTGAAGACTTGGCACAACAACTATCTCATCCGGCATTTGATCTAAATCCACTTGGTCAGAAACAACCACAAAACTCTTTTTCGCGCTTCTATGATTGTTACTTAATCTTAAAAATTCGATAATATCTTCTAAAGAAATCTGTTCTAAACTCGACAATCTAACAATAAGATGATAGTTTTTATACTTTTGGTAAGCTTGTTCAATATTATTCACCAATGTTTTCACCGAGGCGGTTTCTTGTGCTATTATGGTCGTATTACCATCTCTATCTATAATCATAACTTATTGTTTTATTTTAGAGGCTAAAAGATAAATGACAGCCATTCTAACAGCTACACCATTTTCTACTTGATTTAAAATAATGGCTTGTTTGGAATCTGCGACATCACTTGTAATTTCCACACCTCGGTTTATGGGTCCAGGATGCATTATTACAATCTCTTTATCTAAACTATCTAGTAATTCTTTATTAACTCCAAATTGTTGCGTATATTCTCTAGTAGTTGGAAAATAACTTATGTCCATGCGTTCGTTCTGAACTCTCAACATATTAGCGACATCACACCATTCTAAAGCTTTTTTTAGATTGGTTTCTACTCTAACTCCTAAGTCTTTAATATATTTAGGTAATAATGTTTTTGGGCCGCAAACCATCACATTTGCACCTTGTAATTGCAAAGCATAAATATTAGATAAAGCTACTCTACTATGTAAAATATCGCCAACAATCACGACATTTTTTCCTTTTACACTTCCCAATTTCTCTCTAATAGAATAAGAATCTAACAAGGCTTGGGTTGGGTGTTCATGTGCACCGTCGCCAGCATTGATAATACTAGCATTAATATGTTTTGACAAAAATACACCTGCGCCAGGATTGGGGTGTCGCATCACCACCATATCCACCTTCATGGAAAGAATATTGTTTACCGTATCAATCAACGTTTCTCCTTTTTTAACTGAAGATTGTGACGCCGAAAAATTTATAACATCTGCAGATAATCGTTTTTCTGCCAACTCAAAGGACAGTTTCGTTCTTGTTGAATTCTCAAAAAACAAATTCGCTATTGTGATATCCCTCAAAGAAGGTACTTTTTTGATCGGTCTATTAATAACCTCTTTAAACTGATCGGCAGTTTCAAAAATAAGGTCTATATCCTCTTCGTTGAGGTATTTTATTCCTAATAAGTGATTGACACTTAATTCGCTCATTTGTTATAGTCTTCAGTTGGCAGTCTTCAGTTCTCTATCTGAAACCTTAACCTAATTGTTTAATATTATTTTGTGACTTTTTAGCTTTAAAAGTATAAACTTATATATGCAATTGATTTTTTAATTTTCAAGTTTCTTACACCGTGCTTCCCTCACTTATCCACCAAATATACCGCATCTTCTCCTTCATTCTCCACCCAATTTACCTTCACCTTCTGATTATCAATCGCATCTACTTGACGACCTTTATAATTGGGCTGAATTGGTAAATGTCTGCTAAATCGTCTATCGATAAGTGTTAACAACTCGATATCTTTTGGCCTTCCAAAAGATTGAATTGCTGTTAATGCGGATCTTATACTTCTTCCCGTATAGAGAACATCATCAATAAAAACAACGTTTTTATCTTCGATTATAAAATTTATATTGGTTTTATTAGCTTCTAATGGTTTGTCACCTCTTCTAAAATCATCCCTAAAAAATGTGATATCTAAATGTCCGAGCTCAATATTTTTAATTTTATAATCTTCAATAAGTAAATTGGCTAAGCGTTCCGCTAAAAATATTCCTCTTGGTTGAATACCAATTAAAACAGTTTCGGAAAAATCATCGTGATTTTCAATGAGTTGGCAAGCCAATCTATGCAAGGTGATATTGACTTCTTTAGAGTTAAGTAGTACTTTGTGACTCATATAGCTATTAAGCATTGCGGTATACAAAGTTAGGATAAAAATTGTGGTTTGCAATATCTTTTCATGCAAAGGCGAAAGGCGTTAAGCATCAAAATCTTACAGAGTGCATAAAAAAAGCCTTTCATTTCTGAAAGGCTTTAGATTATTTAAAATAACAGAAAATTATTTCTTCCCGTCCATTTTATCTTTAAGAGCTTGTAAAGCATCATTGGCATCACCTAAAGTTGGTTTAGCTTCTGCCGCTTGAGCTTCCTGCTTTCTAACAGCTTGCTTAACGATTTTTGCTTCTTCTTCTCTAAATACTGCGGTATGAGATGCTACAACACGTTTGAATTCTTTATTAAATTCAATGATCTTGAATTCTGCTTCTTCACCTTTACCAAGTTTAGAACCATCTTCCTTCTCCAAATGACGTGCTGGTACAAAGGCAACGATATCTTCGTTAAAATCAATAGTTGCTCCTTTATCTACCATCTCTGTGATAGCTGCTTTATGCACTGTATCTAATGCAAACTCAGTTTCGTACTTGTCCCAAGGGTTTTCTGTAGTTTGTTTATGACCTAAAGATAATTTACGTCCGTCAACATCTAACTCTAATACCACTACGTCTAAGTTATCACCAACGTTACAGAACTCAGATGGATGCTTAATTTTCTTAGTCCAAGATAAATCTGAGATATAAATTAATCCGTCGATACCTTCTTCTAATTCAACAAAAACTCCAAAGTTTGTAAAGTTACGTACAATACCTGTGTGCTTAGAACCTACAGGATACTTAGTTGTAATATCCGTCCATGGATCTGGTGTTAATTGCTTAATACCAAGAGACATTTTTCTATCTTCTCTATCTAAAGTTAAGATTACAGCATCGATTTCATCACCAACGTTTACGAAATCTTGAGCTGAACGTAAATGCGTAGACCAAGACATTTCACTTACGTGAACTAAGCCTTCTACACCTTCTTCTACTTCAACAAAAGCACCGTAATCAGCAATAACTACTACTTTACCTTTTACTTTATCTCCAACTTTTACATTTTCACCTAATGCTTCCCAAGGATGCTTAGATAATTGTTTAAGACCTAATTGGATTCTTGATTTGTTTTCATCAAAATCAAGGATTACAACATTTAATTTCTGATCTAACTCAACAATCTCATTTGGATGGTTGATACGAGACCAAGATAAATCTGTAATATGAACTAAACCATCTACACCACCTAAATCGATAAACACACCATAAGACGTAATGTTTTTCACAATACCTTCTAATACTTGTCCTTTTTCTAGTTGACCAATGATTTCTTTCTTTTGCTCTTCAATATCAGCTTCAATTAAAGCTTTATGAGAAACAACTATGTTTTTGAATTCGTGGTTGATTTTCACAACTTTAAATTCCATAGTTTTATTTACATACTGATCGTAATCTCTAATTGGCTTCACATCGATTTGAGAACCTGGTAAGAATGCTTCTATACCAAATACGTCAACGATCATACCACCTTTAGTTCTACATTTTACAAAACCGTTTACGATTTCGCCAGTATCATGTGCATTATTTACACGATCCCATGCTTTGATTACTCTCGCTTTTCTGTGAGATAATACTAATTGACCTGTAGCGTCTTCACGCACATCAATTAATACTTCAACTTTGTCACCAACAGCTAAGTTAGGGTTGTAACGGAACTCATTAAGAGAAATTACACCTTCTGACTTTGCGTTAATGTCAATAATTGCATCACGATCTGTAATTGTAATAACAGTACCTTCTACGACTTCGTCATCTAATGTGTCAACGAAATTTTCTGATACTAATTTTTCGAACTCTTCTAATTTTGTGTCCGCAACTTGCTCAATTCCTTCTTCGTAATTGTGCCAATCGAACTCTTTTAAGAATTTTTCTGGATTTTTTTGTGCCTCAGAGATCTGAGGTGCTTCAGCTGTTGCAGCTGCGTTAGCTTCTCCCGAAACGTCGGAATTAGCTTGATTTGTTTCTTTTTCAGACATGTGCTGAATAATAATTTGTATTCTACTAACTTCTTAGAAAATAAAGCGATACAAGCTGTAGAAGTGTTTGTTTTGTTTCTATAATTCCTTTTTATTTTCTATAAACCGCTAAAAGGAGTGCAAAAGTACGATATATTTCTAGTTTTTCCAAAACATTATAAAAAATTAAAGTATTGAAAATCATTCAATTGAAATGCAGACATATTCAAATCGATTGCGCTAATTATTTATCTCATATTTCCTTATCTTTACAAGAGTATTAACATATAAAAACTTAAAAACAATGGTTAAAGCGAAATACCAAGATGTATTAGACTTGGGCGACAGATTAAATATTAAAGAAGGTAAAGTTGAAGAGGAAAATGGCAAACTAAAAGTTTGGGGAACGGCCTCAACACAATATGAAAAGAATTTATTGTGGGACGAAATTAAAAGAATCGGTGGTGAAAACCCCACTGATATTATGGCAGACATTAAAGTTGAAGATGAATCTGTTTATGCGAGGCATACGGTTAAGTCTGGGGAAACTTTAGGAAAAATTGCCAAACAATATTATGGTGAGCCTAGTAAATATCAAAAGATTTACCAAGCGAATACTGATATCCTTAAGAATCCTGATTTAATTCATCCTGGTCAGGAACTGATTATTCCTAATGATTAATTAAGAATTTTAAACTAACAAAGAAGGCGATGAACATAAAGTTTATCGCTTTTTTATTGCGCGATAATCTTATTTGCCAAACCAATTAATCTATCTAGCTGCTCGCTAATAGTTAAATTAGAATTATCAATGGCTATAGCATCCTCTGCTTTAACTAAAGGTGAATCTTCTCTTGTAGAATCTATATGGTCTCGTGTGGTTACATTTTCTAAAACATCTTCGTAACTCAAATTATGTCCACGCTCTAATAACTCTTTATAGCGCCGTTTAGCTCTAGTCTCTGCAGAAGCGGTCATAAAGATTTTTAATTCAGCATCAGGAAAAACGACCGTTCCGATATCGCGGCCATCCATAACAACGCCTTTGTCTTTCCCCATGAGCTGCTGTTGTTCAACAAGTTTTCTACGCACTTCAGATAAGGTTGCGACAGGACTCACAAATTTAGACACTTTTAAGGTTCTAATATCTCCTTCAATATTTTTTCCGTTTAAATAAACTTCTGCAAAACCTAATATTTCATTAAATTTAAAAGTTATTCTAATATCTCCTAACCTAGCAATTAATTCTTCCTCATTAAAAAATTTATCAGAAATAAAGTTATTTTCAAGCGCAAAATAGGTCACAGCTCTATACATTGCCCCAGTATCTACATAAATATAGTTTAAGCTTTTGGCTAATAATTTAGCAATTGTACTTTTTCCTGTGGATGAAAATCCATCAATGGCTATGGTGATTTTATTCATTTTTGAGCTGAATTAATTTCAGTAGTTATGACCTTCGAAATGGGAAATATGTTATTTAATCGAATTCAAAATTAGTTAAAACAATGCAGTTTAATACTTATCTAAATTAAATTTACCATTCTTTTCTTTTAAAGCTGAGATGAAACCATACTTAATGCGGTTTAAGCGTTAGTTCTATTATAAAATGTATTTTGACTCACTTATCAAAAAGAAAATTTTGTTTTCGAAAAAAATTACCAGCGTCTTCTTCGATCCAAATCTATCTGAAGTCCAAAAAAACTGGTATTTGATGCACTTGTAAATCTGGCATGTGTATAACTAAATCGCATTCTATTTAATTTAATACCAACACCAATAGATAATCCTGAAAAATTTCTTTGATCTACAATTCGCAATTCTTCTGCACGTCTAAAATTATACCCTAAGCGGACATTAAAGCCACCTTCTGGAAACAATTCGGCACCCAAAATTAAATGTCGTAATCCTTTACTAAAAAAACTGACTTTTTCCTCAGTTTGATTACCATCTAAATCGGTTGTGGCTCGTGCAGGGTTACTAACGCCAATAGGCCATTTTTGTAAATTTTCTAACGTTAAATGCCATCGCAATGGTACATTTTCTAAGGTTTGTGACATCCCAAAATTAATTTCGAATGGCAAAGGTTCTTGTCGGCCGGCATAAGTTTTGAATTGCGTTCCGACATTTCTAACCGTCAGAGCGGCATGAAAATCGAGCTTTTCATTTATATACATGGCTCCAAAATCGAAAGCACCACCAATGGAATTATACTGTTCTAAAAGCGAGGTTATAAATTTTAAATTGGCTCCCACATAAAAATCTGTAGAAGGAATATTGTAATTGTAACCAAATGATACCGCCGTTTCGTTACCGTTAAACGAACCTGTGGAATTACCATTAACATCATAACCATCAAAAGAGCCATAATTAATATAGGTTACACCAACATGAAAAGTTTGCAAATGCCTATCCCAAGTATAAGCATAAGCAGCAGTTCCGTAAGTAATTCCACCTAAATAGTTAGAAACATTAATAGCTAACTGATTATCCATTTGATAATTAATAGAAGTAGGATTATAAAGCGCTTCTGTAACATCGTGATCGAAATTGGTAATTATTTTACCACCTAAAGCAGCTTGTCTAGGTGAGGACACCAAATTGAGAAATTGATAGGTTGACTCTCCACCCAATTGTGCGAACACAGGCAATGCCATTAGCATAATACATAAGGTAGAAATCCTCTTAATCATAGAAGCGGCAAAAATATATCATTTTTCCTAAAAAATAACTTAAATAAAACGCTCTTTTTTTCATTATAAATCAATACAATAGCCAACTATAGTTAAAGTAATGTTTTCCATTTAGTTCATTAAAAGCAAAAATCATCACCAACTTTTAGAACATTTTTTGTAAAAAAATGAGAAATCAATCTATGTTTAAACGAGGATATGGATTTTTTATTTTTTGGAATATAAATGTTTTCTATGAATTGCAGTTTTTTGGTTATGAATCGTCACCATACCAATAAAAACGATTGATATAGTAGAGTAAAACATTAACTCACTATTCTGAGACGATTTCCCATTTCTACTCTACAGTTTTCTACTCTACAGCGTTAATCATAGATATATAAATTTTTGGTGTGCTGAGCTGAAAATAAGTTTCAACTCTAACACACCTTTTTATACATGTTTTACTTAAAATTTTTATTTCAATGCAAGACTTCTGAATTATATTTCTGAGACTTAAAGTTTCTTAGCATTTTGAACTTTCTGTTTAGTAAGCGCTAATTTCAACACGTCACTCATATCTTTTACATAGTGAAATGTTAACCCTTTTAAATATTCAGGTTTTATTTCTTCAATATCTCTTCGGTTATCTTCACAAAGTAAAATTTCTTTAATACGCGCACGTTTTGCAGCTAAGATTTTTTCTTTGATACCTCCTACCGGCAATACTTTACCACGTAAGGTGATCTCTCCTGTCATCGCTATACTCTTTTTCACTTTACGTTGCGTAAATAAAGAAACTAATGATGTTAACATGGTTACACCTGCACTAGGTCCGTCTTTTGGTGTGGCACCTTCTGGCACGTGGATATGAACATTATATTTTTCGAACACTTCAGGGTTAATTCCAAATTCGTCTGCATTTGCTTTTATATATTCCATCGCAATAGTTGCAGACTCTTTCATCACCTTACCCAAATTTCCAGTAATCGATAACGTACCTTTTCCTTTAGACAAAATAGATTCTATAAACAGAATATCTCCGCCAACTCTCGTCCAAGCCAAACCTGTAACAACTCCAGCAACATCGTTATTCTCGTACTTATCACGTTCCATTCTAGGACTTCCTAATACTTCAATAACATCTTCATTAGAAATTTTAACATTGTACTCTTCTTCCATGGCGATGTTCTTAGCTGCGTATCGCACCATTTTAGCAATTTGTTTTTCTAAACCTCTAACACCAGATTCGCGTGTGTAACCTTCTACGATTTTTTCGAGTTGTGGTTTCGCTATTTTTAGATTAGAATTATCTAAACCATGCTCCTTTAATTGCTTTGGCAATAAGTGTCTTTTTGCAATTTCTACTTTCTCTTCTATAGTATAACCCGTTACATTTATGATCTCCATTCGATCTCTTAAAGCTGGCTGTATAGTATTTAAACTATTAGACGTAGCAATAAACATCACTTTAGACAGATCATAACCCATCTCTAGGAAATTATCGTAAAACTCATTATTTTGCTCAGGATCTAAGACTTCTAACATCGCAGAAGAAGGATCACCTTGATTGCCTGTAGACAATTTATCTATCTCATCTAAAACAAATACAGGGTTAGACGTTTGCGCTTTCTTTAAACTTTGGATAATTCGACCTGGCATGGCACCAATATAAGTCTTTCTATGTCCTCTAATTTCAGCTTCATCTCGTAATCCACCTAATGAAATACGCACATATTCTCTACCCAATGCTTCGGCTACCGACTTTCCTAATGAGGTTTTACCTACACCAGGAGGGCCGTATAAACATAGAATCGGAGATTTCATATCATTTCTGAGTTTTAAAACCGCTAAATATTCAATGATTCGTTTTTTAACGTCTTCCAATCCAAAATGGTCACGGTCTAGAATTTTTTCTGCGCGCTTTAAATCGAATTTATCCTTACTAAATTCATTCCAAGGTAAATCTAAAAACAAGTCTAAATAATTACGTTGAATAGAATACTCAGCCACCTGAGGGTTCATTCGTTGCATTTTTGCCAACTCTTTATTGAAATGTTTCTCAACCTTTTCGTCCCATTTCTTATCCTTGGCGCGTGTTTTCATATCTTCGATTTCTTCACCCGAAGATACCCCGCCACCCAACTCTTCTTGAATGGTTTTCATTTGCTGATGCAAAAAATATTCACGTTGTTGTTGGTTCATATCGCTTTGAACCTTAGACTGAATATCATTCTTAAGCTCTAGCTTCTGATATTCCATGTTCATGTACTTCAACGTTTGAAGTGCACGTTCCTTTAAATCATTAATCTTTAACAGCTCTTGCTTTTCCTCAACTTTAAGATTCATATTAGAGGACACAAAATTGATTAAAAAGGAATTGCTTTCAATATTCTTAATTGCAAAACTCGCTTCTGAAGGAATGTTTGGACTTTGCTTTATAATATCTAAAGACAAATCTTTTATGGAATCTATAATCGCTTTAAATTCTTGATTATCTGGTGCTGGTTTCGCTTCAGCAATATCAGAAATAGTTGCTGTTAAATACGGTTTTTCTGAAACGACTTCATTAATTACAAATCGTTTTTTACCTTGAATAATAACGGTAGTATTACCATCTGGCATTTTTAGCACTTTTAATATGCGTGCCACCGTCCCTGTTTTATAAATATCCTTCGCTGAAGGATTTTCTACCGATTCATCCTTTTGCGAAACCACACCAATTACTTTTCCGCCTTTATTAGCATCATTAATCAGTTTTATCGAGGTATCACGTCCAGCAGTAATTGGAATTACAACTCCAGGAAACAAAACCGTGTTTCGCAAGGGCAAAATTGGTAAAGATTCTGGTAAAGATTCGTTATTAATTGCTTCTTCATCTTCAGGCGTCATCAATGGAATTAACTCTGAATTCTCATCGAAATCCTGAAATGACAGATTGTCTAAATTTAAAAAATTTGATTTTCCCATATATATTTTCGAGCCATTCTGTCATTAATAAATGCAGAACAACATTAGTTTAAATGTATTAAAAATTAACTTTATACTGAACATCAACGTTTTATAAGATATTCAAAGTTATTCACACTATTTTAATTTCAATTGTTATGCCATTATCTTTAGGACATCATTAATTTTTTTATTGAAAACTGTAACAATTTAAAATTTATACGCTCTATACTTTAAAGCAATTGTTTTTTTGTCATCAACCAATCAAGATATCGAACAGTTAATATTGCTTTGTAGTTCTGGTAACCAGCGTGCACAATTAGAGGTTTACAACAGATACAGCAAAGCCATGTATAATACAGCCATTAGAATTGTAAAAGATTCTTATAAGGCTGAGGATATTATGCAAGAGTCTTTTTTAACGGCTTTTACAAAACTAAACACCTTAGAAGATAGACATTTGTTTGGAGCGTGGTTAAAACGAATTGTTATAAATAATAGCATTGGGCACTACAATAAAACAGTAAAACAAAATCTAGTGCCTTTAGACACGGTTATTTATAAAGTTGAAGAAGATGATGGCATTACCGACTGTGAACAATTTAATGCTAAAATGAAGCAAGTTTTATACGTTATGAAATCTTTAAAACCCAACTACCATTTGAGTTTAACTTTGCATTTAATTGAAGGTTATGATTACGAAGAAATTTGTGAAATTATGAATATCTCTTATGCCAACTGCCGAACGTTGATATCGAGGGCTAAAGAAAGTTTGCGCAAGAAATTAGTTTTGAATTAAATATGAATAAAGATAAATTTGATCATTTATTTGATGATTTGAAAGATCAGTTTGATACTGAAACTCTTCAAGAACATCATGAACAACGGTTCTTACAAAAGTTGAACGAAGTCGATATGGCTTCAAACGGTGTAATAAGGCAATCGCCGTTTAATTGGAAACCCTTATTAGCAGTTGCTGCTGCCATAATAATATGCATAAGTGTTTTTACAACCTTGCAATATCAGCCTGAAACCTTAGATCTCGCAAGCATCTCCCCAGAAATGTCTGAAACTCAAGATTTTTTTACCGTAACTATTGAAAATGAATTAAAAAAACTAAACAAGGAACGTTCGCCTTTAACGGAACAGATTATTTCTGATGCTTTGGAACAAATAGGAATTTTAGAAACTGATTACAAAAAATTAAAATCAGCGTTAACCGAAAGTGGAAAAAACCAACGTGTTATTTATGCGATGATTTCAAATTTTCAGAATAGAATTGATATTTTAAATACCGTTCTAGAACAAATAGAAGTTGTAAAACAAATTAAAATTAACGAAAATGAAACTAAATTTACAATATAGAATTGCATTGCTATTTTTACTCATTCCGGTTATTTCACTAGCCAATGTAGGTAAAACCCTAATTAAAACAACCGAAGAAAAACGTATTAAAAAAATGTTTAACGTAGCACCTGATGTGACATTAAATGTGAATAACAGCTATGGTAGTGTGGACGTAATTACGTGGGAAAACAACCGCATTGAATTCGATATCCTGATTAAAGTTACAGGAAATGATTCTGAAAAAATACAAGATAAATTGGATGAAATAACTGTTGTATTTTCGGCATCTACCGATGTTATTACGGCAATTACTAAAATAAGAGAAACTAAAAGCAGTTGGTGGATCTGGGGAAAAAACAACAACTTACAGCTCAATATTAAGTATGTGATTAAAATGCCAATTTCTGGAAACGTAGATTTAACTCAAGATTATGGCTCTATTAATTTAGACCGTTTGGATGGTGTGGCAAAAATTAGTTGTGATTACGGCAAAATAACCACAAAGGAATTGATGGCAGATCACAATGATATACGATTCGATTATAGCTCTAACTGTTATTTCGAATACATTAAAAGTGGTAAAATCACAGCGGATTACAGCGGATTCACTGTAGCGAAAACAAAAGATTTAAATATAAAAGCAGACTACACCAAATCTATTGTTGAAGTGGCAGAAAACGTATCCTATAATTGTGATTATGGCTCTTTAAAAATAGATAATATCAATAATTTTTCTGGCAATGGAGATTACTTAGCTTTACGATTAGGTAACGTTTTTAAAAACGTAGAACTGAAAGCGAATTATGGTTCTGTAAAAATTGATCGCATGGCTTCAAAAGCAAATAATATTGATATTAATGCTGATTTCACAGGAATAACTATCGGACATGATTCAGCCTATAATTTTGACTTCAACATAGCATTAGAATACGCTTCGTTAAGAGAGTCTGATGGTTTCAATTTTACGAATAAGGAAATTGATCATACAGAGAAAAAATACGAAGGTTACCATGGATCGAAGAATTCAGGTAATTTGATTAAAATCAACTCTGAATATGGCAGTGTAACGTTTAAGAAGAACTAGGTTTCAGTCGCAGTACCAGATTATACAGAAAATATAAAATCAATTAAAAAAGCAAGCAATTATGAATTTATTTAAATCAATAACAGTATTAGCATTTCTATTAAGCACAATCGTATCTTGTGCCCAATGGGGGAACGGAAGAAAAATTAAAGGAGATCAAAACATCACCACAGTCACTAGAACTACAAGTGGGTATGATGGAATTAAAGTCGCCGGATCAATGGATTTTCAATTAGTAAAAGGATCGGAAGGCGAGATTAAGATTAAAGGTGATGCCAATCTTATGGAGTATATTATTGTTGAAGTTAAAAAGAATCAACTTTTTGTTCAAATAAAAGATGGTTATAATTTAAGGCCAAGTCGAACTATCAAAGTCACAATTCCTTATGAATCTATCAGCTCAGTTTCACTAGCGGGATCCGGTGACGTAGAAAATAGTGGGGTCATAGAAGCAGATGATTTTAAGGTATCCTTATCTGGCTCCGGTGATATAAATTTAAACATCAGTACACAATCTACTGAAAGTAGTATCGCTGGCTCAGAAGATATTGAATTAGATGGTTCCACAAATAGCTTAACCGTAAAAATTGCAGGTTCTGGAGATTTTGATGGTAAGGAATTGAAAAGCAGCGATGTTACAGCGAAAATAACTGGTTCTGGTTCTGCAAATGTAGTTTGCAATGGAGAACTCATCGCAAGAATCACAGGTTCGGGTGATGTTAATTATTCTGGTAAACCAACAAATAAAGACACTAAGATAACAGGTTCTGGCAGTGTTAGTAATTAATATAACTTAGAGTAGAAGTTTACTTTTAGTACTATTAAAATGTTACGCTTTACTTTTACCGTTTTGAATTGATATAATTAATAAATTCCTTGGCATCAAAAACTTTAATTGCACTAGTGTAGGCTATATCGTCATTTATTTCCAACGCTTTTGGTAACAGTTCTCGTGGTCCATAATCCCAATTTACATTATTAATTACATTCGAAATTATTTTGTAATTACCATTAAGAGTGATACCTGAAAAACTCACCTCTTGTTTCGGAATTTTAGTATTTCGGTTTTCTAAATATTCTTCCGGCCCATAATATTCTTCGGTTATTAAGTAGTTTGATAACGATGGATTTATAAAATAAGTAGGTTCCGTAAAATTGAATCTAATTACACTATCATTTGCCAACACTAGTCGATGTTCTCCTTTACTGATATTAAGATTAACTGTATGCATTGAAGGCACATCGACGTTAAGCGAATCCATAGACATTTCTATGATCATATTCGTTGGGTTATCAATAACTAAATTAATGGTATTACCATCTCCGCACGAGGAGAAAAATAGAAACGGTAAAATTGAAAACCACAATAATGGCCTCATTAAGAATATAAATTAATATTTTTATACTGACGTGCTTTTTTCTATTTCGGTGCTTGGTACTCTAAATAAAAGTAAAATCCCAGCGATGAAAAAGATGACTAAAAACAATATAGCATTTCGCATACTTCCTGTAACCTGATCTATAGTAGCAAAAATTATCATTCCTATAACAATTCCTATTTTTTCTGCGACATCGTAAAAACTAAAATATGAAGTCGTATCTTCTGTTTTTGGCAAAAATTTAGAATACGTTGATCTGGCTAAAGATTGTACACCTCCCATTACCAAACCTACAAAACTTGCAGCAATATAAAACTGAAGTGGTGTCTCCATAAAATATGCATAAAAGCATAATGACATCCAAAAGAAATTTATAACAATGAGTGTCCTAATATTTCCAAATTTTAGGGACGCTCGTGACGTTAGAAATGCACCTAATATGGCCACTAATTGAATAACTAATATACTTACAATTAAGCCTTGTGTTTTAGCATCAGAATCACCCCAAGCAATTTCTTCTTCTCCAAAATATACAGCGACTAACATAATAGTTTGTACAGCCATACTGAATACAAAAAAAGCCACTAAGTAACGTTTTAATCGTAGATTTTGTTTCAATTGAAGCCAAACTTGTTTCAATTCTTTTAAACCATTTAAGATAACATCTTTAGAAACCTTATCTCCACTTGAAACGCCTTTAGGAAGTATATAAAATGTGTACTGGCTAAAAAGAATCCACCATAATCCTACCATAACAAACGAATATCTCATACCTACTTGAGCAGCGGTTTCAATAATTTCTCCATTTTCATTTAGGTTATCGGATATATAAAATACATCAGGATACATTACCATGGCGAGGTTAATTACTAAAAGAATAACACTTCCAAAATATCCCATACTAAACCCTTTAGCACTAATAGTATCTTGTTGCTCCGGATAAGCAATGTCTGGCAAGTACGAATTATAAAACACTAAACTTCCCCAATAACCAATCAATCCCATAAAATAAAATAAGAGGCTAATATGTATACTTTCTAAGCTAAACCAGTACAAGCCAATACAACCGAGACCTCCGATATAACAAAAGAATTTCATGAATTTCTTTTTATTACCGACGTAATCGGCAATTCCCGATAAAATAGGTGAGGTAAAAGCAACAACTAAAAATGTGAAGGCCGTCACATAGGTAATTAATGCTGTACTTTTAAAAACTAAACCAAAAGCAGGCACAGTTTTTTCAACGGTTCCTAAAAATAATGCAGAATAAAAAATAGGAAATATAGAGGATGCAATGGTTAAGGTATATACGGAATTTGCCCAATCGTAAAATGCCCATGCATTAAGAAGTTTTTTACTTCCTTTTTTCAATTCGCTCATAAATAAATTTGTTTCCTATAATAATGAGACCCCAATTTTCATCGGGGCTATTAAATCATTTTTCTTTAAAATAATTTTGTAAAAAAAGCTGCTCATCCCGACATTTCAGGAGAGCAGCTTCTAAAGTAATCAAATATTTATAAATTCAAAACTAATTAATAGGTCTGAAATTAGTAACGCCATATTTTTTTGCTTCAGCCTTAGCTTGTGGCGCTAAAGCTTGTAAATTCTGAATTCTCGAATCATTACTTGGATGCGTACTTAAAAATTCTGGTTGTGACTGACCACCACTATTTGCTTTCATACGTTTCCATAGTTCTGCTGCTTCAGTAGGATTGTAACCCGCAATTGACATTAGATAAAGACCTATTTTATCTGCTTCTGTTTCATGACTTCTACTAAATGGTAACATCCCTGCCACATTAGATACCACACCATAAGATTGATTAAAAATACCTAAAGCTTGTTCATCACTAGACAATGCCACATTACCAGCAACTGCTAAACCTTGCTGTATATACGCAGCACTCATACGCTGCTGACCATGATTAGCCAATGCATGTGCCACCTCATGTCCCATAATCGCTGCCACACCCGTTTCATTGGCTGCAATTGGTAAAATACCCGTATAAAATGCAATTTTACCACCTGGCATACACCAAGCATTCACTTGCTCGGATTGAATTAAGGTATATTCCCATTTATAATCATCTAAATATCCCTGAAAACCATTCGCATTTAAATATCGTTCGGCCGCCACGGCAATACGTTGACCGACACGAGTAATCATCTGAGCATCTTTTGTTCCAGTAATTACTTTATTCTCTGTAAGTACTTGATTATATTGGGCAAAAGCAGATGGAAATAATTGATCATTACTTACAAATGCTAAAGTTTTCTTCTTTGTGAAAGGATTTGTTGCACATGAATATACAACTGCAATAATCACTAAACTTAATATTGTTTTATTAAATTTCATAGCTAATAATTTTTATTTAAAGTTATTAAAAATACAAAAATCAATTTGCAATTCTAAGACACTAAAATAATCAATAGGTCACTAAGTTTTTGACGTTATACCTAGTATATGTAACTCAGAAAAATTCTTGTCTACCACAATTGACGTTACTCCATTAACTTTTAAGCTTTCAATGTTAATTTTTTCATTATCGAGCTGAACTTCAACCACATCAAAAGGTAAACCATGAAACTGAACATTGAACGTTTCATAAGGTGTTACAAATTTCCCTTCTTTGTATTGATTAATAATTAATTCATTAGACTTTCCTCTAAGGGTAAAATTCCTTAAACTATAACGTCCTTTTGTATAATCATAACCATCATTAGCATCGCTATACAATTCACTTTCTTCCTTACCTTCTTTATAGTAGACATCTAAAGTAATTTCCGTAATTTCTTTTTCACCAACGTACTGTTGAATTGGATATTTTGGAATAATAGCTCCTTCTTTTACAAAAATTGGCATACTATCAATATCGGCTTCCACCCACATTTCCTTACCTCCTTTTATAATATCATCGGTCCAGAAATTATACCATAATCCTTGTGGTAGATACATTCGTCTACCTTTGGCGTTTGGTTCTAAGATGGGACAAGCTAATATTTGTTCTCCAAAAACAAACTCATCAGTTCTGTAATGTGTTTGTGAATCATCTTGATCGTAAAGTACTAAAGACTTTAATATTGGCGTACCGTGATCTACATAATTCCAAAATGAGGTATATAAATAAGGTAATAATTGATAACGAATTTCAATAAACTTTCTAACTATATCCGTTACTTCTTCATCAAAAGCCCAAGGCTCTTGGTCACCGTGATCTCCCGAAGAGTGAACTCTAAAAAATGGGTGAAATATACCTAATTGAATCCAGCGTGTAAATAATTCGCCTTGAGGTTGTTCTGCAAAACCACCGATATCGCTTCCTGCAAAAGAAAAGCCAGACATGGCCATGCGTTGTGCTTGCATATTAGCAATCCATAGATGCTCCCATGACGCCACATTATCTCCTGTCCAAGTTGAGGTGTAACGCTGTGTACCAGAATAAGCCGAACGTGTAATTACGAAGGGACGTTTTGGATATGAATATTTTTTTAAACCTTGGTACGTTGCTCTAGCCATTTGCATACCGTAAATATTGTGAGCTTTTCGGTGGCTACACGGGTTTCCGTCATAATCGTGACGCACATCATCTGGAAACGTTTTGTTTGGCACTTCCATAACCGCAGGCTCATTCATATCGTTCCAAACTCCTTTTACCCCTATATCTTCGATAAGTTCTTGAAACAATCCAGACCACCATTCTCTAACTTCAGGATTTGTATAATCTGGAAAATAACATTCCCCAGGCCACACCTTACCTTTCATATAATCGCCATCGGCACGTTTACAGAAATAATCGTTTTCTAAACCTTCTTTAAAAACTGAGTAATCTTTGTCTATTTTAATACCTGGATCAATTATAGCCACAGTTTTAAAACCATCATCTAATAATTCTTTTACCATACGTTTGGGATCTGGAAAGTATTCTTTATTCCAAGTGAAACATCGGAAACCGTCCATATAATCAATATCTAAATAAATAGCATCGCAGGGTATCTTCAACTCTCGAAATGTTGACGTTATCTCTTTTACTTTATTTTCTGGATAGTAACTCCATTTACATTGGTGGAATCCTAATGCCCAAAGTGGTGGTAATTGATGCGGTTTTCCTGTTAAATCGGTATAACTTTCTACAACATCATTCATTTTAGGACCATAGAAAAAATAATAATTCATTTCACCACCTTGTGCCCAGAAACTAGTGACATTTCTACGTTCGTGTGCAAAATCGAATGTGGATCTAAAGGTATTATCAAAGAAAATTCCATAAGCCTTTCCATGGTGTAAACCTGTATAAAATGGAATGGCTTTGTAAATTGGATCAGTATCCTTACCGTAGGCATAAGAATCCGTTGCCCAATTACTATAACGTTTGCCTTTTAAATTTAAATGATTTGGCTTATCCCCAAGACCGTAATAACTTTCGCCGTCGTTAGATGTTTTACTCATCTTAACAATGTTTCCACCATGTTGGTAACTTTCTTCCCAATGGAAACCGCCTTCATCTTGATTTATTAGGGTGCCATCTTTTGCATCATAGATAGACACACTCATATTAGATTTTAATATTTCGCAACGCAATTTTGACGTCGTTATTTCAAATAATTCTTTTTTATCTTCAATAACTAATTTGTTATAACCACTACTAGCGTATTTCGTTATGGCATAAGAAAAATCATTATCAAAATTACCGACCGTGGTATATCTAAATCGTAATAAACTATCTCTGACAACAGTTAATTCTAGTATAACATCGTTCTCAGCTGTGAAATATAGCTTATCGACATCTTTTTTAAAATTTATAATTTTCGAAGGAAATAAATTTCCTTTATTTTCTAATTCAGTATTTACTATCATAAATCAATCTTTGGGAAAATAAACGACAAAAAAACAGAAAAAATCAATCATTTGAAAGGGTTGGTAGAGGTTATTACTAATTCTTATCAACTATAAAGGTTTAGCCTCAAGTTTTTACGAGAATAAAAAAAATTGAGCTATTAATTATTGAATTAATATTTAATGACGGCATAATGGACATCTAAACTAGAAGTCAGTTCTAATGATACCCAAGCTTAGTAACTACTAATGCTATACAACCCATTACAATCATAACATAAAGTAATCTCAATTTAATGTTATGACACAAAAAAATACCACAAATAGCAAGAAGAGCCATAAAACCAGTTTCTAGCCTTGTGCATAATATACCTAGAATCATGGTTAAAAACAGTAGGTGAGTTACAATGTGCCTTGGTTTCCATAAGATCGCTATGGCAACTAAAAATTCTACAGCGACCGTAGCCCACGCAAACAAAAAACTAATTTGACCCAGATAGGGAAATACATTGTTTAAAACTATATGTTCTCCTTCATTAGGATCTAAAGCATACAATGCTAACATACTTGCTCTATTACTTTGTGCCACTTCTAAACTGTCAGGAAAAAAATTAAGAAAAGTACCAAAAATAGATCCTTTATTCATCATATAGTAATAGAAATCACCACTCATAAACTGGGATGATAATAGTTTTTGAACTACCGAGGTCAAAATTACTATGACCAATAACATCTGAATATTTTTTAAGAGAATACTACGTTTTTGGTGATACATATAAAATATAACGGGGAGTACCATAAACATGAGCATAAAATGATGATTGGCTACTCTAAAATAGAAGTGATATAAATCAAAAACTAATAGTGCAAAGAACGCAATCCAAATTATGGGATGTTTTGATTTTTTCTGTAAAAAAAACCAAACCATCAACCCTATAAACAGCATCGGAATTTTCCAAAACCGCTCTTTTTCTGCCATTATAAAAATATAAATACCAAGCATTAAGAGTAGTAGTTGCATTGCTACCGTAATGTGATCTGTCAATTTATATTTTATCTCTGACCAATATTTCACAACTGCGATTTTTTTAAGTGAACTTCATTGACCAAAACTCTTGAAAAAGTACCCTTTTTTGAATTAACTATAGGTTTCCAAATTTGAATATGAATGCTGTCTTTACGAGTTGTTTTTATCACAAACTTTGCGGCTTTCTCAAGATTAATATCATTAGGCATTAATTTTAAACGACTGAGAATAGTTTTCATTTTAATATTGTCTTCCATTAATGAATCTACAGACAGGCCTGGAATATAAATTTGATCGTAGAAATAATGAATCCCTGTATACATACCATATCCGCCTCCTTTCCATTTATTGAGTTTTTGAGTATTAACAAAAAACAATTGTACAACTACCACAATAATAGCAAGACTTGGAATACCGTATTTTAATAAGAGTTCTTTTGTTTTTGCGTACATGTTACTTATAATCAGTTAGTTGTAGTTATTCGCTCTCAAATTTTTCAAGAAAAAAGACCCCAAAGACATTTCAAATCTTTGAGGTCTTAATTCAATTTCTACGTATTTAGGCTTGTATTTTTTTATTCTGAGCTTTCGTTGATTTACTTTTAGGTTTATTTTTTGAATTAGATATTTTTTTAGGACGATCTACATATTTAAAAACCACCATGCCTAATGGCGGAATATCTATATGAGCAGAATTATCTCTGTAATGCCAAGCTTCAGATTTTACAGTTTTTTGTGTATTCTTGTAGTTATTACTGCCGTAATATTGCTTTAAATCACTATTAAATATTTCTTTAAGTTTTCCTTTTTTAGGCAAGCCTATTTTATAATTTTCTTTAGGAACCGGTGTCATATTACAAGCTATAATTAAATCGTCTTTTGTATTATTACCTTTTCTTATGTAGGTAAAAACAGAATTTTTAGAATCACCATAATCTATCCATTCGAAACCTTCTTGTAAAAATTGTTTTTCATACAATGCTGGTTCTTGTTTATAAAGCGTATTTAAATCTTTAATTAATTCTTGTATGCCTCTATGGGGTTCATATTGCAATAAATGCCAATCTAAACTCGTTGTGAAATTCCATTCTTTACTTTGACCGAATTCTGAACCTTGAAATAATAATTTTCCGCCAGGATGCGTAAACATATAACTGTATAATAATCTTAGATTAGCAAAACGTTGCCACTCATCGCCTGGCATTTTACTTAATATAGACTTTTTTCCATAAACCACTTCATCATGGCTTAATGGTAACATAAAATTTTCTGAAAAGGCATAAGTCATTGAAAACGTTAAATCGTTTTGATGAAATTGCCTGTAAATTGGTTCTTTTGAAAAATATTCGAGTGTATCGTGCATCCAACCCATCATCCATTTCATTCCAAAACCTAATCCTCCAACATTTGTAGGTTTTGAAACCATTGGAAATGCTGTAGATTCTTCTGCAATAGTCTGTACATCTGGAAACGAAGCATAAACGGCTTCATTCATTTCTCTTAAAAATGCAATGGCTTCAAGGTTCTCGCGTCCTCCTAACATATTTGGTTCCCATTGTCCATCTTCTCTGCTGTAATCTAAAAATAACATAGAAGCTACCGCATCTACACGCAGGCCATCTGCATGATATTGGTCTAACCAAAAAATAGCATTACTAATTAAAAATGATTTAACTTCATTTCTACCGTAGTTAAAAATTAAGCTTTTCCAGTCATTGTGGTAACCTTTTCTCGGATCTGGGTGTTCGTATAGTGCTGAGCCATCAAAAAAGCCGAGTCCATGTGCATCTTCTGGAAAATGCGACGGCACCCAATCGAGAATAATACCGATATCATTTTGATGAAATTTATCGACTAAAACCTTAAATTCTTCAGGATAACCAAATCGTGATGTTGGAGCAAAGTAACCTGTAACCTGATAACCCCAAGATGGATCATACGGAAACTCCATAACGGGCATTAACTCTACATGTGTAAAATTCATGTCCTTTACATACTTCACCAATTCATCAGCCATTTCTAGATAAGACATAAAACGGTTCTCTTCAAAATGTTTTTTCCATGACCCTAAATGAACCTCGTAAACTGAAAATGGCGCGTCCAATGCATTATACTGTTTACGTTTTTTCATCCATTTGCTGTCTTTCCACTTGTAAGGTGCTTCCCAAACTATAGAAGCTGTTTTAGGATTATGCTCCGCTCGTCTTGCGTAAGGATCGGCTTTTTCCGTTTTTATGTCATTATTACTACTGAGAATTTTGTATTTGTATAAACTTCCTTTTCCGATATTAGGAATGAATCCCTCCCAAACACCACTAGAATCCCAACGCACATTTAGTTGATGCGTACCTTCTATCCAAGAATTAAAGTCACCAATTACAGAAACCATTTTTGCGCTCGGAGCCCATACCGCAAAATATACACCCTCTACCCCATCTACAGTAGTGATGTGAGATCCGAATTTTTCGTATAATCGATAATGCTTTCCTGCTTTAAAAAGATTAATGTCAAATTCTGTAAATCGACTATGTGCAATTACTTCTGCCATAAATTATAGTACAAATCCTTTAGGAATAACAGCTCCTTTTTTTATTACCACAATACCTTCTTTTACGACATACTTATCAGTTTCTGCGTCTTCAAGATGAGGTCCGCCATTTATTCTCACGTCATCACCAATACGAACATTTTTATCTAAAATTGTATTTTTTATAAAACACCTTTCACCAATACCCACTAAAATTTCAGTTTTCATGGTATTAATGACTTCTAAAGATTCATAATCATCATTACCCATCATGTACGTATTAATTATAGTCGAATCTTTTCCTATTCTTGATCGAATACCAATTACAGATTTTTCTATTTTGGCAGCGCTGATAATACAACCTTCTGCAATTACGGCCTTATCTAGAGCTGTTCCTGAAATTTTTGAGGTTGGTAAAATTCGAGCATTGGTATACACACGTTGCTTAGTATCATATAAATTAAATTTTGGAAGATCGTCTGTAAAACCAATATTGGCTTCAAAAAACGAATCGATGTTTCCGATATCCGTCCAATAACCTTCATATTGATAGCTTAAAGTTTTATGTTTTTCAATAGACTGCGGAATAATTTCTTTACCAAAATCATTGGTATCTGGATTATTCATCAATTCGATTAATAAATCCCTATTGAATATATATATCCCCATAGACGCTAAATGATTTCTTCCCTGCGCCTGCATATCGTCACTTGTATGGGAAGTCCAATCTGGCAACAATTCAGTATCTGGTTTTTCTATAAATGAGGTCACAACGTTGTTGTCATCCGTTTTTAAAATGCCAAATGCAGTGGCTTCTTTTTCATTGACAGGTATGGTGGCAATGGAAATTTCTGCATTAGCATCAATATGAGCTTGAATCATATCATTAAAATCCATTTGATACAATTGATCACCAGACAAGATAAGTGCATACTCAAACTCGTGTCTTAAAAAATGGTGCATACTTTGTCTTACAGCATCTGCAGTACCCTGAAACCATGATTTACTCTCTGGAGTTTGCTCTGCGGCTAATACATCTACAAAGGCAGAACTAAAAAAACTAAAATGAAACGTATTCTTTATATGTCTATTTAATGACGCTGAATTAAACTGTGTAAGTACATACATCCGTTTAATATTTGAATTTATACAGTTGGAAATCGGAATATCGACCAATCTATACTTCCCTGCTATAGGGACGGCGGGTTTAGACCGTTTTTCTGTTAATGGATATAATCGAGATCCTTGACCTCCACCAAGTATAATTGATAATACGTTATCGTTAACCATATCTTTATCTAGTTTTTAGTTAATTGATTTATATAAGTCTATGTAAGCTTTAGCTGATACGTTCCAAGAATGATCAATGCCCATTATATGTTTTCTATTCGCTTTAAAACTCTCTGTATTGTAATAAAACTCTTTACCTCTATGGATTGATAACACCATATCTTGTACTGAAATATCATTATGGCAAATTCCGAAACCGTTATCTCCAATATCTATTACAGTATCCTTTAATCCTCCAATACGTCTAACTATTGGCACTGTACCATACCTTAAAGCATACATCTGATTAAGACCACAAGGCTCTACACGAGAAGGCATTAATAAAAAATCTGCACCTGCATAAATTATATGAGACAATTTCTCATCATACCCAATAAAAGCGTTATAATTTCCATTATGTTTTGGCATTAACCCAAATAATTGATTTTCAATATCCTTAGACCCAGATCCTAAAACAATGACTGATATATCTTTACTACGCAATGCATAATCTAGCGCATAAGGTAATAACTCTGCCCCTTTCTCGCCTACCAGCCTGCCTATGAATGCGAAGAGCGGTTTACTTTCATCTAAATTAAATTGAGAACAAAGCCATTTTTTATTAGCTTTTTTACCAGATTCTACTGTAGATTTTTTATAATTTTTTATGATATAGCTATCAGTTTCTGGATTCCAAACTTTAGAATCAATACCATTTAAAATACCGATAGCTTTAGAACTCTCATGTGCTAACAATGACTCTAGTCCATTGGCTTTAAGCTTTAGCTCTTCCATATAACTTGGAGACACAGTTGTAACTCTCCAAGCACATTTAATGGCGGCTGCTAATGGGTTAATCATGCCGTTCCACATTAAAAGTCCGACTTTTTCAATATTAAACCTTGGTATCTTATAAATATTATCATAAGCCATCCAACCTTGATATTGAGCGTTATGAATTGTGGTTATTACTGGTATCTTATTTAAAGTCTGGTATTTAAAACTTTCTTGAGTCATAAAGGGAATTAATCCCGTATGATGGTCATGGCAATGTATAAAATCTGGTATTACTTTTAAGGTTAGTATCCAATCTAAGGCCGCAATTTGGAAGGCTAAAAAGCGATTAGTGTCATTATCGGAATACACATCTTTTGTATATAGTAGATTTTCTATATGGACGAAAAATACATCAAACTCTAAAACAGAATCGTCAATTTTTAAAATATTGAAATTTACATCATTATTCCCTAACTTAACTTTAGCTTGATAAAGCGATGAAAACTCGTGTGATTGGGTAAACTTATTATTATAAAATGGCATTATAACAGAACTATGTGCCCCTAAGTCATTTTGGTATTTAGGTAATGCGCCAACAACATCTGCCAACCCACCTACCTTGGCTATTGGATAACATTCTGCACTTATATGAATAACCTTCATGGATCGAATTGTATTTTTGTCTGTTAAATTTAACAATAATAAAAACATAGGCAATTAAAATATTGAGAATGTTCGCTTAAAATTTAACTGAAATCAATTTTGTAATGTATTGAATAATAACACGACCAAAAAGACATCACAAAAACTATTTAATTAAAATATGAAAAAATTAGCGTTATTAATCATCATCACTGTATTTTTCAGCTGTAACGGAACGGCTCAAAAAAGTCAAACGAGTAATAAAGAAAGTTATGCTGTTACAAAAACTAAGGCTGAATGGAAAGAGCAGCTAACTGATGAGCAATATTACATATTGAGAGAAGCTGGGACAGAACGGCCATTTTCTAGTCCGTTAAATGATAATTCCGAAAAGGGAGTTTATCACTGTGCAGCCTGCAATACTCCATTATTTAAAAGTGAACATAAATTTGATTCAGGTACAGGATGGCCAAGTTTTGATAGAGAAATTAAAGGCAATGTTGCTTTCGGCACGGATACTAAGATTGGTTATACACGAGACGAAGAACACTGTGCAACTTGCGGTGGCCATTTAGGTCATGTATTTAATGATGGCCCAAAGAATACCACTGGTAAGCGTCACTGTATTAATGGTGCAGCTTTAAAGTTTGTTGCTGCTGAAGATTAAGTTGCAAATATTCTGGAATTGTATTTTTGACAGAGAAGATTGCTGGTTTTTATGTACTGAATAATGGACCATTCAGAAATCTTATCTATTCTAATATTATCGTTTTAGGCTATATCTAATGTACCCTGCGAGACAAATATACCATTTGCTCTTCTTAATTTTCAATTTAAAAATACGATAGATTTTTACGAGTCGCTCATAAATAAAAAAAAGAGATTATTTGGTTATTCACCAAATAATCTCTTTTTTATTTAAAGAAAATTTATATTATTTCTTGTAAACGACTTTTGCGTTTTTTGTCATTTCATCAAGGTCGTTCATTGTATCTACATACATGTAGTTGTTATTAAATGAACGTTCACCCTTTTTCCCTACTATAATATGCTTAACATCAAGATCTGGAGCATTAATTTCAACTTGGTCTTGTATTCTCATTGTTTTTCCACCTAAATCGGTATCAAGTTCTTCAATCGTTGAAATTACAATTAAGCGTTTCTGAGAAGCTCTAATTTCTTGGATCTCAAGATTATGTTCATTCCCTGTAACTTCTGCTTCTACCGTGATAGAACGTTCCATTTTATCTTCACCTGGCATATCAAAATCCAAATAAGGAACTTCAACTTCTTCTTCTTCCATAACCACGACTACTTTCGGAATTTCGACCATTTTAGTTTTTGTTCCGACATCTATATCGGCCCAATCCACATCATACTCAGGTAATTCACCAGAATCCGCATCCACATCGACATCTACCGTAGGTAATTCACCGCTTTCTTCTTTATCCACCTTACAACTAGTTATAAATAAGGCTACACATAATACTAATAAAATTTTTTTCATTATAAATATTTTTTTGGTTTAACTTAATTTGAACTTAACCTATAAGGTATCATCCAACTTTAGGCAAGTTACTGAGATAAGTAATATTACTTTGACCCATATAAAATTAACATTTGCGCATTTAAAAATTTCCGTTTGAAGATTAGTAGTATACGTCTTACTAAATGGGTTGGATCAGTAATCTCAAAATTGATAAGACCATGAATACGTTATTTTTATTTAATGACCTACTTATGGGACAAAGACTTCTTCTCATCTAGAGACTAAAATAAGTGTAGCTAGATAATTTGAAAAGAGACATCGTAGTTTATTTAAATATGATATTCATTGCATAGCATTTTTTTAAAGGAATTTCATATTTTTGTTCTTAATTTCAACATAAATAAACTTAAGCATGAGTAAATACGATATTATAGTATTAGGAAGTGGTCCAGGTGGCTACGTAACTGCCATTAGAGCGTCGCAATTAGGGTTTAAAACTGCCGTTGTAGAAAAAGAAAATCTTGGTGGAGTCTGCTTAAATTGGGGTTGTATACCTACAAAAGCACTTTTAAAATCTGCTCAAGTTTTCGAATATCTTAAACATGCAGAAGACTATGGATTAAAGGTTAAAGATGCCGAGCACGATTTTGATGCCGTTGTTAAACGTAGCCGTGGTGTTGCTGACGGTATGAGTAATGGTGTGAAATTTTTAATGAAAAAGAATAAAATCGATGTTATTGAAGGTTTTGGAAAACTTAAAGCTGGAAAGAAAGTTGATGTCGATGGTAAAGAATATACAGCTGACCATATTATAGTAGCGACAGGCGCACGTTCTCGTGAGTTACCAAGTTTGCCACAAGACGGTAAAAAAGTAATTGGTTATAGAGAAGCCATGAGCTTGAAGAAACAACCTAAAAAAATGATTGTCGTTGGTTCAGGAGCTATTGGTGTTGAGTTTGCATATTTTTATAACTCAATAGGCACCGAAGTTACAATCGTAGAATTCTTAGATAAAATTGTACCAGTTGAGGATGATGAAGTATCTAAACAATTGGAGCGTAGTTTTAAAAAATCTGGAATTAAAATTATGACCTCTTCAGAGGTGACTTCTGTTGACACTACGGGAAAAGGTGTTAAAGCTACAGTGAAAACAAAAAAGGGAGAAGAAATATTAGAAGCAGATATTGTATTATCAGCGGTAGGCATTAAATCTAATATAGAAAATATAGGATTAGAAGATGTTGGTATAGCTGTAGATAGAGATAAGATTTTAGTAAATGATTTTTACCAAACTAACATACCGGGCTACTATGCTATTGGAGATGTAACTCCGGGTCAAGCTTTAGCACACGTTGCATCTGCAGAAGGCATACTTTGTGTGGAAAAAATTGCAGGTCAGCATGTTGAAGCTCTAGATTATGGCAATATTCCTGGTTGTACGTATTGTTCTCCAGAAATTGCTAGTGTTGGTTTAACTGAAGCACAAGCCAAAGCACAGGGATATGAAATTAAGATTGGTAAATTCCCGTTCTCTGCATCTGGTAAAGCAAGTGCAAGTGGTGCAAAAGATGGTTTTGTAAAAGTGATTTTTGATGCAAAATATGGCGAATGGTTAGGCTGCCACATGATTGGTGCCGGAGTTACCGACATGATTGCGGAGGCTGTTTTAGGTCGAAAATTAGAAACTACTGGTCACGAAGTGTTAAAAGCCGTTCATCCACACCCAACGATGAGCGAAGCGGTTATGGAAGCTACAGCTGCTGCTTATGATGAAGTTATTCATCTTTAGAACTAGAAACTATAACAAACAAAAAGTTCCAGAATTATCTGGAACTTTTTTTATATCATTATTTATTGGTTGTTCCACTAGAACATAAAGCCTACGCCAAATTGCCATACTTCATTTTTTCCATCTACATTTTCAAAAAAGGTATCGTCTTTAAAAATACTTGTTAATCCCATTGTGTAACGTGCACTTAAAAAGAAACCGCTGTTAAATTTATAAGATGTTCCAAATGCTAAACTTGTATCAAAATCCTTCACGTAAGAATCATCTTCGTCAATTTCGAAATCACCACCATCTGAGTTTGGCTCGGAATCAAATTCTTCATGGATTTTAAATCCAAATTGAGGACCTGCTTCAACGCTCAACCCTTGCACTAAATACACTTTAAGTAATAAAGGAACTTGTATGTAATCTAATTGATATTCTACATTCTGGTCAGTATCAAACACATTATCTTGATCTATTTCTTGAATATCGAAACCTTGACCTGAGTAAAATACCTCTGGCTGAAAAGAAAATCTTTCAGAAATTGGGATTTCAGCAACCAAACCTGCATTAAAACTCGTTCTTGAATCTACCTCATTAAAATCATCACCAGTGAGCTTAGAAAAATTCACACCTCCCTTTGCTCCTAGTTGAAATGCTTTTGAATCGGACTGCGCATGAACCGATGTTAAAGCCATTAAAAATACTCCTGTAAAAACTATTAATTTTTTCATAATTATTATTGTTTTATTTGGGTTAAAAGCACAAAGCTAACAGCTAAAACATCAGTAAAAATAGCACTTAACAGCAGTTTAACAAGTTTTCAATTTTACCAAGAAAACAATCGTGAATGTTGAATAGGTAAGTCAACTCTATTACGAAAATGTTTGACTCTTTTCTAAAATGAGATGTAATTTACAGTTTATAGCCTAAACCCAAAAACACCACATTTGGTGATATTTTTTCAAAACCGATGGTATATTTTATATGTATATCTATGGCCGAGGCCGCATTATAAGTAAAAGCTAAATCTGCTCTAACCTTAAGTTTAGCATTTAAAAAATCAAAGAAATAGTTTAAACTCGGACCGACTAGAATATTAAATCTATTCTTAATGTTGTATTTAAAGTAAATTGGTACATTTAAAAAATCAAAATCCCCAAGACTGATATAAAGTAATTCCGGTTGAAAATGTAATTTTTCATCTATTTGAAAATCTAAAAAACCACCTGCATAATATCCCAACTCTACCTCTGGATCTGTACCAAATTCTCCTTCATCTACTTTGAAAAATGTAAAATTGAGTCCGCCTTTAATGCCAAATTCAACTTGAGCTTTTAGACTCAGAGTACTAAACATAGCCATGGAAACTATAATCAATTGCATTAAATTTTTCATCCCAAACAATTTTGATATTATCTACATTAGGGAGAAAAGAAGAATAACTAAGACGGATTTATAAAACTCTGTATAGCCAACTCATAACTTTGTAAACCAAAACCTAAAATCACACCTCTTGCATTTGGCGAAATAAACGATTTGTGTCTAAACTTTTCTCTTGCGAACGTATTAGAAATATGCACTTCTACGACAGGAACTGTAACTGCTTTTACTGCATCACCAATACCAATTGAAGTGTGAGTATAGGCGGCTGCATTTAATATGATACCATCATAAGAAAAACCAACTTCTTGAATTTTATCAATCAATTCACCTTCAATATTAGACTGAAAATACTCAAGCGATACCTCTGGATATTTTTTAACTATAGTATCAAAAAATTCAGTAAAGGTTAGATTACCATATATATTAGTTTCTCGTTTTCCTAATAAATTTAAATTAGGGCCATTGATGATGATTAGTTTTTTCATATAGTAAATATATTAAATTATGTCCATAAAAAAACCGAAGCCACAGCATCGGTTTTAATATAGTCTAACTTATTCTGTATATTGCAGCCTTATTATTATTTGGCAATATTTACAGCCCTGGTTTCCCTTATTACGGTCACTTTCACTTGACCTGGATAGGTCATATCCGTTTGAATTTTTTGAGATATCTCAAAAGATAAGCTCGCTGCCTTATCATCTGTTACTTTTTCACTTTCTACTATAACACGTAATTCTCTACCTGCTTGAATAGCATAGGCTTTCTTTACACCTGTAAATCCAAAAGCAACATCTTCTAAATCTTTTAATCGTTGAATATATGAATCCAATACTTGTCGTCTTGCTCCTGGTCTCGCGCCAGAAATAGCATCACAAACTTGAATTATAGGCGACAATAACGTTGTCATTTCAATTTCATCGTGGTGTGCGCCAATTGCATTGCATACTTCTGGTTTTTCACCATGTTTTTCTGCCCATTGCATTCCTAAAATAGCATGAGGAGTTTCAACATCTGTTTCAGATGACGGTACTTTTCCAATATCATGTAATAATCCTGCACGTTTTGCTAGCTTAGGATTTAAGCCCAATTCTGCAGCCATTACACCACAAAGTTTAGCAACTTCACGTGAGTGCTGCAATAAATTCTGACCATATGAAGAACGGTATTTCATACGACCTACCATTTTTATTAATTCTGGATGTAAACCATGAATTCCTAAATCTATAACAGTGCGTTTACCAACTTCTATAATTTCTTGTTCAATTTGTTTTTCTGTTTTTCTAACGATTTCTTCAATACGTGCGGGGTGTATTCTTCCATCGGTAACCAATTTGTGTAATGACAAACGCGCAATTTCACGTCTTACAGAATCAAAACAAGATAAGATAATAGCTTCTGGAGTATCATCGACAATAATTTCCACACCTGTTGCAGCTTCGATAGCTCTAATGTTTCTACCTTCTCTACCAATTATTCTTCCTTTAACATCGTCACTTTCAATATTGAATACAGATACGCAATTATCAACCGCCTCTTCCGTACCAATACGTTGAATGGTATTAATAATAATTTTCTTAGCTTCTTGCTGAGCAGTTAATTTTGCTTCTTCCAAATGATCTTGTATAAATACTTGGGCATCTGTTTTAGCTTCTTCTTTAAGCGATTGCACTAACTGTTCTTTAGCTTCTTCTGCTGACAATGACGAAATAACTTCGAGTTGTTTAATTTGATTTTTATGTGCTTTTTCGATTTCCTCTTGTTTCTTATCGAGAAATTCCATTCTAAAATCATAATCTTTAATTTTCGATTCTAAAGATTGGGTTGATTTTTTAGATTTAGACAGTTCGCTAGAAACTTGAGATTCTTTATCTCTTATTCGTTTTTCAGCTTCTGCCATTTTTTTGTCACGAGATAAAATAACTTTTTCGTGCTCAGATTTTAATTCAATGAATTTTTCTTTAGCCTGAAGCATTTTATCCTTTTTAATGGATTCCCCATCAGATTTTGCCTGTTTTATAATTGATTTAGATTCATTTTTTGCATTAAGAATTAATTTTGAGGCTTTACTTTTTTCTAATGACTTAGCGATTATATATCCTAGTATTATACCTACTATTAGCCCGCCAATTATATATATAATTGTGTAAGTGTCCATGTTTATTATTTAGTTTAGTATATAAAAAAAGCCTACATAAGTTATCGGTTTTGTATAAACTCCTTAAAAACAAGTTTAGGGCTAACAAGCTGATCAAAAATCTGCCTGAGATACTTTAGATACTGAAATAAATTCAGCATAAAGCACTAGCAGCACGATTTTACAACTTAAACTCACCCTTTTTAAAGAATTAACGTTGAGTTTATCAAAAAATGTAACTAATGTAGGCAGTAACCTTTTATTTTTAAGAACGTACGAGTTAAATATGAGCTTGTAAGAGTTCATTCAAAGCTTCTAACTTGTCTTGAACTTCTTCATTTACATATTCTTTATCTATAGACTTTTGCTCTACTTGAGCTGCAAATTGCAAGGCACACATGGCCAATACATCTTGTTTATCTCTAACAGAATAATTCTGCTCAAATTGCCCAATCATAGCCTCAATTTTTTTTGTGGCTTTCCGTAAACCTTCTTCTTGGCCTGGGTTTATCGTTAACGGATAAACTCTATTGGCTATAGACAGTTTAATTTTTAATTGTTCTGACATATTATTACGTCTAATTTACAACATTATTCTGAAAGTTGTCCAATACAATGGTCTATATCCCTAATAAGTGTATTTATCTTGAGCTTCGTTTCTCGCTTATTTTCGTCACTACCAAGCATCGAATTTGCCATTTTGAGCGTATCATGTTTTTCAATCCAACCAGCAATTTCATCTTGCTGTATTAAAAGTTTTTGTTGTTGCTCCTCTAATTGTTCTGAGAGTTTAGCGTTGGTTTGTTTTAAAACCTCTTGCTTATGTAAAATCTTACTGATTTTATTCTCTAAAGCATCAACAATGTCTTCTATTTTACTCATTAAAGCAATTCAATACTATTAAAACAAAGTTAACATACCTAATGATAAAACACAATTCTTTTTTGATTATTTTTTAAATTTTAAAAGATAAATTGAGATGTATATATGCTAAGAAACTCGGTATAGCCTATATAATTAATGGGTTTAATTTATTTTTTAAAAACCGTCTTAACAACATTACTTAATTGAGAATTACTTATATTAATTACACCTCAAACTTCTCATTATTAGCTTATAAACTCCATTATATTTATTAAATAATCACGGTCTTCTCCATTTATATTAAAACGCACGGCAGTCTACTAAATCTTAATTTCATAACTCAAAAAAATAAAATACTTTATAAAATCTTAGAGTTTATAAACGGATCACTTCAAGTTACATTAACATCTTCCAATTTACTATTCTATTAATCAACAATTTACTTTATATTAATCATATTAATAGTTTGACTACAAGTGTATTATTTATAATAAAATAACTAAAGGTTAAGCCTGTCATTCTTCAATGAATTGTAAGTTTTTCAAATCAAAAATTATAAGTAATTACATTGGTAAATTGTTCTCAAATTAATATTTTAGCTTAATCTATGAAAAATTTGTTACTCTTTCTTCTTCTTACCTGTTCGGTGTATGGACAATCTGAATATCCTCAGGACTATTTTAGAAATCCACTCGATATTCCATTAGTTCTTGCCGGTTCTTTTGCAGAATTGCGATCTACACATTTTCATGGAGGATTAGACATTAAAACTCAACAAAGAGAAGGGTTAAACGTATATACTGCTGCAGAAGGCTACATAAGTAGAATAAAAATATCAGAATTCGGTTATGGAAAAGCGATTTATATTACGCACCCTAATGGCTACACCACTGTCTATGGCCATCTTAAAAGATTTTCACAACGTTTAGAGGATTATATAAAAGAATGCCAATATAAAAACGAAAGTTTTGAAGTAGAAGTTTACCCTAATTCGGAAGAATTATTAGTCGAAGCCAATGAATTAATTGCTTATTCTGGTAATACTGGCAGCTCTGGTGGACCACATTTACATTTCGAAATCAGAGATAATCAAGAAAGACCTTTAAATCCATTATTATTTGGCTTTGAAGTCAAAGATACTAAAGCACCATATGTTACTGCTGTTTTTGCTTATCCTAAAGATGCGAGTTCTACTATAAATGGTAAAAACGAACGTGTTGAATTACGTTTAATACCAAAAGAAACAGGCGCTTATGAGGTCGAAAAAATAACCGCTTACGGTAATATAGGGTTTGGCATCGTTTCTAATGACAAACAAGATTTGGCACCAAATAATAATGGGATTAGTAATATTCAGACGTTCTTTAATGGCAATAAAAGCTTGGAAGTTGATTTTAAACGGTTCAGTTTTGATGAAACTAAACACATTAGACGCTACGTGGATTATGAATATTATAGAGATAAAAAATCAAAAATTCAAAAATTATTTATTGAACAAAATAATCCTTTAAGTCTTTTTAAAGATGCCTATGATAATGGATATGTTTTGGTACAAGATAGTACAGCTTCTGTTTATAAAATAAAAATTAATGATTACCATAAAAACGAAACGTGGGTGACCATACCAATCGAAGGTAAGCCTGAAACCATTAATTACGATAACATTGTAGATGTATCCAATAAAATCATGGTATATAGTGACAAACCAACCACATTGTCTTCAGGATTTGTTACAGTTAATTTTTATAATAATACACTATATGATGACACTTATATAGATTTTAAAGTAAGTTCTGATACGCTTTTTCTAGACGACGATAAAATCCCGATGCAAAAGAACTTTTATATAAATTACGATTTAAGTAATTATAAAAGTGAGCATCAAGAAAAACTATTTGTTGCGAGGTACTATGGAAATTATTGGAAACCTTATTACGTATCCAGCACCCGCAAAGGTAATATCTTAACCGCCAAAACTAAATCTTTAGGAACTTTCGCTCTCGCTACAGATACCGTACCTCCAACGATTAAACCCGTTAACTTTCAAAATAAAAAATGGATCAGTAAATACAGATATCTAAAAGTTAAAATCACAGACGATCTTTCTGGAGTTAGTAAATATAGAGCCACAGTTAATGGCAAATGGATTCTTATGGAATACGATTATAAAACAAATACGTTAATACATGATTTTAATGATAACATTGTTAAAGATACCAAAAACGAATTAAAAATAATTGTAACCGATAATGTTGGAAATAGTTCTACATTTGAAGCAACCTTTTTTAGAAAATAAATTAAAAATTACTATACCGCTAAGCTTTTTAACGTTTAATAATACCTGATTTTAGAGGCAAACGTAGTTTGAAGATGGTATTCGGTAATTATTAAAATTATTAGCTAAACCCAAATTTGAACTAACGTAAAACAATACATACTTGAAACGAATTCAATTTATCCTCTTACTAAGCTTACTTTTTAGTGCGCTTTCTTTTTCACAATCATCAATTATTAGAGGTGTTATTTTAGATGAAGCCAATATGCCGATTGAAGGCGTTAACATTAAAGCGAATACTGGTGAAGGTACAGCTACAAATAGTAATGGATTTTACGAACTTAAAGTACCTTCAGAAATAGAAGTAACTCTTATCTTTACTCACATATCACACAAACATGTAGAACAGAAGTTCAACTTAAAAAATGGTCAGGAAATAGAATATAACCCTGTACTGCTCATTGATGTCGAACAAATTGCAACTGTAGTAATTAATACCAATACTCGTCTTTCCATTGAAGGTGTTGTTTCCATCGACCCGTCAACATTGAGAACAATAAAAGGGGCACAGCCCGGTGTAGAAAACATTTTAAAAACCTTGCCTGGGGTTAATATCTCGAATGAACTAAGTACACAATACTCCGTAAGAGGTGGAAATTTTGACGAGAACCTAGTTTACGTTAATGAAATTGAAGTTTATAGACCTTTTTTAATTCGCTCAGGAAATCAAGAAGGATTGAGTTTTGTAAACACGGATATGGTGCACAACGTGGATTTCTCAGCAGGTGGGTTTCAAGCTAAATATGGAGATAAATTATCGTCTGTATTAGATATCACTTATCGGAATCCGGTGAATTTTGGGATTAGAACAGATTTAAGCTTGTTAGGCGGAAGCCTTACTGCCGAGACGGTTTCGAAAGATGGTAAATTTTCAGGTATTGCTGGCGTACGGTACAGAGATAATAGCTTATTGCTCAATAGTCTGGAAACAGAAGGTAATGTAGAACCTGTTTTTGCGGATGCTCAGACTTATTTGACTTATCGATTTTCAAGTAAGTTCCATTTAAATTTTCTCGGAAATATCTCATTGAACAAATACAACTTTCAACCTGAAAACAGACAAACCAATTTTGGTACCTTAGAAGATCCTATAGCACTCTTAGTGTTTTATGATGGCCAAGAAAAAGACCAATATCAAACCTACTTCGGTGCATTTAAAGCCAATTATTTTGCTAATGAAGATGTAACACTAAAATTGGTGGCATCAGCTTATCACACTACAGAACAAGAATATTTCGACATTTTAGCACAGTATCGTTTAGGAGAAGTCAATACTAATATTGGGGATGAGAATTTAGGTGAAGTGGAGTTTAGTGAAGGTATTGGTTCGCAATTAACACATGCGCGTAACGATTTGGATGCGTTTATAATTAATGCAGAACACCGAGGAGATTATAAAATTGATAATGAAAGCACTTTAGAATGGTCTGTAAAATACACGCACGAAGATATTAGGGATCGATTAGCAGAATATGAAGTAATTGACTCCGCAGGCTTCTCCATTAGACCGCCTCGTTTTAGCGAACCTAATTCTCAGCCTTACACTCCGTTTGCAGGACCAATAACCGCTTTTGAAAACATTAGAGCGCTTAATTTTATTAAGATTAACAGACTTCAAGCGTTTGCACAATACAGTAAACGAACCACTTGGAACGACCATGAGATTTTCTATAATGCCGGCGTAAGAACACATACTTGGTCTGTTAGTGGAGATGGTATTTCTGATGGAGAAGCACAGACTGTTGTTAGTCCAAGAGCTCAATTTGCCATTAAACCAAATTGGCAAAAAGACATGCTTTTTAGAGTCGCAGGAGGTTTATATTATCAACCACCGTTTTATAGAGAATTACGAGATTCGTCAGGTACAGTAAAACCAAATGTAAAAGCGCAACAATCGTTTCATATTGTTTTAGGTAACGAATATAGTTTCGAGATTTGGGAAAGACCTTTCAAACTGGTGACCGAAGCTTATTACAAAGGGATGTCTGACGTAAATCCATACACCCTTGAAAATGTCAGAATTCGTTATAGTGCTGATAATAATGCCAAAGCATACGCTTATGGGTTAGACTTAAGGCTTAATGGAGAATTTGTACCCGGTACAGAATCTTGGTTCAGCTTTGGCTATTTAAAAACTGAAGAAAATATTGATAACCGTGGCTATATTTCGAGACCAACTGATCAGCGTTTAAAGTTTGGAGCTTTGTTTCAAGATTATGTACCCAATATGCCCGACTTAAAAATGTACTTGAATCTGGTTTACAACACAGGAGTTCCTGGAGGATCGCCTAGTTACGCAGACCCTTATGTTTATCAGCTTAGATTGCGAGATTATAGACGTGCTGATTTAGGAATTTCATATCAATTGGTCAATCCTGAAAAGACCTACACCTCTAATTGGAAAAAATCAGTGAAAGAACTTTCCATTGGTTTCGAAATTTATAACATGTTTAACAATCAAAATTCAATAACCAATACTTGGGTAAGAGATGTTTATTCTAAAGCACAATATGCTATTCCTAATTATTTGACACCACGCGTTTTTAATGTGAGATTATCGGCTAGGTTTTAAAAAATATCTAGGAATTTACAAACTCTTTTAAAATGCTAATGACATAATCCAATTCTTCTTTTGTATTATAAATACTGAATGAAAAGCGGACTGATGGCCGTCTCAATTGGTCGTCATTTAAAATTTCAGTTAACACATGCGAAGATTGGTTGCTACCACTCTGACAAGCGCTCCCTTTAGAACAAGCAATGCCTTTTAGATCAAGTTGAAATTGTAACATCGGTGCTTTCTCGGGCGCAATCGGCAAACATACATTGACTAAGGTGTAAGTACTATTGATGGCATCATCGCATCCACCATTAAAACTGGCTTTCGGTAGATGTTTTTTTATTTCTTGAATGAAATATGTTTTTAAACCTGAGACAAATTCCTTTTCAGTTTCAAGATTGGCATAAGCGATTTTTAAAGCTTCGTCCATCCCAATAATGTTATGAATAGATTCTGTTCCTGCTCTATAACCTCGCTCTTGTTCACCTCCAAAAATCAAAGGTTTTAGACCAGAGTCTTTTCTGATATAACAAAACCCTACACCTTTGGGGCCATGAAACTTATGTGCGCTCGCTGCTAAAAAATCAATAGAAACTTCTTTTAAGTCTATCTTATAATGTCCAACAGACTGTACGGTATCTGTATGAAACATGGCCTTATATTTTTTACAAAGTTGAGCAACTCGGCTTAGGTTTAAAATATTACCGACCTCATTATTAATATGCATTAAACTGACTAGAGCTTTGTTACCCGATTGTAGCAGTTCTTCTAAATGCTCATAATCTACCTGCCCACATGCATCAATGTTTACAAACTTCAATGCTATATTATATTCATTTTGTAATTGTTCCGCAGTATGTAAAACGGCGTGATGCTCTATTTTAGATGTGATAATTTCTGTAACTCCTAAATCTCTAACCGCACTACGTAACGCCAAATTATCGGCTTCTGTGCCACCCGAAGTAAATACAATTTCTGAAGCAGAAACGTTAAAGTATAACGCAATATTTTTTCGACATTGCTCCAAAAGCGCTTTAGAAGAACGACCAAAACTATGTGTGGATGAAGCATTACCGTAATTGTCGTTTAAAACCTCCACCATACGCTCAATAACTTCGGGTCTTATACTAGTTGTGGCTGCATTATCTAAATATATTTGCTTCATATTTTATACTTCTTTGCTGCAAAAATATTGTAAATAAAATTATTTAGTTAATGGAGCGTTATAATTTTACAAATCCTTTATTTTTGCTTAAAATTATTACTATGATTCGTCGTTTTTATATCCTTTTCTGTTTGGTCATTTTTGTTTCTTGCGATGATGGCGATATTCTTACGGTAGACTTAGATTTTGCAGGAAATTTGAAACGTTGTGATAACTTTGAGGAATTTCACCTTATTTATGATACGCGCGATGACCCAAGCGAATCTTTGATCTTGATTCTCCCAAAAAACACAGTCAATAACGCATTGTTTACAACTCCCACTCCGGTTGGAGAACCAGTAAGTTTAGATTTGAGTAATTCTAATAATAGATTTTTATACAGATCTTACAATAGAAATTTGAACAGTGACGAATTGTGTGAAATTGTACCTCCGGCTAGTTTAACTATTGATGAAAATTATGAAGCCAATGCTGGAGAAGTACTAATTACTGTTACTGTGGTAGATGACGATAATGATGGAATTCCTACTGAGTTTGAAGGTTTAGCAGGTGAACCAAATGAAGACGGCATTTATATGGATTCTTTAGATTCTGATGGAGATGGAATTCCTGACTATCTCGATGAAGATGACGACAACGACAATGTATTGACTAAAGATGAAATTGATAATACTGATGAGGATAATAACCCTAATACAAACCCAAAAAATACGGATGCCGATTTAACAAGTGGAGATACGATTCCAGATTATTTAGATGATGACGATGATGGCGATGGAATTCCAACTTATTTAGAAGATGTTGACGGGGACAAAAATCCTCGCAGTGGCTTAGTAGATAAAGTTGTGAATGCTGAAGGATTAGAAGTTTATCGCTATTTGTATAATGATGAAGACTATATGGACACGTATCCAGATCCAGGTAAAAGAATTACGACATTTAGTAGAGATGTAACTACTAATTTTGAAGTAAAAGATTTTGATTTAGAAATATTAAGAACTACAATGATAAATTTTGGCACATTAAGTACGCCACTAATTCTTACACCAAATGTATTCTAATTAGATGACCATTAAGGTGCTATATTTTGTAAAATTCGAACCTCAGTAGCACCCAAACCATAAATTTTATAATCAGCGTCATAGAATTTTACATTGTTATAACGACCAAATAAGGTTTCTAATTCTTGGCGAAGTACGCCCTCTCCAACGCCATGAATAAATACAATTTTAGGAATACGCTTTCTTATGGCAAACTCTAGCTGTCCTCTTGCTGTATCTAATTGCAAATTTAGTATCTCAAAATTAGACATTCCTTTAGATGATTTTGTTAAATGATGAATGTGTAGATCGACCTCAAATTTTGGCGCATGCCGTTCTTTTGGTCTCAAAGGTGGTGCCGATCGGCGTTTCTTAGATGCCTTTTCTTTTTTAATGGCGTCAAAATCGGTATTATAAACCGCATTTTCTATAGAGTTCCCAGAAGAGGTTAACATAAGTTCATGCGCTTCAAACTGTAAGCCGAAACCGTCATTATCTTCAACTGTAATTTGATTTTCTGATATTTTAGTTATTATCCCATAGATATCATCATCTATAGTTTCAACAGCATCTCCAACTTTAAACTTCATCTTCTTTTTCGGTTTTTATAAAGGATTCTTCAGGTTTATCAAACTTACTTGGAATATTTCTAGAGGTTCTATAAATACCAAAAAATAACAATACTATACCACCTATTAATAAATAGGTATTATTTTCTTTTTCAGCTTGGGCATAAAAAGCGACCAAACCACCAAAAACAATGCAAATTAAATTTATGATTCTGGATCTATTCATAGTATATATTTTTAACAAAATACAAAAGTAAGGTTTAGATAAATAGCAACCGCTATAGCAAATGAATTTTAAAATATGTTGTAAATATTTTTCTAATTATTAATTTAGCCACATGCTAATATTTCTGAAAGGATTAGAAGATTATATGTTACCATGCTTATGGAAACAAACGTTTAATATTGATTGCATGGGTTGTGGTATGCAAAGATCAATTGCGCTTATTTTACATGGTGATTTGGTCGCAGCGTTTTATATGTATCCCGCGATATACAGCCTAATTGCTTTGTTTTCTTTTTTATTACTACATCTTAAATTTCATTTCAAAAATGGTCATCGTATTATTTTAGGCTTATTTCTTTTAAATATTAGTATTATTGTAATAAGCTTTATTATAAAAACCTTTTTAATCAACTAAAACAACAAAAAAAACATGGAACAACATCAACAACAAATACCAAATGGCACGTTAATTCTAGTGATGGGAATTTTATCAATAGTTGGCTGTTGCTGCTATGGTATCCCTGGCTTAATTTTTGGAATAGTGGCCATTGTCCTTGCTAGCAAAGCCAATAAATTATATATGGAATCCCCTGAAAATTATTCTGGTTATGGAAATGTAAAAGCCGGAAAAATTATGGGAATTATCGGTGTAGTGCTTAGTGTTTTAATGGTGGCTTACATTATCTGGATTATTTCTTATTTTGGATGGGAAACTATACAAAACCAAGAATTATTACAAGAACGAATTGAAGAGATGATGCAACAGCAATAATCGAATCTAATAAAAATATTAAAAGCGATTTTCTTACTCGAGACTACGAGAGAAAATCGCTTTTTTTTATAGACAATAAATTCTGTTATTCAAACTCCTTTAAAGTTTTTGTAACAATTGCAACACAGTCTAACAACTGTTCCTTAGTCATTACCAATGGAGGAGCAAATCTAATAATGTTACCATGTGTTGGTTTTGCCAGCAATCCGTTATCCCTTAATTTTAAACAGATATTCCATGCTGTATCACTATCTTCAGTATCGTTAATTAAGATAGCATTTAACAAACCTTTACCTCTTACTGCGTTAACAATAGAACTCGTTTCAATGAATTTTGATAATTCTGATCTAAACAATTCACCTAATTGATGCGCATTGTTTGCCAAATCTTCATCTTTCACCACTTCTAAAGCGGCCATCGCTACGGCTGCAGCAATAGGATTTCCACCAAATGTACTTCCGTGATTTCCAGGTTGAATAACATTCATAATATTATCATTGGCTAAAACTGCAGAAACAGGATAGGCGCCACCTGACAATGCTTTACCTAAAATTAGAATATCTGGTTTTACGTTTTCATGATCTACGGCCAACATCTTGCCTGTTCTGGCAATTCCCGTTTGTACTTCATCGGCGATAAACAAAACATTATATTTTTTGCATAAAGCCTTAGCTTTTTCGAGATAACCTTCTGTAGGAACATATACTCCGGCCTCACCTTGAATTGGTTCTACTAAAAAACCAGCAACATTACTGTTAGTTTTTAAGGTGTGCTCTAAAGCGTCTAGATTATCATAATCTATTTTGATAAAACCTTTAGTATAAGGTCCAAAATTTTTACGAGCAACTGGATCGTTACTAAATGAAATAATGGTAGTTGTCCGTCCATGAAAATTGTTTTCGCACACTACAATTTCAGCTTCATTCTCATCAATACCTTTAACCTCGTAAGCCCATTTTCTACAGATTTTTAAAGCAGTTTCAACCGCTTCTGCTCCCGTATTCATCGGTAAAAGTTTATCGAACTTAAAGGTTTCTGATGCATATTTTTCAAACTTACCCAACATGTCGTTGTAAAATGCTCTTGACGTTAAGGTCAATGTTTGTGCTTGTTCAGTCATTGCGCCTACAATCCTAGGATGGCAATGCCCTTGATTTACTGCGGAATATGCAGACAAAAAATCGTAATATTTTTTGCCTTCTACATCCCAAACAAAAACACCTTCTCCTCTACTCAAAACTACAGGTAGTGGATGGTAATTGTGCGCACCATATTTGTTTTCTAAATTTATCGCTTGTTGCGATGTTACGTGGTCTAAAACAGCCATTTTAAAAATAATTTAATAAATGAATAAAATATCCATTCCTTATCTACCTTTATCCTTTCGAAGTTTAAAACACTTTATAACTTTAGTTACGAAGTGAGTCGAAAATTCAGCGTGGGAAAGAAATCATCCCTAAAGAGGTTTGCAATTTACTAAATTCTGCAGAAATATTCATTACACTTATGCTTCAAATTATGCCGTTGTATTACCAAAATAAGAATATCTTTGCATTCAAATTATTTTAAAAAATGCCAAGAAGAGAACGGAACAAATTTGTAAAGCGCGGACAGATCATAGAACTTTTAATTGAAGATTATGCTTTTGGAGGTAAAGGTATTGGTCGTATTAGAAATGAACATGGCGAGTTTGTAGTTTTTGTTCCTAACACATTGCCAGGACAATTGGTGAAAACTCAAATCAAAAAAAGTAGTAAGAAATATGCAGAAGGAAAACTTTTTGAAGTTTTAAAGGCGTCTGAAGATGAAATTGACATGCCTTACCAAAGCATTCCGGGTGCTCCTTATATTAATTTACCGATTGAAAAACAACACGATTATAAAAAGCAAAGTACACTCGAATTATTTAAGCGCATAGGTAAAGTAGCAGATATTGAAGATAAGTTTGATGAATTCGTTACCTCACCTAACACATTTCATTACAGAAATAAAATGGAATATGGTTTTTCAGCTATAGGGTATGATCACGATTTAAAAACTGACGTTGATGAATTTACGCTAGGCTTCAAAAAGCGAGGTACTTGGTGGTGTGGTGATAATCTCAATAACGATTCTGGTCTATTTGATGCCGAATTTGAAAACCAATTAAAAGATATTAGGGCCTATTGCATAGCAACAGGATTAGACCCTTGGCATGCACCAAAAAGAGAAGGATTTTTTAGATATTTTGTAGTTCGAAAATCTTATAAAACTAACAGACTATTATTTAATTTAGTAACGACATCTTACGATTTACCTAAATTTGATTTAGATAAATTCGCGAATTATCTAGTAGAGCTATTTGGCGACAGAGTTGCTGGTTTATTACATACTATAAACGATGAAGTTGGAGACAGAACCATTGCTACTACAGGAAGTATTTCTTTAATTTATGGTGATGACAAAATTGTTGAGGAGTTATTAGACTTAAATTTTGAAATCAGCATGAAAAGCTTTTTTCAAACCAATCCTAAATGTGCGGAAAAACTATATTCTAAAGTGGTAGACTATGCTTTAGAAAACAAAGAAGCGATAGATAATACAGTTGTTTTAGATTTATTCTGTGGGACTGGGACCATAGGACAAATTATAGCCAATAAAGCCAATAATACTAAAATTGTTGGTGTAGATATCGTCGCAGCGGCGATTAAAGATGCTAAAGAGAATGCTAAACGAAATAATATTGAGGGTTTAAAATTCTATGCTGCTGATGTTGGTAAATTTCTAACCGAACATCCCGAATACACCAATAAAATAAGAACTATTATTTTGGATCCTGCAAGGGCTGGAATTGCACCCAAAACTCTTAAAAAAATGATAAACCTAAATGCAGAACGTTTGGTTTATGTATCTTGTAATCCTGCTACTCAAGCAAGAGATACGGAACAATTACGGGAAGCTGGTTATACACTTAAAAAAATAAGTTTGGTAGATCAATTTCCGCATACAGCGCATATTGAAACGGTGGTGTTGTTTGAAAAAATAAACTAAGAAAGAAGACCGCATTACTTTACGCTCACTATAAAATAAATTTAGAGCACTGAAATAATTTAATTTGAAGCGATTAATAATATTTTTAAGTTTTATCACATTAGCCATAGCTAACTTTAGCTGCGAACGTGATGATATTTGTGCTGAAACTACCTCCACTACTCCACGGTTAATTGTCGAATTCTATGATAATGACGATTTCGAAGTGTTGAAAAATGTTCCTAGGATTACGGCATACGGTGAAGACCTATTTACAGATTTAGATGGTACTCTCAACGAACCTTTAGAAGCGTCCGATAAAATAATATTAACATTAGGCTCTGAAACCCCACCTTCTTATGTGTTTAACATCAATAGCAATAAGATAGCATTACCGTTAAGAATTGGACCAGAAAACGAAGAGATTACAGTTAGATATGTGCTTGAAAAAGATACAAATCTACGTTTAGACACTAATAATACACAAACGTCCAATATAGATATTATTGAAATTAAATATATAACAGAATTTGTATATGTCTCTAGAGCATGCGGTTATAAAAGCATATTTACACAATTGAGCATTTCGAGTGTAACAGATAATGACCCATGGATAGCTAATATCATTAATGATGTAGTCACTGAAAATATTGTAGAAAATGAAGATACAACCCATGTACGCATCTTTCATTAAAAGTGTAGTTGTAATGCTATTGTTTTCTGCAATGGCTTTTGCACAAGAAGAAAAGAAAACTATAAATGATACTTTAGTATATAAACAAAAGTATGGTTTAAGATTAGGAGCCGATTTCAGCAAATTAGCACGTACGTTAATAGATGATGACTATTCTGGGTTCGAAATTATGGGAGATTACCGGCTTACAAAACGAATCTATATTGCAGGTGAAATCGGTAATGAAGAGCGCACATTAGAAACTGATTATTTAAATAACACCACTAAAGGTAGTTATTTTAAAGGTGGAGTAGATATGAATTTCTACAGAAACTGGCTCGATATGGAGAATATGATTTATGCCGGTTTACGTGTTGGAGCTAGCTCTTTTAGTCAAACCCTTAATAATTATACCGTTTACGATGTGTATAACCAATATTGGAATGACCGATTTACGGTTGATGAAGGGGAAGAATTCAATGGCTTATCTGCGTTGTGGGTAGAACTTCAGGTTGGCTTAAAAGCAGAATTATTTAATAATTTTTTCGCCGGAGTCAATGTACAATTAAAAGTGCTCCTTACCGAAAAAGAAATAGATAGTTACGAAAACCTCTATATTCCTGGTTACAACCGTACTTACGATAGCAGTGCTTTTAGTGGTGGTTTCGGATTTAACTTGTCTTATTTAGTCCCTCTATTTAAAAAAGATAAAATTGTGATTCAAGAGATTGAAGTTGAAGAGTAAAAATTTATATCTCCTATTACAAATAAATATAATCTCAAGTTATTTCGAATTCCTTGTTATTTATAATCAATATTTAAAGGCTTTCTATAGTCGTAAACAACTTCTCTATTCTGCTAGGTAACTTTCATCAAAATTGCTTATCTTTTCTTTATTAAATTCATTGAAATGCATAAAGATGAGATTGCAGATTTAATTGATGCTAAATATTCCGAATTAATTTTGTGGTTAGAAAAACAGCCAGACGATTTTTGGACACAAGGGCCAAAAGGAAAATGGACTACAGGTCAACAAGCGTTGCATTTACTACAAAGTATAGTTCCCGTTAACAACGCTCTAAGTATGCCCAAATATTTGCTAAGATTTAAATTCGGAAAAGCAAATAGACCAGTTAGAGACTATGAAACTATTGTGAATCGCTATCAAGAGCGGTTATCTGATGCACATGGAAAAACTTACGAAGGTTCTAAAGATATGAGGGTTCCAACCTTGGTCGACAAACAATACCTTTTAAATCGCATACAAACTGAAGAAAAGAAACTACAATACAAAACCAGACGAATAAGCGATAAAAATTTAGATACCGTAGTCTTACCACACCCTTTAATGGGAAAAATGCCCGTTAGAGAAATTATTATGTGGACCGCGCATCATGTTGAACATCATACTAAAATATTAAAAGCTAATTATTAACTTTCATGAATGGTTTAGAATAGTTGTTATTTAATGAAAATTTTTTATACAACCCTCACATTCGAAATTTATAATCAATAGTTTTTTCCTGAATATGACACACCCAATTATTCTTTCTTTAGCACAGATTCTATATAGTAAAATTCTCGTCACAATTTCGCTCAAATTTATATTTAAGGGTTTCATAAACTCAAATAATTTAAAAACTTTTTTTATAATGTTAAATTAAACTACATTTGACCGACTTAAATTATCGTTTCACCGATAAAATAAGTGTTATTACCTAATCTTTAAAACCTACTTTATGAAACAAAAAAAAATGGCTAATGTATGCTTTATGCATTTTAGCCGAAAAACTCTATTATTTTATGGAGCTCTCCTCGCAAGCTTTAGTTATGCAGAAGCTCAAGAAACAATTTTAACTTCAGGTGGTGATATTATTGACACTGGTGGGAATGTAAATTATTCTGTCGGACAGATCGTACAGCATACAATTTCAAATTCAGACACATCGATCATCCAAGGTATTCAGTTCTACTTTGAAGATCAATCTTTAACTATAGTTGATATAAAAACGAATATAGATATTACTACATATCCTAATCCTACTTCATCAAAATTAAACATGACCATTGAGGGTTTTAAACCAGATACACTTACGTATAAGTTGTATAACCTCTTAGGTCAATTAGTAACGGAAGGAAATGTGGTTGCTAAAGCGACTATAATCAATGTAGATCATTTAGACATGGCGACCTATTTACTAAAAATTGAAAATACAACAAATCAAACATCCCAAACCTTTAAAATTATTAAAAACTAACCTACATGAAAAAAATTACTTTACTTTTAATCCTAGTTGTAACCTCACTTGCCACTTGGGCCCAATCTCCTGATAAAATGAGCTATCAAGCGCTAGTAAGAAACACTAGCGACCAAATATTAACCAATCAGAATGTTGGTATTCAAATTAGTCTTTTAGAAGGTGCAACAGATGGCAATGCCGTATATGCTGAAACCCAAAACCCAACTACAAATAATAATGGTTTACTTTCTATAGAAATTGGCACGGGAAATATTATAACTGGAACTTTTAATACTATCGATTGGGGAAATAACACCTATTTTATCAAAACAGAAATTGACCCAACAGGAGGTTCTAATTACACAATTACAGGGACCAGTCAATTAATGAGTGTGCCTTATGCTTTATATGCCAAAACCTCTGGTAGTTCTACTCCAGGACCTATTGGTGAAACCGGACCTGTAGGACCAATGGGTGTTGAAGGACCAATGGGTCCTGCTGGACTTACAGGCGAAACCGGAGCAACTGGACTTACTGGACCTGAAGGACCAATGGGACCTGTTGGACTTACAGGCGAAACTGGAGCAACTGGACTGACTGGACCTGTTGGACCAATGGGACCTGTTGGACTTACAGGAGAAACTGGAGCAACTGGACTGACTGGACCTGAAGGACCAATAGGACCTGTTGGACTTACAGGAGAAACTGGAGCAACTGGACTGACTGGACCTGTTGGACCAATGGGACCTGCTGGCGCTGATGGAGCAGACGGAGGAGGTTTAGCAATAACTGTCTTAAACTCAACCGCAACACTGAACACAACCAATCAAATAGTTATAACAAATGGTACGATGACATTACGTTTACCTACGGCACCTGTGCATGGTCAAATTTTATATATTTACTATGAAAGCGGTACAACCTTAGATCCCAATGGCAAAAATTTAAAAGCTGGAGGAGGCAATACAATTACAAGTCCAGTTACTCTAAGTGGAGGATCAGGTCTTCATCTGGTTTACGTTACAAACTCATGGTATGCTTTATAATTTTGCATTCAATCTATAAACCACACTAAAAAAAAAAAGATGTATAGCCTAAAACTATACATCTTTTTCATTTATATAATAAACTTTAAAATTTCAACTTTAAGATTTCAAATACTCCAAAACATTAGCTTCAATCCTACCTTCAATATTACTAACATCTCCTTTTACAAATGAATCGCCAGTAATATTTTCATACAATTCAATATAACGCTCGCTTACAGATTGAATATAGTCATCACTCATAAAAGGCACGGTTTGCCCTTCTAACCCTTGAAAATCATTCGCAATTAACCATTGTCTCACAAATTCCTTAGATAATTGCTTTTGAGCCTCCCCTCTATCTTGGCGTTCTTGATACCCATCTGCATAAAAATAACGTGACGAATCTGGAGTGTGAATTTCATCAATTAAGACAATTTTACCATCCTTAGTTTTCCCAAATTCATATTTGGTATCCACCAAAATTAAACCTCTTTCTGCAGCGATTTCTGTCCCTCGTTGAAAAAGTTTTCTGGTGTAATCCTCTAATACTAAATAATCATCTTCTGAAACGATTCCTTTTTTCAAAATATCTTCTCTCGAAATATCCTCATCATGGTCTCCCATTTCAGCTTTCGTTGCAGGTGTAATAATTGGTTCAGGAAATTTATCATTTTCTTTCATACCTTCTGGCATTGCAACTCCACAAAGCATTCGTTTACCCGCTTTATATTCTCTCGCTGCATGGCCAGACATATAACCACGGATTACCATTTCTACCTTAAAAGGCTCACATAAATGACCAACCGCCACATTAGGATCTGGAGTAGCCACCAACCAATTAGGCACCAAATCTTCAGTTTCCTTCATCATTTTAGTGGCTATTTGGTTTAAAATTTGTCCTTTGTAAGGAATCCCTTTTGGCATCACCACATCAAAAGCACTTAAGCGATCCGTAGCAACCATAACCAGTTGCTCATCATTTATATTGTAAACGGCTCTTACCTTTCCTTTATAAAAACTTTTTTGCTTCGGAAAATTGAAATTGGTTTCTATTATGGTGTTCATCTATTCATCATTTATTGTGAAATACAAATGTAATTTCTTTACTTGGGTACGACAATAAACTCAATAAAAAAAGGAGAAATAAAATTTCTCCTTTTTAATTTAATCTATGCTATTTTTAATTATTTGAATCTAATATTATAGGTTGCACCAATTCCAATAGATTGTATATCGATATCATTCTCTGCAAAGGTGTTTTGATAATACGCATAAATATTCCAATCTCTGTTGTGGTAACCTATTTGAGGATTCACATAAAGTCCACCTTCGGTATCATCTGCTCCAGTTAAAAAACCATAACCGATGTCAGACCCAAAGAAAAGACCGTTAGGTGTAAAATAATAACGGATAAAACCTGCTAGAGGAATAATCCCAAAATCATCATTTTCATCTTCCCCAAAATAATTACTATATCCTGAAGCTATACCAACTCCTAAATTTGGGTTGAATAAATATTGTCCTCTTAAATCTACACCTAAAGTGAAAGACGAAAAATCACCTGCATCACTTACAGGCACGCCTGCCGTTACACCTGCTTTAAGCCAAGCATTATCCGAACTGATATCTAAATCATCTTCTTGAGCAAATAATGGGTTTAATCCTAATGTTATTCCAATAATTAAAATTACTTTTTTCATGTTGTTTAAGTTTTTATTACTTCAGCAAATTTATACAGGATTGTTACTAGAATATTTATATGATTTCTAGTATATCTTATATAATCTTAAGGTCAAACCCCCTAAAAACCTAACTAACCACATCATACATATTATTCCCTATTTTCTATACTTTTATACGCAGCAATTACTTTTTTAACGAGCTTATGACGAATGACATCTTTATCATCTAAATAAATCATACCTATACCTTCTACATTTTTCAATACCAATAGAGCTTCCTTCAATCCAGAAATTGTACGTCGTGGTAAGTCGACCTGTCCAGGATCCCCTGTTAAAAGAAACTTGGCATTTTTACCCATTCTTGTTAAAAACATCTTCATTTGGGCATGGGTGGTATTTTGGCCTTCATCTAATATTACAAATGCATTATCTAACGTTCTACCGCGCATAAATGCTAAAGGTGCTATTTGAATAACCCCTTTTTCTATATAGCTTTCTAACTTTTCTGCAGGAATCATATCGCGTAAAGCATCGTATAAGGGTTGCATGTAAGGGTCAAGCTTTTCTTTTAAATCTCCAGGTAGAAATCCTAAATTTTCACCGGCTTCTACAGCAGGTCGCGTTAATATTATACGCTTAACCTCTTTCTTTTTTAAAGCTTCAACAGCTAAAGCAACACCTGTATAGGTTTTTCCTGTACCGGCTGGACCAATAGCAAAAACCATATCGTTTTTACGCATACTATCCACCAACTTGCGCTGATTTGCCGTTTGTGCTTTTATTAATTTTCCACCGACACCGTGTACTAATACCTCGCCACTTTTTGCGGTGGTTTCGTAATCATCTGTACTCTGACTAGTAAGTACACGTTCAATAACATTCTCGTCTAACTTATTGTATTTTGCAAAATGCTTTATTAGCATATTTATCCTCCGATCAAACTCTTCGAGTAAATCTTCATCACCATAGGCCTTTATTTTATTACCTCTAGCGACTATTTTAAGTTTAGGAAAGTATTTTTTTAATAATTCAATATTTGCATTTTGTGCACCGAAGAATTCTTTTGGAGATATTTCTTCGAGTTCTAGGATTAGTTCGTTCAAAAGCGTGCTTTATTTAGTTTACACCGAACAAATATTAAAATTCTTTCGGTCCGTTAATCTGTTTTCTTTTCTTAATTTTGTGCAACAATTGTGTACACACAAAGCTAGTAATTTTACAAATATTAATTTTAAAAAAATATTAACAATTAATCCATGGCGATAATCACTTTAACGACTGATTTTGGAGAAAAGGACCATTTTGTAGGTGCCATAAAAGGAGCGATTTATAGTGAACTTGAGGACATTAGGATTGTTGACATATCGCATTCTGTATCGCCATTTAATATTTCTGAAGCCGCTTATATCATTCAGAATGCATATAGTAGCTTTCCTAAAGGAACAATTCACTTAATAGGAATTGATTCTGAATTAAGCCCTGAAAATAAGCACATTGCAGTAAAATTAGACGACCATTACTTTATATGTGCCAATAATGGTATTATGAGTATGATTTGTACCGAAATTGCTCCTGAAAAAATTGTGGAAATTAACATTCACGATCGTGTAGAAACTAACTTCCCAGTATTAGATATTTTTGTAAAAGTAGCCTGCCATATTGCTAGAGGAGGAACTTTGGATGTAATTGGTAAAGTTATTAACACCATTAAGCCAATTAAAAATTTAGTGCCATTTGTAAATGATGAGCAAAACCAAATTATTGGTAGTGTCATTTATATTGATAATTATGGAAATGTGGTCACAAATATAAAGCGCAAATTTTTTGAAAACATTCAAAAAGGAAGAGCTTATGAGGTTTTCGCTCGAAACCATAAATTCAAAAAAATTCATAATAAATTTAGTGACATAATTAATTTTGAAATTGAGGAATCTAAACGCGATATCGAAGGCAAAGGTTTAGTGGTATTTAATTCTTCTGGGTATTTAGAAATCGCCGTTTATAAAAGTAATTGTACTACAGTTGGTGGCGCCTCAACATTAATGGGTTTACAAACCATGGATACGGTGACGGTTAATTTTATATCATCTTCTATACTTTCTCAATAAAAGGATGCTATAGATTTAAAGAATGATAGTAGAATGAGTTGCATAATAAATAAGAATTTAAAACAATGACTATAGAAAATAGAGATTCACAATTTAGCGAAAATTCGTTGTTAGTAAGAATTGTAAAAATGAGTTTTGAACCTTCGAAAATTGAAGAATTCTTGGCTAATTTTGAAACAGTTAAACAAAAAATTCGGGATTTTGAAGGTTGTCAATTTTTAGAATTGTATCGCGACCATAATAACACCAATATCTTTTTCACCTATAGTTATTGGAATTCTGAAAACGATTTGAATAATTACAGACATTCTGAATTATTTAAAGGAGTTTGGGCACAAACCAAAGTTTTATTTAATGCCAAACCTGAGGCTTGGAGCGTTAATAAAATCGCTTCGCTTGAATAGTTGTTAATTATTAGTAAAAACTATAAATACTGAACACTAAAAAATGCTCGCAATACTTAAAAAAGAAATAAACACTTTTTTCGCCTCACCAATTGGCTATTTAGTTATTGGTGTTTTTTTATTACTCAACGGCTTATTTCTCTGGGTCTTTAAAGGAGAATTCAATATTTTAGACAACGGTTTGGCAAGTTTGTCATCATTTTTTTTATTGGCACCATGGATACTTATTTTTCTTGTTCCTGCCGTAACCATGCGAAGTTTTAGTGATGAGAAAAAACAAGGGACCTTAGAGTTGTTGGTTACAAAACCGATTTCGCATTTTCAGATTGTTTTGGGGAAATATCTGGGAGCTTTTGTGCTGATTATAATGGCATTGATTCCGACGTTGTTATATGTTTATACTGTATCACAATTAGGAAATCCGGAAGGGAATCTCGATATGGGAAGTACTGCCGGGTCATATTTTGGCCTATTATTTTTAGTGGGTGCTTATACAGCAATTGGTGTGTTTGCCTCTACCCTTTCCGATAATCAGATTGTGGCTTTTATCATTGCTGTTTTTATTTGTTTCTTTTTCTATTTTGGATTTGAAGGTTTGTCCAATTATAACCTTTTCGACAACCTTGTTTATATGGAAAATCTAGGCATGTCTGCACATTATAACAGCATGAGCAGAGGGGTAATAGACACAAGAGATTTAGTGTATTTTATTAGTATTACATTGGCATTTTTACTGTTTACTAAATTGAGAATTCAAAAACAATAGCATGATTATTACACCTTTATTAATTCTTTTTTTAGTTGTCGTTTTTGTACTGCTGTTTTTATTTTTAAATACTGTTGATAAACGTAAATGGCTTTCAGGATTAATTAGTTTAATATTGACTCCCATTGTATATTTCTTTATGTTCTATCCGTTTTTGAATATCATTAGTAATTATCATCATCAAAAATATTTTGATAGCGAAACTTGGTCGGAAAACCCTGCGTTACGCTACGAAATGGTGGATAACACTATATCATCAGATACGTTAATCGGAAAATCAAAACATAAAATTTTAAAGTTATTAGGTACTTACGAATGGTTATCATGGGATGAAACTAAAAAAACTCATGTTGAAAATAAATGGAATTACGGTCTTGGAATTGAACCTGGAGCATTTAATAACCAAAAAGAGTGTTTAGAAATAACTTTTAAAAATGATAACGTTGTTGCCGTAAAAACCTATCAAGAAGACATAACTTTTGAGAATGAAGAAGAATAAATATACATTATATATTGTCGCTATCCTTTTTGGGCTCATCATTATAAATATAATTTCGAGTTCAATATACCAACGTTTCGATCTCACTAAAGATAATCGTTATACACTTTCGGGGGCATCAAAATCATTACTTAGTGATTTAGATTCACCATTAATTATCGATATCTTTTTAGAAGGCGATTTTCCTTCGGAATTTCGATTGCTTCAAACCGAAGTAAGACAAATTGTTGATGAATTTCAATTAGAATCGCCTCGAATAATTGTTAATTATATCGATCCAATTAAAAACGAAACGACACGACAACAGTATATTGAAGAATTAACTAAACAAGGGTTAGAACCGTATATCAATACTGATAATAGCACAGGAAAAGTTACTCAAGACATTATTTTTCCTTGGGCTTACGCAAGTTATAAAGAGGGACGCGTAAAAATTCCGCTTTTAAAACGAAGTATTACTCAAGGTTTACAAGAGCAGATTAATAGTTCTGTTCAATCTTTAGAATACGCTTTTGCCGATGGCTTTAGTAAATTAGTAAATGCTAAATCAAAAAAGATCGCCATTTTAAAAGGTAACGGACAGCTCAATGATATTTATATCGCTGATTTTCTTCAAACTATAAAACCTTATTATAATTTAGCACAATTCACGTTAGATAGTGTAGCGACCAATCCACAAGGTACTTTAGAAAAATTACAAAATTACGATTTAATTATTTCAGCCAAACCGAGTATCGCGTTTTCAGAAAATGAAAAACTGGTATTAGATCAATATACTATGGGTGGTGGTAAAAGCCTTTGGTTGACAGAAGCCGTAGTTATGGACCAAGACAGTTTAAAGAATGCTGCTGGAACAGGTGTTTCCATTATGCGCGATTTAAAATTGAATGATTTCTTCTTCAAATATGGCGTCCGTGTGAACCCTACTTTAGTAAAGGACCTCTACTCTGCCCCAATAATGCTATCGATTGGCGAAGGCAGCCAAGCACAAATGCAGCCTATTCAATGGCAATATTCACCGTTGGCAGCGTCTAACCCTGAACATCCTATTACCAAAAATTTAAACTTGGTAAAATTTGATTTTGCTAGTCCGATTGACACATTGAAAAACAGCATTAAGAAATCGATTTTATTGCAGAGTTCCCCAAAATCTAAAACTGAAGGAGCACCCACTACTATTTCTTTAGCGAACGTAACGAAAGCAACAGATGAAGCAAGCTATAATTCTGGGTCTCAAAACCTGGCAGTTCTTTTAGAAGGTGAATTTTCATCGGTTTATGATAAACGTGTTTTACCTTTTAAAATAAACAATTATAAATCTAAAAGTGCACCTACTAAAATGGTGGTTATATCGGATGGTAACGTTATTAAAAATGACGTTATTAAAAATCGTCCGTTAGAGTTAGGCTTTGATCAATTCACAGGAAAGTCCTTTGGTAACAAAGAATTTCTTCTAAATGCTGTGAACTATCTTTTAGATGACAAAGGACTTATAAACATTAGAGCTAAAGAGATTACGGTCGCATTTTTGGACACAGATAAAATAAAAGACAGTAAAAGTACATGGCAGCTTCTAAATATTGCATTGCCATTAGCTGTATTAGCGATGTTTGGCTTTTTATTCAACTACTTCAGAAAGAGAAAATACGCCAAGTAAATTTCGTTTTTAGAACAATAGAATTCCAATATTTAATGAAACAATTTGTTAATAAGTTTGTTTTATAAAACCCTTCTATTAAGATATATTTGTAAGACGAACCAAAAGTATTAAACACATCCATTTAATATGAAACATCTGGCCTTACAGGTTGGATTTTATCTTAGAATTCTATTAAGATGTTCCATGTGATGAATACAAAATAATTAATATAGAACACATGAAATTTATAGTTTCAAGCACTTATCTATTAAAGCAACTTCAAGTATTGGGAGGCGTTATTAATAACAGTAATACACTTCCAATTTTAGACAACTTTCTATTTGAGCTTAGCCAATCGAAACTAACCATTTCGGCTAGCGATTTGGAAACTACAATGTCTTCTACAATGGATGTTGAAAGTGATTCTGAAGGTAGTATTGCTTTACCAGCCAGGTTATTATTAGATACACTGAAGACGTTTCCAGAGCAACCTTTAACTTTTGTTATCGAAGATAATAACACGGTTGAAATTAGCTCTAATCATGGTAAATATGCTTTAGCTTATGCTGATGGTGCAGAATTCCCAAATGCAGTTTCTATAGAAGACGCTAGTAAAACGACCATTATGGGAGATATTTTGGCAACGGCGATAAGCAAAACTATTTTTGCTGCTGGTAACGATGATTTAAGACCTGTAATGAGTGGTGTGTTTTTTCAATTTTCACAAGATAATTTAACCTTTGTAGCTACTGATGCACACAAATTGGTAAAGTATACTAGAAACGATGTGAGCGCCACAGAGACTACCGAATTTATAATGCCTAAAAAGCCCCTCACACTTTTAAAGGGTATTTTAGCAGGTAGTGATGATGATGTGTTAGTAGAATATAACGAGTCTAATGCCAAGTTTACTTTTGAAAACTCAGTATTGATTTGTCGCTTAATTGATGGAAAATACCCTAATTATGAAGCGGTAATCCCTAAAGAGAATCCAAATAAATTAGTTATTGATAGAAATCAATTTTTAAATTCGGTAAAGCGTGTTAGTATTTTCTCGAATAAAACAACGCATCAAATTAGACTTAAAATTGCAGGTGCAGAATTAAACATTTCTGCTGAAGATATCGATTACTCAAACAAAGCTGAAGAACGTTTAACTTGTGATTATCAAGGTGACGATATGCAAATTGGGTTTAACTCGCGTTTCTTAACCGAAATGATCAACAACTTAGGTTCAGATAATGTGCAATTAGAAATGAGCTTACCTAATAGAGCTGGAATCTTAACACCAATTGATGGTTTAGATGAAGGAGAACTTGTTACGATGTTGGTAATGCCTGTGATGCTGAATAGTTAAACTAATAATATTATTGCTATTTATAATAATTACTTATTAAAAGACTCACTGTAATGGTGAGTCTTTTTTATTTATAAAAAAAAGGTTCATCACTCATAGATGAACCTTAACTTAATAGTTTTTAGAACAACTTATTCATCATTTGAAGTCTGATATAAATAAGCGCCTTTATAAATTCCTGTGATTTCTTCACCATCTGCTCGTGTAAAACTAAACGATAAACTAATAGTCTCCATAGCGTAATCTAAAACGGTAATACTACCATCAACGACTCTTAAATCCGAAGTTCCATCCCCTAAATAAAATTGACTCAGACCATTTTCAAAGTCGGCACCAATAAATTCACCATCAACAACAAACTCTAAACTTGAAATTTCTGATAAATTATAAGTTATATTAGGTGTAAGATCCAAGGCATTAATTCGAGCCGAAAACATATCTACATTATTAAGTGTCGTCCCATTAATAGCAGCTGTTATTTCATCCTCTTTTTTATTGGTTATATTTAAATATATCTTATTACCTATTGAGGGTTCTACCATGGCTGTTTTCATTTCATAAACCGATGCTCCTACTGTAATATTGTTTTCGTTTTGAGAGCTGGAACTATCATCATCGGATGAACAAGACACACTTAAAATAACTAAGATTGCGAATGCAAAACGTTTTATATGTTTCATATATTAAGACATTTTAAAAGTTAGAAAAGGCCCACTTTTTACAATGGGCCATTTAATATAGATCTGAAAATACAGACTTATTTTTTTAAGATTTTTTGAGTTGTAGTATTGGTGTTTGTTTTTATTTGCACCATATATAAACCACTTGGTAGTTGCGATACATCAACACCGTTTGTTACTGTATTAGTTTGCTTTACCAATTGACCGTTTATGTTGTAAATAACAAGATGTTCTACCTGCTCAGTAGAGCTAACAAACAATTTGTCGGTTGCCGGATTTGGATATAATTTCAATTCAGAAATGTAAACTTCATCATTTAATCCTAATGAAGAATTATACTCATAAGCACCTAAATCTATAGTAATATTGAAAAATCTTTCGTTTCCAGATAAATCCAAGCTTGCAAAAATGGCTGTATCATAATAAGAATTTTCACCTTGATCTAAGATATAATTTGAAGCTGATGTTGGTTTGTAATCACTATCTAAGTTCAAATTATCGGTTGCAGGATCTAATTGAGTAATGTTTAAAGCGTTATAAGTACCAGAAGTAGCAGCTGAAGTTACCTGTATAACCGAGTTATATACATTGATCGTTTGGCTATCCCCTTCGCCTGTTTTGCTATTATCAATATCTACAGTATTGAATTGGTTTCCATTATATTTATTTTGCCAAAAAATACTATTTCTTGTTTCTAGACGGATCCATCCACTTCCACTAACATTAATAACTTGTTGTACGGTTGTGTGGTTGTTGACGTTATTTACAATTGTGGCATTATTTAAATAGTGTACTATACTTCTGTTACCATTGGAAGATGAACTTCTTCTAAACCATATTGCACCAAAATCTGAATTATAAACATTATCAGCAAAAAGAATATTTGACCAATGAGACGTTAATGCATCTGAATTTGAAGCACTATGCTCTAATAAAACAACACCATTATTGGTAGCATTGTTGGTTATTGCTACATTTTCTACCACCAAGTCTCCAGAAAAATTTCTCCAATCTAATAGTAAGCCTTCACTATAATTTTCTGTAATCCACGTATTTTTTAATGTAAAATCGGTGATATTTGAATTAGTAGCTATTACAGGACTAGAACCAGATGTGTAGGTATTTTGAAGAACAAAGCCATCAAAAATGACATGATCGGCTTCAAGACTTACTAATGCTGTGGCATTATCGGTTTTATTAGTTGTGAAATCACCTTCAATATCATCACCATTAATATCTCCAGAAATAATAGTCGCGTTATCTGTAAATACTTTAGTTAAATCTCGGTCTGCTAAGGTTAACTCAGTACCATCAAAACCACCATAGATTTTTAAGTTTTCTAAATCTAAAGTTAATACTGAAGCGGCTGTTGCTGAAGTATAAACACCACTAGACACCCAAATTTCATCATTTAATAATGCATTACTTAATGCATCGTTTATGGTAGTAAAAGCATCTGCCCAAGAGCTTCCACCATTATTTCCAGTGGCATTTGCATTCACATAATACACTGTAGGTGTACAATTTTCACTATAGTTTGTGGATGCATCTTTAGTCCATCCATTATCATACACACCTACTTGGTTTGGTGTATATCCTGAATCAATCTGTACACATGTTAAATCAGGATTATTATACACCTTCATATATACAAAATTAGAGTTATTACCATTAGCTACATTTAAATTTGTAAGCTGATTGTCATATATTAACAATTGATTTATTTGGGGGTAGGCGCTAATATCAAAAGTTGTAAATTGGTTAAAAGCAGCGTGAATCCTAGTTAAATCAGGGTTATTGCTAATATCTAGGCTACTGATTGAATTATCTTGAAAATCTACAGCAGTAAGCATTGTGTTATTAGTAATATCTATACTCGTTAAGCTATTACTTGCCACAATTAAATCAGTTAACATCGTATTATTAGATACATCAACACTAGATAAGTTATTATCGTTTGCTGTTAATGTATTTAAATTTGAATTCGTGATAAGTATAATTGATGAGATGGTATTATCACCAAAATTTAAATCTGTTAGCGACGTTAAATTAGTTACATCTAAAGTCGTTAAGTTATTATCACTACAATTTAAATCAATAAGATTAGTATTTAAACTTACATTTAAAGTGGTTAAGCTATTATCGCTACAATCTAAAACCTCAAGACCAATTGCACCTTGAAGATTTAAATTTGAAATACTATTTGATCTCGTATTTAAAGTTGTTAAGCTCGCTAAATTTGAAACATCTAAACTTGTTAAACTGTTATCTTCAGCATCTAAAGTAATTAAAGAAGTCCCCTGCACATTTAAATTACCAATATTATTTTCTTTACAATTTAAATTGGTAAGACCTGAAATAGTTGACACATCTAAAGCAGTAATTGTATTATCACTACAATCTAATTCGGTAAGATTAATAAAAGCTTCAATCCCAGTTAAATCTGAAATTTCCAAACTACTAACATCTAATGCTCCTGTAACAGCTTGTGCTTCTGCAACAGAAATTTCTTGATCATAATCTGTGTTAACTGCACTGTTAACTAAATAAGATTTAAAATTTGCATCTGGTATAGTGACGTAAGAAATACTTGTACTGCAATCTTCTACGACTCTAGTTTCTAGATCTCTCGTCCAACCCACATCATACAAACCTACGTTAGATGGTGGTACAGTTCCAGCATCTACTTGAATACAAGTAAGACTAGGGTTATTGTAAGATTTCATGTATGTAAACGCAGCACCTTGACCATTGGCTATATTTAACTCTTCTAATAGATTGTTTTGGCAATGAACTTGATTTAATGTAGGAATGTTACTAACATCTAATTGGGTTATTTGGTTATCTGCACAATGTAATCGTGTTAACTGAGTGTTGTTACTAACGTCTATAGATGTTAGGCTATTTGAATATACCTCTAATATGGTAATATTTACAAAGGCTTCAATTCCTGTTAAATCTGTAATTCCAAGTCCTGTTGCCGATATAGTTCCTGTAAAAGCTTGTGCTTCTGCGACAGAGATTTCTGAATCATTATTGACGTTAATGGCTACGTCTGCTAATAAATAGATTTTAAAATTAGCGTCTGGAATGTTTACGTTTTGAGCAAAAGCCGAAAACAAACCTAAACACAAGTAGGCTGTAAATAAGAGTAATGTTTTTTTCATTGTAGATAATATTTTTTATGATTAATCGACTACAAAGCAACAATCAACTGAAAGGTTTTCAATTTACTTTTTTCTGAATAACTGAAATTTCTTTCTAAATGAAACTTAAAGTTTACACCTGCATTATAGGTTATAAAAAAAAGCCTGCTTTAATAAGCAGACTTTAATGAACCATAAAACAATAACTCCTTTTACTCGCAATTCATTTTTTGACCATAAGGCATTTGGCCGTGTATAATGCCACCAAATTCCGAACTACCATAGCCAGAACCGTTGTAGTGTTGCTTAATTAAAAAGCCTTGTAAGTAGCAATCATTATTTTTATTTTTTTCGGTAAAAGCACCTTTAATCCAACGGTACAAAATGTGTCCGGTATATTTGTTCTTTACAACACTCCAGTCGTTAGATTCTATATTTAACTTCAAAAGTTTAGCACCATCTTTTTCAATAGTCGTGGACACATTTTGTTTAGCAAAACTTACTAATGACGCAGTATTATTCATGCTGCCAGCTTTTGGCATTTTAATAGCATCCATCGTTGATTGTGCCGCAGCATCATAATTCGCTTTTAAGGTTGCTTCGAACTCTTGTACTATTGGTTTTGCTTTTTCTAGCCATTCTAAATGAAATTGTTGCTCTCCTTTACCAATAACATTCAAAATAGTTATATCCTTTTGATGCATATACGATGGTACATTAAACGCATGGCCACCTTGATGCGATGCTGCATAAATAACAAATACATCGTCTGTAATAAGCATTCCTCTGACCAGTATTGGCATTCCTGTACCAAGCTCTAACGTTTGTGATCTGTCTGCTCCGACTTTGGTTGTAAACATTCCTGAAACCAACTCGTAACCAATATAACCTTCTGGTGACATGGCTTCTAATTCTGGTGTGGTTAAAAAACGTAACCACGAATATTCTGGATCTTGTGCAGGTAATACATCTACATTATCACCCATATCTGTCATTTGGCGTCTCAACTTTACACGGTCTACCCCAACAGCACTCATACCTTTAGTCATTGCAAAAGGATAAGACATGTATAAAAAGTCGTCACTTATACTAGAGCCTGTTTTAGGTTTATTAGCTTCGGCTTTCTGTTGTTTTTTCTCAAGATATTTTTGATAGTATAAATCTTGCTTCTCTTGGTCGTTAGGGTATTTTTTAGCTAATTCTGCTTTAAATTCTTCATCAGTATATTCAGATTTAGATGAATTTTGACTGGAAGTTGAAGTATTACCAACCATTCCTGTTGAGCTTTCAGATCTTGAAGATGAACTTGTCTCCTCTTTTTTATTCATCTTCTTCTCTACTGCAGCTTTGGCTTTTTTCTTTAACATTTTGCCCAATTGTGCATTGGATGTATTGTAGCATAATGCTAAAACTAATAATAGAATTATTTTTTTCATAAGAATTGTGTTTAATAGACCTCAAAAGAAGCAACTAAACCACTATTCTTAATAGTGTTTTTTCTAAAGTTGTGGATTTTTTTTCTGAATGAAAACGAATTTTTAAGCTAATATCACAAAAATGTTTCCTTAATAACTTCTAAAAACTGATCGCGTTTAGATTTTGAAATAGGAATACGCTTTTGATTGTTCATGAGTAAATAGTCTCCGTCGTCTTTCACCAATTCGTCTACGTATTTTAGGTTAATTAAATAGGAACGATGACATTTAAAAAACATGGCATTGTTTTCTAATTGTTCTACAAAATGCTTTAAGGGCTTGCAAATTGTTTTTTGTTTTCCATCAATTAATTGTACGTTGGTGTACATGCTATCAGCTTCAAAATAAACAATGTCGTTATGAGACGCAAACATAATCCCTTTAGGAATTTCTAAGGCTATTTTATCTATAGCGAGTTGTTTTAGTGAGTCGCGCAACTTATTTAATTGGTCGTTTAAATTATTGGCTTTTATTGCTTCTTCCGCTTTTGCAACTGCCTCTTTTAGTTCGCTCGTATCTACAGGTTTTAATAGGTAATCTACCGCAGATAATTTAAAGGCTTCAATAGCGTATTGGTTATAAGCGGTAACAAAAATGATTTTAAAATTAATCTGATTTGGAAAGTATTCTAAAATATCTAAACCTGATTGATTTGGCATTTCAATATCTAAAAATACAATATCTGGTTTTGAAGACTTTATTAAGCCTACACCAGATGCTAAATCCTGCGCTTCATCTATGCTTGAGATGCTTGCACAATGTTCATTTAGGAGTTTAGATAGTAAATGTCTGGCGCGTTTTTCGTCGTCTATAATTATGGCTTTCATCTATATTATATAGGCATTATTATAACCACTTTGGTTCCTGAAGCTATTTGATTTTCATCGTATAAATCTTCAATAGCAATGGTTATATTTCGTTTTAATTTGTTTTTGTAAAGGTGAACCCGTTCTTCATTGGCTTTGGTAGCAAAAGGTTTGTGCTGTTGGTTCGGTCGTTTTAATTTTTCAGATTGTGTTCTACCTATACCATTATCTTCAATGGTAATTTGTAAGTTATTGTTTTCAATAATTTTAGCTTCAACCTTTAATTGTCGGTCATTTAGTTTATGCAATAAGCCGTGTTTTAACGCATTTTCAACGTAAGGTTGAACGAATAAAGACGGCACTTTTATTTGTTGCGTTTTAAGTTGATGATCTATGTGAATTTGATATTCTAACTCCTCTTCAAAACGTACTTTCTCTAATTCTAAATACAATTTTAAAGCATTTAATTCTTCTTGAAGAGTGATTTCATTTTGCTGACTGTAATCTAAATACATTCGGATTAATCGGCTAAACTTTACTAAATACGAGCTTGCCAATTCTTTTTCATTCGATACAATATAATCTTGAATAGAATTTAAAGCATTGAAAATAAAATGCGGATTCATTTGCGAACGCAGATTTTCTAATCTTAAATTGGTAATTTTTTTATCGATTAAAATTTTATCAATTTCGCTAATACGTTGTTCTTCTTTTTGTTTTAAACGCCATTTGAAATACAACCAAATTAAACCAAAGATCACAAATAAAATAATTGCATAAAACCACCATGTTTCCCAAAAGGGTTTGGTAATCACAAAGGTCATCGGAGTCGCAAAAACAGCCTTTTCTGCACTTACATTTTTTGCTTTTAATTCTACGTTATAAGTTCCGCTTGCCAAACTATTAAAATTAACCACATTTGTATTTAGTGGTATGCTCTGCCAAGCAGTATCTAATTGCTGTACGCGATATTGATATTTAACATTCTTATTGGTTTGAAAGCCATTAGAATTAAACTCCAAACCAATTTTATTTAAGTCATAAGGCAGTTTATAATAAGACTGTACCAAGGTATCACGATCGTTAATGTGTACAGCTTTAACCTCAACTTTAGAAGTTTTAAAATTCTTAAATAAACCTTCTCCTTTTGGCAGTGCATAAAGGGATTGCGGTAAGCTAAGAATAATAACATCTTTAAGAACAAGAAAGTCATTTATAGCCGTATTCAACCCATCTTGCCCATTTAAAAATCTTGAAGTTTTAGTTATTGTATTATATTGATACAGTCCAGAATCCGTTGAAATCCATAGGAAATCACCATCAGATTTTAGCGTATTTATTTGTAAATTCTTAAATAAATTAGCCGAAGGCTGGCTTAAAGTATTATTCTCAAACTTCATTAAGCCATTATGCTGAGTTGCAAGCCAAATTGCTTTGTTTGATGTGCTCATTGCATTAACCAACAAATTATGGCCTTTAAACCGTATGCCTTCCGAAGAAAAGCTATTTAAATCATATTGAAAAAAGCCATCAATATAAGATACAAAAAGTTTATCATTATGTACCACTGAAGCCTTTACCCGACTAGAACGCAAGCTCTTTTTCTCTTTTGAATTATAAGGTTTATTATACACTATACCTTCTTTATAATTACCATAAAACAATAAGGTATCGTTTAATTTTGAAATAGTTTTAGCTACTGAAAATTTGTTAATGACATCTGTAATTTTGTTATTTTTCAGATTAACTACAAAAGATTCGGAAGCATTAATACTTACAATTAATCGCTGTCGTTGGGCGTCGTGAAATAGATTACCTATTATTTTCTCTCCAGGCAATTGCAATGTTTTAAAACGCTGAAGCTTGTCATAAAATAAAAGTTTACCATCGTTTGTACCTAATACATATTGATTATTTTGTAAAGCGCAAGATGCCGTAATTTTAGACTTTGTAGACTCCAAGTCTGCACGCCTAATATTTAAATTTGGAGATACAAAGACTCCATTATCCAAGGTCGCAAACCAATAATTATTATTATAATCTATCTCAACGTCCGTAATAGACTCTGTATTAAAAAGTTGTTCTTTCAGACTGAAAACCTGATCTTTAAATTCATAAACAAAAATACCTGCAGTGGTTAAAAACCAATATTCGTTGTCAAAACTTAAGAGATTGTAAAAGATTTTATTATTTAATTGAGGTGGAGTTTCAAGTTTTATTACTGAATTATCACCCCTGTTTATGAGATAAATTATGTTTTTATCATCACTTTTATAAATAAAAAATACTTCATTTTTAAAAGCGAATAATTTAGGAGACTGTATAAGGCCTAAGCTTTCAATATCAAATATTTTAATCCTATGATCACCTTCTATTTTATAAATACAATTTTTATTTAAACCTGCCGCCTCATTAATTGTAAACACATAATTACTATCGTGACTATTAGCATTACTTATGCATAGACCTTCAAAAATCTTGGTGATTTTTTTTGTAGTTTTATTTACATCATAGATGCCTGTTATAGTAAACAAGCGGATATCATTTTCTAAAATAGTGTAGGCTGCTAATTGCCCTTTTACTAATTGACTTGCATCTAGAAACAAATGTAATTGGTCATTTTCCGCATAAAACAGTTGACCATATATGTTATTACACCATAACTTACCATCATCATCTTCCTTTAATTGAAATAATGAATTTGCTTTTTGATTTGGGTGACTGTAACGCTGGTAGGTATTACCATCATATCTAAACAAACCTTTATCCGCCGCAAACCAAATATAGTGGTTGTGGTCTTCTAAAATATCATAAAACTCAACATCTGGCAGATTAGAGATATTTGCGAGATGCTCAAAAACAGGATCTTGAGCGACTACCACTTCATGTAAAAGAAGTAGTATTAAAAATAAAATATTTCTAAAATTTACAGGCATATACAAGGAAAAAACAAACTTAAGATATAATTATAATATCTCATTTTGATTTTTTCTGTAATAAGGATTTTTTTTTCTAAACAAAAAAAGCCTCACCAATTGGCAAAGCTTTTTAATTTCCATTATTTAATTTCTAACTAATAAAATTAATAGACAATGGATAAGAAGGTAATTCGCCATTACTAACTTTTATAGCATTTATAATTGGCATAACAAATGCTAAAATTGCAATTAAGATTAAGGTTAGTATTCCTAATCCAAAGGCTATAATTAATGGTATACTGATCAGTGAATAAATAAGAACACTCAATTGAAAATTCAAGATAGATTTTCCATGGGCATCCATATCTTCAACTTTCTCTTTTTGAGTTGCCCAAATGATTAACGGTGCTATAAGACCACCAAATCCAGTAATGTAAGTTAATAATTGCGATAAATGTGTAATAACTAATAATTGATTGTCTCTACGTTTAAGTGAATGGTAATTCGATTCCATAATTGATGATTTTACTTATATGACGTGATTTTATTTAAAACGTTACATTTTTCATCTACCGGTCTGTCTCGTGTATCATTTCGTTGCGTATTTTAGCAATAGAGTTAGTAAATAAATCTTAGATAGAAAGTCCGCGATGACGTTGGTAAGTAGGCTATAACCAGCAATGAATTATACACATTGTTGTGCATCGTATTTTTATTCATTCCGTTTATAATTCCGACCAGTTTCAAATCCGCAAAAAGCAAGTAAAATCAGTAAGAATATATGGGTAAAGAAAAGGATACTTGATAAAAGTCCTAAATTATTTTTTTTCGGTTTAAAATCAGGTTTAACTTCTCCCGCACTCAAAGGTGGATAGATTGTCCAGCTCGTTGTTTGCCTAATTAAAGCATTTAAAATCGAATCAATTCCGATTAATACTAAAATCAGAAGTATTGTCGAAATCATTAAAATTAGATTTGCAGTCAAATTTTTGAAATTCCTGCGTAATGTTCTAACCAAATAAATTGCAAAAAATACCAGAACTCCGATTAATAGAATGACATGAAAATTCGTAATTACATAATACGTATCGTGAACATTAATATCTAGAGTTGAGTCAGATTTCAGTCCGTCAATTCCGAAAATCAGCGTGTTCAAAATCAACACAAAAATTGTCGTTCCAATCAGCCAAAATATTTCTTTTTTTCTCAAACTATAATTCAGATTACGGTTTTTGGGACATTATGCACAACAAATGATATATAACTGTTTCGTCGTTATTCCGATAGTAAATGGCAGCATACTAAAATTTCTTATAAATAGAAAAGACAAACCGAAAGTTTCACACAATAGAACTTATGGTAGTTTAACTGTAATCAATTGAACGTATGGTTATAACTGATGTTCTGCTTCTGCATTAACTCAATTTACGCTTTTCTATTTATTTTTTGAACCATCCATTTTCCAATTATCAGCCCCAAAATACCACCGAGCGCAGACACTAATATATTTATCATTAATCGGAAACCATCAAAATCACCATTATTCATTATAGACCAAGGCGTGAAACCCAATCGTCCAAACGATTTAATGAGAAGAATGCTACCAAAAACGCCAATCACCGTATTTCCTATAAAACCAAAAGTGTATTTTTTCTTAAAATTGGCAAACGTATGTGCAGCAACAATACCTACGATAATACTAATTAATGAAATTAATGTCCCTGTCATAATTATTTACTCATCTTGAATATGTCATTGATTTGTAAGATTGTCATTATAAACTTTTATTGCGACCGCAAAATCGATACCCAATCTAGACTAGATTCGATTAAAAACTACGTCAAAGTTGAATTCAATAGTTCTAAACTAATGACCATAATCCATATCATCAACCTTTCCTCCTTTTAATCTATTTTGAACAATAGCATATACAACGATTAAGCTTAAACCGATAATACCCCAAATAAAAGCCACGGACAGTCCATACTCTGATGCTGCAGTATTGTAAATGGTTAAATCTTGATGAACCTCATTAATAGAAGGTAATATTACAGGAAATAAGGAAGCTAATGACGATGTAATTCCACCTAATATTAATAAGGTGGATAATAAAAACGCATGACGTTCTTTTTTAATTTTTTTAATAAATAGTAGGCCCACTAAGCCTGTTAAATAAATTATTGGAAACACTAATAAGTAAGGTTTATCAGCAAAATTATCTAATGCATTCGGATTGATTATTTGCCAAGTAATCAAAGATATCAACGTAAGTACGGTCAACGCTATAGTTAATTTAAAAATGACACTTTTCAATTTAGTATTAATGGATGAATTGGTTTTAAGAATAACCCAGTTCGCACCATGAATGGTTAGGGTTACCACTGAGATTAAACCAATTAAAATTGTAAACCAATCGATAACTCCGGGATGATCTGTCAAAGGACTAAAACTACTGTCCCACAATGGTAAGAAAAAGTAATGACCTTCGTGCGTAGCTATTCCGTTTTCAACGATTCCTAAATTTACACCTCTCACAATATTGCCCAATGCAATTCCAAAAAATAAGGCTAATAGTAAACTCGAAACCCCAAAGGATTTATCCCAAATGTCTTTCCACATTTGATATTTGAATTGACCTCTAAATTCTAAGCCTATTGCTCTAAAGATAATCAACCATAATACCAGTATCAACGGTAAATAAAAGCCACTAAACACAGAAGCATAAAACGTAGGAAAGGCCATAAAGAGCATACCTCCTGCGGCCACTAACCACACTTCGTTAGAATCCCAAAACAGGCCTGCTGATTTTGTAATGACTTCCTTGTCTTTTTCCTCCTTGGCAAAAAAGAGATGAATAATCCCTGCACCAAAATCATAACCATCTAAAATAAAAAAGACCGTTAAAACAATACCAATGGCTATGTACCAAAATAATTCCATTTTTAATGTGTTTTAGGTGTTGGACCTTCGTTAATAATTTTACCAACCAAGACTAAAAATAACAAGCCGAGAAGCATATACAACGCTATAAAACCTAATAAAGTAAATAACGTATTACCCGATGAGACCGTAGGTGAAATACCATCGCTAGTTTTTAGTAAACCGTAAACTAAATAAGGTTGTCTACCAAGCTCTGCCGTGTACCATCCTGTAAGATTTGCAATGTATGGAAAAGGTACTAAAAACATAATGGTCCAAAGTAACGGTTTTATGGTGTATAATTTTTTTCGCCATAAGAGAAAAATTGCCAAGGCCATAACACCAATAAATATAGTGCCCAAACCAACCATTATATGATAGGAATAATAGAGCGCCGGAATATTATCTGGCAATTCTTCCTTTTCAAACTGATCCATGCCAATAACCTGTTTATTCCATTCTTGATAGGTTAAAAAGCTGAGAATATTAGGCACGGCAATTTTATTGTCCAATTTTTTGTCCACCATATTAGGTTGACCAATGAGAACAATTTCAGCGCCTGCATCTTCAGTTTCAAAAATTCCTTCCATCGCTGCAAAAGTTCCGGGTTGATATTTCGCTACGTTTTTTGCATTCCAGTCGCCTGTAGGAAATGCAACCAGAACGCTTGAAATAAACCCGAAGACCACACCAGTTCTTAAGAACAGTTTACCATATTCGGAATGTTTGTTTCTTAAAATATAGAAAGCGCCAATACTAGCCATTACAAAAGCAGAGGTTACTACTGAAGCCACTTGATTATGCAAAAAAGCAGGCAAGAGCCAAGGATTAGTAAATAGCGAAGAGAAGTTATCTAATACAAATTTTCCATTGTCTAGTATTTCATAACCTACAGGATATTGCATCCAGGCATTTGTAGCCAAAATAAACCAACCACTTGCCCATGAGCCTAAAAACACAAGAAATCCCGTTAAGAAATGTAATTTTTGACCCATTAATTTTTCGCCAAAAATAAATAGTGCTAAAAATGAGGATTCTAGTACAAAGGAAAATATACCTTCCATGGCTAAGGTCTGACCGATAATGTCGCCCGTGAGTTCAGAAAATTTTGCCCAATTAGTACCAAATTGAAATTCCATAGGAATACCTGTTATAACTCCCATAGTGAAATTGATAGCAAAAATCTTCATGAAAAATTTCGCAGCATTGTTATATTTTTCAATTTTGTTTCTTAAATATCTCCACTTAAAATAGACAATCATTAAAGATAAGCCCATGGTTAATTGAGGAAATATGTAGTGGAATGTAATCGTAAATGCAAACTGCACTCTATCGTAAAAGAGCATGTCTTCCATAGCCAGAATTTAAGCTATAAAAATACGAAGTAAATGAGAAAATGTACGTTACTTATGTTACAGAATAATTAGATTATGTTCTATTTATACTTTTAAATTCTATCAACTCCTGTAAAGTCGTTGGAAGATTAGAAACTACAATTTCCTCAGAAATCATTGTTTCACTAAAAGCTACAGCAGCTTTATATTTTTCATCTAAGTCAAAACTAAATACAGTCATATTTTTGAACTCGCCTAGCAAATGAGAAGCTTTAGTATGTTGACCATCTAATGCAGGAATTTGCGCAATATTATCATCGATACCTTTCCCTGTTGCCTTAACGAAAGCTTCTTTACGCGTCCAACATGTATAAAAAGCTTCTTTTTTATTAGCCGCTTTTAAAACGGATCTAATTTCTAAGTCATTGAATGTAGACGGAATAATTTCCAAAAAATTAAAATCTCGATTCATATATTCTACATCAATACCTACCGAAGCATGGCTTAATGCTATTAAAGCATAATTTTCGGAGTGCGAAACATTAAAATTTATTGATCTATCAAAAGGTAAATACGGCTTTTTATTATTATCTTTTTCAAAAATAATATTTTCAATTTCAAGTCCTGTTTTCTGAGCGAGTATAAATTTTAGTAACGTCCTACAGATTATAAAGCGTGATTTATCTTTCGGAGAATAATATCTTTCTGCACGTTGCATTTCAACAGGCGTAAGAAATTGTAAAAAATCAATCACCAAGTTTTGATACAGTGAGAGCTTAATTTTAAAAATATTTAAATATTCTGAATTATTTTCAAATTTATCAAAGGGTACAATAATAACCTTAGTGCTGTGACAGAACACATTATAAACCTGACTCATTTTATTAACGGTCTAGAATGTTTTGTAATATTTTTCCAAGCTTTTTATCATTTGGAGGCGAAAGCATATTGACATGGTTTCCTGGTATTAAGTGCTTATTGACACCCTTTGTGGCTAGTTGTCCCCATCCGAGCATATCTGGATCATGAGCATAAAAAACATCATCTTCTGCCACTCTTAATAAATCTACTTTTATGTCTAAGGGTAAAATTTGATAATTATTAATAGCTTTTTTATGCATCTGATCTAACTCAAACGGCCAGCTATGCAGCATTTTGTGATGTGCTTCTTTTCCATATTTGAATTTTAAATACTTTTGTTTTAAGCTTTCTTTAAATAATCGCATGCGATGCTCAAAGTTGGACTTGCTATGAAACATTTTCTGAGACATATAAAGCACCATTTCCAAAGTATATTTTGTACGTGAAATCTTTTTTCTTGCGGACGGTGTATAACAATAATAAGGATATACATAACTATCTAAAAGAATTACTTTATGTACGGTTTTATTCTGCGACATAAGTTGCCTTGCCATTTCAAAAGCAATGACTCCCCCAAAAGAATAACCAGCAAGTATATAAGGGCCTTCTGGGTTAGATTTCACAATTTCAGAAATGTAATATGAAGCCATATCTTCAATCTTATCATGTGGTGTATCCACACCATCAAGTCCTTTTGATTGTAAACCATACATAGGCTGGTCGTTATCTAGATTCTTTGCTAAAGAATTTAGAAACAAAACATTATGTTCTGCACCATGTACGACATAAAGCGGTGTTTTTGTTCCTTCTGGTTTTATGGGCACAAAAGAACTCCAACAAATTTCTTTAGTCTCTAAATCTATGAATTCTGCCAATTTTTCGACAGTTGGATAAATCATTAAGGCAGATAATGGTAATCGTTTTCCTGTTTTCTTATCTAACAGGGACATGACTTTAACAGCAATTAACGAATGACCACCAAGCTCGAAAAAGTCACTGAATATGTCTATTTTGTCTCGTTTTAGGCAATCTTCCCAAATAGAGGTTACTATTTTTTCTGTTTCAGTTCGCGGAGCTGTATATTCCGCTAATCGGTTATTTTTATAAGCTTGACCTTTAAGTGCATTTCGATCTATTTTCCCGTTTAATGTGGTTGGAAATTCTTTTAAAAAATAAAAATCTACAGGCACCATATAAGCTGGAAGTTCTTCCGCAAGGCTTTGTTTCCAGCTGTTAGTAAGGTCTGTTGACACCTCTTCATTTTTTTTCAAAATAACAAAACCTTCAAGTCGTTCTTCATTAACCAACACAACAGAATTTTCTATATCCTCTAAGTTGTTAATAGCCTCTTCTATTTCACCAAGTTCTATACGATGACCTCTTATTTTAACTTGTTGATCCATACGGCCTAAACATTGAACCTCTCCTGAAGGTAGCATTTTAGCCAAATCCCCTGTTCTGTATAATAGTGTCTCTTCGTCTTGATTAAAGGTATCAGCTATAAATTTTTCAGAAGTTAAATCTTTTCGTTTCCAATACCCTTTTGCAACACCGTCGCCCGCAATACATAATTCACCTATTTTACCAGGTGCCATGAGTTGACCTTTATCATTTAAGATATACAATTGGGTGTTGGCAATTGGTTTTCCAATACTAATTAATGTATCTTCTGTTTTAATCTGTTTTACCGTTGACCAAATTGTAGTTTCTGTTGGTCCGTACATGTTCCAAAGCTCATCCACGCGCTGCAACAATTTAGTCGCTAAATTCAGGGAAAGAGCTTCACCTCCACAAAGTGCTTTTAATGGCAAATGATTTTCCCATCCAGCATCTAATAACATTTGCCAAGTTGTTGGTGTCGCTTGCAATATGTTGATTTTTTCTGCTTTGAGAACATCGAGCATTAAACGGGTATCTTTAGCTGTTTCGTCGTTTGCGATAACCAATGTAGCTCCTTTTAATAATGGTAGGTACAACTCTAAACCTGCAATATCGAATGAAATTGTAGTTATGGATAATAATCGATCTGTTTCTTGTATGCCTGGTTTTTCAAGCATACTATAAAGAAAATTTACAAGGTTTCTGTGCGTTACCTGAACGCCCTTCGGATTACCAGTAGATCCAGAAGTATATAACAAATACACCATTTTATCTATATCTACAGCAGTATTGGTTGGGCTTGCAGAATATTTTGATAAATCCGAAAACAAATGTTCTATTGTTAATTGTTTTGGAATGGCGTCTAACTTTAGTCGTATTTTTTCTGATGAAATTAATATTTCAGCCTCTGAGTCTTTCATCATAAAATCTAGACGCTGTTGCGGATAACTAGGATCTAACGGTAAATACGCGGCACCGCATTGCATAATAGCCACTAAACTTATAACGAGCTCAATAGACCGAGGTAATGCCACCGCCGTAATCGTCCCTGGTTTTACCCCTTCTTCAAATAAACAATGTGTAAGCTGGTTGACTTGTATCTCAAAATCTTTATATGAAATTTCAGAATTTTCAAATTTCAAGGCAATCTTTTCAGGTCTTAGCTGTGCTTGTTTAGATATAAGTTGATGTAATGTGATCTTTGGATAATCTATTTTAGTAGCATTTACTAATTGATATAACGCATCATCTACTTTGAGAATTTCTTCTATATTTTTTTGGGGTGTATTTACAAATTGTTCTAGTAAATCTTGAAATGACATCATCATTTCTTTAATGGTTTCTCTTTTGAACAATGCCGTATTAAAAGACCATTCCAATGTTAAATTCGCCTCAGAACCAGTTACATTTAAAAAAATTTCGAAGGCGTCATAAGCTCTTGGGTTACTTTCCAGCTCACAATTTAAACCTGAAAAATAGACAGCCTCCATAATGCCCATATTATTATTAAAAACTATAGGGATTAAAGGGACTCTAGACGGGTCTCTAGCAATTGAAAATTTTTGGAGTAATTGACCAAAACTGAATTCTTGATGATTATAAGCTTCTTGTAATTGAGGAATTCGTTGTTCTAAATATTCTTTAAAACTTAAAGCCGTGTCAATTTTACTTCGTAATGGTAATAAATTTAAGAAATTACCTATCATATGCGTCTTATTTTCCGTTATCTTATCAGTTGCGGTTAAGCCAAGAACTATATCATTACGGCCTGTTTGTTCAGATAAAAAAATCTCAAAAGCAAATAGTAGTGTATTAATGAAATTACAACCTGCTTGTTCACCAATATTCTTCAAACCGTCTACAAGGTCTGTTTTTAAGGAAAAATTCAATCGATCACTTCTGTACGTTCTAAGTTCTGGTCTCGGAAAATCCGTTGGTAATGTCAATTGTGGAACCGTATCTTTATACTGATTTAACCAATATTTTTCAGCAACATCAAAAGCATCATTGCCCAAATTAGCATGTTTTTTCGCCGCATAAGAACCGAATGCTATTGGTTGTGGTAAATTTAGATTAGTGTTAAGTACATCGGCAGTATAGATACGTCCTAATTCTTCTAATAAATTTCCTATAGACCAACCATCACATACTAGATGATGCACGGTAAGAATAAAGCGATGTTCTGTTTCTGATAACTTAATCAGACCTACTTTAAATAGTGGTCCCTTAACTAAATCGAAAATAAAATTGGCTTCTGAAGCTAAATAGTTAGCAATGATTTTATCCTTTTCGACGGCATCACATTCAGAAATGTTTTTATCATTAATAATTGCTGACCAATCCTTAGGGACCTTAATGAAACGACCGTCAGAACTAAAGGTAGATCTTAAGGATTCATGCCGTTCTACTAATAATCTTACCGCTTTTTTAAATGCTTTTTTATTTAAACGGCCCAATAACTTCAAGGAGATAGATTCGTTATATCCTCGATTAGCATCTATACCACCTAATTTACAAGCAGTCCAAATTTCTGCTTGAGATTGTGTAGTATAAATTTTTGGTTGCTTCATGAGACGTAGGTTAACTGAATTAAAATCTATGGATTTGGTATAAGCGAAACGGTTAATTTATTTCAGGGAATTTATTAAAAAATAAGATGACTAAAAAGAAAAATTAGACAAGTTGTTGCGTTTATCGTTTAAAACCAATATGTTGATTTTATAGGCTTAAATCATTTAGAAATCAACCATTGTTTCATAATTAATTGTTCAGACCAAACATAAGTTAAAAATACATATTTATCAATAAAAAAACGATAAAAACTCTCATATAATCACTTGGTTTTTAGAGATAAAGCCTATCGCACCACTCAAAATCTAGGTTTATGAATTATATGACAATATCTACATCAGCTTAGATGACAATGGCATAGTAAACGTTTTCCCGAGAGCTATTAAAATTATTTCATTTTTATGAAGTAAAAAGTTTAAAATCGAAATAAATAAAATTATGTAGTCTTAGATTATTAGGAAAATTGTCAGATGAAAATTTATCTAATAATCTAAAATTTGTTGCAGCACCTCACTAAATTTTTTATCATTTGGTGCTATGAACATAGTAGCATGATTACCAGGAACACTATGCCGCTTTACTCCTTGCTTAGCCAATGCGTTCCAACCGTAGTACTTTTTATCATGTTTAAAGAAAGTAGGTATTTCTGCGATCATTAAATCAACTTTAATATCTTCTGTAGTTATATGATAACGTCTCGCAGCTAAATCGTGCTTTTTACTTAATTCCATCAAAGCTTTACTTCCTATATTGAGCTCTAATAATTCCCGTAACTCTCTGCGCTCAAGCTTTTGCTCTTTATTGTTTTCTTTTATACTAAAAAACAGCTTTTTAAATTGATCTTTAAATAATCGCATTCTTTGATTAAATTTTGCTGCACTACTAAACATCTTCGATATCGCAAATATCATTTTTCCAGACGTATAATATCCGGCCATTATGTTCTTTCTAAAAGTATCGGGATAATAATAAACAGGAAAGACATAACTATCAAACGAGATAAATTTTTCAACGGTTTTACCCTGAGCCTTTAATTGTTTGGCCATTTCAAAAGCTATAATCCCTCCGAATGAGTATCCTGCTATAGAATAAGGACCATTTGGATTGGTTTTTATAATTTCAGAAATATAATGCGCAGCCATCTCCTCTATAGTGTCATTAGGTGTATCTTCCCCATTAAGCCCTTTAGCTTGCAAACCATACATTGGTTGGTTCTCATCCAGATGTTTAGCCAACGAATTCAAAAACAAAACGTTATAAAACTCACCATGAATAACGTAAAGAGGCGTTTTGTTTCCATCAGGTTTTATGGGTACTAATGAACTCCAAGTATTTTCTTCACTACCAGCATCCATGAATTGCGACAGTTTCTCTATGGTAGAGTGCGTCATTAATGTTGATAATGGCAATCGCTTTCCTGTCTCTTTCTCTAAAAGTGCCATCACGCGAACGGCGACCAACGAATGGCCTCCTATCTCAAAGAAATTACTAAATACATCTATATTTTTTACATTTAGACACTCCTCCCATATCTCAGCTACTAAGTGTTCTGTTGCAGACCTAGGTGGCGTTTTTTCACCAACATTTTCTAAAGATAACTTTGAATTTCTTAATAATGATTTACGATCAATTTTGCCATTTAAAGTTGTAGGAAATTCATCAATAACGTTGATCTCATGAGGCACCATATAAAGTGGTAAAAGTTCTTTTAGGGCCACTTTCCACTTTTGTACTGAATTTTCAGTTGAATCAACAGTATTACCTGTTGTCACAAAAGCTTTTAAGCGCTCTTCATCTATCATTACAACACAAGACTCTATGTCTTCTATTCCTATAATAACCTCTTCTATCTCACCCAGTTCTATTCGATGGCCTCTAATTTTTACTTGGTCATCCATACGCCCTAGACATTCGAACTCGCCATTACTTAATAAGCGACCGAGATCACCAGTTCTGTACAATTTAGTATTGGTTTTCGAATCCAATGGATTAGAAATAAATTTCTCGGAAGTTAAATCCGCTCTTTTCCAATAACCTTTTGCCACACCATCTCCGCCTATAACAATTTCACCTATTGTACCCGGCTTCATCAAAAGACCTTGATCACTAAAAATATAAACCTGCGTATTGGCTATTGGTTTTCCTATAGTAAGGATGTCATCTTCCGCTAAAATTTGTTTGGTAGTAGACCAAATAGTGGTTTCTGTAGGCCCATACATATTCCATAGTTCATCTACTTTAGACACTATTACTTTTGATAGCGACAAAGGAAGTTTTTCGCCACCACTTAATGCTTTTATGGGCAGCGGATTTGTCCATCCAGAGTCTAATAACATTTGCCAAGTTGTAGGTGTGGCCTGTAACATGGTTATGTTTTCTTTTTCTATAAATTCTAAAAGTAATCGGCCATCTTTAGCAATATCATCATTTGCGATGACTAATGTTGCACCACTTATTAATGGTAAAAACAGCTCAAGTCCAGCGATATCAAAAGAAATTGTTGTTATAGACACTAGCCTATCACTTTCATCTATTCCAGGCTCTTGCAACATGCTAAATAGAAAATTGACAAGATTTTTATGCGTTACCTGTACTCCTTTTGGATTTCCTGTTGAACCCGATGTGTAAAGCAAATAAGCTGTTTCTATATTGTTTACAGTCGTCGATAATGGGTCTGAGGAATAATTTTTTAAGTCGAAAAATAAATCTTCCAACACCAATTTGTTTGAAACTGCTTCTGACTCAATCGAAACTTCCTTTGAAGTTATAATAACTTTCGCCTCAGAATCATTGAGCATAAAATCAATTCTATGTTTCGGATAACTTGGGTCTAATGGCAAATAGGCCGCTCCACATTGCACTATGGCTAACAAACTTACCACAAGCTCTATGGAACGCGGGGAAGCGACTGCCACCACTGAATATGGTTTTACACCTTTTTCTAATAAACAATGTGCCAACCGATTGACTTGCAAGGCCAAATCTCGATAGTTAATTTCGGATTTTTCAAATTTTAAAGCTTGTTTATCTGGGGAAATTTTAGCGCGTTCAGCAATTATTTGATGTAATGTTAATTTCGGATATGTTTTATGAGTGTTATTAACGCTCGTATAAGCAGAATCGTCAACCTTAAAAATTTCTTTTAATTCAACGTGAGGTGTTTCAATAATTTGTTGTAATAAATTTTGAAATGAAACCATCATTTGTTCAATCGTTTCGCTTTTGAACAATGCCGTATTATAAGACCATTCTAAAACTAAATCGTCCTCCGATCCTGTGGCGTTTAGAAAAAGCTCAAAAGTTTCGTAAGCTCTTGGATTACTTTTCACACTATAATTTAAGCCTAAAAATGATACCGCAGAAGTCATTCCCATATCAATATTGAAAACTACGGGAACCAAAGGTACTCTCGAAGGATCTCTTGCAATAGACAATTTTTGAAGCAATTGTCCAAACGTTAATTTTTGGTGTTCATAGGCATCAAAAAGTTGTGACTTCCGTTGTTTTAGATAGTCCGTAAAACTAATATTTAAATCAATTTTACTACGTAAAGGCAATAAATTTACACAATGCCCAATCATTTGGGTTTTACCACTTGCTGCCTGATCCGCTGAAGGCAGTCCCAAAACAATATCATTTTGTCCGGTTTCTGAACTTAAAAATATCTCAAAAGCGGATAAAATTGTGGTAACTAAACTACAGCCTGCTTTTACTCCTGTTTTTTTGAGGGCAGTCACTAAAGTAGATCCCATAGTAAAATCTAAACGCTCACTTTTAAACGTTCGAAGTTCTGGTCTCTGAAAGTCAGTTGGTAATGTTAATTCTGGAATAGAGCTTTTGTAGAGATCTAGCCAATATTTTTCAGTCTTAGAATGTGCTTCACTTTGTAAATAGAGTTGCAAATCATCTGCGTAAGAACTGAAGCTATCCACATCTGGAAGTAAGGGAGATTCATTATTGACTCCTGCGGAATATAACTGGCCTAATTCTTCGAGCATAATACCAAAAGACCAACCATCGCATACAATATGGTGGGCTGTTATGATTAATTGATGCGCTTTGTCATTTATTTTAAGTAATCCTACTTTAATCAATGGCCCTTTGACCAAGTCAAAAATAAAATTGGAATCTTTTAATAGATAGTCTGATACCGTTTTCTTTGTTTCATCAGAAGTTAATTCCGATAAATCCTGAAGTTTAAACTCCAAGGGTACAAAACTTAGAACACTCATAAAGCGTCCATCTGGACTAAATACAGAGCGTAAAGCTTCATGTCTTTTCACTAAACCTTGAACGGCATTTTCTAATGCTGAAATATTTAAGTCACCGTTTAAAATCAGTGATATCGATTCATTAAAAGACTTATTTGCATCTTCGCCTCCCAATTTACAAGCAATCCAAATTTCTGCTTGAGATTGTGTGGTATGAATAACTTTCTCAATAGTAGGTCCTGCAAATGGGTTAAATGAAATACTGCTTTTTTGGTTAGTTACTGTTGATTGCATTACGGTATAACTGATTTACAATTTGAAAAATAATAGTTTTGATTTAAATTATAAATCTATTTGAACATAGTTATTATTATATTTCTCATCTTCAACAAACCAAGCTGGATTACCTGATTTATCAAAACCTAATTTTGCTCCAGATACTGGAGGTTTGTTCAATTCTTTAGTCAAGTATTTATTTCCATTGGCTGATGCCTCATCTTTTTTTTCCGATTCAAAAATACCCGCAGCTGTGAGTTTTTCAATACATTCTATAAAAGAATTGATTAAACGCGTTACATCGTCTTCTGTGTATGCAGCAGTCATATAGCAAGGAAAACCATCCCAAACATGGATGCCTTTTTGTCTCATCATTACAAACAGCAATTCTGAATAAGGAATATCTTCCAATATTTGTAATTTCCACAAAGATCTATAATAAGGGACTTGAATTGGAAGATTTTTCTCATTGCAGTAGGCGGTAAGTTCAGTGGCCACACGTTCCGTTTTTTCCGCTAAATCATCTTGAAGTTTTGCTCCCTGTTTTTTCATTTCTAGAAGTGTTGCTTTAGCAGAAGCTAATGCTAATGGATGACGAACAAAAGTGCCAGCAAAATAAGTCACACCAGCCTCAGGAAAAGAATCGTCACCATATTGCCAAAATCCTCCATCAAGAGCATCCATGCAACGCTTATTACCCACTATTGCGCCAATAGAAATACCGCCACCAATTACCTTTCCGTATGTTGCAAGGTCTGCTTTAACACCAAACAGTGCTTGTGCTCCACCAGGATGCATTCTAAAACCTGTAATAATTTCATCAAAAATTAAAATGGTATCTGAAGCTCTAGTTACTTTTCGTACTTCCTTCAAGAATTCTATAGGTCTGAAATCGGGTCTTCTACTTTGAACAGGTTCAACTAGAACAGCGGCAATTTCGTGTGCGCGTTCTTTAATAATTGCTAAACTTTCATCAGTACCATAATCTAATATCAACATATTCTGCACGGCTTCAGGCAAGATACCAGAAGCAGCTGGGAAGGTTTTCAATTTTTTTGAGCCTCTTACAATGACCTCATCATTGATGCCATGATAAGAACGCGAAAATGCTACAATCAGTGAACGTTCTGTAACCGTTCTAGCAATACGCATAGCTCCAAGTACGGCTTCGGATCCTGTATTACACAAAGCGGCACGATCTTGACCTGTGAATTCACACAATAGTTCGCTAACTTCACCAGCGAGAGGATGCTGAGGACCAACTTCAAAACCAAGTTCTACTTGATTGTGTATGGCTTCTTTTATAAAATCGGGCTGATAACCAAATAAACTAGAACCAAAACCATTTAATGTATCGATATACTCATTGCCATCTAAATCCCAAAGTCGATTACCTGAAGAACGCTCCACAACAATAGGGTAAACAAGCTCTTTCGTTAAGGGTTTAAAACCTGTAACTACCCTTGGGTCTGACATATGACCACGATGTTTTTGGGAATAGGCTTTACTCTTCGCTGTTTTTTTATTGTACGTATCAATTAAATTCTCTAAAAATGCTTTTTTATGACCATCTAATTCTGAGGCATTTCTATCTATCTTAGGTGCTGCTCCAAATGGTTTTTGGTGTTCTTTCTTTTCGTCTTCAGATAATTCATCATTGGAAGACACAACTCGAGGTGTTTCAACCACTTTCTTATCTTCTACATTTGGCATAGGACTTGGAGCAACTTCATTACTAGTTCCCTGAAGTAATTCTATTTGTTTTCCTAATAGTTGTAATTGCTGAGCGATAAGGCTCAATGCCGAATTTTGATTAGAATGGCTTACAAAATTTTGATTATTTGCTGTATTTTGAGTTTGTTGAGGTGCAACATAAGGTTGTTCTGACACATGCTGAGATGGCTCAACTTGATTATTAATATTAGTTGCTGGTGCAAAAATTTCTTTAGGCAAAACGTCATCTAAATAATCTGCCAGCACATTTGGAGATTCAAATTCATCATTCAATTGTCTAAAGGTAATTTCAGCATTAAATTCCTTCTTAAACGATATGGCCATTTGTGTTAAGATCAAAGAATCTAAGCCAAGTTCTAAAAAACTTTGATCAAATTGGTTAGCGGTAATTTCAACTCCTGAGTTTTCCTCTATGATCTCAGCTATTTTTTCGAGTAGAATAGGTTTTCTCATCAATTTAGTATTTATATTCGATTTAGGTGTGATTGGTGTACTATTATTAAGATTTACAGAAATAGGTACGTTGGCAAGATTAGTAATTGAAGAATACGTAGCAGGCGGATCTAACCAGCATGGTTTTCGATCAAAAACATAAGAAGGTAACTCTACGTTCTGTCTGGTTTGATTCTTGTAAAAGGCGTTCCAATCTGGATCTATGCCATGCAGCCACAAATCTCCTAGAGCGGTTATTACGGTATGATAGGCCGTTTCATCTTCTTTCGGAATCGTTAAACTAGCAATGGAAGCTACAGACTTTAAACCTTTCTTTTGCATTGATAATGTAGTTAATGCACGTCCAGGCCCTATCTCTAACAGTACAGGATCTTCTAATGCCAAAACCGTTTCCATCGCTCCAGAAAAGTTAACAGCTGCCCTTAAATGATTTGTCCAATAGGTTGAACTTGTTGCTTCTGCATCAGTTAACCATTTCGCCGTTACAGTGGAAACAATTGGTACACGCGGCACATTTAAGGTTACTTTTTTAACTTCGTCTTCAAAGGTATCCAATACCGGATTCATCATTGTAGAATGAAATGCATGACTGGTGAGTAAAAGCATATTCGCTATACCTTCGTCATTCAGGACTTTAGAAAAACTATCAATTTCAGTATCTGGACCAGAAATCACAGTTAATCGATCTGAATTGATAGCTGCAATGGACAGCGTATCTGGAATTAAACCTTTTATGTCTTCTACATTTTTTCGAACAGATAACATACTTCCTCCTGGAAGTTCACTAACTAGCTTACCACGCACAGTAATAAGATGTAAAGCGTCTTTTAAAGAGAAAATACCAGCTAAATGGGCGGCGACAAATTCTCCAATACTATGTCCGCAAAGTAGTGTCGGTTTTATTCCCCAACTCATCCATAACTGTGCTAGGGCATATTCAATAACAAATAATGCTGGCTGAGTGAATTTAGTATCTTTTAATTTTTGTTCTGCGTTTTCAGAATTATTTTCAGGATAAATTATGGTTTTAATATCAAGTTTTAAATCGGCTTTTAAAATTTCTGCACATTGATCAACTGCAGCTCTAAATACGTTTTCTTCGTGATAAAGTGCTTTTCCCATTTGAAGGTATTGAGAACCTTGACCTGGAAATAAAAATACTAGTTCGTTTGGTAGTACTTTTAATGCATTGGTTTTTATAGCCTTTTGGTCTTTAGATAGAAGTTTCTCACTTGCTGCTTTAGATTTATCCGCTATCGCAAAACTCCGATGCGCAAACGCATCTCTTGTAAACGTTAAGCTATGAGCAACATCTGCCAATGAACCTTCTGAATGTGATTTTAAATAATTACCCAATTTTGTTTGATAGCCATCTAAACTATTAGGTGTTTTAGCTGACCATGGTAAAAGTTGTACGGGTCTGCTAGCATCTGATACTTTCTGTTCTGCCACATATTCTTCAACTACAATATGAACGTTGGTACCACCAATGCCGAAGGAACTGACTCCTGCTTTTCTAGTACCTTCAGAGTCCCACGGGATTAATGTATTATTTACATAAAATGGACTGTTTTCAAAATCAATAGCAGGATTTGGTTTTTCAAAACCTAAAGTTGGAGGAATCTGACGATGCTTTAATGCTAAAACCGTTTTAATAAGACCTGCTACACCAGCGGCAGCTGTTAGGTGCCCCATATTACTCTTAATAGAACCAATGGCGCAATAGCCGTTTAAATCTTGTTCACCAAAAGCAATGTTTAAACCTTCAACTTCTATAGGATCCCCTAAAGGAGTTGCTGTACCATGCGCTTCAACATAGCTAATTTCTGATGCTCTAATGTCTGCATCTAAATGGGCATTACTGATGGCTCCTGCCTCGCCTTCAACACTTGGTGCCGTAAAACTTCCTTTATCTCCACCATCGTTGTTAATTCCTATACCTTTTATAACCCCATGGATTGTATCACCATCTTTTATAGCATCCTCTAAACTTTTAAGAAGCACTACTCCTGCTCCATCGCTAAATACAGTACCTTTTGCGTCTGCATCAAAAGAACGGCAATGTCCATCAGCACTATGTATAGAACCTTCTTGGTATAAATGACCACTGTACATGGGAGACGTTACACTTGATCCTCCTGCAATAGCAACATCACATTGACCACTTCTTATGGCTTCGACCGCTTCGGCTATAGCTAACAATGAGGTAGAACAAGCCGAATGCACACTAACTGCTGGCCCTTTTAGATTCATATGATAGGCAATTCTCGACGCTACATAATCTTTATCGTTTACGGTGTTTGCTTGAATGATTCCTATCTGAGCCATTAAATCCTTATTAGGAAACACATTGTTCACATAATAACTATTCGCATTTACCCCAGTGTAAACAGCAATACTGCCATTATAATGTTTTGGTAAATGACCAGATTGCTCCAACAATTCCCATACAATCTCTAAAAGAAGACGTTGTTGCGGATCCATAGCTTTAGCCAATTTAGGATTCAGTCCGAAGAACTTCGCATCAAAAGCTTTAGCTGTTGGCACAATACCTCTGGCCGCCACATAAAGTGGGTTTTTATATAATTCTTCAGGAATACTTTCATCTAGTTCTTCGGGAGAGAAAAACGTAATGGTTTCTTCTCCACTTGCTAGAACATTCCATAATTCTTCAATTGAATTCGCCCCAGGGAACCGGCCCGCCATACCTATAATCGCAATATCACCAGTTGATTTTTTTCTTCTTTTCTTTTTTGATTTATCAACTTTGGATTTATTATGGTCAATTTCTAAAAATTCTGAAAGTCCTGCTATCGTAGGAAACTGATAAATCTTTGTAACTGGTAGTTTTAAATCGAGATGCTTTTCAATGAGAACGGCTACTTTTTGAGTTAAGAGCGAGTTGCCACCCATTTCGAAAAAGTTATCGTCAATACCAATCTCTGGAATAGATAGATGAGTACTCCATATATCAGCAATATCTTTCTCTAAAGCCGTTTTGGGCTTTTTTAAAGGGGGCGCATTATGAGGTCTTTGATATTCTGGGAGCGGTAATTTTTTCTTGTCAATTTTTCCATTTGGAGTCATTGGGAACTCTTCCATCCAAACAAATAGGGATGGTACCATATAATCTGGTAACGACTCTGCTAATTTATATTTTACAATACTATCATCTTTAAAGTCCTCAGTTGACTTTATATAAGCAATTAATCGCGGCGCTCCCAAATTATCAGTGGCAATGACGGTAACTCTGCTTATATTAGGTAAATTAGTAATAGCGGTTTCAATTTCTCCTAATTCAACACGATAACCCCTAATTTTTACTTGGTCATCTTTTCTACCTATAAATTCGATATTACCATCTGGTAGCCATTTTGCTAAATCACCAGAGCGATACATATATTCCCCTTCTGAGAACGGGTTTTTAATAAATTTTTCTTCACTAAGCTCGGGTAAGTTTAGATAACCACGAGCCAAGCCACTGCCCGACAAACATAATTCACCGATAGCGCCTACAGGTAATAATTCTAACGTATCAGATACGATATGTGCTTTTGTATTATAAATTGGTTTACCTATTGGCAAAGCCCCTACTATAACATCAGCAGTAGAAAATTTGTAAATCGTTGAAGTTACTGTATTCTCTGTAGGTCCATATTCATTATAAAAGTCGCATATTTTATCAATTCTTTCAGCTAGATTTATTGGACATACTTCACCACCAACTACGATTCTTTTTAAACTTGTCACCTCTGACAAATCTGGTAAGGTTTCGATATAACTCGTGGTTCCGCTTAAATGGGTTATCTGATTATTTTTTAGAAAATTTGGTAACATGAAATTTTTGATCGTATCAATATCAACAATAACGATTGCTGCACCATTAAATAATGCTAAAAATAGCTGCTCTACAGAGGCATCGAAAAAATAATTAGAAAATAACAATACCCTTTCATTATTTTCAAATCCATAAAGTTTGGTCTGAGAGCTGATTAAGTTGACTACAGACTGATGTTCGATCATTACCCCTTTTGGATTACCTGTAGTACCAGAAGTGTATATAACATAAGCCAAATCATTTGGGTTAGCATTAATGTTTAACGGATATTCATTGGTATGCGCTTCTTTTGTAGTCGTGAAATTCTCTATTAGAGCCGAATCAACAGTAATTTTACAATTACTATCGTCCTTTATAAATCCTTTTCTAGATTGCGGAGATTCTATATCTATAGGAACATAAATCGCTCCTGCTTTTAATATACTTAAAATAGAGATAATTATCCACTCACTTCTCTCTAACATTAAACCAACAAAATCACCATGATTTATGTTGTGATTGGTGATTAAATAATTTGCGAAACGATTAGAAATATTATCAAGTTCTTTAAAGCTAAGTTCTCTGTCTTTGTATATTACTGCTACATCATTCGGTACTGCACCGACTTGCTCTAAAAATAATGTAACGATGGTTTTATTTTTTGAAAAATTAATAGTGGTATTATTAAATTCTTCTAATTGTTTTAATAGATTTTTATCTGGTTGGTTCATAATCACAAATAGCTAACTGTTATAATAAATCGCCATTAACCTGTAGAGAATAAGTTAATTACCTTATTCTTTACTGTTAAAAAAATTATTTAGAGGGATTATAAAAGGGTTAAATAAACTTAAAATTAATTTCGGTTTGGATACAAATTATTAGCCAAATCGCATTTTAATTCGTTTAAGCTAAAGGTCATACGAATTTAATCAAAAAAACGTTTAACCCTAATGTTTGAGATAATAATTTTACTAATTATAAATTAAGTTAAAATATTGATGGTATGAGCGTTAATTACCAATCTATGCCTACAATTTGGCTTTAATTTTTTGCACCGATAAATGTTAAGTCGTGCGACTTTTGACATGGCACCGTAGATGAATACCATAAACTATAATTGGCATATTTAAATAGCTTTGCATAGTTGTGTGAAAACGAGCGTTCGTGACCATAAGGTTGCGACTCTGGATGTGTTACAACGTTATGTCCGATGGCATTAGGCTCAATAGCAACAAACATAGTTTTTCCTAAATTACTTACTTCATTTAAGAACGCCTGTAATCGCTCTTCTGTAAAATACTCCAGAACACCTCTAGATGTAACAAATATGGTATGACTTTGACCATGCTCTTTAACCCAGTCAAAACCGTCTGCTGCTACAAATTCTAGCTTAGGATTCATTTTATAGTCTTCACTATTTTTTTTCATCTGAGATGGACTAAGGTCAATACCCACAAAACGGTCAATTTTAGAAAATTCAGAACTTAAATACTCCAAAACTTTTCCATTCCCCGTTCCGATTTCCACCAAGGTTTTGAATTCTTGAGGTTGATTTTTTAATTCCTTTTTGAGAAGATCGAATATAAATGAACAATCAGGCAAAAAGCTGGTTTCAAAACTATCATCCGTAGCTGCAAAAAAATCAGCTCCTTGGTTTACCCAGTAATTTTTGTGTAAATCCGCCAGAGTATTATAATCCGATTGTTTTTCGACTTTGCTTAATATTGCGTTACGCATTAAACGCTCTGTAAAACTCAGATCTTCATTCAATATTAAGGTTATACCAGCTTCCGTCCACTCTGCAGTTTTCTTTGGATGCAACAATACCATTGCCCTACCGACTGTATTAGTTAACAGATTTAAAACTATAAATTTTACCCTTTTTTTCATCTTTGCAAATTTTAAAAATAGTTAGAATACAATGCTCTTAATATTCAATTATAAAATTTTCAGAATTATTACATTATAATGTTAAAAACCCAGCAAAATACACATAAGTAAATATGAAAGTTCTGACATTTAAAATACGTACCGCAAATAATTTAAGCCGTATAGCTTTCCTTAACCTGAAATTCTTTTACTGGATTCATAAAGTACATAAAGACCAGCATTGTTAAGAAATATAGGACTGCAAATGCCGTATACGTATCAACACCTCCTGTTCTAGGAGATACTGGTAAGAGTAATCCCGTTGAATTTAACCCAAACTGTAATAATAATACACAAATGCCACTTTTTGTTTTTCCATATACGATGGCACACATACCGGCAGCGCCCATCATGTGAATTAGTAAAGGCCAAGTAGGCACATCGTGAATGACACCTATGCCAAAATACATAAGAGGAACCCACCATAATCCCCAAAAGAAACCTACAATTTGACTAGCTAAAAATGGATTTGTGAGCTTAGATAATTGACGCACGGAATAACTCACCCAAACTACTTCGCCTACAAAAGCCCAAATTAATATTACAAAAAATCGTTTGAAGGTTAATATACCCGTATTGACTTCTAGAAAAGCATTATAGTCACCTTCTAAAAAGAGGCCTTTTGCTATTAAAAAAAGTACTGCTAACGAACAAGCAAACAGTGCGCAAAATAAATACCACGTGGGACTAACTTTCCAATTCAGCATAGGCTTTAGCATTTCCACCAATCCTTTATTACCTCTGGTCACTTTTACTAAACCTACCAAAATAGCTAATAGTAGAAAAAATCGACCATGATTATATAAAGATTCAGAAAAATAACCTAAGCTACTAATATATACAAATATAGCACTGCTAATAGGAGCAAGAATTAAAAATATCCAAACTTCATATTTTTTCAAAAAATCTATCATAGTTAATTTATTATTTTGCAAAAATTGCACTCATTAATTTTAAAATCACTGCTTAATTAGCTTATAACCAAGCCTCTTAATTTTAATCAAATTTAAACGCTGAAAGTCTCAAAAAAAAATCAAATCGACAACATTTATCTTATTAAATGCTAGAAATTAAGTTATGTGGTTATAACTGATTCGCAAATATAGCGTTCAGCTTAAAATTTAAAAATAAGAATCTTTGTTTTCATCTTACTCATTTTCATTCCGATCAATAATCAGTTTTTCCATTATCATTTTATATATATATTTTGACTTGGTTTGGAAAAATTTTGATTTGAAAGATTATCTTTACATAATATGGATTCATTAACCCAAATCGTTTTAGGAGCTGCCGTTGGTGAAGCTGTACTTGGTAAAAAAATAGGCAACAAGGCTATTTTGTATGGCGCTATCGCAGGCACAATTCCCGATTTAGATGTATTTGCATCTCATTTTACAGATACGGTTTCAGCATTAGCAATTCATCGCGGATTTACGCATTCCATAGTATTTTCAGTGTTATTTGCCCCTCTTTTTGGGTGGCTAGTTTCCCGATATGAAAAATACAAAGATTTTAAAGGTTGGACTTTATTGTTTTTTTTGGCTTTGTTTACACATCCTATCTTAGATGCGCATACTACTTGGGGCACTCAATTATTTTGGCCGATGGATATACGCTTGGCTTTTAAGACAATATTTGTGGTAGATCCTTTTTACACCCTGCCATTTTTAGTATGTCTAATTATAGCGATGTGTTATAAACGTACTTCGAAAAAACGACGAATTTATAATAATATTGGCCTCACACTAAGTACAACCTATTTAGCTATTACATTTGTACTTAAAGGGTTAGCGTTTTCTAAATTCGAAGAGGCATTAAGTAATCAAAATAAGACTTACGAGCAAATAGATACCAGACCCTCTCCTTTAAATACGATTTTATGGAATGCTAATGTTGAAACTAAATATAATTATCTTTTAGGTTCATATTCCTTTTTCGATACACAAGATATCAACTTTGAAGTTTATCCTAAAAATCATGAATTGTTAGGAGAACTTATTGAAAATGAAAAAGTACAACGCATGATTGCAATTTCCGAAGGTTGGTTTACAATTAATAAAATAAACGGTAAATTATATTATAATGATTTGCGCTTTGGCTTATTGAATATAGAACCAAATTCTCAGGATTTTGTGTTTAAATATTTAATTAATGTTGATGGACAGGGAGAAGTGACCTTCACTGAGGAAGAAAAAACCCAACGTGATGGAAAAAAATTAATGTCGAATTTGTGGCAACGAATTAAGGGCAATTAATTATAATTTCACTCATTTACCTCGTAGCCACTTAAATTCATTGGTTCTTATTACATAACCAATACGTACCATACTTTGCGATTGTTGATAATTTAATAAACCTTCCGCTTGGCCTACAAACCATTCTAACATTAAGTATTGATTAGATATATTGTTATCGAAGGGATTAAAATAAATACGTGTACGTACGGAGCCTTTAAAATCTAAGTTTAAGCCTTTTCGAAATCTAAAATCAAAAAATAATTTATCTGGCTTTACAATATGAGACAGATTTATTTGCCCTAAACCGGTGTACTCTAATAAATCGGAATTGCCTTTTTTGTAGGCAAAGGGCACCCAGACTTTAAACCTACCAATAGTATTTTTCGCAATATTAGTGGTGTATTCTAGGCTCAGTCTATTCCAACTTCGCGAAAAAATACTATCTCGACCGTTTGATTCGTGTTCAAAAGCCAATGTTCCAATCCCTTTTAGCTTATCGTCTTTATCATAAAAAGCTTTTCCAACAGCAATAGAAGGATTAAAATTTATATCACTAAAAGGAAATGATTCTTCATAAATATTCCAAAACGCCTTTTGGGTATAGGTTAAAAACAAATACGTATTCCAAGGCAATTCACTTCTAGTCAATATTTGTTTAAAACTGATTTGATATTTGGCGTCTGCTGTATTTCTACCTATAGTTTTGTTTGTGGGTACACCTGTAATAAAATAATTGTCTTTATGAATTGAAAAGTATGGCTGCTTAGCAATAGAATCATTTAATTCTTGTTGGGTATAAGCTTGAGAATTCCCACTTATTGTAACAAAGAGGGTTATAATTAAACCAAACAATTTAATGAATGATTGATTAAAGGAGATTTGTTTCATCTAAGGATTATTTAATCGAACGGATTGAAAATATTTTGTTTTGCAAATTTAAGGTTTGAATAATTAAAAGTTGGCTCAAATACGAATGAAAGTGCCTTAAACCATAATAAACCTATTTCTTGCCTAACTGGTGCTGTTATTTCGGTGCATATGAGTTAAAATTATTTTAGATTAAGCTATGTTTTTAGCAGCAGCGACAAGTATCTTTAAAAATAAATTAAGAGACAGACGGACAGTTTATCAAAAGATGGTTAACTTAAGGATGTTTTAAGATTGCACTTATCACTTCTATGGAATTACCTATTATACTGGTTTTTATTATTATCGGGATTAGCATACTGCTATTTATTACCGAATTATTCCCTGTAGATAAAATTTCGTTCTTCATTATAGTGGCGTTGGTACTTTTACAATTAACCACACCAGAGGAAGCCATCAGTGGTTTTGCTAATTCTGCAACTATTACGGTTTTAGCATTAATGATATTAGCCGTTGGACTCGAAGAAAATGGAGTTATACAACTGCTTTCAGATGGTATAAAAAAATTAAAAATTCTACCCCTCATTCTGTTGACACCTGCGTTTATGATTATATCCGCCGGTATTTCTGCTTTTATAAGTACAACAGCAGTAGTTATTATTTTCATTAAAATAATAACGCAACTATCTGAAAAATACAGTTTTTCTTCGTCGCGTTTATTAATGCCTATTTCATTTGCGGGTATATTAGGTGGCAGTTGTACACTAATGGGCACCTCTACAAATCTTATTGTTAATGCCATTGCTAAAAATCATGGTGTTGAAGCCTTTGGTTTTTTTGAATTTTCATTATTTGGTATCGCTTTCTTTGTTATAGGGCTAGTTATAATGACCATTGCTTCAAGGTTCCTGCCAAAAAGTAAACCAAGCGACTTAAGAAAAGATTATGACATTGAATCTTATGTTTTTACTATTAAGGTGACATCAGAGTCGCCGCTAATCGGTAAAACCTTTGGAGCTATTAAATTTTTAGATGATAACGATACTAAAGTTTTAAAACTTATTAGAGATAAACAAGTTATAAACGATCCAGGCAAGTACATAAAGCTTATGGACAAAGACAACTTGGTATTAATGAGTAATTTAGATAACCTTCAAACTTTAATTAAAAAAAATGGTTTTGTGCTCAATGAAAAAAGACAAAATTCGCAAAAAGAAAGTATTGGAGATGGTGTAGAAGCACCCAAGAGTGACATGACTTATATTGAAGTTCTTATTTTACCAGGATCTAATCTTATAGGAAAAACACTTAAGGCTTTACGTCGTATTTCATTTCAAGGGGCGTTTCCTATTGCTATAAAAAAACGTAGAAATCTAAGAAATACGAAAGAACGTTTATTACGAAAAAATATTAAAGATATTAATTTAAAACCTGGTGATCGCGTATTATTAGAAATGCAAGAACATAAAATATCAGATTTATATAATATTGAAAATATAGCCATTTTAAATGAACACGAATTTAAACCGAATGTTCCAAATTACAAAAGAGTACTGGCGCTCTTAATATTGTTTACTGTTATTGCACTTGCCGCCACTAGTATCTTAAGTATTTTGTCAGCATCTTTAGTGGGAGTGGCTGCAATGCTTTTAACGAATATTATTCAATTAGAAGGAGTGTATCAGAAAGTCAATTGGCAAATTATATTTTTACTCGCTGGTATGATTCCGCTTGGCATCGCTATGACAAACAGCGGCGCCGACATATGGATATCTAGCAACTTGTTAGTGCTAATGGCTAATCAAAACCCTATTATAGTTCTAGGCCTTTTGTTTGGTATTACAATGCTATTGTCTGGAGTTATATCTAATAATGCCACGGCCATTATCATGGCGCCAATCGCCATTGCCATTGCAAGTGGTTTAAACTTAGATGTTAAACCTTTTTTATTGACGGTTATGTTTGGATCTAATTTTAGCTTTTTCACACCTGTCGGCTATCAAACAAATACGCTAATTTATGGCACTGGCGCCTATAAATTTAAGCATTTTCTAATCATTGGTGGTGTTTTGTCCATTACGCTCTGGATTGTTGGAACGCTACTATTATCAATGCAATTATAATTATGAAACTATTAATTCAAAATTCAAAGAATCAAGACATTGTCTCAAAATTAATCGATAAGCTTGAGGGCTGGTGGGATGCTATTGTTCTAAAACTGCCCAATGTTGCTATCGCAATCGCTGTATTGATAATTAGCTATTTTCTCGCAAATTTCTTGGGTAATCTGCTACTCAAAATTTTAACGAAACGCATGCAGAACCAGTCTATAAGAAGGCTTTTAGCTAAAGCACTTAGAATTATAATTTTAATGGGAGGTTTTTTTATAGCCTTGGGGGTGCTTGATTTAGACAAAGCTTTAACTTCTATTTTAGCAGGCGCAGGAGTTGTAGCATTAGCTATTGGTCTTGCTCTACAAAGTACTTTATCTAATACATTTTCGGGCGTTATGCTATCATTTTTACCGAACTTAAAAATTGGCGATTATGTAGAAACCAACGATCAAGGGGGTTATATTCACGAAATCAGCATGCGGAATTTAGTAATTAAAAGACCTGATGGACAATTTGTAATTATGCCAAATTCAAAATTTATTGAAGAACCATTCGTCAACTATTCTGTAATTGACAGAGGTCGAATTACAGTGTCTTGTGGTGTAGCTTATGGAACAGATCTCCATAGCGTCAAAACAATGGTTACCGAAAAAATGAAAACTGCATTTCCTCAAAATAAAAATGAAAGTATCGAATTTTATTTTACAACATTCAACAATAGCTCCATCGATTTTATAGTACGATTTTGGGTCGATTTTGTAAAGAAAGGCCAAATGTATGCCGCTCAAGATAAAGCGATTCTCTTAATTAACGATTTGTTTAACGAAAACAATATCGAAATTCCGTTTCCAATCCGAACACTTAATGTTTCTAAAGAACAGTTGGGTAATGTGAATAAAATTTTTAACGCACCCCGAGAATCGGAGTGATGTGTTTATTTCTAAAAGACTTATAAATTGAAATAAAATTACAAAACATTTTAATTAAACTTTTTGAGTTTTAGACCGCTCGATATTATTTTTAGAAACTTTGGCCAGTTCTGCTCTTATTTGTTTGATGGTTTGTGAACTCCCATCATGACTCCAGCCTGGAGGTCCAAAAACGTACATAAATTTGTGACCCCAATTACTAGATTTTTTCATATCATCCCAAATATTCTTGTATTCGTGCGTAAGAATAACGAATATATTATACGAATTTGGTGGTGTTGAAACCCCATATTCAATAGCGATGTTATTATCCAATGGTTTCCAGGTTCCGAATATCCTATCAAAAACATTAAGAATACCACCATGGTTTTTATCCATATATTCAATATTCTGAGCATGATGCACTTGATGCATTGTATGGGTATTGAGAAATTTTTCAAAAAAACCTAAATGCTTTACATATTGCGTATGAAGCTGAAACTGCCATAAAGACTCTATTCCCAAGCAAAATAATAGCATTGGTGGCGGAAAACCAATCATCACTATCCAAACATAAAATAAAGGTTTATAAAACAGTGTAAACCAACCGTTGCGCACAGCTGTTCCTAAATTAAAATTGTCAGAAGAATGGTGTACTATGTGAGCCGCCCAAAAAATCCGAACCATGTGATTTTGACGATGAAACCAGTAATAAGCAAAGTCATCTAACAACATACAAATTATCCAAATATACCAAGCGTATCCAAAAGACTGCCAGCCCATAATATTAGTGCGAACTCCATTTACCAAAGGATTAAATACTTCGTAAGCAAAATTAAAAACCAGCATTACGGAAACGGTTTTTAAAAGCGCGCCAAGAATTGCAGAGCCAACGCCAAGAGACAAACTAGATATAAGATCTTTCTTTTTGTAAAGATTTTTATTATCAAAAACCTTACTATATGACAGTTCGAGGGCAATAAAACCTAAAAAGCAAGGCACACCATAAACTAATGGGTTAGTGAAATCCATTCAATACTAATTTAAAAAATTGATAGCTTTTGATTTTTAAATACTTTTAAAAATATGACTTCAAATAATAAATCTAAATTTCAACGAAAAATTGAAATGATTGATAAAAATTTCAAATTCATAGCATTAGTGTTAGCTGGTAAATATACGGTGTGATGAATAGATATTCGAATTTTAAAACTAGGTTTTATAAAAATTTGATAATTAATACCATTAGTATTCACATTTTCTTTCTATCACTCATAAAATCAAAAACGTCTATTTCTTATAGAATTAAGTTAGAAGGCGCTCTTTATTGCGTTCTACAAGGAATCACCAAAAATGGAATGGTAGGTTGAAAACCTATTTTTCGAATGATCGGTTCTTTAATTATATTCTCAATAAAGCTATGCTTGTAATTAATCATAACCAAAACATCAATCTTTTGTTGTTCAATGAAATCTTGAATGATTAGCGTTTTATTAGTAAGATTTGGCATCGAGTGGAAACTATAATCCAAATCTTTCAAATACAATTTTAACATGGTATAGTTATAGTCTTGTAATTCGGTTAATTCTTCTTCCTCTGTGATATGCAGAATTTCAATTGTAGACTCATTAAGCTCAGATAACCGCTTTAATTCAATGATTTCTTCACCATAAAACCGTTTATAATCGGTTGGAAATGCAATTTGTTTCGGTTTTTTATAAATGAAACCATCTGGCACAATCAATACAGGACATTGCTTATTCTTCTGAATAACTTTAACCGTATTGCTACCTAAGAAAATTTCTTTTGCTCCCGTAGCCCCTTTGGTCCCCATAATTATTAAATCGATATTAAAAGACTTTATTGCTGTATCGATAGCATCCGTTAAGCGTTCGGCACTATGAACAATTTCAAAGGAATGCTCGGTGTTACTATTCGTATTTTCAACTCGGTCTTTTAATGCGTTTAATGCGTTTATAGAATCTACTTTTAACTGATCTATATAATCCGTAGTTATATAGGTTCTAGTACTTGATTCTGAAAAAGACCATGAATGCAAGAAATAAAAGTTGCAATTTTCATTGGCATATAATTTTAATGCATAGTCCATTGCGCTTGTGGCGTTAACCGAAAAATCTGTTGGTATTAGAATATTTTTTTTCATTGTTAGTGTTCTTAATTGTGATTTTAGAAAGCTATAAATTCATAATTCCGAAGGCAATACTAAAAATGGTGTTTCTAAATGAAACCCAATTTGATTTACCGTATTTTGAAAGAAAAGATTTTCAAAAAATGAATGTTTATTGTTTATCATCACCAAAAAATTGATGTTATGCTTCTTTTGAAATTGTTGAATCGCGACTGTTATATCTTCATTATTTAAATGGTGAAATAAAAAAGGCGCGTGCTTAAATATGGACTCTATTTTCTCTAAATTCATGATTTGTTTTTCAGAAAGCTCATGACCTGTTGATACATGCATCATATTCAGTGTGGTGGCATGGGCATTAGCAATATCTAAAAGGATTTTTAAACTTGCTTCCTTATATAAAAGCTCTAAATCGTTAGGGAATAACATTTTTAATGGTGCCTTAAAAGTAAAGCCAGATGGTATTGCCAAAATAGGGCGTTTTATTTCCTGAAAAACATGCACCGTATTAGAGCCGAATAATAGTTCCTTTGCTCCTGTAGCACCTTTCGTTCCCATGACTATCACATCAATTTTATGCGAATCGACAAAGGCACCGATTCCAGACACTACGGTATTAAATTTTGAATAGGTTTTAAATTCATGTTTACTATTATTTGTAAAATCTGTAGCTATTCTGTTAACTAGCTTATGAAGTTGCTGCCGCGAAGTATCTCTCACAGTATCTACGAGTCCAAATTGTTCTGGATATCCAATAACATATTCCAAATTATATATTGGCGGTGTGTAAGTATTTAATATATGAAACATACAGCGCTCTTCTTGAAACAATTGTAAGGCATAAGAAATAGCGTTCCAAGAATTTTCCGAAAAATCAGTAGGTAAAAGTATCTGTTTCATAATATATTCAGTATTAAAAAATTTAAGAGTATTTTGTCTATGTTGCACTTAGATGGTTAACATTTCATCTTCAGCATATAATTATGTAGTTTTACTAATAGGCATTCTTCATCAACTTAATTTTGGTTGTTAATCTTTAAAAATCATAAAAAGTCACGGACAGCATGCCGTTAATTTCTTCTATTAACTGTAAAATTAAAAAGTTGATCATTGAGAAACAATGATAAATGTCAGCCGTTTCAAATTGCGTTAATAAACCAAAAGACCTATAGCTCATGGTTACTTTTTTTAGCGGAATGCTAAAAATTCAAATTAATATTTCATAAAAACAAAAAATGTAACATCAGTTACTCATAATCAATTTTATTCTCTATATTTTTGAATAAAAATTAAACCAGGTTGAAAAGAACAAAATTATATAGTATCCTATTTCTTAAATGCCCACAATGTCGCCAAGGCCAATTTCTAGAAGCTCACCCTTATAAATTTTTAAAAATGAATAAAGTGAAGGATCATTGTCCAAAATGCAAATTAAATTATCATATTGAACCCAGTTTTTATACAGGTTCAATGTATGTTTCTTATGGTGTTGGTATTGCGGTGGCTGTTGCAGCATATGTACTTACACTCCTTCTTGGTTTTGAATTTGGACCTACAGGTTTATTATTAACTATTATTTTTGCCTTATTGATTACTATGCCTTACATCGGTGCAGTATCAAAATCCATTTGGGCTCATTTCTTTTTAAAATACAATCCTGAGATTGCAAAAAAAGCAAGCAATGACGGAAGCGCTTAGAACAGAATATGGCTCGCAATTTGAACCTGCCCTTATTGAAGAAATAAATCAGGTGGCTACTTTAGTTGAATTGCCAGAAGGACAAGACCTAATAAGACCTGGTCAATATATAAAAGCCATGCCTTTATTACTATCTGGAAGCATTAAAATAATGCGGCCTGATGGAGATGGTGAAGAGCTTTTGCTATATCATCTTGAAAAAGGTGACACTTGCGCCATGACTATGAGTTGCTGTATTGGTAACACTATTAGCGAAATACATGCGGTAACCGAGACCGAAGTTAAGCTTCTTATGATTCCGGTAGAATTAATGGAAGTTTGGTCTAGAAAGTACAAAACCTGGCGCGACTTTGTTTTTTCGAGTTACCATGCACGGATGATGGAACTATTAGAAAGTGTCGATAACATCGCCTTTCATAATATGGGTGAACGCTTGGAAAAATATCTTCATGATAAAAAAGAAATTTTAAATAGTAGATTCATTTATATCACACATAAAGAAATCGCAAATGACCTTCATACAAGCCGTGTAGTGGTTTCTAGACTTCTGAAAAAAATGGAATACGACGATAAAATTAGTCTTCATCGCAGTTTTATTGAGATCATGTAACATCTGTTACCAAATTTAATTTGTAGACTTTATACATTTGATCTATAGTTAAAAAGCAAATGGAAATAATTGAGGTATTTGGTTATGTTGGTGCGCTCTTTATAGGGCTCATTTTAGGTTTAATTGGTGGAGGTGGCTCTATTCTTACCGTACCAATTTTGGTATATGCGCTTTCGCTCAGCCCTATAATAGGTACAGCTTATTCGTTATTTGTTGTAGGTACCACCTCTGCTGTAGGTGCCATAAGAAATATTATGAAAGGCATGGTAGATATTAAAACCGCTATCATATTTTCCATCCCCGCATTTATCGCAGTATATGTAACAAGGGCTTTCTTAATCCCAGCAATTCCTGAAAATCTGTTTCAAATTGGTGATTTTATGATTACTAAGAATCTATCTATTATGCTGTTTTTTGCCATTATAATGCTCTTAGCTTCAATATCAATGATACGAAACAAGGCTAAGGATTCTCATAAAAATTCAGAAATAAAATATAATTATCCACTTATTACAATTGAAGGATTAGTCGTTGGAATAATAACTGGTATCGTTGGAGCTGGTGGTGGCTTTTTAATCATTCCGGCATTAGTATTGTTTGCTAATTTGCCAATGAAAAAAGCGGTGGCCACATCGTTATTAATTATTGCCATTAAATCGTTAATAGGATTTTTGGGAGACGTCCAAAACCTTGATATCGACTGGGCATTTCTTCTTCCCTTCACGTTAGTTTCTATTTTAGGAATATTTATTGGAATTTGGCTCAATAAATTTATCAATGATAAAAAACTTAAAAAGATATTTGGTTGGTTTGTTTTAGTAATGGGGATCTATATCATAGTTAAAGAACTATTCGACATATAATTTATCTTAAAGACTGTTTTCTTGAATTATTCTAAGGTAAACATTTTACCTTATATTTCAGAAAATTGAAGATTTTACAATTATTCATCCGTTTAGTAATAATTAGATTTACTTTTTTAATATATTATAATTGCGCTTATGATAGAATTAATTTTTGAAACACCAAGGTGGTCATAGCTCGCTCATCTTGCACATTTGTAGTTTTTACAGGTTCTAAAAGTTTTAATTCAAATTCTAATAATAGGCTGGTTATTCGCTCACGTGTAAGATAATAGGTTCCTTTTTTTCCGTTTTCCTTGTTAGTGATTTCTGGCGCATTTCCATCCAATCCAATATTTGATGCCATCCTTATGAGTAACGTACCTCGAGGTTTTAACACTCTAACCAATTCTGTAAACATAGTTTTAAAATGCATTTCACTTTCTGCAAAATGCAAAACAGCACAACAAATTATATGATCAAAACGCGCTTGGTTGTACGGTAAATTATCCAAATGGCCTACCGTAAAATTACTTGCCGCCTTTGGGTAGAGTTGTTTGGCATTAGCAATGCTTATAACATCTGAATCTATACTGTATAGATCAAAGTCATTAGAATAAAACCATTTTAGGTTTCGTCCACCACCACAACCTGCGTCTAAAATAGACTGACCGTTTACGTATCTTTCTTTGAGAATCTGATCTATAACATAGATGTCTATATTTCCAAAAGTTTTATAGGATTCTTCGTAATTCATAAAATTTAATTTTTATTTCTAAAATAGCATTAATTTTTTCCCTTCTCAGCATTGTAATATTTAACACCTAGTATAAAACACAAGAAATGAATTATGATTATTATAGTGTCGAAGAATATTAAAAAATAGATTTCAATGTGATTAATACTAACCAAATTATAGTAGATCCTTAATCGACAGCCTTGTCGTTATTAATACTATAGATTTGAAAAATCACTTGTTATATAACACTTATAAATCTAATATTTAGCCACATATAGATTAACGAAAAACACTTGTATGTATCAAAGGTTACAATATTTTACCATAATCTTTTATATTTTTATATAAAACATAGAAATTATGCATATTAAACAATTTGAATACAAACCGCTAGCCCATTATTCTTACGCCATTGTAAGTAATGGTGAAATGGCAGTTATAGACCCAGAACGCAATCCGGAGCAATATTATGAATTTGCAAAAGCAAATAACGCGACAATCACGATTATTATAGAAACGCATCCACATGCCGATTTTGTAAGTTCTCATTTAGAAATTTACAAAAAAACTGGAGCAACCATTTATAATAGCAAGAAGTTGGGAGCCGATTATGCGCATCATACGTTCGATGATGGAGATAGCGTACACTGTGGAAATGTAAAACTTACGGCACTTAATACACCAGGGCATTCACCAGATAGTATTACCATCGTTGCAACCGAAGGTAAGGAAACTGCTCTATTCACTGGAGATACACTCTTTATTGGAGATGTAGGTCGCCCAGATCTGCGTGAAAAAGCAGGAAACATGAAAGCCAAACGCGAAGAACTCGCCGCAATGATGTATGAAACCATGTCAGAAAAATTTAACAATTTCCCTGATGATGTCGTTATTTACCCTGCACATGGAGCTGGTTCGCTCTGTGGTAAAAATTTAAGTGATAAATCTAGTAGTACCTTAGGAAATGAACGTCGTAATAATTGGGCCTTTAAAAAACAATCCAAGGACGAATTTATGGCTGTGTTACTTGATGGACAACCTTTTATTCCAGCCTATTTTGGATTTGATGTCGATATCAATAAAACTGGAGCAAGGAATGTAAAATCGGCTATAGAAAAAATTCCATTTACAGAGAATTCATCCGCTGACGGACTTATAGTGGATACACGCGATGAAAAAAGCTTTAAGAACGGACATTTATTTGGTAGTTTTAATATTCAGGCGGTTTCTGAAAATTCAAGTTTTGAAACCTGGTTAGGCTCTATTGTTACGCCAAAAGATTCGTTTACACTTGTTATAGATGACAAAGAAAAAAAAGATACCATCTTAGAGCGTGTCGCGAAAATTGGCTACGAAAAACTGCTTAACAAAGTCATTACACTGCCAAACGAAAATCTCATAAAAAGCAAAGAACTAGATATATCGGATTTTACCCAAAATCCAGAAAAATACACCATAGTAGATATTCGTAATAAAAGTGAGGTAGAAGCTGGAAAGTTTTTTGACAATGCTATATCACATCCGTTAAATAATTTAAGAGAAAGCGCGTCAACAATCCCACGAACTAAACCCATAGTAGTACATTGTGCTGGCGGATATCGTAGTGCGGCTGGTAGCAGCATTTTAGAAAAAATTATTAAAGATGTCACAGTATATGACTTAAGCGATAATGTTAAAGCCTTTACAGACTAATGGTATCAATATTTCTACCAGTGAGTTTTTCGATTCAATATCATATCTGCAATAGTAGATGTAGTGGTTTTAAAGTTAACAACGTTAGACTAAATTAGGTTTAATTTTTTATTACTTGCTATATGTTATATTTTTGTTTTGCTAAAGTTCTAAAGTTAGAATAGCGTTTCGGTAACCCATGTTACCGTCCGCTATTCTATAAAACATCACCTTTGAATAAAATATTTTATTATGAATTGGATATATGATCCTTGGCCATGGTATGTTGCAGGCCCTCTTATTGCGTTAGTAATGTTTATTTTACTGCTAGTAGGAAAACAATTTGGAATGTCTTCAAATTTACGAACAGCCTGTGCTGCGGTTGGTGCTGGCAAGGCTGCCCGTTTTTTTAATTTTGACTGGAAGTCTGAACGTTGGAATTTAACTGTTGTTTTGGGTGCCATCATCGGCGGTTTTATTGCTTCTCACTACATGAGTGATAACACCGTAAAAATAAATCCAGAGGTTGCCCAACAACTCGCCACGGATTACAACATTAATAATGCTGGTGACAGCTATTTACCACCAGAAATTTTTGCTACAGATGCTCTAAGTAACCCTTTTATTATTGCCGTTTTATTAATCGGTGGTATTTTGGTTGGATTTGGAGCGCGCTATGCCGGTGGTTGCACCTCTGGTCATGGTATTTCTGGATTAAGCAATCTTCAATTACCTTCCCTTATAGCGGTCATAGGCTTCTTTATAGGTGGACTGATAATGATTCATTTAATTTACCCTATAATATTTTAAAAATGAAATACATAACATATTTAGCAATTGGCGTTTTTTTCGGAATTATAATGTTTAAATCTGAAGCTGCCTCTTGGTTTCGCATCTATGAAATGTTCCAATTTGGAAGTTTCCATATGTATGGCATTATAGGTTCTGCTGTAGTTATTGGTATTATTGGTGTACAAATAATTAAATATAAAAACATAAAATCACTTAGTGGTGGAGATATTAGTTTGACACCTAAAAATAAAAGTGTTACGCGCTATTTAGCAGGTGGGATTATTTTTGGTTTGGGTTGGGCACTTGCAGGGGCATGTCCTGGCCCTATGTACGTTCTGGCAGGCGCAGGGTATACTTCAATTTTAATAGTAATTTTTGGAGCTATTGTTGGGACTTTTTTATACGGATTGATTAAAGACAAGTTACCTCATTAGTCTCTATTATAATAATAAAGCTCATCTTTAAAAGATGAGCTTTTTAATGGTCATATTAAAAGCGCGTTATAGAATGTTTAGAATATGAGTTTTATTTTCTTATTAACTGCAGAATCATTAAGATCAGGATAGTTCAGCTTATTGTAGTCTATTTATAAGTTACCAATATTTCCGCAATGGCTTTTAAGTCAGATTCATTAATTTCTGTTTTTGGTGCTAAAGGGAATATTTGTTGTCCAGGTCTACTTATAAAAGCAGCTCGCCAGCCTGCCCAAAGTGCACCGGCGACATCCCAACCATGTGCAGCAATCAACATACATTCTTCTGGTTTTACTCCCATTTTACGCGCTGCCCATGCATACGTATCTGTAAAAGGTTTAAATTTACCTACATCTTCCACACTTAATCGTTCATCAAAATATTTGGTTAAACCTGCACTTTCAAATTGCTTTTTTACGCCTTCATTAGAAGAGTTAGTAAATGATACTAATTTATAACCATCTTCCTTTAATTGCGCTAAGGACTCTTTCACTTCGGGGTGCGCTGGTAAACCACGTAAAGCATTTACAACTGTTTTACGCGCATATTCTTCTGACATTTGTATGTCATTGTTGGCGGCTACCATTTGTAAGGCTCCGGCTCCAATATGACCAAAATGCTCGTATTGACCGCTGGCAGTAGTTACCAATGAATATTGCAACATGGTGGTAAACCATAATGGTAATAAATCATCTCTACCATTGAGTGCTTCGCTTACCACTTCTTTCATATCAGTAAGGTCTAAAAGTGTTTCGTTAACATCAAAGAATAATACTTTCGGTCTTGTCTTATTTGTCATCATGTTTCTTTTTTTTTGAGTGTTTCCTAAAACTAAATTAGGCATCAATAGACCCGTAGCTCCCATTAATCCTAGATTTTTCATGAAGTTTCGTCTATCATTTTTCATTTTAAATCACATTATTTAGTTAATGAATCAATTCAGTTAAAACTTGCTTAAAAGTATCTACAGGCTGTGCACCCGTAACCGCACTCTTTTTATTGAATACAATAGTAGGCACAGAATTTACACCCAAATTTTTCCAATAATTTTGTTGCTTTCTTACCTCATTTCGTGCTTCATCATTATCTAATTTCGCTAAGGCTTCTTCCGCTTCTAATCCCACATCCAAAAGAATCTGCTTAAGTACTTTTCGGTCAGACACATCTTTTCTTTCACTAAAGAACGCGGTTGTTAAACGCATTTTTAACTCGGTTTGCTTTCCGAAATCTTTAGCATAATCCAATAAAACATGGGCATCGAACGTATTAACCATTCGCATTTCTTTAAAATAGTCGAATGTAAATCCAAGGGATTTTCCTACTTCAGTCATATGCTGCTGCGATTGGTCCTGCTGCTCTAATGTTGAACCATATTTCTGTGTAATATGTTCATTTACATTCTGGCCTTCAGCGGGCATCATAGGATTTAACTCAAAAGGATGCCATTCGATAGTTATCTGATCTTCTACTCCTAATTCTGAAATTGCTTTTTCTAATCGTTTGTAACCAATGGTACACCAAGGACATACTACATCTGATACGATATCTATTTTCAATTTATCTTTCATATTTATAGTTTTTATAATAAACCTTCCGAACAAACGGAAGGTTTATCGCTATTAATCAACAATTTACGGTTTTTTAAGGGATTATGAAACCGTATTCTCTTTCGTCCATTCAAACTTTTTAAATCCTGCATCTACAGGAGTATTTGCAATATGGTTGACGTAATTACTTATTGTTTTTTGAGATAATCCTAAAATGATCTCTAACACTTGTGCCTCGCCATAACCAGCTTCAAAAAATGTATCCAAATCCTTTTGGGATACATGTCCTCTATTTCTAACTATGGATAAAGTCATAGTTCTCAAAGCTTCTAATTTTGAGTTATCTAGGGGTGTTTCATTACGTAAAGCTTCTGTGATATTATCATCTACTTTCATCATTTTAGCAATTCCGGTATGTGCAGGAACACAATAATGACAAGCGTGCTCAACATTTATAGTTTGCCATACCACAGTCAACTCTTCTTCATTAAATGAAGTTTGTGTAAATAGCTCGTGTAAGGTTTGGTAAGCCTCTAAAATTTTTGGTGCTCCGGCTAAAACGCCGTGTAATCCAGGAATCATTCCGTAGGCTTTTTGTGAATTTTCTAATAGTGATTTACTATCTTCTGATGCAGTTTCGATGTCATGAATTTTTAAAGTGGTCATAATCTTGAATTTTAATTGTTTTACTTATTATTAATTAACTAAACGAATGTTTAGTTTTTTGTTAATTTTTTTAATTCTTTTTTAAAGGTCTACAAATTACTAGCGAGATCATCAAGATATTGGTGCAACGTGCCTTTTCTAAAAGTTAGGAATAATTGAATCAGATCTTCTCTAGATATATAGTTGGTGAATTTGGAATTCTTGTCATTGAGATAATTTTCGAACGCTTCTAAATTTTCAGATTTCCTTGCGCCTTTTCGCATAAGCTTAGCAAGTTCTTTTTTAGTAAACACATGCGCACCAATTTTATAGTTCATTTTAGAGACCGCTGATTCTTTCAGAAATTCTCTGTACTTGAATGTTTCTTGTGAAAATACTTCGCTAACGAAGTTTGATAATGAATGCTTATATGTTGTGTTTTCATTAGTATCCAAATAATTTGACACGATTGTATATTCTTGAGCATTTAATGTGACAAAGGTTATTGAGAGTGCGAATGTTAAAATAATAGTTTTCATAATACATTGATTTTACAACATATCTAAACAATCGTTTAGATATAGGTTAAAAAAATAGTTAGAGATTTTTAAAGGTCATTTCAATATAATCTTCAATTTCTTGTGGAGTATTAACTCGAGATGCCGCAGCAAGACCATGTTTCGCTAATAATAAAAAATTGGCTTGTTTCAATACTGTATCTTCATTTTTCGTTGAATCCATTTTTAATTTTTCAATAAAAATAGTCTTAAGATTATCCATGAAAACATTCATTTGTTCTTTAATTAATTCATCGTCACTTTCTATGAACTCATTATAAGTGTTAGTAACTAAGCACCCATTTTGATTTCCCATTTTTAAATTTAAGGCCACAGACTCATAAAAAAATGCTTTAATATCTTCCACTCCATTTAGGCCATTTTTTAAATTTTCGAATAACGTTTTTGTTTTAGATTTATAACATTTAATGCTCTCTAAAAATAATCCATGCTTACTACCAAAACTAGAGTATATAGAAAATTTATTAATGCCCATTTCTTTCTCAAGCATCTGCATGGAGGTATTTTCATACCCTCTTCTCCAGAATAATTGCATAGCTTTATCTACAACTTCTTCTTCTATATATGCTTTTTTTCTTGCCATGTTTAAATACGTGAAAATGAATATATTTCTTATCACAGCACAAAACTAACCAATCGGTTAGTAATAAAAAAATGTTTTAACACTTTATTGGATTATTGATACCCTAACGTCGTATTCAAACGTAATTTAATCCTCCGTATTAAGTCTCATTTTTAATAAATCTGGTTTAAAACCAAATTTTTTTAGGCATGTAAAGTATTCTCATTTTCTGCATACACTACTTATTGTATTTCAGAGACGTTTCATTCTTTAGCCCTATCTCTTCTAATGTTTTTCTGCTTTCACAGGAATGACAGAACGGGAATGATAGATTAAGCATGATAAACAAACAGAGGATTGTGATTAGAAAGGTTTAGTATTGTTGTAGACCCCTGCTTTCGCAGGAATCTACAACTTACAGCAATGACAATTATTTTTGTTTTATATAGGGGCCTATGAAGTTTTAGGTATTCTGAATTTACTTGGAGACATAAACTTATAAATAGCATCTGAGCTTATTTCTGGGTTGGCTCCTTCACTACCTGCTACTAAAGCTCCAATAGCACAAGCAAAGTTGATAGCATCTTGTGGGTCTTCGTTATTGATTAATTTACTAATTATGGAGGCTAAAAACGAATCACCGGCACCTACGGTATCTACAACATCGATATGATAGCCACTGTTATAATAAATGGTGTCGTTGTAATACAAAATCGCACCATGACGTCCTTTAGTGACACAAATGGTTTTTGTATTGGTATGTTGTGCTATGAACTGCATATTTTCCTCTAAACCATTTGTGTTAGAGTTTAACATGTCTCCGATTTCAAATATTTCGTCGTCGTTGAATTTTATGAAATCGGCTTCATTCATTAAATGATTTAAAACGGAGATGGTATAATACGGTTGTCTTAGGTTGACATCGAAAATCTTGTATTTAGCCACTTTTAGGAGTTCATATAAGGTATGTCTTGACACATCATCTCTAGCGATTAAACTCCCAAAAACAAAAGCATCAGCATGTTCTGTTGTTTTCTTGGCACTTTCGGTAAGCTGGATATTATCCCATGCTCTTGGATACATAATATTATAAGAAGCCGACCCTTTTTCATTCAACATCACTTTTACTTTTCCTGTTTTAAAAGTGTCGTCAATTTGAACATTATCTGAATTTACCGCATGGTCTTGAATGTAGGTCTTTATTTTTCTTCCCTTTTTGTCTGTTCCTATGCGACTAATCATAGAAACATTATTCCCTAAGGATTGTAAACGTAACGCCACATTTAATGGTGCGCCCCCTATTTTCTTGTGGGTGGGAAACACATCCCACAACACTTCTCCGAAACAAACTATATTTTTCATTTAAATGTCGTTTAAAATATTACTGTTTATATCCTTCACCGCTTTTTCAATACCGTTTTGAACAATGTTTTGGTAGGCCTTAGTGTACGCTGCTACAAAAGTAGTGTTGTCTTTAAGCGATCCGAATATGGCATCAATTTCTAAAAAGGATTCAGGATGCGTTCTAGAGGCTATGGCTTTTTCATTTAAAACCTGTTCCATAGCATCTTTAATTATTAGTTGTGTACCAAATTCATTGACGCCAACACTGTATATAGCAAATGCAGCAATTATAAAAGCCGCATGATCAATAGACCCCTTTGTCTCTAACTGGGTATTGATGGTTGGTAAAATGAATATGGGAATTTTAGCAGAACTCTGTGAGCAAATACGATCAATTTGATCTTTTATATAGGTATTTCCAAAGCGCTGTATTAATGAGAACTTATAATTTTTTAAGTTCACACCTTCTAAATCCCCTAAGGTTGGTGTGACTTCGTTGCCCATATAGATTCTTAAAAACGAGCTGATATCGGCATTACCAACAGCTTCATCAATGGTGGAATAGCCATATAATGCCCCAAGAATACCTAATACAGAATGACCTGCATTGAGTAAGCTTAACTTCATTTTTTCATAAGGTACAACGTCTTTAACAAATTGTGCTCCTACGGTTTCCCAAGCTGGTCGTCCTGCTATAAAATCGTCTTCAATAACCCATTGTTTAAACGGTTCACATACGACTGGCCAAGCATCATCAATCCCAGACGTTTCTTTTAGTAATTCTATATCTAAGGCTGATGTGGCAGGTGTAATTCTATCGACCATAGCATTTGGAAACGATACGTTGGTTTCAATCCAAGCTGACAATTCAGGTTCTGCCGTATTCACATAACTCATTAACATTCTTTTAGTCATGTGGCCATTACCCTGAATATTATCACAAGATTGAATGGTACAGCCTTGTAAACTGCGTTCTTTTCTTAGTTTTAAGGCTTGAGTGAGGTAACCAAAAATCGTTTTTGGAGCCTCTGGGTGATCTAAATCGTGTTGAATTAAAGGGTTGCTAAAATCGAATTCTTTTGTAGCTTCATTATAGTTATAGCCACCTTCTGTAATGGTCAAGGTGATGATTTTAACGTCTGGACTCGCCATTTTCTCAATCACTTTTATAGGATTCTCAGGAGCAAATAAGCATTCTGTTATAGATCCAATAACCCGTTTGGTAAGCGTGCCATCGAGTTCTTTTATAATTAAAGTGTATAAACCATCTTGTGCTTTTAAGGTGTTGTATATTTTAGTATCGAAATCTAATAAGGCGATACCACAAATGCCCCAATCTTTAATAGCTTCATCATGTAATAGTTCATCGGTATAAAATGCTTCATGTGCTCTATGAAACCCACCAATACCCACATGAACGATGCCTGTTTTTAATTGACTTCTATCATACGTTGGACAAGGTATGCGTTTTGAGATTTCTGCTAAATTCTCTTGATTAAGTTTAATTATTTGTTCCATGATATTTAGGTGTTTTTGATTTTTCCACGTTGAAGTGCCCAATAGGCCGTAATAAAATAAGTTAATGTACAGATGAAGGCATATTTATAAAAGACCTCTCTGTTTTGAGTGTATATCGTTTCATCTGCACTACCGAATAACACATTACAAGCTAAGGCTACTGTGATGAGTAACGCAACTAAAGAAATGCTTCTTAATACTTTAGTAAATATTGAGGTGTCTTTAATAATCACCTGCTCTGTTTCTGCTTGTTGTTCTTGAAATTTTGAGATGTTTATGTTGCGTATCTTTTCTTTTTCTTCCGCTTCAGTGTATTTGTCTTTAGCGCCATATTTTCCTGCTAAGAGTGTATAAACAATTATGGTGAAAATCCAGGTGGGTATAAATAGGTAAAAGAAGGACATCACATCTAAGGCGTTTAGCCCAAACCCGAATGCCAGACCAAGGGCCCAAGAAGCGATTGCAGGTTTGCTCACGGTTAATTGGCGATAATGTAACCAATAGCGTGTATAACCAATACGAGGGAATATTTGATGTTCAGCAAATACAATCGCTCCGACAGGGACTACTAATAAACCAGCATAAGTAAGTAAGGGTAATATTTGGGAAAATACAAAAGGAAAACAAGCCACAACCATTGTCACTAAACCAACAGCTATGGTCGTTTTTTTACGCGAATGATTTTTGAATATGGCTTGAGCGGCTAAACCTGCACGGTAAAGATTGGCAACCGCAGTGGTCCAACCCGCAACAATAACAATTACAAAACCAGACCATCCTAAGGCATAATAAGCCACATCACCAGGATCGAGTTCTACAATAGATTTCCCGATGATAACGGCTGCTCCTGCTCCCATAATTCCGGCAGAAATCCATGCGACATAGTGTCCAAACATCATTCCTGTACTAGTTGTTAATCCGTAAGATTTCTTTTTCGCAAAACGAAATAAGGCCATGTCTATAAGTCCGAAGTGGGTAATAGTATTGGCAGCCCAAGCAAAACCAATAACTTCCGTTAAACCAATACCAGGTTCTCCATCACTGTTAATGCCTGTCCAAATAGATTGATCACCTAAGCTTATAAAGTCGCTCCATCCACCAGGTATGGTTTTACCTAATACTTCTAGTGATAAGGCTGGTAATAGGACAAAAGCACCACAAATAAACATAACGAATAACCAAGGAGCACAGATTCCCGAAAAATCAGAGACGGCTTTAAAACCATATATGGCAATAGATACCACAACGGAACCCACAACTAAAACGATTACTATAAACCATAAATTAGTGGGATACCAATTGAGTTGTGCCGGAATATCAAAAGCAAACCGTACTGCTGTAGCTGAAACGGTGATCATAGCCGCAGAAATCACAGTAAAGATGATAACGTTAGCCCAATTATAGAGCTTAGTCATGGAATCTCCAGCAATTTTGTTGAGGTAGGTGTATAAGCTTAGTCGCGTGTCAACTGCTATAGGAGATGTAATAAAAGTCCAGCTTAAAACGGCTAATATGTTTCCTATTAACAAGCCTAATATAATATCTTTGGTTGTGGCTCCTAAAGCTACAAAGGTTGCACCAATAACAAATTCAGTTGCTGCCACATGTTCAGCGGCATATATACCCGCAAAATGCGTCCAATTGTGCAATTTATTTTTGGCAATTGGTAACTGTTCTGCCTCTAGGTTTTTGAACTGTTGGAAATCATTGGATGTGTCCATAATTTAATGTATTTAAATTAGCCGTTATTGTATATTGTGATATAAGAAGCACTATAAATAGTCCTCATTATTGGGTTTAAAAAATTGTGATATCTAATTGTAATACCGCTTTTTGCTTTTCAGGATTCCACATCGCTGTGACTTCTGCAGGAATTTTCATCTTACCTAAATTGATATTTTTATTTAAAGCAGCGCCTACATTAACAATGTTGCCTTGGCCCTCTGTATAAAACGTTTTGTCTGTAATAAAAGACCATGCACCACCAACAAAAAGTGATAGTTTATAATCGTCTTTCTCCCAAACTTTACTTTTTATTTCAAAATAATGGGTCCAAGAGTTTTCTAAATCACCGTTATCTTGAATTTCATAATCTCCTGCACCACCTCCAAGTATGGTTGCAAAATATAACGCTGTATGTTTAGAAACATTAAGGCCAAAATTTAAATCTACAAAATTGTAGCCTTGATCTCTATCGTAACTCCAATAGCGTAATTTATCACCTCTTTCTTCAACGCCTGTAAAATTATTATGTGAAACTGCTTCAATAAAGACATTTTCTGAAAAACGATACTTTGCATATATAGATAACTCTTGATAATTAGCACTAACATAGTCACCTGTGTTACTATTTAAAACATCAATAGTGGTTAAGCCAGCTCCGCCCCATAATCCTAAGGTAAATTTTGTGTTGCGTGAATTATACTCTAAACTTGTTGCAAAAATGGCACCTGGATGGACAACAAACCCATGCCATGTATGCATGTTTTTTATATGAGCATTCATGCTAAATGGATTATAATCGTCTTGCGTCTCGTCTTCTTGTGCAGCGATTAAATTAACGCTAAAACATAATAAACAGTATAACATTGGTATATAAGGATGACGTAAGTTTTGCGTGATCTCGTTAATTTTATTTTGGACTAAAATGTTGACTTGTATTTTCATTTTTTGAAATTTTAATGAATCAAATCTTATAAACGTCATTTTTACGTTTATTTTTCAAATGTATCGTAAAAAAATTATAAAACCCAAATTAAAACGAAAAAATATGTGTTAAATTACTCATTATCTATACTATATTGATAATTTAATGGTAGTTTTGGAATCATAAAAACCCTAAACTATTATTGTATTTATGACGTTTAATATTGTTTTTCATATATTAGACGTCCATAAAACAAAGTGCTATTACTAATTTAATGAGCTTATGAAACCTGAATTAATATTAAATATATCTGTTGATTGTGTTGTATTTGGATACGATATAAGTACTAAATCTTTAAATGTTTTATTGATAAAACGGTACTTAGAATCTGAAACTAAAAAAGAGGTTTTGGTTGATGATTATGTATTAACAGGTTATCATGTTTATACTAATGAGACATTAGATGACACTGCCACACGCGTCTTAAAGGAATTAACAGGTTTAACGGGTCAGTATAAAAAGCAATTTAAAGCCTTTGGCGATCCGGATCGATTACTAAATCCGAAAGATTTGATTTGGATAAAAAATGCTGAATTTCATGAAAGAACCACAACGATTGCCTATTATTTTTTATTAAATACCGTAGAAGTCGATTTAAAAAATAATACCTCACACGCACAGTGGTTTCCTATAAATGCTTTACCTGAATTGGGATTTGATCATAAACAAATTATACTAGAAGCTTATGAAGACCTCAAAGGAAAATGTTTGTCTGAGCCTATTATATTTGAATTGCTACCCGATAAGTTTACCATAAATGAGGTTCAGGACTTATATCAGTCTATATTAGGAATCGCGATTGACAATCGGAATTTTAGACGCAAATTGATTAACAAGAAATACATTATTGCACTGGACGAAAAACAAGTTGGTGTATCCAAAAAACCTGCACAGCTTTATATGTTTAGTAAAGAGGTCTATGATAAGGTATTTCAAAAGAATTATTTGATAAGTATTTAATCGGTCTTTTCAGCGCTAAAACATAAAACAATTCAATTGTATTATGGTAGAAAATGTTGTTAAGTAAGTAATACTTAGTTTTCATTTAACCTATTCAATACCTCTAGTCCTTTTGTAGATACCAACCGATGTATAAATATAATTCTTTCGATGAAAAGCGCTAAACCGTCTAAAGTTGCTTTTCTATAATTGGATCGCAGATGGTTTTCAGTCCGTAAAGTTGCAATTAACGCCACTCAGAAAATTATGACACTTTAAATAGTTTAATTAAAGAATAATAATCTACTACAATTAATATAACGTACGTTTCAATACATGTTAAGAATACTTAAGACATTTACCGGTCTTTAATTAATACCGAAGTGCATGACATAACATTAAAGCTTTGTTAAAAAAAGAATGAACGTTCATTTTTATATTAAATTTGCATAAGAATTATAAAATAATGACAAAACTTCAGAAAAGCATAGATAAACGAAACGCATTAATTAAAGCGACAATTGAGTTGGTAAATAACAACGGATTTCACGCGACACCCATGAGTAAAATAGCTAAAATGGCTAAAGTATCTCCTGCAACGATTTATCTCTATTTTGAAAACAAGAAAGACCTTTTAAATAAGACTTATGTTGAAGTTAAAACAGCGTATACCAATTATGCTTTTGCGACCTACGCCGACGATATGTCTGTAAAAGAAGGTTTTGAGCTGATTTGGAAACGTATTGCAGAGTTTAAACTTAATGAATGTGAAAACGCTTTATTTCTAGCGCAATGCGATAACACCCCAATTATTGACGAGCCGAGTAGACTTGAAGGTATAAAACATTTGCAACCTCTACTCGATCTTTGGGAACGTGGTAAACAAGAAGGTACAATTAAACGGGTATCCGATTATATCTTGTATGCTTACTCCATAAATCCATTATCGTTTTTAATAATATCGCAAAACAGAGGAGCTTTTACATTAAACAAATCGCACATTGATGAAGCCTTTAATTCTGCCTGGAACAGTATAAAAGTACATAAGTAGTATGAAAAAGACCGTTATTATATTAGGTGCTTCAGGCTTAACTGGAGGATTATTGTTAAAACAATTAATTACAGATGAGCGCTACGCCAGTATAAAGATTTTTGCACGTTCTAAAATAGAAGGTTTACCAAATAAAGTTACACAATATATTGGAGATTTATTACACTTAGAACAATTTAAAGCCGATTTTACAGCGGATGAAGTATTTTGTTGTATTGGTACAACCAAATCAAAAACTCCAGAAAAAGACCTCTACAGAAAAATAGATTATGGTATTCCGGTATCAGCCGCAAAACTTGCTAAAGAAAATGGCATTCATACATTTTTAGTGATTTCAGCATTAGGTGCAAATGCCGATAGCAGTTTGTTTTATAATAAGACGAAAGGCGAAATGGAACGTGATGTGCTGCAATTGGGTATCGAAAATACTTACATCTTACAACCCTCTTTAATTGGTGGAGATCGCGAAGAGAGTCGCACAATAGAAGACATTGGTAAAGCAATATTTAAAACAATTGAACCTTTATTCTTCGGGAAATTAAAACAATACAAAATCACGGATCCTAAACATTTGGCTAAGGCCATGATATTTTTAGCCAATAACACAGATCGCTCTGAAGTTTTTGTTACTTCAAATGACATAAAAAATATTACTCAAAAAAACTAAAATTAAATGGAATTATTAGAAAAATTAAATTGGAGATACGCTGCCAAAGCTATGAATGGCGAAAAAGTATCTGAGGATAAAATTGAACGTATTTTAGAAGCTGCACGGCTAGCTCCTACGTCATCTGGCTTGCAACCTTTTGAAATTTTTGTAGTTAAAAATCAAGAGGTAAAAGAGCAAATTAAACCCGTGGCTTGGAATCAGTCTGTAATTACGGATTGTTCGCATTTATTAGTTTTCGCAGCTTGGGATCATTATACACCAGAACGTATCAACTACATGTTCGATTTAACAAATGAGATTCGCGGATTTAAAAATGAAGGTTGGGAGAATTATCGACAAATGTTATTAGGTATGTATCCTACAAAAGATCCAGAAGAAAATTTTATTCACGCATCAAAACAAGCTTATATTGCTTTTACCGAAGCTTTAACGGCTGCTGCCTTTGAAGCTGTAGATGCAACACCATTAGAAGGTTTTGAGCCAGATGCTGTAGATGAAATTTTAGGTTTACGCGAAAAAGGCTTAAGAAGTGCCGTTTTATTACCTCTTGGTTATAGAAAAACAAATGAAGATTGGTTAGTAAATCTGCAAAAGGTTAGAAAACCTATGGAGGATTTAGTAACAGTTATTGAATAAAGGATTTAATAGAAATACAAAAAAAATAAAAATGAACAATTTTGAATTTAAAAACCCAACCAAGATTATTTTTGGAAAGGATACTATAGAAAAGTTAAAAGAAGAAATCCCTACTGATGCTAAAGTTCTGTTACTTTATGGAGGTGGAAGTATTAAGAAAAACGGTATTTATGACCAAGTAAAAACAGCTTTGACCGATATCGATGTTACTGAGTTTGGAGGTATTCCTGCAAATCCGGAGTATGCTACTTTGATGGATGCATTAGAAGTAATTAAAACTAAAAATATTACCTATTTATTAGCCGTTGGTGGAGGATCTGTAATTGATGGTACCAAATTTTTATCGGCAGCAGCAGTTTACGATGGTGACACTCCATGGGATATATTAACGAAAAACATTAGAACAGAAAAAGGATTGCCTTTTGGTACAGTGCTAACATTGCCAGCAACAGGATCTGAAATGAATTCTGGAGCTGTTATTACACGCGAAGAAACTAAGGAAAAATTAGCCATGGGTGGACCAGGATTATTTCCTGTTTTTTCAATTTTAGATCCACAAGTCATTACATCAATTCCACAACGCCAACTAGCTAATGGTTTAACCGATGCTTTTACACATGTTTTAGAGCAATACATGACGTATCCTATTGGTGCAATTTTACAAGATCGATTTGCAGAAAGTATTCTACAAACTTTAGTAGAGGTTGCTCCAACGGTATTAAAAGATCCCACAAATTATCAAGCCGCTTCAAATTTTATGTGGAGTTGTACTATGGCTTTAAACGGATTAATTCAAAAAGGTGTTCCTGGAGATTGGGCAATACACATGATGGGACACGAGCTAACGGCTTTGTTCGGTATAGATCACGCCCGTACTTTAGCTATAATGACACCAAGCCATTATAAATATAATTTTGAATCTAAGAAGGAAAAATTAGCGCAGTATGGCGAGCGTATTTGGAATATATCCGAAGGAAGTACAGACGATAAGGCTTATGAAGCTATTGCTAAAACTGAAGCATTTTTCCATGAATTAGGTATTGACACTAAATTGTCTGATTACACAACAGACTATGAAGGCACCGCTGAAGAAGTTGCAAAACGTTTTAAAGCACGTGACTGGAAATTAGGCGAACGTCAGGCATTAATGCCAGAAGACGCCGAGAAAATAGTAAAGATGGCTTACTAAGTATACTGGTTACAAAGAGTGTAGTCGGAATGCTATAATAGCAAAAATTTCTAAGGTTTTCGGCTGCACTCTTATGTGATCAAATTATTCAAATACAAAATTATTGTAGTGACATTAATAAAAACTGTGGCCATTGTGCTAACAACATTTACAGCATTAAGTTGTAAAGACCGACCAAACAACAAACCTTCTGGAATCGTTTCAGAAGAAAAAATAGAATCTAAAAAACAAGAAAATATGAACGTACTATTTGTATTAACATCTCACGATAAATTAGGAGATACAGGAAAAAAAACAGGATTTTGGGTTGAAGAATTCGCAAATCCATATTACACATTATTAGATAAAGGAGCAACAATAACGATTGCGACTCCTAATGGTGGTGCTGCACCAATAGATCCAAGCAGCGATTCCCCAGATGCCGCTACAGATGATACTGAGCGTTATAACAAAGATGAAAAAACTAAAGCTTTAATTGCTAACACACACAAATTAGCAAATATTAACGCTAATGATTTTGATGCCGTATTTTATCCAGGTGGTCATGGGCCATTGTGGGATTTAGCCAATGATAAAACTTCTATTGCTTTAATTGAAAAATTTAACGCTCAAAATAAACCTATTGCATTTGTATGTCATGCACCGGCCGCTTTAAAAGATGTTAAAGGAACCAATGGAGAACCTTTAGTTAGAGGTAAAAAGGTGACAGGTTTTACAAATACTGAAGAGGATGCTGTCGGATTAACTGAGGTTGTTCCATTTTTGGTTGAAGATATGCTAAATAACAATGGTGGAATCTACTCTAAAAAAGACGATTGGGCAGCGTATGCTATTCAGGATGGTAATTTAATTACTGGCCAAAATCCAGCCTCTTCTGAATTAGTAGCTGAAAAATTATTAGAGAGTTTGAAGTAATTTTAGACACCCCCTAAAAAAAGGTTTCCAAATTGGAAACCTTTTTTTTAACAATTCTTAAATTTAGAATTGTCTTTCTTATGGTTGGTTTAAGATAATTTGAAGTACATTATGACTATCGAAGGCTCAGAAGTTAAAATATGCTTTATCCAAAAATTAAAAAGCTAGAAATTAAATACCATATTTAAAGCCGAAAATATATCACTTTTAGTCATGGCATTAGAACCTGCAACAAAAAATATAATACAACATGTTAACTATTATCTTTATCCGTATTACATGTTATTTCTTTGCATTTTTCTGAAGTCTAAATGCTTAAACTTTTATTTTATTTATTGAGTTTATTCAAAAAATATGGACTTTCCTAATTCATAAATCTGAATATAAAAATTCACAATAAGTCGGCTTCGCACACGCTTCTTAAAAATCAATTGAATTTACAGGCAGTTCTTTTTGCATACGATTAAATCAATTTATAAATGCTTGTCGACCGTCTGCGGTCATTGGATTGAGTTGTACATATTCTTCTCCAACATACAGTGTTACAGCTTTTGTTGGATTGCTTTCGTAGGCCATTTTGTAAAAAGCAATGGTGTTTTTTATATTTTATTCATTATCCTTAAATTATTAAATATTAGATTTTACTTCTATTGTGGTCTATAATTTCGGTTATATGAGATGCGACACTTTCAATGGTTAAAATTTCAAAACCACTATTTTCTGGTTTTTAAAAATAGAAAACAATGTGTGGCACGACTTTTTGCATCACATATTTGTATTAGATTTTTCCAAAGCTTTTCTAATATGTTCGCTATCCCAATGGTTATCAAAGTCAATACCTCGTTTAAAATCTGCATCTAATAATTCTTCTTGCTCTTGTAATTCTTTCCTAACTTTAAAAAGATAATTCTTTTCTTGTTTAGACGCTTTTGCTAAACGTCTCAGACTAGTTTCATCATATTTAATATAATTTTTAATTTGTCTGTTAAGTGTATATTTTCTAAATCCTAACTGATGTAATACATCACTTGCTAATGCTAACGAGGTGTCTAAAGATTCTCTATAAAAATTTTCAAGTCCTAGGTCTAATAATGCGTAAACATCGTCTCTATTTTTAGTCCGAATCATAAGTTGTATGTGCGGATATTTTTCATTTACAATTTTACTTATCGCTTTAGTTACACTTAATTTATTGGTAGCGATAATTACTATTTTAGCTTCTGCAATCCCTGCTGATTCTAATAAATCTAAACGAGTAGCATCTCCATAATACACTTCAAAACCCATTTTACGAAGTAAATCTACACGATTTGAATCTTGATCTAAAATGGTAGCTTCTACTCCATGCGACCTTAAAAAACGACCTACTGTACTTCCAAAGTTTCCAAAACCAACCAAAATTATTTTTTGCGATTTTGCAATATGATCCATCGGCCGTTGTATCGATTCTTTAGTTCCAACTTTTGGCAGAATAAAACGCTCATTTATTATACTTATAATTGGTGTTAATGCCATACTTAATGCTGTTATTACTAACAACATGTCCATTTGATCTTGTTCTAAAATATTAAGTCCAAATGCAAAAGACAGTAATACAAAAGCAAATTCTCCTACTTGAGCTAAACCAAAAGTTAAGAGTAATTTTTGATCTAATTTTAAATTAAAAACACGACCTGTAATAAGTAAAACGACAGCTTTTATTATAACTATGACAATTAAAATGCCACCAATAGTCAACGGGCTTTTGGCAATTATAATAAAGTTAATGGAAGCACCAACTGCCATAAAAAATAAACCTAGTAATAAATTTTTAAAAGGTTCTAATGTGCTTTCTAACTCGTGTTTAAATTCACTATTAGACAATACCACACCTCCTAAAAATGCTCCTAAAGCTGGACTGATACCAACCAACTCCATAATAAATGAAATTCCAAAAACGATTAAAAATGCAGCCGCAATAAGCAATTCACGAACATCTGTTTTAGCTACTTTTCTTAACATTGGAACAATTAAATAACGGCCTAACGCTATAATAACTACAACGGACAAAATAATAGCTATGGTCTGAAATCCAAGTGGTAAACTCGCTATTAGACTCACAGAGTCGCTGTGATCGGATTGTGTCCCTGCTCTAGAATTAGATAACAATGGCATTGCACCTATCATGAAGATCACAATAATATCTTGAAATAATAAAATAGAAAAAGCTGATGTTCCAAAGGTAGTGTTCATCAGACCTTTTTCTTTTATAGTTTGCATAGCTATAGCTGTAGAAGATAATGCTACAGCCATAGAAATTACTAACGCCACCTCCCAATCGTAACCTAAAAAGGTGAATAATAAATAAGACAAGAACATGGTACCTCCTACTTGAATTCCTCCCATGCCAAGAATCGTTTTTCGCATATTCCAGAAGTTTTTAGGTTCAATTTCTAAACCTATAAGAAATAGCATCATTACAACTCCAAATTCGGCGAAATGAAGTATATCATCTCCTTCTTCACCAATAAAACCTAATACATAAGGTCCTATTAAAACACCTGCCAATAAGTAACCAATAACAGAACTCAAGCCTAACCGCTTGGCAATAGACACACAAATAATCGCTCCAGCTAAAAACACTATGGCTTCGAAAAGTAAACTTCCAGTCATATTTTACGAACTTTTAAGTTGCGGAATATCATTGATAAACGATTTTTTTTCAAAATCTTGCATTGTTAAATTATCCTGTAGTAAATCGATTAATTTTCCGTAATTTATTTTATAATCGTTTAATTTTTCATCGGAAAGATTATGCGTTCCCATAACTGCAAATGGAGGATAATAAATCATTCCGCATAAATTTGCAGTTTGTTCAAAAGGTCTTAAAAATTGTTCTACTGTAAAACTATTATAGCCTGCAGAACAATACACCTCTTTAGATCCACCTGTTGTAATAGCATTTAAACACGTTTTATTGTGTAACGCTTTTCCTTCTGGTCCATAAGCCCAATTAAATTCTAAAACCATATCAATCCATTGCTTCATTAATGGCGGACAACTATACCAATAAAATGGATGATGCCAAATGATAATATCGTGCGCTTCTAATAATTGCTGTTCTCTTGGTACATCGATATGAAAATCGGGATATTCATCATATAAATCATGAATGGTTACATTTCCCTTGTCTTTAATATGATTGATTAAAGATAAATTCGCTCTAGATTTTTCTAGCTTAGGATGCGCAAAAAGGATTAGAATTTTTTTCATATTACGAAAATAGCAATTAATAAATAAGCGGTTAAAATAGTTTTAACCGCTTATAATATACCGATGAGATCAGATTCTCTATTATTAAATTTACTAGAAACTAGGCGATTAAATTAAATGAAATTTTAATACCTTCTATAATCATTCCGGTGCCAATAATGGCAATAATAAGTCCCATTATTTTTCCGATTACGGAAATAACATTATTACCAACTATTCTAACAATCACATCACTTAATCTAAATGTAAAAAACGTTAATAAACTCATTAAACCAAAAATAGCGATAACTAAAACTATATGAATAATTTGAGCATCAGAAACGAAATTCATTGCTGTAACTATAGTACCAGGTCCCGCAAGAATTGGGATCGCTAATGGTGAAACCGCAATATTTTCATCAATATGAACATCTTTAATATTTTTTACATTAGATTTTTTTGATTGTAACATTTCAAAACCAATATAAAATATTAAAATACCGCCAGTAATTTTAAAAGCAGGAATACTAATATTGAAAAGTTGAAAGATATATCGGCCTAAGAGTACAAACGTGGTAATTATAATAAAAGCAATAATATTTGCTCGTTTATTTATACTTGCCTTTGCCTTCTCACTAGCTCCTTGCGTTAAGGACACAAAAACCGTCATATTTGATATGGGGTTGGTAATTGCAAAAAAACCAGTAAATACTGCAATTGAAAATGCAATTAAGTTATCCATATGCCTTGAAGTTTTAAGTTTGAAATTATCTCGATGAATTGGTTGTTTATCAAATTATAGTAAAATTATGCCTACTAATTTAATTCTAAACCACTGGTCTTGTTATTCTGCAAAATTAAGACTTTTCAAAAATAGTATTTGAATAATGACTTGCAACAATTCCTTTCAAATTAAAAATAATAAAATGTTTTAATAAGGTGTCTTGATCGTAAAATTCAAATGAATTATCGTCTTTAAAGAGCAAATGGTCAATTCTAAAAAAATAAATTTTAATGATTAATTCGATGTCAACATCGTTTTTAATATTGCCCGCTTCTTGAGCTCTTAACAACAATTTATAGACTGTATAATTTGCTAAATCTTCAACAAAATTATTAAATAACCGACTTGCTTTAGGGTAATATTTTTCCAATCCGTAGAGAAAAGAGGGTTTAAAGCGTTTTAAATACTCAAACCCTCTCTGATAAATTAGTATAACACATAAAATAGAATCTGTGCTGTTGCTATCAATCAGCCTATTAATGTCTTGCTTATAGTCATTTACTAAACTTTCAACACCACAGGTGACCAAGTCTTCTTTATTAGCAAAAAATGAATAAATCGTTTTTTTCGATATACCAAGTCCTTTTGCTAAATCATCTAAAGTCACATGTTTACTCCCTAATTCGGTAAACTTATTAATAGAATATGTTAGTAATTCTGCTTTAGAAATCATAAGTTTTTATAATACCAATAAGGATTTAAAATGAGCTACAAATAATTAAAATATAAAGGCTTTTTAAAATGAAAATAGAATTTATCTCCAACCACCTCCAAGCGCTTCATATAAATCTACGACTGACACTAATTGCTGTAATTGACTGTCTATAATATTCAGTTCGGCACTTAGAGCACTTTCTCTAGCTGTTAATAAATCTAAATAGTTCGCATAACCGTTTTTGAGTAGCTCGTTTGAGTTAGCTTCCGCTTGGCGTAAGGCTTCAACTTCATTTTGTCTGAACTCAAATTTCTTCACTTCAGATTCATAACTAAACAATGCATTAGATACTTCACTGCCTGCTACCAATAACGTCTGTTTAAAATCAAGTAAAGCTTGTTCTTGTTGCGCTATAGCAACCTCTTTTTGTGTTCTTAACTGCCGTTTGTTAAAAAGCGGTTGTGTTAAACCACCAACTACTGTTGCAAATAATGAGTTCGCATTCAATAAATTATCTAATTCTAAACTTTGTAACCCACCAGAAGCTGTAAGTGTTAATGATGGATATAAACTACTTTTAGCGACATTGGTTAATTCAAAAGATTGAATTAAATTAAATTCAGCAGCCAAAACATCTGGTCTATTGCTCAGTAACGTTGCAGGTACTCCAATTTTTAACTCTTCTTCTATTCCTTGAACGTCCAAACTACTTCTTTCAAAGTGTTGTGGAGTTTTACCTAATAGAATACTGAGCATATTTTCAGTTTTAAAAATGGCAACTTCAATATCCACTTGCAGTGCTTTTGCACTATTGTACTGTGCTATGTTTTGGTCTACAGCCACCTGTGTTACTTGCCCCGCTTCCTTTAATGCTTTAATGGTTGTAACACTACTGTCTCTGGTAATAATCGTTTCCTTTGTAACTTCTAACTGAGCATCTAAAGCTAATAAATTGTAATACGTATTCGCAATGCTAGAAATCAACTTTGTTTTCACCGCTTGGTGACCTGCTACACTTTGCATATAAGCGGCTTGTGTTGCTCTTTTGTTACTTCTAATTTTACCCCAAATATCAGCTTCCCATGAGAGGTTTGCCGTAATATCGTAAGTATCAATCCCACCACTAAAAAGCGCACCGAATTGACTGTTTTCAGATTGTTCTTGGTGCGTTACACTTGTACCAACATCTACTGAAGGAAAGTAACCGGCTTTACCTTGCTTTGCATAAGCTTCTGCCGCAATTATTTGCTGCAGTGCAATACGAATATCCATATTATTTTGTAGCCCCTCTTCAATATATTTCTGAAGGTATTGGTCTTTAAATAATGTTTTCCAAGACATGTTAGCGATAGAAATGCTATCTGTCGGAAGATTTTCTGTGCGGTAAAGGGCGTCAGTTTCGGTTTCCAAATTTGGTCTAACGTAATCTTGTGCCACAAAACAGCTTTGTAGTGTTAGTGCAATGGCCAACATTAAAGTGCCTTTTCTAAAATTTCTATGTTTTATAATTGATGTCATTGTTCTTAGGCTTCAATAGTTTGTACTGCTGGTTTACGAGAAACTTTTTCTTGTAACCATTGAAAAAATATAAATAGAATAGGAATTACAAAGACTCCTAAAATTGTACCAATAAGCATACCTCCTGCTGCTCCTGTACCAATAGCATTGTTACCTTCTGCACCGACACCATTAGCCAAAACTAAGGGTGTTAAACCCAAAATAAAAGCGAAGCTCGTCATTAAAATAGGACGCAAACGCGCTTTAGCACCATGGATGGCGGCATCAACGATAGATTCACCTTGCTTCCTCCGTTGCAGTGCAAACTCTACAATAAGGATCGCGTTTTTGGCGAGCAAACCAATTAACATTATTAAAGCAATTTGGAAATAAATGTTATTTTCCAAGCCTAAGAATTTTGTACTTATATAGGCACCAAATACACCAAATGGTAATGATAATATAACTGCAAATGGTAATAAATAACTTTCGTATTGTGCACTCAATAAAAAGTACACAAACAGAATACTTAAAATAAATATGAAAGTGGTTTGGTTTCCTGCATTAACCTCTTCTCGTGTTAAACCAGAATAGGCAACAGTATAATTACTTGGTAATTTTGCCACTTCTTCTTCTATAACTCTAATAGCGTCACCGGTACTAAACCCTTCATTTGTAGCCCCAGTTATACTTGTGGAATTGAATAAATTAAAACGTGTTACCGATTGTGGTCCATACACGCGTTTTAAATTTACAAACTGTGTAATTGGTGTCATTTCGCCAGAATCAGTTCTCACATACATACTATTCAATGCATTTTCATCGGCTCTATCTCCTGGTAAAGCCTGTATGTATACTCTAAATTGTTTTCCGAATCGCGAAAAATCCGAAGCATATACTCCACCTATATAACCTTGTAATGTTGAAAAAATACTGGAAACTGAAACTCCTTTTTCTTTTGCCAAGGGTACATTAACTTCCATCTCGTATTGTGGATAATTAGTGTTAAATGACGATGTTGCATATTTAATTTCAGGATGACTCATAATAGCCATTGAGAAATCTTTATTAGCCTGATCTAAATCTGTAAACTCTCCTCCAAATTTGTCTAATAAATTAATCTCGAATCCAGACGAATTACCAAACCCACGAATACTTGGTGGAGAAAAGAAAATTACATTGGCCTCTGGAATTGTCGCCGCAATGCCAAATAATTTTCCTGTGATTGCTTGTGCAGATAGTGCATCACCTTCTCGCTCTCCCCAATCATCGAGTTTAATAATTCCGAAGCCAAAATTACTACCAGATCCACTAATTAAACTACGTCCTTTAATGAAGTTTACACCTACTATACCGTCCATGCCTTCAATTTTATCGTATAGTTTTCTTGCGACTGCATCTGTTCTGTCTAATGATGCTCCCGGTGGTAATTCTATATTTGCAAAGATGATACCTCTATCTTCATCGGGTACAAATCCTGTTGGTGTTGTTGCAGATGCCCAATAAATTCCTACTCCCGCAATTATCAAAAGTAGTACGGATACAAATTTTCTTTTATATAAAAATTGAAGTGATTTCCCGTATTTTTCTATCGTTGCATTAAATCCACGATTGAATACGGTGTAAAAACGTTGTAACAGGTTTTTATTTTTTAATTCCTCATCATCTTTATGTGGTTTCAATAGTAAGGCACACAATGCAGGACTTAACGTCAAGGCATTAACTGCAGAAATTAAAATGGCGATTATCAACGTAACACCAAACTGTTCATAAAACACACCTGTTGGTCCTGTTACAAAAGTTACCGGAATAAATACAGCTGCCATAACTAAGGTAATAGAAATGATGGCACCAGATATTTCATTCATGGCTGTCAATGTTGCATTCTTAGGGCTTTTTTCACCTTCGTCTAATTTAGCATGTACCGCTTCCACAACAACTATGGCATCATCTACCACAATACCAATGGCTAGAACAAGCGCAAATAGAGTTAAAAGGTTAATAGAATACCCAAAAATATTTAAGAAAAAGAATGTACCAATTATAGAAACAGGCACTGCAATAGCCGGAATCAACGTAGAACGAAAATCTTGTAAGAATAGAAACACCACTAAAAACACTAATAAGAAAGCTTCTATTAACGTAGTAATTACTTTATCTATCGATGCATTTAAAAATAGACTCGTATCGTAAGGCACAAATATATCCAACCCTTCTGGTAGATCTGCTTTAACATCGTCTAAGGTTACTTTTATATTTTCGATAATTTCTTGAGCATTAGAACCTTTAGTTTGAAAAATACCCATAAATACAGCCGGATTTCCTAAACTCATCGCATTAGACGAGTAAGATTGTGCATCTAACTCAATCGTAGCCACATCTTTTAATCGCAAAAATTCTCCATTACCTAATGCTTTAATAATAATGTCACTGTACTGCGCTTCATCTTTAAAACGACCACTGTACGTTAAAGTATATGAAAATGATTCGCCATTATTTTCTCCTAACGAACCTGCAGCAGCCTCTAAATTTTGTTCTGCTAATGCGGCTGATATATCCGAAGGAATTAAGTTATAAGCTGCTAATTTTTCAGGATTTAACCAAATTCGCATGGCATAATCCTGATTAGAGAATACACTAACATCTCCCACCCCGTTTATACGCTGCATAGCTGGAATTACATTGATTTTTAAGTAATTTTGAATAAACGTAGCGTCGTAATTTTCGCTTTCAGAATACATAGATACAAACATCAGTGCACTCGTTTCTTGTTTTTGCGTTACCACACCTGTTTGGGTAACCTCTTGTGGTAATAATGGTGTGGCTCTAGCTACACGATTTTGCACATTCACCGCGGCAATATCAGCATCCGTCTCTTGGTCGAAATATACGGTAATGGCCGCTGTACCGTCATTTGATGCCGTAGAAGTGATATAGGTCATTCCTTCCACTCCATTAATTTGTTCCTCAATGGGAATAATGACACTTTCTAATACTGTTTCTGCATTAGCTCCAGTATAATTGGCTGAAACTTGGATTGTTGGCGGTGCAATATCTGGGTACTCCTCTATAGGTAAGGTAGTTATACTTATTACTCCCAGTATAACTATGATAATAGAGATTACTGTTGAAAGCACTGGTCTTTCAATAAATGTTTTTAACATGACTACTAGTTTTAGTGGTTATCTAATTTCTGAATAAAGTGGCTACGGGTGTTATGGCTTCTTCAAAGGAAGTTTCTTGAGGCGAAATAGCCATGCCATTTTTTAATTTCCCAACGCCCGAAACTATAATTTTATCATTCACATCAACACCAGATTCTACGACATATAAATTGTCTACAGTGTCCGTTATCTTTAAAATTGAAGTCGCCACTTTTGCATCCTCTGTAAGTACAAAAACCATAATATTACCTTGTTGCTCAAAAGTTGCCGATTGTGGTACTACGATAGCGTCCTTATATTCTACAGGAATTCTTATTTTCCCGCTGTTACCATTGGTTAAAATTTCATTAGGGTTATCGAAAATCGCTCGAATTTGAATAGTTCCAGTACTTTGGTTTATTTGACCTGTACTGGTTTGGATACGACCTTTTTCAGAATATGCTTTACCATTGGCTAAAATCAAACTTAAATCTGGTGAATTTTTAATACGTTCTGCTTTATTTTGACCATTAGACTTCTGTAAATGGTTTATATATTGAGCTTCGTTAAAACTAAAAAACGCATAAACTTGATCTATCTCACTAACGGTGGTTAATGGTGTTTCATCACTTGGGCTAATTAAAGCACCTTCTCTAAAATTGATAGCACCAACATAGCCATCAATAGGACTTTTAATTGTTGCATAGCCAATATTAGCAGCAACACTGCTGTAGTTGGCTTTTGCTTGTGCTAAATTTGCCTTTGCCGTTTCTAACTGTACAGCACTTATAATATTTTTTTCAACGAGTGGAATCAATTTATTAACTTCTACTTGTGCGACGTTAATTTGCGCTTGCGCTGCACCAGCATCTTGACTTAAAGTTTGGGTCTCTAATTTAAACAACGATTGGCCTTTTTTTACTTTCTCACCCTCATCTACATACACATTCTCAATATAGCCTGAAGTTTTCGCCCGCACATCACTATTAACTACACCTTCTATAGTTGCAGGATATTCCGTATAACCAGTTACTGTTTTGGTTTGTAATTGTGTAACAGGAAAAGGTGCTGGTGGTGCTTCTGCTGCTGATTGTTTTTGCTCGCTGTTTCCACAACTTACTATGATTAAGAATACACTTAAGCCTAGTACGATTTTTAATTTATTGGTTTTCATTTTAATTGGTTTCTAAAGGTTGAATTTCTTATTTATAAGTTTTGTTTTTAATTCTATTATTGAGGTTGTTGCTCCATCTATAAATTTGATATAATCATTGTGAAAATTCAAATCAAATTTTTCTTCTTCAATTTCTATTTTTTCTGAATTGATGGTTTTTTTATATGCTTTTATCTCTAAATGTAATTCTCTGATCTCTTTCCATTCGTCAATTAAACTATCTATATGTTGAATAACCGACCCCTTGTTAATTATGAAATATTTTTTTCGATCACCTGTTTTGGTGAAATACTCGATTTTATTTAAATCTTGTAAATGATTGAGATGTGTAGAAATAGTACTTTTACTGGCACATAACAGCGTTACCATTTCTTCAAAAGTGGCTCCTTTTTTACCTGTAAGGATTACATAAGACATAATACGTGCCGCAACTGGTGCTAACTTTTCTCTATTCTCTAAATGCACTCCTAATTTCTCAACTAAGCGCATTTTTTCTTTGCAAATATTATCTTTCATTTGATTCTCATTTTTTCTCCTCATAAATAAATTATAATTATAAGCAGCAAATTCCTCCACAAAAATAAGTGTTAGTTCGGAACAAACCGAACTAATCGAAGTTAATATATTGTTAATAATAGCTGCTTAGTTGATGTCTTACAACGAAAACACTACAAGTCACTATCTTTCAATCAATTAAAACTCATAATATTTCGTTACTCTTTCATTTATTAAAAAAAGACTTTAGTAATTTCTCTGTTTTTATAAGAAGGATTTCAATTTTTCTTTCCTTATAAGCGTCAGGATGTGCCGAAGTAAAATATTCATTACGATCACCTTTATCGTTATCAAAATACTTGTCTGTATTGTTATTATATTCGTGAGAAGTTGCTATGTCATACAATATACATGCCCTTTTCTGCTGGTGACCAATGTTGATCATAGGCCTATTTCACCATTTTGGCGTTTAATAAAAGAACACTTTTGAAGGTTGAATATTCTCTAACGGAATTTGGAAAAACTTTAATACCAACGATTCAGTCCATTGCAGATTGTGGAGTTTCTGTCGTTACTGATAAGGAAGAAATCATGCTATAAATTGAACAAAATTGATGCTTAATTTTAACAAAGTATCTATTTTCCCATGCAATATATAGTTAGCCTTTATTTACATATTAGATAAGTCCGTATGTGTGGTACAGATGCGGTGTGAAATTTCAAAAATATAAACTATAAAAAAGGAACTCAATCTTGTATAATATACAAAATGGGTTCCTTTTTAATTATAATATTTGAACACAAAAGCTCAAATCAGTGATAACAGGTATATGAAGGTTTTCTTATACTAATTAGACTTTAATAAGCGTTTTGTAATAGTGCCGTTAGTTGTTTTCACTTCAATTAAATATACACCTCGTGTTAAATTACTTATATCTATCGCAGTATTTGGCTGAGTAACAGTTTTAACTTTTTTGCCAGTCATGGTGTAAATATTTACAGCCTCTACACTAGCTGCACTGCGTATAGAAAAACTATGAGGAGTTGGATTTGGATAGATCTGAATTGAGTTATCGTATAATACTTCAGAATTTACAGATAAGGTAGCTAAATCAATATCGTATTTTATTAATCCTAAATCGTGTACACCCAAATAAACACTCACAGAATTTTCGGCAAACAGAAACGCAGAAGATTCTGTAAACGGATAGTTTAGCATCTCTGGTGATATTTCGCTCCAAGTCGAACCTAAATCTGTACTTATCACAATTTTTGCCTTTGCAATTGGTAAAGGCACGTTAAATCCATCAGAGTAATGTGTAACTCCTACAATGGTATTTTCAGTAACAGATGAGAAGGCAACGTTATCTGTAAATTCTGAAGAAATAGAAACCCATGAATCTCCTTTATTTTCAGATAAATAAATACCATCAGTACTAGAAAGCAACAATTGATTTGTATTTAAAGGGTTTTGTTCTATATCTAATATTAAATGATCACGAGCATTCAAATGTTCTAAACCATTATTACTTAAAGTCCAGCTAGCACCATCATCAGTTGATTTATAAAAATCTACCCCTTGAGTCATAAAAATAGTTGTTGCGGCGTCATTATCTACTTGTACAGCTGTAATAACCTCACCCCATTCTGGAATTGCAATATTCTCGTCAATAATATTATCCATATCGGTTAAATCGACTCTGTGTAACTCTAACCCTGTAGATATCCAACTAATATTTGGATTCGCTATAGAGGTAGATACATCTTCAAGAATTAAGAAGAACATAGAACTCGCTATTATTTTAGGCTCTAATCCATGCGCTGAACTCACGTTGATATACGATGTATTTAGCGCTCTATTACCTGTAAAAACACGACCAGGAACCACTGGGTCTGCAAACACTTTTACTGCAGATCCGAAACCCTGTGTTAATGACTGAAGATAGTGACCTTCCTCTGTATCGTTTTGCAAATCTTTGTGCATATATCCTGAACGCATACCGTAATAAATGTGCTTTTCGTCAGCCGACGAATAGGCTGAAATAATTCCTGTAGCATTCACAAAAGGATTTTCTAATTTTTCAAGCGTCACTCCACCATCAGTAGTTAAGAATGGATAAAAATTAGTTGTAATTAATAACTCATCAGCTACGAAAGGATTATAAGAAGCCGATAGACCAAAGTAATAGGTCTCAGGATCTATAGTGGTATACACGTAATTTTCCCAAGTAGTTCCGTTATCAGAAGACACAACCATTTCATTTTCTTCAAGAACTATAATTTCATTTGCATTATTTGGATTAAACGTAATGGCAATTATATTATCATTAGCCATACTTGTCCATGTCATTGGCACAATAGCCCAAGTCTCTCCGCCATCTAAAGAACGGTATAAGTTTTCGATATGCGTATCGTAACCATAGCTTGTTCCTAATAAGATATCATCTGAATTATCTGGATTGAACGCAATAGCATCATACGTATTACCAGGTATTTTATTTTCCCAAGTTTGTCCTGCATCTACAGACACAAAAACCCCTCCTAATTCTCTAGATGTAGAACCTCCGCGCATCAAGAACAATTTGTCGTTATCTTCTGGTGAGATACTGACATTGTTTATAGCAACATTATCGTTTATAACACTATAATAAATTGAGTTCCAATTAAGACCACCATTAGAAGTATAAAATACCTCATGCGTATAGGCACCTAACAACGAATACGTCGTATGCATTAGCACTACATCATTATTAGAATCAGAAATATCATAGGATTCTATTAAGATATCAGACTCAAAAGAGTTCGGTGGAGAAAATGTCTGGGTAATAGTTGCTGTAGCCAAATCAAACACTATTATTTTGTTATAATCACTACCCTCAGCAACAACATTAAAACTCAATGCGGCGCCATTATTAATAAGTTTTAAATCTTTTAATCGGGCATAATGGTCTAAAGGATCTGAATATAAAATACCCCAAGTAGTTCCTCCATCTACAGAAGTCACTACATGATTAGTTAGCGTTAAAGCATAAATAACATCTTCTTGAGTTTCGCTATATGTAACATCGAGCATTTGCCCATAAGCTTTTGGAGCTTCTAATTGAATTTGAGCAGTAACTGTAAGAGAAATAATAACGCTCAAGAAAAAGGTTAATAACGTAGTTTGTTTTTTCATAATAACTTATTTTAGATTAGGGTGATAAATATAGACACAAGAGATCCTCAGCAGAGAATATAAGCGTGACATTTCGTGACATCATTAGGTTTTTAACGTGACACAAAAATTAAATCTTTGACAAATAATCATGTAGTGTTGTGTCTTCAGGAATATTTAACTTATTGGAAAGTCGCTCTTTACGTTTTCTGCAAGATTGCGGGGTGATGTTTAAAAGCGATGCGATTTCTTTATTGGATAAATTCATGTACAAATAGGTGATATAACGAATATCACTTGGAGTTAACTTATCATGTTTACACCTAAGGCGATCTAAAAACCCTTGATTAATCTCTTCAAAATGCGTAAAAAAACTATCCCATTGCGTATCGGTTTTAAGATGCTTTTTTAACTCAGAAATATGTTGTTTTAATTCTGGATTTTTTGAAATTAAAGCATTTTGAGATAAAGACTGCACGACCTCTTCAATTAAATCATTTTTACTCGACAAAGACAATGCTTTAGCTGTAAGCTTTCTATTTTTTACTTCTAACTCGTTTTTAAAACGTTCTTGCTCTAATAACGCTAAGGTTTCTTGCTCGTGTAATTGTTTTTCTATGAGTAAATAATCACTTTTCTCTTTTGCTAATTCTAATTCTACAATGGTTTTCCGTTGTTTATGCTTTACGGAATTACTTCTAAAAACCCATAAAATGAAGCTCATGGTCAGTACTATTATTCCAATAATACTATAGAAGAAGCGACGCTCTTGTTTTAATATTTCTTTACTTTCAGAAAGTTCATGCTGATAATTTTGTATTTGAAACTTAACTTTTTCGGTTTCAAAAAGTTTTCGATTTCTAGTGGTATTAAGCGAGTCTGAAGCTATAATTACAGAGTCCTTATAAGTTAAAGCTTTTTCTAATAACCCCATTTTACCATATAAATCAGAAAGGTAACCATAGATTTCTGAACGGTTCTCAATACCTACTTGTGCATTCCGAGCATCAGTGATATAGCGTAATGCCTTATCTAAACGATTTTGTTCTTCATTTATTTGCGCTAAAACAAATAGCATAAAAACCTTGTTTTCTACTTGTGATATATCTTGAAAACTCTCCAATAAGTTAAGAGCAATAGCTTCAGATTTAGCAAATTGTTTTTTTAAAAGATACATTTCAGATTGAGCCATTTTGGCTTTTACTAAAACGTCGCGCTCGTTTTTTAATAAAGGTAGAGCCTCTTCAATATAATTTTGTGCAGAATCAGGGACTTTCATTTTGTTAGATACCAAAGCCAAATTCACCGCGTAATAACCAACTTTAATCTCGTCCTCTAAGGCTTTGGCTTTATGGTAAGCTCTAAAGAAATAATCCTTAGCCTGTTCTAGATCTTCTTCTTGAAAATAAAGTATACCTATATTATTAAGCACCGTCATTTCCTGACGTGAATCTAAATGCGCAATTGCAACTTCATAAGCTCTTAAATAATATAACACTGCTTCGCCAAAATCAGAAAGCAAATAATAATTTGAACCAATATTTAAGGTGGACCTAAAAGCCTGTTCGTGCCACTGGTTTTTTTTTGCTATAGATTCGGTAGTGATTAATAATTCTATAGATTGAGAATGTTTTTTTTGAAACATTAAAGCAATACCCTCATCTATTTGATCATCTAAAGCTTCTGGAGTCTTAACTTGAGCGTAAGCATGAATTGCCACCAATAAAGCAATACATGTGATATATAAACCTCGTCTTTTATACATTAAATTTCAACCTTTTTTAAGGCTAAATGTAACTAAAATTTGAAGAATGCTTACCTCAAATTCTATTCATCTATTTACAAACAGGTTACCTTTATAGAGAATAGAAATTCTGTGCTGTGCTCGTGTTCTTGGTAGCGGTTTTCGACTACAAGATATTAACTTAAATAGACTTATTGAGCCCCTTAGAATTCTATAAGGTGATTCTACTTCCCGATACAATATTTAACTAACCCTGTATTTATTGATGCTAATCCATTTGGGCAACAAATAGCAAACAAAAAACACATAATAAGAGAAGTTTAGCAACAACTATTAATAAATAGAGCAACAAATATAGCATAAAAAAAACCGCTCGATTAGAGCGGTTTCCAAATAAAAACACCAAGCATTAATTAGCTGTACCAGAGCCTAAATAAATACTGTTTGATACTTGACTACCATCAGCAGTAATAAAAGCCATAAATAGCTCTACTGTATCTCCTGCATAAGTTGTTGGGATTGGAACAATTTGAGAACCTACTGTTCTGTCCGCACCATCAAGTAAAGAAATTGATTCCTTTTTTGATGGATTGTAAACCATCAACATTGCTTTGTCAGTAGTATTTGCGTTACCTTCGGCAGAGTTATCATCCCAACCAAAAGTTACTTCTCCAGCAGTTGCTAAATCAGACGTTGGGTTTAGCACACCAGATAAACCTCCACGACTTACTAAAGCATTTGGATAGTCAACTACAAAGTTAGGTTCAGTTCCCGTAATCGCATTATTCAACACATACGACATCGCAGCATTAAATTCTGTTTTCTTAACAGCTAACCCTTTATAGCCTAACTTAATAAAAGGCTTTACAGCCTGTAAAAATTCTAAAGTGGCAGTAAACTTGGTTCTTTGGTTTACTTGACCAACAGTTCTTGGATTGGCTACACTTGAAGGTTTAATTCTAATGTAATCAATTCCTTTCCAGCTTCCACCGATAACGTTTCCAACTTTACCTGAAAGACCTCCTAAAATACCTTGAGCAATTTTACCCATAACATAAATAATTTAAATGAAACATAATTTTCTTCGGACTTGGTACGGACTTAACACGAAGTTGTACCTTCCGCTGAAATATAAGTCAAGTATTATGCAACTCTTTAGATATGGATTTTGTTGCTTTAGATTGCTTTCTTTTGCATTTTAGAAAATACATTTTGAATATATGATACTTTTAAATCTGCCATTTTTGAAATGATACTGTTCAGTTCTGCTTCCTTTTTATTAATTGCTGAAACTATCCTAATATGCTTTTGTAATTGAGGGTTTTCATTTAACATTGATGAATAAGTTTTTTTAAGCATATTTCTACAATCATCTATTGAGATAAACGGAATAACACTACCTTTTAAATAGTAAGCATAAAAACCGCCTATTTGCAACATCATAGATATGTGAAAAAGCGTGTTTTTTTCTTCTTCGGTTGAAGTTGTTACTACAAAACAATTAGGACAAGGATTTGTTAAGGGTTTTCCGCTGTTTAGTCCTTTGTTTAGTATAAAAAAATGAGGGTTTGAGTAAGTTCTTCCGACTTGGTGTGTTTTTAGTTCAAAAGTTGACATAGCTATCCAATTTAAAATTGCTTCGCTACGCTTCGCGCCATTATTTTTTTTGAAAAGAAAAAAGATAGCCATAGTACTTGTGGCGTGGGTGAGGCTGTCAAGGTTTTTGGGTAAAAGTTTTTTGAATTAAAAATGTTTAATGAAAAAGAAAAAGGGAACTGAAAAAAGTTTTATGCAAAACCCGTAGGGCTTGACCTTTATAGCCTTGTGCGGCTGGCAGAGGTAGCCACATATATTTGCTTTCTTTTTTATTTTAATATTTCAAATTGTTTTAGTCTTGTTTCAAATGCTTTTAACTTTTCTGGGGAATTAGCACTTAAAAAAATAGGTTTCAGTTCGTGTTTGAGCGTTGGATGAAGCGTTTGTATGGGTAGCGTTTTAAATAGTTGTTTGATAAAACAGCATTTAAACAAGCTACTTATACAGGACTATTAGACAATAGCTTATTGCTTTTTTGAGGCACGATAAAAAGTAATGTGCTATGGCGTTGTACTATGTATATTAAACCTATTTTTTTATATCCTATTTCTTGGGTGGTGGGGAAAAGTGGACTATAATATTTGTTAACGAAATGAAACAAACAAAGACTTGAGGTAAGGAATACTTGGACTTAACGATGGTTTTGTGCCGATGAATGAGATAACTAATATTATAATTAACTTAAACTTCCTACTGTTTAATTATAGTGCAAAATATGGTTGTATGTTCAGGTGTGAGCGTTGGCTGTGTGGATATTTTACATAATGACAGTTATAGGTACGAAAATATAATAAAACGCCGTAGGCAACCATTGAAAGGATTTTTGCTCCTATAACTACGCATTATGTAACATAGCTTGGGATTGGTTTTGTGGCGTTATACTTGTTTGAGCGTTGGCAATGGCTCTTTGCTTTTTTATTGTCCCAATTTCTCTAAATAATCTATGTTAAATAAAACAAGCAATGTGCCATTATAGCGTTGGCTACAAGTATTATGACATAAAACCAATTACGCATTGGCGAGCGGAATAACACAAAAGACAGAGGATTTTGAGCTTTCAACAGGCTCAAGCCAGGGTAAGCGAAAAAACTGGGTTTTGGGTTATGGGGAATAAAAAAAAGAGCCTTCCGAAAAAGACTCTTAAATTATTAGCTTAATGGTCGTGATTTGAATAGTCTTCCGATTTCATTTCACCTGACTGATTCATCATCATTGCGTGGTCGTATTGACAACAACCAGGTAAATCTTTATAGGCTTCTTCACTACCTGCAACTTTTTCGGTATCGTAACCTGAAGCTGCTATTGCCTTATGAATTGCCATTGCATCTGTTTTGGTATCATCAAATGAGACATCAATTTTCTTTTTATCAACATCCCAATTGGCTCTTGTAACACCTTCTACTCCATTGGCCGCTTTTTCAATGGTACTTTTACACATACCGCAGTTTCCTCTTACACCAAAAGACAAGTCTGTCATTGCCATATCTTTTGAAACTTCTGTAGTTGTAGTTTCTGTTTCCTTTTTGGTTTCGTTTTTACAACTTGTTAAACCTAATGCTGCTATTACAGCTACACTTAAAATTACTTTCTTCATTTTTAAAAATTTAATTGTTATTTCTCGATAATCGAGATTTGATTATTGTTTAATTATTCTATGACTTGTTTTACTTCTCCACAGGTTAGCATTGCTTCACCAAAATATGGATTGATTACTTTTTCCTCTTTACTCAGCCAGTAAGCGCCATTGTTATTATCTCCCATAGGGCAAAATTCTACATAGACTTTTTCATTGACACCAAATAGTTGAACAACATTGATTAGATATGATGACAATTGCTTAAAATGGTTTCTTTGGTTTTTAATATCGGACGTTTTTGCAATTGAATTTGCAGCAGTTTTTATTTCTTTTTGCAATGACATCCAATGGTTATGAGCATTATTATCGGATAACAATTTCATATCCACTTTATATAAATTGTTAAGTAAACTTGTCGCACTTTCCGAAGTATTTTTTGAATCTTCTTTTACTAAAGCATTTTTTAAATTGATATAATCATTGTAAACAGTTTTTAACTGCTTTTGAAATTCCGCTGATACTTCTAAACGTTCATTAATATTGGTATGGTCATTTTCTGTATTTGATACATTATTATCCATTCCTAAATGACCTTCGTGACCAGTCATTGTTTTACCACCTTCTTTATTCATCATTGATTTCTTGCCTTGTAACTGTGCTGCTGCATCAACCGTAAATGTTCCGTTGGTGACAATTTCATTTCCTGCAAATAATCCTTCTAACACTTCATATTCATTACCAATTTGATTGCCTAATTTAATTTCACGCATTTCAAAAACAGGCTGTTCTTGACTGGTTTTTAAATACACAACAGAGCGTTCGCCAGTCCATAGTACAGCAGATGATGGTATCGTTAGGATTTCGTCATTGGAATTTGTATTGCCTTCTATATTTGCGGTTACAAACATTCCTGGTTTAAATACCTCATCTTTATTATTTAAAACTACACGTAAGGTTACGGTTCGTGTTTTGGTATTTAGAACAGGGTCTATAAAATCGACTTTACCTTTAAATTCCTTGTTAGAATAGGCATTGCTTGTTATCATTACTTCTTGTCCTTTTTTAAAGCGGTCAATCTGATTTTCGTACACATCAAAGTTTCCCCAAACTGTATTGAAATTTGCAATTTTTAATAAGGGTTGACCTTGTTTGATGTAATCGCCTTGTTCAACTAATTTTTCAGTAACTGTTCCTGAAACCGTAGCATATACTGGAAAGTTTTCTTTCACTTTTCCTGTTTCTACAATCTGATTGATTTGATTGTCAGAGAGCTTCCATAACTTTAATTTATTACGAACTGCTTTGTACAACGCAGGTTGTGATTCCTTTAGTGAAGCTGCTGTAATGAGTTCTTGTTGTGCTGCATACAATTCTGGCGAATAAATGGTTGCTAATAATTGACCTTTACGAACTTTTTCGCCAGTAAAGCTGACATTTAATCTTTCTATTCTACCAGAGAAATAACTGACCTGTACTGCATTTGCTTCTTCATTTTCTGCAATTTTGCCTGATAGTTTTAGGGTATTTCCTTCCGTTTTGCCTTTACCAACAACAGTTGTTTGAATGTTTGCTAAAGCCATTGCGTTTTCAGTCAATTTGAATTGGTCTGCCAACAATCCATCACTTCCACGTTCCGCAGGAATTAAGTCCATACCACAAATAGGGCAATCGCCTGATTCTGGTTGCATAATCTGTGGATGCATAGAACAGGTCCACATTTGATTGGTTTCTGCTACTTCATCGTGATTATGCTCTGTTTCTTCCTTTGATGAGTCACCAAATAGCAACCAACCCAACAACAACCCTATTGCGAGTAAGCCAATGTAAATTACTATTTTATTATTTTTCATTTTCTAATCGTTTTATCATTGCTTTCATTTCTTCAATTTCTTTCTTCTGTGCTTTAATAATGTCTTCTGCCAACTTCTTAACTTCAGGGTCTTTAATATCTGCTCTTTCACTCGTTAAAATAGCGATGGAATGATGTGGAATCATACCTTTCATCCATAATACATCGCCAACTGTTGATTTTTGGTCACGAACTAATCCCAATGCACCGAAGAACAAAACAATACTTCCTATTATGATTATTAGATTTTTCTTTTTGTCTTTATACATATTTCTCATAAAAAAGAACATTATAAGTGCCATAGTAGCAATTCCTAAACAAACCATATAGAATCTTGTTAAGCTAAACCATACGTGGTCTATGGAATAGGTGTTTAAATACATTGTGATGTACATTGCTACAAATGAGCAAGCCAACATTATAAAGAAGGTTTTGTAATTTCCTTTGTTTGAGTGTTCTTTTGGATTTTTCATAATTATTTGATTTTATAGTTAAACTTTTTATTTACTTAATTTTAATATTCTGAATGCACCTTGTATTACTAACCCAAATACAATGATGCCTATAATTAAATCTGGAATACCGGAATGCAGCCAATTGACTAATACACCAGCTGCAATCACACCAAGATTTATAATAATGTCGTTAGAGGTAAAAATCATACTGGCACGCATATGTGCTTCTTGACTTTTTGATTTTTGTAAGAGATACAAGCAAATGCCATTTGCAATTAAAGCGAATATTGAGACGATAATCATTGTTGAAAATACCGGTAACGCTTCATAACCTAAAAACCTACGAATTACCTCAACAATACCTATAATTGCAAGTGTTATCTGAAAATAACCTGCGTATTTTGCAATACGTTTCTTCTTTAAAACTGTACCACCAACAGCTATTAAACTCAATCCGTAAACAAATGAATCTGCTAACATATCTAAACTATCAGCAACTAATCCCATTGATTTTGAAATAAGACCAGTACTCATTTCAATAATGAAAAAAACAAAATTGATGACAAGAACTGTCCACAATAGTTTGGATTGATTGCTCGTGGATTCAATAATGATTGTGTCTGTTTCTTCTGAACTGATTAAACTTTCATTAAGTTTTAATTCTTTTATGGCATTACTGATTGTATCAACATCAGCATTATGATATAGTATTAGGATTCTTTCTTCTAAATCAAAATCAAGTTGTTTAATGCCATCAATATCTGATAGTTTCATCTTAATCAGGTTTTCTTCAGAAGGACAATCCATTTTTGATATTTTGAAAACTGTCTTTTTCATAATTAAAACATTAACATTAGAATAGCCATAACTATCATTATAGCATTTTCTATAAATGTGGCTTCTGTCATAGGTAACTTTAAGGCTGTACCTAAACAAGCACATCGAATTGACTTTTTGTCTAATAGTGTTTTTGTTACGCCAATAGTTGTAATACCTAATACGACAAGCGTGATGATTAATGCCATATTGATTTCAAACCGCATTAAAAACATTAACCCTAAAGCAGTTTCGATAAATGGATATATTTTTCCATATACAGGAACTTTTTTTGCTAATGGGTCGTACATTCTGAAAGACTCTGGAAAACCTTTTAAATCCAACATCTTAAAGAAACTAAAGACGATGTAGAATAAACCCATAAAGTCAAGCATAAAGGCACTCCAACTCAAATTTTTATAATGTAATAATATACTTGCTGTTGCGATATAAAAGATGATAAGCAAAAGTGGTTTTAGCTGTTGAAATTTACTTTTTTCTTCTTCGGTTTCCGCAGCTATTGTTGAAGATGAAAATACATTACGTTTTTCTATTTCAGATAACGTATATTTTTCTGGCAATGCGTTTTTTAGCGTTTCTGTTTCAATGTGTTGTTTCATTGTTACTTCTGCTTCACTTTTTTCAAGATTTACCGAAACGTTTGTAACGTGTTCCAACTCTCCTAAATTCTTTTCTACGGAAACCTTACAATTGTTGCAAGTCATTCCTGTTATTTTATATGTGTGTTTCATTATTGCTGTGTTAAATAATTAATAATCGTGGTTTGTATATAGTAAGTCTTTACCGATTCGATTTGGTTCATCTGAAATTTTAGTTGTAACTCTTGAATATCCAAAACATCATTAAAATCGATGGTTCCTGTTTCGTAGCTTTTGATTAATATTTCCTCTGCATCTTTTGCCTGTTTTAAGTTTTTGGTTTGGGTTGTATAACTTATTCTTGCTGAAATACGCTCGTTAATCGCCTTGCTTAAAAGTGTTTCCAAAGTGTTTAAGCGTTCCTGTTTTTGAGTTGTTATTTCTTGTTGTTCTAACTTATTTTGCTTGGATTGCGATTTATACTTGTTATTGAATATTGGAATGGAAACCGAAACCATTGGCATCACAATATCTTTACCGTTATCACTAAAATTCATATCTGGTCTTTCGGAAACATTGATATAGTCTAATCCAAAACCAATCATAGGACTGCTTTCTTTTTGGTTTAGTAATTCTGATTGTTCTATTGATTGAAATAGTTTATCATACTTCAATAATTCGGGATGTAATGCTAAATTTTTAGTAGTGATTTCAAAGTCTTCTGAAGGCATCATTAAACTCTCTACCACAGTAACAGCAATATCATTTTCCCTATTCAAAAGATTATTCAAATTTGTTTGTTCTGCTATAAACTGTTGACTTAAAACATCTTTTAGTTGTTGCATTTCATTTTGACGCATTTGTAATCGCAACACATCTACAGCAGATGCTTTACCAACCTCAACAGAGGTTAGTGCTAATGTCTCATAGGTTTCCAATAGTTTAATGTTTTCTATTAGCACCTTTTGTTTCGCTTTGTTGGCGTATAAATTATAATAGGATTGTGATACAGAAGCCATCAATTTTCGCTTTGCAATAACAATGTCCTCATATTTTGCATCAGCTAATGAACTGACATAATTTTCTCTTGATGTAATTGTACCAAACCACGGTAACATTTGTTTAGCAGATACTTTAAATCGTTGTGCTCCTGTTCGTGTTTCTGGTTCGCTCATAAAGTAACCTACACCAAATTCAGTATTAGGAATGGTATTGACTTCGTTTACTTTTTCAGAAGCTCTATTGTATTGCAACTCAAATTTTTGAATTTCTGGATTGTTTGTTAAGGCTTCATCTATTAGGGTTTCTAACTGTTGTGCATTACCTTTGAGAACAAAGAATAAAGAACAAAGAATAAAGGCTGTTTTTATGTGAAATTTTATGTGTTTCATTTTGTTGCTCTTTTAAGTTGAACTTCGGATTTCCAGCTGTATAATACTGGAACTACAAATAAAGTTATTAAGGCTATGAGCATTCCACCAAAACTTGGTATTGCCATAGGAATCATTATATCGCTTCCTCGTCCTGTTGATGTTAGTATTGGTAATAATGCTAAAATGGTAGTCGCAGTTGTCATTAGACACGGTCTGATACGTTTTTCACCTGCTTCTACTATGGACGCTCTAATTTCCTTTTTATTCTCTGGTGAGTTTCTATCAAAAGTTTGCGTTAAATAGGTTGCCATTACTACACCATCATCTGTTGCAATACCGAATAGTGCAATAAACCCAACCCAAACCGCTACACTTAAATTAATTGGATGCATCTGGAATAAGTCACGCATATTTTCCCCAAAGAAATTGAAGTTTAAAAACCAATCTTGACCATAGAGCCATATCATTATGAATCCTCCTGCAAAAGCTACTGCGATACCTGTAAATACCATTAATGAGGTTGCCACAGAACGGAATTGGAAATACAGTATTAAAAAGATAATTGCCAATGCTAATGGCACAACAACAGATAGTGTTTTTTCTGCTCGTAATTGATTTTCATAAGTTCCTGTAAAAGCATAGTTGATTCCTTTTGGAACTATTAATTCACCAGAATCTATCTTTTCTTGAATCAATGCTTGTGCATTTTCAACAACGCTTACTTCTGCAAAACCATCTAATTTATCGAACAACACATAACCTACTAAAAAGGTATCTTCACTTTTAATGACTTGTGGACCTTGTTCGTAACGAATGGTTGCCAATTCGCTTAATGGAACAGGACTTCCTTTTTCAATCGGAACATAAATCTGTTGTAAGTCTGTTGGATTTGCTCGTAATTCTCTTGGATAACGAACACGCACACCATAACGCTCTCTACCTTCAACCGTTTGTGTTAAAACCATACCACCAACAGCGACTTTTAATACATCTTGTACATCTTGTATAGAAATGCCATAACGTGCAATTTTTTCTCTATCAATATCAATTAACAAATACGGTTTACCAACAATGCGGTCTGCAAAAACAGCTTCTTTCTTTACACCTTCAGCTTCCTTGATAATGTTTTCTAATTGTACGCCAAAAGCTTCAATTTGCTTTAAGTCTTGACCTTTTACTTTAATTCCCATAGGTGCTCTCATTCCTGTTTGAAGCATTACCAATCGGGTTTCAATAGGTTGTAGCTTTGGTGCTGACGTAACACCTGGCAATCGGGTGACTTTTACAATTTCATTCCAAATATCGTCTGGTGACTGTATTTTTGGTCGCCAGTTTCTATAAAACACACCATCATTATCTTCTATTAATTGAGACCTTTCGACTGCGCTCAAGGTGACATTTTCTGTATTGTTTGGATTCGGAATAAAACGACCATCTTTCAATTCAAACAAACCATCATTATTTACTTTATAACGTTGACGTTCTCCATTTTCATTCAGCATATATTCTGGTTTGTACTGAATGATATTCTCATACATTGATAAAGGTGCTGGGTCTAAAGCTGATTCTGTACGACCTGCTTTACCCACAACCGTTTTTATCTCTGGAATACTTGCTACTGCCATATCCAATTGCTGTAAAACCCTTTTATTTTCTTCTACGCCAGAATGAGGCATAGACGTTGGCATTAGCAGAAATGAGCCTTCATTTAATGATGGCATAAATTCTTTACCTGTGTTTTTCATAATGAAAAATCCTGCTATTACAATAGCTGTTGGCACAGATAAAAACACTAATTTATTATCTAAACACCATCTTAAAATACGAGTGTAATATTTGATGAATAAAGAAAAAACACCTAATAAACCAAAGCATATAACACTTACGAAAATGAGATTCCAAAAAATGCTTTTATCTACGCCTAATGGTCTCCAATATTCGGCTAACAAGAATACTATTGCTGATGCTGAAATAATGATATTGATAAGATTAGCTTGTTTCTCTTTTATCTTATTTTGAAGATTAAGTAATGCTGTGATTCCGAAAGCTATCAAAATCAATCCTAACCAATACCCATAAATTATTGCTACGATTCCTAAAGCTATTAAAACACCATTTAAAACATATTTAAAATTGGTTTTAATGCTTTTCTTTCTGAATAAAAATGCTGCAAATGGTGGAATTAAAAATAAGGCAACTATTATGGATGCTGTTAATGCAAAAGTTTTTGTGAATGCTAATGGTCTGAATAGTTTTCCTTCTGCACCAATCATAGTAAATACAGGAATAAAACTAATTATTGTTGTCATTACTGCGGTTACAATAGCACCAGAAACTTCTGCTGTGGCGTTGTAGACTAATGTGTTTATGGGTAACTTTTTATGAGATTCCTCGTCGCTCGTTCCTCGCTCTGTCGGAATGACATTTTCATTTTCATCAAGATGCCTAATGATGTTTTCTGAAAGTATGACACCAACATCGACCATTGTTCCAATAGCAATTGCTATGCCTGATAAAGCGACAATGTTTGCATCTACACCAAAGAGTTTCATTGCAATAAACACCATTAAAACTGCAACAGGCAATAGTCCAGAAATTAAAACTGAAGCTCGAAGATTAAACACCATAATGATAATGACCAAAATGGTAATCAATATTTCAAGCGTTAAGGCTTCGTTAAGTGTGCCTAATGTTTCTTGAATTAACTCTGTTCTGTCATAAAACGGTACTATGGTAACTTGTGATGTTCTACCATCTTGTAATACTTTTGAAGGTAATCCTGCACTTAATTCGTTGATTTTCTCTTTAACGTTATTAATAACTTCCATCGGATTCGCACCATAACGAGCGACTACAACAGCACCAACAACTTCTGCACCTTCTTTATCTAATAAGCCACGTCTGGTTGCAGGACCTAATGAAACTTTACCAATATCCTTAATTCGTATTGCTGTATAATCTTCGGAAGTAACAACTGCATTTTCAATGTCTGAAATGGATTTTACATATCCTAAACCTCGAACTAAATATTCTGCTTGGTTGATTTCCAAGGTTTGTGCACCAATGTCTTTGTTGCTCTCTTTTACTGCTTTTACCACTTGGTTTAACCCAATATTGTATTGTCGCATTAATTCTGGATTGACATCGACTTGGTACTCTTGAACGTAACCACCAATTGAAGCTACTTCAGAAACACCACTTGCAGATGATAAAGCATATTTAACGTAGTAATCTTGAATACTGCGTAATTCTTGTAAATCCCAACCACCAGTTACATTTCCGTTTTCATCACGTCCTTCCAGCGTGTACCAAAATATCTGTCCTAATCCTGTGGCATCTGGACCCAAAGCAGGATTGACACCTTCTGGTAATAATCCGCTTGGTAGCGAATTGAGTTTTTCGAGAATACGACTTCTACTCCAATAAAACTCTATGTCTTCTTCAAAAATGATATAGATACTTGAAAAGCCAAACATAGACGAACTACGAATGGTTTTTACTCCAGGAATACCGAGTAAAGATGTGGTTAATGGATAGGTAATTTGGTCTTCTATATCTTGTGGTGAACGACCATCCCACTTTGTAAATACAATTTGTTGGTTTTCTCCAATATCTGGAATTGCATCTACAGCTACAGGATTGCTTGGTAAAAATCCAGTATCCCAATTAAAAGGTGCGTTTACTGTTCCCCAACCCACGAAAAGGACGAGTAGAAGTACTGCAACGAGTTTATTCTCGATAAGAAATTTAATTGCTTTATTAAGCATAGTGTTTGATAATTAAACAGTTATATACAATTTTATTTAGATGTATTACAAAAGAAGAACACAACAAAACGAGCCCAAAACGGAAAAACCGTAGGGCTAAAAAATCACTGTCTAAAAAATCAAATTAAATAAGTCTCGTCAATCTTGAAGATTTGTTTGACGACGAGTGGCGGTTTGTACTCTTCGTAAGAAGATACATTTTTATCTAAACCTTCAAAAAGGTTGATGTAAGTATATATAAATGAAGCTACAAATTGTTGTTGTTCAAAAGTAAGTTTGTCAAAATTTAGTTTTAATTCATCTTGACCATCAATGACTAACTGTTTGTCATTACAACAATTTTTCTTGGTTATAGAGCAACCTTCTGTAGAAGGTTTTTCCATTTCCATTCCGCAACCTTTTGCTTTATTGAATATAGCAGTTTCCACTAATGTATCGCCACAATAATGCATATTCATAGTAAATGACATTGTAGAAAATAACACTACAAAAGCCATTAATAAAGACATTATTTTATGTAATACTTGCTTCATACTAATTGCAAAGGTATTAAATTTTAACAACTATTGATTTTGTTTAACAGAAGTTTAGTGGATTAACGCCATTCCATCCGTTGTAATCTTACTGCATTTAAAATAGCCAATAATGCCACTCCTACATCTGCAAATACCGCTTCCCACATTGTTGCCAAGCCACCTGCACCCAAAATTAGAACAACAACTTTTACTCCAAATGCTAAAATGATATTCTGCCAAACAATTTTGCGGGTGGAACGACTTATTTTAATGGCTCTCACTACTTTTGAAGGTTGGTCAGTTTGAATAATAACATCTGCGGTTTCTATTGCGACATCACTACCTAAACCACCCATCGCAATACCAACGTTACTCGCTGCTAAAACTGGTGCATCGTTGATGCCATCGCCAATAAAGGCTATTTTGTTTTCTGGGTTTTTCTTTAATGTTTCAACTTCATTCAATTTATCTTCTGGTAATAATCCACCTTTAGCACTTTTAATATTTAACTCTTTAGCGACTTGTTGAGTAATGGAATCTTTATCACCTGAAAGCATCATAATATTTTTAATGCCTACTTTTTGTAAATTAACAATTGTTTCTTTGGCATCTTCTTTCAATTCATCTGCAATGACCACGTACCCTGCAAATTGATTATCAATTGCAACTAATACAATAGATTCTACAATAGATACCGTTTCCGATGGAACATTAATGTTATTCGTAGTCATTAAGGCTTTATTACCTACTAAAACTGTTTTACCATTTACAATGCCTTTTAATCCTTTACCTGCAATTTCAGAAACGTCTTGTGCTTCAAAATCTTCTCCTTCTGCTTTATACTCTAAAATTGCTTTAGCGATTGGATGAGTAGATTGTTCTTCCATTGCCATTAGGTATTTCATAAATTCGGCTTCTTCCCAACCAATTGCTTTAACCTCTTTTATTTTGAATACACCTTTGGTAACGGTTCCTGTTTTGTCCATCACCAATGTATTTATCTTGGTCATTGCGTCGAGAAACGATGCACCTTTGAACAATATTCCATTTTTTGAAGCTGCTCCCAATCCACCGAAATAACCTAATGGAATTGAAATCACTAACGCACAAGGACAAGATATTACCAAGAAAATTAAGGCTCTATATAACCAATCTCTAAACACATAATCATCTACAAAAAAGTAAGGAATGAATGTTACACCTATAGCTAAAAACACCACTATTGGTGTATATATACGTGCAAACTGTCTGATAAATAATTCTGTTTTAGATTTACGTGCTGTTGCATTTTGAACCAAATCTAATATTCTGGCAATAGAACTATCTTCAAATTTGTTGGTTACTTCAACTTCAATAACACTTTCTAAATTAATACTGCCTGCGTAAACTTTTGCTTCTTTCTGTATGGAATCAGGTTTACTCTCGCCTGTTAAAGCTGCGGTATTTAATGATGCTTTTTCAGATAATAAAACACCATCCAATGGAATCTTTTCACCAACACGAATTTGAATTTTCTCTCCAATGTTTACATCTTCTGGCGAAACACTTTTATAATCACCTTCACGAAACACATTGGCTTCTTTCGGTCTAACATCCAATAATGCTTTTATATTTCCTTTTGCTCTATTGACTGCTGCATTTTGAAACAATTCGCCAACTGCATAAAATAACATTACCGCAACACCTTCGGGATATTCGCCAATGATAAATGCTCCAATTGTAGCGATTGACATTAAGAAAAATTCTGTGAAAACATCGCCTTTTGTAATACTTTTCCATCCTTCTTTTACCACAGGAAAACCAACAGGAATATAGGCTATGCCATACCAAATAATTCTTATCCAGTCTTTAAAGAATGTAACATTAAAATAATCTAAAGCAATACCAGCAATGAGCATTGTAAAACTTACTATTGCTGGAATGTATGCTTTAAAATTGTTCGGTTCACTTCCGTGATTATGTCCATCATCGTGACTATGTTCATTTTCTGAATGTGCCTTTAGGTCTTTTAAATTTAATTTCTTTTTTTTCATTGATTCTTAAATTTATTTCAAAGATGCCTTAAAATCAACTGCAATGGAAGTGCATTTTTAGCTACTACATTTATCACAAATACCTTTTACAACCAAGTTGACGTTTTCAGACACAAAACCATCTGGTACTTTTATTTGAGGGATTTTATGGTCTGTTAAGCAAATAGTTTTATTGCAATTAATACAATGGAAATGCAAGTGTAAATCGGTTTCAATTTCACAATTACATCCTTTTTCACAGAGCGCATATTTTGTAATTCCCGTACCATCATCTATTTGATGGACTATTCCTTTATCTTCAAATGTTTTTACAGTTCTGTATAAAGTCGTTCTATCTGCCTTTTCAAAAGCATTTTCAATATCACTTAAAGTAACAGCGACCTCTTTTTCTGCAAGAAACTTATATATAAGCAAACGCATTGCTGTTATGCGAATATCTTTTGACTCTAATACTTCTTCTATTGTGTTCATAATTAATGTGCGTGTTCTGCTTCCCCTTTTTTCATTTCTGCGTTAAGGTAATACGCATTATTATATGCGAATTGCGTGTTAATTTCCACGTTTTCAACGAATTGAATTGAAACCCAAAGACCATCTTTAGTGCCTATAACTACTTCGATAGGTTTAAAGCTCCAATCGTCATTTTCTTTTTCTACTGAAAACACATAATATCTATCGCCTTCTTTTATGACGGCACTTTCTGGTAATGCTTTTGTTTCTGTATTTTCAACTTGAATTTTACCTTGAATATACATTCCAGGAATTAAATTGCCTTTTTTGTTTTCTATTTCTGCGTGTACGTGAACTGCTTTTGGATTGTCCTCAAACGTTTTGCTAACAGAATAAATTTCTGCGGTAAGTTCTGTATTTGGAATTGATTGTACTGTAAAGTTTACTTTTTGACCTTTCTGTACTTTATATACATCTTTTTCAAAAACCATTAAATCTGCGTGAACGTGATGCGTATTTACAATTTCAAATAATTCGGTTTGAGGTTCTACATATTGTCCTGTTTTTACTTCAACTTTTTGCACAAAACCCTCTATTGGACTTCGCAAGGCAATACGTTGTGCAATTGTGCCATTACGAACAGAAGAGGTATTGATATTTAATATTTTTAATTGTGCTTCGAGACCATTTACCATTGCTATTGAGGCATCATATTCTGCTTCTGCCTTTTGAAAATTAGCACCAGAACCTACACCTGCTTCATATAACTTTTGTTGACGTTCATAATTCTTTTTCAAAAAATTACTATTACTATAAGCGTTTAAGTAATCGGTTTGCGCTTGTATAATATTTGGATGTGATAGATAAGCCACTACTTGACCTTTATTGACTTTATCTCCTTCAATAACTTCAATTGAAACGACATTTGCACCAACAACTGTAGTTATGGCTGCTTCGTTTTGTGGTGGTACTTCTAACGTTCCATTTGCTTCTACATAACCACTCATATTGCGCAATGCAAGTGTATCGATTTTCATTTTTAACGCATCGAATTGTTGTTGTGAAAGCATTACTTCTTCGCTTTCATTATTTGCTTCATTAACTTCTGTGTTTTGTTCTTCATCGTGGGAATGACCATCATTTTCGTTATGGCTTTCTTTATTTCCGCAAGCTGACACAAAAATGGTTAACACCATTACGATAAGGATTTTATATGTTTTACTTTTCATTGTCTTATTGATTAAAATATTGTAGTTGAAATGTGCTTTCTAAATAATTTACTAATGTTGTTTGTGCTTCCAATTCTGATTGAATGGCTTCTTTAATCAACTGCGTAAATGCAGTATAATCAATTTCGCCTTCTCTATATGCTAGTAATGCACCTGTTTTTTGCTCTTTTGTTAATGGCAATACTTGGTCTTTGTAAAACTCCCAAGATGTTTTCCATTTGATATAATTTTCTTTAGCCTGAACAAACCTTGATTTTATTGCTTGTTTTTTGAACGCTACATTGGTTTCGGCTATTTCTTTATCAATTCTGGCACTTTTAACTTGAGCTTTGTTAGAACCTGATAAAAACGGAATGGAAATTCCTGCTTGATACGTGTAAAATCCTGAATTACCATTTACTTTTTGTAAACCACCTTGAAAATTGAACTTTGGCAAATTATCTGTTTTTGCAGCTTTGTATTTGGCTTCAGCTTCATCTACAATATTCTGTGACATACTGTAAAGCGGATGGCTTTCAACATCAAACGTTTTCATCTCCATATCTACAGTTACATCAAATTCATCTGAAACTGTAAAAATTTCTTCTGATACCAACCACAAATTGAATTGCTGTAAGGCAATAAGATAATCACTATAGGCTTGTACTTTTTTATTTTGAATTTGAAACGCTTGATTTTTTGCTGCTGAATATTCTAATTTAGAAATGGCTTCGACTTCATAATTTAAAGCTACTGCTTGTTCAAATTTGGAATAAATGGAATCTAATTCTTTATACAAATGATAGTTTCGCTTCATTTGATAGCATTTTGACCAAGCCTTTTTTACTTCTAATTCTAATTCCAATTCGGAAAGTTGAAAGGCTTTTTGAGCCAATAGTATCCGTTGTTCTTGTAGCTTCTTTTTAGAACCAATACCAAATACATCAATATTAGATTGACCAACACCAATGGTTGTATAAATGCCATTACCATTATCAATTTCTTCTCCACCAGTAAAAATTTGAGTAGTACCAAAATCATAGGCAGTCGCTTTTAATTGTTCTTGTTTAGTGATTTCCAATTGCTGTTGTTTGAGCATTGGATAATTACTTTTTGAGAGTTTTATAGCTTCCTGTAATGAAATTTCGGGAATTGTATCGTTTATCTCTTGTGCATTACTTTGTGTTGTAAAACCGAATAGTAATAATACCATAGCAGACGCTGTTACTAACTTTTTATTCGGTTTAAACCTAAATGATTTATTTTCTACCCAATGGTATAAAATAGGTAACACAAATAGTGTTAGTAAAGTTGAAGTTAATAACCCACCAATTACCACAGTAGCCAATGGACGTTGTACTTCTGCACCTGCTGATGATGAAATCGCCATTGGTAGAAAGCCTAATACATCTGTAAAAGCGGTTAGCATAATAGGCCTGATTCTTCGTTTAGTACCTTCAACAATTCTATCTTTTAGATTGGTAACACCTTCTTCCTTTAATTCGTTGAGGCCACTTATCATTACTAAACCATTTAATACCGCAACACCAAATAACACAATAAAACCAACACCTGCCGAAATACTAAATGGCATATCACGCAACCATAAGGCTACTACACCACCAATAGTTGCCATTGGAATGGCTATATAAATCATTAAGGTTTGTGGTAAGGACTTTAAAGCAAAGTAAATCAATATAAAAATGAGCAACAATGCAATAGGTACAACGGTTTGTAAACGGTTGCTGGCACGTTCCAGATTTTCAAATGCACCACCATATCGAATAAAATAACCTGATGGTAATTCCAATTGTGCATCTAATTTTGATTTTATTTCAGTTACCAAAGATTTTACATCACGACCTCTTACATTAATGCCAACATAGGTTCTTCTATTGGTATTGTCTCTACTGATTTGCATTGGTCCTGCTTTGTAGCTTATATCAGCAATTTCACGTAACGGAATTTGAGTACCAGAAGGTAAATTAATGTACAGGTTTTGAACATCTGAAATATCTTTTCGGTTTTGAGAACTTAAACGCACCACTAAATCGAAGCGTTTTTCACCTTCAAAAATCACACCTGCTGTACCACCTGCAAATGCAGATTGTACGGTTTGATTCAGTGTATTTATTTGAAGTCCGTATTGTGCCAATTTGTTCCTATTGTAATTAATGGTCATTTGTGGCAAACCTGTTGTGGCTTCCGCTTTCATATCTCCAATACCTTCTGTACCTGCAATAATTTTAGATATTTCTTCGGCTTTTTGGGATAAGATGTCAATTTCTTCACCATAGAGTTTTATGGCAATATCTTCACGAACACCTTCAAGTAACTCATTAAAACGCATTTCAATAGGTTGGGTAAACTCATAATTAACACCAGGAACGATTTCAACCGCTTCTTTTATTTTCTCAATCAATTCATCCTTTGTTTCTGCTGATGTCCATTCGCTTTTAGGTTTCAGAATCACAAAAACATCTGCTAAATCCATTGGCATTGGGTCGGTTGGTATTTCGGCAACGCCTATACGACTGACTATTTTTTCGACTTCTGGAAATTTGGCTTTTACTATTTGTTCTATTTTGGTAGTGGTCTCAATAGTTTCTGTAAGTGAACTACCTGGTTTTAAAATAGCGTGAAATGCAATATCACCTTCATCGAGTTGTGGGATAAACTCGCCACCCATTCTTGAAAACATAAAAACCGTTATCCCGAACAGCACAACTGCAATACCAATTACCCATTTACCTTTTCGCAATGCTCTAACCAATAAAGGTTGGTATTTATCTTCAACCCAATGCACAAATCGGTCTCCATAGGATTTTTTATCATTTATAGGTGCTCTTAAAACTAAAGCAGACATCATTGGTACATACGTTAAACAAAGTACCATTGCACCAATCATAGCGAAAATAAAGGTCAGTGCCATTGGTTTAAACATCTTTCCTTCTATACCTTGTAAGGCTAAAATGGGTAGAAAAACAATAAGGATAATCAACTGTCCAAAAAACGCAGCATTCATCATCTTTTTTGAAGCATTAGAAGCAACTTTATCTCGTTCTTTGGATGTTAGTTGTTTCTTTTTTAGTACTTGTGATGCAATTAGAAATACTGTACTTTCTACAATAATTACAGCTCCATCTACAATAATTCCGAAATCTATTGCACCCAAACTCATTAAGTTTACCCAAACATCAAAAACGTTCATTAAGATAAAAGCAAACAATAAGGATAATGGTATGGTTGAAGCGACAATTAAACCACCTCGCCAATTACCCAATAAGAAGATAAGGACAAAAATTACTATTAATGCACCTTCGATAAGATTTGTGGTTACAGTAGAAGTTGTTTCTGCTATTAACTTACTTCGGTCTAACAAAGGTTCGATGATTACACCTTCTGGTAATGACTTTTCTATTTGAGCCATTCGCTCTTTTACATTTGCGATAACATCATTGGAATTAGCACCTTTTAGCATCATCACCAAACCACCTACAACTTCGCCTTCACCATCTTGGGTTAATGCACCATAACGTATTGCAGAACCGAATTGTACCGTAGCAATATCTCCAATAGTTACGGGAATATTATTAATATTCTTGACTGTGATTTTTTTAATGTCATCTAAACTGCGTACCAGGCCTTCACCACGAATAAAATTTGCCTGATGGTTTTTTTCAATATATGCACCACCTGTGTTTTGATTATTGGCTTCAAGTGCATTAAACACATCGGTAATGGTTAAACCAATAGCGTTTAAATCGTTTGGGTCAACCGCTACTTCGTATTGTTTAATTTTCCCACCTATTGCGTTTACCTCAACCACACCTTCTACCATTGCCATTTGACGCTGTACAATCCAATCTTGTATTGAGCGTAAATCTGCAATGTTGTATTTGTCTTTATACTCTGGTGCTACTTTTAAGGTGTATTGATAAATCTCACCTAAACCTGTGGAAATAGGACCCATAGTCGGTTCTCCAAAACCAGCAGGAATTTGTTCTTTGACTTCGTTTAGTTTTTCGGCTACTAATTGGCGTGGTAGATAAGTTCCCATATCATCATCAAACACAATGGTAACCACAGATAAGCCAAAACGTGAAATAGAACGAATTTCCTGAACATCGGGAAGATTGCTCATTGCCACCTCAATAGGATAGGTTACAATCTGTTCAATATCTTCTGTACCTAAATTGGGTGCTTGCGTAATAACCTGTACTTGGTTGTTAGTAATGTCTGGAACAGCATCGATTGGTACTTTGGTCATACTCCAAATACCTGCTCCAATTATGGTAAGCGTAAGCAAACCAATAATGAATTTGTTATTGATTGAAAAATCAATGATTTTATTAATCATATAAAATGTATTAATTCAGTTAAACTATTCGATACAATTCTGATATAAGAAATAGAATTACACGAAATGATAAGAACCTTTTAGGTTCAAAATTGGATATAGTTATCCTTTAAAAAAACTGAATTATACTTTAGGGGGTTGGAAAAGTGATTCCAAATATCTGGAAGTGAAGTCTACTTTATGTAAATTATACTGTTTTTTCTCTTCAAATTTTAGTTGCTTGGTTAAAGCCAAATTATTGTTCGCAATAATTAATACCAAAGGGTGACAACACTGATTATGGGAATGGACTGGTGTATTCTCCTTATCTGGGTTATGATGATGTTCTTCATTTTTAGCATCGCTGTCAATGTAGTCTTCAACTAAATATTCAAAGAAAGAGTCGCCATAAACTTTATGGTTTTGATAATGGGTAATTACATTTGAAATTTCTTTAATTGGGCCACAAAAGTCCATATCTATGCTTATCCCTTGAAAAAAGAATAAAATAGACATTGATATGGAAACAATTATTTTCATATAATTTAGACAAATATACAAATTAATCAATGCACAAGTTGTGCAAATAAATTGATTGGTAAATTATAAAAACCATAAAGCATTTTTTGCATTATCTGGAACACCATTATTAAAGCGTGGTGCTATTTGTGCAACCATTTCAGGATATTTTATGGTAATTGGTACATTTTGTTGTCGTAGTGATTTCCAGTATAGTCTGCTAAACTGATATACTTGCGTTAATAATTCTAATACTACATTTGCATCTTCAAAAGCATCTTCATCTGGACTGCTTATTTTAATTTTTATTGGAAATGGATAACCATCTGTATCTGCATAGCGTTGTGAATTGGGATAACGTGCGTTGTTAAACAACAGAAATTGGTTTTCACTAATACGTATGTATGTACCACTAACTGGCATTAATTTTTTATTCCAATTAAGGTCGTAAGCAATAATATCTTCCGCTTCGGTTTTATTGATATTAAGAATGTATAAAGGCACTTTTAAGCCTAATGAATGCATCCCACTTATAATGGGTTTTAACTCTTCGTAACTCATTTCCTTGTAAAAATGAATGACCACTTTATCTGCTTCTGCAACCGATGTAAAATCCCTAATGGCTTTACAGATACTACCTGCTAACAGGTCTGTTTCTGTTTGGTCGAAATATTCAAACTTTCTAAATAAGCCATTATTTTGAAAACTAAAGGCACTTGCAATATAACGTCTGTTCTCGCCTTGATTGGTAAATGCTCCAACACCTATTACTAATTCTTTTTTATCGGTTACTGCCAACTTCCACGGTGCACCGCCTAATTTAGCGTGTATAGCCAATGCCATATTTTGTAACGAGAATTGAAAATTGTATTGGTTTTCTATATTCTCAACCATCTTATGATAATCTACCACTTGGGTTACTATGCCTTCGTTTAAGAACAGTTCTTTGATTTGAATATAGATGTCGCGGTCTTCTGGATTTGGCGTGAACTTATCAAAAGGACTTAAATAAAATGCTGCATAGCGCACAGTATCGTGGTCGAAAGATAATTTTTCTAACTGCTCTGTAATTTCTGGTATTGGGTCGTTTTGGTTAGTGAACTCAATGAAATGTTCTTTAGAAGTTGCAGCCTTAATATTTACGTAATCTTCAATCCCTTTGAAATACTTTTTTTGAGAGGTAACACCAGATTTAAGGTTGTTATAAAAGGATTTAATGGCTTCTTTATGAGAGGTATGGTACACAAAGAAAAACTTAATGTTTTGATTATTTGGTCTCTTATAAGGATTTAGGTTATTCATTGCCAATTTAGGCACTAAATGCGTTTTTTTATTGCCATATTGGTCTTTGCCAAATTCCAGCAAACCCAATCGTGGGTCTATATGATTTATGCGGTTACGTGGTACATCTATAAATGCATCATCTTTAAATGGAAATATGGCTTTAAAGTCTTCGGTAAATAAGTAGTTTTTCGCAAAGTTGTTGATGAGTGCCACATACTTTTGGTATTTGTTGGCTTGACGTACTGGTTCTTCAATAGGAATATCCAAAGCTCTTGCCAATGGTAAACTAAAAATTGGAAATGCTTTGTCAAATTCTATAGCATTATAAAATTCTTCCTTTTCCTCTGTGTCGAGGTTCATTTGATAGTTGATTGTTTTTTGACCATAAACACAACGTCTAATTAACTCTGTTTCCTCAATATCCTTAACTGACTTTGTGAGGACTTTTGATGTACCATCAAACGACACAATAAGTTCTGGTAAGTCGGTAAGTTTAGCAAACTGAATTTTAAACGAGAATTTGTAATATAGGTTATAATGTTCTGTATTTCCTTTAAGTGATGGTATCCACACTTGCACATCGCCTACAAAGTTTTTGACAACTATATAATCTTTTGATTGAAAATAGCTTCTTAACTGATGCTTCAAATATTGCTTATAGATTCTTAATTCTCTACCATTAACCAAATTAATTTTTATGCTTGGTGCATTCGGTATTTGATTAGTAAAGGTTGTAAATATTTGGTCTGTATTGGATAAGTCTATATCTGGAAACGCCTCTTTAATCTGCCTTGAAAACTTTGATTTATGGATTGGGTGACTGCCTTCTATATCTTCTAAAGAAAAGAAAAATGTAGGTGCGCTATTAGGCCATTTAAAGTTTAGTATGTTGGTTTTGAGATGTTCCATAGATAATTTCTTTAGTAGTTACATAAACCCTATTTAAATTGTTCTGTTATTAATAATCCTTTTTCAATTACAGTAGCAACATCGTTACTGTTTTTTGCTTGTGCATTTAGAGAGCCTAAAACTTTTAAGCTTTCTTCTGTTTGGTAATCAATAGCTTGTTTAAAAAAAACTTCAATAGCTTGTTCTATTCTGTTTTTTAAGGTTTTAAGTTCTTTTTGATAGTTGTCTTTTTCTTCTGCTCTGGTAAGGGAATAATATTCGCCTTTTGAAGGTCTTTTAATTCTTTTATCCAATTTGTATGCTCTATTTAAAAATGCTTCTAAACGCATTGCAATCATTTCTTGTGTTGCCATATCTTAACTGTTTTCTATAATGTCTCGTTCTTCTTGTGTTAAATCATATAAATCGTACACCATAGTATCTATTGTTTCTTCTCTTTGGGTGATTTGGGTTTTTAACTCTTGGGCTTTTTTCTTGTTGTCCTCAAAGAGTTCTAACCACTCAAACTCGTCTTTTTTGGTCAATGGTGTGCCACCTGCTTTTTTAATGGCTTTGTTGAGTTCTTTTATAAAGTCTGCAAAGTCTAACTCGTGCCAGTTTTCGAGTTTGCGAGTTAGTTTTTCAATTTGTGTACTTACTGAAAAGTACTTTATAAACTTATTAGTATAATCATTCAATTCTTTGTTTAAATCAAGTAATGAAACGACTAATTTTTTAAATTTTTCTTGTTCCTCAACAGTTATTTTTTTTACTGGTATTGTTCTAATGTCAGATAAGGTTAATTGAGAAAAATCATCCTTTGAAGCAGTCGTTGAGCCTTTAGTTTTCATAAATGAAAATAACTTACTATTGATTAAAGCCAATAAGTAATGTATTTCGTAATTATCATTTGTTATTTTAAGATTATAAATATCTTTTTTATTGACAAACTCATCACTTACAAGTGAAGCCATAATTCTAAATTGTCTATTTATTAATCTGCGTATAATTATTCTTTCATCTTGGAAAAAAGAATAATCTTTTGGCTTCTCTCTTAAATTATCGCTGTAATGTACCCAAGAAAATTCTTCAGACTTCTGATACCTTCCCAAATATCCAGTAAAGTATTTTTTATACCCTTCAATATAATCATCACTAACATCATCTGAATTTGGTAAAATCCCTCTTATGGAATCACTAATATCATCGAGAGTAATTGTGTCTTTAACTATTTTTGGTTGAAGAGTGTAGAAAAAAGGATTTAAAACAACTTTTAAAGAATCCAATTGCATCCAAAACTTGGATGGAAGCAATAATAAATTTCTTTCTTCAATTAAACTGGTATCGAATTTTTCACGGGCTCCAAACTCTAATACTCTTGAGTAATATTCTTCTGATTTTTCATTATTGAATACATAAATACCTGTATCAACATAGGCATCTTTAAAAACATCATAAGGAAGTTTAATACCTATTTCTAATTTCAAATTTGAGGCAATAAACTTTCTTGTACTATTATATTTATCACCTGTTTGCCACGAAACAGGAATTATGTAGCTACTATAAGAAGATTCTTTTGTAATTCTACTTGCTAATTCTATGAATGAAGTATAAATATCAAAATTTGATTGAAAACTAATAAAATTGTTAGTTATATATTCTCTAACGGATTCAGACAATTTAGCACCATAAGGTGGATTCCCAATCACTACATCAAAACCACCTTTATCAAATATCTGCGAGAATTGTTCTTGCCAATTAAAGGCTTTATTGCCTGCAATGGTCTTACTATCTATAAGGCTATTACCACATTTAATATTGTTACTTAAATCGTTGAGTTTTCTGCGTGGTTGCGCTGTACGTAACCAAAGCGATAGTTTGGCAATTTCTACCGATTCTTCGTTTAGGTCCACACCATAAATGTTGTTTTCTAAAATGGTGTTTTCTATATCGCTTAATATTAAGCCACCACCTAATACTTTAGATTTCAACTCATCTATGTAACGATGTTCTTTAATTAAAAAATCTAATGCTTGGTTTAAAAATGCTCCAGAGCCACAAGCTGGGTCGCATATCGTAATTTGTAATAACCATCCACGATAGGTATCTAATACCACTATTAACTCTTTTTTAGTGCTTTGGTGTGTGCCTCGTTTAACCTCAAAATAGGCTTCTTCCTTAAAGCCTAATGTTTTCTTTTTTTCTTGGCAGAGTTTACCAACGGTGTTTTCTACAATGTATTTGGTAATGTATTTTGGGGTATAGAATACGCCATCTTTTTTACGTTTACTCTTTTGCTTATCGAACTCGCCACCTTCAATTTCGGCATTGACGCTTTCAATCTCGTTGAGTGAGTTTTCAAAGATGTGTCCTAAAATATTAACATCTACCTGACTGCTAAAATCGTATTTAGCCAGTTTGTAGGTGTGTTTGTAGAGTAAGTCATCATCGATTTCCAAACTATCGAGAATAGCATCTGGTTTAAAGAGTCCGCCATTGTAGGCATAGATTTCTGCTCTTGATGTTGTGCCTTTTCTGCCTTCATCTAAAAAATGAAAATATTGTTTAAAGAGGTTGTATAGTGGACGTTCGTCACCAAAATCGATGTCGGCTTTCCACTTATCCAGAATTTGAATGGTTGAGTTTGGTGGCAGTAAATCTCTATCTTCTGCAAAGAATATGAACAGGAAACGGTCTATGAGTTTCTGTGATTTTTTGAACAGGGAAAGTTTGACGTTTTTTTCGAGGGCTTTATTTTCGTTAGCGTTGTTTTCTTCAAGAGATTGTCGCGCTTCGCTCGCAATGACAGCATCACTTTTTATACGTTTTGCATTTCGTTTTACGAGGTCTCTAAAGAGTTCGCGTTTAAATACCGAATAGTCGTTGTAAAACTGTTTGGTGATTTTATCTTCTTCTACTAAAGAGGCTTCTTTAATAGTTAGTGGTAGGTTATTAAGAATATTGTCTTTTTGTAAACAGAGATACAATAAAGCAAATTCTTCTGGTGCTAATTGAAAGAGATTGAACTCTAAAAATTCTGTAGCATCGTTAATGTAAAACCTCAACTTTTCAAAATTGGATGTAATAATATAAACACAGCCTTTTTGGTTGGCTTTATAGTCGAACGCTTGTTTGCGGATGCTTTCTAAATCTTTGGTATTGGTTCCTTTGAGTTCAATAACACCAATGGCTTTAGCTTCTTTTAAAATAGCGCCATCTGCCTTACCTGCTCCTTTTTGGTTTTTAAACTCGGTAGTAATATTAAAGTCTGGTTTTGGGTTCAGGGTATAATCCAAGACATTTACAAACAACTCATCCAGAAACTTTGCCTGGTATTGTTCTTCTTTAGAGTTTTTAATATTCTCCTGAATGATAACATTGTGAAAATACTTGGTGTATTTTTTATAGGCACGCTCTACTACTGAAGCATCTTGTTGCGCCAAATAGGTTTTTAATACTGATGTTTGAAATAATGCCATTTAGAAGCTATTGTTTTTTTTTGGTTAAGTTCTTAATTTCCTGCTCTGCTTTTTTGAGGATTTCCGTACTGTTGGATTCATCCTTAATCATATTGACAATTTTATCTGCCATCCAAAGGTTTAGCAACTCATCTTTATTTTTGTTTAAAACCTTTGCTAAATCTTCTACCTGTTCACGTCTTGCAGTACGATTGCCTCGCTCTATTTTGCTTAAATAGGCTACATCCATATTAAGGTTTGCAGCCATTTCACGCAAAAGCATATTGCGCTTTTCGCGTAATGAACGTATGTACTCTCCAAACTCCATAATAGAATTATTTAGACTTGTCAATATTTGTCTAATTTAAGAAAAGGAAAGAAAGAAGTAAGAAAAAGATATAAACAGTTATTAACAGCAAATGAGGAAGTTAAGGATTTGAGGAAATCATTTAACTCATATCCTTTAATCCTTAAAATCCTTAATTACTCTTTTGTAGTATTTGAATATACATTGTGAGCTTCTCGATGTATTAATCCAGCCTCTACAAATTTGGTAATGTAACCTTCTGCTGTTTTATGTGGTATGCTCTGTTTGGTTGCCAAGTCTAAATAGTCTTGTCGGTTAAACTGTTTTGGCAAATGCTCTAAAAAGCGTTCTTTTCTATTTAAACGTTTTGTTGCTTTTTGCTCAATAGGTAAGTCGTTGAACACTTTACTACTATGCTTAACTAAAATTGAAATAATGGTTAAAGCATTTTCAAAGTCCACATCTTCACATTCTTTAGTTGCATTAACATCGCCATCTTCCATAATGCGAAAAACGGTAAATAGCATCATTATTCTAAATGCAATTAATCCTAATCGTCTAATGGTTGCAATATACTCTTCGGGTTGCAGGTTAATGTATTTGGTCTGTAAGGATTCGAAAAATATATTGAATTGCTCTTGTTGTGATTTGGTTAGTTGTACTTCAATCTCTGGATTGTTTTTAAGTGTTTTATACAAGCCTAAAAACTCATTACCCAATTGATTATAGTAATCATCTAAACTTATATTATTGTTGTTTTGAAATACATTTTTCCAAGTTGGTTTTATATTCATATAATAGAACATAAAACGACTAAATAAACCATTTTCAGCATTAGGTATTAATGTTGCTACTTGTTTTGGTGTGCCAGACAATACAGTAGATAAACACGGTTTTTCAATATCTACATATTCTCTATCGGTTCTACGATAATAGCTTATAGTTTCGTGATGAAAGGCTTTACGAAATCCATCGGAATAATTACCGTAATCGCTTTTAAAGGCTTGAGCTAACGTGTCGCCTTCGGTTTCAAAAATCAATCCTCTACCTTCATTGTCTGAAATTAATTGATAGACGCCAGTTACACTATTATTGGCAGGAATAAACAGCATTCGTTCTGGTGGCTTGCTTGGTTTCTCTAAATTTTCATCTTTACCTTTATTCATATTATACGTAGCTGTTTCCGTTTGGAATTGCTGCTTTAATACTTTGGCTTGTTCTCTTTTTAATTTATGCACAGGGTCTACCAAATTTTTAATTTGGTTAAGTCTGCCTTTACCTGCAGAAGCAGGTGCAGTTACGAATAAGTATAAATTACCATACACTTTACGCTGGTCATAGATTCCAAACAGTTTCGGAAAGCAGGCACTAAAAGCTGTTAAAGCACCCAACAATAAAATGTCCTTTTCTTCTTGACTGCTCGCAGGATTTACAACTTGTTGTAAAAACTGTGGAAGTGAATTATATACCTTTTCTGGAATAGTAGGCATAGATTCTTGTTGCTTTTCCTCTTTTTGTTCTGGTATTATCGTTTCGGTTTTTGGTACTCTTATACCTGCTTGGTGTGCGTGATGATAAAAGGTTGCAATTGTGATTCCGTGTCCTTTTGCTTTTAGACATTTATTAAATTGCTCGTCACATTCTTTAGTTTCATAACCTACATAGGCTTTACTAATTCTGTGATAATAATCTCTACCTATTTCTCCATATTCTTCAGCTAATGCGAAACCTAAATCTCGCCAAATAGCATAATTGCCAGTTATATCAATACCTGCCTGTTCGATAGCGGTTATATAGGATTCTATATCATTATTAGCAACAGCAACAACGTGAGTTGTTGCTTTGTTGCTTGTTGATTGTTGTTGCTCTTTTGGAACCTCTAACCATTCTTTTGGATTAAATATTTTGCTCATAATGCTTGGTGTCTTTTATGTAAAAAGGCTGTTGGGTCGTATGGTAAAAAACACGCTCTGGAAACGTCTTTACCGGACTGGTCAACCTCAATGTTATAGGTGTGTTTAATGTAATTTCCTACTGCTGTAAAGTATTCTGAATGTGATGTTTCGGAAATATCTATCCGAATAATCCATTTTAAACCATCGCCAGATGGCGAAATAAATAGCATTTCGGTTTCAAAATATTCATCATTTAATAATTGCTCTTTAAACTTTTGAATATTTTCTAAATGGTCGAAATCTATAGTTAGCAAATTGGAATGTTGTAACAAATTTTTATCGTTACGTTTTTCAAATGTTCCTGAAAAGGTGACGTAATCAAAGCGATTCGCTTTGAATTTACGTGCCTCTTTTACATCTGTTATTGCTCTTAACTCTTCGGTAATCGCTTTGTATTTATCACTTGTGATTAATGCAAATATTTGATGCAGTCGCATTTTTTCCGCAGGAAATACATTGCGAACAGGTGCTTTGAAAAAGCTACAGTAAGCATACCAGGTATCATCTGGTTTGTTTAACCATTCTAACTCGTCATTTTCCTTGATTTCTAATTTTAGATGTAGTGCTTCATTTATTTTCTGCAATAATTCTGCTTCATCAATGGTTTTAAAATGATATTGTGCAAATTCAAATACATCACCTTTAAAAGTTTCAATTTCGGTATCTCTATGGGTTGCAATCACTCCATCAATATGAATCCGTAAAGTTTCTTTTCCGCCATTAAATGGATTACGAGTTATCCCGCAGTCCCTTCCTTTTACGGAAAGGACTATTGTATCAGGATAATACTGTCTTAACACGTAGGCATAAATCTTTAAACCATAATGTGTTTTATCTAAAATTGCTTCTCTACTTATCTCCATTGTACTTGAAATTATGGTTGTAGTAGTTGTCTTGAAGCAATTGCTCTATGTCAGCAACTTTGTAATAGAACTTGCCTTTTATTTTACTGTAAGGCAATATTCCGTTAGTTCTAAAAGTTTGTAAAGTTCGCTTACTAATGTGTAAGGTCTGCAATACATCTTGATTGTCTATCCACGTATCTTTTAAGACTTCTGCTCTCGATTGTCGTAACAATTCGATACGTGTTTTTAAGTCCTTTATTTCTTGAGAGAGTGCCAAGAGTAAATCGATTATTTCTGTCATAACTTTACCGCTCCTTTCTTAATTAGGTAATCGGCAGCTTGCTGTTCGATTTCGTCTTGTGAGTCCACACGGTTACTTAACAACCATTGTTCTAACTCTACACGATTAAAATAAATTTTCTTACCATTCGGTTTGTAATGCGGAATGGTTCCTGTACTTGTAAGTTTGTATAAATGGGATTGTGATAATTCCAAAAACCTACACGCTTCGTTAAAGCTCAATACGTTTTTTACAATAATGTTTCTGTCTAAAACGTGTTCTTCAATAATTTTGAGACGTTCTAATATTTCGTCCATAACTAATAATTTTAATATAGTAAATGGACATCTGGCCAAATGTCATTCTTGTATTTCAAGAACAGGACAAAGGTTTAAATTTGGCTCGCCGATTTTAGTAAGAGTGTAAAACAAGGGTAAGACAACAGTAAGGTTTCTTACTATTCTTACTGTTTTTTATTGCAGTTGTTGGATGATTTTATCTATTTCTTCCTTTTCTTTTGGATTGTGCACTTTGTTTTTATGAAGATTATTTGCTTTAAGTGGTGTATTTGTTTTGGTTATAAATTTTCCAGAACGCTCAATTGCTGTAGGATTAAAACCTTTGAAAAATGGTTTTAGCTTTGTTACCAAGTAACTAAACTGTGTTGTTTCGCATTGAAGATAGATTTGCGATTCTGTATCTTTAAAATCTTTTGCTATTAATAGCTTGTGTAACTGTTCAACTGTTGTTCGGTTATCTAATACATCTATTTTTAAATTTAGTAGCTTTAGTACAGTTAATAAGGTTGAGGTGTCTTTGTTTTTATAACCAAATGAGGTTTTTGGTTTCGCTGTAACTTTCGGTGCTTTTTTAGTAACTGTTTTTTTATTGTTCGTTTTTTCTATCTGATTAACATCAAACGTGGTGTCATTAAAATACTTTTCAGCTATTTCTAAAATTGTGAAGTTTGCGTTTTCTGAAAATTGTCCATATTGTTCTTGCAGTTCAGCATATAATCGTATTACAGAAACTTTTAAGTAGTTTATGATATAATTATCATCATTACTTAAATCTGCTGTTATTCCTCTTTTATCTATAAAACTTGCAATGTCATTTAAGTACTTGTCAAATTTATTAAGCAGAATAGTAAAGCTGTATTTATTTTCTGGAATTGTAGCATTTTTAGGAAATTCTTTTTCAAATGATACTAATGTCTTTTCTGTTTCATTATATATTAGCTTTTGGTAGTATTCTTTTTTAGCATTTAAAGGCTTTTTAAAGTTTACTTTAAAAACTGCTTTATTAGCTTTTGGATTCATTTTAAAATCAGACAACAAGTATTTAAAATCCTTTTCCTGTTTATTATCTCTGTGTAAGCCATTGGTTATAGAAACCAAACTCGAAAATATACTTGCTTTCATTATAAATCCAGTTGAATACGGTTAGCAGCTTCTTTCTTTTTATCGTCAATTACTTTGGCATAAATCTGTGTTGTTCTTAACTCTTTATGACCTAATAATTTTGATACAGTATATATGTCTGTTCCTAAAGTAAGCTGTAAAGTAGCGTAAGTATGGCGCGCACAATGGAACGTGATATTCTTTGTAATACCTGCTTTCATTATCCATTGTTGTAGTTTTAAGTTAGACCAGGCACTATAATGTAAACCTTGAAATACTTTTTCTTCGGGTTTACCTTCATCGCCTAACAATTCTCTTGCTTGGTCTGAAATAGGCAAGGTTTCAACGCCTTTAGTTTTCTTTTGTCTGAAACGAATGTAAAATCCCATTTCTTTAGAATGTTGGATTTCTGACCAAATCAGTTTTTCAATATCAGACCAGCGCAATCCGGTTAAAGCTGAAAAAATAAAGGCATTTTTTAGAATAGGTAATTCGCATTTTGTATTTACTGCTTTTTGTAATTCATCAAGTGTTAAAAATTCTCGTTGAGGTTCGCCTTGTTTAAAATACTCTACACCATTAGCAGGATTTACTTTTAAAATACCATCTTTAACAGCTTGTTTAAGTGCTGCCGAAAATTTACCATAATATGAATATTTAGAATTTTGAGACAGTTTTTTACCTGCTCTACCTATTGCATCTTTATCTAAATACTCTTTGAAACGCTCAACAAACGATTTGTCTATATCTTGAAAACTAACATCAGTTGGACAAAAGGTTTTTAAATGTTTTAGCATACTATTCCAATTCCCATAATTGCCAGAGCTTGTATTTTTCTTTTCTGCTAAAGCTGTAATGTAAGTAATAAAACTGCCTTTCAACTTTTCAATATCTTGAAAGCCATAGATACCATTTTGAATTTCGATTTGTCGCTGTGCACAAATAGTTTCCGCCAATTGCTTGGTTTTCTTGTTGACTTCTCTTTCGGTTTTGGTTTTAGGGTTAACCGTAAGATATAAACGTAAATATTCTGTTTTGCGTTTACCCTTATGATAGTAATCTAAATACAAACTTATTTTGTCGTTCTTCTTGCGTTGTCTCAATGTTACTTTCATAGGATGCTAATTAAAAAGGTTTTCTATTTGCCATCTGGCTACAATACGTTTTCTGCCAAAAGGGACAGCTTTTAAACGTCCTTGTTGAATCATTCTTTGAATGGTCCATCTACTAACACCAATAAGTTGTGAGGCTTCTGTAACGCTTAAAAAATCCTTATTGTTTACAGCATTGGGATTGTGAACCTCAACCACTTCATTTTTTTGCTTCATATCCGCATCAAGAGTAGCTTGGATTTTGTCTTTGCGTTTTCTGGCCTTATAGGCTTTTTTAGCGCAAGTATCGCCACAGTATTTAGTTACTGTTGTACGTGCTGTAAACGCATTTCCGCAATGTTTACAAATTTTTGGGATGTATAAATTACTGCTCATAAATGGTGCTTTATGTAGCGTTATGGTGCAACGTGGTGCGTTATGGTGCATCATTTCGCCAATATCTTCGCCAACAGAAATGGGCAACAAAACCGAATTTAAGGCAACAGATATACAACAAATTTAATCAAAAAAGAGCAAATAAACAACAAATAAAAGAAGATAAAAACTTATAAAGTCAACAATAACAAGGGATTAACAAATAAAAGAAAGTAAGTTACTTCCCGATACAAAAGTTAGCGAATATATTACCCAACAAATCATCATTAGTAATCTCACCTGTAATTTCGCCAAAGTGGTACAAAGCCTGACGAATATCAATTGCCAATAAATCTCCAGACAAACCAGTTTCTAAACCAAATTGAACCTTTTGAATTTCTTCAAAAGCCTTTAATAAGGCGTCATAATGACGTGAATTTGTGACGATGGTTTCGTTATTTCTTAGCGCCCCTGTGTTTATTAAATCGAGCAATTTATTGGTTAACGCTTCTACCCCAAAACCAGTCTTTGCAGAAATAGGAATGAGGTTTGGGACATGTGGTTTTAAATTGGTAATTAAATCTGCGAGTTCAGTAGCTGTTATCTGGTCAATTTTATTTAGAATGACCAAAAGCTGTTTTTGCGGAAATTTATTCTTAATTTTTTCAATCTCGATTATAGTTTCCTCGGCAATTCCCCCTTTGGGGGTTAGGGGGCTTATATACATAACCACTTGCGCCTGCTCAATCTTTTCGAATGTTTTTTTTATGCCTATACTTTCCACAACATCCTTAGTGTCTCGGATACCTGCAGTATCAATAAACCGAAAACCAATGCCTCCTATGGAAATTTCATCTTCAATAGTATCTCTAGTTGTTCCTGCAATTTCAGAAACTATAGCTCGGTCTTCATTTAATAAGGCATTTAGCAATGTCGATTTCCCAACATTTGGCTCGCCTACTATGGCCACTGGAATCCCATTTTTAATCACATTACCCACAGAGAAGGAATCTATTAATCGTTTTAAAACAAATGTAATACGCTCAATGAGTTGTTTAAATTGAGTCCGGTCTGCAAATTCCACATCTTCTTCAGCAAAGTCCAGTTCTAGCTCAATTAAAGACGCAAAATTTAAAAGTTCTTCACGTAATTTGGCAATCTCAGAAGAAAATCCGCCACGCATTTGCTGCATGGCTATTTGATGAGAGGCTTCGTTATCACTAGAAATTAAATCCGCTACGGCTTCCGCCTGACTTAAATCTAGCTTACCATTTAAAAAAGCTCGCAACGTAAATTCTCCTGCTGTAGCCATTCGGCAACCCTGTCTTAAAAAGAGTTGAATAATTTCTTGTTGAATATAAGACGAGCCATGGCAAGATATTTCCACAACATTTTCGCCAGTATAAGAATTCGGATCTTTAAAAATAGACACCAATACTTCATCAATAGTTCGTTCGTTTTCAACAATATGACCTAAGTGAATGGTATGAGTTTTCTGTTTTAATAAATTCTTATTTGAAACCGACTTAAAACAAGTTGAAGCAATAGTTATTGCTTCGTTACCAGATAAGCGTATAACCGCAATCGCTCCACTTCCCGATGGTGTGGCTAAAGCTACAATAGTATCGTTATGCATATTCACATTCTTTGTTGCAAAAGTATTGTAAATTATGAGAAACTTTAAATATGTAAGTTCAACTTTAAGAGATTCAATATAATATTTGGTTTTAAAGCAATGTTTTTATATTTGTATTACCTAAAATTTAGAACCCTTAGTTAGTCGGAATTATGAAAAAAATCATCCTGTACACAGTTATTAGTCTTTTATTTTTTGGTTGCAAGGAAGAACCAAAACGAACCGATTTTATAATAAAAGGTACAGCCAATGACGTCTATAATGGTGTAAGAGTTCATCTGAATATTACTGACGATAGAGGAAGAGACAAAACCGTTGAAACTAAAATGGTTGTAAACAATCAATTTACTTTTGAAGGTAAAGTAAGCGCACCAACCTTGTATAATATTACTATAAATAGTATACCGGGCAAATTACCAATACTGATAGAAAACAGCGAAATCTCTATTGATATCAATAAAACTAACATAGTCAAATCTAAAATCACAGGTTCTAAATCCCATAATCAGTATGAGGTATATCTAACAGAGATTAATGCTTTTGAAAAAAAGTTGCAACCTATAAATCTGGAACTGAGAAAAGCGAGATCAAAAAGGGATATGGTAAAACAAGATGCGCTATCAAAACAATTAGAAGCCATTGAAAATGAAAAATCACAATACATAATTGATTATATAAATGAAAATAATGAGGATTTCTTTAGCTTATATCTTATTCAGGAAGCTATTAAAAAACCAAAATTGGATATCGAAAAATTTAGGAATGCTTACAATAACCTAGCGGCTTCTGTAAAATCCACTAAGGCCGGCTCTGCAACTAAATTAACCTTAGACAATCTTTATAACATCCATATGAAAACTAGCAATCTCAAAATTGGTATGGTGGCTCCCAATTTTAAAGCACCTAATGCCGATGACCAAATGATTGCACTTGAGGATCTAAAAGGAAAAGTCACTATCATCGATTTTTGGGCAGCTTGGTGTGGACCTTGCCGAAGAGAAAACCCGAATGTAGTTAAGGTTTATAATGAATTCCATAAAGACGGTTTAGAAATAATAGGCATTTCTCTCGATGGTACTCGGGGACAAAAAGACCCTAAAAAAGCATGGCTCGATGCCGTTGAAAAAGATAAGCTCACATGGACGCAGTTATCATATTTAAAATATTTTAATGACCCAGTAGCTAAACTTTATAATATACAGTCAATTCCTGCAACGTATATATTGGATAAGGAAGGTAGAATTGCCGCAAAAAATTTAAGAGGTAACGCCTTAAGACTTAAAGTAGCTGAATTATTGCAAAAGTAAGTTGAAAATTCTGCTAGTTTAGCTTTCCTGTTTTATGCAGCACAAATAAGATAATTATTGGGATGGCTAACAAACCGATATGGCCCAAATCTGTTTTAAACAAACTCGGCATTAATAGTAGTGTTACAATATAACCTCCTATCGCACCACCAAAATGGGCATCGTGACCAATGTTACCAATTCTTTTTTTCATTCCATAAATGGAATATAATAAATAACCAATACCAAATACATATCCGGGAATCGGCACAGGAACAAAAAACATATACAAATCCATTTCGGGTCTCAATAATATAGCTGAATACAAAATTCCTGTCACTGCCCCACTAGCTCCAATCGCACTATACCAATATTCATCTTTATGAAAATAAAGCGATAATAGATTACCAAATATTAAACTGGCGAAATAGATTATTACAAAATTGAATGCTCCCAATTGCAAAACAACCACATTTGCAAAGATATACAGGGTAAACATGTTAAAAATAAAATGCGCCATATCTGCGTGAAGAAACCCTGAACTTATCATCCGTATCTGTTCACCACGTTTTATGCTTCCTACATTGAATTTGAACTTCTCAAAAAACGCACGATCTCCAAATCCTTTAAAGGATATGATAGCATTAGCCGCAATAATTATAATAGTCACAATACTTATTCCCAAATTACCCATAAAAACTATTTCTTCTAATTCAAATATATATATTTGCACTTGAACTCGTTTATTATTTTTAAGTTTTAAAATTAAATATTTTGTATTGCATTAAAATCATATTTTATTTGTATAGCCCTGAAACGTTAGAGCCGTAGATTTAAAATAACGCATATCATTCAACTTTTTAATTTTCTAACAAATTGATAACGTAGCGCGTTCATTAAATGCAATCGTACCCTAATGCAACTCATTGTTTATATTTTAATTTACCCTATTCTTTGGCTCATTTCAATATTACCTTTTCGGTTACTGTATGGGCTTTCTGATTTCGTTTGTTTTTTTGTTTACCGCATTTTTGGTTACAGGAAAACCGTTGTAAAAGAAAATTTAAGATTAGTTTTTCCTAATAAATCAGAACAAGAAATTTCAACCATTACAAATAAATTCTATCATCATTTTTGCGACATGATGTTTGAAGCTATTAAATCTTTAACGATTACCGAAGCGCAAATGAAAAAACGCTTTAAGTTTACCAATGTAGAAGTATTAAATGATTTAGAAGATAAGAATAGAAGTGTAATATTGATGTGTGGCCATTACGGCAGTTGGGAATGGATTTTTATTTTACAAAAATATGTAAAGCACAAAGGATTTGCTGTTTACAAACGTTTGGCAAATAAGCATTTTGATAAATTAATAAAACGTATTAGAGCCAAATATAATTCGCACCTAATAACCACAAAAGAAACATTTCAGGTGCTTCTTAAAAGTAAGAAGAACGGTGAATTAACCATTAATGGTTTTGTTTCAGACCAAACTCCCAAGGCAAGCAAAGCATTTCATTGGAACGAATTTATGGGCATTAAAGTCCCTATGTACACGGGAGCCGAAATGTTGGCTAAAAGATTAGATATGGCGGTTGTATTTTTTAGTGTAAAACGCATAAAACGTGGATATTATGAAACCACTTTTAAGACCATTTCTGAACATCCAAAGGAATATAAAGATTTCGAAATCACTGATATATTTTTCAAACTTCTTGAAGAACAAATTATTAAAGCCCCTCAGTTTTATTTATGGACGCATAGACGCTGGAAGCATAGAAATAAGGTTCCTGCTAAGTTTCTTTAATCGTTACGTTAAGATTTATTAATCGTTACGTTAAGATTTATTAAAATTTAGTCTGTTATCAAACTTTACTAAATTACATTTCAAACCATAAATCTACATCCACCGCAGTACATGGTTGATCTAGCAGCGTTTTATGTACAAATTCATTATTGCACTTAGAATATTCATAATCTTTAGACCATTCGTCATGTTGTTTAGCTAGTTCAATTACACTATTACAAACAAATTTTATTTCAGCATTAGTCGTCGTTGGGTGAACAGACATACGTATCCAACCGGGCTTACGTATTAAATCTCCAATAGATATTTCATTGGTTAATTGATGAGACATTTGTTGGTCTACATGCAATAAAAAATGACCGTAGGTTCCTGCACAACTACAACCTCCACGTGTTTGAATTCCGAATTTATCATTCAACAATTTTACAGCTAAATTAAAATGCAAATCATCTATATAAAACGAAATCACTCCTAATCTATCTGTATGCTGACCGGCTAGAATATTTATATTAGGTACGTTAGCAAGCTTTTCGAAAATAATATTTACGAGCTCATGTTCACGCTTCAACATATTAGTTACTCCCATTTGTTCTTTTAAACGAATAGAAAGCGCTGTTTTTATAGTTTGAAGGAAACCTGGTGTACCACCATCTTCACGATCCTCAATATTATCGATATACTTGTGTTCTCCCCAAGGATTCGTCCAACTTACGGTACCTCCACCTGGGCAATCTGGTACCATATTTTTATATAACTTTTTATTGAAAACCAAAACACCCGAAGTTCCTGGACCTCCTAAAAATTTATGAGGTGAAAAGAATATCGCATCTAGTTGAGCTGCTTTATCATTGGGATGCATATCAATATCTACATATGGCGCAGAACATGCAAAATCTACAAAACAAACCCCACCGTGTTGATGCATTAATTTTGCAACCTTATGATGTGGAATCTGAATACCTGTTACATTAGAGCCTCCTACAATAGAAGCTATTTTAATGGTACAATCTTTATATTGAATTAGTAATTTTTCTAAATTCTCCAAACAGAATAGACCGTCATCATTTGGCGGCACCACCTCAACTTTTGCCATAGTCTCTAACCAAGTTGTTTGGTTAGAATGATGCTCCATGTGTGAGATAAATACGACTGGTCGCATTTCATCTGGAATCATCGTAAAGTCTTTTAAATTCTCAGGAACCTTTAAACCCAAAATACGCTGAAATTTATTAACAACGCCTGTCATACCATTACCCGAAACAATAAGAATATCATCATCATTGGCATTGACATGATCTTTAATAATGTGCCTTGCTTTGTGGTATGCTTTGGTCATTGCTGTACCAGAAACAGTAGTTTCAGTATGTGTATTGGCTACAAAAGGTCCGAAATCATTTATCAGTTTTTCTTCTATTGGTCTGTATAATCGACCAGAAGCTGTCCAATCTGTATAAATAATTTTTTGCTTTCCGTATGGGGATACAAAAGTTTGTTCTTGACCTATGATATGGGGCCTGAATTTGCTGAAATATTTTTCTAAATCAGAAGTTTCAGTTTTTAAAGTTTCAGAAATTAACGTCATATCCATGTTTTAAGGTTAAGTTCCGCTATTATAAACGGGATAAATGGCAATTAATATAACTCAATTTATCAATAAGAATTATGAGTTTCAAATTTCAATCAAAGGTACTAAATATTAGCAATAGTACTTATTTCCCCTATAAAACGGTCCGCTAAAGTATCTGCCGTTTCTTGCGATGGAGCTTCCGTATAAATTCTAATAATGGGTTCTGTATTACTTTTTCTTAAATGTACCCAACTTTCAGCAAAATCAATTTTTAAACCATCTATTGTCGTTAGTTTTTCATTACTGTAGTTGGCTTCCATTGTTTTTAAAATTCCATCAACATCCAATCCTGGGGTCAATTGAATTTTCTTTTTACTCATAAAATAGTTAGGGTAAGTTGCTCTTAATTCACTCACGGTCATTTTCTTTTCAGCTAATAAACTTAAAAATAAAGCGACTCCAACTAAAGCATCTCGACCATAATGCGATTTCGGATAAATTATACCTCCATTACCTTCTCCTCCAATAACCACGTTATTTTTCTTCATTAAATCAACAACGTTTACTTCACCGACGGCACTTGCCTCATAAGTTCCTCCATGTTTTTCAGTAACATCGCGCAAGGCCCGAGTAGAACTCATATTACTTACCGTATTTCCAGGGGTTTTGCTTAATACGTAATCGGCACATGCCACCAACGTATATTCTTCACCGAACATTTCACCTTTTTCGTCCATAAATGCTAAACGATCGACATCGGGATCTACAACAATTCCGAAATCCGCATGTTCTTTCACAACGGCTTTTGCTAAATCGCTTAGGTGTTCTTTCAAAGGTTCTGGATTATGGGGAAAATGACCCGTTGGTTCACAGTATAATTTTACAGCTTCTACACCCAAACGTTCTAATAATAATGGTATGGCAATCCCTCCAGTAGAATTTACACCATCCACAACTACCTTAAAATTAGCATTTTCTATAGCTTTTTTATTAACTAATTCTAAATCTAAAACTTCATCGATATGTATATCAATATAAGCATCATTAATCGTTATTTTTCCTAAGTCATCAACTTCGGCAAAATTCATGTCATTAGATTCGGCAATCTTCAAAATTTTCTGGCCTTCTTCACCATTTAAAAATTCTCCTTTAGCATTTAGAAGCTTTAAAGCATTCCATTGTTTTGGATTATGACTCGCAGTTAAAATAATACCACCATCTGCATGTTCTAGTGGCACAGCAATTTCAACGGTTGGTGTGGTTGACAATCCTAAATCAATAACATGAATTCCTAATCCGACTAAAGTATTCATCACTAAATTCTGAATCATCTCACCAGAAATTCGCGCATCACGACCAACAACAACTCTATAAGATTCTTTTTGGCGTTGAGATTTTAGCCAGGTACCATAAGCTGCTGCAAATTTAACGGCATCTATCGGTGTTAAATTTTCATCTACAGTTCCACCAATGGTGCCTCGAATTCCTGAAATTGATTTTATTAAGGTCATAAATTTTTGATTTTCAGCAAATATAAATAGATATACTGTTTTTCACTATTATGTTATTATGAATTTGTAAATTCGACACATGAATTTTCTCGCCCATATTTACCTCTCAGGAGACAACGAACTGATCACTATTGGCAACTTTGTTGGAGATGGAGTTCGAGGAAATAAATACAAATTGTACCCCTTAGAAATTCAAATGGGTATACTGCTTCATAGAAATATTGATACATTTACTGATGCTCATCCACTTTTTAGACAATGCACCAAAAGACTGCATAAAAACTACAGTCATTACAGTGGAGTTATAGTTGATATTTTTTTCGATCATTTCTTAGCAAAAAATTGGACGACTTATTCCCATATCCCATTAAATATATATATCGCGGATTTTTATAAGAGTTTATCCAAACATATACCAATTCTTCCACCACGTTTTAAAACTTTAGTTCCTATGATGATTGAAGGAAATTGGCTACTCAGTTATGCTACGATAGAAGGTATTCAAACCGTTTTAAACGGCATGAACCATAGAACAAAAGGTCGCTCTAAAATGAATGAAGCCACTAAAGAGTTGAAAGCACATTATGAAGCTTTTGAAAACGATTTTACGCTATTTTTTGAAGACTTATTAAGCTTTAGTAAAATAAAACGTAAAGAAATTGAAAAACAGTTTTTGAATAAAATTTGAACATAAAAAAGCATAACTTCTTGAAATCGAAAAAAAGATTAAAAAAAATACTAAAAATTATTGGAGGAATTATAATATTCTTCACGTTACCGACGCTTTTGCTATTCGGTTTTATGTATTTAAAATACAACGAAGATTTACCAACAGGACCACAAGGTGATAAAGCCGATTTATTAGCCACTAAAATGCTTGGAGCCCTGGATGAAGATGCTTATCTAAATACCGATTATTTAGAATGGACGTTTAAAGACAGACACCATTATAAATGGTATAAAGCAGATAATATTTGTGAAGTATCTTGGAGTAATTTTACAGTTATTTTAGATTTAGAAAATCGTGATAATTCCAAAGTATTTGTTGTGGAACAAGAATATAGTGGAATAGAAAAAAATGATTACATACAAAAAGCAGTAGATTATTTCAATAACGATTCGTTTTGGTTGGTGGCTCCTTATAAAGTCTTTGATGATGGTGTTGAACGTCGGTTAATAACAAACACCGAAAATCACGAAGCAGCTCTTTTAGTAACTTATACCGCCGGAGGCTCTACACCTGGAGATTCATATTTATGGCATTTCGATGACACAGGAAAACCTGAGAGCTTTCAAATGTGGGTAGATATCCTCCCGATTAAGGGATTAAAAGCCACTTGGCAAAATTGGACAACAACAGAAAGTGGAGCGCAATTGCCTACGTTTCATAAATTTCTAGTGTTTGGTTTAGAAAATGAAAACATCAAAGGTTTAAAACTCTGATGTTTTTAAAAAACTGGCATACTCAGAACTTGTGAGATCCTAATCCTCATTAGCAATGACTATTTGATTAACAAATAAATATATGATTCATAAATGCGTTAACGATTCTAACCTACTTAGACCGTTGGCCTACAAACTGCTGAGATTTTAGCTTAAACAATACATTAAAACTTGTTAAACTACCATAACTTCTTGTTATATATTGTTGTAAATCTATCTTTTCTTGTTCTTCTAAATTACTAGAATTTATCTTTTGTTCCATAACACGTAAGCGATCGCGAACCATGGTAATTTTATGAAAGAATTTATCTATTGGTAATTCACTAGATTTTAAATTAGCATCTGCCGGTTGCAAAATAAGCTTTCCTCCTTTCCATTTATCAGCTATAGTGATGACTTCAGACACATCAGACCATTTCCTCAGTAGAGACTTTAAACTGCGTTCAACCTCATAAAAACTAACCGTATCGACATCATCTTCTATAGCTTCAATGGTTTCGAATTCCGAATCTAAATCTATAGTTTCTAATCCATTCTCAATAAACGTAACCCAATAATGTTTTGAGGTTACATTTGTAACGACTCCGATACCATATTCTATATGATTAATTCTCGATCCTATTCCTAATAATTTCATTTTTCAGTAATTGTTAAATATGATTAATAAAAAACTAAAATAATAAAATTTAATTCCTATAAATAGCATCATATTTCAAAACTTATGCTTTTTATAAAGTGCTTGTCTACTCACTTGAATCTCAATATTCTTACCATATTATAAATATAAAACTATTATTTACATTGTTATATTTCGGATTTTGTTTTGTCATTAGTGCACAAAGTGAGCCTAGAATTGGTGATGAACTTGTTATAAAATCACCAACTGCGCAAGCATACCAATATATTAAATTTCCTAAACCTAATATTCTAATCAAACGAGGTACGGTTAATAGCTATAAAGATGTATATGAAAATGAGGTTGTAATCAATGAAGTTTTAACAAAAGACAATGGTGACGTCCATGTAAAATTAAAAAACAAAGATGGTACCAATTTTTTTGGATATGTAAGTATCGTAAAAGCTAATTATTCTAAAGCCATTGAATCTAAAGAACTAGTGATAACTCCGTAAATTCGGTATTCAACATTATAATAAAGTGTTCTGCTTATGCATAGCATTTTTTACTTAAAAGTCAATTTACTTAGTCTACCCTTACCTGCTGCATACGCTACAGAATCATTTAAAAATCGTATGGTATAAAACCCAACATCGCTTAAGTGTATCCAAGTATCACCTCCATCTTTACTGTAATCAATACCTTTAAATCCAACAGCAACTAATTCCTTTCCTTTTCTATTAGGTATGTATTGTACGCAACTTCTATAACTTGGTCCTTTTCCGTTGGCAACCACTTGCCACGTCTTTCCCCCATCCCTCGTTCTTATTTTATTATTCAACGTATCGTTAGGCTTGGTATAATCACCACCAATGGCAAACCCATTATTTTTATCGTAGAAATCTATAGAATATATACCAGTCGTTTCAACGCCTTGTATGATTGGTGTATTGTAAATTTCCCATGTTTTGCCTTTATTTGGTGAGTACATTATACGACTTGCTTTTCCGCCAGTGGCAATCCATGTATGATCACCAACAATTGAAATATTAGTATCACTTGCTGCAAAAGCTGCTTCACCCTCTTTAGATTTTGGTAAATCTTTACAAGATAGTTTATCCCAAGTATCTCCTCCATCTCTCGTGATTATTACACTCATGCAATCATCCGTTGGGTCACCTATGGCGATGCCTTCTTGGTCGTTCCAAAAATCCATGGAGTCGTAAAAAGCGCTTTTATGCGTTTCTTTATACACCGTATCAAGACGCTCATGACCAGCCTTTAGTAAATAGGCTGGACTTCCAATGGTTAGTCCAAATTCGCCTTTAGTGGTAGTCGCAACCGCACGATAATTCAATACAATATTTGAATCCTTTTGTTCAAAATAATCATACATAATAGTCGTATCTGGTTTATTATTTTGTCTAGATTCTTCTATAACTAACCCACCACGACCATCTGCACTCAAAAACAAACAACCTCTGTTCTTTTTTAGTAAATCTATCGCCCTAATATTTAAGAGTGAGTCCTGCATCAAATGATGTATGTCAACCGTAGTAAATTCTCTAAAACTTTTAGATTCATTAGACTTACATGAACTTAATCCAAGTAATAAAAAACAAATTATAAACCATTTCATCCCGTTAAATTTTCTTAAAAATAAGAAAGCACAACAAAATAATAGTTATTCAACCTAACAAATAAACAAATGCTTACCTTTGCACGTTATTTTTTTGCAGAAATAATATACTGCAACTGAAGACTGATTAAAGAAAGAAGTAGGAAGCCAGAAATTGGAAGTTAGGAAACTAAAACATTTGTGTTTTATCATATTTTCCTATAAACTGAGACGAATACTTTTTTATTGAACACTGAATACTATAAAAAATGAGACTACACAGAAACCTGTGCTTTGCCGTGATTGACGGATTGCACCTTATTTTTAACGAAGGAGAATACGCAGATAAAGTCATTCAACAATTACTTAAACGCGATAAACGCTGGGGAAGTAGAGATAGAGGTTTTGTTGCTGAAACGGTATATACTATGGTACGTTACCAACGGCTTTATGCAGAAATTGCAAATGTAAAAGCACCTTATCATCGTGATGATCTCTGGAGAATGTTTGCCGTTTGGGCAACTCTAAAGGGTATTAAATTACCAGATTGGAAATATTTTACGGATACACCAACACGAAAAATAAAAGGCCGTTTTGATGAGCTATCTAAAATTAGAAAATTTAAAGAGTCCATACCAGATTGGATGGATGATTTAGGTGTGGCTGAATTAGGCGAAGACGTATGGAGCAAGGAAATTGCTATGCAAAATGAGCAAGCTGATGTTATCCTTCGAGTAAATACTTTAAAAACTACTAAAAAAGATTTACAGCACAAGTTAGAGTCAGAAGATATTGAAACTGAATTTTTACCCAATCACCCTGCTGCTTTAAAATTAACTGAACGTGCCAACGTTTTTAAAACCGAAGCATTTAAAGAGGGTTGGTTTGAAGTGCAAGACGCTTCTTCTCAATTAGTAGCTGAATTTTTAGATGTACAACCAGGTATGAAAGTTGTCGATGTTTGCGCAGGCGCTGGAGGAAAAACCTTGCATTTAGCCTCGTTGATGGAAAATAAAGGTCAAATCATTTCCATGGATATTTACGAAAGTAAATTAAAAAAACTCAAAATCAGAGCACGAAGAAACGGGGTTCATAATATTGAACTAAAAGTCATCGACTCTACTAAACCAATTAAAAAGTTGCACGGTAAAGCTGATCGCTTATTGATTGATGCACCATGTTCTGGTTTAGGAGTTTTAAGAAGAAACCCAGATGCTAAATGGAAATTACAACCAGAATTCATCGACAGCATAAAAAAGACGCAGCTAGAGGTCTTAGAACAATATTCAAAAATGGTAAAACCTGGAGGAAAAATGGTCTATGCTACTTGTTCTGTTTTACCGTCCGAAAATCAGAAACAAGTTGATAAATTTTTAACATCTGAAGCCGGAAAAGATTTTACCTTTGTAAAAGATAAAAAAGTACTGGCGTATAAATCTGGCTTTGACGGATTTTATATGGCNCTTTTAGAAAAAAAATAACCCTAACCTAATTTACCTTTTTAAGTATGAAACACATTTACCTTTCATTTTCATTTTTATTTTTATTTACTATTTCCAGCTTTGCTCAGTTAATGCCACCTGCGGAACTTCAAAGTTATTACAGTGGAGTTAATTTTAACAATACAGGTATGGATTTATTTGATGACCTGGCCACTAAAACAATTAGTAAACATACCAATTTCCTTTCTTACGGAGAAGCGAGAGAAGTCTTAAAAATAATAGATTTGATGCCTTCTTCTAGCAGCCATGTGCTTCTTATATACGGATTTAGCAACGATACTTGTACAACCAATAGCTCTAACGACAACGATCATAGAACTAGAGACAAAGATGATTTTGGCGGTGGAGCCACTTGTGAATGGAACAGAGAACACACCTACCCTAAATCTCTCGGAAATCCTAATTTAGGAACATCAGGACCTGGATCGGATGTACACCATTTAAGAGCAAGTGACGTGCAGAGAAATGGTAGTAGAGGAAGTAAGAGATTTAGTTCTGGATCAGGAATTTCTGGAGATTCAAATGGAGGATGGTATCCTGGTGATGAATGGAAAGGTGATGTAGCACGAATGATGATGTATATGTATTTACGATATGGTAATCGATGTCTTCCTGTTAATGTTGGTAATGGATCTATAAACAATATAGATTCTAATATGATTCAACTATTCTTAGATTGGAACGCAGAAGATCCTGTTTCTCCTTACGAAACTGTTAGAAATAACTATTTAGGTAATGCATCTAATTTTAATGCTCAAGGTAACCGAAACCCGTTTATCGACAACCCATACCTAGCAACTTTAATTTGGGGAGGAACGGCCTCTCAGAATACATGGGGAGATACACCAGTAGATACTGAAGCCCCAACGAATCCTACAGATTTAGTAGCATCTAATTCAACCGATAACTCAATTGACTTAAATTGGACAGCCTCTACAGATAATATAGGAGTGTCAACCTACGATATTTATATTGATAATAATTACGCTTTTAGTTCAAACAATACATCAACTACGGCATCTGGCCTATCAGCAAATACCAACTATTGTTTTACTATAAAGGCGAAAGATGCCTCAGGTAACACTTCTGGTTTTAGTAATGAAGCTTGTGAATTAACAACAGATAACGGCACTATTGGTGAAGGCAGTGATTGTTTAGCAGAAACTTTTGAAAATTTAGACACCTCAATTGGTTCTTATCAAGATGTAAGCTGGACAGGCGATGACGGTGGTTCATGGAGTGCCACAAAAGCTAGAACAGATCAAACGATTTCTGACGCAGCGATCACTATCGATGTAAGAGGTAATAACGGTGGCTCTTTAACATTACCAACTGTTAGTGGTGGTATTGGTAGCTTAACGCTTACAACGCAAAGAAAATACAGTGGTAGTACCGGAGATTTAGATTTATATGTGAATGGTGATTTAATAGCAGGAATTCCTTTTGGTACAGATCCTATTACTACAACTATTTCTAACATTAATATTGAAGGAAATATAACTGTTGTTATTTCTGGAGAAGATGGCGGTCGTGTAGCAATCGATGATCTATCTTACACATGTTACTCTCCTTTAAGTCTAGAAGAATTTAACTTGGATACAATAAAACTTCATCCTAACCCTGTAGAAAGCAATTTAACAATAGATTTAAAATCTAATGTAAATACTAATATTGAAATTTTTGATATTCTTGGAAAACGAGTTTACAAAAACATTATAAATAAGACCAGCAACATAAACCTGCAAACTCTAAAAACGGGGATTTACATTGTTAAGATTTCTCAGAACAATTCAACCATTACAAAGAAACTTGTAAAACAATAAATACAATAATTTAATGCAATATAAAGTAGCTGACCACTGAGCGTATGCAAAGGGCAGCTACTTTTTTTTTGTTTAAAACTTGTTTAATACTTCTTAATTAGAAATTCAATTTATATAGAGAATAACATAATTTGAATTAACTTTGTGTTTTATTTTTCATCTTAAATAAGACACCTAAATGATTCATTTCTTCGGAAACCAAAACAGTAACGTATTTGCTGTTCAAGCCACAAAAGAATTATCAACAGAAACCATTTCTAAATTGACATGGTTATTTGGCGACCAACCTATAATAGAGCAAGCATCAATTGATGCTTTTTTTATTGGCCCAAGAGCAGCGATGATCACCCCATGGAGTACAAATGCTGTCGAAATTGCTCAAAATATGGGCATCTCTAATATTATTAGAATTGAAGAGTTTAAGAGCATTACCAAAGATTATGAGGATTTCGATCCAATGATCTCTGAAAAATATCAAAGTTTGAATCAAGAGATTTTCAACATAGATATTCAACCTGATGCCGTATTAAATATTGAAGATATCGCTGCATATAATCAACAGGAAGGGTTATCACTTAGTGAAGAAGAAGTTGAATATTTAGAAAGCGTGTCTAAAAAAATAGGTCGCCCGTTAACGGATTCTGAAGTTTTCGGGTTTTCTCAAGTAAATTCAGAACACTGCCGTCATAAGATTTTCAATGGCACTTTTGTAATAGATGGCGAGGCAAAAGAAACGTCGCTTTTCAAACTTATTAAAGAAACTTCAAAGCAAAATCCTAACGATATTGTTTCCGCCTACAAAGATAACGTCGCATTTATAAAAGGACCTGTTGTAGAACAATTTGCCCCTAAACGTGCCGATGTTCCAGATTATTATACGACTCAAAATTACGAATCTGTAATTTCATTAAAAGCTGAAACCCATAACTTCCCTACAACCGTTGAGCCATTTAATGGAGCTGCCACAGGTTCTGGGGGAGAAATTAGAGATCGCTTAGCTGGTGGAAAAGGCTCATTACCTCTCGCAGGAACTGCAGTTTATATGACCTCTTATTCAAGATTAAACGACGAGCGTCCGTGGGAAAACGCATTTCCAGAGCGTCAATGGTTATACCAAACACCAATGGATATTTTAATTAAAGCCAGTAATGGAGCTTCTGATTTTGGAAACAAATTTGGTCAACCTCTAATTTGTGGTTCAGTTTTAACCTTTGAGCACCAAGACCAAAATGGTAAAATTGGGTACGACAAAGTCATTATGCAAGCTGGTGGTATTGGTTATGGTAAAGCAGATCAAGCCATAAAAGACACCCCTCAAGAAGGCGATAAAATTGTTATTCTTGGTGGTGATAATTATAGAATCGGTATGGGAGGAGCTGCGGTTTCTTCTGCAGATACAGGTGCTTTAGCTTCTGGTATCGAGTTGAATGCCGTGCAACGTTCTAATCCTGAAATGCAGAAGCGTGCTGCAAATGCAGTTCGCGGTATGGTTGAGAGTGACAAAAACCATATTGTCTCCATTCACGATCATGGAGCTGGTGGACACCTCAATTGTTTATCTGAATTAGTAGAAGATACAGGTGGCAATATAGATTTAGATAAATTACCAGTGGGAGATCCAACTTTATCTGCAAAAGAAATAATTGGTAACGAATCCCAAGAACGTATGGGCTTGGTCATTGCTGATAAACATTTAGAGATTTTACATAAAATTGCAGATAGAGAACGTTCACCAATTTATGATGTCGGTGAAGTAACAGGTAAGCATCGATTTACCTTTAAGTCTAAAGAAACTGGAGAAAAGCTAATGGATTTAGCCTTAGAAGATATGTTTGGTAGTTCGCCAAAGACGATAATGAAAGACAATACAGTTCATAAAACATATTCTGATATTTCTTATGACACCAATAAATTCTACGATTACTTAGACCAACTTTTACAACTCGAAGCTGTGGCCTGTAAAGATTGGCTAACCAACAAAGTCGATCGTTGTGTTGGCGGAAAAGTAGCTAAACAACAATGCGTAGGTCCATTACAATTACCTTTAAATAATGTTGCTGTTATGGCTCTCGATTTTAAAGGTAAGGAAGGTATTGCAACCAGTATTGGCCACTCTCCTATTTCGGGATTAATTAATCCTGTAGCGGGCAGTCGAAATTCAATTACTGAAGCTTTGACTAACATAATTTGGGCACCTCTTAAAGATGGTTTAAAAAGTGTGTCGTTATCTGCGAATTGGATGTGGCCTTGTAAAAATGAAGGTGAAGATGCACGTTTGTATGAGGCTGTAAAAGCAATTTCAGAATTCTCAATCGACTTAGGTATTAACGTTCCAACAGGAAAAGATTCATTATCAATGAAGCAGAAATATCCTGATGGAGATGTGATTTCTCCTGGTACGGTGATTATTTCTGCTGCGGCAAATTGTAATGATATTACTAAAGTCGTTGAGCCAGTTTTTCAAAAAGGAAAAGGATCTATTTATTATATCAATCTTTCTCAAGATTCTTATGAATTAGGTGGAAGTTCTTTTGCACAAATTAATAATAAAATAGGAAGTACAACACCAAATATTAAAAGTGCTGCTTATGTAAAAACGGTATTTAATACCATTCAAAATTTAATAAAAAACGATCAAATTGTTGCAGGACATGATGTCGCTTCTGGTGGATTAATTACCACCTTACTTGAAATGTGTTTTTCAGCAAACAATCTCGGAGCTGAATTAAATATTACGGAAATTAATGAAGCCGATTCTTTTAAAGTGTTATTTGCTGAAAACGCAGGCATCGTTTTTCAGTCTGTAGATAATTCAATTGAAGACACATTATCTAAAGCAAAAATTGACTTTCATAAATTGGGTCGCGTTATGGAAAATGATGTATTAGGCATTATTAATGGCAATGAAGTATTTACCTTAACAGTGTCGAGATTAAGAGATATGTGGTTTAAAACATCATTTCTTCTCGATCAAAAACAGACCGCAAATGGCTTAGCAAAAGTTCGGTTTGATAATTATAAGAATCAAGAGTTGAACTATAAATTTCCAAATCACTTTTCCGGAAAATTGAATGATGTCGGCAAGTTTAACGCGCAAGTATCTAACACACGGCCTAAAGCTGCAATTCTACGAGAAAAAGGTTCCAATTCTGAACGAGAAATGGCCAATGCTATGTATTTGGCTGGCTTTGATGTTAAAGATGTACACATGACCGATTTAATTTCGGGCAGAGAAACCTTGGAAGATATTCAGTTTTTAGGAGCCGTTGGTGGGTTTAGTAATTCAGATGTTCTAGGTTCTGCTAAAGGTTGGGCTGGAGCCATAAAATATAATGAGAAAGCGAATAAAGTTATTAATGATTTCTTTAAAAGAGAGGATACGCTTTCTGTGGGGATCTGTAATGGCTGTCAACTAATGATGGAACTAGATTTAGTGAATCCAGAACATCAGATGCACGGAAAAATGACCCATAACGACTCACATAAACACGAAAGTGGTTTTTCTTCTGTAACCATTCAGAAAAATAACTCCGTTATGCTTTCAAGTTTAGAAGGAAGCACGTTAGGAGTTTGGATTTCTCATGGTGAAGGCAAATTTAAATTACCTTATGCTGAAGATCAATATAATATTGTAGCAAAATACGGTTATGCAGAATACCCAGCAAATCCTAATGGATCTGACTTCAACACTGCAATGTTAAGTGATAAAACAGGAAGACATTTAGTGACTATGCCACATATAGAACGTTCCATTTTCCAATGGAATTGGGCCTATTATCCTCAAGACAGAAAAGATGAAGTTTCTCCTTGGCTAGAAGCATTTGTCAATGCCAGATTATGGATTAAAAATAAGGAATCCTAAAAGTTTTATCTGTTGTACCATAGAATTGCTAGGATATATCGTTAAATTTTATATTTTCGTAAAATCCCACACTAATAGTTGCTAAATTTATATGACTGAAATAACCCGACTTTTTGATTTTCCTTATTATCAATTAGAGAATAAGCCAAGCGACTCTGCATTGGTCACAAAATATGATGGACAATGGACACCTATTTCTACTAAAGACTATATTGATAAAGCAAATACAATGAGTCGAGGCCTATTAAGATTAGGCATTAAGAAAGACGATAAAATTGCCATAATTTCTTCTACTAATAGAACGGAATGGAATATAATGGATATTGGCATTCTTCAACTTGGAGCTCAAAATATTCCGATTTATCCAACGATTTCAGCTGAAGATTACGAGTATGTTTTAAATCATAGCGAATCCATCTATTGCTTTGTTTCAGATGAAGAAGTCTTAGAAAAAGTAAGAATGGTTCAAGCTAATACTAATATTAAGGAAGTTTATTCTTTTAATCATATTGAAGGCTGCAAACATTATTCAGAACTGTTTGAACTTGGTAAAGATGAGAGCAACCAGCCTGAGGTGGAGTTAAGAAAAGATGCTGTAAAATCAACAGATTTAGCGACAATTATCTATACTTCTGGTACAACGGGGCGTCCAAAAGGTGTTATGCTTTCACACTGGAACATTACAAGTAATGCGCTAGATAGTGCCAAAAGAGTTCCTTTAGTAGAAGGAGAAAACCGCATTTTAAGTTTCCTACCAATATGCCATATTTTTGAGCGTGTATTAATCTACGTATATCAATACGCCGGAACATCGATATATTTTGCTGAAGGCATTGATAAAATTGGTGATAATGCCAAAGAAATTAAGCCGCACTTAATGAGTGTAGTACCACGTTTGCTAGAAAAAGTATTTGATAAAATAATGTTGAAAGGTGAAGAATTAAGCGGTATAAAAAAATCACTTTTCTTCTGGGCCGTAAAACTTGGAGAAAAATGGGAACCATACGGCGCCAATGGAGCATGGTATGAGTTTCAGCTCAAAATAGCAAATAAACTAATTTTCAGTAAATGGAGAGAAGCTCTGGGTGGTGAATTAGGAACTATGGTTTCTGGTAGTGCTGCACTGCAACCTCGCTTAGCCCGAATTTTTGGTGCTGCTAATATGAGAGTTATGGAAGGCTACGGACTCACAGAAACTTCACCCGTGATAACTGTGGGCATGTATAAAAATGAGCATTATCGCGTAGGTACTGTAGGAAAACCTATAGATAATGTTAAAGTAAAAATTGCTGAAGATGGTGAAGTTTTGGTAAAAGGACCAAACGTAATGTTGGGTTATTATAAAGACCCTGAAAAAACTAAGGAAGTGATGACAGATGATTATTTCCATACAGGGGATAAAGGTGAAGTCGATAATGAAGGTTTCTTAAAGATTACAGGTCGTAAAAAAGAAATGTTTAAAACTTCTGGTGGAAAATATGTGATTCCCCCACTATTAGAAAATGACATGAAACAGTCTTTATTTATCGAACAGATTATGGTGATTGGCGAAGGCGAAAAAATGCCTGCAGCTATTATTCAGCCAAATTTTGAATATATTCAAGACTGGATTAAAGATAATCACCTCAAAATTGGTACATCAAATACTGAGATTGCTACTTCGAAAATAGTGATTGATCGTATTCAAAAAGATGTTACTAGGTATAATAAGCAATTCGGAAAATGGGAACAAATAAAAAGATTTGAACTCACACCGGATATTTGGTCTATTGAAGCAGGACATCTTACCCCTACTATGAAAATGAAACGTGCTATTATTAAAGATATTTATCAAGACTTATATGATAAAATATATAGAGTATAATACTTTATAACGGTTGACTTAATTTTTTTTCCCCATATTTACTATGCGTGCATAATTTTTATAAATTTATTATGCACGCATAGTATTTTTTAGTATCTTTGGTTTCAGTTATTATTCAATTAAATAGATTTTCACCTTCACGGTGAACTAAATATGAAAGACAAAACCATTGATTACGTCTTAAGAACCACATGGTTGGCAGTTAATAAAATGTATAATGAAGAAGCCTCCCAATTTGGAACGACTATGGCAACCGGCTTTGCATTATTAAGTATTGATCCAGAAAAAGGAACACCTTCTACATCATTAGGTCCTAAAATGGGCATGGAAGCTACTAGTCTTTCTAGAACTTTAAAGACTATGGAAGAAAAAGGGCTAATTGAACGTAAACCAAACCCTGAAGATGGCCGAGGAGTTTTAATTTTTCTGACTGATTTTGGTAAGGAAAAACGAGCGTATTCTAAAGAAAAGGTCTTAACTTTTAATGAGACTATTAAAAACAACGTCTCTTCTAACGAATTAATAAATTTTTATAAAGTTGCGGAGATCATTAATAATATGATTTCTAATAAACAGATATACAATCAAAAAGAACATAGTATAAAATAAGATGAGTAAACGTAGAATTAATAAAATTGCTATTATTGGATCCGGAATTATGGGTAGCGGTATCGCTTGCCATTTTGCCAATATAGGTGTAGAAGTTTTACTTTTGGACATTGTACCAAGAGAATTAAATGATAAAGAAAAAGCGAAAGGTTTAACCCTAGAAGACACGATTGTGCGTAACCGTTTGGTTAACGATGCACTGACAGCTTCAATTAAATCTAAACCCGCACCACTCTATCATCCATCTTTTGTTAACCGTATTACTACTGGTAATCTTGAAGATGACATTGCCAAGGTTAAGGATGTCGATTGGATTATGGAAGTCGTAGTTGAAAGACTTGACATTAAACAACAAGTTTTTGAAAAGCTTGAGAAATATAGAACTCCTGGAACGTTAATTACATCTAACACTTCTGGAATTCCTATAAAGTTTATGAATGAAGGGCGTAGTGACGATTTCCAAAAACACTTCTGCGGAACACACTTTTTTAATCCTGCGAGATATTTAAAATTATTCGAAATTATTCCTGGTCCTAACACCGATCAAGAAGTTCTTGATTTCTTAAATGAATATGGTGAGAAATTTTTGGGAAAAACGTCCGTAATAGCTAAAGATACACCTGCCTTTATCGGAAACCGAATAGGAATTTTTTCTATAATGAGTTTATTTCACACTGTTAAAGATTTAGATTTAACTATAGAAGAAGTCGATAAATTATCCGGACCAGTAATTGGTCGCCCAAAATCAGCAACCTTTAGAACAGTCGATGTTGTTGGTTTAGACACCTTGGTTCATGTGGCCAACGGCATTAAAGAGAACTGTCCTAAGGACGAACGAAATGAATTGTTCGTTTTACCAGATTTCATCGACACTATGATGGAAAATAAATGGTTAGGAAGTAAAACCGGACAAGGGTTTTATAAAAAAGTGAGAAAAGACGATGGGTCTTCTGAAATCTTATCACTCGATTTAAATACCTTAGAATATAGAGAAAAGCAACGCGCTAAGTTTGCAACTCTCGAAATGACCAAGACTATCGATAAAGTTGTAGATCGTTTTAAGGTTTTAGTTAAAGGAAAAGATAAAGCCGGTGAATTCTACAGAAAGAGTTTTGCAGCTTTATTCGCTTATGTCTCCAATCGTATCCCAGAAATCACTGATGATTTATATAAAATCGATGATGCTATGAAAGCCGGGTTCGGTTGGGAACATGGTCCTTTCCAAATTTGGGACGCTATTGGAGTTGAAAAAGGAATTGAAATGATGAAAGCTGAAGGTTTAGAGCCTGCTGCTTGGGTAAATGAAATGATCGATTCTGGAAATAAATCATTCTACTCTGTAAAAAATGGGGCAACTTATGCGTATGATATTCCAAAGAAATCTCAAGAAAAAATACCGGGACAAGATAGTTTTATCATATTAGATAATATTAGAAAAACAGCTGAAGTCTTTAAAAATTCGGGAGTGGTCGTTGAAGATTTAGGAGATGGCATCCTAAACGTTGAATTCCAATCTAAAATGAATACCATCGGTGGAGATGTTTTAGCAGGATTAAATAAAGCCATTGATTTAGCTGAAAAAGACTTCGCTGGATTAGTAGTTGGTAACCAAGCGGCAAATTTCTCCGTTGGTGCTAACATCGGTATGATTTTTATGATGGCGGCCGAACAAGAATATGATGAGCTTAATATGGCAATCAAATACTTCCAAGATACCATGATGCGCATGCGATATTCTGCAATTCCAACGGTAGCTGCACCTCACGGTATGGCCCTAGGTGGTGGTTGCGAATTATCTTTACATGCAGATAAAGTGGTTGCAGCAGCGGAGACTTACATGGGACTTGTAGAATTTGGTGTTGGTGTAATTCCTGGTGGTGGAGGTTCAAAAGAAATGGCTTTAAGAGCATCTGATACCTTTAAAAAAGGAGATGTTCAATTGAACACACTTCAAGAGTATTTTTTAACTATCGGAATGGCAAAAGTATCAACTTCAGCTTACGAAGCTTTCGATTTAGGAGTGCTTCAAAAAGGAAAAGATATTGTCGTTGTTAATAAAGACCGCCAAATAGCAGTTGCTAAACAACACGCTAAATTAATGGCAGATATGGGTTATACTCAGCCCGTACATAGAAAAGATGTTCTTGTACTTGGTAAACAAGCTTTAGGAATGTTTTTGGTGGGTACTGATTCTATGGAGGATAGTAACTACATTTCTGAACATGATATGAAAATTGCTAACAAACTAGCATATGTTATGGCTGGTGGTGATCTATCTGAACCAACTAAAGTAAGCGAACAATATTTATTGGATTTAGAACGTGAAGCTTTCTTATCACTATGTACAGAACGAAAAACTTTGGAGCGTATTCAGCATATGTTGACAAAGGGGAAACCATTGAGAAACTAACAGCCCCCTAGCCCCCAAAAGGGGGAACAAAAATGGGAGTTGACAACAACAATTATGACGATTGATAATATAAAAAATAACACATAAAATCCTATTGACCCCTAATAGGAGTTCCCCCTTTTGGGGGCTAGGGGGCTTCTTATGAAACAAGCATATATAGTAAAAGCATACAGAACAGCCGTTGGTAAAGCTCCAAAGGGCGTGTTTAGATTTAAAAGAACAGACGAATTAGCTGCTGAAACTATTCAGCACATGATGAAGGAATTACCTAATTTAGACAAAAAGCGTATTGATGATGTCATTGTTGGTAATGCCATGCCAGAAGGGGCACAAGGTTTAAACATGGCTCGGTTTATCTCGTTGATTGGATTAGATAGTGTAGATGTACCAGGAGTAACCGTGAATCGTTTTTGTGCATCAGGAATTGAAACAATTGGTGTTGCGACAGCAAAAATTCAATCGGGAATGGCAGATTGTATCATTGCTGGTGGTGCGGAAAGTATGAGTGCTGTACCGATGACAGGTTTTAAGCCTGAATTGAATTATGATACAGTAAAAGCAGGTCATGAAGATTATTATTGGGGCATGGGAAATACGGCTGAAGCCGTTGCCAATCAATTCAATGTATCTCGTGAAGATCAAGATGAATTCGCGTACAATTCTCACATGAAAGCTTTAAAAGCGCAAGAAGAAAATCGTTTTCAAGACCAAATTGTGCCTATCAATGTCGATGAAACCTATATCGATTCTAACGGCAAAAAAGCTACAAAATCGTATACTGTAACCAAAGATGAAGGTCCCCGAAAAGGTACAAATCTTGAAGCCTTAGCTAAATTACGTCCGGTTTTCGCAGCTGGAGGCAGCGTTACTGCTGGAAATTCATCTCAAATGAGTGACGGTGCTGCTTTTGTTATGATTATGAGCGAAGACATGGTAAAGGAATTAAACCTCGAACCCATTGCACGTTTAGTTAACTATGCTGCGGCAGGTGTTGAACCACGCATTATGGGTATTGGTCCTGTAAAAGCTATTCCTAAAGCCTTAAAACAAGCTGGTTTAAAACAGTCTGATTTATCACTTATTGAATTGAATGAAGCCTTTGCGTCTCAATCCTTAGCTGTAATTAGGGAATTGGACCTCAATCCAGAAATAATAAATGTTAATGGTGGAGCCATTGCATTAGGTCATCCATTGGGTTGTACTGGAGCAAAGTTATCCGTTCAGTTATTTGATGAAATGCGCAAGCGCGACATGCAAGGAAAATATGGAGCGGTTACAATGTGTGTTGGTACGGGTCAAGGGGCTTGTGGGATATTTGAATTCTTAAACTAACAAATAGACAAATAGAGTCTAGAATCTAGACTATAAAATACTTTTACAATTAACAAATAACAGTCTAGAAATTAATATCTAGCTGTCTAGCATCTAAAAAACAATGGATACAAAAGAAAAAGAAATACTAAGAGGAGGTCAATTCTTAGTGAAGGAAACCAACTGTGAAGACGTTTTTACTCCTGAAGATTTTTCGGAGGAGCAAAACATGATGAAAGAATCCGTAATGGAATTCAACGAACGCGAAATAATTGCTCACAAACCTCGTTTTGAAGCTAGAGATTTTGCGCTCACTGAGGAAGTTATGCGAAAAGCAGGAGAAATGGGTTTCCTTGGAGTGGCAGTTCCAGAAGCTTACGATGGCTTAGGTATGGGATTTGTGTCTACCTGTTTAACTTGTGACTATATTTCTTCTGGTACTGGGTCTTTTAGTACAGCATTTGGTGCGCATACAGGTATCGGAACCATGCCAATTACCTTATACGGGACAGAAGAACAAAAGAAAAAATACGTACCAAAATTAGCGACAGGTGAATGGTTTGGAGCTTATTGCTTAACTGAACCAGGTGCTGGTTCTGATGCTAATTCAGGTAAAACTACGGCTGAGTTATCAGAGGACGGAAAATCATATAAAATCAATGGGCAAAAAATGTGGATTTCAAATGCAGGTTTCTGTAGTTTGATGATCGTATTTGCGCGTATTGAAAATGATAAAAACATTACTGGTTTTATTGTGGAGTATGACGGAAAAGAGCCAAACGGTATAACACTAGGTGAAGAAGAACACAAATTAGGTATTCGTGCAAGTTCTACGCGTCAAGTGTTTTTTAACGATACAGTAGTTCCTGCTGAAAATATGTTAGCCGGGAGAGGTGAAGGTTTTAAAATTGCTATGAATGCGTTAAATGTTGGACGTATTAAATTGGCTGCCGCTTGTTTAGACTCTCAAAGACGTATTTTAACTACGGCAGTTCAATATGCGAACGAACGTAAACAATTTAAAACACCTATTTCAGATTTTGGAGCTATCAAAGTGAAATTAGCTGAAATGGCCACAAATGCTTACGCTGGTGAATCTGCAACTTATAGAGCTGCAAAGAATATTGAAGATCGTATTGCATTACGCGAAGCTGCAGGCAATTCTCATCAAGAAGCAGAACTTAAAGGTGTTGAGGAATATGCCATTGAATGTTCAATCTTAAAAGTTGCTGTTTCAGAAGATGTTCAGAATGCGGCTGATGAAGGTATTCAGATTTTTGGTGGTATGGGATTCTCTGAAGAAACACCTATGGAAGCTGCTTGGAGAGATGCGCGTATTGCACGTATTTACGAAGGTACAAACGAAATCAACAGAATGTTATCTGTAGGTATGTTGGTTAAAAAAGCGATGAAAGGTCATGTAGATCTTCTAGGTCCTGCCCAAGCAGTTCAGGAAGAGTTAATGGGAATTCCTTCATTCGACACCCCGGATTATTCTGAATTGTTTGCCGAAGAAAAAGAGATGATTAAGAAACTTAAGAAAACCTTCTTAATGGTTGCTGGTGGAGCTGTTCAAAAATATGGACAAGATTTAGAAGCACATCAACAACTATTGATTGCTGCGGCAGATATTTTAATTGAAATCTATATGGCGGAATCAGCAATCTTGAGAACGGAAAAGAATGCTAAACGCTTTGGTGAAGAATCTCAATCTGCTCAAATTGCTATGTCTAAATTATATTTATATCACGCGGTAGATATCGTAGAAGAAAAAGGAAAGGAAAGCATTATTTCTTTTGCTGAAGGCGATGAACAACGTATGATGTTAATGGGATTAAAACGTTTTACGAAATATCAAAACTATCCAGATATTGTTGACTTGCGTAAGGAAGTTGCTGAAAAAGTAAAGGCAGAAAATAAATATTGTTTCTAAAAATCAATAATTAGATAAACAGACTAACTCAAATAATTCTAATTATTTAAGCCAATTCTCCCAAAATAAAATTTGGATTGAATTGGCTTTTTTTATTTAACTATCTTTAACGTATTCAATTTTACAAGAACGAATATGACAAAATTAATTTTCAGTTTATGCTTTACAATTTCAATTTTCTCACAAAACAACTCCGAAATCTTCTTATTCGATATTACTGCTAACCATTCTAAAATCGAAATTAAGAATGGAAGAAATATTTCTAATAATAATGGTTATGACAATCAGCCGTCCTTTATAGATGATCAGTTTATTGTTTTTGCATCCAGCAGAAGTGAACAAACGGATATTGCAAAATACGATTCAAAATTCCATGGTCAAATTTGGATTAATTCTACAGAAGGAGGAGAATATTCGCCATTGAAAATTCCTAATAAATCGCAAATTTCGGCCGTTCGTTTAGATAAGGACGGAAAGCAACGCTTATATGCATATAATTTAAACGAAGATAAATCTACAGAACTGATTAAAGATTTAGTGGTTGCTTATTACACCTGGGCTGATGAAAACACGGTGGTTTTAGCGGTCATTGAGGACGAGAATTTAAATTTATATACAACTAACATTAAAACTGGGATCAATAAAAAATATGCTTCCAATGTGGGCCGATCATTTCATAAAATTCCAAATTCAGATTTAGTGAGTTTTATTTCAAAAGCAAAAGAAAATCAATGGCAAATAAAATCATTAAACCCCAAAACCGGTAAAATCAAACTTATTGCAAATACAATTGCAGGTGTTGAAGATATATGTTGGTTAAATAATAAAACACTGCTCTCCGGAAAGGATAATTTCTTGTACAAATTAAGACTACAACGAGACAACGATTGGAAAATAATAGCCGATGTTACCGCGAACGAAATTACAAAAATCACTCGTTTATCAACAAACACTTCTGGAACCAAACTGTTATTAGTAGGTGATATTAAAGCCGATACAGTAGTGAGGGAACCAGCCAAAGACCTAATCTCAGAAGAAAGCACGCAGACCAATGCGAATACAGATGAAATAGAATCCGCTAAACTTGTACAAAGACACATAAAAGCGTTTAACCATAGACAATTAGATGAGTTAGTGTTGGCTTTCGACACCGATGTGATTGTGAACCGCTTTCCTAGAGCAAAAATGTATTCGGGCAGAACTACTTTGCGAGCACATTAAAATCAATTTTTTAAGAAAAACGCAAAATCTAAAGTTAAGGTGATTAATCGAATTACGCATAAAAATATGGTCATAGATGAAGAATTAATAACTGTGAACAATACAACGAAGAGGCAAGTTACTATTTACGAAACAGATGACGACAATATAAAGACCATGACTTTTATTAGTAATTCTAAAACAGATTCTAATCCAGAATATATTGTGAACGAGCAATTAGAAGCATACAACAATAAAGACCTTAATAGTTTTGTAAAAACTTACAGTGACGATATTAAGTTATTTTCATTCCCCTACAAGCAAAATTCGGAAGGGAAGGATTTGCTTAAAGAACAATATGCCACACTTTTTGAGAATGTGCCAGATTTGAATGCCGAAATCGTAAATAGGATCGTAATTGGTAATAAAGTAATAGATAAAGAAAAAGTACTTATTAAAGGTGAAACATTTTATGCCATTGCTATTTACGAAATTCAAAATGATCTGATTTCTCGAGTAACATTTATTCAGTAAAATTTATCGAGTTTAATCATAAAACAGTCCTTCTGTTCAATATTCCAAACGACGAACCAAGGATCTCAATTAAAATTCAAACTATGAAAGCATTTCTTATTATTGCTATAATTGCAACTCAAATTCAAGCGTTTTCGTGTAAAGCACAAGCGTTTCGAACTCTTGAACCAAAATTAGAAAACATAGCCTGGATTTCTGGCTCATGGCATGGAAAAGCTTTTGGTGGAGTTACGGAAGAAATCTGGAGCGAACCTTCGGGCGGTTCTATGATGGCTACTTTCAAATTGATTACAGAAGGAGAAATAACATTCTACGAAATTGAAGTCATAAGAGAAATCGAAAACACTTTAGTCTTACAGTTAAAACACTTTGGTCCAGATTTAAAAGGTTGGGAAACCAAAGATGAAACTGTGGATTTCCCTCTAAAATATATTACAGAAAACAAAGTAGTTTTTGAAGGTATGACATTCGAAAAAGTAAGTAAGTCTGAAATGAATGTCTACTTTGATATTAAAGAGGAAGAAAAAGTTGAAACGGTTAAATTTAACTATACAAAAAAAATCGAATCCACCAAACCGATCAATCAACTTATAAGTGTAAAAAAAGCAAGCATAAAACCAAAAATAGATGGAAAAGCGGACGATGAAATTTGGGCAAACACAACATGGCTCCCATTAGATCAGTTATGGCTTGGTAATCCTTATACTAAAGAAGATTTTTCTGGTCGTTACAAGTTATCTTGGGCTGAAGATGCGCTCTACCTTTTAGCCGAAATAAAAGATGATAAATTAATCGATAACAATTCAGACCCTTTAATGGCATGGTGGGACGACGATTGCCTCGAAATTTTTATAGATGAAGACAATAGTGGTGGAAAACATCAATATACTCACAATGCCTTTGCATATCATATTGCTTTAGATGGAAACGTGGTAGACATGTCTACCGAAAAAACAGGCAAACTCTACAATTCACATATAGCATCCAAACGTATCACAACAGGAAACACCTCTATTTGGGAAGTGAAAATTTCGTTATTTGATGATACTTATGGAGACGATAAAGAAAATACTCCATTAAAATTACAGGTTGATAAAAATATTGGTTTTGCCCTAGCCTATTGCGATAATGATAATAGTAAAGAACGTGAAAACTTTATTGGTTCTATCTATGTAGAAGGTGAAGACAAAAACAAAGGTTGGATTGATGCTAATATTTTCGGAACTTTAAAACTTATAAATTAAGCACGTATGATCTATAAAGTATCACTCTTTACCATTCTATTTTCATTTACCTGTTTTGCACAAACCGATTCAAAAATATATGATATTATTAGTGCTGTATCTGAAGACCGTTTACGAAGCGATGTGAAAACGTTAGCCGATTTTGGTACACGACATACCTTAAGTGACACTATTTCTGAAACTAGAGGTATTGGTGCTGCGCGTCGATGGATAAAATCGCAATTCGATGACGTCTCTAAAAACTGTAATAATTGCTTGGACGTTTTTTATCAAAAAGATTTAGTAAAAAAAGGAGCCAACCAACGTATCGTAAAAGATGTGATGGTGGTTAATGTGGTGGCGATCCAAAGAGGAACAAAATATCCCAATCGTTTTATCATTATGAGTGGTGATATTGACTCTAGAGTGTCTGACCCTAATGATTTCACTTCAGACTCACCAGGAGCTAATGACAATGCAACAGGTATGGCAGGTGCTATTGAAGCTGCAAGAGTTTTGTCTAATTATAAATTTGAAAGTAGTATTATCTATTTGGGTTTATCTGGTGAAGAACAAGGTTTGTTTGGTGGTCAAGGAATGGCTAAATATGCCAAAGAAAATAATTGGGATATTATTGGAGTTTTAAACAATGACATGATAGGAAACATTAGTGGTGTTGATGGAGTAATCAATAATAGAACCTTCCGAATTTTCTCAGAACCCATCACAACTTCAGAAACAGATCCTAAACAATTAGCTAATCAAGCTAGAGCACGACGTTTTTATGGTGGGGAAGTTGATGGAATTTCACGCCAATTAGCGCGATATGTTTATAAAACTACACAAGCTTATATGCCAGAAATGAATCCGATGATGATATATCGTTTAGACCGTTTTGGTCGCGGTGGACATCACAGACCTTTTAACGATGCAGGCTTTCCTGGTATAAGAATCATGGAAGCACATGAAAACTATACACAACAGCACCAAGATATTAGAACTGAAAATGATATTGAATATGGAGATACGTTTAAGCATGTTAACTTTCCATACTGTAAAAAATTAACCGCTGTTAATGCTATTACCATGGCAAGCCTTGCTTCTGCTCCACCAGCACCAACCGATGTTGGCATTGGTGGCATCGTAGAAGCTTCAGCTAAATTACAATGGAACAAAGTTGACGGCGCAAAAGGGTACAAGATTTATTGGAGAAGCACCACCTCATCTACTTGGGATCATAGTCGTTATTTAGAAGATGTCAATGAATTTACATTAGACGGCATCGTCATTGATAACTTCTTCTTTGGAGTTGCTTCTGTTGGAGAAAATGGGCATGAAAGTCCAGTAGTTTTTCCTAATAAAATTTTGAGATAAATATACCCTAGTCTACCCTACGGGACGAAGCCAACAAATAAATTAAATATGAAACATAAAATACTTGTTCTTTTAGTGCTTATATTTTCTATTTCTGAAGCACAATTACTTCAGGATAAAAACAACTTCACAAAACAAGATACACTTAGAGGAAGCATTACGCCAGAACGCGAATGGTGGGACCTAACCTATTATCACTTAGATGTTGAAGTGAAACCAGATGAGAAATTTATTTCAGGAAAAAATATAGTTCATTATAAGGTCTTAGAGAAAAACAAGGTAATGCAAATCGATTTGCAGGAACCATTAGAAATTACCAAGGTGATTCAATATGGAAAATCATTAACTTTTAAGCGGGTCGGCAACGCCTATTTCATCAATCTTATTTCTAATCAACATAAAGGAGAACTTCATGCTCTTGAAATATTTTATCAAGGACAACCTAAAGAAGCCAAACGCGCACCTTGGGATGGTGGATTTTCATGGAAAAAAGATAAAAATAAAAAGCACTTTATAGCTACGAGCAACCAAGGATTAGGTGCCAGTGTATGGTGGCCAAACAAAGATCACATGTATGACGAAGTGGATAGTATGCTCATTAGCGTAACCAATCCCAAAGGGTTGACCAATGTTTCTAATGGTCGGTTACGCGAAGTGGTCGAAAATGATAATAACACCGTAACTTCTCACTGGTTTGTCAGTAATCCTATAAACAATTATGGCGTCAATGTAAATATAGGTGATTATGTGAATTTTTCTGAAATGTATAAAGGCGAAAAAGGAGATCTAGATATGGATTATTGGGTTTTATCTTATAATCTTGACAAGGCTAAAAAACATTTTATAGATGCCCCAAAGATGATGAAAGCTTTTGAGCATTGGTTTGGACCGTATCCATTTTATGAAGATAGTTTTAAGCTGGTTGAAGTCCCATATTTGGGTATGGAACACCAAAGTTCTGTAACCTACGGAAACAAATACATGAAAGGATATTTAGGAAGTGATTTATCGAGAACCGGTTGGGGATTGAAATTCGATTTTATTATTATCCATGAAGCTGGTCATGAGTGGTTTGCCAACAATATCACCAACAAGGATATTGCCGATATGTGGATCCATGAAGGGTTTACAGCCTACTCTGAAAACCTGTTCTTAGATTATTATTACGGAAAAGAAGCCTCTGCCGATTATGTGATTGGTACGCGCGCTAATATTCAGAATGATAAACCTTTAATTGGGCAATATAACGTTAATAATGAAGGTTCTAGTGATATGTATTACAAAGGTGCAAATATGCTGCACACCTTAAGACAATTGATTGAAGATGACGAAAAGTGGCGACAAATTATTCGTGGGTTGAATTCAGAATTTTATCATCAGACAGTAACCACAAAACAGATTGAAGATTATATAAGTGAACAAGCGGGCATTGATTTAACCGAGTTTTTTAATCAATATTTAAGAACCACGAAAATTCCGACCTTAGAATACGCTGTTAAAAATAAAGACTTCAAATACCGTTGGATAAATATTGTCGACGGTTTTGATATGCCAATTCAAATAGAAATTAATGATAAAACAGAATGGTTGTTTCCAAAGGCGGAATGGCAGACTAAAAAAATCGATACTGATAAAATTAAGATTGATCGTGATTTTTATGTAAATTCAAAGGAAATTTAAGTAACGACTTGTTAGTCTCGAAGCTTCGGCATTGAAATATGCAAAATCGGAAAAGAAGCTAATGGAGTTACTTGAATTATACTTTAAAACAGATGTCGAATGGCGAATGGTTACACAACAATCATGACGTCATAAAAGGAGTACACTTAATTTTCTATAAAATAAATCACGAAGAAGCTTCTATGCGATGGGAAGAAGCCGTTAAAGTAGCACTTTGTTATGGTTAGATAGATTCTACCGTTAAAAGTTTGGGCAACGGAAAACGACGACAATATTTCTGCCCACGAAAGCCAAAGAGTGTCTGGAGTGCGCTCAATGAAAATTATATCAAGGCTTTGTATCAACAAAACTTAATTCATCAAAGTGGACACCTGTTTATTAAAATTGCAAAAGAAATGGCAGTTGGACAGGATTAGATGCTATAGAAAGAGGCATTATTCCTGAGAAGCTTCAAAACGCCTTTGATGCTAACAAAAATTCTTTTGAAAACTACCACTACTTTGCGCCTAGTTATAGAAAAAGTTTCTTGTATTGGTTAAATCAAGTAAAAAGAGAAACGACACAACAAAAAAGAATCGCAGAGATAATTAAACTCTGCGATTCTAATATTAAAAGTCGTGATGTTCGGTAAGTTATAGCTTACACATAATTAAGCTCAAAAATAAATTATTACACCCCTAAAGTCCTCTCAAGGGGACAATTCTCCAAATAATATTAGAACTAATGTTCCCTCGAGGGGACCTTAGAGACGCTTTAAATTTTTCAACAAAGTTTTATAACCTATAACCCACTAATATAACTTCCATAAGGATCCTTAAACTGCATACCTTCCGAATAACGATATTTACTCAATTTATTAAACTGCGTTAAACCCCAAAGAATAAATTCTTTTTCGAAATAGACATCTTTTGGATCAATCTCTGGTTGATAATCGGCTATCAACGCATCTAAAGGAGTCACTTCGTCTAATTTCGCTTTATAAGTAGCATCATTGAAATCATCAAGCAGTTCAAAACCATCCCCATTAAAAAACCATGAAATTAAATCGTCATAAGGAGTTTCTTCTCCTTGCTTTTCTAATTTTTCAACTTTCGGAAAATATTTTGGAAATAATGTTTTAACGGCTTCTTCCATTAAGGTGTTAGCAACAAAATCAGCACCTTCTTGTTCACCTTCATAAACCAATTCAACTTTCCCCGTTATAGCCGGAATCACACCAACAAAATCCGATAATCTTACAGATGTTTTTGCATCACCAGAAATTAAAGCGCGTCTTTCTGCTGTGCTTAACAAGTTTTCGAAAGCGGTAATACTCATACGAGCACTCACACCACTTTTTGCATCAACATATTCACTCTCTCTAGCTTCAAAACTTATTTGTTCTAACAAATCTTTCGCTAATTCTGGCACATAAACCGAACTCGACTGACGTTCGTCTAATTTAGCTTCTTGCGATGTAATCGTTCTGGCAATTTCTACAGACTCGGGATAATGCGTTAATATTTGAGAGCCAATTCTATCTTTTAAAGGAGTTACAATGCTGCCTCTATTGGTATAATCTTCTGGATTTGCGGTAAACAAAAATTGCATATCTAATGGCAATCGTAACTTAAATCCCCGAATCTGAATATCACCTTCTTGCAGAATATTAAATAAAGCCACTTGAATTCGGGCTTGTAAATCTGGTAACTCATTGATGACAAAAATGCAACGATTGGCTCGAGGAATCATGCCGTAATGAATGACACGATCATCGGCATAACTCAATTTTAAATTCGCAGCTTTAATAGGATCTACATCTCCAATAATATCAGCAACAGTTACATCTGGTGTCGCTAGCTTTTCAGCAAATCGATCATCTCTATGCAACCAAGTTATTGGCGTATCATCTCCTTTTTCTGTAATCAATTCTTCTGCATATCTCGAAATGGGTGTTAATGGATCGTCATTAATCTCAGAACCTTCAACCACTGGAATATATTCATCTAAAAGATTCACCATCATTCTGGCCAAACGTGTTTTTGCCTGACCTCTCAACCCTAATAAATTAATATTATGACGCGATAAAATAGCACGTTCCAATTCCGGAATCACCGTATTTTCATAACCATGAATCCCTTCAAAGGTCGTTTTCTTATTTTTTATATTTTCAATAAGATTATCTCTCAATTCATCTTTAATAGATTTTGATTGATAACCCGATTGTTTTAATTTGCCTAGTGTTTTTATGTCTTTCATTTTTTAGCTTTTGGCTATTGGATTTTAACTATTAGCAAACTCCACACGAGTTAAAATACTAACACCTAAAAGCCCACAGCTTTATTTTATCCTTTAATTCGCTTCTTCCGATTATTCTCATAATCCTCGAATATCATCTCTCCCAATCCCTTCAAGCCGGTATAAAACGCTTTACCCCTATTCGCTTTTGTAAATTCTCTTATAAATTGCATCAAATAAGGATCTTCAGCAATCATAAACGTGGTTATAGGAATATGTAAGCGTCTTGCCTGCTGGGCCATCGCATAACATTTATTGGTGATAAACGGATCTAAACCATTACTATTTTTATAATACTGACCATCCGGCATCCGCAAGCAACTCGGTTTACCGTCCGTAATCATAAAAATCTGTTTATTAGTGTTTCGTTTTCTGCGCAACATGTCCATGGCTAATTGCAATCCAGCAACCGTATTTGTATGATAAGGTCCGACGTTTAAATACGGTAATTCTTTTATTTTAATTGGCCAAGCATCATTTCCAAATACTAATATTTCTAGAGTATCTTTTGGATAGCGCGTGGTGATTAATTCAGCTAAAGCCATAGCGACTTTTTTGGCAGGTGTAATTCTGTCTTCACCATAAAGAATCATACTGTGGCTAATATCAATCATAAGTACCGTACTCATTTGGCTTTTGTGAAGGGTTTCTTCAACTACCAAATCATCTTCCGTTATACTAAAATCACCGAGACCATTATTAATTTGAGCATTTCTAATACTTTCAGTCATGGATACTTTATCTAACGCGTCACCAAATTGGTAAGCTCTAAAATCGCCTGTATGTTCATCACCTAATCCTACTCCTTTACTTCTGTGATTGCCAGAACCGCTTCGCTTAATTTTTCCAAAAATATGGTTTAAAGCTTGTTGGCGTATCGCACGTTCCGTTTTTGCCGTTATGGTAGTCTTACCTTTACCGTTGCCATTACCTGTAGGATCAATTTCTTCTCGGATGTAACCCTTCTTTTTTAAATCTTCGATAAAATCATCGATAGTATAATCTGGTGTCGTCAACTTATATTCCTTGTCTAGTTGTCGCAACCAGTCTATAGCTTCATCAAAATCGCCCGAAGTATGTGTAATCAACTCCTTAAATATTTCGAAGAGTTTTTCGAAAGGAGATTGGTTGGGAGCTTCGTAGGTTTTAAATACAAAGCCTGACTTGTTTCTGTTATCATTCATAGCTATGTAAAAATAATGATTTTACCATTGCTTTATTTGCATATTTTCGATTCTAACATTTAATTAACTATAATATAAACGCTAATTAAAAATCAAAAAAAAGACGTCGAAATTTTAAAACAATCTAAGTGATTTATGGTTGCCCACCACTTTAAATATGATGTCTTTCCTTAACAAGAATTTAAGATTTCTTCCCATCAAGATTGTATATTTTAGACGTCTTTTAATTTTATAAAAATCCTTATTTTGAAACAAAAACGACAGCAACTTGCAAAAACCTCTAGAGTGTATAGAAAACTGCATCGTGCAATTGCTGTGCCGTTAGTATTTTTTATGTTTTTATTGGGAGCAACAGGTTTACTTTTAACATGGAAAGATCAACTTCAACTTAAACCAAAATCAGAAACAGCCCTTTCTAATGATAGGGTTTTAATATCTTTAGATGAGATAAAAAATAAGGCGATTAAACATGTTAAAACCTTAAATCTCTCTTCTGAGATTAATCGCATTGATTATAGACCGAACAAGGGCATTGCAAAAGTTAGATTCGAAAATCACTTCACCGAACTACAAGTTGATTGTTATACCGGAAAAATAGTTTCAGAAAAAAACCGAACAGCGGATATTATTGAAATGATTCATGATGGTTCTATAATAGATTTCTTATTTAAAAATCAATCGACACCAGTAAAATTATTGTATTCAACGATCACATCTTTAGGATTAATACTTTTAGCTTTTAGTGGTTTTTGGTTATGGTTAAAACCTAAACAAATTAAAAAGTTAAAAGAATAACACCATCATAGCATTACTAAAATCTAAAAATTTTTTCCTTAAATTTAAACTTTACACAACCAATCTTATAAAAAATGAAATATTTATTTTCTCTTGTTTTCCTATTTAGTATAACATTTAGTTTCTCCCAAGAATTCTCAATGGATTTGGTGAAAAATATGACTCCTAGGAATATTGGACCTGGCGGTATGTCTGGTCGTGTTACCGCTATTGATGTAGTCAATTCTAATCCTGATGTAATGTATGTGGGCACCGCTTCTGGTGGATTATGGAAATCCAATTCTGGAGGCATTACTTGGAACCCTATTTTCGATAAGGAAGTGACAGCGTCCATCGGAGCAGTTGAAATCCAACAATCAAATCCGAGTGTGATTTGGGTAGGTACAGGAGAAGGAAACCCTCGTAACTCATTAAATGGTGGTTATGGAGTCTATAAATCCCTAGACGGTGGAAAAAACTGGATGGCAATGGGCTTAGAAAAAACACGCCATATTCATCGCATCATCGTAGATCCAACGAATCCAGATGTGGTTTATGTTGGTGCAATTGGTTCACCTTGGGGAGAACATCCAGAGCGCGGTGTTTTTAAAACAACTGATGGAGGAGCAACATGGAACAAAATTTTATTCGTAAATAATAAAACCGGAGTTGCCGATTTAGTAATGGATCCAACCAATCCGAATAAATTAATTGCCACACTTTGGGAGCATAAACGTGAGCCATGGTTCTTTAATTCTGGCGGTGAAGGTTCTGGTTTACATATCACCCATGATGGAGGAAAGACATGGAAAAAAATCACTGAAGACGATGGTTTTCCAAAAGGCGATTTAGGACGCATCGGAGTAGCTATTGCCCCAAACAAACCCAATATTATTTATGCTTTGGTTGAAGCTAAAAAAAATGCGCTTTACAAAAGTGAAGATGGTGGTTTTAAGTGGAAAAAAATTAATGATAAAGATGATATTGGAAATAGACCGTTTTATTATTCTGAAATTTACGTCGATCCAGAAAATGAAAACAGAGTGTATTCCGTATTTACTTATGTAAATGTATCACAAGATGGTGGGAAAAATTTTGAACAATTAATGCCTGCTTATGGAGTTGATAATGGTATTCATCCCGATCATCATGCTTGGTGGATTCATCCTGAGAATGGTAATTTTATGATTGATGGTAATGATGGCGGTTTAAATATTACAAGAGACGGCGGAAAAACCTGGCGTTTTATTGGTAATTTACCTGTAGCGCAATTTTATCATATTAATGTCGATAATGACTTTCCTTACAATGTTTATGGAGGAATGCAAGATAATGGTTCTTGGAGAGGACCTGCCTATGTTTGGCGAGCGCAAGGCATAAGAAATAGTTATTGGCAAGAAATCAGTTTTGGAGATGGCTTTGATGTAATTCCAGATAAGGACGACTCAAGATATGGTTGGACGATGAGCCAACAAGGCTATGTAAGCCGTTACGATTGGCAAACTGGAAATAATTATATGGTACGACCAACGCATCCAGATCCAGATGTGAAATTACGTTTTAATTGGAATTCTGCAATCAATGTAGATCCATTTGATAATAGTACTATATACTTTGGAAGTCAATTTGTACATAAATCTACAGATAAAGGAGAGACTTGGGCTGTAATTTCACCAGATTTAACTACCAACAATCCTGAAAAACAAAAGCAATCAGAAAGTGGAGGTCTAACTTTAGACGCCACAGGTGCTGAAAATCATACGACAATTTTAGTCATTGAACCGTCGCCTATTGAAAAAGACATGCTTTGGGTCGGAACCGATGATGGCCGTGTGCATTTTACAACAGACGGAGGGAATACTTGGAATGATGTATCAAAATTAAAAGGTTTACCCGAAGGTAGTTGGATTGCACAGATAAAAGCATCAAATAAAAATAAAGGCGAAGCACTTTTAATTGCCAATGATTACAGACGATTCAACTATACACCTTATGCATACAGAACTAAAAATTATGGCAAAACATGGGAACGTATTGTTGATGAAAATGATGTTGAGAGTTACACCTTATCGATTGTTGAAGATTTAGATGAACCAAATCTCTTATTCTTAGGAACAGATGATGGTTTATACATTTCTATTGATGCGGGGAACACATGGACCAAATGGACAGAAGGTTTCCCCACCACTTCCGTTAAGGATTTGGTAATTCAACCACGAGAACACGATTTGGTTATTGGCACTTTTGGAAGAGCTGCTTGGGTTTTAGATGATATTAGACCGCTGCGAGAAATGGCTAAGAATAAAATGGTGATGTCTTCAACTATAAAATTATTTGAACCTCCAACAGCATATCAAGCGGCATACCAGCAACCTACAGGAAGTCGATTTGGTGCTGATGCTATTTACCATGGAGAAAATCGTGGTGGTGGTGCCCGTTTTTCATATTTGTTCAACATGAAAGAAATGCAGGAAAATGGCGCTATTACCAATCCAAAAGATAAAAAGTCTAAAAAAGAATTGGATAAAACAGGAAAAGAGCAACCGACTATTCTAAAGGATAAAAATGAGGATACGGAAAATGATGAAACTAGTGAACGGGTTGAGAATAAAAAGTGGGATTCGTTAACTTTAAAAATTTACGACGGTAATCGCTTAATAAGAACTTTAAAAAGAAAAGCACCAAACGAAAATGGAGTACATAAGTGGACGTGGCGAATGCGCGAAGCTGGTGTAGACAGACCATCACGAAAACTACGAAAAAACACAAGAGAATCTGGAGGTGTAACGGTAAAACCTGGGATTTATAAAGCGGTATTACAATATGGTGACCAAACCTCCGAAACTAATATAACCATTGCTTCAGACCCTAGATTAAACGTTTCACAAAAAAATATTGACGAAGTTTATGCGGCATCCAAACAGTTAGAGCAACTACAACAAACCGCTGCTGATGCGGTAAAACAATTAGTGGAAAGCAAAACCATTGCCGTAAACTATAAGAAAGATTTAGCTGAACTTGATAAAGAAAAATACAAGGATAATATAAAAGCTTCCAGTGAAATTATTAAAACCATTGATAGTCTAATCGACAACTATTTAGGCAAAGTTGATAAGCGCCAAGGGATAACTAGAAGTCCTGAAGTCACTCCTTTACAACGTCTCGGTACTGCAAGTGGTTATGTTAACGGAAGCCAGAATGGCTTAACTTCTACAGAAACCACATTAATTAATCAAGCTCAAAAGGCTTTGAATACCTTGTTTGCTGAAACCAATAGTTTTTTTAATAATGATTGGAAAGAATATCAAGAAAAAATGCAAGTCATTAAAACAAATCCATTCAAAGAGGTGAAACGTTTTAGTATCGATTAATATAACATCTAGAACTTCATTAAAAAACACTCTAATTTATTTAGGGTGTTTTTTTATTCTATCCGTCGTAAACCTTCTAAATCTTCAATCTTCACATGTTTTCCGGTGGTAGAAATTAGACCTTCTTTTTTAAACTGTGATAGAATTCTAATAGCAGATTCTGTAGCCGTTCCTACAAGACTTGCATAATCTTCTCGAGATAGAACTACGCTTAGAAAGCCATTGACATCCTTATCAAATGTTTCGTGTAAATAAATCAGTACATCAGCTAAACGTTGCTTCACTGACTTTTGAGCCATATCGACTATGATATTATCGGCCATTCTAAGTTCTTTAGCCATTTCTTGTAACATGTCTAAAGAAAATTTTGCATTTTTAGATAAATCATGAAGAATTTCGCTTTTGGGGATAAAACAGACTTCCATTTCATTTACGGCAACCGCGGTAAGATTTGATTTCTCATCAGACACTAAAGAGCGTTGCCCAATTAAGTCACCTCTAACTACTAATTTTACAATTTGGTCTTTACCATTGGCACTCAATTTAGACAGTTTACATACCCCATCTTTTACACAAAAAATACCATTGATACTTTCACCTTCTCTAAAGAGTATCTCACCTTTTTGAACAAATCGAGAGGTCTTGCATCCAGCTAATCGGATCAAATCGTTTTTACCTAAAGCTCTTAAAGAATTAAATTGTCTAATAATACATTGATCGCACTTGCTCATAGGAAAATTGTTAATGACAAAGTTAATCAAAACATGATAAATATCATAGATTATAATGAAATGCATTGTGATATTTGCCACAGGTATAATTGAGCAAATATTAAAATGAAAAACAACACTTGTTTTCATTGTGGTGATGATTGTGATCGCCAATCAATAACATTTCAGGAGAAATCGTTCTGTTGTAATGGTTGTAAAACCGTTTTCGAAATTTTCAATGAAAATGACTTAACCTGTTATTACGATTTACAAAATTCACCAGGAGCCATTCCTGAAGAGATTGAAGGTAAATATGATTTTCTCTCACAGGAAAATATTATTGAAAAACTTACTGAATTTAGAGATGGTTCTATTGAAATCGCCACACTTTATATTCCGCATATCCATTGTAGTTCTTGTATATGGATTTTAGAAAACCTCAACAAACTTAATCCGAATATTTCAGATTCTCAGGTCAATTTCGGTAAGAAAACGGTTAGAGTAACGTATAATTCGGAAACTACGAATTTAAAATCTGTAGTCTTACTGTTAAGTTCTATTGGCTATGAACCTTATATAAGTTTAGATGATTTTAAATCTGGAAAACAACAAATCAACCGTAGCTTAATTTATAAGCTCGGTATTGCTGCTTTTGGTTTTGGCAACATTATGTTTTTGTCCTTTCCAGAATATTTTGAAGTGGATGAATTTTGGCTAGAACAATACAAACCGTTTTTCCGGTGGTTAATGTTTGCTATGTCCTTGCCAATTGTATTCTATTCGGCACAAGATTATTTTATTTCAGCATACAAAGGTTTAAGAGCTCGACTTCTTAATATTGATGTTCCGATTGCGCTCGGAGTTTCGGTATTATTTATACGAAGTACTATTGAAATTATGTTCGATATTGGGTCAGGCTTTTTCGATAGTTTAGCCGGATTAATATTTTTTCTATTAGTCGGTAAGTTCTTTCAACAAAAAACCTATGATTTTCTTTCCTTTGAGCGCGATTATAAATCTTACTTCCCTATTGCCATCACTAAAATTGATAAGGATGGTGACGAGAACTCTATTCAGGTTTATGACATTGAAAAAGGCGATCGCATTCTTATTCGGAACGAAGAATTAATTCCTGTAGATGGCATTCTCATTAATGGTAAAGCGAAAATAGATTACAGTTTTGTTACTGGTGAATCCCAAACGGTTACCAAACATTCTGGAGATAAATTATTTGCAGGTGGTAAACAAACCAACGGTGTTATTGAAATGGAAGCCTTGAAATCTGTTGAACAGAGTTACCTCACGCAATTATGGAGTAACGATGTATTCAATAAAAATAAGGAGGATGGTTTTACTAATATAACTAACACCATTAGCAAACATTTTACTATTACCCTTTTAACTATCGCTGTACTAGCAACTACGTTTTGGTTATTTGCAGATGCAAGTAAAGCTATGAATGTATTTACGGCGGTTCTAATTATTGCCTGCCCTTGTGCTATTGCACTCTCTGCGCCTTTCACATTTGGCAACTTACTACGAATCTTTGGAAAACAAAAGTTCTACATTAAAAATGCGAGTGTTATCGAACAATTAGCTCAAATCAATACTATAATTTTTGATAAAACAGGAACAATAACGTCCAACAAAGATAGTAATGCCGAATACGATGGAGCTATCCTTTCCGACTCAGAAAATATCGTTTTGAAGAATTCCCTCAGAGGCTCTAATCACCCCTTAAGTAGAACTTTATATCACATTTTAAAAGAAAATAACATAGTTACATTAGATGCTTTTGAGGAGCATATTGGCAAGGGTATTGAAGCAAAACATGCCGCCATAAATTTGAAAATTGGCTCAGCTAGTTTTGTAGGAAATCCAGATACAAGTACGGTTCTCAATACCACCGTTCATGTGAGTAGTAACAACGTTTACAAAGGGAAATTTACCTTTTATAATAGTTACAGAAAAGGCGTTTCAAAATTGTTCAATCAATTGAAACAACAATTTGATTTGGTCATTCTTTCTGGCGATAATGAAGGAGAATTCGAAAATTTAAAAAAATTACTACCTACAAAAACCAAATTGATTTTTAACCAAAAACCAGAGGACAAACTTGAATATATAAAATACCATCAATCCGAAGGTGCAAAAGTTTTAATGATCGGTGACGGACTTAACGATGCCGGAGCCTTAGCACAAAGTGATGTAGGCATAGCCATTTCTGAAGATGTTAATGTTTTCTCTCCAGCTTGTGATGCCATTTTAGACGCTACTAAATTTGAAGAATTGTTCTCGTATATAAATGCGTCTAAATCGGCAATAAAAATCATAAAATGGAGCTTTGTATTATCATTCTTTTATAATGTTATTGGTTTATACTTTGCAGTCACAGGGCAATTAGAACCTGTAGTTGCGGCCATTTTAATGCCTTTGAGTTCTATTAGTATTGTAGTTTTTACAACTATTGCGACAAACCTTTTAGGAAGAAAATTAAAATAAATTATGCAATATGATAAATGTCATGTTTTAATTATAGTTTCAATATTACTTTTGACCCATAACTTCACTAGGTATGAGTGTTATTTATATTTTATTATCCGTTAGCATCATTGTGGCTATCATTTTCTTCGTTGCTTTTATTGTAGCCGTTAGAAAAGGACAGTTCGACGACAGCTATACACCCTCCGTTCGTATGCTCTTTGAGGACGAACTGGTAGAAGACCAATCAAAATCAACTATGAAAACTACTAAGATCAAATAATTACTATGGAAGTACAACAATTCTATTACGATAACAAAGTCGTTAAAAATTTCCTTTATGCCACTATTTTCTGGGGTGTTGTAGGTATGTCGGTAGGATTACTATTAGCATTTATGTTCGTTTTTCCGAACATGATCGATAGTATTTTTCCTGGCGGGGTATCATGGCTAAGCTTTGGTCGTTTAAGGCCACTACACACTAATGCTGTGATTTTTGCCTTTGTCGGTAACGCTATTTTTGCTGGTGTTTACTATTCTTCACAACGTTTACTAAAAGCCAGAATGTTTAATGATACATTAAGTAAAATTAATTTTTGGGGTTGGCAGGCTATAATTGTTGCTGCTGCAATTACCTTACCCTTAGGATATACGTCGTCTAAAGAATATGCCGAATTAGAATGGCCTATAGATATTGCCATTGCCATTGTTTGGGTGGTTTTTGGATGGAATTTAATTGGAACTATTTTAAAACGTCGTCAACGTCACATGTACGTTGCCATTTGGTTTTACTTAGCCACATTTGTTACGGTCGCTGTGCTTCATATATTTAATAGTTTATCACTTCCAGTGAGCATCACTGGGATGAAAAGTTATTCGGTTTATGCAGGTGTGCAAGACGCATTAGTGCAATGGTGGTATGGACACAATGCGGTTGCTTTCTTTTTAACCACACCTTTTTTAGGATTGATGTACTATTTTGTGCCAAAAGCTGCTAACCGACCAGTGTATTCTTATCGTTTATCTATTATTCACTTTTGGTCATTAATATTTATTTATATCTGGGCAGGACCGCACCACTTATTATATACGGCCTTACCTGAATGGGCTCAAAATCTCGGAGTTGCATTCTCAGTAATGTTATTAATGCCATCTTGGGGAGGAATGATTAATGGACTTTTAACCTTACGTGGAGCTTGGGATAAAGTACGTACAGACCCCGTTTTAAAGTTCATGGTTGTAGCGCTGACGGGTTATGGTATGGCTACTTTTGAAGGCCCACTATTATCACTCAAAAATGTGAATGCTATTGGTCACTTTACGGATTGGATTATTGCGCACGTTCACGTTGGTGCTCTAGCTTGGAATGGCTTCTTAGCGTTTGGTATGATTTATTGGTTAGTACCGCGCTTAGTGAAATCAAAGCTCTACTCTACCAAATTAGCCAATGTTCATTTTTGGATCGGAACGCTTGGTATTATGTTTTATGCCCTACCGCTATATGTTGCCGGATTTACACAAGCCAGTATGTGGAAACAATTTAATCCAGATGGCACTCTAATGTATGGTAACTTCTTGGAAACAGTGACTGAAATAATGCCAATGTATTACATGCGTGCCGTAGGTGGAACGCTTTACATTATCGGTATGCTAATCCTTATCTACAATGTATATGTTACTATAAAAAGAGGACGTGCCGTAGAAGACGAATTAGCAGAAGCGCCAGCATTACAACGTGTTGCTAAACATAGAGCTGCAGGTGAAGGTTGGCACTCGGTACTAGAACGTAAACCTATTCAATTAACTATTTATGCAACAATCGCCATATTAATTGGTGGTATTGTACAGATTGTACCAACGATTATGGTTAAATCTAATATTCCAACATTATCTGCTGTAAAACCTTATACTCCTTTAGAATTAGAAGGTAGAGATATTTATATACGTGAAGGTTGTGTGGGTTGTCACTCGCAAATGGTAAGGCCGTTTAGAAGTGAAGTTGAGCGCTACGGAGAATATTCAAAAGCAGGAGAATTTGTGTACGACCATCCATTCCTTTGGGGAAGTAAACGTACAGGACCCGATTTACAACGTGTTGGTGGAAAATATTCCGACACATGGCATCTCAACCACATGTACGATCCGCAAGCGATGAATCAAAACTCGATAATGCCGACCTATCAATGGTTGATCAAAAATGAGTTAGACAAATCGGAAACCGAAGCCAAAATGGAAGTTATGGTAGATTTAGGTGTTCCTTATACTGAGGAAGACATTGCCAATGCGCAACAAAATATGCTAGAGCAAGGCACCAAAATTGAACAAAACCTCTATACAGATCCCGATTTTGCAGAAACTTATGAAGCAGATAAAGCTGCTGGAGGTGCTGATTTTGTAGAAATGCGAAATCGTGAAATTACAGCGTTGATTGCCTATTTGCAACGTTTAGGAACTGATATTAGAGTTCAAGATTTAGAAACCACTCAAAATTAGAATTATGCTGAAATTTGTAAAAAACCATATGGATAGTATTTCTGGGATTGAAATCTATCCAATTATATCCCTACTTATTTTCTTTGGCTTTTTTGTAGTGCTATTTTGGTGGGTTGTCACAGCCAAAAAAGACTATATCACAACCGTAAGTAATTTACCTTTAGATAACCAAAACGACACAAAACTATGAGAAATTTAATACCATCTTGGTTAAGAATACCTTTTGTATTTTTTATAATTGTTGGACTGATAGAATTTTTCGTTGATTCTGGTGATAGACCTGCTTTTATAAAGGAGCCTTTAATTTTGTTGTTTCTTCTATTAGTATTATTAGTCATTATTGCTATTGAAGCTATGGTCGGATCTTTAAACAATATTCTGTATCAAAGTTTAGATGAAGAAGGCAAAAAAAGATACGATTTAAAAGCATCTGGAACCCCAAAATTTGTACGTTGGGTGAAACGCACCTATCAAAAAATGCTAGGTTCTAAACCAATACAAGAAGAACACGAAATAATTTTAGACCATAATTACGATGGCATTAAAGAATTAGATAATGATTTACCACCATGGTGGCTTTATGGTTTCTATGCTTCTATCATTTTCGCAGTTATTTATATGTTTAAATATGAAGTTTTTAATGGAGACAACCAATACGACGAGCTAGACACGGAATATGCTGAAGCCAAAGTCGCTATTGAGGAATACAAAAAAACGGCAAAAAATTTAGTAGATGTGAATACAGTGGAGGTTCTTGTGGATGCTTCTGACTTAAATGCTGGTAAGATTATTTATGAAGCCAATTGCGCTATTTGTCACGTTGCTGATGGTGGTGGACAAATTGGACCTAATTTAACCGATCCGAATTGGATTCTTGGAGGAGGTATTAAAAATGTTTTTAATACTATTTCTGAAGGAGGAAGAGCTGGAAAAGGCATGGTACCATGGAAGCAAAACCTGAAGCCTTTAGAAATAGCACAAGTGGCAAGTTACGTGTTGCAATTTGAAGGAACAATTGCCGCAAAACCAAAAGATGCTGAGGGTGATATTTGGATAGACGCCGCCTTAAAAGATGTGGAAACAGGTGAGAAAGTACACGATATAGATGTGGAAGTGAAAAGCATTATTCCAGATTCTTTAGAAACCTCTGTTGACTTTTAAAATTTAAATGAACATTGAAAGAACCATCAGAACATAACGAATCGTTTAGGGACTCTATCGGCACCATGACCGAAGATGGTAAGCGTGCTTGGGTCTACCCTAAAAAACCGAGTGGTAAATACTATAAGTACCGCAAGATTGTTAGTTATGGTTTGCTGGCGTTTCTATTGGCCGCCCCATTTATAAAAATCAATGGAAATCAGTTTTTATTGTTCAATATTTTAGAGCGTCGTTTCAATGTGTTTGGTTTACCGTTTTGGCCTCAAGATTTTTATTTGGTAGTTATTTCAATGCTGATTGGTGTTGTTTTTATTGCCTTGTTTACAGTTAGTTTTGGTCGCGTATTTTGTGGTTGGATTTGCCCACAGACTATATTTATGGAAATGGTTTTTCGTCGAATTGAATATTGGATTGAAGGAGACCGAAACAAACAACGCCGATTAGATAAACAGGAATGGAATGCAGAAAAAATAAGAAAGAAGGGACTCAAGTGGTTTATATTTTTGATTATTTCCTTCGTCATTGCTAATGTGTTTTTAGCCTATTTAATAGGAAGTGATAAGCTGATAAAATACATCACAGGAAATCCACTAGACCATTTAGGAACACTTTTTCCATTAATTATTTTTACAGCGGTTTTCTATTTTGTCTTTGCTTGGTTTAGAGAACAGGTCTGCATTATTGCCTGTCCTTACGGACGATTACAAAGTGTTTTGCTCGATGATAAATCTATTGTCGTGGCCTACGACTATAAACGTGGTGAAGCTGAAAATGGCAGAAAGAAATTCAGAAAAAATGAAGACCGTGAAGCCTTAGGTTATGGCGATTGTATTGATTGCTTACAATGTGTTAATGTATGTCCGACTGGAATCGACATCAGAAACGGAACTCAACTGGAATGTGTGAATTGTACAGCCTGTATTGACGAATGCGATCATATTATGGAAAGTATCAATCTTCCAAAAGGTTTAATTCGTTTTGCCAGTGAAGGTGAGATTGAACGAAAAGAAAAATTTAAACTAACTGCAAGAATGAAAGGCTATATAGCCATTTTAAGTATTCTTACAGGATTATTTGTTGGTTTACTTTTATTGCGTAACGATGTTGAAGCTACCGTTCTTAAGCTACCTGGGCAGTTGTATGAACATAAAGATGGAAATATAATAAGCAATGTTTACACCTATAAATTAGTCAATAAAACCACCAAAGACATACCTAACATAAGCTTTAAAATTAGAAAATTTAACGGCACAATTAAATTAGTTGGTACGTCAGACACCTTTATGGTTCCTGCCCAAGAAATTGCAGATGGAACTTTATTTATTGAAATTGATCAAAGTGAATTATCTGGGGATAAAAACAAATTAATTCTAGAAGTATATAGTGATGATGAACTAATTGAAACTACGACGGTAAACTTTTTAGGACCTCGGAGTTATAATTAAAATTAGTTAGCAGAAGGCAGTCTCTAGTTGGCAGACACAAAACCTCAAAGGTTTTAAAATCTTAAGGTCTTGAGAAAAGCAAATTATAACGTTCAATAAAAGGATAAATAATAACTAAAAAAATTCCTGCTTTCGCAGAAATTGTAAAGATTCCCGCTTTTGTGGGCAATAAATATGAAAATAAATTGGGGAACAGGCATCGTAATTGCATTTGTAGGATTCATTAGCTTCATCATGTATTTTATCATTACAATGAGTACAAATGATAAATATGATTTTGATTTAGTAACAGAAGATTACTATGGTCAAGAATTAGAGTTTCAAGAAGATTTAAACAAAGAAGTACATTCTAAAACATTAAAAACAAATTTATCTTGGAAAAAGACCGAAGAAGGTGTAATACTCATTTTTCCGGAAGATTTGAATATTCAAAATATTAAAGGCAAGGTGTTCCTATATAGACCATCTAATAAACAATTTGATTTTGAAATACCCATTTCATTATCAAACCACAATTTGCTCATACCTGACAAACGTTTATTAGGTGGTCGTTGGAACATTAAAGTTGATTGGAAATATAACACAAATTCTTATATCTATAAAACTGAAATCTTATATTAAATGTTAGTTTCGGGATTCATATTAGGTCTATTAGGGAGTTTACACTGCGTAGGTATGTGTGGACCAATAGCCTTTATGCTACCTGTTGATCGTTCTAACTCTTTCAGAAAAATAAGTCAAATTGGTGTGTATCATTTTGGTAGATTATTGGCTTATAGTATTATTGGTTTAGTGTTTGGCTTAATTGGCAAAAGCTTTTCCATTTTTGGTATTCAACAACAGCTATCTATTGGCATAGGCGTTATAATGATTGTTCTTGTTATTATTCCTTATAAAACCCTTGGTAAATATAATTTGTCGAAACCGTTGAATGCATTGATCTCTAAAGTTAAATCTAATTTAGGCAAAGCCTTAAAAAAGAAAACCGCAGATACATTTTTAACCATAGGATTTCTTAATGGCTTCTTACCATGCGGATTAGTTTATATGGCAGTGTTTGGAGCGGTTGCCACTGGCAGTTTATGGGAAGGCAGTTTGTATATGATACTATTTGGGCTTGGTACCATTCCTTTAATGACCTCCGCAATTTATTTGGGTAAATTTTTAAATACCACAATAAAACAACGCATTCAAAAAGCCATACCAGTATTTGTAGTACTTATTGGCATCATATTTATTCTTCGTGGCTTGGGATTAGGCATCCCTTACCTCTCTCCTGCCCCAATTACTGAGATAGCATCTAGTGCTATTGAGTGTCATTAATCTGAATTTATTTCCGTAACACCACGCTTTTTATTATAAGAAAATTCCGGTTTCTATGATATTTATCATAGTAAAAAGAGTCTTATAATACTACCTTTAACATATAAAATTAAATGTTGAAATGATGAACAGAAACACTCCCATATCAGAAATTATGACCAAGAAAATTATCGCTTTAGATAGAACCGATGATTTAGAAACAGCTGAAAAACTTTTCAAAAAACATAAGATAAGACACATTCCTGTGGTTACAGAAGATGCGATTATAGGCATGCTAAGTTATACAGATTTATTACGGATAAGTTTTGCCGAGTCTGTAAGCGACGATGGCAGAAATGTGGATACTGTGGTATATAATATGTTTACCATAGACCAAGTAATGGCTAAAAACTTAGTAACAATAAATATACATGCAACCATACCAGAAGTTGCTAAAATACTCGCCGAGAAAGAGTTTCATGCATTGCCTGTAATTAATGATGGTGTTTTAGTTGGTATTGTAACAACCACAGATTTAATAAATTATTTGATCAAACAATTTTGATTCACAGATCATAATACCCCAAAATAGTCAATTATAAAGGTAAATTTAATTAAGATGCTTTTGTCTTATTTAAGAATATAATGTATCTTTGTATCATAAAATAAAAATAATATGTTTTCAAAAGCTTGTGAATACGGTATTAAAGCATCAATATTTATTGCGATCAATTCGTCTGAAGGCAAGCGCGTTAGCACTAAGGAAATTTCCAAAGAGATAGACTCACCTGCGGCTTTTACAGCTAAAATTCTTCAAGATTTAGTTCGGAACGATATTATACAATCCGTACAAGGCGCCTATGGTGGTTTTGAAATTGAAAAGCCCAATATTTCATCCATTAAATTAGCGCAGATAGTGAATGCTATTGATGGTGATAACATATACAAAGGGTGTGGCTTAGGCTTACATGCTTGCGATGAAAATCATCCTTGTCCCGTACACGATAAGTTTAAAACCATTAGAGAAGAACTTAAAGCTATGCTAGAAAACACGAATTTAGAACAATTGGCTTTAGATATTAAGTCTGGTGTTTCATTCTTAAAAATCTGAAAAAAATATTTTTTTAATTATAAATAGGATGATTTTATCCGACATAAAAAACAATTATAAATTATGGAAACATTACAAGAAAACTCTCAAAAAGAAATAGGACAATATGTTGCAGACGACTTTAGAACCGCTGCTATTTTTTCAAAATATAAAATTGACTTTTGTTGCAATGGTAATAGATCCGTCTTTGAAGCTTGCGATAAAAAGGGAATTGATCCCAACCAGGTCTTAGACGAACTCGATACCCTTATACAAACTAAAACAGATCAATCTATTGATTATAACGCTTGGCCGATAGACCTTTTAGCTGAGTACATTGAAAAAAAACATCATAGATATGTAGAGGAAAAAATTCCCGTTTTACGACAGTTTTTAGAAAAACTTTGTCGTGTTCACGGCGAACGTCATCCGGAGTTGTTTAAAATCAATGAATTATTTACTGCCTCTGCTGGTGAATTAGCTTCGCACATGAAAAAAGAAGAACTTATCCTCTTCCCTTTCGTTAAAAAAATGGTAGAAGCTAAACTTGAAAATGGAGTGGTTCAATCTCCGCAGTTTGGAACGGTTGAAAATCCAATAGCTATGATGAAACATGAGCATGATACCGAAGGGGAACGCTTTAGACAAATTGCAGAGCTTACCAATAACTATAACCCACCTGCTGACGCTTGCAACACCTACAAAGTCACCTTTGCAATGCTCGATGAATTTGAAAAAGATTTACATCTACACATTCATTTAGAAAATAACATTTTGTTCCCAAAGGCGATAAAGTTAGAAGCACAGTTTGGTGCGTAATAATCTAATTAAATAATTTTAAAATCACATTAAAAACTTTTGTCATATTGAGCACAATCGATTAGCTATAGCGCCATTTCCATGGTATTAGATCGGTGCTCAATATGACAATTATTTTTTACTAAATGGTTTTATTCGTTTATTTTTATTTAAGTTACTATAACTAGGAATTGAAAATCTCGCTAATGTCAAAAAAATTAGTTGTTATATGTTTAATTAATTTTCTTATCGCAGCCCTAATGGGATTAGCATTACGTTTTTCTTTTTTAGATTCCATAGGCATAAATTATAGATTTCTTACACATGCTCACTCTCATGTTGCAATGTTGGGTTGGGTTTATCTCATGCTATTTACACTTTTTGTTCACTATTTTATTCCTCATAAAACCAAAATTTTTAACCGTTTATTTTGGTTAACTGAGTTTGCTGTTGTTGGTATGATGATTAGTTTTCCTATTCAAGGCTATGCAGCGATTTCCATATCATTTTCATCCTTACATATTTTTTGTAGTTATTACTTTGTTTTTCTCATCTGGAAACATCATCAAATTAAATCTGTGGTTACTAGAAAATTGCTAAAAACGTCACTGGTATTTATGGTTTTATCTACCATAGGCGTTTGGTGTTTAGGTCCTGCGGTTTCTATGCTTGGCCCAACCTCAGCATTATATCAGATTGCTATTCAGTTCTTCTTACACTTTCAATTTAACGGATGGTTTTTAATTGCGGTTATGGCTATTTTTTTTCACCTTTTAAAAATTCCATACTCTAAACGTTTTAGAAATTTTTACATTGTATTGGTATTATCAACTTTGCTGACCTTTGCATTACCAATACAGTGGTTTGCACTTCACGATGCTTTAATATGGATCAATGCTATTGGTATTATTATGCAAGTTATAGCACTGTTTATATTTTATAAATTAATAAATCCTAAGTTTAAGCACGTCGTAAAACAAGAAACACATCTAGTAATTGTAATGTACAGTTTTGCTTTATTTTGCTTTGCTGTCAAAATTTTATTCCAATTATTGTCGATTCTACCCGAATTTTCACAAACTGTTTACAACCATCGTAACTTTATAATTGGTTTTATTCACCTTTTAATGTTAGGAGTCATTTCTGGATTCCTATTGTCTTTTATATTAAAAAGCAAATTCATTCAACAAAAAAGATCATTATATATTGGTATTTATAGCTTCCTTATTGGTTTTATATTAACTGAATTACTTTTAGTTATACAAGGCTCCATGTTCTATTTTGGACGCGGAATCCTTACCAACTATTATCAATTATTATTCTTATTTAGCCTCTTTTTACCATTGGGTATCTTCTTTATTTTATTTAACATAATTAAAAACAAAATTTATGCAACCTAAACCTCAAAAACGACATAAAGCTTTACAACCTTTAAGCAGAGAACATCATCATGGATTACTATTATCTTGGAAAATCAGAGCCGGATTTAACAAAGAAATTAATCCAAAACGCATTAGAGTGTATGCTGATTGGTTTTTTGAAAATCATCTAATTCCACATTTTAAAATGGAAGAACAGCACATTTTCCCCATTTTAGATTCTAACCATGAATTAGTAAAACGAGCTTTAGCGGATCATAGGCGATTAAAGCGTTTATTTGAAGAACGTGAAGATGATACTAAAATTTTAAATAAAATTGAAGAAGAATTGGATCAACACATCAGATTTGAAGAACGTGTGCTCTTTCCTGAAATTCAGAAAGTAGCAACAGAAGAAGAATTTCTTCAAATTGAAAAAATCCATCAACCTGAAAAATTTATCGATAAGGAAGACGATTTATTTTGGACCTAATTTACAACTATCTTAAACTAATATTCATCAAAATATTAACCAGTTACAATCATTAACTTTAGTCAATTCAATAAAATCCAAAGTTATGATTAGCACGTTAATGGATAGAGCCTCTAAACTTTTATTACAGAAAAATTAAATTGGTCATTTAGTCTATATATACAAAAATCAACCTTTTGTTGTTCCTATAACCTATTTTTATACGGATCATAAAATTATTTGTTATTCTGGAAAAGGTTATAAGATAAATGCTCTCCGTAAATGCAATTCTGTAGCGTTAGAAGTCTCTGAAATAACAAATTTACATATATGGAAATCCGATGTGGTACACGGGAAATATCAAGAGCTTAAGGGCAGTACGGCTAAAGCTCTATTGCATACCTTTTCATTGGGAGTGAAAGACGTTATTATGCAAAAGGAATTATGAGATCTCGATTTTATAAGTTAGTTTTCAGCACGCATTGGTAGTGCGAATAGCGCTGTTGTTTTTATAATACATATCGAATACATTACGGGTAAAAAAAGACGGTACTAATTGTATTTAAAATGACTAAAATACTGATCCGTTAACCTCTGTAATTTTTTAATACTTCTATTAAACTCAATCTCGGTTTGCTCTTCTTTAATAGCAGAAATTTCCTCGAGTATGGGTAATAGTACTATGTGCAACTGGTCGTGCGGTTTACCTTTCATATCACAATTTTTAATAATAAAACTGGTCTCTTTAGAAAGAGCGTCACTTAGAATAATTGCATTGGAATAAGTTTCCCTGTTTAAAATAGAGGCAATACGTTTCATGCTATGATGTGTTTCTAGGTTAGCATTCCATTTTATTCCATTATTTAATTTCAATTGATTGTTTGTAGTAGCGTTTACTTCAGTTTCTACCACAGTATGTTTAGATTTATTGTTATCAGTTTTACAGCTCATAACCAAAACCAAAAGTAGTATTGTGACTATTGTTTTCATATTAAATTGTATTTATTTCAAAAAACGGTTTTAAATAAACTAGGCTTAACAGTTATCATTAACCAAGCCCAATTATTAATATTATCCTTATTTCCTGCCTTTAAAACTTCCATGGTATTTGTTGCAAATAATTGTGAATAGCCTGCGTTAAAACTGATATCTTTGGTCCATTTATATCCCAAGACCACATCTAATTCAGTTCCTAAATAATGATCCAGTTCTTCAGCTGAAGCACCAATTACAGACGCGGCAGATAAAAATATATGTGGTTCTATTTTGGCAGAAAACTTATCTTTCTGATAGCTTAAACTCGCATTTACATCTATTAAACCTACAGAGTTTATATGGTTACCAACATAGAAAAAATCCATTAAACCATTAAATTTATGGTTGGTACCAAACCATGGGTTGAAGGATTTAAATTCACCTTCTCTGGTATTCATATCGGTACCAGAAAGATACTCTGCACCTAAACCTGTTTTAAACTTATCGTTAATTTCGTAAAGCACATTTGCAGCAAAATTAAAAGCCATCAAATCGGTATTTGCTATTTCTCCTGTTTGAAAATAGATTGACGCATCAGCACTAAATTTATTTTTACCAAAGGTAATTCTAGAACCTATAGTTTGGTTGTAATCTACTTTTTGCTCGTTATTTTCGTCAATATATGTTAAGCCATTATTTAACAATAGAACACTTAAGCCGAAAGCGTTAACATTGGTATGATACCATACGTATTGGAAAGCTTTATAATTATTAACCGTATAATCTTCATCAAATAAAGTTTCCGCATTTTCGTTCATTGCTAAACCAAGATCTAAACGATTATTTTTATTTGGTTTAAAACTTACGACCAATGCATCATGGCTTCTGGCTTGCTGTGCCCAACCCACATTCCCAAATATTCTTTGATCGTCGTAAACAAGTTCTTGCCTCCCTAATTTTAAGGAAAAATTGGGTTTTAAATGTAGTTCTGCCCAAGCTTCGTGAAGCGCAATTCCGTTTTGATCTGAAGAGGATAATGTAGCCACATCTCCCCATACTCTCACATTCTGAAATGTAACGTAAGCAGTTAATTTTTCGCTTTGGTAACCTAAGTTAATTCGTGTACGCTGCGATATAAACGATGCAGCTTCAACATCTTCTGGTATTAGAGTTTTATAGCCATGTCTATATTCAAAGCGTGGTCTTAATTCTGTTGAAATTTCAAATTCTTGTGCATAAGAACTCAATACAATGCCCAAGCATAGGATTGTTAAAATTGCTTTCATGTTTATACTCCCTGCAAGCAGGAACCTCCTTGGTTTAGTTAAAATTTAATGACGCCTATCAGGGTTAGAAACCGAATACATTGTTTTTTTCGAGCGGTAGGCTGTTTATTCAGTTAGCTTTAGTATAGTTTCTATAGTTTCTTTATTATCTACTCCTAAGCCTTCTTGCTGATGTACTAATTCTCCACCAGCATTAAACACGCTTATGATGTTTGAATGCGAAAAATCTATCGGTGAAATTTCTTTGTATTTTACAGATAATACATTTGCAAATTCTCGTACGCCACTTTCTGTACCTTGTAAAAAAGTCCAATGAGCATCGTTCATCTGATTTTCTATAGCAAATGCTTTTAAGCGTTTTGGAGTATCAATATCTGGGTCAATACTTACTAAAGCAAATTGTAGATTTTTTAGTCGCTCTTCAGGAATTTCAGCCTCAATATTACGCATATCGGCCACTAATCTTGGGCAAGCTGCTTTGCAAGAAGTGTAAATCATAACTATGACTAATGTTTTTCCTTTTAGTTCTTCAAGTTGAATTTTATCACCCTCTTCTGTATGCCATTTGCTCGTTAAATTAAAAATTGATGTTTCTGAAATTTCACCTGTAGATTCTAATTTTGAAGTGTTTTCAACTGGCCTTAAATCCATTTTACAAATTGGGCAACTGCCTTCATTTTTATAAACTTTATCTCCCTCACATTCCATAGGACATTGATATGCTACCAAGTATTTCTGGGAATTTTTGGTTTTATCTGAATTGCATGACGTCGTAACTACACACAATATTAAAACGGATACTACTATTTTAAAATATGTCATCATTTAACTTATTTAATATCTTTAACACAACGAAAGCCTAAATTTTTCATTGAATATTTAGCCTCTAAACTTCCTCTGATAGCATACCGCATAAATGCCGCATAATTCATTAAGTCTGTGGCATTAACCGCTGCACTTCCGCAAAAGAGGTTGCTATCTTTATCTACATCTTTTCGTGATTCTCCTGTAATTAAAACGGAATTAAAATCTAAAGTCCATTCCCAAAATAAGCCATGTAAATCGTAAACTCCCCAAACATTTTTTGGTGATTCACCAACACGATTATCTTTTGTTTTTGGAGCTTCATACCAGGCTAAAATTTGAGCGTTATAGGTCGGTTTTACACGTGCATCTTTAGTACTTTCGTCTGCCATGGCAACATATTCCCATTCGTCTACCGTTGGTAACCGTTTATTTTGGCATTCGCAGTACGCTTTTGCTGCGAACCATGAAACATAATTGATCGGACTTTGAGGGTGGATAGAATCATTAGTTTCTAAATCATTTTTCCAATTAGATAAATAGGTCCTGTCGGTAAATAATTTTAGTGCATTAGATTTTCTCCATTTTGGATATTTTTCAACAAACATCTCATACTCTTGTGAAGTCACAGGATAAATATCCATTTTAAAATCCTTAACTTCTACAACTGTGGAGTCTCGTCCATATAAAGGTATGTAACGACTGCCTTCAATGAGAACCATATCTTCAGCTTGTCCAAACAAAGGTGATTGAACCATTACACACATTATGAACAAACTAAAGAATTTAGTTTTCATTATATACTGTTATTTATTTTTAACGTTCTCAACCATTTGTTTGGTCACTACTTTCTTAGAATTCCCCCAATTATTATAAACGTAGGTTAATACATTAGCGACATCATCTGAAGAAATCATCTGCTTCGTCATTACACTATTGTACTTTTCTCCATTCACTGTAATCTCACCACTCAATCCATTAACTACCACATCTATAGCGCGATTAACATCGGCATTTAAATAATCTGAATTTGCCAAAGGAGGAAATGCATTGGGTATACCTTGACCTTCAGCTTGATGACAAGCAAAACAGTTTTGCATGTAGATTTGTTTTCCAAATTCTAATTGCTCATCTAAAGATTTCGCTGGTATTTCTGCTTCAACAATTTCGTCGGTTGTTGGCATTTCTTGTATACCAGGACCTTCTGGTAAATAAATCCCCTCACGTATTTCGCCAGAATAGATTTTCTTAGCTTCTTCTCCTTCTACTTTTAACATGCCTAAAGCACCTTTATTAAACGCTCTAAAAATTGAATGGTCTACTAAAATAAATGTTCCTGGTACATCAACTCTAAATTCAACAATTGCAGCACCACCAGCAGGCACTAGTGTGGTTTGCACGTTTTCATTTATTAAGTCGCCACCTTCAACGTGGACTTTATCGAATATTTCACCTATAACATGAAAAGACGATACTAGGTTTGGTCCACCATTACCTACAAACAGTCTAATAGTTTCACCAACCTTGGCTGTAATAGCGTTATCGCCTGTTAACGCACCGACACTACCATTAAAAACCACATAATCGGCATGTTCATCAACCGCTTTTTGCATATCAAATGGCTGTAAACCTCGTTCTCCATTCTTCCCTTTAGTGTAGAAATCGCCTTGCATTATATAATATTCCTTATCCACTTTAGGTAAGCCTCCTGCTGGCTCTACAAGAATTAATCCATACATTCCGTTGGCAATATGCATACCTACTGGTGCTGTAGCACAGTGGTAAACATAGAGTCCTGGATTTAAAGTTTTAAATGAAAAAGTTTTTTCATGACCTGGCGCAACGAACGAAGACTCAGCTCCACCGCCTGGTCCTGTTACCGCATGTAAATCTATGTTATGTGGCAATTTATTATCTGGATGGTTAGATAAGGTAAATTCTACTTCATCCCCTACTCTAGTTCTAATAAAACTACCTGGTACAGAACCACCAAAGGTCCAATATACATATTTTACTCCATCAGTTAACTCTCCTTCTTCTTCAAGAATTTCCATGTTAACAATAAGTTTTTTGGCTTTTCGTCTTCCGATAGGAGTTGGCACATTTGGTGGTGAGGTTAACTCTGCTATCATTTCTCTACTTACTGGAATTCCTGCGGTATCTGACGACTCTTTTTTTTCATCGTTAGAGCAAGATGTAAGATATAGCATTGCAACTATTACAATTCCTAATACTAAATTTAATTTTTTCATTTTATCTATGGTTTTAGCGTGTTAAACAAATTACATTATCAGTACAAATTTTAAATAAGATAAAACTATCCTAATACATTTCAAAAATAATATTTGATTCTATTTTAAAACATGACTTTTATCAGTTGAATGATGAAAAACATCAAGAAAACGAATGAAAAAATAAGATGGAAATTGTAGACGTTATGACAGCTGTTTAGCTGCAGTAGTTTTCTAAAAAATAGAATGCCTAAGTTTTTGAAATAATGGATTAGATAAGATTAGCTTTCTTAAGCAGAAAGAACCGGATATCAAGTTGAAATTCACTATTAAAACCAAACAATTGTTTAGAACACCCAAAAAATATAAAATGCCAAAGAATTTAATCTTTGGCATTTCAACTTGATATAAAAAAACACTAACTAATAAATATCAAGAATTACATTTTAAAAGTCATCACTGGTAAGGTAGAATGATTGGCTACATCTTCTGAAATGCTACCTTCAAAGAAATGCGCTAATCCTGTTCTGCCATGTGTGGCCACGGCTATAACATCTGCTCCAATAAGATTAGCAAAATTTAAAATACCTTGTTCAATAGAATAATCCGAAACAATATTTACATTATTTAAATTTTTTAAATCACCATCGGCTTTTTTCAAAAAGTTAGTTACTTTTTTATCAATTTCAGAAGAACTTCTAAAGTTTCCATCGGGAGAATTTACATATACTAAGTGCACTTTAGCCCCAAGTTTATCGAATGTAGTTTTGGCTTTTAAATAAGGTTCTACGGCATTTTCTGTAAAGTCACTTGCAAAAACAGCATTTTCAAAATCCAACAAAATAGGGTTATGTTTTATTATTATAACAGGAATATCTGAATACCTCACCACTTTTTCCGTATTAGAGCCCACTAAAACTTCTTTTATACCACTGGTGCCATGTGAACCCATTACTATAAGATCGGCTTGGTGCTCATTAGCCACATCATTAATTTCACTCCATACTTTAAAATGTTTCACAATCGGTGTTACCTCAATCTCTTGTAGATAGGGTTTATCTAAAAAATCGACAAATTTTTGTTCGGCCAACTTTAAATAAAAAACAGCCTCTTGATTTAGTGCATCGCTAGAAGACGATATAATTGCGTTAGAAAGTTCTAACATATGAAGTACAATAAGTTCAGAATTGAACTTTTGAGCCAAACTTGCTGCAGCCTCTAAGGCAAACTCTGAATGATCTGAAAAATCTACTGGTACAATTATTTTTTTCATCGTGTTATTATTTATAAGTTCTTAATAATGTTTGTTAATAAAAGTGTATTAAGCGACTAATTCTCAAACCACTATTTTAATGAGTTCATTTTTAAATTGTCATTGAAAACAACTTTGTTTCTGGCTTTTTTCGTTGCAATAACAAATCGAAAGCCATACAAATATTTCTAATAAATGGTTTTCCTTTCTCGGTTACATTTATTTGTTTTGATCTAAATTGTAGTAAACCATCTAATTCAAATTCCTTTAATTTTATGAGAACATCGGGTAAGGCTTCAAAGGCCATGGTGTTATCTTTCCACGACGTTTCAAAATTGCACATTAGATTAAGAATATGTTTTCTTATAACTAACTCTTCATCATTTAAAATATGGCCTTTAAAGACAGGTAATATATTATTGTTCAATAAATTATAATACGCTTCAATGGATTTTACATTTTGTGCAAAACCATACCAACTATCGCTAATTGAAGATACACCCAACCCAATCATTGTTTGGGTTTTAGAAGCTGTATAACCCATAAAATTCCGGTGCAAAGTTTTATTTTCCATCGCATCGTGTAAAGCATCTTTTGGTAAAGCGAAATGATCCATACCAATCTCTACATAACCCGCATCTTGTAAAAATAGTTTTCCGGTTTCGTATTGTTGACGTTTAGCCTCACCCGAAGGCAAATCGGCCTCATTAAAACCACGTTGTCCATTACCTTTTATCCAAGGCACATGTGCATAACTGTAAAAGGCAATACGATCTGGCATTAAAGTTTTAGTTTTGGTAATTGTTTCTAAAACATGGGCTTCAGTTTGAAATGGTAAGCCAAAAATAATATCATGGCTAACAGAGGTATACCCAATTTTTCGAGCCAGTTCAGTAACTCGTTTTACGTTTTCAAAAGGCTGAATACGGTGAATAGCAATTTGCACTTTCATGTTATAGTCTTGAACGCCAAAACTCACCCGCCTAAAACCTAAATTAAATAGCGTTTGTACATGATCTTCCGTGGTATTATTAGGATGACCTTCAAAACTAAATTCATAATTTTCGGCTAAATCTGAAGTTTTTAATAATTCTGAAATTAAAAAATTAAGATTTTCTGGTGAGAAAAAAGTTGGTGTTCCACCGCCCAAATGCAATTCTTTAATTTTTGGTCTTTCCTCTAATAAATTGCAATATAAACTCCACTCTTTTAAAACAGCTTTAATATATGGGGCTTCAACTTCATGACGCTTGGTAATACGCTTATGACAACCACAAAATGTGCAAAGACTTTCGCAGAATGGTAAGTGCAGGTATAAACTTAAGCCTTCAGTCTTGTTGCTTTCCTTAAAAGACCGCTTTAGTGAGTTTTTCCATTGTGTTAGAGAAAATGTTTCCATATCCCAATAAGGGACCGTTGGATAACTCGTGTAACGTGGACCTTGTACATTGTATTTGTTGATTAACAACTGACTCATACCTATGAATTTAGGTGTCAAAATTAAATTTATAAATAGTTAAAAAATATGATATTTATCATATCGAAAGAATTATTACAAAAGCGCTGCTATTCTATTTCGTGGAGGTGACCAAAAATGAGTTGTAATAATAGCGCATATTGACTTTTTAGTGTATTAACTTAAATGGTATGTTTTTTATCACATATACTTTACTTATTTGGATAAGTGCGCATATCTAGTTACTTTTAACTGAACTAAAAAACACTAACCATGAAAACTTTAAAACTAATTGTATTGAGTTGTACACTATTACTATTTGTATCAGCTTGTAAGGAGAATAAAAAAGAGGTCGATAATGTTGATACGACAGAAATGAACGACAATATGAATAATGATGATATGATGGATAATGATGACATGTCAGAAGATTCTAAAGAAAAAAAGTTAAGCATCACTTTATCACCTAAAAGCGACAGCCAGGTCTCTGGAACCATTAATTTTTCTGAAAGCAACGGTATCGTCACTATGGTTGGTACAGTTACTGGTTTGGAAGAAGGAGACCATGCTATTCATATTCATGAAAAAGCGGATTGTTCTTCAGACGATGGTAAGTCTTCTGGCGGCCATTGGAATCCTACAGCGCAGCCGCATGGTGCTTGGGGAGATGCTGCTGGTTACCACAAAGGTGATATAGGTAACATGACTGCGAACGCTTCTGGACGCGCCACTATTACTAAAACTACTGATGAATGGTGTATTGGTTGTGGAGATGAAACTAAAGATATTTTAGGCAAAGCTATAATTGTACATCTTGGTGTAGACGATTTAAAATCACAACCTTCTGGTGCCGCTGGTGCTCGTATTGGTTGTGCTGGAATCATTCAATAGACACACATTTTAATTGCTATTGATACAATTAATCAATGTATCATAACATAAATCAATAGTATAATTTAGAGTTATTGAGTCATTTTCTACTTCCCACAATGACATCAAACTCTTTAATACAGCTTTAATGACAGATTTAGATACACTGGTAATGCAATTTCAGAATAAAAACCAAGTTGCATTTAAAAAACTCTATGATATGTACAGCAAAAGTATACATGGAGTGGTTTACAATATTGTAAAAGATACTGCAATAGCAGATGAATTGATGCAAGACGTCTTTATAAAGGCATGGCACAAAGCAGATACATTCTCATCAAAGAAAGGTCGCTTTTTTACGTGGATTCTTAATATAGCTCGTAATGCTGCTATTGATAAAACACGTTCTAAGGCGTTTAAACAATCACGGCAAAACCTCAATGCAGATTATTTCGTAGATATCATAGCGGGTTATGATAATTTAGACGATAGCACTGATGCTATAGGAATTAAAAAATTTGTAACTCAATTGGGTGAAAAATGTAAAGCGGTAATTGAACTCCTCTATTTTAAAGGATTTACTCAAAAAGAAACTTCTGAAGAATTACAAATGCCAATTGGTACTGTAAAAACTAGAAATAGAAACTGTATTCAACAGTTAAGAGATATGGTATTATAAATTATGGATATTAAAACCTACATAGAATCAGGAATTTTAGAGCTGTACGTTGCAGGTCGACTTTCTGAGAACGAAAATCAAGAGATTTATAACCTTCTGCAACAACATCCAGAATTGTTACAAGAAGTTTTAGAAATTGAAGCCGCTGTTGTTAAATTGACTGCTGCCGTATCACCACACGCTGTTAATTTTAATTCGATTAAAGGAAAATTAGGCGCCAGTGAAACTAAAGTCGTAGACCTTAAACCTAAGCAGACAAATTGGATATCCTACACAGGTTGGGCAGCTTCAATTTTACTAGCCGCAGGTTTACTATGGACACTAAACCAGAACACCGATTTAGAACAGCAATTGCAAACTGTTGAAACAGATAATATATATCTTGAAACTCAAATAGAAGACGCCAAAACAGATCTAGCTGCAACGAAAAACTTATTGAATGTTATAAGAGATAAGGATATTATCGCGGTACCTCTAGGTGGTCAAGGTGATTATGCTTCGTCATTTGCAAAAGTCTACTGGAATAAAGCTGATAATACAATTTACTTAGATGCAGAAGGTTTACCTAATGCACCAGATGGTAAAGTTTGGCAGGTATGGTCGTTAACCTTAAATCCTTTAACGCCGACTAGTCTGGGTACTATTGATGATTTCAACACGGACGAGAATAAAATTTTCACTATAGCTAATGCAAATGAGAGTCAGGCCTTTGGTGTTACTTTAGAACCTGAAGGCGGAAGTGCGACTCCAACAATGGAACAGCTTTATACGCTTGGTGTTGTTTCCGCTACACCTTAGTATATAATTTGATAAGTAGTAATCTATGAATAATAAAAAAAGGTAGTAATTTAAATTACTACCTTTTTTTATTTAAATATTTTAAATTAATCGATATACATTTCTTGTTCTAAAAATGGAATAGGCGCATCAATAGGTCTAAAAAAGATGTTGCTGCTAGGCAGATTAAAGGAACGGTCCGATACGGTTATCTCTGATATTGCTGCAGCCAATAATGGTTCATTAACATCGCCTAAAGCGCCTAATGTGTGTGGTCTTTCGGATATTTCAATATCTGGCTGTAATCCATTCGATGGAACTAGTAAATCATTTACGTTAGTTGAATTTGCTATTAAAGGTTGCAAAGCGTAAGTATGATTTATATTCACATTGTCAAACGAAAAATCAGGTGAGTCGTATATGGTTCTCGAAGCCTGAGTTTTACCAACGGTATTTTCTCCTATAACCACCACATCGATATAAGCGCTTAAACTATTTATAACCAATTCACTTGCAGAGGCCGTTCGTCTCTGTGTTGTTAAAACATAGACTTTAGATAGGTTTAGACTGTTTATAGAACCCACATTTTGAATTGAATTTGTAAACAAATAATTTCGATTATTAGAACTTAAATTTTCATTGTAAAATAATTTTGAATAGATTTCACCAGTGAATTGACCAGTAATCATACTCCCCAAATATGCTGCTGTTTGTACCGAACCTCCCCCATTATATCGTAAATCTAAGACCAATTCAGTTACTCCTGCTGCCTGAAACTGTGCAAAGGCAGCATTCAAGGAACTATCAAAATTTTGAATAAACCCATTATACATTAAATATCCAATATTTTCATTATTTACATTTATCACCTTAGAAATATGTACAGGATTCTCGGTATATACTACTTTAGTTAAATCTGCATTTTGCCCATTTAAACTTATGGTGTCGTCTCCAGATTGCGTCGTATTATTGTCATTATAATCCGCAAAATTTAAGGTATAAGAATCTTGGTCATAAAGTAAGTTAATATAGTTAGATTGCGTTAAGTTGATACCATCCACAGCTCTAAAAATCTGTCCGCGTTCTAAGCCCAAATCATCGGCAACACTATTATTCAAAACTAAACTAATCGCGCCAAATACTTGTGTTTCATCTCCGGGTACTCGATACAAAATGAATTCAATACCATTATTCAACGTAATACCCGATTGTTGATTCTGTAAATCGAAATAATTATCATATATACGGCTAAATCGATCTACTGTGGTCGGATTAAATTTTAAAGATTCAAATAAGGCTTCTGGACTATTAAAGTCATTTAAATAATTATTATACGCTTCATCGGTATTAAATCTTCCATTAGCCAAATCAGGGACTTCGGGCTTATACAAATAAACAATATTCATAGCTTTCCATACAAAATCATTAATATCTAATGTAGACGCAGAAATAATGTTATCGTCATTATCATCGAAGCAACTTGTTAATGTTAAAGTCACAAAAAACGTAAATAGTATTACCCTAATATTTTTCATAGTTTAATTTTTCTCTTTCGAACCGGTTAAATAGCAATTGTTTTCTTTAGTCTGTAAAACTCTAAAATTACTCACAATATTGTAATTAAAGTAAATCTTTATAAATCTTTGTAACAAAATATAATGTCTATCGTCGTAATATTGAAGGCGAGTACTATTCAAATTCATCAACCAACCAAAGAAATAATGAAGCAGACGGATTTTGTAGATATCGTTATGCCCTTTAAAGATAAAGTGTTTCGTTTAGCAAAACGATTATTAGTATCTCGTGAAGAAGCCGAAGATGCCACGCAAGAAATATTGTTGAAATTATGGAAAAATAGAAAAAAAATAAGTGATTATAAAAATGTGGAAGCGTTTTCAATGACCATGACTAAGAATTTTTGTTTGGACCGTTTAAAGTCTAAACAGGCACAAAATTTAAAAATTGTTCATAGTAATTATACGGATAACAATTCTTCATTGCAAACACAAGTTGAAGCAAAAGATAGTGTGAATTGGATTTCTTTAATAATGGAAGATTTACCAGAGCAACAAAAAATTATAGTACAATTAAGAGATATTGAAGAATACGATTATGCAGAAATAGCAAAAATGCTCGATATGAATGAAACTGCAATTAGAGTAAACTTATCGAGGGCACGAAAAACAATAAGAGAAAAATTAACTAATACACATCAACATGGTATTAAATAATATAGAGAAATTAATAGAAAAGTATCACAATGCGGAGACGTCATTACAAGAAGAGGCTCAATTAAAAGCGTATTTTCTAAGCGGTAATGTTGCACCTCATTTAGAACATTACAGACCAATGTTTCAGTACTTTTCACAATCTAAAACAGAGCAGTACACCAAAGACGTTCCATTAAAATCAAATAAAGCAAAATTGTATCAATGGATTTCTGTCGCAGCAGTGGCTGTTTTAATGCTTGGTTTAGTTGTACCAAATTTCATGGGTCCTACGGAAGAGGAAAAACAAGAAGCACTTATGGCCTACAACCAAACGGTAGAAGCTTTTAGTTTAATTTCTATAGGAATGAATGAAGGCAAACAACAACTTAGTTCGCTAGTTCTAGTTTCTGATAATTTAAATGAGGGAATAGAAGAAGCCGGTAGACTAAGTGAATTTACAGAAACAACAAATAAAATTTTTAAAAACAAGTAACAAACAAAAATTAAAGAATTATGAAAAAATTAATTGTAATAATCGCACTTATTGTAGCACCATTTATGTCTGAAGCTCAAAGTATTTTTGATAAATATGAAGATATGAATGAGGTAGCATCGGTAATTGTCAATCAAAAAATGTTTAGCATGATTGCTAGCATTGATATTGATATGGATGACCCAGAAGCTCAACAGTATATGGATATGGTTAAGAAAATTACTGGTCTAAAAGTGTTTACAACTGGCGACGGTAAAGTTTCGGCAGATATGAAAGCAACAGTCGATAAATATTTAAAATCATCTAAGCTTGAAGAGTTGATGCGCATGAAAGATGGTGAACAAACCGTTAAGTTTTATGTGAAAGAAGGTAGTGATGAAAACCATGTAAAAGAACTATTAATGTTTGTTAGTGGCTTAAAGGAATTAACGAAAGACCAAAACATTAAAATCAACGGTAAAAAACGAGAATTTGAAACCGTTTTACTTTCATTAACTGGAGATATAGATCTAAGACAGGTTTCTAAAATTACAAATCAAATGGATATTCCAGGTGGTGAGCAATTAAAGAAAGCTGGAGAAAAAAAACAATAAGATCATGATACAATCAATCAAAAAATCAATAGTAATGTTGTTTTTGGTTGCAGTTGTTACCAGCTGTAACCAAGAACCAACGTTGCAAACATACTATGTTGACAACGAGTTAAAGCCAGGTTTTGCCTCCTTTGACGTGCCTACAAGTTTTGTGAATGTCGACAATGTAAAAATGAGTGAAGAACAAAAAGAAGCCTATAATTCTGTAGACAAATTAAATGTTCTCACTTTCATGAAAGAAGATACGGAAGCTGAAGACTATCAGTTGGAATTAGAAAAAGTAAAAACCATTTTAAAAAATCCGGAATACGAAGAATTAATGCGTGGTGGAAATTTAACTGACGGGAAGTTCGTAATTAAATTTATAGGAGACATAGAAAATATCGACGAACTCATCATTTTTGGACACGCAACTAACAAAGGCTTTTTAATCGCTAGAATTTTAGGTGATGACATGAATGCTGGTAAATTAATGTCTTTAAGTTCCGTTTTAGATAATGCAAAATTAGAAGATTCTAATTTAAATGGCCTTACGGACTTTTTTAAATAAAAAAGTTTAGAAAATTAAGTAATCTCACAATTCCTGAGAACTGAAAATTTATAAAGATTTTATTTAAAGATTAATGAGAATTGTCTTGAAGTGTATCTTCAGGACGATTTTTTTTTGTTACGTTTTTAAAAGCAAACGTACTTGCTATTACAAATAACACTCCTACACTTAAAAACAATACAACCTTTATAATTACAAAATTAAGGATATCGCATAAACCTGCTACAAATAGCCCAAATCCAACGGCAGTAACAGCCGATAAGGCAATAGCATCTTTAGTCTTTGGAATAAATTGTTTCAAGTTTTAAGTATTTATATTCCCGTATAATTACTAGGGGTAATCGCTTTTAATTCAGTTTTAATAGTATCAGAAACGTCTAAGGTATCAATAAAATTTGAAATTGAAGTTTGTGTAATCGCCTCATTGGTTCGAGTTAAGCCTTTTAATGCTTCATAAGGATTAGGATAGCTTTCACGTCTTAATACCGTCTGAATAGCTTCGGCCACTACAGCCCAGTTATGTTCTAAATCTTGTGCAAATTTAGGTGCGTTTAGCAATAATTTATTTAAACCCTTCATTGTAGATTTAAACGCAATTAGTGTATGCCCAAAAGGCACACCAACATTTCTCAAAACAGTACTGTCCGTTAGGTCGCGTTGTAATCTTGAAATTGGTAATTTAGCAGACAAATGCTCAAATATAGCATTGGCAATACCTAAATTACCTTCACTATTTTCAAAATCTATAGGATTTACTTTATGCGGCATTGCAGAACTTCCTACCTCACCTTTCTTAATTTTTTGTTTAAAATAATCCATAGAGACATACGTCCAAATGTCTCTGTCTAAATCTATAATTATACTATTAATGCGCTTTAAGCCATCAAACAAGGCTGCCGCATGGTCGTAATGCTCTATTTGGGTTGTTGGAAACGAGTGGTGTAAGCCTAACTTTTCTTGAACAAATATAGTTCCAAAGGCTTTCCAATCTATTTTAGGATAAGCCACTTTATGAGCGTTAAAATTTCCTGTTGCACCACCAAATTTTGCGGCACTCGGCACATCGTTAAGTAAATTGAATTGCTCTTTTAACCGCACTGCAAATACTTCAATCTCTTTTCCTAAACGGGTTGGTGATGCAGGTTGTCCATGCGTTCTTGCTAACATTGGGATGTCATTCCAATCTTTTGCTAAGCTTTCAATTTTCTCTAAAAGAGAAGTATATTCAGAGACATACACATCATTCATAGCATCCTTAATACTTAACGGGATAGCTGTATTATTAATGTCCTGCGATGTTAATCCAAAGTGAATAAACTCTTTATAATCAGATAATTTTAACACATCAAATTTTTCTTTAATGAAGTACTCAACCGCTTTTACATCGTGATTGGTAACTTTTTCAATGTCTTTAATGGCGGAGGCATCATCAGCTGTAAAGTCTTTATAAAGCGCTCTCAAATCTTTAAAAACGGTATTTGGAACCGTCTGTAATTGCGGTAATGGCAACTCGCAAAGAGCAATAAAATATTCAACTTCTACTAAAACACGATATTTAATAAGTGCTTCTTCCGAAAAATAATCTTTTAATTTTTCGACTTTAGATCGGTATCTACCATCAATTGGTGAAATTGCATTAAGCGATGAAAGTGCCATTTTGTTTGATTTTTTTGAAGCTTCAAATATAGTGATAAGTTTATTGTTAAGGGGGAAGAGTCTATAGTTTTTAAAAGCTGTTTTAATAAACGTTTTTTGCAGCTATTTCGTTTCAATTTAGATTTCGATTTCAACATTATCGATTATCTTTGATAAATTTCAATTTTAACATGAACGACACCCTAATTCTCATCTTTACCATTTTTATTTCTACAGCTATTGGAGCTTTTATTGGACTTAAATTTTCGCAATTAAAAAGTAGAAGTGACAAAAGTACTTTAGAAGAACGCAATGCTAATTTGCAGCAGCAATTCAACGAGTTCAAACAATTTTCAGAAGGAGAAAATCAAAAGCAAGCGCAGTATTTTAGTCAATCTCTAAATGAGTTAAAAGATAATATTTCGAAAATTGAAACTGAACGTGAAGCCATTAGAAGAGAAAAAGAATTTTTAAATACCGAATTATCAAGACGTAATTCTGAGTTTGAAAATCTTGAAAAAGCCAATTTAAAACGTGATGAAGAATTAGAACAACAACAAATACAACTTCGTAAGGATTTTGAATTGATGGCTTCAAAAATATTAGATGAAAAATCGGAAAAATTTACACTTCAAAATAAAGAGAATATCAAGAATATTTTAAACCCTCTTGAAGAAAAAATTAAAACATTTGAAAAAAAGGTTGAGGATACACAAAAGGAAAGTATCAGCATGCATTCAGCTTTAAAAGAGCAATTATTAGGACTTAAAGACCTCAACCAACAAATGGCATTAGAAGCTACAAACTTAACGCGAGCATTAAAAGGAGATAGTAAAATTCAAGGCAATTGGGGAGAATTGGTATTAGAACGCGTACTAGAAAAATCAGGGTTAGAAAAAAACAGAGAGTATTTTTTACAGCAAAATTTTCAACGGGAAGATGGATCTCGTGTTATGCCAGATGTAGTGCTGCACCTTCCGGATTCTAAAAAAATGATTATCGATTCTAAAGTATCATTGACCGCATACGAGCAATTTGTTAATGCTGATGAGGATCAACGACCTTTATTTTTAAAAGCACATGTTAATTCCATAAAAAAACACGTAGATCAGCTGTCAGCAAAAAATTATCAGGATTTATATGACATTGAATCACCAGATTTTGTATTAATGTTTATTCCTATTGAACCTGCTTTTGCCGTCGCTATAAACGATGATAATACGCTATATAACAAAGCTTTTGAGCAAAATATTGTGATTGTTACACCTTCTACTCTTTTGGCCACCTTACGTACCATTGATACCATGTGGAATAACGAAAAACAACAACAAAATGCTTTAGAAATTGCAAAACAAGCTGGTGCACTTTACGATAAATTTGAAGGTTTAGTTACCGATTTAACTGGAGTTGGTAAAAAAATAGATGCTGCAAAAAATGATTATTCTTCTGCTATGAATAAGTTAGTTGATGGAAAAGGCAATCTTATTTCTCGTGTTGAAAAAATTAAAAAAATGGGAGCGAAAGCTAAAAAAGCGCTCCCTGAGAGCATCATTAAACGCGCTACTGAAGAGGATTAATACACATGCTGCCTAAAAGGAATAATTAAATATATGCCTTTTTTAAGGAATTAATTAGATTATTCCACAATTAAGGCATATATTTATATAAATGTAATTATTATGATTAGCGTTATTACGGGTGATATTATAAAATCTAGAGCTGCCCAAAGTGAAGATGTTTGGCTCACTCCTTTAAAAGCAGCCTTATCAAATATATCTAATGACACTTCCTTCTATGACATCTATAGAGGAGATAGTTTTCAATTAGAATCTCATACAATAGAGGATAGTTTTAGAACATCTATATATATAAAAGCATTTTTAAAATCTATTAAAGGCATAGATGTTAGGATGTCTATCGGTATCGGTAAAAAAGATTATGAGGGTAAGTCCGTCAGTGAATCTAATGGTGAAGCCTTTATTTTTTCAGGAGAAACTTTTGATACTCTTAAAAAAGAAAAACAAAATCTAAAAATAAAAACGAGCAACGACACGCTAAATGAAGAATTAAATCTATATTTTAGATTGGCATTAATTGCTATGGACAACTGGACGGTCAATTCTGCAGAAATCGTAAAACTAAGTTTAGAGTTTCCAACTATGATTCAATCTGAATTGGCGAAGCTAATTGGTATCAGCCAAGATGCTGTAAGTAAAAGACAAAAACGAGCTTACTTAGATGAAATTTTAGATTTAGATACGCTTTACAGAAAAAAAATTGCTTCTTTAATATGACACTTATAATCTTAAAGCTACTTTTAGCACATCTTATTGGAGACTTCTTTCTGCAACCTCACAAATGGGTAAAACATAAAGAGAAAAAGAAATTAAAATCAATTTGGCTCTATGTACATGTTATAATTCATTTAGTTTTAATGTTTTTTCTTATTTGGGATGTTACTTACACTCCATTAATTTTAGGAGTTGGATTATTACATTTATTAATAGACGGACTAAAACTTACTTTTCAGCGTAAAAAAACCAAACGCTTATACTTTTTTATAGATCAACTTTTACACCTTGTTTCAATCGTAGGTTTAACGGTACTTCTATATGCGGAGAATTTCGATTTTAATTTAGATAGCCGACTCATATTATTAATTTTTTGTGTGGCATTCTTAGCAACACCAACGTCCATTATAATGAAAACGATTTTTTCTAAGTGGAATATTTCTAAACTAACAAAAGATAATGAATCCTTAAAAGATGCTGGCAAATACATTGGTGTTTTAGAGCGACTTTTGGTGTTTATATTTATTATAACTGGGCATTGGGAAGCTGTAGGATTTTTAATTACCGCTAAATCTGTATTTCGATTCGGCGATTTAACAGCTTCTAAAGAACGAAAACTCACCGAGTACATTTTAATAGGTACATTAATAAGTTTTGGTATTGCTATAATAACAAGTTTACTTTTTTTAAATCTAACACCTTATGTTTAAAACCACTGAAGATTCTAAAATTCAGATTTCAGAATTAATGAAACCACATCACGCCAATTTTGGAGGCAAAATCCATGGTGGTTATATTCTAAGTCTAATGGATAATATCGCATTTGCTTGTGCCTCAAAGCATTCGCAAAGTTATTGTGTTACAGCTTCTGTAAACAAAGTTAATTTCTTAAATCCTATTGAAGTCGGAGAGTTAGTAACCATGAAGGCTTCCGTAAATTATGTCGGAAAATCGTCCATGGTAGTTGGTATAAGAGTAGAGTCTGAAAATATCACCACAGGAAAAGTAAAACACTGTAATTCTTCCTATTTTATAATGGTTGCTGTAGATGAAGAAGGCAATACCGTCAAAGTTCCGGGTTTAATATTAACTAATAAACTGGCGGCAAAACGTTTCATAAAGTCAATAATTAGAAAAGAAAGTGATTCTAAGCGCAGTGAAGATTTAGAAAATCTTTATAAAAATCTCGACGACCATTTAGAACAACTAAAAGATTATAATGTAAAAATTGACTTTAAGTAAAAAAAAAGCTGTTTCATTTTTCAGAAACAGCTTTTTTTATAATAATTAATTTTCTTATTGTTTAATAAATCGTTTGGTCTGTGAATTATTTTCATCTGATACCTTAACAAGATATACACCCGTTTTCCAACCAGACACATCTACAGAAGCTTCTAATTTAGTAATTACGCTTTTATGAATACGTTTTCCTAAAACATCAAACACCTCAAGTGTCATATTTTCAGATGACCTTGGTAATTTAATATTCAACTTATTTTTAGAAGGATTTGGCGAAATCTTAAAATTCTCATCTTGAAATAATTTATATTCTATTTCAAAACTACTTCCATCCATCCATTTACTCGTCTCCGAATAAGGATTTAATATATCTTCAATACTCTCATTTTGCGGTGTTGCACTAAAGGCAAACAAAGCACCAACGGATAATAATGTTATAAGACTGAGTACAGTTTTCTTCATACAATGTGGGTAATTGCTATAGCTAAGTTAGTAATTATTAATGAATAACAGTTACACTTCATCGAAAACTATGCCAATTACATCAAATTAAAAAAATAATATTACTCAAAGAAAATGAAGTATCTATTAATTTAATTGACATTAAAAATTCTTAGCATAGTCTATAAAACGGTAATAGCTTTTATTAATTATTTTGGTGCTACTTACTTAAATACATCTTTCTTCTAGCATACAAATCGTAAAACTGATCGTCCTTTAAGTTATCTATAAACAAAATGCTTTCACCTGTACTCTTCATTTCTGGACCTAATTGCTTATTCACATTAGGGAACTTGTTAAAGGAAAAAACAGGTTGTTTAATTGCAAAACCTTCTAATTGAGGATTAAAGTCGAAATCAGTTACTTTCTTTTCACCGAGCATTACTTTCGTCGCATAGTTTACATAAGGTTCTTTGTAAGCTTTAGCAATAAAAGGCACTGTACGTGATGCTCTAGGATTAGCTTCAATAATGTAAACCACGTCATCCTTAATTGCAAATTGAATATTAATTAATCCAACAGTATTAAGCGCTAGAGCTATGGTTTTAGTATGATCTTTAATTTGTTGCATTACTAATTCTCCTAAATTAAATGGAGGTAATAACGCATTGCTATCTCCAGAGTGAATTCCACAGGGCTCAATATGCTCCATAATACCTATGATATACACATTTTCTCCATCACATATCGCATCCGCTTCTGCTTCTATTGCCCCATCTAAATAATGATCTAATAATAATTTATTACCAGGAATAGATTTTAATAAATCAATTACATGAGACTCAAGATCTTGTTTATTAATAACAATTTTCATTCCTTGACCCCCAAGGACATACGAAGGTCTTACTAAAATTGGAAAATCTAATACATCTGCAATTGCTAAGGCTTCATCAGCAGATTCGGCCACATCAAATTCTGGATAAGGAATGTTATGTTCTTTTAAAATGTTTGAAAAACTTCCTCTATCTTCAGCTAAATCGAGTGACTTAAAACTGGTTCCCATAATCTTAACTCCCCATTTTTCTAGTTTTTCTGCCAATTTTAAAGCGGTTTGCCCACCTAATTGAACTATGACACCTTCTGGTTTTTCATGTTGAATGATATCGTAAATATGTTCCCAGAAAACCGGTTCAAAATATAATTTGTCTGCAATATCAAAATCAGTCGATACTGTTTCTGGGTTACAGTTAATCATTATGGTTTCATAGCCACATTCTGCGGCGGCTAAAACACCGTGTACACAGCAATAATCGAACTCTATACCTTGACCTATTCGGTTAGGTCCTGAGCCTAAAACAATGATTTTCTTTTTATCTGAAACTATACTTTCGTTGTGAACGTAGACTTCGCCATCAGCCGTTTCCACTTCACTTTCAAAAGTTGAATAATAATAAGGGGTCTGTGCTTTAAACTCTGCTGCGCAAGTATCTACTAACTTAAACACGCGATTGATACTAAGCTCTTTTCGCTTATTATAAACTTGGCTTTCTAAACAACCCAACATGTGTGCTATTTGACGATCGCCATATCCTTTTTGCTTCGCTTCAAGCAATAATTCGCGTTCTATAGTTTCTATATTGAATTGAGAGATCTCTTTTTCAAGTTGAAATAACTCTTCATATTGCTTTAAAAACCACATATCAATTTTAGTGATTTCGTGAATACGACTTAACGGAATTCCCATCGCAACAGCATCATAAATCACAAAAACACGATCCCAGCTTGCATACGTTAGCTTTTCAATAATAGTATCGTAATCTTTATATCCTTTACCATCTGCTCCTAGTCCATTTCTTTTAATTTCTAAAGATTGTGTGGCTTTATGGAGGGCTTCTTGAAATGAACGTCCTATAGACATCACCTCGCCTACCGCTTTCATTTGTAGACCCAAAGTTCTGTCGGACCCTTCGAATTTATCGAAATTCCAACGTGGAATCTTAACCACTACATAATCTAAGGTCGGCTCGAATAAGGCAGACGTTGATTTTGTAATTTGATTATCTAATTCATCCAAATTGTAACCAATGGCTAATTTTGTCGCAATTTTAGCAATAGGATAACCTGTTGCTTTACTTGCTAAAGCTGACGAACGTGACACTCGCGGATTAATTTCAATAGCTATGATTTCCTCTTCATCGTCCGGACTAACGGCAAACTGAACATTACAACCACCTGCAAAATCCCCAATACTACGCATCATATGTATTGCCATATCTCGCATTTTCTGAAAGGTCTTATCTGATAAGGTCATTGCTGGTGCCAAAGTAATGGAGTCACCTGTATGAATACCCATGGGATCCATGTTTTCGATGGTACAAATAATAACGACATTATCATTTTTATCTCTTAACAATTCTAGCTCGTATTCTTTCCAGCCTATGAGTGCTTTATCGATCATAACTTCATGAATTGGAGACACTTCCAAACCATGCGTTAATTTATTATCAAAATCTTCTTCTTTAAAAACAAAGGATGCTCCTGCGCCACCTAAAGTATATGAGGCTCTAATGACTAAAGGAAAACCAAATTCTTGCGCTATTTCTTTGCCTTTTAGGTAAGATGTGGCTGTTGCTTGGGGTGCCATGCCAACCCCAATTTTTAACATTAGTTCCCTAAATTTTTCTCTATCTTCTGTAATATTTATAGCATCGATATCTACCCCTATTATATCAACATCAAAATCTTTCCAAATGCCTTTTTCATCGGCTTCAATACAAAGATTTAAAGCCGTTTGTCCACCCATAGTAGGTAAAACCGCATCGATTTGCGGATGGTCTTTTAAAATCTGAATTAAAGACTTAGTGGTTAAAGGCAACAAGTAAACATGATCGGCCATTGTTGGATCCGTCATTATCGTCGCAGGATTAGAATTTATCAAAATTGTTTCTATTCCATCTTCTCGTAATGAGCGTAATGCTTGAGATCCCGAATAATCAAATTCGCAGGCTTGTCCGATAACAATAGGACCTGAACCGATTAATAATATAGACTTTAATTTGTTATTTTTTGGCATAAGACTTAGAGATAAAATGTATTTTTAATTTATTTGGCTGTGCAAAAATAAGTAACAATTAAATACAAAAAAAGGCGTTACACCTAAGTAACGCCTCTAATATATTAACAATTGTTAATCATTATTTTTTATGTCTAGATTCTGTTGAAACAGATATTTTCTTTCTTCCTTTAGCTCTTCTACGTGCTAAAACTTTTCTTCCGTTAACAGAAGCCATTCTTTCTCTAAAACCATGTTTGTTTCTTCTCTTTCTTTTTGACGGTTGAAATGTTCTTTTTGGCATGACTTATATTTTTAAAAACTAATTTTTCTTTATTTAACTGAGAGCTATCTCAAAACTGCGTGCAAATATACAACAAGTTTTTACTTTTGCAAATAGCAAAAGAAATATTTTTTTATAGAATTTTATTACCTTTGCGCTCCGCAAAAATACAAAGAATTATGTTTCATAAATATATAAAATTAGCAATTGCCGCATTAATCATAGGATTTGGCATCTATCAATTTACAGAAGGTTACATTGGTAATGGTATTATGTATATCCTACTCTCTACCATTTTTATATTCCTTTACTTTAAAAATGAAATGATATTACTCGCATTTTTAAAATTGCGACAGCAAGATTTTGCGGGTGCAAAGAAATGGTTAGATAAAATAAAGAACCCAGAAGGTGCCTTAGTAAAGAAACAACAAGGCTATTTAAATTATTTAAATGGTATTATGGTTTCGCAAACTAACATGAATGAAGCCGAAGGTTATTTTAAGAAAGCCATCAGTTTAGGTTTATCTATGGATCATGATTTAGCAATGGCCAAATTAAATTTAGCGGGTATCGCTTTCTCTAAACGACGAAAGGCTGAAGCGCAAAAACTTTTAGCTGAAGCAGAGAAATTAGACAAAAGAGACATGCTAAAAGATCAAATAAAAATGATGAAACAACAGATGAAGAAAGCCGTGATTCCTAAGCAACAATATGGACAGCCAACATCTGCTAGACAAAACCGAAGAAGTCGACGTTGATTATAACAGGGGCGCCATCAAACGAGCCACCGCTTCGATAAGCTTAATTCGTTTAGATCGGTTTTCCCAAGATTTTAAATCTATTTGCTCACAATCTTTTAAATCTGCATTAAAGAACTCAGTAAGTTGACTACTAATTTCTTTATTATAGATTAAAGCATTTACTTCGAAGTTAATATTAAAGCTTCTATAATCCATATTAGTTGTTCCCACAGTACTAAACACGCCATCTACAACCATGGTTTTAGCATGAATGAAGCCTTTAGTATAGCAATAAACCTCTACTCCTGCTTCTAAAAGTAAACCTAAATATGAATTAGTTGCATACTGTGCAATCCATGAATCGCCAGTTTGGGGAACAATAATTTTAACTTTTATATTACTTCTTGCTATAACTTGCAGCGCGGTTACAATTTCACTATTAGGAATAAAATATGGAGTTGTAATATATACATGGTCGTCAGCATTAGTAATAGCAACGAAAATAGATTCCATTATATTAGACCAATCAGTATCTGGTCCACTGGCCGCTATTTGTAAAGGGATATTTTCTTCACAATTATGCTCAGGAAAATATATATCTGATAAGTCTGTTTTTTTTTCATTTACAAAATCCCATGTTGTAAAAAATAAAATTTGAAGTGATTTTACCGCTTCTCCGATTATGCGTACATGCGTATCCCTCCAATATCGTTTATTATTGGCATTTACATAATCATCTGAAACATTAACACCGCCCGTGTAACCAATAATACCATCAATAATTACGATTTTACGGTGATCGCGATAATTCATCTGACCCGTAAATTTTGTAAATAAAACGGGCATAAACGAATTCATTTCTATACCACAATTCTTTAATTGACGTTTCATTTTAGAGCTTATAGAACTTCCTACATCGTCGATTACAATTCTAATTTCTAAACCTTCTTTTGCTTTTTCGCATAACAGATTAAGTAACTCAGTCCCTATCTTATCGTCATTTATTATAAAATATTCTAAATGAATATGATGTTTTGCTTCCTTAATGTCCTTAAAAAGCATTTTAAATTTATCATCACCATTTTTAATTAGCTTAACGTCATTGTTAACAGTCAATTTAGACTTTTCACTATTATATAATAAAGGAATTAATTTTGACTTCTCGTCGAGCAAGTCATCCACTTCATTGATTGTCTTGGTATCTAGCTCTAACTGCTCTTGAATGGTTTTAACAATAGATTGATTTAAAACATGTTTCCTACTGAAAATTTTCGTCTTACGATATTCTTGTCCGAATAAATAATAAAATAAAATACCCAGAAAAGGTAACGCCAATAAACCAATGATATAACTCATTGCCTTAGTGGGATTCAACTTTTTAAGCAGAATTGTAATTACAGCAGATAAGGCTATCGCGTAATTGATTGCAAATATAATTTTCCAAGTATGATTACTAATAAATTCCAATTATTACTTAAGGTTTAGAGCTATAATAGCCTTTTTCTGGAATATCTATTAAATAAGATTTTCGGGATTTATTATTTAAATGCGGTTCTCTTAACCAAGGATTATGAAGTTTTAAAATCTTATAGTTAATGCCGAAATGTTTAGCAAACTGAGCAAAATCGGTTACTGCAGTATCGACTTCCACTTTATGAGTAGGCACAGATTTGTATAAATGACTTTTATTAAAATTGAAACCATATTTACTCGGGTTTGAAAGTATTTCTTTCAACGCTACAATTCTAAAAACATAACGACCTGTTTCTTCACCCAATAACAAATCATAGTATCCAGAAACATCTTGTTCCTTTAAACGTCTTGACACTCCGTAATTACCAGCATTATAGGCCGCTGCAGCTTTGGTCCAAGATCCTAAATTCGCTTTGGCTTTCTTTAAATAATCACAAGCTACTTCTGTTGCTTTTTCAAGATTGTATCGTTCATCAACATTCTCATTGACCTCTAAACCATTTTCTCGTCCTGTAGCTTTCATAATTTGCCAAACTCCACTAGCTCCGGCAGGTGATTTTGCGGTTTGTACTAAGCCACTTTCAATGACAGCTAAATATTTAAAATCATCAGGCACTCCATTTTTCTTCAAAATAGGTTCTATTATTGGAAAATATTTTTGGGCACGTTTAAACATTAATAGCCCATTAGATTGCCAATAGGTATTTACCAATAACTCACGATCCATACGTTCGTAAATATCAGGGTTCTCCACGGGTACTGCTTCACCAGCAAAGTTTAAATTTTCGGGCATTTCTAATGCATAAACATTATAATTATTTACAATAGGGTCTTCTTTTCCCAATGTATTATCTGATGGAGCTTTTTCATTAGGCGATTTTTGCATCGAAAAAATAAATAAGCCTGATATACAGACCACCCCTACTAATGCTAAACTATTTTTTATAATTTTCATGTTACTTTTTTTTAATCTAATTTTCAACTTCTAACTTCAGACTTCTTCGATATAAATGTAATCAATCTAATCTCAAAATTCAAATTCAATCTTCAATAAGTTTTGGTAAATTTTCGTTAAACCATTTATACTTGTTAATGATCATAATGTGGGTTCCTCCTTTAATTACAATACAATTTCCACCACACGAATGCGGAAATATAGCATCGTTATCCCCATGGATATAAATAGCTTGTGGATGAGCTCGCTCTTGATCCCAGCACACCACTTGTTTAATTGCCCAATCTAAATACGTTTTATCATTGATAGATAGGTACTTTTTATATAAATCAACTCGTTTTTTTATAGTTTCACCAAAAGCGTATTTAGCCAATAAATCGATATTACTTACTAATTGTGTGGGTAGAATTTTATAAGCTTTAGTCACTTTTAATAGTTTTAGACGTTTTGGCAACTCGTGGTGCGACTTTACGCTAGAGACCACTATAAGCTTTTTTAAGTGTAAATACTTACTCATTTCTTGCGCGAGAATACCGCCGAATGAAACACCCAATAACACGGCATTTTCATGTGTAATAAACTCACACATTCTTAAAGCATATTGTTTAAGCGATTCGGTTTTCTTAGGGATTTGCCATTCTAACCAATGGATTTTATAATCCTTTTCAGGTAATTTAATATACTCAAAAATCATAGGGTTTGCTGCCATCCCTGGCATTAAGTATACATGAGTTAATTGAGAGTTCATAAGTCTATAAAAATATTATTAGCACGTCTTAATAAGTTATAATGTAAGGTTTTAACAACAATAACCTAAAACTCTAGTTGATTTTTTGTACCTTTGCACAGCAAAACTATATAATTTATAGTGTCTACGCTACCAACCGCTGAATTTAATATCTAAAAATTATGACAGAAACTGCTGAACTGATTGACAATGATTTTCTACGTCAATTTGAATTAAAGGTTGAAAACGACATGGCTATTATTGAGTATTCTTTACAAGAACGTAAAATATTCTTAACCAAAATGATTATTCCTGACACTATTAGATCAGATGAATTTGAATTGGATTTTATCGATTTGGTATTCGCGAACATTAAAGAAAGGAACATTAGTGTAGTACCAACAAGCCCAGAAATTGCAAAATTTGTAAGACGAAATCGTAAGTATAAACGCATGCTACCAGTAGGCATCCGTATATAATTAAGAATCGTAAAAAAATATTATTAAACATCCGAAGCTGCCTAAACTTCGGATTTTTTTTTATCGCGACTACTAAGCTTTATTGTTTTATATACACGAGCTTTAAATCTCTAGTTTCAATCACAGTTGTTAAATCTTCGTTATAAATAGTAATAGCATCTTTGAAAATAGTGGTTAAAGTATGGTCCTCAATTCTATAAACTCTATCTAAAATGAGTACTGAAGCCTCATTTAAATCTTCATATTCTGAAGCAAAACTAATGATTCTGTTTTTATCACACTCGACGTTTATTCCATAATTATCTGAATCGTCATATTTGAAATAAATGATATCAGAAACATATTCGTTACCAGAAAAAACAGTGCCTTCCTCCGTAAAAGTCAGTGTTTCTATATCATTACAATTTGCTTCTTTTATAAGGTTAGTACGGTAAATATTATCTTGGTTGACATCAAACGACGCTCCAATAGTCCGCGTGCTAAGTTGCCAAGTGCCAACAATGTGAGATACATTAGTGTCTTTAGAACAAGACAAAACACTAATTAGACAAATAAATATACAGGTATTATATATATTTTTCATTATAATAATTTTCCAATTTTCTATTGTAAACAGTACAACTAGTTACAATAAAAACAAACGCTATTAAACTTCAGGGATTCCTAGTTAATCGCAAAATTTTCTAGAGTTTGAAACCGCACTAAACCATCGTCATCAATTTCGGTGAGTTCCACCTTTTGTAGTGTATTTACCAATTCAGGATTCCAAGGAGCTTTTACTTTTACGTAGTTTTCGGTAAATCCGTGGATGTAACCTTCTTTGTTTTCGCCTTCAAATAAAACCGAACGCGTTGTGTTTAGTTGCTTTTCATAAAATGCTCTTCGTTTTTTAGCCGACAAACCTCTAAGCATCTTACTACGTTTAGCTCTTACATTTTTATAAACTACACCATCCATCTCTGCAGCTTCTGTATTATCACGCTCAGAATATGTAAATACGTGTAGGTAAGAAATATCCAATTCGTTTAGAAAGTTATAAGTCTCTAAAAATAATTCATCCGTTTCACCAGGAAAACCTACAATGACATCCACACCAATACAAGCATGGGGCATTATTGCTTTTATTTTTGAAACACGATCTACATACAGTTCTTTCATGTAGCGACGTTTCATCTTTTTTAATATAACATTACTTCCACTTTGAAGTGGTATATGAAAATGGGGTACAAATGCTCTAGAGTTTGCTACCAATTCAATAGTCTCATTTTTCAATAAGTTAGGCTCAATTGAAGAAATTCTTAATCGTTCAATACCTTTAACGTCATCTAGTGCGGTTACCAAATCCAGAAAAGTGTGTTCGTGTTTTTTATTGCCAAATTCACCTTTACCGTAATCACCTATATTAACTCCTGTCAGCACTATTTCTTTAATGCCTTGATCAGAAATTTCCTTAGCATTTTTAAGCACATTACCCATCGTATCACTACGCGAAATTCCTCTAGCCAACGGAATGGTGCAATAGGTACATTTATAATCGCAGCCGTCTTGAACTTTTAAAAATGCTCTAGTTCTATCGCCAACGGAATAGCTACCAACATAGAAATCAGCATCTTTAATTTCACAAGAATGTACTTCGCCATAGTCATTCTTTGTTAAATCATTTAAATAATCCGTAATCTTAAACTTCTCTGTCGCACCCAAAACTAAATCAACCCCATTAACATCGGCTAATTCTTCCGGTTTTAATTGCGCATAGCAACCTATTGCCGCAACAAAAGCGTCAGGGTTCTTTTTTTGTGCCTGACTTACAATGGTCTTAAATCGTTTGTCAGCGTTTTCAGTAACAGAGCAGGTATTAATTACGTATATATCGGCTTCTTCCTTAAAATCCACACGTTCAAATCCTTCATCTTTAAAACCTCTGGCAATAGTAGATGTTTCAGAAAAATTAAGTTTACAACCTAATGTATAAAATGCGACTTTTTTTGTTGGATTCATTCTTGTATTTTTACCAAGTTGGCAAATTTACAACATATAAATTATATGCTAAAACTCATTAAACTTTTACATACCAGATTATCAGTTCTATTATTAATTTTAATACAATTGTCTTGTGCTTCTAAAGAGTCATCTGATAAAGAGCATCTTGTTTTTAGATACAATGAACATAAGAATATTGGCTCCTTAGACCCTGCTTTTTCAAAAGATTTAGCAGATATATGGGCAACACACCAATTATTTAATGGGTTAGTACAAATGGACGACCAACTTAATGTAATACCCAGCATTGCAAAAAGTTGGACAATTACGGATAGCGCTAAAACGTACAATTTTACACTTCGAAATGATGTGTTTTTTCACAAACATAAGTTGTTTAAAAAAGACTCTTCAAGAAAAGTCATCGCTTCTGATTTTGAATATAGTTTTAATCGGTTAAGAGATAAATCTATTGCGTCACCAGGCAGTTGGGTGTTGAATAAGGTTGAAGATTTTTCAGCTTTAAACGACTCTATCTTCCAAATAAAACTCAAACAACCCTTTCCTGCGTTTTTAGGATTACTCACCATGAAATATTGTTCCGTAGTTCCTAAGGAAGTTGTAAATTATTATGGCAACGATTTTAGATCAAATCCGATTGGAACTGGTCCATTTAAATTTAAACGGTGGGAAGAAAACCTAAAATTGGTATTCCGAAAAAACAATTATTATTTTGAATCCGATTCTACAGGTCAGCAATTGCCACATCTTGAAGCCGTTTCTATTACATTTTTACCAGATAAACAAAGTGAATTTTTACAATTCGCGCAAGGGAACATCGATTTTCTAAACAGTTTAGATGGATCCTACAAAGACGAAATTTTAACAGCCGAAGGCCAATTAAGACGAAGCTACGCTACTGATATAAAAATGATTCGTGGTCCATATCTCAATACAGAATACTTGGGTTTTTATATGAAAACGGAGTTGAGCACCATTCAGTCTTTGAAATTAAGAAAAGCGATTAATGTAGGTTTCGACAAACATAAAATGATGACCTATTTGAGAAACGGCATCGGAATTCCTGCTAATGGTGGCTTTATCCCAAAAGGACTTCCGGGCTATAATGCCTCAATTGGTTTTAATTATCAGCCCAACTTGGCAAAACAATTGGTATCAGAATTTAAATCTGAAACGGGTATTAAAAATCCTGAAATTACTTTAACTACCACTAGTAATTATTTAAGTTATTGTGAATTTATTCAACGTGAACTACAAAAAACAGGACTGTTAGTTAATGTTGATGTTATACCTGCATCGAGTTTAAAAGATGCTAAAGCGAACGGTCAGCTCGATTTTTTTAGAGCTAGTTGGATTGCCGATTATCCTGATGCTGAAAATTACCTGTCTTTATATTACAGTAAGAATTTTGCTCCAAATGGTCCAAATTATACGCATTTTAAAAATGAAGAATTCGATCGCATGTACGAAGCAGCATATTTAGAAACTGATCCAGATTTAAGAGCAGAACTTTATACCAAAATGGATTCACTTATAATGAATTCCGCCCCTATTGTGCCATTATTTTATGATGAAGTGGTACGGTTTACGCAAAAAAATGTGAAAGGTTTAGGAATCAACGCTACAAATTTATTAGAATTGAAATCCGTACGAAAAACAGAATAACACTCTTAAAGTCGTTAAAGGAAAACTGGAAAAAGATTAAAATTAGGAAGCAAAACTTTCAACGTTAAAACTGGATGAAATCTAATTATCAAATCCGGTAAAATAATATAAGTCATCACCACCTTCACCTCTCAAACGTCTTGAAGACAAATAACCGGAAGTTAAATCGTCATTTAAAAAAAACGAAAAATCGTCACCACGATCGTTAATAGGAGCATCGAGAGATACTGGCTTCTGTTTTTCGTCATTAGAACCCAAATCATAACTATAAATATCTATACCACCTTTTCCACCTCGTCGATCAGAAGAAAAATATAGCTTATTATCTGCACTTACAAAAGGAAAAATCTCAGTACGAGAAGAATTTATCTGGTCCGCTAATCTTGTAATTTCCCCGTATGTTTTATGACCTGAAACCGAAACCTTGTATAAGTCCGACTTTCCTTTGGTTCCCTTTACGTCAGCAATAAAATATAAGGTCGTTCCGTCTGGACTCAATGCGGGGTGAGCAAAATTAAAGTCTGAATCGCAAAATGGTAAAATTGTAAAATTAGTCCAACCTTTACCTTCTTTATATTCTGCACGCTGAATTAAAAGATTAAACGTGTTTTTATCCTTTAATTTATTCTCACCTTTTGCTGTATGGTTCGCAGTAAAATACATATACTTTCCATCTTTAGAATAAGTAGCAACGGACATATTGGACATACCGACTTCACGTCTTGTAATTAACTCAACATTATCTATTTCCCCTTCAACATCAACAGTACCTTCATAAATACCAAACAACTTTTGCTCGTACAAATCTAATATTTCTCGACCTCTATTTGTCAATAGATTAGAACTAAAGAATATTTTATCATTAACAACTCTAGCAGCAAAATGATCGAATTTATTATTGATCTTAAGCTTTTTAATTGTGACTTTCTGTGCAAAAACAAAACTTATAGTAAGTAAAAAAAGTAGCGTAAATTTCAATTTAAGTGTCATATTATTCAATTTATTCTCGTCTATAACTTTTTGTTTCTTCAAATATATGTTCTAAAATAGCTTCGTCTTGAGCTGTAAATTCTTCCTTTCGTCTGGCCATAACTACTTCAGCGACTTCAAACGCTTTATTCGTTTTATAGGTTACAAAACCTTTACTTCCTCCCCATGAAAAACTCGGTATAAAATTTCGAGGAAAACCACTGCCAAAGATATTAGCACTTACACCAACAACTGTACCGGTATTAAACATAGTGTTAATACCACATTTGCTATGGTCCCCCATCATTAATCCACAAAATTGTAATCCCGTTTTTGCAAAACCTTCGGTTTCGTAATCCCAAAGTCTTACTTCCGCATAATTATTTTTTAAATTACTAATGTTAGTATCTGCCCCCAGATTACACCATTCTCCTAAAACTGAATTGCCTAAAAAGCCATCATGTCCTTTATTTGAAAATCCAAAAATAACCGAATTACTAACTTCACCTCCAATTTTACTATAGGGGCCTACTGTGGTTGCACCATAAACCTTGGTGCCTAATTTTAGAGTCGCATTATTGCATAGTGCAAAAGGGCCTCTAACCATCGAACCTTCCATAATTTCAGCGTCCTTGCCAATATAAATCGGTCCAGAGCTTGCATTTAAAGTCGCAAAATTTAATGTAGCGCCTTTTTCAATAAAAATGTTTTCAGGATTTATGGTATTTATAGTGGAAGGAATCGGTTGCGATTTTCTGTCCTTTGTAATTAAATTGAAATCTTCGACTATAGCTTCTCCGTTTTTAGAGAAAATGTCCCAAGTATGCTCAATTTTTAATATATCACCTTGCAGTTCTATAGCCTCAAACGTGGAAAAATCAGAATGCTCCTCCCCTTCTTTAGCATAAAAGGCAATTACATCTTCATCTTTAAATAACGCTTGGTTATGACTCAAATTTTTTACAATTTCAACCACTTCGAAATTAGGAAGGAATGAGGCATTTATCATAATATTCTCATCCATTTCAACCATTGGAAACTTATCAGCCAAATAATCTTCAGTAATCGTTGTGGTAGTGTATTCTAAGTAAGATTCCCATTTTTGTCTAATAGTTAAAATACCAACCCTAATATCTGCTACAGGTCTTGTAAAAGTAAATGGCAATAAATTGTTGCGATAAGGACCGTCGAATAATATATAGTTCATTCTAAATTTTATAGTTTAAAGTTTTGAAATTAAATGCTTTAATAATATTACTCAAAACTTCGATTAGCGGTTCAAAAATAGTTTAAATATAGAAAACAAAAAAGCCTTTCTATTTTTAGAAAGGCTTTATTAACTATCGGTAAGCTAGGTTTATTTTTTAAACTTAGCGTATTTGTTTTTAAACTTATCAATACGACCAGCTGTATCTACTAATTTAGATTTACCTGTATAAAATGGATGAGATGTTCTAGAAATTTCCAATTTAACTAATGGATATTCAGTACCATCAACATCAATAGTTTCGTTTGTATCTGCTGTAGATTTTGTTAAAAACACCTCTTCATTAGACATATCTTTAAACGCTACTACTCTATAATTTTCTGGATGTATTCCTGCTTTCATCACTAAATGCTTTAAATGTATTCGATTTTTCGAGGTGCAAATTTAAGTAATTTTTATAAATGTACAATCTTTTTTTATGAATTTATTCTAACTTTATAATAAATGGTTTATATCTATGCCTTTTTGTCGACAAGTTTTCCGTTTTAAAGGGTGGATTTTCAGTTTTCACAAAATATACTGTAACAATTCTCTATCTTTGAATACTAACAAATTATTTAACCAACAAAACTACTAATAATGGAAAAAACTTTAAAATCTTCTGCAACGACTTATGGCATTTATTTAGCATTAATTCTGTCTTCATTAACGATAATAGGTTATGCCGCCTATTTAGATCTATTCACAAAATGGTGGTTTGGAATTAGTCAAATGATACTCGTTATTATTTTCGGAATTGTTTCAGCTGTTCAGGCCAGAAAACTGTTAGAAGGCTTTATAAGTTTTAAGAACGCTTTTACTGCTTTTTTTATTACTATAGCTATTGGAATAGTAATTCCTGCTCTTATTGGTTTAATCATATTTAACTTCATTGATCCCGATGCTGCAACATTATTGCAAGAAAAGATTATAAATACGCAATTGACCATGATGCAAAATTTTGGGGCACCTCAATCTGCTATCGATGAGGCAATGAAACAGGCTGAAGCTCAAGGTAGCTTTTTTACCATTAGTAATTCTTTAAAATCTATGGCTTATCAACTTGTTGGATTTAGTATTGTGGGTTTAATTGTAGCTGCTGTAGTTAAACGAAATGATCCTCACATTGCTTAAAAAAATTCTCTATTTTTGAAGTCTATATAATTAGACAAAAGCTCAATGGATATATCAGTAGTAATACCACTACTTAACGAAGAAGAATCATTAAATGAATTACACGATTGGATAGCATCAGTGATGTTATCCAATCAATTTTCTTATGAAATTTTGTTTATAGATGACGGTAGTACTGACAATTCTTGGCTAATTATTTCTGAACTTGTTGAAATAAATCCCAATGTTAAAGGCATTCGGTTTATAAAAAACTTCGGAAAATCTCAAGCCTTACATGCTGGCTTTGCAAAAGCTGCCGGAAATGTGGTTATAACTATGGACGCGGATTTACAAGATAATCCTGAAGAAATCCCCGAGTTATATCAAATGATAAAAAATGAAAAATTTGATCTTGTTTCGGGTTGGAAAAAGAAACGGTACGACTCCTATTTTTCTAAAAACTTACCTTCAAAATTGTTTAATTGGGCAGCAAGACGCACCTCTGGTGTTCAGCTCAATGACTTTAATTGTGGTTTAAAAGCGTACTCTAATACCGTTGTAAAACATATTGATGTATATGGCGAAATGCATCGCTACATTCCCGTATTAGCTAAAAATGCTGGATTTACCACTATTGGAGAAAAGGTGGTACAACATCAAGCCCGAAAATATGGTCATACTAAATTCGGAATGAACCGTTTCATCAATGGATTTTTAGACTTGCTTACCATTTGGTTTATTTCTCGATTTGGAAAACGCCCCATGCATTTATTTGGCGCTCTTGGAGTTATGATGTTTATTATCGGTTTAGGATTTGCTTTCTACCTAGGTATTGACAAATTATTTTTAAATCCAACTGGAAGACTCATCACAGATCGACCTCAATTCTATATCGCTTTATCTACTATGATTATCGGTTCGCAATTTTTTATTGCTGGCTTTTTGGGTGAACTTGTTTTGCGTTCTAAACGAGAGCAACAACGTTACTTTATCAAAGAAAATTTAAATGTATCTTAGCTGAGAATTGTAATTATAGGGTGATGCTTTAACTAACCCTTCGACTTTTGAAACTTGTATGTTATACGTTAATTAGGGAGTCTAAATCTTATTACTTATTTAAAAAGTATTTATATTTTTCATGTCCCCTATTTTTTTGCTTAAATGTGAAAATATCTGTAATGTCTAAAAAAAATTATACGCACACAAATGTTGAGTCTTGATGGAATTTATAATCGTTCAGGCTATTTCCAAATTTTGAATTGTTTATTTTTGTTTAACAAATAACTTAGCTTATAAATCTTTACAACCATGATCCATATTAAACCAGAAATTTTAGACCGAATAAATGCTTGGTTAACCCCAACTTTTGATGACGAATCTCAAAAAACAATCAAAGATATGATTGCCTCTAATCCGAAAGAATTAGAAGAGAGCTTTTATAAAGATCTTGAATTTGGAACTGGTGGGATGCGAGGTATAATGGGATTAGGTACTAACCGGATCAACAAATACACTTTAGGCAAAAACACTCAAGGTTTGAGTAATTATTTAAAAGAATCATTCCCTAACGAAGAGATAAAAGTAGCTATTGCTTACGACTGCAGACATAATAGTGATACTTTTGGAAAGCTAGTAGCAGATGTGTTTTCGGCCAACGGGATTAAAGTCTATTTATTTGAAGATTTAAGAGCAACCCCAGAATTATCATTCGCATTAAAACATTTAAACTGTCATTGTGGTATTGTACTTACCGCGTCGCACAATCCACCAGAGTATAATGGTTATAAGGTCTATTGGCAAGATGGCGGTCAGTTAGTTCCTCCACAAGATTTAGGTGTAATTGCGGAAATAAATAGTTTAGATTATTCGGAAATTAAGTTTGAGGCAAATAAAGATTTAATTCAGTATATCGGAAAAGATATTGATGACGTATTTATAGATGCTTCTGTGGAAAATGGAAGTTTCGATACGTCTGCGGAAGCCAAAGCTAACTTGAACATTGTTTTCACGTCCTTACATGGCACCTCAATCACGGCGATACCAGAGACTTTAAAACGTGCCGGTTACTCAAATGTACATATTGTTGAAGAACAACGCTTACCTAATGGCGATTTTCCAACCGTAGTTTCACCAAATCCTGAAGAACCAGAAGCTTTAAAAATGGCCATGGAATTGGCAGAAAAAGTTAATGGAGATATAGTAATTGGTACTGATCCAGATTGCGACCGTTTAGGTGTGGTAACACGTAACTTAGACAATGAATTGGTGATACTTAATGGTAATCAAACCATGATTTTAATGACGGATTTTCTTTTAGAACAATGGAAGAAATCAAACAAAATCAACGGAAACCAATTTGTAGCTTCTACCATTGTTTCGACACCAATGATGTCCGTTTTAGCCGATGCATATAATGTAGATTGTAAAATAGGATTAACGGGGTTTAAATGGATCGCTAAAATGATTAAAGACTACCCTGAACTCGATTTTATTGGAGGAGGAGAAGAAAGTTTTGGTTTTATGGTTGGCGACTTCGTTAGAGATAAAGATGCTGTTACATCTACTCTCTTAGCTTGTGAAATTGCTGCACAAGCCAAAGCGAATGGAAAAACCCTGTACCAAAAGTTAATAGATTTATATATAGAACACGGTTTCTTTAAAGAACGCTTAATTTCTTTAACTAAAAAAGGAATTTCGGGAGCTCAAGAAATTAAACAAATGATGATAGATGCCAGAAACAATCCTTTAAAAGAAATTAACGGCCAAAAAGTAGTTTTAATAGAGGATTATGATTTATCAATTTCTAAAAATCTTCAAAACAATGAAGAAACAACATTAGATATTCCAAAGTCTAATGTCATAATTTATTATACAGAAGATGGCAGTAAAATAGCATTACGCCCAAGTGGTACCGAACCTAAAATAAAATTTTATATAAGTGTAAATACTGATCTTGACAATTCGGCAGACTTCAAAAAAACGGAGCAATTGTTGGATGACAGAATTGATGCCATCCTTAGGGATATGAATTTGTAATTAATGGATTATATAAAAAAGTTATCGCGGTTTATTGTTCCTTATAAACGCTATGCTGTACTAAATATTATTTGTAATGTTTTTTATGCATTATTTAGCACAATGGCCATGTTATCATTAATGCCCATGATAAATGTGCTATTTGGAGAAAGTGAAAAAGTGTTTGCCAAACCAGTTTATAATGGTCTCAATGAAATTAAAGATTATTCTGAAAATTACTTAAACTATATAGTTACCACAACCACAGCAACAGATGGTCCTCAACGGGCCCTGTTGTATATGATTGTTTTAATTATTAGCCTTTTCCTACTTAAAAACTTATTCAATTATTTAGCGTTGTTCTTTATTACATTTTTAAGAAACGGAGTGCTTAGGGATTTACGAGATGAAATCTATAATAAGGTGGTAACTCTCCCTATTTCCTACTACTCTGAAAAGAAAAAAGGAGATATTATTGCTCGTATTTCTGGTGATGTTAACGAGGTTAAAAATTCAATGCTTTCGGTTTTAGAATTGATTGTAAAAGAACCTTTAACAATTGTATTTGCCATTGTAGCGATGTTTATGATTTCCGTAAAACTTACGATTTTTGTATTTATTTTTATTCCCGTTGCAGGCTTTATCATATCGCGAATTGGTAAAAGTTTAAAGCGAAAATCTGACAAAGTTCAAAAGGAACAAGGTATCTTTCTTTCAACTTTAGAAGAAACATTAGGAGGTCTAAAAGTGATTAAAGGATTCAATGCTGAAAAACGTTTTTACAGTAAGTTTCAAGAATCCACAAACCGATTTTATAATTTTTCTAACACCCTGATGAATCGCCAAAATTTGGCATCACCTACGAGTGAGTTTTTAGGTATCGCCACAATTGCAGCATTACTCTGGTATGGAGGCAATATGGTAATGGTAGAGCAAACATTATCTGGGGGTTCTTTTATTGCTTATATGGCATTATCTTACCAAATATTAACTCCCGCAAAAGCGATTAGTAAAGCGAGTTATCAAGTGAAATCGGGTAATGCAGCGGCAGAGCGTGTGCTGGATATTTTAGAAACAGAAAGCAGTTTAGACGATCAACCAAATGCAAAATCTAAAGAAGATTTTAAAACTAATATTAGTTTAAATAATGTATCATTTAAATATGAAGCCGATTTCGTTCTCAAAAACTTTTCTATTGAAGTCCCAAAAGGAAAAAGCGTGGCTTTAGTTGGACAATCTGGAAGTGGTAAGAGTACCATTGCTAATTTGGTGACACGATTTTATGATGTTAATGAAGGTAGTATTACCATAGATGGTGAAAATATTAAAAACATTACCAAACATTCCTTGCGACGTTTAATGGGTTTAGTAACACAAGATTCCATTCTATTTAATGAAAGTATTAAAAACAATATTCTTTTAGGAAAAGAAAATGCCACTGATACAGAAATAATTGATGCTTTGAAAATTGCGAATGCATGGGAATTTGTTAAAGATTTACCTAATGGTATCGATACTAATATTGGAGATTCTGGTAATAAATTATCTGGTGGACAAAAACAACGTTTAAGTATTGCAAGAGCGGTGCTTAAAAATCCACCAATAATGATTTTAGATGAGGCCACCTCTGCCCTCGATACTGAAAGTGAGAAATTAGTGCAAGATGCTTTAGAAAATATGATGAAAAACAGAACTTCTATTGTGATTGCCCATCGTTTATCTACAATTCAAAATGCAGATCAGATTGTAGTGATGCAAAAAGGTGAGATTGCAGAACAAGGTACTCATGCGGATTTAATAGCTAAAAACGGGGTCTACAGAAAACTTGTTGACATGCAAAGCTTTGATTAGCACATAAATTACTGTAATTCATTTTATCTAAATAAAATGGAATTGAATTTGAGTAGTCTTCTGTTGTTTATCTATAAAACTTTAAAATATTTAAGATATAGTAATGCTAAAAACAATATAACAATATCCCTATAAAGCAATAACTTTTGAAAAATTGCTTTGTTAGGTTTACTGAAGAACACAAAAAAGGATGCGTAATAAAACACATCCTTCTTTATGCTATCAGATTTGGGGGACTGATAACTAATAGGTTAAGCAAAGCAAACATAAAACAAATAAATTAACGACACAAGAAAAAAAATGTTATTTGTCGTGATTATTTGTCTTTCGTCGATATGATTAGCTATAATTGTCTGATAATCATATAGACGAAAATCAGCCGATTTTTTACCGGTCTTTAATTAAACTTTTTGTAATTTTCTAAGTCCTACTATCAAATAAACACACTTGATTGACGAATCAGACTTAATAACACGTTTACAAAATACTGCCACCAAAGATGCAGCGTTTAGAGAATTATTGCAGCGTTATAAAGAACGACTGTATTGGCATATTAGAAAAATAGTTATTCGACACGAAGATGCGGATGATGTCCTTCAGAATACATTTATTAAAGTGCATCGTAGCATCGATAAGTTTAAAGGAGAAAGTAAGCTGTTTTCATGGTTATATAGAATAGCGACTAATGAATCTATAACATTTATCAATAAAAATGCTAAACGATTACAGATTACAAACGAAGAACATCAGAATAAAGCTATTAATAATTTAGCAGCAGATGTTTATTTTGAAGGTGATGCCATTCAACTTAAATTACAGAAAGCTATTGCTACATTGCCACAAAAACAACAGCTAGTATTTAATATGCGGTATTTCGAAGAAATAAAATATAAGGATATGGCTGAAATTTTAGAGACAAGCGAAGGTGCGCTGAAGTCATCGTACCATATTGCGGTAAAAAAATTAGAAACCTACTTAACTTCAGATTAAACTATTGTAGAAATTTGAAGTCTAATAAATAAATGAGATTCCACTCTATAAGACTGAAATACTGACGAGTTCATCATAAAATGAAAAGAGACAAAATACATAATATTTCTACTTCTGGTTTTAAGACCCCAGACCATTATTTTGATACGTTGGAAGCCCAACTCTATGACCGTTTGGATGAAAAAGAATTCCTTAATGGCGAGAACTCAACTGGCTTTACGGTGCCAAAGAACTATTTTGACACCGTAGAAAACAATATATTAAGAAATCGAGAGTCTGAAGAAAAACCTGTAATTTCTCTAAAACCGAGAACAACAACTTACTCTATAATTGGTATTGCCGCAAGTATCATATTCCTTTTTGGCTTATTTTTTAATAGCGATGATCAAATTAATATAGAAGCCATTGATACGGCAACAATAGAAAACTATTTATATCAAGAGGATTATACAAGCGAAGAATTTGCATCATTTTTTAACCCAAATGATATCTCTGAAACTGCTTTTATTGAAATTAACCTTTCAGACGACACTATTAATGAATATTTAGAAAGTATAGATACTGAAGATTTTATTACAGATTAATTATTATGAAAACATTGTACACATTTATTATCATCCTGTTTATTTCATCGAGTGTATTTGCACAACGTTTAGATAGAGAAAAATTGAAAGCTTTGAAAATTGCTCATATTACTGAACAATTGGATTTATCAAAAGAGGAAGCTCAAAAATTCTGGCCTATTTATAATGCCAACGAAGATAAAAAAGACAATCTTAGACAGGCTTCTAAAACGAGTCGCAAAGATAAAAGCCCTGAAGAGCTTTCGGAAAGTGAAGCGAAATCGCTTTTACTGAAAATGGAAAAAATTGAAAAAGATAAATTAGAATTACAATCGTCATTACTCAATGAATTATTTAAAATTCTTCCGGCTACAAAAATAATTAAATTGTATCAGGCCGAACGCTCCTTTAAACATAAAATGTTTGAAGAGTACAAAAAGAGACATGCTAATAACGGACGAAAAAATTAAAATCTTCAATTAGAATAATTATAAGATCATTTTACAAAGATGCTACAATTCTTACTAAGACTATTTAGCACAGTAACAATTCTGGTACATTAAAAAATGTTAAATACAAATCCTAATAACCAATATAGGATAAAAAATACGACGATAGTACCTATACAACCGCATTTGCCTCCTCCAATTTTCTTTGCGCCCCATGCCGCACCTATAATTCTTAATAATTTTTCCATATCTATTATGCTGTATTTTGTCAACACGAAGTTAAAAGAATACCCCAAAATAGTTTACCTCCAATACCTTAATTATTAATCCATTTACAAAGGCGTTTAAAAATTTAGCTACACTTATATAACGTTCCTTAATTTTCAATTTATAGTGTTTTTAAATACATTAATATTCTTAATTCAGGAACAGTTCTAATAATGATAACAAACTCAGAATTAAGCTTCACAATAATTTAACAACTAAATCCTTACCTTTGCAACTTTGTTAAAAACACAAAAGATTTTAAATCAAGTATGAGCCAATTTAACGATTCTATTGAAGTCAAAGGAGCACGCGTTCACAACTTAAAGAACATTGATGTTACCATACCGAGAGAAAAACTTGTGGTAATCACAGGTTTATCTGGTAGTGGAAAATCGTCGCTAGCTTTCGATACAATTTATGCCGAAGGACAACGTCGTTATATTGAAACATTTTCAGCTTATGCACGTCAGTTTTTAGGAAGTTTAGAGCGTCCCGACGTAGACAAAATAGACGGTCTATCTCCTGTAATCGCCATTGAGCAAAAAACAACGAGTAAATCCCCACGTTCTACAGTAGGTACCATTACAGAAATTTATGATTTTCTTCGTTTACTTTATGCTAGAGCAGCGGATGCCTATAGTTATGAAACTGGCGAACAAATGGTGAGCTATAACGACGAGCAAATAAAAGACCTCATTCTAGAGTCTTATCAAGACAAACGCATTAATATTTTGTCTCCAGTAATACGTTCTAGAAAAGGTCATTATCGCGAATTGTTTCAACAAATTGCTAAGCAAGGTTTTGTTAAAGTAAGAACTGATGGTAAAATTGTGGATATCGAAAAAGGTTTAAAATTGGACCGTTATAAAACTCACGATATCGAAATTGTAATTGATCGATTAAAGATTGATAATTCCGAAAATAACGAGAAACGATTAATGGAATCTATCAATACCGCGATGTATCACGGGGAAGATGTGTTAATGGTTATAGACCAAGATACTAACGAACCTCGTTTTTTTAGTCGAAATTTAATGTGTCCTTCTTCTGGTATTTCTTATCCCAACCCAGAACCTAATAACTTTTCATTCAATTCCCCGAAAGGGGCCTGTCCAAATTGCAATGGGATAGGAGAATTATATGTAGTTAACGATACAAAATTAGTACCAGATGATTCTTTATCTATAAAAAACGGAGCGTTAGCCCCACACGGCCCCCAAAAGAAAAGTTGGATTTTTAAGCAATTTGAAACCATAGCACAACGTTTTGAGTTTTCACTTAATGATGCTTGGAAAGATATTCCTGAAGCAGCCAAACAAATCATACTGCATGGTGGTAAAGATAAATTTACTGTAGAAAGTAAATTGTTAGGAGTCACTCGCGATTATAAAATCGATTTTGAAGGTGTAGCTAATTTTATTGAAAGCCAATACAACTCAGATTCTACATCTTTAAAACGTTGGGCAAAAGAATATATGGACCGGGTTGAATGTCCAGTTTGCGACGGATCTCGTTTACGTAAAGAATCGCTTTATTTTAAAGTAGATGGAAAAAGTATTGCCGAATTAGTAAACATGGATGTTGTTGAATTAGGCACATGGCTAAAAGATCTAAATAATAGATTATCAAAAAAGCAACAACAAATTTCTGCTGAAATTATTAAGGAAATTAGAAATAGGGTTCAATTTTTATTAGATGTAGGACTCACCTATTTATCTCTTAATCGTAGTTCTAAATCTCTGTCTGGTGGTGAAGCGCAGCGTATTAGACTAGCAACACAGATTGGATCGCAATTGGTCGGTGTGTTATATATTTTAGATGAACCAAGCATAGGACTTCATCAACGTGACAATGAAAAACTCATTAATTCTTTAGTCTCACTAAGAGATGTTGGCAACTCGGTTATCGTAGTTGAGCACGACAAAGATATGATAGAGCGTGCCGACCACGTAATTGATATTGGTCCTTTTGCGGGCAAACATGGCGGAGAAATTATAAGTGAAGGTACACCAAAAGAATTACTAGAACAACATACGTTAACCGCGGCTTACCTCAATGGTGAAAAAGAAATTGAAGTGCCAAAAACAAGACGAAAAGGAAATGGTAAAAAGCTAATTTTAAAGGGTTGTACTGGTAATAACCTAAAAAATGTGGATGTAGAATTTCCTTTAGGAAAAATGATTGGTGTCACCGGAGTTTCGGGAAGTGGAAAATCGACCTTAATTAACGAAACACTCTACCCGATTCTTAATGCGCATTATTTTAATGGTGTAAAAAAACCGATGCCATACAAAAGCATAAAAGGCTTAGAACATTTAGATAAAGTCATTGACATTAATCAATCACCAATTGGACGTACTCCAAGAAGTAATCCTGCGACGTACACTAAAACTTTTGATGAAATCCGGAAGTTATTCGCGATGATACCAGAAGCGATGATACGTGGTTACAAACCAGGTCGTTTTAGCTTTAATGTAAAAGGTGGACGTTGCGAAACCTGCCAAGGAGCTGGATTGCGTGTAATAGAAATGAATTTTTTGCCAGATGTGTATGTTGAATGCGAAACGTGTCAAGGTAAACGATTTAATCGTGAAACATTAGAAATTCGGTACAAAGGGAAATCTATTAGTGATGTTTTAAATATGACCATTAATGAAGCTGTTAATTTCTTTAAACACATTCCTAAAATTCACAGAAAACTCAAAACCATTAAAGAAGTGGGTTTAGGATATATTACTTTAGGTCAACAAAGCACAACACTGTCTGGGGGCGAAGCACAACGTATAAAATTAGCTACAGAGCTGAGTAAACGTGATACTGGCAATACTTTTTATATACTCGATGAACCTACTACTGGTTTGCATTTCGAAGATATTAGAGTTCTTATGAAAGTACTCAACAAATTAGCAGATAAAGGTAATACTGTCTTAATTATTGAACATAATCTCGATGTTATTAAAACTGTAGATTATATTATAGATATAGGTTACGAAGGAGGAAAAGGTGGTGGAGAAGTCGTCGCCAAAGGCACACCAGAACAAATTATTAAAAATAAAAAAAGTTATACAGCTCAATTTTTAAAAAAGGAATTAAACTAATTTAAGTCACTTAGATTATTAAAAATAATTCAAATCTTGTTCAAAATATGAAGTCAATAATTAAGGAATAATTACAGAAAACAAATATCCTATATTTGAATTAAGTATAAGTAATATTGATGTTTTCACCAATGCCCATTGGCCTTACAAGCCTGTAAAACTGCAAATTATAACGTATTTAACATTATGTTTAACCCATTTGATTAAACCGGTCGTCAGTTTCAAGAATATTTTTTAACTTCGATTAACTAACAAAAACACAAAACATTATGAAAAGTATTCTTTGGCTTGTAGCAGTAATAGCTATCGTTGTATGGTTATTAGGATTATTAGGAATTGTTCCTGGATTAGGTTCTAGTAGCTTAATTCATATTTTACTAGTAATTGCAGTAATTATAATTTTATATAACATTATTTCAGGTAGAAAACCATTATAAAAACAATTAAAAATTAAAATTGTAAGCGTATCGATGCATTTCGATACGCTTATTTTTTTGCTAATAACACGCCAAATTCGAGCAATTTATCTTAAATTTGCTGGTCTTTTAAATTAAGATAAAGCCATATTTCAATATGGCTTTTTAATTGTTATACTAAATTAGATACGTTAAATGAGAAAAGAAAATAATCATAAGGGCTGGAACGAAATAAAAACAAACGATTCATGGGCGATTTTTAAAATCATGGGTGAATTTGTTAATGGTTATGAGAAATTAAGTAAAATAGGACCTTGTGTTTCTATATTCGGATCCGCAAGAACTAAGCCAGATCATAAATATTACAAGTTAGCTGAAGAAGTAGCTTCTAAAATAGTAGATCATGGTTATGGTGTTATTACAGGTGGAGGACCAGGTATTATGGAAGCAGGTAACAAAGGGGCGCACATCGCTGGCGGAACATCTGTAGGATTAAACATAGAATTACCTTTTGAGCAGCACGACAATCCATATATAGATAACGATAAAAGCCTCGATTTTGATTACTTCTTTGTTAGAAAAGTAATGTTTGTAAAATATTCACAAGGTTTTGTGGTTATGCCCGGAGGCTTTGGTACACTCGATGAATTGTTTGAGGCTATAACTCTTATTCAAACACATAAAATAGAAAGTTTTCCTATCATTTTAGTTGGTACCGAATTTTGGGGCGGTCTAATGGATTGGGTTAAGAAAACACTTATTGAGGCAAAAAACATTAGCGCAACCGATTTAGATTTAATTCATTTGGTAGACACCGCAGATGAAGTTTTAGCTGTATTAGATGATTTTTATAAGGAATATGATTTGAGTCCTAACTTCTAGGAAACACTTTATTTGAAGAACTATTTCAATGCTATGAAAAAGAAAATTCTAAGTGTTTTTACAATAATTGTATGCACTTTTTCTAACGTTTCTTCCCAAGAAACTATTAAAGTGATGTTTTATAATTTATTGAATTATCCTTTAGATAATACAGTTCCTAATCGAATTACGGACTTGTCTTATATACTAAATGATTATCAACCCGATTTATTTTTAGTCTGCGAACTCAATAATATCACTGGAGCAATAGACATACTAAACACTACAAAATCGAGTATCAATTCTAATTATGAAATGGCTAGTTATGTTTCTAACACTTCTGATGATTATAGAGGTGATCAAAACGATTTTCAAAATCTACTCTATTTCAATAGCTCAAAGTTTTCGATTATAGACCAAATAATTGTACCCACTAATTTACGAGATTTTAACGTATATCGTGTGCAATTAAAAACTATAAATCGGGCTACAGACCCTATTGAAATTTATATTGTAATTGGACACTTAAAAGCTTCTAGCGGCGTTGTTAATGCTCAAAAGCGTTTCGAAATGATAGAAGAACTTGAAAACTTTTTAGATACATTACCAGCCAATACTAATGTATTATTAGGAGGCGATCTCAATATATATTCAGCCAATGAAGCGGCCTTTCAAAGTCTGTTGAGTCAAAATAATACCATTACTTTCGTCGATCCAGCTAATCGTGTTGGCGACTGGCATAATAATACCAATTTTGCTGATGTTTTTACACAATCTACGCGTTCAGGGACCAATTTGGGAGGTTCTTCTGGTGGTTTTGATGACCGTTTTGATTTTATTTTAACTTCAGAATCAATGACGACTACAGCAAATATCACCTACGTGCCTAATTCTTATCAAGTATACGGTAATAATGGATTAGCATCATGCTGGAATAAATCTATAAATTCTTCGTATTGTGAAACCACAGGGTCGCCATTTTCGTATGAATTAAGAAATGCATTATACAATTTTAGCGATCATCTACCCGTTACTATGTCGTTACAGACCGAAGCTACGTTTTTAAGTATTAAGGATGAAGAGTTATTATCCACCCTTCAACTGGAAGCTACAATTATAAATCAAAGCCTTGCCGTTAATCTTAATGACGCTAAATTTTACAATGCGCATTTAAACATTTATAATAATTTGGGACAGAAAATAAAAACTTTCGTAATGGACTCCACCCCGAATCAACATTTTGATGTTTCTGATTTGCAGAATGGTTTGTATTATTTAAAGACATCTTATACCCAAAGTAATCCTATAAAATTTATCATTTCTAATTGAATAAAAATCTCATAATAGCATTCTTTTTAATTGTAGTGTTTGGCTTTTCTTCTAAAGCTCAAAATGCTATGGATATAAGTGCCGAGGTAAATGTAGACACCAAAACTATAACTATTTCTCAAACCATTGTTTATAAAAATGAATCTAACGATGTGCTTAACGCCATTTATCTTAGTGATTGGAATCATAGTTACTCAAGCAAATCTACTCCATTAGCTAAACGCTTTGAGGAAGAGTTCAGCACTAAATTTCATTTAGCAAAAGATGAGCAACGTGGATCAACGGTTATAACGACTATTAAAAACGAGAATAATTCCTTGTTAGAATATAGTCGGTTAGAAAAACATCCAGATGTCATAAAAGTTAATTTAAAGACCCCTTTACAGCCAAGTCAAGCTTACCATATAAAACTCAGTTACCAACTTTTAATACCAGATGCTACTTTTACAGATTATGGTATCACAAAATCGAACGATTTCAATTTAAAATACTGGTATATTACGCCAGCTGTTTATAATGGAAATTGGCACTATTATAGCAATAAAAATTTAGATGATTTATTTATACCAAAATCGGATATCTCATTGCGAATTACACATCCAAGGAATTACAAAGTTACGTCTGAACTAGATTTTAACGCCGTAGATTTTGGCGAAGATCCTAATACCCAAACAACAATTCTTACTGGCCAAAATCGCATCGACACCTATTTATCGCTAAATAAATTTCCCCCTTACGGTTTTGTTCAAACCGATGACTTTACCATAATCTCTAATATTAGCGAAAAAGGTTTACAAAGCCCAGAAAAAGCAATCATCACAGATAGAGTAACGAAATATTTAACCGAACATTTGGGCGATTATCCACATCAGCAATTGTTAGTGTCTTCTATCGATTACGGTAAGAACCCCTTATATGGACTTAACCAATTACCCGCTTTTTTCAGGCCTTTTCCTAATGATTTTCAATATGAATTAAAATTAGTTAAAACGGCGGTAAAAAAATATATAGACAATGTACTTCTGCTCAACCCAAGAAAAGAACATTGGTTAAGTGAAGGGCTTCAAATATATTATTTAACCAAATATGTAGAAGAATACTATCCAGATATGAAACTATTAGGTACTTTGGCCGATATTTGGGGAATTAAATCGTTTCATGCTGCAAATTTAAATTTCAACTATCGGTATTATTTATATGCTATGGAAATAGCCAGAAAAAATAAAGATCAGCCGTTGACTATGTCTAAAGATTCTCTTACAAAATTTAATGCCAACATCGCTGGTAAGTTTAAAGCAGGTATTGGTCTTAATTATCTAGATGAATTTGCCAATGATATTAATTTATCTGAATTAATTACAGAATTTCTTAAAAAAAATCAATTAAAATCAATCAACACTAGTGATTTTGAGACGTTTGTAACCTCTAAAACAAATAAAGATATACGTTGGTTTTTCACGGATTATATAAATACTAGAAAAAAAATTGATTTCAAGATTTCAAACGTAAAAACGTCTCAAGACTCTATAATACTGACCATTAAGAACAAGCGAGATAATTCAATGCCAATATCTCTATTTAAATTAAAAAACGATTCAGTTATTGGTAAATTATGGGTTGAGAATATAAAAGAAACTAAAACAATCACCATCCCAAAAGACAGCACGGAAAAGTTAGCTTTAGATTTCAACAACATTATACCAGAATATAATCAACGTGATAATTACAAAGCAGTAGAAGGCTCATTTCTTAACAATAAACCGTTACAGTTTCGTTTATTTAAAGATGTTGAAGACGCTAACTATAATCAAGTATTTCTGATGCCGCTAGTTGAATTCAACAATATTTATGACGGTTTAACACTTGGAGCGAAATTCTATAATAAAACGATACTAAGAAAACGTTTAAATTATAAATTCTCACCTCAATATGCCACAAAGTCAAAATCCTTTACAGGTGGTTTGAGTGTTTATTATACGCACAATTTAGAAAATCAGAAACTATATGATATCACCTATGGCCTCTCTGCAGGATATCAAGCCTTTGCTGAAGATGCTTTTTTTACTCGGATACGTCCGTCTATAACTTTTAGCTTTAGAGATGATTCCGATTTCAGATCCAATAAAATAGATCAAATTAATGCCAGGTACGTAAGTATTAAAAGAGAACTCGGTGAAAATGCTACCGTTACTATTGATGAACCTGATTATGGTGTGTTTAACTTAAGATACATCCACTCTAACCCAGGCATTATTAACTATTCTACATTTAGAACTGACGTTCAAATTGCAGATAAATTCAGTAAACTATCTCTCAATTATGAATTTAGAAAACTGACTAAAAGTAATAGAAATATCAATTTTAGATTTTTTGCAGGTTACTTTTTAAAAAACAATTCGGATTTAGGATCTAATTATTTTAGTTTCGCCCTCGACAGACCAACAGATTACTTATTCGATTTCAACTATTTAGGAAGATCTGAAGCGTCAGGCATCTTTAGCCAGCAAATTATAATAGCTGAAGGAGGATTTAAGTCAAAATTAGAAACACCATTTGCCAACCAATGGATGACCACGGCTAATTTTAGTACGTCGATTTGGCGATACATCCAGGCTTATGGAGATGTTGGTTTGGTAAAAAACAAATATGATAGTGCCAAATTTGTTTACGATTCTGGTATTCGATTAACCTTGGTGGAAGATTATTTTGAGATATATTTCCCTGTTTATTCTAATCTTGGATGGGAAATCGCACAACAAAACTACGACCAACGGATCCGTTTTATGTTTACTGTAGATCCCCAAGTCCTTTTAGGACTATTTAGACGAAAGTGGTATTAATCTGTCGCCATATACTTTATCTGTAATCTTTAATCATTAACAGTTCTTTTAAAGTTAATAGCCCTTAATATATAAGCGTGCTAAGTTATATTAAGAATGTTTCGATCTAGACATCAACATTCAATTTATATAAAAGCACAACAATTTTTTCGAGGCTCATTAACAAATTCTTATTGAAAAGTTAATTTATTAATTTTATTTAGAGAATTCTTTGCTTTTTGATTCTTTTTGTGAGAATAATTCATTATTATAACGTTCTGTACTATTGTATAAAATTTTTAATTTTTGTACTTTCGCAAGACTAAATTAATTCGAATACAATTTAGTTCACACTTAAAACAGTTCTTAGATGAAGACTAATCCTAACACCAAAACAGAAATTACTTTTGATGATTTTAAAGCGGAAGTTTTAAATGATTATAAACTCGCAGTAACTAGTAGAGAATGTAGTTTGTTAGGGCGTCGAGAAGTTTTAACTGGTAAAGCCAAATTTGGTATTTTTGGTGATGGTAAAGAAATTCCACAAATTGCATGGGCTAAAGCCTTTGAAAATGGTGATTTTCGATCTGGCTACTATAGAGACCAAACGTTTATGATGGCCATTGGCGAATTAACTATAGAGCAGTTTTTTGCCGGCTTGTATGCCAATACAGATATAAAAGATGAACCTATGTCTGCTGGCCGCCAAATGGGAGGCCACTTTGCCACTCACAGCTTAGATGAAGATGGCCATTGGAAAAATTTAACGGAACAGAAAAATTCTAGTGCCGATATATCACCTACGGCAGGCCAAATGCCTCGACTTTTAGGTTTAGCACAAGCATCTAAAATCTATAGAAAAGTTAAGGGTATAGACACTACAAATTTTTCTAAGTCTGGAAATGAAATTGCTTGGGGAACTATTGGTAATGCTAGTACGAGTGAAGGTTTGTTTTTTGAAACCATAAATGCTGCTGGTGTGTTACAAGTTCCTATGATCGTTAGCATATGGGATGATAATTATGGTATTTCTGTACATGCAAGGCACCAAACTACGAAAGAAAATATATCTGAAATTTTGAAAGGGTTTCAACGCGATGAAGACGATAAAGGTTACGAGATTTTTAGAGTCGACGGTTGGAATTATCCTGAATTAATGGATACCTACCAAAGAGCTGCTAAAATTTCTAGAAAAGAACATGTTCCTGTAATGATCCATGTTCAAGAACTAACGCAACCTCAAGGCCATTCTACATCTGGATCTCACGAGCGTTACAAAAATCAAGAACGTTTAGCTTGGGAAGCTGAATACGATTGTAACGTACAAATGCGAAAATGGATTATTGAAAATAATATCGCAACTACTGAAGAATTAGTCTCGTTAGAACGTAGTATTAAAAAAGAAGTTAGAGCAGCTAAAAAAGCAGCCTGGACCGCTTTTATTAACCCTGTTTTAGCAGAACGTATTGAAGCTCTGAACATTTTAGAGCGTTTAGCTTCAACGAGCGCAAATGGTGTTTTTATCAAAAAATTAAAGAACGATTTAGAAGTTATGGATGAGCCATTGAGACGCGATTTATTATCCGCTACTCGCAAGGCATTACGCTACGTAGTTTCAGAATCTTCTTCTGAAAAATTGGCTCTTCAAAATTGGATTAATGATTACATCAGTAAAAATCAACCAAAATACAGTTCACACTTATATAGTGAATCATCACACAATGCCTTAAACCAATCTGAAATTTTACCAACTTACGATACTAAGGCACAAGATGTTGACGGACGTGTAGTTTTAAGAGACAATTTTGATGCTATATTTAATAATTATCCTGAAGCTTTAATTTTTGGTGAGGATGCTGGTTATATTGGTGACGTTAATCAAGGACTGGAAGGACTTCAAGAAAAATATGGTGAACTGAGGGTTTCTGACACTGGTATTAGAGAAGCTACTATAATAGGTCAAGGTATTGGTATGGCGATGCGCGGATTACGCCCTATAGCCGAAATTCAATATTTAGATTATATAATGTATGCGCTTCAAATTATGAGTGACGATTTAGCAACCGTTCATTATAGAACTAAAGGTCGCCAAAAAGCACCTTTAATTGTAAGGACTCGTGGTCATCGTTTAGAAGGCATTTGGCATTCTGGTTCACAATTAGGTGGAGTTCTCAATTTAATCAGAGGTATCCACGTCTTAGTTCCGAGAAATATGACCAAAGCCGCTGGTTTTTATAATACATTATTAGATAGTGACGAACCCGCTTTAGTTGTAGAATGTTTAAACGGTTATCGTCTAAAAGAAAAGTTACCTAACAATCTCGGTAAGTTTAAAACACCTCTAGGGGTCGTTGAAACCATTAGAGAGGGTGAGGATATTACGTTAGTGTCTTATGGTTCTACCCTACGCTTAGTGGAACAAGCAGCGAAAGAACTACAGGTAGTTGGTATAGATGCTGAAATTATTGATATTCAATCTTTATTACCGTTTGATTTAAATCACGATATCGTAAAGAGTATCTCAAAAACCAATAGAGTTATGGTTATTGACGAAGATGTAAAAGGTGGAGCCTCGGCATATATTTTAGATCAAATAATAAACGAACAAAATGCATTCCGATATTTAGACAGTCAACCAAAAACACTAGCTGCAAAAGCGCACAGACCAGCTTATGGCACTGATGGCGATTATTTCTCAAAACCATCCGTAGAAGATATATTTGAAGCGATTTATGACGTAATGCACGAGCTAAATCCAAATGATTATCCAAAATTGAGATAAACATCACTATTTATAATTTTTTGAAGCAGTTAATTAGTTATAGTTAACTGCTTTTATTTTTATCTTAGAAGTGATTTTAACCTCAACTGTGTAAAATTATAATATGAAAATTGAATCCATAGTCACTATAAAGAAAGAACTAAAGCACCTACCTCAAGAAGAGTTGCTAGAATTGTGTCTGCGTTTAGGAAAATTTAAAAAAGAAAACAAAGCACTACTCACCTATTTATTATTTGAATCTCATGACGAAGATGGATACATTACAAGTGTAAAATCAACTTTAGATGACTTGTTTGAAGGTATTAACTCAGACAGTTATTTCTATATGAAGAAAACCATTCGGAAGATTTTAAGACAGATTCGTATTTATAGTCGGTATTCCTTAAAGAAAACGACGGAAGTTGAACTCTTGCTCTATTTCTGTGAACGTTTGAATGAGTTGAAACCATCAATACATAGAAATACCACACTCAGCAATTTATACGAACGTCAGATGGCTTCTATTAAGAAAAAAATTAGTGTATTACATGAAGATTTGCAGTATGACTATAATTTACAATTAAAGCAATTGGAACGCTAAAACTATTTAAAGAAAATGCTAAGGCACAAATTTGAATTCTGAAAACGGTAACTATAGTTTGATATCAATTACCTAAAGATTTGCAACGTAGTATCGATTAGCCTAACGGAAATTCAATTAGTCATTCGAAATTTATATCATTTTTAAAACTTAACTTACGTTTAGAATTAGAAAGAAATAGCTACGGCTTAAAAATTATAACTACTGCTAAAAACTAATCAACAAATTATTGCTTACTTGCTTTTCGGCTACCTTCATACATTTCGTACTTCACCAATCTCGCTTCGAGCTTTGCGTTGAAGACTTTAATTTTTCGTGAGGGTCTAAGTCCAACAGATTTTAAAGCTTCAAGATTCGAAGTAATTAACCACGCATTCGTACCTGGATAACCATGCTTTAAAGTTGTACCAATGTTACCATAAAATTCATCAACATTCAAATTTTCTAATCGTTCACCATAGGGTGGATTAAATACCATATGTAATTTCTCATTGCCAGATTTTTGAGTTTTAAAGAAATCCTCATGTTGAATATGCACAAATTCATCTAAATGGGCATTCTTTATATTGTCCTTGGCTTTGGCTACGGCTGAAGGCGACTTATCATAACCTAATATTTTATGGTGAAAATCACGCGTTTTTTTCAAAAGCGATTCTTCAATTTTTTCAAATAAATCGACATCCCAATCTTCCCACCGTTCAAAAGCGAATTCCTTCCGCATTAAATTTGGCGGTATATTGCAGGCAATCATAGCCGCTTCTACCAACATCGTTCCACTACCACACATAGGATCCATAAAGTCCGTTTGCCCATCCCAGCCGCTCATAATAATTAGTCCGGCAGCTAAAACTTCGTTTATTGGTGCAATATTGGTAGCCGTTTTATAACCTCTTCTATGTAAGGATTCGCCTGAGGTATCTAGTGAAATCGTGCAACGCTGACGATCAATATGAACATTGATTTTTAAATCTGGAAAACGTAAATCTACATCGGGTCTCGTGCCATCTATATCTCTAAATCGATCTACAATAGCGTCTTTTGTTTTTAAAGCCGTGTATTGCGAATGTGTAAAAACACTATTATGAACCGTGGCATCAACAGCCAAAGAACCTGTAGACTTCAAGTAGTTTTCCCACTTTATATTTTTAACATGTTTATATAGATCCTCTTCCTTAACAACTCTAAAAGAATGAATAGGTTTTAGAATTTTAATTGCCGTTCTTAAACCGAGATTGGCCTTATACATAAATCCTTTATCCCCAACAAAACTTACATTACGCACTCCCTTTTCTACTTGCATAGCGCCAAGTTGGGTAAGCTCTTTTGCTAAAATATCTTCGAAGCCAAATAGTGTCTTGGCTAACATTTTGAAATTATTGTCCATACATTAGGTCTGTGAGATTACAAAAATACAGTATTTTTGCAGGACGCAATAAACAATTATATTATTTGAAAATTCCAACAATTACGTCATCGTTGCCTTGCGTACAATCCGTAGGGTTCACCTCAAGGTATGTAAAATGGAAAAAATCTGATTTATAAATAATTAAACTAAAAATCTCGCAAATTCGGGACTGCTTTCGTAGATAATGATATGAATAAATCCACAGAACAATGGTATGCCTCTTGGTTTGACACGCCTTACTACCATATTTTATACAAAGATAGAGACTATGATGAAGCCCAAGGGTTTATGGATAATCTCACCAAGTATCTTAATCTACCAGCGGGCGGAAAGATTTTAGATTTGGCTTGTGGCAAGGGCCGACATTCTGTATACCTCAACTCATTGGGATATAATGTTACTGGAGTTGATTTATCTGAGCAAAGTATTGAATACGCAAAGCAATTTGAAAATGAAACCTTGAAGTTCAATGTTCATGATATGAGTAAAACGTATCCCGATACTTTTGATGCCGTTTTTAATCTTTTTACAAGTTTTGGATATTTCGATGATGAAGATTGTAATCTTAAAACAATAAAATCCATCAAAGCTGAACTCAATGAATATGGGTTTGGAGTCATAGATTTTATGAATACCAACTATGTCGTCGAAAATTTAGTTGCCGAAGATATTAAAACGGTTGAGGGTATTGATTTCCATCAAAAGCGCTATGTAGAAGATGGTTATATTATAAAAGACATCAGTTTTGAGGCTGATGGAGAACAATTTGAATTTCAAGAACGCGTAAAGGCATTTAGCTTAGAAGATTTTGAGACCCTATTTGAAAAAGCAGGTGTTCATTTGTTGGATATTTTTGGCGATTTTAAATTGCGAAAATTTCATTCTAAAACATCAGAACGCTTAATTATGATTTTTAAGTAAAATGAATAGCTACCTATTACCTCTATTAGCCGTTATCATTGGAGTTGTCATTGCTCTACTAACCAAAAAGCAAAAGTCAATTTACACCAAATTGCTTTTGTCTTTTAGTGGTGCCTTTCTACTGGCACTGACACTTTTCGATTTATTACCAGAAGTCTATCACCATATCGATGCGAAGCTAACGGGCTTATATATTATGTGCGGTATTTTACTTCAAATAATATTAGAGTTTTTCTCAAAAGGAGCAGAACATGGTCATGTTCATATACACAAAGAAGATACTGAATTTCCTTGGTTGCTATTTATTAGTTTATGTATTCATAGCTTTTTAGAAGGTTTTCCTATCCACCAGCACAACGATATGGTTTATGGAGTGCTGATTCACAAAATCCCAATTGCCATATTAATCACTACTTTTTTATTACAGTCTAGTTACAGTAAATTACAAATCATTAGTTTTTTGGTGGTTTTTGCTGCAATGACACCACTAGGTACATTCATTTCGAACCATTCTAGTTTTATGACTAATTATGTCGATGTCATCAATGCTATAGTTATCGGTATCTTTTTTCATATTTCTACTACTATTTTGTTTGAAACTGGTGAGGGCCATAAATTTAATTTATCGAAATTAGTGGCGATTTGTTTGGGTATTTTGATTGCTTATTTTATTTAAAGAATTGAATTTTTATACCTCTTATTTCCATCAGTTTTAGGTACGAAGCAATCTGATGAGATTAAGAAAGCACATCAGATTTTCATGTCCTTCGACCATGCAATGAACTAAACAATCAATTTTATTACTAAATTTGAATTCAAAATCACTATACTTTGTTTTCAAAAGAAGAATCAAGACAATTAAGACAACAATTTTGGACGAGCTTCGGAAAGTCATTTCCTAGAAAATGGTTGTTATACGACACCAAAATAAAAGGAGTTGCTTTTAAATTCCATTTCGACACTAAAGAAGCGTTGATTGCATTAGACTTAGAAGATGATTTAGAAAACCGCATTAATTGTTGGGAAAAATTAGTGGCTCTAAAAAGCATATTAAAAAGTGAATTCTTGCCAGACGCCATTTATGAGGAAGAATACTTTTTAGATAATGGTAAAGAAATTTCACGTATCTACTTACCTCTAGGAAAAAAAGTATCTATCCATAATAAAAATACGTGGAGAGAAGTTATGAAATTCTTTAATAAAAACATGAGTTTATTTGAAGCCTTTTTTTATGAATATCAAGATTTAATAAAAAGTTAGGACAATCAAAACCCTAATACAATTAAGATCGTTTTTGATTGCGTAATTGCATTCGAGCTCATTGAACGAATTTACTAACTTTATACAGACCGCAAACCACAATGGAGAAAACTGTCCGCAGACTAAATGCTAGCCCATTGAATGGTTACCTATGACTTACATTTTAATAAAAAGTGTCCTAAACCATCAGGATTAAAAAAAATAACTTATTGTAATTTGTAATTCTCCAAATGACTAATTTTAATAATTATTCAAAAAAATCAATTACAGACAATAGATTTAGACATTACTTACGAAGTTCTCATAAAAAGAAAAATGTAAACATAAATTTTACTGATTTTAAATTTGTGGCATCTAATCTAGTTTTGATGTTTCATCCTTTTTATATAAGCTAGGTAAACTAATCTTAAACCGTACCGCTACCAGTCTCACTATTATTACCACCAAACCAGCAATAATAAATAAGTAGTTCTTTTCATCTAAAAATTGTAATAATAAGAAATAAGTTAACCCTCCTAAAATACAAGCCGTAGCATAAATTTCTTTTCTAAAAATTACTGGAATTTCATTACAAAGTATATCTCTTATAACCCCGCCAAAACAAGCGGTCATAGTTCCTAAAGCAATACAAATCAAAGGGTGCAAACCGGCTATAAGTCCGGTTTCTACGCCAACCACTGTATAAAGCGCAATACCGATAGTATCGAATAAAAATAACGATTTTCTAAGATAATTTATACGATTTTTCAAGATTACAGCAAAAGTAGCAGAACCAATAATGACATACACAAATGTCATATTTCTCATCCACGAAACGGGTTCAATACCAATCATAACGTCTCGTAAAGTTCCACCACCAACGGCAGTTACAAAAGCAATGATTAGTACACCGAAAGGGTCCATCCGTTTATTCATAGCCACGAGTGCACCAGAAATAGCGAATGCTATGGTTCCTAAAATATCTATAAATTGGAAAAACATAGTTTATTTGTTTCTTTTATTTCACCTGTATTGATCTTGAAATCATAGTCTAAAATATTTTGCATAACTCTCAGAAATTGGCTTTCTGTGATAGTCTAGTTGTATTGACTACAAATAAATGCTACAATCCTTAATTAAACAAAAATAGCTTCTACTTACATGTTCTGTGTATAATAATTATAATCTTTTAATATGGTATCGATAAACTGAACATCATATAAATTAGACTCAATTTGTAAGGTATCGCAAATTTTATTTTTTAAAATCGTTAAGGTTTTAAAATCATTGCTCTTTTTAGAAATTGTAAAAGCATCTTTTATAATCCTCACATCTTTGTCTGATAACTGAGTGACGTTACTAAAAACGGGGATATAATCGTCGTTGATATCGTCTAAGATAGTACTGGTAATTTTGTGATTTTTTTTCACACTTATAACTACCGTTCCTGCAGCGGCATCTCCAACACGCTGCTTTTTATCTGACAATAAAATACTAATAAGCCCTATAGATGGTGAAAAAATCCATAAATCAACAATTCTCAACATCCAACGTACAAAGAAATTATACCACTGTGTTGGCGAGCCGTCTACGCTAACAACTTTAATTTTTAAGATCATTTTTCCAATGGTCTGTCCTCCAAAAAGTATGTGACAAATCACAGAATAAAAAAGTGCAGGTAAGGTTAACAATCCTAAAAAACCACGTCTGGTCCAGCTATCGGCTTCAAAAATTTCAGAAACCGAAACCAAATTCTCAATAATGGTCATATAAGTTAATAATATAATCCCATCAATTAAAAAAGCCACCATGCGTTCACCTAAACCAATTAACTTATAATCTAAGTTGACATTTTGTGCCGTGTTAATTGCTAATTTGCTCATTGAAATGTATATTCGTTTCTAATTAAAAATGATTTATGCGCGAAGCGTCATTCGTGAAGCAAAATAAGGAAAAATGGATTGAATTTGAAAATGCATTAGAGAATAATGCTAAAATAAATCCTGATGACTTAGCTTCTTATTATATACAACTTACCAACGATTTATCTTATGCTCAAACGTATTATCCAGAGAGCAAAACTTTGTTGTATCTCAATTCTTTAGCTTCGCAAGCACATCAGAAAATTTATATCACCAAAAAAGAATCGAAAAATAAAATTGTTTCATTTTGGCGTGACGAATTTCCATTATTCTTTTATCAATATCATAAAACCTTACTTTACACCTTTCTAATTTTCATGGCGGCCGTAACTATTGGTGCAGTTTCAACTCTAAATGATGATTCTTTTATTCGCTTAATACTTGGCGATGGCTATGTAAATATGACTTTAGAAAACATTGAAAAAGGTGAACCCATGGCTGTTTATAAAAGCGGTAGTGAAATTGGCACCTTTTTAGGGATTACCATTAATAACATTAGAGTCGCTATCATCGCTTTTGCCTGTGGAGCAATTTTTAGCGTGGGAACGATTTACGTACTTTTTAGCAACGGCATTATGCTAGGCGCCTTTATTACATTTTTTTATAATCATGGAATTTTAGATAAAACATCGACAGTTTGGTTACATGGCACTATTGAAATTTCTGTAATTGTTATTGCAGGTTGTGCAGGATTAGTTATGGGTAATAGCTTTTTATTCCCCAAAACCTATTCGAGACGGGTTGCTTTTATGAAAGGTGCTAAAGATGGTTTAAAAATTGTAGTGAGCACAATACCTTTCTTTGTAATTGCTGGATTTATTGAAGGATTTATAACCCGATATGGCGAACAAATGCCTTGGTTCTTGGCTTATGGTATTATCTTTTTATCGTTATTTATAATTGTTTTCTATTATATCGTTTACCCTATTGCCTTAAACAAAGCACATAAAATAAAACCACAGGTCGCCACATCACAATTACAACCCAAATCCTTAATAGCGTGAACGAAAAGTATATTGAACTTAGAACAAGAAATACGTTTGGAGATATTATAAATACCTACTTTTTATTTCTGAAACATAATTTTAAAACCTACACCAATCTATATCTCCGGTACAACGCAATAAGTATTATACTGACTTTGATTTGCTCTTATCTATTGGTCACAGGTTTTATGGGGTTGGCGAGTCAAGATTTTAGATTTGGAATGGGTAACAATGTAGCAACCGAAAGCTACTTTATTGCTGGAGCTATTATTCTGTTTTTAATTCTTTTTGTGACGTCGTTAATTAACTTTAGTTTTTCTAGTGCTTACGTTGCTGATTATGTTAAATATGAAGGTGATATAGCATCAAAACGTATTTGGAAAAGTATTTTAGAGAACCTAAGTACCATCATCGTTTTTATTCTTATCGGAGCACTTCTTGTAGTAGCATATATGATTATCACCATGGTTTTAGCTTTTATTCCATTATTAGGTATGTTAGCGCAATATGGTTTAAATTTTACCTTGAGCGCCGTTTTCGGTTTAACATTTATGTCTATTTTCTCAACCCGTAAAAGCATCGGAGACGCACTTTCAGAAGGCTTTAGTTTTACAATGTCAAATTTTTGGCGTATTGTTTTATTCGGTTTGGTTATTGGTATTCTTAACTTTATGATATCCATGCTCATCATTTCAATTCCAAGTGTTATTATTGGAGTCTATGTCTATTTCTCAGTAGAGAGCAATGTAGATTTAGCCACAAGTACTTTCGCGACATTAGTATTTACCATTGGTTTTGCGGCATTCTTATTATCATTTATCTATACACAGGCCTTATCACAAATAGCCTACGGTATTTTATATTACAACCTAAATGAATTGAAATACAATGTATTCCTTCAAAAGAAAATCGACCAAATTGGTATAAATGAGTAACGCTCAACTCAAATATAGTCACACGTTTTTATGCACCGTTTTGAGTTCTGCTTTGTTAGAAGCGCAAGATGCTATAATTAAAAAAGACTCGTCTCAACTCGATGTAACCTATTTTAAAGACAACTTTAAAGAGCAGTATTCGGGCGACGATTTCAATTATTCTATAAATGACACAGGCGGTATTAATCTCATGCAACGTGTTCTCAGAAAATTTTTCAACTGGTTGGGAGATGTATTTGGGTTCGATATCGATTTTATCGACTATCAAACTTTGGAATACATTGTATATGGATTATTAGGTATTATTGTTTTATACCTGCTAATTAAATTTCTCTTAGATAATCCAATAAGATCTGTTTTCAAGACTGAAAATAAAATTATTGAAGGTTTCAGTTATGTGGAAGAAAATATTGAACAGATAGATTTCGATAAGTTAATTTCAAAAGCTTTAAAAGATGATAATTACAGACTCGCAACACGTTACCTTTATCTACAATCTTTAAAGTTCTTAGCAAAAAAACAAATTATAGATTGGCATTTCGAAAAGACCAATTCAGATTACCTCAATGAAATAAACGACAGCCAACTCAAAATCTTATTTAAACGTGTATCCTATATATACGATTATGTTTGGTACGGGGAATTTCCTATAGACAAAGCTAGTTTTAATAAAAACCAAGCCGATTTTAATCAATTAATAAAAACAACACAGCATGGATAAGCGTTCTAAAGTTGCGCTCTATATCATTGGAGCTGTAATCGTTTTTATGATGGTGGCCGAAGTGACTAAACCAAAAGCTTTGAACTGGCGAAATTCGTATTCTGCGGTAGATAAAATACCCTTGGGTTGTTATGTGCTTTTCAATGAGTTGAACACGTTTTCTGAAGATGAAATTCTAGTGTCTGAGAAATCGATTTACGAATACCTAAAGGACGAAACATTTTCAGAACCAAAATCCCTTGTCTTTATCAATGACCATATCAATTTCGGAAAAGAAGAATCCGAGGCTTTAATACAATTTGTTGAAGACGGCAATACCGTTTTTATCAGCAGCACTTATTTCTATGGTAATGTCATGGACACCCTGAATGTTAGTGTGCAACGCCAATACACCAATATTTATAGGAAAGAAGCCGACACAAAATTTACAAGTCCTAGCCTCAAAGCCAATAACAGAATTTATAAAGATGTTATAGAAAATAGTTTTTTTGAATCTGTTGACACTTTAAGAACTACCATTTTAGGAACGATTACCACCCAAAACGACGATGAGATAGATGAAACACATGCCAACTTTATTAAAATAGATATTGGCGAAAATAGTGGGCAATTTATTCTACATACCAACCCATTTGCTTTTACCAATTACCATCTTTTAGACGATAAAGAAGATTATGCAGCAACCGTTTTATCCTACATGCCAAAGCAACAGATTATTTGGGATAACAATTATAAAAGTGGCCGAAAAGTTATCACAAGTCCACTGCGATTTATTTTATCAAACTCTGCTCTTAAATGGGCGTTTTACATTAGTATGTTCGGGCTTATACTCTTTGTTATTTTTAGAGGAAAACGCACACAACGTATAATTCCCGTGATTAATAAACTCGAAAATGCTACCGTGGATTTCACAAAAACGATTGGCGAATTGTATTACCAACATGGCGATTTTTCTAATATAATTGAAAAGAAAATTCAATACTTTTTAGAGTTTGTAAGAACGCAATATTATTTAGAAACCAATCAATTTAATGTTAGTTTTATAAATAAACTAGCCGCAAAATCTAACCATACCAACGAAGAAACAAAAGCCTTAGTAGATTACATTCTCTTTTTAAAGTCGAAAACGGATCATACAGAGCGAGAGCTGATAGAATTGAATAAAAAAATAGAACATTTTAAACGAACATAAGTTATTATGGAAGACCAAAATAAACCATCATCAGAACGTGTTGACGCTACAAATTCAACTGAAGAAAATAGCGCTAATAAAGCAAATCCAGTTAACGAAAGTATAGATGAAGTAACCGAACCGATTCCTCAACCGACTTCCGAAGATTTTCAAAGCCGAATTGATTTACAACCGCTTCAAAATAGTGTTGAAGACATTAAACGAGAAATTGCAAAATTCATTGTTGGACAAAATGAAATGATTGAACTTTTAATTATTTCTATTTTAACCAATGGGCATTCACTCATAGAAGGAGTTCCTGGTGTGGCAAAAACAGTTACGGCAAAAATGCTTGCTAAAACTATGGCTGTAGATTTTAGCCGTATTCAATTTACGCCAGATTTAATGCCAAGTGATATCTTAGGAACTTCAATTTTTAATGTAAAGTCTAGTGAGTTCGAATATAAAAAAGGACCTATTTTCTCGAACATTGTATTGATTGACGAAATTAACAGAGCGCCAGCAAAAACACAAGCTGCTTTATTTGAAGTTATGGCAGAACGCCAAATCACTATGGATGGTACACGTTACGACATGGAACTACCTTTTTTAGTGTTCGCTACCCAAAACCCAATTGAGCAAGAGGGCACCTATCGTTTGCCAGAAGCACAATTAGATCGTTTTTTGTTCAAAATTGAAGTGGATTATCCGTCGCTACAAGACGAAGTTCAGATTTTGGTTGATAATCATTCTCGCCAAGACCAAATGGATTTTAATTCTATAAAAGCGGTACTGTCTGCGGAATCTATAAAAAACTATCAAAACCTCATTAAGCAAATAGTCGTAGAAGATAATCTCTTGAGTTATATTGCATCTATTGTGCATAATACCAGAACCAATGCCAATTTATATTTAGGTGCATCACCGCGAGCCTCTATTGCAATTTTAAATGCTGCCAAAGCGAATGCCGCGATTAATGGTAGAGATTTTGTAACGCCAGATGACATAAAACGATGTACAAAAGCCGTCTTAAAACACAGATTAGTATTAACACCTGAACGTGAAATGGAAGCTTTTACTGTGGAAAAGGTTGTGGACCAAATCCTCGAAACCATTGAGATTCCAAGATAGTGAAGCGCTTTTTTAAACATACCTATTTAACCTTTCGGTTTTTTGTGGTTGCCATGATTTTGGTAGCATTGTTTATCCTTGCGTATATTTTTCCAGGATTACTAAACATAATCATCACATTATTCTTTATCGCTATTGGCTTATTGCTCATTGATTTCGTTTTATTGTACAAACAAAAAGGAATCTCTGCATCACGAATTCTTCCTGAAAAACTAAGTAATGGCGACGACAACCCTATAGAGTTGTCCATTCAGAATACTTATAATTTTACTGCAGATTTACAACTCATCGACGAAATGCCTTTTCAATATCAAAAGCGCGATTTTGAAATTAATACCCAACTCAAAAAGCAAGATAAAAAGAAAATCACTTATACGTTAAGACCTTTAGAACGTGGCGAATATTATTTTGGTAATCTTAATATCTATGCCAATTCACCCATTGGTTTTGTAATTAGACGTTATCAATTTGCCAAAGATGCGATGGTTCCCAATTATCCATCTTTTTTGCAGCTACGAAAATATATGCTCCTAGCTTTTTCGAATAAATTATTTGAATATGGTTTAAAGAAGATACGTCGCATAGGTCATACTATCGAATTCGAGCAAATTAAGGATTATGTTAACGGTGATGATATAAGAAATATCAATTGGAAAGCCACAGCCAAACGTAATCAATTGATGGTTAATCAATTTCAAGACGAGCGCTCTCAACCTGTTTATTCTGTGATAGACAAAGGAAGAGCTATGAAAATGCCTTTTGAAGGTTTAAGCCTTTTAGATTATGCCATCAATGCCACTTTAGTTATTAGTAATGTTGCGCTTAAAAAACAAGATAAAGCTGGCATGTTTACCTTTTCTCGCAAGGTAGATAATAAGGTCGTTGCAGAAAGACGACCATCGCAAATGAATTTAATTTTAGAAACCCTATATAATGTTAATACTGATTTTGCGGAATCTGACTTTTCTAGACTATATATCGATATTAAAAGAAGTCTTACACAACGTGGTCTACTTCTACTCTACACCAATTTTGAAACTTTAGATGCGCTTCATCGCCAATTACCTTATCTAAAAGCCATTGCTAAACATCATTTATTAGTCGTTATATTTTTTGAAAACACAGAGTTACAGAAACTCACTAAGACCAATGCTCATAATACCTTCGATATTTTTCAGAAAACTATTGCTGAAAAATTTGTTTACGAAAAGAAATTAATTGTCACCGAACTTCAAAAACATGGTATTCAATCCATTTTAACGGCACCAGAGAATTTAACGATTAATACAATTAACAAATATTTGGAAATAAAAGCGAGAGGATTATTATAGCCGGTTGCTGGTAAATGGATTGTAGGGAGTGAACTGATCACTTTTAACTAAAAAAACACAGCTCATCCTCATAATTATACAGTTCAGTAATTGCGATAATAGATATTGAAGCTATTATATGATATTTGAATCATCAACAAAAAAGAACCGTATTATTTACTAACCACCAATTCAATTTTATTATGAAATTAAAGATTCACAAATTCAAAAAAAGCACAACCAAATTTGCAAGTAAAAATTTATTCTTAGCACTAGCGCTTGCATTCACCACACTATTCGGTTTCGCTCAAGATAAGAGCGTTACTGTAACAGTTACCATAAATAATGTAACTAGCGACAAAGGAACAGTTAAATTAGGACTTCATACCGCTGACACTTTTATGAAAGGCAAAGGGTTAATGAGTGCAGAATCTGAAATAAAAGACGGAAAAATAACCGTTACTTTTGAAAACGTTAAAGCTGGCGACTATGCAATTATTGCTTTCCACGATGCAAACAGTAATGGGAAAATGGACTTTAGAGACAATGGTATGCCATTAGAATCGTATGGCATTTCTAATAATTCTATGTCATTTGGCCCACCAAATTATGAGGATGCCAAATTCACTGTTTACAATAAAGATTTAAACCTGAATATTAGATTTTAAGCCTTAGAAATATCTATCGAAGTAAAAATAAAGCCAGCATATTGCTGGCTTTATCTAGTTATGAAATATCGTTTTATAAAAAATTATAGTCTACTAACAAAACATTAGTAGATTTGAATTTTCTGTAAATTAAACGGTCTCACCCAACCAAGCTTTCATCATCCAAACCGTTTTTTCTTGTTCAGTAATAAAATCGCTCATCATTGAGTTTGTACCTTCATCATTAGCTTCATCTGAAGTTTCTAAAATTCCACGTTCTATTTTTAATAATTCCGATAGAGAATCTACAATCAGTTGTACTGCTTTCTCGTCTTTAGAAATATTTTTTCCAACAGGTACTTTAGCTGCTTTGGTATAATCGTCAAATGTGTGCAGCGGTGTTTCTCCAAGTGTTAATATACGTTCTGCAATTTCATCAACTTTTAAGTTAGCGTCGGTATACAATTCTTCAAATTTTACATGAAGATCAAAAAACGCTCTACCCTTAATATTCCAGTGAATACCTCTTAAGTTTTGGTAATACAATTGAAAATTTGCTAATAACTGATTTAATTCATCAACTAATACTTTCGTTTTTTCGGTGTCTAAACCTATACTATTTAGTGTCATGATATATATTTTTTTAATTCAATATTACAATATTGTATGGTTGAATTGTTTATTCAAATTTACGACTCAAATAAGCTTTAATATGCATAGTTTTTATGAATAGTTTATATACTTTTATAGTCTAAATTAATAGTTATGACCATTACACAACTCAAATATGCTTTGGCGATAGCAGAACATCAGAATTTCACTAAAGCAGCGGAAAAATGTTTTGTCACGCAACCGACGTTAAGTACTCAAATTCAGAAATTAGAAGATGAATTAGATATCGTGATTTTTGATAGAGGCAAAAAACCAATTGAATTAACTGATGTTGGTCGTAAAATTGTATATCAAGCCAGAAATATTGTTAATGAAGCCGATAGAATTCAAGATATTGTAGATCAGCAAAAAGGTTTTATTGGCGGTGAGTTTCGTTTGGGCATTATTCCAACGATTATGCCAACACTGTTACCAATGTTTTTAAATACTTTTATTAAAAAATTTCCAAAAGTTAAACTAAAGATTGAAGAATTAACCACTGAAGAAATTCTATCGAGATTAAGTGATGGTCACCTAGATGCGGCTATTGCGGCGACCCCACTAGAGAGCGACAACATTAAAGAACGTGTATTATATTATGAACCTTTTGTAGCTTATATCCCCGAAAGTCACCGATTAAAAGACAAGAGAACTATTGACGTTTCTGATCTAAGTATTGATGATATGTTACTTTTAGAAGATGGTCATTGTTTTAGAGATGGGGTTATAAATCTATGTAAATCATTCAAGGATCAAATTGATGAAAATTTCCAGCTTGAAAGTGGTAGTATCGAAACCTTAATTAAGTTGTCTAATGAAGGAATGGGAATGACACTGCTCCCCTATTTACATACATTAGATATTAAAGAGAAATTGAATCCGAATTTAAGACACTTCAATGAACCATCTCCTGCTCGGGAAGTCAGCATTATATATCATAAAAGCGAGTTAAAGATGCAAATTATTGATGCTATGCACAACGTAATTTCTGGAATAATTCGTGGAGCCATTGCTTTTCAGAATGTAGAAATCATAAGTCCAAAAGCGAAATAGATTTAAAAAGAAATTTCAACTATTGATCTTGAGGTATGATGATTTACAGAGATAACTCTACAGATTGATTTCCAAAATATTATAAAAAAAGCGACTCGAAAGTCGCTTTTTTATTTATGCTTTTAAATAAATTAAACATTGATTTAATTCTGGGTTTTGATTGATTAGGGACTGCACAAAAATTCTAAGTTCTTCAAGTTCATGAGGCAATAATCGTCTAACTGCTTTTTGAACTTCCTTACAAAATAATGTTGCATCAAAACTCACTTTACTAAGTACAGTTTTAGTGTACTCGTACATTGCTCGCGCCATAGGTGATTTTGGTTTTAGGTTTAACAAAAGTAGATGTTCTCTATAGGCTATTATTTCAATTCAGTCTTAAAGGTAGTAAAATTTTTGAAATCTAATTTAGATCCTATAAAGTTTAACAGCTAATTATGTTAAAAAAATGAGATTTTCTTAGTTTTAAAACATGCTTAGATACTGAATGATAATGTGCTGAGACACGAATTAACAATTAGCTAATACATTGATTTTAAAAACGATTATCTCCATCTAACAAATCGCCGATACCTCCGAGAATACTGCCTTCTCCTTTCGATTTTCCTCCTTGGGGAATAGAGGCTAGCACACGACCTGCTAATCTACTAAACGGCAACGATTGTATAAATACTTTTCCAGGGCCTTGTAATTTAGCAAAGAATAAACCTTCTCCGCCGAAAATAGAATTTTTAATACCTCCTACAAATTCAATATCGTAATCAATACTTTGCGTAAAACCTATAATACAACCGGTATCTACACGTAAGGTTTCACCTGCTGCCAATGTTTTTACGGCAGTTGTACCTCCGGCATGCACAAAGGCCATTCCATCTCCTTCTAATTTTTGCATTATAAATCCTTCCCCTCCAAAAAGTCCGCGACCTAATTTTTTAGAAAACTCAATGCCAACGCTAACACCTTTAGCTGCACAAAGAAAAGCATCTTTTTGACAGATAAATTTACCTCCAAACTCAGTTAAATCAATAGGAATTATTTTTCCGGGATATGGAGACGCAAAGGAAACATTTCGTTTCCCTGTAAGGTTATTATAAAAAGCAGTCATAAATAAACTTTCTCCCGTTAGGATTCGTTTTCCAGCACCAAGAATTTTACCTAGAAAACCCGTATCTTTTTGAGAACCATCACCAAAAATAGTATCCATTTTTATACCATCGTCCATCATCATAAAGCTTCCAGCTTCAGCAATAACAGCTTCTTGAGGATCGAGTTCTATTTCTACATATTGCATTTCTTCTCCATAGATGCGATAATCTATTTCGTGAGCATTTCTGTCATTATAATTAGGTAGTTGTTCCATAATAAATTAATTTTTGATTGAGATACTGAACTAATTCAGTAGTACTTGATTCTTTTATAGGTTGTACTTTTTTAGATTTTGTTACATCATTAAAAAAATTTCAAATTACATGAAGGGCACTTTGAAAATGAATACTATAACGATACCTCTCTTTTTCTAGGTCTATCAGACTACCAAAACAAGACGTCCATCTACATAAACATTCTTTAGGATCTCATAATGATAATACTAAGATTTAACTTTTAACGTCCACTCAAAATTAAAATCAGAAACTTCCACTCCTTCTTCATTAATGCCTTTTGAATTTAACCAAACCGTTTGCCCTTCTCCTGATTCAATTGCTTGTCTTATAGCCTCATCAATTTTACCACCTTCGGTACAGGTAAATGTGATTTTTCCTGTGGCTTTTTTAGAAAATGACGCATTGTTAGACGCTACCAACATTGAAATTTTTTTACCATTTTCTCTTATCTTTTTCATCACCAATGCACCAGTGGTTAATTCTGCCGCCATGCCTTGTACTGCCCAAAACATGGATTTAAATGGGTTTTGGTTTACCCAACGATGTTTTACTATTACCTTACATGAGTTGTTGGTTATCTCTTTTGTTCTTACACCCGTAAAATAGGCCGCAGGAAGCTTGAACATTAAAAAAGAGTTGAGTTTTGAAGGAGAAATATTCATTGAAATTTATTTCATTCCCATGACATTGGGAAACTTATTAACACTATAATTTCCACTAAAATAATTCAAAATATTCAACCTAACTAATGTTAAAAAAATGTTAATTTTAAGTACTATGCGTAACATAATACCTTTTTAAAGACATATATTTGTATAAGAAACTATTATATACTTTTAGATATGTTAGATAATCATCATAAAAATTTAGCAACATTCATTCATTTGTCCACCTTTTCTAAATTTATAATTCCGTTTGGAAATTTCATTGGCCCCATTGTATTATGGTCGGTAAATAAGAACAAATCAGAATTTATAGATCAGCATGGTAAGCAAGCTATTAATTTTCAAATAAGTGTTTTGCTATATGCTATAATTATTGGAACGATCAGTGTACCGTTTTTCATTTTCAAATTAATTAGAGGTTTGGATATTATCGATTTTAATGGGTTTCATAATTTCCATATCAATGTCGGTGAGCCTTCTGCGCTGCTTTATATAGGAGGAGGTTTAGGAGTATTAGCCGTAATGGCTTTTATTGTGGAATTGGCACTTATTGTTAAAGCAAGTTTATCCGCAAGAGATGGACGTGAATTTAAATTTCCTCTCACCATCAACTTTTTAAAATAATTAATATTTCATCAATAATCAAATCAATCAAAAAATGAACAGTTTAATCAAATTTAAGACTCTTAAAATATGAAGATAGAAAACACAAAAGCACAAATGCGCAAAGGTGTCCTAGAGTATTGCATTTTATCCATTTTAAAAGATGAAGATGCATATGTTGCTGAAATTCTGGGCACATTAAAGGACGCTAAAATGCTTGTGGTAGAAGGAACTATATATCCGCTATTAACAAGATTAAAAAATGCTGGATTGCTCAATTACCGTTGGGAAGAATCAACCTCTGGACCACCAAGAAAATATTATGGTCTTACGGAAACAGGAAAACTGTTTCTCAATGAATTAAACTCCACTTGGAGCGATTTACAAAATGCAGTTAACCTAGTAACCAATACAAAAACACCAAAAAAATGAATAAAACAGTCAATATAAATTTAGCAGGTATATTCTTTCATATAGATGAAGATGCATACCTTAAATTATCGCGTTATCTTGAGGCTATAAAACGTTCATTTACGGACTCTCAAGGTCGTTCTGAAATTATAGCAGACATAGAAGCTCGCATTGCAGAATTGTTTTCTGAGCGCATACAGAATGAAAAACAGGTCGTAGGTGTTAAACTCGTTGACGACGTTATTGCCATTATGGGCCAACCAGAAGACTATCTTGTAGACGACGAAATTTTTGAAGATGAGCCAAAACAAGATTATAAACAAAAATCAACATCATCCCGACGTTTATACAGAGATACAGACAATTCTTATATTGGCGGTGTTGCTGCTGGTTTAGGCCATTATTTTGGACTCGATGCGCTGTGGATTAGGCTTATTTGGGTTATTCTATTTTTTAGTGCTGGTACAGGAGTATTACTCTATATTTTGCTTTGGGCTTTAATTCCTGAAGCAAAAACCACAGCCGAAAAACTGACCATGACCGGTGATCCTGTAAATATTAGCAACATCGAAAAAAAAATTAAAGACGGTATTGATACAGTTTCGGAAAACTTTAAACATGTCGATTTAAAAAAACATGGTGATAAACTAAAAGAAGGTTTTGACCATGTGTCTGATAATATTTCTGAATCTGTAAAAAGTGTTGATTTTCAAAAACAAGGTAGTAAGTTAAAATCGAGTTCACAATCCTTTTTTGAGACCATTGGTACTATAATAATGTTTTTCTTAAAAGTCATCGCTAAATTTATTGGTATATTATTAATAATTATTGGTATAAGCGCCATAATAAGTTTAATAATCGCACTTTTTACCGTTGGTATAACCGATGCCATTCATTTTCCTGGTATGGATTTTATTGATGCTTCGAATGCCGCAAATATTCCAATTTGGTTAATGTCTATACTATTATTCTTCGCTATTGGCATTCCATTTTTCTTTATATTTTATTTAGGTTTAAAAATTCTGGTCAACAACTTAAAATCCATTGGCAATGTGGCTAAATTTACATTATTAGGGCTTTGGATTGTGTCTATTATAGGGCTAATTATAACCGGAGTGAAACAAGCTACTGAGCAAGCATACGACGCTAATATTACACAGGTAGAAGAACCTATAAATGTTATATCTGGAGATACTTTGGCAATTAAAATGATTGGTCATGACAGTTATAATAGACATTTGAATAGATCTTATCACAATTATAAAATAACCCGTGCAAATAATGACCAAAAGATAATTTCAACGACTGATATTAGATTGATGATAAAATCTACGACAGATTCTTTAGCTAGTATTAAAATTAACGGATTTGCAAGAGGTAGTAATTATGATACGGCAAGAGATCGGGCTCAGAATATAAGTTATAATTATTCCGTTGAAGATAATGTTTTAAATCTAGATGCATTTTTAACAACAGATGCAGTCAATAAATTTAGCGATCAAAGAATTGAAGTTACACTTTATCTTCCGGAAGGCACTATATTTTTTCCTTATGATTTTGCACCTCGATTTACTCAAGACTACTACGCACAGAGAAATTTATTAAAATACGATATGGGCAACCAATACTATAAAGTTCTTGATGGTGATGTACTTTGCTTAGACTGTAAAGCATCTAAAAAAGACGAGGAAATTTTTACCAAGGTAGAAAAGGAAATTATTGAGTCCGTAACTAAAACAAACGCATCTATTGACGATCAACCAGAGGTTAGCGTTCAAATTAATGAAGAAAACGGGGTGGATATAGAAGTTAATGACAATTGAGCCATAACTTTTAACAGCTCATCACTCTTTATTATCAAATGGTATATAATCATCTTAAATTTATAAAAATTTAATTCATCAATCAAAAAACAAACAGAAATCATGACCACACTAACAAGAATTATAGCAACCAGTATTATCAGTATTTTAATGCTATCGTGTAACTTATCAATGAATTTAGGCTCGGGTATCGATGGCAACGGCAATGTTGTTCAAGTTGAGAGAGCAATCTCATCAGATTTCGAAGAAATTAAAGTCAGCCACGGTCTAGACCTTTATATTACACAAACGGATGACGTTGGAATTTCCATTGAAGCCGATGAAAACCTTCAGGACCTAATAATGACCGAGGTTGAAAATAGTGTTTTAAGAATCTACGCTACGGAAAATATTAGACAAGCTGCATCGAAAAAAGTGTTTTTAAATATTGAAAACATATCGGCAATAAAAGCAACAAGCGGAAGCGATGTGTTTTCTAGAAACACTATTGAAGTCTCTAATTTAGACTTAAAATCCACAAGTGGAGCAGATATAAAACTCAGTGTAAAAACTAAAGCATTAACTTGTAATTCTACAAGTGGAAGTGATATTAAGTTAAGTGGTACTACGATTAGCTTTAAGGCATCAGCAACCAGCGGTAGCGATATAGATGCCTCAGAATTACTAGCAGAAACCTCTAATGTAAAAGCTACAAGTGGTGCTGACATTTCAGTCAATACGTCTAAAAAATTAATGGCAAAAGCGACAAGTGGTGGAGATATTGAATATTCAGGAAATCCTCAAATCATTGAAAAGTCTGATACCTCAGCAGGAAATATAAGAAAACAATAAATACTTTTATCAGCCAATCAACCTGTACTGAGATACTCTCAGTAGACAAACCATCCTAAATTCTAATTAGAGTTTAGGATGGTTATTTTTTGATCTTATTTTCAATCTTCAAAATGTAAGCAGTGTGAAACTTACGCTTTTAATTCACTTATTTTCGATAAAGCAAGATATAGTTTTTCAATTTCTAATGGCTTCCATAAAATAGCATCAAACAAGGTTCTATTTTCTTTACGTTCTTTTATCTGAACGTCAGCAGTGACGGCAAAAATTGGTGTATTATTATTTTTATTTTTAGTATTCCTAATCATTTTGGTGGCTTTGACACCATTCATTATCGGCATATGTATATCCATTAAAATAAAATCATAATTTTTAATTTTAGAGGCTTCTACCGCTTCTTTTCCATCTTTAACCAGATCAGACGACACATTCCATTTTTTCAAGACCTTTTTCATAAGTAAGGCATTAATTAAAGTATCATCTGCAATGAGGGCTAATTTACCTTTCAATTTACTATAATCTATCGGTTCTACTTTTATAATATTGAGAACTCTTTTTAGTTTTAGCTCAAAATAAAATTCTGATCCTTTGCCAAGAATACTACTAACAAATATTTCGCTTTGATGTAATTCTACTAATTTTTTAACAATAGCAAGTCCTAATCCAGTGCCGCCTTGATCTCTAGAAATTACAGGTTTTATTTGCGAAAAACTATCAAATATAACATCTAAATTTTCTTTTGAAATGCCTTCTCCTGAATCAGTAACACTGAACTGAATGGTATCATAAACGTCATCTTCCTCTATTAATACAGTATTTAGAACTACACCTCCACTCCTAGTAAATTTTATGGCATTACTAATTAAGTTACCTAATATCTGACCGATTTTAGGTTGATCCATGGAATAATAACGGTCTGGAGGGATATTACTATTAAGAACTAAATTAAGATCCTTGAGATTTGCGTTATTGCTATGTAAATTAATAATATTTGAACATAGTTCTTTAAGATTAACATTGCGCACTTCTAATACCGACTTATTCGAATCTAATTTTGTAAAATCTAACGTATCATTTACAGTATTTATTAAATTATTAGAAGCAAACTGGAGACTATTAAATAATTCTTTGTCGGCTTTAATGATATTATCCTTTAAAATTGAAATTATAGTAGTGATGGCATTTAATGGAGTTCTGATTTCATGACTCATAATAGACAAAAACTCTTGTCTTAACCTCACTGCTTCCTGTTCTTCTTTGTTTATTTTATCGGTAGCTTTTTGTTTTTCTTTATTTATTCTCGCTTCATTCTCCAAATTATTCATTTGATTAATGAGGTCATAATGTTCAATAATTTTTACTGTCTGTGAATTTGTTATTTTTTCCTTCTCGTGAACATAAAGTTCCAAAAATTTCAAGGCATCTACATTATTGCGATGGCCTTTGTACATCTTATAAAGGAGATTGTACGTTTTAATCTTTAACATTGCGGAGTTAATACTAACAGCAATCTCTAAACTTTGCTTAAGTACAAATTCTGCTTTTTCAAAATCTTGAAGCTTATTATACATTTCCCCAAGCTTCGTTAAGCACATGGCAGAGCCCATTTGCTCATTCAGTTCCATATGGATATCTAATGCTTTAAAAAAATCGCGCTTAGCTTCTTCATATTGACCTGTCTTTAAAAAAATCTTTCCACGACCATATATAGCAAACCCGAGACCTCTGGTATCTTTAGCCTGATTTTTTAATATAATTGAGCGATTTATTTTTTCTTTCGCCAATTCTATATTATCGTTTTTCAGAAATAAACCAGATAAATTATTGAGCACATTGGATTCCAAATTTCTATCCGATAACTTGGAAGCAATCTCAAAAGAACTGACGTATGTTTTGTAAGCATTTTCATAATCCCCAATGTATTCATAGATAGTACCCACCGCCTTTTCTACTTTAGAAACGCCATGTAAATCATCAGCATTTCTATAAATTTTTAAAGCTTCTAACAATTGAATTAAACCGCTATAAAAATCGTTTGTCTTATAGAATACGCTGCCTATATTGTAAAGTGCATCTGCAATACCAACATGTTGGGTGCTAATAGATTTAAAAATTTGAATCGCTCGTTCTGATAAAACATTAGATTTTTCAAATTCGCTAATTACCATATAGTAAAGCGCCAATTTATTCAAACTTTTGCCTATTAGCGCCTTGTCATTAATTTCTTCACTTAAACGTAATGCTTTTTTGGTAATAGCTATACTATTGGAAATATCGTTGGTTCGAGAAGTGTAGGCTTCTTCTAGTAATTGATAGACTTTTTCAGTGCTGTTGGTGACCATTCTGGGCTAAATTTCTTTTCAAAAATATCGTTATTTATTTTATAAAGGCTTGATCCTAATATTTATAACGATATAATTAATTGCATTATAAAAATTATATCGTTATGATTAAGACTAATCAGCCGGATTATCATTCAACAATTTACTATTTTTTATTTGATAAAATAATTATTCCCTACTAAAATGGAATCTTCACATGGGGTTATGTCTTGGTTAATTATATCCAAATTACAATTTGTGCAATACCTTGATGAACTCAAATTGAAACCCTCAAAATATTTATAAAAATATAACCATCTAACTCTTAATCTTATCACATGCTATTTATGAGAGTTAAACGGTATAAAGAATTTAAAAATAAATACAAGGTCGTAATCATTTAAGCTGATTATCGTTCATAAAGTAAAACATTAAATAGAAATTTATACTATGTCAACATTTCAGTTTAGAGGTCTAAATTATCCACGTATTTTAAAACCCTAAAACAATGAAATATCACGCCTTATTCAGCTACTTTATAAGTTTGGGCTGATTTTTGCTCTTATGAGTTAAATTACTTTTAATTGACCAATATTAAATAGAAATCATTAATATTGAACTGCAAAATATAAGCTTAAGGATTATATAGATGAAAAAAATGACCCTTAGTAGCGTGTTTTGCTACGCTTAAAGACAGTAAACTTTTAAATATGAAAAAATTATTACTTATTCTGCTTGTATTTATTGCCCTTTCTCAATGGGCAGTTGCACAATCGACAGAAAAGATTAAAGGCGATAGAAATGTCACGGTTAAGCAAACGTACGTCGACGATTTCCATACAATTGTAATTGACAGTGATTTTGCTGTAGAAGTCGTTTATAATAGTAAACCTTCGGTAAGTGTAGAAGCTGATGACAATCTACATGACGTGATACAGTTTAATGTTGTAGATGGTGTTCTTACTTTTTCTGAAGCCATGAAAATTACGACCAAAAAAAAATTAAATATTACTGTAAATTATAGTGAGGGATTACAAACCATAGAGACCAGAGGTGATGGAGAAATTAGATCACTGACCTCAATGGAATTGGGAGATGTCACTTTAATAACGGCAGACGATTCAAGAGCTTACCTTAACATTAATGCAAAAAGCATCGATTATAAAAGTTCAGGAAAATCGAAAACAAGATTGAACTTAAATGCCGAAACTACAAAAATAGAATTGAGCGACAATTGTAAACTAGACGCTCTTATAAATAGTAAAGTAACTGGCTTTATTTTATATCAACGCTCTGACGCCGTGATAGAAGGTTTTGCAGATAGTGCATTATTTCAATTAGATAGCTCCACCAAGTTTGATGGAGCCAAATTTGATGTAAAAGTGGTTGAAGCGACTTTAGAAGATAGTAGTGACTTAACCATATCGGCCACTGAAAGTATTACGATTGCGGCTTCTGGTGATAGTGAGATTTATCTTTTTGGGAATCCGGCGATAACCATTACTAAATTTGAAGACACCTCTAAATTACAAAAAAAGCAACGGTAGTTATAGATTATAACTTAAAATAAAAGAGCCGAAGTTTTAATACTTCGGCTCTTTTAATGTAATAAATTATAACAACTATTTAGTTATAAGTCGGAGTTACAAATTCAAAATCAGAATCTTTAGCAGCTAAATATCGTTCAGCATCTAAGGCTGCCATACAGCCTGTTCCTGCTGCTGTTATTGCCTGTCTATAAACATGGTCTGCAGCATCTCCGCTAACAAATACACCCTCTACATTCGTTTTGCTGGTGCCTGGTTTTGCATTAATAATATAACCAGTGCCATCCAAATCTAAATAGTCTTTAAAAATATCTGTATTTGGTTTATGACCTATAGCTACAAAGAAACCAGTGGCTTCAATATCATGTTTTTCATTAGTTTGGTTATTAAACACCCTGACACCCGTTACTACCTGACCGTCACCCAAAACCTCTTCCGTTTCTGTATTAAATAAGATTTCAATATTCTCTGTATTCTTTACACGTTTCGCCATGATTTTAGAAGCTCTAAATTCGTCACGTCTCACTAACATGGTGACCTTTTTACAAAGTTTAGATAAATAATGAGCCTCTTCGCAAGCAGAATCCCCGGCTCCAACAATTACGACTTCTTGATTTCTATAAAAGAAACCATCGCAAACCGCACAAGCAGACACGCCGCCTCCTAGTTTTAAATATTTTTGTTCGGACGGTAAGTTTAAATATTTTGCAGAAGCACCTGTAGAAATAATTATAGTATCGGCATGAATTTCCTTTTCTTCATTTATCCACGCTTTATGGATATCCCCTGAAAAATCGACCTTTGTAACCCAACCATGACGCACATCAGTGCCAAATCGTTCCGCTTGTTTTTGTAATTCAATCATCATTTCAGGCCCAGTGATACCCTCTGGATAACCCGGAAAATTTTCAACATCATTAGTGGTGGTTAATTGACCTCCTGGCTGTTCTCCTTGATATAAAACCGGAAACATATTAGCCCTAGAAGCATAAATAGCAGCTGTATACCCTGCAGGTCCAGAACCTATAATTAAACATTTTACTTTTTCTATCGTATCTGACATATCTTGTGTTTTATTACGTAAAACAAAAGTAGGTTTTTTGTATAAAACCTTACTTATAAGTTATCAACACTCGTTATGGTAGTATAAATAATATGAATACACGCTGATTTTTGCTTTTAATTTCGTAATTTTTAAGTATTTAACTACAAAATCCATAAAATCATGAAAATTAAATCGACATTCTTAATTATGGTTCTAGTCTTGGTATTTGCCTGTAAGGATCAACAAAAAAACGACCTTGAAACGACCGAAGTAAATACTGAGGTAAATAAACGAACCAATCTTCTGAAAGGGACTTGGGAACTTAAAGGATTTTACAATTATAAGGACAATAAGGTTGTGGATTCGTTTTCAAATAATACAATATCACGGCAGATTAAAATGTATTCTGACAGCAAAGTGATGTGGTGTAAATTATTAAAAACCGATTCTATTGAATTTTTTGGTTATGGTTCTTATGAGTATGATGATGATAATTTGACAGAAATTTTAGAGTTTGGTTCTGCCTTTATGAATGAAGTTATACAAGAACAACAAGAATTTAACTTTGAACTTGAAATTTCTGAAAATCGTTTTGAACAAATTGAACTAGATGAAGAGGGCAACAAAATCTTTTCTGAAAATTATGTACGAATCGAATAACATTTACTAGAGATAAAAGCTTCAATCCTGATACATACTTGAACATATTTAAACCAAAAAAATACATTTTAAAATGCTTTTGGAATGAGACTAATTAGCTACAAAACAATACTTACTGAGTCTAACTAAAAACTGAGTCTGTTATCACCTTATTCCTATATAAATATAACATCGCAATTGCCAGTGGAAAAAAAAATAGCCTTGAGAATTTTGAGTTTCTCAAGACTATTAAATAGTTATATAATACTAATTATTTATTTTTTTATGACTCCTTTTAATAAAGATAGTACAAAAAGTACTATGAATATAAAGAATACAACTTTAGCAATTCCTGCTGCTGCTCCTGCAATTCCACCGAATCCAAGGATTGCTGCGATTATTGCTATTATAACGAATGTGATTGTCCAACGTAACATATTTTTTGGTTTTAAGTTAATAGGTTAGAACCTCTAACCTTCCATACAAAGATGGGTTATAACCACGACTTCTATTTGCTCAAATGCAACCGATCTTAACCGCTTTAATAGAACCAAATTTTCACAAAAAAAAGCGAATTCTCTAACCGAGAATTCGCTTCATCTACTAGGTAACCAACCTATACTAAACTAATAAAAGTATTTTCAACTTTATAGCTATTAATTATATTAACAAATATACGTAATACCTTAAAATTCACTTAACTCTATAGAAGAAGTTGTTGACTCAATAACACCGAATTTAATCTAAGAATGTAAATTTGTAATATGTCGATTTTTTCAAATTGTCTTTTTTTTTCGGTATATAAAGTAACTTATTTTTTATACTGAATTTTTGAATTGACTATATAGAATTACGACTTCAAATTTGGCAGAAAAGATATGGTAGGTTAATTAAATAAAACCCTAAAAAAGTGATGAATAATAAATTACTAAGAGTATTGTTGTAATTCAAAGCAAAACCATAAAGATGTAAACCGTGATATTATAAATCAATTATTATTTTTATCCAAAATAAGAACTTAGAACTAGCAAGAAATGGGTTAAAGACCAAACATTATATTATATGAAGACTAGTAGTAATTTAGATTTGGGCGTAGTTGGATTTTTTATAACGAAGAATTAATTATTTCACAGATAAAATTGGCATACCATTATAATGCGCAGGTTCTAGTATGGAGTCATATATAATATCATTCTTATAAAACTCTTTTGAAATAGTGTGCGCTTTTAAATTGAGTGTCACCAAATTACTTTCGTCAAATGTCGTTAAGTCTGGGTCGATCCAATCCCGCGCATTATTTCCATCCATCGCGATCGGAAAATCTGGACCAATATTGTGTATATTTTTTAATCCATTAGTCATTGTAGACGTTGTAAGACTTACTGATAAAAATCCATCATTTAACGTAGAATATATGCCGGCCAAAGCAAACGGTCTATGGTTCCTTTCATACACATAGAATGGATATACTTCACCATTGTGGAGATAAGATGTAAAAAAGCCAGAAACTATGATTAAACAACGTTGATGATTTAGTAATTGATTGGTCCAATCTGATGTTTGAATTTTGTCGATGGACATATTTAAAGTATTGGTGAGATTCTGAAAATTTTCCCAACCGTCTTTATAATCTTGTGGTAAAGCACCCCAAATTGCATAATCAATTTTATTGGGGTTATTCATGGTTATTACTGGCAGTGTTTGCTCTGACAATCCATTGATAATTGGAGCATTTTTAAAAAGTAAAGGATATTTAAATTTCGCATCAAAAGCAGCCTCTATTAATAGTAAAGGGGATGTATTTGAAAGTTTATAAAACATTTTATTTTTATTTACAAGTACGTGATTAACTTCTTTAACTTTTATCTTGAATGCTTAAAACATTATCTCAATAAAAAATTAACGCTATTCAGTGTTAATTTAATTACCGATTTTCACTGCTTCTAAATTGATAGTATGACACTAATAAGAGACATTAATTTTTTTAGGTTCCAAACTGTAATTAAAAATATAATCAGGTTGGCACATAAAATGAACGCGCGTGATTATAGATCACGCGCGTTTAAAATCAGTTTACAATGAACTAATTATTTTAAATTTTCTAATGATTTTATATTAGATAAATCGGTTTCAATATGATTTTTCTGAGACATTAGAATCGATTTCGTTGAACTCGGTAAACTAGTATCATTAATAACATCATTGTATTCGTCAACCGAGGCTTTTTCTCCTCGTATAGCTTCCTCTAACATAGATTCCGCATCGTCCGAAGAGAATAATGCTTTAACGTCCATCCAAGCTCTATGAGCCGAACCTGTAAGACTACCTCCTTTATCAACTTCTTGTCCAAATGATTTAATCTCTGATTTTAAATCATAACCGAATGTTCTTCTTTGCTCTGCTTTTCGATTAAAAAAAGATTTCAAACCTGTGTGATCTGTATTTTCAGCAGCTTTATGATACCCTTTTTCCGCATCATAATTCTTTTCTAATAAACCATTTAATTTGTTTCCTACTTCTTTTGTGTATGTTGCCATTTTATTTATGTTTTTAAGTCTGAGTAATTTACTGATGCTTACTCGTTTACATCTTAATTATTTCTAGTGTTGATATAACACTTTGCATTATTACTCAAAATTAAGTATCCTATCACAGTTTCGTTAATGCATTTACTTAAGAAATTAACGCAACTAATTAGGATTAATTCTCTTAACAATTATGGTGAATTTTTAATGGCCTCATAAAGGAAATAAATCTCATTACCTTATACAACCTATATGAGATTAGACAAAAAAAAAGCTATTCAAATAAGTTTAAAAATGGATTTATATCCTATTGATAAAATTTATTCAAATAGCTTTCCTATGGTAGAAAATAATAGCTTATCTATGCGCTTCCATATAAGCGTTATATTTAGTAGCTAACTCTAATTTCTCTTTGTCATTTAAAACTTTGCCTGATAACTGAAAAAAAGTCAACTCTTCATCTTCTAAGTGATGTTCTACTTTGTGCTTTAAATTTTTTGCAATTTTCAACCATGCCGACGAATCCATATCGGTCTTTTCAAGCTGTTCAATAAGCTCATCAATTTCATGATGTTCTGCAATTCCATGTCTCGCATGTTCTTGCATCATATCAGTTGGTATTAAAGGTTTATAAAAATGCCGTTCTTCAGCATTAGCGTGCAACGTTAATTCCTTGCGCAGCTCTTTAAATAAATGAGTTCTTTCTTTGGTGTCACCAGAGGTATCAACTAATTTATCTAGTAAATCGCGTTGTATATCGTGGTCTCTTCTAATGGCTTCGTAAATATTCATAATATTATATAACTTGGTTACTTCACGAATGTAAATCCTGCGACGTCTTTAAATTTGCTCTATCGAGTTAATGCTTAACTGATATGGTGCTAATAACCAACATTACTATGTTTAATGGCAATTAATTTTAACATTTGTCAAAATCATAATTTAAAATAACTTAATTTTACATTTTTCATGTCTAATTTAATAAATCACTTATGTTAATCTGTATACCCGATATTAGTGGATTTACTAAATTTATGAGTGCTACAGAAGCAGAACTGAGTTCAAAAGTGATTCTTGCCCTATTGAACCAAATTATTTATGCAAATGAAATTGGCCTTAGAGTCTCGGAAATTGAGGGGGATGCCGTTTTATTTTTTAAGCGAGGCGAATTACCACCGCTAAAAAAATTGATTGATCAATGCACTTTCTTTTATTCTGAATTTTATAAAAAACTAGCCAGTTTAGATGACAAGCATGAAATGCAAAACAAACCCATTATAAAATCTTTAGGGTTAAAAATAATTTTGCATTATGGAGAAAACGTTGAAGCGGTAAACATTGGCAAGCACATAAAGTTAATGGGCGAAGATGTGGTTATTGCACACAAACTGTTAAAAAACACTATCGATAAAGACGACTATATATTGTTTTCTCAAACGTTATTAGATCAGTATAACACCAATGATTTAGATCAAAGATTATTTTGGTCTCCGCTGAATCAAGGTGAAGAAAATTATAAACACATCGGAGATGTGAATTATGCTTATGTAGATCTCAAACCGTTAAATCCTTTAAACAAGACGAACACTAATAAATAAATATGATTGAAATAGAAATAAACCCAACCAATACTAGAGATATTTTCACTCAAATCAGTGAATACCTAGACGGTACAGTGGAAGAAAGTTGGGGAGAATACACGATGACTATTGATAATGCCAACGCTCGTGGAACAATCACTTATATTCCGTTTGATTGGGGAGTTAATTTATTAGATTTCGATATTAAATTTTATAAGGAGTTTGTCCTTAAAATTGAAGCTGAAGATTTTAATCCTATAAGGTTTATTTATAATTTGCAAGGTGCTTTTGAACATCGCTTAGGCGCACAAAATGAAGAGCGTAAGACTCAGCAATTTCAATCTGTGATATTCGCGAATAAGTCAGACGGTACTAATTACCTTCACTTTCCTAAAAACGAAAAGCTTCAGATTAATATTATTCAAATCGTACGAAAGGAATTTTTAAAAAAGAGAACTACAAATGTATCATCCCTAAACAAAAAATTATATGAAGTTTTTGTTGATACGGATCACGAAAATAGGTTTGTACATTATGGAGAATTGAACTTAAAAATGGCTGATGATGTAAAATCTATCCATAAGATTAAGTCCAAAGGTATGTTGCGTGTTTTAAAAATTGAGGCAAAAATTTATGAAATTCTTTCGCTACATATTCAGCAACACAACAGGCAGACAAGCGGTAAAAAACTACCGAAATCGATAACAAAGCAAGAATTAAAAACCGTTAAGAAAATTTGCGATCTTATACAAAAAGAGCCTGCAAAACAATATTCTTTAGATCAATTATCAATTGACTATGGATTGTCTCAAGCGAAGCTTCAAGATGGATTTAAGTTTCTGTACAAACGAACGGTTACTGAATTTATTCGACATATTCGTTTAGAACAAGCCCGAGAGTTGATGAAAATGACCGACTTAAATATTTCGCAGATAGTATACTCCATTGGCTTTACTAGTAGAAGTTATTTTTCTAAAATTTTTAAAGAAAAATACGGTATTTCACCAAATGAATTTAAAAAACAAATTGTTGCTAAAGTAAAGGTGTAACGCATTATTTACCGAAAATCCATTTTTTCATTAAGGCAACAAAACTGTATTTTCCAGTCAATTTAACGGCAGAACCCACCCAATTCAATGGTTGTAAGTCTTCCTTATATTCACTTTTAATTAGCTTAAGTTCCTCCCATGCAATATCGCGTTCTAACTTATAGCGTTTTAGATCGTTTTCAATCTCTCTAAATGTGGTATATGATTTCATATTTTAATCAAAAAATTTAGGTCCAAGTTTCTTTATAATAAACGGGTTGAATTTTGCTCGCATAAGGTAGATTATTATTGAGACTAAAATATAAATTAGTCCAACCAAGAAAAACCCTAGCGAATAGCTATCTAATGCATTACTCAACTCTATGGCTCCTGCCACTGAGAAAAACACCAAACCAGCAAATAAAAGGATACCAATCGCTAACACTTTAGCTAACAAACTTATGGAAACCGTTAATTGCTGAAAAACCTTTAACTTAAAATATTGGTGAGACGCTTTTACATAGCGCTCACCAATATGAGAAGCTTTTTCCGTAGTGTTATTTATATCGCTAAATACACTCATTTATTAGGCTTTTTTCTGTAAGTTCTTATTCTTAGCTTTTAAATCTTTTAAACGCGACTCTAACGTTGTAATCACATCCTCTGCTTTATAACTAGCGTTAGACATAATTGCTTCAACTTGATGATCCAAGTTTTCCTTTTGGCTAGATATCGTATTTCCGAGAGAATCTCTTAATTCAGTGGCTCTATCGGCCATATAATCTCTTCGTGTGGCAGCTTCATCTGCAATTCTCTGTCTCGTTACACTACCTTTATCTGGTGCAAACAATATTCCTAAAACTGCTCCTACTGCGGTTCCTGCTAATATTCCTAAAACTGTATTTCCGTTATCACTCATGTTTCTATTTTTATATTAATTTTTAAATTCAGCACTTTGCTGTGTTACAAAGATATAAGCAACACTATCCACAATTTAACTCTTTAGATAGCAATATTAGCTGTTATGCTATTTATTATTAGCGTTAAATATTTTAGTAATCGCATTAAGTTAAAATCTCGATTAAAATTAAATTTGAAGAACACATTTATATATGAAAACAAATACAGCAACAATAAAAACATACAATCCTTTTAATGGAAACCATCTTGAAACTTACACGGTAAATTCAAAATCAGACTTACAAGAAAAACTAGCCTTTGCAGACACCACTTTTAAGACTTGGAAACAAGTTGAAATTACCAAACGTTTTGAACTATTGCAGAATTTAGCTAATGAAATTTTTAAAAATAAATCGGAATTAAGTCAACTCATTACTAAGGAAATGGGAAAACCAATTCTTGAAAGTGAAGCCGAAATTGAGAAGTGTAATTTTCTTATTGACTTTTATATTAAGAACGCAGTTCAATTTCTACAAGATGACATTATAAAGACCGATGCACACGAAAGTTTTATAAGCTATGATCCCTTAGGTTGCATACTTGCTATTATGCCGTGGAATTATCCATTTTGGCAAGTTTTTCGATTCGCCATTCCAACCTTAACCGCTGGAAATGTTGCATTGTTAAAACATGCATCTAATGTTACAGGGTGCGCGCTAGCCATTGAAAAATTATTTAAAGATGCCGGATTTCCTGAAGGGTGTTTTCAAACACTCATTACAGACCATGATGCTATTGAAAACCTCATGGAAGACGAAGTTGTTAAAGCGGTTTCCTTAACCGGAAGCGAAAAAGCCGGACGAAAAATTGCGGAACTTGCTGGCAAGAATCTTAAGTCTTCACTTTTAGAATTGGGCGGAAATAATGCGTGTATTATCTTAAAAGATGCCGATTTAGACGCACATATAGATACTATAGTTTCTGCACGTATGCAGAATTCTGGTCAAAGTTGCATTGCCGCAAAACGATTTATTGTTGTTGAGGAAATTTATGACGATTTCATTCAAAAATTTATATCTAAAACGGAACATTTAAAATACGGAAATCCAACCGACAAAGACACTACGATCTCATGCTTAGCTCGCGAGGATTTAGCAGAAACATTAGAGAAACAAGTTGAAAAATCAATTAAACTCGGTGCAAAGGTGGTTATAGGAAATAAACGAGACGGTGCTTACTATCACCCTACGGTTATAACCGATGTTACACCTGAAATGCCTATATTTAAGGAAGAAACCTTTGGGCCAGTAGCCGCAGTTATTAAAGTTAAATCCGAAGATGAAGCTTATAAAACCGCTTCAAATTCCACTTTTGGATTAGGAACCATGGTTTTTACAAAAGATTATAAAAGGGCCTCAAAGCAAATTTCGAAAATAGAAGATGGAGCTTTTTTTATTAATAGCATGGTAAAATCGGATCCAAGACTGCCATTTGGAGGCACGAAAAATTCAGGTTTTGGCCGTGAATTATCTAAAGAAGGTATGCTAGCCTTTGTGAATAAAAAAACAGTTTATATTAACCAATAAATTAAAGAAATTATGAAGTTTGTAAAAGAAGATGAAGAAGAAAGAAGAGATTATATCTTTCAAAAAGATGAGAAAACGAAGTTTGGAGCGCGATTTATAATTATTGTTCTAGTAATATTAGTTGCTGCTGTAATTGCTTCAGGCATCCACTTTGAGTGGTTCTAATAAATAAGATAAGCAAATTCGTTAAGTTTTATAATTTAACTGTTTGCTTTTTTTGTTGCCAAAATACTAATAATTAAAATTTGTGTGGCATGAAATAACATTAATGGCAGCAGCATAATACCCAAAGTAGCCATATTCCCGAATAATATTTTTGAAAATACAGTCCCATGGACTAACGATTTTTTAGTGCCGCAAAATTGTGCTGTAATTTGATCTTCCTTATTAAGATGTAATTTCCTAGCTATTAAGCCTGTTAGTGAATAAACAATTACAAATAACACAATTACTCCAATAAGTAGTAAGAATAGATCTACAATTGAAACAACACTAAACATGTTATTGTAAAATGAAGCTGCAAAACTCTTATAGATGATTAAAAGAATAATAGACTTATCAAATAACGTTAATTTACTACTGTGTTTACGAGCGAAATCTCCAAGAAAACGCTGTAAAAAAAGACCCAGAACTACAGGCAAAATAATCTGAACCATAAGTTTGAGATAAATAGCAGTAAAATCAAAATCAGTTTGGGTATGATCTATAAATAACCCCATCCAAAGCGGAGTAATAAGAATACCTATAATCCCTGAAATACTCGCATTAAAAATCGCTGCAGGAATATTTCCTTTCGCTATAGACACCATTACTACAGACGACGATACTGTTGATGGTAATGCAGCCAAGAAAAAGAACGCTAACCAAATTGTGTCTTGGGCTTCATTTTCAATAAATGGACGCAACAATAAAACCAACAACGGAAACAATAAAAATGTAGATCCCTGAACTAAAAAATGTAATTTCCAATTTTTAAGTCCAGCTTTGAGTTGTGTTGGGTTTAGTTTAAGACCATAAAAGAAGAATATCAACGAAATTCCTATTGCACTGATAGTGTTTAGAGGAATTCTACTACTTTCTATTCCCCATTCAGGAAAAAAATAAGCAAATAGTATCACGACAATAATAGATAGGACGAATTTATCAATCTTAAGGCTCATGCGTAGACTCTGATGGCTTTATATTATGCGCTAAAATAACATCAAATAATTACATTTAAGACTAGCTAGCGGTCTTAATTAGTATCAAAACTAAATCGTTTGATACTAATCAAATAACACATTTAAAAAATTAGGAAGTTTTTAAAAAAAATTAGAACTTCGTGTTGTGAAAACAGCAACTCTTTTTTTAGCATTATTTATGCTTTTGAAACCGACGATTCCATTTGTGGAATACGCTGCTTTTTATGATTATATTAAAAATGAACTTTGTGTTAATCAAGACAAGCCCGAATTAGCTTGTAATGGTAAATGCCATTTAAAGCAAGAATTAGCCAAAGCTTCAGACTCCGAAAAAAGTAATGATAAAAGCCATGCGGCTTCTAAAGAACAGCAAGTAGTTTTTTATCAAGATATATTTGACAACAATTTAGTTATTGTTGCAAACAAACAAAATTCACAAGTAGAACCAATGTATAATAAAATTTATAAATTCGATTTTATGAATTTTATTTTTCATCCTCCACTGGTTTAATTTTAAATAGAAACTCTTTTACTTATAGAACCCTTGTTTAGCTAAATGTTATACAAAATGGTGACGCAATTCCTTATGCACTTTTAATTAGAAGTAATTAAGCCGTATAAGTTTGTGTTACTCTAAAACTGACATAATCAATTCTGTATACTCGAGTTTTCTATTTATTTCCTGTAGCTGTAATTATGACAACAATTGTCGTCCTACACGCTTAATTTGATGTGATGCTATTAATTTTCAAACGGCATTAGTCAATGCTATCTGAGCCTGCTACAGTTTCAATATTTTTTTAAATAAAACACCCATAAGTGATGAAAAAATTCATGCTTTTTGTGGCTACACTATGTGCTGTAGTGACATCCTGTACCCTAAATAAAACCGATTACGAATCTGAAATAAGCACTATAGTTACTGAGCATTTTAATTTTGAAGAAGTGGTTTCTATAACTGAAGATAATTATCATATTAGTATCGAAGCCTTAAACGGAACCTTTTACAAAGGCTATAACGACATTCGTTTAAACATTACTAATACTCAAACTAACGAAAGTTTAAGTGCTTCTGAGATCACGTTTTTGCCCATTGTAACGACCTATAATGGCAGCAGCAATTCTTGTCCGCATCAGTATAATTTAGAATATAATACTGAAGACGATTATTACGCTGGCTATTCAGTATTTACTAGTAAAACCAATGATTCAGAAGACTGGAAATTTTATATTTCATTTACAGATAACGGACAAACCTATTCAGTAATCCAAGATATAATTATTGAAGCGCAAATTAACATGAACTTAAACATGACTGAATTTACAGGAAGTGATGGTGAACACTATATTATCGCTTTAGTAGCACCTCAGAAACCTAAAATTGCAGAAAACGAATTGGTTGCAGGTATTTATAAATACAACCAACCTTCAAATGAAGCAGGCACTTTTCTCGATCCATCACAATTTTCATATTCTGAAGTTTCAAATTACACCCTGTTATTAGATCCAAGAATGCCAGAACCTTCCATGGGAAATCATTCGTCTCCAAACAATGAAGATCTAACACAACAAGACGATGGTTTATATTATGGAGTGGTTAATTATACAATGACCGGAAACTGGACCTTAAATTTCAGACTACAGAATTCGTACGGTGAGATCATCAAAGGCACAGAAGTTTCAACGGAGTTCACGCCAGGTGTTGAAGGAACAAAAAGCGAACTGCATATCGATATACTATTTTAAGAATGAAGACATTAATCACGATAATCTTATTACTGTTTGTTGGGCTTTTTTCTACTGCACAAGACACTAAAAAAAAGAAGGACAGCATTATAGCATTAGATGAAGTCCAATTAATCACCATACTCAAAAAGAAAATTGAAACAGAGATGAAAATGGCTGTTTCCGTTGATGAATTTTTAGCCTCTTCCGATAACATCAGTTTTATAAAACGTGGAGCTTATGCTTGGGAGCCATTATTGAACAACATGAGTTCTGAACGTTCTACCATTACCATTGATGGTATGCATGTTTTTGGAGCCTGTACGGACAAGATGGACCCTATTACGTCTTATGTAGAAAGTAATAATTTATCTAAAATTGATATAAAATCTGGACAAGAAGGTAGTATGCATGGTGCAACGGTTGCCGGAAGTATAGATTTAAAACGAAAAAGCACTCCATTCAATCGCTATAATCAATGGAATGGGTCTTACCAAACCGGATTTGAATTCAACAATAAGCAATTTTTCAACTTAGCGAATGCCTCCTACTCTAGTGAAAAATTTGTAGCTGATGGAAGTTTAGCCTACCGAAAATCCGAAAACTATAGTGATGGCAATAACGACGACGTTGAGCATTCTCAATTCACTAAGTTCAATGCATCATTAGGGTTAGCGTATAAAACAAGTGAATTATCCTCAGTAAAAGTGGAAGCTATTTATGACCAAGCTAATGATGTGGGCTATCCTGCGTTGCCAATGGATTTATGGTTATCTAGAGCATTAATTACCTCAGCAACTTATAAGCAATTGTTTGAAGATGGATTATTTAGAGCCTTAGACACAAAAATCTATTTTAATGCTATTGAACATTACATGGACGATACCACACGTCCCGAAAACCTTGTGCATATGGATATGCCAGGTTGGAGCACCACTTACGGCTTATTATCTAAAGCCAATTTAAAAAGCAATAAATTCAGTTCCGAAATTCAGCTGAATGCTTATAATAATTTATCTACAGCAGAAATGCGCATGTATCCACAAGATCGCAGTGAACGAACGATGTTTGCTTATAGCTGGCCAGGTGTGACGACGACTTTTGCCGGACTATCCCTAAGCAACTCTTGGGAAATATCAGATAAGAGTCAATTAAATTTTGGAGGTTCTCTAGGCATGAATTACAACCACTCTAAATATGTAGAATTCAACTGGATTTTCCATCCAGGAACACCTCAAGAAAAAACACGAATCTTACCGAGTTTACACGCAGGTTATCAATTAAATATTGAGAATTTCAATTTTTCTGTTGGTGGTGGTTATGGCCACAGAGCTCCATCTGTTTCTGAAGGTTATGGCTATTACATTTACAATAGTTTTGATCGCTACGATTATATTGGAAATCCAGATTTAGATAATGAAATTTCCTATGAAGCTAATGCTAGTGCAGGGTTTTCAAATGATAAGTTGAGCTTTCAAGCTAATGTGAATTATTTCTATATTGAAAATTATATCATTGGTCGTATTTTAAGTTTAGGTAGCCCAATGAATTATCAATCTATTGGTGTTAAAGGCTACACATCTTTAGATCATTCAACGTTATTCAATTTCTCATTAAATACGAGCTACACCATTTTAGACAATTTACACTGGAAAGGCATTCTGACATATGCTCGTGGAAAAGATGAAAACGAACATAATTTACCTTTCATTAGACCTTTAAGTTATCAATCATCGCTGCATTATAAATATAAAAAATTCAATTTTCAAACCTCTGTAAATGGAGATTTAGAACAAATTAATTACAGTCCAGAATACGGAGAAGATCAAACACCGTCATATACCATATGGAATTTATCTGCAGATTATACCTTCAGAATTGCAGCTTACAAAACCGTTGTTCAAGTTGGAGCAGAAAACCTATTAAATGAATATTACAGCACGTATGCCGATTGGGGAAATATCCCAAGAATGGGACGTAATATTTTTACCTCTTTAAAATTCAATTTTTAATTGATGTACAAAATTTTTAGTTACATAATGACCTTGATTTTTCTGTTTGTTGTTTCGCAACAAGCCGTTGTTATTATGCACTTTAAACTGAACCAACAAGCTATCATAAAAGAATTTTGCGTCAACATTAACAAACCCGAATTACAATGTAATGGTAAGTGTCATTTAAGTAAAGAATTACAAAAAACTGAGCAAAGCGATTCTGAAAAAATAATGACTACCAAAAATTTCGATTTGGCTTTCGATTCAAATCCCGAATTTGAAATAGAAACCCCAAACGTCATTGATAACAAGATAAAAATGAGATATGTAGAGTTTCACCACAAGGAACCCTATCTAGAAATTTTGGTACCTCCACCAATGCTAAGCGTTGATTTCAAACATATTTAATATTAAAAAAAACATACCAATTAACATAAATTTCAAAAATGAAAAATCTTAAAAAATATATTTTATCAGCAGCAGTATTAGTTGCTTTCGCATCTTGTAGTAGTGAAGATGATAATGCTGTTGCAAATAATGTCACATTAGAATTCAATAATACTTTCGGAAACACACCTATCGTTCTTGGTGATGCTACATCGAGTTCAGCAACTGTGAATACATCAGAAGCAGGACAAGTTCACCATTTTTCGGAAGTTAAATATGTTGTAAGTAACATCCGTTTAATCAAAGCAGATGGCACTGAAATCCCATACAATACAAATGATTTAGATAATGGCGCCACTGTTATTAATCAAGCCAACCCTGAAACATTGAGTTATGTATTAAATGATATTCCTGTTGGAGATTATACTGAAATAAAATTTGGTTTAGGAGTAAGATCTGATTTAAATACCTTAGATCAAGTTAGCTTCCCTGAATTTTATGCAAAAGCAGGTTCAAATGAAACTGAAATGCATTGGGAATGGGGAACGGGCTACCGTTTTACTAAAATTGAAGGGTTCTATGACACAGACAACAAAGAATTATCTTTCCACTCTGGAAGCACATTAACTGATGATGCAGATGGTAATTTTGTTCAAGGTGCTGATGCTTATAGAAATATAACGTTATCACTTCCTACAACTGCAACTGTTGGAAATAATGCTCCAACAATAGCAATCAAAGCAGATTTTGATTACTTATTAAGTGGAGACAGTCATACAGTGACCATAGTTTCAACAGCAGACATTACTAACAATGCCACACCAAGTGCTCATACATCTACTGAAATGATGAAGTACGTTGATAATATTGGTGGTGAAGCAAACACAACAAGCTCTGGTATGTTCTCTATCATTAGCGTAGAAAACTAACCTTTATTTTAGAGTCGCCTGGAGTACACTTTTTAGGCGACTCTATTTTAATTTTAGGTCTACAAACAACTTCAAAATGAAAAATATAGCATCTATTTTAGCCGTAATTGTATTAGTAACGTCTTGTAGCAATGACGATAATTATGAGTCTACTCCTTTTGATAATCCTGAGATAGACTTTAATATTCCAGCAAATTTTCCATTATTAAACAGTTCATTTTACTCCAATAAACCAACAACCTTTGGTGTTGAATTGGGTGAAAAATTATTTACAGAAAAAAGATTCAGCATCAATAATACGGTTTCATGCTCTAGTTGTCATGTGCAAACAAGTGCTTTTGCAGACCATAATACATTAGCTGTAGGAGTTGAAGGAAGAATTGGATTCAGAAATACTCCTCCAATTCAGAATTTAGCATTTATGAATTTTTATAATTGGGATGGCAGTAAACTTCAATTAGAAAATCAGTCTTTAGTTCCAATTATTACACATGAAGAGATGGATTCTTCCATTTTAGAAGTCATTGGTAAAATTGAAAATGATCCCGATTATGAAGATTTATTTGAAAAAGCTTTTGGTGATGAAGACGTTACAGCAGACAGAATATATAACAGTATTGCACAATACGAATACACCTTAATTTCAGCTAATAGTAAATACGATAGAATACAAAGAAATGAAGGCGAAACGTATTCAGCACATGAAGCTGAAGGTGCTTTAATCTTCGAAAACAAATGTGCGAGTTGTCACAGCACAGCATTATTTACAGATCAAAGTTTTAGAAACATAGGATTCCCCATAAACCCAAACACTGAAGAAGCTGGACGCGCGCGAGTGACTGGCGATATTGATGATTACTTGAGTTTTCGGGTACCAACATTAAGAAATATTGAACACACAGCACCTTACGGCAGTTTCGGGCAATTTCCGACATTAAGAGCTGTACTCGATTATTTAGATAATGGTGTTGTAGATTCTGATAACCTAGATCCTATTTTAAAAAATAATAACAATAGAATTCCACTTACCGAGGAAGAAAAATCTAATCTTATCGCGTTTATGACAACATTAAGCGATGTTGAGTTTTTAGGTATTAATGATTAAATACTATAAAGAACTAATTGTACAGTAAACATTCACAATAAGATTTATTTATTTTAAACAAAACCGAATCAACTAAAGTCAATAACAACAAAAAACCTTGCAATTTTAAAAATTACAAGGTTTCTTTGATTTAAGTCGGGGTGGCAGGATTCGAACCTGCGGCCTCCACGTCCCAAACGTGGCGCGATAACCGGGCTACGCTACACCCCGAAAAATATTTATTTATTTCGGACTGCAAATATAAAGGTTTTCTTTAGAAGTCAACAATATTTACTTAATTTTAAAACAAATATTTTTAAGACATTTTATATATGGGACTAAAAAGCATGATTATAGGTTTAATTCTATGCAGTACACTAGCATGTGCTCAAGATAAAAATCCAATAAATACTCAAAATAGCCACGAGGTTATAGTAGCAGATCTTAATATTCCTTGGGGTTTCACTTTTCTTCCAGACGAATCCATGCTCATTACCGAAAAATCAGGTGAACTAATTCATTTTAAGAATGGTACTAAAACCAGCATTACAGGCTTACCAGAAATTTATGTTCGTGGCCAAGGAGGACTCATGGATATTATTTTGCACCCCAATTACAACACCAATGGGTGGATTTATTTTTCTTATGCGTCTTCAGATGGGGACGAATCAGGAGGAAATACAGCTATCGCACGTGCTAAACTAAATAATAATAGTTTAACTGATCTTGAAATTTTATATAAAGCTACACCGAACACAACCAAAGGGCAACATTTTGGATCACGATTGGTTTTCGACACTAATAACTATTTATACTTCACAATTGGTGATCGCGGCAATAGAGATGAGAACCCACAAGATATCACTAGAGACGGTGGAAAAGTTTATAGAATTAACGACGATGGTTCAATCCCAGAAAACAATCCTTTTGTTAATGATGGTAACTCCAGAACAGCTATATACTCATACGGACATAGAAACCCACAAGGCATGACACTGCACCCTGAAACAAACGAAATATGGACTCACGAACACGGTCCACGTGGCGGAGACGAGATTAACATCATCGAACAGGGAAAAAATTATGGTTGGCCTATAATTAGTTACGGCATAAATTATAGTGGTACATCGTTTACAGATATTACTGAAAAGGAAGGCATGACACAACCGTTTCACTATTGGGATCCATCAATCGCGCCAAGTGGAATGGCATTTATTAATAGTGATAATATGACGACTGGAATGGAAATTTACTCATTGGATCCTTAAAATTTCAGTATTTAGACATGTGCACGCTCAATGAAAATGAAGTCATAAAAGAAGAACGCCTCCTCGATGGTTTAGGTCGTGTTAGATCTGTAGAACAAGGACCTGATGGCTTTATTTACGTCGGCATTGAAAATTTAGGTATCGTAAAATTGATAAAGAAATGAAGAAGACAATCATCATAGGAATTGCTGTTGCAACTCTACTCTCATGTAATTCCAATTCAAAAAAATCTAATCTCAAAGATTACAATCATAAAATCACTAATCAAGATCAATCAAAACTTCAAGAAAGTATAGAGCGCGGCCAATTAATTTATAACGATATGTGTACAACATGCCACATGCCAAACGGCAGAGGTGTGCCGCAAGCCTTTCCTCCGTTGGCTGATTCAGATTATTTAAGAAATAACCAAACAGAGAGCATGAAAGCGGTAAAATTTGGAATGTCTGGAGAAATCGTGGTTAATGGAATTACTTATAATAGTACCATGGCACCTTTAGGACTCTCTGATAAGGAAGTCGCCGATGTAATGAATTACATAAATAATAGTTGGGGAAACACAATAGACAATTATGTTACCGCCGAGAAAGTTTCCGAGTTATAACCCATATTATATACATAAATAATTAAATTTGTAGCTCTCAAATAAATCATAAATAGACATGCTTATTATAGGAATTGCAGGTGGTACAGGCTGCGGAAAAACTACTGTAGTCAACACAATTTTAAAAGAATTGCCAGAAGGAGAAGTTGGAGTGATTTCTCAAGACTCTTATTACAAAGACACTTCTCATTTAAGTTTTGAAGAACGTGTTAAAATTAATTTCGACCATCCTAGATCAATTGATTTTGAACTTTTAGAGCAACACCTTAAAGAATTAAGAGCAGGCAACAGCATCAATCAACCGGTTTATTCGTTTGTAAAACACAATCGAACTGGCGATATTATTGTAACTAAACCTAGAAAAGTAATGATTGTTGAAGGGATTTTAATCCTATCTCATCCTGAAATTCGCGAGTTATTCGATATTAAGATATTTGTACATGCTGATTCAGACGAGCGATTAATTCGTCGTTTAAAACGAGATATTACAGAACGCGGAAGAGATATTAACGAAGTTTTACAACGCTACCAAAGCACATTAAAACCGATGCATCAACAGTTTATTGAACCTATGAAGGAGTATGCAGATATCATCATTCCTAATAACAAATACAATACAGTTGCCGTAGATATTGTTAAAACTATAATCAACGAAAAACTATAATGGGATTTTTTAATTCTAAATATCTTAAACCATTTAAAAATGTTTACACCTTAGTTTTGGTGGTCTTTGTGATATGGATGTTATTTTTTGATGCGCATTCTTGGCTTTTTCATCACGAATTAAACACAGACATCCAGGAATTAGAATACCAAAAAGAGCATTATAAAAATGAAATGGCTAAAGACGATAAGGCCATAAATGCTCTAAGCACGGAGGAAGGTATTGAGCGAACCGCACGTGAAAATTATTATATGAAAAAGCCCAACGAAGACATCTATATCATAGAATACGAAGACAGTATTGCGAAACAAAAAGAAAATGAATAAATCATTGTTTACAGATTTTAAACCCGTTTCTTCTAAAGCTTGGAAACAAAAAATTCAGATGGACCTTAAAGGTGCAGATTATAACGATACCTTAATTTGGAAAACGGATGAGGGTATTGATGTTAAACCATTCTACCATGCCGATGAATTTGAAACATTACCAAAAGTTTCAAAAAGCAGAGCTACCGAATGGAAAATCTCTCAATCCATTACGGTTACCAACGCCAAAGCCGCTAACCTCAAAGCCATTGATGCTATTAGTCGTGGAGCAGAACATATACTGTTCATTATTGAATCTGAAGAGGTAAACGTTGAAGATTTGTTTCAAAATATTGATGTCATTAAAATAAGTGTTGATGTTAAATGTGATTTTCTTTCTGAAAAATATGTCAAAAATATCCTAGATGTTACGCAGCGCGCAGTTGATGAATCTTCAGTAAATGTCCACACCGACATCATTGGCAACCTCGCAAAAACCGGGAATTGGTTTCACAACCTCAACGACGATCACAAGAAACTTGAAACCATTTCAAATTCAACCAAGCAACTAAGCATCGATCTTAGCTTATACCAAAATGCAGGTGCAACCAATGTACAACAATTAGCTTACGGTTTAGCGCAGGCCAATGAATACTTACATTATTTTGAAAATAGCAAAACGGCTTCACTAAAGGACGTTACAGTAACTTTCAATATAGCAACAGGCTCAAATTATTTCTTTGAAATTGCAAAAATCAGAGCCTTGCGCCAATTGTGGGAGACATTAGCTTCGGAATATGGTGTTCATACAGATTGTAGAATTATAGCCACACCGAGCAAACGCAATAAAACCATTTACGATTATAACGTTAATATGTTACGAACCACAACCGAATGCATGAGTGCAATTCTCGGTGGTGCAGACGTCGTTTATAATTTGCCCTATGACGTGTTATTTCATAAACCCAATGAATTTGGAGAACGCATCTCTAGAAATCAGCTCTTAGTTTTAAAGAATGAAAGCTATTTTGACAAGGTTAATAATCCTGCAGACGGAGCTTATTATATAGAAAATTTAACGGAACAATTGGCCCAAAAAGCATTAGATGTTTTTAAAGATATTGAAACGAATGGAGGTTTTTTAAATCAATTAAAAGAAGGCACGATACAGCGAAAAATTAAAGAAAGTGCCACTAAAGAGCAAGCCGATTTTAACACTGAAAAATTAGTATTGTTAGGAACTAATAAGCATCCTAATTTAGCAGACAAAATGAAAAATGACTTAGAAATAAGCCCATTTTTACAGATTAAAAAGCGCAAAACATTAATTGAACCAATTATTGAGAAAAGACTATCTGAAAAACTGGAAATCAAAAGATTAAATGAAGAGTAAAACCCACTATAGAAAATACCTATAGCAGCCTTTACACCTTTAAAACCACATTCAAAATGTCAAGAAAAAATCTTCAACATATAACTTTAAAGTCCGAAATAAAAAACTTAAAAACTGAAGCGGATTCCAACTTTTTAACCGCCGAAAATATTACGGTCAAGTCAACCTATTCGAAGGATGACATTAAAGATTTAGAACACCTTAATTTCATCGCCGGAATCGCTCCTAATCTTCGAGGCCCTTACTCAAGCATGTACGTTCGTCGACCATGGACTATTAGACAATATGCTGGATTCTCTACTGCAGAAGAAAGTAATGCATTTTATAGGCGAAATTTAGCTGCAGGACAAAAAGGATTATCCGTTGCTTTCGACTTAGCAACGCATAGAGGCTACGATTCTGACCACGAACGCGTGGTTGGCGATGTTGGCAAAGCAGGTGTTGCAATCGACTCTGTAGAAGATATGAAAATTCTTTTCGATCAAATTCCGCTCGATAAGATGTCGGTTTCCATGACCATGAACGGTGCAGTGTTACCCATCATGGCATTTTATATTGTAGCTGCAGAAGAACAAGGTGTAAAACCAGAACAATTAACAGGCACAATTCAGAATGACATCTTAAAAGAGTTTATGGTCCGTAATACCTACATTTACCCACCTACTCCATCAATGAAGATTATCTCTGATATTTTTGAATATACCAGTCAAAACATGCCAAAATTCAATAGTATCAGTATTTCAGGCTACCACATGCAAGAAGCTGGCGCTACCTGCGATATCGAACTAGCGTACACGTTAGCCGATGGATTAGAGTACATTAGAAAAGGGCTCGACGCAGGCATGGACATCGACACTTTCGCTCCTCGCCTATCTTTCTTTTGGGCGATTGGTATGAATCACTTTATGGAAATTGCTAAGATGCGTGCTGCACGAATGTTATGGGCTAAATTAGTCAAGCAATTTAATCCTAAAAATCAAAAATCTTTAGCGCTAAGAACACACTGTCAAACCTCTGGCTGGAGTTTAACTGAGCAAGACCCATTTAATAACGTGGCCAGAACATGTATTGAAGCATCTGCGGCGGCCTTTGGTGGCACTCAAAGTCTTCACACCAACGCCTTAGATGAAGCTATTGCATTACCAACTGATTTTTCAGCACGTATTGCCAGAAACACCCAGATTTACCTACAGGAAGAAACACACATCACAAAAACCGTAGACCCATGGGCGGGCAGTTATTATGTTGAAAAACTAACAGATGACATTGTTAACGAAGCCTGGAAACTTATCCAAGAAGTGGAAGAATTAGGTGGTATGACCAAAGCGATTGAAGCTGGAATTCCGAAGTTACGAATAGAAGAAGCTGCGGCACGAAAACAGGCTCGTATTGATTCTGGACAAGACATAATTGTTGGGGTCAACCAGTACAGATTAACACAAGAAGACCCAATATCTACACTAGAGGTTGACAATCAAACTGTGCGCTTACAACAAATTGAACGCCTAGAAAGCATTAAAGCCAACCGAAATACGGATGCCGTATCTAAAGCTTTATCAAAATTAACCGACTCTGCTAAAACAGGTAAAGATAATTTACTAGCTTTAGCAGTAGATGCAGCAAGGAAACGTGCTACACTTGGCGAAATAAGCGACGCACTAGAAGCTGAATTCGGTCGTTATAAAGCTAAAATTAAATCTTTTTCAGGAGTGTATAGCAAAGAAATTAAAGAAGACAAAAGCTTTCAAAAAGCAAGAGAATTAGCAGATCGCTTTGCAGAGCAAGACGGACGTAGACCACGAATAATGATTGCGAAAATGGGACAAGATGGGCACGACAGAGGCGCGAAAGTTGTGGCCACTGGTTATGCAGATGTTGGCTTTGACGTGGATATTGGACCACTTTTCCAAACCCCTAAAGAGGCCGCCAGACAAGCTGTCGAAAATGACGTACATATATTAGGCGTATCGTCCTTAGCGGCAGGTCATAAAACACTTGTACCTCAAGTACTAGAAGAACTTAAAAACTATGGGCGTGAGGATATAATGGTGATCGTTGGTGGTGTAATTCCCAAGCAAGATTACCAATATTTATTCGACGCAGGAGCCATAGCTGTTTTTGGTCCTGGTACTAGAATTAGCGATGCCGCAATTCAGATTTTGGAGATTTTGATGGATTAGTATAAAATTTAATAAATGATTAAAAAACGCAAAACCAAAATCATAAAAATTATTTTTCCAATTTTATTATTTCTCGGAGCTTTATTCATTCACTTTGTATTCCCCCGTTTCATTACCCAAAAGAGAGGCAGTATGCAAGGTGTTATGAAAAAACCAAAAATAGATAGCGTCTTTTTTACGAAAAATGAGAAGGCTACTTTCAAACGAAAAAAACTATGCATAACCTCTTTTGATAATCTTAAGCTAACAGCACTATTAACCTATTCTAACTTAGACCATGCTAAAGCTACCGTTATTTTATTACATGGTACAGGTGCTAACAAAAGTCGTTTTTTAGGAGTTAGCGAGTTTTTAGCAAATAACGGTTTTAACTCTGTAGCCTTAGATATTAGAGCGTTTGGGGAAAGCGATGGTAAATTCTTAACGTTTGGTGTAAAGGAGAAGAAGGATGTTAAAAAATTGATTGATATATTAATTAAAAATGAAAATCTAAACAACATAGGCGTTTGGGGACACTCCGTTGGTGGGGCAATTGCACTACAAGCTATGGGAATTGACAACCGTATTAAATTTGGAATTACAGAAAGTATATACACCGATTTAAAATCTAATTTTCACGATTATTTTGAACGTCACACCACACTTAACTTTACTTGGCTTACAAATTACCTCGTTAATAGAGCGGGTAAGATTGGTGATTTTAATCCTGATGATGCTAGCCCAATAAAATATAGTGAACGGATTACACAGCCTGTTTTAATTGTACACGGCGGCAAAGATGTCGCTATGGATGTTCAGTTTGGTAAAACTGTTTTCGCAAAAATTAAAAGTAGAGATAAACAATTTGTACTACTTGACTCGGCCGGACACTCAAATATTTGGACCGTAGGTGGTGATAAATATTTTAATACCGTTTTAGAATTCATCAAAAAACAAAGTTATTCATCTGACAACTAACGGGAATTATAATTGTTTATTAAACTAAAAACGATGCCGCTTTTAGTGTTGACAATTCATTATTATAAATCCGCTAGTTTCTTTACATGCGCTCTTCCAAACCTTAAAAAACAGTTTAATTATTTCAATGAAATTTTGCTAGAAAGTAAACTTTCCGAAGATCAATAAGCTGCATCTCTAGGCCCAAATAAATTCACAACGCTATCGCTTAGGAATATTCGAACAGGCAAGGTTTATGGATAATCTTTTTTATGCAACTGTTAACAACTTCAATTTTCTATCCTCGTAAATAATCGTAATTTTAAGCCCTTATATATAACCAAATCATTTAATGGGTAAAATCATTGCAATAGCAAATCAAAAGGGAGGAGTTGGTAAAACCACGACCTCAGTAAATTTAGCAGCTTCTCTGGGAGTTTTAGAGAAGAAGGTATTACTTATAGATGCCGATCCACAAGCCAACGCAAGTTCAGGTTTAGGCATCGATGTCGATACGGTTGAAATAGGGTCGTATCAAGTTGTGGAACATTCCGCTAAAGCAAAAGATGCTATTGTAGCTTCTAATGCGCCAAATGTAGATGTAATACCTGCACACATCGACCTTGTAGCCATTGAAATTGAATTGGTAGACAAGGAAGCACGTGAGTATATGCTTAAAAAAGCGATTGAAGATTTAAAATCAGATTATGATTATATTTTGATTGATTGTGCTCCATCATTAGGACTATTAACGCTTAACGCTTTAACCGCAGCAAATTCAGTAATCATCCCTATACAATGTGAATATTTTGCCTTAGAAGGTTTGGGCAAACTGTTAAATACTATAAAAAGTGTACAGAAAATCCATAATGAAGCGTTAGACATTGAAGGGATGCTATTAACCATGTTCGATTCTCGATTACGTTTATCCAATCAAGTGGTTGAAGAAGTTCAGAAACATTTTAATGAAATGGTTTTTGAGACTATTATTCAACGGAATGTGCGTTTGGGTGAGGCTCCGAGTTTTGGGGAAAGCATCATCAATTATGACGTGAGTAGCAAAGGAGCTGCCAATTATTTGAGCTTAGCAAAAGAATTGATTAAGAAAAATGAATTATAATGGCGAAGGCAACAAAAAAACAAGCTTTAGGTAGAGGACTTTCGGCGCTATTGAAAGATCCAGAAAACGATATTAATTCCGCAGAAGACAAAAATGCTGATAAAGTCGTTGGAAATATTGTGGAACTCGATATTGAAAGTATTGAGGTCAATCCATTTCAACCAAGAACAAATTTTAACGAAGAAACCTTAAGAGAACTGGCCTCTTCTATTCGAGAATTAGGAGTTATACAACCAATTACGGTTAGAAAATTAGCGTTCAACAACTACCAATTAGTTTCTGGTGAACGTCGTTTTAGAGCCTCTAAACTAATTGGCTTAGAGACGATTCCGGCATACATCAGAATTGCCAATGACCAAGAGTCCTTAGAAATGGCTTTGGTTGAAAATATTCAACGCCAAGATTTAGATCCTATAGAAATTGCGTTGTCTTACCAACGCTTAATTGACGAGATCGATTTAACTCAGGAGCAAATGAGCGAACGTGTAGGCAAAAAACGATCTACAATTGCCAACTACTTACGGTTATTAAAATTAGATCCTATTATCCAAACTGGTATGCGAGATGGCTTTATAAGTATGGGTCATGGTAGAGCCATGGTTAATATTGAAGATCAAATTGACCAGCTCGAGGTTTACGAAAAAATTATCACCAACAAATTATCTGTTAGAGCTACAGAACAATTGGTAAAGGAATTGAACACAGATATTCCATCAAAAACAGCTGATACCAAAGTTGAAATTCCAAAGTACATCAAAAAAGGCATGAAGGACTTTTCGGATTATTTTGGTCATAAGATAGATGTAAAAGTAGCCAACAATGGGCGAGGAAAAATTACAATTCCTTTTCATTCGGAAGAAGATTTCAACCGTATTAAAAAATTAGTACAGCGTGATAATAAATAAAGAGGTTTTCTGTCTTTTACTGTGCGTGTTTTCAATGCTATTCTCTTTTTCTCAAAATGAAATCGATAGTACAAGTGTTTCTATTGAAGAAAGTCCGATTATTGCAAACGAATCGTTAGTTAAAAAAGAGATTGACCCATTACGGCCAGCAAAAGCCGCCTTTTACTCTGCAATCCTTCCTGGATTAGGTCAGGCTTACAACAAGAGGTATTGGAAAATCCCAATTGTTTGGGGTGCAATAGGCGCAGGCGTTTACTTCTACGTTAGAAATGATAAACAGTACGACCGTTATAGAGACGCCTATAAGAGCCGGTTAGCAGGTTTTAAAGATGATGAATTTTATGGTTCGGGCGATACGCCTTTAATATCTAAAGATGGGCTTATTAGAGGACAAGATCATTTTAGAAAAAATAAAGAGTTGTCTCTATTAATTACGTTCGGATTGTATGCATTAAACATCATTGACGCTAATGTAGATGCTCATTTACTTCAGTTTAATGTAGACAAAAACTTAAGTTTAAGCCCACATTATCAGTATAATGAAATGGAAAATACTGGCGATTTAGGAGTAACTCTAAATTTTAAATTTTAAGTTCGTACGGACACTCAATTTTTATAATAATGAAAATAGCTTTACTTGGATATGGTAGAATGGGCAAAAATATTGAGTCCATTGCACTTAATCGAAACCATACTATTACACTTAAAATAGCTGATGCAAATTCAGATTACAACTTCTCAGATGCGGACGTTGCTATTGACTTTAGTGTACCCTCAGCGGCCGTTAATAATATTAAAAAAGCATTAGACGCTGGCGTTCCCGTGGTTTCTGGCACAACCGGTTGGTTAGATAAATACGATGAAATTTTAGACTACTGCAAATCTAAAAATGGTACTTTTTTATATGCTTCAAATTTTAGTTTAGGCGTTAATCTATTTTTTGAACTCAATAAAAAACTAAGTGAGTTAATGGCCGGCTTTACGGAATATTCTACCGAAATAGAGGAAATTCACCACACACAAAAATTAGATGCACCAAGCGGTACCGCAATAACGTTAGCCGAACAAATAATTAAGTTTAATAACTATACTAATTGGACCCTAGACCAACCAAAGTCCAACGAGATTCATATTGCAGCCAAGCGCATAGAAAACGTTCCTGGAACGCATGAAATTACATATAGTTCTGAAATCGATTCTATTAGCATTAAACACACCGCACACAGCAGACAAGGTTTTGCGATGGGCGCTATTATTGCAGCCGAATGGATTAAAGACAAAAAAGGCGTATTTAGCATGAAAGATGTGTTAAACATTGGTTAACTTGCCGAGATTTTGAAACAAATTGAAATAATTTTCAACTTACGAGAATAAATATCATATTATGAGCTGGACACAGTGGTTTTTCTTTCTACTTATTTTACAAATTATACATGGCTTAGGGACATGGAAATTATATATTAAAGCGAACCGAAAAGCATGGGAAGCTTTTGTACCTGTCTATAACGCAGTGATATTAATGAAAATTATTTCACGGCCGTGGTGGTGGGTCATTTTAATGTTTTTACCTATTGTTAATCTTATTATGATTCCTGCAGTATGGGTGGAAACAGCGCGAGCATTCGGAAAAGACTCAAAAATTGATGCCCTCTTATGCATAATTACTTTAGGTTTTTATTTGTACTATTTAAATTACCTAACTGATGTGCATTATATTGAAGATAGAAAGCTTAAGCCAAAGACTTCTACAGGAGAATGGATTACCTCTGTCCTATTCGCTATTGTGGCTGCAACTATTGTTCACACTTATTTCTTTCAACCCTTTGTCATTCCATCGTCATCTTTAGAGAAGTCATTGTTGGTCGGAGACTTTCTTATTGTGAGTAAATTTCATTATGGAGCGAGAACTCCAATGACCACAGTGGGCGCACCAATGGTTCATGATACAATTCCTGTAATAGGGCAAAAATCGTATTTATTTAATGATAATTACGAAGAACGGAATACCTCTTGGATGAACAAACTCCAATTGCCATTTTTTAGATTACCTGGCTTTGAAGATGTTGAAAGAAATGATATCGTAGTTTTTAACCAACCAGCAGATACATTGCTGAGCATGAACGATTTCAACCCAGATCGTAATTACTATAAACCTATAGATAAAAAAACCAACTTAGTTAAGCGTTGCGTTGGTGTTGCGGGAGATACTTTAGAAATAAGAAACGGTTATGTTTTTATCAATGGTAAACAAAATAAATTACCTCCGAGATCTCACCTTCAGTTTTCCTATGATATAACCTTTAAACGCCAGTTACAACCTGCAAGAATTTTTGAAATTCTAAAAAAATATGATATCACAGATGGTCTAGGGTATGGTACAACAGAAGATTCTTATAGAATTCCTGCCGCTACCGATGAAGCTATTGCACAATTAAAACTACATCCTGAAGTGGCCTCGGTTACACCTATTAAACAACCTAAAGGTGAGAACGGAAATATGTTTCCTCGAGATCCAAATTACAGCTGGAATGCAGATAATTTCGGCCCACTATGGATTCCAAAAGCTGGTGCCACGGTAAACTTGGATATGGACAATATTTCCATATATAAACGTACCATTGGAGAGTACGAAGGCAATAAGGTAGTTACAAGAGGCAACCAAATTTTTATTAACGACCAACCTGCAACGTCATATACCTTTAAACAAGATTATTATTGGATGATGGGTGATAATAGGCACAATTCCATTGATAGCAGATACTGGGGATTTGTACCTAATAATCATGTTTTTGGTAAACCGGTGTTTATTTGGATGAGCATCGATGGGATTAATGATGGTATTAAAAACTGGAGTTTCCGATGGGATAGAATTTTCACTACAGTAAGTGGTGGTCATGAACGCACCTCCTATCTCATTCCTTTTATAATTCTTGTCTTAGGAATTACACTTTTTAATAAATGGAGAAAGAAGAAAAAGGCTAAGGAAATCTGATGATCTTTTAGGTGGAAGAATAGAGTTTCATTTTTTATTCGCTATATATATAAATGGTTGGCTTATAGAGCCTATTTCCGTTACGGACTATTAATGTGCTAAACAATATGTATTGTCTTTGTACAATTGTTAATATGAAAAAAGGAGAGCGCTTTATAAGTGGATTGCAAATCCAAATATTATAATTCATTAGTGTAAAAACCTATTTAGTACGTCATCATGAACAGTCTCATTTACCCTACATATTTCCCAAATCTTGCACATTTTTGGGCCATAGTGAATGCTGATACCGTTTATTTTGAGGTCAGCGACAATTATCAAAAGCAATCGTTTCGAAATCGCACTGAAATTTATGCTGCCAATGGCAAGTTAGCTTTAACCGTTCCTGTTAGTTATTCCCAAAAAAATCGGCAATTATATAAAGATGTAAAAATCGCCAATGAAGAACAATGGCAGGTTTTACATTTAAAGTCCTTACAATCTGCTTATAGCATGTCCCCTTTCTTCGAATTCTATATCGATGACTTAATGCCGCTTTTTGAAAAACAATTTGAATATATCTTAGATTTCAATTTAAAATGCTTCGATGTGCTTCAAAATGCTTTACAATTTAAAATTAACCCTACTCATAATTCTACCTTTGAATTAGAACCCAAAGGAAAAACAGACCTAAGAAATTTAGCTAAACGTAATTTTAAAGTGCCCTCATTTCAGCCTTACACACAAGTTTTTACAGAGAAACATGGTTTTATCTCTAATCTTAGTATTTTAGATTTGCTCTTTAATGAAGGTCCTAATTCGGAAATGTATTTGAAACAACAACTATATATAAAGTAAAAACCAATATTAAAATCTGCTCCAAAAAATTATTTTTCAAGTCTATTTTACATTGGTCAATTGAAAAGATTTTAAAATATGTTGAGTAAAAACAATTAATTATGCTTCAATCAACAGTGCATTACGGTATACATTTTGGTCTACCATTGGTCGTTGCCATTTTATTTTACAGAAAGTTTTGGCTGAAGGCTTATGGTATAATGATTTTAGGGATGTTAATAGATTTAGATCATTTATTAGCAAATCCGATATTCGATCCTAACCGTTGTAGTATTAATTTTCACCCACTTCACTCCTATTATGCGATTGCGGTTTATTTTATTTTGTTAATTCCTAAAAAGACAAGAATTATTGGCCTAGGGTTGGTTATTCATATTATGGCAGATATAGCAGATTGCAGCTTAATGTAGCTACGGTAAGGTGAGTGTAGTTTTTATAGGATAATGATCAGATAATAGTACGTCGTAGGTTTTAAATCCATTTACCGTAAACGCTTTATCGGCCAAAATAAAATCAATTCTCATAGGAAAAAATTTAAAATCGTAAGTTCTTCCAAAGCCATTGCCGGCTTCCTCAAACGTATCTTTAAATTCATCACCGATGACTTTTCTATAAATATAAGAATAGGCTGTATTATTAAAATCGCCCGTGATAATCGTTTTATACTTAGTTTTATCTTTATGGGCTAAAAATAAATCCACTTGATCTTGTTGCGCTTTAAACGTAGAACCAACTTGTTTAAACAAATGGCTAGAGGTTTCTTGTTTTAATTTTTCAACATCAGTTTCAATTCCGGAAGATTGTAAATGAAATGTATAAACGCGGATTGTATCTTGACGTCTTACGATATCAACAAAAATCGCATTATTATAGGTATTAGGAAACTCTAATGAACCTGAATTTATAATTGGGAACTTAGAAAAAATGGTTTGTCCTGGTTTAATGCCCTGAGTTGGCCTTGCATTAAAATTATTATACCCTTCTAAATCAATAGGGTCTCCTGTTCTATATTCTTGAAGACATAAAATATCTGGACGTTCCTTTTGAATAAATGCTAAAATTTCTTCTTTAACCTTTTTCTTAGGTAACCAATCAAACCTATTAAATAGTCTTACATTATAAGACATCACTGAAAAATTATCATCATCTTTAATATCAGTAGAAGCCGAAAATTTGTACATAGAATTGATATAATTCCAGCCTAGCATGAGCACTACTAAAGATAAGAGCAATTGTTTTTTTACACGGAGTAACCAATAAATAAAAAAGAGCGAATTAAGCAAAATAAGCAAGGGTACACCTAAACTTAGTACCGATAATGTGGCGAAACTTTTTGGCGGAATGTAAGGTAAAATATAAGAGATAAGTAATAAAAAGGCGACCAACGAATTGATTACAAATATAATTTTACTACCAAATTTTAATCCTTTCATAGTTTTTGGCTCTCCAAAAATTAAATAGTATTAATCTTTGCCTACTTTAAATAAAAACGCTTTCTCGTCGGCTGTTAAACTTTCATACCCGCTTTTACTAATTTTATCAAGAATGTTATCTATTTTTTTCTGCTTACTTAACGCATCAGAATCAGTTTTAGTCTTACGTTTAGCTTTAGTTTGTGTTTTATTTTTATGAACGGTTTTAAGTTTAGATTTTGGCTTAAACAAATTTGTAAACGAATCCATACTACGCTCAAATCCTGTGCCGATATCTGTACCTTTTAAAAGTTTAGTAGCATACACATACCCCAAAATATAACCTCCAAAATGTGCTACAAATCCTCCTTGATTTTGTCCCGATAACATCCTCACCAAATCTAAGCCCACTAAAACCATGGCAATATGTTTCCATTTTACATTAAAAACATTAAACAATCGTATTTCACTATTTGGCATATAAGCCGCTACAAAAAGCAACAAGGCACTAACACCGGCAGACGCACCGACTAATACTCCTCTACCAGAAAAAAGTGTAGTGGGTACAAGATTAGTAAACGATAAATAAGCTATTCCACCAGAAATAATTCCTAAGAAGTAGACATTCAAAATCATTTTAGACCGAAACAAATTTGTGGTTACTCTCGATAAATAATACAGAAATAACATATTAAACGCTAAATGCCATATGCCATTATGTAAAAATGCATAAGAAATTATAGACCAAGGTTGCAATAAAAAATCAACGATGTCGGAGGGTAATTCAAAATAGTTAAATAAATCAATCCGAAATAATGAACTGAATATCAAGCCAACCAAAAAAACCACCACATTAATGGCAATGATTTTACCAAAAACATCGAGATTGTTAAACTTGTATTTTAAATCTTGAACTGTAGTCATAATTAATTCCAACGGTATTTATCCTTTTCATTTTTCTTCCAAAAATACATTAATAAAAACCCTGTGAGAGCACCACCAACGTGCGCCATGTAAGCCGTATTACTCGGACTAAATATGGAATTCCCAGAGATTGCCGAAAATAAGTCTAAAGCGATAATAGCAGGAATAAAATATTTTGCCTTGATTGGTATTGGAAGAAAAATAAGCATGAGTTTCGACTCTGGAAACAACATCCCAAATGCCACTAAAACTCCCATAATGGCACCAGATGCACCTACCATTGTACTATTGAACGCACCAACAAAACTATCAAAGTTGTCTCCTAATATTTGCACCCAGGCCGTATTATATTTCCCCTCACTAAGAATTTCCATAATTTCAGGTTGAGACATCCCGTTTTCTATTAAAGTCGACAAACCCGAATTAAATTGAAAATATAAAAAGGCAATTTGAATCACTGCGGCTCCCAAACCAGAGAGCAAATAAAATATGATAAACTTTTGCCAACCAAAAATCTGTTCTACAGCGGTACCAAACATCCACAATGCAAACATATTAAATGCAATATGCATAAAATTGCCGTGCATAAACATGTGCGTTACGACTTGCCAGGGCTGAAAGGCAGGACTTTGAGGAAAATAAAGAGCAAACCACTGATAGAAAGCAACTCCATTACCAATTGCCAAAGTTCCTACAAACATTACCACATTAATAATTAGTAAATGTTTAACCGCATCTGTTATGCCTTGTCTCATACGTTACATAAATTTTTTTTCAATATCATCAACCGCCATTGTGATAAACGTTGGTCTATTGGTTGGTGATACATTAGGTTCCTTACAGGCAAATAAACTATTTACCATATGTTCTTGTTCTGTACTATTTAGCGACTGCCCGTTTTTAATCGCCAAACTTTTAGCCATAGATTTTGCTAATAAATCCGCTGCACTAAAATTAGTATCTGGCACATCGTTTTCCACGTCACTAATTAATTGCTCTAAAATTATAGACACCTCACTCTCAGGAACTCCGACAGGGACACCTGTAATTCGGATTTCTTTAGCTGTCAATTCTGAAAATACAAAGCCCGTGTGTTCTAAATCAGCTTTTAGTTCTTCAATAATTTTCGTTTCGTTAGGTGTGAAATGTAATTGCAACGGAAACAATAATTGTTGACTTGTCGCTTCCTTTATAGTGATATGTCTTAAAAAGTTCTCATATAAAATCCGTTGATGTGCCCTATTTTGATCAATAACCAACATACCAGATTTCAAAGTACTTACAATAAACTTTTGCTGTAATTGAAAAGTTGTTTTTTTAGTCTCTATAGTTGAATCGCTAAAAATAGATGTGTTTTTAGAATCGCTTTCAAAGGTTACCTCACTAAAATCGGATTGTGATGTATTGCTCTTAGACTCAAGTCCAACATACAAACTTTCCCAAGACGATTTTGGTGCAGAGGTAAAACCTGAATTATTACTCACTTTTTGTCTACTGTGACCCGGCTCATTCGAAAACGGATTAAAGTTTCGATCGACTTCAATAGCCGGAGCAGCAGCTGATTTATCCTTATAATTATAAGGAGTGTTTAAACTGCTCTGATGTTCAAAATCTAATACAGGTGCAATATTAAATTGACCTAAACTGTGTTTTACCGCAGAACGTAAAATCGCATAAAGCGTGTGCTCATCATCAAACTTAATTTCAGTTTTCGTAGGATGAATATTAATATCGATAGACTTTGGATCTACAGTAAGATTCAAAAAATAACTGGGATGATAACCATCTTTTAATAAACCCTCAAAAGCCGATTTTATAGCATGGTTTAAATATGGACTCTTAATAAAACGTTGATTCACAAAGAAGAATTGTTCAGACTTTGTTTTCTTTGAAAAATTAGGTTTCCCTACAAAACCTGAAATTTTCAGCACTTCTGTTTCTTCTTCTACGGGTACTAACTTTTCATTGGTTTTTGTTCCAAAAATATGCACCACGCGTTGTCTGTAATTTTCTTGTGGTACATTAAATAAATCACTTCCATTATGATAGAATGCGAAGGCTATATTTGGATGCGCTAAAGACACGCGATGAAATTCATCTGTGATATGCCGAAGCTCTACAGTATCGGATTTTAAAAAATTACGTCTTGCAGGAATATTAAAAAACAAATGCTTTACGGCAACCGAAGTTCCTGTTGGCGTTACGAAAACGTCTTGCGATTTTACTTCACTACCCTCAATAACAATGGCGGTTCCTAAATCGTCATCGTCTTGTTTTGTTTTCAACTCCACATGTGCAATAGCAGCAATACTCGCTAGAGCTTCACCCCTAAACCCTTTGGTATTGAGTTGAAATAAATCTTCTGCAGCTTTAATTTTTGAAGTCGCATGACGCTCAAAACTGAGTCGCGCATCTGTCACGCTCATGCCTTTGCCGTTGTCAATAACTTGTACTAGAGTTTTGCCAGCATCTTTAATAATAAGTTTTATTTCGGTAGCATTGGCATCGATAGCATTCTCCAGTAGTTCTTTAACTACAGACGCAGGTCGTTGCACTACCTCACCAGCTGCAATTTGGTTGGCAACATGGTCTGGTAAAAGTTGAATAATATCTGACATTAGCTTTTGGGAAGGAAAATAGAGAGGTCAAAACCTATAATGAATAAAAACAAAAACACTAAAATAGCTATAATAAGAAGAACACGCTTATTTACATTAGTATCCGGATTATGATTATAATCGTCTAAAGCAGCATTTAATTTTCCTTTTATTCCTTTTGCAGGGTTCACAGTTGTTCTTTGATCATCGAATTTATGCTTAAGCTCAAAAGGACTACCTTCTCCTTTGTAAAAACGAGGTTTATAATTATACTTTCGATTCTTTTTCAATTTCATTAATCCCATAATTTCCTTATTTAATATATCCGTTGAGAATATAAATTAAAACAAAAAGTAAGACTAACATAATTATTAAACTAGGTAACGACGTTAAGACACGATTTTGTCTTTTGCCATTGCCCCTAATGTCATCCCATTTAGTCTCCAAGTCGTCTTTCGACTTTCTGTTATCGGAATCCTGAAGTCGCGATTTGTATGTAAAACGTTTATTTTTTCTCTGATTAAACAATTAACCTCTAAATTAAACTTGATTAATACCAAAAGTACAGAAAATACAAGAAAACAAAGCCTAAGGATTCCTTAAAATTATGAACAAAAAGGATGCCAGAGTTAGTAGGCAATAAGCTGAAGGTTATAGGTAGCAAATCATAGGCAAAATTAAATTTCACCCAAATCCAATAGGATTCTATAAAATTGTTTGAGGACCGTGGATTGTTGACTGAAAACTGCCAACAGAAGACTTAAACCGTTTCTTTACGTAAAGCCGCCATCTTAATTGCCGCAATTGCAGCTTCTGTACCTTTATTACCATGTTTCCCACCAGAGCGATCAATGGATTGTTGCATATTATTATCGGTAAGCACGCAGAATATTACAGGAATATCACCCTTAAGGTTAAGATCTTTGATCCCTTGAGTAACTCCTTCGCAAACAAAATCGAAATGTTTGGTTTCTCCTTGAATAACACAACCAATCACAATAATAGCATCTAACATGCCAGAATCAGCATAAATACTTTTACTCATTCGGGCTGCGCCATAAGTGAGTTCAAACGTGCCCGGAACATTCCAGCGGACAATATTTTGCTTAATCGCTCCACAATCTATAAGTGCCTCAAAAGCACCTTGCCATAAACCTTCGGTTATGTTATCATTCCATTCTGAAACAACAATCCCAAACCGAAAATCTTTCGCGTTTGGGATTGTAGCTTTATCGTAATTCGATAAATTATGATTTGCAGTTGCCATATACTATAAGCTTGCTTCTACTTTTCCTATTAATACATCTGCGTCTTTAGCCTCACTCGATGCTGAAAACTCAGATTTAATTCGTGTTAAATAATCCAACGCCTTTTCATTCTGTCCCAAACCAATAGCAACTCTTGCCGCTTTCATTAAATATAATGGTGTGGTAAAATCGTTAGTATTTGCTTTAAACGCTTCTTCATAATAGCCTATAGCTTCTTCAGGTTGTTCTAACTGAACAAAAGCATCACCAATACCCCCTTTTGCTATAGGATTTAACATTTTATCATCACTAGAAAAATCACCTAAATGTGTAATGGCATTTTGATAATCTTTAAGATTTAAATAAGCCATACCAGCATAATAATTAGCTTGATTAGCTGCAGGAGTTCCACCATACTCACTAATAATATCTAACATACCATACTTACCTTCACCACCCTCTAAAGACATTCTGTAAAGTGAATCTGAAGACGTACCATTAACAGCTTCATCAAAATACGTTTTAGCCGTATACATCTCATTCATAGCATCTTTTGCCTTAGGCTCAGCAACAATTTTATTGTATCCTAAATAACCTAAAACCACTAAAGCCACAGCTCCAACGATACCGATAATATATTTCTGGTTCTGAACAGCCCATTCCTCAGTCCGAGAAGCTCCTTCATCTAAAGTATTAAATACTTCAGCTGTTGTTGAGTCATCTTCAACAATTTCTTCCTTCTCCTTTTTGGTTTTTGGTTTGTAGCCTCTTTTCTTATACGTTGCCATAACTTGTCATTTTGTGCGTGCGCAAAAATAAAATTTTTATTGGGATTTAAAAACCTATTTATTTGTTATTTTTGAATTATTAATGACAAGCACAAAAAGCTTTACCATAGCACTAAAATCAAGGAAACTATTCGTTTTTCATGAATCTAAACACACTATCCTTAATTAATTATAAAAATTTTGAAAGTCAGGATTTCGATTTCGATGCCAAAATCAATTGTTTTGTTGGTGCTAATGGCATCGGGAAAACAAATGCGCTCGACGCTATTTACCATCTCGCTTTCGGAAAAAGTTACTTTAACCCTATCGCCGTTCAGAATATTAATCATAATGCTGAATTTTTTGTGGTTGACGGCCATTTTACTAAAAATGACCGCGACGAGAAAATCATTGTTTCCTTAAAACGAGGTCAAAAAAAAGTAATTAAACGTAATGCTAAAGCCTATGAAAAGTTTAGTGAACATATTGGTTTTATACCTTTAGTTATTATATCACCAGCAGACCGTGATCTCATTATCGAAGGTAGTGATACGCGTCGTAAATTTATTGATAGCGTTATATCGCAAAGTGACAAAAGTTATTTAGCAGATCTTATTAATTATAATAAGGTACTAACACAACGAAACGCACTATTAAAGTATTTTGCGCTGAATAATACGTTTAATGCGGATACGCTTTCTATATATAATGAACAGCTTCATACTTATGGTAGCGAAATTTTTAAGAAACGAGATGCATTTTTAAAAACGTTCATACCAATTTTTAAATCGCGTTATGAAGCCATTAGCCAAAGCAAAGAAGCTATTGATTTAACCTATAAAAGTGACTTGTTTGATGATGAATTAAAAGATTTACTAAACAAAACTATCAATAAGGACAAAGCTTTACAATATACCAGCGTGGGAACTCACAAAGATGATTTAGTCTTTTCGATTGACGATTTCCCGATTAAAAAATTTGGAAGCCAAGGCCAACAAAAATCGTTTTTAATTGCCTTAAAGTTGGCCCAATTCGATTTTATTAAGCAACAGAGTGGAGTCTCACCAATTTTATTGTTAGATGATATTTTTGATAAGCTAGATGAAAACCGAGTTGCCCAAATTATTAACTTAGTAGATGATGCACATTTCGGGCAAATATTTATTAGCGATACGCATGCCGAACGCACTGAAGAAGTGATAAAACAAACGCATCAATCTTATAAAATTTTTAAGCTGAAATAGATGAAAATTAAAAGTAAAAATGTTCATTTTAAATCATTCATTAAGCGCATCGTTGATAACCGATCTAATTGGATAACGACATTTCTATTATTAGGATTGTTATTTATTAGTTGCTCAAAAAATCCTGAGAACTACATTCAACATATAGAGGGTTATTGGGAGATACAGGAAGTCATGATGCCAGATGGCAGCAAAAAAGAATATAATTTCAATGAAACCATAGATTACATAAGTGTAAACGACAGTTTAAAAGGCTTCCGAAAAAAATTGAATCCAGGCATTAACGATACGTACTATTCTTCTAATGATGCTGAAGCCATTGAATTAAAACTTGAGAACAACGAATTACATATCTATTATAATACACCTTATACCAACTGGAAGGAAACGGTGTTAGAGGCCAACACTGAACAACTTCGGATTATTAATGCAGATGATAACATATATTTATATAAACGGTATACACCGTTACAATTAGATTTAGAAGAGTAGTTTGTAATTTGTATTATAAATAGTGATAAAAATAGGTCACTATAAAAATAGTTTGAGACAACAGCTTAAATAATATTTAAACGTAACACTATGGCAAAACGTAAGAACGATAACCAACCGATACAAGACATACTTAAGGAATTTGTGCAAACCAACAATCTACAGACAGGTTTAGACAAAGTGGATGTACGAGAAGCCTGGGCCAATTTAATGGGTAACGGAGTTAATAATTACACCACAGCCATTGAACTAAAACACGATACCCTTTATGTACAACTTAGCTCTAGTGTACTGCGCGAGGAATTAAGTTATGGCACTGATAAAATCATCAAAATGCTTAACGAATCACTTAGAAAAGAAGTGGTTAAGAAGCTCGTACTTCGCTAACGTTTAAATAATAAAATTTTGATAAATCAGTTCTTACTTTCCGAGATGCTCCTTACCTTTATAACATGACACTATTTAAAAGCATATTTATAATTTTCATGCTACAAACTATGACGATTTTTAATTTTACAAAAGATAGCGATATATCAAACTGGAAAATCTTAGACGATGTAGTTATGGGTGGGCGTTCTAATGGTGATTTTATAATCAACGAGGAAGGTCACGGTAAATTTATAGGTAAAATATCCTTAAAAAATAATGGAGGATTTTCATCCTTACGCTATAATTTCAAGACCAAAACAACAGCTGATTACTCAAAGTTTGTAATTAAAATAAAAGGTGATGGAAAGCCTTATCAATTTCGTGTTAAGGATCAACAAAACAATCGTCATTCTTATATCTATGAATTCAATACGACTGAAAATTGGCAAACTATTGAGATCCCTTTTTCAGAAATGTATGCCGCTTATAGAGGACGTAAATTAGATATTCCTAATTTTGATGGAAACCAAATGGAAGAAATTGCTTTTTTATTCGGCAATAAAGAAGAAGAAAATTTTAAACTACTCATTGATAATATTTCTCTAAAATAATAAAACACTTTTAAAATTATCTTTTAAAGATTAGTACGATTCGTTTGAAACGCTATCAAATTATTCCCTATTTTTAAATCCGACTATAATTCAACTACATGAAGTATTTCAAACTCACCCTATCTTTCATATTAACTATAGGTGTATTTTTTGTATTAAATACCAAACTCGGTGCCATTCCACCTATAGGAAAATTTCTAAACCCCTATTCTGGGGTTTGGCAAAATGAAACCGATGAAACCATATCGGGAGACATTTTTATATCTGAATTAAAAGATAAAGTTACGGTTCATTATGATGCACAATTAATTCCACACGTATTTGCACAAAACGAACGCGACTTATACCGAGCACAAGGTTATATAACAGCTAAGCATAGACTATGGCAAATGGAATTTCAAACGTATGCCGCAGCAGGTCGCTTATCCGAAATTATTGGAGAAGATGCGTTGAGCTATGATCGCCAAGAGCGCCGACGAGGTATGATGTATGGTGCTGAGCAAGCTATTTTAAAAATGAATGAAGATGAACAAACCAAGGCGTTCGTCCAAGCTTATTCTGACGGTGTTAATAGTTATATCAATCAATTAAAGCCTAATCACCTTCCGGTAGAATATAAATTATTAGACTACCAACCAGAAGCTTGGTCACCTAAAAAAACAGCCCTATTATTAATGTACATGACTAAGATGTTGGCGGGTGGAGATGAGGATATAGAATACACCAATGCTTTGCGTTTATTTGGTAAAGAACGTTTTGATTTATTGTTTCCGGATTTCTTCGATATCACAGATCCCATAATTCCGAAAGAAACAGACTGGAGTTTTATCGATGTACCACAAACTCCACTACCAAATAATAATGAACCCGTTTTAGATTCGCTTTCTGAAACCATTGAAAAGCCCGATCCAAATTATGGAAGTAACAATTGGGCAGTTTCTGGAGAAAAATCATATTCTGGTAACCCCATTTTGGCGAATGATCCACACTTAGGTCTAAATTTACCGTCCATTTGGTTTGTTATGCAATTAAGCACGCCACATCATAACGCTTTTGGTGCAACGCTCCCTGGCGCTTTAGGGGTTATTTCTGGTTTTAATCAACATATTTCTTGGGGAGAAACTAACGCCACAAGAGATGTGATAGACTGGTATAAAATTGAGTTTAATAATAAGAGCACAAAATATAAATACAATGAGGATTGGAAAGATGTGACCTACAGGGTAGAAACAATTAATATTAAAGGACAAGAAGCTTATACAGATTCTATTCGCTTTACACATCATGGACCGGTGGTTTTTGACAAAAATTTTAACTCTGATAATGAAAAAATGGGATATGCCATGAAGTGGATTGGACATATCGGTGGTAATAACCAAAAGACGTTCTTAGATCTCAATAAAAGCAAAAATTATAACGATTACGTAAAAGCATTAGAGAATTATACGGCACCTGCTCAAAACTTTGTATTTGCTTCAACCGAAGGTGATATTGCGCTTTGGATTCAGGGAAAATTACCTAACAAATGGGAAGGCCAAGGTAAATTTATAATGGATGGTAGTCAACCAGAAAATGACTGGCAAGGTTTTATACCACAGCAATTTAATGCGCATACTAAAAACCCTGCACGTGGATATGTAAGTTCTGCCAACCAATCGCCGGTTGATGAAGCCTATCCTTATTTCGTATTTAACGATGGATATGAAACATATAGAAACCGTGTGATTAACGATTTTTTCGATTCAAAAGAAAAATTTAATATTCAAGATTTTAAGAATTTACACAATAATAATTATAACCTTAAAGCTTCCGAACTGATGCCGTATATGCTTAAAACAATGAATATTTCTAATTTCACTAAAGAGGAAAAGGAAATTTATGAAATAGCATCAAAATGGCAATTCAATAACGATATGGAAGAAATTGGCCCAAGTATTTGGGAGGCATGGTACGATGTGCTTTACGATATGGTTTGGGATGAGTTCGATATTGAAGATACAGTGATCACACCACCATTTACGTATCAAACGATTTATTTATTGAAAAATAATGGCGACAACGCCTTCATGGATATTTTGAGTACACCAGAAAAAGAAACGGCGAAAGATCTATTCAATTTAAGTTTTAGTGAAGCCGTTAAAAATCTCAACACCTGGAAAGCAGATAATGGAGATCTCAATTGGGTGGATTACAAAGGCACATTCGTGGGCCATTTATTACAAGCTCTACCTGCTTTCTCTCGATTCGATATTCCGATTGGAGGTGGCAAAAACATTGTAAATGCTACATCAGAAAATTGGGGTCCTTCTTGGAGAATGATTGTAGAAATGACCTCACCACCGACCGCTTTAGGCATTTATCCAGGGGGACAATCTGGAAATCCTGGCAGTAAATATTACGATAATTTTATAGACGATTGGGCTGCTGGCAAATACCATAAGCTAAATTTTTTACAAAGTGATAAAGCAACTGATGCTATTATCGGCACACAAACCTTAATACCGACTAAGTAATGAGCAAGAATATTATCAATTTTATACTTACTATTATACTAGCATTTCTCTGTTCTTTATTTTTACCGTGGTGGTCAGTAATGGTTGCGGCCTTTGCAACAGCGCTATTTATACCACTTAAAAAAGCTGCAGTATTCTTTGTGCCGTTTTTAGCGATTCTACTCTTTTGGTCTGTGTATAGTTTTATATTAAGTAATGGTAATGATTATACCTTGGCGCAACGTATAGCCGTGCTATTACCATTAGGTGGCAATCCTTTTATATTAATTATACTTACAGGACTTGTTGGTGGATTAGCTAGCGGAATTTCTGCTGTGTTTGGAAAGCAATTAGGTTTAGTGTTAAGCGCGAAATCTTAATAACTTTCTAAAATAAAAATCATAATTACTTCAAATAGTGTAGATTTGTTTTCTTAATACGATTATAGTAGTGACGTGATTCCTCTGGTATCTCAAATTTAGTACACTACTTCCTTTAGCTCATTATTTATTTACAGCTAATTGGGGCGTTTTATAAATATAGAATACATGTACCAACTGAATTACCATTCTCAATCAACACCCGGTCTTACCATTGAAGATTTGGAAAATATTCTAGAAGAGGCAACAGCAACGAATAAAAAAAGGGGAATTTCTGGATGTCTCATATATCACAATAATAGTTTTGTTCAAATTTTAGAAGGAGAGAAAGAACACGTTTGTGAAGTATTTGAGAAAATCAAAAGCGACCGCAGACATCACAATATAACCTTACTCTATGAAAACCAAATTAGCAGTCGATATTTTACGGGTTGGAATATGGCATATCACCGCCCCAATGATTCCTATGTTATACAATTTGTAAATAATTTATTAATGCTTTCGAAACTTACAGATAAAGCGTCGAATTCTTTACTAACATTTTGGGGACAGGTACGTAGAATATTAGAAAATGGCTCGGTTGAATACTATGAGAATGCCTAATTAATAGGCTATTCTATAGTTAAACGATACGACTTCAAACAATTCCTCAACCTTGACAGGATTTATACAAAAAATAAGCATCATATATTGAACAATTAATCCTAGTCTATTGTTGAAACTTATCGCTTGCATGTTTCTGCTTTTTGAGGTAATTAAGCGTATTAAGTTAGTGGATTTCATTAGTAAATTATAAATTTCCATTCATTACTTTAGAGATAAAAATTGTTGTTAGAAACCAAAAAAGCCATCCAAAAATTTCTTTTCGGACGGCTTCTCTTTAATATTTTAAGATCTAAGAATACTATCTTATCACCAGCTTTTTAATTACTCTAGCATTCTCACCTTTTAATTCTAGCAAATATATACCAGGATTTAAATTAAGGTCTAAGCCATTAGCACCTATCCGAAGTGTTTTTTCAGTAATCAATTTCCCATCAACACTATATATATTCAATCGGTTAAACGACTTATTGTTATCCACATTCAGTTGACCATGACTTGGATTAGGATAAATAGCGATATCCTTAATATCCAAATCATCCACACTTAGAAATGCACAATCTACAGGATCGAAGGTGACTAAGCCTAAAGACGCATCATCATTTTCATGCGAAATTACCGCTTCAGCATCTGCCAGTGTATTTGGTACATTTTCTGAATCCCAACAATTATGCATTGCCATGATTGGATTAGGCGTATTATTAAAAAGCGCATAAATAGCACCACCATTCCCATTGTTTGAAAACACGTTCTGCCCTACATTACTTATGTTATCACCTAAGTTTATAGAGGCTTGTCCAATAACTGTAATGCCCCATAAATTACCACGAATGGCATTGCCACTAGCAATAACTTCCATTGTAGCGGTAGTTGAATTTAATGAAATACCACTTCCACCATTAAAAGGAACGGTCTCCGTGTTATTATTGTCAATGACATTATTTCTTATATAAGCAAATGAGTTACTACCAGCAATTGTAAGTCCGTAACGGTTATCGACTATAGTGTTGTTATCAATAATCGCGTTAACAACTCCTGAACCAAATAAATTGGAAACTGAAATTCCGCCTGCTCTATCTAGATTACGATCACCTTTTATAGTATTTTCAACAATTTGTATTGGCGTGTCTGGTAAAGACGGCCCCATATTTATTTGAGGTCTATTTGAATTTGCTTGATTGTTACCTTCTATATAATTATTATAAATATAAGGGGAAACGGATAAATTTGCTCCAGAATTAATAGCTGGTGTCTCGTTGAACGTTATCATATTATTTGTTATTTGAGGCGTCCCTCTAGAAAGTCCAATGGTTCCACCAGAAGAAACACCCGATACATTATTTGTAATCAAACAACTATTAATAGTAAACGTTTCCGTTAATACACGTAAGCCACCCCCGTACTCTATCGTTGCATTTTGAATATTTATCTCAGAAAACTCTTCGAAACGAAAACCATCGTAAGGTGCCGCCGGATCAATAGCTGTAAAAACAGCATTGTCAGCACTAACATTGAACGTTCCGAAAATCGTAATTCTCACATCTGCACCAATTTCTAAAGTGGCGTCTGTAGCAATTAAAAATGTATCCGTTGCTGAGATGGTGAGGTCGCTAGTTAGAGAATAGGTGCTTCCCGATACTGAAATAGTAGCCGGACTTTCCGCAACTAGATCATCTAAACTGTAGGTCATACCAGTATCTGGTGTGGTATATTGTGCGGACAGTAACCCGACAAAACCAAAAACAGTAAATAAATTGAGTAAAAAATGTTTCATAAATTGTGTTTTTTTAATTTCGATAAAATTAAATAAAATGGACTGTACAGACTGTTAAAAACCGCGTTTTAATATAAATTTCTTACAAATATTAAGGTCTTTTTTCAATAACGCTTCGTACTTATCTGAATGTTATGGCTTTCTATTAATCCACATTTTATTAATAGTGAATAAATTAATTACGATTACAATTTTTTAATAATCCATCGTATATAAGATTTCGATACATTTTAAATATTAAAAAATAAATGTGTAGGTGAATGCATTCACGTTATTCTTTAACGCAATAATGATGGGATTACGTTAAATATTTTAACGTAAATTTCCCCTTTTAACATTAAAGGAATCTTCCTTAACATTAACTATTAAATCGAAGTTAAGTGACGCTTCTAATTCGTCCTAGCCTTCCATTTCTTTTATCTTAGTAGTGAATTAAATTACTAATAATCAAAAATATAATATCACAAATGGAAAATTTAAATAAAAAGAAAGTCGCAATATTAGCAACAAATGGATTTGAAGAAAGTGAATTAAAAGAACCTTTAAATGCTTTAAAAGAAGCTGGGGCCGATGTTCATATAATTTCAGAAGAATCTGGAAAAATTAAAGCTTGGAAAGACGGTAACTGGAGTAACGAATACAATGTAGATAAAACATTGAGCGAGGTTTCCGAATCAGATTATAACGCTTTGGTATTACCTGGCGGAGTAATGAATCCAGATACCCTAAGACAAAATAAGGATGCAATAAGTTTTATAAAATCTTTTTTTAAGAATCATAAACCAGTAGCTGCTATATGCCATGCTCCATGGTTATTAGCAGAAGCTGATGTCTTAAAAGACAGAAAAATAACCTCGTATGCATCAATTAAAAGAGATATGATTAATGCAGGGGCGAAATGGGAAGATAGCGAAGTCGTTGTTGACGAAGGCTTGGTAACAAGTAGAAATCCAAAGGATTTACCAGCATTTACTTCAAAATTAGTTGAAGAGATTTATGAAGGTAAACATGAAATGCAGACTGCATAATTACCGATCATAAATAATAATTTAAGAAAGCACCTTATAGAGGTGCTTTTTGTTATGTTTTAATTTTACAATTATGTTCTTTTGCCCAGTTTATAGCAGTCTCAAGGTTACTGAACCGATTAATTTTATGTTTAAAAAATAAGCTTTCTATAACTGTATTTACAAAGCTATGACTCGTATAACCAATAACACCGTACCCGTTTAGATTAAAGTTACTTCTAAAAAATCCGAGCCAGCCCCAAGGGTCTACGGAGTAAGAATTAATCTTGTGAGATATATAAATCAAATCGCTACTTTCATTCTTAGTCACCTTAATCACATCATCAACTATAAGTTTTCCATGATTTTCCCAAGAAAAGCATACCCCTTCATTAATTTCAGATATCACAAAACCACCAAAAATAAAAACATTCCCGAATTTATAGTTTAACTCGGTGAGAACTTCATTATACCAACATGTTTGTTTAATGCTTACCATTTAGGATAATATAGAATGTGCATTCAAAAATAAAGTAAGATCCCAAAAATTAAAACATTTTTTCAACGAAACACCATGACCTGACCAAAAAGACAACTAATTTTCATATTTAATTTTATTTTTGGTTACAAATTGTTGAGCGCTTTTGTTTTTAGGCGAAATTTCTAAAGTTTTTTTATAGTGGATATAGGCTTCCATGCTATCTCCGTTATGTAAGTAAGCCTCCGCCAGACTATCGTAAACGTTAGCACTATTAGGATGCAAAGTCGCATTTATTTTTAAAATTTCAATGGCTTTTTCGTAGTCGTGATTTCCGAGGTGCTCATAGCCCATATTATTAAAATCCCATTCATTTATAAAACTACTGGTAGAGTCTTGCTCCTTTATTTTTAAATAGCCTTCAAGTGCTTTTTCATAATGGCCTTCTTTAAAATGTGTGCTGGGTGTTTTGTAATCGCTAGGAACCTTTTGATAATCGTAAGTTATGGCTCCCTCATCATCTTCAGGAATTATGGACAAATACCACTTTTTAGTTTCTGAATGTTGAACAAATCGAAATTTCTGATACATATCAGGTACAAAAAATTCGTTTTGATCTAAAGCCACAGGTTTTATTTTTCCTCCTCTCCAATTAAGAAAGAGCGTATTATTCTCATAGGTCACTTCAATTATATCATCTGGATTATATAAGTAGATTCCTGAAGTTTCTTTTATAAATGCTTCTGAATAATCGATGTTGTTAGAACAATTGAAAATAAAAAAAATAGTGCATGTGAAAAGAAGTATCTTTAGTTTCATAACTTGAATTGGTTTGGTTTAGAACAAAAAAAGTCCCACTATAAGTGAGACGATTTTATTAAAGTTTTGTTACGTATGGCTAACTAATTAGCTAACGCCCATTAATTCAACATCAAATATTAAGGTGGCATTTGGTGGAATTACTCCGCCTGCTCCTGCAGCACCATAAGCCAAATCACTAGGAATTACCAAACGAGCTTTATCACCGACGTTCAGTAAACAAATACCTTCATCCCAACCAGGAATCACTTGACCTACGCCCACTTGAAAATCTAACGGAGAGTTTCTCTTGTAAGACGAATCGAAAACGGTACCATCAGCCAATTGTCCTTTATAATGTACAGAAACCGTATTGCCTTTTTCAGCTTTAGTGCCGTCTCCTTTTTGAATAATTTTATAACGTAAACCAGATTCAGTTTCTTCAAAACCTTCAGCTAATTTATCTAATTCTGCTCTGGCAGCGTCACGCTCCTCAGCAATACGTTTTTCACGAGATCCTTCGAAAGTTCTAAAAGCTTCCACAGCGTTAAAGTTTTTAGCTGCATCTCCTTGTCGTACAATTTCTAAACGTTCAATGATATCACCTTGCGATATGGCATCCACAACGTCTTGTCCTTCAACCACATTGCCAAAGACTGTATGCTTACCGTCCAACCAATCTGTGGCCACATGTGTAATATAAAACTGACTTCCATTAGTACCAGGACCTGAGTTTGCCATAGCTAAGACACCAGGGCCAGAATGTTTTAATTCTGGATGAAATTCATCATCAAATTTATATCCAGGATTTCCTGTTCCAGTACCTTGAGGACACCCTCCCTGAATCATAAAATCTGGAATTACTCTATGGAATTTTAAACCATCATAGTAGGGTGTACCTTGTGGTTTTACAGAATTTTCTAAATTACCTTCTGCCAAAGCCACAAAATTTCCTACTGTTCCCGGAGTTTTTTCAAACTCTAAATTCACTAATATCTCACCTTTTGATGTGTGAAATTTTGCGTATAATCCGTCTTGCATTTCGTTCTTTTTTATTTGAGAGTGCAAAGATAGGAAACTGAGTTGAAAGTTTGAAGCGCAACACCTTAAGTTTATACCTGTAAATTTGAGAATTAGAATTTTAAAGTTAGTTTTGTTGAAATTAAAATATTATGGCTTTTTTATCTAAACTCTTTGGCACTACAACTTCTGAAACTAAATCGAAATCTGGAGACACCATTGAAGCTATTGTAAAAGATGTAGATAACAGGCCTTATGGAATTTCTGAAAATAATGTGCTTTATGCTGGTTTAAACGAGTTAGGAGGGTATTACTTCTTTCAAACGGTTGTAGTAGGGCAACTAAATGTGAAGTCAAAAAACGGTGCCGTACTCGTCTTTAAAAGTGATAATTTTGAATTAGAACTTAATTCAGATATGCCAGAATTTGAGTCTGAGAGTTCTGACATTAAAGGTAGACAGGTCACAAAAATTGATTTTCAAATCGAAGAAAATGACATTAAACTATTAGAAACTGCACAACCGCGTAGTGTTCAATTGAACGTAAAGAAGCATCATATTTTATTTACCAAGTTCATAGTTTCGGACGAAGAGGAATAGATCATTAAAGTTAATGCGTTTACAGTAGATATACATGGGTGCGCATTAGTGTTTAAGTGATTATCACCAATCAACACCAATGACTATTATGATAGATAGCTTTATTAAACAATGCTTACTTGCTACGACCAACTTCTAAAAGCTTTTTCCGATCGAACTAACGCCTACTACCTACTAAAACCAACTATTAATTTGCCACTTCACTCATAAATTTTATACGATACAGGCGTAATTCTTCATCATCATAATCTCCATCGAATTCTTCTATAGCATCGTCTATTTTATCGCTTTCGGATTCCATAAAATAATCATGAATTTCTTCTTGTTGATCTTCATCTAAAATTTCATCAATCCAATAATTAATATTCAACTTGGTTCCTGAAAAGACGATAGATTCCATTTCCTTAATAAAAGCCTTCATTTCCATACCTTTCGACGAAGCAATATCACTTAATGGTAATTTTCTATCAACGTTTTGAATGATGTACAATTTAATGGCTGAGTTCATTCCTGTTGATTTCACCACCATATCATCTGGCCGCATGATATCATTATCCTCAACATAATTGGCTATTAAGCCCACAAAATCTTTACCGTATTTTTTGGCCTTACTTTCCCCTACTCCATGCACATTAGTTAATTCTTCTATAGTAATAGGATACTTAAGAGCCATATCTTCTAAGGAAGGATCTTGAAAAATAACAAATGGGGGCACTCCTAATCGTTTGGCATTGCGCTTCCGCAAATCCTTTAGCATTTTCATTAATTTCTCATCGGCAACAGCTCCACCTGCTTTAGCATTAGTAATGATGCCGTCGTTCGTAGTCTCGTCAAACACATGGTCTTCGGCCATTTTAAAGGATTCTGGATTAGTAATAAAATCCAAACCGCTTTTACTCAGCCTTAAAACTCCGTAAGTTTCGATATCCTTCTTTAAATAGCGCGCAACTATAACTTGCCGAATTAAAGCCATCCAATATCTTGGGTCTTTATTTTTCCCAACACCAAAATGCTCTTGTAAATCCGTTTTATGTGAAGAAATAAGGGCATTCGATTTTCCGACAAGAACTTGAACTAAATCTTTGGCCTTATATTTTTCATTGGTTTTTTGAACGGTATCTAATAGTGTTTGAACATCGTCTTGTGCTTCAACTTGCTTCTTAGGGTGGCGCACATTATCATCCATATCGCCTCCTTCTCCGGTTGCATTATCAAATTCTTCACCGAAATAATGCAGTATAAATTTACGTCTAGACACAGAAGTCTCAGAAAAAGCAACGACCTCTTGTAACAACGCATGTCCTATTTCTTGCTCCGCGACAGGTTTTCCTGCCATAAATTTTTCAAGTTTCTCGATATCCTTATAGGCGTAATAAGCCAAACAATGCCCTTCGCCACCATCTCGACCTGCCCGACCAGTCTCTTGATAATAACTTTCTATACTTTTAGGAATATCATGATGAATTACAAAACGCACATCGGGTTTATCAATTCCCATACCAAAGGCTATGGTGGCCACCACAACATCCGTATCTTCCATTAAGAACATATCTTGATGTTTTACACGCGTTTTAGCATCCAAACCAGCATGATACGGGACTGCTTTTATACCATTAACCTGTAATACTTGTGATAATTCTTCTACACGTTTTCGACTTAAACAATAGATAATTCCAGATTTTCCTTCATTCTGTTTTACAAAACGGATAATGTCAGAGTCGACATTTTTTGTTTTTGGTCGTACTTCATAATAAAGGTTTGGTCTATTAAAGGAAGCTTTAAAAGTCACCGCATTTGGCATGCCCAAACTCTTTAAAATATCTTCCTGTACTTTTTCTGTAGCCGTGGCCGTAAGTCCAACGATTGGAATATTGTCTCCAATTCGTTTAATAATAGTTTTAAGATTTCTGTATTCAGGTCTAAAATCGTGCCCCCATTCACTAATACAATGTGCTTCATCTACGGCCATAAAAGAAATTTTAACCGTCCTTAAAAAGTCTACATACTCCTCTTTTGTCAAAGATTCTGGGGCTACATAAAGTAATTTAGTAATACCATTGGTAATATCATCTTTTACACGTTTTACTTCTGTTTTATTTAGCGAAGAATTTAAAACATGCGCCACACCTTCATTTTCAGATACAGCTCTAATAGCATCCACCTGATTTTTCATGAGTGCAATTAATGGAGATACTACAATAGCAGTACCTTCTTTAATTAATGCTGGCAATTGGTAACATAATGATTTTCCACCACCAGTGGGCATAATAACAAAAGTGTTATTACCAGCTACGACGTTTTTAATTACTTCTTCTTGTAGGCCTTTGAATCCCGAAAATCCAAAGTACTTTTTTAATGCGGAGTGTAAGTCAATTTCTGCAATACTCATTAATCCCTATTGGTATTTTATATACATTTGCAACAAGTTTAAAGATAATAAATTCTTTATACTTAAAAAACTCAATAAATAATAAGTTTTGAACACTAAAGAAACCATCTTAAAAACAGCAAGAGCAACGATAAAATTAGAAAGTAAAGCTATAAATAATTTATCGAATTTACTAACGGAAGATTTTGCCGATGCTGTAGAATTGATATATCAGTCGCAAGGTCGTGTAATTATTACAGGAATTGGTAAAAGTGCAATCATCGCTAACAAAATCGTTGCGACGTTGAATTCTACTGGTACACCAGCTGTTTTTATGCATGCGGCAGATGCTATACATGGAGACCTCGGATTAATTTTAGAAGACGATGTGGTGATTTGTATTTCTAAAAGTGGAAACACCCCCGAAATAAAAGTTTTAGTACCACTTATTAAGAATGCAAAAAATAAAATGATTGCGATTACCGGTCATAAAGATTCGTTTTTAGGGCTTCAAGCTGATTTTATTTTAAATGCTTATGTCGAACAAGAAGCTTGCCCCAATAACTTAGCTCCGACAACAAGTACCACAGCTCAGTTAGTTATGGGAGATGCTTTAGCCATTTGCTTATTAGAACTACGTGGATTTTCAAGCAAAGATTTTGCAAAATACCATCCTGGTGGTGCATTGGGCAAACGCTTATACTTGCGCGTTAACGATTTATCATCGCAAAATCAAAAACCGCAAGTGGGCTTAGAAGCGGCGCTAAAAGAAGTGATAGTAGAAATCACCGAAAAGAGGCTTGGTGTTACAGCGGTGGTTGAGAACGATCAAATTATCGGTATTATTACCGACGGTGATTTAAGGCGAATGCTCAGTAAAAGTGATGACATTTCTGGGTTAAAAGCCAAAGATATCATGAGCAACAATCCGAGAAGGATTTCGGAAGATGCGATGGCTGTAGATGCAAAGGAAGTAATGGAAACTCATGGTATTTCTCAATTATTAGTAGAGCATAATGGCAAATATTCTGGAGTAGTTCACCTTCACGATTTAATTAAAGAAGGTATTATATAATGGCAAAAAAACAAGTGGATGAGATGTCTTTTTTAGACCATCTCGAAGATTTAAGATGGCATTTAGTTAGAGCTACTTTAAGCATTGGAGTCGCGGCAATAATTGCCTTTATTTTTAAGAAATTTATCTTTGATGTCATAATCTTTGGGCCTACGCACATGAATTTCCCTACCTATGAAGGTTTGTGTAAAGTGTCGCAATTTTTGGGCATGACGGACACCACATTTTGCGCAGAGGAATTCCCTTTTATAATTCAAAATAGGACCGTTGCTGGCCAGTTTTCTGCACACATTTGGACGTCTATCTATGCTGGATTTATAATTTCTTTTCCCTATGTTCTTTATCAATTATGGAGCTTTATAAGCCCTGGATTAAAATCGAGCGAACGTAAGAATTCTCGAGGCTTTATAGTTATTGCTTCTTTATTATTTTTTACTGGAGTGCTTTTTGGTTATTACATCGTTACCCCATTATCCATTAATTTCTTAGCAAACTATCAAATTAGTGACCAGATTTCTAACGAATTTGATATTAGTTCGGTCATTGCCATTGTCCGCTCTTCAGCTATCGCGGCCGGATTTGTATTTGAGTTACCCATAATCGTATACTTTTTAACTAAAGTGGGTTTAGTAACCCCTCAGTTTTTAAAGAAATATAGAAAGTTCGCATTAGTAATTGTATTGGTGCTATCGGCTGTAATTACACCGCCAGATATTGCTAGTCAGGTTATTGTGGCCATACCTATATTAATTTTGTACCAAGTAAGTATTTATATTTCTGCCATTGTGGTTAGAAATCAAGCCAGAAAAACAGCAAAAGAAAATAAAAAAAATAAAGTTAAGTCCTAACGTATGTCTGATATTATAGAAGAATTCAATATTTATCGTGCTAAAATGAATGATAAAATATTAGCTGATAACAACAAAATTGTAAAACGCATTTTTAACCTTGACACCAATGCCTTTCAAGAAGGAGCTTTAGATAAAAAGACCAAAGAGCTTTTAGGCTTGGTGGCATCTACGGTTTTGAGATGTGATGATTGTGTGAAATACCACTTAGAATCTTCCCACAAAGAAGGTTTAACAAAAGCTGAAATAAGTGAAGCCCTTGGGATCGCTACCTTAGTCGGTGGTACCATAGTAATTCCGCATTTGCGACGTGCTCACGAATATTGGGAAGCTTTAGAAAATCAGCACAGCAAAGTAAACGTATAATGTTTTTTCAAGGCGTTCCCTTTGGGTTTAAATTGGAAACGCCTTGTAAAAATTCTACTTATGCAATCGTGATTGTTAAAAGGTTAAACTTTTAACAAATGAATAGCAAAGCGAATAGAATCTATATGATTTTATTAAATTTAGCATTCTTTTTAAGTCTATGAAGTTAAGAGCAGAACATTTAATGAAGTCCTACAGCGGACGAAAAGTGGTTAAAGATGTCTCATTAGAAGTTAATCAAGGTGAGATTGTTGGTTTGTTGGGCCCTAATGGTGCTGGTAAGACCACCTCTTTTTATATGATTGTTGGGATTATTAAACCTAATGGCGGCAACATCTTTTTAGATAATACCAACATTACCAAATTCCCGATGTACAAGCGTGCGCAAAATGGTATTGGGTATTTAGCTCAAGAAGCGTCCGTGTTTAGAAAGTTAAGTGTCGAAGATAATATTCTTAGTGTTCTACAACTTACTAAACTCAGTAAAAAGGAACAGAATGCTAAAATGGAATCGTTGATTGAAGAATTTGGCTTAGGCCATATTAGAACCAACAGAGGAGATTTACTTTCTGGCGGAGAAAGACGACGAACCGAAATTGCACGAGCCTTGGCTACTGACCCTAATTTTATACTTCTAGATGAACCCTTTGCTGGTGTCGATCCTGTTGCTGTCGAGGATATTCAACGTATTGTGGCCAAATTGACCAAAAAGAATATTGGCATTTTAATTACCGACCATAATGTTCAAGAAACCTTAGCTATTACGGATAGAACGTACTTAATGTTTGAAGGCAAAATTCTCAAGGCTGGTAAACCAGAAGAATTGGCTAGCGATGAAATGGTGAGAAAGGTGTATCTAGGTCAAAATTTTGAACTGCGTAAAAAGAAGTTGGAGTTTTAACGGATTAAGTCTCATAAACGTTTCCTCTTATTAGCAATGCTATAAAAGCGTGGTACTAAACATTAATGTAATTATGTGCCTGTCTTCGGGCGGTTACCCCAATAGTCATCATTGATATATCAAAGCAAATTTTAATGCTGTTTACTTTTCTTTGGAAGAAATGATTTTACACCATTAACAACCAATAAACAAACGCCACCTGCCAATAAGCCTACAATAAAATCTCTTATAATTGAGGGTAGTTGTTCTAAAAAGTGATGCAAGAATGCGATATTATGTACAAATATGCCGCCAGCCACTAATATTAAAGCAATCGTCCCTATGATGGATAAACTTTTTATAATCTTAGGTAATGCCCACACCAAAAAGGTGCCTATAGAAAATAAGACTCCACTTTTACCATTACTTTTACCAATTAGTTTTAAGCCCAAATCATCCATCCTAACAATTAAAGCTACAATGCCATAAACGCCGACAGTAGCGATTAATGCGACTATAGAAACGACTATTATTTGTGTCGTTAACGGTTCGTTGGAAACGGTGCCTAAAGCAATAATTACAATTTCTACAGACAAGATAAAATCGGTGACAATAGCAGATTTTATCTTCGCTTTCTCCATATCTAAAAGCTCGTTATCAGTATAATCCTTCTTAAGATCAACTTTAACGTTTTTAGGGTGTGGCACAAAAAATTCGTAGATCTTTTCAGCTCCTTCATACGCCAAGTAAAAACCACCAAGCACCAATACCACAATCACGGCCCAAGGTATAAAAGCACTCATCAAAAAGGCTAGTGGTAGTATAATTAACTTGTTTAAAAAGGAACCTTTGGTAATGGCCCATAACACAGGGATCTCTCTAGACGATACAAATCCAGAGGCTTTTTCTGCATTAACGGCCAAATCGTCCCCTAAAATTCCTGCCGTTTTTTTGGTGGTAATTTTGGTCATCGCAGCGATATCATCCATTAAAACCGCAATATCATCTAGTAATGCAAAAAATCCTGAAGCCATAAATTATAAGTGTTTTTGGAATGAAGCGAATCTTAATGAACTACGCTATTTTAGACCTGGTTAATAATGACATTATAATATACAACGCTATAATAAGTGGTATAGCGGCAAAGTGAAGTACCACTATCAATACTACACTTAAGATTAGAAAAATATACCTCACGGCATTATCCTTAAAACCCCAATTTTTGAATTTCAAAGCAAATAATTTAATATTCGAATTCAATAAATAGCAACTTAAAAGTGTTAAACCAATTAAGAACCATTGATTTATAATAATGTCATTAATAATATCATTATTCTGGTATTCTAAAATCATCGGTAATGATAATATGACTAAAGTATTAGCAGGAACTGGCAGCCCCTTAAAATAACTTTGCTGATCTTCATCTAAATTAAATTTTGCCAAGCGATACGCCGAAGCCAAAGCTATAAATAAACCTATTAAAGGCAATAGAGACATTTTAAAGCCTTTCCAGTGAAATGAGGAGTTCCAGCTATCTGAATATATACTAAAATCTGGTGCGTCTGTTGCTAACGAAATAAGTTTAAACATTATCACACCAGGCACTACTCCACTAGTGACTAAATCCGCAAGGGAATCTAATTGAATACCTAATGGGCTTTGTACGTTCAATTTTCGTGCTAACAGTCCATCAAAAAAATCGAAAAATATGCCTAAAAACACAAATAAAGCGGCGGCTACAAAGTTGCCATACACCGCAAATATTAAAGCAATACACCCCGAAAATAAATTTAGGAGGGTTACTATATTCGGAACGTGTCGTTTCAAACTCATAAAATTAGTTTTTGTAAAAATATAAAAGTAATTGCGTCTATTCTTATATTTTTTAAAATTGCACTAAAAGAAAACAATATTAAGACAGATATAGAGTTAAATAGATAGAAAAATAATGTGCATCTTTGTAAAAAAATTTTGCTGTTGAAAAATTACTATGTAATTCTCTTAACACTTACTACGCTTATCGGTACGGCTCAGACGACACGAAAATATTCTAACGAATTTATGAATATCGGTGTTGATGCGGCTGCATTGGGTATGAGTAATGCGGTGGTATCTCAAACTGCCGACGTCAATTCTGGGTATTGGAATCCAGCAGGCTTGGTACACCTGGAAGATAATCAACTCTCCTTAATGCATTCTAGCTATTTTGCTAATATTGCCAATTATAACTACATAGCTTATGCGATGCCTTTAGATACGGAAAGTGCATTAGGCATTTCTTTAATAAGATTTGGTGTCGATGATATTCTAGACACTACGCAACTAATAGATGACCAAGGAAATATTAATTACGATAGAATAAGTACGTTTTCAACCGCAGATTACGGACTAACCTTTTCTTACGCGAAAAAATTACCGTTAGATGGATTAAATTTTGGAGTTAATGCTAAAATAATTCGTCGAATTATAGGCGATTTTGCCTCGTCATGGGGTTTTGGATTAGATGCCGGTATTCAATTTGAAAGTAAAAACGACTGGAAGTTTGGTTTAATGGCAAGAGACATTTCTACGACTTACAATGCCTGGTCTATTGACGAAGATAAATTTGAACAGATTAGTGGAGCGGTTGACGGCGAAAACCAAGAACTACCAGAAACTACAGAAATCACCATACCAAAACTGCAACTTGGCATGTCTAAAAAATGGATTTTTCACTACGATTATTCTTTACTAGCGGCTGTAAATTTAAATATGCGTTTTGCAGAAAATAATGATATTATTTCTACATCTTTCGCCAGCATTAATCCGGCGTTGGGTTTTGAATTTGGCTATACGGATTTGGTGTTTTTAAGAGGAGGTGTTGGTAATTTTCAGAATGAGATCCAAATTGATAATTCAGAACAAGTTACGTTTCAACCGAACTTCGGTGTGGGTTTTAAATACAAAGGGATTTATATTGATTATGCGTTCACGGATATTGGAGACCAAAGTGCAGCGCTGTATTCCAATGTGTTTTCTTTAAAAATAGACTTTAGTGTCTTTAGATAGATCTTTTTATGAAATTAAAGTTACTCTCATTTATTTTATTAATTACGGTGGCCTCAACATTTGCACAGCAATTCCAACTGTCGGACGATGCAAAAATATCGGTACTAACTATAGGCCCAGGAGAATCATTAAATGATGCCTTCGGACATAATGGTTTCAGAATAAAAGATAACAAGTTAGGAATAGATGTCGTCTATGGTTATGGCGAATACGATTTTGATGCTCCTAATTTTTACTTAAAATTTGCGCAAGGAAAACTAAACTACCTTATTAGTAGACATCAATTTTCAGATATTTTTTACCATTACTCCCAAAATAATCGTACGATAAAAGAACAAATATTAAATCTTACAATTCAAGAAAAACAAGAATTATTCAACGTTTTAGAAAACAATTATAAACCAGAAAACAGACGCTATTTATACGATTTTTTTTATGATAATTGCGCGACCAAAATAAGAGATGTCACTATTAATACCGCCAATCGAAAAATTGAATTTCAGCCGCCCGAACGGTTTGAGTTGAAAACCTTTAGATCGTTAATTCACGATCATGTTGGTTTAAATACGTGGGGCAGTTTTGGTATAGATATCGCGCTAGGGAGTGTTATAGACAGAAAAGCGTCGCTTCGAGAACATATGTTTTTGCCCCACTATATTCATACCATGTTTAAGGACGCCACAATTAATGGTACTGAGCGTTTGGTTAAGAACGCTTCGACGCTTTTTGAAAGAAAGGAGAAACGGACGACTTTAAATTTTCTGTTTAGTCCTTTGATGGTTATGGGATTATTAGCCCTTGCTATTTTATATTTAACCTATAAAGATTATAAAAACCATCGACGCACTAAATGGTTAGATTTGGTAATTTTTTCCGTCACTGGACTTATTGGTGGTCTAGTGCTTTTTTTATGGTTTGCAACAGACCATTCTGCCACAGCTCACAACTACAACCTACTATGGGCATTTCCGCTTAATATTTTGGTTATAGTACAATTAACAAAACCAAAAATAAAACATTGGTTTAAAAGCTACTTGAAATTCTTAATAATTATGCTCTGTCTTATGACCTTACATTGGTTAATTGGGGTTCAGGTATTTGCTATTGGTTTAATTCCATTACTCATAGCGCTATTGATGCGTTATATTTATTTACTAAAATGGTGTAACGATATCCGTGGAAAAGCCTCTATGCAGTAATCTATAATCGGTAAAGTGTGAAGTGACGTCGTTTCGAGCGATTTTAAACGCTAAGCTTATCCCTCCAACGACGTGAGTCATATTTAAAACTTTAAGCGTCCCACGTCATACGTCCTAATTCTTAATTCTTAATTCCTATCTACTGTCCTCTATAATAAAGAATAGTGCTTAAAGTCTTAATGATAATACTAAAATCTAAAAATACGCTTCGGTGTTTAATATAATAGAGATCGTATTGCAGTTTGGTAAGGCTATCGTCAACGGATGAACCGTATCTTGTACTTACCTGCGCCCAACCAGTTAAACCTGGTTTTATGATATGTCGTGTTTGATAAAAAGGAATGACACGCGATAATTCATCGACAAAGAATGGGCGCTCTGGACGTGGACCGATAATACTCATATCGCCTTTTAAGACATTATAAAATTGTGGGATTTCATCCAACCGCGATCGTCTTAAAAATTTACCAAACGCTGTTATTCTAGTATCATTCTTTTTGGCCCATGTAACACCGTGTTCTTCAGCGTTAATAACCATAGTTCTCAACTTAATTATATTAAATTTTTCACTGTTTTTCCCCACGCGTTCTTGAAAATAAAATAATGGTCCTTTATTTCCTATTACATTTCCGACTAAAATAAATGGTAAAAGCAAAGCGCCTAATAGTAAACCAATGATCGAAAACAAAATATCGAAAGTACGATGAAAAAATATGTACAGTTGATTTTCATTACTCCGACTGAACGGGAAATATTTGTAAAAATCCTTACCTATAAATTGAATGGGTACTTTTTGAAGCAATTCTTCATACACTTGTGTATAATCCCGTAACTTAAATCCACGTTCTAGCAACAACATTAAATGGTGATAAACATCGTCTGTGATGGCTTCGGGATTAAAACTTGCAATTAAAATTTCTGAAACGCCTTCCTTATCTATAATCTGTAAAATATTCTTAGATTCAAATTCTTTCACCCCTTTAAATCTTACGGATTCTGAGGACGGAATTTCACTATTTATAAAACCAACAATTTTATAATTCGGATCTGTAGTATCTAATGCTTTAATCAAACCTTCTATCTTAGATACTTCACCCACCAATAGCACACGTTTATAAAAGCGAGGTGACTCAATTAAATTAATATAAATTAAGCGCCATAAAAGAATCGAAATTATTAACGTGAAATAAAAATATACAATTTGCAAACGTTCATCTGGAAGAAAAGGTGATAAAACCGGTGTTAACAAATAAAACAAGACCACGGTAGAAATCGTAATTACAATGTTTTTAAAAGTGGTGTCTAATCGACTTGCTTTCTGCAAATCGTAAAGTTCAAAAATAGTACCGAAAACAGAAATGTAAACACCTAATAATACTATAGCGATGCTGTTATCCGCACTAACTTTTAAATATTCGAAATCAAAACAAAGGCTTAAGGCATAAACCCCTAAGAATACGATAACCAAATCCAAAATTCTAAGGAGAATTTTACGTTCTGAAACTTCAAAATGGATACCTTTATTTTTAAACATTATTTAAAAAACTATGCCGTAAATATAATAAGTCTCATGAATTATTACAGGTTATTCGGACAAAAAAAGAGCGTTCCATTTCAACTTTATAGCGTTCCAATCAAAGTTTTCAACTTTTTTTCGCGCATTAGTCACCAACCGAATTCGGAGGTCTTCATCTAATTGGAGTGTATTAATGGCTTCTACCATAGCAGCAGTAAGGTCTGGCGCCACCAACATACCATCAACAGCATCTGTAATTAAATAAGGTAATCCACCTACATTGGTTGACACAATGGGTAAACCTAAAGCCATAGCTTCAATAACACTTAGCGGTGTATTATCAAAATTAGTGGTATTTATAAATACATTATAATCCTTTGATAGAGCTATCCAATCGCGCTTAGTTAATTTGCCTGTAAATTCAACCTTTAGATGAAGTTGTGATGCCAATTGCTTAACCTCTACTAAAGAGCCATCCGAATCCGGACCTACCATACACAAGGTGGCATGAGGTTGATTTTTTTTTAAGGCATTAAACACGTGAATAGCCAATTTCGGATTGTATATTTCTGAAAACGATCGTACCCATAATAATCGTGGAGTATTTAAATCGCGATGTTGAAATGTATAGTTAGTAATTTCAAAGGTATTAGGTATGTAGATTATATTCTTATACCCATACGTTTCAAAAACTGTTTTGAGAAAGCCTGACGGCGCCACTAACGTATAGGCGTTATTAAAAATAAGACCACTAAATCTAGAACTGTCTTTCAATCGATGTTCAAGATTGCCACCATGTAAAATGGGGACATACTTAATTTTTAATAATCGACATAGTTGACTAATAACTAAAGCGTAATAAAAGTTAACGGTACTGTACGTATCAATGAGAACAAAATCTACGTTTTTATGGAATTTTAGAATACTCCAAATCATATCCAAAAGCCGAAGGAGTTTATTGGCTTTAGAAGATGCATAATACATGGTATAACCCTCCTGTTCAAGTAGAGCACCTAAAGTTTGAATACCTGAAATATTAGACGTTTTGGTCTTTAAGTTGTTTCCTATGTATAGGACGTTTTTCATGTTTCACGTTTAATAAGGCTAAAGCGTATATAAAAGCTGGAGCTGCAATACGCATAGAAGAATGATTTATTGTAGCAAACCAAAATGCTAAAAGTGCATAAAAATAATAATTCTGTTTATTGCTTGATCTCAAATCTAATGGTTTTATAAGAAGTATTATTAATATAATCAGACCGAAAATGCCATGTTCTGCCAATGTACGACTGACTTCATTGTGAGATGTTACACCTTGTCCATCCTCTTCAATACGTTGATCTTTAGCACGACTAGAGCCAATACCAAAAAAAGGATTAGTTATGAAACCTTCCAATTCACCCATGAATAATTCACCTCGTCCTGTGGTGATATCCGTTTTATCAACCCCTCGAGCGTTTTGATTAGCATAACGTTTTTCTAGCATCCCACTTGATTGATTTGAACTTATAATCCAAGATAAAACCATTGCACCAACAAATAAAACAAATATTCCTAAAATACGATTTCGAGCCTTAGATTTTGCTTGAAGGAAATACATAAATAAAAAAATGCCTATACATAATAAGGCTGCAATCACACCACCTCTACTAAATGTTACTATAGCACGATAAGACATCAAAATTAAAATTGCGATATTAAATAGTTTAATCCCTATGGTTGGTGAATTTATGAAAACACGAATTCCTAATACAAACATGCCTAAGCCTAATGCAGTTGCTACTTGATTCGCGCCAAATCCGCCCGCTGCTGACCTATTGGATCCCGTTCCTGTAATAATATCCTTTAAATCCGGTGCATAAAAATAAATATATACGGTATGTGCTATAATCGGAAGTAATAAGAATAATAATATTTGAGACATCTGTTTAAATGTGACATGTTTATTATAACAAAACAGAGCTGCCAAACCTAAACATACAGGACCGCTAAGTACAAAAGCAATATTAGTTCTAAAGTTAGCGTCAAAACTTAAGGTGGTTGAAGCCACAAAAACTGACGGAACCAAAAACATAAGATATATAAAATAGGGATAGCCTTTTCCAGAAACACCTTTATAAAACATGCCTATCAAAACAAACATAATTACGATGTATTTACCAGCTTCATAAGAAATGGAAGCTTTTGTGGTTCTAAAAAAAACTTCAGCACCAACAAAATAAGCACAAGCTTTTAATACCTCAAGAGTTTTATCCTTATTGGCAACCATAATGATACCATATAAAAAGTATAATAATGCACTAAGAAAATAGAGTTTAGCAATGCTTTCGTTTAAATAAATAATAAACCCTAAAGCTGCATGGACACCAACAGCAGATATATAAGTAATATTGGTTTTCAAACTAAAATGTTGCAGGTTATAAAATTATGACTCGGATTGCAAGGTAGTGTAAAATAGATATTCTATTGAGAATTATAACATTCACACATCGATCTAAGTGAAAATTTTTTTATAATCGTCTATGGGAAATTTATAATGATAGCTTTTGCCTAAAATATAGACCATAAAATGAACCACAAACACTGGTATAAATGGTCTTGTAATTTTTAAATAGCGATCATAAGTTTTATTTCTATAATCACAAATTAAAAAAGGAGTGACATCGGTATTCAAGTAATTTTTCATTACATGGTCTATTTCTATAATTTTACCTTCAATAAAAGATCTAAAGCTTAAATTTTGGTTGGTTCGAGACAATTCATAAAGTTCAATAACAGACAATGGTTGATTTTGATCATTATAAAATAGCATGCCCCAAGAGGGATCGACCAACACCCATTTATTAAATTCATTGATATATACTTCATTGAACGAATGCCCACCATTTTCTCTACTAAATGGAGCACTAGTTGTACCCCACTCGCGCACTTGCAAATTATTAATGACGCAAAAATTATTAAAAATTTGTGCCATATCACTACAAACTCCACCTTTACCATACAACATAGTTTCAAGTGCCTTATCGGATGGCTCACTTAAACCTGGTCCTACTTTAGTATTATTAAATAACCAAATTACTATTTGTTTTACTAATTCCAAATCGGCATCAGGCTTTCCGTGAGGAAAAATTTTAGCATTAATCTCATTAAAGTAATCTGGAATATCCTTCTGATGATTAAACGTATTATAAGAAATGGAGGCTATTGCGCTTTCATCTGAGTTTTTAGACAGTAAACGAAATCGAGTTAGATAAAGAAAAGGATGTCGCTTTATTGTCCAGCGAAGTTTTTTAAATAGCATTAATCTATTAACAGTGAATTAGTTTGCGTTAAATTTATCATTTCTTTTTTAAATTGCTAGGATTTTGTTTATAAAATATCAGTTAGCAATCGTTGATTGTAATGGGCATAACTGAACGCCGAAATAAACCCACCAGTAACACTAATCATTTGGCTATAAGCACGTTTATCCATATCAAGTAAATTAAGAAGGCATACATTCAGAGCTGGGACCGTTATATCAGTCATCAAAAAACCATTTGTCTTATCTTTTATATAATGACTTATAGAGGATACGTTAGATACTATGGGTACACAACCATAGTTCATAGCTTCAGCAATAACTTTAGGAAACCCTTCAGACGCTGATGGTAGCAAAATAGCATGAGACCGCTTATATATATCATGAACTTCTGTTCTCGACAAATAACCATGAAACATTACCGGCAATGAAAGTGCTTCAACTGCATTTCGGTACGCATGCATTTGCGTTCCAGACCCAACCAGATGGACCACACCTATTTTAAGACGCGCTTCATCATTTAAACTTTTTAATGACTTGAGTATTAAATCTACACCTTTAGCATTTTCCATCCGTCCCACAAAACAAAGTTCTAAAGGAAACTCTAAGTGTTTAGAAGTTAGGATACGCTGACCAGATGCAATTTCCTTTTGCGTCAAACAAGGATTTTCGAAACTCAAACAATGTTTATGTTGCTTGTCCCAAAAACCATTAATCGTTACTGGTCGTGATTGGTTTATTAACAGCCATTTTTGAAACTGATAAGCTAAAGGAGCCGACGGCTGCTTCCAATTCCCAGCGTATTTAAACCATCCTTTTTTTGAGGTGAATAAAATTAAATACGGAATTATAAAAACACCTATTCCTGTAGGCGCTCTAAATTGAAAATAATCACTGCCTTTTAAAGAGCGTCTAATGACCCCTATAGTATTAAAGGCTTGCCTGATTATCCCAAATTTATCACGAAGAGTCGAGCCTCCTACCGCTGTAATAGGAATAAATGTGATTTTTTCTGACGTATAAGGCAAGGCACTCGCTGGTGCAACGCCTTGGTGTAACATGGCTACATGTCTAATTTCATCAAAAACAGTAACTAAATGATTGAGTTCTGTAACCGTTGAACCTAGGCCTACAATACTACCCTCTGCACTTTTATAATGTTCGGTATGAGAAATAATAGTTAATATGCTCATGATAGTAATTTTAAATAATTCTCTACAATGACATCCCAATCGTGAGATTGCGCCCACATTTTGGCTTCCGTCCTAAATTTAGGCATATTACCTAAAATCTCATTAACCGCTGAAACTAATTGATTGGGATCGTCTGCATCAATTAATAGGCCCGATTGATGTGGGTAAATCGCATCTTCTATACCACATTCCGTAGAACCAATGGCAGGGACTCCCATAGCATTAGCTTCCAATATAGCAATTCCAAAGCCTTCTACATCGCCAGTAGCACTTTCCGAACTCAACATAATGAATATATCAGTAGCCTCTAACATTTGCTTCAATCTTCTATCTTTTACACTGCCGTGAAACGTAACATGAGAGGTTATATTTAAGGATTTGGCCACTCCCAAAAAAGCATCCGCCTCTGTAGGAATACCAACACAGTGATAATGTAAATTAGGAAAATTTTTTATCAATTCAGGTAAATGCCTTATAACATTTAATTGTCCTTTACGTGAACTTACACGACCCACAGTAGTTAAAACTGGGGCGCCTTGTAATGAAAGTTTTGATTTAGTATTATTCCATTCTGAAACGTTGATACCATTCGGAATTACAGAAACTACCTTGTCTAAATGACTTACAAGCATTTTAGTATAGCTAGATACCGCTACAATATGATCGAAACGTTTTAATGAAAAATCAATAGATTTCCGAAGTAAAGCTAATTTAAAATTCACTTCTGTACCGTGAATTATAGCCATCGTTTTTTGTTTAAAAAAGTAACTACAAAATCCAACATTCCAAAGCGAAAATTTTCCTGTCGCAATAACGTGCGTAGCACGTTTAAAAGCTGAAAATGTAAGGATAATACGCTTGAGATACATTATAAAACGCCATCGATAACGCTTAACACGAACAACGGAAAAATCTAAAGTCGCATCGAAATAATCTTCTTCTGTTCCGTTTTCAGAGCGTTGATCAGCTATAACACTCACAATGCAGCCATTAGCTTTTAAATAGGTGGCCAAATTATAAGCATGATTACCTATACCACCCGGTTGTGGTGGAAACTCTGAAGTGACTATAAGAATCTTTCTGTTCAATTTACAATTTTTCAACTCCTTTTCTCCCGACTACTTCGGGATTCAAAAGAAAGTGGCTTTGATTTTTAACAACTACCCAACACATAATAGCTTCACGCTCCCAAATGCTCCTTCCTTCAGCCGAAGGAAGGTGGTTTTTGCGCCAGCAAAAATCGGAAGGTTTGACCTAAAAGGCGAAGCACTTTTAAACAAACGAGTTAAGAAACCAACGATAAACGATGCATCAGCATTCCAATCCCAAACCCATTTTCAATCAAACGTTTCAATCAGCGCTCCTTCTCGCAATTTCGTTGTAGCCATTCTCCAAGATTTAATCACCTGAAAGAGCACCAAAGGCATCAGCAACAAAGAAACAAAAACACCTACGATTAATAAGGGTTTATTTTTTTTAAATTGATACGGAAATATAGAAATAGGTACGGTACGTAATAAGGCTAATCTTGCAGCTGCATCTCCAAAATAGGCTCTAAAATAATACAAAACACTAGGTATAGGTCTGGGAGCAAAAAAATTAGACGGCCTAAACGCATCCCAACTGCCCATTTCCCGTAAACCACCTACACCAGCTTTAACATCGATGCAAGACGCTAATGGGTTTGATATACTTTTTAAGCCTTCAAGATAGATGCGCATGCCAAATTCACCATCACCCATACGTTGTTTTTCAAATTGCCGATCAAATAAACCAACGGATTTAAAAACTGATTTTTGCAGCATGGCATTTCCGGTTGCAAATTGTGAGGCAACTGCAAAAAAGGAACGTGATTTGGGAATCTGCTGACCTTCAGGATAAAAAACACCTGCCGAAACCTCAGCTTTAAAAAACTCTAAACATTTTAGATGCATCTTTATCCAATCTGGTTTTATACGTACATCATCTTCAGATAAAGCAATAAACGTTCCGTTACTAGCCTTAACGGCTGTATTCCTAGCCAACCAAAGTGCTTTCTCCTTCTGGTTTATAATTTGAAAATTAAGATTAAATGAGTTATAAAACGCTTCGTTAAAATTATCGGACTGATCGACTACTATAACTTCAAAATTAGAATAATCTTGCAACTCTAAATCTTTCAACACCGCCTTTAAATAATCATAACGATTTAAAGTAGGGATCACCACACTAACGAGCGGATTAGATTCTACTAATGTTGAATCAAATGAGATCCAATTTTTATAAGTAATAAATTCACCCCTATTTTTTATTTGGTTTACACGCTTAGTACGAGACCAAGTCTTAATTTCTTTAATAGGATTGTGAAAAGAAAACAAACGCAATAGTAAAACAAAAAATACCCATACAGAATGAAAATTTTTTCTGATAAATCGGTAATTATCTTCTAACGGCACAGACTCAAACGTTGTATAGGTCGGTACATCTCCAATATATCCCAATTGTATAGCCTGCCATGACAAATCGTAATCTCTTGCAATATCAGTTGCAAAACCAGCATCCGCAACAAGTTGTTTCAAAACTATTTTAGGTAGATGTTCTACTTGTGGAAATACACTTGCACCTCGTTTATTAAATAATCTAAAATAATGAGTAGGTTGTAAGTATGTTAGAAATTGGAATGGCATTAGAGTATGGCTAAAGTTTTAATTAGGATATAAGTTATTAGGTCGTTCCATTTTGATCTAAAATAATAGACTTGATCTGATTATAAATATGCTCTTTTTCAAAAGTTTGCTCATACATGAATTTAAAATATTGAGATTTCAAACCCTTTGTTTCTATAAAAAGGCTCAATTTATTAATTAATTCTTGGATAGACTCTGGATTGAAACAAAAGTCTTCCAAAGGAAATTTTTCTACGTCAATAAAACTCAATGCTCCAAACGCATTTGATACTAAAACAGGGGTGCCTAAAGCTATGGTTTCTATAAAAACTAAACCAAAGGCTTCGTGTAAACTTGGAAGTACAACGACATCCATCGTTTTATAAAATTCAGTCATGGCACTAACATCCAACAGACCTAAAAAGGTGACGTCTTGCTCTAAGTTCAACTTCTTAACCAATTGTTGTAATTGATGTTCGTAAATCCCACTACCCGCTATGTATAGATGAAAAAGTTGTTCGCGGCTTTGTTTTAATTGATGCATAGCTCGTATAACTAGACTGTGATTTTTATCGGCTACCAGTCGACCTGGACATCCAATATTAATTATATCCCCACTTCTTTCTATTGGTAATGCGTGAGTATCATTTTGATAATTAACAATATTGGTCCAAAAAGGAACGCGCTTTATTTTTTCTTTAGACACCTTATAAACACTGTGCATTTCATGTTGTAAGGATTTCGAGTTTGCCAATACCACATCTGCCATATTTAAATAAACCGTCTTATTCCATACTTTTAATAAATTAGGTTTTGTATGTCCAAAAGCCGTATGAAACCATGCTATATTTCGTTTAACACCCAATAATTTTCCGAATAAAACTGCAGGATTTATATAACTAAAATTAGAAATTACAACATCTGGTTGACTATGCTTAATAACTTTATATATAGCTTTATAATTAGAAAAAAAACCACGACGTTTTTCGCCATAAATTGACACCCCGTTCTGCGTAAAAAATACACTTTTGTTTTTTAAGTAAAAATTATCGACATCAAAACCGTCGGAATAAAGTTTTTCAGATAGTTCTTGAAAAAATTCTGAAAGTAAACCTTTGTTATATGTATAGAGGATTAGAATTTTCAATTAACAGTTCTTATATTATTTTAATCGAGCAATGGTAAACTCGATGAGACCTTAAGCCAAAATCAAAAATCTGCCATTATTTTTACTCTTCTTATATTTTTATTATCTACGACGACAGCTTCCTTTTAAAAAATTCGGAATCTCTATTAATGGCATAAGTATTCTCGTACTTATTGAAAAATCTTTGATAACCATTACGCGCTAGGTTATTTCTAAAATCTTTATCGTTTAAAATACGTCCTAATTGTAATGTCAAATCGTCTATGTTCCCCGTTTCAAACAATAATCCTGTTTCTTCATGAATAATAATTTCTTTTATGCCCGTATTATTAGCTCCGATAACACAAGTTCCAACACTCATCGCTTCTATTACTGTAAAGCCAAAGGCCTCGGAATGACTAGGAATAATTGTACAATAAGATTTTTTATAGGCTTTTAATACTGTTTCTTTATCCTTCTCACCTAAAAATGAGACACGGTTAGAAACGCCTAAAGATTCTGTAAGTTTAACGAGATCATTTAAAATATGACCATGTCCAATAATTACTAATCGCAGCTTTGGAAAATGATTTAACAACTGTGAAAAAGACTGTATTAAAACATCAATACCTTTACTTGGGTGAAGTCTTCCCACATAAAGTAAACTTTCGGTGGCTGTCATTATATCTTGCAAGGAATCGCTATAGTCTTTTACTGAATTAGGAAGCACTGTTATTTTACGATCTGGTATATAAAAAAAACTGGAAACGTCTTTTTTTGTAGCTACAGAATTTGTTATAATATCCGTTGATAAACCATAAATTACTGACTTTCTATAAACTTTGTGCTTTTTTTGCGCGTATTGCGAACTTAAAGTTCGTATCCATGCTACCCTAATTTTTATACGATACAACCAACCTACTATTAAAAACAGATTGACAAAACTAAACATGGAAATCATTATGTCTGGCTTATAATCTCGCACTAACTTACAAAGAAACCAAAACCCTTTCCAAGTAGTTGGTCGTTTAGTGGGCCATTTTAAAATAGTTATACTTTCATCTAAAGTTATATTTGTCTTACGAATCTTACTTGTTAAAACAACTACCTTATTATCCTTAGATAATTTATTGCTCAAAGTAATAAAATAATCAGCAGTGGAATTATTCATTAAATTATATGAAAGAAAACAAGTCTTCATTTCAATACATTATTATATAGTCTTAAAAAAAAAGCTAATACTTCTAATAGTGACATTTTAACCATTTAAAATATTTTAGCTTGAATAGTATTCAACAAATGCACATTATTGTTTCAGTAGATTATAATTTTTATTTATACTTTCTACGGCACTCTTTGGCATGTTTATTTTTTTTTGATTGCTTGGTAAATATAATATTATTTAAGTAGTGCTTACTAATTCTTTAGGCTTTCTCTTAGAATCACAAAACTTATAATGTTATATATTATAATATTATTAAAATGCTCACTATTAAGACGTCCTTTTAAAGGATATTTTAATCTGTTATTATTTATTAAAATAAATTATTCCTCGTAAAAATGTAAAAATTCTTGCTGTTGCTTTTGTATATTAAATTCCTTTTTAACACGTAATATAGCACGCTCAATTATATGCTTCTTTTTAGCCTCAGTTAATTCTATTACTTCGATAATTTTATCAGCCAATAATTGAGGTTGACGTTTAGGAACAACCCATCCTGTTTGATTATGTAATACATTTTCTTGCAACCCTTCTGCATCACTAACCACACACAATAAGCCCATGGCTTGTGCTTCTAAAACCGCATTACAAAATCCTTCTTGTACACTATATTGAATATAAATTTGTGATTGCTCTAATTGTTGTTTTACTTCAAGATGCGCCAATTTGCCTAAAAATAACACTTCCTTTTCCAAACCCAACTGATAACAAGTAAATTTCAAAGTTTCGATTTCAGAACCTGTACCTATAATACGATATTGAAATGAAAATCCTGCTTTCTTTAATATCGACAATGCTTCCAAGGTATAATTTAAACCTTTTTTCCAATGTAATCTCGCTATAGTTACCATTTGTATAGGTGTATCTATTAAGGTTTTATTAGATTCAGAAAAATATTTGGTATCTATTGCTGGAGTAATTTTTACAATTGGGGCTTGATCTTTAAAACCATGTTGATAAGTCAATTGAGCAATATCATCTGAAATCACATGAATTTTAAAAACTTTATCCCATAATCGCCGATAACAATGAGGATGTTTTATGGGATAAACACCAATATCAAAACCTCTAAAACTAACTGCCATTTTTGCTTGTTTGGAAGCTGCCAAATTCTCACCACCGAGCGCCAAAGTCCCAAATCCAAAATGTAACCAATCTAACTTATTCTTAAAAATCGGTGCGTAACTATATAAACTTTTAGAAATCCTAATCCAAGATATCCCATCATGACGCTCCATTTTTACAAATTTAAAAACGGATTTAAAAAAAGGAAGAAGACTAAGATACACCCAAATTAATATTACAGCTTGTTTAAATCGGCTTTGATACTGTTTTGGAAATAAAATTACAGGACATAATTTAAAATCGTTAGAATTATCACCACTAAATAAAAGCACTTGATGACCTGATTGCTGTAAGCCCTGTATTTTAGAACTAAAAAATGTTTCCGAATAACCTGGTGCTGAACCTAGCACAACCCCTATAATCATAAAATTTGAGGTTTTAAAGTTTTATAGAAAGACTGCATTTCAGTGACCATTTGATTTTCATTATGATAATTTTCTACAAATGCTTTGGCTTGTGTTGTTATGCGTTGGTAATCTTCTATAGACAATTCTGAGACTTCAATAAGTGTTTTATACATCGTTACTACATTTCGGTTTGGCACTAAAAACCCTGTTTCATTAGGAAATACCACTTCCGCCATGCCGCCACAAGTAGTACTTACCACTAAGGTTCCTAAAGCCATGGCCTCTAAAACCACATTTGCTATGCCTTCCTCTACACTTGGTAATAACATCACATCCGCTTTCTTTATAGCTTCTTGAACTTCACTAAATGCTAATGAGTCAATGAAACTAACATTTTCTTCTAATCTAAGTTGTGAGCGTTGGTGTAGTAGCGCTTCATTATTTTTTACACCGATTATTGTATAATGAAATGCTTTTTCTAGTTGTTTTAATTCAAACAAGGCATCTAGGGCCAATTTGTAATTCTTTTTCCAATGATCTCGTCCTACAGATATAATTTCTAATGGTGTTTCTGAATTATACAATTTCAATTCAAAGGAAAAATCATCGAAATTCAAACCACTTTTAATGACTTTAATCTTATCGGCATCAGCTCCATATTTTGTCGCTTCCTTAGCTATCGCTTTAGACACTGCATGAAACGCAGAAATTTTAGGGAAATGCAATTTATAAAGAGTTGCTAATTGTTTATCTATAATTGGAGAATAATTAATATGAGCACCTCTTAAACTCAAGACTACTTTCATCCCAAAACCTTCAACCCAAATCCAATCTTCCAAACTTTTAGCCCATTGGATATGGAATATGTCTGGTCTATGATATAATACAGGATAATATTTTAATCTTAATAGATAACTTCCCTTACCACTAGCTTCAATTATTGCATCCAATCTTTTTTTCTCTTTAAGCTTAAAAATGAATAGCAATATGCTGTACTTAATCAGCACTACAAGTTTATGCCATTTTTGACCATAAGTGATATAAGTGATATTTTTATGATGCGTTGGTTTTTCTATATGAGAACCAAAAACATATACATTAGTATTTGCTTTTACCAGGCCTTTAATTAAGCGTTCAATGAAAGTAGTGCTTTGACTAACACCAGAATATATAGCAATTGATTGACGTTTTTTCAAAATATGAATTAAAGCTCTAAAGTTATAAATCTTTTAAACACTATGCTTTTTAATATTTAGGAAGATAAATTGGACTTTACGAGTTCTTGATATAACGATTGATGACGTTCTATAAAGTCTTCAATTGAGAACTCATCAACAACACGCCTTCTCATCTGAGTTTCTAACGCTAACCTCTTATCTTCTGATAGATTCATTATTGTTTTAATTTTATCTTTCAAATCAGAAATATCATCAGCTTGGAACATACAATCTGGAAATACTTTTAAAATATCTCTTATTCCAGATATATTAGAGCCTAACACAATACGATTCATAGCCATAGCTTCTAAAGGTGCATTTGGGATCCCTTCTCTTCTGCCTTCATCCTTTGTAGGTATTACAAATAAATCGGACAATGCCAAATATGGGCGGACATCTAGTTGTTTTCCAATAAATTTGATATGTGAATATGCTTTATATTTTGATTTTAACATCACTGCATAATCACTAGAATCACCTCCAACAACTAACACTTTTATTTTTGGATTATCCAATTGATTTACGGCATCTAACAAGGTCTCAATACCTTTCACCTCAACTAAATTAGCAACGGAGATAATTACAAAATCATTAACTGATAATCCTAATTGCTCCCTCATAACATCAGAGCCTAAAGTAGGTTGGTAACGATTAACATCTATCGCTAACGGAAATTGAACTGCTTTATGAAGCATTTTAGAAAAATAAAATGACATCATATCTTCATTAACTACAATAACTTTAGAACTTAATTGAGAACGCCATTTCCAATATCGACTTTCCCAGCCCATTGCTTTTTTAGTATAAACATAAGGAATACCTGCTAACTTCGCGGCCAAAGGCTCAGAAATATCCGAGCTCCAATGCCAAGAGTGAATCACATCAAACTGATGTGTTTTAAAAAAATTTCGAATTTTGAAAACTCGAGATAAAAATCCTAATCGCGGTTTATATGCTGATGTAAAAGGAAAAATATGGATTTTCACTCCTAAAGCTTCAACCTCTTTAAAAAAAGCTCCTTTATTATGAAAACAACAAATTTCGGGTTCAAAAATAGATCTATCTAAACCACTCACCAAATCATAAACAGATTTACCACTACCAGCGGTATTAAAATTTGGAATGGTATATAAAATTCTTATATGCTTATCATTCATTGATTAACTATATGTCTTAAATTGTGTTATTGACAATTGGATATTTATAAATCATTAAAATTCTGTTGATGCCATGAAGACAAGGTTAACAGCATACTAATGGCATGCGAACCACCAATAGCATCTTTATGTTTAAAATCTTCATATGTCTCATTGATAAATGCTTTAGGAATCCACCGATTAAAATTAATATTAAACAAATGGTTTTCTAAACGCTTAGCATTATCTTCTCCTAAAAATTGTAATTCCCAATTGCGTTGAATATATGGGTTTCCTAATTGACTTTTTATTACACGTTTAACTTTATTTGATATACGATAAGGTAAATTATAAGGTGTTTTATTGTATTGATACGTATTAAGATTGAACGGTTTCTGCTCTTGCCAGGTAATGTTTGCTAAAGTACGGTCTTGTTTTAGATGCGCAATCTGAAGACGTCTATCTGCTAAATAGGCTTCGGGTATAGAGCAAATAAACTCGCACATACGATTATCGTAATAAGGCATATTTATCGGATGTGCTGCCTCAAAAATGCACAAATTAGTTGTCGTCCACCGATGTGCCCATTGACTCGATTTAAACGCTCTAACTTTTGCACTGATATCTTCAATTTTTATCTTTTCTAAACCAACTTCAACACGATTTAATAAATACGTTTTAAAATCACCACTAAGGTTCCAGTAATCCCATAATTTTTCAGCAAGCTCCATACCTTTAGGCTTTACCATTTTTTTTAGTAATAAGGGAATAATCTCAGAGGCTTGTGTTCCTTCTGGCACTCCACGATCAAACAACACATCGCCCCAATGACCTAACGAAAACACGCCTTCCATCTGTTTTAATTCGGGTAATACGGCCATTTGCCTTGGATGGGTAAATTCAGAATAACCACCAATCAATTGAGACATCTCCTCTACAACATCCCATAAATAGCCTTTTGGGATGGTAAAAGCTTCAAAATTAAAACCACAATTGGCGGCAATTTGCTTTGCGATCTGATGCTCAGGGTAACCACCTTCAAAAGCATAACTAAAAGATTGTACTGAATTAGGTAAATTCTTAAAAATAAGTGCTTGACTTCTACTGTCCAATCCTCCCGAAAGTGGCAATATAACTTTAGAGTTACCAACTTGCTCCTTGGTTATTTCTGTAAGTAAAGCAACGTATTCATTAAGTGCTTCTTCAAACGTAATATCTCTTGGAGTGTAATGCCATTGATAGGTTGGTTCACTTTTAATCAAGTAGCCGTTTTCATCCAACTCATGTTTATGTCCTGGTGCTAAACATACCAAATCTTTCCAATAGGTATCGTCATCCATAAAAAACCCCGTAGCTATAAAAATACATATCGCCTCATAATTTAGCGCATGTTCTACCTCGGCCTTCTTTGCAAATTGCAATTTATTTGGAATTATAGATGTCGTAATGGTCATGGCGAAATTTGAGGACTAATATAATAAAATATAGTGCAATCCATTATGCTTCCTTAAGTAAGACTATATTTAAAATAAGTAGATTCTGAGAAACAGGGACATATAGGTTTAAACATATAAAACTGAATGATCCTAAACGTTTTCAATTGTAGAGCAAGTTTTTATTAGTCTTTTAACAATGTTATCCAATTTTCAAAAGATTGTAAATTTAAGTGTTGTGCTCTATGCTCATTTAAGACTGAAAATTCGTAAAATTTATTTTCAATGTCACCTTTAAGCGTATTAAAACCAGGATATTGTTTTTTCGATATAACTCCAACACCCCAATCACAATCAAAACAAATGGAATATAAACCATTAGCGTGTCTAAATTTGTAAAGTGCTTTCCATGTGGTACCATTCCAAAAATTTCGAGCAGGAGAGTACATAAAATTATAGGTCTCTCTTTGATGGTATTCCGAAGGAGGATTACAATCGTGTAAAATTATAAAGCCATCATCGTCTATAAAATTGAGACTATTTAAAATATCTTTTTCTACTTGATCAGAGATATGCAAGCCATCAATAAATATAACATCAAACTTAATATTCGATTTTATTTCCAGTTCATCGTTATTCAATTTCTTAAAAAATGTATCCGATGTCATTTTAAAATCTACTGGATTGTCTTCAAACTCGATACCTGGATCCACAGAAAATTTATTTTTACACTGAATTCTATTAAAGTTTTTTCCAGGATCCCTTACTCCAATTTCAAGATAATTTTGAGCGTTTACCACAGTGATAAGATGATTTATAATAGTGGTGCGTCTTGGTTTCTTTAAGTTTTCGAGGACAGATAATTGAGCCGTTCTTTTAAAATACGCATCAGAATATACACTTTTACCTATGCGATAGGTATTGAGCAAATCCACAAAATACTGCTTTAAAAACATCATATTTTCAGTTAAAATAAATTTATAATTTTTGCAATAGTCTTTTCTTTATACTAGCAATATAGCGCTTTTCAAAAGGGTATTTTATAAAATAAAATAACCAAGTCATTATATAAGAAATTCCAGATTTTGAACTAATTTCTAATACATATTGACTTCTCATAGCATAGTTGTAAACTTCTTTATTAATTATATCTGGATACTCATAAGCAAAAGCTCTCAATAACTCTCTGGTTGCTTTAAATTGTTTCTGTTTGTTGGATGTCACCGAATCTCTATCAGAACGACGATCCAACCCTACCAATACATTATGAATACCGTGAATATTAGAAAGAAGAGAGAATCGCAGCACGTACGTCCAATCTACACTGATACTAGGATAATGCTGCGTAAAATATAGACCATTTTCTACATGAACAGATTTCCGAAACATCATACAGCTATTTACGACCTTTATATGATATTTATAATTGAGCAAAAACATATCTACGCCTCTTGGGTATTGTTTACCATGAACTAATAGTCCAGGAAACTGACCATGTACCTGATCACCACTTTTAAACTCAGCAATACCAGAAACTAAGCCTATTTCCAAATTTTTATCTAAGACATCGACCTGTAATTGTAAACGTTCTGGATAATAATAATCATCTTGCTCTGCTACGGCTATATAAGTCCCAGAAGCGTTATAAACTAAACGGTTCATGGTTGGCCCTAACCCTCTATTAATTGTATTATGTAGAATGCTGAGTTTTTTAAATTTTAAAGCATAATCCTTTAAAATAGATTCTGATTTATCTGTAGTTCCATCAATACAAGCAATAACCTCAAAATCCTTAAAAGTTTGTGCCACCAAACTGTCTAAAGTATTTGAGAGGGTCGCTTCTCCATTGTATATGGGCAATATAACAGAAACTTTTATCATTAATGTACGGCAATAAGACCTTTTACTAAAACGCGAATTGTACAACTAAATTTAAGATTGGTGCGAAAAATACGTAATTTACAATTCATCTAATAATGGTACTGATGGTTTTATTATTATTTATCAGTCTTATTTAAATAAATACCGATTGGCGCTTATAAATAAGTCATCAGAAATAATATGATGCTTGTAACAAAACAAAAGTATATTTCCAATAGAATATTTATAGAAGTTAATATAGCGCTTATTATAAAATAAGTTGAGACTCTCTTTTACATAAACAACATCTTTGCTGTTTTTACAGCGGTGTAATCCTTTAACGCACGCATAGTAGTAAGACTTCAGTAAAGATTGCCTATAAGCCTCTAAATTATAGTTACTATGGAGCTTTAAAATTAAATAATTTACGGAGGCACAAGATTTTTTTACAATATCAGACTTTAAACGAATTGGTTTTGTGCAGTAAAAAAAATCAATAGCATTATCAATAACCTCATAGTTTTTGGAAGCATATAATGCCCTTATAGAGAGCTCCACATCTTGTAAACGATGTAAATTAGGATCAAACTTACCAATTTTATTAAAAAACGACTTATGCCACAGAATAGCAGTGGTTTGCCATAAAAATTTGGCGTTTAAAAAACTGTCTAAATAGTTTTTATTCAAGCTTGGTCTATGTTCTTGGGTGCCATTACGATCAATTACAGCTCTATTTTTATAGACTACAAATTCATTACATATAATATCCCTATTATGGACAAAAGTCTTAGATATATAATCGTCAGCATCCAAAAAAACCAAATTTTCAAAATTAGCTGCTTCTGCCCCTATATTTCTACATACCGAAGCGTTAGTTTTTTGTGGGTTTTTAATAAACCGAACTCTTTTATCAACTGTATTCGATAACCAATTTTCTATATTTACAAGTTCTGTTTTATCTGAAAAGTCATCAACAATAATCCATTCCCAATCTGAATTTGTCTGATTTATCAAACAATCATAGAGTCTTTGCAAACCTTCAAAATCGTTATAATGTGGTGTAATGATACTTAAAGACATAGTTGCTTTTTTATGCCGCTTTTAAAAAAATTCATAATTTGTTTTTAAGATTGTTTAAACGAATTTCAAATATATAAGGTTTATTTAATTTAACCATAAACCAATTAGGCATTTACTAGTGAGAATAAATTCTAAAAACGAAGTAAATTTATAATACGTAAATCTTAAGAAATTAACATCATAATCATGCGTTATTTATGACTAAGAATACATACAGCATTCATTAATGAAAAGAATATTTCGTGTCTTTTTTAAAGTCCTTGCACTAATTAGATTCTAACTTAACAACTTTTTAAATAGACTTCCAAAATAAACGGTTAATGCGATAATGCTTAATTAGCTTTTTTATAATTATTAGATCAGTTGATTTGTTTATATGGTTAAAACCTAAATTTAACTTAGGTAAGTTGGTAGGTGTGTTTTTATATAAAAATTTATTATTGGTTATGTCTGTCATTTGTTCACCATCTAAGATTCCTTGAAGCGCAATTTTATAATCGGTTTCACGAGCTAAACGAAATTTTTTCTTTAACTCGAATAAATCATTTCTTGATCTTTTAGATCTGATTAAAAACTTATAATAAATATCTTCTGAATTTTGAAAAAAGTCATGAATTCCAGCTACGTAAAATGAAATTCCGTTCCTCCAGTCATGTCCGTCTTCTTTCATTTTTTGTTTTGTAAATGATTCTGGTCTTAACTTCACATTAGGTTCAGGAACATATAAAATAGCCTTTTCTAGTAAATTTGTTCTATAAACATGAAGTCCTCTGAATTTTGGTCTGTCATAAAATCGATCCCATAAACGCAAACCAAACCCTAAATCGGAATCTTTAAGTTTATTCGTTAATTTTTTAATTTTTTTAATTGCATTATGTCTTAATAGAATATCAGCATCTATAAATACAGTAAATGCCTTATTTTCTTCAACTCCAAGTTTAAAACCATTTTTTAATTTGTCTTCAAAACACTCCTCTTTATCTATTATGAGCAAGCTATCTTGTTCTGTAATTTGCTTTTGCAATTGCTTAACTAAAATCTCAGTTGTGGATTCACCTGTTGTCCTAACTATAATGGTGATTGATTTTTCTATATTTGAAGACATTCAATATAATGTATTATTTACCCGTAAAAATATGAAGTTTTAAAATTCAAGACTAAACTAATTGATTTATCTTTAACCTTTAGGGATTTAATTCTTTTCAAAATATTTTAACAACGCAGTACTTACTCCATCAAATAATTAGACTTTAATCGAATTAACATTGTATTTATTTTTTGACACATATAAATTCGCTCAAGTAATCTTAGTTTAAAATTATATTATAATGAAAATTCTAAAACTTAAATTGGCTAACCAAAAATCTAAATTTGTACGTTGGAAAATTAGAAAAATGTACAAAGGTGATTTACCTTTTAAGATAGTAGGCAGTAGAACAATTATTTCATTTAAAGAAAATTATTTTTACAACAGAATTCCCAAAGCTGCTAATTCTACTGTGATTGCAAGTTTATATGCTAAAGAAAGTGGCGTTAAATTGAAGTCATTGGATGAAGTTCAAATTATAAAAAATAACTACTTTACCTATATAAATGATTTAGATTTTCAACAACTGAAACAACTCCAAAATCTTTATAAATTCACCTTGGTTAGAAATCCTGTTTCTAGAATAACTTCAGCTTATTTAGATAAAGTAAAAAACAAAAATGCTCCGCAAAGAAAACTAATTTTAAGAGCTTTGAATAAGAATGAAAATGATGATATCACTTTTGATGAATTTTTATTTTATTTAGAAAATGGCGGGATTTATCATAATGCTCATTGGTCATTGCAAAAAGATTTATTATTTTTTGATATAAATAAATATGATTTTATTGGTAAAATGGAAAACATTTCTTCCGATCTACCAATAATTTTAGAAAATATATACGATGAGCCTAGTCGTATAATATCAATAATGCCTCATGCTAGAAAGAAGAATATTCTCGAAAACCCCAATTCATTTCAATTAAAAAAAATTCACTCAATATACCAACCTGATTTTCATGTTTTTAAATACAAACCCTCTTGAGATTATCTTTTTTATATAAGCTTAGTAAAATTCAAATTGATAAAGATCTTTTTTATAATAAAAGACTACTATTCATCTCTTCAACTGCACCGTTTTAGAAGCAGCGATGATGTGATCTTGTATTTGCAATAATTTAATTTAGACTTTGTTACCTCAATTTTTTCAAAAAAATTTACTTTTGGTTTTTAACTATATTAAGCAGTCAATCAATAATGCTATTATAAAATTATGAAAAGAGATGATTATTATAAAAATATAGATCGTGCTTTTCGGCTTCCAAGGGTTTGGAGTAATCGAGAGTTATTGAAATTTGCACATTTGTTTTCCGGTCATATAGCTAATGTTAGCGGTTGGAAGGATATTGACAAAGAAGGCAAACACTATAAAGACTATTTTTCTAATGCAAATAGCTATAGTATTACCAATTATAAAAGTGAAGCAAGAGGATTTCAGAATTTTGAAAATGAAATATTTTTAGATCTCACCGAGACTTTACCTACTGCGTTGGTGAACAATTTTGATGTGGTTTTTAATCATACAGTGCTAGAACATATTTATGAAGTCCATACAGCTTTTAAGAATCTGTGTGCAATGACTAAAGATGTTGCTATAGTAGTTGTTCCTTTTCTTCAAGAAATGCATGCAGATTATGGAGATTTCTGGAGGTTTACTCCGCTTACAATGGATAAACTTTTTAAAGAAAACGGTATGGATATGATGTATTGTTCCTTCAACTCACATAAAAATGCCTCTGTTTATTTATTTTGTATCGCCACAAAAAATAAAGCCATTTGGCTTGGTGTAATACCAGAAAGCAAATCTTATATTGACCCTTATAATGATGCCAATCGCCAAAATTGGGTGGGTTGTCATGCCATAGAAAATCATCATAAAAAATCGAGCCTATTAAAGAGAATATTTAATAGAATAAATAAATGGCTAGAATAGCATAATTTTATATACTTCAGACAATGAACACGCGGACAGAGCTTTACGCAAATTTAATTTATTATAATAATTTTAATTAAAAAACTATGACATTTGAACACGTTTATAATAAAGTTAAAGATGTCCCTTACATCTCAAAAAACAATGCTAAGTCACTTTACGATTTTATTATAAAAAATAAACCTTCTCACATTCTAGAACTTGGTATTGCTCATGGAACGGCAAGCTGTTATATGGCAGCGGCTCTAGAGGAAATTGGTGGAGGAAGCCTTACTTGTGTCGATTTAATAGAAGTTAAAGACAGTTTTAAGCCTTCGGTTGAAGAGCAGCTAAATAGTTTAGGTTTAAATAACAATGTAGAAATACATAGAATGCAATCTGGTTATAACTGGTTTTTGCATAATGACATAAAATCTAACTCTGACAATGCTCATAATATTTGTAAACCAAAATATGACTTAATCATCATTGATGGCCCAAAAAATTGGACCATTGATAGTAGTTCCTTTTTTCTTTGCGATAAACTATTAAAGGAAAACGGATGGATTATTTGGGACGATTATAAATGGACCTATTCTAGAGCAGACCTCAGAAAAGATGCAACTGATGGTATATCACATAGACGTCTCTCTGAAAAAGAATTAACAACACCTCATATCAAAGCTATATTTGAGCTATTGGTAATGCAACATCCCAATTATGGAAATTTCATCATTCAAGAAGATTCCGACTGGGTCTGGGCGAACAAAATAAAAAGTCCATCGGCTAAAAAAATTAAGTATGTGCATTCGCATTCCATATCCTACTATATCATTCAAAAAGTGAGAAAGCTGATAAGAAAATAAAACACTATGCTTTTCAACTCCATAGATTTTGCTATTTTTTTGCCAATAGTATTTTTACTGTATTGGTTTGTTACCAATAAAAATTTAAAACTTCAAAACCTATTAATTGTTATTGCCAGTTATGTATTCTATGGCTGGTGGGATTGGCGCTTTTTATCCTTAATAGTATTTAGCACCCTCGTAGATTACACCATAGGTATTTATTTAGGGAAAGAAACTAAAACAAGTAAACGTAAAATCCTATTATGGATCAGTATTCTTGTTAATCTTGGATTTTTAGCCTTTTTTAAATATTATAATTTTTTTCTAGATAATTTTATTACGGCCTATTCATTTTTTGGTCACCCTTTAGATGCAAGGTCTTTAAATATAATTCTACCTGTAGGGATTAGCTTTTACACGTTTCAGACGCTGAGCTATAGTATAGATGTTTATCGCAACAAGTTAGAACCTACTAAAAATTTAATAGCCTTTGGAGCTTTTGTAAGCTTCTTTCCGCAATTAGTGGCCGGTCCTATAGAACGTGCCACTAATTTACTGCCGCAATTTTACAAAAAAAGAACCTTTGTTTATCATAATGCTGTTAACGGATTGCGACAAATTCTTTGGGGACTTTTTAAAAAAATGGTCATTGCAGATAACTGCGCTACTGTTGTTAACACTATATTCGATAATCATCAAGATTATTCTGGCAGTACTTTAGTGCTTGGTGCCGTCTTTTTTGCTTTTCAGATTTACGGCGATTTTTCAGGGTATTCCGATATTGCCATTGGTACGGCTAGACTCTTTGGTTTTAACCTGATGCAAAATTTTGCCTTTCCTTACTTTTCTAGAGACATGGCAGAATTTTGGAGACGATGGCATATTTCGCTTTCTACGTGGTTTAGAGATTATTTATACATCCCGTTAGGTGGTAGCAGAGGCAGTAAAACAAAAGTAATTAGAAATGTTTTTATCATCTTTATTGTCAGCGGGTTTTTGCATGGAGCCAATTGGACCTTTATAGTTTGGGGACTTTTAAATGCCATTTACTTTCTGCCCTTATTATTAACCAATAATAACAGAAATCATCTAGAGATTGTTGCATTAAACAAAAAATGGCCCTCTCTTAAATCCTTATTACTTATCGTGCTCACGTTTGGGTTAACGACCTTAGCGTGGATCTTTTTTAGGGCAGAAACGATAACCCATGCCTTCCTATATATTAAAGGTGTTTTTAACAAATCTTTACTTTCTATTCCTGAAGTTAGACCGACCAATGTGTTGATCTTATTAGTTGTATTTATTGGTATAGAATGGCTAGGCAGACGCGACGAATATGCTATTGAAACTTTAGGTTTTAAATGGAAACGCCCAATAAGACTTGGGTTTTACTACGCATTGGTAATTCTTATTTTATTATTTAGTAGAAACGAAAAAACTTTTATCTATTTTCAGTTTTAATAAATGAAGTTATTTATAAAAAATACCGTTCTATTTTTTATGATACTTTACGGAAGTATCTTCGTATTGGTGGTGGTTAGCAATTATATTATAAATTTAAGTTCTAACTTTAAACTTAAGGAGAACACCACTAAAATCGTTATAGGCAACTCGCATCCTGCAGGAACTTTCAATGACACTCTTATTTCTAATCTTAAAAATTTAGCCGATCCTGGTGAATCTTATTTTTACGGCTACCAAAAATTAAAGAAGATTGTAAATCAAAACCCTCAAGTTGATACGGTGTACATAGAATTCAATCCAAAAACCATATTATCATGGGAGGATTCTAAACTATGGAAAAAACATCAGATTCCTAATTATCTTCCATTCTTTGATCTAAAAGATCATTATTTACTAGCTACCATCAATGGGTTGTCTTATCAACAAGAATTGATAAAAGCTATCCCTACGAATCTACAGCGGATCGTGAAAAAACAGTATAATTATATTGACTTTATTGGTGGCTATAGACATAATGAGGGCTCTAAAATTGATTCGCTTTTAATGACGCACAAGTTTGACCAAAAAAAGCAATTTACACTTAAGGAGAGAGAACTATCCAAATATGATATTTTGTATTTAAAAAAAATAGAGCGTCTATGCACTAATAAAAACATCAAATTAATTTTTGTAAGAAGTCCCTATCATAACCAGTTTGACGGACACAATTATGAAGATTTATTTCAAACTTTTCGCAAGGAAAACTTTAGCACTATACCGTTTTTGGATTTTAAAGATTTCCCGACAGAAGATATTGAATTTAAAGACCTAGAACATCTCAATTCTAAAGGCGCAAATAAATTTTCGAAATGGTTTGAAGAACAAAACTATTAATGTGTTTTTTTTTAGTTCTGTTTAATCCAATTCGCTACCATTTTAGAAACTATTTCACCTGAAGTTTTATGTAAATGGTTTTCTTGGGAGCAGTAAAACACAATTTGTACCTGTTGTCTATTCTAAACTCTATTGTTTATTAATCTGGACTATTTTTACTATTTTTTCTGTAACCAATTCTACTCCTCTAGCATTCCAATGCGTATCATCTAAGTGATAAATTAAATCAGAATTTGAATTACGATAATTATTAAATAATTCTAAAGTATTAATTGTTTTAACTTTTTCACGGTGAAGTATTGAATCTAATTGTAATAAGTAATCTGGCTGCGTATGTAAAGGTATTTTATCATAATAAACCGTTTCTTTAATCGGCAAGGGAAGAAATATAAAATCGATATCTATCGACTCAGAATATGCTTTATAGGATTGTATAGTACTAGCCACATTTATGACTTGATCGTAAGGGTATTTTTGTTCTTTTCCATTCAAAAAAAACATACTTGAATCAAGCATTCCAGGAACTCCTTGTCCATGCTTTCCAAATAATCTAGATTTCAAATATTTTAAAGAATATAATCGCTTTACTTTATCTTTAAAAACTGAAAACGATGAAACGTCTTTAATAACTCTCTTTTTGTTGGCCATTTTTATAGGAGATGGTACTCCTTTCTCATTTAATGCGTAAATAACAATTTTAGGTTTTTCTATTACTCCAGAATTCAATAAATCTATAAAATCTTCAAAATTTGCTGGCGCAATATTATAGACTTTACGATTAAATTCATTTGCTAGTACGTTTGTTATAGTTGAGTCTTGCGTAATACTTGAACCTACTATAAATGAATCACCAATTATCAAAACTTCAGGACTTTTAATGAATGTATTATTTCTATAACCTAACTTATCTGTAATCCATTTCTCATTTTTTTTAATTGCAAATTCCGTATGATGACATAAATCACCTACAGATTGTTTCGTCAAATTTTGATTTGGATAATAATACATTGATTTGTTGGATCCAAAAAGCAAAGCTTCCCACGGTCGATGCGTGAATGCATCAATTGGTGAAAAAATATCACAGGATAACAAACCAATTATTGGAAGCAAAAACAATATACATTTTATAAAAAATCTATTCATTAAGTATTAATTTGGAATGTTTTTATTTTTACTAAATCATATTTTTATATTAAGTCACTAAATATATTTAAAAATGCTATTGTTTAACATTAAACCATTTCGATAATACATCTTGTTTAATTAGTTCGTCTAACCCTAATAATTGATTATAGAAATAGGTATCCAAAAACCGTTTGGTTTCAGGATGAATTTCGGGTGGTTTAATCGCTAGTTTTGGATTAATCTTAGCATGTACCTTGTTAATAGCTTTAACAATAAATGGTCGTTGCTCTACTTCAGTTAGTGACTTAAAAGGTAAATCGTTAGCATATTTTGCATTGGCTAAACTTCGCAGTAAAGCATTTTTTTGAAATTGACGAATAATACTTTTGGGAACACTAGCTTTATTGGCGTGTATATTTAAGACTTCCTTTGGTAATTCTTCAAAGTTTAGATTTAAAAATTGGCACAAATCTTTTATTACAGCCTTTTGATTAGAAATTAAATCTTCAAATACAATAATTTTAATTCTAGATTTGGGAATAAACTTATAAAAATTCTCTATTTGATCTTTGTATAGACTTCTGTTGATTACCGTAAATGGATTAAATCTTATCGTATCTTCAAAACTATGTGTAGCTCTTCCTGTACGTAAAAGATGATAATAGTTAGAATAGGCACGTAAACTTGGCTGCCGCAAAACAAAAATAAGTTTGATGTCTTTCTTTTGCAAAGAAATGCGTTCTGCAGCTATTTTAGAAGCCAGGTATGTCGTGGAGTCTTCTCCTTTTATTAACTTCTCTTTTCCCTTAAATTTTTCATAATACCAGTCCCACATGGTATTTGGGTTTTGTTCCATCGATTGGCTCACCCATTTGTTTTCAGCAAAAAAATTAAAATCGCTATGTTCTAAAATGTTATCAATATCAAAAAAGCCGATTTCCTTTTTGGGAATAAAAACGTTGGGATGCTGATCTAAAATACGATGTATGGTGCTTGTACCACTTTTCATGGCTCCACCAATTATAAAATCAGGCAATAAATCTGTGTCTTTGGCAATCCAATTATTCATAGATATTCTTAATTATATAACTCGATTTATTTGAGATAAAAAAATTGAGCAGTGTATAACGTCAATTTGAAACCAATATACATTATAATTTGTAACACTTAATTTTCATATAGGTTAACAAAATGATCTATCATACGCTTATTTGAAAAATTTTTGACTACAAATTCTCGGGCTTGCTGGCTCATAATTTGATATCTATCAGAATCTTTTAGTAGCTCTACTATAGCATTGGCATACGCTTCCACATTCTTTTCTGGCACTAAAAAACCTGTTTCACCATCCACTATGGTATAAGGAATGCCTCCACTATTAAATGCCACAACAGGCAATCCCATAGCTTGTGCTTCTGCAGTTACTACCCCTTGTGTTTCACACCTCCCTTTAGCATTTGTAATAGAACTCATTAAATAGATATGGTGCTCTTGTAATGCCATTTTTATCTCATCTTGACTTTTTTTACCAACCAAATCCACATGTTTATTAAGATTTAAAGCTTGAATCTGTTCTTGTATTTGGTTATACAATTCACCTTCTCCCACAATAGTATAGTGAATATTCATCCCTTTATCTACTAAAAGCTTAATAGCTTTAATAGCAAAGGCAAACCCTTTAAACTCAATAAGTCGCCCAACAGAAATTAGTTTTAGTTTACTTTTAGTGGGCAACATTTTTGTTTGGTCACTTTTAAAATAATCCACATCAATGGCCATCCGTATTACACGCAATTTCTCTCCGTTACAACCTAGTGTCATTAGTTTAGTTTTCAAATATGGCGTATTTACCGTCACATAATTTGATACGTTAAACAATATCTTATATGTACTCTGCAACTGTTTTAATTCGTTTTCATTCTTAAAATGAGCATCGTGCCCATGAAACGTCGTAATTACTTTCGCTTTTAATAAGCCAGTCTTCGTCATTTCTGCAATACCTGTACCCATCATAGCGTATTGTATATGAAACACATCAATGTCTTTTAATTGACGATAAAACTTTAGTAAAAATGGCCAATTGAGAATGCGATGTTTTAAGGATACTTGTACTGGCTTTATCCAAAATTTAAAATTTTTAATTAAAGGAATCAACCCTGTAACTAGTTGCTTGAATTTGGTTTTAGGAATTTTATAATCTAAAACTATAGTGTTACTAAGCAAGTCGTGCTTTTCTATAAGATTGCGTTGAGACGATTGTTCTATTGCACCCAATGTGTGAGTTAATATACATACGGAATACCCTTGCATTTTTGCGCCAACAATCTGATTGACCACAAATGTTTCTGAAACAGAAGGAAAACTATGGACTACAAAGCAGATGGTTTTCATAATTTCTATAAATAATCTTTATAACTGCAGATTAATTCCTTTTTAATAATCCCCAAATAGGCTGTAAAAATGTATATAATTTAGTTCCATTATACAACCCAAATCTATTGATAAAGATCCAATAATACTTTTTTTTACTTAAAAAAGAAGGCGCCTTAATTCTATCAAAGTTTTTAGCAGCGCGTTTGGCTAAATTTGGATAATTCTTTTTTATGCGTTTGTATTGCATGTAATACATTCGCTTAGGATAACTCATTAATTTCACATCATTACATGAACATAATAATGTTTCTATTTTTTGATAACTGTTAAATGATGCTTCTATTTTTAAAACACTATTCAACTTACCCAAACTATTAGGTGTACGCCTATAATAGGCTAAATGTTCATTACAACAAACCACACGTATCGCATAAAATAAAACTCTCGAAAAATATTCACCATCATTATTATTTATAATATCAACATCCCATAGCCCAGCCTTATCAACTATATCTCGTTTAACTAGCCATGACAAGGTATTTATAAACCAATTGTCCATTCCAAAACTTGACATTAGCTCCTTACCTGTTCGCATTGTACCATGATCTAACCTTGAAAATTTAAATTCATCTTGGTAATCATTGATGCTAACTTTAAAATCAATCCAAGGCGAATAACAAATATCAGCATCATGTAACTGCATTAATTGTAGCTGTTTTTCTATTTTAGATTCATGAAGAATATCATCGGCATCTAAAAACTGAATGTAATCTCCATTCGCCTTACTTAAGCCATAATTACGAGCACTAGACGCTCCACCATTTTTTACTCGATAACAGGCAATTCCTTGCTTTTCAAAATTAGTAAACATGGTTTCAGTACCATCAGTTGAGCCGTCATCTATTACTATAATTTCAATTAGTTTATAGGTTTGGTTTAAAGCACTATTGACTGTCTCTTTTAAATATTTTTTTGAATTATAGGTTGGAATGATAATACTTACTAATGGTTGCATTCGTGGATTTTAATGATATTAAAAGAGTAAAATTAGCGGAATACTTTTACATACTAAGATTTACAATATAAAATACAGCTAATTATGAAAAACTCTCATCTAAAAATCTGATTTTATAATAATTCTTAATGCGATAAGGAAGTTTTTTTTGAAAAATCATAGAAAATAAACTTAAAAAAAGTAATATTAAAAAGTCACCAAAACTTATTAAACCATATTTAAACATTTTATAATTTACGGAATTCACCTTTTTTAAAAAGCCCGCTTTTAAACAAATAAAAATTTGTTTGAAGTAAAATTGTTTAAGATTTGCACACGCAAATTTATTCCCAACGAAAGAAGGAATTACTCCTTCAACAATTAAAAGTCTATCATAATATAACTTATTATTTACTTTATTTCTTTTGGTAGTATTAAGTCCATGCATTCTAAAGTAATTTAAAGCGTCATCTAAAAAATAAATTTTAGATTTTAAGGCAATCTGTATATAAGCATATCGGTCTCCTGTGTTCCTAAAATTCTCCAAGTCAATCAGATTAATACTTTCTAAAATCTTAGTATTAAACAAGACTCCACTAGCATTAGGGATAGATTGCTCTTTAATTAAGTAGTTAGAAATATCCTCTAAGGATTCTATAGTAAAACCAGTAGTTTTAGAAGCTGGTTTCATCTTTTTTTCCTTTAATTTATCATCCTTATTAATAACTTCTGAAGCCACGAAAACTAGCCCTAAATCTTGTTTAGATTCAGCAAATTTAACCGTTTCTTCTAAAAAGAAGGTATGTGCAACATCATCACTTTCTGCAATCCAGATATACTTGCCTTTTGCCAATTCAATACCTTTTTTCCATTGCTTAAAAGGACCGCCTGAATTGACCGTATTCAATATAACATGACTAACATTAGGATGGTTTTGGTAAGTTTTTAATATATCTGCGCTACCATCAGTTGAAGCATCATCGAGCAGTATCACCTCAAAATCCTGATAGGTTTGGTTAAAAACAGAATCTAAACGTTGCGGTAAATAATTAATATGATTGAAATTAGGGATGATTATGGAAACTTTAGGTGCCATGTAATTCTGTTTCTATAATATTATATAATTGAGGACAAATGTGCTTTGGTGTAAACTTGCCGAACTCCTCTTTATTTATATTACCATGCTCTTTAATTAATACGCGTTGGTGGAAATAAATCATAATTTTTTCGGCCATAGCTTTAATATCTAAATAAGGTACTATGAACCCACCTCCTTGTTCTAAGACTTCGTTAGTTCCTACTGCTTGATCAAAACTAATTATGGGTTTGCCTAGCAAACCAACTTCGATACAAACTAATGGAAAAGGATCTTCTCTGGATGGCATTAAGAATACATCAAAATCATTAAAATAAATACTAGTACTGTTTACTTCGCCTATAAAATTGACACAATCTTCAAGCCTTAATTTTCTTATATCTTCTTCAATTATATGTTGACTTTTTCGAGACAAACGACCTACCCATTGAAAAATAATTTTAGCTTCTGGATAATGCTCTTTTATATGGCTAGCAACTAACAAAAATATATCGTAACCTTTTCTCCAATGGACTGTACCAGATGCCCCAACCACAAAATTAGAGAGTTCCTTCTTAGGCTGTAACTTTAGTGGCACCTCTATTTGTGCACATTCATAGACCACATTAATAATATTTTCATTTACATCCCAATTTTTAATTAGGTTTTCTTTCACTATTTTTGCTGGTACTATAATTTGCGTAATGTGTGGTAAGTAAACATTTAAATTAGGCAAATAACTTTTTATAACAACCTCAAGCTCATGAACATGAGAAATGACCTTACTTTTACTATATAATGATTTTAAACGAATAGCAATTGGTATAGATAGAATAGTGTTAGCATAAATAATATCATACTGTCTGTTAGCTATATTAGTTAAAATAACGTCTTTTCTATTTCTTGGGCTACGAATATGTATTTTATTTAGAACACGCTCTAAATAGTACAACGCTCCACTTTTGGTTTCTAAAGCATAATTATAATAGCTTGAACAATTTGCTTTAAAATCCTCTTCCATATTACCCCCTTTTAATGCTAAAACATCTACTGTAATATTAGAATGATGCACTTTTAACCATCGTAAAAAATGAAGTACCACCATAGGTGCGCCTGTTCTTGTAGTATCGTGGGTTATTACTAAAAGTTTATTCATAACAAAGTTTTATGTTAATTTGTTTAAACATTTTCAATAGTTTAAACTTCCAATAATTAATTTTATCTCCTTCTTTTCTATATAAAACCATTAAATTTGAATAAGCCTTTATATACTTTTTAAGAATATGTTTTTTATATAACATTTCACATAAAAGATTTTTTTTTATTATTGTTATAAACGTAATATGTTGTTTAAAAGCGGAAATTAATGTTTTAGAATTTTCCTGCAAACTTCCATGAACACCACCTGCATGTATTCGGTAAACTCCCATGATATCTTTTAAAACATATCCCTTTTGGTTGTTAGAATTTTTTAAAACAAATAAAATCAATCCTAAATCACCAAATGGTAATTGTTGAAACCAAGAAGGAACGGGGTTAAATAATTCAGCTTTAAAAAGTATAGAACAGGTAGCCGTTTTATTATTTTGAATGTAGTCATAAATAGAATAGGTATGATTTTTCAATACATTTGGAATAACTTTTTGTGTTTCTTTATTAAGTGTATTTAATTCAAGAACATTATGAAAACATATACCATAATCCTGATTATTCTCTAAAAAATCAACTTGCTTCTGCAACTTCAAAGGATCTGTCCAATAATCATCGCCTTCGCATAAGGCTATATATTTGCCTTGGGCTCTTGGGTAATTATACGTTTTACTTATAGAAACACCCTTTGAATATTGATTTTCTTTTTGATAAATAGGCTTTATTATATCTGGATATTGCTTTTCATATTCCCTTATTATAGTTGCTGTTTTATCAGTAGAAGCGTCATCATGTATTAAAATCTCAAAATCAAAATTGGTTTGCTGCATTAAAAAACCCTCTAAACATTTCTCAATATATTTTTGATGGTTATAGGTAATACAGCACACACTTACAATAGGATTAGACATAATCATAATTTAATAAAAACTTATTATCATCCTGGTTTATAATATAAAAGTCATTCAATTTATAAAACTTTAAAGCCTTTTTATTCTCTTTAAATACTTCTAATGAAATATTTAAAATATTCATTTTTTTATATTTCCCTATTAAATAGGTTAATAAATTAAAACCAATTGAATTTCCAAAATAATTATAGTCTACACTTAAATTACTTATATATATTTTATCTTCTTTCTTGTAATAAGCTAATAAAGCGATTAAATAAGAACCATCCCAAACCTCAAGCCGATTTGCAGACTTAATAAGTTTTTTTGAATACATGTCAATATCAACGTATGATGAAAGTTTGGGTTTAAAGTACACATCACATTTATTTAAATGATCTTTTACACTAACCTCATCACTTCTGTTTAATTCTATATTAGACAATCTCATAGTCTTTAAATAAAAATTCATTAACCTCGTCTGAGGAATTAAACATCAATACATCAATTATAGACAAATGTGATTGAAAATCTGGAATATTTTGTTGATATAAAGTCGGTTTAAACTTTAAAAAACTCAAACTAATATTATAAATTTCAAAGTCCTCTTTTCTATAAAGCTGAATTCCTCCTTCTGGATTAATATAATGATTTGCTTCTAAAGCTTTACACAAGGCTATAACCTTTTTTTCAGACTTTAGACCATGATCAATATCAATACTAGAAGATATCCGAATCTTAGTATCAATTTTTAAAACGTCGCATAGAATGCGAATGGAGTTTAAGTTAAATTCAAAAAGATTATTTGAATTGTAAGACATTAACTTTTCAATAACAGGAAATACATTATCATAATAAGGAGCTTTGCAATATGCATTCTGTATTCTTGCTAAGATTTTATTTTTATGCTTTTCAAAATCGTCAGCTAAAAACCTGTCCTTAACATGTAAGTAATCAGAATCTTTTTTTAAAGGAAGTGTTATATATTTTGGCTTACCACCTTCAAGGATCCTATTTCTATGAAACCACCCCCTTTTTGTAAATTGAATATTATCGTAAATAACAAACTCATCTACAGAATTAATAAGCTGAAAATATCCTAAATAAGGCAAAAAATAAGGTTGCATTACTGCAATTTTTTTATTTTTCATCTAAAATAATGTTTTCAACATTTCAAAATTTTTAGAACTCAAAGATTGTACCTTAGGAATGTTAATTTCCAAACTGTTTTTTACATCCTCTATATTACTCCAAACTTCATCTATTTTTGCTATTAAATCATTCACCTTATCTGGAGAAGCAACAAAGCTTTCTTGCCCTGCAACAGCCGCAAAACCTCTTAATTTATGTGCTTTAGGTTCATGTCCATAATCTATAACAACAGTTGGAACACATTGACTCATTGCTCCAACAGCTGCGTGTACTCTTCCACTAACAACCATATCAAACTGTCCTAAAAGAGATTTTGTTTGCCAAGCATCATAAACACCATTAAGCAAATGAACATTATGTATCTTTTCTCTTTTATCAAGCACAGATTTTAGCTGTTTCATTATAGGGTAATCCCTGCCGTGGATTAATTGAAACGTTTCTGGTGGTAAAGGAAAACCATTAGAATGTGACATTAAATAAATATCCACATCCTTATTTTTTTTACTAAATTCTTCTATTGCTTCAGCAAAAACGAGATAATCAGAATCTGGCCTAGGCCATTTATCAAATGGACCTTCGGTAAAATTCCACCCGCAAATTAAAAACCCTATACTTTTTCGTTTATGAGATAAAATATTGTCTAACTCACGAAAGCCATTTAGCTTCTCTTTTGAAGCAGGTTCAAATCTAAAAGCAGGACAGGCCAGGCTATATGTTTTAGAAGTATCAAAGCCATAATTATTTAATAACCCTTTACTTATAAATTCTCGGTTAGTAACCAAATCAAAGTTTTTATAGACTTCTTTTGCAAAATCTATATGTTCTTTGTTTTTAAAAGGTCCCGGAGAACCAGCAATCATAACGGTCTTTTTCGCATATATCTGAGTCACCCTATCTTTAATTAAACCAACTAAAAATCTATCTTTACCTAAAAAATCAGCATTATCACCCCAAATATCTCCGCTGAAATCAATAACTAAATCCATTTCTTTTACAAGATCAATGTAAGGTGTAGATTCAGGAATACCCGTTATTAAATATTTTTCAGCAATTGTTAATTCATGATTTGCTTTTTCTAAATCGTTTTCCCAAGAATAATATAATTCCATGGGTAAAGATTCGATATTTTCATCAATACAAAATCGATTTGACATTTGAAAGGTCGTACTAATTGTTGCATTAGGAAACTCCTTGTGAAGCAATCTAAAAAACGGTTCCATAATATAGTAATTACCTATATTACCAAACTCCATTCTGCCCCAATGCAGCGTGCACTGACCTATAACAAGAATTTTCATATATGATTATTAATAATTTCTGTAATTTTAATTAAGTCCTCCTCTTGTAAACCCACAAATAACGGTAAGCATAGTATTTTTTTTGATATATCACTAGCAACTTCACAATTTCTCTTATTTATATACGGTAAATTCTCCAAGCTAGGATAAAAATAGCGCCTTGGAAAAACATCTATATTATTTAATTGCTTTAAGACTCTTAAAAGTGAGTCTTCACTATCAAAAACAATAGGAAAATAGGAAAAATTCCATAGGACATCCTCTCGTATTCTTAGTTTATCATATAATTCAAAATTAATATTTTCATTATAAAAATCTACTATTTTTTTTCTTTCTTCAATAATTGTTTCCATGTATGGGAAAACTGCTAAACCTAATGCTGCTTGAAGTTCACTCATCTTCGCATTAATGCCTAAGCCATGATATTCTTCTTTATTTTTATGACCAAAATTGTGATAATAATATAATCTATCATGTAATTCTTTAGACTGAGCAAACATAGCACCACCTTCACCTGTATGAAACAATTTAGTTGCATGAAAGCTACAGGTACTAACATCTCCATATTCAAATATACTTTTGCCTTTGAAAGTTACTCCAAAACAATGCGCAGCATCATAAATAACTTTCAAATTGTGCTTTTTTGCAACTTGTTCAATATCCTCAACTGCACAAGGGTTTCCAAAGACATGGGTAGCCAAGATAGCTGATGTTTTATCTGTGATAGCAGCTTCTATTTTAGTTTCATCGATAGTTAGATAGTCTGGGTGAATATCTACAAATACCGGTTTGCAACCTTCCCAAACTATACTGCTAGTGGTGGCAACATAACTAAAAGGCGTGGTAATAATGTCTCCGGTTAATCCCAATGCTTTTATAGCAATTTGTATGGGTAAAGTACCGTTTGTAGTTGCTATTATATGAGGAATATCTAAATACGTTTTTAATTTAGCTTCTAATTCTTGCACCAAAACTCCACGGTTAGTCATCCAACCTGTATCCCATGCACGTTTTAAGATAGCATTATACTCTTCTTGTGTAGGTAAAAAAGTTTTGGTAATGTTTATCACTTTAATTCATTCGTTTTATTTTCCCAAGGGAATGTTGAGTACTTTGGAGTTGCTCCTATAAAATCTGCGAGTTTAATCACGCTATCAGTTTCTGCGACATCAAGAATCAATAAATTGTTTTTATTTTTAAAATAATTTCTAATGCCCTTATTCCTAACTTCATATGCATCAATCAACTTTTCTTTATTGTAGATATCATTAACCGTTTCCCCATATTTCTCATAAAAAGATTTCCAAATAAAACCTTTATAAATATATGTACCATTTTGCAAATCATCTTTTGTAGGTATTCTACCGTCTTTACCAAAAAGTTTACTGTGAAACTTTGTAATAGAATTATACCAATCTTCTGAAGTAGTACGTTCTGTTAAAATAAATTTAGCATTAGGAAAATAATGATCTAATAAAATATATAAATAATCGTTGCTAAATGGTATATCTTGAAATACTTGAGCGGTCTTACAGTATGTTAATATAGGTTGCCAATCCCTTTTTATATAAGCATCAATCAATAGTTCTGCCTTACGCTGATTCCCCACTTTAAAACCATGGTCCTTAAAAAAAGATTCTAAAGACGTAGTTCCTGTTTTATTTTGACCTATACAGAATATTTTTGGTTTGTTTTTTCTTAGAAAATTCATATTCTATTTCCTTGAATAATTAGCTTCCAATAAAAAAGGTGGCCAAGTTTCTACATCATTTATCATTTGAAAATCTAAAACACTATTTATTCTTAAAAAAGGGGCTTTATTCTCCAAATTACTAACAGAAATATTAACACTATAAATACCCTTAGAAAGCTGTAACTTTTTGTGAATTATTTTAAATCGAATCTCATTTGTATTAAATTCTATTTCAGATGAAGACATATTTGGCGTTAATAAAGCCACAGGCCGTTGTTCTTTATCAAAAATAGTGATATTAAAAGCAGGTAATTTTTTTAAGCTTCTGTTCTTAAATGATAAATCAATACATAAATCATCACCCCAATTTAATTGCGCTAGACCATGCTCTTTTTTTACATTTAAAATATCTACTTTATCCAAAACTACACTTCCATCATCAAAAACCACATTACTATCATTAGAGGCAAAGCGAGTATAATACAAATCAATGGCTTTACCCACATCGTCTCCTTGAAACTTTGATGCACCATGTTCCATTAGAATAATTTGAGAACATATACGAGAGATCATAGGCATGCTATGACTCACAAAAATAATCGCTGTGTTAGGTAAAATAGTATCTATCGTTTTAAAACACTTTAGAACAAAGCCTAAATCTCCTACAGCCAAAACCTCATCTATAATTAAAACATCGGGTTCCATTTGTGCGGCAACGGCAAAACCTAAGCGTACTTTCATACCAGAACTGTAATGCTGTACGGGCATATCTATAAATTCTTCCAGCTCGGCAAAAGCAATAATGGTATCTAGCTTACTATCTATCTCTTTACGGCTAAATCCTAAGATGGCGCCATTGTTATAAATATTTTCACGACCACTTAGAATAGGATTAAATCCAGCACCCAATTCTATAAGCGCCCCAACCCGGCCTTTCATGATAACTTTACCTGCATCTGGGTTAATAAGTCCGTTCAATATTTTTAACAAGGTACTTTTACCTGCTCCATTATGGCCAATTAAACCTAAACACTCACCACGTCGCAGTTCAAAACTAATATCCTTAACCGCCCAAAACTCTTTAGGGCGCAATAAGCGGTCTTCACTAGAACCTGAGACACCACTCACCAAATCTTTTAGTCCATACCAAAGGCTAGATTTAAGTTCCTTGCAAAACTTTTTGCTCAAACCTTCAACCCTTACAAGAATCTCATCATCAACTACTATTTCATTTTTATCAGACATCTAAATGTATTAATCTTTTCTATCTATATACCTTATCTTAAAACGCTCCCTGCTCATCTCAAGCTCCTTCCCTTTTTTCAAGGGAATGTGGATTTGTTTTCCCTAAAAGAAATCAAAGGTGGAAGAGTTCACTTCCAACTTCAAACTTCTTTTTCAAGTTCAACTTCGAGTTCTCCTCTAACCACCTAATTCCTCATTCCTAATTCCTCATACCTAACTTTACCACTACGCACTCAACCGTTCCACAATAATTGGAATTGAAATACGATAAATAATCAACCCTAAAAACAAAAACGGAATACATACAGCCAATACCACCAAAAAATAATTAAGATGGACTGGTGTAAAACCAACAACCAAATCTCTTGCAGTTAATAAAATAGGTGTAATAGGATTCCAGGTCATAATAGTTTTCATAATACCTGTTTTAGGAATAGCGTAAACGACAGGTGTTACATACATTAAAAATTGCATACCAAAGGTGATAATTTTACCTATATCTTTATACAAAAGCCCTATAGGTGTTAAAAATAAGCCCACAGTCGTTCCAAAAATAATGGCACCTAAAATAGCAATTGGAAAAAAGAGTAAACTCCATTGCAATCCAACACCATATATAAGCACAAATAAAACTAAAATGATTATTTTAATAGACGTATCAAATAATAACTTATAAATACCTGAGAGCAACAACGCTTCTTTTGGGAAATTAATTTTTGTCAAAATCCCCTTAGCAGCTTGTGTACTCTGCATTGGAGAATTAATTGAAGCGACTATAATGGACCAAATCAAAGTACCTGAAAACGCAAATACAGGATAGGGAATACCAGTATCCGATAATCTAATCGTACCACTACTGTTTAAAAATATCCACACAGCAGCAGTGGTTAGTGGCATTATAAAAGCCCAAATAATTCCTAGATATGATTGTCTGTACATGGCTTTAATATCACGTTCTGCCAATTGACGCGCTAAAAACCGTGATTGAAACATATTACCTAAGCTCGCTCTCAAAAGCGCACCAAATTTTATGGTTCGTTCTTTCTGATAAACTCGAGTTTCTAAAGCCATACCTTATTACAAATATTAAGGAAAGTATCCTTTTTTTCAATTGGGCTAATATACTAATTCCATTAAGAAACAGAAAGATGGTCAGTAGAATAAAATATGCTTTTCAATAGTCCTGATTCAGGGTAAAAATCAAATCCACCGACCAAACCTTTTTCGGAGGTTTAGCCACCTCCTTTTTTTTTTAATATGGATGAGCACATATTGGAGACCAGAACAAATAATGAAAACAACAAAATTTTGGGTTCTATTTATAAGAAAAAAACTTATAAAATTAACAGCAGGTCACAGCTCAGACCACCGACCACAAATCGCCACCTTGATTATAAAGAAAAGCATAAATAACCCAAAAAAGGAAAATCCCAAAAACCAAAGCTAAATAGTACAACCTCACCTAGCTCCCCTCTTTTTTTCAAAGAAGCGACCGAGCGTAAAGAAATAGTTCTGTGGACTGTTTTAGTGAAGTGGCGAGCTGGGGCATAGGCAAAATTCCCGAAGCACAAAGTGAAGAAAGGGGTCTCCCAAAACCCATAACAAACACCAAAAATTTAAAAACAAAACCAATTTAAGATTAACATTCACAGCCCAGCGGCAAAGAGGACGACTGAGCGCATTGAAATTGTCCAGTGGACTATTAAAAAAAAGAGCAAACCCAAGCATAGCCATAATTACGGAAAAACAGAGTCAAGAAAAAGGTGTTCAATCATTAAGCAACATCAGTCTCATCATCCAAATCAGTCACATCCGAATAGGTCTTTAAATCCTTTGCCGTCATACAAATTTCAAAATCCTTGTGTTTCAAATAACTATCATATCCGTTTTCAAGGGATCTTTTTAGATAATCATCGCGTAATGACTCATCATCAATAGGCTTTTTAGAATAAATACTCGTATTTACATAGTCAAATATCACACTAACAGGAAGATTAAATACAGTACAAAATTCATAAATATGTACTAGCTGTTGCTTTCCTAAGCGACGTTCATCGCGTATAAACTGCATAATGTTTCGTGCAGAACGCATACTCAATCCTGTAATATGTTGCACATCTGTGGAGATTAAAAAAAGCTTCTTTTTTTCCATTTGGGGAGGGTTTAAGTTCAATGTTTAATTGACTGTAATTTACGCAATCATCTACATATCAAACGTTTAAAAACATTTCTTTTCGACAAAACACATTAAAATATCAGAAAAAACTTATTAAATTAAAGTTTTACAAACTTTCAACGATTATATATGTATTTGAACGATATAAATTTAGAAAAATTTTACATAAGAGGACTCAAATTAAAAGATAGGGCACATTAATGCTATAGATGCTATATAAGTACTGCCTGGATAGTGTATGGATAGTGTATGGATAGTGTATGGATAGTGTATGGAAAATGTATAATTAGTGAGTCAAGAGAATACAGTAAATATTTTAATAACAGAACTCATAAGTGCAAATACGGAAATAAAAGTCACAATCGGCAACAACATGCCCTCATACGCAATATCGGCAATGTGAAAATTAAAAGCTCTTTTACCTCACTAAATTTACCGTATCAATAGTGGATATGCAAACTTCTAAAACACTTAGGCGCCCGTGAAAACTGAAGTTTAATATGAACTATTTATAAAAATTTTTATTAATATTTTAAAAACCCAAGTCGTATGGCTAAATTAAGAAGCTTAATCAAGATCGAAGGAACCCTAGACGATCTTACCTTTTATAAGGGCAAAGACGGGTACTTAGTAAGAACCAAAGGAGGCGTAAGTGCTAACCGTATTAAAAACGATCCTGCATTTGCAAGAACCCGAGAAAATGGTACAGAATTCGGTCACTGTGCAAAAAGTGGGAAACTTTTGCGCCGTGCCATTCTAAACTTAGTGGCAGATGCCAAGGATAACCGTGTAACTTCACGCTTAGGTCAGACCATGAGTTATGTTAAAAATGAAGACCTTACCTCGGTTCGTGGGCAAAGGCAAGTTGCGGTCGGATTGGCAACGCCAGAAGGCAAAGCCCATTTAAAAAATTTTGACTTTAATAACAATGCGCAAATGAGTGCCGTGTTATTATCCGATTTCACTTTAGATTCGGTAACTGGTGAGGTGAACATCGTTGACCTAACCCCCAATCACGATTTAGGAAAACCAGGAGGCGCTACCCACGTGAGTTTCAATACTGGATTTCTAAATTTAGATTTTGAAACAGGTGAAAAGGATTTGCAAATTAGTCCTACCGAAAACCTACCCATTAATGGTACAACAACATCGGTTACGTTAACACCTCCAGCGGCACCAACCGGCACTGGAAATCAAATGTATTTCTTAAAAGTCGCATTCTTTCAAGAGGTAAACAATGTTCAATACCCTTTAAATAATGGTGCATTCAATGCACTTCAGTTAATAGAGGTATTGTAAACACACATGCACAAATCGAAAAGCTGTCTATAAAGACAGCTTTTTTTGTTATATAAATCAAAACCCACCGTCTCAACTTACTTCGGCAGGGTAAAGAATTATAAATTAAACTGCACGTCACAGCACAAACCGCCACCTTTATTTTAAAAGCATAAATAACCCAAAAAGTAAAATTCTAAAAACCAAAGCTCATTAGTACAACCCCATCCAGCTCCCCTCTTTTTTTCAAAGGGAGGTATGAATTTGCTATAGTGGAACGAAGGCAAAGAAATGGGTGTTCAAGCAAAACTATCCCAAGTAATCCCCAAGCCTTCCCGAACCGTATATTGAGGTTTATAGCCTAGAAGCTTTTCTCCTTTTGATATATCAGCCAAAGAATCCCTCACATCTCCTTGCCTGTTAGGACCATAAGTCGCTTTTAAATCAGAGTCAGCAGCAAGTCGCAGCGACTCCCATAAATAATTAATAGTAATACGCTCACCACAGGCCACATTAAAAACCTCATTCTTAGCCGCTTCAGAAGCAAAAAAGCCTTTGACATTAGCTTGTATTACATTATCGATAAATGTAAAATCCCTAGTCTGCTCACCATCTCCATTAATATTAGGAGAGGCATCATCTTTTAAGGCTTGCATAAATAAAGGAATAACTGCTGCATAAGCACCATCGGGGCTTTGTTTTGGTCCAAAAACATTAAAATAACGTAAGCCAATAACATCCGTATTATAAGTAGTACCAAAAACATCGGCATACAATTCATTGACATATTTTGTTACAGCATAAGGAGATAATGGCTTCCCTATAGTCTCTTCTACCTTTGGTAAGGCTTTACTATCTCCGTAAGTTGAACTAGAAGCCGCATAAACCATACGTTTTACGGTTGGACTATCTTTTAAAGCAATCATCATATTTAAAAACCCAGAGATATTAACTTCATTGGTCGTTGCCGGATCATTAATAGAACGTGGCACAGAACCTAAAGCAGCTTGGTGAGATACATAATCTATCCCATCCATTGCTTTTTTACACGTCTCTAAATCTCTAATATCACCTTCAATCAATTCGAAAGCGGGATTATCCATGAATTCAGTTAAGTTTTCAAGATGACCATTGGAAAAATTATCCAATACCCTTACTTTTTTCGCCTTATATTTTAATAAATATTCCGTTAAATTTGAGCCAATGAAGCCTCCACCTCCCGTGATTAAAAAACTTAATTGAGATAGGTCGGTCGTGTGATATGGGTTTGAATACATTATAATCTGGCGTCTACGGTGTCTATAGGAAGTAAGGACTTCACGTCAAATACAACACCTGTTTGTGATTTTAATTTTGTAATATCTAATTTTAAAAACTCGTTATGAGAAACGGCTAATATGACTGCATCGTAATCTGAACTTAAAACTTCAAAATCGCTTATTAAATCGAGATTGTACTCGTTCTTAACTTCTTCTTTTGAAGCCCAGGGATCATACACATCTACATTAACGTGATAAGTTTCTAATTCTTCAATAATATCAATAACACGAGAATTTCTAATATCAGGACAATTTTCTTTAAACGTGATGCCTAAAACTAAAGCCTTCGAATCTTTGATGGTCGCTCCTTTTTTAATCATCATTTTAACCGTCTCGGTAGCCACATAACTTCCCATACTATCATTCATCTTACGACCTGCTAAAATAATTTCAGGATTATAACCAGATTCTATAGCTTTTTGAGCTAAGTAATAAGGGTCCACTCCTATACAATGACCACCGACTAAACCTGGTGAGAATTTTAAGAAATTCCACTTAGTGCCTGCAGCTTCTAAAACGTCCTTAGTATCAATATCCAATAATCTGAATATCTTAGACAATTCATTTACAAATGCGATATTAATATCACGCTGAGAATTTTCAATAACTTTAGCGGCTTCAGCAACCTTAATGGAAGGTGCTAAATGGGTACCAGCGGTAATCACTTTGAGATATAAATCATTAACTTTTTGGGCAATTTCAGGTGTTGAACCCGACGTTACCTTCAAAATTTTTGTTACCGTATGCTCCTTGTCACCCGGATTAATACGTTCTGGCGAATACCCTGCAAAAAAATCTGTATTATAGGTTAGTCCAGAGACGTCTGCTAAAATAGGAACACATATATCTTCAGTGGCTCCAGGATAGACTGTAGATTCATAAATTACAATATCGTTTTTAGACATGGTTTTTCCTACCGTTTCACTAGCCTTAATTAAAGGAGTAAATACAGGCTTGTTTAAGGCATCCGTTGGTGTTGGTACGGTAATAATGTAAATGTTCGTAGTCTCTAAAACCTCAATATTATCTGTAATATATAAGCCCTTGTCTGCATTTAAATCCGTTGTTAAAACAGATTTTAAATGGTCATTATCAACCTCAAGTGTTTTATCTAAACCCGTATTTAATTCGGTGATACGTTGTTTATTAATATCGAAACCAACTACAAAGAATTGCTTTGCGAATTCTACAGCAAGAGGTAAGCCGACATAACCTAATCCTATAATTGCAATTTTATCTTCTGATTGTGTCATTTGTTTAAAATGGATTTTAAAATAAGTGTCAAATCTAAGTAAAAACTATAATTTTGAACGTACTTTTTATTGATTTTCACTTTATCAGCCCAAATAACCGTTCTATTGTAGGCATTTGGATCTGATTGTTGTTTTAAAATACGCTCTTCATCTCTGTATTTTAATGTAGCAGGACCAGTAATACCTGGTTTAACGACTAAAATAATTCTATCGTCTGATTCTAATGTATCCGCAAATCCCTGCAAGTCCGGTCTAGGCCCTACAAAACTCATATCGCCTACAAGCACATTAAATAGTTGAGGAAATTCGTCGAGTTTAGAACGTCTTAAGTATTTGCCTAGTCTAGTAGCACTATATTCAATTCGACCCAGTTGATGATTACTGCCTTTTAACGTTCTAATTTTATAGATTCTGAAGAGCTTAGCATGTTGACCTACACGATATTGTGAAAATACCCCGAATTGTTGCGTATCAAATGAAGCTATAATAATTAATAACAGCACCGGTATGGTTAAAAGTGGGAGTAACGCTACAACTAAAACCACATCAAATACACGTTTAACCTGAAGTTGGGTTTTGGTAATCAAAATAAAGGATTAAAACAGGTTATATTCTTCTTAAGAAATTTTTAAATCGTTTAAATAGTGATGGCTTATCTTTTTCATGATAAGAATTCCCATAAACACCATAGCCGTAACCATAACCATACCCATAGCCGTAACCATAATTGTGATTGTTCTTGTGCTTATAAAAGTTAAGCACAAAACTCACATTTTTTAATTCACCTGTACGGTATTTAGCATTAACCAACTGTAGCATGCCTTTTTTCGTATAGTCCAATCGCAACATAAAAATGGTGGCATCTGTATATTGCACCAACTCTAAAGCATCTGTTACCAAGCCTAAAGGTGGCGTATCTAAAACAATCATGTCATACTCTTGTTTTAGAGTATGGATCAGTGTTTTTAAATTACCACTCATTAATAATTCAGAAGGATTAGGAGGAATAGGCCCCGAAGGAATAACATCTAAGTTGTCAATATGTGTATGCGTCGTTATTTCGTCCAAAGTGCCATCACCAATCAAATAATTGACGACACCTTTATCATTGGTCATGTTAAAATCATCAAAGATTTTTGGTTTCCGTAAATCTAGACCTAATAACATCGTCTTTTTTCCAGAAAGGGCATAAACAGTCGCAATATTAATAGACGTAAATGTTTTTCCTTCACCACTAACGGAAGAGGTCACCATCAAGGTATTGGCCTTGCTCTCCGTTAACTGCTTTTTAAATATAAATTGTAAACTCGATCTAATGGCTCTAAACGATTCCGCCACTGCTGACTTCGGTTTTTCGAAAGCGACTAAGTTATTTTTATAACGGTATTTCCCGACTAAACCTAGAATAGGAATTTTAGACATTCTTGTGATCTCATCAGAGCCGTGTATGGTATTATCTAACAAGTACAAGAAAAATATCAACAGCATAGGAGTAAAGAATCCCATCATTAACGCCATCATATAATTCAGGGTTTTATTAGGCCCTATTAAGCCTCCCCCTATATCTTTAGCCTCATCAATAATGGTGATGTCCGAAATATTTGCAGCTTTTACAATAGCGGCTTCACTGCGTTTAGCCATATAAATATTATAGGCATCTTGACTGATGTCTAATTTCCGTTGAATCTTTAAAAATTGTTGTTCATCCTCAGGTAAACCACTCAATTTCGCTTCTAAATTCGCAATATTCCGATGTAACGTTCCTATCCTTACACCAATGGTTTCTTTTGTAGCGTCTATAGTTTCAAGCAATACATTTTTTTCAGAATCGATGCGACGATCTATTTCTTTAAAAAGTCCAGAACTTTCTTTTGTAGTATACTCTAGATTTTGACGTTCTGCAGCTAACGAAACAATTTTAGAAACACCACTTAATATATTTCCTTCATCAATACCAACACTAGTCGGTGCGGCTATATTTGTATAATCTGTTTTGGTATTTAAATAAACTTCAAGATTGTTTAAATATTCTAATTTTGACTCTTCTTCTTGCTTTGCTAATTCAAATTGACGCAACTCTTCTGAAATTTGAGATATTTCCGTGCTCACATTAAACACCTTGTTATCCCGTCTAAAGTCATTCATTTCATCCGTAAAATCTTTGAGATCTACGTTGACAGCCGCCAAACTACTATCAATAAACTTTATGGTATTTGTGGCATATAAATTTTTGCGTTCTAATTCTGTTTTACTTAAAATTACGGAAGTTGTATTAAGAAAATCAACGATTTTGTCTTTGTTATTTCCAGCAAGTTGCAATCTTAAAATAGAAGCCGATGAGGACGCAAACGACCCAATAATTATTCTAGACTTATAACCATTAACAACACCATCGAAATTACTAAACTTCAAAAAGTATTCGTCTCCTGATTTTATATTTGCAGTAGGCTTAATTATGATTTTACCATGAAGAAATGACAAATCGATAACCTCACCACTTTTATAGGTTTTGGTAAAGGGTCCTTCCGGCATCTTAACCCTGGTTCTAGATTTATCATTGTATTGTTGACCTGATGCACTTGTACCTTCAAAAGCCGTAAACACCTCAAATTCGTTAGCATTAAAAAACCGAATACCAACAGGGTAATTTAACACCTGCGCCTTAGATTTATCGATAATAAATTCAAAAGGAGCCTTTTTATAAATATCTATTTTTCGATACTTGCCTTCTTGCAAATACTCCATGTAATATTGAAGGGAATCGACGACTATTTCATTATGCGTACGTGTTTTTATAGCGGTCATCACCTTCCCTACTTTTCCAGATGCACCGCCCCAATTAAAAGATATACTGGTATTTGCAGTAAAGAATGGGTTTTGATCATTATCGACCGATATTAAAGAATCTAGTTTGTAAACGTTCTGCTTTCTAACGTTTATAAAGTAGGCTATCAGCATGGCGACCCCGACGCAAACGAGCACAAATTTCCAAAGGTTTAATACTTTAAACAGATAACCTCTAAAGTCAAAACTTATATTTTGTGACTCTTGTTCTTCTATCTCATCGTAATCTCTCATAGTAAATTATAGGCGTGAATAAAGTAAGATTCCAGTGGTGATTAAAGACATAATCGAAGCTATCGTAGCAATACTAGATATGGCAGTTGTGCCGGTACCTATTGATTTTTGAACTAATGGTTTTACATAAATAATATCATTAGGCTGTATGTAATAATAGGGAGATTGCATCACTCTAATATCTGTTAAATCGAGATGATGGATTTTCTGACCTTGTGGATATTGACGAATAATCAATACGTCCTTCTTATTTCCAGTAACAGGTATTTCACCCACATTGGCAATGGCTTCAAAAATATTAACACGTTCTGTAAATAACACCTGACTTCCAGGGGATCCAACCTCGCCATTAGCCGTATAGCGTAGACCAGCCAATTTTACCGAAACAAAAATATTAGCGGTTTCTTTAAATTGCTCTTCTAACAATTGTGTTTCAATTTTCTTTTCTATTTCCTCAGTTGTAAAACCCAATACATTAACGTAACCGAGGGTAGGAATTCTAATATTACCATGCACATCTACCGTAAAACCATCAAAAAAAGCACGCTCTGCACTACTGGCATTTAAATTGCCTTCTCCCGTTGGATTTAATATAGATACCGTTTCCTGGTCGAGTGCTTTTACTCTAACATTTAATATATCATTAACTTGAACCCGATAAGGTTTCTGAATTTCCGTAAGATTATTTGGAATACTGTCGTTTGTAGAGTCTGCTTTGTTCTGAAGATATATCGTGTCTTTATGGGGAATACAAGAGGACACAATTACACAACTCAATAAGAGAATTAAAAGCTTTATGCGCTTCATAAATATTACAAATCTTTAAAGACAAATATAATGTATCAATAGTAATATCAAAACTATTACTATTCTTTTTGGTTTATTTCCGTTCTTTGTAAAAAAAAGTTTGAATTACCTCAACGTCGAAAACATATCAAAGTCTTATGGAGAGCTAGTGCTTTTCAAAGATTTATCATTCAGTATTCATAAAGACCAAAAAATTGCTTTTGTCGCTAAAAACGGAAGCGGAAAAACGTCTATACTAAATATTTTAGCAGGAAAAGAGTCTCCAGATAATGGTCAAATAGTGATTAGAAACGGATTACGATTGGCTTTCTTAGATCAAGAACCCGATTTAGACGCTAATCTTACGCTTGAAGAAACCATTTTTGCCTCAGACATCCCAACCATTAAAGTTATTGAAGCTTATGAAAAAGCGTTAAAGAATCCAGAGGATACTGACGTCTACCAAAAAGCGTTTGAGGCGATGGACAGAAACAATGCTTGGGAATTTGAAACGCAATACCAACAAACCTTATCGCAATTAAAATTAGAGGACCTTACGTTAAAGGTGAAAACACTTTCTGGAGGACAGAAAAAGCGTTTAGCGTTAGCGCAAGCCCTTTTAAGCAAGCCAGATATATTAATTTTAGATGAGCCTACCAACCATCTCGATTTAGAAATGATTGAATGGCTAGAAGAGTATTTCGCTAAAACACAACAGACTTTATTTATGGTAACGCACGACCGTTATTTTTTAGAGCGTGTTTGTAATGAAATCATAGAGTTAGACCAAGGTGAATTATTTACCTACAAAGGAAATTATTCGTATTATTTAGAAAAGAAAGAAGCTAGAATTGAAAACCAAGCCACCGAAGTTGGCAAAGCAAAACAACTCTACAAAAAAGAACTCGAATGGATGCGTCGCCAACCAAAAGCGCGTACTACAAAATCTAAAAGTAGAATTGATGATTTTTCCGAAATAAAGAGCAAAGCACATAAACGCAGAAACGATCACCAAATTCAATTGGAGATAAACATGGAGCGTTTAGGGAGCAAAATTATTGAATTTCATAATGTGTCAAAATCCTTTAAAGACAAAACTATTTTAGACGGTTTTGAATATACTTTTAAAAAAGGCGAACGTATTGGGATCATCGGGAAAAATGGCACTGGTAAATCCACATTTCTTAATTTGTTAACGCAGACGTTGCAACCTGATTCAGGAAAAATTGTCATTGGCGAAACCGTAAAAATTGGCTATTACACACAAGGCGGAATTAAGGCTAAACCCAACCAAAAAGTGATTGATGTCATTAAAGAATTTGGGGATTACATACCATTAGCAAAAGGCCGACAAATTAGTGCACAGCAATTATTAGAACGTTTTTTATTCAATCGCAAAAAACAATGGGATTTTGTTGAAAAATTAAGTGGAGGTGAACAAAAACGACTGTATTTGTGTACCGTTCTAATCCAAAACCCTAACGTACTCATACTCGATGAGCCCACTAACGATTTAGATATTGTAACACTAAACGTCCTTGAAGATTTTCTTATGGATTTCCCCGGTGTACTTTTAGTTGTCTCTCACGATCGTTACTTTATGGATAAAATTGTAGATCACATGTTTGTTTTTAGAGGCGAAGGTGTCGTTGACGATTTTCCTGGGAATTATTCAGATTTTAGAGCTTATGACAATAGCCAACCAAAACAAATTGAACAAGCAGAAAAAACGGATAATACTAAAGCGGTAAAACAAAACGAAGCCAAAAAATTAGATTATAACGAACAAAAAGAATACAAGAATATAGAATCAAAAATTAGGGCCTTAGAACTTGATAAAAAGGCAATGGAAGCGAAATTCCTTAACCCTGATTTATCACAAGACGAGATTACTAAACTCTCTGAAAAGCTACAAGTTATTATTGATACAATTGAAGAGAAAGAGATGCGATGGTTTGAGTTGTCTGAGAAACTTGAAAATTAAGGTTTAGTGTTCCATTCATAGAAAAAAGTGAAATGTCATAATGTTTAATTTTCTAACGTCTTTTTCTTTGCGCTTCGCGTGAAAAAACAACAGTGTACCAAATAATATCATATATAAAATTCCTAATCAGATCCACCAATCAACATGGTGTCCACTCCCCTTTTGTCTATAATTTTGTCACCAAATGCTTGTATGACAAATCTAAATTAGATGAGGATCAAAAACTAGATCAATACAGAACTAATTTATTAAATTCTGACACTATACTTAATGTGGAGGATTTGGGAGAAGGTTCAAAAATATTTGACACTAAACAGCGGAATGTGAGCCAAATGGCAAAAACATCGAGCAGTTCTAAAACGAATTCGAAATTACTTTATCGGATTGCAAAATATTTTGATTTTAAAAATACGTTAGAATTAGGTACATCTTTAGGCATGGGAACCTATGCTTTGGCTTTAGCTAATTCTGAAGCTAAAATTACAACTATTGAAGGCTGTTCAATTACGTCTACTTTTGCCAAATCTAAACTAGACAATATGCAGATTACAAATGTGCAATTTCTTATTAGTAATTTTTCTGAAGCGATCCCTAAATTAAAAGAAGATAGTTTTGATTTTATTTTCTTCGACGGTCATCATAATAAAGAAGCCACAATTAAATATTTTGAAACCTTATTACCGAAAACACATAATGAAACCGTTTTCGTTTTCGACGATATTTACTGGTCAAAAGGCATGACTGAAGCCTGGGAATACATAAAATCTCACAATGCCGTAACAGTCAGTATAGATTGCTTCTATTTAGGTCTTGTATTCTTTAGAAAAGAACAAGTAAAAGAACATTTTACAATTAGGGTGTAACAATCGCTCAACTTTAACGTCTTATTAAACAAATTACTGCGAAATCCATTATCTTGCAGCATATAATAAGCAACCACAAGACCATTTAAATATGAGTGACAACGTCATTGAAATTAGAAATATCATTAGGGATTTTAAATTAGGCCAAGAGATTGTTCATGTTTTAAAAGGCATTGATTTAGACATTAAGCGCGGTGAATATGTCGCTATTATGGGACCATCTGGCTCAGGCAAATCCACACTTATGAATTTATTAGGTTGCTTAGATACACCAACGGCTGGTTCTTATAACCTAAATGGTAATGATGTAAGTGAAATGTCAGACGATGATCTCGCAGATATTAGAAATACCGAAATTGGTTTTGTGTTTCAAACATTTAATTTATTACCAAGAACTACGGCTTTAGATAATGTGGCCTTGCCTATGGTTTATGCAGGCGCGTCTAAACAAGCGAGAGAAGAACGTGCATCTCAAGTGTTAACTGATGTAGGACTCGCAGATCGAATGGATCATAAACCCAATCAACTTTCTGGTGGACAAAGACAACGTGTTGCCGTCGGTAGAGCCTTAGTCAACAAACCCTCTATAATTCTTGCTGATGAACCCACAGGTAACCTAGATTCTAAAACAGGTACCGAAATTATGGCGCTTTTCGATGAAATCCATGCCGCAGGAAATACTGTAATTATGGTAACTCACGAAGAAGAAATCGCAGCACACGCCAAACGTGTTATCCGCCTTCGTGATGGTGTTATTGAGAGTGACACCTTTAACAATTAAGCAGTTCGTAGTTTACAGGTATAACTTGGAATCATTCAACATTTTGAATGAAGTGACAAATCTTTGTTAATAGTCAAGTCTCAAATTTTAACATAGTCGAAATCATCAGATTTCAGATTAGAGAGCGAAGAAAAGTAACTGTGAAGCGCAGCTTCAAACATAAAGTTTCGATAGCGAAGGGTGCTTTAACAATTTCCCATATTTTGATTATGGTTTACTGATTCGTTTTGTAGCGAGACAAAAGGAATGAAAAAAATTCTCTTTCAACATATCATTCTAAACGCTTAACTTTGAAATATGAAAGTATATACAAAAACAGGAGACAAAGGTACAACTGCACTTTTCGGAGGCACACGTGTCCCTAAATATCATATAAGAATAGAAAGCTACGGAACAATTGACGAATTAAATTCGCATATTGGCCTAATTAGAGATCAAAAGATTGACCAATTGTATAAAAATACGCTGATGGACATTCAAGATCGTTTATTTACAGTTGGTGCCATATTAGCTACAGATCCAGAAAAGGCCACCCTAAAAAGCGGAAAAGAACGATTAAACATTCCCAAAATTTCTAATGAGGATATTGAAAGATTAGAAAAAGAAATGGATCTTATGGAAGATAGTCTTCCACCAATGACGCATTTTGTATTGCCTGGGGGTCATCAAACCGTGTCATTCTGTCACATTGCAAGAACCGTTTGCCGTAGAGCAGAGCGCTTGGCGTCCCATCTTAATGATTTAGAACCGTTTCAACCCGAAACGTTAATGTATATTAATAGACTATCTGACTACCTTTTTGTATTGGCACGGAAGTTGTCTCATGAGTTACAAGCTGAAGAGATTAAGTGGATTCCAAAAAAAGAATCATAGAGATCAATCGTTGTGCTTCGTTAGAGGTAAATTTTTTATTATTCAAGCGTTGCAAAACGAAGTGATCTTGCCGAGAATAAATTTTCAGATTAGGATAACAGAGGCAAACGATATCCGAATATAAAAGTTGAAGATTACACGTTCTTTGTATTAATGATAAAACATTTATGAGTGTACGTTGATTTATTTAAAATACACCATTATAAATGTTTGATGAGACCGATAAATTAATAAGTATCGTTTACGAATTAATTTGATTTTTTCTTGGATTGTTCAACTAAAAAATTATTTTTGCAAAAATTAAATTACACACACAATTATGTATTGGACATTAGAATTAGCATCTTATTTAAGTGATGCACCTTGGCCAGCAACCAAAGATGAGCTTATTGACTACGCAATTAGAACAGGAGCACCTTTAGAGGTTGTTGAAAATTTACAAGCAATAGAAGATGAAGGAGATTCTTACGATTCTATTGAAGAAATTTGGCCAGACTATCCAACTGACGAAGACTACCTCTGGAACGAGGATGAATATTAACATATAAAATTATTATAAAAAAGTCTCTTGCGTTATCTTAACTAAGAGACTTTTTTTATTTTCGGATGCTATTTTAATTTAAAATTAAAACGGAATCAGATTTATAGAATTTACAATTGAAAAATTGTCCCCTTGAGGATTATTGAGATGAAAGAATTCTTTTAACGAAAATACCGAGCGAAGCTCATTAGGGGTGTTTTAAAATTTAAAACACATCTAAATTTGAAATTTATTACAACAATATCAGCACGATAATTTCAAACTAACTGAAACAAACAATAAGATTGAAACCATTCAATCGATTAGAAAACATACAATATGACTTTTTTAGATAAAGTACTTAAAGTTTTTGTTGGAGATAAATCCAAACAAGATGTTAGTGCTATTAAACCCATCGTAGCAAAAATAAAAACGTTTGAAGCAGCGCTCGAAGCCCTATCTCACGACGAACTTAGAGCAAAAACAGCCGAATTTAAAGCTACCATTGCAGAAGCCAGAAAACCGCTTCAAACTAAAAAAGATGAACTTTTAGAAAAAGCAAAAGTCACCGAAGATATAGACGAACGCGAAGATATCTACCTAGAAGTCGATAAAATTGATGATGACATTTACGAAGTAACAGAGGGAGTTTTAAACGATATTCTTCCTGAAGCTTTTGCTGTGGTTAAAGAAACGGCGAAACGTTTTGTTCATAATACACAAATCCCTGTTACAGCAAATGCTTTTGACCGTGAAATTTCTGGTGAGCACGATTATGTAACCTTAGAAGGAGACCAAGCTATTTGGGCTAATTCTTGGGATGCAGCAGGTAAACCAATTACCTGGGATATGATACATTATGATGTGCAGCTCATTGGTGGTGTGGCCATGCACCAAGGTAAAATTGCAGAGATGCAAACTGGTGAAGGTAAAACCTTAGTAGCTACATTGCCTGTGTATTTAAACGCATTGGCAGGCAAAGGGGTTCACTTAGTAACGGTTAACGACTACTTAGCAAAACGTGATAGCGCATGGATGGCACCAATTTTTCAGTTTCATGGTATGAGTATCGATTGTATTGATTACCACTCACCAAACTCTGATGCACGTCGTAAAGCCTATAACGCAGATATTACTTACGGAACTAATAACGAATTTGGTTTCGATTATTTACGTGATAACATGGCACATTCGCCAGACGATTTAGTGCAACGTCCGCATCATTATGCTATTGTCGATGAGGTTGATTCGGTTTTAGTCGATGATGCACGTACCCCATTAATTATTTCTGGTCCGGTGCCGAGAGGAGATGAGCATGAGTTTGATGCTTTAAAACCAAAAGTGCAGCAAATTGAAGAAGTACAACGTAAATATTTAGTGGGTGTTTTAGCCGAAGCAAAAAAGTTAATTGCTTCAGGTGATACTAAGGAAGGCGGTTTTCAATTATTAAGAGCTTATAGAGGTATTCCAAAAAATAAAGCTTTAATTAAATACCTTAGTGAAGAAGGTATTAAGCAACTACTTCAAAAAACGGAAAACTTCTATATGCAAGATAACAATAGAGAAATGCCTAAAGTAGATGCAGAACTCTATTATGTAATTGACGAAAAAAATAATCAAGTTGAATTATCCGATAAAGGTGTAGAATTTTTATCTGGTAAGGACGATCCAGATTTCTTCGTGATGCCAGAAATGGGAACAGAAATCGCTAAGATTGAAAGCCAAGGCTTATCGTCTGAAGAAGAAGCCAATTTAAAGGAAGATTTATTTAGAGACTTTGGTGTGAAGTCCGAACGTATTCACACATTAAACCAATTATTAAAAGCTTACGCGCTTTTCGAAAAAGATAACCAATATGTGGTTATGGACAACAAGGTTATGATTGTCGATGAGCAAACGGGTCGTATTATGGATGGTCGTCGTTATTCGGATGGACTGCACCAAGCGATTGAAGCTAAGGAAAATGTAAAAATTGAAGCGGCAACGCAAACCTTCGCCACGGTAACGCTTCAAAATTATTTTAGAATGTATCGTAAACTGTCTGGTATGACAGGTACAGCGGTTACAGAAGCTGGAGAACTTTGGGAAATCTATAAATTAGATGTGGTTGAAATTCCAACTAATAGACCAATCGCCAGAGATGATAGAGACGATTTAGTATACAAAACTAAGCGCGAAAAATACAATGCTGTTATTGATGAAGTTACTGAATTAGCTAACGCAGGACGACCAGTATTAATTGGTACAACCAACGTTGAGATTTCAGAACTATTAGGAAAAATGTTGAGCATTAGAAAAATCAACCACAACGTCTTAAACGCGAAACAACATAAAAAAGAAGCCGACATTGTTGCACAAGCTGGTAATGCAGGTCAAGTGACCATTGCGACGAACATGGCTGGTCGTGGTACGGATATTAAATTAAGTGAAGAAGTTAAAGCCGCGGGAGGTTTGGCCATCGTTGGTACCGAACGTCATGATTCGCGTCGTGTAGATAGACAGTTACGAGGTAGAGCTGGCCGTCAAGGAGATCCAGGAAGTTCACAGTTTTATGTGTCTCTTGAAGATAATTTGATGCGTCTATTTGGTTCTGAGCGTATTGCTAAGATGATGGATAGAATGGGCTTGAAAGAAGGCGAAGTGATTCAACATGGTATGATTTCTAAATCTATTGAACGTGCTCAGAAAAAAGTTGAAGAAAATAACTTCGGAGTTCGTAAGCGTTTGTTAGAATATGATGATGTCATGAACGCCCAACGTGAGGTGGTGTACAAACGTCGTCGTAATGCATTACATGGAGAGCGACTAAGAGTAGATTTGGCCAATATGATTTTTGATACTTCTGAAGGTATTGCCTTTAGTAATAAAGATGCTAACGATTATAAGAACTTTGAGTTTGAACTCATCCGTTACTTCTCTATGGAATCGCCAATTTCTGAAGCCGATTTTGGAAAAAAGAGTGCTCAAGATATCGCAGGAATCATTTATAAAGCAGCGTTTAAACATTACAGAGAAAAAATGCAACGTGCTGCAGATTTAGCGTTTCCTGTTATAGAAAATGTATACAACACCCAACGCGATAAATTTAAGCGTATCGTGGTTCCGTTTACAGATGGGGTTAAAAACCTACAAGTAGTTACCGATTTAGAAAAAGCCTACGAAACCAAAGGAACACAGTTAATTAATGATTTTGAAAAGAACATTACTTTAGCGATTGTTGATGATGCTTGGAAAGTGCATTTACGTAAAATGGACGAATTAAAGCAATCGGTTCAGTTAGCTGTACACGAGCAGAAAGATCCATTACTTATCTATAAGTTCGAATCTTTTGAGTTGTTTAAATTGATGATTGACCAAGTGAATAAGGATGTGATATCGTTTTTATTTAAAGGAGAAATTCCACAAGAAACGGCTAATACGATTCAGGAAGCCAGAGTACGTAAGCAAGAAAAATTAGAAACTCAGAAAGATGAGATTCAAAATTTAGACGAACGTGCTTCTCAAAGTAGACGTGCTGGCGAAGGTGCTTCTCAGCAACAACCGCAAGTGGTGGAAACCATCGTTAGAGAACAACCAAAAATTGGTCGTAATGATAAAGTGACGATTAAACATGTTATGAGTGGAGAAGCTAAAGAGGTAAAATACAAACAAGCTATCCCATTAATTGACAAAGGAGAATGGGTTCTTGTTGAGTAATTTATTCCTACCAACGCAGTCTCGTAACTTCGTGATCTTGAAAAAATTATAAGATTCTAACATAATTTTGCTCTAATAGCAGATTAATATTAAAATCCTGATGTAACCCATCAGGATTTTTTTATAAAATATGATGAAGCGGTGGCCAAAACCGAGTTTGTGGAATTCGTAAAGAAGCACTATTAATTTTTTATTCATTATTGTAATTCAAACTTAATTTAATAGAAGTCCATAGATTTTAGTAACTTTAAAAATAGTTCAGCCAATTTAAAACAACCACTAAATGTTAGGAATCTTAATTGCAATTGCCATTTCGTGGTTGCTTTTGCGTCTAATTGAAAAGAAGACATTAGTAGTTCTAGGAATGTGTCCTGTTCCAAAACGATTAAAACAATTCTCCATAGGATTTTTAATTAGTGCAGTGTGCTGTATTCTTATTCAATATTTAGAGGCCTATTTAAAATCTTCAGATTGGATTTTCAATAAGGCGATTCTAAGTCAAACCATTCTACATTCATTTTGGTGGGATTTTAAATCTGTACTGACTGAAGAACTGATTTTTAGAGGAGCTTTACTATATATTTTAATTCAGAAAATTGGGTCAAATAAGAGTTTGCTAATTTCGGCAATTGCATTTGGGGTTTATCATTGGTTCTCTTTGGGAGTGATAGGGAATGTAGTGGCCATGGTTTTAATTTTCATTGGAACTGGTGTAATGGGTTATGCTTGGGCTCTAGCTTTTTATAAAACCAAATCGATTTTGCTACCGTTTGGGCTTCACTTAGGCTGGAATTTTATTCATAACACCATTTTTTCTCAAGGCCCTTTGGGTGAAATGCTCCTAATCGCTAAAGGCGGACATGAATTAACGGAATGGAATTCGCTCCTTAATTTTGTTAGTGGAATGGTCATTATACCTTTCTTAATCTTAATTTATGTAACCTATTTTGTAAAAAAAGAAAACGACTTAAATTTAACAGTTAACTAAAAAACAACACGTAAACATGAAACATTTATTTAAAACAATAGTTCTTACAGGAGTATTATTATCCTGTAATTCAAATGAAAAAACACAAACAACCACAGCGGAAGCCCAAGACAGAGAAACGACAGAAAAAAGCGTGGTTAAAGAGGTCAATAAAAACTTAAAACCTATTGATACAAACGATGCCCTAATTGCAACCGCATTGATGGCTGCACCAGAAGCAAGTCGAGAAAATTGTAAAGTAATTGGTTACAATATGGCTGGCGAATTTGTTACCTTAAAAGAAGGTGACAATGAATTTATTGTTCTTGCAGACGATCCCAATAAAGAAGGATTTAGTGCTGCTTGTTACCACAAAGACCTAGAGCCCTTTATGGCTAGAGGAAGAACCTTAAAGGCGGAAGGAAAGAAACATCAAGAAATATTTGATATTCGCGAGGAAGAAATGAAAGCTGGTAAATTTGATATCACGACTGGAGCGACGTTACACATCTACTCCGGACCAAACACTGAATATAATCCTAAAACATCTAAAGTAGATAAAGCACAACTCCGTTATGTGGTGTACCTACCATGGGCTACAGCGGAATCTACGGGCTTACCTGAAGCGCCAGTTGCTTCAAATCATCCTTGGATTATGAATCCTGGAACGCATAGAGCGCATATTATGATTTCTCCTTTAGCTGATGAAGAGAAATAATTAATGCCTAGGTATTAAGTAAGTCGAATAAAAAATTACTCTAATAGACGAGTGATTGTAGCTGAATACTCATTCAATTAAACACTTTTTAATTCTAAACATTATATATCAATATAGTTGACGTAGAAAAATTGAGTTTAATTGATTGAGTTTATTTCCATAAAAAATTGCAAATGGAGGTTTAGTATACTTAGACTTAATAGCAATGACATGATTAAATTACTAGAGATAGGTTAAGAAGAGCTATATTATATTCACATCACTTATAGATACTTCAAGTTTTTCCGATTGAATACTTGCGAAAGTATTTTAACCGTTATATTTTCAATTCAAATATTCTTCTTAATTTCCCATAAAATTCTACTTTGGACACCCCAAAACCTAAGAACAATAAATCCAATTACCGCAAATGGCGTAAGCGGGCTTTTGCTGTCTTATTGGTTATTATCTTGGTACCTACTGTTCTTTTTACCATAGGTTGGTTTAATAGGAATACGATTCTAGATGTTTTACAAGAGTGGTATAGTGAAAATAACTCTGGTACTTTAATCATTAGCAAAGTGAATGCCAGCTTTATTAGCGACTTCCCAAACGTGGGCTTTACCTTAAAAGACATTGAACAAACTAATGTAGATACAATATCAGATAAATTTTCGAGCGTAAAAATTGAGGAAGCTAAACTAGTTATTGGAGCTGCAAATTTATTACGCGGAAACATTAAATTTGAGAATATCGTTATAAAAAATGCGGTTATCTCTTCAGAGGTCATTTCTAAAAGATCGTTAGCCTACCATGAACAGTTAAAAAAAGACAAAGAAAATAGTAACCGTAAGGGTATTCAAATGCCAGAATGGCTACATGACAATGGCGCTACATTTTTACTGAACAATGTAAAATACATAACTAAAGATTCTATGTTAGATAAGTATTTTAATATAGATATTCATACAATTGAGGGTTCATATAACGGAGATGAATTAGAGCTCAACGGCAACTTAAAAATGAATATTACCGTTAATAATCTTGGTTTTAACACCAAGAAAGGCAGTTATTTTAACGGAGCTCGTGTTTCTGGACATCCGAAATTTAAAATCGATTTAGAAAACGATATTATTAACGTACCCAAATTTTTATTTAAAGTTGATAAGCAAGTATTTAATTTAAGTGCAAATTTTGATCTTGTAGACTCCAACCAATATGAATTTAATCTTGAAAATTCCGAAACTGATTTTGAAGCGACTAAAAACTTATTGCCTAATAATTTGTCTACCGAAATAAAAAAATACAATTTTCAAAACCCCATAAATACCAACCTTAAACTCTTCGGGAAATTTGCCTATGGCAGCAATCCAGATATTGAATTAGATTTTTCTACGAATAAAAATAACGTTGCAATCGATAATAAAATACATCTTAAAAATGTTATTTTTAATGGTCACCTCACTAATAATATTTATCCAACGGATAGCTTACGTCGTGCTTTAAAGTCAACCAAAGATTTTAAAATAACCTTCAATACTTTTGATGCGAATATAGATGATATTGACGTTAGTATTAATAATGCCTATTTACAAAGTACTCCAGAAATTTTAAATTTCATAGAAGCAAATATCAATTTAGCAGGAAGCAATGAAGCATTGGCAAAATTAATTGAAACCGACAATTTTGATTTTAAAGGAGGAACTTTTCAATTAAAAGCTGTCGTTTCTGGGGACATACCAGATGCGCGTCAGTTTATTAATAAGGCAACCGGCAATTTTAAATTAAAAGATACGCAAGTCATTCTTAGAAAAAACGGTTTACAATTGCCTATTGAGATTATAGATCTAGATTTAGAGAGAGCGCATTCCACATTACGTAAATTAATCGTCAATTTTCCTAATGGTGAGGACTTAGTTCTAAAGGGGCAACTAACAAATAGTTCTGGACTTTTAGCTAAAAATCCTGATAAACCAACCACGAGCAATATATTACTTAACTCTAAAAAACTAAATATCGACGACATAATTTCATTATCAAAACAATTTATACCAAAATCTGATAAAAAAATCGATGATCGTAAAAACCTACATGAAACCTTAGATGCCGTTTACACCCAATTTCATCCTAGTTTTAATATCAATGTTGATGCTTTAACTTATAAAGACATCACAATAAACAATTTAAAAACTCAAATAGATTTAGTCAACTCTAAAACCATTCAATTGAAAAATTTTGATTTCAATTATTTGGAGACCAAAACAAACTTAGAAGGTAGCATTATTGTTCCTGAAACAGAAAGTAAATTAAAAGATGCTATTTATATTAATGCTAAAGCTACATCGCAGGGCAACATTACAGTTTTTCAAAAACTATTTGACATTCAACTTTTCAAGTTTGTCTCTGGGAATTATGGATTTGAAGGCCATGTTAAAGGGAACGTAAGACATGTGAGGGAATTGCTAAACTCTGCACAAGGCGATTTCACTTTACTTAAAACTAAGCTCTATTACGAACCTGCAAAACTCGATATCGATGTCGATTCTTTAGCGCTCTTTGTTGATAAATCTGATATGCTACTAAAAAAATTCAATTTAGAAATTGGAGAACTTTATCCGTTGAAACTAAAAGGAGACATTAAGAATTACCCAAGTTTTTTAATTGACAAGGAGCAAAAAAAAGGTGCCATTTTTTTAAAAATTACCGCACCTTTTATTGATAGTAATTCATGGTTAACTACCGTTGAGTCATTAAAAGACAATAACAAGCGCGATAAAGTTAAACGCAACTTATATCGGCTTTTTAAGGACATAAATAAATTTAGTCCAGAAATAGAATTAGCGGTTGACTCCATTAAATATCAAGATTTAACTACAAAAAATGTCAAAGCACTTGTTTATTTTGAAAACGATTCCATCCTTAAATTAAGGCATTTAAACCTTGATTATAACCAATCTACAGCTAACATTCGCGGTAAGGTTAGTGCGTTCACCAAGCAGCAAGATTCGTTAAGAAAAAACCCTTTTGACTTAGATTTTGTGATTAATGCGAAAGGCAAATCCGAAGATTTAAACGCCTATTTAAAATCGAAAAACTTTATTTTTAAATCTGGTGATTTTGAGTTCAACGGGCACTACAAAGCACAATCTGAAAATCTTAACATTCTAAATACTAAAGGATATGGGGACTTAAAAATTAGTAGAGCATTAGTAGATTATAAAGCGGCCTCACTGGGAATACCTGTAGATAGTTTACATATTGAAATCAATGATGACACGGCAAGACTAGAGCGCTTAGATATCGATTTACCTGGTAAAAGTTCCGTATTTTTCTCGGGCTCTATTAAGCATTTTTCTAATTTTATTAATAACGCTATAGAAGATGAAACCCGAAGTTCTTATTTTTCAATTTATTCTCCGTATTTAAATTCAGCGGATATTAAAGAATTTTTAGCAAAATCCTCATCGCAACAAAAAAAATCGAGCGATAGTAAATTTACTATTCAAAAATTAAAGTCAGCCTTAATTGGAATTAATTCGTCATTCTACCCTACAGTAAACGTAAAGATTGACACACTTAAACATAACGATTTGAATTTGACTGAGTTCGGATCTAATCTCTCGTTCACTAAACAAGGGGATTTTAAAATTAAAAACACACAACTTAATTTTTATGGAGGATCGTTAACTATGAATGTGGATGTCGGCACTAATAATGAAACCAATATTCCCATTAATATAGCAATGCAAACAAACGCTATTAACCTTAACGAACTGGCCACTAGGTTCAATTATTTTAATGATGAGCCTCTGAGAAATACAGATAAAATAGAAGGTAACCTAAATTTCAATTTGGACGCTACGGGACTATTAAATAATGATGGTAAATTAAATATTAATTCGCTAAATGGTAAAATTCACATAAACTTATCTGGTTTAGAACTTTACAATTATAAACCCATAATGAATAAGTCGTTTTTAATGAAAGACGAACGTTTTGAAAAATTAACTTTTAGACCCATAATTCAAACATTTGAAATCAAAAATGGAGTACTTATTATTCCTAGAACTGAGATTCAATCGTCTGCCCTCCATTTATTTGCTGAAGGTGAATTCAAATTTGATGAATATATGAATATATGGTTAGCCTTGCCATGGAAAAATTTAAAAAGTAAGGATGGTATTAATTTACCTGAAAAGACAAGTTATGAAAATGCAGGTGCTAAGTTCTTTTTACAAATGATTCAAGATAAAACTGAAGAAAAAGAGAAGCATCGTGATATTAAAGTTAAAGTGAGATTAAGTAATAGAAAATTACGAAAAATGAAACGTGATAAGCAATAATTCTGTTGCTCATAACAACAATAGAAAATAATTAAAGATGGTGGAATCAGTATTATATGCTAGGCTTTCAGAACAGTTTTTGTATAATTTATCATTAAATGTTCTGGTATCTCATGAAAAGTAACAGATCGCTTAAACAAAAACCATTTTTCGGTTCTAAGCACATAAGGCTCAAAACCCGAGCGCGCTATACCTTTTAAAGATGCAATATTTTCTATACCTACAAATGTTATTACCCATCTCATATTTAGATTTGGCCTTTTATCTACAATTTTGGCAATTGCGGATGGCATAATCCCCATACGTCGGTAACTAGGAACGGTGAAACCACCTTCTAATAACAATTCATCATCTTGTAATACTGGGAAAGCTCCACCCCAAAATTCTTTAATGCTTTTCTTTTGTTTAGGACCAATAAGCCATTGTCTAAAACAAGGAATATCTTCAGTAGTAGTCGCCACATAACAATTAGGAATATCGAAATCTACAAGTCCATCATTTTGCAAATCCATTACAAAATGCTCATTGTCTTTTGCAACAAAAGGCCTTATATTTATAATTATTTGCGCTTCAGGGTTTTGAAAAGTCACATTGAGATCTCGTTTTAAACCGAAGGCTTTATTAGTTGACAAAATCCGCTTAAGTATACCATTAATCATGAATTTTAGTTCTCCCTTTTTGATTAAATCAAAAATTCGAAATACTGTTTTTGTCATCCTATTTTAGTTTAAACTGATATTTTATGGCTTTTAAAAATAGCATTAAATCAAATCATTAACAAAAGCTAATGACAATACTACTCTAAATCAACTTATTTTATCCAAAGCAAAAAATTTGATTCACATGGGTACTATAAAAACCTATAATTATTTTTTCTTACCTTGAAATCCCTAACAAATCAGTAAAAAAACATGAAAAACATTTTAGCAACCATCGTTGGATTTATTGTTGCATCTCTAACGGTTTATATCATTGAATCCCTTATAGGTCATAATTTATTTCCACTTCCTGATGGTGCGAATGCCATGGACATGGAGTGGCTCAAACATAATATGGATAAAATACCTATCGGTTCTAAAATTTTTGTAGTGATTGCTCATTTTGTGGGGATTATTGTCGGAATGTTTGCAGCCGTAAAAATATCTAAACAAAGTATGATACCCTCATTCATTGTTGGTTTGTTGATGCTCGCTGCAACCTGTTTTAACATTATTATGTTACCGAAAGAGTTGTGGTTCACCATATCTGATGGATTATTAGCTATTGCCGGATTCTTAATTGGAAAAACTTTAGCTCAAAAACAAATTACAATGTAAATCCAATTCTAATACCACCCCATTTTGCAGACGAACCCGAATTGAATTCTTTGGTGATGGCTGATCTCATATATTCAAAATAAAGCGTTTTCGTTTTTACCACTATACCATAATTATATTGTGCCGTAAAGCGCTCTAAGTTTTGAGAAGAGATTGTATAAGGACTTTTATTATTGAGCAAACCACCTTGCAATGTGGCATCATAACCAATCGCACTCCACCTAGGTTGTCCGTAAAAGTAAACTTGGAATTTTCTTTTATTTTCTAAATGATCAAATGCAGAATTTAAAACACCTAATTGCACATTAAAACCTACAGATACATTGGTATACAAGGTGCCCACTTGTGCCGAAGCGCTGCCTTGAAATCCAAATAGATTTCGATGTTTATACAGTTGTTTTTCATATTCAATACTGTAATTTAGTACCAGATCATTTTTAATCTGATTATCCCAACCCATGGGAATTTTATTTCCTGTAGCTTCATGAATGCCTACTTGCATTTCCTTACCGAAAGCTGCAGGACCAATTATCCCTAAACTCATAGTTTGAGACCTCCTAATTTTACGGATCGTATCAGTCGCTACGGTAAAACTATTTAACATAATGGCTGAAGCAAAAGGTCGGTCTCCAAATTGTATGGTTTCACGCTCATAATCGTTTGGGGTAAACCCAATATGTTCTATAGAAAGTCCATATTTGATGAACGATTCTTCTGGTTTAAAAAAAATATAATTGATAGGATTTTTTATTAAACACGGTAAAACCAATTCAATATTGTAGCCTTGGGTATAATTTTCATCTGTGGCCGCAAAGTAATCATTATCGTAATGAAACCTGAAATAGCCATCTTTTTCGATATGGCGAAATGAAATGGTATTATCTATTTTTTGTGCCAATAGACCGATGGGAAGCAAAAAGAGTAAACTGATTAACGTTAGTCTCATACTTATACATACGAGAATATCATATTCGTAGTTTTCTTTTTATATTTTTAAAAGCAAATTAGGATCAGGACAATTTTGTTTGTAAAACTCAATACCTTGTTTTGAACATACGCCAGGGTAATCACCTTTGTAATTCTGAATATCCCTTATAATCTGAAAATGTAAATGTGGTGGGTAGTCCCCATTCACTTCTGCAGTTCCTAAAGTTGCTATTTGTTCTCCCTGCTTTACTTCTACTCCAACTTCTAATTGCCATAGAGATTCTAAACTCAAATGACCATATAATGTGTAAAATACTACATCATTTATGTCGTGTTTCAAAATAATAGTCGGCCCATAACCACCGTGATTGGTATTGTTTTTAAAACTATGAATAGTACCATTTAAGGGTGCAAAAATTGGTGTATTGGCTTCAGACCATAAATCTAAACCTAAGTGAATATTTCGTTCTGTTTCATGATTCGTTCGGTTGAAATATGTGCTACGTCGGTAAATGCCTCGCTGCTCTAGATATCCGCCATAGGCTACTTTAGCTTGGTGTATTGCTATATACTTCCAAATAAATTGCTGCAATTCGTTGGATGAAGAAATATCTACGGCACTTAAATTAAAATTATGTAGTGATAAATTAATGTGAATAAAATCACTTGGTGATATACTAGAATCGACTAATGGATGCGGTTTGAATGACTTTAAAAAACCTTCAAAATTTGAAACAGACATAAAAAATAAAATTTCTTTAAAAATAGTAAACTATCTTAAAGAAATGAGAAGAAAAAAATGAGAAGCGAAAAATCTTATTTTAATGCCACTTGCAATCTTTATTTTCTACATGATAATTGCGTTCTGTAAGCGAATGCTGTAGTATTTAAAAATTTCTGATATGTATTTGTGGTCATAGCTTTCTATTAAAAACAACAACACATTATAAGATTTGCTTAAAATTCGGCGTTTGTATATATAAAGTTAGAGATTTCAATTATCTTTAATTCTTAAACACCTAAGTTTGTGAAATTTTAAACTAAAATCTCTTAAGGTTAATTATGCTAAAACGCCTCCTCATTGTCTTGTCTATTTTGGCTATAGGCTTACTTATATATTCTGTATTTGTTGAAAACATTTTTTCCGAACGATTGAGTCCTAAGGATTCTGCGGAAATCGCACTTAACGATTTAAAATTGACGGTAGAATACAACAGACCTTCTAAACGCGAACGTGAAGTCTTTGGCGCTCTGGTTCCCTTTGATAAAGTTTGGCGAACTGGTGCCAACGAAGCCACTACGTTTGAAACCAACAAAGATCTTTTAATAGATGGCATTAGGCTAAAAAAAGGAAAATATACTATTTGGACTGTACCCATGAAAGATACGTGGAAAGTAATGTTAAATTCCAAGCAATATGAATGGGGTGTTAATGAAAAAATGGAACCTATGTGGGATCCGAATTTTGATGCCCTAGACCTTGAAGTTCCAACACAGCAATTAGACGAAATCGCAGAAAAGTTTACGATTGCCTTTGATAACAAAACGGGAAATTTAAAATTAACCATGGCTTGGGACGATACTTTTATTGAAGTTCCTATAAAAGAATACTCGGAAATAAATCCGTAACCCATTGATTAAAACGTGTGGCCAAGAAAAACAAAACATATAAATCTGCTTTGCAAGAAAAGGACGGAGTTGAATCACCAAACAGTTTAAATCCTAATATTGCCAAATCAATAAAAGCGAAGCGTAAAGTACAGCCTTCAGTCGCTGAATTAGTTTCAGGTATTACATCAGAAAATATAACATCTCTAAGTAGAGCAATTACTTTCGTAGAAAGTACCAATCCTTCGCATTCTAAAAAAGCAAATGCTATTATTACTGAATGTTTGCCCTTTGCGAATAAATCTATTCGTATAGGAATAACAGGAGTACCGGGTGTGGGAAAAAGCACTTTTATTGAAGCATTCGGAATCCATCTCACTTCATTAGGTCATAAAGTAGCAGTCTTAGCGGTAGACCCAAGTAGTAGTTTAAGCAAAGGCAGTATTTTGGGAGATAAAACCCGAATGGAAGATCTCGTAAGAAACAGTAAGGCATTTATTAGACCATCTCCTTCTGGTACGTCTTTAGGTGGTGTTGCCCGAAAAACTCGTGAAACCATCATTTTGTGCGAAGCGGCCGGGTTTGACACAATTATTATCGAAACGGTCGGTGTTGGGCAAAGCGAAACAGCCGTTCATAGCATGGTAGATTTCTTTTTGCTATTGAAATTAGCCGGTGCTGGTGATGAGCTGCAAGGCATTAAGCGTGGTATTATTGAAATGGCAGATGCCATTGTGATTAACAAAGCGGATGGCGAAAATATAAAAGCCGCAAAATCTGCTAAAGTAGAATTCAATAGAGCTTTACATTTATATCCTCAGAAAGCCTCACAATGGTCACCAAAAGTATCGCTTTGTAGTGCTTTAAAACGCGAAGGTATTTCTGAAGTCTGGGTTATGATTCAAGAATATACCGAGACTACCAAAGCAAACCATTATTTTACATCCCATAGAAATAACCAGAATAAGTTTTGGTTGCTTCAAACAATTGAAGATCGTTTAAAATCGAACTTTTATAATTCTGCTGAAATAAAAACAGCTTTACAAAATCAAATTGAACTGGTTGAAACTGGAAAAACAACCCCCTTCGCTGCTGCTGAGTATTTACTTTCTTTGTAATATAAAAAAGAATACTTTTGTGCCGACTAAGAAAATAACTAATGACGTATAAGTTTACCATCATTGTTCCTGTTTATAATGAGGAAGCAAATTTAGAACGTGTAGAAACGGAACTTTCTAATTATCTAGAAATCGCAAGTGTTCCTACTTCTATACTTTTTGTTAATGATGGATCTTCCGATAATAGTCAAGCACTAATCGAATCTATTTGTGAGCGTAACGCTGCTTTCCAATACATTTTATTTAAACAAAATAGAGGTTTAAGCGCGGCTATAAAAGCTGGTTTTGATTACGTTGAATCTGAATTGGTGGGATACATTGATTCTGACTTGCAAACAGCTCCAGAAGATTTTAATAAGCTTTTAGAGCATATAGATTCTTATCACTTAGTAACAGGGGTTCGCTCTAACCGAAAAGATTCGTTTGTAAAAAATATGTCCTCTAAAATTGCAAATGGTATAAGACGCACATTTACACACGATGGCATGGATGATACGGGTTGTCCGCTTAAAGTCATTAGAACGGATTATGCTAAACGTATCCCAATGTTTAGGGGTCTACACCGCTTCTTACCTGCAATGGTGATGTTGCAAAATGGTCGGGTGATACAAATCCCTGTTCAGCATTTTCCGCGACTTGCTGGTACAGCGAATTTCGGAGTTTGGAATCGCCTTCTTGGTCCTCTTATGGATTGCTTTGCTTATCTATGGATGAAGAAAAAATATATTAATTACGAAGTGTTTAAATCTAGTAAATGAAAGATTGGTTCATTTACGGCATTGGATTTTTAGCTCAGATATTGTTTTCTTCTCGGCTAATAATTCAGTGGATAACTTCAGAAAAACAAGGAAAGGTAATTACTCCAAAAATATTTTGGACATTAAGTTTAATGGCATCCTTCCTCTTGTTTATTTATGGTTATTTACGCTTAGATTTTGCTATTATGTTGGGACAGAGTTTAACCTATTTCATTTATATACGAAATCTACAACTACAAGGGCAATGGCAGAAATTCCCTAAAATAATTCAGTATTTGTTGGTATTCGCTCCTATATTAATTGTGTTGTTTTACTTTAACAACAATAAAATTGATGTTGATTTGCTCTTTAAAAATGCTGATATTCCGAACTGGTTATTAGTATTGGGAATTGTAGCCCAAGTTGTTTTTACCTTAAGGTTCGTCTATCAATGGATTTATTCTGAGCGAAAAAAAGAATCTAGTTTACCCTTAGAATTTTGGATACTCAGTTTGGTAGGAGCCGGATTAATACTAACCTACGCCATTTTCAGAAAAGATCCTGTATTATTTATCGGCCATTTATTCGGACTGATAATTTATGCACGTAATGCGTATTTAATCAGAAAGAACAATGATTAAGTTTATCGAAAAACAGCCAGTAGTAAGTCTTTTACTTTTCGTTATTTTAATGTTAGGGTTTACCATAGACTCCATTCCAGTAACTATAATGGAAGCGCGTAATTTCATTTCGGCTAGAGAAATGCTTACCGATAACAATTGGATATTAACTACCATGAATGGGGAAGCTCGATACCAAAAACCACCCTTACCTACATGGATTACGGCCATGTTCGGTTACCTATTTGGTATAAAATCTGTTTTAGCACTACGCTGGCCTGCACTTCTCTTTTTAGCAAGTATTGGAATTTCAATATATTTCATCTCTAAAAAGCTAGAACTAAATAAAGCACTCAGCTTAATAAATGGTTTTATTGTATTAACGTCTTTTTATTGTATCGGTATTACCATAGAAGCCCCATGGGATATTTACACACATGGCTTTATGCTTATGGCATTATATCAATTATTTATTTTGTTCAAAAGCGAAAAAACGGTGATTTTAAGAAGTTTACTGTTTGTCATATTTTTAGCTGGTTCTATATTATCTAAAGGTCCTGTTTCTCTTTATGTATTGTTTTTACCTTTTATAATTACCTATGGCATTGTTTTTAAATTTAAAGGAAAACCTATCCACTTTTTAAAATTAATCAGTCTGCTAATCTTCGGATTGGTTTTAGGCGGTTGGTGGTATTTTCACGTGAGAATTGCCGATCCTGAAACTTTCACCAGAATTGCGGAACGTGAAACTTCTAATTGGAGCAGTTATAATGTGAGACCTTTTTATTACTATTGGAGTTTCTTTATTCAGAGTGGCTTATGGACAGTCCCCGCTTTTATCAGTTTATTGTATCCTTATCTTAAATCTCGAGTAACCAATTTAAAGGCTTATCAATTTAGTTTTTATTGGACAATCTTTGCAGTGATACTTTTGTCTATTATCCCTGAAAAGAAATCGCGTTATTTAATGCCAGTATTACTTCCGTTAGCTATAAATATCGGGTTTTATATTGACTATTTAATTCGAGAATTCAAGCATTTAATGACAAAAAAGGAAATTATTCCTGTTTATTTTCATTTTGGATTAATTGGCACAATTGCTATTCTATTCTGGGTCTCTGGCTTCTTCTTAGCGTCCTCATTTACAGACTCGACTTGGGTAAGATTTACGATTACGAGTCTACTTTTAGCTTTAATTGGTTTTTTTATTTTGAAACATCTCAAAGCAAAAAATATTAAAATTGTGTTTTATCTGGTTGTTGTGTTTATGCTAAGTATTGGTCTTTTGGCATTGCCTTTAGCGAAAACTCAATCTCAAGAAAACTATAGACCGCTTTCTGAACTTTCAGCAGATCGCTTATCTCTTTATACGTTAGACGGTATATCGCCTGAAGCTATTTATAGTTATGGTGATAAAATTCCGAGTATAAAATCTAAAGAAGGTATTATAATTCCAAAGGAAACAGAATTTAGACTATTAACCAGTGACTCTAAGCCTGAAGATATACAGGAACTATCAAAGCTATACACTATTGAATTTATAGCCACTTACGATTTAAATTTTTCAGCGAGAGATTATAAATCGAGACTAGTGAATCAGCTCTATAAACTGACACGAAAATAACAAAGGTTATTGTTGCAATGAAAATCGCTTAATTAGATATTGTGCCAATTTAAAAAAACCAAATCCAGACAATCCGCCAAATGTTAATCCACAAATAATATCAATAGGGTAATGGACTCCAACATAAATACGACTGTAAGCTACTACCAAACTCCAAACTAATAAAAGATATATTAAATTTTTAAAATAAGGTTTTAGCAACAAACCTGCAAAAATGGCCGTAGACATGGAGTTAGAAGCATGGCCAGAGAAAAATCCGTATTTACCACAACGTGGAGCTATAAAACGTGTTAAATCCACTATGCCTTCTGCCCTACACGGCCTAGGACGTTGAAATGTATCTTTGAATACGTTTGTAATTTGGTCAGTAAACGTAATCATAGCGGCAATAATTACAACTATTAGCAATAACGCTTTCCAACCTAGTCTCTTATAAATTAAGAATAATAAAGTAGCATATAATGGTATAGACGAAAACTTATAGGTAATTACTAGCCATAAATCATCCCAAGTTTCTGACCCCCAATTATTAAGATATAAAAAAAGCTCTTTATCGTATTGTAAAATTTGATCTAACATTAATCGTCGTATCTCTCAATTTCCCTATCGTAAAAATCCGTGGCCTGTTGAATATAGTTCTCCGTTTCTGTTTCTAATTCTTTCTCATCATGTTGGTCGAACTCTTCAAACCATTCTACCTCATCATTTTCGAGATTGATAATAAAACGAGGAAATTCCGTGTGAATAATAAAAATTGCCTCTGGATAATCTGTATTATCGCCTAGTATGAATTTTGGTAGTTCCATGTTTTGTTGTTAGTTTAAAGTATTAAAAGCACCTAGAAATATAAGTATTTAGACCTTTAGTTACTAGCCACAAAAATAATAAATGAATTTGAGTTAATAGGTGTAAAACACTTAAAGTGTCTATAGTTATAGGTACTTATAATTTTCTATTCTTTAATTCTACGTGAGTACTTCAAGATCCTTTTAAATATTTATAGGTTCTATTGACCACATGAGCATGATGCACTCAAAGTACTTTTAATCTTTAGTATTCTTTAAAATTAGGCGCTTTGTTAAAATATTAAAACGAATAAACAATAATATTGCAGCCACACTTAATGCGAGAATTAGGCCAATCCAAATACCAAGACTTCCATAGGCATCCTCTTTCCCTAGATAATAACTAATAGGAAAGCCAACAACCCAATATGAAATAAACGTAATTAAAGTTGGAATCTTAACATCTTGTAAACCCCGTAAAGCACCCAAAGCAATAACTTGAAGGCTATCACTAATTTGAAAAACCGCGGCAGCCAATAAAAGTGTAGACGCAATAGAAACTACTTCTGCCGCATCCATAGCATTTTCAGGATCATCTAAATCGACGTATAAATCGGGTAAAAACGTATGAAAAACCACAAAGAATAGAGCGAAAATTACCGCAAAAATAAAACCAACAAAAAAGATGGACTCTGCAATGCGTTTTAAAGCTTTGAAATCTTTTAACCCTTTTTGGTTACCAACTCTAACCATCGCAGCCACGCTTAAGCCTGTAGCAACCATAAAAGTCATAGACGATAAATTCAGTGCAATTTGATTTGCTGCTTGGGCATTGGCACCGAGCGTTCCACTTAACCAAATGGCAGCTGTAAAAATTCCGACTTCAAAAAACATTTGCATTGCACTCGGCAGTCCCAAATTGCTTAACTTTATTAAAGGTTGTTTTCTTAATTGGAAAAATTTAATATTTGTAACGTACGCTTTAGATTTTTTACGCTTTGCGAGAAGCCACCATAAATAAGCTACCATAACAAAACGAGACACAAGAGTTCCTACCGCTGCACCCACAATACCCATTTCAGGAAAACCAAATTTCCCAAAAATAAGTACGTAGTTAATGGCGACATTCAACACATTGGCTACAATTGTGGCAAACATTGGATACTTCGTTAAGGACAAACCATCGCTAAATTGCTTAAATGCCTGAAAAACTATTAATGGCACTAAAGAAAAGGCGACTAAATCTAAATACGGAATGGCCAAATCTACTACTTCTTCTGGCTGATCCATAATGTACATTAGGGGCTTAGCAAACAGCAGAATTACAAATAATATTAGACCTAAAATTGTGCAGAGAAAAAGACCATGCTTAAATACTGATTTTCCTTTTTCGAAATTATTCTCCGTATCGGCTTCGGCCACTAAAGGAGTAATTGCAGTAGAAAATCCAATACCCAACGACATAGCAATGAATATAAAACTGTTACCCAAAGATACCGCTGCTAATTCCGCAGCCCCCAATTGGCCTACCATTACGTTATCTACAAAACTAACAAAAGTATGACCAAGCATGCCTAGCATTACTGGTGATGCAAGTTTGAGATTGTATTTAAATTCCTTAGTATAATTACTTAAAACCATTGTGCAAAAGTAACAATTAGAGTTAGTATTTTACCTTTAAAATTTTGTAAAAAAGGCTAAATTTATTTATGATTTTACCGTGGACTTTATAAGCTAGTTCTAAGTTAGTTTTAGGTTAGTTCTAAGTTAATAACCTCGAAATTTAAGCTCAAAATTCAATATTAAAAAATAGAAATGCACAAATAATAACTTATCGACTTGTTAGCCAAGTTATTATTTATGCATTTTAACTACGTTTACTCATCGTTATTGTTCAGTACATTTATAGTGATTTTCTTCCATTTTTCTATAGATTGAAGTTCACCACTCAATTGATAACTTTCATTAACATTATAGAACTCTAAAACATCTTCTTGTTTCATTACACCTTTATAACTAAGCTGCAAATGTAGTTGTTGTATTATTTTTTCATCTTTAATTGATCGGTTAGTATTAATCACTTTGCTATCAATTACCTGAGACAACTCAATTACCTGTTCTTTATAATCATCATTATTTTTTTTTATAAAAAACAACCTTTTATTATGCTTATCTATACCTATTGCATACCGTCCGCAAACTTCAATTTCTGTTAATTTACTTTGGTGTTTTGTAGCAATATTCTTTAATACTTTTAGTATTTCTTTTTCTTTTCGTTTTGTATTTATACTTATAAGTGCAAATGGTATTGCACAAAGAATAACACAAACAGAGCCAACTATGGCTGTTCCTAAATCCATTTTTATTTTATTTAAAATTTTGATATAATAATTCTAATACGTCGTGATTATCCACGGCGTACGAATACGTTTAGTTTTACATTAACTGAAGATTAAAACGTAAAAATTACCAAAAATTATGAAAAGGAAAAATGAGATCTGACTTTCGAAATCGGACTCTAATAGTTTGTAAATGATTATTATACTGCCTGAATTGTGAAAGATATTGCAATTCTTGAGAGACCGTATGCTTAATAAAATCATCAAAAGACAATTTGAATTCAGGTGAAATATTTAATTCGCCTGATGGTAATATATTTTCTGATTGTATAGTATGAAGAAAATGTATTTTAGTATTCTTAACTAAATAATCTTGCTGTTCAGAAGTATTTTGAACAGTATTAAAATTAGAGTTCTTAAGATTTATTGCAGAAACAGATACCCCAAAACAATAAATTGTAATGAGTAGAACTATTTTTAATATGTGATTAAAATTGTTCACTTTTTAATATCTGTATGCTTTATGCAAGTACATTTTGTACTTCATTTAAACTGTTTTCATTATCTAACAAAACGACTAGCGTATCATTGGCTTTTATTACCGTAGCTCCTACCGGACGAACATATTTATTATTACGCTTAATCATAACAATAAATGCAGAACTTGGAAAATGCAAATCTACAATTCGTTTATCAATTGCAAAACTATCTGGCGAAATAGTTATTTCCTCCATTTCAGATTTTGGTAAATTGAGTATATATCTATCATTTTGAGCGATAGGTTTCACTTTTTCTGGCAGCGCCACATGAAGCCATTTTGCTAAAATTGATAACGTTGTTCCTTGTATAAGAACAGACGTGACGGAAATAAAAAAGACAATATTAAAAATCACATTTGCTTTATCTATACCTGCTAAGAGCGGATAGGTAGCAAAAACAATAGGTACTGCCCCACGTAACCCTACCCAAGAGATATAAAAACGTCTTCTAAGTTTCATTTTAAAAAACATTAAACTTAGAAATACACTAATAGGACGCGCCACAATAATCAGAAACATTGATATAAGTAAACCAATACCCATATATGGAATGATTTGAGAGGGAAAAACCAATAAACCTAAAGTAAGGAATAGCACAATTTGCATTAGCCATGCTATACCATCAAACATTTTTAAGATTGTCCCTTTATGTATTAAATCTTGATTCCCCAAATAAACGGCACAGATATATATCGCCAAAAAACCGTTACCTCCAACAAAATCTGTTGCTGAAAAGGTGATGAACATTAGTGCTATTACTAAAACAGGATACAATCCTTCAAAACCTAATTCTATTTTATTGATTATAAGTTTACTTAATTTTCCAAAAGCGAATCCCGCAACGGCTCCGAAAATCATTTGCTGAAAAAATAATGGAATTATAGACCATAAATTTTGATCTTGATGTATAACTAAAGTTAAAAATGCTAACGTTAATACATAAGCCATAGGGTCATTACTACCACTTTCTAATTCTAAAGTAGGTCTAAGATTACTTTTTAAAGCGAGATTTTTTGAACGTAAAATAGAAAATACTGCCGCAGCATCAGTAGAAGACACAATTGAACCTAACAGCATACTCTCATAAACCGTTAGACCTGTAACACACCATACAAATGTCCCTAGCGTAACAGCTGTTAATAACACTCCTAAAGTAGATAACATTAATCCTTCTTTGAGAATGGGTTTAACGGCTTTAAAATTAGTATCTAAACCCCCTGAAAACAAAATAAAATTTAGTGACACAATACCTATAAATTGCGCCAGTTTAGGATCATTAAAGCGAATACCTGCAATTCCATCTGAGCCAGCCAACATACCTATTGCCAAGAAGAGAATAAGCGTCGGAACACCAAACTTGTAAGATGTTTTACCAACTATAATACTTATAAAAAGCAACAGTGAACCTACTAAAAGGATATTTTCGGTAGTTAAATTCATTTATTAATCTCAACGTTTAGCATTGCCAAATTTAAAGCTTTTATAAAGAGCGTACCAATACGTTTTCTTAAAAGAAATTTAATTTTTTTCAGGTTCACTTAAGGCTAAAACAATATTATTTTAACAACTTCTAAGTTTATTAAAATTATTAAATAAATTAACGAATTCGTTTAGCATGAGTTATAAAAGATAACCCTTGCTGACCAGCAGTAGAAGTCATTACACCTTCAAAAAGTGGCTCTGGACAGTTCTTAGGAATTTTCCAATCAAAGATAAAATTAGATCCTGTACCTCCTGTAACATCGGCTTCATCGATGACAATTTCTATGGTCTCTAAAGGTGCTAAATACACCGTTTTTTTGACATAGCGCTGTAAAAGTGCTCCGTGGGTATCATAATAATCAACATTGGTCAAATAAATGGTATCCTTCATACTTGTATTTCTAAGACTTACCATTGCTGTGAGATTATACGTTTTATGTTGTGAGAAACTATAAATCTGGGAATAAATCGATAAATACGAATGGCCTGACTCTAAAGAATCGTTGTTAGACAACTTGATTGCTCTCTTTTTCCAATTTACCTTTATCGGGTCTTCGTTCTTTTCTAAGTTTATCTTGTTATCACAAGCATAAAAACTACAAATTATAATGATAAAGAAAGTTATGTGTTTCATTGAATATAAATTAAGTCCATAAACAAAAATAATAGTTTTGTATTTAGATAAGGTAATTATTTACAGTGATTGAGTTAAGCTACTCTCAAAGATTAAATTATTTTGCTAAAGATCAATTAATACAAACAAATTATGAAAAAAATTAGTATTTTATTATTTACGGCAGCTTTAATTTTTATAAGCTGTGATGACAACAAGAAAAACATGACTAATCAGTTCGATATTTTAATGAAAGAAAGTGATAGTATTGAAGTTGCACATACCAAATTTGCGGATACTCATAAGCAAATGGTTAATGAACACAACGCATTTTCAGAAGAACTGAATGGCATGGAATTACAAGATTCAACGATTTTAGATGATGTTGCCAAGCATGGAGTAATGCTAGAAAGACATGACGCAATCTTAATGAGTCATAATGAGATTATGAAATCACACAGCAATTTAAGAGCAAAATTCGATAATTTATCTGATGTTGAAAAAACGGCAAAAATTGAAGAAATGGAGAAAGGACACGACAAAATGATGCGTGAGCATGCAACCATGAAAGATGAGCATGACGCAATGAAAACAGATTATAATACAATTAGAGAAAAAATTTCTGATACCGAGGAGAATAAAAATGACATGAAATAGAAAAATTTATTTTTATCGTAAAAGGAAAATTCCGTGATGCTTTATCACGGAATTTTTAATTTTATAGTAACCATCACTAACCAGGTATCTACTAAAAGCTATATTTAAAGTATTATTAAATGGTACTCACCCATTTTTTCATGTTTTCAAATTCAGCAATTATATCCTCCACTATCTCAGCAACTGGTTTTACATCGTGGATTAACCCAGAAATTTGACCTATTTCAAGCTCTCCATTTTCCAAATCGCCTTCAAACATACCACGTTTGGCTCTAGCTCGTCCTAGTAACTTAATGAGTTGCTCTGGTGTTGGACTCGTTTTATAAAGCTCCTGGATCTCAATAAAGAATTTATTTTTTATTAATCTTACAGGAGCCAATTCTTTCAAGGTTAATTGGGTATCTCCTTCTTTCGCATCCACCACTACTTGTTTAAAAGCTTGGTGCGCAGAGGATTCTTCACTTGCAACAAAACGACTTCCCACTTGAACTCCATCGGCACCTAAAACCATACAAGCTAACATCGCTTTTCCGGTGGCAATACCACCTGCAGCAATTAGAGGAATTTGAAGTTGCTCCTTTACCATTGGTATTAACGTTAATGTTGTAGTTTCATCTCTTCCGTTGTGTCCTCCAGCTTCAAAACCTTCAGCTACCACAGCATCGACCCCGGCCTCTTGTGCTTTAAGTGCAAATTTCACACTACTAACTACATGTACAACGGTTATGCCTTTATCTTGTAACCACTTTGTCCAAGTTTTCGGATTTCCTGCAGATGTAAAAACAATTTTCACCTCTTCTTCTACAATAATATCCATAATTTCCTGAATATTGGGATATAACATCGGGACATTAACACCAAATGGCTTATCAGTTGCCGCTTTACATTTTTGAATATGTTCACGCAAAACATCTGGATACATAGAACCTGCACCGATTAAACCTAATATACCCGAATTACTTGATGCAGCCGCCAATCGCCAACCACTATTCCATATCATTCCTGCTTGAATTATTGGATATTTAATATTAAAAAGTTCTGTAACTCTGTTGTTCATTATATTTAATTATCAGTTATATAAATGCTAAAATTCGGCAATTCAGATGAGTTTCTCGAACGAAATGGGTGAAATTTTTGATTGGAAAACACACTGAGGATATGCAACAAATTTCAATAGTGGCTTATATGATTAAAATCTATAAAATTTTTAAGGTTTAACACTGCTTAATTTTTAGATCTTCTAATTAGAACTCCGGATAAATTTGAAAGTTCTTGAGTATTTATTAGCCGAAATCTTCAGTAAATATAAACCTGGGGCTAAATCTAAGACATTTATAATATTAGACTGTTCCGTTATAGTTTGATTCAAAATTAGTTGACCCAATTGATTATATATAACTATTTCAGCCCGATGGACCGATGAAGGTATCGAAAGATTCAATTCATGACGTACTGGATTGGGCTGGATATTAAAATCTTCAATCAAAACTTCAGGTATAGATAGCGCCATTGTTCTGGCTAAATCTAAATCTGGAATACCGTAACCTAGAAAATAATCTGGGGTTGTAAATTGTGAAGCCGATTGCCGAACAAAGTCCATAATGTCAGTTGGTGACGCCTCTGGTATTGCTTGCCATAACGAAGCAATGCCTCCGCACATTACAGGAGCACTAAAAGAGGTGCCATTATTCTGAACAATATTATTTAATTGATTTACAACAGACGTAGCTCCCCCTTTAGCCGCCACATCGGGTTTTACATACCCAACTTGAGCATCGCTCCCTTGCGAACTGAATGCTACATAGTTCTCATCTGCATCAACTGCAGCTATAGATAATACATTTGGAGAATCTGCTGGCGCACCAACCGTTTGCCAACTACTGGAACCAGAATTTCCGGCACTGACAACTACTAAAATACCTTTTTCAGCAGCAATGGAAGCTCCTTTAGTAATAAATGCCACTTGTCCGTTCATATCTGCCGGTGTATAATTATAGTTAGGATTATCGAAAACGGTGTAACCTAAAGACGTATTTATAATATCTACACCTAAGCTATCTGCACGCTCAGCAGCTTCTACCCAATAACTTTCCTCAACAGGATTTTCAGCTGATGAATCTTCCGTTCTAAACAAATAATAGGCGGCATCTGGTGCTGTACCCACAAACTGATTTTCTACAAAACCTGCCATAGTACTTAATACTTTAGTACCATGACTACTCCCAGTAAAGGCATATACATCTGTAGTTCTATCTACAAAATCGTAACCATTTAAAAGATTGTTGTTATTTCTTAAACGCTGAAATGCCCCCATAGTGTCTACATTCGGAAAACCAGAATCCATTACCGCAATCGTGATACCTTCACCTGTATAATCTGCGTCATGCAAATTATCAGCATTGATCATTTCGACTTGATTTAGGGTCTCGCCATAGGTAAAGGTTATAGTTTCTTCCTCTATATGGTTTTTATTGATATTGGCAATACCTCGGGATAATATGTTTAAATTATTATTAGCAAAATCAATATACTCTACGTAATCTAAATTAATTAAAGCACTAATATCCGCTTCTAAACCTCTCACATGAATTGCGTTGAACCATTTGGATTTTGCCATAACAACAATTCCAGATTGATTTTTTAAATCTGAAATATAAGATTCATTAACGGGCACATCACGTTCATCGATAGCCACATTATGATTCTGCTTTCTGTCTATTGCTTTTTGGCTAAGAATACTAATTGGGTTTGCAATTGAAGCTGTAACATTTGGCTTATCCGTTAAATAAACCCATGCATCTTCTTGTGCAAATGCTATGTTTATTACTAAAAAGAATAATAGTGATGCAATAGGTTTTTTCATGGTGATTTCTTTTAACTTGAAATTTAAAATATATACGCAAACCAAAGCTTCCAAGTTTCAAAAACCTTAAAAGTTTCAAAATTAATGGAATAGCTCATAACGCAAGTTAAGAAATTACTCCTGAACCTATGAGTTCATCTGCAATGTACCATGCAACAAACTGTCCTTCTGTTATTGCCGATTGTTTGTTTTTAAATTCGACATACAATCCAGAAGCCACCTTATGTAAGGTGGCATCTTCCAAATCTTGTCTATATCTAATCCTTGCCATAACGGACATAGATTGTCCTTCTTTTAAGGCTAAATCTTCTCTAACCCAATGTAATTCCTCATTAGATACAAATAATACATGTCTATATAAACCGGGATGTTGTTTGCCTTGACCTGTGTAAATAACATTTTCATTGACATCTGTATCTATAACGAATAAAGGTTCTACTGTGCCACCAACACCTAAACCTTTACGTTGACCTTTGGTAAAATAATGAGCGCCCTGATGCTTGCCCACAACTTTGCCATCTGATATTTTATAATCAGGTTTCTTGGAAAAATATGCTAGTTCGTTCTCTTTTGTGTCAAATATTGGTATACAATTATTATAAGTTTCAAAATTAGCATCCACTTCAACAATTACACCCTCTTTAGGCTTTAATTGTTGTTGTAAAAAATCTGGTAACCTCACTTTACCAATAAAGCATAAGCCTTGAGAATCCTTCTTCTCGGCAGTAATTAAATCTTGAGATTTGGCTATTGCCCTTACTTCGGACTTTTGCAGTTCGCCAATTGGGAATAAAGCTTTTGCTAATTGATTTTGGGATAATTGACAAAGAAAATAGGATTGGTCCTTATTAGAGTCCTCCCCTGATAATAGTTGATGAATTTCTTTGCCGTTCTTTTCAATCGTAGCTTTTCTACAATAATGACCTGTAGCTACGAAATCTGCACCTAATTCGAGTGCGATATCCATAAAGACGTCAAACTTTATCTCACGATTGCAAAGTACATCGGGATTTGGTGTACGTCCTTTCTCATATTCATCAAACATATAATCGACAATTCGCTCTTTATATTGTTCACTTAGATCAACAGTTTGAAACGGAATTCCCAATTTATCGGCCACTAACATAGCATCGTTACTATCCTCTAGCCACGGACACTCGTCTGAAATGGTTACAGAATCGTCGTGCCAATTTTTCATAAATAACCCTATAACTTCGTAACCTTGTTCCTTTAAGAGATGGGCTGCAACGCTAGAATCTACTCCTCCTGAAAGACCTACAATGACTCTTTTCATGTGTAATACCCGTAAAACAGGTGTTTTTTATTTTATTATTATGATTATGTCAAATATGTTCTAAATCCGCACAGAGCGACTTTCTATATATTCAACCTATTGGTTCGAAAAACTTCGGCAAAATTACAAAATAAAAAAAGCAATCCTGATAAGATTGCTATTTGAAAATGCTATCAATATAATAGAGTTAAACTATTCATTTTTTGAAATTACTTCTTGCTTGGTATGATCAATTTCTTTAGTGAGTTCCCCATTGTCATAATACCTCCAAACACCTTTTTTCTGGCTTTTAATGTAATTACCTTCCGAGGTTATATTTCCCTTAGCATCATAATTAGTATTTTTACCTTCTAAATGATCATCTTTATGAGTAGCTTGTCGTAAAAGTGTACCGTTTTCGGAAAACCATTTCGATGCCCCATGTAGTTTACCGTTCTTATAATGGGCAATTTCTGCAAGCTCTCCATTCTTGAAATACACCTTACGTTCACCTTCAAGTAAACCTTGTTTATTATAATTCTCCACAATCATCTTTTCTTTCGAATTTTTATGATAATAGATCCATTCGCCTATAAAACGTTTACCATTCATCTTACCTTTACTAATAACATGCTTCGTTGAAGCTAAGAATGTTACATCTGCAATACTATCAGTAGGATTAAAAACCTTAATGGCACTTAATACACTTTTACCATTAGATAGTGTATAGAATTTAAATGAATCTATTTCTTTACCGTGGTCAAAAACCCCTTCGTAACGCTTTTCGCTCGTCTTATGGTAATTCTTTGTCCACAACCCATGACGTTTGTTATTATCATCGAATTGATTAATTGGATTTTGAGCACGCGCATTTGTTAAAAATAATGTTAAAATTAAAATTATATAAATATTTTGTTTAATCATTTTGTATTTTTGTTAAACAAACCAATAATTGGTTTGAATGTTGAACAATTTTAAAACTCAAAAAAATGAAAATTATTTCAAAAAATGTCAAATTACTTTTAGTATTTCTAGTGGTTATAGGTCTTACTTCATGTAGTGATGACGACGATGGAAATGTAACCCCTGCACCTTCGACTATAGTTGATATTGCTTTAGAAAACAATTTAACCTCTTTAGCTGCAGCGTTACAAGCTACAGATCTAGTATCTACACTTCAAGGTGCCGGTCCATTTACAGTGTTTGCGCCGACCAATGAAGCCTTTGCTGATTTATTATCGGCTACAGGATTAGACTTAGACAATTTGTCTAGTGATGAAGAGGCTCTTGTAAGAAATATACTTTTAAATCACGTCATAGTTGGAGAAACTATTAACTCGACTGCATTGGTTAATGCTGGTTCTGGCTACACTAATACAGCTGCTGTAGGACCAAATAATGAGAATTTAAGTTTATATTACACTACATCAAACGGTGTAATGTTAAATGGTATGTCTACCGTAGTTACTGCTGATGTTACAGCGTCTAACGGTATTGTACATGTCGTGGATGCTGTAATTGAATTACCAACTATAGCGACATTTGCTACAACAAATCCGGCTTTGGAAACTTTAGTAGCGGCTTTAGCGTATGCAGACACAGGCTCACCAACCGTACCTTATATTGCTACAGTATCGGATGCTAATGCAGGACCTTTTACAGTATTCGCTCCAACAAATGATGCTTTCTCTAACTTATTAACTGAATTAAGCGTTTCTGGTTTATCGGATTTAGGAACTGACACTGTTGATGCCGTATTATTATACCATATCATTAGTGGAAACATACAGTCTTCAGGCTTACCAAACGGTACAGTTAGTACATTGGGAGGTGATATAACTGCTGATAATTCTGCCTTTACACTAACCGATGCCAATGGAAGAGTGAGTAATATTGTTGTATCACTTGTGGATATACAAAGTATGAATGGTGTTGTGCATGTAATTGACAAAGTAATTTTAACACCTCAATAATTAATAACACAACGTTATAAAACTTTTTTTTATAAGTAGTTGATTTTAGTTAGGTTAAAAGCTCAAGCCATTATGGTTTGAGCTTTTTTTTATATTGAAAGAATAGGCATTCGGTTCAGTATCTAATTACAAGACATTTATTATTTCTTGAACTTTGTTAGGTTAAAAATAGCTACCCATTTTATAAAACTGAAAGTTCTAAAAAAAGAACACCGTACATTATCTGCGCTACAGCCGCCGGTTCTATCTATCTATCTATCTATCTATCTATCTATCTATCTATCTATCTATCTATCTATCTATCTATCTATCTTCCTTCCTATCTTCCTTCCTATCTTCCTTCCTATCTTCCTATCTTCCTATCTTTCTATCTTTCTATCTTCCTATCTTCCTATCTTCCTATCTTCCTATCTTCCTATCTTCCTATCTTCCTATCTTCCTATCTTCCTATCTTCCTATCTATAGGATTTTAAGGTTTTTTATTAATTTAATGTAACCAAAATATTGGTACAATTCAATACGTCAAAACAAACGATTTCAATATCTCAACAAAAGAAAAGCCACAACATTAAAGTTGTGGCTATATAATAACATCAATAAGAGAATAATTAATTCGATAAAATTATTTAATCTATCTATAAAATTTATTTTTTCTTACCTCTTTGTTGTGCTTGTTTTTGTTGTTCAGCCTGTTCCATCATCTCAGCCATTTTCTTTTGAAACTTATTTTGTTTCTTAGGCTTCTTTTTATTAACCTCAATTTTTGCCAACACTTTTTCTTCATCGATAATGTAGTTTTTAATCACTAACATTATTCCAATACTAATTAGGTTAGAAATAAAATAATACAAACTTAAACCTGATGCATAGTTGTTAAAGAATATTAGCATTAAAATTGGTGAGAAGTAAATCATATACTTCATCATTTTGGCCATATCTGGCATACCTTCTTGTGTAGGTTGCGTTGCCATTTGCTGACCAGTGGTCATTTTCATATAAAAGAAAATTGCAATAGCTGCCAATATTGGAAATAAACTTACGTGATCACCATAGAAAGGAATATGAAATGGTAAATCTAAAACAGAATCAAAAGAACTTAAATCGTCTGCCCAAAGAAAACTTTTTTGTCGCAATGCAAACGCTGTAGGGAAAAACATGAATAGAGCGTAAAATACTGGAATCTGCATTAAACCAGGCAAACACCCGCTTAATGGACTAGCACCTGCTCTACTCTGAATAGCCATAGTTTCCTGTTGAGCTTTTAACTTATTATCTTTGTATTTTTCTCTAACAGCATCTAATTCTGGCTTCAATATTTTCATCTTCGCCTGCGACAAGAATTGTTTATACTGCACAAATGATAATAAGATTTTCACCAAAATAGTCATTACTATAATCGCAATTCCGTACGGTAAAAACCCGCTTAAAAAACCAAATAATGGAATAAACAATGCTTTATTAATCCATCCAAAAATACCCCATCCAAAAGGAATACTTTCTTGCAAGCCTTTATCGTATTGCTTTAACGTTTTACTATCAGTAGGGCCATAATACAAGCCTAAATTTTTATTGAGCTCTCCGCCACTAAACGCTAAAGGCATTTTTGATGTATACAACTTGGTAAATAAAGTATCTATTTCTTCATCTTCAACTAAATCCTGAGAGGTTATTGACACATTATTAAATGAACCATCATCTGAAGTTAATATAGAACTAAAAAAATGTTGTCTGTAAGATAACCATTCTACATCATCAATAATTTCATCGTCATCACCATTTTGAGATAATTTATCTACCCGCCCGTCGTCATGCATATAGGTTAATCTGGTGTAGCGATTTTCGTAGCTGATACTCTTTGCGTGCCTAATACTTTTTTGTTTCCAATCTAACTCAATAGCTTGCGACGTATTAAAAACACTACTTAAACCTTGGGACTTAATTGAAAAATCAATCATGTAATCATTAGGCTTCAATTCGTAACGATATTCTATAAAGGCACTTTCAGAAGCTTTAAATTTCATGGATACCACCGTATTCTCTCCACTTTTGGTTACGTTAGGCTGAAACGGAAGTTCTTGAGTGTTGTAAGTACGATTATCTGATGTACCAAACCTTATATTGAATGCACTGTTATTCTCCTTAACCAAATAAATTGGCACTGAATCATAATCAACAAAATTCTTGAGTTTTACTTGTGCTAAATGTCCCCCTTTGCGGTTAAATTTAAGTTCAAAAACATCCGTTTGTACGGTAGTAATATCTTCACCTGGTAATGTTGCTGCATAGGCAAAAGATCCTAATTTATTTTGAAGTGCAACTTGTTGTGTAGAATCTAAAGCTTGAGTATTTGTAAAATCATCCGAAGTTGTAACTAAGGTTTCATTTTGCTGTCTTTCTTTCTTTTCTGCTTCAACTTGTTCTTGTTCTGCTTTTTTCTGAGCTTCAAGTTCTTCTGGTGTGGGTTGATTTTGATACATCATAAATACCAAAATTCCGAATATAAGGACAAAACCTATAATAGATTTAACGTCGAATTTCTTTTCTTCCATACTCTTTTCCGCTAGGGCGGTAATCTAATTAATCATTTTAATTTTAGACCTGTCAGTTGTTTTATGCCGAGTTCGAATCAGTATTTAGTTGACAAGTCATTTACAGTCACTTTTGCTTGACTCAAAAAGTTACCCAAAAGTTCTATATGCGCCAAAGTGGCACGTTTGTAAGTTAGTTTTTCTTCTTTCTATATTTCAAGGCTGCAGCTACAAAGGCCACAAATAAAGGATGTGGATTTCTTACCGTACTTTTGTATTCTGGATGATATTGTACTCCAACAAACCAATTATTTTCTGGAATTTCTACAATTTCTACCAATTTAGTTTTTGGATTGAAACCTGTTGCTTTTAATCCGGCATTCTCAAACTGTGTCTTGTAGGCATTATTAAATTCAAAGCGGTGTCTGTGCCTTTCTGTTATCATTTCAGATTGATAAACATCATAAGCTATACTGTCTTTTTCGAGCTGACAATCCCAAGTGCCTAATCGCATGGTACCTCCCTTGTTCACCACATTTTTCTGTGATTCCATTAAATTGATCACTGGATTTGGTGTCTGATCATCTAATTCAATTGAATTTGCATCTTTAATATTCAGGACATTCCGAGCGTATTCAATCACAGCCATTTGCATGCCTAAACAAATTCCTAAAAAAGGAATATTATGTTCTCTCACAAAACGTACAGCATCAATTTTACCTTCAATACCACGTTCTCCAAAACCTGGCGCAACTAAAACACCATCTAAATGCCCCAGTTTAAATTCAATATTACTTTCAGATAAATATTCAGAATGAATAGGTTCCACAATAACCTTAACTTCATTTTCTGCACCTGCATGAATAAAGGCTTCGAGAATGGATTTATAAGAGTCTTGAAGTTCCACATACTTACCAATCAATCCAATTGAGACTTCACTCTTTGGGTTTTTATGACGCTTTAAAAACTGATTCCAACGTTTTAAATCTGGTACATCGCTTTTTAATTGTAGTTGTTTTAAAACGACTTTATCAAGTCCTTCTTCCAACATTAAATTTGGAACATCATAAATAGTTGATGCATCAATAGATTCTATAACCGCTTCCTTTTTCACGTTACAAAAACGTGCCAGTTTGGTTTTTAAACCATCATTAAGTTTATGTTCTGTTCTACAAACTAAAATATCTGCTTGAACTCCACTTTCCATTAAAGTTTTTACACTATGTTGGGTCGGTTTAGTTTTTAATTCCCCGGCTGCCGATAAAAATGGAACCAAGGTTAAATGAATAACACAAGTATTGTGCTCTCCTAAATCCCATTCTAACTGTCTAACAGCTTCAATGTATGGTAAAGACTCAATATCGCCAACGGTTCCTCCTATTTCGGTAATAACAATATCGTAATCTCCTGAGTTCCCTAAAATTTGAATTCGACGCTTTATCTCATCGGTAATATGCGGAATAACTTGTACTGTTTTTCCTAAAAACTCGCCACGTCGTTCTTTATCAATAACACTTTGGTAAATTCTTCCCGTCGTTACGTTATTGGCCTGTGATGTAGCAACATTTAAAAAACGTTCGTAATGTCCTAAATCCAGATCTGTTTCGGCACCATCATCAGTGACGTAACATTCGCCATGTTCATAAGGATTTAAGGTTCCAGGATCAATGTTGATATATGGATCTAATTTCTGAATGGTAATTCTGTAACCTTGAGATTGTAAGAGTTTAGCTAAAGATGCAGCTATAATGCCTTTTCCTAGTGAAGAAGACACACCTCCTGTTACAAAAATATATTTAGGGTTTGTGGTCATGATGCGCTGTTAAACGCAGGCAAATTTACGAAATAAAACGAGTTATCTATGATTTGTTTATGGTTTGTTGATATGTTGTAATTTGGTATACTAAAGCCTAGTGTCAAAGGCTTTTACTAAGATGATCTTCAATTTTTTAACAAGTATTAAATGACCATATCCTATTAAGAGATGGATACTATAAGACTTTTAAGTTTAATTTTCACTAACTTGAAGGTCAATCACAAACTCACAATTCATGAAAAAAATTACTCTCGTCCTCGTTATTCTAACATTTAGTAGTCAGGCCCAAACATTCCCCAATCCATATTGCCAAATTACAAATGGCACTATAGTTGAAGAAATCACTTCGGTAGATTTTGACACAAATAGTATTACAAATACAGATACGACTTTAAATTTAATTGATGCTACAAGCACTGTAATTAATGTTACTCCAGAAGAAACCTATTCTATAACGGTTAACGGTAATACTTATGGAACCTTTTCAACTAATATTGTCGCCTTTATCGACTGGAATCAAAATAATATTTTAGACGATGATAATGAAGTATATGCCATTGGCACCCTATTCGATACCGATGGAAACACCGAAGCTGATGCTGTTACTGCAGAAATTGTAGTGCCATCGGATGCTACTGCAGGAAATACTCGAATTAGAATTACCAAAACTTATACAGATTCTACTTCACCTGCTATAGTCGATCCTTGTGCCATAGCATTCAACGCTTTTGGTCAAGGAGTTCAAAACGGATATGGACAAGCTATTGATTTCACCTTGAATATTAGTAGTTTAAGTATAAATGAATTTAACACAAATGCTTTATCTGTCTCTCCGACTTCTGTAAAAGATTTTTTGAATATAGCTTACAATTCTGAAATCAATTCCGTTCACATTATCAACCTTATAGGTCAAGAAGTTATTTCTCAACAAACGACATCATCTCATATACAATTAAATTTAACGGAGTTAGCTAGAGGAATATATGTAGTTAATTTAAATACAACCACCGGAAAGCATAATTTTAAAATTCTAAAACAATAATGCGTAACAATATATCTTAAAATTCTGAGAAGTATTTTTAACGAATTATTTCTCAGACTTACTATATAAGAAATATAAATTCAAAACTAAAATAGTTAATTTGGAAAAATTAAAGTCGTCCCGAGGTATAAAAGCATAAACTATGTGGATTATCTCCATAAAATCATTTGCTGTTTACTTTGTACATTACGAATTTGCTCAGTAATTTTTGATACAGTATAGAAGTCAGCATCCTTCGCAAGCTCCTAATTTGCTATGAGATCTTATCATTTATTTGATGTTCTAAAATCAAATCCAATTTAATGCTAAACTAAAAGAATAAAAAAATATCACTTTCTAAAATCTCGGCGGATTGTATAAATCAAATTTTCTAAACCATTGATTTTAATATCGCACATTTGGGCCATCATACGGCCTAATTTTCCTTCGGGAAAACCTTTTTGTTGATACCATATATAGTAATATTCCGGAATATCGACTAAATATTGGTCTTTATATTTACCAAATGGCATTTTATAATGTGCTAATTCGATTAAAACGGTGCCGTCTAATTCCATCTTAGTTGCAGGAGATTTTATCTAATTAATTCGAAGATTAATTGTGTAAATATTATGATTTATATTGGGCTAGATTATTAAGCTCTATGGCAATAAAAGCTTCCCATTTTTTTTGTTTATCTATTACCATTGAATGGTTAGTTTCTTTATCGTAACGTTGTTGCGTTTCAGTAATAGCCTCATTAATGGATACCTGTAACTGATTTAGTTGGGCCTTTAGGTTCTGATTAACTTTTAATTTAGTGAGTTTCTGTCTAAACTGACGTGCGTAAAGTTCGGTAATATCAAAATGTAATTGTTCGTGCGCTAATATATGAGCATTTCCTCTTTCTTTAACGTACCACGATTTATCGGGGTAAAAATGCGCTTCAACATTTGTAGAAAAGTCAACAATTTTATCTCCTGAAGTCTTTAATGAATACCCAAATGTAATGCCTGATGCAGTTAATGCGACAGCATCTGACTCGGTATCTGGATGGGCTTTAAAATCTGCCCAAGTCAGTTTGGAGGTTTCATTCCAAATCATAACTTGGTCATTTGTAATATTACCAAAAAAAATAAATGCGATAAATAAGATTAAATTTTTCAACAGTGTGTATTTATGAATTGATTTAAAAGTAATATCTTTTTAATTATAGGTCTAAAAAATGGGATATACAACAAAAAAATCAACCTTAAATAGCAACTTTAAAAGAAATCAATTTGCTTCTACAATTCTTAATTCATCAAATTTCACCACATATACGGCCTGATTTACATATCCGCCAAATAGGGCTTTATCGTATCTAAATTTGTTTTCTACGTATTCCGTTTCAATTGCTTCCATAGATGCATCATATAAACTTTCTGCTGAAGCCAATCGCATTAAAATATCTAAAGTAATATCAAAACCACGGGACACATATTTACTTGGTGATACTCCATAGGCTTCTCGATAGGCAGAAACAAAACCATTAGCCTTGGTCTCATCAAAATCCTTATGAATTGACGGGTAATGAAATTTTAAATTAGATAAATTATTATTATCAATATCTTTTCCTTCAAATGCCTTATTCTTGTCCGTTGTAGCTAAAATAATCTCTCTTTTATTAACGACTAACCCGTTTAGCAAACTAGTAACATTAGAGACGAAAGAATTATTATCAGTTTCTAAAAACACATAAGTTTTACCAGGGGAAAAAATATTTTGCAAATCAACATGATGAATAAAATGTCCGTCCTTAGTTTTATTTTTTCTGTCCATTCTAGAAAGAATTAACTTAGAATTTGGAAACTCGTTTTGTAACGCTTCACTTGTCGTTTTATGAGCTCGATCTGAAATAACTACCACTCTAGTTTTTGAGCTATCGGCCTTAACATAATTTATAATAGCCTTACGTAATAATTTCTCTTCAGGTATGGTCTGAAATACATTACTATAAACTTCTTTTGGTTTATTCATAGCTGCAATGACAGGAATATTCTTTGACTTTAATGCTAGTGCTACACGATTAAAGCTGTTTTCTTCCATAGGACCAATTACAGCATCATAATCTGAAAAATCATTATTCGCTAATAATTCACTTGTTCCAGAAATATGGTATTTTGTATCTAGCACCTTTAAATCAGTAGAAATCCCCAATTGCTTAGCAGAATCTAAAGCCATAATAACACCCACATGAAAATCCATAACAACAGATAATCGTTTGTCATTCTTAAGTTTATCTTTAGTTTCGTCAACCGCATCAACATCGATTCTATCGAGACGGTATGGCATCATTAAAGCTATTTTTTTTGTTTTATAATTTTTTAAATTACCTTTTAAATCAATAGTTTCAACGGTTTCTAAGTTGCCTAATGTGTCAACACCTTCTGGGACTTTTAAGACCATTCCAGCTTTTAAACCTGTTTCTTTCAAATTAGGATTTAATTCCTCTAATTGTTCTTGTGTGAGATTAAGTTTTACTTTTAATCTAAAAAAACCCTCTTTCGGTAAGACTTCATAATAACCATAAGTAGAGTCAATTGCTTTTTCTTCTTGGTCTTTAATATTGGGAACATTAAGCTCATTGCCTGGCTGAATGGTTGCATTCATAAAAGGATTTAAAGCTTCCAAGTCGGATACCGAAATTCCAAATTTATAAGCGATTCGCCATTTTCCTTCTTTAGGTTGAACGGTATATTTCTTTATGGTATTATTCAAAGTTTGTTTAGAAGCTACAGTTCGGTATCTCGGGATTCTAATTTTATCTCCTTTTTTGAGATTTTCAGAATATAAAAAGCGATTAGCTTTCTTCAATTCCTCTTCCGAAACATTGTATTCTTGAGCTAAACCATACAAGGTTTCTTTTCGTCTAACCTTATGGTTTTTATAACCGATAAGATTTTTACTATCCTCTATAATACTGTCATTCTTAACTTTAGAATTCGGTATAATTAAAACCGTATTTGGCTGAAACTTGCGTTTAGCATCAGGATTTAAAGCATAAATATCAAAAGGTGTTACCAAATATTCTTTGGCAATAGTCTGAATGGTTTCACCAGGTTTTACCGTGTGCTCAATGTAATTTTGGGCATTTAAGCCAATTGCAAACACAATTAATATGATGGTTAATATGTTTTTCATGAAATCTATTTTTCTTTATATATGTAAGCTAAATCAATCCCGATAATAATCGAAATAGCATAGTCTGAGACTGAAAACTTTTTTTACTGAAAATTGAGACTATATATTCATTACGGTTTTTATTCCCACTCAATAGTCGCTGGTGGTTTTGAGCTAATGTCATAAACAACTCTATTCACCCCTTTCACTTTATTAATTATCTCGTTAGATGTTTTTTGCAAAAACTCATACGGTAAATTTACCCAATCTGCCGTCATACCATCTGTACTTTCTACTGCTCTTAAAGCTACGCATTTTTCATAGGTACGCTCATCTCCCATTACTCCTACACTATTTACAGGTAACAACATAGCACCTGCTTGCCAAACTTTATCGTACAAATTCCAAGAGCGTAAGTTATTTATAAATACGGCATCAACCTCTTGTAATATACGTACTTTTTCAGCTGTAATATCACCGAGAATTCTGATCGCTAAACCAGGTCCTGGAAAAGGGTGACGACCCAACAATTGTTTATCCATATTCATGGAAGCGCCAACGCGTCTTACCTCATCTTTAAATAATGCTTTTAGAGGCTCAACAACTTTAAGTTTCATAAAATCTGGCAACCCCCCAACATTATGATGACTTTTTATAGTAGCACTTGGTCCACCTGTAGCAGAAACACTTTCTATAACATCTGGATAAATAGTGCCTTGAGCTAACCATTTTACCTCCTTAATCTCATGCGCTTCATCATCAAAAACTTCAATAAATACACGACCAATCGCTTTTCTCTTCAATTCTGGATCACTCAATCCTTTTAATGCATCCAAAAAGCGTGCCGAAGCATCTACACCTTTAACATTTAATCCCATGCCTTCGTATTGCGTAAGGACATCTTCAAACTCATTTTTTCGTAATAAGCCATTATTCACAAAAATGCAATACAAATTTTTCCCAATCGCTTTATGTAATAACATGGCTGCTACAGAAGAATCTACACCACCTGACAACCCTAAAACTACTTTATCGTTACCGATTTTAGTCTTTAGATAATCGACGGTTTCTTCAACAAAAGATTGTGGAGTCCAATCTTGTTCTACTTCTGCTATTTTAACTAAAAAATTCTTTAATAATTGTGCACCATCTGTAGAATGATAAACTTCTGGATGAAACTGAATAGCATAGGTTAGTTCTCCCTCAATTTTAAAAGCAGCATTTTCAACATCACTTGTACTTGCTAAAAGCACACCATTTGTTGGTAATTGCTTTATAGTATCACTATGGCTCATCCAAACTTGGCTACCTTTGTGAATATTTTCAAAGAAAACCTCATCTGATTTTACAAAACTTAAATTTGCTCTTCCATATTCTCGAGAATTGGATTCAGCAACTTCGCCACCTGAAAAATGAGCTAAATATTGAGCACCGTAACAAACGGCTAACATTGGTTTTTTTCCTCTAATATTATCTAATTCAGGATGGAGTGCACTTTCTCCTCTGACGGAATTAGGACTACCAGATAATATAACAGCCTTAAAGCTTTCTGAATCTGCTGGAATTTTGTTGTAGGGATGAATTTCGCAATAGATGTTTAACTCTCTAACTCTGCGCGCAATAAGCTGTGTGTATTGCGATCCGAAATCTAATATTAGGATTTTGTTGTGTTGCATGTGCAAAAATAGTGATTGATTTGGGATTTACGATTTACGATATGTGATTTTTTAAATTAATTTTTAACATAAAACCACAATTCTCGAAATCAGTTATTCTACGTTTGAGTTACGTTATCCTAAGGTCAAATTATTCAACAACGTAAGCCTTCAATTTTTATTTAAAACTTAAACCATACTTTCTAAAATCATCTCAATATCGCGCTCTGTAGTATCAGGATTTATAAAACAAAATCGCGAACAGGTTTCATATGTATCCCCGTTCTTCCATTTGGTCGGCGTTACTAAAGCAAACCCTTTTTGATGGTTTTCATACGTCCAATGTGTATAATCTTCGGGTGCCCAACCTTTTCTACGATACAGCACACAAGATAAACTAGGCTCCCTAACTAATTCTAAATCGGGATGCTCTTCTATCATTCTACCTGCAATTTGAGCCAATTCCAAACCGCGTTCTACAGCTTCTTTATAACGGTCCGTTCCATGTGTTGCCAATGAAAACCACAATGGTAAACCTCTAACTCGGCGTGTAAGTTGAATTTGATAATCTGTTGGATTAAAACCGTGTGCTCCCTCATCTTTAAATATTTCGAGATAAGAGCCTTGTTGTGAATGAGCATTTTTTGCCAACTCCATATTCTTATAAATAACGGCACCACAATCATACGGGGAAAACATCCATTTGTGAGGATCGATAGTAATACTATCTGCTTTTTCAATACCATTAAACAAATGACGAACAGAATCGGCGACCAATGCACCGCCTCCGTATGCGGCATCAACATGAAACCATAATTGTTCTTCAGCGCATATTTTGGCAACACTTTGTAAATCGTCAATAATACCTGCATTTGTTGTTCCGCCCGTAGCTACAACAGCAAACAAACATTTTCTTTGATGTTCACTTAAAGATAAAATTGTTTCTTGAAGCGCTTCACCTGTTAAATGTTCTTCTGAATCTACCAACACAATATCAACGTCAGCAACTTTTGCCATGGCTTTTATTGAAGAATGTGCGCCCATTGAAGTAATAATCAAACCTTTCTCTCGCTTATATTTTGGATTTTCTCTCCAGTGCTCCCTAGCCGTAACTATTGCAGATAAATTAGCCGCTGTGCCACCACTTGTAAACACACCGAAAGCCCCTTCTGGCAAACCAGTTAAAGAAATAATCCATTTCATGGCTTCATTTTCACAAAAAATCCCGCCTGCACCTTCCATCCAATAGGCTCCATGAATACTAGATGCTGAAGTAATTAAATCGAACATAATAGCTGCCTTGGTTGGCGATGCCGGTACAAAAGCTAAATTACGAGGATGGTCTACAGGAACATTTGTATTTGCCAAATGCGCTTTCCACAAGTTGAAAGCATACTCTCCACCAACTCCTTTTGCTGTTACAGTTTCCCCTACTGCTGCTTTTAACTCTTCGGCTTTTCTTGGTTTTCCTATTTGATGTTCTGTTGCGGAAACTCTACCGATGACATATTTCATGACATCTAATGTCATTTCAATTAACTCTATATCGATATGGTGCATGAATTATTTTAAATTTAAAATTAAGAACTTTCCTTTTAATGGCTCTAAACGCTTTATCAACGCAGGAATCAATTCGTCGCCATATTCCAAATACAATTCCGAAAAATTAGTATTCCGCTCTTGTAAACTTTGATTTGGAAAAAGTTGTTCTTGCAATTCTGTGGAACGGCTAATTTGGTCAGCTAATTTCTTTTTTTGGGCTTTAAGCAATCGCTTTTCAAGATGTTTTAGGCCCTTGATCTGTTTCACCTCTTGCGCCTTCACTGCACCAATAAACGACTTATCCGTGTCTTCTGCAAGTTGGTACATCTCATCAAAATGTTTTACCAAATGCTGCATTTGTTTTGAAAAATCGATATCAATATTTGAAATTTTCCGAACCCTTTTATTAATAAAAGAATGTCTATCTAAAAATAAATCGTTGTCTGAAATATTTAATTTTTCAAGTTTATCGGTTTGCTTTTGCGTTTTAATTAATGCTGAATTTCTTAATAGTAACATCGGAAATGTCACATCTTGAGCTTCAAAATTAGACTTTAATTGTAACCAATAAATAAGTTCGCCACCACCACCAATGTAGCAGAGGTTTGGTAAAATAACCTCCTGATATAAAGGACGCATAATGACATTAGGTGAAAAACGCTCTGGTACTTCATCGAGATGTTTTAGTAACTCACTTTCGCTCCATGTTATGTCGGTATCTAAAACCGAATAGACACCATTAATTTCAACAATACGTTCTCGCAAGCCATTCTTAATATAAAATAGGTTGATTTCTCTGGGATTGACTTGAATTTTCAACCCTAAATCTTCCAATTTCTTATTGGTTTTAGAAACTGTTTTAAAGGCTGTTTGCTTCAACATTTCTTTTTTCATCTGAGGAATAAAAGAACGTTTCAAATCTTTATCATCCGCATCTAAAATGACTAAGCCATATTCTGCAAATAACTCATTAGCTAAATACCGTGTAGCATCGGCTAAATTATTGTGATTTAAATACGCTTCCTTAAACCAAGATTTTAATTGCTGTGCATTTCTACCTTCCCCAAATTCAGATTTAACCACTTTATAAACCTCTTCTAAACCTTCTAAATTAAATTGACCTACGGCTCCTGTTTGGCTAGAATTCCATTGGATCTTTTTACCTTTAAAAGTGAAAAAATTAATTTCATCAAAATCGTGATCCTCGGAAGCCATCCAATAAATAGGCACGAAATTATTTTTAGGATACGCTTCTTTTAGTTGTTTAGTTAAATTTATAGTAGAAATGATTTTGTACAGGAAATAGAGTGGCCCTGTAAACAAATTTAATTGATGGCCAGTAGTGATGGTAAAGGTATTTTCAGAAGCCAAACTATCAATGTTATCATTAGTTGCATCTGAAATTTGGAGCGTTTTGTATTGCGATTTCAAGCATTCAACCAAAACTGTCCTTGATTTTGATTTTACAGATGCACGTTTTTCTGCAAGCTGTGTTTCAAAATTTTCTAGGTTAGGAAAGTGATGGTAAAATTTCTTTAATTCGTCTTTCTCAGCGAGATAGTCGCATATAAAATCCGAAAAATAATTGGTTTCCTTAAACGGAATATAGTTGGTTGGCATACGTAAATTCAATTAAGGCATAAATATAATACTCTTCAATTTTTTATCTGCTAATTTTTAGTTAATTCAGTTGCACTACCTATCTTTAAACTTTTCATCATAAATATCATTTAAATGCAAAAAATAGTTTTAATTCTGTGGGTCGTTTTTGGTAGTTTCACGTTAACATCGGCTCAAAATCTTCAATCCCCAAGTAGTTTTTTAGGTTACGATATCGGCACGCAATTTAGTCGCCACCACCAAGTAATTGATTATTTTAAATCAGTGGCTAAAACCCTTCCAAATCAAGTTATATTAAAAGAATATGGTAACACCTATGAGCGAAGAGGCTTGCACTTGGCCTATATATCTAGCGAAGCAAATATTAAAAACCTCGAAACAATTCGTGAAAATAATTTAAAACAAATTGGCTTATTAGAAGGCAACCCAACTTCTACAGACGTCGCAATTGTTTGGCTAAGCTACAATGTACATGGCAACGAAGCGTCGAGTACTGAGGCGGCGATGCTAACTATTTATAAATTACTTACAGAACACCAAGGTTTACTTAAAAATACTGTAGTAATTATGGATCCAAGTGTTAATCCAGATGGTCGCGATCGTTATGTTAATTGGTATAATGAAACAAAAAGTACACCTTTCGATATTGACAGTAATGCCAATGAACACAATGAACCTTGGCCTGGTGGTCGTCCTAATCATTATCTATTTGACCTCAACAGAGATTGGGCTTGGGCAACGCAAGTAGAAACACAACAACGTTTGCTTGTTTATAACAAATGGATGCCTCATGTACATGTCGATTTTCATGAACAAGGCATTAACGAACCCTATTATTTTGCACCAGCAGCAGAGCCGTTTCATGAAATTATATCTGATTGGCAACGTGATTTTCAAACACAAATAGGTAAAAACCATGCTAAATATTTTGATGCTGAAGGTTGGTTGTTCTTTACCAGAGAACGTTTCGATTTGTTGTATCCGAGCTATGGCGACACCTACCCAACATTTATGGGTGCTATAGGCATGACTTATGAACAAGCAGGACACGGAAGAGCTGGTTTAGGCATACGTAATGATGAAGGTGAAGTTTTAACATTAATTGATCGATTAACGCATCACACCACCGCTGGGATTTCAACGGTTGAAATGGCTTCTAAAAATGCCGAAAAATTAAATTCTGAATTTGCACAATTCTTTGATAATTCCAACTTAAAATACAAGAGCTACGTTATTAAGGGTAATGAAGATCGCCTAAATCGTTTGAAAACACTTTTAAGCAAACACAACATCACTTACGAAAACGCATTAGCCTCTAAAATTTCTGGATATAATTATACTACAGGTCAACAAACAAATTTGAATGTTGATAACAATGCGCTCGTGGTACAAACTAATCAGCCCAAAGGCAAAATGGTAAAATCGTTGTTTGAACCCAATACCAAACTTTCGGATTCTTTAACTTATGATATTACAGCATGGTCACTGCCTTATGCTTATGGATTAGATGCTATAGCGAGTACTACAGAAGTAGCCGGTAATACATTGTCTGACCCTAAAGTTCTTCAAACATTAAATGATGCCTATGGTTATGTGAGTAAATGGAATTCTATGGAAGATGCTCAGTTCTTAACCGAATTATTACGCCAAAATTTTAAAGTACGTTTTACTGAAAAGCCATTCAGTTCAAATAACAAAAAATTTAATCGGGGCGCATTAATTATTACTAAAGGAGACAATAAGCATATTGATAAAATGGTTTCAAAACTAAATACCATTGCGCAACATCATGCACAACCATTAACAGCAATTAATACAGGATTTTCTCAAACCATACCCGATATTGGCTCGCCAGATATTAAATTATTGAATAAACAAAAGGTTGCTGTGCTCTCTGGTGAAGGTACTAACTCATTGAATTATGGTGAAATTTGGCATTTCTTTGAACAGCAATTACAGTATCCACTTACCTCAATTAATACAAGGGATTTTGCCAAAATTAATTTAGACAACTATACTATTTTAATTCTTCCTAATGGGTATTATAATAATGTATTAAACGATGAAAATATGGCCAAATTAAAAACTTGGGTCAGCGCAGGAGGTAAAGTAATTGCGATTGATGGTGCCTTACAAAGTTTTGCTGGAAAAGATGGTTTTAGCTTAAAATTCAAAAAATCTGACGATGAAGAAGAAGATAAAAAGATCCAAAATCTTACACCTTATGCTGATCGTGAACGCGAATCTAGTAACGACTTAATTACAGGTGCCATTTTTAATACCAAAGTAGATAACACACATCCTATGGCTTTTGGTTATGACACTAATTATTTTACCTTAAAATTAGGGAACTCAGCTTACAGTTTATTAGATAGTGGTTATAACATCGCTTACCTAGATGATACTAAAGTATATTCTGGTTTCGCTGGACAAAATGCCGTGAAAAATTTAGAACAAACTTTAGTTTTTGGCGAAGAACGCATGGGTAGTGGCAGCTTTATTTACATGGTAGATAATATACTTTTTAGAAGCTTCTGGGAAAATGGAAAATTGTTTTTGGTAAATGCTATTTTTATGGTGAATAATAATGCTTATGAGTTGTAATTAAGCGAACGTTTTTTAAAATAAGAAATGTAAAGCTTCAAGATTTCGCGCACTATGTATACAATTATTTCCTAACCGAACGCCAATGACAAAAGCACTATATTAGACCTGTACAAGAGGCTTTTAAAGCTTAAAAAGGGCAGACCTTAACTACGCAAACAGCACAGCAATTTCCTAAATGATTTTATAGATTAAAAGTGAAGTGAATTAAAAGTTTATTATCTTTATTTCTAACAAAATTCTTAAAAAATGAAATTAGGAGCATTTTCCATAAGTCTAGCCGTTAAAGATATCAAAGCGTCCAAAGCCTTTTATGAAAGCTTAGGATTTTCTGTATTCGCCGGAGATATGGAAAAAAATTACCTCATTTTGAAAAATGAAGAAACGCTCATTGGCTTATTTCAAGGCATGTTTGAAAATAACATTCTAACTTTTAATCCTGGTTGGGACCAAAGTGCCAATCCACTTCAAAACTTTAATGATGTACGAACTATTCAGAAACATTTAAAAAGCAAAAACATACAGCTAGAACACGAAGCTGATGAATCTACTACAGGACCTGCAAGTTTTGTGGTTTTAGATCCCGATGGGAACGCGATTTTGATTGACCAACATATTTAAGGTTATAATTCAATTTATATTTTTAAATCATATGATACATCCAAAAACTGCATTAAAATTTATAAACGACAGCATTGGTTATGGGGTTGTGGCCACAGAGTTTATTCCCGCCGGAACTATAACATGGGCCTTAGACGATTTAGATAGAGCGTTTACTCCAGATGCAGTTAAAGCAATGGATTCGGTTTATAAAAATATTATGGATACGTATTCCTATAGGAATAATAAAGGCAACTTTGTGTTGTGTTGGGATAATGGGCGCTTTGTAAATCACAGTTTTAGAGCCAATTGTCTCACAACGGCTTATGATTTTGAAATTGCCATTAGAGATATATAAAGAGGGGAACAATTAACTGATGATTATGGATATTTAAATATTACCGAACCTTTTTAACCTGTCGATGAAGGCACAAAAAGAAAAGTGGTTTATCCAGATGATTTGGTAAACTTTCATAAAACTTGGGATAAACAACTCACGGATGTTTTTGATAGAATAACTGATCACAACCAACCCTTAAAAGTGCTATTAAAAGATGACTTATGGCACAAAATAGAGCGTATAGTTTTTGGTAAAGAAACCATGGATTCTATTCTAAAAAATTATTATAACGTAGAAAAATAACCAAACGACACCTATAAGATATTCACTAAGGTATTGCCAATACTAAAACTATGGAAAAAGCACTGCAAACCATGATTGACAATATGCCAGAGAAAACTGGTAAATCATTAGAGCAATGGAAAAAAATTTTAACGACCAAAGCTTTCTCAAAACACTCAGAAGGAGTTAATTTTCTTAAGAAAGAACATAATGTTACACATGGTTTTGCCAATACTATTGTAACACTCTCTAAAGAAGAAAATAATTCAGCCGAAGATTTAGTATCCACTCAGTACAAAGGCAAAGAATCGCTAATTCCTATTTTTGAAAGACTACTAACAGCTGTAAAGCAATTTGGAAATGATGTTACGATTACTCCAAAAAAAACAAGTGTGAGTGTGATTAGAAAACGGCAATTTGTACTGATAAAACCAGCTACAAAAACTCGCATCGATTTGGGATTAAAACTTCCAAACAAACCAACTACAGATCGACTTGAGAATTCCGGACCATTTGGTACCATGTGCACACACAGAGTTCAAATCACTGCTGTTGAAGATGTGGATGATGAATTGATTAAATGGATGAAAGAAGCGTATCTGCTGGCCATTTAGAAATTATAGAATTGCCTTAACTAAGGATTCATGCATAAAACCTTGTAAACTATCATTAACTCGTAGGTGCAACCATCGGTCCGTTTTTCCTAAAATTTCAACATGGGTGTTTGGCTCTAAATCTTGTATTTTCCTTGTTTTAACAGCGGCTCCAATCCTAAGTTCATTTTTTCGTAATCGTGTTTCACCATATGTAAGGAATGATTCCACTTTAAAATCAGTAGGCGTATTTAATTTTACGAATGGCAATGGATCAATGGCTCCATTACTTGTATAAATCCCAAAATGCAAATGTGGCGCAGTCGTTCTGGCATTTCCGGTATTCCCGACAAAACCCAGCGTATCTCCGACCCTTACACGTTTACCTCCAGAAACAGTGATACTATCTAAATGGGCATAATATAAGGATTGCCCAAAAATTCCATCACGTAACCAAACCTGCTTACCTCCTAAACCACGATTCCCTGTATTTGAAATAAAACCGTCCGTTGCCGCTACAACTGGTGTGCCTCTTTTAGCAAAAATATCAATACCCTTATGCGACCGACTACCACCTCCCCTTGAAGCTCCCCAAAAACTCTGAATCGCCCTATTGTCTTTTCCGCTAACAGGAAATGCCATAGGTGGTTCTGTAAAACATTTTAATCCAAAGGAGGTATTATGAGTACGATAAGGAAGTATAACTAATTTATAAAGACCAGTTTGTGTAACCGTCAACTCTAAATAATTTTCTTGAGGTTCATTTGAGGTTATCGGTTTTTTAGCCACTACAGAATCATTTTCAAACATATATAAATCTATAGCCAATTTCAAACTATCCGATTCCATATTCGATTCAATTTTAAAACGTTCTCCACGTTGCAAGTCAACGGTATAAGCTAAGACCTTAAAATTTAAAGTATCCGACTTTGATTGTAATGTTGATGGCAATTCCAAACGCAATCCATTCTGTTTCGCATTTAAATAAATATTTTGATAATGCTGATAAACACTATCATTAGCTACAATTTCGCGTTCAAAAATTTCTTTTGAAGATGGATTTGTTATCACATCCGAAACTTTCTGAACTTGTTTACAAGAGGTTAATATTAGAAAAAAGAGTAGAATAAAGTAGTTCAATTTCATACTTAAAAACAAACATAAATCATACCATAAAATGTTATAGAAAGTCTAAAAAAAAGAACCAAATCATTTCTATTATTTATAGATAAAATAACTCACTTACCGTTCTACTTGTGATTCATAAATGCCAATGTTAACCGTATATTAAGGATTTATATGCGTTCATGCATAAATCATTTGAGTTAAACATTTCGAGAGAAGAAACTAACTTTGATTAAATAAAAAACTAACACTTATGAAAACTCAAAAACTCCTATTATTTATAGCGCTTTTAGTTTCTATGCTATCTTGTAAAACCAATAAAGACAACTCTGAAACGGAAATGACAGAGGTATCTAAAAACGAAAAAGAAATGATATCTCAAAAATCGGCAGATACTGTTGAGACCGCCGTAGGCCAAGTGATTTTGCCTAAACCATATTCATCTGAGTCTGTTAGAAACGAAAGTAAAATGGTGGAATGGCCTGAGGGTAAAATGCCTACTGCACCAGACGGATTTACAGTTACCAAATTTGCTGACGGATTTCAAAATCCGCGTTGGACATACGTTGGACCTAATGGAGACTTCTTTGTTTGTGAAGCAAATACTAAAGAAAGTGCGGGATTGATAACGATTTTACGAGATAAAAATAATGACGGCACCATAGACTTACGTGAAACTTTTCTCGATGATTTAAAGCAACCCTTAGGTATGTTAATTATTGATAATCATTTCTATGTCGCCAATACCGATGGTCTATATAAATATCCATACAAAACGGGTCAAACGGCATTAAAAGCTTCAGAAGCGGAAAAAATAGTAGACCTGCCTGCTGGAGGTTACAACCACCATTGGACGAGAAATATCATTACCAATGATGCACAAGATAAAATTTATATCTCGGTTGGCTCTGCCAGTAATATTGGCGAATATGGCATGGAAGAAGAAATTAGACGTGCTAATATTTTGGAAGTTGATTTAAACGGAGAGAATGAAAAAATTTATGCCAGTGGACTTCGAAATCCCGTAGGCATGGATTGGAATCCTGCCAATGGCGAACTTTGGACAGCGGTAAATGAACGTGATAAAATCGGAGATAATTTAGTGCCAGATTATGTAACGAGTGTAAAAGAAGGTGGGTTTTATGGCTGGCCTTATGCTTATTTTGGTTCTATTGAAGATCCACGATTAAAAGGTGAAGCACCAGATCTTGTGGCCAAAACCATAGTACCAGATGTTTCTGTTGGTCCGCATACTGCGTCACTCGGACTTACGTTTTATAACGAAGGAAATTTTCCCGCTAAATATAACAACGGCATCTTTGTTGGTCAACATGGTTCTTGGAACCGATCTGTGCTTTCAGGCTACCGTGTCGTTTTTATACCTTTTAAAAACGGAAAGCCTACAAGTGAACCACAAGATTTCCTTACTGGTTTTATTGCGGAAGATAGTGAGACTGACGTTTATGGAAGACCTGTTTGTGTTGCTGTGACACCGTCGGGAGATTTATTGGTCAATGATGATTCGGGCAATGTCATTTGGAAAGTGAGCTATAATAAGTAGTATCTAAAAATCCACACTTTAAGTATCACATGAAAGAAATACAATTTAAAATAATGGCGATTATATTTTTAATCGCCATTATCAATCCTCTACATGCTCAAAATATTAGCGGTCGTGTGACTGATTATTCAGACGCAACTATACCAGACGTTTCGATTTTTATTAATAACGAAATTATTGCTGAAACCAATGCCGACGGTATTTTTACGTTATCTGAAACTTATCAGCTTCCTATTGAACTGATTTTAAAACATCCCGATTATTATATTAAAACTGTGATATTTTCAAAAAACAATAGCACAATTAAGCTTTTGGAATTAGAAAACACACAGAATCTTGAGGAAGTAATTATTTCTTCCACCTACCAAAAAGAAAGTCAAATCATTATTCCCACGGCTAAAGTGACTTCAGAAAAAATTGAAACCTATAGTCCTGTAGATTTGGTTTCTGCCATTAACGAAACCCCTGGTATTTATATTCAAAGTGGCGCCATAAATACCAACAGAATTGTTATTAGAGGTGTTGGCTCTCGAACGCTCTATGGCACCAATAAAATACGCGCCTATTTTAATGGTATTCCGATTACAAATGGCACAGGCGATACGGCTATTGATGCATTTGACCCTGAAGATATAGAAAATCTAGAAATCGTTAAAGGTCCGAAAGCCACACAATATGGGACTAATTTAGGCGGAACTTTATTGTTAAATTCAAAACAAGCCTTAAAAGGAGAAACTTATTTTAAGACCAATCTTACCGTTGGCAGTTATGGATTGATAAAAAACAATGTGTCTTTCGCTACCGCAACTGATAAATTAGCGCTCAACCTGAATTATGATTATCTAGAAACAGACGGTTTTCGCGATAACAATAGTTACACTCGCCACGCAGTTTTCTTAACGGCCAATTATAGATTTGATAAAAAAAATGAGCTCGGCGTTTTAATGAATTACACGGATTATTTTGCCCAAATTCCCAGTTCCATTAGTAAAACAGCATTTGAAGAAGATCCGTCCCAAGCTGCTTTTACATGGAATGCCGCTGAAGGTTATGAGGACAATCAACAGATTTTAGCAGGCCTAAATTATACACACCGCTTTTCTGACCATTTTAGTAATACCACCACATTTTTTTATACGTACTTGGATCATTATGAACCACGACCATTTAATATATTAGATGAATACACCAACGGTTATGGTGCAAGAACACTATTCGCTAAGGATTTTAATTTTTTAAACAATAAAGCCAATCTCAGTTTTGGTGGTGAAATTTATAAGGATCAATACAACTGGAAAACCATAGAAAATCTCTACGACGAAAATAATGGTAACGGGAGTTTAGAAGGCCAAACCCTCAGCGACAATATTGAAAACCGAAATAATTTTAACGTTTTTGCGACGGCCACACTTCCATTTACCACAAAGATAAAAGCGCAATTTGGTATTAACGTGAATACCACCAATTATTCGTTCACGGATGATTTTAACGTTGGAGAAGCCAACCTCAATGCAGATCGCGATTTTGATCCTATTTTCGCACCAAATGTGAATCTTCTATACCAGTTCACGCCCCATGCCAATGTTTATGCGAATTTCAGTCGTGGCTTTAATTATCCATCCATTGAAGAAACGCTGACGCCAGAAGGTGTTATTAATCCTGATTTGGGGCCCGAAACAGGATTTAATTATGAAATTGGAAGCGAAGTAAGCTTACTCAAAGGACGTTTACAAATACATATTTCGGCCTATTTACTAGATATTGACAATCTGCTTGTGGCCGAACGCGTAGGCGACGATCAGTACATTGGCCGTAATGCCGGAAAAACCGAACACAAAGGAATTGAACTGGCCCTATCTTATACACAATCCTTCAACAACAATTTTTTAATTACTCCATATTTGAATGCTGAACTTTCCGACAATAAATTTATCGATTTTGTAGATGATGAAAATGATTTTTCCGGTAACGAATTAACAGGTGTACCAAGTAGAAAAGTAAACGGTGGAATTCAATTCGGATTTAAAAATTTCACTTTAAACACTAATTTCCTTCATATTGGAGAAATGCCAATGAACGATGCAAACACGTTGTATTCTGACGAGTATACCGTTTTTAGCACGAAATTATCCTATAATAATAATCTTTCAAAACATTTATCAATGGAAATCAATGCCGGAATTAACAATTTTACAAATGAAGCCTATGACTCCTCCATACTCATAAATGCGGTGGGATTTGGCAATTCAGAACCGAGGTATTATTATCCAGGAATGCCGCGAAATTGGTTTAGTAGTTTTAAGATTGCTTATTCGATTTAGATCTAGAATTGAACGATTTCAAAATTAGAACTCATCTTAAAAAAATATTATGAAAACAAATTTACTATTAACATTAACACTTCTATTTGTATTTCAATTGTCAACAGCCCAATCAGATAGTTTACGAATGCAGCGTTAACTTATGATATGGTTTTTACCCAACCTGTGGTTTACGAATTTAAAAACATTAAGGCAACCACTCTTTTAATTATTGGCACAAGAGATAGAACAGCTCTAGGTAAAGGACTAGTATCCGAAGACGTTAGAAATACAATGGGACTATATGATAAATTGGGAAAGAGCACACAAGAGAAAATCCCTAATGCAACATTGGTGGAAATAGAAAATGTCGGCCATTTACCTCATATTGAAAAATTTGACAGTTTTATAAAACCATTACGTTCATTTTTAAAACAATAGAGCTTTATTTAATAAAATAAGCATTAATTTTTAGATCACATAAACTATAATATCAAACGCAATACATTATGAAAAATCTCAAACTAAATGACGGCAATTCTATGCCAATTGTAGGTTTCGGAACCTATAAAGCAACAGAGCAAGAAGGTATTGACGCCGTAAAACATGCTCTATTAAATGGGTACAGGTCAATAGATACAGCGGCAGTTTATGGAAATGAAGAAGCTGTTGGAAAAGGAATTAAACAAAGCGGTGTCGCGAGAGATGACATTTTTGTGACCACTAAATTGTGGCGCAAAAACTTAGGATATGATTCAGCTAAGCAAGAATTTGAAAATTCACTAGTCAGATTAGGTTTAGATTATATTGACCTTTATCTGATTCATTGGCCTGCCAACTCCAAAAACTATGATAACTGGCAACACGCCAATGCCGAGGCTTGGAGAGCCATGGAGGATCTACAAGCGGAAGGAAAAATAAAATCTATAGGCGTGAGTAATTTTTATGAAGAGCATCTTGAAGCGTTATTTAAAACCACACGCGTCAAACCAGCAGTAAATCAAATAGAATTTCATCCTGGCTATTGGCAACCAGAACTGGTTGCGTATTGTAAAAAACAAAACATTGCGGTGGAATCGTGGTCACCACTAGCAAGAGGGAAAGTATTTGAAAATGACGTATTAAAAAAGATAGCAAAAGCACATGATATTACTGTTGCCAAGGTTTGCCTTCGTTGGATTATTCAACATGAAGTTATAGTGATTCCTAAATCAACAACCAATAAAAGGATTGAAGCCAATATTAAACTCTTTGATTTTAAACTGTCTGATTCAGAAATGAAACAAATTGATCAATTACCGAAATTTGGATTTAGTGGGGAACATCCTAATTTTTGGCCAGATAATATTTTAGAAGATATAGACTGAATTTTAAATTGCAAGAAGAGTTTATAGTTTAAAAAATATGTTATAAACTCTTCTCTATATAAATGATTTTTTCTATTACGATTTAGATGCTACGACTTCTCCATAAAGATCAAAGTCTTCTGCTTCAGTTACCTTAATAGTCGCAAATTCACCAGTTTTTAAATATGTAGAAGACGCATCAATCAACACTTCATTATCCACATCTGGCGAGTCAAACTCCGTACGTCCAACAAAATAATTCCCTTCTTTTCGATCAATAACCACTTTAAACTCTTGCCCTATTTTAGCTTGGTTTAATTCCCAAGATATTTGGGATTGAATCTCCATAATGTCGTTGGCACGTTGCATTTTTACATCTTCAGGAACATCGTCCTCGAAATTGTAAGCATGTGTATTTTCTTCATGAGAATAAGTGAAACACCCTAACCTTTCAAAACGCATTTCTGAAACCCATTGCTTAAGTTCTTCGAAGTGCTCTTCTGTTTCACCAGGATAACCGACAATTAGTGTTGTTCTAATCGTCATCTCAGGAACTATAGCTCTAAATTCTTTAATGAGTTTAGTCGTCTTTTCTTTGGTTGTACCACGACGCATCGACTTTAATAAATCATTAGAAATATGCTGTAAAGGAATATCTAAATAATTACAGATCTTCGGTTCTCGTTTCATAACGTCTAGTACATCCATCGGAAAACCAGTCGGAAACGCATAATGTAAACGAATCCATTCAATGCCGTCAACTTTAACTAAGTTTTCTAATAATTCAGCCAAGTTTCTTTTCTTATATAAATCTAAACCGTAATAGGTCAAATCTTGTGCAATAAGAATTAATTCTTTAACACCGGAAGCTGCCAATTTCTCAGCTTCGGTCACTAAATTTTCAATAGGAGTACTTCTATGTTTTCCACGCATAATCGGAATAGCACAAAAGCTACAAGGCCTGTCACAACCTTCCGCAATTTTAAGATATGCGTAATTTTTTGGAGTTGTTGTTAAACGTTCACCAATTAATTCGTGTTTATAATCTGCACCTAAAGCTTTTAATAAACCCGGTAATTCAGTGGTACCAAAATATTGATCTACATTTGGAATTTCTTTTTGCAAGTCTGGTTTATAGCGCTCGCTCAAACAACCGGTTACAAAAACCTTATCGACATCGCCCTCTTCTTTTTTCTTCATAAACTCGAGAATAGTATTCACACTCTCTTCTTTGGCGTTATTAATAAAGCCACAAGTGTTAATCACTACCACATTGCCTTCTTGCTCATGGACCACGTCTTTGCCGCTTGCTTTTAGTTGTCCCATTAACACTTCACTATCGTAAACATTTTTACTACAACCCAGTGTAACAACGTTGATTCTATTCTTTTTTATAGTTTTGGTTCTCATGCTTTTTGTAAATCAGTTTGCAAAGATACGGAATGATTTACGATATTCAGTTTTTGATTTACGATTGCTCAAATTTGTGTGTAAAAAATTGATTTAGTGGCTGGTATAAAATTATAAATTATGATGTAAAACAGGGTGAAACGGTTAAATTATCTATCCATAACCATGAGCATCTGTAAATAATGTCGATAGACATCCGAACAATGGATAAGACCTCTGAACAACGAAAAAAGCCGAATACAACTATTACTATTGTATTCGGCTTTAAAATTTTTGCTTCCCTATTATTGAAGCTTTATTTATATTATAAGGATTTCTGTTTTCGTGAATATATCTATTATTTAAAGAAAGAATCCACAAACTCGTACTTATTAAAAACCTGCAAATCTTCAATGCCCTCTCCTACTCCAATATATTTTACAGGAATTTGAAATTGATCGCTAATTCCAATCACAACACCACCTTTGGCCGTACCGTCTAATTTGGTTACAGCTAAAGACGTTACTTCTGTTGCTGCCGTAAATTGTTTAGCCTGCTCAAAAGCATTCTGACCTGTTGAACCATCTAATACCAATAACACATCGTGAGGTGCATCACCAATAACTTTCTGCATTACGCGTTTTACCTTGGTTAGCTCGTTCATTAAGTTGATTTTATTGTGTAATCGTCCAGCAGTATCAATTATAATTACGTCAGCATCTTGGTTCACGCCAGATTTTACAGCATCAAAAGCAACAGATGCGGGATCAGAACCCATTTTTTGTTTTATCATGGGAACATCTACACGATCTGCCCAAACTTGTAATTGATCTATAGCAGCTGCTCTAAACGTATCTGCAGCACCAAGAACAACTTTTAAACCTTTCTTTTTAAATTGATAAGCTAATTTACCTATAGTTGTAGTCTTACCAACACCATTAACTCCAACGACCATTAACACATATGGAGTCTTTGTACCGTCTGCTTGATTTGGTAATTTGGGTATAGTATATTCAGTTTCTTCGCCTGATTCGATTTCAGACAATAAGGCTGCAATTTCTTCTCTTAATATTTTATTAAGTTCTGAAGTTCCTAAATATTTATCTTTCGAGACGCGTGCTTCAATTCTATCAATAACTTTTAATGTTGTGTTAACACCTACATCGCTTGTCACTAATATTTCTTCAAGATTATCTAAGACGTCTTCATCGACTTTAGATTTTCCGGCAACGGCTTTATTTAGTTTACTAAAAAATGAAGTTTTAGATTTCTCTAAACCCTTATCTAATGTTTCTTTTTTGTCGGAAGAGAATATTTTTTTAAAAAAACTCATTATTTCTGGTTGTTAGATATTTAGTTATTTTTTGCTGTGTCAAGGAGTACTCTACCCAACATATTTTACTTTAACAAAAATCGCTAATGCGTCGAATTTGAGCAAATTAATTAAGCTCTACGAAGATAGCATTTTGTAAGCCTTCCCCGTTTTCTACAATATTCTAAAATATCATAGGTTTCAAGGGTAACGCCAAAAACAAATACAACAACCTTGCCCTTAAAGATTTACTGCTAAATTGTCATAAAAACATTCAAATATAGCCATAAAAAAACTGCTTTCATAAGAAAGCAGTTCCGTTAATCTTTATAGTAAAAAAGATTATTTTTTATTTAAAAAATCATTGACAAATTCTGGTGCCATTACAGATTCTACAAACATGTAAGCTCCTGTTTTTGGTGATTTTACCATTTTTATCGCTTTTGTCAAACGTTTTGATCCTGTCTGTAAAGACGCTACTGATTTCTTTGCCATTGTAAAATATTTTTACAATCCCCATAAAATGGGAATCTACATTTATTTAATTTCTTTATGAACTGTCATACGCTTAAGGATAGGATTAAATTTCTTAATCTCCATACGGTCTGGCGTATTCTTCTTATTCTTTGTTGTAATGTATCTTGATGTTCCAGGTTTCCCAGAAGTTTTATGCTCTGTGCACTCTAAGATGACTTGTATTCTATTTCCTCTTTTTGCCATTGTAAATTGACTTAAGCGTTAAATGACGCTATTATTTGTAAAATCCTTTTGCTCTAGCTTCTTTTAACATTGCTTCGATACCAATTTTATTGATAGTCTTTAATGCTGATGTAGAAACTTTTAATGTTACCCACTTATCTTCTGAAGGAATGTAAAAACGCTTTTTCATTAAATTTGCATCAAATGTACGTCTCGTTTTATTCATAGCGTGAGAAACATTGTTTCCAACCATCGCTTTTTTCCCAGTAAGTTCACAAACTCTTGACATTGTTTTCTTTCTTTAGGTCTATTATTATTTTTCTGTTAACTCTTAATTCCGTCATTGTTATTGAAGACATGGTCATCAAATAGTAGTATTAAGAATCTAAAATCCGAACATGGATATTTTAAACAGGGTGCAAATTTAATAAAACTTTACATTTCAGCAAACTTAAAACTCTACTTTTTCAAAAAAAGTTTCTGAAGCATTTCAAAAGCTTTATTTGTAGCTCTGCCAATCACTTTTTCTCGATGATTTCCAAAATTAAAAAATTCAGAATAAACCCTCTCTTTTGTAGCAATAGCAATCCAAACAGTACCAACGTCTGCATCAGATTCGCCTTTTGAAGGGCCAGCATTACCTGTGGTACTTATGGCGTAATCGGTATTGAATAAGGTTCTTGCATTCTTCGCCATGCTTTCTGCCACCTCTTTACTGACTACGGAATAGGTATTAATGTCCTCTTGAGAAACATTTAATATTTTCACTTTCGTTTCCGTTGCATAAGCCACAATACTGCCTTTAAAATAGGTTGAAGCACCAGCATTGGCAGTTAAGGATTCTGCAATACGTCCGCCTGTACAACTTTCGGCTGTAGCTAAAGTTTTTCCAGCTAAGGTTAATTGTTCACCAATTATAGCCTCTAAGGATAAGTCTTCTTCATAACCAACAAAAACATCTTCTATTTGAGGTAATAATAAATTAACTTGATTTTGAATTTCGTTTTCGAGCGCTTTTTTATCAAATGATTTTCCTGATAATCGCAATCGTACACGCCCTAAACTTGGTAAATAAGCTAACTTAATAAAGCTGGGTAAATTATCCGCCCAATTCTCAATTTGATCCGCTAAAGCACTTTCCCCACGACCATAGGTTAGGATTGTTTTGTGTAATATATAAGGAAACTTAAATTTTTTTCTTAACTCTGGAATTACCTGTTCTGTAATTAATGCCTTCATTTCATAAGGCACTCCAGGAAGCGACACAATCACTTTCCCATTTTTTTCTAACCACATTCCAGGTGCGGTTCCATTATGATTCATTAATACTTTAGATTTTGAAGGTACTAAAGCTTGTTGCTTGTTGACTTCCAAAAGTGGCGCCGTACTATATTTTGAGAAAATCTGCTCTACATGAGCTAATACAGCTTTATCTTCTACCAAAGTATCATTGAAATATTGACAAATAGTGTGTTTAGTTATATCGTCTTTAGTAGGTCCCAACCCACCGGTGATGATAATAATATCTGCATTCTCTTCAGCTTCTTTAAGCGCTTTAAGAATATGAGATTCGTCATCTTGCACTGAGGTTATCTGATAAATAGAAATGCCAATTTTGTTGAAAGCCTTACCTAAAAATGCCGAATTGGTATCCACAATCTGACCGATGAGTATCTCATCTCCAATAGTAATAATCTCTGCTTGCATTTAATACAGTGATTTAAAGTCCGAAATCGGCTTTAATTTCATTAACCGCATTATCGACAGCAGTCAAAACCATAGTCAATTGTTGATCTACATTTTTGTCAGTTTGCTCAAACTTTCCCCAATCCTGTACTTCAATCAAGGTATCTAAAACTCCAAGTTCAAACAAATCTATAGTCGGTTTCATTTTATGAGCCGCTTGATAGACGTCTTTATAGTCCTTCGCTGGCACGCCTTTTCTTAATCGCTCAGCATCTTCTGGTACTTCTTCTAAAAAAGCAGCGGCTAGAGCTGCAACGAAATCTTCGTCGTTATCAGCCATTTCCCGTACACGATGTAATTTATAATGTTGTGACATTTATTTAATTTTTAATGAAAACATTTCCACGCCCTCAAGGTATCCTTTTAATTGGTCTTCTGCAATAACTTTACCAACCCCTGCAGGTGTGCCTGTAAATATAATATCTCCAATTTTCAAAGTAAAATATTTTGACACATATTCTATTATTTCGTCAATTTTCCATAACATTAGACTTGTATTTCCTGTTTGAACAATCGCATCATTTTTTTCTAAACTAAAATTGATATCGTTTATGTCCTGAAATTCAGACTTTGGTAACCATTTTCCTATTACGGCAGCACCATCAAAGGCTTTAGCTTTCTCCCATGGCAAACCTTTAGCTTTAAGTTGCGCTTGGAGATCGCGCGCAGTAAAATCAATACCAAGTCCGATTTGGTCATAATACTTATTTGCAAATTTTTTATCTATATGCTTACCTACCTTATTGATTTTTATGAGTACCTCAACTTCATAATGCACATCATTGGAAAAATCTGGAATAAAAAAGGGTTGTTTCTTCAATAAAATTGAAGTATCTGGTTTAAGAAAAACAACAGGATCTGTCGGCTTCTCGTTTTCTAATTCTTTAATGTGGTCGGTATAGTTTCGACCTATGCAGATGAGTTTCATTTTTTATCGACGTTAAATATTAGATCGTTTCACTATTTAGATTTATAGACTGTAAAAATTATATACATATAATTATCATAAAAAATGTCTAGATTCTAGGTTGAATTTTCTAAATGTTTTTTCTTAAAACTTATTATTAAACTGACGCAACTTTATAGCGGTTAACACCTTCTTTGTATAAAGCGGAAAGTCAGCATTCAGCAACCAACCAAAATAACCAGGTTCTTTTTCTAAGACATCTAACACACGTTTTCCTTTGTGTTTTCCGAACGAAAAACATTCTTCACCTTCTTTATTAAAAATTAAAAAGCCAGCAAAATCGGCAAACTTTTTGCGCGAACTAAATTCCGCTAAAAATTTAGTGTCATTTTCTAAATCTTCGTAACGATCGAGTTGTGCTTTTAAAACTTCGTAAGTCGCTTTAGTATCTGCTTCTGCACTATGCGCATCTTCTAAACTTTTATCACAGTAGAATTTGTAAGCGGCAACCAAGGTACGTTGTTCCATTTTGTGAAATATGGTTTGTACATCTATCGATTGCGTATTCTTCATATCAAAATCTACTTCAGCTCGAAGCATTTCTTCTGCCAATAAAGGAATATCAAAACGGTTAGAATTAAAACCACCTAAATCAGAATCTTTTATTAAGTTATAAATGTCCTTAGATAATTCTTTAAAAGTAGGTTTATCAGCAACATCTGCATCTGAAATTCCATGAATAGCTGTAACTTCAGCGGGAATTAGCATTTCAGGATTAACGATCCACGTTTTAGCTTCTTCTTTCCCGTTTGGGTGTACTTTTAAAATGGAAATTTCTACGATGCGGTCTTTAGAAATATTTATACCTGTGGTTTCTAAATCGAAAAAACAGATCGGCTTATTGAGATTGAGTTGCATTATTATTAAATTTTTATGCAAAGATATGGAGATTAAAATTATCGCCTCGATCTTTCCTCTAATTTGAAATTAAAAAATAAATAACCGAACTTTGCAACCCTATAAATCTTAAATAATTTATGAAATATAATCTTGACGACAGTGTAACATTTAATTGTGGAGCGAAACTAAAAAACCGTTTTATGCTAGCCCCGCTAACCAATCGACAAAGTCATGAAAACGGACAACTTTCAGAGGACGAGTTTCGTTGGCTAACCATGCGTGCCAAAGGACAATTTGGCTTGGTGATGACCTGTGCATCTCATGTCCAAAAAATCGGGAAAGGATTCTCAGGACAGTTAGGTATTTTTTCGGATGATTTAATTCCAGGTCATACCAAACTTACAAAAGCAATAAAAGAAGAAGGTAGTTTAGCAGTTATACAATTGCATCATGCCGGAATGCGCTCGCCCAAAGAAGTTATTGAACAAAAAGCTGTATGTCCTTCTGAAAATAAAGAACATAATGCTAGGGCATTAACTCTAGAAGAAATATATCAACTGAAAGAGGATTTTGTAGATGCTGCAATACGAGCAAAACGCTCAGGATATGATGGTGTTGAAGTCCATGGAGCGCATGGCTATATTCTAACGCAGTTTTTAAGTTCTGATATTAATAAGCGTACAGATAAGTATGGTGGGTCACTTGAAAATCGTTCAAGATTGTTATTCGAAATTATTAATGAAATCCGAATTCAATGTGGTCCAGAATTTTTATTAGGTGTGCGATTATCACCAGAACGATTTGCCATGAAACTATCTGAAATTAAAATAGTATCGCAACAATTAATTGATAGTAATCACATTGACTTTTTAGATTTATCACTTTGGGATTGTTTTAAAACCCCTGAAGAATATCCTGAAAGTCCATTAAATATATTAGAACATATTTTACAGCTCGACTATAAAAATGTAAAACTTACGGTTGCAGGAAAAATTGGCACAGGCAATGAAGTTCTCAAAGTGTTAGACTTAGGTGTTGACTTTGTAACTATTGGTCGTTCGGCCATTTTGCATCATGATTTTCCTAAAAAAGTAATGGAAAATCACAACTTTAATCCTATTGACACTCCAGTATCAGCACAATATTTAAAAAATGAAGGGTTAAGTGATACCTTTATTACTTATATGCAACGTTGGGATGGTTTTGTAGAGGACAAGAACTAACGTTTCCTAAACAAAAAAGAAAAGCACAATTTTAAATTGTGCTTTTCTTTTTTCTATTATCTCATCCTATTTTAAAAGGATGTGTTTAAATTTCTCGATCGGAATCCCAACCTTCCAAATAATCCTTAACGGCTTTTACAAACTGACCTCCAAGCGCTCCATTAACAACTCGGTGATCGTAAGAATGTGATAGATACATTTTGTAACGTATACCAATATAATCTCCTTCTGGCCCCTCAATTACTGCAGGTGTTTTTCTAATAGCACCTAACGCTAAAATACCAACTTGCGGCTGATTGATAATTGGTGTTCCCATAATACTACCAAATGTTCCCACATTGGTAACGGTGTATGTACCACCTTGTATGTCATCTGGACTTAATTGCCCAGTACGCGCTCTATTAGCTAAATCATTAACACGCTTCACCATGCCTAATAAATTTAACTGATCTGCATTTTTAATTACAGGAACAATTAAGTTACCATCTGGCAAAGCAGCTGCCATACCAACATTAATGGCTTTCTTTTTAATGATTTTATCTTCTTGAACGGATATATTCATCATTGGAAATTCTTTCAACGCTTTAGTCACCGCTTCCATAAAAATTGGAGTAAAGGTTAAATTTTCACCTTCGCGCTTCATAAAATCGCTCTTCACTTTCTTTCGCCAGTTCCAGATAGCAGTTACATCGGCCTCTATAAACGATTGCACATGTGCAGACGTCTGTACCGAATCTACCATATATTTTGAAATGAGTTTCCCCATTCTAGTCATTTCTATAATCTCATCACCATTTGATGCCGTAACTTTCTTTTCAGAAGATTTATCAGTTTTTGGCTTATCTGCAGGCGCGGTTACATTATTATCAGTTCTTTTTATTGAATCTCTGCTTCGTGCTGCTTCCACCTGCATGGTGTCATCATTTTTCGTTGCTGAAACAGGTTTTGTTTTTGATGTCTCCATGATTTCTTCACCCTGAGTAACATTTGAAGAACTACGAGATTCTAAGTAAGCCTTAATATCGTTTTTTGTAACGCGATTATCTTTTCCTGTCCCTGAAATACGATCTAATTCAGACTGCGAAATACCTTCTTCTTTAGCTATGTTTTTCACTAATGGAGAGTAAAATCGATCTTCTGTAGAGACTACAGGTTCCACTGAAGTTTTTGCAGCAACAACCGTATTTGCAACATCAGCTACCGCTTTTGAGGTTTCTGGTTCCTTAAGTGTTTCCGACTCTACCTCTGGCTTTGTTTCCGCTGTAGTCGCTTTTACTTCTACCGCTTCACCACCTTCTGTTTCAATTACCGCAATGGTCTGTCCTACTTGCACAACATCATCAATATCGAAAAGTTTCTCAACTAAAACTCCATCGACTTCACTCGGAACTTCACTATCTACTTTATCCGTTGCTATTTCCAAAACGGCTTCGTCGGCTTCAATGGTATCCCCAATATCTTTAAGCCATGAAGTTATGGTTGCTTCTGCAACACTTTCTCCCATTTTAGGTAATTTAAGTTCAAACTTTGCCATATCTTTAATTTGAAGGTCTTTATTTTGTAATCGGTTGCAAAATTAATAAAAAAACAGATGAATCATTGATTTTTATTCAATTATATACATCTTAGAAATGTAGCACTTCACCTCTGCTGGTTGCACTATCACTTCCGAGGATAAATTTACTGTTTTTTGGTAGAAATCTAAAAACTATATTTTTTTGCTTCGATTTGTTTTTCATTTCTTTAATTACCTCTTTGGTGCTCAGCTTATTAAAATCGAATACCAACATACTGCAGTTTTCAATTTCTTGCAGTATAGTATCAGTAATAAGTATCGGTTTTAATAATTGTTTTTCAAGAGAATGGTCTATCGTTGTAGAATACACATAAGAACGTTTAGACTTTAACTCTACTTCCTCTGAAGATTTACGCAACATCTGTGCCGTTTTAATACCTAACCAAACCATAGCATTAAAAAACAAGTTCTGTTTAAAATGTTTTTTATAAAATATCTGCATAGCTCCGTAAAAGCGTTGTGCATATTTGGCATCTTTTAGTGTACTTTCTCCCTTAAAATGAATAATAGTTGTCTTACCATAATAATAATTATCGTAACCGGCTTTCACTACTTTATAGGACAAGTCTATATCTTCACCGTACATAAAATAGTCTTCATCAAAGCCTCCAACAGATTCATAAACGTCTTTTTTTAGCCACATAAATGCACCAACTAATATATCCACTTTAGCAGTGCCTTCTGAGGACACATGGTTTGCATAATAAGCGCTTCCATTGCCTAATACTTTTTTTAGGGAGACGATGGGAGTTGGTATATTGCGCTTACTTTCTGGAAGAAATTCTCCTCGACCATCGATAAGCTGACAACCAACAATACCTAGATTATTTGTAGAATCAGCAAAATCAATAAGTTTTAAAAACGTATCTTCTGCTACCACTGTATCTGGATTTAAAATGCAAAGATATTCACCCTTAGCTGTAGCCACGCCACGATTATTGCCTTTAGAAAATCCTGAGTTTTCGTTATTTTCGATTAGTTTTACTTGAGGAAATAATTGCTTTACCATAGCACAACTATCATCGGGAGAGTTGTTATCCACCACAATAATTTCGGCATCCAATTGAGCAATGGCATCTTCCACACTCTTTAGACATAATTCTAAAAAATAGCGTACATTATAATTTAATATGATGATAGATAATTTCATTACGATTTTAATGAGGCTTCAAAAGGTACACGGTCCATAATACTTCGTCCTAAAGTGATTTCATCCGTATACTCTAATTCGTTACCTACCGCAACCCCTCTAGCTATAGTAGATGTAGCCACGTTACAGTCTTGTATTTGTCTGAAAATATAAAAATTAGTGGTGTCTCCTTCCATCGTAGGGCTCATGGCAAAAATCAATTCCTTTACTTTACCTTCTTTAACTTTGCCTACTAACGAGCTTATATTTAAATCTTGGGGACCAATACCATCCATTGGTGATATTTTTCCACCTAAAACATGATACAACCCTTTAAAAGAACTGGTATTTTCTACTGCCATAACATCTCTAATATCTTCAACCACACAGATAATTTCACTGTTTCTATTAGGGTTTTCGCAGATTTCACACAATACCTTATCACTGATATTATGACACGATTTACAGAAATTTATTTCTCTTCGTACCTTTGATAAAGCATTTGCTAATTGATTCGTTTGACTTTCTGGCTGACGCAGTAAATGTAAGACTAAACGCAGTGCTGTACGCTTACCGATTCCGGGTAATTGCGACATTTCGTTGACAGCGTTCTCTAAGAGTTTTGATGAAAATTCCATGATTACGAAGGTACTGATTTTTGCAAATAAAAAAGCCCAATTGCAAAGACTTTACAACTGGACTTTAGTTATGATTTGCAATTTTAATTCAAGATAAGTTTTTTAGTGATTTCGCCTTTGGACGTATTTAATTTTACAAAATAAACACCAGTTTTAAAAGTTGATAAATTTATCTTATAATCATTCGTTAGATTCTCACTTTTCGTATAAAACATTAATTTTCCTAAGGTGTTATAAATACGAATTGATACGTCTTCAGAAACATTCCATTTTAGCTTTACTTCAGAAGTTGCTGGGTTTGGGTATAACACCAGATCATCTAATTCAAAGTTATTAACACCTAGTGTTTCGTCATAAAGATTAGAACTCCACAACCCTCTACCATAAGTTGCCGCGTATATTTTGCCTTCGACAGCATTAATTTCGAGCTCATTAATTCTTACATTGGGTAAACCGTTATTGAAAGCTGTCCAAGTATTACCCAATTCATTATCGGTATAATATATACCGTAATTCATCCCAACGTAAAGTCCATCTTTACCATTATCTTGCCAAGTCAATGCTTGAGATGAGAAACCTGGCAAATCCCACCGTACTGATGTAAACGACGCTCCATTATCTGTACTTATATATACCTTTTGATTGTTTGTGGTTGCAATAGCAATCTTACTAGGATCTGTAGGATGTACAGCGATCTCATTTATTCGTCCACCACCTAAATTTAAAGAGGATTGTACCCAATTCATTCCGCCATCGGTAGAGTAAACAAAGATGCCATTAATAGCCACATACATTATATTACTATTTGTTGATGCCACTTTAAAATGATCAATATTTCCAGAAAATTCTGGCGAAATAGCAATCCAATTAAACCCACCATCTACCGATTTATAAACGACATCAAAAGCACAATACACAACATTTTGTAATACAGGATCTTGTTCAAAAGGCACCACCCAATTCCATGAATAGTCGCCACCCTTATCCTCGGGTTGTGTTAAATAAGAAACATTTGCTCCGCTATCAAAACTTTTAATCAAATTACCATATTGAGCGGTACCATAAATAACCTGTGAATTGTTTTTATCTATAAAACCTTCCATGCCATCTGCACCAAACCAGTCAGTCCAATTACCATCAGATCCAAGAATTGACGATCCGTTATCTTGAGAACCACCAGTTACTATAACAGGATTGGTTTGGCTGACTCCAATTTTATAAAATTGTCTAATACCTAAACCTGCTGTTAAATCAGTGTAATATTGGTTGTTTACTACTGTAGGATTCTCTGCACTATATATACCTCCATCTGTACCTACCAAAAGCTTAGTATTGGCTCCATTGCCTACAAATTCTAAAATATCCACATCGGCGTGACAATAGCCAACATTACCTATATAAGCATCGTAAGGAGTCCATTGTGAACTTATAGTAAAATCAGTACCTCCATTCGTTGATCGCCAGGTATTAATACCTGCAATATGCACATCGTTTATATTATTAGGGTTTACAGCAATAGCCATATCTCGTGGTGCTTGACCTTTGTCATCTGAAGCAAAAGAATCATAACCAAAATAATTTTTATTAGTATGATTCAGTTTCGAAAACGTAGAACCATTATCCGTAGATTTATATATTCCACCAAATACATTATCTTTTGCTTCTAAAACATAGACAACCGAAGGATTGTCAGGAGACACCCCAATTAACTTAGGTCCGAAACCAAAGGCATTGGAAGTAGATTCAAAACCATCTGAAAATACCACTCCTAAATTGGAGGATTCGATTGACACATCATCTAATGTTATACCTCTACCGTAATTAGCTGTTCCTTCAAAAGCAACATAGTAATTTGCTGATGGATTTGGTAAACTAAGGGTTATATCAGACCAATTAGTTACTTCTGCTGTATAATTCGCAAGTTCTATCCAATTTGCTGTAGCCGATGTTTTGTATAACACCTTTAAAGCATCAATATCGCCATCCCAACCTACTTGTGTAAAAGAGAACTTTAGTTCTGGTGATACTGTTTCTGATAAATCTAATGCCGGACTTATTAATTGGGTCATAGGATTTGAATAATTTTCGACATAAAATAATCCCATGGATTCTCCTGTTCTTGGAACCACAGAATTGTTTATGTTTGATCCACTTGTAGTCCAAGAAATAGACCCAGAAATAAATTCTTGATCCCAAATTGATGCTTCCTCAAAAATTTCGAAACTTAAACCTCCATTTACTGACTTGTATACATTGTTGCCTGAAGCATAGATCACATCAGGATCGCCCGATTTAAATTCAAAATCATAACCATTGGTAGCCGTATGATGTATTATAGACCAATTAAAACCGCCATCTACAGACTTAAACAAACCACCACCTTCAGAGCTACAATACATTTTTGAAGTGTCTGTTGGATGAACTAAAATTTTGTTCACTCTTCCGCCACCAGGCAAATTACCTAATAACGACCATGTAGCACCTCCGTCAACCGATTTAAAAATTGAACCTCCATAAGAACCCCAAAAATATGTTGAACTATTTAGTGGATCTATAGCCAATGCGTAGACATCCATGTTTGCTAAATTGTCGGTAAGTACCGTCCAAGTAGTACCTCCGTTTAAACTTTTCCAAACTCCACCTGTATCGCTACCCACGATAATATGGTTTTGATTACCTTTTTCTGTGGCAATAGAAGTAATTCGGCCCACACCAGGATTATAACCAGAAGTCGCATTCCAATACGTTGGTCCCATTTCTTGCCACGTCCCCACAATGGTTCTAGCCGCTAAACTTTCATTATTAATTCTCGCATTATAATCTTGTAATTCTTTGTAATAAAACTCAGGAGATTTTACTTTTCCTGATTCATCCATGGCACGTTCTGCAAAATACTGCCATCTTCTAAATGGCTTGTACCCTCTACCTCGTTCTCTACCTACAGTATCAAAGTGACGTTCTGCTACTTCAATTATTTCTTCTACAGTAGATTCTCCTTCCGCAATGAGCTGTTTATAATCTTGAGCATAAAGAGACAAACCAAACAGGATATATGCAGAAATGCAAACAATTTTTTTCATAAATAATTCATTTTTTAAGCGGTCTGTTTTTTTCAAAAGTACTACTTTTCAAAAATAATACTAATAATCCCTAATTTATGTCTCCGATATCTATATTAATATTAATTGCAGCTTACTTCGGATTGCTTGTTTTGATATCCTATTTCACTGGAAAAGAAGATTCTAATGCTGCTTTTTTTAAGGCTAACAAATCTGCACCGTGGTATTTAGTAGCGTTTGGGATGATCGGTGCGTCTTTATCTGGTGTTACTTTTATTTCAGTTCCAGGAGCTGTAGAGGCAAAACAATTTGGGTATTTGCAAGTGGTTTTTGGTTACTTTTTTGGTTATCTCATTATAGCTTATGTCTTATTACCACTGTACTATAAGCTAAACCTAACCTCAATCTACACATATTTAAGAGATCGTTTTGGAATTGTTAGTTATAAAACAGGCTCTGTCGCTTTTCTCATATCTAGAACCGTTGGTGCAGCATTCCGTTTGTTTTTAGTCGCCAAAGTTTTACAATTATTGGTGTTTGATCTTTTTGACATCCCGTTTGCTTTTACAGTAATGATTACTATTGCTTTAATATGGCTTTACACATTTAAAGGAGGCATTAAAACAATTATTTTTACAGATACGTTGCAGACCTTATTTATGCTGGTTTCTGTTGTGGTAACCATTGTGTTTTTAGCCTCTGCTTTAGATTTAAATAGCATAGGAGATCTTATTACCTATACCAAAGAAAGTCAATTAAGCAAGGTATTCTTTTTTGAAGATGGTAACGATTCGCAATACTTTTGGAAGAGTTTTTTATCGGGAATTTTTATTACCATCACCATGACTGGACTAGACCAAGATATGATGCAAAAAAACTTGACTTGTCGTAATTTGAGAGATGCCCAGAAAAACATGGTTACCTTTAGTATTGTGTTGATTTTTGTGAATATTCTTTTTTTGGTACTAGGATTAATGCTCACACAGTATGCAGCTAAAAATGGGCTTACCGCTACAAAAGACGACTTATTTCCAACCATTGCAATGCTTCCTGAAATAGGTATTGCTACTTCTGCCTTCTTTCTATTAGGTTTAATTGCAGCCGCTTATTCTAGCGCAGATTCGGCTTTAACCTCTTTGACCACCTCATTTTGTTTCGATATTTTAAATATTGAAAACCGACCAGAACCTAAAAGAAAAAGCTTAAGGAAACGTGTTCATATTGGCTTTAGTATTGTGTTAGTTATTGTTATACTGTTGTTCGATTTAATTTTTACAGATGTTTCCGTAATTTGGGAACTTTTTAAAGCTGCTGGTTACACATACGGACCTTTATTAGGCTTGTTTGCTTTCGGATTAATCACCAAATCACAAATAAAAGATCGGTATGTTTGGATTATTGCTATTGTCGCTCCCCTAATATCTTATGCATTAAACCTTTATTCTAAAGATTTGTTTAATGGACACGAAATTGGGTTCGAAATATTAATATATAACGGATTAATAATGTTTTTAGGCTTATTATTAATTAGGAAGAAAAATGATTCCATGACGACTGTCAGAGAACAGAACAACTAAAAAATTAGACAGATAATTTCTATTTTACGAAAGACTCTTTAATTAACTTACTACCAAAGAGTTAGTATTCAACTTACACACATTGATTCTTTGTAAATATTGAACAGAATTCATTTGGTGATATTATTCGATAAAACAGAAATGTCAACTTTACATACCTGAAAACCAAAGATAATGTGAACCGGTTTGATTAATATTGACCAGTGCTCAACATTACTAAAGTACATGCGACCTCAAAATCAATGTCATTCTGTTTTAATTGATTATAAAACTCAGGGTTTTCGGTGCCCGGATTAAAGATTATACGTTTAGGTTTTAAACCAATAATATATTCGTAATACGGTTTTTGACGTTGGGGATTGAGATATAAAGTTACCGTATCGATATCTTTATAAGACATTAATTCCGTGTCAATAGTTACATCTTCAACTTCACCAGATCTTAAACCGAAACCTTTTACCTCATGATTATAACTCCGTAAACGCTTTATAGCTATGTTAGAATAACGCTGTGGTTTTAATGAAGCTCCGATGACTAATGTTTTTTTATTCATATTGTTAAAGTTTGTTAGGGCAAATTAAATCAAGTAACATATTTTAGAATTAGTCCTCTAATTTACGACATTCAAAAATATCAATCAAAAAAAAACCAATCAAAAAATTAGTTGATAGTTAGTGAAAATGCTTACCTATAAAATTGAGAAAATCTTGATAAGTCTATTTTTTTAAATTATCAGGTTTTTTGTTAAATGCACGTTAAAGCTAAAAAATCATGAAATAAAATAGAACTTTCTACGTCTATAGGTGTAATAAGTTTTAAGTAATAATTATTATAGATTAGTTTTTATAATAGTGTTAGTTAAGTTGGTTAATAGCTGAAAAGCCCAGACAGTTTTTTGTTTGGGCTTTTTTTAATATTATTCGTGTATAAAATTGCTGATTAATTGTTGTCAGTCTGCTCTTAATTTTGAAATTACCTGTCCGACATTTTTACTTTCAAATCGACTAATGGCTTTTAATAAGAAACGAATGAACCTAGATTTAGGAGCAGCCATCATTTTCCCAAGCTCTAAGGTTACCTTATCGATAATGTCTATTGAACCCGATTGGTTTTCAGCCCCAAGTCCCCAAAGGAGGTTAGCGCTGTTCCAAGATTGTTGGCGCGCTTTGCGCATACTAAAATCAATAACTTTTTCATCAGAATTTTTTCCTGCCCAATCTAACAGAAATAGTAATGGTGAAACTCTGCTTAATCGATCTTGAATCTCATTGACTATACCAAACAGAATATCATTTACCTTGTCAAAGTCATTTCTAACGGATTCAATATCCTTTCCGGTCATGGTGTCACTAGTAGCAATCGCTAGATCTAAATTGATATGCGCATTCATGCCCAACATAATATGTTGTAAAATAGATAATGAATTGTCTGTCTCTACAAAAGCAAACTGCCAAGATTTGCGGACAGGTTCATTCCTTTGATATTTTATATAAGCATCAAGATACAAGTTAGCAAAAACAACATCAAGTTGTTCCAAAAGTTCATTGTTTTCAAAATTTCCTAATTGAACTTCTTTTAATATTTCTGCTGTAGTTCTACGATATACATAAGCGAACAGTCCAAGACGATCATCTCTTTTGACAGCATTTTCTATGATACTATCTAGCTGATTAATAACCTCTTGTATTGTTGTTGCACGATTCATCTGTAGTCCTAAAAATACAAAATTATCGCTATAATAAATTTTCTACTTGGATTTATTAATTTGCTTAATGTCGCTTTTGTAGATATCCCCATCCTTCATCACAAAGACTATAGCTTCAATTGTACTAATAAAATTTTTGGTTATATCGCCCTTTACTGCAATGATATCTGCTTTTGCTTGAGCCTTAAGAACACCTATATCATTTTTCATATTTAAATTAAATGCAGAAAGATATGTTGCCGACTGTAAAATATCTAAAGGTTTCATTCCCGCCTCAAAATATGCACGAAACATATCAATAGAAGATTCACCACGAGTTCCACCAATATCTGTATAGTTATCCGAACCTGCTACGATGGTAACACCTTTAGCGATGACTCTAGTTAATCTGCCCTTCATTCGGTCTATATAATTATCTACCCAACCCAAGTCGCCGTCGTCAAAACTAGCAAGTTTGCTGTAGGTTTTCATATACGTTCTACTATTTTCTGTTGGAACTAAAAAAACTTCTTTCTGTGCCATTAAAGTTAATGTAGAATCGGCCAATTTAAAACCATGTTCAATTCCGGAAACACCCGCTTGTATAGCATTCCATGCCGATTGATTGGTAATTGAATGTGCTACAACTGTGAGACCGTAAGAATTTGCTGTTTTTACAATAGCTTTCATTTCGTCAATAGACAAATGCGTATTGTTCGGTATGTTGTCTGCACAAATCTTAATGAGATCCACCTTCTGGTTTACGTGTTCCCTAACCGCAATTTGAGCATCTTCTACGCCATTAATAATTCGATATTCTAAATCAATAAGGTTTTGATGTTTTGGCGATACTCCATAAACCTGCCCTCCCGTTGCTCCCATTATTGGTCCTGATGCAAAAATTCGAGGTCCTTCAATTGTACCTTCGTTAATGGCATCGCGCAAAGCAACATCTAAAAATAATCCTGAATTACCGAGATCTTTTACACTCGTTATTCCGACATCTAAATAAGATTTCGCTCTTTTATAACCTCTAAGTGTTCTCAAAGCATCACTCTCCATGGTGAGTGAATGTATGCTATGCTCGGAAAAATCTTCTGTTGCATCTTGAGAAAAAAGTACGTGAGTGTGTGCATCGATAAATCCGGGAAGAACTGTATATGCTGATAAATCTATAATTTCAGCATTCTCCGGAATCATTTCAATTGTTCCCACTGAAACAATCTCTGTATTCTTAACGTGAATGACTTTATTTCTTAGAAGTTCATTTTGTTCACTATCGTATAAAATTCCAGCTTTAATATAAATATCGCTTTGTTGAGCGAATCCAATATTTAAACCAAAAAAAATAAATAGTAAGAAAACTACTAGCATTTGCTCGCCAATAGATAGTTTATTAAAACGCAATTTATTTTCTAAAAAAAACATATAATGGATATTAATATTCAATCTATGAGATCTCTTTTTTTGAAAGTGATTTTGTTACCATTTAATAATCACACTTCCCCAAGTAAATCCACTACCAAAAGCGGCCAAGACAACCGTATCACCTTCTTTTATTTTTCCTTCTTCCCAAGCTTCAGTCATTGCAATCGGAATTGATGCCGCAGTGGTGTTGCCATATTTCTGGATATTATTGAACACTTGATCATCTGACAATTTAAATTTGTTCTGTACAAATTGCGAAATACGCAAATTTGCTTGATGTGGAATTAAAATATCAATAGCATCTGGCTGTAAATTGTTTTTTGTTAAACCTTCCATGATTACTTCACTAAAACGAACTACAGCATTTTTAAATACAAATTGCCCATTCATGTGCGGAAAATAGCTTTCATCATTAGGGTCATTGTCTTCAAGTATATCATTCACCCAACGCTTACCCATTCCTGGAGCGATTAAAACTAATTCTTCGGCATGTTCGCCTTGAGAGTGTAAGTGTGTAGAGAGAACACCTTTCGTATTATCTTCTTCTCTTGTTAAAACTACCGCTCCTGCACCATCTCCAAAAATTACAGATACTCCGCGTCCTCTAGTTGTCTTGTCTAAACCATGAGAATGTAATTCACTACCTATAACAAGAATATTCTTATACATGCCGGTTTTAATAAAATTATCAGCGACAGACATGGCATATACAAAACCAGAACACTGGTTACGCACATCTAGTGCTCCCACAGTTTTTATGTCTAGAGCATGTTGTACTTGTACACCTGGACCAGGAAAATACATATCCGGACTTAAGGTGGCAAAAACAATAAAATCAATATCGTCTTTATCTAGTCCAGATCGTTCAATCGCAATCTTGGCCGCTTTTACTCCCATAGTTGCCGTGGTATCCCCATCACCCATTTTCGCCCATCGACGTTCTTTAATTCCGGTACGTTCTTGAATCCACTCATCACTAGTATCCATCATTTTAGACAAGTCGTTATTCGTTACCACATTGTCTGGCACGTATTTGCCTAAACCTATTATTTTTGAATTATACATAAAAAACCACTGTTTTTTATTCCTTAAAAAAAAGGAATCTCATTATTTACTTTAAACATTAAATATACGGCAAATTTACTATTTTAATTCCTTAAGTCTATCGATAAAAAACAAGCCCTCATTTTTAACCACGCTCTATCATTTGAAAACGCATTTTTTTCAGTATCTTAAGAGCGTTAATCCAATCATAAAATTATCATGAAAAAATTATTTCAATTATTTATCCTATTCATTTTTGTAAATAGTTATGCGCAACAAAGCTTAACTTATCAAGAGCCGTCCAAAGAAATTTTAGAACTTGCGGACGTCGATTTAGCCCCTGCGGTGCAAATAGACAGTAAAGGAGAAAACATGGTATTGCTGTATCGCAACCAATATAAATCTATAGCAGAATTGTCTGAAACTGAATTAAGACTAGCTGGGTTACGAATAAATCCCGTAACAAACATCGGCAGCAGAACCACTTTTTACACCAATATTAAAGTCAAAAAAACAACAGATAAAGACGCCAAACAGATTTCTGGCTTACCGAAAGACGCACGTCTAACTGGTTTTAGCTGGTCCCCGGACGAAACCATGATTGCTTGTCTTAACACCACATTAAAAGGTGTAGAAGTATGGGTATTAAATATTAAGGAAGCTAAAGTTTCCAAATTAACAGATGCGAATGTAAATGCGAATACAGGCAGTACTATTAATTGGTTCGCAGATAATGAAAATTTATTGGTTAAAATGTTACCTACGGATAGAAAGCAATTAGTCGATACAGAAACTGCTGTAGCAACTGGACCAACAATATCGGTAAGTGATGGTGAAAAGGCACAGAATAGGACCTATCAAGATTTATTAAAAACCCCCAACGATGAATTTAATTTTGAACAGCTAGCACGTTCCGAAATTAAAAAAGTATCCATAAATGGTGATGTTAGTAATTTTTTAGAAGCCGACATGTATCGTGGCATTAATTTTTCACCCGACGGAAATTATATCATGATTTCCAAAATTAAACGACCATTTTCATATTTAGTAACCTATTCAAGATTTCCCAACGAAAGTATAATTTATGATACTAAAGGTTCTAAAATTAAAACCGTAAACGAAGTTCCTTTAGATGAAGTTAGACCTAAGGGATTTATGGCTACAAGGACTGGAAAACGAAGCATGACTTGGAGAGACGATAAAGCATCAACCTTGGTGTGGGCAGAGGCTTTAGACCAAGGTAACCCAGAAATGGACGTAGATTTTAGAGATGCCGTTTACCAGCTTGATGCTCCATTTAATGGAGAGCCTAAACTGCTATTAAAAACCAAACAGCGTTTTGCCGGGATTGAATGGGGAGATGATAATACGGCTGTAGCTTATGATTATTGGTGGAATACCAGAAATACAAAGACCTATCTTTTTAATCCTTCAAATTCTAAAATGGACGCGAAAGTAATAACAGATAGAAGTTATCAAGATGTTTATAGCGATCCAGGAGATTTTGTGAACTCTAAAAACAAATTCGGGAAATATACCTTAACTATGAATGGAGACAAGCTTTACCTTATGGGAGATGGGTATTCTAAAGAAGGGCAATTTCCCTTTATTGATGAATATAATATTAAGACAAACAAAACCAAACGTTTATATCAATCTGAATACACTGACAAATTAGAAAGCTTAAATTCTGCAATAGATATGAAGAAAGGAGAAATTCTTGTTCGTATTGAGTCTCAAAAAGAATATCCTAATTATTATATAAGAAATATTAATAAAAAGAATGATTTAACGGCAATCACAGCTTTTGAAAATCCATTTAAAAGTCTCGAGAGTGTAGATAAACGTGTCATCAATTATAAACGTGATGACGGATTGGATTTAGAAGGCACACTCTACTTGCCATTAAATTATGAAGCCGGAAAAAAATATCCAATGATATTATGGGCTTATCCTCGAGAATATAAGGATAAAGCTAGCGCATCGCAAAGTACCACAAATCCAAATGAATTTGTGTATCCAAATTGGGGTTCACCGATTTATTGGGTTACTAAAGGCTATGTTGTTTTAGATGATGCTGCTTTTCCGATTGTTGGTGAAGGCACTAAAGAACCGAATGATTCTTTTAGAACACAATTAGTAGCTAATGGTAAAGCGGCCATCGATGCTGTTGATGAATTGGGCTATATAGACAGAAATAAAGTCGCTGTTGGTGGCCATAGTTACGGTGCATTTATGACCGCCAATTTATTATCGCATTCCAATTTATTTGCTGCCGGAATTGCCAGAAGTGGAGCCTACAACCGAACATTAACCCCTTTTGGGTTTCAAAGTGAAGAACGTAGTTATTGGGATTCTCCAGACACCTACAATACCATGTCCCCTTTTATGCATGCTGATAAAATGAAAACTCCACTACTCCTCATTCATGGAGTTGCAGATAATAATTCTGGGACTTACCCTTTACAAAGTGAACGTTATTTTAATGCCTTAAAAGGACTAGGTGCACCTGTGCGATTAGTAATGTTACCAAAGGAAAGTCATGGTTACAGAGCAAAAGAATCTATTATGCATATGCTTTGGGAACAAGACCAATGGTTAGATAAGCATGTGAAAAATAAAAAAGAGAATGAAGATGATGATGAAAGTGAAAATGATAACATGATAAAAGATTAAGAGCTCCTTTAATTAGTAGAAAGCCATTCTTAATAGGAATGGCTTTTTTTATGCCATCTTGTCATTAATTTTTAATTGGTATTTTATTTGACAAGTAAATGAATAGAAGTAAAAACTAAAATATAAACTGATTTCCACTCTTGTGGGAATAATTAATAAAATTAAACATGGCAAAAGGAAACATTAATGTATCGGTAGAGAATATCTTTCCGCTTATTAAAAAATTCTTGTACAGCGATCACGAAATTTTTTTACGTGAGCTCATTAGTAACGCAACAGATGCGACTTTAAAATTAAAACATTTAACTAGCATTGGAGAAGCTTCGGTAGAATATGGCAACCCTATTATTGAGGTAAAAATCGATAAGGAAGGTAAAAAAATCCATATCGTAGATCAAGGTGTGGGTATGACAGCCGAGGAGGTTGAAAAATATATCAATCAAATTGCCTTTTCTGGAGCTGAGGAATTTATAGATAAATACAAGGACTCAGGTAAGGATACCGGAATTATCGGTCATTTCGGACTTGGTTTTTATTCTGCTTTTATGGTAGCAGAAAAAGTTGAAATTATTACAAAATCTTATAAGGAAGGTACAGAAGCAGCTCATTGGACCTGTGATGGATCTCCAGAATTCACATTAGAGTCATCTGATAAAGACACAAGAGGAACAGAAATCATCCTTCATATTGCGGAAGATTCTACTGAATTTTTAGAAGAAGCTAAAATCCGTGAGTTGTTGAATAAGTACAACAAGTTTATGCCTATTCCGATTAAATTTGGTACAAAGGACATAAACGATCCTGAGTTTACACCAGCAACCACAAAAGATAAAGATGGTAAAGAAACCACGGAGCCACACAAGCAGATTACGGTAGATGATATTATCAATAACCCAAATCCGGCTTGGACAAAACAACCTACCGAATTAGAAGATAAAGATTACAAGGAATTCTACAGAGAATTGTATCCAATGCAATTTGAGGAGCCATTATTCCATATTCATTTAAATGTCGATTATCCGTTCAACTTAACAGGAATCTTGTATTTCCCTAAGATGACGAACGATATGAATATTCAGAAAGATAAAATTCAACTTTACCAAAATCAGGTTTTTGTAACCGACAATGTAGAAGGTATTGTTCCTGAATTTTTAACGATGCTTCGTGGAGTTATCGATTCTCCAGACATTCCGTTGAATGTATCGCGCTCTTATTTGCAAGCAGATGGTGCTGTTAAGAAAATTTCATCTTACATCACGAGAAAAGTGGCTGATAAGTTGAAATCATTATTCAACGCGAATCGTGAAGATTTCGAAAAGAAATGGGACGATATCAAAATCGTGATTGAATACGGTATGTTGTCTGAAGAAAAATTCTTCGAAAAAGCAGATGCATTTGCTTTATATCCAACAGTAGATGGTAAATATTATACGTACGAGGAGCTTTTTAACAAAACCAAAGCAACTCAAACAGATAAAGATGGTAAGTTAGTCATTCTTTACGCTTCAAATAAAGACCAACAGCACAGCTATATTGAAGCTGCTAAAGCCAAAGGTTATGAAGTGCTAATGTTAGATTCTCCAATTGTATCGCATTTAATTCAGAAGTTAGAATCGACTAAAGAAAACATTTCTTTTGCACGTGTAGATGGTGATCATATTGATAACTTAATTAAGAAAGAGGAAACTGCGATTTCTAAATTAAGCGAAGAGCAACAAACAGAATTAGATACGCTTTTAAAAGAAGTAATTCCATCTGAAAAGTTCGCTGTGCAATTAGAAGCTATGGATAGTGGTGCCTCTCCTTTTATCATTACACAACCAGAATTTATGCGCAGAATGAAAGAAATGCAGCAGACTGGTGGCGGCGGAGGTATGTTTGGTATGGGTAATATGCCAGAAATGTACAATCTTATAGTGAACACAAATTCTGAATTAGTCGGTGAAATTTTAGGAACTAAAACCAAAAAGAAACAAGAACGTTTAATTACGCAGAGTTTAGATTTAGCACGTTTATCTCAAGGTCTATTAAAAGGCGAAGAGTTGACGAACTTTATAAAACGTAGTTACGAAATGATTAAATAAGCGTAACGCAATTCTCTTGAAAAAGGGAATTTTAGAGCCAATCCCGAAATTTCGGAAAAAACTAAAATCACTTTGTTAATTCAAGGTGGTTTTTTTTGTAACTTATTCTCTTTTAGCACGTCCTACAAGTATTAATCAATCCAAAGAAAAATGAAAACAAATCACACTCTTCCATTATTGCTATTTACTTTCCTTTTTATTTTAAATATCAAGGCTCAAGATTTAACACAACAATTTGACGCTATTGTTACTCAGAATTACAATGCAGATGCGCCTGGAGCTACAATTCTAGTTGCCAAAGACGGTAAAGCCATTTATAGAAAAGCTATTGGAAAAGCGAGTTTAGAACTCGATGTCGATATGATTCCAGAAAATGTGTTTATGCTTGCTTCTATTACAAAACAATTTACAGCCGTCGCAATTTTAATGCTAGAAGAACAAGGGAAATTGAAATTAAATGATCCAATTACTAAGTTTATCCCCGAGTATCCTACACAAGGAAAAACGATAACTGTTCATCAGTTGCTCAATCACACTTCAGGAATTAAAAGTTATACCGACAATGCAAATTTTTTACAATTTGCTCGTATGGATAAAACACTCGATGAGTTAATAGATACTTTTAAAAATGATCCACTGGATTTTGAACCAGGAGAGGCCTTTAAATACAATAACTCTGGCTATATATTATTAGGAAAAATCATTGAAGTGATTTCAAAAGATACATACGAAAACTTTATAGAAAAGCACATTTTTGAACCTTTAAATATGCAGCAATCCAGTTATGGAAATAATAGAGAATTAGTTAAAAACAGAGTAAGACCTTACGAACAAAATGACAATGGCTATGTTAATGCGAGTTATTTGAGTATGACTTTACCACAAGCTGCAGGTTCATTGACTTCTACTATTGATGACATGCTAAAATGGCAAAATGCCTTAGTCAACAATACACTAATTAAAGCTACATCATTGGATAAAGCTATAAATGGTTCAAACCTTAATAATGGTGAACATATTGCTTATGGCTATGGTTTGGGTGAAATGAATCTTAAAGGTTCTAAAGGATATTCACACAGTGGTGGAATTTTTGGCACCTCCACAGATGGAATTTATTTGATAAAAGAAGATGTATATGTTATTGGTTTAAGTAATTGTAGTTGCAATGACATCGGTGCTGTAACCCGTAATCTAGCTGCTGTTGCCATAGGAAAACCGTTTCCCACAATGTCTGATGTCGTAAACATACCTGAAGATAAAATGAAACAGTGGGTTGGAGCTTATGAATTTGAAGATGGAGCAGTAAGGCATATTTTTTTAAAAGATAACAAACTCTATAGCATGAGAGAATCGGAAACGAATACAATTTTTGAAATTTTTCCGTTATCCGAAAATCGTTATATGTTTGAGGGCAGTGGCATAGAATACAAGTTTTCTAATTCCGAAAATGGAAAACATGAAGCTATTTTTATTACCAATACTGAAAGTCGAGGTAAGAAAGTTAATAAACTAATGCCCGAAGAAAAGAAAGCAGTGACACTTACAAATGCTGTTTTAAAACCGTACATCGGCAAATACGAGTTGGGACCTAATTTTCACGTTCAGATTAGTGTGGATGGCAGTCAAATTTTTGCCCAAGCTACAGGCCAAGGCCAATTTGAAATATATGCCGAAGATGAGACGACTTTTTTCGCTAAAGTTGCTGCCATAAAAGTTAAATTCAATAAAGATACTTCTGGAAAGGTAGAAAGCTTTACAATATTTCAGGCCGGACAGGAAAATGTGGCCAGGAAAGTTGAATAAGTATAAAAATTATTATTTGAAACCACTTTGTCAACGCAGAGTGGTTTTTTGTTGCTAATTAATAGGTACCACTCACTCACCAAAAAGCACAGTTCCCTGATTCTTCATTTTTTATCTTCTCATTGATGTATAAGTTTGATGCATAGTAACATTAAAACTTTACATCATGAAAAATCAATTCCATTTAGACATTACAACACCATGTTCAGAAAATTTCGATCAGTTTTCACCGACTTCTAACGGCGGTTTTTGTGGTTCTTGCGAAAAAGAAGTTATAGACTTTTCTGTAATGACTACTGAAGACATTATAACCTTTTTCAAAACTAAAGCAACTCAAAACACTTGTGGCCGATTTAACAACAACCAATTAAAAACTTATAACGTTGAATCCAAAAAGAACAAGCGGATTGGTTTTATAACTACCATAGGATTGACATGTTTGGCATTCTTTTCTAGTTTTACAGCACAGGCTCAGGATACAGTAAAAGCTATAGCTCAAAAAAATAACAAGTCAGAAATTAAAGCTTCAAAATTTGTGAAAAATATTGTGGTAAAAGGTAATGTCACAGAAAACAATATGCCACTTCCTGGAGCCAATGTAGTTTTAGAAGGTACGACTATTGGCGTTGCAACCGATTTTGACGGTAATTTTGAATTTCCTGAAAAATTAAAAATCGGAGATATTTTAATCATTAGTTATATCGGCATGGAATCTCAAAAAATTGTTATTGAGAATAAAGATGCTGATCTAAACATTGCACTTAATATTGATATGAAAGCTGATGCTTGCATCATTATGGGGAAAGTTGCCGTTAAAGACGTTTATAAGTCCAAAAGAAATTAAGCCATTCTGTTTTATGAAAAATAGACTCAGTTTCTTGTTGATTTTTATCTTGACTATTTGTAATGCCCAAGTTTCGGATTTTAAAACCATCGATTTCACGAAAGCAGATAATATTGCTAAATTAAATAAAGACGGAAGTTTAGAAAATTTACCAGTTTTGGTACATAAATTAACGTCGAAATTAACTACAGATGTAGAAAAATTTAGAGCAATTTACACATGGGTCTGCACAAATATTAGAGGAGATTACAAGCAACAAAACAAAGTAAAAAAATCTCGGGAAAACTTTAAAAATGACAGTATAGGTTACTTGATATGGAATAGTGAGTTTAAAAAAACCGTTTTTAAAAAATTGCTGAATCAGAAAAAAACCATTTGCACAGGTTATGCATATTTAATTAAAGAGATGTGTTTTATCGCTAATATTGAATCCGTAATCATTGATGGTTATGGCAGAAGTTTTGAAACAAACGTAGAAAAACTTGAATCTGCCAATCACTCTTGGAACGCTGTAAAACTAAATAATAAATGGTATTTATGTGATGCCACTTGGTCTAGTGGATATATGATTAATGGTCAGTTATTTATACAAGAGTATAATGACGGCTATTTTCTAACAGATCCCATATTATTTGCTAAAAATCATTTTCCCATACAAAAAAAATGGTTTCTAAATGACGATCAAATAAAGGCTAAATTTAGAGCAGAACCCATAGTTTATGGAGAAACATTTAGTCAAAAAACGATTCCTATTAGCCCGAAAAAATTGGTCACTACTATAAATAAAAATGAAGAAATAAACTTTAAATTTAAATACTTAAAATCCATTAATACAGACGAAATTTCACTAATTCAAATATCAGGAGCGGATAAAAAGCCTTATAAAATTTATGATCTTAAAAACGAGAATGGGATAATCTCTTTTAAATGCAAGTTTAAAAGTAACGGCTTCTATGATGTGCATTTAAATATTAAGAATGATATTGTTGCCACTTATACTATTGAAGTTATAAAAACATAATATCAATTATAACTTTATTAATCAGCATTTAAAACGGCACATAAATCTAGTTACACTAACTTACAATTTCCCAATCAACTTATTGCACTATAACCCATAGGTTTACATATTTAAAGCCGTCAACCTATTTTTTATTAAGTACAACGATATTAACCAAGTAAATTAGCAAGTTCTATATATATTTATCTAGCCAATCAACCCTAAATAAAGTGAACATTGTTAACCCAAAAACTCGAGACATTTTTAATGGTCTTAAATTCACGGATGAAGAACTTCAGATAATTGAGTCTTCTTTTCATAAGATTTTTGTAAAAAAAGGCACTATTTTACTCAATGCTGGGGATATTGCTGATTGTAAATACTATATTTTAGATGGCTGCTTAAGAAGTTATCATACGGCACCAAATGGAAAAGAGTACACCTTACAATTTGGAATAAAAGATTGGTGGATGGGTGATTTTACTGCGTTTCTCACATCAGAAAAGGCTAGTCTAACCATTGAAGTCTTACAAGATTCTACAATTTATAAAATTTCAAAAAAGGATAAGGATTATTTATATAATAACGTTCCGAAAGTTGATCGATTCTTTAGGATAAAGCTCGAACGTGCTTTTGCTGCTTTTCAAAAACGAATTCTCGCGAATATATCCAAAACCGCAACTGAGCGCTATCTCAACTTTATAAATACGTATCCAAATATTGAAAAAAGTATTAAAAACTATCATATCGCTTCTTACTTAGGTATAACCACTGAAAGTTTAAGTAGAATCAGAAAGGATCTAGCTCGTAAATAAGTTTATTACCATACATCAATTTTTAGAAGAAAAAATATTACTAATTTTGCACCACAATTATACAATTGATTAAAGATCTTTTACCCTTAAAGATTAATAGCACCAAAAAGCGCAAGTTATATAACTTGCGCTTTTTATTTAAATGAGATTACAGAAAATCCCATTAATATTGTGGAATTTTGCTTTTATATAGCTTAATAAATTGAACTTTATTATAAATAAAAGACCATCTTTCGATGGTCTTTTCAACTATATAAATGGTTTTAATACCCCTTTATTCTAAAATTAATTTATGTGACGAATCACCATTTTCTGTATTAATATTTACAATATAAACTCCTGCAGACATTCCACTTATATCTAAAGCATTAGTGCCATTTCCAAGTAACAATTGTTTAACTAATCTTCCTGTCATTGATACAATTTGAACTTTTACATTCCCAGAAACTGCATCATCAATCACAATATTAAATTGTCCTTTGGTTGGATTTGGATATATATTTAAAACAGATGCAACATTGAAATCCTCTACAGATAAAGCCACTTGTGCTTCATAGGCTCCAATATCACGAGCACTACCAAATACCAACTGACCAATTTGATCTGTAAATGTATCTTCTGGATCACCTGCATTGAACGCTGGTGAATTGTCTAATAATTGATGTGTAAATGTTGTACCTCCATTATTCTGTAACGGTCCAACCAATGGATTAACATCAACAACATCATTAGCTTCCACTGTAAATACATTCAGATCGTCTTCTCCAATTAAATTATAATTGTTTGACGTTATTAAACCTGAAACATCAACACCAGAACTGGCCATATTTAATGCTACGATAGTATTCATTAAAGACGTATAACTTTCGGCATCTATACCTCCGCCATATCCATCGGTTGAATTCATTGCAACAGTAACAGCATTTAAGTCCATACTTGTACCAGCATTAGTTAAACCACCACCAGACATTGATGCAGAGTTACCAGAAATCGTAGTTGTCATCACCGTCGACGTTGCTCCCGTGTTATTGTAAACTCCACCACCTTCAGCGGCATAGTTACCGGAAACTTCAGAAGTAGTTACTGTCATATCTGACCCACCGTTCCAAAGTCCGCCACCTTCAACAGCATAATTATCTCGTATAGTTGAAAGCGCAATGGTTGCGGTTGCCATTCCACCTAAATGAAGTCCACCTCCATTTCCTGGTGCTGGCACTGCTGGTGAAACTCCAACATTATTAGCGCTTAAATCTGAATTGGTCATGTTTAATGTACCCGCTGCCAGCTCAATACCTCCACCAGCTCTATTAGCACGGTTATAAACAATAGAAGAATTTTCTACAGTTACAGAACCGCCTACACTTAATAATCCGCCACCAGAAGCAGAAGCTCCGTTAGCAATATTATTATTTATAATTGTTCCATTCGTTACATTTAAAGTTCCTCCATTATTGAAGATCCCTGCTCCACCATCATCAGCAGCACCACCCGAAGCAATATTACCATTAATAATCGTCGCATCAGTCGTCATTATTCCAGTACTATTCCATAATCCACCACCTTCACGAGCCGCACTATTTTCATTAACTGTACTTCCAATAAATGTTGCGTCCGCCATGCCAGAAATGTGAAGTCCTCCTCCATTTCCTGGTGCTGGTGCTAAACTTCCGGCGTCGTTAGTGTTCAGGTCGGTATTTGTGACCAATAATGTACCATCTATAATTTCAATACCACCACCTGCTCGGTTAGCTTTATTTGATGTAATTACTGCACCAATAATAGTTATCATACCATCTGTGCTGAAAATTCCACCACCAGAACCAGAACTACCGTCTGCATAATTATTTTTTATTTGAGTAGTGTCATTAATATTCAATGTACCTCCATTGTTGAAGATACCGCCACCACCATTATCAGCATCATTACCGTAAGCAATATTTCCGTCAATTAGAGTTCCGGCAATGGTCATTGTTCCTCCGTTATTCCATAATCCACCACCTTCACTAGCAGCTTCATTTGCAAAAACGGTTCCACCGGTATATGTTATTACTGCAGCACCTCCTGTAACGTGAAGACCTCCACCATTACCTGGCGCGGGTGTTCCTGATTCCAATCCATTAACATCATTATTTAAAAGATTAGCATTATTTAGAAAGTCAGCTGTACCATCAACAATCTCAACACCACCACCTGCACGATTTGCAGAATTGAATTGGATATTTGAATTATTAACTGTAACCGCCCCCGCAATACTAAAAATTCCACCACCTGAACCAGCGGTTCCGTTAGCCAAATTATTACTTATAATGGCATCGTTTTGAACCATTAAAGTTCCTCCATTATTAAAGATTCCACCACCACCATCGGCAGCATCATCACCTGAAGCAATATTTAAACTAATGGTAGACCCTTCGACAGTCATTGTTCCAGTACCGTTCCAAAGACCACCACCTTCAGTAGCTGCAGTATTCATATTTACGGTTCCTCCTATTATATCAACAGTACTATTGCCACTAATATGAAGACCACCACCATTTCCTGGTGCTCCCATACCTGTTACAACTCCTGTATCATTAGAATTCAAAGTAACGTTTGTAAGCATTACTGCTCCACCTCCATTGGCTTCGATTCCTCCACCTGCTCGGTTAGAGGTATTATCCATAATCGCAATACCATTCGCTGTTAACGTTCCGGCTGCATTCAATATACCACCACCTGTGGATTGTGCTCCGTCGGCAACGTTATTTGTAATTTCTGTTGAACCCGAAAGTTCTAAAGTTCCTCCTTCATTGTAAATCCCTCCACCTCCTGAAGCTCCCGCTGTATCAGCATCGCTTCCTGAGGCCGTATTACCATCTACCGTATGATCTATAACGGTCATTATTCCTGATCCGTTCCATAATCCACCACCTTCGTTAGCGGCTGTATTCATATTTGTTGTTCCCCCTGTGATGTCAACATTACTATTACCACTAATATGAAGTCCACCGCCATTTCCTGGTGCTCCCATTCCGGTTACGACTCCAGTGTCGTTTAAATTTAAATAGACATTAGTCAGCATTACTGCTCCGCCACCGTTAACTTCAATTCCGCCACCTGCTCGGTTTGAGGTGTTATCTTGAATTGTAATTCCATTAGCCGTTAAGGTTCCGGCAGCATTCAATATGCCACCACCTGTGGATTGTGCTCCGTCGGCTATGTTATTTTTAATTTCTGTTGCACCTGAAAGTTCCAAAGTTCCACCTTCATTGTAGATGCCTCCGCCACCTGCTGCGCCTGCTGTTTCAGCATCACTTCCGGAGGCTATATTGCCATCAACCGTATGGTCAACAATAGTCATTACACCAGATCCATTCCATAATCCACCACCTTCGTTAGCAGCTGTGTTCATATTTGTTGTTCCTCCTGTAATTGTTGCATTACCTGGACCCGTGATATGTAAACCTCCACCATTTCCAGGGGCAGAAGCAGTAGAATTATTATCTAAAGTTACATTAGTTAATATTAAAGTTCCTGAGGCCATTGTAGAATTATCTTCAATGCCACCACCAGCACGATTGGAAGTATTCCCTGTAATTACAGAGTTTAAAACAGTTACGTTACCTCCAGAAATATTTTGAATGCCTCCACCAGAACCTGAGGCTCCAGTTGCTGTATTGTTAGTAATAGCTGTGTCATTTTGAACAATTAATGTACCTCCATTGTTGAATATTCCACCACCACCGTCATCCGCTGCCGGTCCTTGTGCTTCATTTCCATTGATGGTTGTACCATTAATGGTCATAGTTCCTGTACTGTTCCACAATCCACCACCTTCTCTCGCGGCAACGTTATTGCTCATCGTTCCACCTGTAATCGTCGCAGATGCAGAACCACTAATATGTAGTGCGCCTCCATTTCCTGGATTTGCGACTGCTGGTTCAACTCCTGTGTTGTTATTGCTTACATTAAAGTTTTCTGAAAATTCAATTGAACCTTCTATAATTTCTATGGCACCACCTGCACGATTAGATCGGTTAAACGTTATAACTGCACCTGAAATCGTTACAGCACCATCCGTACTTAAAATAGCACCACCAGATCCTGAAGCTCCGTCAGCAATATTATTTAATATTGACGCTGCGTTTCCAACAATCAATGTACCTCCATTGTTAAAGATTGCTCCCCCACCATCATCGGCATCATCACCTGAAGCTATATTACCGTCCAAAAATGATACGCTCACGTCCATGGTTCCCATATTGTTCCAGAGTCCTCCACCTTCTTTAGCAGCATAATTATTTGAAATCGTTGAAAAGTTGGAAACTGTGGCATTTGTTGTACCAGATAAGTGTATCGCACCACCATTTCCTGGATTAGGAGTTATGGTGTTTCCTAATTCAATATCGACTCCAGCAGCATTTCCTGTAAATGTTACTCCAGATAAAATCAAAGTTCCATTTGAGCTATCTTCAATGGCTCCACCAGCCCTACTTGCGAAGTTTCCGGTGATTGCTAATCCATTAGCCAAATTTAAAGTTCCATTTTCATTATTGAAAATAGCACCACCTCTACCACCAACATCTGTTCCGTCAGCAATATTTCCTGTTAAGGTAGTATCTTCATCTACATTTAAGATTCCACCATTATTAAAAAGTCCACCACCGCCAGTAGCATTGCCATTGGCTGTGTTTCCTGTAATAGTAGTTCCATTAATTGACATTACACCTACACTATTCCATAGTCCACCACCTTCAAAAGCCGTATTATTGGTAACAGCTCCACCATTATAAACTACATTCCCCATTCCTGAGATATGTAAGCCACCACCATTTCCTGGTGCTGGACCGTTTACCGTATTTGAATGTAAGGATAGATTATTAAAGGTATAAGTTTCATAAGCTGCTGAATTAATTTCGATTCCTCCACCAGCACGGTTAGCCGTATTGTTATTTATTGTTATGCCATCGATATCAAGCGTCCCTGGTGTTAAAGAAAAGATTCCACCACCAGAACCTAATGTTCCTGAAGCCATATTATTTGAAATTGTGGTTCCTGGCATCACCACTAAAGCACCCCCATTATTAAAGATTCCTCCACCTCCATCGTCGCTTGCTGCACCTTGTGCATCATTGCCATCTATAATCGTTCCATCTACAGTCATGCTCCCAGAACCATTCCATAGTCCACCACCTTCTCGTGCTGCTATATTATCTTTTACGGTTCCATTATTTATATAAGCATCTGCAGCACCGGTAATATGAAGTCCTCCTCCATTTCCTGGCGCTGGTCCAGTTTCATTATAGTCTAATGTAACATTAGTAAGATTTATCGTTCCTTCAATAGCTTCAATACCACCACCAGCTCTCTGTGAATTATTATAAGCTACCCATGATGAATTAATAGTTACAACTCCATTAGTACTAAAAATACCACCACCAGATCCAGATGTTCCATCAGCAGTATTGTATAAAACTTGAGATCCACCATATAATGTTAACGTTCCTCCATTATTAAAGATTCCACCTCCACCATCATCTGCAGCATCTCCAGAAGCTGTATTGTTCTGCACAGTTGCGTTGTCAATAGTCATTACACCAGAACCATTCCATAGTCCACCACCTTCGAGTGCAGCAACGTTTCCATTTGCAGTTCCTCCAGAAATATTAGTGTCGCCTGCACCTGTAATGTGTAAACCACCACCATTTCCTGGTGCAGCAATAGCCGGATATACCCCTGCATTATTATAATCTAGATTTACGTTATTTAATGTAATTGCTAAACCAGCACCCGAGTTGTCTTCAATTCCACCACCTGCTCTATTTGCCGTGTTGTTAGAAATTTCAGAATCATTCACGACCAAAGTACCACCAGCCGCATTGTAAATTCCTCCACCAGAACCAGAAGCTCCGTAGGCTATATTATTTGAAATTGTACAATTATTTATTGTAACAGCTGCATTGGTCATATAAATACCACCACCATCTATAGCCATTCCATTAGTTAATGTTAGATAATTTAATTCTAACGAACCAGCTGTAACGTAGAATACTCTACTATTATTATTAGCATCAATCGTAACTGAGGGACCAGTAATTGTTAATTCTTTCGTTATTAATAGTTCGCTCGTTAAAGTTACTGTTGTTACTGCAGGATCAAAAGTAATAGTTCCTCCAGCAGGTGTGTCCGCAATTTCGTTTCGCAGAGTTCCGTCTGTTCCATCATCTGCACTACTAGTAACTACTTGTGCAAACAAATCTGTTGAAATAAAAAAAGTCATTGCAAATGCAATAACCATAGTAATTTTGTTTTTCATGTTGATTAGTTTTTAGTTTGAAGGTTAACGATTAACGCCTCTTTGGGTAAGACATTAATACTTACGAGAAATTGAATAGTCGGGTTTTAAAAAATTTAAATTTTAACATTTTGTTAACATAATTTTATTATGAATTCAGAAAATTCAAAGGTTTATTTTTGTTCAATTATTAAAGAATTTTAATTAAACTTCAATTATTCTTATTATAGTACTTTTAACACATGGAAATCATTTCAACCAATATTGCGCAACCTCAAACTTTTCAATGGCATGGAAAAGAGGTCACCACTGGAATCTATAAGAAACCCATTGACGTACCCATACATTTAGAAAAAGACCGTGTTAGAAGCGATGAAGTTTCAGACCGAAAAGTTCATGGTGGAGAATTTAAAGCTTGTTATTTATTTTCAGCAAATCAATATCCGTACTGGCAAAATTTATACCCCAATTTAGATTGGACTTACGGAATGCTGGGTGAAAACCTAACGGTTAAAAATTTAGACGAAAAACAGCTATATATTGGTGATAAATATAAAGTTGGTAATGCTTTAATACAAATTACTCAACCAAGAGAACCTTGCTTCAAGTTTGCTCATAAATTTGGGAGTGAAGCAGTATTGCAACAATTTATAGATCATGGTTATTCTGGAACCTACGTTCGGGTTTTAGAAGTAGGAACTGTAAAAAATGGAGACTTATTTCAATTGGTTGAACGTTCAAATAACAGTCTTTCCATTTTTCATCTCTTCAAACTATTATATGCCGAACATAAAAACAAAAAACATATCAGTGTATTACTAACCAATGAGGCTCTGCCTCCAAGTATAAAAAAGCGCTTAATGCCTTTTTTACGTTGATTATTATTTCCACGCACTCCTCTAGACTTATAATCTTCTTTAAAGACTGAATTAGTTTATGGTAATTGCAAAAATTAACCGAGAATCTTCACATCTAATTATTAGCTTTAAAAAAAATATACCATAATTACGAAAACGTTGTAGTAAGTCTTTTATATATTTGAGAATAACTAAAACGAAACAACATAATTACGTATAAAACTTATATATTATTACAAATCATCATATTCTGCCGACCATGAAAATTAAAAAAATATTAGTTGCCAATCGAAGTGAAATTGCCATCCGTGTACTAAGAGCTTGTACAGAACTTAACATTGCGACTGTAGCTATATACACTTATGAGGATCGCTACTCACAACATAGAAACAAAGCTGATGAATCTTACCAAATTGGCGAAAATAATGATCCTTTAAAACCCTATTTAGATATTGATGAGATTGTGGCTTTAGCGAAGGATAAAAATGTCGATGCCATACATCCGGGTTATGGATTTTTGTCTGAAAATTCAGAATTTGCAAGACGATGTGCCGAAAACGACATCATTTTTATCGGTCCAGATCCCGAAGTTATGGATGCCTTGGGAGATAAAATAACCGCAAAGAAAATCGCTGTAAAATGTAAAGTTCCTATTATTGAAAGTAACAAAAAAAACCTTTCCTCATTAAAAATAGCACTTTCGGAAGCCAATTCCATTGGTTTCCCTTTAATGCTCAAAGCGGCTTCAGGTGGCGGAGGTCGTGGTATGCGTGTGGTAAGAAATGACAAAGATTTGGAGCAACATTTTGATTCTGCAAGAAACGAAGCTCTGAACGCCTTTGGTGATGACACCATGTTTTTAGAAAAATATGTCGAAAACCCAAAACATATTGAAATACAAATTGTAGCCGATAGACATGGCAATATTCGCCATTTATTTGAGCGCGATTGTTCCGTACAACGTCGTCATCAAAAAGTGGTGGAAGTGGCACCTTCTTACAATGTATCTCAAAAAGTGAAAGATGCCTTGTACAAATACGCCATCGCAATTACTTCAGAAGTAAATTACAACAATATTGGTACGGTTGAATTTTTAGTCGATCAACAAGACAACATTTATTTTATTGAAGTCAATCCAAGAATTCAGGTAGAACATACGGTAACTGAAATGGTCACTGGAATCGATTTGGTTAAAACACAAATATTTATTGCTGGGGGTTATAAATTATCTGATAAACAAATAAAAATATATGAGCAAGAGACCTTAGCCACTTATGGTTTTGCGCTTCAATGTCGATTAACTACCGAAGATCCTGAAAATAATTTTACGCCAGATTACGGTAATATCACAACTTATAGAAGTGCGTCGGGAATGGGGATTCGATTAGATGCCGGCAGTATTTACCAAGGTTATAATGTTAGTCCGTTTTTCGATTCTATGCTTGTAAAAGTGTCTGCTCATGGTAGAACTTTAGATGGAGCCGTTCGGAAAATGACTCGCGCATTGAAAGAATTTAGGATTAGAGGTGTAAAGACCAACATTCATTTTCTTCAAAATGTCATTCAGCATGAAACTTTCAAAGAAGGTAAAGTGACGGTTAATTTTATTCAGAATACACCATCTTTATTCGAAATAAAATTACCGCAAGACCGTACTACCAAGGCTGTTAATTTTCTTGCCGAAGTTATTGTCAATGGAAATTCTGATGTTAAAAACATTGATAAGACTAAAATATTCAGAACCGCTAAAATTCCAAAATATAACCGTACGGAATCGTTTCCGAAAGGCACAAAAAATTTATTAACAGAATTAGGTCCTGAAGCATTTTGTGAATGGTTAATGAAAGACAAAAAGATTCATTATACAGATACCACGATGCGCGATGCACATCAATCACTTTTGGCAACTCGAATGCGAAGTTACGATATGTTGAAAGTTGCAGAAAGTTTTGCAAAAAACCATCCTAATACGTTTAGTATGGAAGTTTGGGGAGGAGCTACTTTTGATGTTTGTTTACGATTTTTACACGAAAGTCCGTGGACACGTTTGCGAGAATTACGTAAAGCGGTTCCAAATATCCTATTTCAAATGTTACTTCGCGGCTCCAATGCAGTGGGTTATAAAGCCTATCCTGATAACCTGATCGAGAAATTCGTGGAAAAATCTTGGGAAAATGGCGTTGATATTTTTAGAATTTTCGATTCGCTCAATTGGGTAAAAGCTATGGAACCAAGTATTAATTATGTTAGAAACAAAACTGGTGGTATTGCCCAAGCTGCGATCAGTTATACAGGTGATATTTTAGATCCAAAAGAAACCAAATATAATCTAAAATACTACACGCAACTCGCTAAGGATTTAGAAAATGCAGGTGCACACATGGTCGCCATTAAAGATATGGCAGGCCTATTAAAGCCTTATGCTGCAACGGAATTGGTAACGGCGTTAAAAGACACTTTAAATATTCCTATTCATTTGCATACGCATGATACCTCGTCATTACAAACTGCCACCTATTTAAAAGCCATAGAGTCCGGAGTTGATGTGGTTGATGTTGCGCTTGGTGGGCTGTCAGGTCTTACTTCCCAACCCAATTTTAATGCAGTAGTAGAAATGATAAAAGGGCAAGATCGTGCACACGATTTTGATATGGGCTCATTAAATCAATTTTCTAATTATTGGGAAGATACGCGCGAAATGTATTATCCATTTGAATCGGGCTTAAAAGCAGGAACAGCAGAAGTGTATCAGCATGAAATTCCTGGAGGTCAATATTCAAACTTACGACCTCAAGCCATTGCTTTAGGATTAGGCGATCGTTTCGATGACGTTAAAAAAATGTACGCAGAGGTCAATAATATGTTTGGTAACTTGATTAAGGTAACACCAAGTTCTAAAGTCGTTGGTGACATGGCCATTTTTATGGTGACCAATAATCTAACTCCTGCTGATGTGATGGAACGTGGGGAAGGAATTTCGTTTCCTGAATCGGTAATTAATTTCTTTAAGGGAGACTTAGGACAACCTGTTGGAGGGTTTCCAAAGAAACTACAGAAAATTATTCTTAAAAATAGAGAAGCCTATACTGACCGACCAAATGCACATTTAGAGCCAATAGATTTCACTAAGGAATATGCTGCTTTTAAGAAAAAATTTCAACAAGGCTTTACAAGACCTATTGAAATGGAAGACTTTTTATCTTATATGTTATATCCAAAAGTATTTGAGAAAGCTCACGAAAATTATAAACTTTACGGAAATATTGCCCTGATACCAACTAAGGATTTCTTCTTTGGTATGAAACTTCAAGAAGAAACTAATATTACTTTAGAGCCTGGTAAAACAATTATTGTTAAACTACTTTCTGTAGGAATTCCTAATGATGAAGGTGTAAGAACAGTCTTTTTCAAAGTTAACGGTGAAAACAGATTTGTAGAAGTCTTTGACACTTCATTAAATATAGAAAAAGTAGAAAATGCAAAAATAGATAAAGATGATATTAACCAAATTGGAGCGCCATTACAGGGTTCACTGTATAAAATACTGGTAAAGAAAGGAGCTTCGGTTGAAGAAAATGATCCATTGTTTGTGATAGAAGCCATGAAAATGGAAACTACAGTAACCGCTCATAAATCTGGAAAAATTAAATCGGTAATCCTAAAAGAAGGTCGAATGGTGAAACAAGATGATTTGATAATTATTATGGAATAACATGTGCTCTTCCTTTTACATCGCAACCTTAAGAATATATTGTTCATAGGGCTTAAAATAAAACGCTCAATAAAAATGAATTAGTAATTTTTCTAACATAGATTTAACGTTTTATGCTGTCTAATGAAAGGTATTTTGAATATATTTTAATTTCAAAATTAAATAGAAATATATGTTTAAGTTAAAAACACTTTTTATTATAATGTTTACTGTCCTATTAACGTCTTGTGGGTCTTCAAAAAATGCAACTACAATCTCAACTTATTGGGTAAATAGTGCTAAAGTAGATTGCGATGCTGGTGTAGGAAAAACGCAATGTTTACAAGTAACTAAAGCAGAAAGCTATGTGAATGCTGATTGGAATTTGTTTTATGCCTCCATAAATGGCTTTACTTTTGAACCTGGATATTTATATAAAATTGAAGTTTCTGAAACTACCTTAGATCCTAATAAAGTTCCTGCTGATACATCATCAATTCAATATGAACTTATTGATGTTTTAGAGAAAATTCAAGATCCAAAATTGGCAATTCACGATATTTGGTCAACCACCCATATTAATGGAAAAGCAATTACGGATCAACTAATAGCACCAAGCTTAGAAATTAATACCACTGAAATGCGTGTTATGGGAAACAATGGTTGCAACAATTACAACGGATCAATTACATCCTTGGACTCGATATCCATTAAATTTGGGGCCATAGCGACCACTAGAAAAATGTGCCCGGATATGACTGTTTCAGATCGTTTTGACAATGCCTTAAGGAATTCAGTGAGCTATAAAAAAGATGGTTTAAATTTATTATTATTAAATAATAGCGGAGAAGAAATTCTTCGATTTAAGAAAGTTGATTAAGTTTTGCTATCCTATTAATCGCATTTTATAATCGTAAGCATCTTATAATAATTTAATTTGAAATTGAAAATTACTGATCATCATTCTCTTTTAACCTACCTTTGGTCTAACTAATTTTAATACATTGCAAAAGAAAAAATCACATCCGAAAGTAAAATCAGAACTTCATCCCAGAAGTCAACACAGAGAACGCTATAATTTTGAAGCACTTATTAAAAGTTCACCAAAATTAGCAGCATTCGTTGCTCCAAATAAATATGGGGATGAGTCTATCGATTTTTTTAACCCTAATGCCGTTAAAGCTTTAAACAAAGCTTTGTTAATTCATCATTATGGATTAGAATATTGGGATATTCCTAAACATTATTTATGTCCACCGATTCCTGGACGGGCAGATTATATCCATAATATTGCTGATCTTTTAAAAGGTAATCGTTCTGATATCCCAAAAGGCAAACAAATAAAAGGTCTAGATATTGGTGTGGGAGCCAATTGTATTTATCCAATTATTGGTCAGCACGAGTATGGTTGGTCATTTATAGGCAGTGATACAGACGATACCGCAATTACGTCGGCTAAAGAAATTGAGCAGCGCAATTCTAGTTTAAAATCTACATTAGAAATTAGACGACAAGAAAAATCCAATGACTTCTTTCACAACATTTTAAAACCCGAAGAAAAAGTTGATTTTACAATTTGCAATCCACCGTTTCATGCGTCTGCAGAAGAAGCTCAAAAGGCAAGTTTAAAAAAGCAGAAAAATCTTAAAGGAAAACGACCAAACAAAGCCCTTTTAAATTTTGGCGGCCAGCATAACGAACTTTGGACCAAAGGAGGTGAAGCACGTTTTGTAAAAGATATGATTTATGAAAGCAAGCATTTTGGCAAACAATGCTTTTGGTTTACAAGTTTAATCTCGAAAGAAACGACACTAAAACCTACCTATAAAATTTTACAAAAGGTTAATGCTACCGATGTAAAAACGATAGAAATGGGTCAAGGCCATAAAATTAGCCGATGTATTGCTTGGACGTTTTTGTCTGAAGAGGAACAGAAGAATTGGATAAAAGATCGTTGGTAGAACATTTATTCTACCTTTGCTAAAATAAAAAGCACATGTCATTTAAAGACTTACAACTTATTAAACCCCTATTGAAAGCCATAGACGCCTCTGGATACACAGAGCCAACGTTAGTTCAGCAACGTGCTATTCCATTGGTTTTAGATAAAAAGGATGTGATTGTTTCAGCACAAACCGGAACAGGCAAAACAGCAGCTTTTGCACTTCCCATTTTACAGCAACTTTTTGATAGACAGGACGCCCCAAAAAAAGGTAAAAAAATCAGAGCACTTATTGTAAGTCCGACACGTGAATTAGCGGTTCAAATTCAACAGAATTTTAAAACTTACGCTCAATTTACTAATCTGCGCTCTTTAGTCGTTTTTGGTGGCGCTTCTATTGAACCACAAATCGATGTACTAAATAAAGGAGTTGATATTTTAGTAGCCACTCCTGGTAGATTGCTCGATTTGCACAAACAAGATTACATTAACCTCGATCATATTGAGACTTTTGTTTTAGACGAAGCCGATCTCATGTTAGATATGGGTTTTATCGATGATATAAAGAAAGTTGAACGCTTGTGTCCAGAAGACAAACAGACCTTATTATTTTCGGCAACCATTCCTCATAAAATTGAAGAATTAGCAAATACTATTCTCAAAAATCCCGAACGTATTGATGTGACTCCAACAAAATCGGTGGCCAAAGATGTTAGTCAAGTGTTGTATTATGTTCCAAAACGCAACAAAATTGAACTGTGTTTGCACTTGTTAAGAAATACCATTAAAGGTAATATCCTTATTTTTAGACGTACCAAGTTCGGTGTTGATAAATTAGAGCAAACTTTGCTTAAAAATGGCTATTCTGTAAATAGTATTCACGGAGATAAAAACCAAAGTGATCGGCAAACGGCTTTAAATAAATTTAAAAATGGCTATGTAAAGGTATTAATTGCAACTGATGTTGCAGCTCGTGGCATTGACATCAATGAATTAGACAATGTTCTAAATTTTGATATGCCAAATGTACCTGAAACTTACGTACACCGTATTGGTAGAACAGGCAGAGCGGGTAACTCTGGTAAAGCTTACGCCATGTGTTCTGCTGATGAAAAAAGCTATGTAAAATCGATTCAGAATGCTATAAATGTTCAAATTCCTGTAGAGAATGAACATCCTTATCCGCTGGATCCAAAGGCGAAACCTATTGTACATAAAAAACAAGGAAGTAAGTACAAAAAAGGACGTAAAAGTGAAGCTTCTAAAAAGAAGAAAAAGCGTTGGTATTGAGAAGTGTGATGTTAGAAGTGGGAAGTTGAGAGAGAAACTAAATATACCTAGAAAACGTATTTTTTTCAGTAATTATCCATTCCATTAATTGTAATCTCGAATTTATTTCAGCATCTTTAATCTTTTACCTAACGAAAATTGAAATATGTACAAAACTTTAGCCCTATTTCTATTCATCGGGCCATTGGCTTTTAGTCAGATTACTATTAAAGACAGTATTACAACCTATCCTGTAAGTTATGCTACTATTTCTTTTGGTAATGGCAACGGTATTTTTGCAGATGATGAAGGGCAATTTTACTTTACTGAAAAATTATATCCAGATATCGACTCACTCTTTATTTCGGCTTTGGGTTTTAAAGACCTAAATGTGGCGACAAAAAATTTACCAAATCAATTACGCATGCACCCCGAAGCTGCTGAATTAGACGAAGTGGTACTTGATGTCGCGTTAGACCGAAAATTTAGAGAAGAAAACCTAAAGCCATACTTAGACAATGATTATTATAATTGCTGGTTGCCCACTATAGAATCCGAAATAGCAGTTTATTTTCCTAAAACGACAAGTCAGGATCAAAGGTTGAAAACGGTATTTTTTCCTATTGCCTTAGAATCTAAAGATTGGGAGAAACGCAATCGCAAGAACAGTGAAAAGAAAAAGTTTTCTACACTGTTTAAAGTGAAGTTTTACAATAATAACGATGGTGTTCCAGACAAAGTATTAACTAATGAAACTATTGTTTTTAGAGCTACTGAAAAAGATGGAGATGCATTTGAATTGCAAGTAGATGAATTTGATATTTATATTCCGGAAAACGGCTTTTTTGTATCGCTTCAAGTTTTAGGTTACACCAATAAAGCCGGTAAGTTGCTGCCCAACAAGAAATACAAAGAGATAAAATCTAAAACTGGAGGCATCGTTAAAATCCCGACCAACTTTAGACCCTTATTACCATTTACTGATAAAGTTGAAGAAAAAAACACCTATATAAAACGAGTGTTTATCAATGGAAATAATTGGGTAAATTTCGACAAAGGCAATGGTCTGCAATCTAGTTTACTCAAAAGAGATTTATTTAACTATGGCATAGGATTAACTTATAAAACCTACAAAGATGAATGAACCGTTAGGTCTATATATTATGGCAGGAATTTATGTTTTCGCCGGATTAATGCATTTCTTCAAACCGAAAATGTATATGCGAATTATGCCTAAGTATTTACCGGGTCATAAAGCTTTAGTCTATTTAAGCGGTATTGCAGAAATTTTATTAGGCATAGGCTTATGCGTTCCAGATTTAAAAGCTATATCTATTTATGGAATTATTGCTATGTTGGCTGTTTTTCTATTGGTACATTTCTATATGCTTTCTAGCGAAAAAGCTGCAGCAGGTATTCCAAGATGGATTTTGATACTTCGTATTCCATTGCAATTTGGATTGATGTATTGGGCTTGGATTTATTTAAACTAAAATCACGTTGAAAACCCAAACCAAATCTCGCACCACGAAACGGGTTTTACCAATTATTATTTTTTCCCAATTTTGTTGCACGTCTATTTGGTTTGCAGGCAACTCAGTTATTGAAGATTTAATCGCTGTTTACAACCTGAATCCACAATCGTTGGGTTATTTGAGCGCTTCCGTACAGTTCGGTTTTATAGTTGGAACCTTAATATTTGCCATCCTTACGTTAAGTGATCGTTTTTCGCCTTCCAAGATATTTTTTACCTGTGCCCTTCTTGGTGCTGGTTTTAATCTTGGTATGCTTTATTCTCACAATACCATTTCTACATTATTATGTTTTCGTTTTTTAACAGGTTTTAGTTTAGCCGGGATTTATCCTGTGGGGATGAAAATTGCAGCTGACCATTTTAAAAAAGGTCTGGGAAAATCAGTGAGTTTTTTAGTTGCAGCATTAGTTTTAGGCACCGCTTTTCCTCATTTTATTAAATCTCTTGGGTTAAACTTCGATTGGAAAATTGTTGTATGGACGACTTCCATCATGGCATTGATTGGAGGTTTGCTCATTTTTATGTTCGTGAAAAATGGTCCTTATCAAAAATTAGCCTCTAAGTTTGAAATAACTAAGATTATTAAAATTTTTAAAAACAACGCATTTAGAGCCGCCGCCTTCGGTTATTTTGGACACATGTGGGAACTGTATGCGTTTTGGACCTTTCTACCGGTTTTGCTTATCTCCTATTGCACGTTTCATAACATAATAATAAATGTTTATTTGTTAATTTTTACTATCATTGCTTCTGGCGCAATTGCCTGTGTTTTAAGTGGTATAGGCTTCAAAATTTATGGCATTAAGAAAACGGCAATGGTAGCTTTGTGTACGTCTGGTTTATGCTGTTTACTGTCTCCATTGTTCTTTATAATAAATTCCAGTATCTTATTTATTGCATTTCTTATTATTTGGGGTATGGCCGTTATCGCAGACTCTCCATTGTTTTCCACTATGGTTGCACAAAACAGCAATTCTAAATCAAAAGGAACGGCCTTAACGATTGTAAATTGTATTGGTTTCGCTATCACCATTGTAAGCATACAGTTAATAAACCTGTTAATTGCAGTAGAAATATCTATACAATATGTATTTCTAATCCTCGCTATAGGACCCGCCGTTGGACTTATCTATTTAAGAAAGACATAGATTATTCTACTTCAAAATCAAAATAAGTTTTAGGAAATGGTTCCCAACGCAATGTAAAATGCCACCATTCTTTACTATAATTTCTGAAGTTGTGTTTTAACATTACGGTTTGTAATAATTGTCGGTTCTTTTTTTGTTCTTCACTTATATCATTGTGATCTACCCAAGATTGCTCACCAAAAAAGTCATAAGGACTGCCCATATCCAAAGGCTCACCCGTTTCTCCATCACTAATCGTTAGATCTATTGTACTGCCTCTACTATGCCCAGAACGAGATGATATATAACCTGCTTCAAATAAGGTGTTTTTACAAACTTCAGGATAAAATTGTGGTTTGTTGATTGTGTCATTCAAATCTTTTGCCCAGCGGATAAAATGATTAACTGCACGTTGCGGTCGGTACCCGTCGTACACTTTGAGACATAAATTTTGTTTTTGCAATTCATCTTGAACCAATTTTAGTTTTTCCGCTGTATCCCTTGTTAAAATTAAACGATTGGATTTGTATCCGTCTATGGTATCACCGACAAAATTGTTTTCAGAAAAATACCGTAATTCAACATTTAAATCGGGAATAACCGATTTTGCATACACGAAACCATCAGGTAAGGTTTCCTTTTTTTGAAAACTTAAAGTCATGAATAACAAGCTTCCTAAAAGTAAAATTATTTTATAATTCATATTGAAATATTAAAATTAATGTGTAGTCGAAAATAGAAACATAGTATAAACTGAATTATTCTGGATGAAATTTTGTTCTTTTCCATGAGTTGCGCATGAACAGTAAACGATTAAAAACAAAGGCAAATATCGTAGAAAAGCATATACTGAACTAGACTTGGAAAAAACCTCTTTCAAATTGTACTATTTCTGACCAGATACTAAATTACTAAAAAAATAGAATGTAGACCAGTTTGCTGGAGCCAAACAAAAATTTAATTAAACTAAAACCTTTTAATTTATAAGAAAAATGCAGAATAGCTGAGCTAGATCGAAACTCTTAAAAACAAAAAACCGAGATCCCTCAATCTCGGTTTTCGTTTATTTGCTTTCTAACTATGCTGGTAGATTTAGGGTCTCTAATTACACAACATAAGGCAAATATTAATTAATTAATCCATTGAACTAAAAACTAATTTTCAGTACATGTCAAATATATAATTCATTTTGAAATATAACGCTAAAAAACATATTTAATCGATGTAATGCGCTTAATTTTAACATTTACAGTTGAAAATATCATTTTTATCGTTGAAATACATATTTCAAAACAGAATATATTGTGCTAGTAAAATTTAAATTGGAATAAAACTTGAATCTAAAATTTCATTTTCAATCTTTATAAAGTAACTTTAAACCTCATTAAATAGATTTGAAATGAAACAGTATATAATTCTCGCTTTGTGTTTAATTTGTTTTAATGGTTTTGGTCAAGAAAGAACGTATTCAGAAGAAGAATTAGCTATAACCAAATGGATTGATGGTACATTACTAACACCCAAAATAAATACAAAACCTAATTTAGCCATTATAATTGCCGGTTCTGGGCCTACAAATCGTAATGGCAATCAGAATTTCTTAAAAAATAATTCTCTCAAGAAATTAGCGGAAGGTTTAACGGAAAATGGTATAGCCACATTTCGATACGATAAACGTATTGTAAAACAAATTCTCAAAAATGATATCGATAAAGATATTACGTTTGATGATTTTGTAAGTGATGCTTCCGCTGTATTGAATTACTTCAAGAATGAAAAAAATTATAACAAAATTTATGTGATTGGTCACAGTCAAGGGAGTTTAGTCGGAATGCTATCTGCTAAAGACAAAGCCGATGGTTTTATTTCATTAGCTGGTGCGGGTAACAATATTGGAGATGTTATTATTGAGCAAGTCACTAAAATGGCACCTAAATTAGGTGAAGAAGCCCAACGCGTTGTTAGTTTACTAAAACAAGGCGAAAATACCACAGATTATCCTGCCGCATTAGGCTCCTTATTTGGTCCAGAGATTCAAGAATTTATGATGAATTGGATGACCCACAATCCGACCGAAATTATTAACGAGCTAGACATGCCTATTTTGATTATTAATGGTACCAAGGATCTTCAGGTTTCTGTTAAGGAAGCTGAAGTCCTAAAAGGAGCCAACAACAAAGCTAAATTAATTATTATTGAAAATATGAATCATGTACTATTTGAAATTGATGGAGGTGATTTAGAAAATTCAAAATCGTACAATGAGTCATTTCGTAATATTTCACCGCAGCTTATTGAGAGTATTGTGGAATTCATACAATCCTAATATATTACAAAATCCTACTTTAATAACACTGCATTTTTCTTCGTTTTGCTTTTAGATTCTAGCATAATTAAAAATAAAAAGCATCCCAACCACGAGATGCTTTTTCTAACTAACCAACCAAAAAATAATGCTACTACTTTGTAGTATTGTTACCAAATGGTAACTCTTGTAATAGTCATTACGCTTAGTATATTACAAATGCTGTGCCAAACTTTATATTTCACTTATTTTGCAATAATTTATTGCTTATATAGATTAATAAAAATTTTGGTTATTAAAACCTTTTATGGATAAACAATTGCTTCCTCTTTTGTATCCTCTCCATTGCTACTCTTTCCGTTAAAATATTTCCTAAGCACCTTATCCGAAATTGTGATTACGACGGATACTGAAATGAAAAATTGAAACTGTAACCGAGACTGTAACAAATTAAATATTTGCACACTAATAAAATAAAACATATCTTTATGATATCATTTTAATATCATATTGAATTAAAAGGATTACTAACCAATTAAATCTAAAACTTATGTCTGCAGAAAAAATCATCGTCCCAGCAAATGGCTACTTAATGCTTTTCCTATTTATAGCGTTATTTTTTGGAAGTATTGCACTTATACCATTAACACAAACAGGTTGGTCCATAATTGGAATAATTACGGCCATTATATTGGCATTCGGGTTTTTAATGGTACAACCAAATGGCTCACGTGTATTGCTTTTATTTGGAAAATATGTAGGTACTGTAAAAAAGAATGGCTTTTATTGGGTAAATCCACTCTTCACCAAAAAGAAAATATCTCTTAGAGCTAGAAATTTTGATAGCGAGCGGTTAAAAGTGAATGACAAGTTAGGGAATCCAGTAATGATTAGTACCATATTGGTTTGGCGAGTAGCAAACACCTATAACGCCGCCTTTGATGTTGATAATTACGAAAACTTTGTGCGTGTACAGACCGATGCTGCCGTTAGGAAATTAGCAAGTATGTATCCTTATGATAACTTTGCAGATGAAGGGTTGGATGAAGATATTACGCTTCGTTCTAGCCTCAATGAAGTCAGTGAAGCTCTAGAAAAAGAAATTGACGAACGCTTAACTATAGCTGGCATAGAAGTTTTGGAAGCGAGAATTGGCTATTTGGCTTATGCAAACGAAATTGCCAACGCGATGCTAAAACGACAACAAGCCACTGCGATTGTAGCCGCTAGACATAAAATCGTTGAGGGAGCTGTGAGCATGGTAGAGATGGCTATAGACCAATTGAGTAAAAAGCAAGTGGTAGATTTAGATGAAGAACGTAAGGCGGCTATGGTCAGTAATCTTATGGTAGTGCTTTGTGGTGATAAAGATGTTTCACCCGTAGTAAATACAGGAACACTGAACCATTAAAAGGATCCCCTGTTAATTTTTGCCATAGCAAAAAATAGATCTTAAATATTTAATATGTAGGATCCTAAAGTAACTAGGTCAAAATTCTGATTTAGAACCTTCACAGAAAACTGTTTACGAAACTAATTTTTATGCATATGAAGGTAGAAGTGACAATAAAAATTATAATTAACTAAGCAGCTCTAGCTTTTAAAATGCTTGAAATAAAATTATGAGAATATTTAAAGAAGAACAGCGGTTTACCAAGGCATGGTTAATTATACTATTAGTAATTAGCATGATGGTACCGATAGGAATCACAATTAAAGATTACATCAATAGTCCAAGCAGTTTTTCCACCATAGAATTTATATTGACAATTAGTTTCATAGTCTTGGCAGCTAGTTTAATATTTTTGTTTAAGTTAAGCACAAGAATAGACAAAACAGGAATCCATTATAAATTCTTTCCGTTTCATTGGAGTTATAAAATCATTACATGGAAGGAAATAAACAATGCCTATATAAGAACGTACAGTCCTTTAAATGAATATGGTGGTTGGGGATTAAGAGGAGGAATTCTTTGGAATACATCTAAAGGAAAAGCTATTAATGTTTCTGGAGATATCGGTATTCAACTAGAGTTAGAAAACGGTAACAAACTTTTAATTGGCACTCAAAAACAAATTGAAGCCGAAAGTGTATTAGCCACTTACAAACCAAAAATTAACTAATTTATAATGTCTAAAAAGAAAGCCTTTGCACTACGCATGAATGAAGATATGCTGAAAGCCATTGAAAAATGGGCTTCAGATGAGTTTCGTAGTACCAACGGCCAAATTGAGTGGATGCTAATGCAATATCTAAAAGAACACAATAGACAACCCAAACCAAAAGATAATTCTGCAGATAAAAAGTAATCGGAAACGGTTACTTTTTTTTTGTTTTTGTATTTTGCACGCACTAAACAACTAAACTATGGACAATACTCCAATTTTTACTGATGACACTATTGTGTTTGGACTCTTAATGCTTGCACTTGGATTTGTATTTATCACAGAATCCATTAAAACGGGCTTCTGGCCAAAATTCTATAAAATTGTGCCAGGTTTATTTATGGCTTACATGTTACCCGCTGTTTTGACTACTACTGGTTTAATTGCACCAGAATGGACAACGGTTTCTGAAACTGGTGTTCTCACAGAACACAGCACAAGTCTTTATTATGTGGCGAGTCGGTATTTGTTACCAGCAGCTTTGGTACTTATGACGTTGAGCATCGATTTAAAAGCCGTGTTTAATTTAGGTTGGAAAGCATTGGTTATGTTTTTTACAGGAACATTAGGCATTGTAATTGGAGGCCCTATTGCCATTTTATTGATTGCAAGTATCCATCCTGATACCGTTGGAGGTGTAGGACCAGATGCGGTTTGGAGAGGACTTTCCACTCTAGCAGGAAGCTGGATTGGTGGAGGTGCCAACCAAACAGCAATGCTTGAAATTTATGGTTATAACCAAGCCAAATATGGAGGTATGGTGTTTGTTGATATTGTAGTCGCCAATATTTGGATGGCCATTATTTTAATTGGGATTGGAAAAAGAAACCGCATTAATAAATGGTTAAAAGCCGATACCTCTTCAATTGAAGACCTTAAGGAAAAAGTATCTTCATTTTCAGAAAAAGTAAAACGAAATCCATCGCTTACAGACATTATGATTATCGGAGCCATTGCTTTCGGCACCGTGAGTTTTGCACATTTAAGTGCTAATTATCTCGCCCCACTTTTTGAAGGTATGGTTGCAGATATAGCTTCACCAACCACACGGAATATCTTTACGTTCTTAGGCTCAGAATTCTTTTGGATGATAAGTGTGTCCACATTAATTGCAATATTATTATCTAATACTAAAGCCAAAAATTATGAAGGGGCTGGCGCTAGTAAATTTGGGAGTGTTTTTATTTACATTCTTGTAGCAAGTATCGGTATGAAAATGGATCTTAAGATGATTTTTGATAACGTTGGTCTAATCGCTATTGGTGTGGTATGGATGACCATACATGCTATATTATTGATTTTGGTCGCAAAACTTATTAAAGCTCCCTATTTCTTTTTAGCGGTTGGAAGTCAAGCGAACGTTGGCGGTGCGGCCTCTGCTCCTATTGTAGCTTCTGCTTTTCATCCATCTTTAGCAACTGTAGGAGTTTTACTTGCTGTATTTGGTTATGCCGTGGGCACAATTGCTGCAATTGGCTGTACAATTCTAATGGAGTTGGCTGCCGTTAGCTAACATTTGATATTAATTAATTTTCAGTATTTCCTTAAAAATAAAAAGACAAGTTGTCTTCAATATTAAAACTATTATAAGATATTTGCCCACCAAAAATTTTAGCCCAGCATGACAAAATTAAGTAAAGCCCTAAGTCTTATTATCTTAGTCATTTTAGCCGTTTCTTGCGGAAAAGAAAATACTTCTAACTTTACCTTAAAGGGTAATATTAAAGATTTAAAAAAAGGTGTAGTTTATCTTCAAAAGGATGGTGATTCTAGTATTGTAGATTTAGATTCTATGGTCATCGTAGGTCAATCTGAATTTAAATTACAAACCAATATAGAAGAACCAATTCTACTCTATTTGAAATTATTTAAAAATGATGGAGAGGAGCATTATATTCCTTTTTTTGCTGATAAAGGCGTAACTGAAATTAATACCTCTCTAAAACATTTCGATTTCGATTCTGAAATTAAAGGTTCTAAGCAACAAGTACTTTTAGAAGAATATTTAGATGTGATGGCACAATACAATAATAAAAACTTAGATGTTTTTGAAGCACGCTTTAATGCTCAAAAAAGTAAAGATAGTATCGCAGCAGATTCTTTAACGAAAGTAGCAGATCAACTCATAAAACGAAAATACGCGTACACTATTCAATTTGCAATGAATAATAACGATAGTGAAGTAGCTCCTTATCTCGTATTGTATGAAGCTCGAAATACGAATCCTGTGTATGTTGATTCTGTTTATAACAATTTAACTTCTGATATTAAGAATTCATTTTACGGGAAAAAATTAGGTGAAGCTATTGCAGATAGAGATTCGGTTGAATAATATTCGCTAACTTTCATTGATCTATTATTTTTAGAAGTAGAATAACTACTAATGCAAAAAATCCAATCACTTTTTAATGATTGGATTTTTTGTTTTTGGAACCTATAAAGAACAAAACAACCTTTGTGAACTCTAAAAGCAAAATTTAAAAGTATCTACATTATTTACAAAAAAAACTCCAACTAAATAATATAGTTGGAGTTTTAACTTAGAGCCGATGGAGGGACTCGAACCCACGACCTGCTGATTACAAATCAGCTGCTCTAGCCAGCTGAGCTACATCGGCAATAAAAAAGCTTACCTAATTATGGTAAGCAGGCGCAAATTTAAAATAGATTTTCAAATTTACAAATCCTTTTTATTTTAATTTATTTATTTTTTCAATAAGATCTCTTCCTTTAGATTCTAGATCGTTATTAATAGCCTTGAAGTGTGCTTTTTTGTTTTCGACACTTCTATCATTCACTCGAGCAATTAACTCATCAAAGGTTACGATAGCTTCATCAATAATTGCTTCACTTTCTTTCGTTGAGTTTTCTGAATTTGTCAGTTCCCAAATGTAAACGGCTTCAATAATATCTCCTAAAACGTAGTTGATATCCTTTTTTAAATCTCTTTTATTCGACATGTTATTTATGTTTTATATAACTTACACCTTAGCAAATAGGCCTCGGCTAATTTGGATGCAAAAATACTAAATCCATTTAGTTATTTTATTATTTATTATCTTAAGTTTAAGACTTATAATTCTAAAATGTTCTGTAAATCATTACCACTTTATACCTTTTAATTTAAAAGTGTAAAGCACTAAATTTTTTACTACTATTCGTCTCCAGAATAAGTTACAAAGTTACGTGGCGTTTCATAGAGTGTAATTTCAAGATGAAATTTTGAATCTAACTTGGCTTTTATTTTGTTATAAATAATGACAGCAATATTCTCGGCTGTTGGATTTAAATCTTTAAATTCAGGCACATCAACATTTAAATTCTTATGATCAAAGGCCTCTTCAACTTCAGATTTAATGATGTCTTTTAAAGTTTTAATATCTATAACATAACCGGTTTCTGGATCTATATCTCCTGTAACACTAGCAATCAATTCATAATTATGACCGTGAAAATTAGGATTGTTACATAAACCAAAAACCGCATCATTTTTTTCGAAGCTCCAATCTTTTCTATAAAGACGATGTGCTGCGTTAAAATGTGCTTTTCTATGTACTGTAACCTTCATTATTATTTGTTAATATTTATAAATTCGTAAAACTTTTCAAAAATTATTTTAAACCAAGCTGTATATAATTGAGGGTTCACAGCCATATCTGATTTTACAACATCTAGTGACATCCATTTCCAGTCCTCTACTTCATCAGCATTAATTTTTGGACTATCATTATAGTAACCAATCATAATATGATCATATTCATGTTCGGTTAAACCATTATCAAAAGGTGCTTTATAAATAAAGGAGGTCGATTCCTCTAATTCGGTAACAAAACCCATTTCTTCTTGCAAACGTCGTTTTCCGGCTTCAAGATTACTTTCTCCATCCCTTTGATGACTGCAGCAGGTATTGGTCCACAAACCCGGTGTATGGTATTTATGCAACGCGCGCTGTTGAAGCATTAACTCATTCTTATCGTTAAATATAAAAACCGAAAATGCACGATGTAAAAGGGCTTTTTCATGGGCTTCCATCTTTGGCATTAAGCCAATCTGTTTATCATTCTCATCGACTAGGATGACTTGTTCTTCTGTCATATTGCGAAATTACTACCTTAAGTTTAAATAAAAGTAAATGATTTCATAAAAATAGCCGTTTAATAATTAAACGGCTATCTAAACAGAGTTATTTTAATTAATGCTTATTCCTTCTCTTCACAAGTTTTACCATTAATACTTGTAATTATAAATTCACTACGTCTATTAAGTTGGTGTTCTTCTTCAGAACAATTTGAATCGTTAGATGGTTCGCAACCACAATCGTTTACCAAGCGAGCTTCCCCATAACCTTTTGCTGTTAAACGGTCTGCATCAATGCCGTTATCGATAAGATATTGACGCGTAGATTGAGCTCTTTTATCAGATAATTTTTCGTTATATGTTGCGGCTCCTCTACAATCTGTATGACTACGAATATCAATATGCATCGTTGGGTACTTAGTCAACACTGCTAATACTTTTTGAATTTCAATTTCAGCATCGTATCTTATAATTGATTTATCGAAGTCAAAATAAATAATAGGAATATCTAATACTTTGGCTAAATCGTCGCAAGGTTCAATTTGTTGCTCGTCTTGTTCTATTAGCAACACCATTTTTAATTCTTGATTTTTATTTGGGGTTATAAAGCGTTTTTCGTCTGATGTATATTTGTCTTTTTCTGCTCTAATAAGATATTCTTTTTTAGGATCAACTTCAAAATTGAAATAAGCCTCATCCCCAACGGTGTCACGCATTATTTCATTTCCATTTTCATCATACAAAATAACTGTTGCACCTGGTATTAATTCTCTTGAATTAAGGTCTTCAACAGTACCTTCCACTAAGAGTTTTAATTCTGGAATTTCAAAAGTATAAATGTCATCACTTCCTTTTCCGCCTTCCCTATTTGAACTGAAATAAACGCGTTTAGTGACTAAGTTTTCGTAATAGCCGAAGTCATCCTTTGCACTGTTTACAGGTTTCCCTACATTTTGGATTGGAAAATTTCTGTTAGAACCTTCTTTCACTTTTTTATCTAAACCTTCTGATTTAAACACATCTAAACCACCTAAACCTGGAAAGCCGGTTGAGGAATAATACAAGTCACCATTAGTGTTAATAAATGGAAACGACTCTTGCCCTTCCGTATTTATTGATGTGCCTAAATTTTCTGGTTCACCTAATGTTCCATCATCATTCACATCTACTACAAAAATGTCAGATTGGCCAAAAGTTCCAGGCATATCTGAAGCAAAATATAGTTTAGTTCCTGTTAAATTTAGCGCAGGATGTGCCACACTATAATCGATACTATTGAAATGAATTTTATGAATATTGTCCCAAGTACCATCGTCACTTAAAGTAGCTCTGTATAATTGTAATCTATTGATGCCCGATTCGTCTTCTTTATACTTAAGGCGGTGATAATTATTTCTCGTAAAAAACATGTATTTTCCATTAGGTGAAAATACAGCACTCGACTCATGGTATTTTGTATTCACTTCGCCTTCTACTGCTTTAGCCTCACCAAAATTACCTTCCTCGTCTTTTTCTACCGCATACAAATCTAAATAAGGCTCTTCATTCCATCTATATTTTCGACCTCCACCTCTCGCTGAAGAGAAGACAATACTGTTTTCGTATTCTGTAGTGCCAAAATCTGATAGCTCGGTATTGATGTCGAGGTTAACAATTTCAATATCTTCTCTACTCAATTCCTCTATTGAGGATTTATAATCTACTTTAGATAAGAAAGCCTTTCCCCTTAAGTCATCGGGTTTAAGTTCATTGAATTTCTTCATCCATTTATCAGAACCTTCGTAATCCTTAATTCCTTTTAAAGCTAAAGCGTATCTAAAGTAATATTCTGGATCTACAACCTCTTCCATGTTCATTAATTCCCCATACCATTTGGCTGCGTCTTCCATTTTATTCTGAAAATAGAATGAATTTGCTAATTTCTGAAACAGGTCTGCAGATTTGTAACCTTTATTCGCCACCTCTAATAATACTTCACTAGTTTTCACATAAGCGAAATCCCGATAATCATCTTTTACACTTTGAATTTTGCCATTCTGTGCCAAAGCAATTGTGGCAAATAAACTTACAAATGTTACTAATATATATTTCGATATTGTTTTCATAATATTGTTTTTAGAAGAAACGTGGTGATAATATTCTACCTAATCTTTTAACTTCGAATCTTAGGGTTAGCTCATGTGTTCCACTGTTATAATTGCTTAGACCTGTCGTAGTAAGATCATAACTATAACCAAAAAACATACCAGGGGTTATTTGCAAACCAGCAAGTGCACTTACAGAATCGTCCCACCTCCATGCTAAACCTAAAGTTAATTTCTTTTGAATCCATAAATTTGCTGAAACATCTGCAATTAATGGTGCGCCTGAAACTCCTTTTACTAAAAATGCAGGTTTCAACTCTGTAGTTTCACTTATATTAAATACATATCCACCAATTAAATAAAAATGCATTCGCTCTATTGCAACCGATTCTTTATAATCGTCATAATGCTCAGTCTCTATAAAATTAGGAACAGCTAAACCTACATACCACTTTCGTGTGTGCATATATAAACCTGCTCCTATCATTGGGGAAGTCAAATTTATATTATCCCCAAAGTTATTAGGGTCAGAATTTTTGTAGCGTCCTTTACTCCAATCTGAATCTAACATGTGAAATCCTCCTTTAGCACCAAATGATAATTTTAAATCATTAGCGTTTAAAGGTATGGTATATGAAAAATTAGCATCTACGAAAGTTTCGCTCACTGGTCCTAATGCGTCATTGACCACATTTAATCCTAAACCTATTCGCTCGTTGCGTAAAGGAGTATGAATACCTAATGATTGCGTTTGTGGTGCTCCATCAACTCCAACCCATTGGGATCGGTGAAGACCTACAATACTTAGCGTTTCTCTTTGACCTGCATAAGCAGGATTTACACTCAATGTATTAAACATATAATGTGTGTACTGAGGGTCTTGTTGTGCATAGCTAAATGCACTAATCAGTACAAACACTAAAGCTATTAATCCCTTTATTAATGATGATTTATGTATCATTTTAATATATTTTATATTTCAGTATTTATTAGTTATTTCTATTAATGTATAACCATCCTACTCGCGGTTCTGAACCATCACCTAAATCTAAGACATAATAATAGGTTCCAACAGGTAACTCATCGGATTGATTGATAACAGCTCTTCCATTAGAGGTACCATCCCAATCATTGTTATAGCGTTTGACACTATAAACTATGTTCCCCCATCTATTATAGACTTCTAAATTATTATTGGCGTATTGTTCAATACAATCAATTACAAATGTTTCATTAACACCATCACCATCGGGAGAAAACTCGTTATAAATTGTTAAACAAACAGGTTCTACTGTAGCATTGGCCTCATTATTACTTGAGTCAATATCATCTCCACCATCAAATTCCTGTATATATGCCGTATTTAAATATTCTCCGAAACCTAACACTTCAACGGTGATTTCAAGAATTTCTACTTGATCTGGATTTAATTGTGAAATTATCCATTCTCCATTTAATTCAGAATATATTCCTTCAGTTATAAGTGCTGAAATGAATCGGTAACCACTTGGAATTTGTTCATCAATACTAATATTAGTGGCTGTAACATTTCCAATATTTGCCACTTCAATAATGAAAGTAACTTGATTACCCACAATTGGATTAGTTTCATCAACCGTTTTAGTAATCGCCAAATCAAAAACGGATGTTACAGGTGTGACGGTTGGATCATCTGGATCGCCATCACCATTATCATCAATATTGGTTGTATCATTTGGATCATCACTGATATCTGTAATATCGTCTGTTGGATCATTTAAATCTCCATCAGATAATTCACTACTTACAGAAGCCGTGTTAGTAACACTTCCTAAATCTACATCTGCTTGAGTTATTACATACGTTGCCGTAAAGGTTGTACTATCTGATTCACCAGGATTTAACTGAGCTATTGATCCTCCTATTAAGTCTACCCCTAATAAGTCATCTTCTACTACAATATTAGTTAACGTTAAATTACCTATGTTTTCTACAGTGAATGCATACATGATAATATCATCTATACCTCCAACTATACCATCACCATTAGTGTCTTCTAAAGGCAATGCAGTTTTAATTAAACTGATTTTAGGATCTGGCACAAGACTTGTTTCTGTGGGATCATCTTCAGTGTTCCCATCGGTATCATCTCCATCATCACTGGTATCATTTACTGTGGTATCTGCTGGACTATCTCCACTCGCTACGACACTGTTTTCAAAACCTCCGGCATCTACAGCTTCTTGAGCGATAACATATGTCGCTGTATAGCTTGCTGATTCTCCAACTAATAAAATTCCTTCAATATTGTCTGAATTCGCAGCATCGAACGTTGGACCTGTAGTCAATACTAATGGGTTACCATCAGTATCAGTTAAGGTATCTACTATAGCAACGTTATCTAAAGTCACATCTCCGGTGTTGGTCACAGTAATAATATATGTCATAGTATCTCCTAGACTTGCTCCTACTGGTGCGATATCATTAGTGATTGCTACCGTTTTTTCGGCTTCGATACTTGGGTTCTCTGCGATGATTGTTTCTGTGGGATCATCTTCAGTATTCCCATCGGTATCATCTCCATCGTCACTGGTATCATTTACCGTGGTATCTGCAGGACTATCTCCACTCGCTACGACACTGTTTTCAAAACCTCCGGCATCTACAGCTTCTTGAGCGATAACATATGTTGCTGTATAGCTTGCTGATTCTCCAACTAATAAAATTCCTTCAATATTGTCTGAATTCGCAGCATCGAACGTTGGACCTGTAGTCAATACTAATGGGTTACCATCAGTATCAGTTAAGGTATCTACTATAGCAACGTTATCTAAAGTCACATCTCCGGTGTTGGTCACAGTAATAATATATGTCATAGTATCTCCTAGACTTGCTCCTACTGGTGCGATATCATTAGTGATTGCTACCGTTTTTTCGGCTTCGATACTTGGGTTCTGTACAATTGAAAATGGTGTGACGTCATTCGTCGGGTCTGCATCATTATTATCTCCATTGACACTATCGATATCATCAGTTTCAACGGTTTCAGGATCTGCTACTATCGAACCATCTGCTGTGGTTCCTGTATCTGAGACATCAACAATATCATCATTAGGATCGGACGCATTACCACCGGGGGCTTCAGCTCTCACATTAGCTGTATTTTCTATACCACCAGCATCAATATCACTTTGTAAGACTGTGTAGGTAGCTTCACATGTTGTACTTGTCCCTGGTAGAAGAGTTGTTGCTACACAAAGAACTGTGCCGACAATAGGATCATTAACTATAATATTGGATAATGTTTCATTTCCTGTATTAGTAACAGTAAAAGTATACGTAAGTTCATCATCTAATATGCCTGAGGCACCCAAAGCTGTGTTATTAGTTATACTCTTAATTAATGATATACTAGGACAGTTGGCTGTATTTAAAGTAATTGGATTGATAGAAACAGCCAAACATTCTGGTGTCAATTCATATCTTACTGCAGGTGTATATGTATCTGGCAACAAGCTGTTAAATACATTAGACGTTTGCCATGGACCTGCAGCACCATTAATACTATATTCTATTGCACCTCCTCCATTATCGATAGCATCAATTGTAATTGACCCTTCGTTAGATGGACATGTCGGTTGCACTACACTTGTTGTTGATGCTATTGTCGGAGGTGGTGTTAAGAAGGCTGGATCGTACATTACAAAAACTTTTCCGTCAGCACCATCGCCACCAGAAGCTCCAGATTGTGTTACTCTAAAACCATAAATTTCACTACCGGAATTTAGAAAACTCGTCAAAGGATAAACAGCCATACCAATATCTTGTGCTGCCCCTCCCGTACTAGGTATAGCTGGCACTGTAGTATTAAAATAGTTTCCAGGGTTTACCTCAATTGCTGTTCCTACAACATTTCCTGTAGCATCTAATGCTTGGACCCTAACACGGTTATTGCCGTCTCTTTCTGTAACTGCAACATATCTGTTAGATGCTGCTGAAATAGGGGCATCATAACGTATTTGAACATAATCTGTATTAGTAATTTGATTATCTGCAGCCAAATAATGTGTAAGATCTCTATCTGAAAAAGTTTCTAAAAGTTCTGGATCGAATACTATTGGCCCATCAGTAATGTTTGTACCTACTAATGACATATCATCTACAAACTGATTTGACGCACCAGGATTGGCAAATTGATAATTAACCTGACTTGGTATATAAAAACCTGTAAATGAATTAGGTTCACCAGCAATGGTAATGGAATTTAGAATTGCACTCGAAGCACCACCAGCTCCAGTTACATCTATAGTAACATCGCTAGAAGTTATTTGTGCTGTTGGACTACCTTCTGGTATCGAATCAAAACAGCCATCATCACTACATTCTGATGGTGCTGTAAAAACGTTTGAATTGGTAAATGGACAGCCAGCTTGTCCTGAAAATGTAGCTATTAAATTAATAGAATTACCGTTTGCAGGAAGTACAACATCTACAAATGTGTATGGAGAAGTTAATCCCGTAACCGATACAGATGTTGTTCCATCTCCCGATAAATTTAATGTTCCACTAGCTGGAGCAGATATAAAAGTAACTGTTATATCTGCAGTAAATGTATCGTCCGTTAAAATAGCTGGGGTTCCGTTATCATTACATTGATCTATATTTAATGCTGAGATTCCTGTAATATTACAGCAAGCCTCTATTAGTGTTACTGGATTAGCAGATATCGCTATACAGTCTGGTGCTGCTTGATACCTTACTACAACCGTATACTCATCTGGCGGCAAATTATTAAAGACATTTGAGGTTTGCCATGTCACTTCATTCGTACCGCTTAGACTAGTTAAACTGTATTCAATAGTACCTCCGCCATTATTAGTTGCATCGACAGTAATTGAACCTTCGTTTGAGGGACAAGTGGGTTGCACCACATTAGTTAATGGATTAATAGTTGGTGGTGGAGTTAAGAATGCAGAATCGAACATTACAAAAACCTTTCCATCACCACCATCATTACCTGCGGCCCCAGATTGTGTTAAGATAAAACCATAAATTTCGCTTCCAGAAGTTACAAAACTAGTTAAAGGATATACGGCCATATAAATATTTTGTGATGCACCACCTGTACTTGGTACAGCGGACACCGTGGTGTCAAAATAATTACTAGGGTTTATTTCTCTCGCTGTACCCATTAAGTTGCCTAAAGCATCTAATGCTTGTAATCTAACACGATTGTTACCATTTCTTTCGGTTACCGCAACATATCGATTTGATGCTGCTGAAATCGGAGCGTCATAGCGCAAAATAACATTATCTGTATTAGTTATTTGATTATCCGTTGCTAAATAATGTGTAAGATCTCTATCTGTGAATGCGGCTAAAAGTTCGGCATCAAAAACGGTTGCCCCATTTGTAATATTAGCACCTGTCGTAGACATATCGTCTATATATTGATTAGATGCTCCAGGATTAGCAAATTGATAATACATTCGACTTGGAATATATAATTCTGTAAATGGATTAGGCTCACCCGCAATAGAAATAGAATTTAGAATAGCACTAGACGCTCCACCTGTCCCTGTAATATCTAATGTTATATCTGCAGCATCGATTTGAGCGGTTGGACTACCTAAAGGTATCACATCATCACAAGCGTCATCACTACATTCAAATGGTGCTATTAAAACATTGGTGTTTTCAAGAGTACATGTTAATTCATCTGAAAAAGTCGCCGTTAATGATATCGCATTACCATTTGCAGGTAATACTACATTACTAAACGTGTATGGTGACGTTAAACTAGAAACTGAAATAGTATAAGTTCCGATAACATCTCCCGTTAAATTTAATGTTCCTGTAGAAGGTTGATTACTAAAAGTAATCGCAATATCAGCTGTAAAGGTATCATCAGTGGTATCTGAAGGCGTACCATTGTTATTACAGGTTGTTTCGTTTGAATAGGCAATATCTGTTATACCACAATCACATACAGATACTCCTGTAGCATCTGTCACTGCCGCATTAGTGCCAATGGTGTAATCTACTTCAGTATCGGACACCAATCCGTTTGTAATATTTATAGTAACTGGATCACCAAAACCGAACTGACCGCCATCGCCACCATCTGCATTAGCATCATTATAGGCCTCGTTAGCATCAGAACATCCATCACCATCACTATCTGTGTTTTGAAAATCGAAACTTCCATCACTCAAAGTATCTATCGGTGATGTTAATTCTGATGTATCATTAGCACCATTACCGTCAGCATCGTTTAAATCTCCGGTATCACCTGAATCTATAAAACCATTACTATTAGTATCTAAGGCACCATTACCTGATTCGACTATATCGTAAATACCATCGTTATCTGAATCTAAATCTAAACGATCTACTATACCATCATTATCAGAATCTGAACATGAATTTCCAACGGAAGGTCTTAACTTAAAAACCACACCACTACTTCTTCTTGTTGCAGAGATAGTACCACTTAAGGCAATAGACTGCGTGATATTAGACGTGTAATTCATTCCTCCTAATGAAGACCCCGAAACCCCAATCTCTGTAATTTCCGTGCCCTGATCAAAGGTATAAGTTGCACCAGTACTCCCACTATTAGCGAACATAAACAAATTATCACTTGCTATATAATTCACTGTAGGTGCTGAATAATTTACATTAGTATCATCGGACCCGATGAGTCCTATATCGAAAAACACCGGACTAATAGTATCTGTAATTTCAGTATTTTCTGCAGTCATAACATATGCGGCGAAAGATTGATTAATGCCAACCGCATTTACAATTATATTAGTATTTGCTGCGGCTATAATATCTGATTCATATAAAGCATATACTGCGATATAATTATTATCTCCAGCTGTTTTCACCCCATATTTTATACCTAACTGTTGCATCTGTATACCACCGAAAGAAACGGTTGCATTTTCTGTAAGACCGGCATCAGCAGGAGAATATTCTGAGCCTAACACTAGAATTAAAGCTCTATTATTACCTGTTACTGGAGTAAAAGTAGAGGAGAACGATGAAATATCTCCGCCTGCACCACTAGACAATGTTGAGGAATTTAATATCGTGATACCGCCACCACATTCATCGATATCTAAAATACCATCGTTATCATCATCGACATCACATATATTATTAATCCCGTCGGCATCTGGGTCATTAGCAGTTACTGTACCCACAATTGCCCCATCTAAACATGGGTCCACATCTACTGTTACACTTAAGGTAGCCTGATTCGATGTTGCAGGTACCGGAATAGAATCAACTGAGTAATCGTCTTTTACAGTATACAATAAGGTTGCTGTGCCAGTAAAACCATTTACTGGAGTAAAAGTAACATCACCATTGGTATCAACAGACCAAGTTCCTTGAGCTGTTAATATAGTGTTCTGGATTCCAGGTGTACTTACATCTAAATCTACTGAAGCATCTACTATATTTCCATCGATGTCCGTATCCGTATTAGTGACATTGAAGGTTGTGGATGTATTAAATGGAGTAACATCAGAATTGTCATCCGCTACTGGTGCTGTATTAATAGCATCTAATGTTATAGATAATTGTACAGTCTCATAAACGAATCTAGAGCCAACCCCTGTACCTCTAGGAGCAGCATCAGTACCAGGATAAAACGTAAAATCCATATCCGTTGCAGTTGCCATAAATCTTACAGCAGTTGTATTCCACTGATTTCTGTCCGGACTATTAACAAATATGAATTGTCTAGAACTACCTTCTACTTGGTATTCAAAATCTTCAATATAGGTTCCTGCATAAAAGCTATTTCCACCTGGCTGTCCTACTCCTCTAGTAATTGGCGCAAACCAATATAAAATTATCTCGTAGGTAGCACCTACAGTTAAATTCGTCATAGTTGTAGTAACGGACTCCTCGGTGCCACCAATATCTCTCAATGATATCCATAATGCATGATTATTAGGAGGTAACGGTAATTGATTTGAAGGAGAAAAATTCCATCCATCAGATCCACCACCCACAGTACCTGCTGCTGCAAGAATAGCATTTGACATATCTGGAGTTCCACCGGTATCTGCCCAATTGGTTGGAACACAATTGTAACAAGGATTATTGCCATTAGAATTAAGATTAGAAGCGGGAATGTTCTGACCAAAACTTTCCAACATTGACAGCATTACAAATGTCAACGTAATACAGAATAATCGTGTTAAATTATTATTCTTAGAGAATCGAGTAGAGATTTTCATGTTATTTTGAGGTAAAATTATTTAATATTTTGATGTTTTATTAGTCACTATAGACTTATGATAATTCATTTTTTAGCACAATAAAATCCTAGATATAAAAAACAAAAAAACCTGATCTCGCATAATGCGTGATAGGCTTAAATGAAATGTCTGTAGGTTCAAAATGATTATGCTATTAATCGTTATTAAATTACAAAAATTATATTTCTATAACTTTTTTTTAACATATTTCGTCGACAAAAGTCGACATTTAGTCGATAAAATGCAATTTGGTGCAAATATAAATTAAAAGTTAACATTTTCAAATGTTTTTATTTATTTATTATGCACGCATAGTAATTTTAATGTAATTGTATTTTAGAAATTTACATTATAGCAATTAATAATAAACCTGTAAAACCTACCACAGCTACCGAATACGATAATTCACGTCTTATAAAATATGTCACCAGAATAAAATTCATTTCAACGATTCCATCAGTGGAGAATTATAGCAAGACAGTTTTATAAACTTGGTGTATTCGCTTATATTTGCACTCGTTTTTTAACTAAAAAAAAAAGTTTATTCACCTTTTACAACATAAGAGGAAGAAATCAAACTTTAAAACGGATCCAATTATAAATATGAGTTTTTTAAAAGAAATAAACAGACGACGCACCTTTGGTATCATCTCGCACCCTGATGCAGGTAAAACCACACTTACTGAAAAACTTCTATTATTTGGCGGTGCGATACAAGAAGCTGGAGCCGTAAAAAGCAATAAGATAAAAAAAGGTGCTACGAGTGATTTTATGGAAATTGAACGTCAGCGTGGTATTTCTGTGGCGACTTCCGTTTTAGCATTTGAGTATAATGGAATTAAGATAAATATTCTCGATACGCCTGGTCATAAGGATTTTGCTGAAGATACATTTAGAACTTTAACTGCCGTAGATAGCGTTATAGTGGTTATTGATGTCGCCAAAGGTGTAGAAGAGCAGACAGAAAAATTAGTTGAAGTCTGTAGAATGCGAAAGATTCCAATTATTGTATTTATCAATAAAATGGATAGAGAAGGTAAAGATGCTTTTGATCTTTTAGATGAAATTGAACAAAAATTAGGTCTAAAGGTTGTGCCACTTAGTTTCCCAATAGGCATGGGTTACGACTTCAAAGGAATCTATAATATCTGGGAGAAAAACATTAATCTTTTCTCGGGTGATAGCCGTAAAGATATTGAGGAAACCATTGAGATTTCAGATTTATCATCTTCTAACTTAGATAAACTCGTTGGCGAAAAAGCTGCAAATACATTAAGAGACGAAATTGAATTGGTTACTGGTATTTATCCTCAATTTAATAAAGATGAATATCTCAATGGAAATCAACAGCTCGTATTTTTTGGCTCGGCTTTAAATAATTTTGGTGTAAGAGAACTATTAGACTGTTTTGTTGAAATTGCCCCTAAACCAAGACCTAAACAGAGTGAAGAACGTTTAGTAAAACCTGATGAGAAGAAATTTAGTGGTTTTGTGTTTAAAATACACGCTAACATGGATCCTAACCATAGAAACAGATTAGCTTTTGTAAAAATTGTATCGGGAGAATTTAAACGAAATTCTCCATATTTACATGTTAGACATGATAAAAAATTAAAATTTTCTAGTCCAAATGCGTTTTTTGCTGAAAAGAAAGAAATCGTGGATATTTCGTATCCTGGTGATATTGTTGGACTTCAAGATACCGGTAGTTTTAAAATTGGAGATACACTTACTGAAGGTGAAATATTAAACTACAAAGGAGTTCCTAGTTTTTCACCAGAACACTTTAGATATATTAACAATGCAGACCCAATGAAGGCAAAGCAGTTATACAAAGGTATCGATCAATTGATGGATGAAGGTGTAGCGCAATTATTTACCCTCGATTTTAACGGCAGAAAAGTTATTGGTACTGTAGGAGCTCTTCAATATGAAGTTATTCAATACCGATTAGAACATGAATATGGTGCGAAATGTACCTATGAAAATCTTAATGTTCATAAAGCATGTTGGATTAAAACGGATGACGAGAAAAGTGAAGAATATAAAGATTTCCTAAGAGTAAAACAACGCTATTTGGCAAGGGACAAACATAATCAGTTGGTATTTTTAGCAGATTCTATGTTTTCGTTACAAATGTCTCAACAAAAATATCCTAGTATTACCTTTCATATGACTTCAGAATTTGAATAAAACAATTCATCTTATTAGTTAAAATAAAAAGCACTTTATCGATCTTTTTTGTTTTTAAACTATATTTTAGCTAGATTTACTTAGCTATATCCAGTTAAATTTATATGCTTAACCCCAAACTAATCTACTTATTATGGAATTTAACGCAAACGTTTTCAGTAATTCTGAAATTACCGTAACCTACACCCCTCGTTGTTGCGCAAATGCAGAACTATGTGCACAACAATTGTCAGATGTTTTTCGAAGATCCGTGATTCCTTGGATTGATTTAGAAGGGGCACAAACCGAAACAATTGTAAATCAGATTAAGAAATGCCCATCCGGCGCCCTGCAATTTCATTTGAATAAAAAAGATGTTGCCTAATTTTTATTTTTCATATTTCCCTGCTGTAAAATAATATAGAAAATTTAAAATGACTTCAGATCATCGCATAATTTCAAATCTATATTGCATTCGGTGTCGCTTTATTCAGATATAAATACCTTGCTATTTTATTGATAGTATAGAATGTATTAAAATTCTATTTCAATAAATACAGGGAAATGGTCTGAGGGAAACTTAAAATTTATTGCACTTGACAATACCCCATATTTATGAACTTCAACATTTGGTAATTTAGAAACAAAAATATAATCGATTCTTCGGGCATTCGGTTCATTATATTTAAAACCATTAAACGTTCCATCAGGTCCAAATTCTATTTGTGCAATATCTTTTGAGTCCGTCATTGTGTTAGATATCTCAGCTACCACTTCACTTTGAGGTTCTACATTAAAATCACCCATAAGCATAACAGGGTAATTTTCAGTATTTACCAACTTTATTTTTTTAAGTATGAGCTGAATACTTTTTTGCCGCGATACTGTACCTACATGATCCAAATGGGTGTTAAAGACCCAAAATTTCCGTTGATTTCTAAGTGATGTAAACAAGCCATAAGTACAAACCCTAGGATACGCAGCATCCCAATCTTTAGAAACTTCATTTGGTGTATTAGACAACCAAAAGGTATCTTCCCTTTCTACGCCCATATGCCTGGAGTTATAATAGATAGCTGCATGCTCACCCTCTCCATTGTTATCGCGCCCTATGCCAATGAATTGATAATTTGGCAAGGCTTTATTTAAATCTTGAATTTGGTTAGGTCTAGCCTCTTGAACTCCAAAAATATCTGGATCTAAAAATAAAATTTGCGAACTCAAAAAATTACGTCGATTCGGCCAGGCATTTTCTCCATCGGAAGCAATATCTAATCGGATGTTATATGACATTAATTTTAAAGTAACGTCAGAACTTTTGGTTAAAGAATTTTCGTTAACAGATTTACAGCCTAAAAACATAAGGCATATAACATATAAATGTACAAGTTTGATAGTTCGCTTCATAAATTCGTTATTTTGAAAAAACGTCTAATTCTTTTCAATTTATTTTTAGGTAATGTTTTATTCATTGTAAAGGTAATTCAGGATTTACCATAATCTTAACTGTTCTCCGTCCAATATTTTAAAGCCTCAATAGCCTTGTACTATCCTGTTATCTTGGCTTTTATTACTGTGCAATCAGAAGTTTGGTTAAATTTCGATATTTGTTCTGCTAACCATTTGTCGGTCTCAATAAATTCCGCTCTAATTAATTCACTCACCATTGGTGCAACTTCCACTGCTGCTTTAGCACCTAAAAACAGTACGCGTACACTCTCTCCCTAAAACACTATAATAGTTCTTGCTATTTCATGGCGTACAGCCCAAATGATTTAGGCGTTTGTAAACTTTAATCGAGTATGCAAATTTTCGCCCAAATCAGGATTTTCTATTATCTATTTTTCAATTCCTTTTTGATCTGTACCGTAAATATACAAACGATTAGACTAATCTTCCGTGCCATTTGCTCCGTGAATCTTTTAAGATTTATTTTTTGGTGCAACTAAAGGTCTAAGACCAGCAAAGACGCTTAAGACATCTTTTTTACTTGCTTATTTATTCAGGTATCTATTAGCCGTTTCTAATACAAAATCGATTTCATTCTCTAATAGTTTTGGTTCTAAACTGTAGCTATCAAATAACGTATCTGTTGTACCTACCACTACTCTATTGTGCCATGGTACTAAAAATAATTCACGACTATCAGCTGTTTTCGGAACCAGTATAGCATTATTGCCCGGTAAAAACAAATTATCAAAAACTAAATGAACGCCTTGAATTGGACGAATGCTATTTTCTGATGCAGGATTAGTGTCAGAATTAAACAAACCTTCGAAAGTGAATCAATAGTAGAAAAGCTTAGTATTCATTTCCAATGTTATGAATAAAAAAAACCTGTGAAATATTAGTTCACAGGTTATTCTATTTTTATGAAAAAATTAATTATTTGATCTCTACAACTTCAAGTTCAAACACTAATTCTTGACCAGCTAAAGGGTGATTTCCATCAACAATTACGTGATCTTCATTTACCTCAACAATTCTAAACTGGTGCTCATTACCTTGTTCATCTCTAGAAGCTAAACCTAAACCAACTTCGGGTTTTACTTCTTCTGGTAATTGTGCTTTTTCTACTTTATGGAATAATTCTTTTCTCACATCTCCATAAGCTTCAGTTACTGGAATGTCAACTGTTTTCTTATCATTCACCTTCATATCAATAACTGCATTTTCAAAACCAGGAATTAACATACCTTGTCCTAATGTAAATTCTAAAGGCTCACGCTCTAAAGAACTATCAAAGACTTGTCCGCTTTTTAATTTTCCTGTGTAATGTACCTTTACAGTATCATTTTCTTTTACTTGACTCATAAATTTCTGATTTCATTTTAAATATGCTGCAAAACTATTGTTTCTTCTACACAAAAGAGAACGAAACCTACATTTTCCCTTGGATTTAAGAAAAACTTAACGTCTTTAAAATCATCTCATTTACAAATTTTGAAAGTTTATTCGCAAACTGAAACACATCTGAATTTTCAACAGGTCTCTCAAAGAAGTATTTTTAAAGAAATCCAGCTTATAACAAGCACTATTTAAAATCTAAACCCTGCGGTAAATATAATTCGGCTATCTTCATTACTTTGGTAATACCCCACATTTGCTGTGAATGCCTGAAATCCATTAATAAAGATTGATCCACCATAACTATTATGCCATTGGCTAGAATCTTCATTTTCATTCCAAACTCGTCCATAATCAAACCCTCCGGTTACACCAATTCTAAGGGGCACAAATCCAGTTCGTCTCTCAAGAAAGCACACTCGTAAATCTGTAGTTTGAAAAAATGATGTTTCACCAGAAAAGCGCTCATTTCTATACCCTCGTAAACTTGTATTCCCACCTACCGTGGCCGCATGATAAAACTCATAATTGTCTCCAAGAATAAAATTGGCTTGTGCTTTGGTCGCTAAAGTCGCTAAACCACTTTCGTGAATAGGAAAAATAAACGAAGCCGTTGGAGTTATATAAGAAAATTTATTATCATAATCTGAATCAATAGTTTGCTTGTAACCTGCAACAAGGCCCAATTCCATTCCACGACGAGGTAAACTCAATAAACCTTCTTTATTATTGAAATTTATGCCGACTTCAGCTCCTGCATATATTTGGTTATCAAAAACATCATCATCTAAACTAAACATAGTTTCTGTAATTCCGTCATCAGAATTTTCTACTTCATGGGCTTCTATTCTTGCCGCAACATGAGCACTTACATTTCCACTCGACCTATAAATTAATGATGGTTGAATATGCCATTGTTTAATTTTTACCCGATTAAAGTCCATATCCTTATCATCTTCATCATATACCGTTTCATTGCCAATTCCGAAGAAATTGGTAGCGAAATTTGCACTCGTTATACGTGTATCTAAATTCAAATTCCAATTTTGAAAAATATGAGCAAACTCGCCAATATAAGAAAACTCAAAACCTTGTGTTGCTGAATAATATGAAGCATTTAATGTATGTTGCGTAGTAAATGGATTTCTTAACAAACTGTAAGTTGTAAAGGTGTTTGTTATTCCGGCATTAAATCCAGCATCAGGATCAAAGCCTACAGTTGGCAAGACTACATTATTTGAATACTTTCGTTTTTGCGGGTCAAAATGATTAATATCGTAAGCATCTGTAAGCATTTTACGCACCGGAGAATTGAATGTATTTTTCTTCGATTTGTAATCGTAAACTTTTATAGCGCGCTTATTTTCTACATTATAGATATCATTTTCTTCACCACCAAAAATTTTAATGTGTATGTAATCATCGCCATCACCTGTAATGTTAATGTCATCATTACCATCTAAGGCATATATCCAAAGTTCTTTGGTGAGATCTTTAGAATAGGTATTATTAATAAGTGTTTTATCTTTTTGACGAATAGTTACATTCGTTTTTCCGTTTGGCAATCTCACTATATCGATAGTATTATCTTTATTGGTGGCTACAATAATTTCATGCTCCTTAAAATATTGATAATAATCTTTTGCTATAGAAACTATATTCTCACGTCTCTGTTTTAAAATCGACTTAATTTTTTCTGTACTTTGATCTTTAGTATCTTCTAATAAGTTCGCAAATGCGTTATCTATTACCTCGTCGGTTAAATTGTTTTGTAGTTGCTCTGCCTGTTTTTTCCAATCCTCCCACTGTGCATGATTTATAAAATTTTTATCTAAATAATAAACTGCGTTGTTAAAGGTTTTTATATTTTGAATCTCTGGTGCATACGTTTGCATGTTTCTTGCCAACGGAGCTGCTAATTTTAGAATAGCGGGAAAGACTCCATCGTATTTTGGAAATGCTTGATCGCGATCTCTTGGTATAGGTTTGTAGAGCATAACACCATCTTCTTTTTCGTGCAGCGCCCAACGCCATTGATCGGCGTGTCTATCCCAATCTCCAATAAGCAAATCGAATAATCGTGCTCTTAAATAACTGTCTTCATCAATTTTTGCGTCTTTATCATTTTGAAGTTCTAGCAGCATATCTTTAGTACTAATAATGTCATCTGCATTACCAAACGTTTCAAAACTTTTATTTTCATCACCTACATGCTCTTCATACATGTATAATTTATCTCCATAGTTTTCATTAAATCGACCTAACCTTTCCTGTTTAGGCAGATAAACAATTTTAGGATTTGCATGTGGTATATCGATAGCATCTAGTAAATCATTAATGACAAATTGGGCATAAGGCTGTGCTGTAGTGTAATAATCTTGCACTAAAGTTTCAACTGCTGTATTGTCAGCATATTCTATGACGTAATGATCTTTTATAAAAGACTGTATAAAACGAACTCCACTTTTACGCAATTCTCTCGCCGTAAATTCATTTTCATTATCATCAATAAGTCGTAAACTTCGGGATTGATTACCACCACCTTCAGTAATTGCTCTAACATTGTTTGGTAAACTGTCTAAAAATAATACTGGAGCTTCTATTTTACGACCATAAGTTTCTCTATAATGATCACCCCAAAACCATTTATAAAATCCAGATTTATTAGTTTCTTTTTCTGTGTAGATTGATGATTTATAAGTCTCGCCAAAATCGCTATTTGTATGATAGTCAAAATCTTCTAATGCGCCCTTTTTTAATTTTATTTGAGAAGTAAATACTTTATTAGACTGGTTGTTCTTTACAGTATAAATTTCCACTTCAGAACTTCCATCTTTAAAAATGTTGAGTTTAGCAAAACCCGGTTCATCGCTACCAAAATGACCATCTTTAGTATCAGGCCTAGACTTGCTCGTTTTTCCGGTGGCACCACTAATAATTTGAGGGATACCATCGTCCATTAAAAACTGTAAATTTCTATCGCTACCAGAAACGAAAATAACATCATTAAATTGACTTGCTAAAGTTTCTAATCGCCCTATTAAATACTGCATATTATTATTATAATAGGCTTGTTTAGACAAACCTCCCATACGACCAATTAATCCATGGTTTGTGGCAGTTAAAACCGGATGATGTAATGCTACAACAATAGTCTTATTTTGCTCGTCTTTAAGCTCGTCTTTAAATTCTATAAAAAATTGTTCGCGGGTCTTTATTTCACAATCATTATTTATATAAGGATAGTTGTCCCAATCTTCTAAAAACCATTGAGTATCTACCATAACTAGTTCCACCTCATCACTTAACGTCTCTCGCTCTAAAGGACAGCCATCATTCGGCCAAAATTCGGAAGTACTATTATCTTGCAGAAATGACTCTAAGTCATCTAAATTTTTGTGACCACCTTTATTCCATTCATTCTTTCCTGGAATAAAAATTAATTCACCATTAAAATTTTTAAGTGGTTCTAATAATTGTGATCTAAGATATGCTTCTTCTTTACTTCTGTCATTTTTATCTTTAGGATATCCATTTTTTCTGGTGGTATTACCCAATGCAAGAAATACAGCCTTGTCATCCGACTGGGAAGCTTTAATAATAGCCTGAATAATATCAGCGGAATTTGTTGACTGATCCAAACCTATATTGGCTGTTAAATAAATACTTTTTGAAATCTCTTTTGAAGTTGTACTCACCGTACTTTGAGAAAAAATTTGAGTAGAAAAACTCAGATACAGTAGTGATAAAACTATCTGTTGAAAATTTAAATTTATATTAGTAATAGTGCGATTGCTCATATTAGGGAAATTTTTTGTGCAAATTCCTGAATTATTCGCTAGAAAGAGTGCTTATATAAGAAAAAGGTTGAAGCATTCGATAAACGACTAAATTATTAAGATTATTAACTACTCATATCAGCAAATTTTTCTCGTATTTCAATTAATAAGACATAGCATTATTACCGACCTTATAATCCAAATTATAAAAACATTAATATCTATGGAAGGCTCAAGAATTAAAAACGAAGATCAATACGATGCTTTACGAGACAAAAGGTATAGTAAGGAGAAAGCGGCTCGTATTGCCAATACGCCAAATGCAGGTAAAAAAGGAGGCAAAGCAAGTCCGTATGAAGATTGGACAAAAGAGGAACTCTATCAACAAGCAAAAAATGTTGACATAGACGGCAGATCTAAAATGAATAAAAGTGAATTAATTAAAGCTTTGAGAAAAGATTAAAACTTCATTATGAAAGTATTTTAGAAAAATTACGACAATTTTGAAATCAAATATAAAAAAGACAGAGTATGTTAACTTGGAAAGATATAATTAGCTTTTCCGTAAATGGAAACCCTACACCAGATAGACGTGTTGAAAAAACCGAAGCCGAATGGCGAGCGCAATTAACCCCAGAACAATACAGAATTACAAGACAACAAGGCACAGAAGCTCCAAATAGCGGAGCCCTTTGTACCACTTATGACGATGGCCAATATAATTGTATCTGTTGTGGCACACCTTTGTTTGACTCGACTATAAAATTCAGTTCTAATTCAGGTTGGCCTAGTTTTACTCAACCCATTGAGGTGAACGCAATTAAATATCATAAAGATTCGAGCTTTGGTATGGTGCGCGTAGAAGTATTGTGCAATACCTGTGATGCACATTTGGGACATGTGTTTCCAGATGGCCCAGAACCTAGCGGACTACGTTATTGTGTGAATTCAGAATCCATGGCTTTAAATAAAGGAATTGCCAAATGATAAAAAAAAATTTACAAACAGCTACAGTTGGTGGAGGTTGCTTTTGGTGTACAGAAGCTGTATTTGAGGAAGTAAAAGGCGTAGAAAAAGTTGTTTCAGGTTACACTGGTGGTGATGCTCCTGGTCGCCCTACATATAGAGAAATATGCTCTGGACTCTCAGGCTTTGTCGAAGTGGTGAAAGTTACTTTTGATGCCAATGTGATAAGTTATGAAGATATTTTAATCATCTTTATGACAACTCATGATCCTACTAGTCTTAACAAACAAGGAGCAGATCGTGGAACACAATATCGCTCTGTAATTTATTATCATAATGAAAAGCAAAAAGAAATGGCAGAAATTGTTTTTAACGAATTGAAACCTCATTACGATAATCCGATTGTAACGGAATTATCTGCCGCTCCGATTTTTTATGACGCAGAAAAAGAGCACCAGGATTTTTATAAAAATAATCCAGATTATGGTTATTGTAGTTTTGTAATCGATCCGAAATTAGCGAAGCTTCGCCAATTACATGCTGATAAATTAAAGACACTAAAGCATTAGTCCAAGGTAAGATTTTACAAAATGTTATTCATATAATTTATTATTAATGTATTGAAAAAGCGAACAAAAATAGCGATGGGTGGTGGTTGCCATTGGTGTACTGAAGCTGTTGTTCAAGCATTGATTGGGGTTTACAAGGTTGAACAAGGTTATGTGGCTTCAATCGGTGATAATCATTCGTTTTCTGAAGCCGTTATAATTCATTTTAATCCTGAAGAGATTTCGCTTCAATTGTTGATCGAAATTCATTTACATACTCATAAAAGTACTTCGCAACATACCATGCGAGAGAAATACCGTTCAGCGGTTTATTATTTCTCAGGCGCTCAAAAAAGAGAGGCCGATAACATCTTAAAATCGTTTCAACCTGAGTTCGGTAATGAACTTGTTACAAGAGTGTATCCCTTTTCAGAATTTAAACCGTCTCGCGAAGCGATTCAGAATTACTATCGAAAAAATCCAGAGAAACCTTTTTGTGAACGATTTATAAATCCAAAATTAAAACTCTTATTGAATAGATTTTCAGAACATATAAAAATTGGATTTATTCCAAAAAAATTAAAAACGACTGAAGCACAATTAAAAAATGAGTGATACTAAAATTGGATTGGGACTTGCGGCATTAGGAAGACCAGAATATATAAACATTAAATCGAAAACGGATATCGACAAATCCGTTGATGCTTTTAAGCATAATACTTTTAAGGTTTTGGACGAAAGCTATAATTTAGGTATTCGACATTTTGATGTTGCTCCTTCCTATGGACTGGGAGAACAATTTTTGCTGGAATGGCATAATTCGAGACAACATAAAGACGTCCACCTCTCCACAAAATTTGGTTATACTTATGTTGCTAATTGGGAAATTGGTTTTTCTGAAAAACACGAAATTAAAGAACATTCCATTGATAAATTGAATTCACAATGGGAAGTTTCAAAAGCATTTTTACCCAATTTAAATATTTATCAAATTCACTCTGCCACTTTAGACAGTGGTGTATTAAGCAATGATGCTGTTCTTTCTAGATTATATGAATTAAAAGCAAAACATCATCTTAAAATCGGAATTTCATCTAGCGGTACCGAACAAATAAAAATTATTGAAGCTGCGCGAAAAATTGTTTTTGATGGTGAAGAATTATTCGACAGTTACCAAGTTACTTTCAACCTTTTTGAACAAACAACTTTCCATATTTTAAAAGAATTGCGCGCTAACGGTAAAACGATAATTATTAAAGAAGCACTAGCTAATGGTCGCGTCTTTAGAAATGATAACTATCAAATTTACCAACAGGCATATGATTATTTAGAATCTCTTTCTTCACACTATAAAGTTGGATTTGATGCTATTGCTATTCGATTTATCATGCAATATTTAAACCCTAATTTAGTTTTGAGTGGAGCTACCAACTCAAAACAATTACAACAAAATGTAAAAGCATTAGACTTTGAATTGACCACAGATGAAATTTCAAAATTGAAATCTTATGGGGTCTCAACTGGACATTATTGGCAAGAACGAAATAACTTATCATGGAATTAAACCATCTCATCCGCCTATATGTAATTGGCTTAACTATTCTTATTATCGCTATTTTAGCAAATGGTATTATAGGAAAACTAGGACTTAAATCGTGGTATGGTTTTATAGAATTATTATCTAAAAATGGAAGTACTGCTTTTAGACAATTAACAGTGATCGACTATTTATGGCTATTTATTGGCTATCCCCTAGTCTTGGGATTCGGCTATTGGTTAGGCGATAAATTATTTCACCTCCTATTCGGTTAATAAAACTTTTTACAATCTATACTCGTAAGTAGACTTGGGATTTCATCAACCCATTTGGTTTTTCTAATAATTAGCTCATTAGAGCTTTCTTGGTTCTTTAGGGTTGCGGCATACATTTATATATTTTTAAAACTTACTCTTCCGATTTTATTCTAATGAGCAAAAGTCTATTGTTTTTGTAGTAGCCAAAAAGTCGATTTGTTTATAATTTTAAGCGCGTATTTAAATCGCTAATTATCTAGAAGACATTCATTAAAAGTAATCTAATGGTAGCATTTCTAATGAAATAGCATATTCAAATTCGTAACAGAACCAGTTTAAATTTTTAAGCGTAATACACATGAACAAACCAAAAAAATTCCCAGAACAAGATCAGGAACTTCCAGGAAAGGAACATAAAATGAACCCACAACCTGAAATTATTAGCGATGATTATCGCGGAAGTGGTAAACTTAAAGGAAAAATTGCGCTCTTAACAGGTGCAGACAGTGGCATTGGCAGAAGCGTTGCAGTACATTTTGCACGTGAGGGTGCGGATATTGCTATTATTTATTTATCCGAAACTAAAGATGCTGAAAAAACAAAGTCTTTAGTAGAAGCAGAAGGACAAGCGTGTTTGTTAATTAAAGCGAATCTTCAAGACACACAGCAATGCGATGACGCCCTTGAAAAATGTATTGATCAATACGGTCAATTAAATATTCTCGTTAATAATGCCGCCGTTCAATTTCCAAAAGATTCCATTGAAGATATTGCAATGGATGATTTTGAAAAAACGTTTAAAACCAATATTTACGCCTATTTTTATATGTCTAAAATCGCGCTAAAATATCTCGATAAGGAGGACTGTATTATAAATACTAGTTCTGTAACGGCCTATCGGGGCAGTGATCACTTAGTGGATTACGCTAGTACCAAGGGAGCCATTGTGAGTTTCACAAGATCACTTTCTGCTCAACTAGCTAAAAAGAATATACGTGTAAACGGTGTTGCACCTGGACCAATTTGGACACCACTTATCCCAGCCTCATTTGATGATGTTAGCGATTTTGGACAAGACACTCCGTTAGGCCGAGCTGGCCAACCCAGTGAGGTTGCGCCTGCTTATGTATTTTTAGCTTGTAAAGACAGTAGCTATATTACAGGTCAATTTATTCATGTTAATGGTGGAGAAATTATCGGCGGGTAAATTTATAAGCCAAAAAAAATGCCAAGTTCCTAATTAGAACTTGGCACTTTAAATTATTGTTATTCTTCTTCACTGTTGGCTTTAGGTTTCCACCCATCTTCTTGAGAATTATCTAATGGACTATGGACACTTTTACTCTCTCTGGATTTTTTAGTACTAGAATCTGGAATCTCTCTAGCCTTGTCTTTACTATCATTTGATTTTGAACTCATAACTGTTAGTTTTTATTAAATTAAATCTACTATTATTAAGATAAGAATTAATTCAATCGTGATAAAAAAATTATTAAAATTTTAAGATTTTAACTATATTTTAAAGAATAACAATGACCGTTTAATCATAAAAAGATAATACTATGAGCACTATTTATGCATTACAGCTATTACTATTTGCACAAAATTCTAACAATCAACCTAGTAGTTTGTTTGATTATTCCGCGCAATCATTAATTACAATAGTACTAACCAGTATTGGTATTTATTCCGCAATAATAATTTACACACGTATTTTTGGAAAACGGAGTTTTTCTAAAATGTCGAGTTTCGATTTTGCAATGACCGTTGCTGTAGGTTCCATTACTGCAACCACAATTTTAGCAGACGCAGTAAGTTTTTTAGAAGGAGCTTTGGGATTAGTTATGATTTATGCCCTTCAACTTATCGCTGCTTATTTTCGACGTTTCAAATGGTTTAGAAAAGTGATAGACAATCAGCCTACGCTTTTAATGGATGGTGAAGTTATTTTAACGGAAAACCTGAAAGCTGTTAGAGTCACCGAAGGTGATTTACGGTCAAAATTACGAGAGGCTAATGTTGTAAAACTTTCGGAAGTAAAGGCCGTGATATTCGAAACTACAGGCAATATGGTAGTTCTACATAATAAAAATAACGATTCTATTGATGATTGGTTACTAAAAGATGTGCAAAGATAAATCTTGTAATTCAAGTTTAACTCAACACATCCTGATAATTGATCAAAAATTCTGATGGCTTAAAACCCGTCTCTATAGAATTAGTTCGGATTTTGCTTAGACCAATCACGGTACATGGCATATTGTGCTTCATTCAATACAGCGTTTAAGGTCGCACTGTGTTGCTCTTCCATAATTTGCTCATCCATATCTTGGTTCGGATTTTTATTCTTCCAATCATCAACAACAGCGCGATAATCCGCAACATAGCGTTTTCTTTGCTCTTCTGTCATTCCTAAGTCATTATACATCCGTTGCGTTCTTTCATCAGAATCTGAATTATCGTTCAAATCCCTATTCGCATTAGACGGTTTTTGGGTGTTTGACTTAGATGTTTTTATCCGAGAAGTATGATCCGAACTTTTTAATTTTTCACTTGGAATATTCCACCATTTTCTAGTTATATAAGCTATCCCTGAAGTTGCAGCAGCTACCACAAGTATTTTTCCTAATTTATTCATTGTTCAAAGTTTTTAGATTTATACTATGCAAAAGGTAAAATTTTAAGCGCTCAATGGTGTTCTTTAATACATTTAATTTTAACTCATCTCATATTTTAATTGTTGATTCTTATCTCTTCGAACTATCCGTTATTACCACGACACACTCAGGTTTTAAATCCTAATTAAATTACTTATTTAAACTGTAATGTCATAAATTTTAGATTGTACAACTGTAATTACCTTATTTAATTCGTAAATTGAGCACAACCCTATAGGCAACCCCCAATTTCGATACCATTTAATGAAAATTTGTAAAGTAAGTTCCATACCTCTTAAAGAAGTTATTATAAGCATTGCTCAATGTTTTAATGTGGACTATCACGAAAGTTGCAGTGAATATTATTTAGAATTACCTCATACGATAGGAAAAGGCCAAATAAGAGGTATTAATTTTGACAACGGCTTGGGCATAATAATCTACCAATGTGAATTTTATGAAGATATTAGGATTGACTTTACCGTCGACCAAATTCATCCTATCAAATACATTTATTCAGTTAACGGCCCCGTATATCACCGTTTTGCCGATGAAAAAGACACTCATGAAATTGCACAATATAAGTGTGCTATTGTGGCAAGCAATACAACTAATGGACACATCCTTTCGTTCAAAAAAAATGTAAAAACCGATATTGTCAGTTTAGAGATTAATAGAGAAATATTTCTGAAAAGTACAATTTGTGAGATGACGGGCGTGACTGAGGATTTAAGGAAATTGTACCAAGATGTTCTTGCTGAAAATACATTTTATCATGATGGATTTTATGGTATTGAATTCAAAACGCTACTAACGAACATATCCCAATACGAAAATCTGAAATTAGTCCGAAAATTCTATTTAGAAAGTATAGGATTGCAAATATTTGTGAATCAATTATTGCAATTTGAGGACGACCAATTAAATGAGTCTAACAAAACAATTTTAAGAATTAATGAAATAAAGCGTATAGAAAAAACAACTTCTTACATCTCACAAAATTTAGATGAAGATTTGTCGATATCTGCGTTATCACGAGCTTCAGGATTAAATCCCAACAAACTACAGACAGGTTTCAAACATCTTTATAATTTTACAGTCAATGAATTTGTAATTAATGTAAGATTAGAAACCGCCTATCAAATCCTTCAAAATGAAGATATCAATGTTTCGGAAACCGTCTCAAGGATTGGCCTAAAAAGCTTGAGTTACTTTTCAAAAATTTTTAAAGAAAAATACCATATCAGTCCTAGCGTCTTCAAGGATCTTAATGACAGGTAGTTTTTCAGTTAAAGAAAATAGCTATATTGTTATTCGATGAAGTGGACTCTGCTTAAATTTAGAAATGAATTTAGAAGAAATTATTGGTATAGCAGCTGGTATATTCACAACACTTGGGGTATTACCTCAAATTATTAAAGCTATTAAAACAAAAAAGGTTAAAGATGTAAGCCCTTATATGTTTGTAATACTCTGCATTGGCGTAGGGCTCTGGACCGTTTACGGTATAATGAAGCAAGATTGGCCCATAATTATCACCAATGGCATCTCTTTTCTTTTAAATGGAATTATGCTTTATATTATTATAACACAGCCAAAAGATTAATTTTCATCGTTCATTTCTTCATTCATTTCGTCTTTCTGTTCTTCAATCTTCTCGTCAGCCTCCTCATTAGAAAGCATGGGATGGTCCTCATCTAAGCCTATGATTGCTATAAGATTAGTCACGGCATTATAGAGCATTAAAATTACACCAATCATCATTCCGCTAATTACGGAGGTCGATGCTAAAGTCACCCAATAAATCATATCGTACCATGATGTCGGAACGTTATCCGATTCTGTAATTGGTATATTAAAAAATTGAAAAATTATTAATGCAGAAATAAAAAGAATGACATCGAATTTGGCAATACTCAATACCTGATAATAGTGTCTTTTTTTAATGGTATTTTGTGAACTAGAACTCACACTTAATAACGTTAATAATAAAGCCAAAATTGTAGCAGAAGCAAGTACTATAGTATTACACAACATATTTAAACCTTCTAAAGATTCTTTCAATAAGTGCTTTGCCTCATAGCCAGAAACATTTCCCAATAGGAAAATTCCCAACCCTGTAAATAACGTTGCTAATGCTCCACCATAAATAGCATTTTTATTATTTTTTAGAAAATCTAGCATTACTGTTTTATGTGTTGTGTATTAATATCTTTAAGTAATTGCGGCATTATACCTTTATTCTCATTATTATGAATTACAGAAACGTCTCCCGTACTTTCAAAAATCACAGCTTTGACCTCATCAAAATGATGAACATTCGCCTCTCTTAATTTGGCTATAAGATCATCTTCACCAACATTGCATTTTTTAAGTCTATCGTATAATATCTTACCATTCCACATAATAATTTGTGGTTTATTGGTGAATAATGATTTAATAAATTCATTTTTTCGCACTAAGAATGAAAACAAGGTTTGAAACCCTATAATCGCTGTGAGGGTTATCGCACCTTTTAATAAAGTATAATCAGTATTAAGAATTATAGACGCTAAAACAGAGCCTACGGCAATTGTAGATGCAAAATCAAAACTCGACATTTTAGCGAAAGTTCTCAAACCAAATACGCGCGTTATTATTATAATAATAGAAAAAATACCTAATACGGATAATACTAACCAAATTGAATCTTGTAAAGTCATATCAAAAAAATTTAATAGGATAAAAATAGAGCTTTATCAAAGCTTCGATTAGTGCTTATGCCCCAATTATTAACCTATTTAAATAATTAGATATCAGAACATGAAAATTATACCAAAAGCGATAAATGAAAATTTAATAGAGTTAATAAATCCCTCCTTTAGCTTGTAATTTCGTAGAGTTAGAGATAAAAACTTCTTTATATATACACACGATATGAGTACAAGCAACATAACTAGCGACGTAGAAACAGCGTACAAGAATTTTATTTTAGAAGCGAAACATCCTTGCATAATGGCTAAGACGCTATTTATGACGGACAATTATCATTTAAAAACTTATGATTCCATTACGGATGTAGAATCTTTAAAATTACTTTTAAACGACATCGCTTCCTTTTTAGATCAATACGATTTTGAATCTAACGAATTTGAGTCCCTACTGGCTGTTTTTCCTAATAATCATTTTGAAACTGAAATTGATTTTGAAAAAGCACTATGGAAAGCGCTTCAACGACTGCACGACATGGATGATTCCGAATGGGATACAACTGTGAGCAAAAATCCAGAAGATTCTAATTTTAGCTTCAGCCTAAAAGGAAAAGCCTTTTATATTGTTGGTCTACATCCTAACAGCTCTAGAATAGCACGTCAAAGTCCATATACCACTATTGTTTTTAATTTACATTGGCAATTTGAGAAACTACGGGAAATGGGAACCTATAAAAAAGTTAAAAAGAGAATCCGTAAACGCGATAAAAAACTGCAAGGTCATATTAACCCTATGCTTAAAGATTTCAGAAAAGATTCTGAAGTTAAACAGTATAGTGGCAGAAATTTAGACAACCAGTGGAAATGTCCTTTTCACTCTAAATCTTAACATCCATGAAAACAAAACATGTTATAGATACACAAAGCGGTAAAGCATTTGAGCTCAAAAAAGGAGACACCTTAACCGTTATTGATCCATTAGGACAACAAGTAAGCGATATGGTGCTTTTTAACCGTAAGGATTTTAATGAAAAATTGTCCTCGGGTAAATCTTTAGATTTTGAAGAATCCATATTATTAACCAAAGGAAATCATCTATGGAGCAATCGTTCTAATCAGATGGTTAAGATTATTGAAGACACTAATGGCAGAAATGACTTTTTGTTAGCTCCCTGCAGCAAAGAGACCTTTAAAATTATGTACAATTACGAAGGTTACCACCCAAGCTGTTTAGAAAATTTATATACCAACTTAGAACCGTTTGGATTGTCTATAGACGATATCCCTACGGCATTCAATATTTTTATGAATGTACAGTTCGATAAAGATGGGAAACTCTCCGTTTTACCTCCGACTTCAAAACCGGGTGATTCTATAAAATTTTTGGCTCAAATGGATTTATTAGTTTGTCTCACTGCTTGCTCTGCTGAGGATAGTAATGGAGGCTCATTTAAACCCATTCATTTTATAATTAACGCTTAATATGAAACCTATAATGCCCAACATTAATTGTTAATAATATTCGAATCTACCTTTATAATCCATTCTTAGGTCAAATTATCTATTCTATATTACTCTCATTAAAATCTACAAATTAAAAATGGTTTGAGTCAATTTAAATTGTCTTTGCGATATTAAGAACGCTTTTCAATAGTTATTTTTAGTTACAATTAGTAATTAATTAAAATCCAAAAAAAATATGAAAGACTTAAAATCATTATTCGAACACCAATTAAAAGATTTATATAGCGCAGAAAGCCAACTTGTTGAGGCACTTCCTAAAATGGTTAAAAATGCATCTGATTCTGATTTGAAAAAATCGTTTGAAGACCATCTAAAAGAAACCAAAGAACATAAATCACGATTAGAAGAAATTTGCGAGAAATTAGATATTAAGCCAGGCGGTGAAAAATGTAAAGCTATGGAAGGACTCATTAAGGAGGCTGAAGGTTTTATTAAAGAAGCCGATAATGACGACATAATGAATGTTGGCTTAATCGCAGAAGCGCAACGTGTAGAACATTATGAAATTTCAGGTTACGGAACGGCGGTTAGGTTTGCCAAAGAACTAGGATATGATGATATCGCTTCAAAATTGCAGAAAACCTTAGATGAAGAATATGATGCAGATAACAAGTTAGATAAACTTGCGCAGAACCGATTGAACAAAAAAGCCAAATAAGTTTAACCAAAAAATTCAAAAGATGTCAAAAGATAGAGAAAATCCGAAAACAGATCATGAAAAGACGCTTTATCAAAATGCTACCGACGAGAAGGGTGCTCAGAAAACAGAGCATTACAATCAATACGGTAAAAAAGATGATGATGATCGTAAGGTGAGAAAATCAAAGAAAGATAATTAATTCTCATAATTCTTTCACCAATCGATTTAGAATATAGACGGAGTAATTTATAAAGTATTGTTTTTATATCATTTGTAAATTCTAAAGGTGCCTTATTGTAGAACTAAAAACTTAAAATTATGAGTAACGAAAAAAAACATGCTGATTTTCAAGATAATTATAGAAAATCATCAAATTTCAATAAACAAACTAAAGATGTTAATTTGGAGACCGATGGAAAAGGAAATCTAAAAAAGACGACTAAAATTAATGAACTTTCAGATTCAGAAAAAAATAAAATCGCGGATTCTATGGATAAGATGCAACGAAATATCGAAATGATTCCCGATGGTAATTCTGAAGAAGAATAGTTAAATGCACATAGAAACGTTAAAAACCAATTCAATTGAATTGGTTTTTAACGTTTCTTAAGTTTCTTAAATTCAGATATTGAGAAAAACATTTCAACACCTTAAGAAGAATCATTTTTACTGAATTTTTCTTCTAAGAATGCCCTTTATAAATTAGAAAACAACTAAAATTAATGAAAACATTTCAGACTTAGTTTAGCGATACAGTTATAATTAAAAGTATTTGTGCTAAAGTATATCATTAAATATTAAGAATTTAGTGATCAAAATTTTCAATTTTGAAAAGTCAATTTCAACTTCATAATTATTAACCATGGCAAAAAAGAACAATTCAGAAAGTAAGAAAACGAAAGACCTTAAGCAATTTGAAAAAGATGCTAAAGACAAGGTAATGACCACTAACCAAGGTTTAAAAATCAATGACACCAACAATTCCCTAAAATCGGGAGAACGAGGATCTACCCTATTAGAAGACTTTTTGTTGAGGGAAAAAATCACCCACTTTGATCACGAACGTATTCCAGAACGCATTGTTCATGCCAGAGGAAGCGCAGCACATGGCTATTTTGAATTGTATGACAGTATTGAAAAATATAGTAAAGCCGGTATTTTTACAGATACCAATAGAAAGACACCTGTATTTGCTAGATTTTCCACGGTTGCTGGCTCAAAGGGTTCGCCAGATCTAGCCAGGGATGTTCGTGGTTTCGCCGTAAAATTTTATACAGAAGAAGGCACATGGGATTTGGTGGGCAATAATATGCCTATTTTTTTCATTCAAGATGCTATGAAGTTTCCAGATTTAATCCATGCGGTTAAGCCAGAACCTAATAATGAAATTCCTCAAGCGGCTTCGGCTCACGATACATTCTACGATTTTATTTCCCGAACCACAGAAACACTTCATAATCATATCTGGGCCATGAGCGACAGAGCCATACCTCGCAGTTTACGTATGATGGAAGGTTTTGGTATTCATACATTTAGATTAATTAATTCTAAAAATGAATCGCATTTTGTGAAATTCCATTGGAAACCTAAATTAGGAGCACATTCAGTGACTTGGGATGAAGCCGTAAAAATTAATGGTGCAGATGCCGATTTTCATCGACGTGATTTATGGGAAGCAATTGAAGCTGGTCAGTTTCCAGAGTGGGAATTAGGCATTCAGGTCGTAGCAGAAGAAGATGAACATAAATTTGATTTCGATTTATTAGATCCTACTAAACTAATTCCTGAAGAAATGGTTCCTGTAGAGATTATTGGTAAAATGACGTTAAATAAAAATCCAGAAAATTTCTTTGCAGAAACTGAGCAAGTTGCATTTTTGCCGGGACATATTGTTCCTGGTATTGATTTTACAAACGATCCATTGTTGCAAGGTCGATTATTTTCGTATCGTGATACTCAATTATCAAGATTAGGTAGTCCTAATTTTCATCAAATCCCAATCAATCGTCCAATTACTAATACACATAATAATCAGCGTGACGGACATATGCAAATGGATATTCCTAAAGGACAAACTGCTTATTTTCCAAATTCTTTGGGTGGCGGTTGTCCTCATTTAGCTAAAATGTCTGAAGGAGCCTTTCATTCTTATGAAGAGCGCATTGATGCCAAAAAAATAAGAACACGTAGCGAGAGCTTTAGTGATCACTATTCGCAACCTGCATTATTTTACAGAAGTCTGGCTGACTGGGAGAAAGAACACGTTGCAGATGCCTATACTTTTGAGTTAGGAAAATGTACCCACAAATCCATTAAAGAGCGCATGTTGTATCAAATTGCTCAAATTGATAGTGATTTAGCCAAGAAAGTCGCCAAAGGTTTAGGTCTTAATGTTCCTGAAAATATTGAGCAACCGGTTAACCAAGCCATCGGTGCTGACGATAATTCTGGTAAACAGCAACCACCAAAAAAGAAAAATTATTTAGAACGTGACAATGCTTTAAGTCAGGCGCACACAAAATTTGATTCTATCGCAACAAGGCAAATTGCCGTGCTAGTGGCGGAAGGGTTCTCGATGAGCGATTATAAATCAATGAAAAAAGCGTTAGAAGCCGGGGATGCTATGGTAAAATTAATTGCACCACACGGAGGCACCGTTAAATGTGATGAAAATATGGATCACGATGTCGATGCTTCTATTATGACTACAGAAAGTGTTTTATTTGATGCTATTTATATACCTGGTGGGCAGCAATCAATTGATAAGTTGAAAGATGAACCTAAGTATAAAAAGTTTATTAATGAAGCTTTTAAGCACTGCAAAGCCATAGCTGTAGCTAATGAAGGTGAACATTTAATTGATGACACCTTTGTGGGCGATTATAAGGATGATAAAGCCATCTTTATTAATGCGAAGCCTGAAGCATTTATTGATGCCATAGCTAAACATCGCAATTGGGAACGGATGCCAATAGCAGCTAAAGTACCAGCATAGATTTTTAATACTTAAAAAGGCACTGTGAATAGATACTATATTGTACTATTAATATTAGGTATAACCTCACTTCTAGCGAGTTTTTTACCTATTCTAATAAAGAAATTTAAATTCAGTTTTACAATACCATTATTAATTTTTGGTGCCTTTCTCTATTATATTAATATGCCATTGCCGTGGCCTAATCCGGTATGGGAAATTGATTTAACCTTACGGTTCTCAGAATTAGTGGTTATCATTAGCCTTATGGTGGCTGGCTTAAAAATTGGGCTTAACTACTCTTGGAAAGAGTGGCAGAATCCAATTCGATTATTAAGTATAACGATGCCTTTATTTATGGGGGTTGTTTTCTTAATATCCCATTACTTATTAAATTTTAACGGTCCAATTTCTTTACTTCTCGCTGCAGTTTTGGCACCTACAGATCCTGCTTTAGCGTCTGAAATTCAACTGAACAAAAAGCAGTCCGTCGAATCTAAGAATGTTGGCATTCAGTATAATTTAACTGCTGAGGCCGGATTGAATGACGGCTTGGCATTTCCTTTCGTGTTTTTAGCAATTTTATGGTCTAAGCAAAATGCATTAGGAGTTGAGGAATGGAAAGAATGGCTAAGTTATTATGTACTCTATAAAGTAGCTATCGGGACTTTAATTGGAGCGGTCATAGGGTTTTGTTATAGCTATTTTACCAAAAAATTATCAAATAATTATGAGCGTAAAATACATCAAGCTTTTGTGGCACTTTCTTTAACATTTATCTCTTACGGATTAGCTGAAATGCTCAATTCGTATGGCTTTTTGAGTGTATTTTTTACTGGTCTATTTGCCAATTACCATAAACATACTAAAGATATAAAAACAGAAAGTGATCCAAATTTAGATTTTATAACCAATACGGAGAAATTTTTAATTACGTTTTGGATGATTTTCTTCGGTGGCTCCGTTATGGCTGGAATATTAAATTTTATAACCTTGCCGACATTTATCTTTGCCTGTTTTTTGGTTCTAATTGCTAGACCTCTATTAGGATACATCAGCTTGAAAAGAACAGGACTGGATAAAGGAAAACGATTAGCTATATCATTTTTGGGAATTAGAGGTATCGGCTCTGTTTTTTATCTCACTTACGCCATTAAGCATGGACAGTTTAATGATTTAAACCACATTTTTTCAATCGTGGCGTTAGTCATTTTAATTTCCATTTTAATACATGGATTTTCAGCAAAACGAATTATGAAAACTTTTGAAAAATAAGGTTTCCTTTCATCTAATTCAATTTCTTTTTTAGCATACACAACACACCAATTTCTTCTCGCGAAAGATTTTCATTCACCTTTAAAAGTCGTGAAATCTCCTTTTGAAAATAATTAATGGTTTTGCCATCTATATATTCATCTATTACGCGCGGATCAATGTAAGAACTACGGGCAACCGATGGAGTATTTCCTAGTCTTTCGCTCACCTTAATTACGGCCTCACGAATATTATTATCTAATTCTTTTTGATCTTGTTCTTTAGACAAACCAATTTCGTCTAATGCCAACGCTGCAATTACAGTTCCTGCCCATGTTCTAAAATCCTTGGTAGAAAATTCTTCTCCCATAATTTCTTTAATGTAGTTATTAAGATGATCACTTTTCACATCATGCTTTACTCCTGCTTCATCTATAAACTTAAATATTTCATAACCAGGCAAATCATCTATTTCCTTTACTATTTTGGCTAACTTCTTATCAACAATATGACGCTCTTGTGCCTTTCCAGATTTTCCCTTGTAACTAAATACGAGTTCCTCACCTTCAATCTGCAAATGTTTACTTCTCATTGTGGTTAGGCCATAACTACTATTCTCTTTAGCGTAATAGTCATTACCTGGCCGAAAATAAGCCGCCTCTAAAAGACGTACCATACAGGCCAATACTTTCTCTTTAGATAATTTTCGTTTTCTAAGGTGTTGCCCTGTAACTCGCCTCATATGTTCTATATTATCGGCAAATTTAACAATGCGGTCAAATTTTTCTTGATTCTGCTTTTCTCTAAATTTAGGGTTATAGATATACTGTTTGCGATTTTTATCATCACGACCTACCACTAATATTTTAGCATTTTTTTTGGCACTAATCTCTACATCGGTCCACGCTGGTGGAATAACTAGAGATTTAAACCACAATTTTAATTTTTTGTCTTTTATGGTTTGATTAGAGTCATCGACATAGCGAAAGCCTCTTCCATGTTTTCTACGGTAATACATCATTTTGCCTAATTAAGAACATATAAAATAACTACTTTATTAAGACAAGGATTAACTCAAAAGCTATTAAATGTATCTATTTCAGCACAATGTTATTATCATAAATTAGTTCCTCTATAATAATCCAAAACTTTTACTCGTAGTAAATATTCGTACTTTGCATTAGCTAAATTTACTTTAGCATTATCTAGATTATTTTTACTGGTGATATAGTTCAAGAAATTAGAAACACCATTTTTAAACCTTATGTCGTTGATACGATATGATTCTTCGTAGGCTTTTACCTGTTTTTCTAAACTATGGTGACGTTTATAAACGGCTTCCATATCAAAGTGAACTTGGGCAATCGCATTTCTAATTTCTAAATGTGTGCGCTCTAATTCTAAAACAGATTCCTTTACTTTTATTTTTTCGAGTGCGACGTTATTTTTGGCTCTAAAACCATTGAAAATCGGAACATTAACAGCAATACCTACAACGGTGTTTAGATTATTATCTAATTGATCGGTATAGCTAATATCGCCAGATGAAAATGCTGTTTCCTCTGTTATAATCGGTAAATCTTGTCCATCTATAGTTACAAAATCTCCTGTTTCTACAAAATTTGTTCCGTTTGATGTGAATAATTCTGCAGCGCTAGAATAGTTAGTGTTTAAACCCCCGAATATAGATATGGCTGGTGTAAATTGTGATTTTGCAACACTCACTCCTTTTTCAGCAGCATCAATTCGTATAGCTTGCGCTTTAAAGATCGCTAAGTTTTGTACTGCTTCAACAAATACTTCATCGGCTGATAAATTATATTTTTCAAAATCTAGAATCAATGTTTTCGGATCTATTACAACATTTTCCTCTAAATTTAACAGTTGTAACAAGCTTAACTTAGCATTGTTCAAACTGGTTTCAGATACTAAAACACTGGTTTCATCACTAGCGACTTGCCCTAAAATATCTGCATAATCTGCAGGGTTTCCTGATTCATTTTCGTAGAAATCTTCTTGAATTTCGACTTGAGCGTTGGTAGTTTCCAAACGTGCTTTTGCCAATGCTAAAAGGTCTTTTGCATTCAATACTTGAAGATAAGCTAGTGTCACATTAAGTATTAAATCTTGTTGCGCGGCTTCAATTTCCATTTCTGAAGCTTTTTTATTCAAACGATTTTGTTTCGCTGAATTTAATAATCGAAATCCGTTGAAAATGGTCAAATCTAAACTCAATCCCATATTAGAAAATGTCAATTCCTGATTGATATAATTATTGGTAAAAGGATCGATACTTCTACCGTCATTAACGCCCAAGTTAAAATCACCATTAATACTAGGTAGTAAGTTAGCTTTAGATTGTTGATAATCTACTTTAGCCGAACTTGCCGATAGTTTGGTTGATTGCAAATTGAGATTATTTTCTAAAGCAATAGAAATGCATTCTTGTAAAGTATAGCTCTTATTGATTCTGTTTTGAGCAAAACCCGCCCAATTAATCAGTGATAGGATGATTAGTAATATCAGTTTATAAATCATAATTTTTTTTCTTATTCTGAAACTATTTTGCCATCCAGAAGATTAATAATTCGTGAACCATAAGAGGCATTTTCTTCAGAATGTGTCGCTTGGATTATGGTCCCACCTGCCTTATTCAAATCTGAAAAAAGCTCCATGATTTCTTCACTTTGCTTTGAGTTTAGATTTCCTGTCGGTTCATCGGCTAAGATTAATTTTGGTTTTCCGATTAAAGCTCTAGCTACACCAACCAATTGTTGTTGCCCACCGCTCAATTGCACCGGAAACAAATCTTTTTTTCCAACAATATTAAAACGATCTAACATATCGGCTACCATGGCTTTTCTTTCGGACGATTTTACATTTTTGTAAAGCAGTGGTGTTTCGATATTTTCGTAAACCGTGAGTTCATCAATTAAATGATAAGCTTGAAATACAAAACCGATGTATTCCTTATAGAGTTTGGAACGGTTTTTCTCCTTCATGCGATGTACTGGTTCACCTAAAAACACATATCCGCCATCGGTAAAACTATCTAACATTCCTATACAATTTAATAAGGTAGATTTTCCAGATCCCGATGGTCCCATAAGTGAAATAAATTCACCCTCTTCTACAGTTAAATTAATATTATCGAGTAATGTAACTTTGTTACTTCCAGAATTAACGGTTCTTGAGGCTTCGTTTATGCTTAACAACTTGTTTTTCATTTTTTAATTAATTTTATTTAAAACGCATCTAAGTACGCATAACATCTTATTTTATGATAGTGATATCTATTCTATTCGGCTTATAGTGGAATCTCCAAAGCTCAATCCCGTTTTCACAGTTGCACTGCCTTTATAGTGCAACTCTGCTTCACCATAAGCTGTAAATTTTATTTGCTCTGATGTATTTATAGTAAAAACGGCTTCACCATAAGCCTTAAGTTTGGATTCTTTGTTTTCGACCTCAACAAGATTAATTTTACCTTCCCCATACGCTGTAATATTCTGGTGGTTTGTTTTACCTTTTATAATGATCAATTCACTTTCACCATACACATCTACATCAAATTCCTTAAAATTTATATCATTAAAAGTAACTTGGGACTCTCCATAGATTTTTAGCTTAAACTTCTCAACTGCAATTAAATTTTCGCAAACAGTCCGCTGTTCACCTCGTAATGAAAGATTATTAATTGTTTTATAAGTGATTACAATAGTTAACACTTTTCCGTTGTAAATTGGCACATTTCTTTTAATACCATCAACTTCAATTTTTTGATGTTTAGTGGTTTCTTTGGCATCGTCTAAGTAAACGCGAAGTGTTTCTCCACTCACCTCAACGTTAATTTTATCGTCTGGTTCGGTACTATTTAAAATAGTAACCGATGTTTCATCGCCTTGTATAAAAGTGGTTTCTATATGCGGACTGATAATAACTTTATTAAAATTTTCGACAACTCTTTTGGTTTGAGCTCCGATGTTTTGGTTTATACCAATCACCATTAATATTAGAATATATTTATAATTTCTCATGTCTTTTTTTTATTTTACTACTCTTTTCTTAAGCTATTTATAGGATTAGTTAAAGCAGCTTTCATGGCTTGATATCCCACCGTAACAAAGGTGATTAAAAACGCTAATACACCAGCAAATAAAAATACCGTCCAACTTATTTCTATGCGATATGCAAAATCTTGCAGCCAATTATTCATAACATATAATGCCAAGGGAAAACTAATTACTAATGAGACTAAGACTAATTTTAAAAAGTCCATGGACAGCAATTGTACTATTTTTGGCACACTCGCACCAAAGACTTTTCTAATGCCTATTTCCTTATGTCGTTGTTCTGCCATAAACGCTGCTAAGCCAAATAGTCCAAGGCAGGCTACTATAATGGCTAATATTGAAAATAGTAATCCTATGTTTGCGGTGCGTTGCTCTTTTTCGTAAAGCAACTCGAGTTTTTTATCCAAAAAAGTATATTCGAAAGCGGAATTGGGTGCTACATTTTTAAACGTCGTTTCAAAATTTAAAATTGTTTCCGTTAACACATCATTTTTAAATCTTACGAGTAAATATGATGCCGGCTCACGAATGGAATTATGAAACGCATAAGCACCAATTGGGCTATGTAAGGACGCAAAATTAAAATCATCTACAACACCATAGATATAAGCATTATTACCAAGTTGCATCGTTACTTTTTCACCAATAGCCTCATATGGTGATAGACCTAAAAAATCTACTGTAGTTTTATTTACAATCACTTCAACCAATGTATCGCCTCGTTGTTTGTTTTCTGGCAATAACTGACCCGCTATTAATTTAAGTTGCAACACGTCTACAATGTCCCGATCTGCGGTATTGGTCTGTATACTCATACTCACATCGCTGTATGGCTTACTTAAACTACGACCACTAACATCCATTCCTGGGTAACCTTGAGCCATAACAACCTTAGAGACATTTGGTAATTTCTCAAAAGCATTTACTAATGCCCTATTTTCTTGACCATTCTTTAATCCCGCCGTTGAAATGGCAATTACGTTCTCAGGGTTATAACCCAAGCTTTTGTTTTGGATAAATTCTAATTGTTGTTGGATGACCATAACTCCGATAATTAAAATCACAGAAGCCGAAAATTGAACGACGACTAAACTTTTTCTTATCACACTTGTCATTCCTCCTTTACTTTTAGATGGTTGTAGAACTTCCTTAGCAGAAAAACGAGACAGATATAAGGCCGGATATGAACCAGAGATTAACGTAGTTACTAACCAAATTAAAACTAACAAACCTAGAATGTGAAATGAAAGCAACGAAGAAATATCTAATTGCTGGCCGGTAATGTCGTTAAATATAGGCAATGCCAATGCGGCAAATACAATACCTAAGCTCATGGCGATAAGTGTAATTAAGCCAGTTTCGACATAGAATCTTGCGACAACTTGCCTTACTGACGCTCCTAATGTTTTATTTATACCTACATCTGTTGCTCGTTTCTGTGACCGTGCTGTAATTAAATTCATATAATTAATACAAGCAATAACTAGAATTAAAATTGCTAAAGCCGTTAAATTATGAATTTGATTTATATCACCGTTTGTATTCAAATAACTGTCAGTATATGTTGAAGAATACAGGTGTATGCGCTCTAAAGGTTGAATTGAAAACTTATACCATTGCTCATCTTTTTCAACCTTCGCATCTAATAAATTCTGAATTTTAGATTCAATATTGTCTACATCTGGGTTACTTGAGTTCAACAGAATAAAGGTCTCGAAACTTGCATTGTTCCAAGTTGGATTTTTAGCTGAATATTGCATAATAAATGGAGCAACCACATTAAAATTCAGAGAGCTATTTTCTGGAAAATCTTTAAAGACTCCTTTAACTTCATAGGTCTCGTTATTATCAATGGTTAACGTTTTTCCTATTGGGTTTTTGTCTCCAAAATAACGCATCGATGTGGTTTGGGACAATAAAACCGTATTAGGGTTATTGAGAACTTCGGCTCCAGTACCATTTATGATTTCAACATCAAACATTTCAAATATTGAGGCATCAATCCAAAATAACCTTGTCTCTGCAAATACATCATTACCCGCTTTTATGAATGCTGAACCCCCAAAATCATGCTGTAAAAGTCTTCCAGTATTTTCAATGTCTGGTATATTTGCTTTTAATTCTGGCCCAAGTGCAGAGGGTGCACTTGCCCAAGTTTCTATATCATCTCTAGTGGTGTTTAAAAGCACTCTATATATACGATCTTTATTAGCGTACATTTTATCGAAACTACGCTCGTTCAAAATGAATAAAAACAGTATTATAGTTGTGGCTAAACCAATAGATAACCCTAGAATATTGACTATGGAGAACAGACGATTAGACTTTAAATTTCTCCAGGCTAATTTTATATAATTACGTAACATAATTCTGAAAATATTATTCGGTTTTTAAACTATCTACAGGATTTGCGATTGCTGCCTTAATCGCTTGAAAACTGACAGTAACCATAGCAATTAACAAGGCTACAATGCCAGCTACTGCAAAAATCCACCAACTAATTTCTATACGATACGCATAATCTTGAAGCCAATTTTCCATCGCATACCAAGCTATTGGAATGGCGATTAAAATTGAAACACCTACAAGTTTCAAAAAGTCTTTGGATAATAATCTTATAATACCAGTTACACTTGCTCCTAACACTTTACGGACACCAATCTCTTTACGGCGTTGTTCTGCTGTATATGCCGCTAATCCAAAAAGCCCTAAACATGAAATTAGAATCGCGAGCAAGGCGAACAGTTGCGAAAGCTTACCCATAAGTTGTTCGCTTTTAAATTTGGCATTAAAAGTATCATCAACAAAAGAATACTCAAAAGGATAGGCTGGATTGTATTTTTTCATGATTCCCTTTACCGTACGTAATACCTCGTTAGTCGCAACTTGATGATTTGTTTTAAGGTACATGAAACTCGCTTCATCATGATAATTAAAGAATAATACAGGATCGCTTGCTCCATACATATCATCATATAAAAAATCTTGAACCACACCTATAACGGTATACAAATCCCCATGTCTATTAATTTGTTTACCAACAGCACTACCACTTCCCATTAATTTTGAAAATGACTCAGTAATTAAAACACTAGAACTGTCCTTAGCTTTGTTTTCACTAAACCCTCTCCCTTCCGCAAGCTTTATCCCTGCGGTTTCCAAAAAATCAGAACTTATATATCTATAGGAAATCAGCACATCTTCGGTGTTTGTACCTCCGGTCCATTTTAGACCAGAGCCGTTATTGCCACCATCCAAAATGCCCGAGTTATTTAACCCCACACTTTCTATAGCTTTAGAGTTAACAAGATTTTCTTTAATTATATCGAATTTCTCTATTATAGTGCCGTTAACTTTCATTGAAATTAACTGCTCTTTATCGTACCCTAAATCTCTATTTTTTACATATTGTATTTGTTGATAGACCAAAATGGTACAAATAATAAATACAATAGAAATGGTGAATTGCCCAACGACCAAACCTTTTCTAATGAACGTTGCCGAACCTTGAGTTACTTTTAAGCCCTTTAGAACTTCTACTGGTTTGAATGAAGACAGATAAAATGCAGGATATAGTCCTGCGAAAATACCACAGACCATAGTGATTCCACATAAGAAGACGAGATGTAATGGTTGTGTTAATCCTAAAGTTAGACTTTTATCAATTAGCAAATTAAATTGTGGTAACAAAAGAAAAAGTAACAACGCACTAACTAAAGCTGCTATAAAAGCCAATATCAACGCCTCAGAAATAAACTGAATAATTAAACGAGAACGCCCCGATCCCATTGCTTTTCTAACACCGACTTCATTAGCTCTTTTTTCACTTCTTGCTGTCGATAAATTCATAAAATTGATGCAAGCGATGAGTAAAATAATTAAAGCGATTATGGTAAATAATCGAACCGAATCAATACGACCTCCTACTTGTATACCATTTTCAAAATGATCTCTTAAATGCCAATCTTTAATAGAATGTAAAAATGCTTTCGCATCACTTTCATTTGTTTTTTTCTCAAGCAAATTACGAACTTGCCCGTCTACAGCACTAAAATTAGCTTCTGGGGACAATTCAACAAAAGTGTCAGCAAAAAAACTGCCGTATTCTGCCATCCAATCGTAAGGTTTACTATAACGCTCAAAAGGTGCTATCCAATGAAATGGAAATGTAATATTGTTTGGAAGATTTTCCATTACACCTGTAATAATGTAACTATCCTTATCATTCACCTTTAAAGTTTTACCAACCACTCCCCTATTAGATCCGTAGAGCACCTCTGCCATTTCTTGAGTAATGACTATAGCATTAGGATTATTAAAGGCATTTGTTGCGCTTCCTTCAATAAATTTTAAACTAAAAATTTCTATAAAATCTTTATCGACATAGCGGCCAGATCTATTAATTGCGTTATCACCGACCGAAAACAAAAAATCTCTGTGTTTGGTACGTGCAGCTTTAACTACGCCAGGAATTTCAGTTTTCATCGCTTCAGCTAAAGGCCCAGGTGTAGAACTAAATGTTCTCCACGCTCCATCATATTCTTGATGGGTGGATACATAATAAATTTGATCCTGCTTTTTAAAGTTGGCATCATAACTCACCTCATCCTCTACCCAAAGAAAAATTAAACTTGCACAAGTAATACCTACAGCTAAACCAAATATGTTTAAAAAACTGTATCCTTTATTCTTCAATAAAGTTCTGAATGCTATTTTGATATAATTGAAAATCATATGTCTTTTTTAATACTGAATTATTGCGTATTTCCAAATTAAACACAACTACCAATTCTATAGAGAAGATAATGCCAAAATTTTAAACTGCTTTTAATGAACGCTTTACAACTAAACTACAAAATGAAACTGTTCGATTTCGATACACTTTTTGTTCGTATTCGAACAGTTTAATACTACTAGAAAAAAGAGTTTTAATTAGGTCAATCAGGTTACCTACTGAAACAATTTCAGCATAAAACTAATGGTGGTCTGAATAACGTATTGACGACTCAAATTAACGATATCCTATAATTCATTTAATTCTGTCCCCGCTTTGGGGTTGGAAACATTTACTCAGAGCGTAATGAATCTACCGGATTCGCACTTGCCGCTTGCAAGGTCTTTATACTAATTATAACTAATGCAAAGCATATCATAGCCCCTCCACTTAATAAAAATACCCAAAAACTTATGGTGGTTTTGTAAGCAAAATTTCGTAACCAATTATTAACTCCATAATAAGCAATGGGTGCCGCAACTATAAAAGCAATGGCTACCAGAATTAAAAATTCTTTACATAGTAAGGTATTGATTTCTAATATTGATGCCCCCAAGACTTTACGAACACCAATTTCTTTAACACGTCGGTTGGTAGTATAAATTACCAGACCCAATAAACCTAAACAGCTAATAACAATAGACAGACCTGTTGCCCAATTTAAAAGTTTAGATACTTTTTCCTCTCTATTATAAAATTGTTGAATGGTTTTATCCAAGAATTCTACCCGGTAGTCATCTGTCTCTGTATAAACGGTTTTATAAGCATTCTCAATTTTTGAAAGTGTTGTTGTTAACCCTTTTGAAGATTCATTTTGAAAAGAAATATGCAAGGCTTGAAATTGACTAAATCGTGGTCGAAACCAATCGCCACGCAATGCCATCGGTTGAATTTCGGTTTTTAAAGAGCGTTGATAAAAGTCAGCCATAACTCCAACAATTGGCACCGTTTCGTTATTTAATTGCACTGTTTTTCCAATAGCGTCATCTGGTTTAGAAAATCCTAAATTTTTTAAACACTTTTCATTTATCACCAATTCTTTAATCGTATCATTTCGAATGGAACGACCAGCGAGAATATCTAATTCGAATAATTCTGAATACTTCGTGTCCCCAAAAATAAATTGTAGTTCTGAATTGACCTCTTTTTCACCATCCGTATAAGTAATAGTAGTGCTATTGGTATTTAAAGATGCAGGTGCGACACCACCAATACTTACCTGTTTAATTTCTGGAATGGCACGTAACTTTTCGGCATAGAGTTGCTTTTTAGAAGTTTCGCGCTCACTTCTTGGACTAAACACAGAGACAATCGCCTCTGTTTTAAAACCCATATCTTTAGTTAATAAGTAATTAATTTGCTGACCAACCAGTATGGTTGCTATGATAAAAACTTGTGCAATAGAAAACTGAAATACGGTTAAAAATTTTCTTAACCTTATTTTCTTTTCACCTATTGCTAAGTGATTTTTCAAAACTGAAACGGTATTGAATTTAGACAATATTAAGGCGGGATAAAAACCAGATAATACGGTCACTATCAATAATAAAATTCCAATACCAACAATGATAATTGGCGATTTAAAAAGTTCGAAACCTAGACCTTCGGGTACAAAATCTGAAAAAATTGTCATTAACCATTTTGATAATATTAAAGACAACAAAGCTGAAATTATAACTAGTATCAAAGTTTCACCCATAAACTGACCAATAAGCTGCTTTCTAGAACTGCCTAAAGTTTTCCGAATTCCAATTTCTTTAGCACGTTGCGAGGCTTGTGCTGTATTGAGATTGATAAAATTTATACACCCCAACAATAATAAAAATAGTGCAACTAACGCTAGGTTTCGCAATAACGGTTTACTAGCTTGTCCTTTACTCCAATCATAGATACCATACACCTCATTAAAATGAATATCACTGAGAGGCTGTAATCTATAATGTGTATGTTCACCATATTTTTTAGCATTGTCATCTCGATGTTCCTTTGCTAAATCATCTAAACGATTTTGTATGGCGGTTAGATTGGAAGATGCCGTTACCTTTACAAAAAGTTGAGAGTCAGAGTTTGTGTTTCCCCAATTTTTATTTAAAAAATCTTCTCGTAATCTTGTTTGTAAAATTGTGGGCTGAGATATAAATTCTTCAAAGACGAAATCTGTTCTTTGTTTTAAATTTTCAACAATTCCCGTTACGGTAACATTTACAGAATCATTATAAACTAAGGTTTTACCTATAATATTAATTGGCGCAGTGTTGGGAAAGTAATCTGCTGCACGACTCTGCGTAAGAATTACATTATTTGGAATATTAAGGGTATTCGCGTTGTTACCTGCTAAAAATTTATATTTAAAAATATCGAAGTACTCTGAACCAGTGAAAATTACAAAGTTCGGCCAATTGAATTTAGAGCCATTTTCTTTATTTTCTACTTTTGCTGGCCTCTCAATATAAAACCCACTGACCGTTTCGAAGTTTGAATTTTCCTTAATCGCATCCTCCAAAGCTAATGTAACACCAGAATTACCGTACGTTTCTTTAGGATCACTGAAATCTGAAACTATTCTATAGATACGATCCCCATCTTTATGAAACGTATCAAACGTGTAATCATAATAAATCATGAGGCCAATAACAAACGACGCACTTAAACCTATGGTTAATCCAATAATATTAATTAGAGAAAATACCTTATGCTTCACAATATTTCTCCATGCTATTTTGATATAATTTCTTATCATAATTGTTCGTTTCCTTTTGCTCACGAAAGCACATAAAAGTGACTGTGAATTGATTTGATGATGATAACTATTCCGTTTTTAAACATTTAACAGGATTTGCGATAGCTGCTTTTACAGACTGAATACTTACTGTAATGAGAGCAATTAGTATGGCTATGATTGCAGATAAAGCAAATATCCACCAACTTAAATCGGTTTTGTACGCAAATTCCTGAAGCCATGTTTTCATAATATACCAACCCACAGGTATAGCAATGATGAAAGCGATGACTACCAACTTCACAAAATCTTTATTGAGTAATTTTAAAATTTGAAACACACTAGCTCCTGTAACTTTTCTGATACCAATTTCTTTTCGGCGTTGCAAGCACATGTACGAGGTTAGGCCAAATAAGCCTAAAGCTGCAATAAAAATCGCCAATGCTGTGAAAATCTGAAAAGCAGTTCCAAATTTTTGATCTTCGGCATATTGGGCTTCAAACTTTTTATCTAAAAAAGAATAGTTTAAAATACTATTAGGAAAAATAGATTTATACAGCGATTTAATTTCATCTAAACTTGTTTGCATACCTGCTACTGTGCCCGATGACGTATTCAGTTTTACTAACACATTATCGTAGGTTTGATGTTCAAAGATCATCAGTGGCAGTACTTCAGATTTTAAACCAAAATGATGATAATCCCTAATTACCCCTGTTATAGTACATGTTTCACCCCAAAATTTCACCTGTTGATTTATAATATCTTCAGGATTTGAATAACCCATTTGCTGAGCAAATTTTTCATTAATTACAATATTTTCCAATTGCTTTCCTGTACGCTCTTTAAATGCTTCACCTGCTACAAATTTAATATCCACAACCTTAAAATAATTGGGTCTAGCTGCATAGCCGTAAAATATTTGTCGCTCATCGAGGGTACCGTCTGGATATTCTATTCCTACCGACGATGATAAATTATCGTAACCATCTCCAGGGTAAGTTGCTGTTCTGGCTACTTCATTAACAAAGGATAAGTTTTTAAGTTCATTTTCAAATACCTTTATTTTAACCGCTAAAGTAGAGTCTGGAATTGTTTCCAAAACTTCCCCCTTTAATGCTAAAACTTGAGAGAGTTCGGCTCCAATGGATTGTTCTTTTAAAAAATTATTTTGTTTAGAGACCACTAATGTGCCGATAATTAAAATAATTGTTGCAAAAAACTGAACTGTAATTAAGCCCTTTCGGATGTTCAATTTACTTGAAGAGGTTACTATTTTTCCTTTTAAAGCTTTTACTGGTGAAAAATTACTAAGAATAACGGCGGGATAAAAGCCTGCTAAAAGACTACCCAAAAACATTAAACCTGCAAATGGCAGTAAAGCTCTACTATTGGAAACTCCCAATATCAAAGACTTTCCTACAAAATCATTAAAAATAGGTAACAAAACAATCACCCATATAATTGCGGTGACAAGAGCTAATAGAAATAAACACATAGATTCTATAAGCGATTGTAAAATTAATTGTGAGCGTTGTGCACCAGCTACCTTCCTAATTCCTACTTCTCGAGAACGCTCTAAGGATTTTACGGTAGATAAATTAATATAATTTAGCCAAGACAGTAATAAAATAATAATGGCTATAATCGTTAGAAACTTTACACGACTACCGCTACCATTTGTCTCTGCTTCATAAGGTTTATTGGAATATAAGTGGATATCCGTAATGCGCTCAATATTATGTCTTTCATCTGGATCATTCTCAAAATCTGCGCTAGTTATTTTATCTTGTAATGCTTCAAAATTAGTATGCTTACTCACTTTTATATAAGTGAAGAAATTATTCTGATTCCAATTTAACTTGGCTTGACTTTTTAGTGCCTCCCAAGTTTCTAACGTCTCAAAAGATATTAAATAATTAAGCTTCATGTGAGTGGTTTCGGGCATATCTGGAAATATACCCACCACTTTCAAAAGCGTATCTGACCCATAAAAAACAGAAACGGTTTTCAATAAAGGATCGTAATCCCCAAATAATTTTTCAGCTAAACTTTCGGAAAGAATTACGGTATTAGGCTTCTTAAAATTACTTATATCACCTTGTAATAAAGGGGTATCAAAAATATCGAAATAAGAAGCGTCCACTAATGCTCCATTAGGCTGTTCAATAATTTTATCTCCTTTGACAAATGTGACCTTGTCTAACCTATAAAGCCTAACATTATCAACAACTTCTGGAAATTGTTCGTTAAGCGTTGGACCTGTTAAATTATAGGTCTGTGCGTCACCGGCTTCAAATATATCGCCCTTTATATAGTCCATATAGACGCGATAGACGGTATCGGAGCCTACAAAAGAATCATAGCTCTTCTCATAACTAACGTAAAGTGAAATAATTATAAACGTAGCAATACCTAATGAAAGACCAATAATATTAATAAAGGAATACAGCTTATTTTTTAATAAGTACCTAAAAGCAATTTTAAAATAGAGGAGATTCATAGTATCTATTATTTATTTCTCATTTTTCTTATGCTCAAATCTTTTTTTAGCTAATTATAACACCGTTCCAACGTTTGAAAAGCGTTTTATGTCAATTCAGTACAGGTTACTTTTACGATTTATTCTGTGCGTAATGATTTCACAGGATTTGATATCGCCGCCTTTATAGCCTGAAAACTCACCGTAATTAACGTAATAATTAAAGCACCAAGACAAGCAATAGCAATAACCTCCCAACCAACAGTGGTTCTATAACTAAATTTTTGTAACCATTGTGTCATCACGTAATAGGCAATTGGAGACGCTACTAAAAGGGCAACAACGACAAGCGTGATAAAGTCTCTAGATAGCAACAACCATAGTTGGCTAATAGATGCTCCCAATACTTTCCGCACACCTATTTCCTTGGTACGCTGTTCGGCTACAAAGGCTGCCAATCCAAATAAGCCCAAGCAGCTAATAAAAATCGCTAAAGCAGTAAAAACTCTTGCTAAACTTGCCGTTCGTTCTTCTGACCTAAATTTCTTTCCGTATTCTTCATCCACAAACTGATAGTCGAATGGTGTACTCGGAAAATTAGTTTTAAACACATCTTCTATCAGCGTTAAATTTTCTGAAATACTTTTATTTGGATTAAGTCTCAAATTATAATATGCTATATTCCTATTAATACCAAAGGCATACATCGATTGTTTCACCGGACTATAAGGTGATTGCATGATCATATCTTCTACCACTCCGATAATTTTCATTGGGGGAATTGGATTTTCGGTATCAGAATCTCGAATATACTTCCCGATAGGATTTTGAATTTGCATATACTCTACAGCAGTTTCGTTTAAAATAACAGCATTGGAGTCCGTTGCAAATTCTCTCGAAAATCCTCGACCTTCCTTAATATTTAAACCTAAAGTTTTTACAAAATCATAATTTACAGTAGTGTAGGCCAAATCTTCTTGAAAGCCTTCAGGTTTACCGTCCCAAGTATAACCACCACGATTAGACCATACGTCTGTAGTTGGGCTGCTCATCGTCGTCATACTTGTAGCACCACCTGAAGCCAAAAATTGTGTTCGCATGGTTTCATGCTTACCTAAAAATTGTGAACTCATCACTGGTATTTGTATCAAACCTTCTTTATTATACCCAACTGGTCTGTTTTTAGAAAATTGAATTTGGTTCATTACCACCAACGTGCCAATGATCAATGCCACTGAAATGGTAAATTGTGCAACTACTAAAACTTTTCTTGGTAAAGCCGAAAAGCGACCTGCCTTAAATGTACCTTTTAAAACTGTAACCGGATTAAATGATGATAAATACAACGCCGGATAACTCCCAGCAAGAAATGACGTAATGACAATAAATAAAAGTGATAAGAACCAAAATTGAATATTTCCCCATGGAAATATAATAGCCTTGCTCGCCAAATTATTAAAACCGTTTAGAAACAACAATACAATTCCCAAAGCAAATAGAAATGACAACAGCACAATGAGAAAAGATTCCGTTAGAAATTGAAAAATTAACTGCCCACGCTGTGAACCAATAGATTTTCTAATACCGACTTCAGTAGCTCGCTTTTCTGATCGAGCAGTACTCAGATTTACAAAATTGATACACGCTAATAGCAACACAAATATTCCGATGATGGCAAACAACCACACATTTTCAATTCTTCCACCTGTTTGTACACCATTTTCAAAATCCCCTCGTAGGTACCACTCGTCCATTGGAAAAAGGAAATATTCAGGGTTATTTTCAATACTTTCAGGATATATTTTTTGTTTAACATGTTTTATTTTTGAAGTTACTGCCTCCATATTTGTATTCTCATTAATCTGAACAAACATTTGAAACGAGTTATTGTTCCACTGGTCTTTAGATGCTTCTATCCACGGTTGTGTAGTGACGTAATATGTCCACGGAATAATATAATCCGTATCATTAAACGTATTGTTTTCAGGTATATCCTCGTAAACTGCAGTAACAGCTAAATCATCTTCACTATTTATCGTGATGATTTTACCAACCGCTGTTTCTGAACCAAAAAGTGCCTTTGCTGTGGTTTGGGATAGCATTATTGAATTCTTTTCTTGCAAGCCGTCTTTTACACCTTCAATAATCTTTAAATTCAACATATCGGGTGCAGCTTCTTGCATGGCATTACCCGTTCTGTAGATATTGGTCTCACCGAATTTTAAATATCTCGGCTGTGTCCAAGATGACATCATAACATATTCAAAATTATCTGAGTAATCTTTACGTATTTCAAACTCTAATGGTCTAGGTATCGCGGGCCCAGTTTCCACTTTCCCATTACTGGTTTGGTGTTGATATATTTGTGCTATGGTCGCTTTATTCTCAAAATAACTATTGTAGCCCAATTCATCAGCAACCCATAACCCAATGAGTATTGTTGCCGCCATCCCAATGGCCAAACCAGAAATATTAATAAGTGAATACACTTTATTTTTAAGAAGATTTCTAAACGCTATTTTGAAATAATTTTTAAGCATGATTATTTGATTTAACTGTTCGTTTTTTGTGCTGATTTTCTATTTACAGACCGATAATGTTTTCAGCATCTAATTGATTGATTTGATTGATTCGGTTTCAACACTTCAGTAAGTGATTGGTTAATTGCGATTAATACTGAAGTGCTTTCCACCTGGTTGATTGATTTTGATTGATGATTGCTTTTACATTTCTAAAACATTTTCTGTTACTTTTTGTCCATCCATCATTCTTATAATTCTATGGCTATATTTTGCATCGTGCTCACTGTGTGTTACCATAATGATTGTAGTTCCGGCTTCATTAAGGTCTATTAATAAATCCATAACTTCATTACCGTTAGTACTATCTAGATTTCCAGTAGGTTCATCTGCTAATATTAATTTTGGTTTGTTGACTACTGCTCTCGCGACAGCCACACGTTGCTGCTGTCCGCCAGATAGTTGCTGAGGAAAGTGATTACGGCGATGCATAATTTGCATTTTTTCTAAAACTGCTTCAACTTGTTTTTTGCGTTCTGCTGGTTTTACGCCTGTGTAGATCAATGGTAATTCTACGTTTTCAAAAACGGTGAGTTCATCGATTAAGTTAAAACTTTGAAAAACAAAACCAATATTATGCTTACGCAATTCTGAACGTTTACGCTCATTATAGCCTGCGACTTCTGTACCGTTAAACTTGAAACTTCCGCCATCAGGATCGTCCAATAAACCCAAGATGTTTAATAACGTTGATTTTCCACATCCAGATGGCCCCATGATGGCAACAAACTCACCTTCTTTAACTCCGAAGGATAATTTATTTAGAGCAATGGTCTGGACTTCTTCGGTTTTATAAAATTTCTCTAAGTCGGTAATTTGTATCATTTTTTTTGTTGTTTAATTGATTTTCTATTTGCTTTTGACCTTAAAAAGCATCTATTTATATATTATTTATTTCTGTAATCATTTTGTTTTTTACTCCCATTTCAAATTTCGTTTTTCGATATATTTTCAACGTGGCGTTATGAACTAATCATAACGCGCTGCTCTACTTCAAAATAAGTTCTTCAACATCGCCAAAAGAATCATAACTCGATGTCACCACCTCATCTCCTGGATTTAAGCCTTCAATAACTTCATAATAGGCCGTATTCTGACTTCCGAGTCTAATATCTACTCTGTAAGCAGTGTTTCCATCTTCACTTACTTTAAAAATCCAATTCCCACCGGTTTTTTGAAAAAAGCCACCTTTTGAAACTAATAGAGCTTCTTTTTCTGCGCTCAAAGCGACGCGGATCTGTAGATTTTGCCCTCTTCTGATGCCTTCTGGCACATCTCCTTCAAACTTCATATCTACTTGAAACCGTCCGTTGGTGACTTGTGTAAAGACTTTCTTAATCGTTAAAGTGTAGGTTTTACCATTGAGTGTAAACGTTCCTGTTTGTCCGGTATAGATTCTAGAAATGTAATGCTCATCGATATCCACTCTCACTTTATAACCAGAGGTAACATCTACTTGTCCTAATCGCGTACCCTTGTTTATGGATTGGCCTATTTCAGCATCTAGCGAAGTCAGTTGTCCATCGATTGGCGCCCTTACTACTAAATCGCCAACTTTTTTTCGCATTAATTCTAAAGCACTTTGCGTACGCGCATACGAGTTTTTAGCTTGATTAACTTCGAGCTTAGATGAAATTGAATCTTCTGACAACACTTGCTCCGCTAGTTTCATACGCTCTTTTTGATAGTTGTAATCATTTTCAGAAGATTCGTAATCCATTCTACCAATAGCACCTTTATCATATAATCGTTTATTTAAATTATAAACGCGTTCGGCTTCAATCAAATTATTTTCAACATCTGTAAATTGATTTTGTCTATTAATAGTATTCTGACGCGCTGCATTTTGAGAAATCTGCATCTGCGTTAATAAGTTGTAAACGGAGGTTTCTTGATTAACTAAACTTAATTCTAAATCTGTATTAGATAACCTTAAAATCGGTTCCCCTTTTTTTAACATGGCGCCGTCTTCAACAAATTTTTCCTCTACGCGTCCTCCTTCTAAAGCATCTAAATAAATTGTTGTAATTGGCAGAACAATTCCGTTTACAGGAATATTTTCTTGAAAAACATCTTTTGAAACCGTATGTATTGAAATTCGTTCTTTCTCTACATTTAATTTAGAACCTCCTGAGGTTTGAAATATAACATACACGATTAAGGCTATTATTGCTAAAATACCAGCGATAATTAAAAGCTTTTGATTAGAAAATTTTTTCTTTTGAATTGGTACGTCCATTATTGAGTTTTAATTTATATTATTTATATAGTGAAGATAATGCCAAAACCGTAAAACACTATTTATCAACACAATAAACATGATTCGAAATTTAAAAGTGTTCGTTTTTGATACACTTTATGTTCGAAAATGCACACTTTTAGCCACCATTAAAATTTCATTTTTGATTTTTTAATAAGCTGAAGATAAAATCGTAATATTGTAACCACAACCTTAAATTTAGCTTCATACGTACTTTACAAACAGAACGTTGAACTTTTGAATCGCTTCCTAATAAATAAATCTCGATTATCGAGTAATGGTATTAAAAAACGCAACTATATTAGTTATTGATGATGACGTTGATGTTCTTACGGCATTACGATTATTATTAAAACCACTTGTTAAGGATGTGGTTACCGAAAAGAATCCCAGTAATATTACGTCGCAAATAGAAAAAACCACCTATGACATTATCATATTAGATATGAACTTTAATGGATTGGTGAATACAGGTAATGAAGGTATTTTTTGGTTGAATAAAATCAGGCAACAAAAACCTGAAACCGCTGTGATTTTAATGACGGCTTATGCTGATATTGATTTAGCCATAAAAGGTTTAAAAGAAGGAGCCTCTGACTTTTTAATGAAACCTTGGAAAAATGAAAAAATCATTGAAACCATAACCACTATTCTTAACAACAGAAAATCTAAGAACTCAAGAAAAGATTCGCTAAATTCTAATAACATTGAAATTATAGGAGACAGCGACGTAATGAACGATGTTTTCGTAAAATTAAAAAAAGTCGCACCTACCGATGCCAATGTATTAGTGCTTGGTGAAAACGGTACTGGTAAAGATTTAATTGCTAGAGCACTTCATGATAATTCTAATCGAAAAAACAAACCCTTTATTAAAGTTGATGTTGGCGCTTTAACCGCATCACTTTTTGAAAGCGAATTATTTGGTTATAAAAAAGGAGCGTTTACAGATGCTAGAGAAGACAGAAAAGGACGTTTTGAAGCCGCCAATGGTGGCACTTTGTTTTTAGATGAAATCGGAAATATAAGTTTAAATCAGCAAATTAGATTATTAACCGTTCTACAAAATAGGCTAGTAACACCTTTAGGCTCTAATGAAGCTATTCCTATTGATATCCGATTAATTTGTGCCACGAATATTGATCCAAAAGTGTTGGCGGATGAAAAGAAATTCCGAAAGGACTTAATTTACAGAATAAATACAGTTGATATTACGGTGCCGCCTTTAAGACATAGAGGCACAGACATTACGGAATTGGCTCACTATTTTGTGGCATTATATGCCGAAAAATATAATAAAAACGCGTTTTCATTCGAGCCTGGATTCATTTCAAAGTTAAAAAATCATGACTTTCCTGGCAATGTTAGGGAACTCCAATACGTATTAGAACGCGCTGTAATTATGACCGATGGTTCTGTTTTAAAACCCGATGATTTGGTGTTTTCTACCATAGAACGTTCTACAAAAACAAATACTTTAGAAACGCAAAGTCTAAATTTAGACGCTGTAGAAAAAAATGCCATTCTTACCGTATTAGAGAAATACAAAGGCAACGTTTCTAAATCCGCGAAAGAATTAGGCATTACACGCGCTGCATTATATAGACGTCTAGAGAAGTATGAACTATAGAGGTTACCTATTTTGGCTGTTTTTTAGAATTATACTTCTTGTTGGCACATTACTTTCTTTGGTATATACCGTTTATAAAGATAAAACCATTTACGCGGTAATTATTGGCATCGGCATTCTCTACTTAATAATCAATACGTACTCATTTGTAAAACGTCGATTTGTAGCTATGGACGATTTTTTTGAAGCCGTTAAGTATCGTGATTTTTCAAGATGGTTTCCAGAAGATAGAGGCCCTAAAGATATTCGTTTTCTGTACACTGGTTTTAATGAAATTAATAGAACCATTAAAGAAATCAACTCACAGAATGAAGCCCAATATGTTTACCTTCAGAAGATATTAGAAATGGTAGACATTGGTATAATTGCCTATAATTTGGAATCTGGAGAGGTACTTTGGAGTAATGATTCCTTTGGTGAAATATTAGATGTGCCTTCTTTTAAAAACATACGATTTGTCGAAAACAGAAAACCTGAATTATTCAATACAATTTTTGAAACCTTTCATAGAGAACCCGATTCTATTTCGATTGCGTTACAAAACGACAAGATAAAAATCTTGATTTCAGATACCGTATTTCAAGTTGAAGATGATGCTTTTAAACTCATCGTTATCCAGAATATCGACGACACCTTAAACAGAAATGAATCTGAATCCTGGAAAAAATTATTGAGTGTAATGACGCACGAAATTATGAATTCCATAACCCCGATTTCGTCATTGGCAGATACACTTCAAAAAAACTTACAATTAGCCATTGAAACTCCCGAAGAGAACACACTCGAGTTAGATGATATTAATTCAGGAATTAAAACGATTAAAAACAGAAGTGAGGGCCTTTTAAAATTTGCTAAGACCTATCGTAGCTTAAGTAAAGTGACAAACCTAAATTTACAAAGGGTAAAATTATCTGAGTTGTTCAATAATATCCAGTTGTTGATGGAACCCTCTATAAAGGCTAAAAATATAGCTATAGCATTTAATATTACAACTCCTAAACTAGAGTTAGATATCGATATGCATCTTATTGAACAAGTTTTAATTAATCTCATTTTAAATGCGGTTGATGCTTGTAAAAATGAAGTTCATGCAGAAATTAAAATTGTAGCTTCTCAAAATACCAATAGAGATATTGTAATTAGAGTCTTTGATAATGGTTCTGGTATTCCACAAGATATATTAGATAATATCTTTGTGCCTTTTTTTACAAGTAAAGCCACCGGAAGCGGTATTGGATTAAGCCTTTGTAAACAGATTATGTTACTTCATAAAGGCCGAATCATAGTAAAAAGTATTGAAGGAGAAGGTTCTGTATTTAGTTTGGTGTTTTAACGAGAAAAGTTGAATTGAAGTTTAGTCAATACAACACGCTTTGGATGTTTATTCTACTTTTTATATGACGAATAAAGCGATGTATCGAAATTTATTAGAGTAAGAAATAAGATAAAGTTCTATTTCACTACTGTTTACGCTAAAAAATAAAACGTTAATGCCTAGTCTGTCTTTTTAGTTTCTGACTTTAAACATAAAAAAACCGAACAAAAGTTCGGTCTATTTTTTTATGATTTTGATTTAAATTTTATTTTATCTGAATGTTTCCATTTTGAAATGCCACCTTGGAGATCGTATATTTTCTCAAAGCCTGCATCTTTCATCTTTTTTGCACATTTAGCACTACGGCCACCAGATTTACAATATAATATTACTGGTTTCTTTTTATCTAATTTAGAGATGTCATCATCAAAAGTTGGTGACATAAAATCAATATTCTGAGCACTAACTATATGCAATTCTTTATGTTCTTCAGGAGTACGTACATCAACTAATTGTACATCTTCTAATTCTAAAATCGACTGCATCTCTTCAGCAGTAACCAATTTTACTTCGTTGGTATCTCGCTTACTATCAATACAGCTAACACTGAAACAAAATGTCATAAAAAGACAAAAACATACAACGTTGTTTTTCATTATTATTAAATTTAATATTATTCTTGATGAGCAACTTCACCTTGCCATTCATTGAAACCGCCTTTCAAATTATAAGCGTTATTAAAACCTAATTGGTCCATTATACCGCAGGCTTGTCCACTTCTCCCTCCAGATCTGCAATACACATAATAATTTTTGGTTTTATCTAAGCCTTCCAATTCATCTACAAAAGCTTGGCCTTTATAAATATCAATGTGAATTGCATTAGGAATAATTCCTTCATCAACTTCTTCTTGTGTTCTAACATCTAAAACAACAGAATTATTGTCTGCATTGAGTTGTTTTGTCCAATCATTTTGTGATAAATCTGCCATTACGTCTATTTAAGTTTATGCAAATTTAACATTTCCTTAGTATATAGACTAAAAAAAATCCGAAGTGTTACACTTCGGATCAATTTTTAACATTTCTATGCCTGAACTTAATTTAAAACCCAAGACTTGTTTTTATCAATTTATACTTTTATAGTACATCCAATCGCTCGCGTTTCTTTTACTTTAATGTCCTTGCCATTCAATAATGCATCAACCGCATTTTCAACATATTTTTCTTTTACAGCATCGGCATTTTTATAATTATCGTCTATAGCTCCAATATATTTTACTTCATTACCGTTGGTCGTTTTTTCTAATACATAAATATGAGGAGTCTTTGTTGCACCATATTGTGGATAAATTTCTTGCCCTTTATCCATTAAATAAGGAAAAGTAAATCCTTTTTCTTTAGCTCTACGTTGCATTGCTTCCATATTATCACCTGGTTTAACTTCGGGATTATTGGGCATAATGGCTATAACAGGAAAACCTTTAGGAGCATATTTTTTATTTAAAGCCTCTATTCTATCTTCATAAGCTACAGCGTAAGGACAGGTATTACATGTAAATGTAATAATAAAGCCTTTAGCCTCTGTGTAGTCGGATAGCGACACCATTTTGCCATCAATATTTTCGAGACTAAAATCGGTGGCTTTATCTCCAACGTTATAACCGTTGATAATAGTTTTACTTGTAAAAGAAGACAGTGCAAATACGAACACTACAACTGATAATAATTTTAAGGTTTTCATTATTTTTAAATTTATAATTATTTTTTATTCTTTTAAATTAATCAATTTTCCAACTACAACATTATATAAATCACCTATAACTTTAAAAATTTTTGGAGTTCGGCTTCTAATTCTTCTTGTGTAAAAGATCTTTCATAAAATTGACGCTTATCTCCTTTATAGATAATTGTTGCAGGCAGCGCACCTGACCAGTTTTTATCAATTGCCGGTATCCATCGGTTTTGGTCCGTATCATCTAAAGCAACAACCTTCGATTTTAAGTTTTTCTTTTTTATAAACGGTTTTAATGTAGTGTCATACTTATTAGGAAAATCTAAACTCACCAATAGTACCTCAACATTACCATCTTTATATTTATCATTTATAGCCTCAAAATAAGGCAATTCTTTTATGCATGGTGCACACCATGTGGCCCAAAAATTAACAACATGTATCTTTCCATCGTTCTTGTTTATCAATGGTTCTAATCCGTCATAATCATAAACTTCCAATTTATCATTTTGAAAAGGTATAACTAAAATTAGCAGAATTAAAAAGAGATGTTTCATAAGTTAATAGCTATTGATTTTTTAACGCGCTCATAGAATTTCTATATTATCATTTGCTGAGATATCGAAATTGATTTTTTTTATATTGTAAATGTCAATATTATTTAGTTCTCATAAGCCGTAAGAAAAAATACATTAATCCATTTTAAATAAAAATAATAACATTCACACCTATTAATAGATATAAAGTTATAAATCTGAATGTTGAACAATTAATAATTAACAAAAAATTAATTCAAATACTTGATTATACAAATTATCATTTTTATATTTGAACCAATTATGAACATAAAATTAAATCATACTTGGTGGTGGAAATTCTCAAACGTACGTTAGTGAACCCAACCTTGTTATGTTAATATAAAAAAAAAGGCTTGTCATTCACGACAAGTCTTTTTTAATTCAAAACTATTCGATTGATGTTAAATGAAATCGGATATTGAAATACTGAAATAATTCAGCATACATGAAAACATTTAGTTTATATACACATTATAAAAAAATATTGGCAGACACGATTACGCCAGTAAGTATTTATCTTAAAATAAGAGATAAGTTCCCAAATAGTATATTATTGGAGAGTAGTGACTATCACGCTAATGATAATAGTTTCTCTTACATTTGTTGCAATCCTATTGCTTCGATAAAAGTTCAGGATGATACGATATATCAAACGTATCCGGACGGAAGTTCTAAAACCAATTTTGTAGAAACCGTAGGTGTTGTTGAAGAGATTCACAAATTCACGCAACGATTTAAGATAGATACCCAAGAAGATTTCAAATTTATAAACAACGGCATTTTTGGTTATACCGCTTATGATGCTGTAAAATATTTTGAAGATATTGAAATTTCTAAAAAAGAAAATTCAGTAGTTATTCCAGAAGTTTATTATGCTGTTTATCAAAATATCATTGCTATTGATCACTTTAAAAACGAGGCTTATATTTTTGCACATTGTTTTGACACTGAAAATAACATCGATGCTATTCTTCAACTCATCCAAACCCGACAATATGCCTCTTACGATTTTAAAACAAAAGGGGAGATAACATCTAATCTTACAGATGACGATTACAAAAAACATGTAGAATTAGCTAAAAAACATTGTGCCAGAGGCGACGTGTTTCAACTTGTATTGTCTAAACGATTTTCTCAACAATTTAGTGGAGACGAGTTCAATGTTTACAGGGCTTTAAGAAGTATCAATCCTTCTCCATATTTATTTTATTTCGATTACGGTAATTTTAAAATATTTGGAAGTTCGCCAGAAGCTCAGTTAATTGTTAGTGATGGTAAGGCTGAAATCCATCCCATAGCTGGCACTTTTAAACGAAGCGGAAATGATCTTAAAGATGCTGAATTAGCAGAGTTATTAATAAAAGACGATAAGGAAAATAGTGAGCACGTTATGCTTGTCGATTTAGCCCGGAATGATTTAAGTAGACACGGCAGCAATGTAGCAGTTGGAAATTATAGAGAAGTTCAGTTTTTCTCTCACGTTATACATTTAGTGAGCAAAGTTACAGGGACTATTCATAAGAATACAGATACGATGCAAGTAGTTGCAGATACATTTCCTGCAGGTACATTAAGCGGAGCACCAAAACATAAAGCTATGCAGCTTATTGAGAAATATGAAAAAACCAGTAGAGGCTATTATGGTGGTGCAATTGGTTTTATGGATTTTAAAGGTAATTTTAATCATGCTATAATGATAAGAACCTTTCTGAGTCAAAATCATAAACTTTTCTGGCAAGCTGGAGCGGGATTGGTAGCTAAATCAAAACCTGAAAGCGAATTGCAAGAGGTTTATAATAAACTCGGAGCACTGACAAAAGCTATTGAGCAAGCCGAAGAAATTTGAAAATTAAAAGTTAGACAAGATTAATTATAATTTGGGAACAAAACAATAATCAGTAAATATCAATGTCCCATATTATTACAAAGTCTGAAACATCAAAACTCAGAAATAATGAGTTTAGGATAACACTGCAAAGCGAAGCTTTAAGCATGGAATTCCGAAAGCAAGTATGCTTAGCAAATGTTTCGCATTCACGATTTAAAAAAATAATAGGATTCTATGAGTAATTCCTAATTTGATTGTGATGTTTGGCTGGTTTGCATCAAGACAAATGAACAAGGACAAAAGAAGTTTAATTAATATGATACCTGCTATCACAGGCATTTAGATGAAAAAAATATTAGTCATAGACAATTACGACAGTTTTACTTATAATCTAGTCCATTATTTAGAGGATTTAGATTGCGAGGTAGTTGTAAAACGAAACGATAAGCTAACACTCGACGAAGTTGAGGCTTTTGATAAAATTATTTTATCACCTGGACCTGGAATACCTAATGAGGCCGGATTATTAAAACAAATCATTGCCACCTATGCTCCAACTAAAAGCATTTTAGGTGTATGCTTAGGACAACAAGCCATTGGTGAAGTTTTTGGTGGTTCATTAGAAAATTTAGATCACGTTTATCATGGTATTGCAACTACGGTTACGCTTTCCGTTGATGATGAGCCCTTATTTAATGGCCTCGATAAAACATTTGAAGTCGGTAGATACCATTCTTGGGTAGTCAATACTAATTTACCAGAAAGCTTAGAAACTACTTCTTTTGACGACAATGGCCAAATTATGTCCTTAAGACATAAGGTCTATGATGTGAAAGGTGTTCAATATCATCCTGAATCGGTGTTAACCCCAAATGGTAAAAAGATTTTGGAGAATTGGGTGAATGAAAATTAGTTTTCAATCTTCGTCACTATTTACAACTCATAAAGTAAACAGTGGACAATAAGAAAAATTAAAAATTTAGAATTTAATATAACAGTTCCCTTTTCTTTCGGAAAGGGCTAGGGATAGATTTATGAAAGCACTTTTAAACAGATTAATAAATCAAGAAAGCATCTCAAGTGAAGAAGCAAAAAATGTCTTGGTCAATATTTCGGAAGGAAAATACAACCAAAGTCAAATCGCATCTTTCTTAACGGTTTATATGATGCGAAGTATCACTTTAGACGAACTCAGAGGCTTTAGAGATGCGCTTTTAGAACTTTGCGTGGCTGTAGATTTAAATAATTACAACACTATTGATTTGTGCGGTACAGGAGGAGATGGAAAAGACACCTTTAATATTTCAACCTTATCGTCATTTGTAACGGCCGGAGCTGGTATCCATGTTACTAAACATGGCAATTATGGTGTGTCTTCTGCGTGTGGCTCGTCTAACGTAATGGAAAGTTTAGGCATTAAATTCACTAATGATACGGATTTTTTAGAACGAAGTATTGATGAAGCAGGCATTTGTGTTTTACATGCTCCTCTATTTCACCCAGCTATGAAGAATGTAGCACCAATTAGAACAGAGTTGGGTGTAAAAACCTTTTTCAATATGTTGGGGCCTATGGTAAATCCTGCATTTCCAAAAAATCAAATGGTCGGTGTTTTTAACCTTGAATTATTGCGATTATATGGCTATTTATACCAAGAATCCGACAAAAACTATGCGATAGTTCATGCCTTAGATGGTTATGACGAAATTTCATTAACCGGAAAAACTAAGGTCATTTCTAATTCATCTGAAATATTATTTGAACCCATAGAACTAGGAGTTGATGCCATCGAGCAATCAGCAATTTTCGGAGGAAACACCGTGCAACAAGCAGCCAACTTATTCACTACTATAATTGAAGGTAATGGTACAGAAGCACAAAATAATGTTATTTACGCCAATGCAGGTTTAGCGATTGCCACGGCAAAGCAAATTTCGCACAAAGAAGGGTTTGATTTGGCTAAAGAATCCCTCTTAAGTGGAAAAGCGAAAAGGAGTTTAGATAAATTGGTAGCGTTGAGCAACAAATAAATTAGCAGTGTTAAGTTTTTAATAAGCTGTCTAAAAAACAGATGCTTATCACTTAAGAATTGATAATGAATATATTAGACAAAATAGTAATAGACAAACGTAAGGAAGTTGAATTAAGAAAATCAATAATTCCAATTCGTCAATTAGAGCAATCCGTTTTATTTGAGCGTTCAACAATTTCACTTGCTCAAAATTTAAAAATGAGTGATTCAGGAATTATTGCAGAGCACAAAAGGCGCTCACCTTCAAAATCTGTTATTAATCAAGATTTAAACGTTCAAGATGTTGCCGCTGGATATGAAAGTGCAGGTGTATGCGGAATGTCGGTTCTAACAGATGGCAAATATTTCGGTGGAGCATTAGATGATTTAATTGTTGCTAGAGCAAGTTGTAAACTGCCACTTTTAAGGAAAGAATTTATTATAGATACTTATCAAATTCTTGAAGCGAAAGCTTATGGCGCAGACGTAATCTTATTAATTGCTGCAATTCTTTCAAAAGCGGAAATCAAACAATTTTCAGAATTTGCAAAAAGTTTAAATCTAGATGTGTTATTAGAAGTACACAACGAAGAAGAATTGCAAAAATCCATAATGCCGTCTCTAGATATGTTGGGTGTAAATAACCGGAATTTGAAAACTTTTGACGTCAGTTTAGAAACTTCAAAACAGTTGAGCCAATTAATCCCTGACGATTTTGTCAAAGTCTCTGAAAGCGGTATCAGTTCAGTAGAAGCGATAAAAGAATTACAGCCTTTTGGTTATAAAGGATTTTTAATAGGTGAAAATTTTATGAAAACGGCCAATCCTGGGGAAAGTGCTAAACGGTTTATTTCCGAATTAATAAGTTAATTATTACTCTGAATGTGATAACTATTTTGCAAGTGTTAATTAAATAATTTAAAAGATTCCCGCCTCCGCGAGAATAAAAAAAGTCGAAGGTGCGAAGAATTTACCACTTTCGCAGAACTAAGATGAAATTAAAAGTTTGTGGCATGAAATATAAAGACAATATGGAAGCGGTTGCTAATTTGCAACCGAACTATTTGGGCTTTATATTTTATAATAAATCAACAAGATATTTTGATTCTGTTATTCCAACACTACCGAAATCTATTAAAAAAGTGGGGGTATTTGTAAATGAAGACATGAATAGCGTAATAGAAATGATTACCAAGTTTAATTTACAAGCCGTTCAACTTCATGGAGAAGAATCACCAGAATATTGCGAACAATTAAAACGCCAGTACGAAGAAAGCAACAACGAAATAACCTCTCCTAAAGTAACAGATAATCATGACTCAATAAAAAAGTCTAATCAAATCGCCACCTTAGAAATTATTAAGGTTTTTAGTATAAAAGACGAATTTAATTTTGAAGTGCTTCAACCTTACGAAAATCATTGCGATTATTTTTTATTTGATACCAAGGGAAAACTACCAGGTGGAAATGGTTACACCTTCAATTGGAGTGTTTTAAATAGTTACCCATCAAAGAAACCTTATTTTTTAAGTGGTGGTATTGGAATTAATGAAGCTGAAAAAGTAAAAGAATTTATAAAAAGTCCTGCTTCTAAATATTGTTATGCTTTGGATGTCAATAGTAAATTTGAAATAGAACCTGGCCTGAAAAATATTGAGAAATTAAAAACGTTTATACAAGAAATTAAAACATAGTTCTCAGATACAGTGATAGTATTTAGTTGCTCACTGTTGAAATTAAATTACGAAAAAAAAAAAGAAAATAGTCCACTTATCCTATAAAAATACTCTGACCTGAGTAACGAGTAGTGATAGGCTTCTAAACATTATAACAATGAGTTACAACATTAACGAAAAAGGGTATTACGGAGAATTTGGAGGTGCATACATCCCAGAGATGCTTTATCCAAATGTAGAAGAATTAAGGCAAAATTATCTTAAAATAATGGCAGAACCTTCGTTTCAAAAGGAATTTAATGCCTTGTTAAAAGATTATGTGGGTCGTCCTTCTCCACTCTATTTCGCCAAACGCCTTTCAGAAAAATACAATACAAAGATTTATTTGAAACGTGAAGACCTCAACCATACTGGAGCGCACAAAATTAACAATACGATAGGCCAAATCTTAATGGCAAAACGTCTTGGCAAGAACAGAATTATTGCCGAAACTGGTGCTGGTCAACACGGAGTAGCAACCGCAACCGTTTGTGCATTAATGGGCATTGAGTGTATCGTTTATATGGGAGAAATTGATATTGCACGCCAAGCACCAAATGTAGCTCGTATGAAAATGCTTGGAGCTACAGTGATTCCAGCAAAATCAGGGAGTAAAACTTTAAAGGATGCTACAAATGAAGCGATTCGTGATTGGATAAATAATCCCGTGGATACGCATTATATAATAGGCAGTGTTGTTGGACCTCACCCCTACCCGGATATGGTGGCAAAGTTTCAGGCCGTGGTTTCCGAAGAAATTCAAAGTCAACTATTGGAAAAAGAAGGCACAGAAAATCCTGATTATCTCATTGCTTGCGTTGGTGGTGGAAGTAATGCTGCCGGCACATATTATCAATATTTAGATAATGAAGCGGTTAATATTATTGCTATTGAAGCCGCCGGACATGGAGTAGATTCGGGAGAAAGTGCGGCAACTTCAGTTTTAGGAAAAGAAGGGATTATTCACGGTAGCAAAACATTATTAATGCAAACTAATGATGGACAAATTACTGAACCTTATTCCATTTCAGCCGGATTAGATTATCCTGGAGTTGGACCAATGCATGCTAATCTATACAAAACAGGTAGAGCTGAATTTATCGCAATTACCGATGACGATGCCATGAAAGCCGGGTTAGATTTATGCAAACTGGAAGGCATTATCCCAGCAATTGAAAGTTCGCACGCTTTGGCTGTTTTTGATCATAAAAAGTTTAAAGCCGACGATATCGTTGTTCTTAATTTATCTGGTCGTGGAGATAAGGACTTGCAAAACTACATTGATTACTTTAAGTTATAAAACAGCTTTATAAATTTTGAGTTAAGATTTTGAATTCCAATTTTCAAAATAACGCATTTGGAATTCAGGTTTTAGTTTTTGGAATTTAGTTTATTAGCAATACATTTACAAAAGGAACTCATTTATATCTTCATTATATGTCCGAAACGGTTTTAAAATTAAAAGATGCTACTATATTTCAAGGTGACAGTATGGTGCTTTCAAAAGTAAATTTTGAAATGCAAAAAGGTGATTTCGTGTATCTTATTGGAAAAACAGGAAGCGGAAAAAGTAGTTTTATGAAAACGCTTTATGGTGATTTGCAATTAACCGAAGGAGAAGGCTCTGTTGTTGATTTTAATTTAAAAACCATGAAAGAGAAAGACATTCCGTTTTTAAGACGAAAATTGGGCATTGTTTTTCAGGATTTTAAATTGTTACCCGATCGTACCATCATTGGCAATTTAGAATTTGTTCTGAAAGCTACGGGTTGGAAAGAAAAAGACCGCATAAAAGACCGTATAGATGTTGTTTTAGATAAGGTTGCCATGAAAACCAAAGGTTTTAAATACCCGCATGAGCTTTCTGGTGGTGAGCAACAACGTATTGCGATTGCTCGTGCCTTATTAAACGATCCTGAACTCATTTTAGCAGATGAACCCACTGGGAATTTAGATCCGCAAACAAGTATTGAAGTTATGGAAGTATTGCAAGACATCAATAATAACGGCAATACTATTTTAATGGCCACTCACGATTATGCGTTGCTGTTAAAATACCCTAGTAAAACTTTAAAATGTGATGAAAATAAGGTTTTTGAGGTTGTACAACGTAAGAATTAAGAATCTTCGTCTTTTTTATAAATATGAGGATTTTTTCTGATGCCTTTTTTAAAAACTTTTCTCACTAACATTCTTAATTTGGCATCCGCCCCAAGTATAAGACTTTTAAAGGTTTCTTCAGGACGACCACTATATTTAGTGACATGGAATTTATCAGTTACCTTTAATGGCTCTGGACTAAAATAATAGTTAGAAATACAGCATCTCGCAGCAGACTCTGAATTAACCTTATTGACAGAATGCCAAGAGGTATCATGCGTGGCCATAACCACCAAACGATTAAACTTACTTTCTACTACAATTGGTTGTTTTTTGGGACCGTTGGGCCACAACTCTAGATGTCCACCATTTTTAAGCTCCCACTGGGGTGTTACGTAATACAATAAATTTAGAACACGCCACCGTTCGCGTTCAGCATCATGAGAATTATCTAAATGTGGATTTAAAAAATTTTGATCTGCCATCAACGATAATCCACCTGCATAAAGGGATTTGTCGGCATACAATGTTTCTATATTACAAATCTCACCGATTAAATTTACTATCCGATCATCTTGAAATGCATAAAGTACTCTTTCAAGTAATGGGTGATGACTGTTCATTTGAGCCGATACGTATTTATATTCTCGAATGGTATGTAAACATCGCATTTCATCTTTTTTAGGAAAAACGTCAAAACATGCTTTGGCGATATCTATCGGTAATAAATCATCTATAAAAAAGTAACCAATATTAGATTTGGATTTAGTATATGTTGATAATATAGCCCGTTTATTCGTTAGGATTTTATCATAAATGTGCTCGACAATATCTTCGGAAGTCATGTTCACTATTAACCGGTTTTAGGCATTGGCAATATAAATTAATTTCATTTAACGCTAAAGTCTTTGCGCTTCAATTTATTCTTGTGAAAGCAGGGCTATTACTTTAGCCATCCGATATTTTTTAATTACATTGTAAGCCATTTAAAAATGTAAGAGGTCTTAATATTATATGAAAGTCATCTGTCTAAGCACATTAGATAAATTCTCTAGATTTTATCTCGACATTGAGCGTCAGTTAAAAGCTAATCACACTACTAATATCAGCTTGAAGATTTTCAGCCTATATTTTAGTGGTTTTCTTTATCCGCTGTTGAGGTTTAGACACAGCAGTTGGATCTCTGCAAAAGCCTGGGTATTGGCCCATTTTAAAAAGACATTTTACTTATCTATAATAAATTCTAAAAACGAATATAAAAATTTAAAATATAACGACTATTATAGATTTCATAGTGCCTTAAATAGAAAGATTTCAAAACAATCCTTGCAACTGCAAACCTTAGCTTATATTGATATTTTTGACGCTATTTTCACCAAAGATCAACCAGATTATATCATTAGTATCGGAGATTCTAGGTTATGCATGGAGGTTGGTATCGCATTGGCCAAAACCAAAAACATTAAAATCTACTATATAGAACAGGGGCCTTTTAATACCACTTTCTTTGACGATAAAGGTGTAAATGCCAATATTAGTCTTAGAGAAAAAACTAAAATTACTTTAAGTAATACTGATGCTCGAAATTCCTTAAATATTAATCAAGAAAGCAAGACTTATAAATACAATAGATCCCTTATTTATCGTGGATTGGATATGGCGCTAATGACGTTATTTGAAAACACAGCAATCTATCCACCAGATTTAAAATATAGTGACCTCAACAGTTATAGAAAAAATCGTTCTTACTCCGAAACTAAGCACTCCGACGACGAGCCTTATGCCTTACTAATTCTGCAAGTTCCTTTGGATGTGAATATGGTTTATCACAGTCCACATTTTGAAACGCACACTGAAATTCTAGAAAGCGTTTACGCTAACTTGCCAAAAAAATTAAAATTAGTAGTTAGAGAACATCCGCTTTTTATTAATAAATATGAAGACACGCTTTACAATTATATTAATGAGAATAAGATATTAATTGACAATACGTCTTCGTTGAATTCAGCAATGGAATCCGCTAGAATGATAATTGTTAACAATTCTACGGTTGGTATTGAAGCTATATTCAAATACAAAACCGTGGTTGTTTTAGGTAATGCCTTTTATGATAATGATTATGTTTGTCTTAAGCTAAAAAATAAAGCAGCCCTTTCAAGCCTTTTGGAAGAAGCAATGGACTATAATCCGAATAAAATCAACATTGATTCGTTTAAATATGAAATGTACAATTCTGTGCTATTGCAAGGTGGTATTTCAGATAACTCCTTACAATCTTCAAAATCTATTGCTAATCAATTACTAACTAATGCGTAAACCCCCTTTTTTTTCTGTTGTGATTCCTTTATATAATAAAGCAGATCATGTTGAAAACACTTTACAAAGCGTCATTAACCAATCCTTTAAAGATTTTGAGGTTATTATTATTGACGACGGCTCAACAGATGACAGTCTTAATAAAGTGAAATTAATCAAAGACAAGAGAATTCAGGTTTATTCTCAAAAAAATTGTGGAGCTGCGGAATCTAGAAATATTGGTATAAAAAAAGCGACTGCCCAATTTATTGCGTTAATTGATGCTGATGACTTTTGGTATCCTAATCATTTAGAAGAACATCACAAGTCCATATTAAAATTCCCCAATGCTAGTTTGTTCTCTAATGCTTATCAGCTAAAACTCTTAAACGCCAAATTAATTGATGCTATTTATAATACCCCGCCAAAAAACGAACCACATATTATAGAAGATTATTTTAAAGCTAGTACAATTCATCCTATTGCAATGACATCGTCAATTGCTTTTAATAAAACCGATTTTATCAATTTAGGTGGCTATAATCCTAATATACTTTCTGGTCAAGATCTTGATTTAATGATAAGGTATGGAATTCACAAAACGATTGTATTCAATCCTACGATAACCTGTTATTACGACAAATCAGTACCTAATAGTTTATCAAAAACAAATCATCAAATTAGTAAAGAACAGTTATTTAGTAATTTTTCAGAACATGAAAAAAAGAACCTTTCTCTACATCATTATTTAATTCTTAATCGTTACTCACTTGCTATACAATGTAAATTAGCGTCTAATCAAGCTACTTTTAAAACACTTTTACCTCAAATTGATAAAAAGCATTTAAATACTAAGCAAAGAATTATTCTAAGCATGCCCAAGGATATAATTATATTAATGAAAAAACTATATTATTTTTTCATTAATAACGGCATTTATATCTCATCGTATAAATGATAAAAAATCGTCGTAATTTCTTAAATATTCATTTTCATCAAATTCAGTTGAAGCCAGCACTAAACAAACGGAACCCGAGGAAAAATTTTCAATTTCTCGCCATATTTTTGTTGGAATAAACAAACCCTGATTTGGTTTATTAAGTAAAATTCTTTGTTTGTTAGTACCGTTATCAATTATCACCTCAAAACTACCACTAAGCGCAATAATTACCGACTCTTGTTCTTTATGGGCATGTCCTCCTCTAAAACTATCACTTGGCACATCGTACAAATAGTAAATTCGCTTAATATTAAATGGAATAGTATCCTTTTCAACCACCCCTAAACTTCCTCTTTCATCATGTACTTTAGGAATGTCAATCATATAAGTTTCTTTCGGTGTATTCATAGAATGCTTAATTTAAAATTTTCTGCCATTGTTTGGCAATATTATCTTGATTAAATTTTAATACACTTCGTTTTGCGTTCTCTTTACATTTTTGATACAATGCGTTATCAAAGTATAAAGTATCCATAGCTAAAGCCAAAGCTGGTGTGTTGTAGTTTTCAACTAACAATCCGTTCTCACCATTTTTAATAATTTCACTCGGACCCGAATTACAATCTACAGAAACCACCGGAATTCCCAGTGAAAGAGACTCTAAAAGTATTCTAGGAAATCCTTCGTAGTGGCTGGTTAGTACTGCATATTTTGCATGAGCAATCACTGAATTGGGATGAGGATTATAACCAATAAATTCCACATATTCTTTACAATTCAACATTGCAACCTTTTTTTCCAATGTTGTCCTATCCTTACCTTCACCCATAATTACTAATTTCACTTTCGCTTTGTATAAATGAGATTTTTCGAACGCTTCAAGCAATAATGATACATTTTTAACGTCGTCGACTAATCTTCCAAAATAAAGGATATAATCTCCATGGATTTTTGGTTTACTTAAAATTGTTGTAGAAGCAATATCTGTTGGATTATGAATAGTTATTACATTATTTAGATGATATTGATTTTTTAGTTTTTTTGAAATAGTTTCAGATACACTAACAATTCTGTAAGCATTGCCATACCAAATTCTTGCCATCAATGCATTAGTTGGCATATAATTATACAAGTTAAAACTACGCACGCAATATATAGTTCTATTCGGTTTATATAGAAATTTTGCAACTACGTATTCTTGTAATTTATTGACGCGTGGTCTATTATCAATTAGGAAATCAAAATTATGCTGTCTTATATATTTATATAAGGCCTTAAAACGTTTTAATCCCCCAACTAATTTTGAATTCCGCTCTTTTATAATTCCTAAATTTAATAAATCACCAGCATAAGGATACTTTATATCATTTAATACGGAAACAACATGCACGTCATGTCCAATTTCTGACAACATTATGGATAACAGACCAGCAGATCTCTCTGCACCTCCACCTGCCAAAGACCGTACAACGATACATATTTTTTTCCTTACCGGATTGTTCATTAAACACTATATTTGAAAACAAATGTAAGCATATATATTAGACATTTTAATGAAACTATTGCTATGCCAAATCTATTAATTATATGAAGATTCTACTCGTTGGCGAATATAACAGAACTCATAGAAATATTAAACTTGGATTAGAACACCTAGGTCATTCGGCAAAAGTGGTTGGTCTTACAGATGGCTTTAAAAAAGTAAAAGTTGATATAGAAATCAAAAATTATTTTGAAACTGGGCTATTAAAAAAAATACGAGTCGCTTTAGTAAAACTTTTTTCTTTTGATATTCTTGGCACACACCTAAATTACCAAATCAAGTCTAAAAAACAAGAATTATCGAATTATGATGTTATCCAATTTTTGAATGAAGCTCCATTTGGTTGTGACAGAAATAACCAAAAAAAAATAATTGATTTATTAATTGGATGGAACAACAAGCCTTTTCTATTATCTTGTGGTACAGATTTTATAAGTGTCGATTATGCGATGCGTAAAAAATTTCGATATTCCATACTCACACCATATTTAGAAAATAAAGGAACGAAAAAAGATTTTTTAGCTGCTTTAAGTTATTTAACTCCTGAGCACAAAATATTACACGACTATATATTCAATACCATCGAAGGTGTCATCTCCAATGATTTGGATTATCATATTCCGCTTATTGGACATCCTAAATATTTAGGCATGATTCCTCATGCAATCAACACATCTCAACTTGATTATAGAAGTCCTATCATTAATGATAAGATTGTTATTTTTCACGGTATAAATTCGCATAACTATATAAAAAAAGGCAATGATATTTTTGATGCGGCATTAGATTTAATCGCGCTAAAATATTCAAATAAGGTAGAAATTATAACGACTACGGATCTACCATATGCGGAGTATATTGAAAGATTTGACAAATGTCATATTTTACTAGATCAAGTGTACGCTTATGATCAAGGGTTTAATGCTTTGGAAGCCATGGCAAAAGGGAAAGTCGTTTTTACAGGAGCAGAACAAGAATGGTTAGACTATTTTAATCTCCAAGCGGATACTGTGGCTATTAATGCCTTACCTAATGCTGATGCCGTTGCAAAAAAACTAGAATGGTTAATTATAAACCCAAAAAAAATAATTGAAATTTCTAGAAATGGACGAGATTTTGTAGAGCAACATCACGATCATATTAATTGTGCAAAATCCTATTTAGAAAAATGGAATCGCGATAAATAAATTACTGTTGAATCTATTTCTTTGCCTTAGGAAAACGGAGTTCCAAGGAAATACGCGTAATATCTTCATTTTGATTAACAGCCGCACCATGTATTAAAAATGGAGTAAATATTAACGCCTCCCCTTCGTTAGGGTTTGGTCTTATCATTTTTATTGATCCCGCTTTAGTTTCTAAAATACATGGCACATTATAAACGTTTCCGTTTATTTTGGCTCCTTTGCTTTCCGTTCTTAAAATTTCATCTTCTGGCAACAAATGACTGCCTTCCATAACAGGTAATGACGACTTTTCATTACAACCTTCAATGGGCAACCAAACATTGATGATATCTTCCCAAAAACTTAAATAACCATCTCTATGAGGTGGATTAATATCCAGAGAATTTGGTCTACTTATTCTAATTTGAATATGTGATTTCTGAAGTTCTTCAACCCACGATGTCAATTCATAACCTAATATAGAACCGAATCGCTTGGCTAATAACTCGATATCAAAATCAAAATCTGAAACCTCTAAATTGCGAGTTATATTTATTATTTTATTATGTAGTTCTTTATCGGTTACATACTTGTGATAATCCTTTAATTTGAAAGTCGAAGTTTCAACGGCTATGTTATTTGAAATTAAAGCGGATTCAATAATAGATTTTATTGAACCTTTAAGTTTAAGGAATTCATCTTCTTCAAAGGCCTTAACCACCTTAAAACCTTGTTTTTCCCAATTCATTTTTGAAAGTACATTGTCTTTCACAGGATATAACAATTCAGAATTTCCCCAAAAAAATTCGCCTTCAACCTTAAATTCAAAAGGTTTATTGTCTATAAATAAACTACAGGTTTTATGCATCATTTATATTTTTAGAAATGTTTTTAAAATAGTACCAGATAACTATGGCTACAACTATAAAATAAATAATATACCGAATAAAGTGTGCTAACACCACGCCTTCTGTTCCATAGTATGGAATAAATACTTTTGTCAGTACAAAAAATAGACTTAATGAAATTAATTCTGTTATCACAAAACTCTTCACCAAACGCTTAGCTAAAAATTGATGTGCCAAAACCACAGAACCTAAACGTATAAAATCACCCAATAGTTGCCATTTAAACAAGGGCTCCATCCCGGTAAAATCTGGATAAATTAATTCAATAATAAAATTTCTCAAAAGATATACTAACAGCATACCCAAACCAAAAATCGGTAGAATTGTTTTATAAATGTTGAGCACTTCATTTTTAAATTCAGTTTTGGTATGGATACTTGCAAATTTGGGTAATACATATAAACTAAATAACCCCGTTGCAAATACCATGTAATTTTTTGAAATAAAAGTCATCGCCGTCCAATAACCAGCTTCATTAATATTTATTTCTTTAGTGACAAATGATCTTATATCTAACTCAATATAATTAATTAAAAAAGTAGATATAAAGGACATTAATGTAAACGCTAACAATTTATTTTTGTAAATAAAATTTAAACTTAACGCTTTAAACTGCACATATCTATTTAAGGTTTTACCAAACACAAATGCTAAAACTAGCAGCTGAATTATAGGCGTTAGGGCTATGGCAATAATCACCCCTTTTAAATCGAAACTATATAAGCCATATATCAGCGCAGCGGAACCTAGTAGATAACTAATTAATTCAATTTTTGCATAGCGCTTGTAATCAGATAAGCCACTTACCACCGCATTTACAACACGATTAATAGCTATAAATGGAACAATAACTGCTAAAAGTTGAAACACATAAATATAGGCTTGTGAATAAAATAGATAATCTGAAAAATAGGAAGCACCAAAAAACAAAATTGCCGCAGAACCGAATGAACCAATAATTATAAATAGTGTTACGGACGAAAATAATTTTGAAAGTTCGGGTTGATCGTTTTTAAACTCCGCGACATATTTAACCACACCCGAAAACATACCGAGTGTCGATGTAGTGGTCAGCATCGCCAGTAAATTCCGAATCTGGCCTATATTTGCAATACCAACTTCACCAATAGTTACAGCCAATAATCGCTGAATAAAAGCAGATACAATTAATCTTATGGCGATAACTACGGCATTAAGCGATGTTATCTTAAGTACAATGTTTCCGCTAATAAGTTTAGGCAGTTTCACGTTTTTTTATTTTTTGTCTAAACCATCTTCATTCAACACTCCAAATAACGAACTGCTAAAAAGTAAGATTATAATACCAAAATACATACAATAGCTTAAACAATGTCCCATGACCGCACCTTTTAAACCAAATTCATCTATGAGAAATATACTGGAAACATACATAATTACAAATAAGAATATTTCTAAAACTATAAAATGAGTGAACATCTGTTTCGCCAAATACTGATAAGCTATAACTAATGAAAAAACACGTGCTATATCCCCTAATATTTGATAGCCAAACAAATCTTCTATAGGTCTAAAATTTTCTGTAAACATTATATTTACCAGTATTGACCGACTTAAATAAATGATTAGTAAGAGTCCTAAAAAAACTGGCATAACAGATTTATAAAAACTAAAAACTTCTTTTCTAAATTCATTTTTTGAATTTATTTTAGAATAACGAGGAAGAATATAAAGTGCCATTAACGAATTAAAAAACATTAAATAGTAGTCTGAAACTCGTGTCATTGCAGTCCAATACCCAGCTGATGTTATACCTATTTTAGAGATGATATAATTTCTTATAATGATCATAACAATTGGTATTGCCATAGCACTTACCAAAGCCATAATCATATTTGGTCCAAGTTTGTTTAATATTGAGAGACTTACTTTTGTTATTTTAATTGACGACATTAAACTTTTTCTAAAAGCAATTCCTACAATGGTTATGAGTAAATTTAGTGACGGTGTTATAACAATCGCTAATAAAGCTCCATCTACATTTTCTTGATATATAAGAATAACAGAAATTAAGAGTCCTAAAACCTGACCTAAAATAGTTATAAGAAGTAAGTATTTATATTTAGAAAATCCATTTAAAATCGAAAACACAAACATGTTTAACGCATAGAACGGTAAAACTATGGCAAGAGTTTCAATAATATATTTGTAGTGGTAGTGTGAAGAAAAAAGAATTTCGTTAATCAGTTCTGCATTATAATAGCATACAAATGCCAACATTACCGAAGAGAAGAAACCAAAGTAAAATATCGTAGATAAAATTTTCGTCAGTTCAATAATATCTTCCTTAAACTGACTTATAAGCCTTACCACTCCTTTATAAAGACCTGAAATAGCCGCGGTTTGTAAAGCACTCATAAAGTTTCTTAAATTCCCAACTAACGCCATGCCTTGTGGACCAATATAAACGGCTATAAACTTAGACACAATAATGCCAGCTACAATCCTAATGCTGATATTAACCATGTTTAGTCTACCAGCTTTTACAAGAACTTCGGTATTAATATAATTAAAAACTTTTTTCAACTAGTAGGTATTTATGACTTCAATGACCGTTTGAATCTCCATATCTGTCAACACAGGACTTATAGGCAAACTTATAATTCTTTTATGAATTTTTTCAGTTAGGGGTAAATTTAAATGTAAAAAGGGCTCTAATGCTTTTTGTTGATGTGGTGGAACAGGATAATGAATTAGCCATTCTATTTCATTTTTATTGAGGTAATCAATAAAATCTTTTCTATTCTCAACTTCAACGACAAACGCATAGAATACATGATTTTTAGAACCATTATAAAATGGCAATTTTATTTTCGAATTATGAATTTGTTCTAAGTATACTTCAGCAATTTCTCGACGTCTCTTATTATCGGCATCTAACACTTTCAATTTAATGCTTAAAAATGCCGCTTGCATATCATCTAATCTACTATTATAACCAACAATTTCATTTTGATATTTCTCTTTACTTCCGTAATTACGCATTAATCGTATCACTTTAACCAATTCTAGGTCGTCCGTAGTTATTGCTCCGCCATCACCCAATGCACCAAGATTTTTACTGGGATAAAAACTGAATGCCGCCGCATGCGATAGACTTCCTGCTCTTAATTGCTTTGCAGATGACTGTTGTGTTAAATCATTAGATAATTCAGCACCATGTGCTTGAGCCGCATCTTCAATTAGCAGACAATTAAACTGCTTGGCTATTTGTTGAAAATATTCCGCATCTGCAAGTTGCCCATATAAATGCACCATAATAATGGCCTTAGCCTCCACAAACTTTGTGGTGTCAGTATCTACCGAAATATTATAAGTTGATGCATCTGGCTCTACCAAAACAGGAACTAATTCTGCATGTAAAATTGATAATATTGTAGCAATAAACGTATTTGCAGGTACAATTACTTTATCGCCTTTTTTTAATTTGCCTAAATGAATATAGCCTTTTAAAATTAAGGTGAGCGCATCTAAACCGTTAGCTGTACCTACACAATATTTTGTTCCACAATAGCTAGCAAATTCATTTTCAAAATTAGTAACGTTCTTACCTAAAATAAAATGCGCGTCATTTAAAGCGATACTGAAAGCTGCTTTAAACTCATCGCGAAAACGATTGTTTATTTTATGTAGGTCTAAAAATTTAATCATACCAGAATGTCATCTAACAATTTATAATTTTTCGTTTCTATTTTATAAAATCGTTGGGGAATGGATCGCGCACCAAAGCCTTCTTTCCAAAATAATAATCCTTTATTTATTTGTTGACCTAAATTAATATTAGAAGTTCCAAAATCGTAAAACGATTTTTCGCCAAATATGTTTTCAATAAGATGATGATGCAGAAAATCTAAACTGCCCAATTCATTTTTATCTTCATTCCCTGAAATGTATTGGCAATGGGCTACGTTTTCAGTTTCAAAAATGGTGGTTCCTGCGACGATTTTATCATTAGCTAGAACATTGAACTGTCTTATTTGGTTCGGAAACCTAGATTTTAAAAGCGAAATTTCCTCTAAGTTATGGACAGGTTTTACGTTGTGCTTGGCCTCTAAATTTGGGATTAATATTTCGTTCCAAAACGTTTCGAAATTATCGGATTCTTCAACTTTTAAACCTGCTTTAACCCCTCTCTTTACACCTTCTTTTCTACTATTTGAATACGATTTATAATTTAAATCTACTACCGAATGTAAATCGGTTCTCAATAATTCGGCTTTTATTTTAAACAAAATATAAGCCATTGAATGGTTAGTTGTATTGTGTAAATATATTGTTGGAAGCTCCTTTATGGTAAAATGAGTAATCTCGTTTTCATTTAAAAATCTCAAAATTACTTTAAACACCTGAATGAATTCAGTTGTTTTTAAAGCGTTAGCGTAAATGAGTCCTCCATAAGTTAATCCTTGATGCGAAAAGACCGAATTCTCAACTAAATTAGCTGGTAATAATGCTATAAGTTTATTTTTTTTATAAACCATTAATGAAAAATCACGAAACGTATGGCTATGATAATCCATAAATTCCCTTTGAAACAAAAAGGTATCTTGATTGCTTTTAAGGGCAAAATTATTCCAAGTATCCTGCTTTGTGGATTTATATATAGTGACTTTATAATCTGACATCAATCAAAAATAATTTTATTTTTTTTAAGTCCATGTATTTTCGAAATGATTAAAAAATATAAAATCATTTTTCTTTTTTTACTGAAGCATCAATATTTGTTGTATTTACAATATAGAGCGGTCTATCTTTCACATTATTATTTATCCTACTAATATATTCACCGATTACACCAATAGAGAGAAGCTGAATACCCCCTATAAATGCAGCACTTATTATTAAAGACGTCCAACCTGTAATGGTTTGTTTTAAAATATAATGGGAAAATATGGCGAAAATGATCAATAAAAATGAAAATATAGAAATAATAAAACCCAAACGGCTTACAAAAAGTAAGGGTTTGTCTGAGAAACCGGTGATTCCGTCAAATGCTAGGCGAAACATTTTTCCATAGGTATAACCAGATTTTCCATGTTGCCGCGAATCTCTATTGTATAAAACATAAGTTTGTTTAAATCCCAACCATGCAATCTGACCTCTCAAAAATTTATTCTGCTCAGGCATTCTTATAATGGCCTCAACCACTTTTTTAGATATTAACCTGTAATCGCCGGCATCTAACGGAATATCAAAGGATACGATGTTTTTTAATACTCTATAGTACAGTTTAGCCGTCAACTTTTTTAAAAAAGATTCCCCTTTACGCTTTTGTCGTTTTGCATAGACCACATCAAAACCTTCTTTATGTTTGGCATATAATTCAGAAATTAACTCAGGTGGATCTTGAAGGTCTGAATCAATAATTACTACACAATTAGCGTTACAATATTCCAAACCTGCAGATACCGCAATCTGATGTCCAAAATTCCTACTTAATTCGATATAAAAAACATTTGCATTTGCTTGCGCTATTGTAAATATTTTTGATCCAGAATTGTCGGTGCTCCCATCATTTACAAATAGAATTTCATAATGTTCGGTTATTGAAGAAAGCGTTCTTATTAACCTATCATACAATAACTGTAAATTTTCAGCCTCATTAAAAACAGGTATTATAACGGAAATTTCATTTTCTTGCATAATCTAAACTTAATCACTTTACTAATATAGCTAAATCAATTCATTTGATTTCTTACCCTCTGAGATTGATAAATATTAAAGTAAGGATTACTCCATACTATCTGGTAATCATTTCGTATTAAAAATGCATTCATAATAGCATTTCGTTCATTACTATGGGTGTTATTATTGTCTTTACGCGTTGACATATAGTCTGGAATTGGTTGAGAAAACCTATGTATAGTTTCAAATTTTTGCTGCACAACAATTGGTAAAACCGGTATTTCGCTTTCTGCTTTATGCAGTTTTTTTTCAAATGAATTGTAGTCATAAATCCAGACCCAAGGATTATACATATATGGCTTAGTTTCTGTTAAAAAATGTACCATCGGTATGTTGTCATAACTCATTAAATAATCATCGGGTTCTACAAATTCATTTAAATTAATTAGTAAATTATTGACAATATCAGCTCGTCTTTCGGTTGTGTAAATTCCTTTAGCTAAAGGACTATTTATGGCATAGGTCTTTTCAAATCTATTACCATCATCAAAATATGATTGTTGCGAAATATTATAAGCTTTAAGTAATAAAAATGATACTATAATTGCATACAGAAATAAATGAACGGATCGCTTGGATAGTGTAAGGTGAGAGTTTATTTTTAAGTATTTTGATTTTTGAACCAATAAATCAAAATTATTTATCATATAAAAAAATAATGGCAGACCAATATAAATCGCCATATAGCCACTATTCCTTATACCTCCTCCGGTACCTAAAGTGATGGTGATGAGTGTGAACAAAGACAAAAAGCTAATTAGTTTTATTTCATCATTTATCTTTTTCATCAATAAAATGGAAAAACTACCCATTAAACATAAGCCATAAATGGGGTAAATATTTTGCGTATCGAACCAGAGCGCAAAAACGATAACAGCAAATACAAAAATAAGTGCGGTCGCAATTTTATTTTGCGGTAAAATCCGTCTCATAAAATAGAGTGAAACCACTATAAAGAGAAGTTTAATGAATTCAATACCAATATTTTTGTAATTATAATAGGGTGCTTTAAAAACTGATTTAAAGTTATGTGAACTATCCTTAGTATTACCTAAATCATTTATTGTAAGCAGTGCATTTTTCATTATTTCTAATTGGCCAAGCAAGCTCAAAGCAATAAACACCAATAAAAAGCCAAGAACTGACCCAATTCCAATAAATAGAACTGGTTTTATAGAATTCAACACGGCTTCTTTTCGTAAATAATAAGCGTAAGGCACCACTAGAACTAGAGAAAACAACACCAAGTTCGGAATCCGCGTAAAGACGTTAATACTTAGTAAAGTTCCAGACAGTATGTATAATCCCATATTGTTTTTTACAACGGCCTTAGTTAACACATACATTATTAAAACCGCCATAAGTGCAGTTAAATGATTATGGTAATAGGTTAGAAATCCGTAATCATTTACAAAAAGCGCCATGACTAATGCCAAAAGCAAAAATTCTTGTTTTAAATATGGCTTTAACAATTTATAGGACAGATAAAAAATTAAAGTATTTACGATTATCCCCAGTATTCTAAACCATAAAATACCACCATCTTCAAATAACAAATACCACAATCCTCCTATAACACCAGAAAACCAGTACAAAAAATTATATTCAACACTTTCGGGATTAGCAAAAATTTGCTGATAAAACGTTAAAACAAAACCATCATCACAAACATCAAAGCCTTGAAAGGCGATTAACAACTGTAAAAGCACCACAATTAACAAAGTAACTTTAAATAAATTATTTTTGATGAAGATGATTGCTCGTTTCATATAAAGTGAGCCAATTTAGACTATAAGAATTTTTGTAAAAATCAAATATAACATCTTATTTAAATGTTATTCCATTAATTTAGCCGCAATAAAAAATAGAATAAAAAAAAGTGTCATTAAATTTCGATCCCCGAAAAATCTTAAGCCACCCTGTGGTTTACACCAGCTATCAAAAAATTGTTGGTGGTTATAGAGCCCGTAAACTATTTGTTGAAAACAACGTAAAAATTAAACCTGGACAAAAAATCCTTGATATTGGTTGTGGCCCAGGCGATATTTTAGAATTTCTACCAAAAGTGGATTACACAGGCATTGATTTAGATGCCAATTACATTGCACAGGCTAAAAAAAAATATGGAAATAAAGGACAATTCAAATGTGCTGGAGTTGATGGATTAGATCTCGAGGAGAACCACACTTTTGATATCGTAATTTCTGCTGGAGTACTTCATCATTTAACCGATGAGCAATGTTTCAATTTGTTTGAAATAGCAGTTAAAGCGTTAAAACCAAATGGTCGTTTTATTTCTTTTGATGGTTGTTATATCCCGAATCAAAATAAAATTTCCGCTTATTTTTTAAGAAAAGATAGAGGGCAATTTGTAAGAACGCAGCCCGAGTATGAGCGCCTTGCTAAAACTTATTTTTCTAATGTAGTGTCAACTATTGACGAATCTTATTTTTTTATCCCTTATACCTCAATAATTATGGATTGTAAAAATTCGTAATTAATTATTTTAACTATATTCATAAAAAAAAGAGAAACATTTTTCAATGTTTCTCTTTTTAAATTTATAATAATATCGAATATTACATATTTTTATTACGCTTACGATCTACTTCTTTCAAATAAATCTTACGTAATCTTAAATGATTAGGTGTCACCTCAACATACTCATCCTTCTGAATATATTCTAATGCTTCTTCTAGAGAAAACTTAATAGCTGGAATAATCTTAGCTTTATCATCTGCACCAGACGAACGTACGTTACTTAACTTTTTTGTTTTAGTTACGTTAACCGTCATATCATCACCACGCGAATTTTCACCAATCACTTGACCTTCATAAATATCTTCACCTGGATCTACGAAAAACTTACCTCTATCTTGTAATTTATCAATAGAATAAGGAATTGCTTGTCCGTTTTCCATAGATACTAAAGATCCATTCTGACGCTCTGGGATTCCACCTTTTAAAGGTTTGTAAGCTACGAATCGGTGTGCCATAATTGCTTCACCAGCCGTAGCGGTTAACAACTGATTTCTTAAACCAATAATACCACGAGAAGGCACCAAAAATTCACATACCATACGGTCGCCTTTCGCTTCCATACTAGTCATTTCACCTTTACGCATGGTTACCATTTCAATCGCTTTACCCGAAACACTTTCTGGTAAATCAATAGTCATTTCTTCAAAAGGCTCACATTTAACTCCATCAATTTCTTTGATGATTACTTGTGGCTGACCAATTTGAAGTTCGTAACCTTCACGACGCATCGTTTCAATTAAAACCGATAAGTGTAATACACCACGGCCAAACACCATAAATTTATCCGCACTATCTGTTTCTTCAACACGTAAGGCTAAATTCTTTTCAAGTTCTTTCGTTAAACGATCTTTAATATGACGAGACGTTACAAACTTTCCGTCTTTTCCGAAGAAAGGAGAATCGTTAATAGTAAATAACATACTCATGGTTGGTTCATCGATAGCGATGGTTTTTAAACCTTCAGGGTTTTCAGCATCGGCAACAGTATCACCAATTTCAAAACCTTCTAAACCTACAATCGCACAAATATCTCCAGTTTGAACTTCGTCAACTTTTAATCGGCCAACACCTTCAAACGTATGTAATTCTTTAATCTTACTCTTTACAATTGAACCATCTCTTTTTACCAATGAGATTTGTTGGTTCACTTTTAAATTGCCTCTTGTTAAACGTCCAATAGCAATTCTACCTGTAAACGAAGAAAAATCTAAAGACGTAATTAACATCTGTGTAGTGCCTTCATCAAATTTTGGTTCAGGGATATGCTCAATCACCATATCTAATAATGGCTCAATATTGTCTGTTTCGTTTTTCCAATCGTCACTCATCCAGTTGTTCTTTGCAGAACCGTAAACGGTTGGGAAATCTAATTGCCATTCTTCTGCTCCAAGTTCAAACATTAGATCAAAAACTTTCTCGTGTACCTCATCTGGTGTACAGTTTTCTTTATCAACTTTGTTAACTACTACACATGGTTTCAATCCTAAATCGATTGCCTTTTGTAATACAAAACGTGTTTGTGGCATTGGGCCTTCAAATGCATCTACTAAAAGTAGAACACCGTCTGCCATGTTCAATACACGCTCAACTTCACCACCAAAATCGGCGTGACCAGGTGTATCAATAACATTTATTTTAGTGTCTTTATATACCACAGAAACGTTTTTAGAGGTAATTGTAATTCCTCTTTCTCTTTCTAAATCGTTGTTATCTAGAATTAGATCTCCTGTGTTTTCATTTTCACGAAATAATTGACAGTGGTACATGATTTTATCTACCAATGTGGTCTTTCCGTGATCGACGTGTGCAATAATTGCAATATTTTTAATCTTAGTCATAACTTGATGCCAATTTTTAAGCGTGCAAATGTACGTCTTATTCTTCTCTTTTCGTTAATAATATGTTATTATTTAACACACACGTAATACCAATTAGTATCTTTCGTTACATAATTGATTAACAGCGCCAAGCCTATTTTAAATCGGAATCCTCAAAAGACTTATTATTGTTAGTCATTGCGAATTAACTTAACCCTTAAAATTAACGAATGCATACCATTAGTAAATACATGAAATTTATTCCTTACCTCTATTTTATATCGGTAATTGTGTATTGGTTTACAACTCTAAATAAAATTACAGGAATCAACGCCTATCCCATTTTACTCTTTGGAATCCCGTTTGTATGGCAATTGATAAAACCGAGCAAAAAACTAAACTTTTCATTAGGTATTGTGTTTGTTTGTCTTTCCTCTTATTTAATTTTTGCTTATTTATTCGATTTGCTAAATATTATTAACTGGTTTGAAACTTCAAAAAAAATATTATTTTATGGTGGAATTTTAATTATTGGAAACTTAATAATGTCACTTTGGATGGTACGAAATAGTATAAAGCGGAAGTTTTAGTTGCGATATTAGACTATTAATTGAACATTCAATAATTCATTTTCTAAATAATCTTACCTGCTTTAATCTATCATAATAGTATAGTCATACTCAAAATTAAAGGTTTGAAGTTTCTTTTTCGATATACCAAATGCAGCATGTTATACGATTACAGCTAATTCTAAATAATAGTTTAAGCTTTGACCAAGAGCTTTACCCCATTGCCCCCGTCAATTCCACCACTTAGTATTTCTATACTTGATAACCTTAAATATGTGGTATCCACTTAAATTTTTTAATGATAAAGGTTGTTACCTATAGGAGTATATTATTTGAGCTTATATAGTATATTTGCTAAACATCAACGCTTTTATATCGATATGGATTTGAAATATATACCTAAATTAAAACACACTGATTCAGACAACTTCTTTCTACTTTGTGGCCCTTGCGCTATTGAAGGTGAAGATATGGCTCTACGTATTGCGGAAAAGGTCATAAATATCACAGATAAACTTGAAATTCCATACGTATTTAAAGGCAGCTTTAAAAAAGCCAATCGCAGTAGAATTGATAGTTTTACAGGTATAGGCAACGAAAAAGCACTCAAAATTCTTAGAAAGGTATCTGAGACTTTTGATATTCCAACAGTAACAGATATTCATGAAGCTTCTGACGCGGCTATGGCTGCAGAATTTGTAGATGTCTTGCAGATTCCTGCGTTTTTAGTGCGACAAACCGATTTGGTCGTTGCTGCTGCGGAAACCGGAAAAGTGGTCAACCTAAAGAAAGGACAATTTATGAGCCCTGAAGCTATGAAACATGCCGTTCAAAAAGTAAAAGACGCTGGTAATGAAAAAGCCTGGATTACAGACCGGGGTACCATGTTTGGCTACCAAGATATGATAGTCGATTTTAGAGGCATCCCTACCATGCGCCAATTTGCACCTACAGTCTTAGATGTAACGCATTCATTACAACAACCCAACCAAAGTGCTGGGGTTACAGGTGGCCGACCAGATATGATTGAAACTATTGCCAGAGCTGGAGTGGTAAATAATGTAGACGGTTTATTTATAGAAACCCATTTTGATCCTGCAAATGCTAAAAGTGATGGCGCTAATATGTTACACTTAAATAATCTAGAAAGTCTTTTGACCAACTTAGTAAAGATTAGAAAAACTATAAATAGTTTATAATATTATAATACACATTTTGAAAAACCCCATTGAAATAAGGCAAGCTACATTAGAGGATATTCCTGAAATTACCTCAATATTTAGAAATACCATAATTCATATTAATAAAAAGGATTATTCAGAAAAACAAATAAAGATTTGGGCATCTGGAGCAGATGATCTTGAAAAATGGAAAGAACGCATCGATAAATTCTATTTTATTGTTGCCGAAGTAGATCACCATATTGTAGGTTTTGCATATTTAAAAAACGGGAATTATTTTGACGGCCTCTTTGTTCACAAAGACTATCAACGTCAAGGGATTGGTTCAAAATTATTACGCATTATAGAATCGCAAGTGATGAGTAATGATTATCAAGTTATAAAATCTGATGTTAGTAAAACGGCACTGCCTTTTTTTGATAATAAATATTATGAAGTCATTAAAAAGCAAAAGAAAAATTTGAAAGGGGTTGTTCTTGAAAATTATTTGGTTGAAAAAATGCTTTAGATTTTATTTGTGAAGCTTCAATCGCTTAGTTTAGTTTTCAGTGACATTTGGTTTATCTTTCATATGAAACTATTCACGAAACACTGAGACAAACTTAATACTAAAAAAGCGTTTTTTAATACAAGTGACATCCTTATAAGCCAATTTAACTTTCAAATACTCACTTCTAATGGCTTATGTTTTCAATTCAATATAAATAATTTCACCATTACAATCATTTCCATTTAGTAGCACTAATGGGTTAATAGCACATTCTACACGATGAAATTGATTTAAATTTTTATAGTACATCTACTTTAATGGTTTATAATAAAAAGCTTATCTTCTAAAAAATCCTTTCTTATTTTATTAAAAATATTATTTATAATTTGTACCTCTTATTAATAGATATGAGTAAGCCTTTACAAGATAATATTTGCGAATCCCAATTATTTGAACGGTTATACAAGAAACACGCTAAAAATCTGCATGATTTCCTATATTATAAATTTGGTGCGTATTTAAATCCGCAAGACAAAGTTCAGGAGGCATTTATAAAATTATGGCAAAATTGTGGTAAAGTTGCCCCTCCGAAGGCTAAGAGTTATTTATTTACTACTGCAAATAATTTAATGCTCAATGCTGTAGCCCATCAGAAAGTAATTTTAAAATATCGTAAAAATCCACAGAAGCAGTCTACTAACGAGAATCCCGAATTTGTATTACAGGAAAAAGAATATCATCAAAAACTGCAAAAAGCCATTAGCAATTTAACCGAAGCTCAGCGCGTCGCATTTTTAATGAACAGAGTTGAAGGTAAACGATTTAAGGAAATTGCTACGCTTTTAGGTATTTCTGTAAAAGCCGTTGAAAAACGTATTTATGGCGCTTTGAAGACGTTGCGAACGGAGATCGCAGAACTTTAGACAATGGCCAGTAATAATACAAGATGTAACATAAAAGAACCCTAGACTACGGGAAATTTCATGGTTATGGATTGTTTATTGAGAACTATTACTGAGAAATTTTGAATTTTACCAAGGTAGGGATTTTTAAAACTAACCTGTTATATACTTGAAATCATAAGGTGACGGAACAATTGAAACGAGAAGAACTTATAAAAAAATGGTTAGATAACAACCTAAATACGGAGGAGGAAAAAGCTTTTGAACAGCTCGATGATTATAACGAACTAATTATAATGGATACGGCTTTAAAAGATTTTAAAGCTCCTGAATTTTCCATTGACAAAACTTACTTAACATTAAAACCAAATCTAAAGCCTAAAAAATCAAAACCGTTGTTAAAACCTTTGCTCCAAATTGCTGCACTTCTAGCAATAGGTTTTAGCATTTATTATTATACGTCGAACTTAAATACTGAAATCGAAACACCAATTGCACGGCAAATATCGATTGAGTTACCAGATCTTTCTATAGTAAATTTAAATGCCAATTCATCACTATCTTTTAACGACAGTAATTGGAGCGATAATAGAGTCGTAAATTTACAGGGTGAAGCCTTTTTTAAGGTTGCTAAAGGCCAAATATTTGATGTAATTACAAGAGATGGAATGGTTAGTGTATTAGGCACACAATTTAATGTGAAACAACGTGAAGCCTATTTTGAAGTGACTTGTTACGAAGGTTTAGTGAACGTTACGTACAATAGTAAACAGTTAAAATTAAAACCAGGGAGTACTTTCAGACTAATCGATGGAAAAGTGCTAGTTAATAAACAAGAAAACATAATACAACCCCATTGGTTAGGTGGTGAAAGTAGTTTTAATAGTATCCCTTTAAAACACGTGATTGCTGAATTTGAGAATCAATATGATATAAAAATAGATATTGCTGATATTGATACCTCACGCTTGTTCACAGGAAGTTTTACACATAATAATTTAGATTTAGCCTTGAAATCTGTTACAATACCATTAAATTTAAACTACAGTAAATTAGGAAAATCGATCTTACTTAAGCGTGAATAAAAAATTACGGTCTTTAATTTTCTACGTAGTAACGAGTCTCGTTTGCAGTCTTACATACGGTCAGCAGCAAGAAGAACAACAACCACTTGCTCAGATTCTTTTAGAGATAGAAAATAAATATGACGTTAAATTTTCTTTTGAAACCAAAACTATTGAGGGTATTTTAATTACTTCCTTACCTCCAAACTTCAACTTAGATCAAGTTATTAATCAATTAAAATTAATTACAAATCTTAATTTCGAAATTTTAAGCAAACGTTTCATTGCAGTTACATTAAAGTCAAACTCCGATAGTGAAAATGCAATTCAACAATTAGAGGAAGTTGTAGTCACTAACTATCTTACGAAAGGTATTTCGAAAACTAATAATGGAACCATCGAAGCAGACACCAAAGATTTTCAAATTTTACCCGGATTAATTGCGCCAGATGTGCTTCAGATTGCACAAAAGTTGCCAGGAATAATTAGTGTAGATGAACGTATTTCTAATATCAACGTTCGTGGTGGCACCAACGATCAAAATCTTATTTTGTTTGAGGGAATTAGAATGTACCAAACCGGACATTTTTTTGGCCTTATCTCTGCTTTTAATCCATATCTGTCTGATAATTTTACGGTTTTCAAGAACGGAACGAGTGCTAAATATGGCAATGCCGTATCGAGTACGATAACCATAAGAAACTCAAACGATATAAAAGAAAAAACAAATGTCGGTATTGGAAGCAATTTACTAAGTGTTGATGGCTATACAACTATTCCATTATCCAAAAAAATGGCATTACAACTCGCTGCAAGACGTTCGTTTACAGATCTTTTAGTTTCTAATACTTATGATTCTTATTTTGAGCGGATTTTTAAAGATTCTGAATTAAATTCTTCTAATAACAAAACTCAACTAGCACTTGACGAACGCTTTCTTTTTCATGATTTTAATGCTAAATTGTTATATGATATTGATGCTTCATCCAAATTGAGAGTCAATTTAATTAACATGTATAATAACCTTAATTATAATCAAGTTTTTACCACAACAAACAATAATTTTCAAAGTACAGAAAGCAAACTAAATCAAGAGAGTTTTGGCTTGAGTACAACATACGCGAACGTCTTGAAAAATGACGTTAATCTATCTACAGAGCTGTATTTTTCTAAATATGATTTATACGCCCGTAATAATGACATAACGAATAATCAAATTGTAAAACAGGAAAACAAAGTTGAAGATTATGGTGCACGATTAGATATATCGAAAGTAGTGAGCCCAAGTTTAAAAATAAATCTTGGCTATCAATTCAATGAAATAGCGGTTACGAATTCTGAAGATATTATTAACCCAGATTTTATGAGCATAACCAAGGAAATTATAAGAACACATGCCTTATTTGGTGAAGTCGTTCGTTTTTCAAAATCGCGCAATACCTATTTTCGATTGGGAGCTAGGGTTAATTATTTCAATCAACTTAAAGCACTGATTATTGAACCGCGTTTTGCTTTTAACCAAAAGCTATCGGAATCCTTTAGATTGGAAATATTAGGAGAACTAAAGAGCCAAACTGTTAGCCAAATTATCGATTTACAACAAGATTTTTTAGGTATAGAAAAACGTAGATGGCAATTGGCAAATGGCAGAAATTTGCCGATAATAAAAAGCCAACAAGTATCGGCTGGATTAATTTATAATCAAAATGACCTTTTAGTTACAATTGAAAGTTATTACAAAAATGTGAGCAATATTACTGCTCAGAGTCAAGGGTTTCAAAATCAATTTCAGTTTACGAATGATATTGGATCTTATACCGTAATAGGTTTTGATTTTTTAATTAACAAGCGCATCAAGAATTTCAGTACATGGGTGAGTTATTCATTTAGTAAAAACGATTATCATTTTGAAAATTTGAATAAAGGACATTCATTTGCAAACACCTTAGACCTACAGCATGTAGTTAACGCTTCTTTAATTTATAATCTGAGTAATTTTAAATTGGGTTTAGGATTTAATTGGCATTCCGGAAAACCATACACTACCCCTACTTCTCAGCAAGACAACAATAACTCTATAATTGAATATAATTCACCGAACCACTCCCGTTTACCAGATTATTTTAGAACAGATATATCGGCAATTTATAATTTTAGAATTTCAAATAAAGTGAAAGCGAATGTTGGGGCTTCCGTTTGGAATGTTTTTAATCATACCAATGTTGTTAACCGCTACTATACTAATGATTCTGAAGACTCTCTAATTAAAAACGACAACCGTTCTTTAAAATTCACACCGAATGTTAGTTTTAGATTAAGTTTCTAAATTCGATATGTTATTCTTATTGAGAATTAATTATTCCTTCAATATCCAATCTTGTCTAAATATTTAAAAAATTCAAAGTGTAACTTAGCATTCTCAATCAACAAGCAATAAAATTTCAGTTTACTCTGAGCACAATTAAATATTTTTTACAGCCCTATTCCCATTTGTTTGCGGCATAGCAAGACTAATTAATAACATATTAGAGACGCTATGGTGTTTAAATCTCAGTTTAACAAAACAATCCAATTCATAGATCACAAATATTTCAAGTATTAAATTGGTATTTTTAGGGCATTCCAGCAATTACTTTACTAGTTCCTTTACCATTCTCTTTTCGTTTTTGTTTTTCAATATTTTTTTTGATTTTATCAATTGCTGATTGAATTGATTTATCTGGTTCAATGAAGTTATATTTCCCCCAAAAATTAGCGTCAGAAAATCCAGAAATAGCATCTGTAATAATTACAGTTGGTCTTAATTTGTCTTTATTTCTTATCTTTTTATCTGTTAAATTAACCTCCCAATCGGTAACTGCCATTTCGCTAGATAACGTATACACTTTATTGAAAAGTTGACGTTTTTTGTTGACTTTAAATTTTAAGCTTAATGTAGAATAACTGTAATACCATTTTCCGTCTTTGGCTTTATAATCTACTTTATAGTTAGCCTCCAATGGATAAACTACAATATTAGTAGGTTTCTTTTTTACCAAAAGGTTTTTCGTTTTACTCCTATTACTTAAGTCCAACGCATAGTTTGCACTTACCAACGCTAGTGATTCTACATCGATAAAAAGTTTACCGAAATAATTTATTTTAAAAGCGTTATCCTTGGGTCTAAAATCAACAACATAAACGGTTCTATTATTTATGGTAGTAGGTTTATCAAAAGTAAAATTATACGACATTATACTTTCTTCATTAAAAATATATTCAGGATACTTCATAACATCCAAATAAACTGTAGAAAATGGGCCACCTTGCAATTTTACAGATACGGTATCCAAACGTTTATAGTCTGTACTTTTACGGGCTTTCCCTAATTGAATGGCGTCATGGAGTTGCGATGTTGTCGGTTGTTTTAAAATATTAACAACCGCCTCCGTTAATGATACATTTCTATTACGTCGTTTTATGGTTTCCCTATAAAATGCCGTCATAAACACGGATTGTTCTTCTAAATTTTTATTCTTATCACTAAAGACTTTTTTTACTAAACGCTCAGCATTTTTAAAAGCCGAAATACTCACAGCAGATAATTTTGTAACGGCTCTGTATAACTTTATTGTATTATCCTCGTTGAGCAGTTCTGTTAAAGATATAACATACGTATTGTAATCTAGAAGTGAAACGGCTACTTTTGAATCTGTATAACTACTAGGAACTTTAAGTGTAAATTCCCCTTCAGAGTTTGTAATTGTACTAATATTAGTGCCATTAATATTTAAACTTACGGCTTCTAAAGCTTTGTTAGTTTGGCCATCAACAATAGTGCCGTTGTAGACATTAAAATCTGTTTGGGCATGAAGCGAAAATGCCAAAAATAATGCGGCAATAATGGTACCTGTGAAACGCTTTAAATTGAGAGATTTTTCCATAACAGTATATTTTAATGAACGACTTAGCTTTCCCTAAGATACAAAAAAACTAAAAAAACACCTCTATACCAATATGTTAAAACATTTTAACCCTGAAATTATGAATTTAGATTTCTACATACGATCAGGAACCGCAATCCCTAATACCTGAAACGCATTTTTCACCGTATAGCCTACTAATCTAGATAAATCGATTCTGAAGCATTTTTCCGCCTCTAAATCAGCACCGAATATAGATACATTCTGAAAAAATGAATTATACATTTTAACCAAATCATAAGTATAATTCGCAATCAATGCCGGACTATGTTGCTCTGCCGCATTTTGGATTACTTCGGGAAACAACTCTAATTGCTTGATTAATTCCTTTTCCTTATCGTGCATAACAACCGCATCATTGGTAGATATAGAAGCCACATTATCAGAATCAGCTTTTCTTAAAATTGACTGAATCCGCGCATAAGTATACTGAATAAATGGCCCAGTATTACCTTGAAAGTCGATAGATTCTTTTGGATCAAACAAGATTCGCTTTTTAGGGTCTACCTTTAAAATGTAATATTTTAAAGCTCCCAATCCTATGGTTTTGTAGAGTGCTTTCTTTTCGTTTTCATCATAATCTTCAAGTTTACCTAATTCATTAGAAATCTCTTCAGCTGTATCTGCCATTTCCTGAACTAAATCATCAGCATCTACAACCGTTCCTTCCCTACTCTTCATTTTCCCGCTAGGCAAATCAACCATACCGTAACTTAAATGAAATAGATTTTTCGCCCAATCGAATCCTAATTTCTTTAAAATTAAAAATAGAACTTTGAAATGATAATCTTGTTCATTTCCAACGGTATAAACCATACCGCCTACATCTGGATAATCTTTAATTCGTTGAATTGCGGTACCGATATCTTGAGTCATGTAAACCGCTGTACCATCGCTACGAAGCACTATTTTTTCATCCAAACCATCTTCGGTTAAATCGCACCAAACTGAACCATCGTCTTTTTTGAAAAAGACACCAGTTTTTAAGCCTTCAGCAATAAATTCTTTTCCTAATAAATACGTATCGCTTTCGTAATAATAAGCATCAAAATCGACTCCGATATTTTTATAGGTTTCTTCAAAACCTTTATAAACCCATTGGTTCATTTCGTTCCAAAGTGAAACAACTTCTTCATCACCAGCCTCCCATTTAATAAGCATTTCTTGAGCTTCTAATAACAACGGAGCATTTTTCTTTGCTTCTTCTTCGGTGTTGCCCTTTTCAATTAAATCCGCTATTTCAGCCTTATACTCTTGGTCGAACTTAACATAGTAATTTCCAACCAACTTATCGCCTTTTAGATTTTCTGACGGTGTTTCACCTTGTCCAAATTTCTGATAAGCTAACATACTTTTACATATATGAATACCTCTATCGTTAATAATTTGTGTCTTATATACTTTCTTCCCTGAGGCTTTCAAAATTTCAGACACGCTGTAGCCTAAAAGTACATTTCTTACATGCCCTAAGTGTAATGGTTTATTGGTGTTTGGAGATGAATATTCTACCATAATAGCTTCGTCATCCTTTTGGTCTATAAAACCATAATTAGTTTTATCTTTTATAGCTTGAAAAAAATTGAGATAATAAGAATCACTAATTTCAATATTCAAAAAACCTTTAACCACATTAAAGCCAGTCACTACTTCCACATTATCTACCAAATATTGACCTATTTGATTGCCAATAACTACAGGATTGCCCTTTACCACACGCAACATAGGAAACACCACCACCGTAATATCACCTGCAAACTCCTTACGAGTGGCTTGAAATTCTACCGATTCTAATTCCGATTGAAACAACGCTTTTATAGCGGTTTTTACATGTAATTCTAGGGTCTCTTGAAGGTTCATAGTCCTGCTTTATTGTAATATTTTAAACGTTTGCAAAGATAGTAGTTTTAATGTTTTAATAGGATTCTGTACAGACATAATTACGTAACTTCGATAAAGGTTAATAAGTTTGAAAAATATAGGAATGCCAATAGTTCTAAAAAACAATAGAAGCCAAACGACTTATATGAAATTATTACAATATATATTTATAATTGCCCTAATAGCGCTAACCTCTTGTTCTAAAAATGATAATTCAGACCATAATAATGACGTTGATGATGATCAAGAGCAAAAAACGTTCTATGCTGGCATGGATTTATCTTTTCAGAGCGAATTAGAAAATTACAATATAGATTATAAAGATGCTGAAGGGAATTCTATAGAACTTCTCGATTTTGTGAAGTCTAAAGGCACCAACTTAGTTCGATTGAAACTTTGGCACTCCCCACAAAATGGTGAAAATGGTTTAGAAGACATAAAAGCTTATGCGCAACGCGTTAAATCTAAGAACATGAATTTTTTGCTCAATTTTCATTATAGCGACTATTGGGCAGATCCTGGTACCCAAACCCCACCTAGTGCCTGGCAGAACCTATCTTTAACAGATTTAAAAGTGGCCGTTTATAATTATACTAAAAACGTAATCGGGCAATTAAAATCACAGCATACGCTTCCAGATATAATTCAAATTGGTAATGAAATTGATAATGGTTTTCTTTGGGACTATGGTAAAGTTTGGAATGCGTTCGACGGTAATTGGGTTAACTATACTAGTTTAGTTTCTGAAGCCATTAGAGCCGTTAGAGAAATGGATACTGAAAATGAGATAAAAATTATGCTGCATCACAGTAATGTTGAAAATTCCATTTACTTCTTCTATAATCTTCAAACCTTCAATCTCGATTTTGATATAATAGGTTTATCCTATTATCCACAGTTTCAAACTAAAGATTTGAATTTAGTAGCTTCAAAGTTAAATAATTTAGCAAATAGATTTAACAAAGATATTTTAATGGTTGAAGTGGCATACCCTTTTACATTAGAATGGAATGATAATCTCACTAACTATATTGGCAGTACAAACCAAACAATTTTAGAATTTGCACCTACACCTCAAGGACAAAAAGCCTATATGGAGTGGCTCATCACAACTATAAGGAATATTCCAAATGATAAAGGCATAGGGTTTTGTTATTGGCCCCAGACTGGGTCGCTTTTAACGGCAACGAAAGTACAACCACCAACGGTACATCTTGGGAGAATCAATGCGTATTCGATTTCGACTTAAAAGCTTTACCTATTTTAGAAGCATTTAATCTGAACTAAAAAAACAATTGACTGTTCTAAACGCGTATTTCATCGAGAAGACAGTAGTACTTCCATGATTTTTGCAGTTAGTCGAAACGGCCATTTTTAAAAAAAAATTATTTGTCGTTTCAACTAATTTATTGGTATTAAGACCAAATAATTAGTTTAATCGTTTACATAATAGCACTTTTGAAAGGCTATTAATCAATGTCCCAAAACATTAATGAGGCTTAATAATCAAACATTAACCACATTGTTATTGTTTTGTGTTAACTTACTTTTTACATCCCTCTCTAAAAGTTTTTCGCACCAAAACAGCGCAATTCGTTTTAACGCTATTTTAAGATGAAACAGTTATTAACATTAGCTGTTTGTCTTGTATCGTTTGCTATTTTTTCACAATCAGAAAAAATAGATGAACTTTCGGTACAATTGGCCTATCAAAACGCAGATTCCACAAAAGTGGACATGTCGCTTGTTCTCATAAACGAGCTGTATAATATTGCAGATTATGAAATGGCTTTGCTATATGTTAACCAAACCTCAAAACTTTCTAAAGAATTAAATTACACCAAAGGCCTAGCAGAAAGCAGTTACTATAGAGCCTTAATTTACACCACACAAAACGATTATCTAAACGCTATTGATAATTATAACAAATCTCGAGATTTCTACTTAAAAATAAGTGATACACTCGGTGTAGCTAAAGTGAGTAATAGTATTGGTCTCATTGAAATTCAACGCGGAAATTATACTGTAGGTTTACAAAATTCCTTATCCGCAATCTCTATTTTTGAGAAGCAGTATTTAAAAGACGAATTGAGTGCGGCTTATAATAATTTGGCCGAAGCTTATTATAAAACCAATCAGATTGACAAAGCGATTGAATTTAATTTTAAAGCTTTGGACGTTAGAACACAAATTAATGACAACGATGGCATAAAATTGTCCACTAAAAATATTGCAGAACTCTATTCTATCTTAAAAGAACACAGAAAAGCTATTGAATACTACGAAAAAGCACTTAGTATTTTAGACCCTAAAACAGACCAAGTGTTGCGTGGAGAAATTTTACCTAAACTGGGAAGTGAATATTTACGTTTTAAAGAGTATGATAAGGCTTCTGAATATTTAGTAGAAGGTTTAAAGTACAACAGAAAACAAGACAATAAAGAAGGACTTTTACAAGCTTTAAATGCCATTGGAAATTTAAATCTTCAAAAGAAAAAAATAAAACTAGCTGAAAGACAACTTAATGAAGCTTATGCTATCGCTCAGAAAACTAACAACAAAGCAGAACTGTTAAAAAACTATAAACTTCATATTGCCTTAGATTCTACTCGTGGGTATTATCAGAATGCTTTTTTCTGGCAAACAAAATTCTACAATTTAAAAGATTCTTTGCTCAGTATAGAGCAACCTATTTTTCCAACAAGTATTCAGCCTTTAAATTTAATTGACGATAATACAAAGGCCGAAAATAATTCGATTAGTGTGCCACAAGATCAAACCATGACCTCATCTTGGTTTAACAATCCGGGGTTTCGTTATAGTACTTTTGCAGCATTCGCAATTTTATTCTCAATCCTAGTAATTAGTTTACTAAAAACGAAATCACACAAACAAGAATTAATAACACAAAAAACCATATTAGCGGAAGAAAAAGTTAGAACCGATGCTATTTTAGAGCAAACTCATCATTTAGAAGAAGTTAACCAAGTAAAGGATAAACTCTTTTCAATTGTATCGCACGATTTAAAAGATTCAATTTCTTCAATAAAGGCCTTTTTAGATTTGTTAAATGAAGATAACATTTCTAAAGATGAGTTCTTTGAACTAATTCCAGAACTCAGTGAAAATGCTAATAATGCATCATCATTGCTATTCAATTTACTAAATTGGTCTAAATCGCAAATGCAGAACTTAGAACCGAAACCTGAGATGTTTAATATTCAAGATGTTTTTCATGCTAAAATTGCCTTAGTTGAGCAAAAAGTAGAAGACAAGCGTATTGTATTAATTGACGAATCTCAGCGCGATTTTGTATTTGCAGATCGAAGTATGGTAGAAATTGTAATTCAGAATTTAATCACTAATGCTGTTAAATTTAGCAGAACTGGAGACGTAATTACCATTTCTAATAGTGATGTCAATGGTAAAGCTTTGATATGTGTTGAAGATACCGGTGTCGGCATTGCCCAAGAGAATATTGATAAACTATTTGCTGCACATAAAAACTTTACGACCGCTGGAACTAAAAATGAAAAAGGAACAGGTCTTGGCTTATCTATTGCCAAAGATTTAGTAGAATTAAACAATGGTAGAATTTGGGTAGAAAGCACACAAAATGTGGGTAGTAAATTCTATATTGAAATACCTAAAGCAGAATCTCAAGCTTAATTTATCTTATCTCAAATGATTTAAGTTGGGCTTTCTAATGTGTGATTTAAAATTAAATTTTCAAAAATCAACGATCTAAACTTAAGAATTATTTTAGTTCACAAATTAGATTGAGATTAAGCATGGCGCAATCTTAATTCTAAAAACTTATAGTTTTAATTTTATTTTTTAGGCAAGAACACCTCTGCCATCATGCAACGTGCACTTCCACCACCACAAGTTTCGATAGTGTCTAAAGAACTCGAAAGAATTGGACAATACTTTTCAATAGCTTTAATTTGATTGTCAGTTAGGCTCTTATGTGCAGCTTCGCTCATAACTAAATAGCGCTGTTCGTTTTCACCTCGTAACTGTAACATGTTTCCTGCAAACTGGTGCATCTGAGCTTCAGAAATAGAAATGATTTCCCTGCCATCTTGTTTTAAATGTTTTACAACATTTTTACGCTCTTTTTTATCGTCGATTGAATCTAAACAAATCACAGCAAATTTTTCTGCCAAACACATCATTACGTTGGTGTGATAGATAGGTAAACGATTTCCTTCAACGTTTTGCTTTGCTGTAAATATTATAGGGGAATATTCAAAATCTTCGCAAAACTCTATAAATAAATCTTCATCTGCTCTAGGAGACAATGCACAATAGGCTTTTCTATTTATGCGATCTAAGATTACACTTCCTGTTCCCTCTAAAAAAACACCTTCAAGCTCGGCGGATGTATAATCGATGATATTTTCAATCTTAAACCCCTCTTTCTCTAATCTAATAAAAACCTCATCTCTACGCTCCCGTCTTCTATTTTCTGCAAACATTGGATACTTTGCCACATCCCCATTACTGTGAAAACTCACCCAATTATTAGGGAAAATTGAATCTGGAGTATCGTTTAATTTATCATCTTCTTCCACGACCACATCAACACCTACTGCACGCAATTTTTCAACAAATGCATCAAATTCGTTTTGCGCTTGTGCATTAATTTTAGTATTTTTTATATCCAAATCTTCTTGAAAATAATTATTGACAGCCGTTTGCTCGTTCATCCTAAAATTTACAGGACGAATCATTAGAATAGTATTTGTTATTTGTTGCATTTATAGAAAATTAAAAGTGCTGCAAAATTAACGTTTTTTATAGTTGGAAAAACAGATAAAACACACCTTTTAACAACTATAATTTATTAAGTTTGAAAGCTACTATAAATCAATATTTTAATATGAAAAAACTCTTATTTCTAGTCTTAATGATTTGTTCTTGTACTGACAAACCAGAGAAACAAGATGAAGCTTCTAAAAACGATACTGTTGATTTTACAACCACATTCGAAAAATCACAAGGACTCGAAACAGCTACCTACCAAGAAACCATCGATTATTTTTACAATTTAGCAGAGTCCTATGCTGAAATTTCAATTCAAACCATTGGGGAGACTGATTCTGGTAAACCATTACATATAGTAACTTTAAACATGAATGGTTCTGGTGATAATTTTGAAGAATTAAGAGAGAACAACCGCATTTTATTAATAAATAACGGCATACATCCTGGAGAATCTGATGGCATAGATGCGACCATGATGCTGTTTAGAGATATGGTTAATGGTAAAATCATTCCGCCGAAAAACACGGTTATTGTTACGATTCCGATATACAATGTTGGTGGAAGTTTAAACCGAAATTCTACCACAAGAACAAATCAAAACGGTCCGAAATCATACGGGTTTAGAGGTAATGCTAAAAATTATGATCTCAATCGCGATTTTATAAAATCGGATACCAAAAACGCTAGAACTTTTGCTCAAATTTTTCATTTGGTACAACCTGATGTTTTTATCGATAATCATGTTAGTAACGGGGCAGACTATCAGTATACCCTAACTCATTTGTTTACACAACACAACAAATTGGGCGGGCCACTTGGCCACTTTATACATTCTGAAATGATGCCAACATTAGAACAAAAATTAAAAGCCAAATCATGGGATATTACACCTTATGTTAACGTATTCAATCGCACACCAGATTCTGGATTTACGCAATTTATGGATTCTCCACGGTATTCAACAGGGTACACCACCCTGTTTAATACTTTAGGTATGATGATAGAAACGCACATGCTTAAACCTTACAAACAACGTGTAGAAGGCACTTACGAATTAATGAAAAGTATGATTGAAATTACAGATGAGCACGGAGCTGAAATTTCGGAACTTAGAAATAATCAAAGTCAACTTTGGTCCTATGGAAAATCATATCCAATTGCTTGGTCTGTTGATACTACTAAAACCTCAACATTACTATTTAAAGGTTACGAAGGTGAAATGACACCTAGTGAATTCACCGGTGCAAAACGTTTAAAATACGACCGAACAAAACCTTTTACAAGAGACATTATTTATAACAATTATTTTAGGGCAACGGATTCTATTAGCATCCCAAAAGCCTATATCATTCCTCAAGGTTGGCACGAGGTTATTAATTTATTGAAGTTGAATAATGTGGAATTCAAACAATTTAAAACGGATACGACATTAACAGTTGAAGCCTATAAAATTGGAGCTTTTCAAACCCGAACATCTCCATATGAAGGTCATTATGCACATTATAACACTACTGTAAATTCTTCGAGTAAGAATATGAAATTTAGAAGCGGAGATTATTTAATCTATACCAACCAAAACGCTATTCGCTACTTATTAGAAACTTTAGAACCGAGCGCGACAGATTCGTTTTTTAACTGGAATTTTTTCGATACTATTCTTCAACAAAAAGAAGGATTTTCACCGTATGTTTGGGAAGATAAAGCTGAACAATTGTTAAAGAACAACCCAAAACTTCAAATGGAATTTAACGTAAAAATTAGCTACGACGAAGATTTTGCTAATAACTGGTATGCGCAGTTAGATTGGTTGCATAAACAAAGTGAATATTATGAAACTGCTCATATGCAATATCCTGTTTATAGATTAAAATAGACAATTATAGTTAACAGCATTTTAGTAAACATAAGCTTATCATTTTTTCGTAGAAATCATAAAACTACTAATAAAACAGTGGTTCAAAATTTATATAAACATTTTTTAATGCTTGTAAAACCAATCAAAAAATAATATACATTTGTATAAAATATAAATAGCGTAACGCGCTCTAAATGAACAAATACATTGTTGTAAATCAGCCTGAAAAATGGAATTTTTCAATTGATAACATCACCGTAATTTCCTCACAAGATTATCTTACTAACCCAAAGTATTCCTTATTAAAAAATGCACGAATTTTCAATTTGTGCAAGGATTACTCATACCAATCAAAAGGATATTACGTGTCACTTTTGGCAGAGGCCAGAGGTCATTTACCAATACCGACCACAAAAAATATAGTGGACCTTAAAACTTTAAAACTCGTTAGAATCGTATCAGATGAGTTTGATGATGTCATTCAGCAAAGCTTAAAAAATATAAAATCGCAAGATTTTACTTTAAGTATTTATTTTGGTCAAAACGTCGCTCAGAAATATAAAAACTTGAGTGCGTTGTTTTACAAGCATTTTCAAGTGCCATTTTTACGGGTTAATTTTAATCATACCACAAAATGGAACATTCAAAGTATAAAAGCGATTTCAGAATCTGAAATTCCAGAAGAACATATATCTAGTGTACACTTATTTGCTAATCAGTACTTTTCAAAAAAACGTTACGATACGGCGAAGGTGGCAAATTACGATTTTGATTTGGCTATTTTGGTCAACCCTAACGACCCAGCACCTCCGAGCAATTCCAAAGCCTTAAAAAAGTTTGTGGAAATTGCAGAGAAGATGAATATTTACACCGAAATTATTGAACCCAAAGATTTAACTCGGCTATCTTCTTTTGATGCGCTTTTTTTAAGACAAAGCACAGAAGTGAATAACGAAGCTTACATGTTCGCTAGAAAAGCACAACAAGAAGGGATTGCCATTATTGATTATCCAAATGCGATTTTAAGATGTTGCAATAAGGTGTATATGGCAGAAGCGATGAATAACGCTAATATAAGTACACCAAAAACTGTTATTGTACATAGCAATAATAGAAATTCGGTACTAGATCAAACAGGGTTACCTTGTGTTTTAAAAGCACCCGATTCTACCTTTTCTTTTGGTGTTAAAAAAGCAAAAAATAAAGAAGAATATGATGCATTGGTTACTGAGATGCTAAAAGAATCAGATTTAATCATTGCCCAAGAATTTTGTCCTTCAGATTACGATTGGCGCATTGGCATAATTGACAACAAACCGTTTTATGCTTGTAAATATTATATGGCCAAAGGCCATTGGCAGATATATAATTGGAAGGCTAAAGATAAGAACGATCAAGATGGTAATGCAGATTGTTTACCAATGGAAGATGTTCCAAAAAATGTTATTGATATCGCTTTAAAATCTGCCAAACTAATGGGGTTGGGACTTTATGGTATTGACATAAAAGTGGTGGACGACAAACTTATGGTTATAGAAATCAACGATAACCCAAATATTGATTTTGGCGTGGAAGATGCACATTATGGGGATTTGGTATATATGGAAATTCTTTCCGCTTTAAAAAAACGATTAGATTAAAACATGGCTAAAAAATATCACTTATTCGAAGTTTACGGGATTGAACTTGAATATATGCTCGTTAAAAACGATACGCTTAAAGTTGCACCACAAGTAGATGAATTACTAACTCGAAAAGCGGGACATTTAAAAGCCGATATAGAAAATGGTGACATAGCCTGGAGTAACGAATTAGTGGCGCATGTTCTTGAACTAAAAACAAATGGCCCAGCCGAAAGCATAGACAATCTCTCTGATAAATTTCATGCCAATATTTTGGAGATTAACACTCTATTGCAACCGTTAAGAATAGGACTTTTAGGTACAGCATCGCATCCGTTAATGAATCCTAACACTGACACACAACTTTGGAAACATAGCTATAGTGAAGTCTATGCGCTTTACAACACTATTTTTAATTGTAAAGGTCATGGATGGAGCAATGTGCAAAGTACGCATATCAACTTACCATTTTATAACGATAAGGAATTTGAAAAACTACATGCGGCCATTCGTATTATCTTACCATTATTACCTGGCCTATGTGCTAGCTCCCCAATTTTAGAAGGGCAAATCACAGGCTTTAAAGATACGCGTTTAGAGTTTTATAAGACGAACCAAAAAGAAATTCCTGAATTAACCGGATTGGTAATTCCTGAGCGCACATTCTCCAAGTTAGACTATTATGCAACCGTTTTCGAACCTATAAAACACGCAATTAAACCTTACGATAAAAACAAGATTTTGGACCAACATTTTCTAAATTCTCGCGGTGCAATTGCCCGTTTTGACCGTAATGCTATAGAAATTCGTTTAATGGATATTCAAGAATGTCCTAAAGCGGACATTGCTATTTGTGCTTTGGTCATCGAAGTTTTAAAAGCATTGGTCAATAAAGAGTTCTGTACGCTTCAAGTTCAAAAACAATGGACCAAAGAAGATTTGTTCATTATTTTAGATGACGCTATTAGACATGGTGAAAACTCTATGATAGAAAATATAGAGTTTTTAAAATTATTCGGTTTGAATATATCTGCAACAATCAATCATATTTGGAAACAAATGTACGAAGCTGTAAAATCGAAATTGCACAAATCTCATCATCAACCGATTGAATTAATCCTAAAAGAAGGTACCCTCGCTACACGGTTATTGAAAGCCGTAGGCAATGACACTTCAGAAAAACATATCGTTTCAGTATATCGTCAACTTCAGGATTGTTTAAAGACTAATACGCTGTTTCAAGTAAAAAACGACGATAACTAAAATTCGAAATCTAAGAGATACTCATATAACTGCGCCGCACTCGTGCTGAGCGCAGTTAAGGTTTGAAGTTTGAAATTCGATAGATAAAATATATGAAACTTATTTTAACTTGTGAACATGGTGGTAATACTATTCCTGACGCTTACGAAAAACATTTTAAAAATCAGACGGTTTTAAAAACACATCGAGGTTATGATTTGGGTGCTTTAAATTTGTTTCAGTACGTAAAATCATTATCAGATGACGCCTATTTTAGTACTACAAGCCGTTTATTAATAGAGCTAAATCGTTCTTTGTACCACAAACAACTGTTTTCTGAATTTACAAAGCATCTGCCCAAAGAGGATAGAAGTGAAATTATAAAGCATCACTATTTACCTTATAGAACTCAGGTAGAACATAAAATCCGTAATCATATTGAAAATGGCGAAGCGGTTCTTCATTTATCCATGCATAGTTTCACTCCGAAATTACAAGGAAAAATTAGAAACTGTGATATTGGACTACTTTATGATTCTACTAAAAAGAAAGAAAAGCAATTTTGTAAATTGTTTAAGACTGAACTTTTAAAACAAGATTCAGACCTCAATGTAAGATTTAATTTTCCCTATTTAGGAAAAGCAGATGGTTTTACAACGTATTTGCGAAAACAATTTCCGAATAATTATTTAGGTATTGAGATAGAGGTTAATCAGAAATTTGTAGTGAATGGTGTTTTAAACCTTTCGATGAAACAGACGTTCTTCAAAACAATGGAACGACTAACCACTATGAGCTCTTCTTTTCTAAAACATTAAATTGATGATTCTTCCAAAAACTTTCTGTTAAATATTCGCATCGAACATTCTCAGTCGTAACAGTATAAACAAAAGCCGTTAAAGCATTTACATGCGAAATTGTTTGAAGTTTAATGCAGATCTCATAAATTCCCCAATCTAAACCAATACCCGGATGTTAGCATAACTGTTCTCTAAAGCGTCTTTAGATGCTTGATCATCTAACCATTCTACTTTGGTAATACCTTCATTTTCTTCAGGCGAAAGTTTACCATCAAAATCAGTTTTCATTTCAAACCAATACGTTACTTTAATTTTATGTTTACCATTACGCTTAAATATATGATAGGTCGTTGGTAATGGCTTTGTGATTTTTAAACCTCGTACACCTGTTTCCTCTTCAACTTCTCTAATGGCAGTTTCTTCAATAGATTCTTTTTTTTCCGCCTTTCCTTTTGGTAAATCCCATTTATCATTACGATAAATAAACAAAATTTCTTTTTTTGAATTATAGGCTTTTCCTCCGCCCGCAATAACGTTAGGTAAGAGTTTTAGAAATTTTTTAAGGAGCTTATCTTCGTTTTTATGAATTAAATATACAGCCTGTAAATCTGTATTATTTAAGGTCTTTATAACTTTACCAATATTCACCGATTTTAAGAGAAATGATTTAAAATCAGTTTCTTTTTTTATTTCCGTAGTTAAAATTATAGGTTTATCACCTACATAAATAGTGTACATCCTTGAGGTTTGTTTCGACTTTCCTTTTGTAAATTTATTATTTTTTATGACATTTTCTTAAGGAAATAAATTTTTGATAAAATTAAGCTTATAAATTTCATATTCTATGCCGTCATATTTTGTAATATAATCGAAACCATGGCTTTAATTTTAAGGCTAAGAATAAAATTATGTTATACTAACATCTAAAAGATTTTTACTATTGAATAATACGTTTGAAATAAAATTTATATTGAATTAAAATTTACCAACTTGTAAAAATCATTATTTTTGTATCATGATTTTTAATAAAGAAACCGCTAAACAGACCGCCGAGGTTTTACTGCAAATTAATGCTATAAAACTACAACCTAACTCCCCTTTTACTTGGGCTTCTGGTTGGAAATCTCCAATATATTGTGACAATAGAATAGTACTTTCATTTCCACTAATTAGAAATTATATAAGAGAAACCATTGCTAAAAACATTGAAGATCTTTATGGAAAGCCAGATGTTATTGCAGGTGTAGCAACAGGTGCTATTGGCATAGGAGCTTTGGTAGCAGACTACTTAAACCTTCCGTTTATTTATGTAAGACCAGAAGCAAAAAAACACGGCCGTCAAAACCAAATTGAAGGTTATATTGAAAAAGGACAAACTGTGGTGGTTGTTGAAGATTTAATTAGTACAGGAATGAGTAGCTTAAATGCTGTAAGAGCTCTTAAAGACGCTGATGTTAATGTAAAAGGAATGGTGGCGATTTTTTCTTATGGTTTTGATGTGGCTAAAAAGAATTTTGAAGAAGCAGAGATAGAGTTACATACCTTAGGTAATTATCAAAATTTATTAGAACAAGCTGTTGAAAATTATTACATTACTAAAGATGAACAAAATATTTTAGCACAATGGAATGCTAATCCTAGTAATTGGAATACAGATTGATATATTTATAAAATACTATTAGTGGTTAATTTAGATTATAAAAATCATTTTTTTAAAAACTATTTCTTAACGACTAAACTATAAACTACTTAATATAACACACATGAAATTAGAATCACCTAAAGTCACTTTAGATAAATCTGCAGCAGAAACGTTTAATTTTCTTTCTGACATTAAAAATTTTGAAAAATTAATGCCTGAAAACATTAGCAAATTTGAAGTTTTAGATAATGACAAATTTCTGTTTGCATTAAAAGGTATGCCAGAAATTGTCTTGAAGAAAAAAGAAGCTATACCAAATAATAAAATTGTTTTAGGAGCTGCAGGTGGAAAATTAGACTTTGCTTTAATTGCCCATATCACAGAAATTAATGACAATACATCTGAGGTTAAATTAAATTTTGAAGGAGAATTTAATACCATGATAGCAATGATGATTAAAAATCCAATCAAGAAATTTATTGAGACTTTAGCTACCAATATGAAAACAGAGGTTTAATATAATAACTTTACTTCTTTTAAATCGAAGGATTTAATAATTTCATCTTCTGTCCAGATTTGTAATTGTCCGTTTTCAGTGACACCTTTTATAATTCCAACAAAATGTTCATTGTTTGAATTTCTGAAAGTAGAAGGTTTATCTTTTCGGAATAGTAGATTTTCGTATTCCGATTTAATGGTCGTAAACTTCTTGGAATCTAAAATACCCAAATAAATTTTTAACTGTTTTAAAACTTCAGAAAGCACTTCATCTTTATTATAAATAACACCGGTTAACAAACTCATAGAAGTTGCATGTGGCAAGTTGTTGTAAAATTTCTGATTCACATTTATTCCAAAACCAATTATGGAACCTAACAAATTGCTGTTCTTTATGACATTTTCAATTAAAATACCACACAATTTTGTGTCTGCTGACAAAATGTCGTTAGGCCATTTTATCCGTAATTGAGGTATTTTAAAAGTACTTAATGCTTTAAAAATTGCCAAAGAGACGGCCATACTAATATAAAACTGTCTATTAATATCAAAATGCTTTAGTCGCTTAAACACACTTACTGTAAGGTTTTTACCATTTTCAGCTTGCCATATTGCTCCCATCTGTCCCCTTCCTTCATTTTGGGTTTCTGCAACTATTACGGTATAATCTTTAGGCAAAGCAACGTTTACCATATCCTTTAGGTAGGTATTTGTTGAGTCAATGGCATCAAGTTTGATTATATACATTTAATAAACAATTTTATAAGCAAATATATTTTATAGTTTTCTTATGACAATTTAAGAGTTACAAGAACTAAAAAAATAATAACTTTGCACAAAATTAATTCAATTTAATGACGAAAGAAAATACTAATGCAGACCAACTCATTACAACCATAATTGGTGGTATAGAAGAAGTAAAAGGAAAAGAAATTACAATTTTAGATTTAAGAGAAATAGAAAATACAGTTTGTGATTATTTTATTGTTTGCGAAGGTTCTTCCAACACGCAAGTAAACGCAATCGTCAATTCCATACAAAAACAAGTTAGTAAAACACTTAAAGACAAACCTTGGCATGTTGAAGGTACCGACAATGCTGAATGGGTATTGATGGACTATGTGAATGTGGTAGTACATGTTTTTCAAAAACATATAAGAGAATACTACGATATTGAAAGTCTTTGGGGAGATGCTAAAACAACCCAAATAGAAACAAGTTACTAACAACGAGAAACGCTACTAATGGCTAAAGACAATAAAAATTCAAACAAAAAACCAAAACTAAGTCCATATTGGATTTACGGAATTATCATCGCGGTATTTCTATCTATCCAGATATTTTCTGGAGGATTTGGAGGTTCAACTGGTACACAAACCACTCCAGCACAATTTTTAGAATATTTAAATAAAGGGGATGTTGCAAAGATTGAAATTGTTAATAAAAGAGAGGCGAGAGTTTATTTAACTACAGAAGCCAAAGAGCAAGCTCCACACAAAAAAACAAAACCTAATTCTATAATTCCTTCTGTAACACCTACTCCAAATTATAAATTTGAATTTGGAGATCTTCAAAATTTTGAAAAGGAAGTTAATGAAGTAATTAAAACGAATAATCTTGATACCGAATTAGTCTACGAAACTGAACAAAATGTTTGGGGAGATTTCCTACTGACATTATTGCCATTTATTTTAATTATTGGTGTTTGGATTTTCATTATGCGACGTATGTCTGGAGGCGGTGGCGGCGGAGCTGGCGGACAGATTTTCAATATCGGAAAATCTAAAGCCAAACTTTTCGATGAAAAAATCGACACAAAAACGTCTTTCAAAGATGTTGCTGGTTTAGAAGGCGCGAAAGAAGAAGTTCAAGAGATTGTAGATTTCTTGAAATTCCCTGAAAAATATACCGCTTTAGGTGGTAAAATTCCTAAAGGAGCCTTATTAGTTGGCCCTCCGGGAACAGGTAAAACGTTACTAGCTAAAGCTGTTGCAGGTGAAGCACAGGTACCATTTTTCTCTCTATCCGGATCGGATTTTGTTGAAATGTTTGTGGGTGTCGGAGCTTCAAGAGTTAGAGATTTGTTTAAGCAAGCTAAGGAAAAATCCCCGTCAATTATTTTCATTGATGAAATTGATGCCATTGGTAGAGCGAGAGGAAAAAATAACATGTCGGGTTCTAATGACGAACGAGAAAACACCTTGAACCAACTGTTAACTGAGATGGATGGATTTGGGACCAATACAAATGTTATTGTATTGGCAGCAACCAACAGAGCTGATGTTTTAGACAGCGCATTAATGAGAGCTGGTCGTTTTGATCGTCAGATTTATGTTGATTTGCCTGATGTGAGAGAGCGTAAGGAAATTTTTGAAGTGCATTTACGTCCGCTTAAGAAAGAAGAAACTTTAGATATTGATTTCTTAGCCAAGCAAACTCCTGGGTTTTCTGGTGCTGATATCGCCAATGTTTGTAATGAAGCTGCATTAATCGCTGCTAGAAAAGGTAAGAAAGCTGTTAACAAACAAGATTTCTTAGATGCTGTTGATAGAATCATTGGTGGTTTAGAAAAGAAAAATAAAATAATCACTCCAGAGGAAAAACGCGCAGTTGCTTTCCACGAAGCCGGTCATGCTACAGTAAGCTGGATGCTTGAACATGCTGCACCATTAGTAAAAGTAACTATTGTACCAAGAGGTCGATCTTTGGGTGCGGCTTGGTATTTACCTGAAGAACGCTTAATCGTTCATCCTGAGCAAATGCTAGATGAAATGTGTGCTGCTTTAGGAGGTAGAGCTGCAGAGAAAGTGATTTTTGATAAAATTTCTACAGGAGCTTTGAGTGATTTAGAAAAGGTAACTAAACAAGCAAGAGCTATGGTTACTGTTTATGGCTTAAGTGATAAAGTTGGTAACTTAACGTATTATGATTCTTCTGGACAGTCTGAATATGGTTTTACAAAACCTTATAGTGAAAAGACAGCAGAACTTATTGATAAAGAAATTTCGAATATTATCGAAGAGCAGTATCAACGTGCTATTGAATTATTGAAAAACAATAAAGATAAGCTCACAGAATTAGCGGAAGTATTATTAGATAAAGAAGTAATTTTTAAAGATAATCTCGAAAAAATATTTGGAAAGCGTGCGTTTGAAAAACCGGTTATCCATAAAGAAGAGGAAGCGTAAATCTTTTAGACATTCTTATAAAAAACTTAAATTGACCTATTGTTAATTTAAGTTTTTTTATATTTGGGAATCACAGATATATCAGGATTAATAGCAACAATTGAATGAGCTTATTTCGTAAATTCTTCGGCAAAAAGTCTGAACAGACTGAAGAAAACATACCAAATCAAGAGCGTGGCAAATATATGCCTGAAGTTAAGCTACCTGTAGATGAACGTTTTACCATTAACTTTAAGGCTAATGGCGGAAAATTTTTATATTGTGAAAATATTGAAGAGGTAAAAGATAGTTTTAATGCTATTTTACACGAAAACAATTGGCATAACGAAAACGTTTTTCTAATAGACAAACGTTTATCGGAAGTATTCAATGATTTTAATCTCAAAACGACAAAGCAATTAACGGATAGTGCTTATTTTTTATCGACTTGTGAATATTTAATCTCTGATGATGGTTCGTTATTAATATCATCAAATCAAATTGCAGAAAAAAAATTAATAGAATTACCAGATCATTTTATTATTTACGCCACTACTAGTCAATTTGTAGAGACCATAGGAGAAGGTCTTAAGGGTATTAAAGCAAAAAGTAAATCTGCGATACCTACAAACATTACTACCATAAAGCATTTTAAGACGGCCGATGATAAAGACTTTTTAACGTACGGAAGTAGTTCTAAAAACCTATATTTACTTCTACTAGAAGACTTATAATGAAAGAATTAGCTATAAGAGCCTTTTCCGGTGCTATTTATGCCTCACTATTAATTGGCTCCCTCTTTTTACAAGACGCCTCAATTATTTTAATTGGAATATTTGGTATTATTTCTTTATCAGAACTTAGCAATCTAATAAAGTTAAAAGGATACATTCATTATGCTGTTTTTATTCTTATTTATGGTGGATTTTGGTATTTCTGTTTACAGAATTTAGATGTAATAGAAAGTGATAAGGCGATTCAAATTTTAACGGTCATAACTATATTCGTAAATTTAATTTTAATTAAGGATTTATTTACTTCGAAACGAATTCCACTTTTTGAATCTAAACGCTATATCGTTTCCACCTTTTATTTAACTAGTGGTTTTGTTTTTATTTTACTTGTTGCTAATTATCACAATTCATTTACTCCATTGTTACTATTAGGCGCTTTAATTTTAATGTGGATCAACGATAGTGCGGCATATTTAGTAGGTAAGAATTTTGGAAAGCAAAAATTATTTCCGAGTATATCTCCTAAAAAAACAGTTGAAGGTTTCTTAGGCGGCCTATTTTTTGCCTGTGTGTCTAGTTATTTCATTGCTGAATATACGGATACTCTAAATTTTAATTCATGGTTAATATTAGCAATCGTTATCAGTGTTTTTGGTACGCTAGGAGACTTGATTGAATCGAAATTTAAACGCCAAGCGGGTGTAAAAGATAGTGGAGTTATAATGCCAGGGCATGGTGGACTGCTCGATCGATTAGATAGTCTTATATTTGCTGCACCATTTATTTATTTATTTTTAAGAATTTCAGGTCATGTTTCATAAAGAAGGTCATAAAATTATTTTTACAACACTTGTTATTGTTGTAGGTTCATTTTTTTTAATCGACGGTTATATCACAAACGAGTGGATTAGAAAAGGTTTAATGCTAACAATTCTAGTTGTTTTTCTTTTAATTTTACAATTTTTTAGAAACCCGAAACGAAGTACGCTCTCTAATGATAAGCAAGCATTATCGCCTGTAGATGGTAAAGTAGTCGTTATCGAAGAAGTAGAAGAGAATGAAGTGTTTAAAGATAAACGCATACAGGTTTCTGTCTTTATGTCTCCAGTAAATGTACATGTTACTCGTTATCCGATTTCAGGCAATGTTACTTATAGCAAATATCACCCAGGCAAATATTTAGTTGCATGGCACCCGAAAGCTAGTTTAGAAAACGAACGCACAACAGTAGTTGTAGAAAATGAGAGTTTTGGTAAGGTTCTACATCGACAGATTGCAGGAGCACTAGCGAAACGTATCGTTAACTACGCTATAGTGGATACCAAAGTAAATCAAGGTACTGATTCTGGATTTATAAAGTTTGGCTCACGCGTCGATTTATTCTTACCATTAGATGCAGATATTAAAGTAGAACTTAATCAAAAAGTTCGTGGTGGCGAAAGTGTCATTGCTGAGATGAAATGACCTCTAAAGAACTAGATATAGAATTTATTGCGGCTGTTGATCGTGTAAACGAGCATACAGAACCCTTTCCTGCTGATTTTTTATTGCGTCTTTATGCGTATTATAAAAAAGCAACAAATAATTACAGTCGTCCTAGTAGTCGTAAACCTATAATCAACGCGTTTAAAACCAATGCTTTATTTCAAATAAAAGATATTACCGAGGATGAGGCTAAACAAGAATATATCAATCTCGTGACCAATTATTTTCTATACAGAAAATAAAACAGATGTAAGTCAGTCCATTGTTAGATTTGAAATTATAACTAAATTGAACTGAAAGGAGTGGCTTAATTTTGATACCTGAATATAATAATTTAAGCTACTTATATAGGACTCCACATGTCGTTTAGAACTAAGTATATTCCATCAGTCCCGCTTTCTACTTCTTGTTTCTTACCGTAAGTAAATAATACTTTAATCTCTTATTAATGGCAGAGTAGAACAGCGTAATAACCCCTCTTGTTTTGCAATTTCTGCATACGGAACTTCTTCAACTATAAAACCTTTTTCTCGTAGCCAATTATTTAATCTTGTGAAATTTTTCTCAGAAATAATAACCTCTTCAGAGATTGAAAAGACATTACTATTCATGTTATACATTTCTTCTTTTGTAATTTCGAAAACATTGTCTTTCCCAAAGAAATCTAATAACCACTGATATTCTTTTTCAATTAAAAAACCGTTTTTATGTAGAATAGCTTTATCCTTTCCTATAGGTTGAAAACAACAGTCTAAATGCAAAGCATTCTCTTTAGGATCTGTGTTAGACTTACGCAATTCGAAGGCCTTTACAGTTTTATGAGGAAACAATTCTTGTATGGCGATTACCGCATCCATATTAGTACGTGCCGTAATATAATCTTTATAATCCTCCCCTGAATAAGTGCCAATAAATATAAAATCATTCCATGGCATAACATCACCACCTTCTACATGACATTCTTCGGGCAGTTCGATAATATTTGCCTTTTCTATTTTATCCAAAATATGTTGAATAGCTTCATATTCCCGCTCGCGGTCTGGTAAAATGTTTGCTTTAATTAGTTTATCCTCTATAACAAACGCAATATCTCTTGAAAATATTTGATTATAATCTAGAATGACTTTCGGCCTATAAACCGTAACATCATACTTATTAAAAATTGCTGCCACTGCTTCTATTTCCTTTTCCATATCTTCCTCGTTTGGATAAGTACCCGCCTTTATATGCTGTATAGATTTAGGATCATAAGCTTCTGCAATAGATGGAATTGCACCAATACTTTTAGTTGTCCCTAGAATTACGGCCTTGAGCCTTGAGGTTTCATTTTGAATATTTAAATTCATACTATTTAACTATTTATCTTTTTAATCAATCATTACTCAATCGCTCTTAAGAGGACTTGAATTAAAGAAATTCCATTGGTTGTCAACTTAAAATTCAGGATGTTAACACATCTTAATGTTGAAAATAAAAAAAGCTTCATAACAAAATATGAAGCTTATATAAAAATTTTATTATAAATTATCTTTTGTCGATGGCCTTAAAAGGTCTGTGTGTTTCACCAATATACAACTGTCTTGGACGACCAATAGGCTCATTTCGCATACGCATTTCTCTCCATTGAGAAATCCAACCTGGTAGACGTCCCATAGCAAACATTACCGTAAACATTTCTAATGGTATTCCCATGGCTCTGTATATAATCCCGGAGTAGAAATCTACATTCGGATATAATTTACGTTCAACAAAATAAGGGTCTTCCAAAGCTTCTTTTTCTAATGCTTTAGCAATATCTAAAATAGGATCGTCCACACCTAAATCTGCCAATACTTCATCTGCAGCAATCTTTATAATCTTTGCTCTTGGGTCAAAATTCTTATACACTCGATGACCAAAGCCCATTAAACGGAATGGATCATTTTTATCTTTAGCTTTTGCCATGTATTTCTTAGTATCACCACCATCTTCTTTTATAGCTTCAAGCATTTCTAAAACCGCTTGATTGGCACCACCATGAAGTGGTCCCCAAAGTGCAGAGATACCAGAGGCTAGTGACACAAATAAACCAGCATGAGATGAGCCTGCAATTCTAACAGTCGACGTAGAACAATTTTGTTCGTGATCAGCATGTAAAATAAGAAGCTTATCTAAGGCATTTACTAAAATTGGATTCTGTTCATAATCTCCACTTGGGTTTTTAAACATCATCTTTAACAAATTCTCAACATAACCCAATTTGTTATCTCCGTAATCTAGAGGCAACCCATTCTTTTTACGTAATGTCCATGCCACTAAAACAGGAAATTTAGCTAAAATTCTAACAATTGCTTTATACATTTCTTCTTCTGAGCTCACATCTACAGAAGACGGATAAAACGCGGTAAGAGCGCTAGTTAAAGAAGATAAAACACCCATTGGATGCGCAGACTTTGGAAAAGCATCTAAAATCTTTTTAATATCATCATCTACAACAGAATGCGACTTTATATCTTGATCAAATTTATCTAATTGTTGTTGTGTTGGTAATTCCCCAAAGATTAATAAATATGCAACTTCTAAAAAATCAGCTTTTTCTGCTAGTTCTTCTATTGAATAACCTCTATATCTCAAAATTCCTTTCTCACCATCTAAAAACGTAATAGCACTTTCACAACTACCTGTATTTTTATAACCTGGATCTATGGTAATTACTCCATCGGTCGCACCTCTCAACTTTTTAATATCTATAGCGACTTCATTTTCGGTCCCTCTTTTAATAGGAAATTCATACTTTTGATCATTAATTTCTAGGGTTGCTTTATCTGACATAGCTTCTCTTCGGATTTTATAATTATTAGAATCGTAAATTTACGAAATATCAAACGATTTCGAAAGGAGATTTACAATGCTTTTAACATTTCGGAATAGAACAATTTTATGGTTTTTAATTTACAACTTAAACTCAAAAAAATCCAATTATTTTTGCCTTTTATGCCCTTATGAAAAAATTAATCATCCTTATTATTTCAATTTTCGCATTTAGTTTCAGCTTTGCCCAAATTATTAATGTAGAATCATTGAGACGTATTTCAGATACCTCTAAATGGTCTGGTGCGGCAAACCTCGATATTGGATTAATAAAAAATACACAATCCATTTTTAAGATTACTAATAAAATTAGACTTCAATATAATACGGACAAGAATCTATATCTTTTTATTAATGATTTAAAGCTCGAACAAATTGAAGATAATTCTTTTGTAAACAAAGGTATTCAGCATTTAAGATATAACAGAAAACTCGCCGAACGCTTAAAGTTTGAAATATTTGCGCAAAGTCAGTATGATGCCGTTTCTGATATTAAATTTAGAGGCTTGTTAGGTGCTGGACCTCGTTACAAATTATCTAAGAGCAAAGATTATCGCTTTTATTTGGGTACCCTGTTTATGTTTGAGCATGAGGAATCCTCAGATGAAACCATACCCATATTACGAGATTTTAGAGGGAGTGCCTACGTTTCTTGCAGTTTATATCCCTTAACAAATATATCGATAGTGAGCACCACCTATTACCAGCCGCTATTAAAACAATTTTCGGACTACAGAATTTCTAACGAAACATCTCTCGGAATTAAGATATTAGAGAATTTATTGTTTAAAATTTCATTTACATATAATTATGATGCTAATCCTGTTATAGGTATTCCAAATACACAGTACGAATTAACAAACGGAATTGTTTATTCGTTTAATTAAACGCATAAAAAAGCCACTTAAAATAAATTTTTAAATGGCTTTTATTTATGTATAGAAAGTTTTACTTCAGCTTAAAAGCATTTTCACCTGGAAAATAAGCCACATCACCTAATTCCTCTTCAATACGTAATAACTGGTTGTATTTTGCCATACGGTCACTACGAGAAGCAGAACCCGTTTTAATCTGTCCTGTGTTTAATGCTACTGCTAAATCTGCAATGGTATTATCTTCTGTTTCACCAGATCGGTGAGACATCACCGAAGTGTAACCTGCATTGTGTGCCATGTTCACCGCTGCAATCGTTTCTGTTAGGGTACCAATTTGATTCACTTTAATTAAAATAGAGTTGGCAATTCCTTCATTAATACCTCTTTCTAAACGCTCTACATTAGTTACAAATAAATCATCGCCGACTAATTGTACTTTGTCTCCGATTAATTCAGTTAAATATTTAAAGCCGTCCCAATCGTTTTCGTCCATACCATCTTCAATAGAAATAATAGGATATTTGCCGGCTAACTCAGCTAAATATTCAGCTTGCTCTTTACTTGTTCTGATCACACCAGAATCGCCTTCAAATTTTTGGTAATCGTACTTTCCATCTACAAAAAATTCTGCTGCTGCACAATCTAATGCGATTTTTACTTCATCCCCGAATTTGTATCCAGCGATTTCTACTGCTTTTGCAATGGTATCTAATGCATCTTCTGTACCTCCTGGTAAATTCGGTGCAAAACCACCTTCATCTCCAACGGCCGTACTTAAATCTCTATCGTGCAATACTTTTTTAAGATTATGGAAAATCTCTGTTCCCATTTGCATGGCATGTGTAAAGTTTTTAGCTTTCACTGGCATTACCATAAACTCTTGAAATGCGATTGGCGCATCACTATGAGAACCACCATTTATAATATTCATCATTGGTAACGGTAACGTATTTGCAGAAACTCCACCAACATATCTGTATAATGGCATTCCCAATTCATTAGCTGCCGCTTTAGCAACCGCTAAAGAAACACCTAAAATTGCATTAGCACCTAATTTTGATTTGTTTTTTGTCCCATCGAGATCAATCATCATCTGATCGATTGCATTTTGTTCGAAAACTGAAACGCCCAAAAGTTCTTGAGCAATAGCAGAATTTACATTATCAACGGCTTTCAACACCCCTTTACCCATATAGGTGTCGCCACCATCTCTTAATTCAACAGCTTCATGTTCACCTGTTGAAGCTCCAGAAGGCACTGCTGCTCTACCCATAATGCCGTTTTCTGTAATAACATCTACTTCTACGGTTGGATTTCCTCTGGAATCTAAAATTTGTCTTGCGTGTACATTTATAATAATGCTCATTATTGTTGGATTTTATTTTACTTTATTTTCATTTAACAATCTAAAAGGATGTCTGAACTTAGCGTTCATTCCCTTTCAGGTTACTCAAATTTACGAAAATCTAAAGCTTAAAACAGATCATTATTTATATTTATGAATAGTATTTACTATAATGTTTTCGTAACTAAAAAAACGCAATAAAATTTGAGTTTTATTGCGTTTTTCGTATTTATAAACTTAACTATCTTTAATGTTTTCTAAAAACTGATCGAACAGATATAAGGAATCATTTGGCCCCGGACTCGCTTCCGGATGATATTGAACCGAAAAACAGTTCTTATCTTTTATCTTAATGCCAGCAACAGTATTGTCGTTTAAATGCACGTGTGTGATTTCAACATTAGCATTCGCCTCAGTTTCTTCTCTGTTTATAGCGAAACCATGATTTTGGGATGTAATTTCACCTTTACCTGTCACCAAATTTTTCACAGGATGATTTATTCCTCTGTGTCCATTATGCATTTTGTAGGTTGAAATTCCATTTGCTAATGCGATGACTTGATGTCCCAAACAAATTCCAAATAGTGGTTTATTTTTCGAAAGAATTTCTTTAGTTAAAGCTATTGCCTCTGATAACGGTTCCGGATCACCAGGACCATTAGATAAGAAATAACCATCTGGATTAAATGCCTCGAGGTCTTCAAACTTAGCATTGTAAGGAAAGACTTTTATATAAACATCGCGCTTAGCTAAGTTACTTAATATATTCTTTTTAATTCCAATATCTAAGGCTGCAATTTTGTAGGTTGCATTTTCATCACCAACAAAATAAGGCACTTTAGTTGACACTTTAGAGGCTAACTCTAATCCCTTCATAGAAGGAAATTCTGCTAATTGCTTTTTAAGCTCATCTATTTTATGAACTTCAGTTGTAATTACAGCATTCATCGCTCCATTATCTCTTATGTAGCTCACCAACGCTCTCGTATCAACATCTGAAATAGCTAAAGAATTGTGTTTTTCGAAAAATTCTTCTAATGATGCATCTGCTGCTGGCCTAGAATGATTGAAGCTAAAATTCTTACAAATTAATCCTGCAATTTTAACATTATCGGATTCTACTTCATCTTCCTTTGTGCCATAATTTCCGATATGTGCATTGGTAGTAACCATGAGTTGGCCATAATATGAAGGGTCTGTAAATATCTCTTGATAGCCGGTAGTACCGGTATTAAAACAAACTTCTCCAAAAGCGGAACCTTCTTTACCTATTGATTTCCCGTGGAAAATAGTACCATCTGAGAGTAATACAATGGCTTTTTGTCTTTTAGTGTATTTCATTACTTCTTGTTATTCAGATCTGTAAGGATATGAAAACCTCGCAGGTTGCCTAAAAGTTTTGCAAAATTGCATAAAAAAAAGGATAAACTAAAGTGTTTATCCTTTTTTATAATTTCTATTTTTATAATGTATCGTAATATTGAAACATTTGAACAAGATCTTCTTCTTTAGTATAAGATAGTTTTCGATTTTTCTTATACTTAACAACAGCTGATTTTTCTGAATTTAAGACATTCAGTACATTTTTTTTATTTGGCCAAAATTTTTCTATTGCATCGTTTTTATAAAGATATAAATGTTCTTCTGTAACATATTTACCAGGGCCAATAACCGTATTTGTTATTAAATGTAATTCCGGTTCTATTTTGACTATATATTCTTTTAAAAACATCTTGTTATCTTTAAAAGTGTATAACACTTCATAAAATTTATTCTGTACTTTCTTAAAACGTTTGCCATTTACCTCCACTTTATCAATATTCTGAAATGTAAAAATTGAATCTTTTGATAATTCTACGGAGAACTCAGCAATATCCATATTAAAATTAATATTCTTTACGCTGAAGACTTTATCATTATCTGTATATAGTCTAGCTAGATTCTCCCAATTTTTAAACAAATAAACACTACCACTAACTGAGTTGTCACTCATAATTGTGGTGTTTAAAGTAGATGTACCTGTTAAGCCTGAAGCTGGTGAATAACTCACATTTGTTTGCGCTTGAGCAAGAAAACAAAACACAGACATAAAACTAAAAATGATTGAAACTCTCATTATATAAAATTGTTAAAGCGTTAAGATACAAAAAAAGGATAAACTGTACAGTTTATCCTTTTATTTCTAATTATCAGATGATAATTTATTGTCTAGTAAAAAATATAATAGAATACCCTCCTATTTAGGAGACAAATTCTATATCATCTATTCTTCTTCGTTAGAAGCTTTTGTTTCAGTAGCTGCAGGTGCAGTCTCTTTAGCTTTGCTTCCTCCTCTTCTACTTCTACGAGTTTTCTTTTCTGGCTTAGCAGCAGAGTAAAGTTCGTTATAATCAACCAACTCAATCATTGCCATATCAGCATTATCACCTAATCGGTTTCCTAATTTGATAATACGTGTATATCCACCTGGACGATCACCAATTTTTGGTGCTACATCTCTAAATAATTCTGCAACAGCATCTTTTTGTCTTAATTTAGACATAACGATACGTCTATTGTGTGTAGTATCTGCTTTAGATTTTGTAATCATCGGTTCTACAAACTGCTTTAAAGCTTTAGCCTTAGCTACTGTTGTGTTAATACGTTTGTGTTCAATTAAAGAACATGCCATATTAGCCAACATGGCTTTTCTATGTGCTGTTTGTCTTCCTAAATGGTTGAATTTTTTTCCGTGTCTCATGACTTTTGGTTTATCATCTTGCTACCAAACTCTTTTTTGAGGAGCAAAATATGATTATTATTAATTGTTTTAAATATGAATGCCATTTCAGTAGAAACCGAAATGGCAAACTCTATTTAGTCTTTATCTAATTTATATTTGCTTAAATCCATTCCGAAATTTAGACCTTTTACATTCACTAATTCTTCTAGCTCAGTTAAAGATTTTTTACCAAAATTCCTGAATTTCATTAAGTCATTTTTATTGAATGATACTAAGTCACCTAATGTATCTACTTCTGCGGCTTTTAAACAGTTAAGTGCACGTACAGAAAGATCCATATCAACTAATTTAGTTTTCAATAGTTGTCTCATGTGAAGCGATTCTTCATCATAAGTTTCAGTCTGTGCAATTTCATCCGCTTCTAAAGTGATACGCTCATCTGAGAATAACATGAAGTGGTGAATTAATATTTTAGCCGCTTCAGTTAAAGCATCTTTTGGATTGATAGATCCGTCAGTTTGAATTTCAAAAACTAATTTTTCGTAATCCGTTTTTTGCTCTACACGGAAGTTTTCTATACTATATTTTACATTTTTTATAGGTGTAAAAATAGAATCAGTAAATATAGTTCCGATTGGTGCTGAAGCTTTTTTGTTTTCTTCAGCAGGTACGTAACCTCTTCCCTTTTCAATAGTCAATTCCATATTGATATTCACTTTCGGATCTAAGTTACAGATTACTAAATCTGTATTTAAAACTTGGAAGCCAGAAATAAACTTCTGAAAATCACCAGCCGTAATCTGATTTTGTCCTGAGATAGAAATAGTAACTGTTTCATTATCTATTTCATCAATTTGACGCTTAAAGTTTACTTGCTTCAAGTTCAAAATCATTTCAGTAACATCTTCAACAACACCAGAAATTGTAGAAAATTCGTGATCTACACTTTCTATTCTTACCGAAGTGATTGCAAAACCCTCTAAAGAAGATAATAATACACGTCGTAAAGCATTACCAACTGTTAATCCATATCCTGGTTCTAACGGTCTGAATTCGAATTTACCTTCGAAATCAGTAGAATCAATCATGATTACTTTGTCTGGTTTCTGAAAATTTAATATTGCCATATTGTTCTTCGTTTTAATTGTTATTTGGTTGCGCGATTTAAAAGTATGAAGAAGACTAATAAATCCTTTGGCCAAATACCAATATAATTAGTTATTATTTAGAGTAAAGTTCAACGATAAATTGTTCGTTGATTTGTTCTGGTATCTGGATTCTTTCTGGAACAGACACATAAGTTCCTTCCATAGAACCTGTATTCCATGTAATCCACTCAAACACATTGCTAGAGTTAGCTAATGAGTTTTGAATTGCTTCTAAAGATTTTGATTTTTCTCTAACACCAACAACATCACCAGCTTTTAATTGGTATGAAGGTATGTTTACCTTTTCACCATTTACTGTGATATGTCTGTGAGATACTAATTGTCTAGCTCCACTTCTAGAAGGTGAGATACCCATTCTGTAAACAACATTATCTAAACGTGATTCACATAATTGAAGTAAAACTTCACCTGTAATTCCTTTAGCAGCAGTTGCTCTTTTAAACATGTTCCTGAATTGCTTCTCTAATATACCGTAAGTATATTTTGCTTTTTGCTTTTCCATTAATTGGATTGCATATTCAGATTTCTTTCCACGACGACGGTTATTTCCGTGTTGCCCTGGAGGGTAATTTCTTTTTTCGAAGGCTTTGTCATCTCCGAAGATCGCTTGTCCGAATTTACGGGCGATTTTAGTTTTAGGACCAGTATATCTTGCCATTTTAAATTTGTTTTGAGAGTGATTATAGAATTAAGGTCTTAATCTTATCCTTCTAAAACCGTTAATCTCTCGATTGATACTTGTTTAAGAACTTATATACTTTATATAAATTCATTTTTTTCAGTTTGCAAATTTATGCAAAATAAACTAATATCAAACATAAATGAATGATATTAGTTTACTTATAATTTTTAGGAAGGGTTTCTAACCTCTAATTAAGTAGAAACTGAAATAAATTCAGATTAAACTCTACGTCTTTTAGGAGGACGACAACCGTTATGTGGCATTGGAGTTACATCAATAATTTCTGAAACTTCAATACCTGCATTATGTATAGATCTGATAGCAGATTCTCTACCGTTACCAGGTCCTTTTACGTAAGCTTTTACTTTCTTTAATCCAGCTTCCTTTGCTACACCTGCAGCATCTTCCGCCGCTAATTGTGCAGCGTATGGTGTGTTCTTTTTAGAACCTCTAAAACCCATTTTACCTGCTGATGACCAAGAAATAACGTCACCTTTTTTGTTTGTTAAAGAAATAATGATGTTGTTAAAAGACGCTGTGATATGCGCTTCACCTACTGCATCAACTATAACTTTACGTTTTTTAGTACTTGCCTTTGCCATGTTTACTTTTAGTTTTTAGTATTAGTATAAAGTCGCTAGAATCCTAAACCGTTAAATTTCAAACAGATTCTTTCCAACGTCTAAAGACCAAAGACTATTTTATTATTTAGTTACTTTCTTCTTGTTAGCAACCGTTTTTCTTCTACCTTTTCTAGTACGAGAGTTATTCTTTGTACGTTGCCCTCTTAATGGAAGACCTGATCTATGACGAATACCTCTGTAACATCCAATATCCATTAATCGCTTAATGTTATTTTTAGTTTCAGAACGTAACTCACCTTCGATAGTAAATGTTCCAACAGCTTCACGGATTGCTCCGATTTCGTCGTCAGACCAATCTTGTACTTTAGTGCTTTCGTCAACTTTAGCTTCAGCTAAAATTTCTTTCGCTCTACTTCTACCTACTCCGTAGATATAAGTTAAAGAGATCACTCCTCTTTTGTTTTTTGGTATGTCTACACCTGCAATTCTTGCCATAATTTACCCTTGTCTTTGTTTGAATCTAGGATTCTTTTTGTTAATGACGTAAAGTCTACCTTTTCTGCGCACTAATTTACAGTCTGCGCTTCTTTTCTTTACTGATGCTCTTACTTTCATAATAATTCAATATTCAAGATTCTTAATTCAAGGTTCAATTAAACTTTAAACTTTGAACTTTGAACTTTTTTAGTATCTATAAGTTATACGAGCCTTCGTTAAATCGTAAGGACTCATTTCTAATTTTACCTTGTCTCCAGGTAACAATTTTATATAATGCATACGCATTTTACCAGAGATATGTGCGGTCACAATATGACCATTTTCTAATTCAACACGAAACATAGCATTTGATAATGCTTCTATTATTGTCCCGTCTTGTTCTATTGCTGCTTGTTTTGCCATAATATATTTTTAGTTTTCAGTCTTCAAATTGCAAATACCTTGCCTAAAATTTTTAGACTGACATCTAAACACGTTTTACCTATTGCGCAACCGCTTTTCTATTCTTACCCGTTTTCATCAATCCATCATAATGCTTATTCAATAAATAAGAATTAATCTGTTGCATAGTATCAATAGCTACACCAACCATAATTAATAGTGATGTACCTCCAAAGAATAACGCCCAACCTGCTTGCACATTCATTAATTTCATAACAAATGCTGGAAAAATAGCTACTAAAGCTAAAAATATAGATCCTGGCAATGTAATCTGAGACATTATTTTATCTAAATACTCAGAAGTTTCTGAACCTGGACGGATACCTGGAATAAAACCACCACTACGTTTTAAATCGTCAGCCATTTTATTCGTTGGTACAGTTATAGCCGTATAGAAATATGTGAATATTATAATCAATAAAGCAAATACTAGATTATACCAAAAACCAAACATGTCTGAAAAATTAGATTGCATCCAAACCCCTGCGCTAGTATCTTTTAACCATGATGAGCCGCCAATTAAACCAGGCACAAACATAATAGCTTGAGCAAAGATAATAGGCATTACACCAGAAGCATTTAATTTTAATGGTAAAAATTGACGAGATCCAAAGGCATTCTTTTCATATCCACCAGATGCTGTTCTTCTTGCATATTGTACAGCTATCTTTCTAACCGCCATAACTAAGAATACAGAAGCCAATATGATTAAGAACCAAATAACCATCTCAATTAATATCATCATAAAACCACCATTACCACCTTCTAATCTCGAAGCCGCATTTTGTAAAAATGATTGAGGTAATGTAGCAATAATACCAACCATAATTAATAATGAAATACCATTACCAATTCCTTTATCTGTAATTTTTTCACCTAACCACATTGCAAATACACAACCTGTTACAAGAATAATTACTGATGAGAAGTAGAAAACGTTTTCACTAAAGCCTGGCACTAACAAAGACCCCATTGAAGAGGCTCCAGATAATGCTGGAATGCTTGCTAAATAACCTGGTGCTTGCACCAAACAAATACCTATTGTTAACCAACGCGTAATCTGCGTGATTTTCTTTTGGCCACTAGCACCTTCTTTTTGAAGTTTCTGTAAATAAGGAATAGCTATCCCCATTAACTGAACCACAATTGAAGCAGAAATATATGGCATAATACCTAAGGCAAACACTGAGGCATTAGCAAACGCTCCCCCTGTAAAAGCATTTAATAATCCTAGGATTCCACCATCCATACCAGCTTGTAAACCACCTAAGGCATCGATATTAATACCAGGTAAAACAACCTGAGCACCAAAACGATAAACCAAAAGCAAACCTAAGGTTAGAATAATTCTATCCTTAAGTTCTGTGATTTTCCAAACGTTTTTTAATGTTTCTATTATTTTCATCCTATAATCTTATAAAGTTACAGCTTCACCACCAGCAGCTTCAATAGCAGCCTTTGCCGTAGCAGTAAATTTATGAGCAGTTACGGTTAATTTTGTTTTTAACTCACCTCTACCTAAGATTTTTACCAGCTCATTTTTGCCAGCTAGTCCCATAGATACTAAAGATTCGAAATCAACACTATCGTTTATTTTCTTTTCATCTACTAACTGCTGTAAAGTATCTAAGTTTACACCTTGGTACTCCACTCTGTTAATATTTGTAAATCCAAATTTAGGCACACGTCTTTGTAATGGCATTTGACCACCTTCAAATCCTAATTTCTTAGAATAACCTGAACGCGACTTAGCTCCTTTGTGTCCACGAGTTGCGGTACCACCTTTACCAGATCCTTGTCCACGACCAATACGCTTTCCTTGATTTTTTACTGAACCTTCTGCAGGTTTTAAATTACTTAAATCCATTGTTAAGTTATATTTTTAAGCTTCTTCTACAGAAACTAAATGTTCAACTTTCTTAACCATACCAAGAATACTTGATGTAGCTTCGTGCTCCTTTACTTGCCCAATCTTGTTAAGACCTAAAGCTTCTAATGTCTGCTTTTGTCTTTTAGTACGATTGATTGCACTTTTTACTTTAGTTACTTTAATCTTTGCCATCTTGTCCTTGATTATCCGTTAAATACTTTTTCAAGTGATATTCCACGCTCCTTAGCTACAGATTTAGCATCTCTTAATTGTAATAAAGCATCAAAAGTTGCTTTTACTACATTATGAGGGTTAGAAGATCCTTGAGACTTAGATAATACATCGTGTACACCCACTGCTTCAAGAACAATTCTTACCGCACCACCTGCAATTACTCCTGTACCAGGTGCAGCTGGAATAATGTTAACTCTAGCTCCTCCATACTTACCTTTTTGCTCGTGTGGAATAGTACCTTTTAGAATAGGAATTCTTACTAAGTTTTTCTTAGCATCTTCAACACCTTTAGCAATTGCAGTAGCAACATCTTTAGACTTACCTAAACCTTGTCCTACTACATTTGTTTCGTCACCTACAACAACAATTGCAGAAAAACCGAATGCTCTACCACCTTTTGTTACTTTAGTTACACGCTGAACGCCAACTAAGCGATCTTTTAATTCTAATCCGCCTGGTTTAACAAGCTCTGCGTTTTTATATTTTTGATACATAATGTCTTAAAATTTAAGTCCTGCTTCTCTAGCACCTTCTGCTAATGATTTTACTCTTCCATGATACAAGTAACCACCTCTATCAAAAGAAATAGTTTCAACACCAGCTTTCACAGCTTTTTCTGCTACAGATTTTCCTACTAAAGCAGCAATTTCTGTTTTGTTTCCTTTAGACTTTGTAATCTCTTTATCTCTTGAAGATGCAGCAACTAAAGTTTTACCAGTTACATCATCTACGAGTTGAGCATAAATCTCTTTATTACTTCTAAAAACAGCCAATCTCGGTTTTGTTTCTGTACCAGATACTACCTTACGGATTCTGTTTTTAATTCTTAATCTTCTTTCGTTCTTTGTCAATGCCATAACTTAATTATTAAGCTGATTTACCTGCTTTTCTTCTAATTTCTTCACCAACAAACTTAATACCTTTTCCTTTGTAAGGTTCTGGTCTTCTGAAGCCACGGATTTTTGCAGCAACTTGTCCTACCAATTGTTTGTCATAAGACGTTAATTTCACTATTGGATTTTTACCTTTTTCTGAAATAGTCTCTACTGTTACTTCTGGAGCAATATCCAAAACAATGTTATGAGAAAATCCAACGGCTAAATCTAATTTTTGTCCTTGATTTGATGCTCTATAACCTACACCAACTAATTCTAGTTGTTTGGTCCAACCTTGAGAAACACCTTCTATCATATTAGCAATTAATGCTCTATAAAGACCATGTTTTGCTCTTAAATTTTTCTTGTCAGAAGCACGCTCCAATGTAATAATACCGTCTTCTTGTTTAATTTCAACTTCTGAATACTCTTGAGTTAATTCACCTAATTTACCTTTAGCGGTAATTACGTTATCTTTAATCTCAACTGTAACACCTTCAGGAACTGTTATTGGGTTTTTACCTATTCTTGACATAATTTCCTGTTTTTAGTATACGTAACATAAAACTTCACCACCAACATTTTCTCTTTGCGCTTGTTTTCCTGTCATTACTCCATGAGATGTAGAAACAATTGCAATACCCAATCCATTTAGGATTCTTGGCATTTCGTTAGAAGAAGCATACTTACGTAAACCTGGTTTACTGATTCTTTGAATTTTTTTGATGACTGACTCTTTAGTCTCTTTGCTGTACTTCAAAGCAATTTTGATAGTACCTTGTACCGAAGAATCGTCGAACTTATAACTTAAGATATATCCTTGGTCGAATAAGATCTTAGTTATTTCTTTTTTTAAGTTAGATGCAGGGATTTCAACCACTCTGTGATTTGCCTTAACTGCATTTCTAACTCGCGTTAAATAATCCGCTATTGGATCTGTATACATAGTTATTAATTTGCGGTAGTGGTTTTCGGCACTATTGCCAAACCTAAAACCAATTTATAATCTCTTTTATAACGTAATAAAATACATTACAATTATCATGTTTTACCAACTTGCCTTCTTAACACCTGGTATTAAACCTTGGTTAGCCATTTGTCTAAACATTACACGAGAAATTCCGAATTGTCTCATATAACCTTTAGGCCTTCCAGTAAGTTTACAACGGTTGTGCTGACGTATAGGTGATGCATTTTTTGGTAACTTTTGTAATGCTTCGTAATCTCCAGCTTCTTTCAAAGCTTTCCTTTTTTCAGCATATTTAGCCACCGTTTTAGCACGCTTCACCTCACGAGCTTTCATTGATTCTTTAGCCATAATTAATTCTTTTTAAATGGTAATCCTAATTCTGTTAATAAAGACTTCGCTTCTTTATCTGTATCAGCAGAAGTCACAAATGTAATATCCATTCCTGAAATCTTATTGATTTTATCAATATCAATTTCTGGAAATATGATTTGTTCTACAACACCTAAATTATAATTCCCACGACCATCAAAACCAGTAGCTTTGATACCGTTAAAATCTCTAACTCGTGGTAAAGCTGAAGTTACCAAACGATCTAAGAATTCATACATTTGCTCTCCTCTTAAAGTTACTTTGGCACCAATTGGCATACCTTTACGTAACTTAAATGAAGCAACATCTTTCTTAGACATTGTGTGTATAGCTTTCTGTCCAGATATCTTTGTAAGTTCATCTACTGCGTGATCGATTAATTTCTTATCCGCAACAGCAGCACCAACACCTTTAGATATAACTATCTTTTTAAGTTTAGGTACTTGCATTACATTTTTATATCCAAATTCTTCCGTAAGAGCTGGAACTACTTTGTCCTTATACTCTTGTTTTAATCTTGCAACGTAAGCCATAATTAAATTACTTCATTAGATTTTTTTGAAAATCTTACTTTATTATCGCCATCCATTTTATAACCCGCTCTCGTTGTTTCTCCTTTAGAAGTTAACAACGATAAGTTTGAAATATGAATAGAGGCTTCTTTCTCTACAATACCACCTTGAGGACTTTGTGCACTTGGCTTAGTATGTTTCTTCACCATGTTTACGCCTTCTACGATGGCCTTGTTCTTATCTATTAATACTTTAAGTACTTTACCTTCCGAACCTTTGTGGTCTCCAGCAATTACTTTTACCGTATCTCCTGATTTTATTTTAAGCTTTGTCATCTTATTTATCAATTAAAGCACCTCTGGTGCCAATGATACAATTTTCATGAATTGTTTATCACGAAGTTCTCTAGCTACAGGTCCAAAAACACGAGTTCCTCTCATTTCCCCTTGAGGATTTAAAAGTACACAAGCGTTATCGTCAAATCTAATATAAGAGCCATCTGGACGTCTTACTTCTTTAGCTGTACGAACCACAACTGCTGTAGATACAGCACCTTTTTTGATTTGTCCGTTTGGAGTGGCATCTTTAACAGATACTACAATTTTATCTCCTACAGAAGCATATCTTCTTTTAGTTCCTCCTAGTACACGGATAGTTAAAACTTCCTTTGCACCAGTATTATCAGCTACTTTTAATCTTGATTCTTGTTGTAACATAATTACTTCGCTCTTTCAATTATTTCTACTAATCTCCAACATTTAGATTTACTTAAAGGTCGTGTTTCCATGATCTTTACTGTATCTCCTTCGTTGCAGTCATTTGTCTCATCGTGCGCGACATATTTCTTTGTCTTTAACACGAATTTTCCATACATAGGGTGTTTTACCTTTTTTACTTCAGCAACTACAATAGATTTCTCCATTTTGTTACTTGTTACGATCCCTATACGTTCTTTTCTTAAGTTTCTTTTTTCCATCTTTCAGCAGAATACAATTATTGTACGTCTCTTTTAGTTAATTCTGTTGCCACTCTAGCTACTGTGCGACGTGCATCTCGTAACTGAATTGGGTTATCTAAAGGAGAAATAGTATGAGCCATTTTTAGGTCCGTATAACTCTTTTTAGATTCACTAAGTTTCTCTTGTAACTCAGCTGTTGAAAGCTGTTTAATTTCTGATTGCTTCATAATATCTTTCTATTAAGCTTCGTAATCTCTAGCTATGATAAACTTAGTTTTTACAGGAAGTTTTTGTGCGGCTAATCGAAGTGCTTCTTGAGCTGTTTCTAATGGCACACCACTTATTTCAAATAACATACGTCCTGGCTTTACAACAGCTGCCCAATATTCTACGCCACCTTTACCTTTACCCATACGTACTTCAAGAGGTTTCTTTGTAATAGGCTTGTCTGGAAATATTTTAATCCATAACGATCCTTCTCTTTTCATGTAACGAGTAGCGGCAATACGTGCTGCTTCTATTTGACGTGCAGTTATAAAAGTAGACTCTAATGATTTAATACCGAAAGTACCATTTGATAACAAATGACCTCTTCCCGCATTTCCTTTCATACGTCCTTTTTGCTGCTTACGAAATTTTGTTCTTTTAGGCTGTAACATTTTTTCTTTTCTTTAAAAAATTACTTTCTACGACGAGATTGGTTCTTGTTTCCACCACGTCCACCTTTACCTTTTTGTTTAGATAAGCCAACTAATGGAGACAACTCTCTTTTTCCATATACTTCGCCTTTCATTATCCAAACTTTGATGCCCAATCTACCATAAGTAGTATGTGCTTCTACTAGAGCATAATCAATATCAGCTCTAAATGTAGATAAAGGAATACGACCTTCTTTATAGTGTTCTGATCGTGCCATTTCAGCACCATTTAAACGACCACTAATCTGAATCTTAATTCCTTCTGCATTCATACGCATAGCAGCTGCGATTGCCATTTTTATAGCACGTCTGTAAGAAATTCTACTTTCAATTTGACGAGCCACACTTGCTGCTACTAAAAATGCATCTAGTTCAGGTCTTTTAATTTCAAAGATGTTCAATTGAACTTCTTTGCCAGTAATTTTCTTAAGCTCTTCTTTTAACTTATCTACCTCTTGGCCACCTTTTCCGATAATAATACCAGGTCTAGCAGTAGTGATAGTAACGGTTACAAGTTTAAGCGTACGCTCAATAATTACTCTACTTACACTAGCTTTAGATAGACGAGCATGAATATACTTTCTAATCTTATCGTCTTCGGCAAGTTTATCACCATAATCGTTTCCTCCGTACCAGTTAGATTCCCATCCTCTGATAATTCCTAAGCGATTTCCGATTGGATTTGTCTTTTGTCCCATATCTCTATCTTAGCTTTGTGTTTTATTTATTGCGTCTACTACCACGGTTACGTGATTAGAACGCTTTCTTATTCTATGTGCTCTACCTTGAGGTGCTGGACGCAAACGCTTTAACATTGTTCCACCATCTACTCTAATTTCTTTGATAAACAATTTAGCTTCTTCAACATCAGCATCTTCGTTTTTTGCTTGCCAGTTTGCAATTGCAGACATGACTAACTTTTCTAAACGACGTGAGGCCTCTTTCTGACTAAATCTAAGAATCTGAAGAGCTTTCTCTGCCTTTTCACCTCTTACTAAATCCGCAACTAAACGCATTTTTCGTGGTGATGTAGGACAGTTATTTAGCTTTGCAAAAGCAACCTGCTTTTTCTCAGCCTTAATAGCTTCCGCCATTTGTTTTTTACGACTTCCCATGATTCTTATTTTTTACCTTTATTCTTAGCACCTGCATGACCTCTAAAAGATCGTGTTGGTGAAAATTCTCCTAACTTATGTCCTACCATGTTTTCAGTAACAAATACTGGAACAAACTGACGACCGTTATGAACTGCTATAGTTTGCCCAACGAAATCCGGAGATATCATTGATGCTCTAGACCAAGTTTTAATAACCGTCTTCTTATTTGAAGCTACATTTTCTGCAACTTTCTTTTCCAATTTATAGTGGATATAAGGTCCTTTTTTTAATGAACGTGCCATACTATCTTAATTATTTCTTTCTACGTTCTACAATATACTTATTACTCGCTTTTGTCTTAGAACGTGTTCTAAATCCTTTAGCTGGAACACCGTTTCTGTTTCTTGGATGTCCACCAGCAGATTTACCTTCACCACCACCCATTGGATGATCAACAGGGTTCATAACAACTGGTCTTACTCTTGGACGTCTTCCTAACCATCGACTTCTACCTGCTTTACCAGATACTAACAATTGATGATCTGAATTTGAAACCGCTCCTATTGTAGCCATACAAGTGATTAAAATCAATCTTGTTTCACCAGATGGTAATTTTATTGAAGCAAATTTATCTCCTCTTGCCATTAACTGAGCAAATGCACCAGCACTACGCGCCATAACAGCACCTTGACCTGGACGTAACTCAATACATGAAATAATTGTACCTAAAGGTATTTCACTTAAAGGCATTGCATTTCCAATTTCTGGAGCAATTCCTGTTTCTCCTGACACTATTTTTTGCCCTACTTGCAAACCATTTTGAGCGATAACATAACGTTTCTCACCATCTTGGTAATTTAATAGCGCAATAAATGCTGTTCTGTTTGGATCGTACTCAATTGACTTAACTTCCGCTGGAATACCTGCTTTGTTACGTTTGAAATCGATAATACGATAACGTTTCTTATGACCTCCACCTACTTGGCGTATCGTCATTTTTCCTTGACTGTTTCTACCACCTGATCGTTTTTTCGGAGCAAGCAAGCTTTTCTCCGGCTTATCAGTAGTAATAGCGTCAAAACCATTAACTACTCTAAATCGCTGACCTGATGTGATCGGTTTTAATTTTCTTACTGACATTGTTTAAAATTACATGTTAGTGTATAAATCTATTACTTCACCTTCCGCCAGTTGTACAATTGCTTTTTTAACAGCATTTGTTTTACCATGTTGAATACCCGTCTTTGTATGACGTGTTCTTCTATCTGGACGGACATTAATTGTACGAACTTTTTCTACAGAAACTCCATAAGCAGCTTCAACCGCTTTTTTGATTTCTACCTTGTTCGCCTTTGTATTCACTTCAAATGCATAAGCATTCAACAACTCACTTTGCATGGTTGCTTTTTCTGTGATTATAGGTTTTATTAAGATACTCATCTGTTCTATTTACTTAAATTCGATTCAATTCCTTCTAACGCACTCTCAATTAGAATAACTTTATTAGCATTCATAATTTTATAAGTACTTAATTCTGAAGCTGTTATAACTTCTGAACCTTTAAAATTGCGTGATGACAAATATACATTATTATTTGTCCCACCCAACACAATAAGAGATTTTTTGTTTTCAACCTCTAAAGCCTTTAAAACATCGACAAAATTCTTAGTCTTTGGAGCTTCAAAATTGAAGTCTTCCATAACTAAAATTGATTTGTCATTTGCTTTAATACTTAATGCAGATTTACGTGCTAATCGTTTTAGGCTTTTATTTAATTTAAAACCATAGTTTCTTGGTCTAGGACCAAACATACGACCACCACCTTTAAATACACCAGACTTAATAGAACCAGCACGTGCTGTACCTGTTCCTTTTTGCTTCTTAATCTTACGTGTACTACCAGCAATTTCTGCTCTTTCTTTCGCCTTATGTGTTCCCTGTCTTTGGTTTGCTAAGTATTGCTTAACATCTAAATAGACAGCGTGATTATTAGGCTCTATAGCGAATACGTCTTTAGAAAGCTCAGCTTGTCTACCCGTATCTTTTCCGTTTATATCTAAAACTGCTACCTTCATTACTTCTCAATGATTACATAAGAATTTTTGTGGCCAGGAACACATCCCTTTACAACAAGTAAGTTCTTTTCTGGAACTACTTTATAAACTCTTAAATTTTGAACTTTTACTGTTTCACCGCCCATTCTTCCGGCCATCTTCATTCCTTTAAATACTCTCGCAGGATAAGAAGCTGCACCAATAGAACCTGGAGCTCTTAAACGGTTATGTTGACCATGCGTAGCTTGACCTACACCACCAAATCCGTGACGTTTTACAACACCTTGAAAACCTTTACCTTTAGAAGTACCTGCGATATCCACAAATTCTCCTTCAGTAAATTGCTCTACAGTGATTGCATCACCTAATTTGTACTCCGCATCAAAACCTTTGAATTCAACAACTTTGCGTTTTACAGAAGTACCCGCTTTTTTAGCATGACCTAAGTCTGCTTTAGTAGCGCTCTTTTCTGTCGCGTCATCGAAACCTAATTGAAGGGCTGAATAACCATCCACTTCTTCAGTTCTGACTTGGGTAACGATACATGGTCCAGCTTCAATTACTGTACAGGGAATATTCTTCCCGTTTTCGTCGAAAATGCTGGTCATACCGATTTTTTTTCCAATTAACCCAGACATGTTTTTATTTTTTTATATGATTAAGTCGCGACTTAACCGATTGTTTATTTTTGGTGGACAACTCGCGATTTGTCCTTATAAATATTCAAGGCTGAAAAATACGTTTCAGCCTTGAATTGTATTTTTACCGTTTTTCCTTCGCTCGCAGCTTAGGACATGTTGATTTGCAATTAATCGCAAATCAGTTGTTACACCTTAATCTCAACTTCAACTCCACTTGGCAATTCAAGTTTCATTAAAGCATCAATTGTTTTAGAAGATGAAGAATAAATATCTAATAAACGCTTATAAGAGCTTAATTGAAATTGTTCTCTAGACTTCTTATTTACGTGAGGTGAACGTAATACAGTGAAAATTTTCTTGTGCGTTGGTAACGGAATTGGACCTGTTACTACTGCACCTGTACTTTTAACTGTTTTTACAATCTTATCAGCAGACTTGTCTACTAAGTTGTGATCGTAAGATTTTAATTTTATTCTGATTTTTTGACTCATTTTCTTAAGATTTACGATTCAACGCCTTTAGCTGCTTTGATTACTTCTTCTGATACATTCTGAGGTGTTTGCTCATAGTGAGAAAATTCCATTGTTGATGTTGCTCTACCAGAAGATAAGGTTCTTAGAGTAGTTACATAACCAAACATTTCTGATAATGGCACAGTAGCTTTTACAGTTTTTGCACCAGCTCTATCTCCCATGCTACTCATTTGTCCTCTTCTTCTATTTAAATCACCAACTATGTCACCCATATTTTCTTCAGGTGTAATTACCTCAAGTTTCATAATAGGCTCCATTATAACCGCTTTAGCTGCTTTTGCTGAATTCTTAAACCCAAGTTTAGCTGCTAATTCGAAAGATAATTGATCAGAATCGACATCGTGATAAGATCCATCTTTCAATGTTACTTTCATAGAATCTACTTCGAATCCTGCTAAAGGTCCATTGACCATTGCCATTTTAAATCCTTTTTCAATTGAAGGAATAAATTCTTTAGGAACGTTACCACCTTTAATTACAGATTCAAATTGTAATCCTACAACACCTTCATCTGCTGGCTCAATCGTAAATACGATATCAGCAAATTTACCACGACCACCAGATTGTTTCTTATAAACTTCTCTGTGATCTGCAGCTTGGGTAATAGCTTCTTTATATTCAACTTGTGGTTGACCTTGGTTAACCTCAACTTTAAATTCTCTTTTTAAACGGTCTACAATAATATCTAAGTGAAGCTCACCCATACCAGATATAATTGTCTGTCCTGAAGCTTCATCAGTTCTTGCTGTAAACGTAGGATCTTCTTCAGCTAATTTAGCTAAAGCCATACCTAACTTATCAACATCTGCTTTAGTCTTAGGCTCAACCGCAATACCAATTACTGGATCAGGGAAGTCCATAGATTCTAAAACGATAGGATGCTTTTCATCAGACATAGTATCACCAGTCTTAATATCTTTAAATCCTACTGCTGCTCCAATATCTCCAGCTTCGATAAAATCGATAGCATTTTGTTTGTTAGAGTGCATTTGGTAGATACGAGAGATACGCTCTTTTTTACCAGAACGGTTGTTCAAGATATAAGAACCTGCATCTAAACGACCAGAATAAGCTCTAAAGAATGCTAAGCGACCTACAAAAGGATCTGTTGCAATTTTAAATGCTAATGCTGAAAAAGGTTCTTTAACACTAGGTTTTCTTCTTTCTTCTTTGTCTGTATCAGGATTTGTACCTATTACACTTTCTCTATCTAATGGAGATGGTAAATAACGACAAACAGCATCTAATAAAAACTGAACTCCTTTATTCTTAAATGAAGAACCACATACCATTGGTATAATAGCCATATCCATTACAGCAGCTCTCAGTGCAGCATGCACTTCTTCTTCTGTGATAGAATCTTCATCTTCCATAAATTTTTCAAGAAGGTTTTCGTCATAACTAGCAACCTCCTCTATTAATAAAGCACGATACTTACGTACTTCATCTTTCATATCTTCAGGGATATCAACAACATCAAAAGTAGATCCGTAGTTATCATCGTGCCATACAATAGCTCTGTTTTTAACTAAATCTACAATACCTTTGAAATTATCTTCATCACCAATGTTTAAAACAATTGGTACTGCGTTAGACTTCAACATGTCTTTTACTTGCTGACAAACACTTAAAAAGTCTGATCCTTGACGGTCCATTTTATTAACGAAACCAATTCTAGGTACTTTATAATTATCTGCAAGCCTCCAGTTAGTTTCAGACTGTGGTTCAACACCATCAACTGCACTAAATAAAAACACTAAACCGTCTAACACACGTAAAGAACGATTTACTTCAACCGTAAAATCAACGTGTCCAGGAGTATCAATAATGTTAAAATGGTAATCTTGAGCATCTGCTGTTGGCTCACCATTTTCTTTTGGGAAGGTCCAGTCACAAGTAGTTGCAGCAGAAGTAATTGTAATACCTCTTTCTGCTTCTTGCTCCATCCAGTCCATTGTAGAAGCACCATCATGCACTTCACCAATTTTATGTGAAACCCCTGTATAAAAAAGAATACGCTCTGTTGTTGTTGTTTTACCAGCATCAATATGAGCCGCAATTCCTATGTTTCTTGTAAGTTTTAAATCTCTTGCCATTTCTTAAAATCTAAAGTGTGAGAATGCTTTGTTTGCTTCGGCCATCTTATGAGTATCAGCTCTTTTCTTAACTGCTGCTCCTTCTTCTTTAGCTGCTGCTAAAACTTCTGCCGCTAAACGTTGCGCCATAGATTTTTCGTTTCTTTTACGAGAAAAGCTAATTAACCATTTCATCGCAGTTGAAACCTTACGATCTGGACGAATTTGCATTGGAATCTGGAATGTAGCACCACCAACACGACGACTACGTACTTCTACGTGAGGCATTACGTTAGATAAAGCGTCTTTCCAAATCTCTAAAGCTGTTTTCTCGTCATCATTTTTTTTCTCTTCAACAATATCAATTGCATCATAGAATACTTTAAAAGCTACAGACTTCTTACCGTCCCACATCATCATGTTAACAAAACGTGTTACTAACTGATCATTAAATCTTGGATCTGGTAAAAGCGGTCTCTTTTTTGCTGCTCTTTTTCTCATGTCTTCTTCTTAAAGTTTTTAATTACTTCTTAGGGCGTTTTGCACCATACTTAGATCTACGTTGTGTTCTTCCAGATACACCTGCTGTATCTAAAGCACCACGAACGATGTGATATCTAACTCCTGGTAAATCTTTTACCCTTCCACCTCTAACCAATACTATCGAGTGCTCTTGTAAATTGTGACCTTCTCCACCGATGTATGCATTTACTTCGTTTCCGTTTGTTAAACGAACCCTTGCTACCTTACGCATTGCTGAGTTAGGTTTTTTAGGTGTCGTTGTATAAACACGAGTACATACACCACGTCTTTGAGGACACGAATCTAAAGCAGCCGATTTACTCTTCTTGGTTATTTTGGCTCTTCCTTTTCGTACTAATTGTGAAATTGTTGGCATATATTTCTATATAAAATTTTATTAACCCTCATTTTTTGAGGTCTGCAAAGGTAGAAATATATATTTATAATTCAAACTGTTGTTAATTAATTTTTTAAAGAAAAATAAACTTTCGGTTTATTCCTATATAGATTGGACTATTTTTACGTTACTATAAGCAAAAAACCTATTTGTTTTTATGTCCATAATTATACGTCTTGTAATTTTAATCCTACTATTAATATATTCTATTCAAAGTAGGGCTCAAACTATTCGGTTAAAAATCACAGGAGAAAGTGATGTTGCAACACAATCTATTGATTCATTAAATTACCGTAACGACTTTAACAATTATAACAATCTACAACTAGAAATTAATAGAATAAAGCGTAAACTTACCAACCGAGGCTATATTGACACTTCTATTAAAAAAATAGTAAAACAAAATGACTCCCTCTATGAAGCTCATTTGCTTTTAGGCCAAAGAGTAAAAAATATAAGAATCTTTTTTGATAACAATTTTGATATAGCACTATTAGAACCTTTCGCATATAAACTTGCTAATGATTTTTTTGAAATACCAATTATTGATCTAGAGAATGATTTAAAATACTTCAACTCTAAAATAGCCGAACAAGGAGATCCATTTTCCACTTTACAACTTATTAATATAACAAAGTTAAATCCTGAAATAATAACTGCTGATCTAAACATTGTGACCAATCAAAAAAGACGAATTGACAAAATCATTTTGAAGGGTTACGAAAATTTTCCTAAATCTTATGTAAAGCGTTTTCTAAAACTGAAGACTGGAAAGTTTTTTAATTTGAACGCCATAAGAAACAAAGTTGAATTACTAAATGACTTACGTTTCGCAAATAAAATTAAAGAACCAGAAGTTCTTTTTACAAAAGATTCTACGACACTATATATATACATCGAAAAAACGAAAAGTAATAACTTTGATGGGTATCTAGGTTTTGGTACTAACGAAAATTCCAATAAAATTGAATTTGATGGGTATTTAGATTTAAGATTAGTTAACAACCTTAATTATGGTGAAACTTTAAACCTTTTTTATAAACGCGATGAAATAGACCAACAAACAATTAATGTCGATACTGATTTACCGTACTTATTTAGCTCACCAATAGGCCTACAAGTCGGACTCGATTTATTTAGAAAAGATACTACGTTTCTTACCGCGAAACAGTATGCCAAAATAAATTATCAAATTAACGCGCGTCATAAAATAGCATTGGGTATCAATTCCATCAACTCCACTAATTTATTTGAAAATGATACAGCCATTTTAAATGACTACACGTCTAATTTTTATACACTACAATATAATTACATTAGGCCTCAATTTAACGACCCATTATTTCCTATTAATTTTTGGCTTGACTTTTCAACAGGTTTGGGAAAAAGAAATAATGATAAAGGAACACAGCAACAGAATACATTTAGCATTAATACCTATAAAATTTTCAACCTTAACAATAAAAATAGCTTTTACACCAAGCTAAATGGATCAATTTTAACGTCCAATAATTATTTAGACAATGAGTTATTTCGCTTTGGCGGTATCAACTCTATACGCGGATTTGAAGAAAACAGTTTGGTTGCTAATTTGTATGGAGTGATTAACACTGAGTATCGCTACCGCTTAAGTAACGGTATCTATATACATTCGGTTTTAGACGCTGGTTATTTTGAAAACAAACTGACCAATACCAAAGAAAAGTTGTTTGGATTTGGTTTAGGACTAGGTCTACTTACTAATGCTGGATTATTCCGTTTAAATTACTCTGCAGGTAAAACGGAAAATCGGCAGTTTAAATTATCAGATTCTAAAGTCCATGTGAGTTTAACGGCTAATTTTTAATTGAAGATTAATCATTATTATATAAAATTTCCTTTTGCAGAAATTAAATTCGAGGTGCATTTAATCGTATTTACTTCTCAATTCCTAAGCTGTATAATCATACGTTATTAGTACATAAAAGAGTATTAAATCTAAGTCAATTAATACAGAAGCACCTTTTAATCTTTGGAATACACAAGTGTTAAATCCAATTTTTTATAGTTCAGTTTCCAATTCAAAGCCCACGATTACAATAAGTTATAATTCATAAAATTCACACTTTTACTGAATATTTATAGGTTTTTTAACAATTTTTTAGCATTTTTGAGAACACAAATAACTAACAAACAAGAATATGGCAACAAGATTCAAAAGTATTTTAACACTTGTATTAGTGTTCATAGTGCAATTAACTTTTGCACAGGAAAAAACAATTTCAGGTATGGTCACGGACGTATCTGGACTTCCTCTTCCCGGAGTTAGTATTATTATTAAGGGAACATCTACAGGGGTGCAAACTGATTTTGATGGAAAATACACTTTAAAAGCTACAAAAGGAGACGTCATAGTAATAAGTTACATCGGTTTGAAAACTCAAGAAATTACCGTAGGTAATTCGAGCACCATAAATATTTCTTTAGAGGAAGACACATCAACATTAGATGAAGTCGTGGTGGTCGCATTTGGTACCACAAGCTTAGAAGCTTTTACAGGCTCGGCCAGTGTAATTGGCGAAGAAGATTTATCTCTAAGAACAGTAACATCCCCCATTGCCGCTATAGAAGGTAGAGCCACTGGTGTACAGTTCACATCGCCATCTGGTCAACCAGGATCCTCACCAAATATTATAATACGTGGCGTTGGCACACTCAATGGATCTTCTGATCCTTTATATATCGTTGACGGTATTCAATTTGAAGGAGCATTAAGCACAATTAACCAAGAAGACATTGCTTCGTTTACAATTCTTAAAGATGCAGCTTCAACTTCATTATACGGTTCTAGAGCCGCTAACGGTGTGGTTTTAATTACAACCAAAAGTGGAACTAGAGGAAGAATAAAAACAAATATCTCAATTCAAACGGGCTATGTTTCTAATGCAATTTCAGAATATGACTACATAGGACCTGGACAATATTATGAAACTATGTGGGAGGCGTTAAAAAATTCTAGTGCTGGTGGTGGAGATCCCGTCTTCGCTTCTGCTAATATTTACAATCAACTAGGCTATAATCCCTTCACTGTGCCGAATGATGAAATCGTCGGTGTAGATGGCAATCTTAATCCTAATGCTAGAGTAAAATATCAATCCTTAGATTGGTATGACGTTTTACGTCGAACAGGCATTAGAACAAATTACAACGTAAATGTTGCCGGTGGTGGTGAAAATCATAAAATATTTTTTTCTGCATCGTATTTGGATGAAGAAGGTTATGTTATCACATCCAACTACGATCGCTTAACGACACGCTTAAATGCCGATTTTGATGTTAGCGAATGGTTAACCATGGGAGGGAGCGCTAATATTACCATTTCGGAATCAAACGGTCCTGATTCTGGAGGAACTGGCAGTATTGTAAACCCGTTTAGTTTTGCTAAGAATATAGGATCCATTTACCCAGTCTATGTAAATGACACAAATGGAAATTTAGTTAGAGACGAAGCTGGAAGACTTATATTTGATAATGGATCTGGATATCCTGAATACAATATTGGCAGTAGACCTACCAATCAAGATCGACATGCACTTCAAGAACTTTTATTAAATGATGAACGAAATAGAAATAACACTTACGGTTTTAGGTATTATGCCGACGCCAAAATATTCGAGGGTTTAAACTTTAGAGTTAATTATGGACGAGATATCAATGAAGGAATTAATAAAAGTTACGAAAACAATATCATTGGTGACGCTCAGCCTACGGGAAGATATGGCGAAACCAGGTTTAGAAGAGAAGTGGAAAATTTTAATCAAATTTTAACTTATACTAAAACTTTTGGAGATTCGCATAACGTAGATATTACGGCTGGTCATGAAAGTTTTGACAGACAATATTCAAGTAACAACGGAACAGCAATTACACAGGTCGTAGAAGGAATTTCTGAATTCGATAATTTTTCTGAACCTGTCACATTAGGCGGTTCCACAACTAATAAAACGCTCGAAGGCTACTTCTTAAGAGCAAATTATAACTTTGACAACAAATACTACATAAGTGCATCTGTAAGAAGAGATGCCTCATCAGTGTTTGATGAGCAATCGCGATGGGGTACATTTTATTCCGTTGGTGCCTCTTGGCGTATAGACCAAGAACGCTTTATGGAAAATGTTGGTTTTATCGACCAATTAAAACTAAGAGGTTCTTATGGTGAAGTAGGAAATGACAATTTGCTAGACTTTTTCTTGTCACAACCAAGGTATGGGCTTACCTCTAATGCTGCGGACCCAGCAATTGTATGGCAAGAAATAGGTAATGCAGATTTACAATGGGAAACTGTAGAGAGTTTTGATGTTGCTTTAGAATTTACATTATTCAATAATTTTTTAGATGGTTCTATAGAATATTACAAGAAGAACTCAACCGACCTTCTTTATGATTTACCAATACCTTTAAGTAATGGTTTAAATGAGTTTCCTACCAATGTCGGAGACATGTTTAATTCTGGTTTTGAAATTGGGCTTACAGCACATCTCGTAAACTCTCAAAATTTTCAATGGGATTTAACATTGCAAGGTTCAACATTCAAAAATGAAATTACAGCACTGCCAGATCCTTTTATAAATGGTTCTAAGCGTTGGGAAGTTGGCCGGTCTCGATTTGATTTCTATTTACTCCAAACTGCCGGTGTAGACCCTGCTAATGGAGACCAGTTATTTCTACTCTATGAATTGGACGATGATGGCAACAGTATACCGGTATTAGATGATTCGGGTAATCAAGAAACTACCAACGATTGGGAAGAAACCGAAAGAGCCTATACCGGTGATAGCTCAATTCCTGATTTTTTAGGTTCAATATCAAACAGTTTAAGTTACAAAGGTTTTTCACTAGATTTCTTAATTACTTATGGCATTGGCGGTAAAATCTTAGATAATGGATATTCTGCCATGATGCATAGTGGATCTTATGGACGCTCTTTACATCCAGATATTTTAAATGCGTGGAAAGAACCAGGCGATATTACAAATGTACCTCGTTTAGAAAATGGAAGTGAAGTTTTAGTAAGAACTCAATCATCTCGATTCTTAACAGATGCCTCATTTTGGGCTTTAAAGAATGTGAATCTTGGTTATACTTTTGACAATAACATTACTGATGCTCTAAAAATGGATAACCTGAGAATTTACGTGTCAGGAGAAAATTTATATCTAAAAAGCGAAAGAACAGGTTTGGATCCTCAATACAATTTAGCAGGAACAGGCTCTGGTGATGATTACAGTCCAGCTAAAATTTTCTCTGTTGGATTAAATGTTTCATTTTAATTAAAAATTTTTAAAACTATATTCTCATGTTACGAAAAATAAAAATAACGTTATTAGTAGGTCTAGTATTTACAATAGCATCGTGCGACGAAGATTTTCTAGAAACTAAGCCAACAGATGCTATTTCTTCAGCTGACGCCTTAGCTACAGCGGAAAACATGGCTTTAATACTTAATGGTTTACATCGATTGCAGTATGCTCAGCCACAGACATTGATTTCTGGAGGTGACAGTAGTCGATCAGGAAACCATTACTGGACACCCTTGGGAGATAATATACCTGGAGGAATAATTCATTCCGCACCAGCTAACAATTTAGGGTGGCAAGATGAAGCAAGATGGACCTCGCATAATCAAGAAACATCGCTTACTACTGAACAATTATGGTATCAACGGTATCATGTGATTGCAAGCACCAATGCAATCATTAATAGAGCTACAAGCGGTAGTATCCCCGAAGATGATAGATTACGAGAAATATTAGGTCAGGCGTATGCCTACCGAGCATTTGCCTACCATTCCTTGGTGACGCATTACGCCAAAGGGTATTTAATTGGCAATCCGACTACAGATCCTGGAGTACCTTTGTTATTTGCATCAATAGCACCTTTTGAAAGTGAAGGAAGATCCACAGTTCAAGAAATTTATGATCAATGTCAGATGGATATTAATACAGCTATAACCTATTTTGAAGAAGCAACACCCAGACCAACAGGAGATCCAAAATTTAAATCGCAACTAAATATTGATGTTGCATATGGACTTAAGGCTCGGATAGCTCTTAACAAAGGTGATTGGGCAATAGCTGCCGCAGCCGCAGTAAAAGCACGTCAAAATTATCCGATAATGAATGAAGACGATTATAAATCCGGATTTTATACAAATAGTTTACCAGAAGTGATTTGGGGAAGCAATGTTATAGGCACAGAAACCACATTTTTTCGTTCTTATTTCTATCTAGCAAGTAATACTTTTAATGGTAGCCAGGTTAGAAACAACCCTAAACTTATAGATAAAAGATTATATAATCAAGTTCCTGATACAGATTATAGAAAAGATTTATTTTTAGCCGATGCACCTAACACCAATACATCAGCATCTAACGGAGAAGGAGGTTTTGAGAATGATCCTAATTACACAGATGAAGAAGTGTTTAACGCTAGAAGGGATGAAATTCGTTCGCAATATGGATTAACCTCGAGTTTCAACTTACATCCCTACATGCATGTTAAACTAAGGAATGCAAACCCTGGCACTACAGATCCAGATGATATTATTTACATGCGCTCTTCGGAAATGTATTTAATAGAGGCCGAAGCTAAAGCTATGTTAAATGATATCTCAGGAGCTCAAGCTGCTTTAGAACCTTTAGGTACCGAAAGAGACAGTGCGTATGATGCCACTATTTATAATTCTCAAGCTAGCTTAATGGAACATATTAAATTTCAACGTGGTATAGAATTATGGGGTGAAGGATTCTTATATTCTGATAAAATTCGTTGGGACGAAGGTGTTGATCATGCGGCTAACGGAGGCTCTGGCGCCTCGGCTACATTATATCAAGATGGATTTACACAAGCAAAACCGTCTACCAATAATGATTGGCTTTTTAAAATTCCTCAAGCAGAAATAGATGCAAACCCAAATTTAACGTCATCAGATCAAAACTAAACCAACCATATTTATAGTTTTTCTATAAATTTTTGAAACAACCTCCAGTTAAAATATTATAACTGGAGGTTTTTCTTTTTGAAATACACTATACAATCAAATAATTTTTTAAAACTTAATCCATAATATTCAATGACGAAGTAGAAAACAACTCACAAACACCATCTAAAAGATTATCGTGAGTTGATATAGTCATCTCGAATATTTCTTCTTGATTTTTTTTGAAGTTTTACACTTAGTCTATCTCTCTCACCTAAATTATTCTCACAAAAACCACTTAACAGATTAACAGAAACCTTAAAAATGATCCAATTTTGTAATTAAAGTAATTTTAACTAAATTTTAAATTGTCAAAAAAGTAAGAAGTTTTCTCTCACCACCCTTTAAAAACACTCTAAAAATTGAATATCAACCGGTTATCTCAAAAAAATAATAAAATGACTTAAAATAAACAAATCATGAATTTTAAAATAAATTGATATTCTTTTAAAATTTTAAGACATTATTATTGTTTTATTAACTTTTTATTGTGATTTTTGGCAATGACTAATTCAAAACAATTCAAATATGAAAACAAAGTTTAGTGGAATTCTAACACTATTTATAGTGTTAGTTGCGCAATTTACGTTTGCGCAACAAGGTTCAGTAACCGGTACGGTTACGGACGAAAATGGTATGCCTCTCCCTGGAGCTACCGTTGTTATTCAAGGTACATCAACAGGTGTCTCAACCGATTTTGATGGAAAATATTCTATTAATGCTAATCAAGGAGAAATTCTTGAGTTTAGTTATGTCGGATTTAAAACAATCACGGCAACAGTAGGAGCTAGCAAAGTTATAGACATAACTCTAGCGTTAGATAATACGCTTGACGAAGTTGTAGTAACAGCTTTAGGTATTAAAAGAAATGCAAAAGATCTATCTTATGCAGTAACCACATTAAAAAGTGAAGAAGTTACCAAAACGAAATCATTTAATGTGGCAACAGCAATGGTAGGTAAAGTTGCAGGTTTACAAATTAATACCACGAATAATGGTGTTAACCCAAGTACACGTATTGTATTAAGAGGTAACAGATCATTATTGGGTAATAACCAAGCACTTGTTGTTGTGGATGGTTTCCCATCAGACAGAGGGGCGTTAGACCGTATCAACCCTAATGATATTGAAAACATTAGTGTATTGAAAGGTGCGAACGCAGCTGCTCTTTATGGTTCTGATGCAACCAATGGTGTTGTTTTAGTTACTACTAAAAGAGGTAGAGGTAAATTGAGCGTTTCATACGCTGGATCTACGCTTGTTGAAGACGTAGCTTATTTACCAGAATTTCAAGATGATTTTGGTGTTGGAGGTTTCCCTGATGGTACCTTATACCCATTAGAAAATGTAAACTGGGGTCCTCGTTACGACGGAAGACTTATTGATGCAAGTGAAACTCTAAATAATGGTGAAGTTTGGCAAGTGCCTTTTTCTCCAATTGAAGACAATCACAAAAACTTTTTTGTAACTGGTAGCACTACAAGACATGGTATCACTGTAAGTGGTGGTGAAGAAAACAGTAGTTTTTTAATGTCTATAGATCAGACTAATACTTCTGGTACTGTACCAAATGACAGATACAACAGAACTAACTTTAGATTAAAAGGTTCTAAAAGTTATAATAATCTATCAGTAGGTGGTAATTTATCTTTCTACAGAGCTCACACTAACGTTGTTGGTGAAGGTGGACGTCAAGACAGACCACTTTATTGGAATATTATTAATACGCCATTACATTTACCAATGGAACAATTAAAAAATTGGAGAACTGGTAAATTTACGAGAAATGAAACGTCTTATTTTGCGTTTTACGAAAACCCTTATTTTATAGCAGATACTCAGAGAGAGAAAAGTGATTACAACTCATTTAATGTTATTGCTTTCGCTGACTATAAGTTTACAGATTGGTTATCAGCAACTTTAAACGTAGGATATACTTTTACTGGGCAAACTAATAAAAGAGAATTTGGAGCGCTTTCTTATGCTTTTGAATTGGATAATGTTTATTCAAGAATAGATCCTTATGGAGCTAGAACTGAAGACGGATCTTTTAATTCATCACGTTTCAATTCTGATTTATTACTTAAATTCGATAAAAATTTAACTGAAGATATTAATCTTAAAGCTACAGTTGGACAAAACATTCGAATTCAAGACTCTAGAGAAATTGAAATTGGTGGTGGTGATTTAATTATTCCAGACTTCTACAACATTTCAACGCGTACTGGTGAGGCTAGTGTTTTCCAAGAAACTACTAATTATAGAAGAGTAAGTTTCTATGGTGAAGCAACTGTAGGTTTTAAAGATTTTCTTTATTTGACAGGTACAGGTAGAAATGATATTTCTTCAACATTACCTCAAGATGAAAATTCTTTCTGGTATTATGGTGGTGGTGTATCATTTGTAGCATCAAACGCTTTTCCTGGTATCGTATCAGAAAATGGTATCAGTTATTTAAAGACTACTTTTAACTACACTAAAACTGGTAATGATCCAACGGTATATCAAACGCAAGGTATTTTCTTTGCCCCAGATAATTTCCCATATGGTTCAATTACAGGTTTAGCACAGTCAAGTACAGTTCCTGCACCAGATTTAAATCCAGAGTTTACAACATCTCTTGAAGCTGGTATGGAAATTGGATTATTCAACAATAGAGTAAGAGCTGAATTAGCAGTCTTTAAAACAAATTCTACGGATCAAATTATTCCTGTTAACACAGCGTTATCTTCAGGAGCAAGAAGATCTGTTGTAAATGTTGGTGAAATTGAAAATAAAGGTGCTGAAGTTGGTATAAACGCCACTGTATTAAGATCTGATGACTTCTCATGGGATTTAGGTGTAAACTGGTCACCAATTAAAACTGAAGTGATATCTTTAACTGAAGGTGTTAATGAAGTAGAATTAGGTGGTTTTGCAACAGCACAAGTTGTGGCTACAGTAGGACAGCCTTATCCTCAACTTAAAACTACAGCGTATTTGAGAGATTCTCAAGGTAGAGTTATTGTAGGTGCTAACGGAGATCCTATTCAAGATACAAACAACCAAATTCAAGGTAAAACAACTCCAGATTATACGGTTGGTTTAAATACAACTATTAACTATAAAGGTTTCAGTTTATATGCTGTAGCTGATTATAGAACTGGTCATGTATTTTATAATGGTATCGTTGATGCTATCGAATTTACAGGTCTATCAAAGCATAGTGCGACATCTGGAAGACAACCTTTCGTTTTCCCTAACTCTTCTTATAATACAGGTACAGCTGCAGATCCAGTATATGTAGCTAATACTAATAGATTAACAAGTGGTGGTGGTAATGCATTCTGGGATACGTATAATGAAGTTAAAGAAAATTACGTTACAGATGCTACGACTCTTAAATTAAGAGAAGTATCTTTATCTTATACTTTCAACCAAGACACTTTAGAAAAACTTGGACTTGATGCATTAACATTAAGTTTATTTGGTAGAAATTTAGTAACTTGGAGACCAGCTGACAATGTTTATACCGATCCTGAATTTAACTTTACAACAGGTAATGCCGTTGGTGTAGGTACGCAAAGTCAAACAGCACCTACAAGACAGTTTGGAGCAAGTGTAAACTTAACATTCTAAAAAAAATATGAAAATGAAAACAAAAAATATCAAAAAATCTGTTATGCTAATGTTTGCACTTGCCCTGGTAAGTGTAGGCTGTAGCGACTTTGTGGATGTCAACGACAACCCAAATAACCCACCCATTTCAACACCATCTTTAACGTTGCCTGTTGCTCAACAAGATTTTACAGCACTCAACGCACGTACGTTAACGTATTTGGGGAATGAATTGGTAGTAAATTGGGCTACACCATCTAACTGGTCGGCCAATCAAATTTATGCTAGATATAATTTTACATCTGGTGACTTTACCAATATTTTCGAAACCTCTTATGCAGATATCTTTAAGAATCTAACGTATATAGAGAATTACACGGATCCTTCAGGAGCTGTTGATTATACAAATTATCAAGCTATTTCTACTATTATTAAAGGTTTTCAATATCAAATATTAGTAGATCTTTATGGTGACGTTCCTTATACGGAAGCTAATTTAAGAGGTGACAATACGACGCCTGCTTATGATGATGCTGAGACTATTTACAAAGCTGTTATTGATGAGTTAACAGAAGTTGTTAATACAATTAATAATGCTCCAGTTAATGCAGAAGATCCTGCTGATCAAGATATTATTAACCAAGGTCACATGGATGAATGGGCAGCATTTGCAAATAGTATTAAATTAAGAATGTTGGTACGTTTAAGTAATACTGGTCAAGACTCTTATATTGCAGGACAAATTGCGTCTATAAACGCAAATGGTGCTGGGTATATCACTGAATCTATCACAGCTAATCCTACCAGCATTGGAGATGGCGGATATTCTAGTGACGAGTTTAAGCAAAACCCATTTTGGGATTATTTTAGAGAACCAGTTACCGGAGCTGAAGCTAATAGAGGTGATTACACTGTAGCGTCAGAAACAGCGATTGATTTCCTTACCAATAATGATGATCCTAGATTAGAAAGACTTTATGCACCGGCAGAAAACACTGGTGAATTTAAAGGTGTTGAACAATCAACAAGTTTACCGGGTACTGGATTTACATCTAAAGATTTAGCAAAAGTTGGCCCTGGTCTTTTAAAAGGCCCTAACCAAGATCAAATCATTATGTCTTTAGCTGAAGCATTATTTGTGCAAGCAGAAGCGACTGTTAGAGGATATTTGCCTGGAGGAGATGCAGCAGCACAAGAATTATATGAATCTGCTATTGAAGCGTCTTTTGCGCAATTAGGAGTTGAAGCTGCTGAGATAGAAGCACAATCGTATTATGGTCAGACTATTGAAAATGTTGGTTGGTCGGCATCTTCAAATAAAATTGAAGCCATCATAACTCAGAAATGGGTTGCTCTTAATGGTACTTCATCAATAGAATCTTGGATTGATTTAACAAGAACTGGTTACCCTGCTGATTTACCAATACCTGCTGAGTCTGGAGGAACTAGACCTGTGAGATTGTTGTATCCGGATACGGAAGTTGCGAGAAACAGTGCTAATGTACCTACACAAGGTGTTACAGATGTATTTACTAATGATCCTTTTTGGAGATAAAAAAAAAGAAAAATGAAAAAATTAAAATTAATTAAAAGATTTATTGCCGTTGCAATAGTTGGTAGTGCTATGACACTTACCTCCTGTGACGCTTTATTGGATGATAATGAAACCGATTTCGGTGAAGGACCTATCCTAGCACAATTTGCTAGCACCAGTACAACAGCTAACTTTCTACAAGATGGCTCGGTTACAACTTATAATATTCCCATCGCAATAATTGGAGGAGATAATGAGCCAATAGATACACCTGTTGATATCACGATAAGTGTAGATCCAAGTTCTACAGCTACGGCTAATGAATTTTCATTAGACCAAACCACTTATACAATTGAACCAGGAGACTTATCTGTAAATGCACAAATTAGTGTACCTACAGATAACTTAGATCCTTTTGACCCTCAAACTTTGGTGTTAAGAATTGATTCTTCTTCACAAGGTGTTTCTGAAAGTAATACTACTTCAATTGTATTACAAGCAGTATGTCCGTTAGATTTGAACAATTTTGTGGGATCATACACTGCAGTTACATCTAATTCTGTGGTTGATTATACTAGCACATCTAATGCAACTATTGAATTAGGGCCTGCACCTAATTCATTATTGATTACTGATTCTGAAGGACAATATGCCAATTCAAAAGTATTGGTTGTTTTAAATACCGATGTAGTTGATCCAACGATAACTTACGCTAGTGAAGAATATGATGAAATAATTCGTGTTCATCCTACATATGGTGGTGTTTGGGCTACGACCTTATCTCCTGATGATTCGTCTTACAACTCATGTGATTTCTCATTGAGTTTAGAATACAAGTGGTGTGTAGGTGCTGGTTGCTTTGGAGGAACTGTTGTTACTTCATTAACAAAAAATTAATTACATTTATTTAGTAAATAATTTTAAATATCTATTTAAACCATCCGCTAACGCGGATGGTTTTTTTTTATACCTTTACACTCATGAAAAACGAAACCACAATTTTTGGAATTAGAGCAATCATTGAAGCTATAAAATCTGGTGAGACTATAGATAAGGTTTTTATGCAAAAGGGACTTCATGGCGAGCTTTACAAAGAATTAGAACATTCAATCCGTACTGAAAGTATCAATTCTTCTTATGTGCCAGTTGAGAAACTTAACCGATTAACACGGGGTAATCATCAAGGTGCTGTAGCGCAAATCTCACCTATTGCATTTCACAATATCGACGATTTGGTAACGAGCGTAATTGAAGCTGGGAAAACTCCTTTATTTTTGTTATTAGATCAGTTAAGCGATGTCCGAAATTTTGGAGCCATAGTGCGTACTGCTGAATGTACAGGCGTCAACGGTATTATTATTCAGAAAAAAGGTGGCGCACCAATAAATGGTGATACTATTAAAACAAGTGCAGGTGCTATTTTTAAAATACCAATTTGTAAAGTAGATCATATAAAGGATGCCGTTTTTCATATGCAGTCCTCTGGCATTCGCGTTATTGCAGCGACGGAAAAAGCAGATAATTTTCTATACGACGTCTCATTTAAGGAACCTTGCGCTATAATCATGGGCTCTGAAGGTAGAGGTATAAATCCATCGGTTTTAAAAGTTGTAGATGATAAAGCGAAACTTCCTATTTTAGGTGAGATTGAGTCATTGAATGTATCTGTGGCCTGTGGCGCATTTCTTTATGAAGCGGTTAGACAGCGCAGCTAGCAAACAGTTTTTAAGCATATAGAACGTTCAATAGAGTGAAGTGCAACCACTTTTTCATACTTAAACCATACTTATATTTTCTATTATATTAAATTAAACATGTGAGTTAGCGCAAAATTAGTCTTTACTTTTTTTAAAAATGTAAGTGATTTTAGGTGTTTTAGCTTTTTCGGATGTAGCGTCACTATCGCGTTCAGATTCATTTTCGAGTATTTCCGCTTCGAACTCTATAAAGTTTCCTTTTTCATCAAAATGTTTCATAAAAGGATCATCTTCTTCATTATAATTAGGTTCCTCCCATTTGTAACGTTCTGGTTTAGCCACCTGTCTTTTAAAAATTAATGCAAACGTTAAGCCAGTTATTAATCCGGCCAAATGACCTTCCCACGACATTCCGGTTTTAATAGGAAACACATACCAAATCATACTACCATATAGAAAAATAACTAATAACGATAGCGCAATCAATCTATAGTGTTTCGCAAAAATGCCTTTAAAAAACATGAAACTTACTAACACATAGACCAAACCACTTGCACCAATGTGGTTGCCATTATTGGCTATGAGCCATGTTAAAAATCCTGAAAGTATAATACCAAAGCCCAGCACTTTCCAGGCTATCTTATTATAAAAATAAAATAAAGCCAAACTAAGTACGAAAAGCGGGATTGAATTATTATAAATATGATTGATATTACCATGCAGAAACGGACTGCTTATAATACCCAAAAGGCCTTCAATTTTCTGTGGTCTTATTCCGTACGCCTTTATACCGCTATCAATTCTTATTTGATACCAAAACACCAACCATATAGAAAACAAAATCATCAAAGGATAGACAATAATGCTATTAGAATATTTAAATTGTTGGGGATTACTCATAACCAAATTTAATGATAGTCTTTCAAATTTATGACCAAATTAGAATTATCTGAAATATTGGCAGAAGTGATAATTTTTCAAGACCGTTGAAAATATCTAAATAAATGAAACCATCACAAAAGCATTTTGTAATTTTGAATTATGAATACTCCATTAGCCGAACGCTTACGACCAAATACACTTAATGACTATCTTAGTCAACAACATTTAGTAGGTAAAAATGGTATGTTATACCAACAGATGAAAAGTGGAGTAATACCGTCATTAATTTTTTGGGGACCACCGGGGATTGGGAAAACAACGCTTGCAAATGTTATAGCTAATGAATCTGGACGGCCGTTTTTTAAATTGAGTGCTATCAATTCTGGTGTTAAAGATATTAGGGAAGTCATTGATAAAGCAAAAAAAAGTGGCGGATTATTTACGGCTAAAAATCCTATTCTGTTTATTGATGAGATTCATAGGTTTAGCAAATCACAACAAGATTCGCTTTTAGAAGCGGTTGAGAAAGGTTGGGTGACATTAATTGGAGCCACTACTGAAAACCCAAGTTTTGAGGTTATTTCGGCCTTACTATCACGATGCCAAGTGTATACCTTAAACGCATTTAGCAAGTCGGATTTAGAAGCTTTATTACAACGCGCAATAACAGAAGACTCCATCCTTTCAAAATTAAACATTGAACTGAAAGAAACTGAGGCTCTATTACGTTTCTCTGGAGGAGATGCCAGAAAATTACTGAATATTTTTGAATTATTAGTGGCATCGTTTGAAGGCAAAGACATAAAAATTACCAATGATTTAGTTACAAAACAGGTACAAAGCAAAGCCGCACGATATGATAAAACCGGAGAGCACCATTATGATATTATTTCGGCATTTATAAAATCGATTCGCGGTAGTGATCCAAACGCAGCTGTGTATTACTTAGCACGAATGATTGAAGGTGGTGAAGATGTAAAATTTATAGCGAGACGACTTTTAATTTTGGCCAGTGAAGATATTGGAAACGCCAATCCAACGGCGTTAGTGATTGCTAATAATACGTTTCAAGCAGTTTCAGTTATCGGAAATCCAGAATCTCGAATTATTCTCAGCCAATGCACCACTTATTTAGCAAGCTCTGCAAAGAGCAATGCCGCGTACGAAGCTATTGGTAAAGCGCAGCAACTTGTTAAAGATACTGGAGATTTATCTGTCCCTATGGCCATGAGAAATGCACCTACCAAATTAATGAAAGAATTAGGTTATGGTGACAGTTATAAATATTCTCACAGCTATGACAATAACTTCGCTGCTCAAGAATTTTTACCAGCAGAAATTGCAAATACTAAATTATATAATCCTGGAAACAACGCCCGAGAGCAAGCTCAAAGAAATTATTTAAAACTTCTTTGGAAGGATAAATATGGATATTGATTTATATTAATCAAACAATAGTAAAAAGCGAAAATCTAAACTAGTTGTAAGGATAAGAGCGAATTGAAACTACCTCTCTAAAATTTAATATTTAAAGATTTTTTCTCACCGAGTTTTCCATCATTTTCAGAATAGTACCAAGAACCATTTTCTTTAAAGACAATAGCACTTTTTCCCTTAACCAGAAAAACATTTTCTGCTGCCGTGTTAAGCAATACCATTACAATTCTTGGTTCTGAATTTACCAATTGAAAACCATTTTCAATGTCTTGAGCATAATGTAAATCTGAGAGATTATGCTTTGTTTTAGCTGTTTTGATCTCACTCTTTTCTACTTTGGCAGCTACTGTATTTGCCTCAAAGTCTTTAGTTATTGGTGCTACTTTATTCGTAGTTTGCTGAATTTCGGTAGTTGTTTGCTTTGCACTTTTAGTTTTATTATCTGATGACACGATAACCATATCTTGACTTGGAACATATTGGTAATCTAAATTCTGATACGTTTCAAATGCATTTCTCAACGCTTCGGTATATGCTTTCTGATAATCTTTTTCACGAGATTCACCCGTCTTAGATGTCAAAACTTTATTACCAAAACAGTCTGTGAGTATGACTTCTAACTTGGTTTTAAATAACCCGCCTTTAGCTTTTTCTACATCAGCGGTTAATGCCAAACATCGATTGTAGATTAAATCGTCTGGTAATTTATCATTGGTAAAATAAGCTTCATATCCGTATTTATTGAATAAAAATTTCAATAACGAATTTAATTGATATTGGTCTTTATTTTTTGAAAATTCAAAGGTCTTTGGTACAAGTACATATTTATACGAGTTAATATCTTTTTGTGCCATTCCGTATAAACTAAGTAGCACAAATGATACTGTAAATATTATTTTCTTGAACATGTTTTTTATTATTTAAAGATGATTTATAAGTGTTTTTAAATTGGTTACGCGTTTATAACCATGTGAATTATGAGCATCATTATAATCAAAATGGATAGTATCCATACCAATTTTATGAGCACCTTCAATATCTGCCTCAAGGCTATCACCAATCATAATACTTTCATGAGGTTTAGCCTTTGCTAATTCTAACGCAAAATTGAAAATCTTAGGATTCGGCTTTTTTACACCGACCATATCAGAATTTGTAATCGTTTTAAAATACTGCTTAATATTTGACGTCGTAATTTTCTTATCTTGCGCTTCTTCAAATCCGTTGGTAATAATATGTAATTGATATTTTTCTTTAAGATAATCTAAAATTTCAATTGTTCCGGTAAATAAATGATTGAAACTAGAAAGATTATCAATATAGGCTTGAGATAAGTGATGAATCATATCATCTTCAACTACAACTCCTACTCCATCAAACGCTTCTCGTAATCTACCGTATCGCAACGCTGATTTTGTCACTTTTTCTTCTCTATAAAGTTTCCAATAATTTAAATTTATGGGTTCGTAAATAGAAAGAAAATCATGTAATGTTACTTCAATTTTATTCAGACTAAAGATCTTTTCAAATGTTAAACCAGAATTTCTATCAAAATCCCAAAGGGTGTGATCTAAATCGAAAAAAACGTGTTTTATTTGGTTTTTCATTTAGAAGATTCTAAAATTAAATTAAATAGTGATCTAAAGCCTTTCCAACGGTTTAAATCACTGAAAGAGTAATTATGAAATACGGGCACAAAAGTACCATTTACAGCCTTAATTTCGTTAATTATTTTTTGTAAATGTTCGGTTTTATCTAATTGAGATGAATATTTTAACAGACCATAATCTAAACACTGATAAGGATTAATTTGCAATGGAGTCTGTACTTCGTAATCCAAATCGTAAAATTGAAAGGGTGTACAAGTGCCTGCTCTAAAACTCATATTATTTATAAAACCCATAGTGAAATCTTGATGAATTTCTAATTCCACTAAATTCCGGTAGGATGTCGGTAAGTTTAATTTAGAAAACGAATGCCGCACTGAGTTAAGATCGGTATGGGTGATAGCTTCCATTTTAAGTTTTTCCTTTTTAAGAATTGAAAAATTATCTAATGCTAAATAAGATGCCTTTATACCCACTTCGCAATAATCTGCAACCGATTTTATGAGGGAGACAAATTGTTTTTTATTGGTATTAATATTTTTATCATAAGTGGAATAATCACCAATTAAAAACAGTACAATAAACTTAAAATCGTATTGCTTTTGTTTTCTAATTATCCATTTGAACGTATCATAAGGATCGCGTTTAAAACCCATAATAACTAAGTAACGTGAATATAACTGTTTTAGTTTAAGTCGTCTTAAATCGTTTAGAGTGCCCCCTACAGTCCGTAGAAACCCTTTTTGTTTAAAATAGTATGCCATTGGCACATCTATTACCGGTTGTACCTTGTACTTACGTTCAGGAAATTTATAATTCGGAAATCGAGTTTCTAAAATAGACTTTAATTTATATGCCCAAATATCAACGACTGGTTGATTTAAAAACTTGTGTTCATAAGCCAAACTTTCAGAAGCCAAGAAACGTCCATACTCATCTTTTACGTGAGGTAAATATTCTTCATATCTACTTATAAGATAAAATGACGCGGCAAAAATATCATAAGGTAAATCACTTCGTTCTCCGGTTGCAAAAAAACCTTTTGTGTTTTCCCATTGTTGTACATTTATGTCAACATCCGACAAACCTGTTTCAAACAATAACTCATTACTTCTTATGAACAACTCATTACTTAACGGCTGTTTTGTATAAGACATTTTAAGACTATCGTGTGCAATAAAATCTTCAATTTTAGAAGTAAAAAATACGTCTAAGCCGAGAATACGTTTGCAGATGTGCTTAAACGTATAGGAGACTCGTGGAGTGATTTTATGGGTATAAACTAAAAGCATGTCTTATGAAATTCCAAAAGGTTAAAAATAACAAATTCTCAATGCATTAGTGATATTTCCAATAGTAGTTCTGAATATAATTTCTAAAATTTTAATTGAAGATTAATCCATCTACAGAACGTTCTCATCGGCAAAACTAAAATATGCTTTCTCTGTAATAATAAGATGATCGAGAACCTTGAGGTCTAGACTTTGTGCGGCCACTTTTAATTTTTGTGTAACATTTTTATCAGATTCGCTTGGTTTTAAGGTTTCCGACGGATGATTATGACATAGTATTAGAGCTGTTGCACCAACTTCGAGAGCGTTTTTTAGAACTAAACGAACATCAACTAAAGTGCCCGTAATACCACCTTTACTTAATTGGTTTTTTTGAATAACCTTATTGGAATTATTAAGATATAGAATCCAAAATTCTTCATGCGGTAAATCGCCAAGAATAGGTTGCATGATATCAAAAACTGAACGACTCGAGGTCACTTTATCTAATTGAAGTACATCTTCTAACCTTCTTCTCCTTCCAAGTTCTAAAGCCGCAGTGATTGCTATAGCTTTGGCTTCACCAATACCTTTAAAATCCATTAGTTGTGCAATCGATAATTTCCCTAACGCATTCAAATTATTATCAACACTTGCAAAAATACGTTTACACAGTGCTACTGCACTCTCTTCTCTATTACCTGAGCCAATTAAAATAGCAATTAATTCTGCATCACTTAAGGCTGTTTTCCCTTTGTCTCTGAGCTTTTCACGTGGCTGATCGTCTTGGGACCAGTTTTTAATAGAAAATGAAGTCGGTTTCTTGGTCATGCACTAAAGATAAAAAATTGTAATTTTAAGCGTAGAGATAAATCTATAAAAATTCGTAATCTCTGATCGATAATTATATATCCTGAAAAAAATTCAAGATAATTACTTATGAAATACCCTCCAAAACAGCACCAAGACAATGATATTCATCATATCATCGAAGTTATAAAAACCTATCCGCTTGCTACTTTAATTTCGGTAAACAATAATGTCCCTGTAATTACACATTTACCTCTAATTTATGAAGATCGAAAACTTATCGGACATATAGATATAAATAATCCACAAGCGGAATTATTAAAGGACAACAACGAGGTGACACTAATTTTTAGTGGTCCGCAATGTTATATTTCTCCCAGTATTTATGCAACATCCCAGCTTCCAACTTGGAATTATATTAAAGTCCATCTAAAAGGCAGAGTAAAAGCCAATGCTAGCAAAATAGCACTAAAAAAATCCTTAATTACCATGACGGAATTTTTAGAAGCGCCAGACCATAACTATATTTTAGAATCAGATAACCCTAGATTAGATAAAAACCTTAAATACATTGAAATGTTTGAAATTGACATTACGCATTGGGAAGGGAAATTTAAGTTATCTCAAGATAAAAAGCCAAAAGATGTTGAAGCGGCTCGTGAGGAATTGGTAAGAGCTAATCAAGATAGTATTAAACAATTTTTAGATAAAATCTTTTAATATGAAAAACATCTGGAGTCTATTAATCTTTCCATTACTTATGGTCGTTCAAGACTTAAGTGCTCAAGAAACCTTAAACTTTGATGATCTTTATATCCATAATGATTTAATATATAAGGTTTCAAATGACTCTCTTTTTTCGGGTATTTGTGAAAAGCGACGAAAAAATGGGCATTTAGTAATGGAAGAATCTTTTAAAAATGGGATTATATTATCGGCTAAATACTATTATAATGGTAAACGTAAAATTATGTCCGATAGTGTCATTTATAATTTTACCAAACCCTATGAGTACAAAGCATTGTATCGTTTTAATATGAAAACTCAAAATATTTCAGAAAAAAACACTTACGACACAAACGGAAAACTAATACTTGTCGAGAATTTTAAAAATAATAAACTTACTTATAGCTGTGAATATAATGGTAAGCAAAAGCATGGCAAAGAATTTTGCTACACTAAAGAAGGGCTATTATTAGAGTATGAATACATGGATGGCAAAAAAGTTAAAGATTAAAATTGCTGTTTATCAATTAATTAAAATACGTAACTTAATAGCTTCAAAAAAAAACACAACCTCATGAAAAATTTAAAAAAAGAAGATATTAAACAAGAAGTTTTCGATTTATACGATGATTATGCACACAACAAACTCAATAGAAGACAGTTTGTCGAAAAGCTAGGAATTTATGCTGTTGGTGGTTTAACCGTATCTTCTCTATTGAGTTTTGTATCTCCAGATTATATAAATAATTTAATAGTACAACCAGATGATCCTACTTTAGATTCCGATTATATAACCTACGAATCTCCAAAAGGTGGAGGCACAATAAAAGGGCTACTGTCTCAACCTAAAGATAAAAAAACTAAACTTCCAGGTGTTATAGTTGTGCATGAAAACAGGGGCCTCAATCCCTATATCGAAGATGTCGGAAGACGTACTGCAAAAGCAGGATTTATTTCGTTAGCACCAGATGCTTTAAGTCCGCTGGGCGGGTATCCAGGTAACGACGATGACGGCAGAGCCATGCAAAAACAACGCCACCAACAAGAAATGCTAGAAGATTTTATTGCCGCTTATCACCATCTTAAAAATCATGAAAACTGTAACGGCAATGTGGGTGTTGTCGGCTTTTGTTTTGGGGGCTGGATTTCTAATATGATGGCGGTTCGCTTACCAAACTTAGGAGCTGCTGTACCATATTATGGCAGACAACCAGAAACTGAAGATGTTGTAAAGATTAAAGCTCCGCTCCTACTTCAATACGCAGAATTAGACACTAGAGTAAATGAAGGATGGCCTGAATTTGAAAAAGCCTTAATCGAAAATGGTATAGACTATGAGGCTTATATTTATCCTGAAGTAAATCATGGTTTTCATAATAACACTACACCAAGGTATGATAAAGAAGCGGCAATGCTTTCTTGGGATCGTACTATCGCTTTTTTTAAGAAACATTTATAATAAAGTTCAGTTGACAAACCCTTAGTAAAGTTTTATAAATAGGGGAACTAACGTATATTTGCATCCCATTAAATTATGGAAAATATGCAAGACTCAACGATGCTCAATTATTTAAAATCTGTACTCATCAATATGCCAAGCGATTGGTTGAACCTCACCACGCATCGCCTAGATATTTACAATGAAAAGTTAGCAAAAACACAGTTTTTAGATCAATTTGAAAACTTATATACTAACAATATTTCAGAGTTATCAGCACTAAATGCCTTACCCACAGCTTACGACTATATTAGATTAGGACATCCGTTATCTTCAGTTTTAGAATGGACAATTGGCAAGTTAAATAAGCTAAATGCAGAAAATGTGATTAGCTTTTCCTCGCAAACCATACCTGTTTTAGCTATTCTGAGAAAAAACTTAATGGAGGGTAAAAACACCCAAATCTTATACAAAGGTAACTTACCTAAATCTTTTGATGCGGAACTAATCAAACATGTTTACGGTTACGATTTTAGACTTATAAAAACTGATGATGTAGATGCTATTCTTAAATTTGATGGCAGCACGGTTTTCATTTCGCAACAAGATCAATTTGGAACCATCAACCAAAATGCTAATATTGATTTTCATATTAATTTATATGAAAACCTTGGCAGTATTTTGATAGTTAATGGCACTCAAAATGATAATTATATTTCGGATATTCAGCATGTGCGACGTCGTGAAACCATTGCTATGACACCCTCAAATAGTTTAGTAGCATTACAATCTATCGCCAATCAATCTACTATCAATAATCCTCAAAACAATCTTGAAGCTAACAAAACAAGTGTTTTAAATTCAATTAAGAACATTACTGGCACCTCGGCAAAACCACTCGTTGGTTCTAGCGGATTATCTATTCAATACGCCATTATGATGGGCTTGATTGATGATGCCATGCAAAACCACTGTGGAAAAACAATTAAATTCATCGTACCAACCAATTGCTATGGAGGCACTAATGACCAAGCCAGACGTGTTGCCGCTTGTTTAGAGCACGTTGAAGTGGTAGATTTAGAAGTCGATGGAGATAATGATATGGTAACAAGTTTAGAAACTGTATTATCTAAAATCGCAAAGGAAGATGCCGTTCCTTATATCATTGCCGAAATTCCGACCAACCCAAGAGTTGAAGTGCCAGATTTACAACAGTTAAATGCAGTCTTAAGTCAAGAACGTAAAACTGCATCTAACAACATTGCTATTGACCCTGTTTTCATTTTAGATCAAACTTTCTGTCCCAATATTCAATTTTTAGCGGAAGGTGAAATTTTATCAACCGTTAGAGCTATTTCTTACGCAAGTGGCTCGAAATTTCCAAGTGGCGGAAAATGCACGGCGGGTTATTGTGTAGCTAATAAAAAAGCGGAATCCTTAATGCCTAAAATTGAGTTGCATTTAGAATTATGCGATAATGAAGCTACTGAACTTCAATATGAAATCTTAGCGAAACAAATGCCTTCTATGAACCAAAGAATCGCTGAGGCTTATAAAAACACAAGAGAATTCGTCAATTTTATTCAAGAAACATTACCTGAAGCTAAAATTAATTTTGTCTCAGAAGAACTTGCAGAACGCGGATTTACACCATCGGTTTTTTCATTAGATTTACCTACAAAAGGTAATACTGCTGAAGAAAAAGAAACCTTCAAAAGAGCATTGAATCATAAATTGATTGATTTAATGATTACCAAAATCCCAAATGACAGTAAGTACTGTGTAAGTTACGGACAACTGAAAGGTTGTTATTGGACCATTCCTGCAACCTCAACACAAGGGACAACTAAAGAGAGCGATAAAGATTATATTGCCAGAGTTGCTTTATCTCCTAATTTGGATCTGGAATTACATAAAAAGGTATTTCAAGATTTTGTGGCCAGTATATAGAGATTTTTCAATCTTAGGTCAGTCTGAGCGCAATTGTACACATTAGAAACTCTAATTATTAATTTTATACTGTACCTCATTGCATTATTGGGACACCAATTTAATGATATTTTAAATCAAATAATTTTACAAATATATTTAGATGGAAATTTTAGAGTGGATACAACATTGGTTTAAAGAGAACGCTGATGGCGAATGGGAAAAAGGGGATGCCATACAGATAACGACATTAGATGATCCATTAGGTTGGGATGTAGAAATTGATATTTCTAATACGTCAATTGCCAATCTTGACATTAAATGGATTCTTAATGAAAATGGTAAGCAGGATTGGTACGGTGTGAAAATTCAAAATAAAAGATTTAGGGCGGCTGGCGATGCCAAGAAATTAACCTTTCTATTGGGTTTATTTAGAGAAATGATTGAGAAAATTGAGAATGAGTAAATTAACACGTCAAATTGACAACCGTGTCGTTTTAAAATCCTAAAAAACGAAAGAAACGTCTAAAAAAGCCCTTATCCTTAGCTGAAATTTCAGCTACTGTATTTTCCTTAAATTCTAAAATAAACACTCCGAAATTATTTAAAGTTTTATTGGCTTGCCCCTGATTTAAGTTCATAGGAAAAATAATCTGACTGGTTTCATCCATAACCCCCGCTTTTAAAATTTGTTTAAAATTTTCTACATCTCTTATGGTGTAATTGGCAGCCTGGGCTATATTGTATTTAGAAAAATCTACCTTAACGTCTGCTCCATCTTTATTAAACAAAACCACTCTAAATTCATTTGGTTTATTTACATTTTCTGTAATATCTAAAACATTATTTAAATCAAATGTTTTTATATGTTTCCAGTGACTATTCGCATCTAAATTAAAATTCAATTTCCAGTTTTCAAAATCATAACTTTTAATACTCCCATTTCTAAATGCCTTACTCTTTTTTGTATAATAAATATTATCGTTAAAATTCCATTTTAATGCATCAGGATTCACTAAATGAATGTAACCTGTATAAACTTTATTTCGTGTTAAGGTTAGTGACTTAGCGTATAATATTCGTAATGCATTATTTCTTCCTATAATAATGTTGTTATCTACAACTACATTTTCTACAGGCGCTCCTTTGTGAAAACCAAGCGTTAAGGAAGCCGCATCTCCATTGATTTCATCCTTTTTAAAATTAGTATTATGATAAAGTATATTATTCCGTATTGTAATATTTTTGGCAATATTAACGCCGTTCCTATCGTCGGTAGCTACGATAATATTATCTACTGTCCGGTAATGAGATGGTAAGCCACTATTAAAAATAACATTGTTTTCTAAGGTTATATTTTTCACCCAATCGGTATCAGCATGTTTCGCCGCTGACCAGACTTCAACACCTTTATAATAATTATTAAAAATTATATTATCTCGTAAGATTCTGGTTTCAGTATCACTATTATTTTGAACATAAAACCCTTCGCCTATAGATTTACCTTCGGCAGTAAGCCCACCGTTGTTATAAACAATGCAGTTGGCAATTAATGTGCCTCCTGTATTTTTCCATGATCCAAAGCCAAGTCCCGGATTATTATGAATCATTAAATTAATAAATTTACAATTCGTACCACTTAAGTGATTTATACCAACAACAAATTTCTTAAAGTCACCGTCTTTGTTGATTTGTCTGGTAAAATCACCCAACCATGTTATTTCAAAATTTTGAAATATAACTCGAGAGCTTCGCACTTTCAAGGTTTGGTCTTCCGTAGAATCCACATTTCCGTTAAGCACTACCTTATCATTTTCATAAGCACTCACGGTTATATATTCATTTTCGATAGTACTATTTAATGTACTCGAAAACCGACCATTATAAATACCTTCATGTAACCAAATGGTATCATTGCCATTTACAATTTTCGGTTTTTGGCTTAAAGCTGTTTGTAAGTCCCAAGGATTTTCTAAACTTCCGTTTCCAGATTTAGTTCCAGGTGTTTCTGGATGATTTTCAGGAAACACATGAAACTCTTGTTGTGCAAAAACTATAACGGCTGCAAGTGTTAAAGCTATGGATAGAAGTGTTTTCTTCATAGTAGCGAAATTACAATTACTGTACCATGGTTATCTCAAAATTTAGAATCAGTTATTCTAAGTCTGAGACTCCTAAGTTCGTAGGAGTTGTTTTACTTCATCAAAATCCAAACCTCCATAATTACCAGAACTCATTAAAAGCAACGACTTATTATCAAAATTCTGAGCAAACAAAAAGTCTTTAAATTCGGATGGATTCGTGTAAATAATTAAATCATCACGTTCAAAAGCATTGGCGATTTGGTCTGTGGTGACTTCTTCTAGTTTTTTAATTTCCACCGCATGAGGCGAATAGAAAACTACAGCAACATCTGCTGCATCTAATGCACCTTTGTATTCTTTTAAGAACTCAGCATTTAAGCTGCTGTACGTATGCAATTCTAAACAAGCCACTAAAGTGCGGTCCCTATATTGTTCTTTTACGGCTTTCGTTGTGGCTTTAACTTTACTTGGCGAATGCGCAAAATCCTTATAGGCTACGCTTGTTTTAGATTCGGCAATTTTTTCTAAACGTTTGCTAGCCCCTTTAAAGGTTGCAATAGCTTCGTAAAAATCATCTTCATCAATTCCCATGTGTTGGCAAATCCATTTTGCACCAGCTAAGTTGTTTAAATTATGAGCTCCAAAAACTTCAATTGGCATCGGGCCTTCGGAAGTTTCCAATAACGTTTCCCCGTTTTTAACGGTATATTCTGGTGTTCTATAAGCAATTTTTCTAATCTGATTTTCTGAAGCCTCCACTACACGTTTAACGTCTAAATCTTCTTCATTATAATTAATGCTTCCTCCTGTAACAATAGAGTCTACAAATATTTTGAATTGCTCCACATAGTTTTCATAAGTCGGAAATACGTTAATATGGTCCCAAGCTATGCCACTTAGTAACGCAATATTGGGTTTGTATAAATGAAATTTTGGTCGCCTATCAATAGGAGAACTTAAATATTCATCTCCTTCCAAAACGATAAAATCATTGTTATCGGTGAGTTTTACCATCACATCAAAACCTTCGAGTTGTGCTCCTACCATATAATCTACATCTTTATCGTGATAATGCAATACATGTAAAATCATGGAAGTAATCGTAGTTTTTCCATGACTTCCACCAATAACCACTCGTGTCTTATATTTGGATTGTTCGTATAAAAATTCTGGATAACTGTAGATTTTTAAATCGAGTTCTTGGGCTTTGAGCAATTCAGGATTATCGGCTTTGGCATGCATACCCAATACCACAGCATCTAAATCTGACGTTATTTTTTCAGGATACCAACCAAAAGTTTCAGGTAGTATATTATAAGCTTCCAATCTTGATTTTGAAGGGTCGAAAATTTCATCGTCACTTCCGGTGACGTTATAACCCTTATTGTGAAGTGCTAAGGCTAAATTGTGCATTGCTGCACCGCCAATTGCTATAAAATGTACGTTCATGTAACAAATATCAACTTACAAATTTCAAATTCCAAATTCCACGAACTAATTTCTCAAAAGTTATTATACAGAGTTACACAGACCAGTATGCCAACAGGTAAGAAAAGCTCAGAAATTGACAAAAAACTGAATAAATAAATAACTTTTCACATAATTCACGAAGCTGCAATTTAAAGACTGAGGGCTTAGGATTGCAATCTAAATCGTCTCCTTAAAATCTTGAAAAACTTCTAAATCTGGCAATCCAGCGATTGCCATATTTATCCATTCTAAAGCTTCTGCTGTGTTATCTCTATGCTTATTAATTTGGGCTAACCGGTAATAGGCCCATTCTTTTGGAACGCCGTCCTTTGCCGAATGATTTTTAAGATATACTTTCAGCATGGTTTCACCTTTATCTAACTGAAGGTTATAATCAGCACACACTTTGCCTATTTGGTAATGCATGGCATTACGGCGGTGCTTGTCTTTAGCTTCCTCTAAATTGTCTATCGCTTTATGTGGTTGTTTTTGATCTTCATAGAATTCCGTTAGTTTATCATAACAAGTTACAGACCCGCCTACTTTAATAGCTAATTTATAATATTTTTCCGCCAATTCTGGTTCATCATCGTATTCGTAAACATAACCTTTAGCCAAATATCCATCTACTTTAGATAGCTCCTCTAACTGCTGCGCATAATTCAATGCTTTAGAAAAACTCCCCCCAATAATTCCAGGTAAGGTAACATATAATTCAACTAAAGCCCAACGAGCCTCAATATGATTTGGATCTAAAAGTACTGCTTTATGAAATGCATCCTTTACGTCACCAATAATCGCTAGGGCTTTTAATTTGCTAATGCTTAAAGCTTTCATCCCCAAAGCCCCACCATATTTGTAATGATAATTGGCATTTTTAGGACGCTTTTGAGTTAAAATTTGATATTGTGCAATGGCAAAGTCCCATTTTTTTTGATAACCGTAAGCATCGCCTAATAGCTCAATAGCCTTTAAGTCGTTAGGATGAGCTTCTAAGAAAACAGTCATCTCTTTTTGTGCTTTTACAAATTCCTTCTTAACTAAAAAGGTTTCGGCATTAGTAATGGCATTCTGAGAAAAACAGAACGATGACAGCAATAAAACAAACAAAAATCTATTCATATAAATATTGGTACTTGCGACAAAAATACACTTTATTAACGCGCAGTATCCTCAACAAATTGTTAACTTCACTCATTGAAATAAGACATTAACTCAATTTGCCTGCTTTCGGAATACATTTTGCATGTATTTTGTAGAAAATATTACACTATGAAATATTATATACCATTACTTATGATAATTTGCTTCGCTTCTTTTTCTGATGCTCAAAATGAATTTGAAAAACAATGGAAAGAAGTGACAAAACTGGAAGATAAAGGGCTTACCAAAAGTGCATCGGATTTAGTTGAAACCATTTATAAAAGTGCCATTAAAACTGAACATACGCAACAGCGCATTAAAGCGCTTTTGCACATCAGTAAGTACATGCTAACGCTTGAAGAAGATGCACAGCTCAAGATCGTTAATCGGTTTAAGTCAGAAATTGATTCTACCGAAGACCTTGTCACCAAACATCTTTTAGAAAATATGTTGGCGACTATGTATTGGCAATATTTTCAGGACAGTCGTTACCAATTTTATAATCGATCTAAAACAACACAAAAAGTTAGCGACGATTTTAGAACATGGGATTTAGAAACTATTTTTAATGAAATCCATATTTATTTTCAACGCTCGCTGGAACATGAAACGCTACTTCAACAAGAATCATTGCGTGATTATACCGTACTCTTAAATGAGCAGGAAAATTCTAAAGACTTTAGACCAACTTTATTTGATGTATTAAGTCATAATGCACTAAGCTTTTATAAAACCGATGAAAACAGCATCACACAACCAGCATATAAATTTACAATAGATAACAAAGCATTTATTGCCGATAGTGACATTTTTATTGAGGTAAATTTAGCATATAAAGACACCTTATCATTACAACGTAATGCCCTGGAAATATATCAAAACTTACTAAGGTTTCATCGTAAAAACCAAATTTCAAAAGCCTTTGTAGATGTAGATATAGAACGTTTAAATTTTGTAAAAGCACATGCTGTTTTTACAGGTGTAGATGATTTACTTCTCAGTACTTTAAAAGGGAAATCAGATCAATTTAAAAGTTCAGATTTATCCACTTTGTATGATTATAAAATTGCTACAATTTATCAAAAGCAAGGTAACTTGTACAATAACAATCTAGGGGACAACGCTATAAATATTAAAAACCGTTGGAAATTAAAAGAAGCTGTAGAACTCTGCAATTTTGTAGTATCTAAATTCCCAAATAGTCTTGGTGCTCAAAAGTGTGAAGCGTTAAAAGCTCAAATCACTGAACCGAGTTTACAAATGCAAGCTGAAGAATTTATAGGGACTAATTCGCCTTCAAAAATCTTAGTGAGTTATAAAAACTTAAAACACTTAAATTTCAAAATTTATAAACTTTCAAAAAGTCAGTTAGACCGTTACAAGACTATTTATCGAGAAAATGAAAGGGAAGCATTTTTTAAAAATCTGAATCGTGTGGAATCGTTTTCGAGTCCATTAAAAACCGAAGGAGATTACCAAAACCATAGTACTGAAATTGTATTGCCGAATTTAACCAACGGATTATACCTTATTAAAGCAGAAACAAATTCTGATGATAGTGTTTATGCGATTGCCCATATCCAAGTTACCGATTTAGCCCTAATTGAAAGCTCTGAAAACGATATTAATATTTACCAAATTATCGACAGACACAACGGAAGTCCTATTACCAATACTACAGCTGAAGTATCTTATTCTAATAACCAAAATGGTAATCAACTAACCAAAACGGTTACCACCGACCGCTATGGAAAATTTGAATTCAGAAAAGATAATAACTATTATAGAAATGTTCAAATAAAAATTATTTCTAAAAACGATATTGGTTATTTTGGAGATTACTACATTAATAACAAACGCTATCAAGATAAAAATAATGATACACAGTATCGAAATTTCTTATTTACGGACCGTAGCATTTACAGACCAGGGCAAACCCTTTATTTTAAAGGTATCGCCACAAAATCTAAAAATGGCAATACTAAAGTTTCAGCTGATGAAGCTGCTAAATTGCGATTGAAAAACGTTAATGGAGAAGTGGTCGGTGAACATTTATTAAAGACAAATGAGTTTGGTTCTGTTCATGGTGAATTTATAATACCAAACGACGGCTTAACTGGAAATTACACTATAGAAATGTTTTCGAACACCTCTAGTTATGCGCAAATCTCGGTTGAAGAATACAAACGTCCAAAATTCAAACCAGAATTTCAACCGATTACTGAAACCTTTAAAATAAATGATAGTATCACGGTAAAAGGAACAGCTATTGCTTTTGCAGGTAGTAATATTACAAATGCAAAGGTGGTTTATCGCGTAAAACGTAATATAAGATTTCCAGGTTGGTATTATTGGAGACGACCATATTTTAATGCTGAACCACAAGAAATCACTTTCGGAAACACCACAACCAATGCTAAAGGCGAGTTCGAAATTACTTTTAAGGCCATTCCAGATGAAAGTGTTGCAAAAGACAACCTGCCTATTTTTAATTATGAAGTTACAGCGGACATTACAGATGTAAATGGCGAAACCCGCTCTACCTCTACTATTGTTAATGTTGGCTATCATGCGATGACTATAAATATTGTTGCACCTCAAAAAATTGACAAAGAAGAAAAGAACATAGAACTCACTTTAAATTCTCAGAATCTTAATGGTGAATTTGTACCAGTAAAAGGACAATTAAAAGTTTATAAGCTGAAAGCACCAGATCGTGTTTTAAGGAAAAGACCGTGGCACGCACCAGATTATCAAACACTTTCAAAAGCCGAATTTATAAAATTATTTCCTCACGAACCTTACGATAACGAAGGTCAATCATCCAATTGGCCAAAGGGAAAGGAAGTTTTTAAATATGAATTCGATACTGAAAAAGAGAAAACTATAACATTTAAAAAGCTAAATAAATGGGAATCTGGTCAGTATATTATTGTTGCGGAAAGCGAAGATAAATTTGGGCAAATTGTAAAAGACCAAATTTTTACATCACTTTTTAGTAGTAAGGACAAAACCGTTACCGATAACCAATTATATGAAGCGCAATTAGACAAAGAGAATTACGACACCAGTACTATGGCAAAACTTTCTTTAGGTTCTGCAGCAAAAAACATAACAGTTACGGTTGAAATTGAAAAGAACGACACAATTATAATGACACAATTGGTTGAACTTAACAATTCTAAAAAAACGATTACAATTCCTGTTTTAGAAAGTGATTTAGGCGGTTTTGTTGTACATACCTCTTTTGCAGCTTTTAACACATTTCAATCCCAAAGTTTTAAAGTTAATGTACCATTTCCTAAATCCGATCTAGAAATTGAAACCACGACATTCCGGGACAAATTACTACCAGGACAAAATGAAACCTGGAGTTTTAAAATAAAAGGTCCTAAAGGAGATAAAGTTTCTGCCGAATTATTAGCAAGTATGTATGATGCGTCTTTAAACGAATTTAGAGTACATAACTGGAACTTCAACCCTATTAATCAACCTATTTACTACGGTTATTACCATAAAAATTCTAGTCAGAGTTTTGGGAATACAAATTTTAGATTGTTTAATGATTTTAATGTTTTAAGCAATTATCCCCATCAGAGTTATGACCATTTAAATTGGTTTGGATTTCATCTTAGTAGTAACTACAATAACTTCTCTCGGTCATTACGAGGAAGAGCATCTGGAGTTGACGTTATGGAGGATGCTATGGTTGAATCTGAGGTCATGGCAATTGCGAATTCAGCAATGGAATCAAATAAACCCTTGAGCTACTCAATTAATTCTGACGAAACAAGGACTTCGAAACAAAAATCGAATCTACAATTAGAAACAGAAAATCGAATGAATGACGATACGTTAAGCATCGATCATAGCCAAATAAGAAAAAACCTTAACGAAACCGCCTTCTTCTTTCCACAATTGCAAACCGATGCAGAAGGCAACGTTAGTTTCAACTTTAAAGCACCAGAAGCTTTAACCAAATGGAAATTGCAATTATTGGCACATACCAAAAATTTAGAAAGTGCGGTGACACAATTAGAAACTGTAACTCAAAAAGAATTGATGGTAATACCAAATGCTCCAAGGTTTTTAAGAGAGGGCGATGAAATTACAATTAGCACTAAAATTGCAAATCTCACAGAAATTGAATTATCTGGTGTTGCGCAATTAGTATTGACAGATGCTGTTAATGGTAAATCACTTGATTCGGAACTTTCTAATAATGATAATAGTTCTAATTTCACGGTAGATGCCAAAGGCAACACGCAAGTCTCTTGGCAATTAAAAATTCCTGAAGGTTTACAGGCTGTCCAATATAAAGTGATTGCAAAAGCTAGAGATCTCAGTGATGGTGAACAAAATGCCTTACCAGTTTTAAGTAATAGAATGATGGTGACGGAAACGCTTCCGATGTGGATTCGTTCTAATCAGACCAAAACATTTACACTAGATAAGTTGAAGAATCAGACTTCGACTACGCTCAATCATCATAAATTAACTTTAGAGATGACCTCAAATCCTGCATGGTATGCGGTTCAAGCGCTGCCCTATTTAATGGAATATCCTTATGAATGTAACGAGCAGACTTTTGCTAAATATTATGCCAATGCTTTGGCACAACATATTGTAAAATCGAACCCTAAAATTGAAGCCGTTTTTAATAATTGGAAAGGAACAGATGCCTTACTTTCAAATTTAGAAAAGAATCAAGAATTGAAATCCTTATTAATACAAGAAACCCCTTGGTTACGTGATGCGGAGTCTGAAACGGAACAGAAAAAACGCATCGCCTTGTTATTCGATCTTAATAAAATGAATAATGAATTGCAATCGGCTGTTCGCAAATTAAAAAACAATCAGCATAGCTCTGGCGCTTGGCCTTGGTTTAATGGTGGGCGCGATAACCGATTTATTACGCAACATATTATTGCCGGATTTGGACATTTAAAACAATTGAATGTCGCCTCGATTTCTGCCAGCGACCATCAACAAATGGTTTATAATGCAATACGATATTTGGATAGTGAATTTATACAAGAGTATAAAGACCTTAGAAAATATGATAAAGATGCTGATCTAAGCAAAGACCACTTATCATATACACAATTACATTATTTATATACTAGAAGCTTTTATCCTGAATTAAAGCCTAGTTCGGAGGTCAAAAAAATTATGGAGTATTATCAAAGTCAGATTCAGAAGTTTTGGTTAAGTCGCTCAATATATGCTAAAGGATTAATGGCATTAACAATGAATAGAATGGATGATTCTAGAACTGCTAGTGAAATCGTAAAATCGCTTAAAGAAAATAGTATTACTTCTGAAGAATTAGGTATGTATTGGAAGGCAAACACCAACTCTTGGCATTGGTACCAAGCACCTATTGAAACGCAAGCCTTAATGGTGGAAGTATTTTCCGAAGTTGGTAATATTATTCAGAGCAAAACGGAGAATCTTAAAGATATCGATAACCTCAAGATTTGGTTACTAAAAAATAAGCAGACCAATAGCTGGAAAACAACCAAAGCTACATCAGAAGCAGTTTATGCTTTATTACTACAAGGAAGTGATTGGCTAAGCGTAACGGAGCAAGTGGAGGTAAAAGTCGGAAACGAAACGATTTCGCCCGAAGCCTTAGACTACGTAAAAGTAGAAGCTGGCACAGGTTATTACAAAACATCTTGGGACAGTTCTGAAATTACATCAGACCAAGCCGAAGTAACGATAACTAAAAAAGGAGAAGGTATTGTTTGGGGTGCATTATACTGGCAATATTTTGAAGACTTAGACAAAATTACTTCAGCAGAATCTCCGTTAAAATTAAGCAAGAAACTATTCTTAAAATCAAATACGGACAAAGGTGAAGAAATCACAGAAATTACATCAGATTCAAAATTAGAAGTTGGTGATTTAATTAGAGTAAGAATTGAACTAAGTACCGATCGAACCATGGAGTTTGTACACCTCAAAGATATGCGAGCGGCTGGTTTAGAACCTATAAATGTATTATCACAATATAAGTGGCAAGATGGTTTAGGATACTATGAAAGTACTAAAGATGCAGCGACCAATTTCTTTATGGACTATTTACCAAAAGGAGTTTACGTGTTTGAATATGATTTACGTGTGAATAATGCTGGGGACATGAGTAATGGTATTAGTACCATTCAGAGTATGTACGCACCTGAGTTTAGTAGCCATAGTGAAGGTATTCGGATTTCGGTGGATTGATTTGTGATTTGCGGTTTATTAAGTTGTACATTAGAAATATGGTACAATATAAAAGAGCTAGAAGAGCAAAACTAGAAGCTTGAGAAAATTAAAATTTAATGCTAAAAGAGCGTAATTATAACCTTGTTCACTGTTTTTCTAAATGTTAGATTATTGTTTTAAATAAGCCTTTACTCCGGCTTCTACCTCCAAATCCACATAATTTTCACTGGGCACAAGTGGGCAAGAATACTTTTCATTATAAACACACATGGGATTATATGCCGTATTAAAATCTATTTGAATCGTATTTCCTTCTGGAATTTCCAAATCAATATATCGCCCACCACCATAGCTCGAAGTACCATTGGTATTATCTAAAAATGGAAGAAAGAGATAGTCTTCAAAATTTTTAGTTTGCATCAGTTCTTCGCCTTGATAAACTTTTAACTGAAATGACTTTCCTTTCAGTTCAAAAGTTAAAATTCCGAAAACACGTTCTTTTGATAAACGATCAGTCGTCGTTTTCATATTAAACCATTGGGTATCTGGGGTACGTTTTAATTCTGCTTTAACAACAAATGTGGAATCATAAGGAAAGAAATCTAAACCTTCGAACGTTTTTAAATCTTTGGGCTTTAATGGAGATTTTGAAGCATCTTTAAAATCTGCATTCATTTTTTTCTGAAACGGAGTTTCATATTTAATTTCTTTCTTACCTTGAGCACAGCTCATTGAAAAAACCACTAAAACTAAAACGAGCGCAAATTTCATTTCAAAGACATTTTAAATATCAAAAATACAACATAACTCCTAATGCCATAAAATTAATAATAGTAAATCGATTGGTACTAATTATAAACGTCATATTAAAATGATTACTATTCGAAAATAGTAATAGTGAGATAGCATTGGCGATTGGTGAATGAACTTTCAATAGAAAATAAAACTGCAATATAATAGAAGTATAAAAATCTTTCCACAACTGTTTCGAAACTCAATTAAAAAGGTATTACTTTTAATACTTAAATTGTGAAATCTAGAATATGGAACTGGCACAATTAGACGACCCATATAGGGATTAGATAAATTTTCAAGCAGGTAAAAATCGTGAAGCATGGCTTGAGAGAATTAATTTAAAGTTATAAATGCAAACATTAGAAAAAGATATTATAATTATAGGAGCCGGACCAATAGGAATTGCCTGCGCATTGGAATGTAAAAAACGAAATTGGGATTATCTAGTTTTAGAAAAAGGCGCCTTAACCAATTCATTATTCAATTATCCATTGAACATGACTTTTTTTTCGACGTCAGAAAAACTGGAAATTAATGAAATTCCTTTTATCAGTAACAACCCCAAACCAACACGCAGTGAGGCTTTAGAATATTACCGAAGAGTAACGACCTCCAATAAACTCAATATTAATCTTTATGAAGAGGTGCAGTCCATTAACAAAACAAATCATCACTTTAAAGTCATTTCGAATACGGCAAATTATATAGCCAAGAAAGTGATTATAGCAACTGGTTTTTATGACATTCCAAACCTGCTCAATGTTCCAGGAGAAGCATTACCGAAAGTGTTTCATTATTATAAAGAAGCGCATCCCTTTACGTTACAAAATATAGCGGTAGTTGGAGCGAGTAATTCATCGGTAGATGCCGCCTTAGAAATTTATAGAAAAGGAGGTAAGGTGACCATGATTGTGAGAGGTGATGCAATTGGTGATCGTGTTAAATATTGGGTAAAACCCGATATTTTGAATCGCATTGAAGAAGGTAGTATAAACGCTTATTTCAATTCTGAAATTATGAAAATAACAGCGACAGAAATCATCATTAATACTCCTAGTGGTGAAAAAACTTTACCCAATGATTACGTGGTGGCCTTAACAGGTTATAGACCGAATTTTAAATTTTTAGCTAATGCGGGTTTACAATTTTCCGAAGACAATAAACATATACCTGAATACAATCCCAAAACGATGGAGTCTAATGTAGATGGACTTTATTTGGCCGGTGTGATTTGCGGTGGAATGGAAACCCATAAATGGTTTATAGAAAATTCTAGAATACATGCTAAATTAATTGCCCATCATATTGAACAGAATCAGAATTAATTACAAGACACAATTGTTTTAATTTAATATACACAGCACCATTCTATAAAATTAGTAAAACCACTTATTTTAAAGGTTTGATTTCACTATGCTTTACGACGTGAGAGAGCACAATTTGAGTTTTGGTTTCTCCATAACTAATTAATTGGTCGATAAAAGATTCAAGGTGTTTTTGATTCTTTAAAACCACTTCCATCACGATATTTTCATTACCTGTAATTCGATAGCAATTTACTACTTCATCATAAGTTTTTACTTTTTCTAAAAATGGTTTTAGCATACCCATAAATGCTCTTAAAGTAATTAGAGCTTTTAGTTGATAACCAGCTTCAAAGGGAGAAACAAATGTTGTGTAGCCCTGAATAATTTCGGCATCTTCCATCTTTTTTATACGTTCGGAAACCGCAGGAGACGTTATACCTATTTGCCTCCCAATGGCGGCACTAGACATACGTGCGTTTTGTTGAAGACATTTTAAAATCTTCCAATTTAAATTATCGATATTCATTTAAAGAAAATAAGTGATAATAACATAATTATTAAAGCAAATATACAAAAATGCTTTAATAACTAAAGAATAAATTAAGTTTTAGTCCTTAAATTCGTATCAATTGCTATTAAAATGATGAATTACAATCTACCGTCCCATTTATCTGATTTGCCTGTGTATCAAAAGGCTATGGATATTATTGTGCTTTCGCGAAGTATTTCTACCTATCTAAATCAGGATTTATCCTATTTGAATGCAGATGGCACTGAAGACAATGACATTTATTTCACAGGTGATATTATTCAACAGTCCTCCAATCTTGCCCCGCAAATCATTAGCGCTCAAAGTGAAAGTTGCTCAGATAAAAAGAGCAAGCACCTCGAAAGTTTGGATCGTTTAACAGCGCGATTATACCGTAACTGTAAACGACTCGAAAAATCGAATAGTAATGGGAGAGATTATTTACCGATTCTTCGTGGTGAGCTTAAAAAGTTTAGAAAATTAAAGCACCATTGGATGATGACGTTGTAAATTTTCATTTCTGTTTAATTAGTTGAGCATTACTCATAAAAGCATTTTGATAGTTCTGTATTTTTGAATTTAGAGCATCTGCAACAATCACAAACTGACATTTACTAAGACTTTCAGATAATCGCAAAATATGATTATAAGCATTATTACGCCCTAAATAATTTGCATCTTCAATAGCAAATAGTTGAATTTCACCTAAATGAATACCATTCAAAAAATAGAGCTTACTTAAACGCGCAGAAGTCGCTATAATTATATCTTGTCCGTAATAGACCTCCTCTTTTTGTTTATCGATATCATATTCGTCGTAGAGCGCATAAACTCTTAAATCTGTTGTAGCTGTAAACCTGTCAAATTCTGCTTTTAAATTTAAAGCATCTTGTTTGTCATTAACAATTACAATCGCTCTCGGAGAATCTTCAAAAGCCTGAGCTTTTAATTTATGAATAACTGCAATAATTAATGCGGTGGTTTTTCCGCTTCCTTTTGGTGCGATGACATAAGCATCTGCCCCACCTTTTAGAATGGGTAGCACCTTTTTCTGAAATGCATTTGAATTGTCAAATCCCGCATTTTCTAGGGATTCTTTTAGTAAAGGATGTAATTTTTTGAAAGACATGTGAATTATTAAAAACATAACTGAATTAATGTCTCAGTTAGTATGAATCAAAGATACTATTAATGACACACTTTACAGTCTGCTTTGTCTTGAATTTCGCCCACTAAATGTCCTTCATCATTCATTTTAAAACCACAACAATCCATAAACCCTTGGGCAATTTTTTTCCTAGCACGCTGAATTTGCGACTTTACGGTTGGTAAGGATAGCTGTAGTTGATTGGCCACATCTTGGTGTTTCATGCCTTTAATATCAGACAAAAACAATGGGTCTCTGTACTTTTTAGGTAAGCTTTTTATGATGCCTCTTAGACAATCTTGTTCGGAGTGCAAGTTTGGTTCGGGTTCTGATTCCACTTCTAGATCTTCAACAACAAATTCTTGTTTATTAATTTTAAAATAATCTAAAAGCGTATACCGCGCCACAGAGAACAACCACGGTTTCAATTTGTCTTTATCTTTTAATGTGTGTAATTTAGTATGCACTTTTATAAAAGTTTCCTGCAAAATATCTTCCGTAATCACAGGGTCTTTCGCTTTACTTAAAATAAAGCGTCTTATATCTTCTGCATAAAATTTCCAAACCTCTTTTGTGGTCATAGCTTAAATTTAATCAAAATCAGTTCGGATACCAATTATGATATCCGAACTAACACTTTTTTAACAATTGCAATTAGCGCATGTACAGTTTATGCAAGTACAATTATTACAATTTCCTTTTGAGCAACCTTCACAGGTGCAATTACATTCTATATTTTTCATAATATCTAATTTTTAAGGTTCATATAATAGACGAGAACATTTCAAAAAAGATGCAAAAAAATGTGATTTATTTTTAAATCGAACTATCCTACCTTAATATTTGCTTCATGAGAAATTGGAAAATTACAAGAATTAGCGATAAAACATAGCGCGTTGGCCTTATCGTGAAGACTTAAAGCTAAGTCCTTTTGGGTCGCATCTTTAATGGTAACCACGGGTCGTAATCTCACAAATTGAAAACTTCCCCTACCCGATGCTAACACTTCTAAATCGCCTTCAGCATAATCACTGTAGCTCAGTACTTCAATATTATGCTGAGAACACACATATAAATAAGACATCATGTGACAAGAGGCTAATGCTGATAGTAATAAATCTTCAGGATTATATAAAGTGTCATCTCCTCTAAAGGTCTTTGCTGCCGACATCGGTATATCAACCACTTTATTGACTATGGTAACTTTATGATTTCTACTAAAAGTTCTTGGGTTACATGTACTGTCTTCAGCGCCAAGGCTCCAACTGACTTTAGCTTTAAAGGTGTGATGTATTGACATACTTTTTTATTGAAAGTAAAAAAAGCGTTTTGAAAACAAAACGCTTTTAATATATTATTTTAAAGATTCTTCAATTTGACCTACGCAAAGACTTCACATTTTTTCATTGAATTAGACCTAAACACTTCACCTTCGCTCAACATAAGCTATTCAAACTCTTTTTCACAAAAAGCCAAAACTGGTTCTCTGCTTACATGTTTCGGCGATATTGCCCACCTACTTCAAATAAGGCAGATGTAATTTGCCCTAACGAACATATTTTACAAACCTCCATCAAGGCTTCAAAAATATTCTCATTATTTATGGCCTTACTTTGTAAATCCTTTAATAATTCGTCTGAATTATGTGCTTCGTGCAGATGCTCTAATGTCTTAATCTGAAATTGTTTCTCAGTCTCAGTAGCTCTAATGACCTCTGCTGGTTGAACCGTTGGCGACCCTTTACTACTCAAAAAAGTATTAACACCAATAATCGGAAAATCACCATTATGCTTAAGCGTTTCGTAATACAAGCTTTCTTCTTGTATTTTACTACGTTGGTACATCGTTTCCATAGCACCAAGCACACCACCTCTTTCCGTGATGCGATCAAACTCTAATAACACAGCTTCTTCTACTAAATCAGTTAACTCTTCAATGATAAATGAACCTTGGATTGGGTTTTCATTTTTAGCCAATCCTAATTCTTTATTAATAATTAATTGAATCGCCATAGCTCTTCTAACCGATTCTTCCGTTGGGGTCGTTATTGCTTCATCATACGCATTTGTGTGTAGAGAATTACAATTATCGTAAATTGCATATAGCGCTTGAAGCGTCGTACGGATATCATTAAAATCAATCTCTTGAGCATGCAAGCTACGTCCTGATGTTTGAATATGATATTTCAACATTTGAGCTCTTGGATTAGCACCATATTTTTGTTTCAAGGCTTTTGACCAAATCTTACGTGCCACACGACCAATTACTGCATATTCTGGATCAATTCCGTTGGAAAAGAAGAAGGATAAATTTGGACCAAATTTATTGATATCCATGCCACGTGACAGGTAGTATTCTACATAAGTGAATCCATTGGATAAAGTCAACGCTAATTGCGTAATTGGATTAGCGCCAGCTTCAGCAATATGATAACCTGAAATTGAAACCGAATAGAAGTTCCGAACATTATTTTCGATGAAATATTCTTGAACATCACCCATTAAACGCAAAGCGAATTCCGTAGAAAAAATACAGGTGTTTTGTGCTTGATCTTCTTTTAAAATATCCGCTTGAACCGTTCCTCTCACTTGAGCAATTGTGTTCTTTTTAATTTCGGCATAAACATCCGAAGGCAAAACTTTATCTCCAGTTACTCCTAAAAGCATTAACCCTAAACCATTGTTACCTTCAGGTAAATCTCCATTATATGTTGGACGTGTTTTCCCTTTGTAAATCGCTTCAATTTTCTTTTCGACTTCTTTTTCTAAGTCATTTTCTTTAATGTAAATTTCGCATTGTTGATCAATAGCTGCATTCATAAAAAAGCCTAACAACATTGGTGCTGGCCCATTTATCGTCATACTCACAGAGGTCATTACATTGGCTAAATCGAATCCTGAATATAACTTTTTAGCATCATCTAAACAACAGATTGAAACACCTGCATTTCCTATTTTACCATAGATATCTGGACGCAAATCTGGATCGTTTCCGTAAAGCGTTACACTATCAAAAGCGGTTGACAGCCGTTTTGCTGGTAAGCCTGCACTAACATAGTGAAAACGTCGGTTGGTACGCTCGGGTCCACCTTCGCCTGCAAACATTCTAGCAGGGTCTTCTCCAGTTCTTTTAAATGGATAAAGTCCGGCTGTATATGGAAATTCACCAGGTACATTTTCTTGCAAACACCATCTTAAAATGTCTCCCCAAGCTTGGTATTTTGGTAATGCAACCTTTGGAATCTGCGTATGAGAAAGCGATTCCGTATGGGTTTCAATTTTAATTTCTTTATCTCTAACTTTAAAGGAATAGATGGGATCTTTATAACGATTTACCTTATCGTCCCAACCTGTTATAATTTCCCAATTATATGGGTCTAAATTTAATTTTATACGGTCGAATTCTTTAATTAAAAGTCCTAAAAATGCTTTTGAGTTTTCATCCTCCACTTGGGCTAAAATTTCTTCTTCATTTAAACCTAACTTTCCAATAAAAGATCTTTCGACGGTTTTCATGGTAACATTACCGACAGAACAAATGGTCTTATAAATTCCATATAATTTTTGAGCCACTTCAACTTGTTCATCGGCGGTTTTATCATAAGCTCTATTATTCTCTGCGATTTCAGATAAATAACGGGTTCTACTCGGTGGAATGACAAAAATCTTCTCGCTCATTTCCTTTGAAATTTCGAAAGTAGATTTTAAATCTGAATCTGCTTTTTCAACCAATTTATCCATAATGGCTTTATACAGCGTATTCATTCCTGGATCATTGAATTGCGAAGCAATAGTGCCGTAAACTGGCAACTCATCTTGTGGAATATCCCAAAGATTATTGTTACGCATGTATTGTTTTTTCACATCGCGAAGTGCGTCTAAAGATCCCCGTTTATCAAATTTGTTGATTGCCACCAAATCGGCAAAATCGAGCATATCTATTTTTTCGAGCTGTGTCGCTGCTCCAAATTCTGGTGTCATTACATAAAGCGAGACATCAGAATGTTCTATAATTTCGGTATCTGATTGACCGATTCCTGAAGTTTCAAGAATAATTAAATCATATTCGGCTGCTTTTAATACCTCAACAGCTTCATTAACATACTTAGACAATGCTAGATTAGATTGACGCGTTGCCAAACTTCGCATATAAACTCTTGGTGAATTGATGGCGTTCATACGAATTCTATCACCAAGAAGTGCTCCACCCGTTTTTCGTTTAGATGGATCTACAGATACTAAACCGACGGTTTTCTCCGGAAAATCGATTAAAAATCGTCGCACCAACTCATCTACTAACGACGATTTTCCTGCTCCACCGGTTCCTGTAATTCCGAGAACTGGTGTATTAGAATTTTTGTTTTTAGTATGAATAGCTTCTAAAGTTTCTTTTGCTACATCAGGAAAATTTTCGGCAGATGAAATCACCCTTGCAATGGCTTTAGGATTTTTTTCGTGAAGTACTTTACCTTCGCCATTCAACTTATCGCCAATTGCAAAATCTGATTGTTGCACCAAATCATTAATCATGCCTTGTAACCCTAGAGCTCTTCCATCGTCTGGAGAATAAATTCTGGTAATTCCATAATCCATTAATTCTTTGATTTCTTCAGGAAGAATAACTCCTCCTCCTCCACCGAAGATTTTAATATGTTCCGCCCCTTTTTCTTTAAGCAAATCATACATGTATTTAAAATACTCGTTATGACCTCCTTGATAAGAAGTCAGAGCTATGGCATTGGCATCTTCTTGGATGGCTGTATTTACAACCTCTTCTACACTTCTGTCGTGACCTAAATGAATCACTTCCACTCCTGTAGATTGAATAATGCGGCGCATAATATTAATGGCAGCATCGTGCCCATCAAAAAGAGATGCGGCGGTTACTATACGTACTTTATGTTTTGGCTTATATGGTGTGGCTTGTTCCATTCGTAAAAATCTTGCTAATTTGAATGGCAAATTTACGGATAATTCAAAAAATTAAAGCAATAATCGGTAAATATCTAAATCTTAAAGAAAGCACAAATGGCTTACAATTTTAATTACTTTTAACTATTCATTCAAGATGACATTTATGCATAAAATCACTTTACTTATACATTGTGACGATCAGCCAAATATTATTGCTTCGGTTACCAATTTCATTGCTTCTAACGACGGGAATATCGTTTATATTGATCAGCATGTAGATAGAGAACAAAATATATTTTTTATGCGATTGGAATGTGAGTTTATTTCCAATACCTTTTTTATTGAAAATTTCAAATACGCATTTCAAAATAAATTAGCGGAAGTATTTAAGCTGAAATGGCGCATATATTCGGCTGAAAGGAAGCCTAAAATGGCCTTATTTGTTTCTAAATACGACCATTGCTTATACGATATTTTAGGTCGTTATAACTCGGGTGAATTGTTTCTAGAAATTCCTTTTATACTCAGTAATCACCTCGATTTAAAACCAATTGCGGATAGTTTCAATATTCCGTTTTATCATGTTCCTATTACCAAGACCACAAAAGAAGAAGCTGCACAAAGCCAATTAAAATTGCTTAAAAAGCATCATATTGACTTTATAGTTTTAGCGCGTTACATGCAAATTATATCTAGTACGTTAATCAATGAATACGCAAATAAAATTATTAATATTCACCATTCCTTTTTACCAGCATTCATCGGTGCAAAGCCCTATCATTCGGCTTATAAACGTGGTGTGAAAATTATTGGAGCTACAAGTCATTATATTACCGAAGAATTAGATGCAGGACCAATAATTGAGCAAGATGTTTCGCATGTTTCACATACACATTCCATAGAAGATTTAATTGCTAAAGGTCGTGATTTAGAAAAAATTGTGCTATCTAATGCTATTAAACTACATGCGACTAGAAAAGTGATGGTTTTTAATAATAAAACTATTATCTTTTCGTAAATCTCTATTGACATAAAACCGCATATCAATATATAAAAATATATCTTTGTCTATAAAAATCGATATTATGATTAAAAAAATCTTTGCTATACTCGTTATTTTCAATTTAACCGCTTGTGCAGAATTACAAGATGTTGTTAACCAATTACCACAATCGGGTGGCGTATTGAGTAATACTGATATTGCAGCTGGCTTAAGACAAGCTTTGGATTTTGGTATTGATAAACAGGTAACTAAACTGACCCAAGAAGATGGTTTTTTTAAAAACGAATTGGTTAGAATAGCATTACCAAGTGAATTACAAAAAGTAGATGAAGCTTTACGCAAAATAGGATTAGGTAGTTTAGCAGATGAAGGTTTAAAAGTATTGAACAGAGCGGCTGAAGACGCGGTATCTGAAGCAACACCCATATTTGTAAATGCAGTAAAGGGCATTACTTTTACCGACGCAAAAAATATACTTTTAGGTGAAGATGATGCTGCAACAACATATCTAAATTCTAGAACACAAACCGAGCTGTATAATAAATTTAAACCAGTAATTGATAACTCAATCAGTAAAGTTGGAGCCGATCAAATTTGGTCTAACCTAATTACTAAGTACAATAATTTACCTTTCACCAACAATGTTAATCCGGATTTAACGGATTATGTCACTGGAGAAGCACTAAAAGGTGTTTACACCATGATAGCTGTTGAAGAGAAGGAAATTAGAACTAAAGTTTCTTCTCGTGGGACCGATTTATTAAGAAAGGTATTTGCTTTGCAAGATTAATATTGTCGAAATATTTTTTAAAACTTTAATATTCTTTTATAATATAAATCACTAACTTTCAACGCATAACTAATATATGTTTTCGTTGTGGCTAATTTAAATCGACTTCTGAACAAAAAGAAAAAACTAAATAATAAGTATAAGCAACTTATTGAAGAGGCCTATAATTTAAGACAAACAGATCATGCCTTAAGTGATTTTTCAGAGTTTAAAGCCACAAAAATCTTAAATAAACTCAATAAAATTGAATTTATAGAACGGAGTTCTAACTTACAGACTAATTAATCGCATCTTTAATAACATTTTATACAAGTTTTTGCTATGGCTTACGTAGGTGGCTGTGATTCGCATACAATACAATGTTGCGTTATCAAAAATTTGTAAATCTTAAAACTATGTTTGAAGTAAATACCTGAGCTTTATGTATCAATATTTAAGACAGATTTTAAACTACACTTAATTATATCCTAATATTAACATAACATATAAACTAAAGAATATCAGCACCTTTGTAGTGCAACAGATTGAATTAGTTAGATTGCAAAAACGTTAGTTAGTTTAAAGTCGATATTTTAGTTAGGTATCGACTTTTTTGCTCCTATTTTTGAAGGTTTTTAAAGTAATTAAACGATTTAAGCAAGCGACTGCCATACCAAGAGAACAATTCACCATCTACAATTTTAATCACCTTTTCCGGAAATTTTAATTGAAATTCTAAAACATGCTCCTGTCTAAATGGAAAGGGTTCACTAGATAGAAAAATATAATCCGCTTCTTTCAAATTTACATCCTCTAACTCAATTTCAGGATAGCGCTTTTTATCTTTGAATGCATTTAAAAATCCTGCTTCAGTTATCATAGCATCAATAAAATTGTCTGATGCTGCTACCATCCAAGGATTTTTCCAAATAAAATAGGCTACTCTTTGTTTCTCGGTAGCTTTAATTTGAAGCTGAAATGTCTCACGCTCTTTTTGAATATTTGAAATTAATTCTGAAGCTTCCCTTTCAACCTGAAAGATTTCTCCGTACATCTCAATTAACTCGTAGCAATCACCCAAGTTATAGATATCAGAAACATGAATTGGAGCCATAGCTTCAAGTTCTTCAATCATTTCCTTTGTATTTTCTTCTTTGTTACAAAGAATAATATCGGGTTTTAAATCTTTTATTTTTTGAAGATTGATTTGTTTTGTTCCCCCAACCACTTTTTTAGATAATCTTAGGTGCTTAGGATGCACACAAAATTTAGTCACTCCAACAATGGAATGCTCTAAACCCAAATCTACTAATAGTTCCGTTTGAGAAGGAACTAACGAGACGATTCGTTTTGGTGTGTTTTTTAGATGAAATTCTCTTTGTAATTGATCTTTCATTTTTTTAGTTTCAGTCCCTTTGTCATATTCAAGTTTTCTGTTATATAAAACTATTCTTTGAACTGTGGCTGAAGCTGCAATTATTGACTCAATATTACAGCCATTTGCGATTGTAAGTCCTCAGCTTTTTTAGCCGCAGCTTCTGCAAAATCTAAATTTTGCGAAGCGTAAATAATTCCTCGAGATGAATTAATTAATAAACCAACCGAATCGTTCATACCATACTTACAAACGTCTTGTAGATTTCCTCCTTGTGCGCCAACACCAGGTACCAACAAAAAGCTATTTGGAATAATTTTTCTGATATCTGCCAAAAATTCGGCTTTGGTGGCACCAACTACGTACATTAAGTTTTCTGAATTTTTCCATGATTTTGAAATCGAGAGCACTTCCTTATATAATTCTTGTCCATTAACGCTTAATGTTTGAAAATCGAATGCCCCCTGATTGGATGTTAAAGCTAATAGAATGGTGTGCTTATCTTGAAAAGCTAAAAAAGGTTCCACAGAATCTTTTCCCATATATGGTGCTACAGTAACACTATCAAAACCTAAATCCTCAAAAAAAGCTTTGGCATACATGGAACTTGTGTTGCCGATATCGCCACGTTTAGCGTCTGCAATAGTGTATATTTCAGGATGGTTTTCGTTAAGGTAATTGATTGTTTTTTCTAAGGCTTGCCAACCTTTAATGCCGTAAGCTTCATAAAAGGCAGTGTTGGGTTTATATGCCACGCATAAGTGATGTGTGGCATCTATTATGGCTTTATTAAAAGCGAAGATGGGATCGTCTTCTTCTAGCAAATGTTTTGGGATCTTATTTATATCAACATCTAAACCGATGCATAGAAAGGATTGCTTTTTGCGTATTTGGTCTATAAGTTGCTTTGTGGTCATTTTTTTTAAATTATTCCTAGATATCTCTTTTACTTACATGTAAACTTCCAGCTTTTCAAGAAACAGAAAAGAGCAATGAATATAATACTATAACGAACCTCATATCTATCTCAAACTGCTAAAATGAATTTTATTATACTTTAAATAACTCGTCTTATCAGTATTCTTAGATTAACGTAAAAGTGTTTTAAAAACTCACGAGATTTCTGTTTAAATAGAAATTTAGATTACATCATCATTAGCCTTCAACAACTCCGTATTCTCAGCCAACATTAATTCATCAATAATTTTTTGAATATCCCCATTTATAATATTCGATAAATCGTATAGCGTTAAGCCAATTCTATGATCGGTTACTCGACCTTGTGGATAATTGTAGGTTCTAATTTTGGCACTTCTATCACCAGAGCTCACCATACTTTTACGTTTTTCAGAATCCGCAGCTTGTTGTTTAGCTAATTCCAAATCGTATAAACGTGAACGTAAAACCTTTAAGGCTTTTTCTAAGTTCTTATGTGATGATTTTTGATCTTGGCAACTCACAATCATTCCTGTTGGCTCATGATGTAACTTAATAGCCGAATAGGTTGTATTAACCGATTGACCTCCTGGTCCCGTTGACGTTGTACGCTCTATCCGAACTTCGGTCATGTCTAATTCGTAATCAAACTCTTCCGCTTCTGGTAATACCATAACCGTTGCTGCGCTGGTATGCACACGACCTTGAGTTTCGGTTTGTGGCACGCGTTGCACACGGTGTACACCAGCTTCAAACTTTAAAGTGCCGTAAACATCTTCCCCAGAAACTTCAAAGATAATTTCTTTAAAACCACCAGAAGTTCCATCACTCTGACTCACCACATCGACACGCCAACCTTTATCGCTACAATATTTAGAATACATGCGGTATAAATCTCCAGCAAAAATACTAGCTTCGTCGCCACCTGTACCTGCACGAACCTCAACAACAACATTTTTAGCATCGTCAGGGTCTTTTGGAATTAACATAAAGCGAATTTCTTCTTCGAGCTTATCTATAGTTTCCTTGGCCTCTTCGAGTTGCATTTTAGCCATATCTACCATTTCGTCATCAGAACCATCTGCTATGATTTCTTCAGCTTCAGAAATATTATCTAAGGCTTCTTTATATATTTCACCTATATCTACAATGAGTTTAAGGTCTTTGTATTCTTTCATCAGCTTAGTATAGCGCTGCTGATCGGATATAATATCGGGTTGAATGATAAGGTCGTTAACCTCATCGAATCGTTGTTTTATAATCTGAATTTTCTCTAACATGTTCTTCAAAAATTGGATTTCAAAAATACGGTATTTTTAAGATATTAGACCGCTTCGCTGTTAGAATATAAAACTTAGATTCAATTATAAATTACCTTTATTTCAATTTATACTTTTATTTAACCTTATAAAATTCAATAGTTCTGTCTAGGCTCTTGCTACTATAGGCGAAGCAATTTTTTTTCTAATTCAATCTCATTAATTTTTTTAGGCATTCAATATTTATTATAAGAATAAATCCTCCGCAATAACGTTATCCTATAACTATGTATCGTTTCCTAGCTATACTCGCTTTTTATAAACCATTTGTGGTTTGGTCGTTTCTGGTGACCGCTGTTGTTGCATTTTTTAATGCTCACGTTGCACCAGCTATCGCGACCAAATTATTTCTTTTAATTTTTGTATGGTATTATATAAGTGAAACACCAAATAAACGTAAGTTAACGTTTTATAAGAATATAGGTATTTCGCCGTTTAAGCTGTTTTTCATAATGTTTATTATAGATTGTTTTTTAACGCTTGTTTATTTGAGTGTTTTTAGAGAATTTACTTGATCTCTCGAAGAATAGTAAAATATAAAAAAGCGCAACTAAAAAGTCACCAAAATTGATATTCGAATTAGATAATCTAGAACTATACTTTAAGAACAAACGCATTTTAAACGGTATTTATTTAAAAGCTGAAACAGGAAAAGTGACAGCAAATTTTGGGTAGAAATGGCTGTGGAAAAAGTAGTTTACTCAATGTTGCATTTGGAAATTTGACGCCTAAATATAAGTTGGCTCGCATAGATAACCAACCGCTTTTAAAACCTTTATATTCTACAGGAATCGCTAAATATTTACCTCAGTATAATTTTATACCAGATGGATTCAAATTGTCCTTTATTTTTAAATTATACGACTTAGATTGGATTGTTTTTGTGGAACGTTTTGAAGAATTTAAAAAATATGAACATTCCAAGTTCGAGACACTTTCTGGTGGAGAAAGACGCCTTATAGAAACCTATATTGTTCTAAAAACCAAAAGTGACATTGTGTTTTTAGACGAGCCATTTTCACACTTAGCACCAATACATATTGAAAAAATTAAGCAATTTATCGCTGCGGAAAAAAAAGAGAAAGCCATAATTATTTCTGACCATAGGTATCAGCATATCATCGCATCTTCTGACGTGATTTACTTACTGAAAAATGGCACTACCAAAAAAATCAATAAGCTAACTGAACTTGAGGATTATAAGTATTTGAGCGCAGGGAGTCTTTAATGTTGTAGTCTGCGGTTGGTAAAAATAATTTAAGCTTAAATTTCTAAAAAAAATAACGCTTAAGAGGACCCATTTGATTTTATAATGTTATCTAAATCTACAACAACTCCAACCCCTAAAATTTGCTTCCATTGTAATTTTGCTCCGACAATAACAATCTCTTCGTTAGTAGTTTCGTTTGTTTCAACTTCGACTTTAATATCATCATCGTACCTAAGATGCGAACCTAATGTGGCTTTAACATATCTATTGACTTTCATGTCTAGATTTAGTTCCCATTCAATATCAATATTTCCAAAACTATTAACGTAATCGGTATATAATCGCAAGAGACTTGTAATTTTCATGTTCTCAAACACTTCTTCTTGATATTGATTGGTTAATAATATCCCCAATTCTTGGCGTACCTTCTTTCCATCTTTAAGAATATTCCCTTCCATATCATAGATGGCAGGATCGACACCAAACGCTCCTCTGTTTGCCAAGTCATCGTCTAAAACAAATGTCGTTTTTAAAGTAAATGGAGACCCATAAAAAGAAAGCCGTTCAATATGTCTTCCATATTCCATACCTAGACCAAAAAACATGTATCCTGGGGCAAAGAATTTGGAAATAGCGTCGTCTCTGTTAGGATAATTGTATCCATTGGATAATTGTGTGTTTAAACTAAATCTTGAGGAATAAAACCAATTACTTTTTGAATTCTTTTCTAATCCAATATTTGACAACACTTCAATAACATCATCCGTTTTTCTTACGTCCTTTTCGGCTTGCTTATTTAAGCCATAACGCACATTGAAATTTGAATTCCAAAACCATTTTTCTTTTTTATACTTAGCAGAAGCTGCTCCCGTTATAATACCTGTAATTGAATTCGTTCCACCTGCACTCCAGTTTGTAAAAGAAACTTGATTAAGGGTTAGACCCACTTCTTTTTTTGTTCGCCATCCCAATTCTATAGGCACTTCCTTTTTCTTTAAAAAGTACAACGAATCTGGCTGTGCCGATACTACCGTTGAACATAAAATAACTACACCAAAAATAAACCACGAATAATTTCTCATGTTACTAACATCTTAATAGGTAAACGTACCGTATTCACTTATAATACTTAACTTTTTCTGATTTGCCGCCTCTACTCTACCGATAATCTTAGCATCTACATTAAAAGATTTAGATATCTCAATAATAGCATTGGCAACATCTGGTTTTACGTATAACTCCATACGATGCCCACAGTTAAATACTTGGTACATTTCTTTCCAATCGGTTTTAGACTGTTCCTGAATCAGTTTAAATAACGGTGGAACAGCAAACATATTATCTTTTACAATATGAAGTTGGTCTATAAAGTGCAGAATTTTGGTTTGTGCACCTCCACTGCAGTGCACCATACCGTGAATTTCTTCGCTTGTATAGGTGTTTAATATTGCTTTTATTATGGGAGCGTAGGTTCGTGTTGGGGACAACACCAATTTACCAGCATCTAGAGGAGCATCTTCCACTGAATCTGTAAGTTTAGTCTGGCCAGAATACACTAATTCTTCTGGTACCGCTGCATCAAAACTTTCCGGATATTTTTCACCTAAGTATTTAGAAAACACATCGTGCCGAGCCGATGTTAAACCATTACTTCCCATGCCACCATTGTATTCAGTTTCATAAGTAGCTTGCCCAAAGGATGCCAATCCAACAATAACATCATCAGCTTTTATATTAGCATTATCGATAACGTCGCTTCTTTTGATACGAGCCGTTACGGTAGAGTCTACGATAATGGTTCTCACCAAATCACCAACGTCCGCAGTTTCCCCACCTGTAGAATGAATAGTGACACCAAAGGATTTTAAATCTTCAATTAAAGTCTCTGTCCCGTTAATTATTGCGGAGATCACTTCACCTGAAATCAAATTTTTATTTCTTCCAATTGTTGAAGACAACATAATATTATCGGTCGCACCAACACAAATTAAATCGTCTATATTCATTATTAACGCATCTTGCGCTATACCTTTCCAGACCGATATATCTCCCGTTTCTTTCCAATACATATAAGCCAATGACGATTTGGTACCGGCTCCATCCGCATGCATTATTAAACAATACGCTTCGTCATTAGTTAAGTAATCGGGTACTATTTTGCAGAATGCCTTTGGAAATAAACCTTTATCTATATTCTTAATGGCATTATGAACGTCTTCTTTAGAGGCAGAAACACCTCTTTGTGCATATCTTTTACTTACCGAATTACTCATGGAACAATTGTATTAGAATTGGTACTGCAAAAGTAAGAATTGCGTTTAATTATAAGGAACGATTAGATTAGAATTAATTACTGTTTTCATTTTTCTACGTAATGCTTCTTTTTTCTTATTGCCTCCAAAATAAAAATTGAGACCTAAACCCACTCTAATTAACGTATCATCTCCATCTTCCGCAATGTTTCCATCTAGTTCATCTGTAAACATTAAATTATACTCACTAAAGAGTTTTACGCCTACACCATCCGTTATGATATATTCGAAACCTAATCCCCCTTGTGCTTTGGTCGCTGTATTTTCAAAATAATTTGCAGCATTATAACCACCGCCGATGTATAAATATGGAGTGAATTTTGAATAAGGGCTCAACAAGAATTCTAAATTTAAATCGAAAGACATATAACCTTCATTAAAAACATCTTTAACGACCACATTATATTTATTATAAGATATATTCACATTTAAATGGCTTGTAAGATGATATTTATAACCAACCCTAAAGTACAAATCGAACTCAGATTCTGAATAATCACCATCAACTTTGGCAGATCCAACTGCGGCATCTATAGCATGAGTTCCTCTATGTTCAAAAAAAGTGTATTTATTTCGAATGGACTCTTGAGATTTTATATCTGATTGTTGAGACCATACACTATTAAAACTTAGAATAGCAAAAGAGATAAAAAATATTTTGGCAAGACAGTTAGAAATCATAAACGATTAATTAGGGTTTAAGTATAGAATTTAGGGGAAGATTTGGCAATATAAAAATTTTGAAATGATTTAGCTCCTATCTGGTGACGTTAAGTTTAAAAAAGCAAAAAAGGATATAATCGAAAACTCGATTATATCCTCTATATTAATGGTAAATAAATACCTTAAATAACAACCTTAACTTTTAAGATTCTGCTTGTAGCTTAGCCTGTACATTTACAACTTTATCCTTCGTTACATTATTCAAATCTTCCGATTTGTCTTGTGAAAGAACAAGGGTCGCTCCGACAAGTATAGCCACACTAAGTAGTAACTTTTTCATTTTTACAAATATTGATTAATAGCCCTACAAATATACGAAACAAACGTATTGTAGAAGAGGCTATTCCCAATTATTTGGCACGAACCCACTGTGTTTTCGACAACTAGTTTGATGTTATCGACAAACAACACAATTTAAACTTTACGACCTTCCTCGTATACGTATAATCACGTATAAACTAAGTAAATATCACGAATTAAAAAGTTGTAAATGACTGTTAATATGCTTATTTAGTAAATAAAAGCTCTCTATACTTAGTTAATGGCCAAAGCTCATCATCGATCATTAGCTCAAGTTTATCACAATGATACCTAATGTCTTCAAATAGTGGTTTTACTTTATTACAATAACCAGTTGCTTTAACTTCTATTTCGGTTTTCTTATTTAAAGTTTTACGAACGTCAGTCATTTTAGTAACCAATGAATTAATAGCTTCTATATGTTGCGATATTTGCTCTATTAGCGACAATTGTTCTTTAGCTAAATCTTTAAATTTATCACCAAATATAGATTTGAGCCCTGTTACATTCTCGATTAATATATTTTGATATCTTACCGCAGTTGGCACAACATGGTTGCGCGCAATATCACCTAACACCCGACTTTCAATTTGAATATGGAGGATATATTCTTCCATTTCAATTTCATACCTGGCTTCAGACTCTACTTTATTCATTACCCCTAGCTTATCAAAAAGTTCAATTGAAGATGGGGCGATTTTAATCTTAAGTGCTTCTGGTGTTGTTTTATTATTGCTTAAACCACGTTTTTTAGCCTCCTTTTCCCATTCATCACTATAACCATTACCTTCAAACAAAATCGCTTTAGATGTTTTTATATACTCTCTTAGGACATTAAATATAGCATCATCCTTTTTCATTGCTTTTTCATCAATCAGCGCATCCACTTCTTTTTTAAACTCTATTAATTGGTTCGCCACAATAGTATTTAAAACCGTCATAGGATTAGCACAATTCGCAGTTGAGCCCACAGCTCTAAATTCAAATTTATTACCCGTAAAAGCGAAAGGAGAGGTACGGTTTCTGTCGGTATTATCTAAAATCACTTCAGGAATCTTACCAACTACATTTAGTTTTAAATCTGTTTTTTCTTTGGGTGATAATTTCCCTTTGGTAACCGTCTCCAGTTCGTTTAGAACTTTTGTTAATTGTTGCCCAATAAATACCGAAATAATGGCTGGTGGTGCTTCATTTGCACCTAATCGATGATCATTACTGGCGGAAGCAATAGCTGCTCTTAATAATTCTTCGTGAATTTGAACAGCCTTAATAGTGTTAATAAAGAATGTTAAAAATTGAAGATTACTCATAGGTGTAGTTCCTGGCGATAACAAATTAACCCCAGTATTAGTGCTTAGACTCCAATTATTATGCTTGCCAGACCCATTAACACCAGCAAAAGGCTTTTCGTGCATCATCACAGTAAAGTTATGGCGCTTTGCTATTTTTTGCATAATATCCATTAATAATGAGTTGTGATCTACAGCCAAATTTGCTTCCTCATAGATAGGAGCTAGTTCAAATTGATTAGGAGCCACTTCATTATGTCGAGTTTTTACAGGAATGCCCAACAACATGCATTCGTTTTCTAAATCGCGCATATATGCCATTGCTCTATTAGGTATGGTACCAAAGTAATGATCATCGAGCTGCTGACCTTTAGCTGGAGAGTGCCCCAATAATGTTCTTCCTGTTAAAACGATATCTGGACGAGACGCTGCTAAATCATTATCGATTAAAAAATATTCTTGTTCCCAACCCAAAGATGCATTTACCTTTTTTACATTTTTATCAAAGTATTTGCATACCGCCACAGCAGCACTATCCACAACCTGAAGCGCACGTAAAAGCGGAGTTTTATTATCTAAGGCTTCACCTGTATAAGATACAAAAACCGTAGGGATACACAATGTTGTACCATATATAAAAGCTGGAGATGTAGGATCCCATGCCGTATAACCACGCGCTTCAAATGTATTTCTAATACCACCGTTTGGAAAACTAGAAGCATCTGGCTCTTGCTGCACTAATTGATCACCTCCAAATTTTTCGATAGCAAGACCATCACCTATGGTTTCAAAAAAAGCATCGTGCTTTTCTGCAGTGGCACCAGTTAGCGGCTGAAACCAATGTGTATAATGCGTTGCACCTTTAGAGATTGCCCATTCCTTCATTCCTGTTGAGATATGGTCGGCTATGAGACGATTTATTTTAGTACCTTTTTGAACAGCTTCTAAAATGCCCGTCAACGCCGTCTTTGTTAAATATTGGCGCATTGCGGTTTCATTAAAAACATTTTGTCCAAATACTTCAGAACGTCGTTTTTCTTCTTTAATTTTTTTAGGTCTTCTTTTTAATGAAGCCTTTACTGCATGAAATCTAAGTGTTGACATATTGATAATATTTTTAAGCAAAAATACAAAATCTTTAAAATATACCACACCACCCTTCTTAAAATAGGGTTATTAATAATAATTTTACATATTTTACCTAATGTGCCCTGATTTTTTTGACCGAAGAAAAAAAATACCAATATTTGTACCGATAAGAAAACAACACAATTTCATTATGGCAAAAATTAAACTAGAATATATTTGGTTAGATGGGTACTATCCCACTCAAAATTTGAGAAGCAAAACCAAAGTAGAAGAGCATGAAAACTTTAACGGTACAATTGAAGAATTAGGCATGTGGTCTTTTGATGGATCATCTACCAGACAAGCTTCAGGAGGTTCTTCTGATTGTTTATTAAAACCTGTAGCCATTTATCCAGATCCAGACCGAATAAATGGTTATTTGGTAATGACAGAAGTTTTAAATGCTGATGGCACACCTCACATCTCCAATGGTAGAGCTACAATCGATGATAATGATAATGATTTTTGGTTTGGTTTTGAGCAAGAATATTTTATAATGGATAAAAAGACGGAACTACCGTTAGGTTTCCCAATTGGAGGCTATCCTGCACCCCAAGGTATGTACTACTGTTCTGTAGGCGGCAAAAACACACATGGTAGAGGTTTAGTGGAAGAACATGCTGATTTATGCATCGATGCCGGTTTAAACTTTGAAGGAATCAACCAAGAGGTCGCTTCCGGACAATGGGAATTTCAATTGTTCGCAAAAGGCGCTAAAAAAGCTGGTGATGAAATTTGGATTGCCCGATATTTATTAGATCGTTTAACAGAAAAATATGGCTATTATATAGAATACCACCCGAAGCCTTTAGGAAAAGACATGGACTGGAACGGTTCTGGTATGCATGCGAATTTCTCTAACGAAACCTTAAGAACCTGTGGCAGCAAAGAAACATACGAAAAAATATGTGAAGCTTTCCGCCCAGTCGTTAAGGAACATATTGCAGTTTATGGTGAGTTTAATGACCAACGTTTAACGGGTGATCATGAAACAGCGTCTATTAACGATTTTAGTTATGGTGTTTCCGATAGAGGAGCTTCTATCCGTATTCCTATTATCACCGTAGAAAAAGGTTGGAAAGGCTGGCTAGAAGACCGAAGACCAGCTTCTAATGCTGATCCATACAAAATTGCAGGTCGAATTATTAAGACGGTAAAAGGTGCTGATATTTCTTAAATTGCATTTATTCTAATAATTTAAAAAAGCTTGCAGATTGAATTCTGCAAGCTTTTTTATACCTTAATTTAATTACACTGCAATAGCTAATAAATTATCAGAATATATAAATGTTACGCCTCAATATATTTTACTTCAGGGTTAAATAGATAAATACCATATAAGCTCCAAATAGGAACATCCCTTTTAATCTCCCAATTTCGAAACGTTTTGGGATCATTATCAACGGAATTAAGATGGCTGCAAATGCAATCATCCACCAAATATTAGTAGATAATATTTCTGGAGTCTCAGGATTCACAACAATAGGTTTTATCATAGCGGTTACACCCAAAACTGAAGCAATATTGAATATATTAGAACCTATAAGATTACCTAATGAAATGGCTTTCTCCTTTTTTAATGCTGCAATGACCGAAGCTGCTAACTCAGGCACACTTGTACCTATAGCTATTACCGTTACTGATATTGCATAATCACTAATACCGACCTGTAACGCTAACTGTTTGGCACCTTCCACCAACCAATCTGAACCAAAATATAATCCAGCAGACCCTATTAGCAACCAAGCTATAATCTTAAAGTTAGATACTTGCGCCAAAGTATCATCTACCGTATCAATGCTTGCCTTAGTTGATTTCCGAGAACTTCTAATTAAAATAATAAGAAACACGACTAAAGCCACCAACATAATCGCTCCCTCTGCTGCCGAAAGTATTAAATCATTTTTCAAAAAATAATATAATACAAACGACAACAGCATCATCATAGGCCAATTCAATTTATAAAACTCTCTATCTACTGCGAGCGGAGATATAATAGCAGTAATTCCTAACACCAATCCTAAATTGGCAATATTAGAACCGATTACATTGCCCAAAGAAATATCCGACACCCCATCTAACGCAGCCTGTAAACTAACTAATAGCTCTGGTGCCGATGTGGCAAACGATACGACCGTCATACCGATAACTAATTTTGAAATTTTTAATTTAAACGAAAGCCCCACTGACGCTCTTACCAAAAAATCACCACCAACAACTAACAATGCTAAACCAGCTATAACTAGAAATACACTCATGCCCTATTAATTTATTTTTTTTTAATTTAATACGCGAAGATAATATTTCATTTTAAGACCAACTAAAAGATGTTGCTCCATAAATTTAAAACTAAAACACAATAAACGTCGTGCAAAAAAAAAGTCAAATTGAAATTATTCAGTTTGACTTTTTTTATAATTTCCTCTTGATCTATTAATCCACAATAATTTTTTGAATTGAAGTTTGATTATCAATTTTTAATTTCAACAGGTACAACCCTGATGCTACATTTAAATCAATATAATCGTCAACATTAATAAATCGTTTTAATAGCTTACCATCTACAGAATAGAGATCGACATCAACACTAGTATTTAATTTTGAAACAAAAACTCGTCCTGCAGTAGGGTTTGGATAGACCGATACTACCGGCGTTTGATTATCAGCAATATTAAGTGTTTGCAACCAAGTATCTCCAACATTATTACCCCAAATATATTCTACCATAAGTGGTTGATCTATAAATGGGTTTCTGTTTTTTTGCCAGTTATAGATTATGTTATTTCTATTCATCTCAAAATCATCTGGAGGATCATTTCTGTGCCAATCCAAAAGAGTTGCCAAATCACCTAGTTGACCAGTAATATTCGGATAGCCATCAACCACTTCTAATCCATTATATCTAATGGCCATATATAACACACTACGAGCAACATCCCCCTTGAAACTACCTAAAGTTTCCGAAGGGCCATTGTATTCGCCATAATGCTTATTGTTACGTGAACTATTCTCCGAGGCATCCGCTGCTCTCAGAGCATGTGCATCTGAATTTCCATGACGAAGAGAATCTGCTTTTGATTGCCAATACACATCGATCCCATCCGCAATTTCATCGGCTTCAATATCATCAAATCCGCCTCTCGACCTCGGAAATGTATGTTCGCGATTCCATTTACCATTATTATAAGAACTCGTTTGAATATCGAGTTTAGGCCGTCCTTTTTCAGAATATACTAACCAAACTTCATTACTGTTTTTAGGATTTTGATCTGCTTCATTTAAAATAGCAATAACATCGGCGTAAGTATGCGCCCGCACCGTCTCCGGGTCTGCAATTATATTTTGTAAGGCCTGTCTTAATGCTACGCCGGCTAAACCATCTGTATCATTATAATAACCACTAGGTTTTGTACTTGGCACAATTCCGTATGTTGGATCGAGTGGAGTTCCAAAAGGTGCAACGGTAAAATCGTTATCTACTATTCTTATTTCAAGATAATTGTTTGAAGCAACAATAGGTTCTATTAAATCTAAAAATTGAATTTTTGCCACTTCATCGCCTTCATCAAACGAATCGTCTATTAACGTAATCGTCGTATTGGTTGAATTTTCACCTGCAAGAATTGTTAAATTAGTATTGCCTATAAAATCTGAACTATTAAAACCAAAATTATTTAAGCTTATATTGAAGTTTAAATCTGAAGTCAAAGTAGTTTCTGATGTAAAATTTATTTCAAAAACGACGTCTTCACCGTACTCTATTTGATCAACAGAAATAGAAATGGGATTTATAGCAATACCCGAACCATCATTTTCGCGTCTCGGTGTTGGGGTCTCAGCCGAATAAGTGGCAACATTAAATTCATTAACAAAGCGTTGAATAGATTTTGGATTTGCGTTCGTACCATTATCATTATATTGAATGGATTGTCCTAGCAACGCCAATAAACCTGTATCTGTGCTGTCGTTTGTTCCATAAACCAAAGCATCGATAAGATTGTTTTGTGTGGCAATGGTTTCTTCAGGAAAATCTTCTACTGATGCTTGATAAATACCGACAGCATCTGCTCCATTTTGCATTACACTTTCAGGTATTAATGCTTGAGGAAAAGGGCTGACGTTAGTACTCCCAATTACCAATAAACCGTTAATATCAGTAACAAGACCATTTAAATCATAGACAAAATAACTTTTGTCTCCTCCGCTGCTAGAGCCGTTAAAAAACACCAATATAAATCCATCGGTTGCAAAGTTAGGTGATTGTGATTTTAACTCAATAAATTCTTCGGTATCTGTACTTGGAGTGTCGGCATCTAATTCATTAATTATTAAAACCTGAGACCAACTGAAGCCAGAAATTAACAAACAAAATATAAAAGTAATTTTTTTCATTTCTTATTTTTCAGACAAATATAGGTTTAAAATTAAATTCGTGAGTTAAGTAAAAATTAAATACACATCAGCCCATTACTAAAACCATTTTAATGGTCCGCATAAAATTTTCTTACAATGATGATTTTCGAAATTTCAGCTGCTTTAAGGATGAAATCGCCCTACGAATTTATAAACGTCCTTAGAAATGCCCTATAATTATTTGAAATCACAATACAAACGGATAATTTATATTATAATTTATAACTTTATTGTAGACTTTAATAATATTTTTATAATTACAATCGTAATTTAACTTATAAATTAGAATGCAAATTGGTGAATATTTACAAAAACATTTGGAATATAAGATGTTAAGCCTATATATTGAAAACTCAGTTAGATAACTAACGCAAATATTAACCTCTAAAACCAAAAAATTATGATGACTATTGCAAAACTGATTATTGAAATAATTTTAGCTACTATTTAATTAAAATAGACTAAACAATCAATCAAAATCACCAATCAAAAAAAAATGTAGAGCTTAGTTCTAGAATAAGTTTTACTATTTTTGTCGCTAAGCGACTTTAGGTATAACACCTATTCACAACGAAAATGAAGAAATTATTATTCAAAGCTTTAGCCAAAATCAATAAAGCTGTCTTACCTTCTTACACTAAAAAACAATTAGATCTTAGTAAAGCTTCTAAGTTACAACTTGCTATAATCGGGTGGCGGGCTTATGTTACCAAGAATGTATTGTAATAAATACCTTAAGTGATTACTATTGTTTTATAAAAGTATTCCTTTTATTATAAACTTATTATTCCTATAATAATAAGGCATAACGCATTAAAATTTTTAGTTCTTTTACATTAGAACTAAAAAAACTTTATATTTGTCCAAGATATGGATAACAAATTAACTGATAAGCAAAAAGAACTAATTGAGAGCTTGGGAGTCATCCAAGAGAGTATGGGTCTCTCGCCGGCATCATCTCGGGTGGACGCACTACTCACCGTTGCTGATAATACAGAACTTTCATTCGATGATATTCGAGAGGCTTTATTATTAAGCAAAAGCGCCACGAGCAATGCCATTAATAATTTACTCATGTTAAAACGCATTGGTTACAAAACAAAACTTGGTGACCGTAAACGCTATTTTCACACGAGACTTGGACAATGGAAAAATACATTATCTGAAAGTATTGAAGGGCTAACCGCTTACAATGATGTAATTAAAGAAATTCTAGATAATCGTACCACCGATACAAAAGAATTTAATGAACAATTAAAGGATTTAATCCAATTTATAGAATATTACCAAAAAGAGAGTAAACAACTTATAGAAAATTGGAAAAACCGATAATTCTATTTTTTTAATCGCATTAGTTCTTTTAATTCTGAACCATAAAACCAAATTATAATTCAAAGAAATGCTAACACTAACTCGATGGCTTATCGCGGCCATAATTACATTAACATTACACCTCACTACCATCCAATAATTTAATATATGACTGAATTTTTCAATACGCACAAACAAGCTATAGTCTACGCTTTAATTGTTATTGGTGTTGTTTTAATATTACGCCTAATAACAAAAAAGCTTCACCAATTTTTAGAAAAGCGGTATCGACGAAAATTTCCTAGCGAAGAACCAACAACCATACATTTAACCCAAAAAATTCTTAATGCCCTCTGGATTGTTTTAGGCATCATGGCCTTAGCTTTTATTTTTATCGATAAGGCACAATACAAAGTGGCCTCAAACAACTTTTTATTAGTACTGTATTTAGGCATAGTTGCTGTTTTAACCTTAGTCACGGCTTCGATTGTGCAGACTTGGTTTAAGCGAAGTATTAATAAAAAAATTAGTGACAATGAAGACACCACAAGTTTAAAATTTATAAGGTACATCGCCATTTTTGCGGTTTATTTTATTGGTGGTTTATTAATTTTAATTGCTTTTGAGTCTATGCGAAGTTTTGCCGCCACAGCGTTAGGTGGAGCAGGAGTTGTTGCTGTAATTGCAGGTGTAGCTTCACAGGAAGCACTCTCTAATCTTGTTGGTGGCATATTCATAATTACATTTAAGCCTTTCAAGATCGGAGACATTATTAAGTTAGATAGCACAATGGTAGGAACCGTTACAGATATTACATTACGCCACACCATTATTAGAAACTACGAGAACAAAATGATTGTAATTCCGAATTCAGTCATCAACAAAGAAAAATTAATTAATTATGATTTAGGTGAACGCATGTGCTGCCAATGGATTGAAATAGGAATTTCGTATGATAGCGATATTGACAAAGCCAAACACATTTTGCGAGAAGAATGTGAAAACCATCCAAACCTAATAGATAATAGAAGTGAATTAGATAAATATAACAACGTAAAGAAAGTAATTATCCGGGTTATTGCGCTAGATGATTCTGCTGTAACATTACGAGCTTGGGCTTGGGCGAGTAACTTTGCTGATGCCTTTGCCATGAAATGCGACTTATACGAAAGCGTTAAAAAACGCTTTGACAAAGAAGGTGTTTCTATACCATTTCCACATAGAACAATGGTTTTTAAAGAAAACCAATTAAATGAATTAAAGCAACAAGTATCACATTCCTAATACCCAAACATTAAATAACAACATACTAAAACATGATTAAAACGCTAATTTTAATAGTTATTATAGGCTTCTCTTCCGTTGCCAGTGCTCAAGATAAATCAGATTCTTTAAAACAAAAATCTATAATGGGAATTAAAGAAAAATTTCCCAGAACAAGAATTTTAAATTTTGAATATGATCAAAGTTTATCACGAAATTTTGATTCCGAATTTTTTGATGAAACATTTCAAGAAGGAGACATAAAATCGCAGCGCAATTTTAATGCCTCTGCCAACATACCGATATATAAAACCAGAAAGTGGGGTTTAACGGGTTCGATTAATTATCAATTTTCAGAATTTAAATTCGATAATATTGAAACTACCGATGTGACCGTCTTTGAACAAAATGGTATCGTAAATTTCCATAATTTTTCAACCGCATTGAGTTCTACCTACTTCTCTACCCTTTTTAAAAAGCCTGTAATCTATAATGCATCTTTAATTGTAGATGGAAATGATAATGGGTTTGAACGCATTAAAGGTTTAATTGGCTTATCCTTTATTATGAAGCGAACTGAGCGCACCACTATGACTTTAGGTGGTATTGTTTTTGTTGACCCAACCTCACAAATTCCATTTTTTCCAACATTTTCTTACAGCCATAGGTTTAAAAATTCAAAATGGGAATTAGATTTTATTCTGCCTCAGCGTTTATTATTAAGACGCTTTGTTGGAGACAACGGCCGTTTTTCAATAGGAAGTAGTTTTGGCAGCACCGGATTTTATGTCAACGTAGATAACCCTGATTTTGCGGAAGTTTTTGAATACAGTCAATTAGAAATAAAATCTGGAATTATTTACGAACACCGCTTAAATGATTATTTAATAACCACATTACAAGGGGGGCTTCAAAATTTTATCAGTAACCGTTTAACCGAAAAGGGAGAACCGACACAAGATTTTATTTATAAAAATAATCAGAACGCAACGGGCTACTTTCAAGTGGGAATTTCTATAGACCCCTTTGCTAAAAGAAATTAAAATCCTTTTGTATAAAGCTCTTGTAGTTTAAAAATAAGCGTTAAAAATTCTCTCAGGATCATTTTTTTTATTTCACAGATTTAGCTGTACTTAGAGATGATGATTGGTTTAAATTTTAAATTTATAACTTTATTTATACAGTCTAATTTCTAATTACGTATCTCTTAATACATGTACAATGTCAAAACAGAAAAAACAACCATTTTATAAAAGAAAGCGAGTTATAATTCCACTAGCTCTTTTACTATTACTAATTGCCGGTAGAATATATCTACCGTATTGGGCAAAAGATTACATTAATGAAGTTTTGGCAGACATTCCAGGCTTTTATGGGCAAGTAGAAGATATTGATATATCGCTCTATAGAGGAGCTTATATTATAAATGGTTTGTATTTAAATAAGGTAGATGCAGAAACACAGGTACCATTTTTAAATTTTCCTAAAACAGATATTTCGGTAGAATGGAACGCACTTTTTAATGGTGCTGTTGTGGCAGAGATTGTAATGACTACTCCTGAAATTATCTATGTTATAGAAGATCAACAAACCACACCTACGGAAGGTGACGCTGACGTAGAAGATTGGACACAAGCTTTAGATGAGCTTGTTCCATTAGAAATTAACCATTTTGAAGTTGTTAATGGCAAAATCGCTATGGTTGGTTTAGCGGCAGAACCAAATATAGATTTACAATTTAACCAACTCTATCTAACCGCAAATAACTTACGCAACGTTATTGAAAAAGAACGCATTTTACCATCACCGATTACAGCTACTGCGGTGTCTTTCGGCAATGGAAATGTAAAACTAGATGGTAGTATGAACCTTTTCAAAGAAATTCCTGATATGGATATCTCATTTTCATTAGAAAAAGCAGAAGCCACAGCGCTTAACGATCTTACAAGCTATTATGCTGGATTAGATTTTGAAACAGGCACATTTGAAGTATTTAGCGAAATAGCTATAGCAGATGGTTATATGAAAGGATACATAAAACCGCTACTAACTAAGACCACCATGATTGGCAAAGAAGATGGTTTTTTAGAAACTTTATGGGAAGGTTTTACTAGTTTCTTTAAATTCATATTAAAAAACAAAAGTACAAACACAATTGCTACAGAAGTACCGATCGAAGGTGACCTTAATAATCTTGAAGCTGGAATATGGCCTACAGTAGGTGGTATTTTCAAAAACGGATGGATCAAAGCCTTTAGAGGCGAAACAGACGAAAGCATAGAATATAAAGATGCCTTTAAAGATAGCGAAGAGAACAATGATCTTACTGCAGAAGAAAAGAAAGAATTACGAAAAAAGCGACGTGAAGAACGACGTGCTGAGCGAAAAAAAGATAATAATGATTAACAAGGCAATTACACGTTTTTCAAACACGCGAGTTTTAAGTGACTATAATTTTTATTAATATAATTTCAAAAAATTAATTTAATAGGTCATAAAGGATTTCAAATTTATGAGAATTTTAAGACCGTAGATTTCATTAAAATATGGTATGGTAGTATATTTAGTTCATTAACACCAAAACCAAAAGACAATGAAAACATTATATGAAGCAACTACAATAGCTAACGGAGGAAGAGCAGGTCACATAAAATCGGAGGATGGTCCTTTAGATCATAATCTATCCGTACCAAAATCAATGGGAGGCGAAGGTGGAAATGGCACCAATCCTGAACAACTATTTGGTGCTGCTTATGCCGCATGTTTTGGAGGATCAATACAATCCGTTGCTAAAAACGAAGGGATTGATATAGACAACGAAGCATTAACTGTAACTGCTGTAATAGGATTTTGTAAGGATGATGATGGTTATTTTTTAGAAGCTACATTAGATTGCTATATTCCTGGAGTAGATTTAAAAACTGGTGAAGATTTAGTTGAAAAAGCACATGAAGTTTGTCCGTTTAGTAAAGCTACACGCGATAATATTACAGTGACATTAAATTTGTTATTGGATGAATAAAATTCAATGAAATACCATTAAATAACGTTATTAATGAAACCATGCAAATTTTAAAATTTGTATGGTTTTTTTTATTTATCATTATACAATTAATATAAAACCAATATTTTAAAAAGCTCAGACCCATTAAACTATGTAAGTCTCTCAAGTATTATAGAATAAATGATGTTTTTAATAACAGCAATCAGAAAAGTGTATCAATTGAAAAACAGTTATTTTAGTGAATATTATTATAAAACTTAATTTTCTTTATGAAAAGTCTCCTTCTGTGTGCCATCTTTTTCTTCTCTCTTTTTGGATTTTCACAAGAAAACATTAAAAGCGTATTATTTGATGAATCTACAAATACCCCATTACCATATGCTACGATTTTATTATTTCCTTCCAAAAAATACGCAATTACAAATAGCGATGGTACTTTTGAGATTAAGGAAAAGACTCCAATCGACTCTATTGAAATCAGTTACATTGGCTATAACACTAAATCTTTCTCTTATTCATATTTAAAAGGTAACAAAAACATTTTCTTATCACCTAAACCTTATGAACTGACCGAAGTCACAATTACATCAAAAATCGATAAAGATTACCTTTTTAATATACTTTCTCAGGTTATAAAAAAATACAGATCAAATGACAATATTTTAGAAAGCAAATCCTACTATTCATTAATTTCTTCATATGAAAACGGGCCGTTAGAACATGTGGCAGCATTTTACAATAGTAAACTGAACCTATCGGACGGAGTTACAGAACTGCTTGTAAAAAGTGGTCGATTTGGTCAAAATAAACAGTTTTCTTTTTACAGTTTAAATAACACCGATATTTTAAAAGATTTCAAATTATTTAATAAAAGCAGACAAATGTTGCCGAATTATCCGGGCAATATGTCGTTCTCGTCGATTAGAAGAAATTACAATCTAAAATCAGAGATGTGCAATTATTGTGATGAAGGCGATTTATTAGTCTCATTTAAACCAAAAAAAACAGATGATCACTTATTTTCTGGCACCATTTTATTTAACAAAAGTAGACTAGTTATAAAGAAAATTGAATTAACTAGTAGTAATCCTGAAATTAGCAAACTCTCGTCTATAGTCGAAAATCAAAAAATTGAATTTAAAAACATTAATTTAAATATCCTCTTTAACCCTATAGATTTGAATAAAATTCAACATTTTGAATTTGAATTTAAAATTGAATACCACAAAAATTACAACACGAGTTTGATAACATCGAATGGTTTACTCTATTTTTATGATTATGGCTCGAAATTTACAGCACCTTATTTTACGGAAAAAATCAATTTTAATAATGATTACGATACTTTCATCGCTTTACAGTCCACTAATCAATTTTGGGAACTCAATAATCCATTTCCTAAAACTGAAAAAGAAAAAAAGTCTATTGAATATTTCAAAAATCATGGATATCTAATTAATTACGATAATAAGATTCCAAAAAATTATATTAAACTTATTAATCCTTCCATAATAGAATGGAAACAAGATGAGCGACTTTCTTGGGCAGACATTAATCAAATAGAAGGTAATGAATATGGTAAAAGTCGTCAAAACGAAGTACTTTCGAGAGGTACTCTTAACGTCACTAAGGTGACCGCTCATGATGCTCCTAAATCAAAAAAAACATTGCTGAAATTCTCTTATGTTTTGGATGCATTTAAAAATAAAAATAATGAAAATGAATTTATAATTACAACCGTTTTTGACAGAAAGTCTTCGTTATACAATAATAACAGGACCAAAAACAAGCTCGTTTATATAAATATAATGTTTGATATTTATGAATATTATAAGCAAGAAATTACAAATAAAATTACAAGTCAAACCAGTTACGACGATGTAAAGAACCTTTGTGAAAAACAATATAAAGAAGCAGAAAAAGCTATAAAAAGACTAAATAACGACACCAATTTAGGAAATGATTATCAAAATTTAATTGGATGGAACAGCAGTATCAAATCTAAATTAAATATTGATAATTACAACTTACTAAAAACTGTAAAAAATGAAAAATAGTACAGTCTATATAATTCTCCTGTTAATTTTCACTCAAGATATCTATGCTCAACAAAACTTTATAGATGCCGTAGTTACACCTATACAAGAGGACGCTTTATACAGAGAAAAGGCCTATATGCATTTAAATAAAACAACATATTTCGTTAACCAGTCTATTTGGTTTACATTTTTTGTTGGTAAAGATCATAATAATTTCCCGTCTAATTATACCACTAATTTTAATGTAAATTTACTTAATCAAGAAGGCAACGTTTTAAAAAGCAAAGTATTTTTAACTGAAAAAGGTATTGGTTTTGGAGATTTTTTAATTGATAAAAATTTTGAAAGTGGTAAATACTACATCCAAGGTTTTACCAATTATATGAATAATTTCGGAACCGAAAATTGTTACTTACAGGAAATTGAAATTATAAACTTAGATTCTAAGTTGCCCACAATTAGGCCTTCTGAAGATAGCTATGATATTCAAATATTTCCTGAAAGTGGTTATTTATTGGAAGACGCTAAAAATACTATTGGAATAAAAGCATTAATTAACGGTAAGGGAAAAGCTTTTAGTGGAGTAATCATAGATTCAAAAGGTTTGGAGGTGCAAAATTTTACAGGAAATAGATTCGGTATGAGCAAAGTTGAATTCAATTATTCTGAAAATGAAACCTACTCGGTAATTCTAAATATTAATAGCACCACTAGAAAAAAGGATATACCAAAAGCAAACTCTAAAGGAATCATTTTTAATGTAAATAGTTTAGATGATGACTTATTGAAGGTTACCATTACGACCAATAAAAAAACAATCCCTACGTTAACCGAAGACGATTTAAATCTGTTATTTTATCGAAACAATTATATCTGTGAAGCTTTTGCTGTCTCATTAAATCAAAAGACGGTGCAGGAATTCTATATCAAAAAAACAAAACTGCTTCATGGGGTGAACATTGCTACATTATTTAAAAACAATGACCCAATTGCCGAAAGAAAATTTTTTATTTTCAAACCCGATCAAGCCACTTCTGTTTTATTAGAAAAAACGCAAGAGACACAAGATTCAATCTCCGTTAAAATACAGACCACCTATTCCGAAAACTTACCAACACCAGCGAATTTAAGTGTTTCAATTTTACCTAAAAACTCAAAAATATTTACCAATTATCAAAATATTAAGAGTGCATTTTTACTGACCCCATACTTAAAGGGACCTATTGAAGATCCGAGTTTTTATCTTAAAAAACAAAACTCAAATTACAGAAATGATTTAGATGTTTTACTGCTTAATCAAGGATGGTTAAAATATTCTCTAGATGAAAAAATAAAAAAAATAAGTCCCAAAGAAAAATTTAAATTTCAATCAGGCTTTACCATAAATGGCTCAGTTAAAAGTAATAAAAGGTTCGATTTAGGAATTCTATCTGATAATAATAGAATGTTATCGAAAAGCAATATCGCTAAGGATACATTCTCTTTTAAGAACATACTAATTTATAAGAATTCAAAAATAAAATTTTCACTAATACACAACAATGATCGATTAGAGAAACCAGAAAAGATTAGCTTAAAAGAATCTCTTAAAACTAAAAAAAATCACAAATATCTTTTGCCTGATACATATACAAACAAGTCATCTGATATTGTAGATGCCCGTATTATATCTAATTTCAAAAATAATATTGAACTTGATGAAGTCCTTATAAAAGGGAGTAAAGACGCACCCACATATCAACCGCCTGAAAATCTCGCTGAAAAACATAATATGATTAGAGGTGCAAATTTTTACAAAGGCACTAAAGTCAGCGAAGATATGACCTTAGGAGATGCAACGCTCTTCAACTATTTTAGTAATAAAGGTTATATTGTGGCATCGTCTTATTTTTCATTTGGAAGAGGACCTGTTACCTTTGGCTTTTCTACCACAGCTATCAATCCTGATTACACTTACCCTCCTGAAATTTATATAGACGATTTGCTTACGGAAGCAGGTACAGACGTTCATATACTAAAAACCTACCCTATGAGATATGTCGATGAAATATTGATCAATAAATCAGGTGGAGGTAGTTCATCTGGATCTGGTGGTACTGTTAGGGTTTATCTCAAAGACGGTAATCATAAATACGAAAGTGAAAACACAGAAAAATATACCGAATTAATTGTTTCAACCGGGTTTGATAAAGCAATCGATTATTTTAGAACCCCTAGTACTATAACTAATAAAGCAAGTTTTCAACTTACAGAAATAGATTGGATACCTGCAATTAGCACTGACAAAAAAGGTGAATACTACTTTAATATTTCTAAAAATGACTTTTCAAACGATTATATTTTTATCGTTAATGGTTTAAGCGAAAATGGTTTGCTTTTTTATGACACGCTGTCTCTTATAAAATATCGCCTTTAAAATGAACATTTAATTTGTTATTAAACAGTTGTACTAGATGCACGTAAAGCTGATAACAATATTAACTTATGTAATATTACGATTATTAGGTGCCCCATATTAATAGCGGAAAGCAACTTTATAATCAATAAAAAAGGCTTCAATTTCTTGAAACCTTTTTTTTTGAATTCTAGAACGCAAAAATGTAGACTTGCTCATTTAAACTTAAACAGAGAGCGATTTTTAAAGAAGTCTTCTATTTCAGTTTATAACGCATGTGTTATTATAAATAAACTTCCAAAATATTTGCATCTTCAGCGTCCAATTTCAAGTTATTGATCACCGCTGGAAATAATATGGTTTCACCTTTTTGAAGTGGAAAGGACTTGTTTTCCCATTCAATTTCTACATGTCCATCCACGCACATGTAAATGACAAACGAATCTAAATCTGAATAATCCTTAGTTACAGAGCCTGATACATTTAAAATATTTGTTTTAAAATATGGAGAATGTACTAAAGTGTTTGAGGCGTTTACTTTTGTAGTATATTCTGTTTCATAATTTTCGTGATAATTATAATCAATGGCATCAAGTGCTAATTCCGTGTGTAGTTCTCTTTTTTCTCCAGTTTTACTATCCACTCTATCATAATCATAAATACGATATGTTACATTTGAAGTTTGCTGAATCTCCGCTAACAACACCCCTGCTCCAATAGCATGGACTCTCCCTGTAGGAATATAAAAGGTATCTCCTTTTTTTACCTTTTCAATATTTAATATTTCTGGCAAAGTTGAATTATTGAGATGCGCAACATAATTTTCTTTTTCTACTTGCTGGTTAAACCCAACAATTAACTCCGCATCTTCCTCAGCTTGCATTATGTACCACATTTCATTTTTTCCAAATGAATTATGACGCTCTTTTGCTAATTCATTACTTGGATGTACCTGAATAGAAAGTGGCGTCTTAGCGTCTATAAATTTTATTAACAGCGGAAAATCATTCCCAAAATTTTCATAAACACTATTACCGAGGAAATCACCTTTAAACTGACGTATTAGTTCCTTTAGTGTTTTACCTTTTAGATCACCTTTACTAACATGAGTTTCATTATCTTCTATGTCAGATATTTCCCAAGATTCCCCTATACTTTCTTTATCGTACTGTTTTCCAAGTACCGTTTTTAATTTATTGCCACCCCATAACCTATAGCTATAAACTGGTTCGAATTTTAAAGGATATAATTCCATATATTATAATTTATGTTTTTCTTATTTATTTCACTTCTACAACGGTTCTTACTCTAATATCTGCACTAGATGTACCAATTTGGATTTCAAATTTCCCGGGTTCAACCTTATATTTACGTTGCGTGGCATCATAATAGCGCAAATCCTTTTCGACATTTAATTTAAATACCACCGTTTTTTCCGTTTTCTTATTTAGTGAAATTCGTTCAAATTTACGGAGTTTTTTAATTGGCATCCATAAATCTGATTTTAAGTCTTTGATATATAATTGAACAACTTCGTCACCATCCATTTTACCTGTATTTTTAACATTAACCGACACGGTTAATTCATCATCCATTCCTAAATTAGGCTTATCAATTTTTAAATTTGAATATTCAAAATTAGTATAACTTAATCCATGACCAAATGGATAGAGGGCTTTACCTTGGTAATATCGATATGTAAAACCTTTGCCCGCTCGCATATTATAATCCTTAAAATCGGGCAACTCTGTGGTAGATGAGTAGAAAGTAACAGGCAGACGTCCTGCCGGATTGTAATCACCAAAAAGCACATCAGCAATGGCATCGCCTCCTCTTTGCCCAGGATACCATCCCATTAAAACAGCCTTTAATTCTTTATCTAAGCCTTCTAAAGCTACAGAACTTCCTGCCATTAAAACAAAGACGACAGGAGTTCCCGTTGCTATCATAGCTTTTAGGGCCTCCTGTTGAATTTTGGGCAGCTCTATTTTAGTACGATCACCACTGTAAAAACCATCTATATTAGTTCGCCCCTGCATTTCTTCACCTTCCCATGTAGCATCTAATCCGCCGACAAAAATAGCGACATCAGCATTTTTAACATCGCTCAATGTTGATGGTGACAATTCTAAATTTTGATTATTACTATCTTGCCTTACCAATGGTACCCCTTGTGCATAAGTTACATTTGCTTTGTTGCCTAATTTACTTTTAAGCCCCTCAATCACCGTTACAGGATGAGATGCTTCTCCATAATAGTTAGCACGTAAAACTTCAATATTATCTGCGTTCGGTCCAACAACAGCAATATGTTTAATTTTCTTTTTATTTAATGGTAGAATGCCGTCGTTTTTTAAAAGTGTCATAGATTTCTGAGCCATTTTTAAGGCCATAATATCATGCGTTTCACTATCATTTAAATGATAAGGAATTTGGGCATACGATACATTTTCGGGTGGATCGAACATTCCAAGCTTCATTCTAGCCAATATTAAGCGATAAATAGAACGATTAATTTCTTCCTCATCAATTAAACCTAACTCAACCGCATTTTTTAGAGACTCTTGATAAACACTTCCACAATTAAGATCGCAACCTTTTCTAACGCCTAAAGCAGCAGATTCTTCCGCAGTACTAACAATTTTGTGGTTAGCATGAATATCGTTAATTGCTCCGCAATCCGAAACCACGTAGCCTTCAAATTTCCATTTATTTCTAAGTATGTCTTCCAACAACAGCCAACTAGCACTAGCGGATTCACCATCTACACGATTATAGGCTCCCATAACTGAATAGGCTTTTGCATCGACAACTAAATCTTTGAATGCTGGCAAATAAGTTTCCCACAAGTCTCTTGTATTTGGCACGACATTAAATGAATGTCTATCGGCTTCAGGACCGCTATGAACCGCAAAATGCTTAGCAGTAGCCACTAATTTTAAATACTTAGGATCATCACCTTGCAACCCTTTAACAAATTGCATTCCCATTTGCCCTGTAAGGTAAGGATCTTCACCATAAGTTTCATGACCTCGTCCCCAACGAGGATCTCTAAAAATATTAATATTTGGAGACCAGAACGTTAAACCTTTATACATGCCGTAGTCTTTATTCCGTAAAGCTTCATGATGTTTTGCACGTGCTTCATCACTAATAATATCCGCTACTTGTTTCATCATATCTAAATCGAATGATGCGGCCATACCTATAGCTTGTGGGAAAACAGTAGCGACCCCTGCCCTAGCCACTCCGTGCAAACTTTCATTCCACCAATTGTAAGGTAAAATACCCAATCGTGGAATTGCTGGAGCGTTATTTCCGAGCTGCGCAATTTTTTCTTCCAAAGTCATTTGTTGCACCAAATCTAAGGACCGTGTTTCAAAATCCAAGGAGGTATTAAGATAGTTCGCTTTTTTATTTATCGTTTGAGCATTGGTGATAATTATATTAAAAATTAGTACAACGGTAATGCTAAAAAAGTGCTTCATAAATTTACGTAAATGTTGATTTAACTTCTTAAAAAAATGATAATAGTTGTTTCTCATTCTTAAATATTAATAAACAAATATTACATTTTTCGTTTTTTAAATTTAATAATTTATGATTTAGAAACCTTCTCAATAAAAAGATTAAACTCGGTTCTATATAATATAATAAGAACATTAACTGCAGTTATTTAATTACGTTTACACCTTTATTGATTTTAAATGAAAACGAGGACAACCGTAGTAAAAACGGATAATTACTTGCATATCAAAACCGGTTTCAAGCCCTGTTTCACTATTATAATTAGCCACACTAAATAGCTAAACAATTCACCAAGTTAATTAATTATTATAAAAATTAATCGTGACTTAATTGCCAATTAATTAAAATATTAATCGTGTCAGCGTACTTTCAATCCATATTAATCAACTAAAACTCGTGGCTTATGAAAAAAACATTTTTTCTTATTTCCTTAAGTTTAGTTTCGCTCTCTTTAATATCTGCTCAAGAGGTTACAATATCCTCTGGAGCTAAAATTCAAGTTAACGGAACAGCAAGCTTAAATGTGGACGGTTTAACAATAACTCCTTCTAGTAGTTATGAACTTACCGAAAACACACTTACCAAATCCGCTACTGCTATAGTAGTTGGATCGAATGAAAGTATGGATCGTGTATATTCCTTTACGAATCCTGTAACTAATTTTCAAGGATCAATAGTTTTTAACTACGATGATGCTGACGAAAATGGTATCGCTGACGATGATGCGGTGTTGGAGTTAAACCAAGATGGCTCTTGGACCAATTACCCAGACACTGATGGGACAGACAATATGATAACCAGTGTTATTGATAATGCTATAAACTTTTCGCAGGTAACGGCATCTTCCGCCTCTGCAACGCTAACGGTAGAGTCGATTTCAGATACTGAATTATTTAAGGTGTATCCTAATCCGGTTGTCAATGAGATTAACATTGAACATAAAAATGCTGTAGAAGTGACTATTACAAATCAATTAGGTCAACAAGTGCTAAAGACAAATCAAAAGACTATTGATTTTTCTTCTTTCGCTAAAGGTCTTTACATTTTACAAATAACCAATACAAACAAAACCAATACTAATAATTTTAAAATAATTAAACAATGAGAAAATTTACTTTATTATTAACCGCGGCATTTGCCTTTACTTTTTCTAACACTACAGATGCTCAAAATGAGTTTGATGAAGGTGTTATAAGATATGTGATAGATCAAGATGTTAACAGTCCTAATTATCAACAACCAGCTGGTTCTAAAATTTATAAATCACATACCTATGAAGGCTCTAGGAGTGGTAATGGTAACTCAAATTCGTATTTTAACAATATTGGTGATCGCTCTATTGATTTAACTTTCTCGGATGCGGATGGAAGCTTAGCCTCTGTAGGTGGTCGCGGTGGCGGAGCAAGAATGGTTAGTGCTGGATATGGTGCTTTAGGCTGGGGTTCTTTTACTGCAGGAGAAAGAACTAGAGCTGTCGGTGGCGGATCTATCGCTGTTGGTATATTAGCGCATGCTGGTAGTTTAGAAGGAGTTGGTCCTTTTGGACTTGATGGTGGTAATGCTGGTCAAGTTGCATTTGGCTGGAGAACAAAAGCTACCGGTAATGGTTCTGCTGTAATGGGTCATGCTACAACGGCTTCAGGAGATCATTCTTTTGCTATGGGTAATGGTACAACGGCTAGTGCATCAGGCGGAGTTGCTTTTGGTACATTCAATGCTACTACAGATGCTGCTTTTGTAATTGGAAACGGTTCAGATGGAGACAATCAGTCTGATGCATTTGTTGTTAACACTGACGGTTCTGCAGTTTTTGCTGGTGATGTCACTGTAAATTCAGATATGCGCTTAAAATCTAATATCATGTCTTTAGGTAGTACTGTTGCAAAATTATTACAAATTGACGGTAAGAGTTATGTAATGAAAAAGAACACTACTGAGCAAAAAATTGGTTTATTAGCACAAGATGTTCAAGCCGTTTTTCCTCAATTAGTAAAAGAAGCTAATAACGCAGAAGGTACACTTTCTGTAAACTACCAAGGTTTAATTCCTGTACTTATCAATGCTATTAAAGAGCAACAAGCAGAAATTGAAGAATTAAAGCAAATGATTAGAAGAAATTAATCTTCCCTAAATTGATAATAGCGAAATTAACCCTGCCTCCTTTTTTTGGTGGGGTTTTTTATTTAAATAAAACAACTACCCTAATAAGAATTGTCCTTAAAGAAATTAAAAATGATGAAACACTTACTGTCCATTTTACTACTTAATCTATGTCTATTTTCTTTTGGACAAGTCACGTTTAATACGGTACCCATTAATAAACAATTGGTTGCTAGAGATCTTACAACAAACTTAGGAACGGTTACCGTTGCAGGAAATGTTAATAGTTCTGGTATTAATTATGATGCTATTCAAGTGGTTATTTTACGAAATAATGTTGCTTATAGTTCAGTGACTGAGCCCCTTAATTACAGCGGGAACACAGCTGCTTTTAATATTGATGCCACTATTGCTTCTGAGTTAGCAAATTATACGATAACCATAAACGGAATAACAGCCGGAAACCCAACACCAATTAGGCAAGCCTCTGAAGTTGTTGCCGGAGACGTATTTATTGTACAAGGACAATCTAATGCTGAAGCAAATTCAAGAAATGGAAGTGCCAATGCCAACCAAAGTCCCTTTCTAAGAGTTTATGCTAGTGGAACGGAAAATGGAGGTAATTTGCAAAATAATGATAATTGGTTTTATGCAGAAGGCGACAGACATAAGGATATAGATGGTAATGCTGGCCAATGGGGCTTAAAATTAGCTCGTATGCTTATGGACGATTTACAAATTCCAATTGCTATTTTTAATGGTGCTCATGGTGGACAACCTATTGAATTTTTTCAAGCACCTAATGATTATTCAACTTCAACAGCTTCAAACTATGGTAGAATGTACTACCGTTTGAACAAAACAGGATTAAAAAACAATGTACGTGCTATATTATGGTCGCAAGGTGAAGCAAATTCCTTTGGAACGGGTTTAGCCACTCAAAGTTATGTTAACCTTTTTAATGATCTTAAAGCTGACTGGCTAAACGACTATCCGAATATAGAGCATTTCTACATGTTTCAAACAAGAGATTGCGATTGTGGTACAACATCCGGAGGACGTTTAAAAATTAAAGAAGCACAACGTCTTTTAGCGTTAAATGATGCCACTATTTCTATTATGCCAACTACGGGCATGACTTTACATAATGATAATTGTCATTATCCATACATCAACGGATATGAAAAATTTGCCAACAGAATTTATCCTCTAGTTAAACGTGATATTTATGGAGAAAGTTTCCCATCAAATATAGATGCACCAATGGTTATTTCAGCAAAACTTATGAGTCCAACTTCATTGGAAATTGAAACTGATATGCCGTTGCAATTAAACACTACAGATAATGTTACCTTACTTAATAGAATTCAACAAGATTATACTTTGAGAAATGTTGGTTCTGCGACGATAACAGCCGCTCAAGTTTCTGGTAATAAAATTATTTTTACACTTTCTACCTATCCTGGCTATGGAAGATCTTCTACAATTTCATTTATAGGTAAAAATTCGGGAAGTACGTTTAACATTACAAATACTAATGAATTAGAATTAGTTAATTTTAGTTTTTTTCCTATTGAGGATTTATCTGACAATGGAAACCCACCAGATGGAGGCAACCCTTCGGGAAACGGAAGTGATAATACCAATCCTAAAATTCTCCAACTCGAAAATGGTGGACAAATATTTGTAAAAGCCAATGCTTCCTTAAATTTGAAAGGTTTAAGATTAACCCCAAGCGTAGATTTCACATTAGACAACAATAATATCGCTACCAGATCTTTAACGGCGATAGGCACAGCACCAAATGAAAGCATGGCAAGAGTTTTTAATTTTGCCTCAGCGACTTCAGGTTTTACAGGTACAATTAGATACTATTACGATGATGTTGATTTAGGAAACATTACACATGAAGACGCCGTTTTACAAATAAAAGACGATACTGACACATGGTCGTCTTATACGGATGAAGACAGTAATAACAATAAGGTAACTTATACATTTAGCAATCCTATACAACTTAAATCGGTTACAGCATCGGCGTCAGCAACGACGTTGAGCGTTGATACTTTAACAGAAGAAATGAATATTAATATATATCCTAATCCTGTAAAATCTATTATAAATCTAGACTATAATGGTGATTTAAAAACAAAAATGTTTGATTTTTCTGGAAGATTATTATTAGAGACAGAATCTAAAACGATAGACATGAGCACCATGCCTACAGGTGTTTATGTTCTCCAAACAACAGAAACTACCACTAATAAGCAAAACAGTTATAAAGTCATTAAAAAGTAAAAAATGAGTCTTAATAATCATAATATAAAGACCACTTTTTTAATTGGTTTTATCTTACAGATATTTTTTAGTTTCAGTGTATACAGTCAGTGTAACGGTTCTGTATATAGCTGTAATAAAAGATATAATGAAGTGGCTTATTTGACCACGCATAATTCATTTAATTCTGGACAAGACGGCTTTATTCTACCTAATCAAAACAATAATATTGCGACTCAACTCAACGATGGCGTTCGCGGTTTGATGATTGATGTTTATGATAACGGAGGTACTACCGTTACCTATCATGGTTTTCCTTTCTTAGGATCAGAACCTTTATCGACTTCTTTAGAGGCCATAAAAAATTTCTTAGATAATAATCCGAATGAAATTGTTACCATAATTTTCCAGAATGACCCTGCTGTAAGCGCTAATGCTATTGAAACAGATTTTACACAGGCTGGTTTAATGGATTATCTCCATACTCAAAACAGGCTTACGACTTGGCCATCATTACAAACCATGATAGATACCGATAAGCGTTTAGTGATTTTTAATGAAGTAAATAATGCTGGTGTAGGGCAAGATTGGTACCATCATATTTGGGATTATGCGGTAGAAATTAATTATGGAACAGTAAATTGTGATTACAACCGAGGGAATCCTTTAAATGGATTATTCGTTTTTAATCATTTTGTTACTTCAGGTACAGGTACGGCAAATACAACTGAAGCTCAAATGGCTAATTCAAATCCATTTTTTATAAATCATGTCATGCAATGCCAAGACGAAAAAAATAAATTTCCTAATTTCATTGCTGTTGATTTTTATGATCTTGGCAACACAATGGATGTGGTTGGGATATTAAACGCATTAAATATTGAAAGTGGTGGTAATAATGACAATGGCAACTCACCTGGCTATGGGAGCGATAATACCAACCCCAACGTACTTCAATTAGAAAATGGTGGTCAAATTACTATCAAAGCCAATGGCTCGTTAAACTTAAAAGGATTAAAGTTAAAACCTAATGTAGATTACACATTGGTTGCAGATAATATGTTAACGAGGTCTTTGGATGCTCTAGGTTCCGCACCTAATGAGAGTATGGCAAGAGTTTTTAATTTTAACTCAGCTGTAAACGATTTTACAGGTGAAATTATTTATTATTATGACGATGTTGATTTAGGAAATATAACACACGAGAACGCAGTTTTACAAATTAAAAATGATTCAGATATTTGGAATAGTTACGAAGATGAAGATACAGACAACAACCAAATCACTCATACTTTCGAGAGCCCTATTCAACTAAAATCTGTTACCGCTTCTGCTTCAGAAATAACACTAGGAGTTAATCCGGTCATTGAAAATATGACAATTTCAGTATTTCCAAATCCGGTAACCTCAGAATTGAATATTAAATATGAGAACAATTTAACAACAACTATAATTGATTTTCTTGGACGACCTGTAATCACAACACCGTCTAAAACAATAAACATGTCTAGTCTGCCTAATGGCATTTATATCGTGAGAATGACAGACATGTTAACGAATAAAACTAATAGTTATAAGGTTATAAAACAATAGCCTTATTGAATTGTTATTTTAATTTCTTTTGCAATAGCATCAGAAGCATTTCCTACATAAATGATATAATCGCCTTTTTCGATCTTCCAATCTGAAATAGATTCATCGTAGAAGGCGAGATTATCAACATCGAGTTTTAGGTCTATTTTTTTAGTTTCACCAGGTATAAGGTTTACTTTTTTGAATCCTTTTAATTCTTTTACAGCTCTATTTATTTTAGAATTTACCTTACCGACATAAACTTGTACCACTTCTGCACCCTCAGAATTTCCAATGTTTTTTAACGTTGAACTCACGTTGATAGTATCTCCAACTTGATACGATTTCTTATCTGTTTTTATGTCGTATTGCTTAAATGTTGTATATGATAAACCATGACCAAATGCAAAAAGAGGATCTATATTTTTAGTATCGTGCCAACGGTAACCCACTAAAATATCTTCTTTATAGTATTGAGTTTCTCCATTACCAGGATAAGACAATTCACCATAAAAATGAGCAGCATTATCAGACAATTTCTTTGGAAACGAAAATGGCAATTTTCCTGAAGGGTTAACCTCCCCACTTAGAACAGAAGCCAAAGCATGCCCTGCTTCACTACCCAAATACCATCCTTGCACAATGGATTTTACCTTAGACTGCCACGGCATACTAACGGCATTTCCACTAATTAAAACAACGGCTATATTTTTATTAATCTTGGCAATTGCTTCAATTAATTCGTCTTGGTTATAAGGAAGATTATAATGTTGTCTATCTGCACCCTCACTATCTTGAGAGTGATTTTTGTTAAGACCTCCAAAAAATAATACAACATCTGCTTTTTCTGCTATTGATAATGCTTCTATCTTCAATTCGCTATTTCTTTTATCATTATCATCTGAAGTATATCCTGCAGAATGCATAATTTCAGCATTTGCATATTGTTTTTGCAAACCTTCGAGTGGTGATATTTCGTTTGCTACTTTTAATTCTGAAGAACCTCCTCCAATGGTCATCGATTTTGTAGCGTTTTCACCGATTACTGCAATTGTCATTTTAGTTGAAACATCAATTGGTAAAAAATCGTTGTTATTTTGCAGCAACACTATACCTTCTGTAGCCACATTGTATGCGGTATCTAAATGTGCCTGATTGTTAATACTGCCAAACGGACGATTTTTATCTAACGAAGTTCTATACATTAATCGCAATATTCTCCTCACTTTATCATTTAAAATACTTTCGTCTACTTCACCATTAACTATTTTATCTAAAAAGGGTTTGGCCAAAAAATTATTATTGTAGGCTAAACGTTTTGGTAGATTATCATGTGAAGGGGTGCCCATTTCAATGTCTAATCCATTATAAATCGCTTCTGTAACATCGTGAGTACCTCCCCAATCTGAAATTACTACTCCATCAAAGTTCCATCTATTTTTCAAAATATCATTAAGTAAAATATCGTTGTGGCAACAATGCTCACCTCTAAATTTATTATAAGCTCCCATTATAGACCACGCCTTTCCTTCTTGCACAGCTGCTTTAAAGGCTGGCAAATAAATTTCGTGCAATGCTCGGTCACTGACTTCAACATTAATATGACCTCGCCAATGTTCTTGATTATTAAGCGCATAATGCTTAACACAAGCCGCAACACCATTGTTCTGAATGCCGTGTATATATGGCACCACTAGCGTTGAGGCCAAAAACGGATCCTCTCCCATATATTCAAAATTTCGACCATTCAATGGTGTTCTGTATATATTGACCCCAGGGCCTAATAACACATCTTTTTTTCTATAACGTGCCTCTTCACCTAAACAAACTCCATAAGCTTTGGATAACTCTGGATTAAAAGTAGCCGCTAAACACGTTAAGGCCGGAAAGGCGGTAATGTAATCATTTGTCCAATTGGCATAATCTCAATTATCCCAATTCATTTCTGCTCTAATACCGTGAGGACCATCGGACATCCATAATTCAGGAATGCCAAGTCGAGGAACTCCTGGCGAGCTAAATTTCGATTGTGCATGGCACATCGCTACTTTTTCTTCTAAAGTTAAAAGTGACAGAATGCTATCTATTTTAACTTGTAAGTTTTGTTCGTTTCGATTTGAATTTTGTGCTTCAGAATTTGAAATAAATAATAAAAATACTCCTATCGATAATATAAATTTAAGAGTATTTGTGAGGAAATTTTGACTTAAGCGAGTGGTCATTAGTTTGGGTAAATTTAGTTGGAAATTCGTTCGTTACAATTTAGAAATAATAACTACTTTTCTGTTTAAAGATAGCGTCTTTTGCTTGAAAAACATTTGTCAAATCCATAATATTTAAAGGTATTTTCGTTGTCCTTTTTTAAAAAATTGACAAAAAATCAATAATTAATAATTATGAGACTAAATATTTTATTATGTTAAATAATATTTAATTAACTTCGTTCACTCTTAAAAAAAAACCCCTAATAATATTTTTCAATGTGCAAAATTCTATTTAGAATATTACTCATTACATCTGTTTTATTTCCATCCTTATTAATCGCTCAAGGCATAGAATTTAATTCTAATGATAATTTAATTTCTAATAGAACCTCTTATAATGTATTTGAATACAACCAACCAAAGTTTACAGGAGCGTTTAGTTTTAAATTTAGTTTATCTATAAACGATCCGTTAAGTTTTGGTTACATTTCTTCTATTAAAAATAAAGAAAGTGAAAATTCTTATTCAATATCTTATATTAATACTTCACCCAATTCTGGACAGATAAAATTTAATTTAGATGCTGTAAAGAATATTTTTACAATTCCGATTGAAGCCGAACGTTTAGGATCGAAACGCTGGATCGATATTACTATTCATTTTAATTCTAATGAAAACAACATCGAACTTATAGTCAACAATAAAAGTTACCTGTATGAAGAGTGTGTGTTTCAAAACAGTATTGTACCAGAAATCTATTTTGGTAAACATCAAAATGTAATTGAAGTACCTTCAATGAGTATAAAAAATTTACACATTGAAAATGGCGGTGAAAATTATGTGTTCAATTTTAATGAGAGCAGCGGTGAAGAAGTTTTTGATGAGAATGGCAAACGTTATGGCAAAATATTACACGCTAATTGGCTGATAAGCAACTCATATTACTGGAAGCATAGATATTCTTTTACATCAAAAAAAGTGATTTCTGTGACTTACGATGAAAAGAATCAAAAATTTGTTTTTCTAAAAGATGATGCACTCACGGTTTATGATTTTAGAAAAGAAGACACCATTAAAAAATTACTGAAAAACAAGTTGCCTGTACCAATGCGTTTAGGCACAAGTATTCTAGATTGTGATGCCAACAAACTATATGTTTATGAGGTCAATGATGTAGCTGACAACGGAGCTACAGTTGCTCATATCGATTTGGATAGTTTGGTCTGGCGAGTAAATAGTACAGAGCAATTACCTACACAACGGCATCATCATAATGCCATTTTTAATAAGAGTGAAGATGAGTTAATTATTTTTGGTGGTTTTGGAAATCAAAAATTAACTAACAATTTCAATACATTTAATTTAACTACCAATAAATGGAATTTACAACGTTTTAAAGGCGATACTATTAGTCCGAGATATTTTTCTGGGTCCACAAAAATTAAAGACACTGAAATTTTATTATTCGGTGGCATGGGTAATAAAACCGGAGATCCGAGTATTGGAAAAACTTATTATTACGATTGTTACAAGGTCAATCTTGAAACAAAAACCATTAAAAAGCTTTGGGATGTTAAACGAGAAGACACCAATATGGTTTCGAGTCGTAACATGGTTTTAACCACAGATTCTACAGCATTTTATACGCTATCTTATCCTGAATATATTGCAGCAACGCATCTTCAATTATATAAATACGATATAAAAAATGGCGACTACCAAATATTGGGGGACTCTATTCCTATGGTCTCAGAGCGCATTAGAACAAATGCTAATTTATATTATAACAAACAAACTGAAGAACTGTTTTGCGTTGCTCAAGAATTTGAACTCGACGGATCCAACAAAGTCAATATTTATTCTATAAATGCACCACCTGTTTCAAAAGCAGTTATTTATAAAGCAGAAAATAAAAAAAGCACTAGTAAAAATTTAGTAATTATTATTTTACTTATTTGTATTCCTATTTTATTAATTGCTATTTACTTTTTAAAAAGAAAGAAGAAACAGAAAGAAATCATTTCAGACCAAGTAAAAATTATTGAGAATTTTAGTGTAGCGGATAAAACCCCGACAAAAACACCAAATTTTGTATCTGTATTTGGTGATTTTACAGTCTTTGACAAAAACGGGAAAGACATATCTTATATGTTTAGTCCAAAAATAAGACAGCTCTTTTTATATCTATTTTTTAATAGTAAAAAAGACGAGCAGACAGGAGTCACTTCTGAAAAATTGCATACCACGCTTTGGCCAGATAGTACTCCACAAAAAGCAAAAAATTTAAAAAACGTTACTCTCAATCAATTACGAAATATTCTGAGAGAATTAAGTGATATTGAAGTTATATACTCTTATGGCCACTTTTATATGGAGTTTGGAGATGCTTTTCACTGTGATTATTTTGATTTCAACACACAACTGAACCTTGTAAAACAGGACTCTCTAGACACTAATTCTCTTACCAAATTTGTAAAATTAGCACGATCAGGAAAATTTTTAAAAGCTATTAATGATGAATGTTTTGATAAAATAAAAGAAAATTTCGAATATGAAATATTAGAAATAATTCCTAACCAACTGAAACGCTTTTATAAGGAAAAAAACTATACTTCTGTAATTGGTTTAACTGATATACTATACAATATTGATTCTATTAGTGAAATGGCATTCTATTATAGAATGCATGCGTATAATAAGATGGGCATGATAGAGAAAGCTAAAAAACACTTTAATAATTTTAACTATAGATACAAAAAGTTAATTGGTGATGATTTTCCGCATACGTTTAATGAGGTTTTAAAAAAAATACCAAAACATTTATAATCTAAATACGCTATTGTAATTGCTTGAATACTCAATATATTTCTACGTTATAACCCGTTGTATCTTTAATGGTCTTTAGTAAGTAACTATGAAAATTCACGGCATGAAACGGATAGCATTTTAAACTTCTAAGAGATCTGGAATTGACAGTCTTAGGTAGTAATTAACTCATCGCAATTCCCTTTTAGTCTTTTTCAATTTATGGGTTGACGGTGTAAATCAACTGTCCGTTTTCACGATGACTATTACCTTCAGACGGTAAAAATGTTGAGATTACTAATTTACCATCTTCAATTGAGGTTATACTCGGATTTGCAAAAGAGGTTGATTTATTAGGAGTCTTTAAATCTAACTCTGTGTAAAAAGCGCCATCACCAATTAAAAGTTTCCAAGTACTAAAATCGTTCTTTTTTATCTGTGCTTCTTGTAAAAGAAATGATTGTCCTAAATTATTAAAACTATAACGCCCACCAATATTACCTTTAAAACCCATAGCAATAATATTTTTGTTTGTGAGTTCATCTTTCCAGGCTTTCCAATCTTTAAAATCTTTTAAAATGCCTATTGCCTGATAATCTACATCGCCTTTGTTATAATAATGAAACCCTATGAGTAAATGTGATTCTTCTGGAGTTCCTCCTATTATTTCTCTAATATCAGGTGTGCCCTCAGCAAAACGAGAAAATGATTTGCTTAATGAAATATCTTTTTCAGACTGGTTTAAAATTAATTTTTGATAAGATTCATAAAATCGAACCTGTATATTATTTGAACCCTCTTCTTTATCTTCCTCATTAACTAATAAGTATCCATTTCCCCATTTTTTTATATCACCCTGATGCGATCTGTTTCCAAGATTTGTAATTCGTGTCCACGACTTTAAATCATTACTTCCTGCTAAGTATAGCATAAAATGATTTTTAGAAACCATGCTATGATATACACCTAGATATTTATAATCGGCTTCGTCTGCTTTTACAATTCTAAGAACTTCTGTAGTACGCCTAAGATCATCTTTAACTTGAAAGTACCCGTTGTCAGTATCAACAGAATTCATTTTAGAAATTAACGCCATATTTTTTTTAGGCAGCCACCATTGGTTAGCCAATTGCAAATTTTTATAAGTTGAAAAACTTTTTAATGTTGAAAGTGAATAATCAGTTTTTTCAGCATTTAATGTTACAACCGTTTGTTTTAAATCGGTATGTAAAAATAATTGGATCTCTTGACGTGTTCTTAAGTCAGATTCTAATATAAATCGGTAAGCTAAAGCCGTTGAAGACAATTCTTCATCAGATACTTTTATAAGTTCATTTTCTGAAATTTTAGTACGGTCCGCAATTTTAGAAATTAAAATGTGTCGTAATGATTTATAAGAACTTCTATAAATTTCAGGAACACTTAACCAATTATTATGCAATAGTGTTTTTACTAACACTGCTTTATTACGGTTTTTCACATTTATGTCTTCTATCCCCTCATTAGATTCCACTTTCAACAATGCGTGGTTTTGCTTATAGTGATTATAAGTAAATCCGACTGAAACAATAGAAAATAAAATTAATAGAATAAATAAATACTTCTTCTTCATCAAGGTATTATATTAATTAAGAGTTGTAAACGACGATGCAGGTAAGCCTTCAATATTAAAAAGTGTTGGGACTGCTTTATCTCTCCAAGCATAACGCACATACATTGGGTTGTTAACGCCTTGAGCTTTAACAACTATTTTATTATTTACTATTTCGGCTTCAGCCATAACAAATTTTTTATCTGCACCCGCAATTTCAAAACCGTACAAATTGCCTTTCGCCTTTAGTCCACTGCCTTTAAAATCAAAATCAATAATCAGTTTATCTTCGGAAATTTTCACACTTTTATACAATGGTCCAGAGGACACAATATTCTTCCCGTAATTATTATCCAAAGCCAAACCTGCCAATCGGAAACCGACGTCTTGTTTGTTGGATGGATGAATATTATTATAATTACCAATATCTAATGTCACTGCCATTCCTGTATTTCTGGTTTTTAAAGTGAGACGTTGCGCATCTCTCAATTTTTGGGATTTATCGAGCCTGACGTCTTTATTGGAATGGTATTGATATGGAGCGAGTTGTGTAAAATAAAATGGAAAATCGGAATTCCATTCAGTACGCCAATCTTCAATCATCGCAGGAAACAAATGCTTGTATTGTTCTGCCCTACCTACATTTTCTTCGCCTTGATACCAAATAGCACCTTTTATAGTAAAAGGTTGTAACGGATGAATCATGGCATTATACAATACACTTGGTATTTTAGGATGCATTTTTGTTATTGTTGCGCGTTCTGCAAAATCTGTAGATTCCAAATCATAAACATAAAAATGGTTGTTATGAATTTCTGCAACAAGTCTATATTTCCAATTGCCGTTTAGAGTGATTTGGTTTCCTTTTTTGTTTTTTAATATCATATCACCAGAAAATGACCCTGGACCACCAGCATCAATCGCTCGTATCGCAATAGTGTTTTTTCCGTTTACTAAAATAGATTTCGGAACTGTAAATTTTCGCTTCGTTCCAGAATGTCCGTGCCCCATAAATCCACCTACATAATGTCCGTTGATATACGTGGCATCCATATCATCAATGGCACCAAGCTCTAGTGTATAATCGGAACTTATATCATCGATAAAAACACTTTTACGAAACCAAATCGCACCATCAATCTCACCTTCCTTTAAGTCATCGAAACGGCCTGGCAGCATTTTATAAGACCAATTAGAATCGTTATAATCTTTTTCAGCCGCTTTTAAATCTTTAAAATTTAAAGATTTCCAATCTTCATTAGAATTTGGCTTGGTTGTTGTATCCCATTTAGAAAACCACTTATCAATCGTTTTCTGATGATTTTGAATATCAACCTGCTCTAAAGCAGCATCAAAATCTCCTAACGTTTTTAATTTTGGTTTGCTGGTCCAAGCCTCAGCTGGAGTTCCGCCCCAACTGGAATGAATAATCCCAATAGGTACATTTAATTCTTCATATAAGCGTTTCGCAAAAAAGTAAGCCGTAGCACTAAAGTCTTTAGCGTTATTAGGAATTGCTGTTTGCCAGTTTCCTCGAATATCGTTCAAAGGTTCCATACTCATGTTTCTCTGAACTGTAAACATTCTGATATTTGGATGATTAGCTTTAAGAATTTCTTCTTCAGAATTATTTATAGCATCATTTGGTGGCCAACCTTTAAGTGGCATTTCCATGTTGGATTGCCCAGATGCCAACCAAACTTCACCAATCATTATATCTTTTAATAGCGTTTTAGTCGTATTTGAAGAAATAGTTACCGTAAATGGACCTCCTGCTTTTGGTGTTTTTAAATTAAGTTTCCAATTACCATTGCCATCGGTTTTGGTATCAGCTTGTTCTCCCCAACTTCCTATAACGGTTACTTTTTCATTAGGAATGTAAGTTCCCCAGAATGCGACATCGTCATTTTGTTGCAACACCATATGATCTGAAAACAAAGCATTGAGCTGTAACGGTTGTTGTTGCGCATGACTATTAAGCATAAAAGAAAATATAACAATAAAACTTAAAAATGAAATTTTGAACATAATTTTTAAAAATTCAAATAATGAAATTATACGTTAAATTTTTTGAATGCTAATCGTCCATACATCGCTATTAAAATAAAGCAACAGAGTGGCAGAATGAAAGAAAAATTAACCTCAGAAACTCCCATTATTGTAGTATCCGCAACACCATTACCACCAGCATCAATAATTACACCTTGTAACATTGGCAATAATGCACCACCAACAATAGCCATAACTAAACCTGCAGAACCCACTTTTGATTGTTCTTCGGTTAAATCGTTTAGAGCAATGCCATAAATCGTAGGAAACATTAAAGACATACAAAAAGAGATACCAACTAAACAATACAGACCTGCCATACCTTGAATAAACATGGTTCCAACAACACAGGCTGCAGCCAATAAAGCAAAATACATCAATAATTTACCCGAACTTAAAAAACGTAACATCGCCGTGCCTATAATACGACCTACGGTAAATAAAATAAAGGCTATTAATTGATAAAAGAAAACATCTACTTTTTCATATCCAACCACATCTACATTGGCTAAATCAATCGCTTCTGCATATTGGTAAATATACGTCCATGTCATGATTTGCGCACCGACATATAATATTTGCGAAACGACACCTAAAACATATTTTTTATTCTTTCCTAATTCACTAAAGGTTTTGCCAAGACTTGGCATACTACCTTCTGCTTTGGATTGTGGCATTTTTATAACTAAGAACAAAATAAAAACGGCTAGAATTACCAAACCTAAAATCACGTAAGGATCTCGGATTACCGCTAAATCTGATACTCTAATCAATGTTCTTTTAGCTTCATCTAACGCGCTGAAATCCGTAATATCGTCCGATTGCAGTTTATCATACACAAAATATTTTGCAATTAACAGGCCTGCAATTAAACCTACAGGATTTACAGATTGTGCTAAATTTAAACGTTGGGTCGCTGTTTTTTTAGCTCCCATTGCTAAAATATATGGGTTTGCTGCTGTTTCTAGAAACGCCAATCCAAACGTTAAAATGTAAAGTCCCAAACAAAAGAACCAAAATTTCTCAGTTATAGCTGCTGGATAAAATAATAAAGCGCCTCCTGCATATAACGCTAAACCAATAAGAACACCAACTTTATATGAATATTTACGCATTAATATAGCAGCTGGTAATGCCATGCAAAAATACCCCCCATAAAATGCCATTTGTACCCAAGATGCTTGAGTATTTGACAACTCTAAAACTTTTTTAAAAGCGTTGACCATTGGGTCGGTTACCGCATTAGCAAAGCCCCACAAGGCAAAAAGTGATGTAACTAATATAAATGGAATTAATACTTGTTTTGAAACTACTGGTGTCTTCTCAGTTACTTCAGGAATGTCGTTATTCATGATTTAGGTTTAAGATTCTATTTATTTTCTGAACTCATAGAGTAAGGTCTAGAAGACTTTGATGTATTCAATTTCTTATTAGGTTGGTCTTTCATTTCAAATGAAAAGTTAGAACCATTCATTAAATCCTCATAAGTGATATAACTTTTAGAATATTTTTTACCATCCTTAGATATACCATTGATATAAATATTGTCTTTTGAATTATTGGAAGCGTCTATTTCCACGGTTTTTCCATTTTGAAGATGCATTTTTATTTTCTTAAAGACTGGACTTCCTAACGCATACTCTCCTGTTCCTGGCGTCACCGGATAAAAGCCCATAGCAGAAAACACGTACCAAGCAGAGGTCTGTCCGTTATCTTCATCACCGCATAAACCATCTGGTGCCGATGAATATAATTTATTCATAATGTTTCGGGCGTGTTCTTGAGCTTTCCACGGTTCACCTAACCAATTATACAAATAAATAGCATGCTGAATAGGCTGATTCCCATGTGCATACTGCCCCATATCCCCAACTAACATTTCCGTTATTTCGTGTATTTGTTGCCCATAATAGGAATCGTTGAATGTTGGTGCCGCTGTAAAGACTTCATCTAATCGATTACGCATTTTATCTATGCCTCCAAAAGAATTCGCTAAACCAATTGGATCGTGGAATACACACCAAGTCCAGTGCCAAGAAGAACCTTCTGTAAAGGCATCTCCCCATTTATCTGGTGTAAATGTTTTTGCCCAAGTACCATCTTCATTTTTTCCACGCATAAATCCAATTTCAGGATCGAACATATTCTTGTAGTTTAAACTGCGCTTCTTGTACAAATCAATTTCCGATTGTGGTTTGTTTAATGCTTCTCCTAATTGAGACACACTCCAATCTGCAAACGCATATTCTAATGTACGTGCTGCATTTTCGTTTACTCCAACGTCATAAGGAATATAGCCTAATTCATTATAATGTTCAGCTCCAAAACGACCTACAGAACTTACAGGTCCTTTATGATTACTATTTTTTACAATGGCTTCATACAAAGTTTCAATATCATAGCCTCTAATGCCTCTTAAATAAGCATCGGCGATATTTATGGCAGAATTAGAACCAATCATACAATCGCGATGTCCTGGACTTGCCCATTCTGGCAACCAACCACTTTCGTTATAGGTATTTACCAAACCTTGCATTACCTCGCTTAAATATTCAGGATACATAATGGTAAAAAATGGAAATACAGCTCTAAACGTATCCCAAAACCCATTGTCCGTAAACATATAACCAGGCAATACCTGTCCGTTATATGGACTGTAGTGCACAATGTCGTTATTGGCATCTAGCTCGTAAAATTTCCTAGGAAATAAAAGCACCCGGTATAATGCTGTGTAAAATGTTCTGTTTTCTTCAAGCGTACCGCCTTCAACTTCAATTCTACCTAATTCTGCATTCCAAGTGGCTTCAGCTTTAGCCTTTGTTTCATTAAAAGTATCGTTTCCTATTTCACGACTTAAATTTAATTCGGCTTGTTCTAAACTTATAAATGAAGACGCTACTTTCGCATTAACTATTTCTCCATCTTTGGTTTTAAATGAAATGGCCGCACCAACATGATAGCCTTCAGCTTCTAATTTTTTGTTTAAATGACTATTTTCAACTTTACTGTTTTCTTCTGATTTCCAAGTTTGAACGGTTTCAAAATCCTTATCAAAATGAATGACAAAATAGTTATGAAAATTAGTTGGCACACCACCTGTATTATTACGACAGTAACCTATAATTTTTCGTTCTTCAGGAATCACTTTAACCATTGAACCCATAAAAAAACCATCCACTAAAATGTGTGAATTATCAGATTCTGGAAATGTAAATTGAAATTGTGCACCACGTTCAGTTGGTGTAATTTCTGTAGTTACATCGTAATCTGCTAAATAAACTTTATAATAATGTGGTTGGCTTATTTCAGCTTTATGCGAAAACCATGAGGCACGTTCATCTTCATTAATTTTTAAGTCTCCAGTTTCTGGAAATAATGAAAATGCTGCATAATCGTTTATCCAAGGACTCGGTTGATGCGTTTGTTTGAAACCTCTAATTTTATGAGCATCGTAAGTGTAGCCCCAACCATTTCCCATTTTGCCAGTTTGAGGTGTCCAGAAATTCATTCCCCAAGGTGTTGCAATTGCTGGATAAGTATTTCCATTTGAAAGTTCAAATGAAGAATCGCTACCAACTAATGGGTTGACATAATCTACATAAGAGACGTCTGTATTTTCTTGATTCTGACTTTGAACGCTTATGGTTATTGCCACAAATAGCAGAAAAAATATGTTATCTATTCTCATAAATTTTAGTTTTCAATGATTCATTAATATAATTTAGATTTCGGACGATCTTCATCTTTTTCACCAAATTCCTTGTTGGGTTTATTTCCCATAACGAACTTTAAAGTACCACCTTTCATAATTTCCTTATGCGTAATAAATGCTTTTGTATGGTTTTTACCGTTTAAAGTCACCGACTGGATATAGATATTCTCTTTACTATTATTTTCGGTTTTCACAGTAAACACTTTGTTTCCTTCTAATTTTATTGTTGCTTTATCAAATAAAGGCCTTCCAAAAACGTACATGCCATTGGCAGGATTTACGGAATAGAATCCCATAGATGAAAGCACATACCAAGCAGACATCTGACCACAATCTTCATTTCCACTTAGTCCGTCTGGTTGGTCGGTATATAATTCAGTTAAGATATAATCTACATTGTCTGCAATTTTATATTGTGCTCCTGCATAAGCATACATGTAAGTGGTGTGATGACTTGGTTCGTTTCCATGAGCATATTGCCCTATTAAACCTGTAATATCAATTGAAGCACCTTCTTCTTGTTCTGAAGACATGCTAAATAATTCGTCTAATTTTTCAATATATGGCTTATCTCCTCCTAATAATTCTATTAAACCTTCTGGATCTTGAGGTACCAACCAAAGGTATTGCCACGCATTTCCTTCACAGTAATCATTGACTCTATGTTGAGCAGAAACCGGATCGAAAGGTGTTCTCCAAGAACCATCGGCAAGTTTTCCTCGCATAAAACGGGTTTCTTCATCAAAATAAGCCTTGTATCCTTTAGCGCGTTCTGCGAAGTATGCTGCATCTTCGGTTTTGCCTAATTTTTCTGCTAATTTAGAAATTGCCCAATCTGCAATGGCATATTCCATAGCGCTTGCTACAGATTCTGGCCCATGGTCTGCAGGAATATATCCATACTTCATTAAATCCTTAACACCAGGCTCAAAATCACCTGTTGCAGAAACTTTAATAGCATTATAAACGCGCTCGCAATCGATGCCTTCAAATCCTTTTAAGCAAGCATCAACCACCACAGGAATTGCAGAATAACCAGGCATAGTATTGGTTTCATTACCACGTAAATGCCAAACCGGAAGCTTTCCTTGTTGCTCAAAAATCGCCAACATTGAATTAACTATATCACTCATACGCTCAGGTTGCGTAATGGTATATAATGGATGAGCTGCCCTATACGTATCCCAAAGTGAAAACAAGGTGTAGTTTGTAAAACCAGGATCATCGTACACCTTTTTATCAGTACCTCTATATTGCCCGTTAACATCGCTAAAGAGATTCGGTGCAATCATCGTATGATACATCGCTGTATAGAATATTTTCTTCTTGCTTAAATCTGGTGTTTCAATCGTAATCTTTTCGAGCTCTTTATTCCATTTCTTATCGGCTTGTTCCGCTATTTTATCAAAATCCCAATGTGGTATTTCAGCTTCAATGTTTTCCAAAGCGTTTTCAGAACTTACAGGAGACACTCCTAGTTTCACATAAATGATTTCGTTTTCGGTGGTTTCAAATTCAAAGAAGCCTTTCATGTATTTGCCTTGCTTTTCAGTTCCTTTTACTCTATCATTTCTATCATAAAGCACAACATTTGTTGCGGGTTTAGATAATACTAAAGTGAAATATTCTCTTTGATCCGCAGCCCAACCTTTTGAAAAACGATACCCTTCAAAAGTGGTTTCATTAATTTGTTTGATATATGTATCTACTGTGATATCGGAATTTCCTTCTGTTAAATCTATAATAACTCTAGCTTGCTTTGATTCCGGAAATGTATATCTGTGCATTCCTACACGTTCAGTAGCAGTCAATTCTGCTTTAATATTGTAATCGTCTAAGACCACTGAGTAATAACCTGGTTTTGCCACTTCAGTATCTTTCGAATACAAAGATGCAAAGGCATCATTAGGATGATCTTGGTTTCCCGCCCAAATTTTACGTTTTCCAATCGATGGCATAACTATAAAATCTGATAAATCGGTCATTCCTGTTCCACTTAAATTTAAGTGAGTAAATCCTTTAATTATACTATCTGTATGATGATAAGAAGACGACCAATCCCAACCTTTATAAAAGTTACTTGGACCAACTTGAACACCTCCGAAAGGTACATTTGCACCTACAAAAACATGCCCATGACCGCCAGAACCTATAAATGGATCTACATATTGTGTTAAGTTTTTGTCGGTATTTTTCTTCTTATTTGTTTTGTTATTTTTCGCACTCTGACATGAGGCAAGTGTACTAATTGCAATTAGTAATAAAAATGTGCATTTTTTGAAAAGCATTGTGTTCATAGTCAAGGTTTATTTTATTAATTATAGCTAGGTGAAATTGTGTTTTTTGCCCAATTTTTATTCGGCTTTTTAGCGGTTTTGAAATCTAATTCGCCACCACTTTTAATATCTTTCCAGTCTAACCAAGGTGTTTTTTGTTTTTTGCCGTTAAATTTTAAAGATTGAATATAATGCTGGTTTGTTGATCCTCCAGTAATTGTAAATTTCCCATCTGGAAGACTTAATGTTATTTTTTCAAATTGAGGAGCGTTTATAGAGAATCCTGCTACACCAGGAATCATTGGATATAAGCCCATTGAAGCATAGACATACCAAGCTCCCATGGTACCTAAATCATCATTACCTGGCAAACCTGTTGGTTTACTCGTGTACATCTCATCAAAAATTCGGTGGATTACTTCTGAAGTTTTATAAGGTTCATCTGTCCAATTATAAATCCATGGCACTTGGAAATCAGGTTCATTACCTGCCGCAAACCAATCCTCGTCATAAGATGCATCTAGTCTTTTAAACAAAATATCTAAACGATCTTCAGCAACTTCATTTCCACCAATAGTATCAATCAGTCCTTTTAAATTATAGGGCACCATCCAGAAATAGTTTTTATAAGTTGCTTCACGCCAATCGTGTTCAATATCCTTCCATTTTCCATTAGGATATCTAGAATTTAACCAGTTATTTTTTGGATTATAAATATTCTTCCAGTACTGAGATCGCTCTATAAAAAAGTCGGCATCCGCTTTATTGTCTAGTGCTTGCAACGCAAACTGCCCAATGGCAAAATCAGCAGATGTATATTCTAACATCATGGATGCAAAAGTGTGCCCATCTCTTATGTATTCCGTTAAATGTGGTCTAATTTCTTGGTTTTGCGAACGTAATAAAGGAATAGTTGCTCCACGTTTCATGTGTTTATAAGCATCTTCTAAATTAAAGTCAGTGGCGCCAAAAGCATAAGAATTAGCAATAAGTATTGCCGTTGGATCCCCTTGCATAATCCCAGTTTCGATATTCGCTAAAATCCAACGACCGTAACCTCCACTTTGATCGGCAAAATCGACCAACGATTGCATCATATCACTACTTTCTTTAGGATATAACATGGCCAATAATTGGGCTTGCGTTCTGTAGGTATCCCAAACACTGAATGAGCTATATTGCGCTGCGCCCTTAGTTTTATAAACCTGAAAATCAGCTCCCATATATTCACCATTAACATCGCTAACAATATTTGGATGAATTAAAGCGTGATATAAGTGCGTATAAAACTGAACGGACCGATCTCTATTAGGTGTTTCAATAGCTATTTTAGACAAGTTTTCATTCCAAACATTTTCTGCATTGTTTTTATAGGTTTCAAACCCACCTTCAAGCTTACTGGCTTTTAAATTTTCCTTAGCATTTTTAACCGATACAAAAGAAATTGCAATTCTATAGTTCACTTCCGAATTATCCTTTGTATTGAACGTGAAAAAAGCTCCGGAATTTTTACCATAGCCGTGCAACGATTCTTTTAAAAGTGCATTGCCAATCCACGTGCCTTTTGTTTTAGCCTCTCTATCGAACTCAATCGCAAAATAGATTCTATAAGGTGTTTTAGTTCCACAAAATTCCCCTCCATCTGCAAACCCTTCACAGGTTTTGTTAGATGTAATTTTAATCATGGCATTTTCTGTGAACGTAGAGCTGATACCAGATCCGATAATTACAGAACCTTGGTCATTATCATCGTTAAATTTAAATTTCGCTATACCTGAACGTGCATTTACAGTTAGTGCTGCTTCAGTTTTATCTTCCATAGTAACGGATAAAAAACCTGCATGCGCCTCATTAATAGTTTTATAAGGTTTAAAACCTTCCATATTATCTGGAGATTTCTCTATGGTTCCGTTTAATGGCAATACGGGTACATTTCCCATATGAGGGCAGCCTGCTCCACTCAATTGATTTATAACAAAACCTTTTTGCGGTGAAAAAAAACTGGGTGTAAACTGAACCATCCCAAACGGATAAGAAGCGCCAATGTAATTATAACCACAGCCCAAACCACTGCCTTGAGAGCCAATTTCTGTATCAACGAGCTGCGCATATTGTTGCGCTTTTATAGTTGCGCAACTAAAAAATAGTACGGTAATGACAGTGCATAAATTTAACGATCTCATAAAAATATAAATGTTTAAATACTTGTTTTTGAACAGTTTTATAGCACCCGAAAGGTTTATTAAACCTAACAGTTTAGCTTATATCAGTGCAATTTTTTAAAGAAAATTGCACTGATTATTAAAATTTTAATACATGAATTATTCTATACTCAGCATTCTCCACTCACTTAGTTGAAAGAGTCCGTCCCCATTGTTTGCTGTAATAGATATGCGATAATATTTATATGGTGTTGTAGAATTAAAAGTGTATTCTTTGGTTTCGTTTCTTTCAGCGAAGGTCTCATCTGTTCTGGTATCTAGATCTGTCCAAGTTGTTCCGTCATTTGAACCTGATAATGTCCAGTTTTTAGGATCTCTACCTGCTGCATCATTTCCTGACGTTAAGGTATATCGATTTGAAATTGCTGCATTAAAAAATTCTTGTTGTATCCAAAAATCTGTAGTGTAATTAAAAATTAAGAACTTAGTGTTGGTATCGCCATCAACGACTTTTAATGAACCTTCAGCTCCACCAGAACCATCATTATTTTCAATGTTGACCGTTAGTGCTGTTAATAAATATTCTGTAAAATCAATCTGTGGAACATCTCTTTCATATAATCTCCATTCACTTAATTGGAATAGTCCTTCGCCATTGTTTGCGGTTATAGACATACGATAATATTTATATGGCGTTGTAGAATCGAAAATATATTCTTTAGTTTCATTTCTACCAGAAAAGGACTCATTTGTTCTGGTATCTAAAGTGGACCAAGTTACTTGATCATTAGACCCAGCTAATGTCCAATTCTTTGGATCTCTACCAGGAGCATCATTTCCAGACGTTAAGGTATAGAAATTCACAACCCCTTCGCTAAGAAGTTCTTGTTGCATCCAAGAATCTGTAGAATAATCATACAAGTATTTAGTATTTAAATCTCCATCAATGACTTTTAATGAACCTTCAGAAGCCTCTGAACCTCCTCCGTTTTCATTACTAACACTAATTGTAGCGGCAAGCGTCCAATCTTTATTCAATCCGGACGTTGGTAAAGGTATTGGCAACTGATCTTGAACTACGTTTAAATCTACTGTATCAAAACCATTATCACCAGAAATGATTGTAGAAATAATTTCAATATTACCTTCAGGTTTCCAATTTTCAATTAAAGTTGCAGAACTCTCTGGATCTACAACAGCTTCCGTCATCGTATCATCATTAGTTTCATAACGAACTAGTGTAGAAATCACGTATTCAGATTCTGCTTTATTGGCCCAAATAATAGAATCTCCAACTGCCGTCATTCTAAAATCTACAATCCTTCTTGCGGATTGTGCGTCAATGAAGACATCACCATAAGCTCTACCTGTTACGGTTTGCAGTACGGATTGATTGTTATTATTGTCCGTTGTATAAAGCTCAAACTCATAATTCTTTTCAGCTAAATTTTCAATGATGATTTCAAACTCTTCACCTGCATTCTCATCAATTGTGAATACTTGTGATTCATCTTCCCAAGTTACTGTAGCTTCACGAGAATTCCCCAAGTATTGCGTAAGTCCAAGAATTTTAACTCGGTTAAACCCACTGCTGGTTTCAAGTGAATCTAATTTACCAGCATACACTTGTTCTCCATTGAGATATTCTTCGTGAATAGAATCCATATCGTCACAACATATCATAGCAAAGCCTGCCATTAAAGCCATCACATATAATTTTAAAAATCTTATATTCATAATGTTTGATCTATTTATTAGTTATTCTGCGATTTCGCCCCAAAAAGACAGCTCTCCAATTACCGTATTGTCTATGTTACCCCAATTTTCAAGAATTTCGAAACGGATATATCTAACTTCAACTAAATTATCTACATCAAATTCAAAATCTTCACCTTTACTTTGAAACTCTCTATCTTCAGCTGTAACTTGACCAACTGGCAATCCTGAAGGTTTAAATGATTCGCACTGTTTTAACAATGTCCAACCTTCATTAGGGCTTGCGGAATTATAAGGTGGAAGGTCATTAACATCCGTAACTCCATAAACATTGAAAATCTTAGGGTTACCATGTTTATATATTTCTTCTCCTGTACGTTGAAATAATTTGAAACGACTAAGTTTTACATTAACACCTAAATCTATCGTTAAATAATGAGGAAGTGGTGTTGTACCGTTGGTGTGTCCACCATTCCATTGGCTATTAGATACATTGTCCCACATTTGCGTTTCGCCAAAAACATCATTATCATGGTTAAAATCTTTATCGCCTTGTAGTGTAAATATTGAGAATAAGGTTTTTTCTAAATATTCATCTGGAATAGGTGTTACTTCAAAATATACTTTTTCAGAGACATTTTCCCAACGGTCTTCAATATATACCGCGAATTCAGTAAGTACAGCTGGGTACCCTCTAAAAGTATAATCCCCATCCGCTTGACTAGTAAAGAAAGATTCTCGATATACAAATTCACCTTGTGTTTCATCAAAAACTTCAATATTAATGGATACCTCAGCTTCTAAAGGATTTTCGAAAGCTATATTGATTCCACCATAAGCTACTTCACCCACTAAAGTTGGAAAAATAAGTTGTACCGGTGGAGTTAGAGGTGAGATTTCGACATTTGTTGGTGCAGAAAAATTTTCACCACGATCAACAGCATTAAGTGTAACATTGTATTCCCCAACTTGACCGAAACCTTCAATAACCAACGAATCTATTACTTGAGACACTCTCACTTCTCTAGACCTACCTCTATCATCGTTAAAACTTGCTTTAACATACAATAAGTCCACGTCTGCAGGTGGAGTGTAATAAATAACAGCACCACCTGGTCTATTGACAACATTATCTACAGTTACCACACCTGGTGCATCTCCATCCGAGCCATAGGGCCCGTGAGAATCTTCGGCTTGACAGCCATAAATAATTAATGTTAATACTGCAATAAATACTGTAAGATTAATATACTTTTTCATATCTATAATTTTTATTTTTTACTAACTATTACCAACCTGGACTCTGAATTAAATTAGGGTTTCTAAGGATTTCATCTTGACTGATAGGCCATAAATAATCCTTAGTCAGGAAATCTCTGAAATAAATATTTTTTACCTGATAAAATGCATCAGTGTCCGCCCCATTAATATTCCAACCTCTAATTGGTTTATTAAAATACTCACCTGCCATTTTCATTCTTCTAAGATCCCAATATCTTTGACCTTCAAAGGATAACTCTATACGTCTTTCTTGTCTGATAATATCTCTCATTCCTTCCTGAGTGGTAGGCTTGCCTGGATTATTAGAATAGGTTGCCCATGTTGTTACTAAATCTGAACCAACATCTAAACCTGCTTTACGCCTTACTTTCTGAATGTATTCGTAAACCTCTGCATTAGGTGACCCATTAACCTCATTAGCAGCTTCTGCATGCATAAGATATAAATCACTCAATCTTATAATTGGAAATGTATAGCCCTCTACAGCCACATTGCCATCGACAATAATATTCTCATAATTTATTAACTTTTTAGTAAAGTAACCTGTTATTGAATAGATTTCAGCACCAACTTTACCAGAACGTTCACCTGCCTTTGCATTTAGCGCAGGGATATTTTCGATATCGTCAGTTTCTAAGGAAAACCACTTTCCACCATCAAACCCAACTGAGGCATAAAAACGAGGTTCTCTATAAGTATGCAATTTGGCTGTTTCTGCATCGTTTTGTATATAATACTTATGATCTTCAGCCATATCATCAGTTACTGAAACCACATCATAACGCTGACCATAGTCCCAGCTTGTATCCTCATCAATAGGGACTCCATTAACCGTATAATAATCTTCGACCATATTTAGAGTTGGAGCATGAGATTTTTTAGTAAAACCATATAGTTCTGAATGATCACTTGTCCAACGTGGTTGACACCAAGCTTGTAAATCTCCTGTCCAGTTTCTATCAACTCCCCAAATTTGTTCACGATTGAAACGGTCCGTAATAGTTGCACGTTGCGTTAATTCTTCACGTACTTCTTCACTAAGCTGACCAATTGGTAATAAGTCAGTAAATTCATAAAGGCCATGACCTGAAGATTCGGCCGTTAAAATAGCATCGAGACAAGCATCTCTTGCAGCCACCCATTTATTTGCATCATAAGATTGGTTAACGAACGGTGTTCCATCTTCATCAATAAAACTAGCAAAATCGGTATTACCATTAAACAGTGGACTAGCCGACAACATTAGTGTTTTTGCTTTAATTGCTTTAGCTGCAGGTAACGTTAAACGACCATAATCGGTATTAATTGATGTTATATTCTGAAATAAGTTATCGCTCTCTATAACCTCATCCAATAAACCTACAATATAATTTACGACATCATCTACGGAATCTCTTCTTACTTGTGTTTCTCCCGCACTAGCATCAACAGGCACATTTACATCTGTAATGGGTATTGGACCATACATACGTAATAACCAAAAATGATAAAAAGCTTTTAAAGTTTTAACTTCGGCAATCCATCGGTTTTTTTCAATTGTAGTCAATCCAGGTATATCTGTTAAGTTTTCTAGAAAAATGTTACAATCTCTAATAGCAACGAACATATTGTTAGCACCTCTGCCTCCTCCCCAATAATTTAGGTAAGGATTTGTAGAGTTTTGCAACCCTTTGGCCAAGCGAAAACTTGTTTCATTAGTAACATAAAAGTCATTTTCAGTATAATACCATACCTCATCACCTGCCAGCATTGCAAAATTCTGTTCAATATTTGCATGATGCGGCACATAACTGTAACATGTTGCTAAAAACTGTTCTGCAGTAGCTCTATTATTAAAAACAATTTCTATAGTCGCCAAATTATCTGGAACAACCTCTAAATAGTCGCTACAACTTGACATTATAATTATTAATACAACTGCGATATATTTTCTCATTTTTCTTTTTTTAGAAATTAATATTTGCACCTAAATTAAACACTTTTTGAATTGGATATCCTAAACCATTTCCACCCATTTCAATGTCCCATAATTTAAAAGAACTAAAGGTTAGAAGATTAGTGCCACTTAAATAAACCCTCATACTATTTATACTTGCTTTTTTAAATAAATCGTTCTGATTCAAAGTATAGCCCAATTCCACCGACTTTAATCTTAAGAACGCTCCATTTTTTAAAAACCAAGTACTACGTCTGTTATTATTATCTACAACTTGATCTGACAATCTTGGCCATTGTGCGTATAAATCTCTATTATCTTCAGACCAATGATCATCTGCCCAAACTTGCAATAAAGCATTATTACCAATTCTATTGTTCCAATCACCATCTTGATTGTCTGAATCATTTATATCTATAAAAGGTGCTGTTTTATAAGCATCAATAAAAAATGATGATCGTGCTGATCCTTGAAAAAAGAAAGAAAAATCGAAACCTTTATACCCTGATGACACTCCAAATCCATAAATAATTTCTGGTGTAGTTGGATGCCCAATTGCCACTTCATCATTAGTGTCAATTACACCGTCATTATTGATATCCTTATATTTTATATCTCCTGGAAGATAATCTCCAAAGGTTTGTAGAGGCGAATTTGCAATATCAGCATCATCGACAAAAAGTCTTTCTGCTATTAATCCATATGGTTGATCGAGATTATTACCTACCCTAGATTTCCATGGCAACCCAGCACTGTCGTAATCTAATTCTTCAAAAACGTCAAATTTATTTGTTGCATAAGTAAAGTTTGCTCTTGCCGAAACCCAAATTCCGTTACTAAAGCTATCGTTATAATCTACCGCTACCTCAAACCCGCTAGAGGAAGCCTCACCGACATTTGCTCTTAATGGAGCTTGAAGCCCTAATGAAGTCGGAACTTGCGAACGATCCATTAATATGTTAGATCTGTTTTGCCAAAAGAAATCGGCTTGTATATCAACTTTATTAAAAAGACCTACTTCTAACCCTATATTAGTAACTTTTGCTACTTCCCAAGTAATTTGATCATTTGGGTAACGATTGATACCTATACCTGCAATGGTATTGTTATAATTTTCACCGAAAGACACACTTCCACTATTTGTATTTACCTCAGAAATATAGAAAAAACGATCAGCGTCACTACCAATGGCATCATTACCCACTATACCATAGGTTGCTTTTAATTTTAACTTGGATATTTTATCTTCGAGAGATTTCCAGAATTTTTCATTAGATACCATCCATCCGGCACCTGCAGAAGGGAAGAAACCAAAACGTTCATTCTTTGCAAAACGCTCAGACCCATTATAACCGAAATTAAACTCCGTGAAAAACCGATTATCATACGCATAAGTAAATCGACCTGAAAGACCGATGTTGCGATATGGTAAGGATTTTTGTAAGGTGCCAGCATTTGCAAATTTTTCTTCTCTCATTATACCTACCAATAAACCACCTACGGCGTGCTGCTCATTGAAAGTTCTGTTGTACGTAATTGCTCCTTCACCGTAAAACGATGTCGTTATCGTTTTATCACCTTCATTATAATTTAAAAACTCGGTTCCACCTTCTGGATTTAACTCGGATAAAGTGTATTGATTAATACCAGCATCATAGCTCCCTATAGAATAGTAATATGGATTATAAAATCTATTTATATTAAAGAAAGATTTTCTTGTAGTATTTCCAAGTACTCGCAAATCGAGACCTTCAGTTACAAAACCTAAATCTTGCTCAATTTGAATAGTAGCCAACAGTGAACTTCTACTTTCATCTTTATAACCTTTAACCATATCTGCATAACCATTTAAATATTCTCCATTTCTTCCTGAATTTCCAAAAAGGATGTGCTCCGTATTGGCATAAGCAAGGTCTGGTGCAAAATATTTAGGGTATAAAACTGGATTGGTTTGTAAAGCTTTTCTATACAAATTTTCACCGCTGTCTATTGGACCGTTATAATCATCAAAATTTCCATTAAATCTAACAGATACTTCAGTGGTATTTGTAACGTCGATATTTACGTTAGACCTTAAAGAAATTCGCTTAAATTTAATGTTATTGTTAAAATCATTTCGTTTATCTACTTTTAATATTCCATTATCAGAGTTTATTGTACCAGCTAAATAATAGCGTGCGACTTTACCACCACCACTTAAATTCAAGTTCAATCGATCATTAATTGTGTTTTCGTCAAACATTTCATCTAACCAATTAACTGCAGGATAGACATTTTGATTACGATTTGCCTCTTGAGTAATTCTAATTTTTTCTAATGAATAAATTCGATTACCCAATGGGTCTCTGGTAGAAACGGCTTCATTATGCAATTTCATGTAGGTGATAGGATCAGCAATATCTAAAGATCTCGTTGGCATTGACAATGAAGTTTCATATCTTATATTCAACTTAGCTTTTCCTTCTCTTCCTTCCTTTGTAGTTACCAGAATGACTCCGTTCGCCCCTCTTGCCCCGTATAATGCTGTAGCTGTTGCATCCTTCATAATAGAGAAACTTGCTATATCATCGGGTTGAAGACGCGCTAAATCTGTAGTTGTTAATTCTATATTATCGATTAAAATTAAAGGCGATTTTTTATAACCAAAAGTCGTTACACCTCTAATAAAAAATTCTGCGTTGTCACGACCTGGCTCACCACTACGTTGATAAGCAACTACACCAGATAATCGACCTGCTAATGCTGTTGTTAAATTACTACTGGCTATTTTTAATTCTGACGGATTAATGGTAGATACAGAACCAATAACACTAGCTTTTTTCTGCTTACCGAAAGCCACAACCGTTACTTCATCTAACTCATCCGGATTCTCTTGTAAAGTAACATTAATTGTTTCTTGACCAGTGTAGACTACTTCTTTAGTTCTCATACCAACATAAGAAAACACAAGTGTTTGACCATTAGCAACCACAATGTTATAGATACCGTCAAAATCAGCACTCGCACCAGCGGTTGTCCCTTTTATAAGAACATTACCTCCAGGCAGAGGAGTACCATCAGCTAAAGAAATGACACCAGTTACAATATTTTTATCTGTTTGTGAGTAACCAATGGTAGACGCCATTAGCAACAAGAGCAACATAAACTTACTTAACACTCTAGCTTTACCTAGCGCACCTTTGTAAGTAAAAACTCTAAACGAGTTGTTTAATTTGTTCTTCATAAAGTTAAATTAATATTAGTTGGTTATTACGTTATTGCAAATAAATTCTAAATTCAAAAGGAAAAGTTAAATCTTCAATATTTTTTAAAAACTTATACTTTAATTCAAACTAACTAGCCCAAACAAACAGAAAATATCGCTTTGCAACGACGTAAATATAATTCGATGAACTTAAGTTGTAGATTAATTGCGGATTAAGTACCGATTAAAATTGAGATAATTCTATTAACCTCAATGGATATAAGCTTTAACAAACACTTATATCATTGAGATAGACATCTAAAAATCATCAAAATGGTTCTAAAGCTTACAATTTTAAGCGACAAACCTTCCATTATTCTGAAGTTTTATCGCATTTTTCTTAGAAATAACGTCTTCTTTCATTATAAAGATTTTATCTAATTAAAAATTAAAATGGTTATAATAAAGAACAACTACAACCATCAGAAAAGATAAAAATTTAACGTATTTGAGCATAGCGTTAAATTATTATTACTATTATAACAAGTTTCGTTGGTTTCTTAATTCATCCAAAATGCTTACTTATTACAAGGGAATTTTTTGCTTGACTTTACCTAAGGCATTTTTATATTTTAAAATTTAAAGAGGGAGTTTATTTAGGCGATTGAAAACTTTAATTAAGTAAAAAAAGTGACTAGTGCACTGTTAGCAGTTATGACAATGCTAAATCGGGAACTGAGGGTAAATGTGCGTGAATATTTTTGAAATAAAAAAACCAGTAAATTCAAAAATGATTGAAAGTACTGGTTTTACTGGTGACCTCGAAGGGACAGAGTTCAAACTTTTTGAAGGAAGATATCGACTTAATTATCTCAAAATCAATATAAATCAAAACTCACCCTTATTACTTCGAACCCAAGAGTTTATTAGAATTGTTAATTTTGATTTTATTTTTGTAATCACATTGTCGTACAGTAATTTCTAAAAAAATCAAATATATGGTTGTTGAAATTGATAATGCTCAAGGGATAAAGTGGTTCTCGTTATAAATTGATATTCGTTAAAGCCTGTATTATTTTGCTCTATTTTCCTCAACAATTCTAACCACTCTATTTATCATTATTTCTGACAAATTCCACAGTAATAAATCCTCATCAGTTGTATTATTAAAAAGAATTACTACAGTGTCTATATTGTTATGATATTCTGTAAAGCTCTGATATCCTGGAACCCATCCAGAATGTTCATATTCATAAATTTCAGAATAGATTTTCCGTTCTCGTTCTTTGAATATAGAACCATCGTTTAATGCTCTCAAAAATATACCAACATCTTCCGCAGTAGCCAGCATACCGAATTCTTTCTCTTTTAAATCAGGTTCATAGCCAACGTAGTAACCACTCATCACATCCTCTATATCTACCTCGCTTAACGAGAAGAATGTATTATTCAGTTCGAGTGGTACTAAAATTTGCTCTTTGATATATTGATGATGATTATACCCCACCGTATTGTCAATAAGTAAACCAAGGAGTAAATAATTTGTATTTGAATAGCTATAGTCTTCTCCTGGTTCAAACAGCGCGGGTGTATCCAATACTAATGCTAACGATTCCTCAGCACTATCAGGTGGGTTTTCCCAGTAACCTCCACTGTCTGTAAAATTTGGAATCCCGCTTCGATGTTGTACCATCATTTTTAGAGTTATTCTATCTGCATTTTCAATCCTACCTAGCAATTCAGGGAAATAATCAGCAAGGGTTTTATCTAGTGACAATCTGTTATCATTAACCAACTTAGAAATGGAAACCGCTACATATAACTTGCTAATACTAGCTATTTTAAATAGTGCATTGGGTTTAGCAGGTATTTTATGTTCTCGATTGTGCCAACCACCTGTATAAAATTCTGGTTGTTTCCCTGCCTCATCTACATAAACAATCATACCATCCAAACCGTGACTTATTGCTTGGTCAACTTGTTCTTGAACAGTATCTGGCAATGGTAATATCCAAGCTTTCACTAAAATCCAAGGCACAAACCACAAGGAAATTGCAGTACCTGTGAACAAGGCTATCCTGATTATAATTTTTTTATTTCGTTTTTTAGAATTAAGCATAGATAGTAAAGTTATAATTATTGCTCATTTTTAGGAAGTATTATTCGTAACACAGTTCAGAAAAGTTCAGGGTTTCAAAGTTTATGTTTGGAAATATGATCCTATTATATGCAACATAAAAATACTATTTGTTTTCTTGATTAATTTTATGCGTTTTAAGTTTGATTCAGAAAGTACATGTCCAATTTCCCTTTTCCCTTTGCATGGATCTTTCCACGAGAAATACACGAAAATTCATTTTTAATCAGTTTATAGGTGGATGAAGATATATTGATTTTACCTACTTCACCTGCAGATTCCATCCTGCTGGCGGTATTTATCGTGTCTCCAAAAAGGTCGTATGCGAACTTCTTCTTGCCCACAACCCCTGCTACTACAGATCCAGAATGTATACCAACCCTCATTCTCCATTTTATGACATGGCTTTGATTTCTCTCCTCAAGATAGGATAGCATCTTTTGTGCGGCTTTGATGCAGTTAGTAGCATGATTTATCGTTTCTTTTTCAAGGCCACACGCTGCCATATACGCATCACCAATCGTTTCAATTTTTTCTACTTTCGTTTCTTCCATAATTTCATCGAATCGACCAAAAATATCATTGAGTTCATTGACTAAAGTGATTGCTGACATGGACGCCACAAGATTTGTAAATCCTTCAAAATCAGTAAACAGGACAGTAATATTTTTGTGTCTTTTTGGAATTGTTTTACCGCTTTCTTTTAAGTCTCTTATTATGTTTGCGGGTAATATATTGTGCAGAAGATCATCTGATTTTTTCTGTTCAACCATTAAAGATTCCTCAGATTGATCTATTAAAATAGACATACTTGCTATTAGTATGAAGCAAATCAATGCAGTAATACTGATATTAACTATTTGTGATATATAGGGATCTAATCCTCCAAAATGGGATTTTATATTTGATTGAAATATTACTGTAGCAATCAACGTTAGGCAAGCTAGAATACTAAAGACATGGGCTATATTCCTAGCCTTACGAGGAAAAGTCATATATGGCAGAATAATAATTAGGAAACAAACAACTCCAACTCCTGAGGAAAACCCTAGCAAGTAAAGAAATAAGAGAACAGACATATAAGATGCTAGAATAAGCCAAACGGAAGCCAGGACTCGTAACCCTTTCCAATTGAAAATTAACGCCATTAGAAACATTAATCCCAAAAAAGTATTACTTCCGTAAATTATTAATGCGTCTGTCAAGAATAATGCAATTAGCATCCAAGTTACATTATAAACTACACCTAAAAGAGATGCAATATTCGTAACACGTAAATATCTGAGTTCAGTTATAGAAAAATTGTACTCAGCGCCAATATCGACTATTCTTTGAAAGAATCTAGACTTGTTTTTATCATAAATTGACATAAATGCTTTTCAAGTTTTATGAATTGTTAATGTCTTTATTATACGCAAGTAAGTTAACCTTTTTAGCGTTAATTTCTCGATTTTTAGAAGGTCAAAAATTGCAGATTTTCTTTATTCTTTTGTGAAAATGGTAGCATACCTCTCCTTATTGATCTAAACATATGGTGGTTCGTTTTATTTTAAGCTTAGATATGTTCTTTCTTTATTATAAATGTGTTCCGCTTGTTTGATCATCTTCTTAGCTAACGTAAGATTTTTAATGGTTTGCCACAATAAGCACAGGTTTTATGCTTTTATGAGAAGTTGATTTATTTAACCTTAGTGATTTTTTAATACACCCACAGATTCAAAAAGCTCCTCGATGATATGCTGGAGATTGCTTGGTGTAACTGCTCTGAAATACTCTAGTAAGTCTTGAGTTGTCGCATATCTATCAGTCTGCATTTTTAGTTTGCCGTTTTTTGTATTCCAATCTTCAAGAAAATATTTTAATGCTAAATTCACATTCTCTTCGCCAATTGCTTTTTGAAATTCGTACATATTGATTGCTCCTTTTGCGTAATAGACATAATCTTGATTTTCTACGAGAGTAAGAGATGGTTCTTTTTTACTTTCTTGTTGTATTCCTTCTTTATATTTATCCATTTGAAGCGCTAAAAACTGTTGCACTTTTTCTTCGGAATAATGTTGCTTTAAAACCATCAATGCTGCATATTGAGATAAGGTTTCTAAGACCATCAATTGTCCTTGTACATTTGCAGCTTCCACTTGCATACCAAACCATTGGTGAGCTACTTCATGCGCAGTCACATAAAAAGCCATATCAACATCTTTTTCGTCATCTATATCTAACACAAATCCAATAGATTCTGAAAATGGAATAGTTCCAGGAAACGATTGTGCAAATGTTGCATAACGTGGAAACTCCATAATACGTAGTTGCTGGTATTGATAAGGACTGAAGTTGTTACTACAATAATCTAATGAAGCTTTCATAGACTTCATCATTCTATCGATGTTATATTCATGTCCTTTTTGAAAATAAATTTCAAGGTCGACAGGCTCAGTAATCCCCTTATTGCTTGTCATCCATTTGTCTTTTTTAATTTCATAGTCAGCAGAAACTATTGCGTAAAAATTAATAATAGGGGTATTTGTTTTATAGTGAAAATAATTACGATTATTTTCTGTCCATTCCTGCAATAAATCTCCAGGAACCAAAGCCGTTTGATCTTTGGATGTACCAATAATCATTTCAAAATTAATACCATCAGAATCACCACCAGATCTTGCATTGACTAATTCTTTAGGGTCATCTATTTTAGCTTTTTTAGATCTCCTTGATAAGTTATGATCTCGTCGTTCATCTTCATCTTGAAGTTCATATTTTTTATTGTAACCCAAGGTTGGAAACTGTTCATTGTTGAAAAATGTACCATTGTAAACTATATTGGTATTAGAACGACCTTGCTCAAAGCCTTTGGTTGTAAAACTTTGCTTAAAATACATTTTTACAGAATCACCAGGTTGTAAAGCTTTCTTCAGGTTAAAAATTGAATAATCAAACTTTTTATATTGATGATTCGTCGTAAAACCACCTTCGAAAGCGATACTGTCTATCGTAACATTTTCTTCGAGAAGTTTTTGAATATGGATGGATTTTATGTTTTCAATTGATGTGTTTTTTAACATATAATACCCTTCTACTGTGTAGTCTCGTTTAGAAGGATATAGCTCTAATTGTAAGTTTAAGTCTACTATTTTTGGTTGCGTTATATATTCAAATTGTTTCAATTCTTTTTCATACGCTACTCTAAATTCAGTAGCTTCAGAATTGCTCCAATATTCATTTAAAATATTCGTATTGTAAAATATAAACCCTCCAATAATTATAAAAGCAAAAAGAATGATGTCAGTAAACTTTATGAGTGGCTTGCTGAACTTATACTTAGCAATTCTTGTTCGTTTTATTAAATTGGTTTCATTTCCTCTAACAGCGACTAAAGATCCTATGATTAATAAAAGGATTCCGAAAAGAAACCAATACAATTTAATGAGTAAATAGGGTTGTAAAAAATGCCCATAACCATTCATCTCTGAATAAGCACCTAAGGAACTTCCTCCAAAAAAGTGTAAATCATGATCAAACCCCAACACGGCAATAGCTACATTGACAATACTAAATACAATCACCAAAATGATACCTACAAACTTATTATTCACTAAAGATTGTATGAAAAACGCTAAGCAAGTAAAAATGGATAATAGGGGTAGAATTTCTAAAAAGAATCCATTAAAATACACTTGCAATTCATAGTTATAATAGCCACTTAGCGTTTGGAATAATATCCCTGAACTTATTAAAGCAAGTATTAATACGACATAAATTATGTTTAATCCAATAAACTTTCCAGCTAACCTTACAAAACTTGACATGGATGTAGCATCATAAATTAAATTCAACTTCGCACCTCTTTCTTTCCACACCAATTCTCCTGAATAAAAAACAAGGATGATGATAAAGAAAAAATAAGAGGTTTCCTGAAGTTCCTCAACTATAAAATAGGTTGCAGGATAACTATCAACTCCATATACCGTTCCAAGATTTACAGAATTGATTAAGATGATAATCATTCCGCAAATAACTATTCCCCAAAATGATGGTTGTTTAAAAATACTTATAAAATAAAACCACGAAAACTCTTTTAATTGTGTCCATTTAGATTGTAAACCATATTGTTTTTTAGCTTTAGGAATCATCACATCACCAACTAAATTAGTACTTTTATCTACCAGCTTTTGAACTTGCTTTCGTTTTGATTTCTTTTCTTTAACCAGATTGAAATTGAATTTTTTATATCCATAGATTAATGCGATAACACCTAATAAAACCCAAAATAATTTGTTGTATAACAAGGCACTAATAAATGGAAGTTCTTGAGTGCTCTTTTCTAAGACCGACCAAGTTTTTGTAATATAGGTTGTTGTTGTTAATGAAAATGGATCAAAAATAGCTTGCCAGAAATCATTAGTAATTGCTTTGGTTAACAAAAACACCACAAACAAAATAACACCCTGAGTGTATACAACTACTAAATTTCTAGTTAAAGCTCCAGTTACAAAAAACAATGATGCACCAAAAAACAACGTTGGTAGCGTTACCATTAGAAAGGTCTTCATATAAACAAATGCATTAAAAGCCAATTGATCATCTGGACTATTCCAGGGCATAAATTCACCCAACATCATACCCAAAATAATTCCTGTAAATACAAACAGCAAAACAGTAAATGCGCCTAAAAACCGACCAATTAAATAATCTCTTTTTTTGATTGGTGTAGAAAATAGTAATGATTCTATCTCATACTCAAAATCTCGCAACACAGAAACGCCCATAATCATTGAGGCTAAAATCATAAAGAATCCGGTTATAGCTCCCATTGTTTTCGCTATGACTACGGGTGAATTTCTTTTCATTAGACCTAATTCAGTACCTTGAAAAATAAAATCTACACCAACAATTGAAAACAGAAATATAAATAAAAAGAATACATAAGTGTCTGGTCGTTTAATTCGATATTGAATTTCGAACTTAAAAATTTCATACCACATAATTAAATAGATTTAGTTTTAGTTCTATTGAAAATTTCTGAGAAATACACATCTTCTAATTCTGCATTAATGGCTGTAAATCCATCTCCAGGATTGATCTCGCTTATTATATGAATGGTTGGTTTACCAAGAAATAATCGTTCACTGATGACCTGATAATTTTCTTTATATAGGTTCAATTCTGATTTCTCGATTGTTTTTTTATAGACTTTATCTTTTAGGCCTTCTAGTATCTGCAACGGCTGCCCTTTTAAGCATACTTGACCTTGATTAATAATGGCCATATTTGTGCAGAGTTCTTTGACATCGTCAACAATATGCGTAGATAAAATAACCACAGTATGTTCTCCGAGCTCGCTTAAAACATTGTAAAAGCGATTGCGTTCTACAGGATCCAATCCTGCTGTTGGTTCATCTACAATAAGTAACTTCGGATTGTTAAGTAAGGCTTGTGCAATGCCAAATCGTTGCTTCATCCCACCAGAAAACCCTTTCAGATTTTGTTGTCGCACGTCATATAAATTGGTTTTATACAAAAGTGCTTTCACTAATTCTTTACGTTCGTTTTTATTGGTGATGCCTTTAAGCACTGCGAAATGATTGAGTAATACTTCTGCCGATATTTTTGGATACAAGCCAAATTGTTGCGGCAAATACCCTAATACCTGTCGCAATTCATTTTTTTGTTGTAAGACATCGATGTCTCCAAGAACAATGGAACCAGAATCGGCTTCTTGCAGTGTTGCAATAGTTCGCATTAACGTAGACTTGCCTGCACCATTTGGGCCTAATAGACCAAACATCCCTTTTGGTATATCAAGTGAAATGTTTTGTAAAGCTTTAATCCCGTTTGAATACGTTTTTGATAGATTGTCAATTCTGAGTTCCATACTGTTCATTTTTTGATTGATTGAGACAAACATATAAGCGTTTTTAGCCTTTAAAAAGTGTTAGTGACACAAACACATGCATTAGTGACAAACACATTTTTTTAAGGTATAAAGACACCTCAAAACACATTTAGGATTGTTTGTCACTGATGAGATACTGTTTGTCAACTTATTTGTCTGAGGTGTTTTATTTAATTAATATTGAATTATGAATTTTAAAATACCAGAAAGAAAAAGGAAAACTATCAAGCGGTTATATAAAATAGCGCTGGTTATTATAGGCTTAGCCATCGTCATTTTTAATGACACTTTTGGAAAACTAGAAGGGTTTGTAGAATTTATTGCATTGTACTTTATCCTTGTGTTTATTACCATTGCACATTGGCTATTTAAACAAATCAAATCACTAATAAGATTGAAGAATGAAAAAGTAAAAACAGAATTAATGCATTTAAAGAGTCAAGTGAATCCACATTTCTTTTTTAATATGCTTAATAACCTTTATGGATTAGTGGATAAGGATTCTAAGAAAGCTCAAGAGCTCATTCTAAAACTTTCTGATATGATGCGCTATAGTATTTATGATGGCGAAAAAGACAGGGTTTTACTGTCTGAAGAAATAGCTTATCTCGAGAATTATATTGAACTTCATAAAATGCGTTATCATAAAGCGATTGATATACAATTCAATATTGAAACAAACGACACTAATTATGAGATTATGCCACTTCTTTTCATTATTCTTTTAGAAAATGCCTTTAAGCATGGTGTGGAAAATTTAAGAGAAAATGCTTATGTTCATATCACATTAACAGCGCATAATAGTGAATTGACCTTTGAAATAGAAAACAATTTTGATGAAACACAAGATAACCCTGAAACAGGAATTGGATTAAAAAACCTAAAACGACGATTAGAATTGGTATATCCAAAAAAGCATACCTTAACAATTTCCAAAACAGATACCATCTATAACGCTACATTGAATATTAAGGGCTTATGATTACATATATCATTATAGACGACGAACATATTGCACACGATATTATAAAAGGCTATTGTGATATGCTACCAAATTTAGAATTCAAAGCAGATTGTTATGATGCTATAGAAGCTATTGACTACTTAAGCAAACATGATATAGATCTCATTTTTTTAGATTTGAATATGCCTAAATTAAAAGGATTTCAATTTTTAAAAACCTTATCATCTCCACCAAAAGTTATTGTAACCACTGCGTATAGTGAATTTGCGATTGAAGGCTACGAATTAAACGTTGTTGATTACTTGTTAAAACCGTTTAGTTTTGAACGCTTTTTGAGTGCTATTAATAAAGTGACCTCTTCTGATACCAGTACAATAAGAAAAGAAAGTAAAGAGACTATAAAACCTGAAGGACAACATATTTTTTTAAAACAGAATAATAGTCATATTCAGGTAGATGTAGATGATATTCTATTTATTGAAGCCTCAGGCAATTATACCAAAGTTGTTACGAGTACTAGTACTATCAGCATTCGAGAAAAAATATCGGATACCATAGAACTGCTTTCTGATAATGATTTCATACAAGTTCATAAATCATTTGCGGTTGCAAAAAAGCACATCTTTAGAGTAGAAGGAAATAGAATTTATATGGGCGATCATGTTGTACCTATTGGCAAGCTATATAAAACAAACATTAATCAATTATTGAGGTAATTGCTATTGCCATGTCAATATATAATCTAGTCTGAAAATTCGTAAGGATTTTCATGAGTAGGTGAGTACTAGCAATGAATTACTCAAGAGGTTACTACAAGTATTTTATATCTTATTTCAGATGTTCTATTACCCATTTTTTTATTTCGTTCAATGCTGTTGGGGAAAATGTTTGTTCTATTTTTCTATATTCATCCATCTTTCCAGTTTCACACTCCTGAAAGAAGTGGTTTAAGTTTTCTAATTCCACTATTTTATAATTTTTATTCTGGCCTTTGATTAGTGCTTGTCTTATAGCTTCTTGATTAATTTTTGCATTTACTTGCGTGTCTTTACTGCCATTTAATGACAACACTGGAATTTGTAATTTTTCAATTTCATCAGCAGGATTGTATTGTAAAAAATAGCGTGACCAAGGTTGTAAACTTGTTTTAAGTTGGTTTTCTATAAATGCATTGATATTCTTTTCTGGTACGTTTAATGATGTTAAAATGGGTCTTAAAAACTCATTATAATGAGTTGTCAATTCGATTTTAATTTCTGTTTTACTCTTATTAGAGATTACAATTGCAATCGCTTTTCTTGTGTTTTTTTCATAAGCCACCTCATCTTTAACAGGAAATTCTCTCAATGTTTTAGATTGCATTACAGATAGTTCTGTTCCCGAAATTCCGGTAGAAGCTAATAACACCATAAAAGCGACATCTTTAGAGTTGTTAGCCGCTAGAGGTGCGATAATACCACCTTCACTATGACCAATCAAACCTATATTTTTAATATCTACATCGTTTCTAGTTTTTAAGTATGCGATGGCACTCAAAACGTCTTTGGAAAAATCTTCTGTGGTTGCTTTACCAAAATTTCCTGTAGATTCTCCAACTCCACGATCATCAAAACGCAATACGCCAATGCCTTGTCTTGTTAAATAATCTGATAATACTAAAAAAGGTTTGTGTCCCATAAAACTTTCATCTCTGTCTTGTGGACCACTTCCGCTAATTAAAATTACTACTGGAAATTTTCCGTTTTTATTGGGTAAGGTTAAAGTACCTGCTAATGTTATGTTGGCTTCATTATTTTTAAAAATGACTTCTTCTTCATAATAAGGGTAGGGTTTTACAGGTTCCTGCGGCCGTTTCGAATCCTCTATTTTTATAGTTCCTTTTTTTAAGTTTAGGACCATTTCTATGCCACCTTCCTTGTAAATACCTTCAAATTGTTGTGCTTCAGTATTAAAAACTCCTGTATAGTTCATTCCAACATTAGAGCCATCAATAATTAGCTTTCCATTTGTAAAAGTTGTAGCTGATGGTTTGATGCCAGCAATTCTAAACGTTGGAACATCCATAGTAGTTGAATACGTAGCGTTTTCTTGTTTTATATTAAAAACAAAAGTGATTTCTTTATCGCCTCTTTTGGTTGTTCCGTTCCAATGTCCTGAAATATCTTGAGAACGTGCACTAGTAATGGCGAGTAAATTTAAAAGTATGATAATTGTTAATGTTTTCATGTTCGTTAAATTTTGATTGGTGATGTCTAGGCCAAATTTTCGTTAGCCTTGTGGTATTAAAAAATAGTATTACTAATTTAGTAATCGAAGCTATTTGAAGAGAGATTTAGTTAGATTTACTTTAGAGCACGTTTCCAGCTTCTTTAGCTTGAGCATCCTTACGGCGACCTATTAATGCGCCAATAAATAGTCCCATACAAATGCCAACGGAAATCCCTAAAGACCTTTCAAAACGCTCACCTATTAGAATTCCAGCTATAACTCCGAATAACATTCCTAAAGTTACACTCAGGTTTGTATAGTATCCTTGAGAAGTCAAGGAAAAGGTGTCCTTTAAATAGGTCTCAAATTTACTCAGTGCGTTTTTAAAGAATTTTTTTCTATTGTCTGGATTTGAGTTTAGTTTTAAGCTATCCAGTTCCATTTCTATAGAATGAATTTCATTAGCGGTAAATGCTCTATTTTCTAATTTTTTAAGAATCTCAATAAATTGAGTATAAATCTTAATTTCAGATTTTTTAGAGGATTCAGTTTTTAAACTTTCAAAAAAGTTAATTGCATTTAATAGTGTCATAATTTTTACTGTTTTCTTGGTTAGTGGCCCAAACCAAAAAATATTACACCAAAAATTTATTTATTTTAAAAAATCACACTAAAACACCTTATATTCAGGTGTTTAGCTTCTTAAACTTTCTATATCTGTCATCAATTCTTCTAGTTTTTTGAATAGTCTTCCATAAACGATGTTTAAATCCCATTTATAAATTCGACCTCCAACAAGGAATAGCAAAACCAAGATGACTGCCACGATAACAATTCCGATGAGTGGGATTCCAAATATTAAATAGGTATCTGGAAAACCAACAAGTATTTCATTTACAAGTCTTTCACCTAAAGGCATGCCTTCGGCATCTTTAAACCAAAAGCCTAAAACCAATGACATGAATATAATTGGATACAAAAACCTTGAAAATCTCTTGTTGATAGATACCTGTTTGTTTATCCATTGGTTAAATGCTTTTAAGTATTGATAACTGCTAATACCTATATCGATTTTCTCTAAATCGTTTAATAACCTCTTATTAATAACAACAAGAACTGAAAGAGTAACAAAAAATATGATACCTGTTATGGGAATTCCTATAATGAAAGAGACGACTAAAAAAGCAAACGAGAATGCCACAATGGCAATCAAATTTATTTTAAACATTCTTTTAAATTTATCAATGATATGAATTGATTTTTGGTTGTAAAGATTGTTTATTTTTGGGACTACTAGTGCGTCGCTCTTGAGAAAACCTTCTTTCCAAATGTTTTCAATTGATTTTTCCATCTAATAATTTTTTTAATCTAGTTTTAATTCTTTTAACACGTACACCAATATTATTTGGGTTCGTTCCTATAATTTCAGCAATTTCCTTTTGCGATTTTTCTTCCAAATAAAGCATGATAACGGCTCTATCTATTTCCGATAGTTTTCTTATGGCATCATATAATAAATTTAGAGATTCGTCTGAAAACGCGTAGTTGTTTTCGGTTTCTTCAGCAGTTATAGAATCAGACACAAAATGCTGAACATTGTTTTTCTTTTTCTTAAGTAAGGTTAAACAGACGTTTAATGAAATGCGATACACCCAAGTGCTCCATTGCGATTCTTCGCGAAAATTGTCCTTACTCCTCCAGATTTGTAAACACACTTCTTGGTAATAGTCTTCAAAATCTTGTTGTGAACTGGTGTAAGCTCGACATAATTTGATAATTATTCCTGCGAATGGTAAAATGGATGTGTTGTAAAAATCGCTACTCAATAGTGTTGTTTTATTGGTTGGTGGCTTAAATTAGGAATTATTACAGGTTAATGTCAAAATTGATTTTATTTTATTAATCGATTTACATTAAGCTTATACATTTTTCCTATTGGAATTTTGTGATTCCTTAGATGTATTCTATTACCTTCAATTAATTCTATTTTATCTATTGAGATAATAAAAGATTTGTGAATCCTTATAAATTGTGTCTCTGGTAAATTATGTGTAAAGGATGTTAGCGTTTGATGAGAAACAATCACTTTATCAACCATATTAATCTTTACATAGTTTCCATAGGCTTCTAAAAACAGAATGTTCTTTAACTTTATCTGGTAGTATTTTTTATCTTCCTTTATAAAAATCTTAGTGTCTTCTATGGTTTCCGTATTTTGTATTGGGCTGGCTTTAATTGATAATGCATCGGAAACTTTACTAACAGATTTTACAAAACGACTGAAATTAAATGGTTTTAATAAATAATCGTCAATATTCAATTCATAACCTTCTAAGGCAAATTCCTTGTAGGCTGTAGTAATGATAATTTTTGGCGGATTAGAAAGTGTTTTTAAAAACTCTAAACCAGAAAGCTTTGGCATATTTATATCTAAAAAAATAAGATCAATAGAATGCTTATTTAAATAGTCTAGGGCTTCAAAAGCATTATAACAACTTTTTTGGAATGATAGATAAGACAAATTACTCGCATAATCTTTAATATTATCATGAGAGGCAGTTTCGTCGTCTACAATTATATATTTTATCATTTCTTATATATATCTAATGTTGTTGAATAGGTGTTTTCTTCAATTTTATTATACAATTGATGTGTGTTTGGATATAATAAATTTAAGCGATCTTTTAAATTTTTGAGCCCAATACCTTTGTCTTCTGATGATTCTTCAGCATCATAATTGTTTTTAACTGTGAAACTTATTTTATTTTCATCTTCAATAAGTTGTAAATGAACAAATGCATTATCTGTTGCTTTTTCAATGCCATGTTTAAAAGCATTTTCTAGCAAGATAATGAATAACAAAGGTGCCACTTTTGTTTCTGGATTTTTAATTGATTTTTCAAAATTCACATCAATGTCTTTATGGTATCTGGCAGTTTGTAAATCAATAAAATTTATTAAATAATCTATTTCATCTTTTAACTGCACGTTTTCCTTTCCGCTATCGTAAATAGTGAATCGCATTAAATCTGATAATTTTAGGACATAGTCTTGAGCTGCATCAGCATCCTTTTTTATTAAGGCATACAAATTGTTAAGTGTGTTAAAGAAAAAATGAGGATTTATTTGATTTTTTAATAGCATCAATTCGGCTTCTAATTTATCCTTTTTAAGTTTTTGAATACTTTTTCGGTATTCGTAGGTCCAATAGAAAATTAAATAAGCAACTGCAATTGCTAAAAGAATTCTTACGCTATTCTTTAGAAAGCCTCCATCTAAATCTGTAGTAGCATCAATAGCAAATATTAAAAGCGGAATACTTATTCCTAAAAAGAGATATTTTAATCGAAGGTTAGAAGTCCCAAATTTTATTTTTTCAGTTTGAAAGAGATAATTCAAAAGGGTGTAAAAGACTACTAAACCCAATGAACTTGAAAGCACTGCGAATATTTCGCTTTGAGCGTTTCTTAAGATTAGCATCAAAATAATAATGATTACAGATAGAACTGCTGCTGCTTTATAAAGTTTTTTATGTGTCATGATTTTAATTTATTTATGATTTTGACACAAATCTATATTGCATATTCAAGGTTACAGCTTTTATTTTATGAACGTCTCTTTTCATATTGTAAACGTATCAAATTTAATGATAAAGGTACTTTAAATATCATAATGAGTTGATTACCATTTGATACGCTAGCTTCATCAAAATAGTTCTAATTAACGAATATTCAGCTCTAGGTTTACATCGAATTTAAAACTAAATACATATGAAAACTTTAATTACAATTATTACAATCGCATTATCAACCTTATTTGTAAATGCTCAAACGAGTTCTGAGAAAGAACTATTAAAAACTTTAAATGAAACTACACCAAAGGCATTGCAAGACAATAAAGTACCTGGATTGGCATTGGCTATTATTAAAAATGGCGACGTTATTATTAAAAAAGAATATGGGTTTTCTGATGTATCAGAAAACGAGATTGTAAATAGTAAAACAGGCTTTAATATTGGTTCTATATCAAAAATGTTTACAGCTTGGGGAATTATGAAATTGGTAGAAGACCAAAAACTTAATTTAGATGCTCCAGCTTCAAAATATCTTTTGAATTGGAAATTACCATCTAGTGAATTTGATTCAGATAAAGTAACTATCAGGAATCTATTGCAACATACTGCAGGTTTGTCTGTTCATGGTTACAACGGTTATGAAACTAAAGATGAATTAACTTCAATTGATGCATCGTTATCCGGAACTACTAATCTAGATGAGAAAGTAGAACTCGTTATGGAACCAGAAAGCAAATGGAAATATTCAGGTGGTGGTTATTCTATATTGCAATTAGTTATTGAAGACGTTAGTGGGAAATCTTTTGCGGATTACATGAAAGAACATATTTTTAAGCCTTTAAAAATGAAACAAACAAGTTTTAATATTAGTAAAAAGGTTTTAAAAAATTCTGCAAAGGCCTATGATGAAGAAGGAAATGAAATCCCATTACGCCTTTTTAATGCGCAAGCAGCAGCAGGTTTGCATACAACAATAGATGATCTTATTCTTTTTGCAAAAGCATCATTTTCAAAAAATCCTGTTTTGTCAGAAGAAAGCATTGCTCTTTTGATAAAACCTACCGAACTATCCAAAGGGAATTACGGAATGGGTTATATGATTATGAATCGTTTTGGGGATTTTACATTATCTGGTCATGGTGGTTCTAATGAAGGATGGCAATCTGGTTTTATGCTCGATTTTGAATCAAAATCAGGTATTATTATCCTTACCAACGGCTCTAATGGAAAAAACGTTTTATTTGGAAACCTGCAAGATTGGGCAAAATGGCATGGAAGTAATTAATTTAATGTCTTAATTTTTGTAACGGTAAAATCTCGTTCACGGTCAACATTTTTTATGGCTATAATAATACTTTCTGGCATTAAATTGTTTCGGTTTCTATTGGAACTCATAAAATGTACTATTCCAGATGCTGTTTTAAAATGAGTATATCCATCCAATAATATGATAATTGGATATTTTTTCGCCACTTCAGTTGAATCATTATATGAATCAGGAATACTTATTAAACAAGTTCTTTCTTCATTTAAAATACTAGATTTAATAATGAACTGACTTCCAATTATAATATCCGTTTTATTCTGTCCGAACGTCGTTTGTGCTCCAAAAAGAAGAATACATAAAATCACAAATGTAAAAGTTCTCATAGTTTGCTTTATATGTTTGGTAACAAATATTTTCGACAACGTACCACCTGTGGCTTTCATTTCTCCAATTTCATAAGTGGTATTATCACACTTCGGACATTTGTATTTCATAGTTTTATATTTTTTGAGTTGATACTATATGGCTGTTAACGATGATATTCATTGCCTTTTATTTTAAAAACTTAAATCGAGGACTATATATCACCTCTTTTTCATTGTTTATTCTCAGTGTGTTGATCAATATTAAAATTAAATTGGCGACATACAAAAAGCCAATAACCATAAAAAATGTACTTAACGTTATTTGGTCTGTGAGTCCAATTTTTGATATGGTGAACAATACTATTGGGATAAAAAATAACAGAATGGTCCACGTGATTTCGAAATTGATTAAATCTTTACCCAACTTATTACTATTTTTTATCTTACCTTTTTTTGATGTCCAAAGTATAAATGGAATTAAAACCCCTAGCAATGGAAAGACCAGAAATAACAGTGCAGAGAGATTGAGATACGTTAAATACTTTTTATCTTCTTTTACGGACCAATCTATCAACTCATCTGGACTTACATTTAAGGCATTGGCTAATCGCTTCAATGACTCACCTGTAGGGTTTGATTCCCCTTTTTCGATGCGTTGAATAGTTCGTAAACTTAAACCAGATTCTTCTGCTAGAAATTCTTGTGACATCCCTTTCTGGTTTCTCAATTCTTTTACTCTTAAAGCTAAATAGTTATTATCCATTTTCTAAAGGTTTGTTTTTAGTTAAAGTTTTTCTGTACCTCATTATTGTTATGGTTACTATTCCTAATAAAAATCCAGGAACCAATTGAACTAACGACCCATAAATCACATGATTTAATAGCGCTTGCCCAAAATTATCATAATATAATCCATAATGAGTGCCAATTTCCCATTTTGTATCTACCCACCAAAGTATAGCAACTGGAATCCTTGAAATAGGTGAGTAAATAAGTAAGCTTAATAAAAGAATCTTGTAAGCTTGTTTTTGATTACCTAATTTAATACCTAGATATATAGCAATCCCTAAGGTAAGCCAAAGTAGCCCGATAATAAAAATAGCATTTTCAGGCAATCCCAATAATTCTAAACCATATCTAACTGGAGTTAAAATTAATGCAATTATGATGGGTGCTTTAGCATAATAAATGGCTTGCTGTAAAGATGTTTTTTCCTTGTTTTTCATCCTAATTCTTTTTTGCGATAATTTTACGACCAGATTGATTCATCGTTAAGCTAATAACATTATTCGCTTCATTTTTATTAAACGTGATTTCTGCATCTACAATTTTTACAAAAAAATGATTTTGAGTTTCAGCAAATAATTCAACCTTTTTAGTTTGACCTGGAGCTAATAAGTATAATTGATTTGTGTTATCCAATCCTATAGTAAGGTTTACATTTGGTTTAACCTCGTAAGTACCTGTATAGTCACTTAATATTTCAGAAGGTACATTAATTGATTTTCTCTCAGGTTGATTATGCTTAGCCTCTGTTATTTTATCATCTGGTATACTTACAAATAATTCAGCAACTTGTTTCGCCACGTTATTTACATTCTTACAATTACAGTTGGTTAATGCAGTTATATACAGTTTCTCTTTAGGTAAAAACAGCGCAATACTGGTAAACCCCTTCGTACTTCCTGTGTGGGCAATTACAGGAGAATTCCCCAATTTCGAAAATCGAAAACCATATCCATAAGGTACTCTTTTCCCACTGTTTAATGAGGTTGGTGTCATAGCTTGTTTTATACTAGAAGCTTTTAAAAGTGTGTTTGAAAGTAATGCATTTTGCCATTTTAAAAGATCCTCTGTGGTAGATAAAATAGCTCCCGCGGAATATGCTAAAGACAAATTGATATCATCTGATTTTACAAAATCATTTTGTTCAATGATATAACCCTTAGTAGGGTTTGGAATACCTTGTTTCGTATCTCCACAGGATGAATTCTTCATTCCTATTTTATCAAAAATATGTTGTTCTATAAAATCACTGTAAGGTTGTCCAGAAACGATTTCAATAATTCGCCCTAGTATAATATAGCCGGCATTGCTGTATTTAAAACGCTCTCCTGGTTTAAACTCCAAAGGTTCATCTTTAAAATATGCAATAAGTTCTGTAGGTGACATATTAGTTTTAGAAATAAAACCCTTGTCACCAACAGGTGTTCTGTTTTTTATTCCCGAAGTATGATTCAATAGATTGTGAATGGTAATATCTTTTCCAATCTCGACATATTCAGGAATGTATTTTCCAATATTATCCTCAATATTCAGTTTGCCTTGCTCTGCTAGCATTAAAATTGAAACTGCGGTAAATTGTTTTGTAATTGAACCAATCTGAAATACACTACTCTTTTGTAAAGGTATATTTAATTCTAAATTAGCTTTTCCAAAAGATTTACTATAAATAGATGCTCCTTCTTTTGCTACCAGAATTGAAATACCAGGCTCGTTTTGATTGTAACTTATAGCAACTATGGAATCTATTTTTGATTCATAGCTCTGACTAACGCTAAAATATGTAATGAAAAGAAAAGTGAGTGTTGTAAAAAAATTATTCATTGATTTGTATTTAATGTTCATGGGACAAAATTAAATACAAACCTTACTGGCACTTGCGCCAAGCTTATGACATCTTTATGACATCTGCGCTTATTCCTTTAAATAAAGGCACATTTAAACTTTATTTTACTTAAGAGATGAGATTCTAACAGTTATTGAAATCAGTTCCAAATTGGCAAAGAAATACTGCTGTTTCCTGTAAAAATTATCTCTAATGGAATTTCAGCATCTTTAATACTTTCTTTATTAACATCCTTTCCAGTACCATAATTAATTTGAGCATTATTGTTTTTATTGACATTAACCACCACTACAATGCGACTCCCTTTTTCTAATTTTTTACTGATTAGTTTCGAATTGTCGAAAGACACTTTCGTCTTTTGATTCGGTATCAATAAATTTCTTTGTTCTCTATCTTTAGCATAGCTCGCTCTACCAATATAATAGCTTAAATGAAAATAGTTCCCTTCTGGAGTCAATTCATATACGATTACAGAATAATCAACATCTTTTTTATTTATTGAAAATTCAAGATTCCCTAAAAAAGAGCCATTTATAATTACATCTTCCTTTAGCGCTTCAGAATTAAAAATTAAACCATCTTTTAAATTGATTTGGTCACGTTCCAAAGGCCAAGGATAATACTCTGTGTTAGTCATACTCTTTCGATCCTTAAAATCAACAGACATTTGAATCTCTAAATTATTTGCTTTTGATTTTAAGGCATAAAAATCGTTGGTTTTATCAGCACTTAAATGAAATGTTAAAGTATCATTGGTCATGGCGCTTAAACTTGGTTTGTGCATCCAGGTATTCGTACCCATGACTTGGAAGTTGACTTTATCTTTTAAAATACTCGGTTTTGCTTTTCCGTTTAAAATATAATCAAACCATTGATAAATTAGATCTTCTTCAATATGTATTAAAGCAGCTTTGTCTAATTTGTAATTTCTTAGACTTTCTTCGGGTTTCGTTTGTGCAGTCCAATGGTCATAAGGCCCAACTAACAAATAATGATTCGGATTTTTTGCGTATTTATAATGCTCATTGAAATAATACATGGCTCCTCCTTGTGAGTCATCATAATACCCTGTTATGGTTAAAATCGGAATGTCAATTTTTGCAAATTCTTGCTTGTATGGAATCATTTTTTTCCAGAAATCATCATAACTAGGATGTTGCATATAGGTGTTCCATAATGTATTTGTCTGTCCATCTAAACTATCTAACTTGTTAAACGCAATGCCTGTTTTGTACCAGGTGTTTTTTAAGTTATTCCAACGATTAAAATTATTTGAAGCTTCAAAATCTAAAAACTTGTTATTGGTGACATAAAAATTCCAGGAATACGAATAATTGTGTAGGACATTATTTTCCATGGGGTAGTCAATTCCTGGTGCAATAGCAACCATGGGTACAATGGTTTTTAATGCAGGATGCACATTGTGTTTCATAGAAGCCCATTGTGTAAAACCATTGTAACTACCTCCAAACATGGCTACTTTTTGATTAGACCAAGCTTGTTTACTAATCCAATCAATGACTTCATACACATCAGTATGTTCATATTCAAGTGGTTTTATGTCGCTATGACTCAATCTTTTTCCTCTTGTATTGGCAATCACGCCAATATAGCCTTTGGAAGCTGATAACATGGCAGAGGCCTCATTGGTGCCTGCGTAAATAGAAGACACTAGTATGGCAGATTTTTTAGCTGTTGAATTTCCCTTGCGTTTAACTACTACCATTGAAACTTCGGCACCATCTTTCATAGGAATGACGATACTATCATTTATGACATATCTGCGTTTATGATCTTGTTTAATTTCATCAAAATAAATAACTCTAGTTGATGAAAATACAGTGCTTAAAAAATATTTTTTTACTAAATCCGTAGCTGTTGCCTGTGTTATTTTTTCTGATTTAATACTAGTATACGTATTATTAAATTTACTCACATAATAATCTGTAGGATCTCTAACTATCAGAGCCTTATCTAAGTTAATAACTTGTATGTCATCAGAATTCTTTATGTATTTGCTGTAAGAGTTTTTAAACGCATCTTTAAAGTTCGTAGAAAGCTTTGCCTCTACATAATACTTGTAGACATCTAAATACTGACTTTGATCTCTTGGTGTTTCTGCTATTCTTTTTTTTATTGAAGTTAAGGCGTCTTTATATTCACCTCTTATTAACTGGAACTTAAACTGGTCTATTGCTGATAGACTTTGAATGTCACATTGTATTGCTAATTGCTGCATTTGGTTTTCAAGCGCTACTGAATCTGATAGTTTCACCTTTTTAAATGGCAATTCTTGTGCAAAAGAAGTAACGCTAATTGAGATTAAAAATAATATCAGGACTAATTTTTTCATTGTTTTACGTTTGAAAATTGATAGCAAACAGAACTATTTCTTATTTGGGTATACATATTTGATTAACTCTTCATTGTATAAAAAGCCGTCTTGAGTTTGCGTCATTTTAATAAAGTTTTTTAGTTCTGGTGCATACAACCAAACTTCATCTGTTTGTGCGTTGTATCCTCTAGAATTAGAAACCGTTCCCTTGTATTCTATGGTGTACGCCATAAAGGTACCAGCGTCTACCGTTTCTTCTTTGTAGGATAATACTTTTGCATCTTGACTTTGTGTTCCTGTGGTACCATCTTGACTTGTCCAATTTTTTTCATATCGCCACGTTTTACCAACCTCTAAAGGCCATTTGTATCTTGGTGTTTCGCTTTCTTCTGGCTTTACAATGTCCGAAACTGGAATCGTATCTTTTTCAATCACCATACCTAAACCGCCATTCATATTAACTATTTCTCTTGTGTCTTCCCCTTCTGAACGTACTTCGCCTTCAGTGGTTACGCCTTTATATTTCCAAGTCCATTTTTCTCCAACTGTATAATCGGATAGGATAGGTTGTTCTGCTACTGAAACAGTGTTTTCATTACAAGATATCAACACTGAAATTAGCACTAGATATACGATTCTTTCTATATTAAATACTACTTTTAAATACTTCATAATATGGCTTTTAAATTAATTATAGTACAAAGTAAAGAAGTCTGTTTCTATCAAAAAAGGAAAAGTACATGAGCGTAATAAAAAGTCAATGAACGTTAGAAAATTTAGCGATTTTCTCTTTATAAACTATTCCAGTTTTTAAACTTAACGGACTGCCTGCTAGACACTTCTACTTTTTTCCCAGTCGTTAACATAATTTGTAATTTATTATTGAAGTAGGGGTGAATCTCTTTGATGTAATGTATGTTAATCATTTGGCTTCGATTCACACGGAAAAAGACTTTAGGGTCTAATTTTTCTGCTAATAAATTTAAAGAACGCTTTATCATTGCTTTATCCGAACCAAAATAGAGACGTGCATAATTTTCTAAAGATTCAATAAAATAAATATCTGTGAGAGGAATAAAATGACATTTTTCACCATCTTTTATAAATATCTTTTGATGCATCGGTAAGGTGGTAGGCTCTAATTTTACCCTATTAGACAATTCTTCCTTTACCTTTTCAATAGTTTTAGAAAAACGTTCATCTCTTAAAGGCTTTACCAAATAATCTAAAGCATTCATCTCAAACGCTTTTACAGCATATTGATCATAGGCCGTTGTAAAAACGACGTCAGGCACATTGGTTAGTTCTTCCAATAAATCAAACCCAGATTTCCCAGGCATATGAATATCTAAAAACAATAGGTCTGGTTGTAAGTCTTCAATTAAAGTTATGGCTTCATCTACATGACTAGCTTCAGCTATAATTTCAAACTCTTTATGTTTTTCTAGTGCACGTTTTACTTCTTCTCTCGCTAAACGTTCATCATCAATGATTATGGTTTTATATCTTTTCATCGTTTATATGCATTGGAATTATTAGTTCTGCGCAGACATGGTTATTTTCATTCTCTGTTAAACTAAAAACAGCCTTACCTTTATATTGAATTTCTAAGCGTTTTTTTAAATTTTCGAGACCTAATCCAACACTTTTATTTTGATTAATTATTCCAGGATTCTCAACTGTAATATGAATATGGCTATCCTTCTTTTTAATTTTTAAGTAAATAATACCACCATCAACTATTAAATCAATGCCATGTTTAATGGCATTTTCTATCAATAACTGAATACTTAACGCAGGAATCTTATAATTAATAACGCCTTCTTCAATACTGGTTTTTAGTTGAAGTCGTTCCTCAAAACGCAGCTTTTCTAATTCAATGTAATCATAAACTAAAGCCAATTCATTTTTAATAGGTGTTAAATCTTTGTCTTTTTCATATAAGGATGACCTCAGCAAATCTGATAATAAATCAATAGCTCTTCTTGCAACGTTTGGGTTTTCGATGACTAATGATTTAATAGAATTTAATGAGTTGAATAAGAAATGTGGATTCAATTGCGCTGATAAATTATCTAACTGGGCTTGTTTTGCGATTAAGGAAAGTTGAGCATTCTCTCTTGCCGTAACCACTTCTTTTTGATAGTAATGATATAAGTGATACGCCAATATCCAAATAGACATTAGTCGCAGTCCTGTAAGTAAAATTGGATCCCAGTACATGATGGCTTCAAAGAAATTTTTATCCTCGCCTGCAATAAAAGTCCAATACGCATACCATTTTAAGTTGTTTATTAATACATATAGAAGCGCTAATAAAAGTATACTTGGAATAACACGAATAAGTAACTTTTTAATTGGCAACTGACTCCAGTTAGCTTTTAAAGCATACATTCTATACATATGTGTTAAGAATATTCCAATTGCCACATCCAAAACATAATTTAAAAATGTATAAAAAATTCCATAATTATCTCTGGTATATACGGTGTATGCCCAATAAGTTGACACCAAGCACCAGCCCATCAATTGGCAAAGCCAATATAAACGGGTTTTTGATATTTTATTGGTATAACTTAAACTCATATGAACAGCAAAGCAACGTATTTTCTTTAAAAATAGAAAAAAGAAATACATGAGCGCGAATAAGAAGAGATAAGCGTTTGTTATTAATTTTAAGAATTTAGGCTATGGAATATATGAGGCTTGGATAAATTACTAAAAAGAAAATTTACAGATTGAAGACAAGAGAATTCATGACTTAAAGATTGTCTTTCTTCATGATAGTCTCAGTAGAGGATTCCTCTTTTTTATATCCATCTTTGTTGGCTTAAGTTTTATTCAATTCTTTATCTCTAACTTACAACGCCATTATTTAGGTATAATCCAATAAGGCTGAAGGAGTTAATAATTCCATGTGCAATTATTATAGGAAAAAGTTTTCGCTTAATTATAAAATAGACTGAACCAAATATAAGGGCAATACAACCAGTGGCAATAACACCTGCTAATCCTTGGTAAATGTGTAACATTCCAAATATTACAGCATGTATAATTAATGCTATAATTATTCCCAATGTATTATTTCCAGTACAATCAACCAATCTATTTAGTAAATATCCGCGAAATAACAATTCTTCACCTAAGGCTGCACCAAACCAAACAACTGTAATTAGGTAACCTATAAAAACAAGAGGTTTTCCCATAAAAAAGGCAAATCTATCAGCTACACCTGCTGGGTTCGTTAGACCAAAGCTTTCCAATATTGGTTTTACAATTAGTCCCATAATTGAAAAAACTAGTATTACAGTGCCAAGTGCTATCAATATATTAATCATCCAATTTTTTGTGCCTTTTGGAATCTTAGGCCCAAGCTCTTTCCAGTTTATTTTTTTTTGTTTCATGAAAATCGTACTAACTATAATACCACACCAAATTGCTATTGAGCCAGCACCAATTACGTCGAAATAATCCGCAAGGTGTTTTATGCTCAATATAGTTAGGAATACAATTGCTATTTCTACAAGTATTTTAATATTAAAGTATTTCTTTTGTGGTTCCATATCATTTATCTAATTAGTTGTGAGCTGTATACGTCTTTGTTAGTGTCAGTATTTTTAATTAACTGGATATATTATAAAGCTATCATGAATTTGTTTTGTCGGCGTATCTCCTAATTTTGTTAGAGCACTTGAAAGTTCTTTTAATGTGAATACACTTAACGGAAGTTGGTGTTCTTTAGGCTGGTAGATAGTTCCCATGGGGTAATCAACACCAGCTGTTTGAGTCATTTCAATGTGATTTCCAAGTATGGTTGAAACCTCATTAATGTCGGTGAATTTTACAAGTCTTTCAATACTCATTTTAAAAGCAATCCAATCATTTATGTATAGTCTACCAGGATAAAAGGTGTCTCCAGTCAAGAGAATTTTAGTCGAAGTATCATAAACCGCAATTGAAGAAGCTTGGTGTCCAGGAATTGGTATTATTTTCATCATACGATTTCCTAAATCATAATCTACAATTTCTTCGGGCCAGTTTGAAATCTTAAAAAAATCTTGTACATCTTTAACCTCAAGGTCTATTACAGAAGTGTTCGGTTTTCCTTTGAATTGTCCATCGCCTGCAAAGTGGTCTCCATGCTTATGAGTATGCGCAACAATTAATTTGACCACTCCATTCTTTTTAGACCAGTCGTTAACAATTCTATTTACAGTTTCATAAATCGGAAAAATATCATCTTCTTGAGTAGCTCCAGTATCCATTAATAGCGCTTTGTTTTCACCAAAAAACAGAAACATAAAAGGTGCTTCGTAATTTGTACACTTGTTTTGGCGTAAAATATAAGTATTGCTATTATACTTAACGACCTGAATTGGTGGGTCAATATTATCTTCACAGTTTTCAGAACCATGAATCCAATTTTGAACATTTAAATCAACAGTGTCTTCGATTGATGGTTGGCATGACAAAATCAGAATTAGTGCTGATAGTAAGATTGTGATTTTTGTTTTCATATGTTGGTCTATATTGGCTTTAATGTGATTGTGTATGATTCGTTATGTATTTAAGCAACTGATTTAACAAATAAATCGCAGATAGAAAGTCAGCGAGGACTTTCGTAAGTAGGCTAGAACTAGCAATGAAACGAGCGCAGCGAACTGGCAAGCAATTATACACGGTATTTCTCACTGTATTTTTATTTATAATTTTTCTTTAATTGCTTTTCTCCAAAAGTAAATTCCAAAAACACAAGTCACAATTGCAAACATAATTCCGTTTTCGCCAAGCCAATGTTCCGTTCCTTCATTTTTAATGGTTAATTCAGGTAATATTTTTTGAATATATACATTGCTTACTGCGTGAAATATTACAGCTGGCCATAGGCTTTTAGATTTAAACGTGTAATACGTCATAATAAGTGACATAGAAACAATTACGACAGTGAACGTTGTAAATTCTAATAGGACATTGTTACTATAGTAAACAAGCAATGGCCAATGCCAAAAAGACCAAATCAATCCACTAAAAATTGATACACCAGTATATGAAAGAACCTTTCTTAATTCATAGATGAAAAATCCTCGCCATCCAATTTCTTCCCCTAATGTTGTTGCAGAGGCTCTAATAACCTCTATAGTTGCTAACAACATTATAGCTATGATAGTTATTGATGTTGGGCTTAAAGTGCCTATGCCAAATAAGCCAAGTTCTTTTCCCCATTCTGTAATGTCTTCGCTATTGGCTAAATTTCCAAAACCGAAAATCCAAATAAGCACATAAGTGATTATACCATATAAGGCTGGGATAACGTACGACATTCGTATATATTTCCAATTTCCCCAATTCCAATTTAGAGATGAAATCTTACGACCTCTTATTTTTAAGGTAATAAATGCAGCTATTGCAGGACACCACATGATAGCGCCAACATATATTCGTGATGGATATAAATTAACTATTGCATAATGGAATGGTGAAGTAAGAGCAAATACAAGACCCAGAAATAAGAATATTGTTATCCAGGTTTGTTTTTTATTTTCTATAGATTTTATCATGATGAGTAGTTTTTTTTTATGGTGCCATTATATTTTCATATTCATTGCTTCAGTGACTTCGCTCAGCGTTTCAATCGCTGTTTCTCTCGCCTTACTTATACCTTTAAGCAAAATATCCCTGACATAATCTTTATTTTTTTCAAGCTCTATTCTTTTTTTTCTAATAGGCTCAAAATATGTGTTTATGGCTTCTTCTGTTAGCTGTTTAAGTTTTCCTGATCCTTGGTCGCCAATTTTATGAGCAATATCGGATGGACTTTTATCTGAACATAAGGAAGCTAACTTAAGTAAGTTGGAAACCTCTGGTCTGTTTTCGGGGTCGTAAGATATGTAACGACTTGAATCAGTTTTGGCAGATTTTATTAGTTTTGCTGTTTCGTCAGCTGTTGACTTTATCATAATTGAATTGTTGCGACTTTTGCTCATTTTTTGAATACCGTCTAACCCAAGAATAGTAGGGGTATCAGTAAAAAGTGCAACTGGTTCTGTAAAAATATTTTTATTGAATTTGGTATTAAAGCGCTTTGCAATTTTCCGAGTTAATTCTATATGAGGTAATTGGTCTTTTCCAACAGGAACCACATTACTTTTACAAAACAAAATGTCAGCAGCTTGATGAACTGGATAGATATACATTCCTGCATTAATATTTCTCAGTCCTGAAGCAGTAATTTCTTCTTTAACAGTTGGATTTTTGTTTAATTCTGAACTGGAAACTAATGTCAGAAATGGAATAGTTAGTTGATTTAATTCAGGAATATGACTATGTGGAAAAATATGAGTTTTATAATTTTCAGGGTCTAATCCACAGGCTAAATAGTCCAAAGTTAGTTCATAGGTGAATTTTGAAATTTCATTAAAAACATTTCTATCTGTCAACACTTGATAATCAGCAATTAAAATATAAGTCTCAATTCCTAAGCTTTGTAATTTTAATCGGTTTATAATTGAGCCAAAATAGTGTCCAAGATGCAAATTACCTGTAGGTCTATCTCCCGTTAATACGCGGTACTTTTGAGGATTCTTATACAAATCATTTTCTAATAATTTGCTTCGCTCTTTTGCTTTTTCAAAACTTTTATTAATCATTTTTTGTTTACTTTTATTCAAGAAAGTTCAATTTTTCTCATTACCCACAACGATTTCGGCTATGAGTAGTTTCGTGAATAATCACTTAACGTTGCAAGTATAAACCAAACTAAAAATTCGTGAGGATTTTCAGAAGTAGGAGAGCAAAGCAATTACTTATAGCTAGGTCTTATGCCAAAAATTAGTAAATAACCTATCATCCAAAATTCTCCAATGGTTGCAGGTAGAGTTAGAAATCTATTGAAGCTAAAATCAATTCCTGCGTAGTGTATAACTGTAGAAATTAGATAGCCTATACCACCTAAAATAATTATTCTTCCTAACCAAACAGGCAACCTTTTAGATTTGATAACTATGTATCCCATTGGAAATAGCCATAACCCGAAAAATAGGCCACCAATACCCCAAGCATTCGAAATAATATTTTGAAAAACCTGAATTAGTAAAACTTTGTCTTCCATAGCACTTATTTCTGAATTTGCAATACCTATTGCTGAGGCGATTGAAATTGCACTTATCATAATGGCTAAAGCATTTACCATTCCCCATATACCTAGAGTCCAAGCTTCCCATTCATAATTATCTTTAAATAATTTGAAGAACCAAACTGCGGTAAGAGCCTGAGAAATTACTATACCAAATTCTAATAGCAACCTAATTCTTGCTGTAGATTCTAATTCTACTAAATTTGTTAGCGTTTGTTCAGGATTACCAGACACAAATATTTGAGAATGAAAGACCATAAACCCTAGAATTCCTGTAATAGCCATCATTAAATACCATAAGCCAGTTATTCTAGCGGTCTTAATTAAATTTTTCTGTTCTGTATTTGCAATCATAGATTATTTATTTTTATTATTTTATACTAATTCGGACTCTGTAAAAGATTAATTGTTACAGTTTTGCCCTAATGGCACACAACGTGTTTGTATATGGTTTGTTGCGTGTTTTAAGCAACTAATTACCGACCAAGAAAGTCCGCAAAGACTTTCGCAAGTAGGCAAAAAGCCAGCAATAAATTATATACGGTGTTACCAAACGTATTTGTTGATATTACCAGCTTCGAAATCATTCCTCTTGATTAATATATTTTAACCCTTCGTATAAAGCTACTAATGGTACAGAGCGATGGTTTTCTTTTTCAAAATATTCTATTTCGATATTTAGAGGTTTATCCGATTTCTTTGTTATTAAAGTATAGAGAGAGTCGTGTCTTTGTTTATTCCTTTCGTAATTAGCCTCTCCTTGATTGGCAGTAGCGATATAAAGTTTTTTATCTAATGATATTGAGGAAATAGAATCAACTTTGTTTTTCATCATCTCCTCATTCCACCATATACTTGGGTCTATAGAAATGTAAGCATTGAATACGCTATTTTCATCCATATAGGAATTTAGTGTAAGTAGTCCTCCTAAAGAGTGCCCAACAAGAGTTCTAAACGCTTCTGTCTTATACTTTTTATCAATATAAGGTATTAGTTCTTTCTCAATGAAATTCAAAAAATTCCTTCCACCTCCCATATTATTCGGTCGTTTGGTCTTAATTTTTGTAACTGTAAAATCTCGTTCTCGGTCAACATTCTCTATGGCTATAATAATACTTTCAGGCATTAAATTGTTTCGATTCCTATTAGAACTCATAAAATGTACTATTCCAGATGCTGTTTTAAAATGAGTATATCCATCCAATAATATGATAACTGGATATTTTTTATCAACTTCAGATGAATTATTGTATGAATCAGGAAGACTTATTAAACAGGTTCTTTCTTCATCTAAAATATTAGATTTAATAACGAACTTACTTCCTACTATAATATCTGTTTCATTTTGTCCAAATGTGGTTTGTACTCCTGAAAGAAGAATATATAAAATTACAAATGTCAAATTTTTCATAGTTTGTTTTATATGTTTGGTAAGGGTTTTGTATAAGGTCAGTTGCGTGTTTAAGCACCTGATTTAACAAATAAATCACAGATAGAAAGTCAGCGAGGACTTTCGTAAATTGGCTAATACAAGCAATTAATTTTATACGGTGTTAGCACTTTTTTTTCTGTTTAATACTTTAATTCCAAGTGTTATTAAGATTACTATGAATGCAATAAAAACTATACTTGTTGAAATGCTTTTTATAACTGAAAATATATTGGTTGTATACACTGCAGATTCTTTCAATTCGGGATAGATTTTTAGCATTGTGATAATCCCGATATTTTCCAAATAATCTGTAATTCCGGCAATTATTGGTATTATGCAGAGATAACTATATGGGGAATTTAATTTGTTCAATTTTTTCAAGAAATAACCCATTAGCAGACAGTAAGAAAGTCCAAATAGCAGTGGGTAAATCATATCAACAGGTATTTGATTGGTTAGATACGTCAAACGTCCATTTTCTCCAAGCGAAGTGAATAATTCATTGACATAATTCAAATCATATCCCGTTGGCATCATATCCAACAATTTCATTCCGTTAGAGAATTTCATTGTTTTGGGAATTGTAACAGTCAGCATAAAGGTGTAAACAAGATTGGTCAAGATAAAAAGTCCTAAAACCTTTTTGCCTGAAATATTCTTTTCTATGAATTTTATTAATGGTTTCATTTTTTTCTCAAATAAGTGCTAACGATAAATTGTAGGAGTAGTGGCAGATTGCTTGGTAGTTTCCTATAAGACTTCTACTTTGGCATTACTTAAACCCGCATTATGAATTAGAAAATCTATTACGAACCAAAAACACTGCAAATCAGCCACTTCGTTTCGTTGTCTTCTCTAACCATAGCGGTGCTATGCTTTTCAAATCTAACATCCTGATTTATTGTGTTTTTGATTCTCATCACAAAGTTCTAATGCATAATGCGGGTTAAACAAAATATTAGCCTTTGTTATTTGTTTTTTAGTTCTTGAATTCTGTTTTTATAGTATTCGTCATTACTTAATTCAGCAGCTTTTTGCACAAACCTTAGTGCATTAGTAATATCATTTTGAGCTTCATAATAGTCTGCCATTGAATTATAGGCACTTGCGCTGTTGGGATAATAATCAATATTCGATTTGAAAAATATAAAAGCCTTTTCAGGTTGCCCCATTTGTAAATTCATATAGCCATAGCCACTAAACATTTCCTCAATCATTGGAGGGAAGGGATAACCGAAATGAGTTGAATAGATTTCTTCTTGTTTTTCCAATAGCTTAACCAATTCTTCTACTTTTGTTTCAGGATTATTATATTTTTGTGGAGATTGAAACTGGTACCATTTAAAAAGAAAAATCAATCCATCTCTCATCGTTGGGAGCGGAACAGTACCATGTAAATCTTCATTGTACACCTTCCATGAGAAATTTAATCCACTCTGTTTTTGAGAGGTCGCAAAAGTTGAAAAGTCAATGATTGAACGTGCAAACAAAGTGAATTCTGAAGTGTCGTCCATAATATTCTCCATGGTTATTTCTTCATCCCACATGTGTAGCTGTTCTGCTGCTAAAGACACATAAAGAGATTTGCCATTATAACTTTCTGAACTCAGCTTTTCTTTTGCCTCCTTCAATAATTTTTGGTCGTCCCAATCCAAACTTGGATCTATGGCTATATAGTTTTGAAAGAGATGTTTATGATTAACCAGCATATGTATCGTAAACAGTCCTGCATATGAATGGCCAATTAAGGTACGGTAAGGCGAAGAGGGATATTTATTGTCAATGTATGGGATTAATTCTCTTCCAATAAATTGGGTAAAGTTTTCAGCACCGCCAGTTTCTTTATCCATTGCCTGCCCACGTCTCATTTTAATCTGTGAAGTAGTTAAGTCCCGTATCCTGTCAGTTTTGTTAGAAACTCCAATTAGAATCATATGAGGCAAATAATGTCCCCAATAATTGTCATAAACTGCTTCTAAATTTTCTTTCAAAGAAAATCCATCTAACAAATAAACAACAGGATATTTTACACTACTATTTGGGTTATAATTCTCAGGGAGTTTAACCCAAAACTCTCGATATTCTTTCAATGTCTCTGAATATACGGTATCAATAATTTCAGTTTCAAATTCACTCGATTGAATCAACTTTGATTGTGCCGATATTTCTTGAAAGACAATAAGTAGCCCTATTGTTAATACTATTTTTAATCGTTTTTTCATTTTATTATTTTAATTAATTTTATATTTAATTTATTGATGCCCAGAGATCTACAGCTCTCTACTTAAAGTTAGCAAATCTAACACTTTATAAACTCGGAATTAAAATCCTGTGTTTTCTAAGCTGTTTCTTAAGTAACTCATACCTATTATAGTTTCCGCTTTCGCGAAAGCGAGACCTTCAAAATTGCTTATTTCAATTCATCCTACTCTCTATAAATTACCATTCTTGTTTTCAATTCTTTGTGAACCATTAAATTTTGTCAACCATTTTAAAATTGATTGATTAGTTTCTTGTGGTAATTCTTGTTGAATATGATGACCACAATCCAAACAAATCATATCCAAATCAGGAACAAAATCCTGGAGCCTTTCAAATTTTGGAATCATATCTAGATTACCATAGATCATAAGTGTAGGCTGTTTGATGATTGGGTCTATATCTGCTATTAAGTGCCAGTTTCGGTCTAGATTTCTATACCAATTAATAGCGCCATTAAATCCAGAATTTTTAAAGGCCGTCACAAATACAGACAAATCATCGTCGTTCAAAATAGGCTCACCAAGTGGTTTTTCAGCTTTGGCAAGATTCATCATTAACATTCCTGATTCTGGTGGCGCTAGAGGTACATTTTTACGAAATAAATTATGAAGAAAGTTTTCTGCATGGTTATCTAACACAGCATCTGCCACTCCGGGTTTTTTATTGAAGTGAACAAAATAGAACTCTTCACCAAAAAGCTCTTCCATGAATTGAATCCATGGTTTTTCACCTCGTTCTTGGTAAGGCAAGGCAAGATTTATAATTTTATTGGCACGATCTGGATGTAATAGTGCCAAGTTCCAGACTACATTTGCACCCCAATCATGTCCCACAAAAACAGCATCTCTGTAGTTGTAATAATCAAGTAAAGCTACTAAATCACCTGTTAAATGGATTATATCATATGCCGTTACTTCTTTAGGGCGCGATGAATTACCATATCCTCTTTGATTTGGAACAATGACATGATAACCAGCTTGAACAAGCGCTGGTATTTGATAGCGCCAAGAGAAAGCATGTTCGGGAAAGCCATGACAAAGTACAATTGGATTACCCATATTTTCTTTACCTGCTTCAAATACTTCTAACTCAATTCCATTTATTGAAATTATATTGGATTTGGGAAAATTTGAAAATTTAAATTCTTGTGTCATTTCAATGTTAGTTTTTATCAATAATTAAATCTTCTATTTTTTTAAAATTCTTAGCATTCGGGACATGTTTTGAACCTTCCAGTAATACTGTTTCGCTTAGTGTCGGAAAAACTCTTTCGGCGCGTTTTACCATTTTTTTGCCTGGAAACAGGATATCCTTTTCTGAAGCGAAAATGGTAATTGGTGTATTAATTTCTTTTGCTGAATTTTTTGAAATAACCGGCAACGGCGAAAAATCCATGTTGCAATTTTGAAACGTAGTCCCCATGAATTGAAAAGCAAAATCATCGGCTTCACTAAAGAGGACATTCATGACTTTTTTGAGATACTTACTTTTATTCGTTTTTGTGAATTTCTTTAAGGGCATAAACATTTTAAACAATCCTGTAAAAGGGTTACCGTTTACGATGTAAACTGGCGCAATGAGGTACGCCTTTTTTATAAGGGTTTCATCAAATTCTAAAGTCTTTAAAGAAATAAATCCACCAAATGAAAACCCAACCAATGTTACTGCCGTAAGGTCTAACTTCTGAATGACTTCAACCAACCATTTGCCATAATCCAAAGATTTCATATCTAATCGATTCTCAGCACTTTTGGTGGGTTGGGCTAAGACATCAACTGCATAAACACAATATTTAGAGCTTAGATTTGGAAACGAATCTAAAATTTGTGGTGCACAACCACCTGTGCCGTGAATCAGCACTAATGGAGGGTTTTTAGTGTCCCCAGTAATTATAACATTAGTAGCCCCAAATTGGTTCTGTATCAATTTTTCTGAATATTCAATATTCAGCTCATTCAACTTTTGATTGTAAAGACTTAAAATTTTTGATTTACCTTCTTGTGATTTAAAAAACATGTGCTGTTCGTTTTTTTATTAATGATTTATGGATTGAGATTATCTATAGTCCAACTAAATAGTGATTACCACATTTCCTCTTTTATGACCCATCTCCACATATTTGTGAGCTTCGGCCATTTCTTCTAAAGAATATACTCTATCAATAACAGGTCTAAGTTTCTCTTGTTCGGCTAACCTTTTTAAATTCAAAAAAGCTTCTTTTGGAGTTAATGGAGTCCCATGATCAATGGATATATATTTGCCATTCAAAGTCAACGCTTTTTTGCTCATTTCTTTTAGTTTCGATGATTTCGAATTGCCTACAGCATCAATCACATATTTATATGTTTCTAATTGTTTTTCAGCATTTTCTATTGTGTAGTCAATCACCTTATCACTTCCTAAAGAGGTTACTAATTCAAAATTTCGACTACTGCATACACTTGTAACATGAGCACCCATATACTTCGCCAATTGTATCGCCATTGTACCTATACTTCCTGACGCTCCATAAATTAAAACATTGTCGCCTTTGTTTATGCTCGTCTTTTTTAATAAGTGAGAAGCAAGTAAGCCACCATAAGGGATTGCTGCAGCTTCCTCAAAACTAAGATCTATAGGTTTTAGGGCTAGATTCCAAACTTCTGGTAAACAAATATATTCTGCGTAAGAACCAAAACGACGTTTAGTAGGCGAGATAGAACCATAGGCAAAAACCTCATCACCATTTTCAAACATTGTCACCTCCTTGCCTTTAGCCTCAATAATTCCAGCTGATACCATTCCCAACACAGGATTCCTTGGACGACCAAAACCAAATATGAGTTGAAGTATAAATCTAGAGATCAAAGGTTCATTTAATCTCCGAATAAGAACATCGCTTGTGGTAACTGAAGTAGCACGTATCTTTATAAGTACTTCATTAGCTTTAGGTGTTGGTTTTTCAACATTACCTAGCACCAGATTATCTACATCGCCATATTTTAGACATTTTATTGCTTTCATAATTGTTTTTGCTAAAACCTATACCCTATTCGCAAGTGCATATTTAATTCCAGTTCACTTTTGTTCTTTAAATAACCAGCACGTTTAGCAAATGTGTAGCTAAATCCGGCACCAAGACCTGCTTCATAATTAAAGTGTTTGCCTAAATTTCTTCTAATTCCCCAAGTAGGTATGATAGAAAAATCACTCACCACAGGAGCATCGTCAGTATTGAACAGCGCCAATTCTGGATGATAACCCATTTTTAAAGCAATAAAATTGCCACTATTTCCTTCAATTAGTTTTGAGTTCTCTGAGCGTTTTTTGAGATTGTAATAGAATCTTGGCTCCATAACTATTACAGGTGTTAGCAAAAATGGAGAATCATAATCATCGTAAAACGTAGATTCCCAAATACCAAAATCAAAACCAAGTTCAATTCTCAGTGCTATAGTATTTGATAGTTTTGCTTCATTATATGCCCAGATTCCTAAAACTCCAGTTTGTAATCCGAATGTTGATTTTTCTACACTTGTTGTTTGAGCAACACCAATCGTCGTGGAAAAGATAATTAGCGCTAATATTATTATTGTACGTTTCATAATGTTTCAATTAAAAATTAGTTTTCTATTCGTGTTTAAGTCAAATTCAACATTATAACCAGCTGAACCCTAATCCTACATTAAAGATTACGGCATCTCTATCCGCACCTCCATCTAAAGACACACTACCAAGCACCAATTTAGACTGAATATTGAGCGCAAAATTTTTCTTTTTGTAAATCTCATAACCTGTGCTTGCCATAACAGCGGCACCAAAATTCCAATCGTCATTTACATTGTCTTTAATATCATATAGTGCAGGTGAGTCTATGGCTAATCCAATTCCACCATGAATCCACCAACGATCTTTTACCCAATACTGTACAGATGGGATAAATGCTCCAAAATTTCTGTCATTGTCCTGAAATTCGTAGATGTTTCCTGGTAAAGAGGCAGTAATAGCAAGTCTTTCGTTTAACATATAGCCAAACTTTAGATCTGGAAAAACAAAGGTTCCTTGAGCCTTGTCAAAGGTTTGAATACCTGCACTATCTTCTATGCTGATAATGCCACCACCTACTACGAATTCGAAGATGAAACCATCCCTTTGTGTTGTTGTTTCTGAATTTGTGTTTTGTGCATAGGTTATACTTGATAATAATGTAAAGGCTACACAAGCCATTCTTGATAAGATTTGTTTTTTAATAGATTTCATAATTGTTTGTTTTTGATTGATGATTTATTTCGTATTCTTAGTTAATACATTAATTTTTTTTTTGAGTATTCTAACGCTGCGCCAATGGTAATTCCAATGGGAAGCCACAAAGCTATGTTTGAGGTTAATACGCCTAATAATACTCCTGAAACTATGCCAATTGCAAGTCTAATTCCTTTTTTTACTTTTAATTAATTTCATAATTGTTTGTTTTTTGATTTTTTAAATTGATGTTTACCACTCGATATCAAATTTTTCTGAATTATTCATTTGTATTTCGTAATTCAGCATATGTGTCTTTTAGCTTCTTTAATGATTCAATGGCATTACCATAAGCCTCACGATTTTTTTCTGAATTATTCATTTGTATTTCGTAATTCAGCATATGTGTCTTTTAGCTTCTTTAATGATTCAATGGCATTACCATAAGCCTCACGATTTTTTTCTGAATTATTCATTTGTATTTCGTAATTCAGCATATGTGTCTTTTAGCTTCTTTAATGATTCAATGGCATTACCATAAGCCTCACGATTTTTTTCTGAATTATTCATTTGTATTTCGTAATTCAGCATATGTGTCTTTTAGCTTCTTTAATGATTCAATGGCATTACCATAAGCCTCACGATTTTGTGCGATCGTTGTCATTCTCGTTAAAACCATGTTTTCAAAATAAATGTCTTTTCCATAAGTGTCTGAAGAAGTGCCCATTTCCCTAAATTTAACGTTTGGCATCAAAAAATTCTCGTAATAATCTGCAAGGGTTGGTTGATCTGCTAATGAAACGGAGTTTTCCTTACAAGATATTAGCAATAAGATTAGCACTGGATATAGGCTTTTTATTAATTGAAATACTATTTTTAAATAACTCATAATAAGACTTTTAAAATAATGATAACACAATGTAAAGCTTATGTCTCTATCTCAAAAGGAAAAGTACATGAGCGTAAATAAATCTAATTGTACGTTAGAAAATTTCATAATTGTTCGTTTTTTGATTGATGATTGATTGATGAATTATATTTTATTGTTTTGATGTACTGATAACTATTATTAAGTGAAAAGATAAGTTTGAGTTAGATTCTAAATCCTTTTTAATTCTTTCTGTACGACGCTTTTAAATTTCCATTTCAAACCAAATAAAGGTCTCAAGATTGTAATTCTTTTTAAGATGAATTCATAAATGAGAAAACAGACTATAAACGTAAATAGGGTAATTCCTACAAACTCTAGCATAGGATGAAGATCTAATGGCAGAATGAGTAATGCACCTGCATATAAGACAAACATGTGAATAATATAAACTGGATAAACAGCTGCACTCAAATAGCTTAGTAAGGCACTTGGTTTATTAAAGTAACTATATCCTATTCCAAATAAACCCAATATCCAAGAATTTGATTCTATGCTGGTGATATACATATTTGATATAGACTCAAATCTAGTGAAACGAATAGCAAATAAGACAGACGCTATGACTATATATAACCATTTCCATTTAGAAACGGTTTGCCAGAATGCGCTACCACTGTATACGAAAAGAAAACCAAAAAAGAACGCAAGAAAACCCATAAAGAATCCATGCCATGTTTCAGCGTACAGTTCAAATAACTGTGGTTGAACAACACCAATTTCTAACATAAAAAATGCTGATATAGATAACGGTCCTAAAGCATAGGTCATGACTTTTGAAATGGTCATTCCAAATTTTCCATTTTCGTTTTTCTTCAGATAGAAAAAAAGAGGTAACAACACAATCACATAGACCACAATATTTCCTAAAAACCATAGGTGTCCCATATGTGGAAAATAGCTCAGTGGCATATTATAGTAGTTCTGAAAAACTAAAAAGTGTAATGGAGTGATTACCAAAATTCCAAACACAAAGGGCAATAGAATTCGTTTACCTCGCTCTATAAACAATTGCTTCCAATTTCTTTTTTTCATTGCGAAATATAAACCCATTCCAGATACAAAAAATAGCAAAGGTATTCTCCAAACATTGAGCATCGTCATAGGTTCCCAAAGTCCTACCAAAGCGTCTTCGCTTCTTATAAAACCTATAAACATGGCCCAAGGTTGAAAAATAATAGCTATGTGGTAAATCAATAATAAGCCTATAGCAATTACTCTTAACCAATCAATATCGTATCTTCTTTCTGTGGTCATCGTATTGTATGTTTATTGAAGCATCATTGCTACAACAGGACGTGCTTTTTGTAATTCATTAAGATCTAATTCAAACCCCATTGGTTTTAATTGTTGAATTAGCATTTCATAGATAGGTTTCATTTGAGCAAAATCTGCCATTACAGTTTCTCTTGCTGTAGCTCCATAATTATTGCGAGCTGATTTATCTGCTTTTGCATCAATAAGTAATTGTACAATTTCAATACGTCCAAAGAATGCTGCTGTATGTAAAGCTGTGCCACCATCATTATTTTCAATAGACAAATCTGCCTTGGCGTTGATCAATACTTTTGCAATTTCTGGTTTATTAAAAGTGGCTGCGGTCATTAATGGTGTAGAACCAGACATAGCCTCTTTTTGATTAATGTCCGTCCCAGCTTCAATATGCTGCTTAACTGCATCTAAGTTTCCAGTGAGTACAGCTCCGTGAATATCTATACTTGGTTTGGTTGCAATTTTTGTAGTTTTAGCAATATTATCTGAGTTTGATTTTTTGTCAGATTGCGCACATGAACTTGTTAATAAAAGCGTTAAGAATAACATCTGAATGGTCGTTTTTATTGAATTAATCGTAAGTGTTTTCATAATTTTAAATTGTAACGATTTATAACTTGATTTTTGTTCCTACAAAGATGCGAAACCACCCTAATCAACTGATAATGTGTATGAAGCCTAATGTATAAAGTTTGATGAGAGGTAGAAAATTATGACGCAGAAGTATAAATTATGACGCAAGCAACTGTTTTTTTGCTAAAGAATTTCAAACTTAAAACCATAGAATGGTTCAATATAAATTTCTAAATTTGTACTAGTATAAAACAACATGTCTAAAATCTCATATCAAGGAAAATTTATAGAACAGGCTGAGGCTCTTATTTTAGAGAATATCTCTAATGAGCAATTTGGGGTTTCAGAATTGGCTGAACTCATGAATATGAGTAGATCAAATTTGTTGCGGAAAATTAAGAAGCAAACACAAGGTAGTGCTAGTCAATTTATTCGTGAAGTCAGACTCCAAAAAGGGATGACACTTTTAGAAGAAACGGAACTTACTATTTCTGAAATTTCTTATCAGGTGGGCTTTAGTAATAATTCCTATTTCACTAAATGTTTTAAGGACTATTATGGGTATTCGCCAGGCGAAGCCCGAAAAAAAATAGATGAGCAAATAGAATTTGAACAAGATGGAGTAAAGGTAGAAGAAGATAACCAAAACAAAGACACTATTAAAGTTGCTGAAAAAGGGTTTTTCCAACAGTACCGAATTCAAATACTATTTGGAATTTTCTTGGTTTTAGTGATAGCAGCATTCTCGTTTTATCCAAAAAAAGAAGTATCGAACGGTGATGAAGAGAATGCTAACTCTAAGAAATCTATTGCAGTATTGCCGTTTAAGAATATGAGTAGCGATTCTGATAACCTGTATTTTGTTAATGGACTTATGGAGTCGACATTAAATAATCTACAAAAAATAGAAGATATTCGAGTTATAAGCAGAACCTCTGTAGAAAAATATAGAGATACAGATAAGACCATCTTAGAAATAGCACAGGAACTTAATGTCAATTACTTGATTGAAGGAAGTGGGCAACGTGCTGGTGATCAAGTTTTATTGAATATTCAATTGATTGATGCTTCAATGGATACTCCGATATGGGCAGAACAGTACAACCATAAAACGGCAGACATTTTTTCCATACAAAACGAAGTTGCAAAAAAAATTGCAGAAGCCATCGAAGTAACTGTAACACCAGCAGAACTAAAACAAATAGATAAAAAACCAACAGAAAACGTATTAGCATATGACTATTATTTAAAAGGACTTGAAGCCCTACAAACAAAGACAGAGGAGGGTTTGCAAGCCGCCATAAGTTCATTTGAAAAAGCGATAGAAAACGACTCGAAATTTGCACTCGCTTATGCTCAGGTTGCAATTTGCTACTATTATTTAGATGTAAATAAAATTGAAAAGAAATATTTAGACAAATTAAATGAATACGCAGACAATTCCTTGTTATATGATTCAACTTCAGAATTATCTTTGATTGCAAAAGCGCTGTATTATATAAACGCAAACGAATTTAGGTTAGCGATACCTTACTTGGAAAAAGCACTAGATTATAATCCAAATGCTTCTTCTGTAGTGCTAATTTTATCTGATATCTATGCTAGAGTTGTTCCAGATACAAAAAAGTATCTCACTTATGCATTAAAAGGAATTAAATTAAATATTGAAGCTAACGATAGTGTATCTAAAAGTTTTATCTATCTAAACCTGAGTAATGCATTAGTCCAAAATGGGTTTGCTAAAGAGGCTTCAAAATACATTGAAGAATCTCTGAAGTATAATCCTAAAAATCAATATAGTACCTACTTAAAAAATTTTATAGATTATGCGAATAATAAAGATTTAGAATCCTTAAGAAAAAAAATGCTCATAGAGTGGCGTAAAGATACTACTCGCGCTGATATCACTCAAGAATTAGCCAAAACATATTATTTTCAGGAAGATTACGAAAAATCATTGGTTTATTACGAGAAATATATTAGTATACTTACTACTGATAAAATTGACTTGTATCCAGCAGAGAACATAAAAATAGCCTACACCTATAAAAAATTGGGTCTTCCTAATAAAGCAGAAAAATATATTCAGAAATATAAAGATTATTTGGAAGAAGATGAGTCAATTTACAGAGAGGCAAGTTTAGCTATGCTGTATCTTTATGAAAATATACCAGATAAAGCTATAGAAGCCTACGATAAATTTAGTTCACAAGATGGTTTCCAATATTGGGTGCTTTTATTTATGAAGGAAGACCCTCTATTGAACCAGTTGCAGAATCATCCAAGATACGACGAAACTATTGAGAAAATAGAAGTGCAATTTTGGGAAAAACATAAAATACTTAAAGAAACTTTAAAAAAGGAAAAACTATTATAGATCGTTGGAATTTAATTATCCATACTATTCAAAATATTGGTTGAGGTTGAGTAATAGTTAAATTTTAGCGCAATCAACTCAATTTCATATAACTTAAGAGTAAATAAAAATGGGACAGAGTTCGAACTTTTTAAATCAGGATATAACCCTAATCATCATTAATAAATTTAAGCACCAGTGTAAACTACCTTAACTATCGGTTTCTAAAGACTTGATGGTTTTGTTGAATTTATCAATATCTTTAAAAAATTGACCTCCTATTTCCATAGCCAATCTATAATAGGGTAATATTATATTAGGAAAGCTCTTCTTCTTGTATGGATTTTCTTCGGCTTCCATTTGATCCTTTTTAAAATCACCCTATTTAAGAAGTAAAATTGTTGCTCGACGCAAAGTTTTAGGATCTTGTTTCTCTCTTATCATATCTACAAGGTTAAAGAAGTCCTTATCGTTTTTTACAATGTTCTCTTTGCTTTCATAACGTTTTAGCTGGTCGTCTATTTCTATTTCCTCGATACGAGCCATATTCATTTGGATATTACGTCCTGACCAGAATTTGTATTCTTCATCATACCAAATACCAGAGTCGTGAAGTTTACCATAAAGGCTTACAGAATCTTTTATTCTAAATCCCTTGAGTCCTTCATCTAAACCAATAATTGTTGCCTTACATGGGTTAGGGAAATAAGCGTCTACAATCTTGTCTTCATTATACCCATTCCACAAATCCCAATAGCACTTTTTAAAAGCATCAAATAATAGTATTACTGCTTCTACTTTGGGATAAAAGAATGATGGAATATCAAAAGACATTTTATTCATCCCATCTACTAACATAGGTTCTGTATCGTGCATAACGTATTCATTCTCTTCTATAGAATAAGCTGAATGAAAAAATGAATTTCTGATTTCCTTAAAATGAACAGTCTCGTAAAAGTTAATTAAACTTTGCTTCTCGGTATCTGCAAACAATTCCATTAAGAAATCTTGCTTTTCCCCTATACCTAATAGTCTTTCGTATTTACGAGTTTTCCAAAAAAGATAAGAAGATCCTTTATACCCAAGCGTGATACGACAAAGGCTACCTATCATATTATAGAAATCACTGTTTTCAAAAAATGTTGAATATAGCTGCAAACCCATTCTCGCTTTTTCCTTGCCTTCTAGTTCTCTGTATAACTTCGTATAAAAAGGGATAGCATCAAAAAATTCTAGTAAATTGGAATTAAGGTTTTGTGAACTTATACCCTTATAGTTTATAAGCGTGAGTACGACATCGAACTCACTGGTTTCAATAGCTTGTTCAAATAATTGTTCAATTTCTTTTACTGCGTGTAACATAATGGATTGCAAATCTTAATGTCATAAGATAACAAGGAATACTATAATAATCTTAATTTTTATGCTTAGTCAGACGCCTATCATAATGAATTTCTTTTAACTTAGTAAGCTTAAAATCATTAAAATTAACCAATTATAGATTTCGATTTAACAGACATACACTCATCATACTCCAGCTTAATACCTAAAAAAGTTGAGGGCATAACGATTTATCTTTTACACAAAAAAGTTATTGAAAAGCAAATCGATAAACATTTTAGTTATAAAGAAATAGAGAGATGTATAAAAGAAGCATCTGAGTTGGACTTAAAGGCTACACCTCATACGGATGCAATTGTAAATGGTTTACTAAAATACTATTTAGAACATCCCAGAGAGGAACGTTTTAAATACGCATTGACTGATTTTGCGCAAAAGTTTATAAAACTCATAGATAACAGGCTTTATAGTCCTTATGCTAAATTCCCCTTACGTGATACATTCAAAAAGCTTGCAGATTTCGAAGCTATTGAAATTATTACTATAGATGATTTTAATAGGTGGTACGAATTTAATTTTGAAGGAAACAGTGGCACCGTAATCCTTGACCATTTAGAATCACTTAAAGACTATGTAAACAGAGCTATCGAAGAGCTTAATGCATATATTAACCAAGATGAGGACTCAGCGCTTGAAACAGCTGAAAATGTTTCAGTTTTATTTGAAAAAATCACAGCTAAAAGTGATGAAATAAAAGACACGTTGCTCATAAGTAATAGGCTAGACGAGGAAATAGAAAAAGTAGTCACTTATTTTCTTGAGAGGAAAAATAGCCTACCTGATTTTAAAACGAACGAACAACGCGAAACGCATAAAGTTTTTAAGGAAGACTATAATACGTCTGTATCGATAAAAAAGAAGGTAGATGAATTTTTTGTCGAAGTAGAATATAAATTAGGTCAGCTTTTAGATAGGTCTGCATATGCAAGTACGCAGCTAATTACTGTTCAAGATAACTTTAAAAACAAATCTGTAATTAGAGTAAATTTAAAGCGATTTTTAAAATTCACATTGGAACAAGCAAGCTTTTCAAAAAAAGAAGGTGTCAAACTACCTGTGATATTCCCCATCAAGTCTATGGTAGCTGAGCGTTTTAAACACATTGGGCTTGAATATTACGAAGAATTTGGAATCCAAAAGAGCTATGTGATTAAGCCTCAGATCAATCAGAAACATCTGAACTCGCAGATGCTTAAACTTAATGAAGAATTAACTAGACAAGAAAATACTGCAAAATGGATTAGTCATTTTAAAGAGCGTTTGCTTCAGAATGAAGAAATCGATTTTAGTAAACATTTTTATGATATCGCTGCAAAAGAGAAAGACTCCCTTATTGCACTTAAGGTGGGATTTGAACTTATAGCATTTGCGAGGCAAGATAATGAGTACAAAATTGAAATTGATAGAGAATTACCAGAGTCCTCAAAATCAGAAAATATAGCATTATGGAAGATGAAAATAATAAAAAGATAAAACACAATTTTACTTTTTTAGAAAATTCTGATGTACAAGAGCACTTTGCAGACTTAAACATAGAATTACTCTCTGGAAGACACATACAGAAAGACCGTTTCTATCTATATAAATTACTTAAAGATTATTATAACGAGTTATCATTCTATTATGAAAAACTCTATGGTCTTGAGCTGATAATAGAAACCAGAGAGAATTCTAAATACTATTATGTTGACTATCCGGAAGATTCCAAAGGAGCACTTTCTCATACTTCTCGCCACAAAAAATTAACTCCAAAACAAACATTAGTAGGCATTATTTTACTCAATATGTATTACGAGAAATATTTTGAAAATAAAAAAGAAGTACGTTTCGTTGATATAAAAAAGGAGATTAAAGAAAGTGACAATAACATTTTGTACAAAAAACTTTTCTTCAATAAAGTGCAAGATGATTATACTGAGGGAGACTGGTCTATTAAAGTGATTAAGCCGTTTAAGAGTGTTTTAAGGGACTTTAATAAGTTAGGTTGGATTACTAACTTAGGCATTGAAGATGGTGAAGAAATTCATTTTGAATTGAGAGAGCCCATAATCAGATTCCAAAAACTATATGAAGATGAAATTACAAACTTCACTCAATTCAGTGAGAAATACCTTAGTCAGATCCAATGATAGAATATCCAAGAATTTTTTCCTTATCCACAGTCGGAGTTAGACAGCATTACAATCAGGACTATTTACTACATCGTGTAAGAACGGATTTTACCGGAAACAATGGTATCGGTAAATCATTAATCGCAGATTTATTTCAACTCATTTTTATAGGTCAAAAGAGCAAAATAAATTTTGGAACAGAAAGTTTCAAAAATAAAGACAGGCACATACACACTTTACCTTACAAAACTGACGATGCCTATGTATTTATCCACATAGAATTTAAGGAAGGAGAGTTTATAACTATAGGAACCAATATTGGTAATAAGCGCAGTAGGCCATTAAAATCCTTTTGGATTCTCAATCAGGCATACAATGAAAATGATAAAAAAGAACTCGAAGCACTTTCTCTAAATGCTGATCAGCTAGCTTATAGCAAAGATTTTTTGAAAGATGGTCATTTCCTACCTATACAGCAGCTTGCAAAACACTTAAGAAATAATAAAAAGGGCTACTTAAAATCCTTTACAGACTTAGATGATAAAAAAGATTACTATGAGTTTTTATATAAAAATGAATTAATTCCTATTAATCTTGCCATCAATGAAAACCTTGACGCTTTCGCGAAAGTGATACAATCCTTTTCAAAAGCTAATTCATTAGATACCGAAAGCGATAAAATCTTAAAAGATTTCTTATTTGAAAATAGCCTTGAAACACTACAGTCCAAATACAAGTCGAACAAAGAGAAACTAGAAAAACTTATAGATGAGTACAATGAGCTTGATGAAGATATAAAAACGATTGAGCTCAAACAAAAAGTATTGGGCAACCTAAAAGAGCTACAGCTACTAAAAGATACGGCGCAGATAAATTATCTCACTGCAACGTATCATTTGAACTATGAGAGCTATGAAAAAGTTGCTTCTGAATATGATTCAACAGAAAAAAAGATCAAGGACGAAACAAATAAAATCGATATACTCAAAAAGGCACTTCCAGAAGTAAAAAAAGAAATGAAATCAATGGAAGAAGAACATCAATCCTTTTCCAAAGCCCTTAAACCTTTCAATGAGTATAAGGATGTTTTAAAAGAAAGATCGCAACAATTAAAAAACCTTGACGCGCTTCAAAAAATAGAGCTGCCTACTATTGATCATTCCAATATTTATGACATAAATATCGATAACTATGGTAACGACTTAATTATTGAAAAAATCGAAAATTTAAACGGCGTAATAGATAAATATGAAAGTATAGAAAATTTAAGAAGTAAAACTCAATCACAAATTGAAAAAATAGACCTCTATAAGTCCGAAAAGAATAAGAGCTTGGATGAATTGCAAACACTACATCGAATTTTAGATGCTGGTGATGAAGGTTCATTAATAGCTCAAATCGTAAAAGAAGGGAATAATTTGACGAAAGCACAAGAAACCGTTCTATTTGGATTACTTAAAAAAGTGTCTTGGAAAGAACCTGATAACCCAATAAGGGACTCGCAATTTACAACTGACATCACTCTGATAGAAGAAGCAAATATTAGAGAAGATAAAGTCAATTCTGGTTACTGGTTTAAGGTCGGCAAACTACAGACTTTTGTCCCTTACTCTGAAGAAAATCAAATTTTTGCAGACACTTCTGAAATGAAGGATGCTAAAGCTAAAAAACAGATAGCATTAAATAATGAAATTGCATCGATTCAAGCCGAACTTATAGAGATTCAGAAATTTGAGCAGGGAGATTCCTATGATTCATCTTTGATTGAGGCTTTAAAGAATATTAATAAAGATTTGAAAGATTTTTCTCTTTATGAATCCTCGAAAGAAGGGATGAGTATATCAAAAAAACTTGCTTCAAAAATCACAAAAGATAAGGATAGTCTCACTGCCTCATTTAATGTGCTAGAAAATCTAAGATTACAAATACCGATTCTAATTACAGATGAAGATATTGATGTTCAATTATCTTCCTTTTCTAAACAAGTATCAAGTAAATATTCAGATTATCAAAGGCTAGAATCAAAGCATAAGACATCTAAAGGGACAATAAAACAAAAGGAGGAAAATTTAGAAACTTTAGGAAAACTTCTATCATCCTTAAAAAAAGATAGTAAAGAGACTAAAGTAAAATTTGAAAATTCTCTTGATTCTTTCAAAAAGCAGTTTAGTGAACTGAATATAGAAGAACTGAAGCCTAAAAATCTTACAGATTTCAATTTAAATAATTTACTTGAGGATTATAACGACCAAAGAGATAGCTATATTACTGCTTATGGAAAAGCGTCATCGCAGTTCGATACCACTAAAGATGATTTAGAAGTAAAAAATCAAATGAATGATAAAAATTATTCATTCAATGTCTTGGAGCTAATTCTATTAGGTCCTAAAATTAAATACACTGAAAATCTTGGCCCAGCATTAAAAAAAGCAAATAGCAATAGAACTAAAGTGATGGAAGCCATCATACAAGCAATGCTTCGTATTTTTAAGATGACCAAAATAAAATATAAAGACTTCGAGAAAACAGTAGAAGACTTGAATGACTTTTTTGATGAGCGACTGATAAGTGACAAATATCATTTTAAAATTGATTTTATCCCTAACGAAACGTTTAAAATAGATTGGATGAAAAATTTGCAATCATCAACCCAAGCAGCTTATTCTGAAGGAGAATTACAGTTCTCGGGATCTGTAGAGAGTTTTGTAGAAAATATTTTCGCGGAAGCTACATCTCATCGAGAGAAAATAAAATTTTCAGACTTATTAGACCCTAAGACTTATTTCGATTTAAGCACCAGATTATTAGATAAAGATGGCATTGATCAAACTGGAAGTACTGGACAAAGTTATACGGCGCTGGTATTATTAGGTATTGGTCGACTTTCAATTGTGCAAAAAGATGATAATAAAGGTGTTAAGTTTTTGATTCTTGAAGAAGTGTCAAATATGGACAAGGGCAACTTTAATACATTCCCTAATATTGCAAAAGAATTTGGCTACCAGATGCTCACGATGACACCAGAGCCATATGGCTCAAGTGAAAATGAAGGGTGGTACTTACATCATTTGATTGAGGGATATGAGGATTCTAATATTAATCATTCACCGCCTAGCAGTTACTTTAAAACAAACGAGAACAGAAAAGATCTTATAGACTATATAGAAACAGTTAATTCCTAATGAATTGGATAGCATTAAAATCCTTGAATGAATTATATCAAACAAGGCAAACAAAAATAAAAGAGACCTTGATAAAAGATTCCTTTTTCCAACATCTATTGGAGGAAACTAAGGAAATCAAGGAAGGTTACAGGTGCTATTACTCTGATGACGAAGATTTTTTTGAAATGTATGAGAAGGATCATTTGGAAAAATATAAACACTATTTAAATTTCTTAGAGACTAATGAACTTCTAAAACCCCAAACAAGATTTGAGGAATCAGATATCATTAAGCTTATTGATATGAAGAGACGTATGGATAATGGTCAGCTTATCCCTATCCGTGATCAAATAAAAAAGAATGAAGAAACCGTACGAAATGTATCTTCTATGTTTTTTAAAAATGAAAAGTATTTGCTCGGAAAGAAATCGCTCATAGATGCTATAAAACAAATACTTCAAATTGAAGAACTTGCAGATGATAAAGATCAGCAGTATATGTACAAGCTACTATGCGAAAAAGCTAATCTAATAATACTTTGTGAAAATTTAGACTTTTTAAAAAGGCCATCATTACCACAAAAATATGGGTATGAATTATGGTATGCTGGCGGTAAAAATATTGATAAATTAAAATTCACAGATAACAGAGGTTTACCAATTTATTACTCCGCAGACTGGGATTATGATGGCTTACTCATTTTTAATATGATAAAAAAAATTATCCCTAATATTAAGTTGTTATATCCAACCGCAAGTCCAAAAAGCATCGTAAAGTCTGAACATAAAAGCTTATGGGCAGATATGGATAATCCTGAAAATTATTCTAATCTTGACATAAAAGACTTAGATACAAAGCACAAAACTATTTTAAAGAAATTAATAGAAAATAACCAGTGGATTACCGAAGAGGATAATAATCTGAAAGAAATGGTATCATTAGTCTTTAATTCCAATTAAACAATCTCAATAGTATCTTCAGATCTATCATCAAAAAAATAAATACGATCAAAACCGTTTTTATCAATTGATGACTTATCGAGTAAATCGAATCTGTATCCTGATGATCGATGTCCTAAGCCAGCAATAATAACAAGCCATTTTTCATCAATATTATTTGGGTATTGGGTAATTAGACTGGCTTTTTGATTTATTACACGTTGTACATCTTTGTAATCTATTGGCTTTACCAGATATGCACCTACAGATTGCCAGTTACTCCAAGTAGTATCTGAGCTCACATTGATACTATCTACAAATTCATTTTCCAACTTGCAATGTTTAGTACAAACTCTAAAATCTCTTCCCTTATTTGCTAAATAAATAGTTTCTACAAGATTGAAAAACAAGTCAATATAATGGTTTTTAAAATGTCGCTTGTCCATCACGGCATCAGAGTACCTGAACATACATTGCAAATCCACATCGTACTTATCCTCAAATTTAAGTCGTGCTGCATCGATAATACTTTGCCGGTAGACTTCAATCATTTTACTTTGATTGTTAATGAATCTCGTATGTTCTATAGATATGATTTTATCAGTTGTCTCCGCAGTAAAATCTGGTGTTTCAGACGCTTCTAATGTCTGAAATATGATACCGTGCTTCACGTTTGATATAAAGCGTTCAATCTGTAGTTGCTCAATTTCCTTTGTCTTAATTCTTGTCACAATACTTTTTTAAGACAAAGTAAAGTAATTAATTTAAAACCTAAACAAAAGGATTAACCTCCGCAGGCGTCCCACTTGGATAGCCCCAAGCAACATACTGCGACTTCATATCATCAGTATCAAGATGGACAAAGGTTCTACCTACTCCAATGCGCTTAAAACCGACATCACGAGCTACAGAGACTAAGTGATTGCGGATAAACGTAGATTGAGCTTTGATATCTACAGCTTTACAAGTTGGTATTTTATGAGACGAACTGGAAACACCGCCTACTTTCTTGTTGTGTGATGGGCTACGAGCTCCAGAGTTGATCCATTCAAAAATGGGATATCCTGTTCTAGCTTCCAGTTGCTGAAGCATAAAGATTAGTTGCCTATCCATACAATTACCAGAGCCAGGAAGATCTGGACTATCAAAAACCGATAAATCGATCGGTCGTTGATGGATTTGCACCACTCGATTTTTAACCAACTTCGTTTTTGATTTTCTGTAAATAACAAAAGCACCTATCATCAAAATTGACAAGGTGCCTAATCCAACATAGATATGTTGATTGTTACTTTTTACCACAGCCACAACCTTTTGCTGTTTCTTTACTTTTCTTGTATCTCAAGAATAAATCCGAACTTATTTTTACAGCGCTTAGCAGTATAAACGCCCCAAAAATATAGTTCAAGGTGTTGTTTCCTTTATCCACGTTCATTGTTTTTCTGTTTGTTATATAATTGAATTTCGGCCTCTAATTGCTCAATGTATCTTTCAAGATCTGTTATTCGATCTCTTTGCTTGGTAATCGTTTTATTCATCAATGTATTCTTGCTTTCCAGTTGTTTCAACCGCTTTTCCATATTCTCAGACCATAGCTTATAGTTTTCTACCACAAGACTATTTGCCTGAACATTGAGATTGCGTATTTCAGCACTTTTAAGACGCTTTTGCATCCCATATTGCAATAGCATCTCAATGAGTTTCCAGAACCCAGTAGCGCCCAGTACAATTGCAAGTATTTTAATTAAATCCATTTTTTATTTTACGATTTACTTCGACACCGCTCAGCACAGGTCGTAAAAGCGCTATTTTGCTATTATTATTCCAGTTAGTATGAGTAAGCCACCGCCAAAAAACCAGCGCTCCAGCTTACCTCTTTTTATTTGCTTGTTTTGTTTTTTTATAGTCAAGTTCAGTTCTTGAATATGTGATGCATCATTGTCCTTAATAATTACAAGGTTTTCAACCTTTTGCTCAAGCTTAAAAATGATGGTATCCTTTTTTTGAGTTAAATACTGCCATCTATAGTTGCGTAGTTGTAGCGTATCAATAATACTATCTTGATAAAGACTGAACTCTAATCGCTTTGCCAAATACTTAGATTGGGATAAGTCAAAACAGAAGTATTTCTTATTGTTTAAGTCTTGTACTATCGGCTGTAAATCCTGAGAAATACTCATACAAGTCCAGAGCAGACATCCTATCAATAGTATTAATTTTTTCATCCAATGCATTTTGTAAATTTTGAATCGTTTTATGGCTTAAAACTATCTTACCAGTTAAGCTATCAGTTTGCTTTTTAAGCTTTTTTATTTCTTCATCAAGGCTTACGTTTTTAACCGTAAGCAGTTCGTTTTCTTTTTCAAGTTTTTGAATGGTTTCATTGTTCAAAGCTTCCTCTTGCGGAATGATGTAAAAGATGAGCAAGACAATAATTCCTGCAATCCAAAGCACTAATAAAAAAGGTTTCCAAAACTTCATTACTCCTTTGGTTTGGTTTGAAATAGTTTGTTTAAAAATTTCTCCAATAATAGTTTGTGAAACACCAGCGCAAAAGCAAACGATTGCAACAAACATTCAATCATTTTAATCTGATAACCTCTTATGAAATACAAAGCGACTCCGTAAATAATGCCAATGATAAGAACACGATAGCGTGTTGCTATTTTAAGCTTAAAAACTTCATAGAAGAAGTTGGTCGAGCGGTAATGGTTGAGACCATAGGCAATGACGATGAATGTGAAAATGTAAGCCCAATCCAGGCTGTTTAAATAATTGGAGATGTGTGATAAAATTTCTATCATTTGAATTGTGTTTTTAGGGTTTCTTTTATGCTTTTAATATCTGCTTGCAACGCAGCTATTTGATGATTTGGAAATAGATTCTTAGTCAAATGAGCCACTACAACTATAGTTGCTCCCGAAGCCAACAAAGCGAGAACAATCTTGGTTAATGTTTGATTGGTCAGTGTTACTGTAACTTCCGTCTTGATGCCATCTTTATCTACCAGACCATCTATTAACTCTTTAATGCTTCGCTTTTCCGCCATCTTTTTGTTGCTTTTTTATGTTGCCCATATTGCGTTCGTTAAACAGCTGTTCTGAAACCTCTTTTACTTTATAGAACCTCAAAACACGTTCTTCAGTAATAGCATCAAATTCATCTGTGATTAAGCCTTTTGCAGCACCGTGATTTTTTAAGAGATAGACTCGTAATTGATGAACACGTTCTCCTTTGCTTCCTAATTTTAATGGGAAATCATCATTGGGTTCTGGCAGTACTTCGGGCTTGATTGAGATTGCTTTCTTTTCTTTTTCTAAAGGAACTACAGGCTTCATTTCAACCACAGAAACTTCTTTTTTCTGCGGAATAGGTTTCTCAACTTTTACAGGTTGAGATTCCTCGACGATTGTAAATTCGGCACCCTCAACCGTTTCTTCTTTATCTCTAAAGAGGACGTAACCCAACAATCCTAATCCCAAAAGCCCACCAGCGATAAGCAATCCTTTTTGCATTGTTTGTTCGCTCATTATTTCCCGAGACTTGACAGCGCTTTTCGCATTCCTGCGATGTCGGCTTGAGTGAATACTGTTTTCTTTAATCGCTTTTGTGCCGCTCTTGAAGTTTTAGGACCAAATTGCCCATCTACACCATCACGTTTTGGTCCTGTCTTACCTAAATCTTCTTTATAGATTTTAAGATAGCGTTGCAATATTTTCACGTCAGGATGACGGCTTCCATATTTAATAGGATATCCTGTTTTGGTAATAATTGGTTTAGTTCCAGAACTCGATGATGTTGAGGAACTCGGAATAAAAGGAGGCGTTTGGTAGCTTGATGAACTACTTGGAACTGTTGTAATTCCTGATGAAGAAGCAGTTGCTAATTCAGCTTCTTTTTTCTCCTTTTTCTTGGTCATATAATAATACGCTGTAGCCGCTCCAGCGAGTACCACGATAACACCACCTACCACTAAAAGGTCTTTGTTTTTAGCCATAAATGATGGATTCGTTGTTGTTGATTTCTGTTTCATTGGTTCGATTTATGATTGATAATTAGGAAGGCGTTGCACATAATTTGAAACGTATTCTTTCATTTCGCTTTGGCTTAAAAAGCTATTCAAGTGTTGCCACATATCTTTTTTATAGAGCTGATAATAGGCTTTAGAAAGACTGGCGATTTGCGTTTTATCACGCAACTTTTTACCGAAAACATCTTTGATAGCCTCTTCATCGTCATTAAAAGTGCCTTTCGCATCCTTAATGATTTTAGCCAGTTTCTTAGCCGAAGCATCATCCAGTACTTGAATGCTTTTGGGCGCTACCCATTTCTGGACATCTGTGAGGTAGTTCATATCAAATGGACTGTTCCAGTTCGGTTCTTGTTTGGTAGTTCCTACATTTCCAGTAGTGACTTGCACACCAGTTCCAATAGATGCGGTTGTTGTGGATTGCAGTGCTTGTTGCTTTGTACGCTTTCGCGAAAGCGTAACAAAAACAGCTATCCCGATAACGCCAAGTCCTGCGCCACCTATCATCCACCATCCTGTTTTTGAGATTTCCATATTAAGCTGTTCTGTAATTAGGTAGCGCCTTCACAATGTTGAGCACTATGGTTATTTCTTCCTTGTCAAAGCGGTCTTTGAGCGTATCAATAAGGTTTTTAGAATAGGTTTCTTGGTAGGCTTTTGCCACTTGAGAGACCTGAACTTTATCCTTCATCTTTCGGAACACTCCGTAGACTTGTTCTTCATCATCGCCACCTTGATACCAGCTTCCCCAAGCTTTGTGAATCTGGTCTGCATAGCGAGAAGCCGTACTTGTTTTTAGCACCAAAACTTCGCGATTTACGGTCTGTAACACCTTATTCAAAAAATGAATATCAAAAGCGTTTTGCGAGGTCAGTCCGCTTGAAATTGGTTGAATTTGTGCTTGAATAGCAGTCAGTAATTTGCTGGTACGTAAGTCACGACTGCGCTTTCTCATTGAGAAAAACGTGGTTCCTATAAATAGTGTTCCCACACTGGCGCCTATAATTTTATACGTCATACTCATTTGCCCAACAGTTTTAAGCCACGACCTGCAGGTGTGAGCATTGCTAAATCTGATACATCTGCATTCTTTGCTGAATTTTTAAGAAGTACGATAACTCCAACTAACACAACCGCAAGTATCACAGGAACACCAATCGATAATACCTTTGTCAAACTTTTCCCCAAGCCAAAAATATTACCACCGATTTCAGATAAATCGGCAATGGTTCTGGTTGCCATATTGGAAACATCAAGGTTGTTTTGATGGAGCCATTTGTTGAAGTTGGGACTCGTAGTGCAGGTTACTGCACCATTAGATTTCCAAGTAATGAGCCATATCATTTTTGCATTTTCTTGACCTAATTCGCTTTTTAGTTTGGCGAAATAGCTTGTCCAGAAGTCACACGGGTCGTCTGCTTCTGGAACTAAAAAAATGCGGTTATCTATGTTTACTTGTATCGCCATTAATTACTCCTGAAAATGGTATTACTGTGTTTTTTGCTATCGGTTTTACTGAAATCGTTCTTTTCTAAAAATTGCTGAAGGCGAGCTTTGAGTTGCGCTTCTTTTCTTAAAGCGGTACGCTTATCATAATTGATATACAGCTGTCTGCCCAACCAAAAACCAACGCCTAATGTCAAAATCGTTTTCATTTACTTTCTCTTGTAAATATTATGCTCGGGAATGTCTAATTCTCTGAGCCATTCTGCTACTTCAAATCCTGGGCTATCTTCATCTGCTTTGGCAGGAATCTCTTTAAAACCTGCGATAATGATGTCTGGAAAGCGCAGTATATAGAACTTTACAATCGCTTCGAGTGACTGTTTTTGTTCATCGGTACGCGTGTCTTTGTCCCAAGCTTCCTTGAGTGTTCTGCCACCTACGTAAGCAATGTGTTTGGCAATTCCCGTGATACCGTTTTGTCCGTGAGAGATGCCCCATAAATCTGTAGTTGTTGGGCTGTCTTCGCTAATGATGGTTTGTAACACACCATCTTGAAGCACGAGATAATCAATGCCTGGACGATTCCATCCAAAACCGCCTTTATCTTTTGGTAGCGTGTGCTGATTGATAATGATTTCCTTGCCAAAGTCTTTCGCTTCGCTGGTGTCTGTACTTTGTATGATGAGATAATCTACTTTTTGCATCTTTCGTGATTTAAGAGTTTATAGCTGATAAGCGTCTAAAGCCCAATAAGCGATAGACAGGATATTTCTTGATGTTGACTTGATTATTCTGATTGCCACCCAAGACATAGATGTGTTTTTTGTCTTCGGAATAGCTAATAAAAAGACCTAGGTGACCTTTCCAACTCGATTTCTTATGACGCCAGAAGATGACCACATCATTAAGTTGTGGTTGGTTGATTTCCGCACCAACTTGCAACCAAGAACGAGCGGTTAGTTTATTACTTCGTTCTACTTTCGCCTTGAGCGCTACCCAATTTATAAAGGCAGAGCACCAAGCGGTTTCATCGGTTGTGACCCAAGTGTGTCCTATTTCTTTGAAGTAGTTGAGAACAATAGGATTGTGCTCTTTGCCCACAATTTCGGTTACACCGTATTGGCTTAAGGCTATATTAATAAGTTGGCTCATTAGGTGGCTCGTCTTTAGGGTTATCGAGCCACGATACTGGAATGCCTTTACTCATTTGGACACCAGTAGATATTCTTGATTTTTCGGGAAGTAGATTATACATCTCGATTTGATTGTAATAAATTAGAAAAGTCACTTGCTGCAGAGGATTGATCTTAAAACACCAGGTCACGTGTCCATCTATTAAGTTGCCATCAAAGTCAAATACTTCTGACACGTTAGCAAAGTTTTGCGGACTCTGGCTATTGCTTAAAGAGATGGTTTTACAGAATTCAGTACCAGTGACGGATTTCTCTATAATCTGAAGTGCATTGATGCGGTCTTCTCCAGAAGCAACTAACTTTACGTGGCGAACCATTGCAGGATTGTATTGAAAATCTTGACGATCTTCATAATATTCCTCGTTTACCGTAACGGTAGGACTTTGAAAAGTTCCTTTGATTTGAATTTGACTTTTAGCGGAGCTTAAATAGATTATTGAAGGTCCATCAAAACTGAAGTTGTCAAAGTCAACAATTTCTTCGCTACCAATTATGGTAAAATTTAAACTAAGGGTTTTCAAAGTTGAATCAGATTGACTTAAAACTCTTATAAGTTTACTGTCACTCTCAAATATCAGTTGACTAGGTTTAGAAATTCCAAGATATTTAAAATCGATATCCAGAGAGTTGGCATTAATGACATAGATTTCATCGCTTGTGAAACTTGCGGCATAGAAGGAATTATTATCCATATCAAAATCAATAGATAAACGCTCGGTTTCAATACCGTTTATTTTATTTTTTAATTCTCCAGATTCACTTATCAAATGAATCTCCTTTAAGCCGAAATCATTTACTAAAACATCTCCATTAGAATTGTTAAAACCTAAATTTAGTGGAATTGCAAAACCATCTAATTGATACGATTGATAACTTTGATCAATCATTGTTAGATACGTTGATTTAGAATTAGCTACATAAAAGCGATTGTTATAGGTATTGAAAATCACATCAACCGGTTCTACGCCAGTATTGACTATTTCTTTCACTTGACCTGAATGATCTAGAATCAATATTTGGTCAGCTCGTCTACAAGCAATTGCGATATCTCCATAATTTGGATGAGAAGGATTTGAGTTATAAGCTATTTTTATAGGACCTTTAATATCCACATTAGAATTCGTATTTAAATCAATTACATTATCGATAACTCCTTCCGCTGTTAGTACGGTCATCGCATCAGCACCTTCATTGATAATGCAGTATTTATCACTAGCTTCATTAAAAATAACATCAATAGGATTTTGTTCAGTCTCGAGTGTTTTATCAAAGGTATTTTTAAAACTCTTATCAGCCGTAATTTCCTTATCAGATTGTGCTCCCCAAAGGCACACTTCTCTAATATCCCTAGTATGATTGGTAACCGTTACTTGAATAACCTCATTATCTTTCTGAAGCTGCGCATAAAAACGTTTTAAACTTGCTTGCTTGTCTAACCAAGTATATGGTGCTCTAATACTCATTGGCTCTGTAATTTTCTATAAAATTGATAACATCTTTGGTACGCTCAATTTGAGATGCACCAACAATTTCTGGATTTTTCCCAAACACTTTTGTTACTGCATACACCGCTTCAATGGTTGGGAAACCATAATCGAGGTATTGTTTCATTCCGCATAAATCTGCGGTAGTTTGACTGCGTGTATTTAAGAACCAATGACAGCCTTCGTGCGCTAAAATCGCCACACGAATAGGAATGGTGTACGATTTAAACAAACGTTGTGAGATTTGAACTCTCGGCATTTTGCGATGTGTTCTCGCTGGTGTGATAAGCTCTGCGCCAAAAGGATCTGTTATTTTATCTAAATATTGAAATAGAAATTCGTTGTCTTTACTTTCATAAAAACCAGGAGGTACGTAACCTGCTTTTTGCGCAAACTGAATCGCAAATTCTAAAAAGCGATGTTGGTCGTCAGTTGCCCAGACAGCCAGTGCTGGCATCTTTTCAATTTTCACATTGACGATCTCAAATGCATCGTCATCTGCGTGGTTTTTATCAAAGACTTCCATTTCCAGTACTTCTGGAGAGACTGGCAGTGCGATCACAAATTCTCGTTTTGAGTTCGCTTTCGCGAAAGCGGCTTTTCTCCTAAAGTAATAACTGTTAGGATGCTCAGGATCATACACACGAATTCCCAACTCAAAAGGCATCAATGCCCTAATGGTCAGTTTTATCTGAAAGCGTTCTCTATTTGATGGAATGTGTACACAAGAGTATCTACCAAAGAACAAGCAGAGAACAACGCCAGTTTAGAAACTCAATTAAAGTACTGTAAGGAGCTTGCAAATAAAAAAGGACTTGAGGTAAGTGAATATTTCGGAGGAACCTATGAGTCAGCTAAAAGTGATGAGCGTAAGGAATTTCAAAAGATGCTTAATTATGTAAAGCGAAGAAGTAACGTAGGCTATATCATTGTCTATTCTTACGATAGATTTTCAAGAACTGGAGCAAATGGTGCTTACATAAGTGATCAGTTAAAAAGACAAGGTATTGTCACAATATCAGCTACCCAAGAGGTCGATACTTCTACAAGTGCAGGATCATTCCAACAAAATCTTTATTATATGTTTTCTCAGTTTGATAATGAATTGAGAAGAGATAAATCTGTGTCTGGAATGCAAGAGAAACTTCGCAAAGGACATTGGACAGGCGCATATCCGTTTGGCTACACAAATGCCAATCCAGGAAAAGGAAAAACTCCCAAATTTGTTATTACTAAAGAAGGAAGGCTATTGAAGCAGGCTTTCTTGTGGAAAGCAAACAGCAATATGTCTCACGTTGAAATCGCAAATAAATTACAGGAGAAAGGGCTTAAAATAAATGATAAGAGATTGAGCGTTTTATTTAGAAATCCATTCTATTGTGGACTTATAGTTAATAGCCTCATACCAGGAGAAGTTATTGAAGGCAATCATCAGCCTATGATTACTAAAGAGTTATTTCTTAAAATTCATAACCTATTGAATACAGGAACTGAGACCAGAAAATACTGCGTAGATGATGAAAACCTGCCTCTAAAAACTTTCCTGAAGTCCACAACTTGTGGAACTCCTTACACAGGGTTTATCGTAAAGAAAAAAGGGCTCTACTATTATAAGAATCGTCGTAAGGGAAGTAAGGAGAATAGAAGTGCTAAGAAACTACATCAAGAGTTTTTAGAGCTTTTAGAGACCTACAAGCTAAAGGATAAGAAGTTTGTAGCACCATTAAAGGAAATGGTTTACGACACTTTTGTAAGTATGAATGAAGAAGCCATTAAAGAGACCAAAGAACTATCAAGTGGTATAGTCGCTATTGAAATGAAGTTAGATCGTTTAGAAGAACGTTATGTTTTTGAAGAAATAAATAAGTCTCAATATGATAGATTCAGAACTAAGTTGGTAGCAGAAGTTAATCAAAAAAAGAAAAATTTATCAAAACATAGCTTCGATAGTTCAAACCTTAAGAAGTCGATAAATATTGCATTGAAGTATGCACTCAATCTACCGCTATTATGGAGTTCAGGAGATATTGAAGTAAAAAGAAAACTTCAATATATGGTCTTTCCAGACGGTTTAGGGTATGACTTCAAAAACAAGAGAGTTCAAACTTTTAGAGTGAACTCTATTTTTGCTCAAATCGCCTGTTTATCAGATAAGTTAGGAGAAAATAAAAACGGGAACTTTCAAAATAATATTGAAAATTCCCGTTTAGTGACCTCGACAGGATTCAAACCTGTAACCTCTTGAGCCGTAATCAAGTGCGCTATTCAGTTGCGCCACGAGGCCTTTTTAAGTGGGTGCAAATATAATACTTTTATTAAAAGACCACCAAACTATTTATTTCAAATTTTTAAAATGTTATTTTTGATGCATGATTTCTAAATACAGAAAACCAATTACCGAAGACCTTATATTTTTAAAAACACCAATAAATGTAAAGGTTTTGACATCTTATACTGTGCGAAATACAATATACCTATTAGGTTGGATAATTTTAATAATTAATTCTGAGCTCAGATCTATTTCAACTAGTGTTGTATCACTTTCGGTGCTTATTGCTAGTTTTACTACTGTATTATGGCGTTCGGTTAACTTTACACCAACCTACAAATAATATCTATAAATGGCATTTATTGAACTATTAGGATATCTTGGAGCCTTAGTTGTGGGACTGGTGCTCGGTTTAATTGGTGGAGGCGGATCTATTTTAACCGTTCCGATTATGGTATATCTCATTGGCTTGAACCCACTCGTCGCCACTGCCTATTCTTTGTTTGTTGTGGGTACCACTTCTGTTTTTGGTGCCTTTCAAAATTATAAGAAAGGTTTAGTAGACTTAAAAACGGCGATCGTCTTTGCCATTCCGGCTTTTATAGTGGTCTATTTAACCCGACGGTATTTTGTTCCTATCATTCCCGATGTGGTTTTTACCCTTAATAGTTTTACTGTTACGAATGATATTTTCATTATGATATTTTTTTCGGTGGTCATGTTACTCGCCAGTTATTCTATGATTAGAGGCCGAAAAAACATAATGACTACCGAAAAACAAAATTTATTCTACAATTATCCAATAATTGCAGTACAAGCTACCGTTATTGGCGTTTTTTCTGGTATTGTCGGTGCTGGTGGTGGATTTTTAATTATTCCTACTTTGGTTCTTATAGGCAAACTACCAATGAAAAAGGCTGTAGGCACTTCACTTTTTGTAATTGCCGTGAACTCACTATTCGGATTTCTGGGTGATTTATCTAATATAGATATTAACTGGCCGTTTCTTTTAACTTTCACATTTATTTCTATCATAGGAATCTTTATAGGTAGCTATTTTTCAAAATTTATAAGTGGCAAAAAACTAAAAAAAGGGTTCGGTTATTTTACAATTATTATGGCCATCTACATTGTATACAGAGAGCTATTTTAATAATTCTTAAGAGAAGAAAATTAGTTTTAACAAAGATGACACTTTGTGACCAATGTAACACTTCAAAAATTTCAAGTTTATTAACTTTGCAGTACACTAAATAAAAACTTATGAAAATAGAACAATTATATACAGGCTGTTTAGCACAAGGTGCATACTATATTGAATCTGATGGGGAAGTTGCTATAATTGATCCGTTAAGGGAAGTTCAACAATATATAGACAAAGCAAAAGCTAACAATGCGAACATTGAATATATTTTGGAAACCCATTTTCATGCTGATTTTGTTTCTGGACATGTGGACTTAGCTAACGAAACTGGTGCTACTATTGTTTTTGGCCCAGGGGCCACCACGGATTACGACATGCATTCTGCAAAAGATGGAGAAGTATTAAAACTGGGTAAAGTAACCATTAAAGTATTACACACCCCGGGTCACACTTTAGAATCCGTAACCTATTTATTAATTGATGAAAACGGAAAAGATCACGCTATTTTCTCTGGGGATACGTTATTCCTAGGTGACGTTGGACGCCCAGATTTAGCTATAAAATCAGATCTTACAAAAGAAGATTTAGCTGAGATGTTATATGATTCATTGCGACATAAAATTATGCCTTTGGCTGATGATGTTATTGTTTATCCTGCTCATGGAGCTGGTTCTGCCTGCGGTAAGAATTTAAGTAAGGAAACCGTCGGTATTTTGGGCGAGCAGAAAAAAACAAATTACGCTTTACGACAAAATATGACCAAAGCCGATTTTGTAAAAGAAGTATTAGATGGTATTGCACCACCACCGCAATACTTTGCAAAAAATGCTATGTTGAATAAAATGGGTTATAATAATTTTGATAACGTCTTACAAACTGGAAATGTAGCTCTTAAGCCAGAAGAATTTGAAGCTATGGCAAACCATGAGTCTGCTTTAGTCTTAGACGTAAGACCACAAGCAGATTTTATAAAAGGACATATACCTAATTCGATCTTTATAGGCTTAAATGGTGGATTTGCCCCATGGGTTGGTGCGTTAATTACGGATATAAATCAACCTTTAATTCTAGTAGTTCCTGAAGGTAAATCGGAAGAAGCAATTACAAGATTATCTCGTGTAGGTTACGATAATACTCTAGGGTATCTCGAGGGCGGCATAGACGCTTGGAGAAATGCAGGCAAAGACATTGAAGCCTTGGCCTCTATTTCCGCAGAAGAATTTGCAGATAAAGCTAAAAAACAATCACTCAATATTTTAGATGTACGTAAAGACGGGGAATACCAATCGATGCATTTAGAAGAGGCTCAGCACTTATCATTAGATTTTATTAATGAGAAGATGAATGAAGTTGATAAAAATAAAACGTACTATGTACACTGTGCTGGTGGTTATCGTTCCGTTATTGCAGCTTCAATTTTAAAGGCTAGAGGGTTTAACAATTTAGTGGATATTGCAGGTGGATTTGGGGCAATTAAAAAAACTGATTTGCCAACAACTGATTTTGTTTGTCCGACAACATTGTAAATATATAGCCCTGTCTAGTATTAAATCTAGACAGGGCTATATAATAAGAAAGCATTATTTTTTAAGCTACACTATTTCTGCACTCAATCCTGCTTGTAAAAGTTTAGAGCATCTTGGCTCTAAATCGTCGTAAGATCCCGTTTTCACAGTACATTTACCTTTGTAATGTACTAACAATGCACACTGCTCAGCTTGTTCTGGCATGTGGTCGCAAGCGTAAATAAGCGTATTAATAACATGATCAAACGTATTGACCTCGTCGTTGAATAATACTATTTCGTTTTCTTTTACGGTCTCTTCCTTTAATAGAAGTTCTACAGATTGTTTTTCTTTTATGCTCATCTTGCTTTAACGGGTTTGAGATAGTCTAATAATAAGCACTAAAAAACAGCGCTCAGTAAGACAGTTAATTTCCTATTAAACTATACTAATTTATAAATTTTAACGAAACCCAACGTCCTTTTTGTATAGTTTCCGCCAATTTTAACATCTGTTTATGACATTCCTTTTCAATAATTGGAATGTCTTCTTCATAAAAACCGCTTAAAAACAGCTCCCCATTTTCATTTAAACATTTCGCATAACTTGCGATATCGGCTAATAGTATGTTTCTGTTAATGTTGGCAATAATACTATCATATTTTTTACCTTCTAACAATGTCACATCTCCTTCATAAACCGATATATTCTCACAATTATTTCGATCGACATTTTCTAAACTGTTGAGATAACACCAATTATCAATATCTATAGCATCGATTTTTGTAGCACCTACCTTCTCTGTTAAAATTGCTAATACTCCTGTACCACATCCCATATCTAAAATAGATTTACCATTAAAATCATTTTTTAATATATGTTGAATCATCATGTGAGTGGTTTCGTGATGTCCGGTACCGAAGCTCATTTTTGGTTCTATGACTAAATCATATTTTGTATTTGGCTTTTCATGAAATGGAGCACGCACTGAAACTAAATCGTCAACAATAATAGGATTGAAATTTTTCTCCCACTCGATATTCCAATTGGTTTGCTCTATTTCTTTGAAATCGTACGTAATGGTAAATTCATCTGAATTTAAAATATAGATATCATCTAAGATATTCTCGCTCCATTCTTCTTTTTGAATATATGCCGTTACGCCCTCTTCTGTTTCTACAAAACTTTCGAAACCCGCATATCCAAGTTCTGCAATTAAGATTTCGGTTGCTGGTTGTAATGGACTTATTATAAAATTGTAACCTAAGTATATGGGATTGGACATTATAATTTATTAATATAAAGTTTATGATTCTCGATTAAAGCTTTACCCACTTCAATGCAAATGACTTAATTCTGATAGCATGCGTTAGCAGTAGAAACGGCATCCTCTTTATTTGGGGGTTGAACTTAGTGAAAGTCACCAAATAAAAAGATATAGTGGATGATGCGACTTTTTGAGATCTTGTTAGGCTATAAAAACCTGACAAGATTTCAAAAAGTAACGCCCAAATAATTTAAGGTTTAAAATGCATTTACTATAGCAAAAAAATCGTCTGCTTTTAGAGCAGCTCCACCTATAAGACCACCATCTACATCTGGTTTAGAAAATATTTCTTTAGCATTGGCCGGTTTTACACTGCCACCATATAGGATAGAAACTGAGTCTGCAATATTATTCCCGTACTTATCAGCTAAAGTTTTTCTAATAAAAGCATGCATATCTTGTGCTTGTTCCGGACTTGCCGTTTCGCCTGTTCCAATAGCCCAAACAGGCTCGTAAGCTAAAACGATGTTTTTAAAAGCCTCAGCATCTAAATGAAATAATGCATTTTTAATTTGATTTTCTACAACTGATTCTTCATTTCCAGATTTTCTGTCGTTCAGTTCTTCCCCGAAACAGAAAATAATCCGGATATCATTGTTTAAAGCTGCATCCACTTTTTTGGCTAATGAGTCATCTGTCTCGTTGAAATAAGCTCGACGTTCGCTATGACCAAGAATAACCGTCGTAATACCAATACTCGTTAACATTGCCGCACTAATTTCCCCTGTGTATGCCCCATTTTCGGCAAAATGCATATTCTGCGCTACAACTTCAATATCAGTATTTTTTAATGTCTGAAATGCTCTCCAAAGATTGGTGAATGTTGGTGCTATCATAACCTCAGCATCTGACGTTTTTGCTTCGTTTCTTAACGCTGTAATTAACGCTTCGGTTTGCGCTAAATCATTATTCATTTTCCAGTTTCCTGCAACTATCTTTTTTCTCATAATATGGCCCACAAAAGTAGGTGTCTTATTAAGTTAAACTTCATTTTATTTTTAATCCTAAAGATTTTGGGCTATGATAAATGTAACCCTTAAATTGTACGGATAATTCTATCACAAAAATAATACAATTATGAAGAAAGACAGCCGATTGCAATCATTCAATTAACAGAAGGTTATTAGAAATTCCTAAATAATGATATAACTTGGAAGCAATTACATTAATGAGAATTCAATATTTAATTACTGCTTATTCTTTAAAGCGACTGCTGCTTGCGTAAGAAATCAAGATAATTTAACTCTTGGATCTAACCAAGCGTAAATAATATCGACAAAAATATTAATAGTTATAAAAACAATAGCAATAACTAATACTGCCCCCATTATAACGGGTAGATCTAAGGTGTTTAGCGCATTAACGATTTCCTTGCCTAATCCATTCCAACCAAAAATATATTCCACAAACACTGCCCCTGCCAGCATGGATGCAAACCAACCAGATATAGCCGTAACAACAGGATTTAAGGCATTTTTAACGGCGTGATTTTTTATAACTTGAAATTCAGTTAAGCCTTTTGCTCTAGCGGTTCTTATATAGTCTTGATTCATTACTTCTAACAATGAATTTCGCATCAGTTGAATGACCACGGCTAATGGACGAATCCCTAAAACAATGGCTGGTAGTATTAAATTTTTCCACTCTATAGTCATTTTATCACCAAAGTCATCTAGTTCGTATAAACTGCCTGTCATTTCTAAATTGGTGTATTTGTACAACACAAAACCGAATAACCATGCAAATAATATAGCACTAAAAAATGAAGGTACGCTCATGCCAAACGTACTTAAAACCTGAATGGTTTTATCGACCCAAGTATCTTTATATAGTGCCGAAATGATACCAAAAATGATACCTAGAGATATTGCAATAATAATTGCGGAAACAGCTAAAACAAATGTATTTGGAATGGTTTCTAAAATTACTTCGGTTACTTTCTTACCTTGTTTTGTAAAAGACTCGCGTAAATAAGGGAATTTAATAACCGTAGTAGTTTGGCCTAAAGTAAATAATTCTGTTGCTGTATATTTATTTGGGCTTAAGAAGGTGTAATCTGTTGTATGATTTGAATGAAATGACACCGGTGATAAATCATTTAGGTAATATAAAAACTGCGTCCTAATTGGTTTATCGAAACCATATTTTTGTTTTACGGCTAGAACTTGTTCTTCAGACTGATTTTGACCTAACATCATTTTTGCAGGATCGCCTGGTAAAATGGTAAATAAAAAGAAAATTACAGTAATGACACCAATTAAGGTGATGAACGCATAACCAATTTTATTTAGAAGGTATCCTATCAAAAAGATTTTTATTTTAAAATTACATATTACACCAACTAAATATTAAACTTTTAGGGCTCTAATTTTTAGTTCGTTTATCACCTTATTTGCCGTTTAGACAATAAAGGCGTTAATTATTAAAAAGTAAATTTTTACTTAAAAATTACTAAACCGTAAACGTTATTGTTATCTAAAGATCAACATCCTCTATATCATTCCAATGTGCCTTATCAATAACGGTACCTTTGTTTAATATGATTACTCCAGGATTAGCCCGCACTATAGTCTTAACTACTTTTTCATCGCAAAGATAAAAATCAAAATTAAGATTATATTCTGCTTTTATCCATGCTTTATCAGCAGATCCAGAAGAGGTTAAACCGATAACCGTGTAACCTTTTTTGAGTGCCTTTTCCGAAAATGACTTTAACTTCGCTATCCCTTCTACTTCTCCTTTAGAAATAGCATACATAGTAATTATCACCAAGTTATCTTTTTCTAAGAAATAATCGGTTAAATCTTCATCATCAGATTCAATTGTAAAATCTTGAATTGGTGGAATATAACCCTCATCAACAACCTCAGTTTCTACTCCAACGTATTCACCCTCTACTTGCGGATAACTACCGTTAGTGACAAATTCTTGTTCTTCACCATTAATTTTAAACGTCCATGTATATTCCGAGACAGCTTTAGGTGCACCTTCTGGCGTAGTCATTTGATTCTGTAAATTTTTGCCAATGGCATAAGCTCTAAAATCAATTGCAGGTAGATGCATTAGCACGTGGTATCCAAACCAAAGTGACGCTATAAACGTTAACAATGCTATAACCGTTGTAGGTAATTTTGTAAAAATTGGCTTAATGTGTTTTACCCCTAAGAATAATATTAAAATAAGCACTAATAATATAATATCTTTTGTAAAACTCTCCCAAGGTGTTAATTTTAGTGCATCACCAAAACAACCACAATCTTTAACTTTATCAAAGTAGGCTGAATAAAACGTTAAAAACGTAAAGAAAACAATCATTAGTAGTAAACTCCAAACTGTAAATTTAGGCTTGTAACCAATTAAGAGAAACACTCCTAAAACGACTTCAAATACTACTACAATTACCGAAATCCCTAAGGCATAAGGAATTAAAAATTCAATATTTAAAACATCTGAACCAAAGTATTCTTGTAATTTATAAGAAAACCCAAGAGGGTCATTTAGTTTTATAAATCCTGATATGATAAATAAAACACCAGTTAATATTCTGCTTATTTGTACAATGTATTTCATGCTTTCTTTGGGATTCTCACTATTCGTTTACTTTATAAGTTAACTGAACAGGAACTTTATATAATTTGTATTTTGTCTATAATAATATTCGTTTAGTTGCGTTCAGAAACCAATATATACAAGCATTAATTCGATTCGTTTAAATGAATCAAAGCAAATACCGCATAGTTAATCATATCCTGATAATTGGCGTTAATTCCTTCGCTTACGAGCGTTTTTCCGGCATTATCTTCTATTTGTTTTACTCGTAATAATTTCTGTAAAATTAAATCGGTTAACGAACTCACTCTCATATCGCGCCATGCTTCACCATAATCGTGATTTTTGTCTAACATTAACTGTTTAGTCACCGCTATTTTTTCGTCATACAATTCAGCCGCTTCTTGTGTGTTTAAATCTGGTTGCTCAACGACACCTTTTTCTAACTGCACCAAGGCCATTAGACAATAATTAATAATGCCGATAAACTCACTTGCTTCACCTTCATCTACTTTTCTTACTTCATTTTGTTGCAAGCCTCTAATGCGTTGCGCTTTTATAAAAATCTGATCGGTTAATGAAGGTAATCTCAAAATGCGCCAAGCACTCCCGTAATCACTCATTTTATTGACAAACAGCGCTCTACATTTCGCTATAATGGCATCGTATTGTTTTGAAGTATCTTGCATTGGTTAAAATTTAGCTTCCTGTAAGGGATTGCATAAATATATAAGTCTTAAAATAAATAGAAAAGCGTACGACTAGAAATGTGTAAATCTCGATTATCGCATAAATTTCCGTAAATTTCGCATAAATAAATTAGATGTTCAAAGTTTGGGGTTTAAAGTTTTCTTAACACCAATTTTAGTTTAAATATGAAAATAAATTGCAAAGGAAATTTAATTGATTTAGCCACACCAAAAGTAATGGGTATTTTGAATGTAACTCCAGATTCATTTTTTGATGGCGGTGTATATTCTAATAAACTTGACATGTTGAAACAGGTAGAAACCATGCTAAAAAGTGGTGCTACCTTTATAGACATTGGCGGCTATAGCTCACGACCCAATGCTGATGATGTTATGGAGGCCGAAGAACTAAAACGAGTTATTCCTGTTGTGGAATTAATTTTGAAAGATTTTCCTGAAACTTTAATTTCTATTGACACCTTTAGAAGCAATGTCGCTCAACAAAGTATTGAAGCTGGCGCAGCCCTTATTAATGATATTTCGGCTGGAAAATTAGACAAAAACATGTTATCTACTGTTGGAAAATTAGGAGTTCCCTACATTATGATGCATATGAAGGGTAATCCTAAAACCATGCAACAGCAAACGCAATATGAGGATATAACTAAAGAAGTTATCTCTTATTTCGGTGAACGAATTGTGGCTGCACATCAGGCAAAAATCAATGATATTATTATAGATCCAGGTTTCGGATTTTCAAAAACTAGAATGCAAAACTTTGAATTGTTGCATCAATTAGAGTTACTCCAGATGACTGATAAAGTAATTTTAGCCGGTGTTTCACGAAAATCTATGATCTACAAAACGCTGAACTTAACTCCAGAAAACGCACTCAACGGCACTACCGCACTGCATATGGTGGCTTTGCAAAAGGGTGCGAAAATTTTACGGGTACACGATGTAAAAGAAGCTATGGAGTGTGTAACTCTTTTTAATCAATTGAAATTAAATTAAACAATGCGTATTACACTTTTACTACTAATTATTTGTTGCTATAGTTGCAACAACGAACGAACATTATTATTGCCTGAAATTGAGAACGCCGAAGTCACAGAAGTTTTAGACATGTCACCGGCATATATATTTTATGATGAAACCCAACCCGATTCCACATTATTAAACCGAAAGAACTTAATAATTACCACCAATTGGTTGGTTAATGTAGATAAACGTTTAACCTTACGCCAAGCGATTCCGAAAATAATATTAATGCAAGAAAAAAAGCGGAATTCAGAATTGCACAAAAATGAAGATGCCAAAAATTATTTTACTTGTAATGATACTAAAATTGAAAATTTAGGATTTTTGGAGTTTACAGACGTGAGTTATATTCATGAATCGTCCAGCAATTTTGATAAGAAGTCATCATCTATAAAGTTGCAAAAAGCGATAATAATAGAAGTTAATAGTCTGAACGAAATTAAACTATTTACTGATTCGAGTGACAATCCACAAAGCAAAACAACCAATAGTATAGAATTGATTGTAGATCTTCAAAATATTTTTCAGACAGGTAATAGCATGATCACACCTATAATCTTGAATTTTAATAAAAACATCAGCTTTCAGGATTATATTTCCATAAAATCTGAATTAATAAAACTTAAATCAGAACAGTTCAAAATAGAAAACAACGAGTTTATTTACTAAATTGTAGATCAGTCAGGTTTTGAGAATCCGAAAGATTGCAATTATTGACAATCTTTTTCTCCACTACTTAACATTAATTATTAAATTAGCAAAAACACCTACTTTTTGGAAAACTTACAACTTTGGGATTTTAGATTTATCGATTTTGTGGATGTCTTTCTCGTGGCTATTCTACTCTATTATATCTACAAACTTGTTAAAGGAACCGTAGCAATCAACATTTTTATTGGTATTCTTATAATATATTTTGCTTGGCGACTTACGGATTACCTCGATATGCAAATGCTTTACAGCATTTTCGATGGTTTTATGAAGGTTGGAATTATTGCATTAATCGTAGTCTTTCAACCTGAAATTAGAAAATTTTTGCTAATGGTAGGGTCTACCAATATAGGCGGAAAGCGTAATTTATTTAAAAATTTTAAATTTCTTAAAAATGACGACCAAACCTCTACAGATGTAGATGCAATTATCAATGCCTGCAACAAAATGGCGTCTTCTAATACCGGAGCACTAATTGTCCTTGAACGCAATAATAACTTGGATTTTTTAACCAACACGGGGGACGAAATGAATATATTAGTGTCTCAACCAATAATTGAAAGTATCTTTTTTAAAAATAGTCCACTACATGATGGCGCAGCTATTATTGATAACAATATTGTAAAAGCAACTCGTGTTATTCTTCCTGTAAATAATGAAAAAAATATTCCAGAACGTTTTGGGTTACGACACCGAGCTGCTATTGGAATTACCGAAAAAACAGATGCTTTGGCACTTTGCGTGAGTGAAGAAACCGGACAGATTTCATACATAAAAAATGGTGATTTCGAAATGTTTAATGACACGGCTGAACTTGTTCAAAAAATTAAAGAAGATCTAGGTTAGTAACCTGTACAAACTGTAATAATTCATTTAGAGACTCACAAAAAGTTTATAGTGATTGTAGCGCAAATAATATTCAGAATCATTAAATAAAAAGACTATTGACCCAACAAGTGAATGAGCCGTTTATTTTCATTGAAAATAAATTTTCACCTCTCTTTAACACCTTATTTTAACAACACAATGCGGTAATTATTGACTACATTAATCTTACACGAAAAAAGTTAACTGATGCGCTATAGTTCTGCCATTTCCTCAAGTTCATATAATGTCAACCTTATTTTAGGATACTATCAACACCGATTTACTCGCTATAGAAAATTCATTTAGGGAGTATTTCAAGTATTCAGACAATGCTGTGAATACAACGGACTTTGTTGGTTTTAATAAATATGAAACTATTATTTACATAGTTAGTGGTCCTTCTCTTGCCACCTAACTAGCGTATTATATAGACAAAACACAGTTTAACTTTACAAGATATTTAGTGATAATTCGTTATTACGATGTTCAAATTATCATTTTAACTGTAGTCTTTAGCAGTCTACTTTTTATAAAGGTTTATTATTTTATGGCCTCGGTTGCAATTACAGTAAGTAAAGTTATCTATTTATTCTACCTTCTTAAATACATTTTTAAAATCACATTAAGGCATAGTGTCCTTTACTTTAAATTATTTGGCGCTTTAAATAAATAAATAAATTAAACTACTTCCTCTTTCATAAATTGAACTTCATAAAGGTTTTTGTAGTAGCCCATTTCTTTTTCGAGAAGTGATTTATGCGTTCCTATTTCAACAATTTCACCTGCATCCATTACAATAATTTTATCGGCTTGTTGTATCGTTGCTAATCGGTGTGCTATTACAATAGACGTTCTGCCTTTGGTAATTTTATCTGTTGCATCTTGTATTAATTGTTCTGAATACGAATCTACCGAAGACGTCGCTTCATCTAATATTAATATACTAGGATTAGTAACATAAGCTCTTAAAAATGAAATTAACTGTCGCTGACCAGAAGACAACATTACACCACGTTCTTTTACATTATAATGATATCCATTTGGAAGACTCACGATAAAATCATGGATTCCAATAGCTTTCGCGGCATTTATAACATCGTCTTCCGTAATATCATCTTTATTTAGTGTAATATTATTTAAAATTGTATCTGCAAACAAAAATACATCTTGCAATACAATGGCAATATGACTTCGAAGCGAATTCAATGTCATGGATTTTATATCTATATCGTCAATTTTTATAGTTCCCGAATTAATATCATAAAAACGGTTTAATAAATTGATAATTGTAGATTTGCCGGCTCCAGTTGCTCCTACAATGGCTACTGTTTCACCAGCCTCAACCTGTAATGAAATACCTTTTAAAACTTCTTCATCATTTACATAAGAGAACCTTACGTCTTCAAAAGATATATTACCATTAAATTGTTTGGCTTCAATAGTACCAGAATCATCAATATTTGAAGTAGTATCTAATACTTTAAATACACGGTCTGCAGCGACCATTCCCATTTGTAGCGTGTTAAATTTGTTCGCAATTTGATTAAGCGGTCTAAACAACATAGGAATAAACATGGTAAAAGCTATTAATTCCCCAAGAGTGGTGCCCGCCTTATCTGAAATTGCATCAAATCCGCCTACTAAGATGACCATTGCCATAGTTAACGAGGCTAAAAATTCTGCTATAGGAAAGAAGATAGAATTGTACCAAACTGTTTTTAACCAGCCTTTTTTATGTCTTTCATTAATTTGTTTAAAGTTTTTATACTCTGTATCTTCTCTTGTAAATAATTGAAGAATTTTCATTCCTGTAACCCGTTCTTGAACAAAAGAATTTAAGTTTGAAACTTCTGTCCTCACATCTTCGAACGCTATTTTCATGTACTTCTGAAAAATCTTAGTAGCGAACAATACAATTGGCATAGTCACGAATACAATAAGACTTAATTTTAAATTTATCATTGACATAAAACCAGCAACCACCACCATTTTTAAAACGTCGCTAAAAATCATAAAAAGTCCCTCACCAAAAATATCGGCAATACGTTCCATATCAGTTACAGCTCTAGTAATTAGAACACCTACGGACGATTTATCGAAATACGTCATTTTAAATTTAAGCATATGCTTAAATAACTTTACCCGGATATCTTTTACTACTGACTGCCCTAACCAGCTTGCGTAGTAGATAAATAGTAATTGCGACACTACTTCTAAAACCAACAACGCTAACATAATTAGCATATAAATTACAAAACCATTGTATTCTTTATTTGCGATTTTAACATCTATGACCTCTCTTAAAACATAAGGTCTAAAGGCGCCAAATAATGCCAATCCTACAACACAAAATAACGAAATCACAAATACGGTACGGTAAGGTTTTATGTACTGTAATAATCGCGTAAACAATGATGTATCAAATATTTTTTTGCTTTTTTCTTTCATATTGTACCATGCTATACGCACGGTGTTTCTTTTAAGTATCATTTCCAAAATACAGGAAACGATTTCACATGCAATTACTCGTGAAAAATTACTGTTTAATAGTATCAGGATAATTAATTCCCACTAAATATAAGCCATGCGCAGGAACTGAAAATCCGGCTTTACCCCTATTTTTGGAGGTTATAATATAATGCAAATCTTCTGGTTTTAATTTCCCCAAACCAATGTTAACCATAGTACCGACAATGGCTCTTACCATATTTCTTAAAAAACGATCTGCTTTAATCGTAAATAATAATTCGTCGCCTTGCTGTAGCCAATTGGCTTCCATTATCTCACAATTATACGTTTTTACATCTGTATTCGACTTGGAAAAGCATTGAAAATCTTTATACTGAAATAAAATTTCACATGCCTTATTCATCGCTTCAATATCTAAAGGCATTTGTACCTGATAAGCAAAGTCATAATCAAATACATTTTTTGATGTCGTAATTTTATAGTGATATGTTCTGCTAGTAGCATAAAATCTCGCGTGAATCTCGGGTTTCACTTCAAAAACAGATGTTACAGCTATATCTTTAGGTAAAATAGAATTGAGCCTATAGACCAAATCTAAATTTTTAAAATCACCTTCAAAATCAAAGTGAGCAAACATTTGAGAAGCATGAACTCCCGTATCGGTTCTGCCTGCACCCATAATTGAAATATTGGTTCTCAATATGGTAGAAAGTGCTTTTTCTAACACTTCTTGTACAGAAATAGCATTAGGTTGGTTCTGCCAGCCATGATATGCTTTACCATTATATGAAAGTTCGATAAAAAATCGCAATAGAAATCTTACTTTTGTTAAAGTGCAAAGTTACTCTATTCCTGCGAACGCGAGAATCTCGTTAACGTAATATTTAGAATTGAATAAGCACTGGTCATTATTATTTGAAACGTTTTTACGAAATTAAATATTCTCTTGAAAAAAATACTGCTCTTATCGGATACGCATAGCCACATAGATGACGCTATTTTAAAATATGTAAAACAAGCAGACGAAGTTTGGCATGCTGGTGATATCGGAAGCTTAAATGTTACGGATAGCATAAAAAAACTAAAACCGTTGCGAGCAGTTTATGGAAATATTGATGACGCTAAAGCACGAACCGAATTTCCACTACACAATCGTTTTGTATGTGAAAACGTTGATGTTTGGATTACTCACATTGGAGGTTATCCTCCAAAATATAATAATCTTGTAAGAGACGAATTGCAATCAAATCCTCCTGACCTATTTATTACTGGTCATTCGCATATATTAAAAGTAATGCCAGATAAAAAGCTAAATTTACTACATATGAATCCTGGAGCGGTTGGTAAACATGGATTCCATAAAGTTAGAACCATGTTACGATTTAAAATCGATGGTAAAAAAATTGAGGATTTGGAGGTTATTGAATTTCAATAAAAAAACCCAAACGGCAGCGTTTGGGTTTTTCACACTAATTAAGATTCTAGTTTTATCGTAATCGATCTACAGATTTTACAAGATCTTCATCCTTTTTTATAGCCTTGTTAGCCAAGACTAAACACACAATAGAAAAAATAGGAAGAAGAATCCCAATACCTTTCTCAGAAACGTTAATTTCTCCAGATAAATTTAGAGATTGATAAACAAAAATTCCTAGTAAAATAAAGTTTAATATTATATTAAGTCGTCCCAAAACAAATTGAGATTTCCTGTCTTTATATCTAAATATTGAAATCAAAGATAACAAAGCTGAGCCTAAAAACAAGCCTAAATATAAATAATCATTTATGGCATATATTTTTACTCCTTCATTATTGGTCCACAAATAAAACACAAATATTAAGCCTGCCGAAATAACAGCAGCTAAAAATAAATAAAGGGTTTGAATGCGTTGAATCATAGCTATTACTAAAAAAGTTCTGCAAAATTAGCGGTTTATTTTTAAAAAAGATGTAAATTGTTTTAAAATAAAATCGTATTATTGCAATAGAAAGAAGTAACCCACTGAGTTGCATCCTTCTAATCTTCCATATTAATCTCACTTTTTTTCTTTTTTTTTCATTTAGAAAACATTGAATTAATTATATCAAAACTATAATACATATACAACATACAGAATGTTTGAAATTTCTCAGTTAAAAGCTAAAAAACTTCCTGAATTGCAGGAGATAGCAAAACAACTAAATGTACCTAAATACCGTACACAAAAAAAATTAGACTTGGTTTATAAGATCCTCGATTACCAAGCAGCCAATCCAGACGACGTAAAGACTAAAGTGGAAACCGAGAAAACACCGGAACCAACAACACCTAAAAAACCGGCTCAAAAACGCATTAGGGTACAGAAAAAACCACAATCTGAATCTGATAAGGATCAAAAAGCCATTGAATTTTCTGAAGAGAAAAAAGAAGATTCAAAACCTAAGGAACAAAAATCACGAACTAACAAACCGAGCAACGATAGTTCTAGCAAAGAGAAGACGCATCATAAAAAAAGTCAGGATACTACTAAATCTAATGACAAAAAAGATGATAAAAAGCGTACTAACGATAATAGACAGAATCGCTCTAAGGATAACAACAATCGCAACAAGAATAACCAGAAAAATAATGGTAATAAAGATAGCAGAAATCGCTATCGTGAGCCAGACTATGAGTTCGATGCAATTATTGAAAGTGAAGGTGTCTTAGATATAATGCAAGACGGTTATGGATTCTTACGGTCTTCAGATTATAATTATCTATCTTCTCCAGATGATATTTATGTCTCTCAATCGCAAATTAGATTGTTTGGATTAAAGACAGGAGATACAGTTCTTGGCCATGTAAGACCACCGAAAGAAGGAGAAAAATATTTCCCTTTAATTAAAGTGAGTAAAATTAATGGACAAAACCCAAATGTGGTAAGAGATCGCGTAGCTTTTGAGCACCTAACTCCATTATTTCCACAAGAAAAATTCAATATTGCAGAAAAGCAATCTACTATTTCCACACGAATTATGGATTTGTTCTCTCCAATTGGAAAAGGACAACGTGGTATGATTGTATCGCAACCTAAAACAGGTAAAACAATGCTTTTAAAGGATGTCGCTAATGCTATAGCAGCTAATCATCCTGAGGTTTATCAAATGATTTTATTAATCGATGAGCGACCTGAAGAAGTCACAGATATGCAACGTAATGTGCGTGGTGAAGTTATTGCTTCAACCTTTGATAAAGAAGCGCATGAACACGTAAGAATCGCTAATATCGTTTTAGAAAAAGCGAAACGGTTGGTAGAATGTGGACATGATGTGGTTATTTTACTCGATTCTATTACACGTTTAGCAAGAGCTTATAATACGGTGCAACCGGCATCTGGAAAAATTCTTTCTGGTGGTGTTGACGCTAATGCACTACATAAACCAAAACGTTTCTTTGGTGCTGCTCGTAATATTGAAAATGGCGGTTCTTTAACTATTATTGCTACAGCATTAACGGAAACAGGTTCTAAAATGGATGAAGTAATTTTTGAAGAATTTAAAGGTACAGGTAACATGGAACTTCAATTAGATCGTAAGATTTCTAACCGTAGAATTTTCCCTGCTATTGATTTAACATCATCGAGCACTAGACGCGATGATATATTGTTAGATGATACCACGATTCAGAGAATGTGGGTTATGCGTAAGTATTTAGCTGACATGAACCCTGTAGAAGCTATGGAATTTATAAATGACCGCTTTAAACAGACTAAAAATAATGAAGAGTTTTTGATTTCCATGAATGGATAAAACTTTGAAAAGATAATACACCGCTTTGCTTTTACAGACAAGAATCTAATTTTGTTATATGGTGTAACAGATTCAAAATTAAAACCGGAAACATTTAGGTACTATCCTTGAATTAAATATTCAAGGTTTTTTTATGCTTAATTTGAAATGAAAATAAATTTAAATACTAAACTCGGGGTTTATCAATACCACGATCATACATTACAATACTGCCAGCAACCGAAACGTTGAGGCTTAATTGCGATTGAAATTTGACTAAAAAATGACTTTTATCTATGGCTTGATTAGATAAACCATGATCTTCAGCTCCGAGTAAATAGACACAACGTCTTGGGTGATTAAAGGTTTCTAAAGCGACCGCTTTATCTGATAATTCTACACCAACCAAACGCGCTCCTTTGGGTAAGTTTTCAAAGAAATCGTCAAACGTTTTATAATGAAAATAGGGCATTGATTTTACCGCATTGTGCGTATCACAAGCTTGTTTAGCATAACGATTACCAATAGTAAATATAAAACTAGCTCCTAAATTTTGAGCAGAACGCCAAAGTACTCCTAAGTTTTCAGGGGTTTTACCATTTTGAATACCAATACCGAAGAATTCATTTTGTAAATTATCATTCATAAATCAAAAATATAAATTTCACATTAGTATTGATAGAAATTAAAATGAAAAAGAGCTTCGAAACATATTTTGATATGTTTTGAAACTCTTTCTCTATATAGTATGCTGTTACAGCTAACTTAATGTAAACTTTTGAAATGTTGAACGAATAAATTTGAACTCGTATCAATCAGAAATAACAGATGATGAGATTACTTATTTACAGTCACTGTAACTATTGTGCTCTTAAAAAGAGCACAATGTTACTTCAGACTAATTGACAATTCCTCTTAATTTAACCTCTATAGTCAATCTCATTTTAAATTTATGCGGTTGCCGCAAACTTAATGTTCTGTTTATATTCTATTGGTGAGCAGTTGTATTGATCTTTAAAGATTTTAGAAAAATAACTTCTGCTTGAAAAACCTAATGAATATACAATCTCTGAAATGTTTAAATCAGTATTTTTAATAAGCTCTTCTGATTTTTTAATTCTTACGTATCTAATATAAGTATTCAGTGTTTTACCATGCATTAGCTTAAAACCAACTTGCACCTTTGCCGGACTAATTGAAATTTTTGCAGCAAGTTCCATAACACTTAAATTCGTTTCAGGGAAATTGTTGATATAATCCGATAATTCCTTTACCTGTTTCAATTCGTAAGTAGTTAATGAACCTGTTGGATTCTGAGAACTTTCAAGATCCATAGAATGCTGTTCAATTTCCATGGCAAGTATAACATTTACCAATCCTTGTATAAGAAGAGTTCTTACGACTCCTTTTTGTTTAATAGCTTTTAATTGGTTTATGCTATCTGCAATTTTCAAATTATAAGATCCGGTATAGCAATAGTCAGTTTCATTGTTTTCAATAAAAATTTCAGAAACCATTTTATTAATATGATGTTCCTCTAAAGTTGATGTAGACGTGTTTACAGTAACTATAGAAGCGTTTACATAAACATCCTTCTCAAAATAGATATGATTCTCGGTAGTTACAATATTGGTAGAAATTCCCGTTTGAAAAGTGCCTATGCTAGTTGTTTTACCTGTATTATTATTAAATGAGTGCGACAGCTTACCTTCTGCACAATACAAAAAGTTAACAACCGATCGTTTAGGGCTTTCCAAGATAAATTTTACGTTATCTTTAAATTTAATATCAAATTCTACAAAAGTGGTATCTCTTTCCAATTCGATACCCCTAATGAAACCTTTTCCAATTTCATTATCTATTTGTAATTCTCCCTCATTAAGTTGAGTTGTAAACGTACCACCAATTATATTTCTTAAATTGTGGAACATGCTTTGAAGATTATTTGCTTTAATTTCTATGGTTTTCATATGTAACGATTTTTTGGTTAGACAATTTGGTAAGTTGATGTAAATGATTAATTATATAATCTATAGTTTACTCTTCAACTTAACCTCGTAATTAGAAGTTGCTTTTAAAATTGGTTTTGGAAATATTCTTCCAACCTTGGCAAACTGTTTCTGTATGTATTGTGAAGATAGGTTCATAAACAAAATGTTTTATGTTAGATTTTCTTTATACAAAGTAACAACACAAGCTTAATTTTTCTGTTATACAATTTTTCGATTATGTTATATCATTTCAATTTAATGTTAAACAAAACTTAATGAAAAATTATTAGGAATTTGATACGCATTACGTACACCACTCACTGTTAACATTTTAACAGCAAAAATTATGAAGTAAAATATATTAGGTAACGCTTTATTTTTTCCAGTTTATCACAATGATAACTGCAATTACAACTAGTAGTAATAAGTGGATGACTGAACTAATGAGAAAAACAAAATAACCAAGAGCCCATAGAATAATGAGTAAAACCAAGAATATGTAGAGAAAAGTTTTCATTTTAATAATTAAATTTTAAAACTTTCGCTTAGAAAAAAAACTGATAATCTGCATGGAAGAAAAGTGATGGTCTTGGTATGAAGTTGGTGGTTAAGTAATAATAGCATATACACACAAAATTCAACATTAGTATTTTGTAATCATTATACAATTTGCATAATCTGTTATACTATTACAAGATTTTTTGGATATTGCTATTTTAAAAACGGAAAGAAAATGATAAAGGAAGCACCCAGATTCGGTTTCCCCTCTGCTAAAATAACTCCATGGTGGTTTTCCACTATTTTTTTGCAAATAGCTAAACCGATTCCCGTTCCAGAATATTCAGTTTTACCATGTAATCTGTTAAATAGCTCAAAAATTGTTTCTCCATAAGCCTGTTCAAATCCAATTCCATTGTCACTGAACGTGAATTTATGATGGTATTTGAATAAGGACTTTTCCAAAACTTTTACATTCTTAGATAAGACTTCTTGATGTGTTATTTCAATTTTAGGAGCAATACCCGATCTCGAATATTTTAATGAATTACTTATAAGGTTAATAAACAATTGCTGAATCTGAAAGGAAACAACTTCCATAGTTGGTAAGCTATCGCTAATAATTTCGGCATTCTTTTCTTCAATGCTATCGGAAAGTTCTTGCTTGGCATCCTCCAGTAACATATTCATATTTGTTTTCTTAAACTCACTATCGGAATTTGATGTACGTGAATATTGTAATAAATCTTCTATGAGCATTCGCATTCTTGCTGAAGAAGATTTTATTTTTTCAATATAGAATTTTCCTTTTTCGGTAAGGTTTTCACTCTCTTTGGTTTCTAGTCGTGAGATGAAGGTTTGGATTTTACGTAGTGGTTCTTGCAAATCGTGACTAGCGACATAGTTGAAATCTGACAATTCCTTATTATTCCGCACCAATTCTAAATTCCGTTCTTCAATGGTTTCAAAGTTTTTTACATCATCGGAAATATCTGTAGTAACCCCTAATAAAAATTTTTCTCCAATGGTTGTATCCATTAGTTTTCCGTAAGCTCTTAAACTCCTTACGGTGCCATCCTTATGTACAGCCCTATAGGTAGCAAACGGAAGATCTTCTTTTTTAATCATTAAATTAACTTGTTGCCCAAAGCCTTCACGATCATCTTCGTGTACATAACTAAAAAAGTTTTCTAATGTTGGTTCAAAACTTTGAGGTTCTTCGCCTACTAATCGATATAAATTATCTGAAAACTCAAATTTATTATTGACAATATCCCATATCCATGTGGCACTATTATTTATAATTTCTGCCTGCTCCGTTAATTTCTTAAATACCTGTAAATCTTCGTTATTGTCTTTTAATATTTTTAAGTCATCATTAATTTTGGCGTAGGCCATTAATAATAATATTAAGGTTAAAATTAAAATACCATAAAGAAATAACGGTGTGACACCAATAGCTTGTTCATTTTTTTCTTGACTTTCTAATAATAATTTATTTTCATAATCTAGCATTTTTGCAATATCCTCTCGGATACGGTCCATTTTAATTTTGCCCTCGTGCAATAGCAACAATATGTCTTCACTTAAAATAATTTTATCATCAGCGATGTCCAACGATTTATTAAATATTACAAATCGTTTAGAAATATCGATTTCTAATTGATCTAAATTAAGTTGTTGACTTTGATTAGCTAAAATTAAGGTGTCTAATCTAGCTAAGTTATTCTCTATTTTCTGTTTGCTTTCTTGATATGGTTTTAGAAATAAAGAATCGTGTGTAAGTAAAAACCCTCTATGACCAACTTCTGCATCTTTTAAATTGGAGATAATATTATCTAATTCACTTCGTAATGTGTACGTCTCTTTAATAACTTCATTGGTTTTCGAAAGCGAATTAAGATGTCTATACGTAAATCCGCCTATACATAGAATCACAAACAGACCTATACCAAATATAATTTTTAAAAGTTTGCTGGGTGTTAGAGACATAATTTATAATCGTAACAAGAAGTTTTCTTTATTTAAACTGTTGGTGTGATATTGCCAATTTGTTGTGACCACTTCAGATAATACTTTTTTAAGTTTCTCAAAATTATTAGGTTTTTTAATATAGATATTAGCGCCTAACACAAACGTATTTTCTACATCTTCCTCAGATGAAGATGTGGAATATATAGCTATAATTAAATCCTTAAATTTACGGTTTGCCTTAATTTCCTCCAAGCACTCCATTCCTGATTTTTTAGGCATGTTTAAATCTAAAAATAATAAATCAGGAAGTTCTCCTTCCAATTTCTCTAGATAAATCATTAACTCAATACCGTCTTTAAAAGTAGAAACTTTATTTTTAATTCTAAGTTCTTCAAAAGCTTCAGTAAAGAATAATATATCGTCCTCGTCATCATCCGCTAAGGCTATATTGATGTATTCTTTATTCATAATTTTTTAAAGGTATTTTTATTGGTCTGTTCTAATTTCTTTTCGTTTTAAAATAATACGCTGAAACGCTGATGGCGTTATACCTGTTGTGTTTTTGAATTGTTTACTTAAATGTGCAACACTAGAATAATTGAGTTTGTATGCAATTTCAGTTAAGGACAATTCGTCTTTTATTAGTAAAGTCTTGGTATATTCTATTTTCTGTAAAATGACGTAATTTTCTATAGAGGTAAACGTAACTTCGGAAAATAAATTTGAGAGATAACTATAACTCTGATTAAGTTTTTCGGATAAAAACACAGAAGTTTTTACGGAAATTTGATTCTGTTCACTAAATACCATTTCCATAATGGCATCTTTTATTTTTTGAACAATTATGTTTTTCGCATCTTCAATGATATAAATACCATAATTCTTAATACTATCATTAAATGCCTCTAATTGTTGGGCAGAAACTTTCTCCAAAAGTTCAATTTCTCCAAATGCAGATTGTTGGTATTTCAAATTATGAGCATTCAACTTTTCTTGAAGAACAACATTACTAATTTTAGTGAAATCGAATTTCAAAAATAATTTCATTTAATTCTACTTATATGGTTTGGAGGTGATTACTTAATAATATCAAATTTAATATTAAAAAATGATATAAATCAAACCAAATGGAAAAATTGAATTTAGCAAAACACATTCTTTAACAATAAAAAAAAGCCGATTGTTCTAATCGACTTTCTTATTTTTAAATATTAAGGATTCTCTTAAAATTCTGAATAGCTATATTTTTGTCCTCCAATAGAAACATCGGCCATTGCTCCACCTTTCGATTTAGCAAAAAGTATAACACCATCATTATAATTGGCATTTTTACTTGCTCCTTTATCTACAATTACAGCTTTTGCTTCTGCAGAAAACTCAAAATTTTCTTCTTTAAACTCGTTCAAAGTTTCTTCAGTTTCAAAGAAAATAACTTGCATATAAGCTTCTCCACCTGCTTGCGCACCTATATCCAATTTTTTCATACTAGCCATTCCTATAGCAGATCCATTTTCATAAACCACACCATTACCTGAAGCGGCACCCACGATTAATGCTCCTTCTCCGACATTCGGGAAGACTACATAACCTGATGAATTGCTAAAGAAATCTTCTAATCCTTTATCTGAGGCTTTTAAGGTCGACATTGCCTTTTCGGCATCTTTCATAATTCGCATATCATCTTTATTTTGCGCAAATGCAAATACGGTTACAAAGGTCAATACCATTGTTATTATTGAATTTTTAATTTTCATAATTTTAAATTTATTGATTAAACATTAGTTTTAAAGCAGATCTTAAAGTAACGATTTATTACTCTATAATCCACTCAATTCAAAGTTATGAGTTTTGGTACCTTATGATTAATTCAAAAAGAATAATTATTAATGCTATCAATTAGCATTCAGTCTTATTAACTGAAATTCAATAATATAACTGAAATTTCACCAAATGAATTTAATCGACTCTGATCTAAAATTACCTACCTAAATATAATATATTTGAATATTGAGGACTATAATATCATTAGGAGATTATCAATCATACCGATAAAGATTTTAGGAACTTTTTAATTTAAATACAACACAACGCTTGATATTAATAAGGAAAATATATAACTGGGGCATAATAGGTTGTGGTACGGTTGCTGAGCAAAAGAGCGGTCCGGCATATCAACAAACCAAAGGGTTTAATTTAATTGCCGTAATGCGAAGAGACTTCGATAAGGCGAAAGATTTTGCAAAAAGACATCACATCCCTAAAGTCTATGCCAAGGCAGACGATCTTATTAATGCTATTGATATCGATGCGGTTTATATAGCCACACCGCCAGATTCTCACGAATATTATGCACTTAAAGTTGCCAAAGCTGGAAAAATTTGTTGCATAGAAAAACCTATGGCTCCATCCTATCAATCTTGTCTAAACATAACTTACGTTTTTAAACAAAACAAACTGCCGTTATTTGTTGCCTATTACCGACGATCGTTACCAAGATTTGTAAAAATTAAATCATGGCTTAATGATAACCAAATAGGACGGATAAGGCATCTTAGTTGGCACTTCAGCAAACCAGCCAACGATATCGATTTATCTCAATCTTATAATTGGCGTACAGACATTAATATTGCACCTGGCGGTTATTTTGATGATTTAGCATCGCATGGATTAGATTTATTCGCCTATCTTTTAGGGGATTTTGCAAAAGCGAATGGGATTGCCGTAAATCAACAAGGCCTCTATTCATCCATGGACGCCGTAACTGGAAATTGGCTTCATACCACAGGAATTACAGGTTCTGGTAGTTGGAATTTTGGCACTGAAAAACGAGAAGATCATGTACAAATTTATGGGAGCCAAGGAAAGATTAAATTTTCGGTATTTGATGATCAGCCAATTATTTTAGAACATCATAATGATTCGGTAAGTATGAAAATTGAAAACCCAGAAAATATTCAGTTATATCATGTTCAAAGTATGAGCGAATATTTAACAAAAGGCATTACACATCCTTCTACCGGAGAGACTGCGACACATACAGCGTGGATTATGGACCAAATACGCTCTTAAAACACTAACAATATAAGTCTAAAAAAATGGATACAAATGACATGTCAATTGATGAAGAAATCTTAATGACAATTCCTGTAAAAATAAGTTTTGACGCTATTGAAAATTTCCTAGCCAAGAAATTTGTTGGCGAAATCATCAGTAAAGAAGACCCCAAGGGAAAAGAAATTAAGTATGCGAAAATTCTCGATATTAAAATATCCCAAAGTACGCATGATATTTACAATATAGCAATTACAGTAAAATTGCAAACACTTACATTTCTTTTTCGAGAGCGAGAACTTCTTATAAGTATTTTAATGGAATTAACGTTTGATGTAGATAATCAAAAACTATTCATTGAGAGTTATAAGATGGATAGTAAGGGTAAAAGCTGGATTACTGATCAGATGTTGAAATCTATATTAAACACATTTATTTATCAGAAAATCATCGAAAAATTATCTTTTGACCTAAAACCAATTGTGAAAGAAAACTTGAATTTAATTAACACCAAACTTGCTTCCAATCTCGAACTTAAAGAAGGAATATCACTTATTGGATCTTTAGATAACTTAACCGTTTCTCATATTGAAATAAAAAATAGTCAACTATGGGTATTTATTAGAATAAATGGATGGGGCATTATCGATATTCAAAATTTAGAATTTCAATAAATGATATAGGTTTTACCACATTGATTTATAATATTAAGACATCAATTTAAAATTAAAACATCATTAATTTTAGTGAAAGCTCTATTTGATTTATTTAATATCGAATTATGAAATTAAAGCGTTACATACATTTGTATATTTTCGTCATCTCCTAGATATAGCCGTGAGAACCAACGTTCTCACGGCTATAAACACAAACACTATCAATTATCAGTTAGTGAGGAAGCAATTACCAGTGTTGTGTTTCTAAGATACTTCAGTTTAAATTAGGGGATTCAAAATTTTCGCTGAAGGTTTTTAAGGGAATTAAAAAATTGTTTATTCAGTAAAATATATTCTTCTAAAAATTTTAAATAATTCGCACGTTTTGTTTCATGCACCTTCGCTCTATTGGCATTATAATCAACTTTTCCGTATTCATATTCAACTTTTAAAGCTTGCTCATATTTACATAAAGCAGCCATATTTAAAATATTCTTTCTTCGGATCATTAGAATATTTGTGGCTATTGTAGAATTTCTAATAAGTTGTTTTTCAACAATTTTAAAATCTTCTAGCTCAGTATTATAATATTCTAGATTATCTATCCAAGTACGTACTTCTCTTATATCCTTCTCTATGAATAATCTTCGCTGAGTTTCTATGGTGTGTGCAGAAACTATATTCAAGTTTTTAATAAAATTAATTTGACCTTAGAGGTAAACACTTCTTTTGAACCTTATTAAAAAATTCGTCTTTAAGTCTTCGGTATTTATCTAAATGGTATAAATAACTTCTTCGATAGCTTTCGTGTTCTGTTATATAAGCCATATCACATTGGGTATCTTCACATTCTAATATATTAGTTCTCGAATTAGAATATTTAATAAGTGCTTCTAAAAGCGTATCATTTTCCTCCTTCTTTTTTTGAAAACTTCCTGCTTTACCATCATCCTCTAAGGTTTCATTTAAACCATCGGCACAGATATTCATAAGATTTACCAATTCTTTTTTTATGTACTTTAAATGGTTAATCCAATTATCCAATTCCATGGTATTGATTTTATGGGTCATATCCACATTTGTATCATGATCATATATATTAGTATTTAAATTTTCCATTTCTTATAATTTTAAATTAACACATCTATTTTATCCATAGATTTTTCTTGAACGACGTTTACAATTTTTAGTTGTTGTTTTCCTGATGGAAAATCCCAAAATATCTCATCGTTTGTTGAATAACCTATCAATGCAGATCCCATAGGAGTAAGAATAGATATTTTATTTTGTTTTAAATCTTTGTACATAGGAGCAACAACTCTCAATTGTTTTTCTATACCACTTTCTAATACCAATGTAACATTACTGTTAAATCTTATAACATCGTCTGGTATATCTTCTTCATCGACAATATGAGCCGATTTTAGCTCTTCTGACAAGGCCATTAAACATCTTTGGGTTTCATGATCTTCTGCATAACCCGAGATATTAAGTATGCGTTTTAAATACACATATTCTTTTTTTTCTAATATTAAACTTCCGTATTTCATGTCCTTGAATGTTTTAAATAATTAAGGAAAAATCCCTCTTTGTATGTAAGCTTTTTCAATGCGTTGAATGGCAATACAAAATGCTGCGGTACGCATATCTATGCCTTCATTTTTAGCATAATCGAACACTTTATTAAAAGATTCTTTCATCTTTTTATCTAGTTTTGCCATAACATCTTCAAGCTGCCAGATTTCACCATTACGATTTTGTAACCATTCAAAATAACTACCAACAACACCACCTGAGTTGCATAAAATATCTGGTATCACAGTAATACCTCTATCTATCAAGATTTTCTCTCCCTCTACATTTGTAGGTCCATTAGCACCTTCTGCGATTAACGTGGCTTTAATTTTAGGAGCATTCTGCTTTGTTATCTGATTGCCTAACGCTGCAGGTATGCAGATATCACAGTTTAGCGCAAAAAATTTATCCTTGTCTATCGTTTTAGCATTTGGAAAATCCACGATGCTTCCCTCATTAACCTTTATATAATTAAAGAGATCTTCAACATTAATTCCTTTTTGGTTTTCAATACTACCATAAGCATCTTGTACAGCAACAAGTTGAGCACCGTCTTTCTCTAAGAAATGCGCAGCCCAATAACCAACGTTACCAAAGCCTTGAACGATAAACTTTTTACCTACTAATGGCTCATTGTTTTTTTCAGCCCAAAACTTAATTGATAAATAGACGCCGTATCCTGTGGCTCTATCACGACCTTCAAGTCCGCCACTACCATCTGGTTTTCCTGTAACCACGTGTTGATTTGCAGTACGTTCAGCTGGTGGACGCGTACTCATATATGTATCTGCAATCCAAGCCATTGTCTGACTATTTGTATTTACATCTGGTGCAGGTATATCGTGCTCTGGACCAATATTATCTGCTAAAGCAAATGTAAAACGTCTAGTTATACGCTCTAATTCTGCTTGTGAGTATTTTGATGGATCTATCTTAATACCGCCTTTTCCACCACCATAAGGTAAACCTGCTAATGATGTTTTCCAAGTCATCCACATTGCTAAAGCTCGAGCTGCATCAATATCGACAGTTGGATGGTAGCGCAATCCTCCTTTGTAAGGTCCTAAAGCGTTATTGTGCTGTACGCGATAACCTTGAAAAATCTCTACTTCACCATTATCCATTTTTACTGGAAAATTTACAATTATCTCATTGTTGGTAATGCTTAAAATTTTTCTAATATTAGGATGTAATCCAATATAGTCTGAAGCACTATTAAACTGCTCCATAACATTATCCATCATACCTCTTACCGGTACTTTTTTATTGTTTTTCTTTAAATCTGCTGTTAATGTCGTCATTAATAAAAATGTTTTATAATAATTTAATTAATAATAATATTCAGTGGTTATACGTCTATGAAATTATATGGGTTTACTTTGTATCATATGTCCAATTAGCATTACCGACTTATTTTTAAATTTAATTGTAATTTTTTAGTTTTTAATTATTTAAAATAGCGATTAGAGATCGATCTTTCTTGATATCTATCAAAAATATACTTATCTCTAGCCGATCTTACCTTTACCTTTTTCTCAATTAGATATTGAGATCTAAATGCCGATAATAGTGCTTTAAAAATCATAAATGTTTATATTAAATAGTTATACTAATTCTAGTACACGTTTTGATTGTGGTACTTTTGCCAAATTTATTGCTTCAGGTGTCAATGCATCATACTCACTACAGGACCATACCTTGTCTTTCTGTGCTGTTAATACACAATCATTACGATGCACACAACTTGGGCAAATATTTAAGTGATTCATCTTAAGAAGTATTAATGTTAATGTACCTTTTAGCAATGGCTGTGCCAAGTCTGTAAAACATCATCTCTTAAGTTAGAAACTCCCTATAAATAAAGAGGTTGAAGAATCTCAATAAAATACAAAAACAAAAAGAAGCGGTACAAAATTACCCGATTGGGTAGTTTTTACTCATTTGAAATATGATTATTCCGAAAGTTTTTGTCGTATGGTTTTACGATCAATACCTAAAATTTCGGCAGCTTTGGTTTTGTTATTATCAGTGGAACGTAATACTTTTTTTATATATTGTTTTTCAATTTCTTTTAAGGGCTGTAACACCGTTGAAGACATTTTTAAATTATATTTTAAGTGTTCGGGCAAATGCTCAATATCTACCATTTTATCACTCATGATAACTGCGCGTTGAATAATATTTTCCAACTCTCTTATGTTTCCAGGCCAATCATATCGCTCTAAAATCGTTAAGGCTTCCGGTGTGATTTTCAGATATCGGTCTTTATATTCTAAACCGTATTTAACCAGAAACTTATCAACCAAAAGCGTGATATCTTCTTTCCGTTCACGCAAAGGAGCAACGTTAATCTCCACTACAGTTAGACGGTAATACAAATCTTCTCTAAAGGTTTGCTTTGCAATCATAGTGCGCAAATTACTATTTGTCGCAGCGATAATTCTAACGTCTATTTTTACTGCTTTTTGTGCCCCAACCTTTACCACTTCTTTTTCTTGAAGTACTCGTAATAATCTGGATTGTACTGCAAGTGATGCATCACCAATTTCATCTAAAAAAATGGTACCACCATCGGCTGCTTGAAAAAAACCATCCCTCGATTGCTCTGCTCCTGTAAATGCTCCTTTCGTATAACCAAATAATTCTGATTCCAATAAATTTTCGGGAATTGCACCACAATTAACCGCGATAAATGGTGCTCTAGAAAATTTACCTTGATAATGAATCGCTCTCGCTACTAATTCTTTCCCTGTTCCGCTTTCACCCTTTATAAAGATGGTCGCTTTATTATTTTTTACACGCTCTATAACTTGTATAACCTCGTTTATTTTTACCGAATTACCAATAATATCGCCGTAGGTTTCATTTTTTCCATCGAGATGTTTTTTATGAACTATTGTATTATCTTCAAATGGTATTATAGATTTTTTTATGGCTAAGTTTAATTCCTCTTTTGTGAAAGGCTTGGTTAAATAGTCTACGGCACCAGATTTTATAATTGTAAGCGAATCCTGTACAGACGGGTAACCAGTAACCACCAATTTAGGTAATTTAGGATAATGCTCAGATACAAATTTTATAAGTTCAAATCCATCAATTTCCGGCATTTTTAAATCTGTGATTAATAAATGAATTTTTGAATCACTTAAAATAGTAACCGCTTCCTTAACTGAAACAGCCTTGAATACATGGTAATTCCAAGACTGTAAATGACGTTGTAAAAGTTCGAGTATGTTTACATCGTCATCAACAATTAATATATTCTCTTTACGTAAATGCATTGGTTCAGATTTAAACTTTAGGCAAAGTTACAGTAAAAATAGCACCTTGTGATGTATTATTTGCCGCTGTAATTTTTCCTTTATGCGAAGCTACAATCCCATGCACCACACTTAAACCTAATCCTGAACCATCGCCCGTTGGTTTAGTTGTAAAAAACGGTTGAAACACTTTATCTAAAGCTTCCTTTGTAAACCCGGTACCTTGGTCGATAATTTTAATGATAATCTCTTCATTTGATTGCGAAGCCTTAACAGTTACTAAACCATTTTTAGGAGAAAAATAAATGGAATTCATTAATAGATTAAAAATAATCTGCGTTAATTGTATAGGATCTGCTCTAAGCCACATATGATCCTCATCCATTTCAACGACACATTTTACCTTTTCTTTTTTAAAACTCGCCTCCAATAGATGAATAGCATTTTTAATAATTGGCACCAGATTAATACGTTTCATTTTTTGTGGCATTTCGCAGGCAAAAAACATAAGTTTCTTTACCACTTCACGAGAAAAAATGGCGTTTTTAATAATCTTATCAACATCTTGAGATGCGGCATCACTAGCTTTTAAATCGTCCTTCAATAGTTCGGCAAATCCTAAAATATTAGCCAAAGGTGTATTAAGCTCATGCGCAATTCCCGCCGTAATTTCCCCTAAAATACCTAGTCGGTCTGCACGTTCCATTTGGCGTTTTAAGGAAGTCTCGTTATTTTGAATTTCTATGCGCTCTAATAAGTTACCTATTTTTTGAGCAATACTGTTAAGCAACTGTTGTTCTTCTGGCAGAAAATCTTTCTCGGTAAATTTGGAAGCGCATAGAAATGCAAACAACTGTCCTTTTTTTGCATTAAAAACATGAATTGGCGCATTAATCTGCAATTTCTCGAGATGTTCTTTTTTCGTCGCTACCTTATGAAATTCAGTTATAATCGTAATGTCGGTATATTCGGGAAACTGAAATCCTTTTTTAGCACTATAACCAATGGCCTGCAAAGTATCTTCTAGCAAAGATTCATTGGCATTTGCAATGATTGAGGACACTTCGTAAAGGCATGTGAGCTCTTTAATACGTTCTTTTAATGCGGCTTCTGTGGTACTCATATTTAAAAATATGTATAACGTTTTAAATCACGAAGGACAATTATTAATTTGTACAAACGCAACAAAAATATAACATAATTAATTAATTTATATACGCTATAATTGTGGGTTTGCTATTAAAATGCAGTGTGTGAAAGCTAAAATATTAAGGTTTCCTAATACAGCTGAACCTATTTGTTCGTGATTTATATTTTTAGACAAACACTTAAAAATTTTATATAAAAAAAGAGTAACCATTTCTGATTACTCTTACTTAGTAGCGGGAACTGGACTCGAACCAGTGACCTTCGGGTTATGAGCCCGACGAGCTACCTACTGCTCTATCCCGCGATATAAACTTAAAATGACTTTCTTAGCTCTTAACTTCCGGTTCATAATGCCGACTCAATCATTTTAGGACTGCAAAGATAATACTTTTTATTAAACCACAAAGAATATTTAAAAAAAATAACGCACAAAATAAATTGAACGCTATTCTTAATCTAAATAAAAATGTGAATATAAAATAATTTAATCATCATTGTCGTCATCCTCAGCATCTAAGGTAGCTAATGCTCCTTCTAAATTTGCGTGATCTAAATCAAAATCGACAATATTTGGAAGCTTTTGCTTTAGTTCGGCATAATTTCCTTTAAACTGGTTATTGCCCAATAATAATGTTTTTAAACTCTTTAATTCAGCTAACCCATCTGGCAAATTACCGTAAAACGCGTTATTAGATAATATTAATTCTTCTAATTGTGATAATTCACCTATTGAATTTGGAATGGTCCCCAACAAATTATTGTCGAATACACTTAATACTTTTAATGATTGCAGATTTGATAAACTAGAGGGTAATCTACCCATCAACTGATTACTACTTAGAATTAAATTTTCTAAGTTAGATAATTGACCGATTGATGCAGGAATCTCACCAAAAAAATCATTATTGAATAATTCTAATGATTTTAAATTCGTCAGATTTCCAATATTATTAGGAATTGCCCCACTAAAACTATTAGAAAACAATTTTAAAGTTTCTAATTGAGACAAGTTCATTAAAGAACTTGGAAGTTCACCTTCTAATTTATTGAACGATAAATTAAGAACTTTTAAATGTGTTAATTTGGAAATCGATTCCGGAAGACTGCCTTTTAAGCCATTAAAACCTAAATTTATGGCAACTACATTTTCACCGGCTAACGTAACTCCATACCATTGCGACGTTGGCTGGTTTAAGTCCCAAGTCTTATTCCAAGAATCCCCATTTGTAGCCTTATAAATATCTAAAAGTGCTGCCTTTTGGTCTTCAGAAACTTGAGCAAAAGAAAAAACAGAAAGTAGACAGAATAGTAATGTTATTTTTAGTGTCTTCATGATATCGTAGATTTTTGTGGAGGGACACAATAACTGCACGAATATAAAAGATAAGACTATAAAATGCAACTTTTTTCGACGAACTGCATACTGGTCTTTCATAAAAAACTGTATGTCAGGCTCATAAAACTTTTATTGCTCTATATTTTCAGCTTGAAAATTAACGATTTCTTGATCATTTATAGCAATGGTGACTTGAATAGGATTACAGCAAATTTCGCAATCCTCAATGTAGTTCTGTTGCTTTTGAGAAGTATCTACCAACATAGAGATTTGTTCCCAGCAGTACGGACATTGAAAGAAATATTCGTCCATTAACAATAAATTTTATAATTCTACATTTAATAATTCTCCACTCAGTTGAAGCACCGTTATTTCAGCTAATTTCGCATCGTATTTTGCTTGGTTACGGTTTAATTCAGCATTTAATAAATTAAGTTGAGCTTGGCGAAATTCAATCGAAGTAACTTGCCCTAATTTAAATTTCTCATTTGTACGATCAAAATTGTTCTGAGCTGTTACAATGTTATTTTCCTGCACTTGAAAAATCAACAATTTATTCTGATAATCATCCCAAGCGTTATTAAAATTTCGCTCAATATCATTAAGTATTTGTTCTTTTTGTAGTTTTTGATTTTCGAGAAATATTTCGGCATTCTTCACACGTGTTAATGTGCTTCCACCATCGAATAAATTCCAAGTTAAATTTAAACCTGCGGAAACGCCCGAATTGGTATTTTGTAAGGTGAATGCTAATGGACTATTATTAGTAGATTCATTCCAGCCGTAAGATCCAATTAAACCAACGGTTGGTAAAAATTGGGCCTTATTGGTTTTAATATCAAATTGGCTTATGTTTATATTGCTTTCAGCTTGCAATAACGACACGTTATTTAACTTCATCTTTTCTAAAAGTATGGTTTTATCAAGTTGAAGTAAAAAATTTAGTTCAGTTTCAACTTGAAATTCCTCAGATCGTTTATTGCCTAAAATAACATTTAAATCCCGCTTGGTATTTTTTAATTGTTGTTTAATATTTATAACACTAATGCTATCATTATTAATATCCACCTCGGCATTTAATACATCTAACTTAGTATTTTGTCCATAATCAAATTGATAACCCGCGCGTCTTAAGCGGTCCTTAGAAATTGTAAGTGTTTCTTCTAATACATCAGTATTTTCAGAGAGCTGAGCAATCGCATAATAAATTGAAAACAGTTGCACCATAGTACTTTCGATCGTTTCTCGAGCCTGAAGTTCGGACAATAGGTACTGTTCTTTTAAACGCCTATAGTTATACAAGCGGCCTAAACCATCGAACAACGTGTAATTTAAATTTATGGAAGTATCGTATCGACGTGTTTCCGCACCATCTGCAATTCTTGTTTCTCCATTCGCCAACTCACCTTCTGAATTCTGAACATCGATTGTCGCACTCGCATTTCCTGTTAGAGATGGTAAATAACCAGAGTTCAGTATACCTTGATTATTATCTGCAACTTCAACAGTGTTGGTTGCAATTTTTATCCCGTAATTATGTTCCAAGGCAAGTTTAACGGCTTCATCTTTAGTCAGCACGTTTTGGGCAGATACAATGACTGCTAAGAAAACAAAACTAAATGTAAAATAGATTTTAATGGTCATCTTCTATCTTTTTTTCAATAATAGCACGTTCTACTTCTTCTTTTGAAATTTTATTTCCTGAGATTAACCACTTTTTATTTGTTTTAAAACTATTGGTGGCAGAGAGCAACAATGGTAATATAATTAAAGTTAGAATAGTCGCAATTCCGATACCGTATGCAATTGAAATGGCCATAGGTTTTAAAAATTGCGCTTGTCTGCTTTTTTCTAGCAATAACGGTGCTATACCAGCAATAGTGGTTAATGAGGTTAAAAATATAGCTCTGAATCGTGTTCTGCCTGCTTCATACAGTGCATCATCGAACTTCATTCCAGATTTTAAAAATGAATTGAACTTACCAATAAGTACAAGACCGTCATTTACCATAATCCCGATGAGTGCAATAATTCCTAAAGCTGATAGGATATTCACAGGAAAATCGTGGATCCAATGCCCCCAAGCTACCGCTATAAAACTGAATGGAATCATTAGTATCAATAGAAATGGCTGGCTGTAACTTCGAAATGTAAAGGCGATAACGACATAAATTAGAAATATAACGATTGGTACTGTGGTCTCAGCTGAGCGGGCAAGTTTACCGGCTTCGCGGTTTTGGCCTTCGTAAGATACACCTACTGTTGGATATTTCGACAGTATTTCGGGCATTACATTATTCTGAATATCTAACAGGATTTCAGCAGCACTTCCGTTGGGGTCCTTTAAATCGGCATTGACTTGAATCTCACGTTGCCCATTTAAATGGCTGATACTTTCATCGCCTCTTGCAATAGTATAAGTTGCAATCTCACCAAAAGGTACACGTTGACCTAAAGGAGATACAATACGCATGTCGTCTAAATCATTTATAGAGGTTCTATCCGATCTCTCATACCTTACCCAAACTCTAATTTCATCTTGCCCTCTTTGAAAACGTTGCGCTTGTAAACCAAAAAATCCTGCTCTTACTTGACTCATTACCTCTCTAAGATTTAATCCGAGGGCGTAAGCCGTTTCATTTAATTCTATATTAATTTCTTTAATACCTTCTGGATCGGTATCTGTAATATCAGCTAACAACGAATTTTCTTGTAACCTTTGTCTTAGTTCTCTTTTAGCACGCTTTAGCTCTTCTGTATTATTTCCTAATAGCGAAATTGAAACTGGCGAACCTCCAAAATTACCACCAGACCCAAAGGTTAATCGCTCTACACCATAGACTTCCCCTACCTCTTCTCTAATGGCATTTGTAATTTCTGGAGAACCAAAATCGCGTTCTTCACCTGGTAATAGATTTACATTTATACTCGCTTTATTATTTCCTGGACCGACACGTTTTGTAATATTTTCGACAATTTCTTTATTACCAGATTGATTTTCTGAAAAATCGGTATTTACCCGCCATGCTGCCTCTTCGACTAATGAAATAATTGAATCTGTAATTTTAGGATTAGTGCCTTCTGGCATTAACAAATCAATACTTACCCTATCACTTGCTATACTCGGAAAGAAAGATGTTTTAATAATTCCACCTTGGTTCGCTCCAATTGTTAAAATCATTAAGGCCAAAAGAATAGCAAACGTGATAAACCGTTGATTGAGCGCAAACCTCAATGCAGGACTATAGATCTTATCGCGGCAATACACCATAAAACGATCACCATACTCATTAACTCGTCGAAGTTTTAAAAATGCTTTTGCCAAACCTTTTTTCTTCTTCTTTTCCGCTTCTGTCATCTTCACCAAAGCTTTGGAATGCGCAATGTGGGCCGGCAAAATAATTAATGCTTCAATTAAAGAAACTAAAAGCACGAGTATGACAATAACGGATACCTCACTAAAGAAATCGCCAATCCTCCCTTCTAAAAACAAAAACGTTGAAAACGCTAAAACTGTCGTGGTAATGGCCGAAATGATGGCGGGTAATACTTCCATTGTACCATCAATCGCCGCCTGAACTCTAGGTTTTCCTTCCTCGTAATGCTGATAAATATTTTCAGCAATAACAATACCATCATCTACTAAAATGCCGATAACGATTATCATTCCAAAAAGAGATAACACATTAATGGTGACATTAAACTGAGCCGCAAACACAAACATGCCTAAGAATGAAATTGGCAATCCAAAAGCCACCCAAAATGCCATTCTAGTATTTAAAAATATGGATAAGAACAGTAATACTAAAATGATTCCTACAGCTCCATTCTCTACAAGTAATTGTGTTCTTTGGTTTAATCTAATGGATGAGTCACTCACCACATTAATCTTAATCCCAGTATATTTTTGGTTAAACTCTTCAATATATGCATTGACTTTATCTGCGGTTGAAATAAGATCTTCACTATTAGTGTTTGTAATTTCAACATTAACGGCAACGTTACCATTAAAATAAGATGCATTTGGAGTTTCGGAAAAACGGTCTCTTACGGTTGTAACATCTTGCAATCGCACAATTGTTCCATCATCTCGAGCTCTAACAGGTAGAATATTTAATTCGTCTCCGTAATAAGATCGATTATTGGCTCTAATAAGGTAGTCTTCAGCATCTGTTTTTATATTTCCACCAGTTGTAAGAATATTAGACTGAGAGACTGAACTAGCCACTTCAGCAAAAGTGAGTCCATAGGCTAAAAGATCATTTTCCCTAACCGCAATCTCAATCTCTTCTTCTGGATAACCCGAAATACCAATTTGCGAAATACCATCCATGGCACGAAGATCATTTTCTACCTGTCTTCCTATTTGTTTTAAGGCAACAAGTTCAATGTTGTCTCCACTTATAGAAAAATCAATAGTTTGTCTAATACGTTCTTGTTTAGCCACTACCAATGGTTCCATACCTGTTGGAAAATTCGGCACACGATCTACAGCGTTTTTTACTTCTGCGAGCATATCATTAATATCCTCGTCGCTTTCTATTTCAATTGTAATACTTCCACCGTTTTCACGCGATGTTGATGTAACACGCTCAACTCCAATTAATCCTTTGAGATTATCTTCAATCTTCAGCACCACACCTTCTTCAATTTCTTGTGGAGCAGCCCCTGGATAAGTAACATTAATGGATATAATTTCAGATTCCTGTAATGGAAAAAATGAAGACTGTAAGCGAAACATACCCAAAACACCAAAAATCAGAAACGCTATAATAATGACGTTTACTGCAACATCATATTTAATAAAATAAGCGATGATCTTTCTCATATTATTGTGCGGTTTGCTGTTCTTGAGAATTTTCTAACGATTCTTCATTCACTTTTACCAACATACCTGCATAAGCACCGGGTATAGATTTTGCGAGAATAACAGTATCATCTGGTACGCCTTTTACAATAACATCTTTAGGCGAAAAATACACGGGTTCCACTTGAATAATATCTAAAATGCTATCCTTGATTACAAAAATTTCTGATTGATCGACCAAAAGCTTCCTTGAAATTTTTATGGCATCTGAAACTTCCTTGGCATCTAATTGCGCTTCTAGAAACATTCCTTCCTTCAAATTATCTCCTTTAACCTGAACAAAAACAGTTACTGTTTGAGTAGCCTGATCAATACGCCCATTAACTCTAGACACTACACCGGTAAAACTTGTTTGCTTATTTAAGGTATTTAACTCAACCTTTTCGCCTATTTGTAATAAATCACTAAAATTGCTACTGATAGCTAATTCTAATTCATAAACTGAAGTATCTATAAATTCTCCAAGCTTTTGACCTGGTCTCACTAAAGTTCCTTTATTGACTAAACTTTCTGTTAAAATACCGTTATAAGGTGCATAGATTCTATATTTAGATAAACGTTGCTCAAGATTTTTAACGTTATAAAATGCGGATTGCACACCTCTACCTGTGATAAAATAATTAACTTTTTCATCCGTAGAATCAGGTAAGGCAGCCATATCCTTATTCATATCAAAATTTTGGAGATACGTATTCCAAATCGGAAAGGCCTCTGGATAATCTAACCGTAGATCAGGCATTAGAGAGGTAATGAGGTTATATAAATCGCTTTTTGCGGCTTGCACTGAGGCATAATATTCATTAGCGTTTATACGTATAAGTAATTGTCCTTTTTTATAAGGTTGACCAGCTTTAAAATCGTTAGTACTACTTTCAAAGACACCTTGAACCTCAGAATAAAGTTCTAATCTATTTTTGGCAATAAGATTTCCATTTGCAGGAATTGTAATCGGGACCGTGGCGTTTTTCACTGTATCTACAAAAACAGTTTTAACAACTTTGGCTACTTTTGGTTTTACTTTGGTGTTGCTTTCAATTAAAAAATAAGCACCAACACAAGCTGCCAAAATAATTAGAACACCAATTACAGATAAAAGCGCCTTTCTCATGGATTAGTTTTTAATGGTTAGTTTGTACTCTCAACTTCTACAGTCAAATAATTGAGTCCATAATTTGCAAAAATATTCATTTGCCGAATACAAGTCCTTAAAAAAAACTTAAAAGGCTGAGCTACTTACGATATTTCATCGAGCTGAAACTGAATTGACTCCCAATCTTCCATCAATTTACTCAAAGATTTTTTCTTAGTTTGGTACCGATCAAAAAACTTAGGATCTGATGCCGTTTTGTCGTAATCCGTGGCTAGTTTAACATCATCCGCTTTAATATCCTTTTCTAGTTCGTTGATTTTTGACTCAACGTTACTCAACTTATTATTTAGGGATTTTAGCTTTTTTTGATCTTCATAACTTTGTTTATTACTGTCCTTAGGACTTTCTATTACAACAGTTCGCTTTTCAGCCTCCCTTAAGTTTTCAAGATTTCTTTGTTCTAAGTAAAAATCTATATCGCCTAAATATTCTTTTATGGTTTGATCTTTAAACTCGTAAACTGTATCTGTTAAGCCTTGAAGAAAATCTCTATCGTGAGACACCAATATTAAAGTTCCTTCGAAATTTTTTAAAGCTTCTTTTAAAACATTTTTGGATTTAATATCTAAGTGATTGGTAGGCTCATCCATTATTAAAACATTCAAAGGCTGCAATAATAATTTTGCCAATGCTAAACGGTTTCGTTCACCACCAGAAAGTACTCTAACATATTTTTCGGCTTCTTCACCTCTAAACAAGAAAGAACCTAAAATATCTCGAACTTTACTTCTATTAGTTTCATTAGCCGCATCTATCATAGTATCTAAAACGGTTTTGTTACCATCTAAATACTCCGCTTGATTTTGGGCAAAATAACCAATCTGTACATTGTGCCCTAAGTTTAAATTGCCCTGATGCTTTATCTCGCCAACAATAATTTTTGCTAAAGTTGATTTTCCCTGACCATTCTGTCCAACAAAAGCGGTTTTAATATCTCTCGGAATGGTTAAATTCACCTTATCCAATACTTGCAGATCTCCATAACTTTTAGAAACATTATCAACTTCAACCACTATTTTACCTGGAGTAATTGATACAGGAAAATTAAGTGACATCACACTATTATCATCTTCATCGACTTCAATTCTATCAATCTTATCTAATTTTTTAATCAGCGACTGCGCCATAGTAGCTTTTGAAGCTTTAGCCCTGAATTTCTCGATGAGTTTTTCGGTTTGCTCAATTTTTTTCTCTTGATTTTTTTGAGCTGCCAATTGTTGCACCTTCATTTCCTTACGCAACGCTAAAAATTTTGTATAAGGCTTATTATAATCGTAGATTCTTCCTAATGAAATCTCAATAGTTCGATTAGTAACATTGTCTAAGAACATCTTATCGTGAGAAACGATGACAACGGCACCGCTATAACCTTTCAAAAAATTTTCTAACCAAATAATAGACTCTATATCTAAATGGTTAGTAGGTTCATCTAACAATAATAAATCGTTATTTTGAAGTAACAATTTTGCCAGTTCAATTCGCATTCGCCAACCACCCGAAAACGTATCTGTTAACTTATTAAAATCTTCGCGTTCAAAACCCAAACCTTGGAGAATCTTTTCAGTTTCACCTTGATAATTATAACCGCCTAAAATTTCATACTGATGTTGAATATCATTCAAATCAATCATTAGTTGATTATAAGATTCACTTTCGTAATCAGTCCGCTCGGCCAGTTGCGTATTAATATGTTCTAATCTAGCTTCGCATGTTTTTATTTCTTTAAAAGCTTCGTAAGATTCCTCCAAAACTGTTTTTCCGAAATCGAAGTCGATATCTTGTTTTAAAAATCCAATTTTTAAATCTTTGTCTGCTGCAATTTGGCCAGAATCGGCTTCCTGTTCTTTCGATAAAATACGAAGCATAGTAGATTTGCCCGCTCCATTTTTACCTATTAAACCTATTCGATCGCCAAGGCCCAACTTAAAAGTAATTTCCTCAAAGAGATATTCACCTTGAAATGATATAGATAGATTATGGATATTTAGCATAACTTTTTTGAATATTACAATTGTTATAAACTTACAATTGTTACAACACAGGATGTTTTATATTTTATCTTTGTATTGATCTAGTTTATTTTTTAAAAATGCAAAAATAAAGGTTTTAGTTATGATTAGAAAAGGAATGAAACTTTATAGTATCTTATTTGGAGCATGCCCAAAATGCCATCAAGAATCCATGTACGTTAACAAAAACCCTTATGTGATATCTGAAGTGATAAAAATGCAAGATCATTGCTCACATTGTAAAACAAAATATCAAATAGAACCTTCTTTCTTTTACGGCTCAATGTACATAAGCTATGGTGTTGGCATTGCTTTTGCTATTGCAGCTTTTATTATTAGCTACGTTATTTTAGAATCGTCATTAACTATTGCTTTTGCCGCAATTACTGGAACTTTAGTCGCCTTTTTTCCTATAATCATGAGACTTTCTCGTAACATTTGGATCAATTTATTTATGGGTTATGATAAGGAAGTGGCACATCAAGTCTCAAAAGTGTAGAATGTAGAACTAATTAAATCTTTTGATATCTATTTCTGTATCTAGTGACTTACTGTTTTCGACAAATTGAAACAACTCTCTTGCTACATAGGGAGCAATCATAACGCCCCTAGTTCCTAGTCCGTTAAGCACATAAAGATTTTTATGTTTAGCGTGTTGTCCAACCAAAGGTCTTCTATCTTTTACTGTCGGTCTAATTCCCGCGACTTGATTAACAACCTCATATTTACATTTTAATACGGTATTAACCTTTGACAGTAGCTCTTCTTTCGCTTTTTCTGTAGTTGCGTTGGTTTTGTCTACGTTGTCGTAAGTTGCACCTACGTTATATAAATCATCACCGAGTGGTATAATGAATACAGAAGATTTTATGGCATAATCAATGTTCAAATCTGGTGCTTCAATGGTTAGTATTTCTCCTTTAGAACCAGTTAAAGGCATATCTTTAAAGTATGGATTTTGTTTTACACCAAAACCTTCGGCAAAAACAACATGTTTAGTTCTTATATTTTGATACTGAATACCATCTGCAACAAACTCAATTTGGCTATGGCGAAATGTGATTTCCTCAAAATAACCGTTTTGCTTTAAAAAATTTCTATAATAAGTAATAAGGGTTTCAGTGTCGATACGACCAGCATGCAAAACCTCACCAAAACCAAAAGGAGCGTCGATAACTGCACTAGTATTCTTTACTAATTTGGTGGATAAAAACTTTTCAAGACTGGGTTTGTCTGATGCTGTAAACCATTTATTTTGTTCTTGAATTGATGTAAAGCGCCTTAGGATTCTGAGTTTATAATCAACTTTAATTTGTAATTCTTTTTCTAACGCTCTATAAACAGGCAATGCCAAAGCTAGTTGTTCTTTGGCTTTCCAAACTTCAGAAAAACGTTTTAAAATTACAGGATTATAAAGTCCAGCAGCCACAATAGAAGACTTCTGAGAATTATTATCAAACACTACAAACGTTTTGTTATGTGCACGCAATTCTTCACAAAACGCTATACTAGCTAAACCACAACCTACAATTAAATAATCCACATCTTTCATGGTGGCAAATGTAAAAAGTTACACAAAGAAATGGATTATTTTAATTAGAATATTTACAAATTAAAGCCTCCTAAATGAGTGAAGTTTAACACTAATCCATTTCTTATTATATAAAATACGAACAAAAAAAACGCTCATTTAAAAAATGAGCGTCCATAATATTTTATGTTTGGCTAACTAGTAACTCCACATATCTTGTTCAAAATTTCTAATCTTGTCTTTAATACGTTCTGATTCTAAAAGTTGCATTAATGCATTTTCAGCAACATATTCTTTGACTTCTCTATCACCATAAACATTTTCTTCTTTGTAGATGGTTCCGCTAAATCGTCTGCTATTTAATAGATGATCAAAAGATAATGGAATAGCACTATTCTTATTATTAAAAGCTTTAGCCTCGTGCAAAATATCTCTTATTTCTGGAAAGAACACCCAAAATAAACCAATTGGTTCCTTATTAGCTTCATCATCAGAATCAATAAAGTTAACATCTGGCGCTGCTGGTGCAATACCTAAAATACGATATTTTAATTCTCCTTGACGTTTATCGAAATACCAAAGTCCTTTTATTAAGTAAGAATTGATATCAGCAGGTCCTATTTCTCTGCGGATTACATATTCTTCAGGCACTAAAGACGTATCAGATACACCTTCGGCGTTCATCCAATCAATTCCTTGATCAGTGATCTCTTCTTTTCTCAAAGAAGGTGCCAAATCTTCCATAGTACGTTCTTCCGTAAAATAGGAATCTGCGTAAACTTTTGGAATAATACCATCATTGATATTTTGCATTAGCGTCATATACAACGACTTTCTATCGTCCCCTAAAGTACTTTCAATAGGAAAATATAAAGGAAAATTTGCACGCTCATCTAAGACAATCTTTTCCCAAGTCATTTTAGAAAATAAGATATCTCTATCACCAACATAACCGTATTCTAGCGGCTTATCGTTATCTAGAAGTAACTGTGCTTCAGTTTTCATACCAATTTCCTCTGGTATTTTCGCATTTAGGATATTAGCTTGCGCAAACATAGTGTTCGCTGCTAAAACTCCTATTCCTATACATAAAAAGCTTTTTAAATTCATCTTATCGTTTATTATAATTTGGGACTTTCGCTTAAAGATAATGTTGATTATCATTTAGTTTGTAACCTCGACAGCTACAGGTGAAACTCCTTTCAATTGATATTTAGCATTGCCTTGTATCTTAGCATTGATATCGAAAATTGTAACGACATCACCTTTACGTGCTCTACCTATTGCAGATTTAGCTTGACTGTTCATCTTTGTACCAGCAACAGCAACGGTTGGCTGACCAGGCACTTTGATTTTAAATGATGTTACATTTATCGGTAAATCAAATACAAAATCGTCAAGTTTTGCACCTACTGTACCAATTTCTAAATTACGCTTAGGTAATTTTGCAATACCATCTTTACCAGAAATCGTTCCCGTTGGTTTTGGTATATCTTTAATTCTAAACGTTTGTTGATCGCTTGCTCTTGAACCATCGTCCAGGGTAGCAGATACGTTAATTGTAACTTCTCTACCTGTACCAGGATTCATTACATACTTGCCAGTTCCTGAAGCTTTAGATAAACCTGAACCGCTTGCAGATACTTTATTATCAGGTACACCTGCAAAAGATATAGTCATAGGATTGGCAACACCTCGATAAACAACATTCATCTTATCTGCAGAAATAGTCGCAGAATTTGGTCTCGGCACCACTACATAATTCCCTATAATTGGAATATCTAAAGGTTTACCATCTTCTAAAAATGTAAATTTACCTTCAATATTTTGTTCACCAACATTACCTACAGTAAAATCTAAACGTGCAGCACCTGTAGAATCAATAGCATTTGCCAAATCAATTTCCTGTCCTTGAACGGTTAATTTTGTAGGGGTTACATTTGCGTATTTACCTAAAACTACACGACCTTGAAATTTTTCACCCGCAAAAAACGCAGATTTATCAGCTAATACGATGGCTTGATAATTTTTTAATGATGTAGCATCACTAACAAGATTTCCTAGAAAACCATTATAAATGTTAGTTTCTGTAGCTTTTACGTCATTTTGCATCGCTGTTAACTTAGTGTAAGATGCAATAGCTGGAAAACCTTGGAAATGATAATCTAACCATTTTTTCTTAGCACCTTCACCATCCACAACAGGATCTAATGAAAAACGCTTTTCAATATTTGCAATTACTGGTTGCCACTTGCCTTCATTAGGAAGTACAGCTTTAATATCTTTTTTGTATTTCTCAATAGCTGCGACTATTTCGTCACCTCTTTTGGTATAACGGTCGCCAGTAAACCATAGTTCATCAAGCTTATCACCTTTGTCCATTTCTTCATATGGCAACTCACCGTTATCTTCTCTTTCATAGCCACCATTTTTTACAATATCTCGCTCCTTAACGGTTCCTAGAAATTTGTAAAATTCATCTGAAATGAGGCTTATTTGTTTCGCTTTTTGATTTGCTGCTGCAAAATCCTCAGGCTTTTCTTCAGCTTGCGATTCTAATTGTCTTAGAATACCAGTGTTTGAAGATGTAGCTAATTCGTTTGCGCTAGCAAATTTCGTGTTCATTAATCCAAATGCAGATAATACTTCTTTTGACATGGTCATTGCGATCATGGCAATAAATACCAAGTACATTAGATTAATCATTTTTTGCCTTGCGGACTGTTTTCCTCCTGCCATTTCTAATTAGTTTTTAATTGTTAAAAAATTTGATTTAAAAAACCAATTAGTTTTTGTTCATTGCAGATAACATACCACCATATACACCATTTAATGATGATAAGTTAGATGCCAAGGATTGCATTTGTTCTTTTAATTTAGTAGCGTTTTCAACAGCTTCCTCATTAATAGCTGCTTGACGATTTGCACTATCCATTTGTACTTTATAAAGACTATTTAAAGATTCCATCTGTGCTGCTGCTAAAGTCATTTCTTCACTGTATTTCTTTTGAGCTTGCATGCTATCTACTGTAGGAGAAATTCCTTTTGCTGCACCTTCAAAGTTTTTAATGCTATCACCTAAACTTGCCATAAGCGCACCATCAATTTTAGCCTCTTTTAATAAATTGTCTAATTTTTTAGATAATAAACCTTCTGCATCTTTAGGTGCTTCAACAGCTTTCTTTTTTCCTAAAGTTTGACCACCAGCTAATTCTGGATATACTAAAGACCAATCTAGGTCGTCACCTTGTTTTTCAAAAGCAGATATGGTAAATACAATAGCTTCAACAATCATACCTATGGTAAGAATAAGGGATCCATACGGCCAATGTTGAATTTTGAATAATGCTCCAATAATTACAATTGCAGCTCCTAGTCCATAGACCATATTCATTGATGATAATTTCTTTTGTGCCATGATTTTAATTTTTTGATTTTCAAATGAGCGTTGGTTAAATTTTACTCATTTTGGATTAGTATTTAGATTAAGTTAAGTTTAAATTTTAGTTTGTAGCTGCGTTTTTAGTGACTTCAGTTCCCATATAATCCTGAACTGTTCTAAAACCAATATAGCTTCTTGCAGAATCTGCATATTCGTAATCTCTAGAACTTACCTGCAAGAAATAAGCAACATCTTTCCATGAACCACCTCTTACCACTTTTCGTGAATTATTTGGATCATTAACATTTGGATTTATCGTTGACGAATACTCGTAAGATGCAGGATCATAAGAACCGTTTACCCATTCTGAAACGTTACCTGCCATATTATATAAGTTGAAATCATTAGGATCGTAAGCATCCGCTTCTACTGTATACAATGCTTGATCTGCAGCATAATCACCTCTTAAAGGTTTAAAGTTAGCCATAAAACAACCTCTATCATTTTTGGTATAAGGACCTCCCCAAGGATATGATGCTCCTTGCAAACCACCACGAGCTGCATACTCCCATTCTGCTTCAGATGGTAATCTGTATGAGTTTATTGCATGAACTCCTCTTTTCTTTCTATCTGCATTATGATAAAGTGTTCTCCATTGGCAGAAAGCCTGCGCTTGCTTCCAAGAAACACCTACTACAGGATATGCTCCGTACGCATCATGCCAAAAGTAATCGTTATGCATTGGCTCATTGTAAGAATAAGCAAAATCTCTAATCCAAGCAGTGGTATCTGGGTAAACTTCAACCTCTTGCTGTACAATAACCTCAGAACGTTTTAAACCTCTGTTTTTTGCCGCTTTAGCAATATCCATATAAGAATATTGAAATTTAAATTGTTTTACATCCCAAGTACGTTGACCATTGTATGATTCCTCTAAAGGCAAATACATGCCATCCATAACCTCAGCATATAATTCATCAGGATAATCGTCTGTATCAAAATATAAATCGACATCACGATTAATTTTACGCTGTTGATTACCGTAAGTATTAACCATATAACTTTCGTAAGCATTAAGATTATTTGGATCTGAATCTACATAAGCAAATTCACCAATATCACCACTTCCTGCCGTTTTACCTTCTAAATCAGCCATTTCAGCTAACTTCAACCTTAATGTGGAATCTCTCACCCATTCTACAAATTGACGATACTCACTATTGGTAATTTCTGTTTCGTCCATATAAAAAGCACGAACTGTTGCGGTTTTTGTAGGCGCATCTTGAACACCAGCTAAATCATCATCGGATTTACCCATAATGAAAGCTCCACCAGGCACTAACGTCATCCCATAGGGTTTTTCTGGATGCCATTTCTTACCCTTAACACCTACTAATTGTCCACGATCTCCAGAATTACAACTGGCTACCATAACTAGTACTGCGGTTAACAAAATAAACTTCTTAATATTCATAGTAACTCTAGGTTAAATTAGTCCTTATTAATTTTGAGGACGTAAACATATTTATATATTTTCGAATAAACAACTTTTTTTATCTTTTTTTTGCACTTTACCCTCAAAATAAGCATTTCGTCGATAAAACAAATGTTAAAATTCGATTAAGTGCACTTTTTAAAAGCTATTCTTCCTGTAGGCTTTATACCAACGTTCAGGTATTTCTCCTTGAGTAGCACGTACATAATCTGAATGCATGCATGGTAATAACGTATGCTTTTTTAATTTATTATTAACATTTGGTAAAAAAGGAATTTCAATCCACCATCGTCCCGTCTTTAAGCTTTTGAAAAAAATCAACTCATCATCGTCAACCAACACATTGTACTTTTGGTACTGATCTTCATTATTAAAATCATCATCCTTTACACGACAATTTACCCCTTCTACAAAGTACCATATCATTTGAGCTACAAGCATCGAAGTTGTACTATCATTTTTTGATGCGCTGTATTCATAAATGCCAAAAGAAGACACTTTATTACTTATACCTGCATATCTACTTATTGCACAAATCTCTTTTCCTGAAAAACCATTTGGCGAGTACTTTTGGTTATCACTTACCTCAGCCGCTCTGACTGATTTTAAATCGACCGAAACAATATGGGCATCGCGCATTAATGGTTCTACTTTATTTATATCGCCAGAGATCTCACCCAGACGATAGGCTTCAAAGTACAATTTTTCTAGTAGATCAATTTCTTCTTGAGAGTTAAAATAGGTTTGGTACCCAATGGTGGTGTAATTGAATAAATTATAAGGCTCTTCAACAATTACTTTTCCTACATAACTATTGTTTCTTATAGGAAGATTGGCATCACCTAAATCGAAATTAGTATCAACGTTTACCACATTGACCATTGGCATCAACGAATCATAGGCTCGATAATTAGCGTAAGTCAAATCTTGACTACCGCCTATTATAATTGGAATGATTTTTTTTTCAACTAAAACGGTAATAGCTGTTCTAATTGCAAAATAAGTGTCTTCAACAGTTTCACCTTTTTCAATATCACCAAGATCTGCTAACGTTGTATGCCAATTACCAGGAAATAAGGTATATAGTGTTTTACGGATGGTATCAAAATTAACTTTTGAACCGATATAATTGACATCATTTCTTTTTTCCTGAACTCCAATAATGGCCATTTGCACATTTTCGAGATCAGGAATTCCATGTTGACGCGAATGGATTTTAATTTTTTTCCCTAGCGCTTGTTGCGCAATTAGTTCGTTATGAGCTAAGACTGCATCTGATACAGGCGTGAGAAAATTAAAATTCATATGTAATTATTTTTTTTTGGTGGTAGTTTTCTTTTTAGTCGTCGTTTTCTTTTTAGCAGTCTTCTTTCTAGTCTTCTTTTTAGGCGCATTTTTTTCGAGCAGCGCTTGTGCTTTCTCTAAGGTCATTTTACTAACATCAACTGTTTTAGCCAATTCAACCTTTTGTTTACCTTTTATAATATTGTGTCTTCCCCATCTTGCCTTTTCTACACGCACTCCTTCATCTTCCCAATTATGGATTACCTTATCAATTTCCTTCTGTATCTTTTCTTCTATTAAAGTTACAATGTCTTCTTCAGAAAGATTATCCCAATCATATTTTTTATTAACATTAATAAACATATTGTTCCATTTAATAAATGGCCCAAAACGTCCTTTGCCTTTAGTCACTTCTAAATCCTTATACATATATATAGGAGCGTCTGCCAATTCTTTCTCCTTAATATAAATCATGGCCTCATCCATATCAACACTTAATGGATCGACTCCTTTAGGGAGAGACACAAACTTTTTACCAAATCTTACATACGGACCAAAACGTCCGTTGTTTACCTCAACTTCCTCTTCTTTATAATGCCCAAGTGCCTTTGGTAGTTTAAATAAATCCATGGCCTCATCATAAGTAATGGAATTTAATTGCTGATCTGGAGACAAACTAGCAAACTTTGGTTTTTCTTCTTCATCCTGAATACCAAGTTGAACCATTGGTCCAAATTTACCTAAACGCACACTAACCTGACGTCCTGTTTTTGGATCTGTTCCCAAAATACGTTCTCCAGATTCGCGTTCTGCATTTTCTTGCACATCTTCAACTTGTGGATGAAAACCTTTATAGAAATCTTTCATCATTTCTCGCCAATCTTCTTTCCCTTCAGCGATATCATCAAACTTATCCTCTACTTTGGCCGTAAAATTATAATCCAAAATACTTTCAAAATGATTGACTAAAAAATCCGTCACAATCATTCCTATATCTGTAGGGACTAATTTTCCTTTATTAGAGCCAGTTTGTTCGGAAAGTGTATTATCTTTTATCTTTTGGTTTTCAAAAACCAGTTGCTTATATTTTCTTTCATCACCTTCGTGCGTTCCTTTTTCAACATAATTTCTATTCTGAATAGTTGAAATTGTCGGCGCGTAAGTTGACGGTCTACCAATACCTAATTCCTCTAATTGCTTCACTAAAGAAGCTTCCGTAAATCTTGCAGGCGGACGTGTAAATCTTTCTGTAGCTGTAATATATTTATTCTGAAGGATTTCCCCCACTTTTAAATCTGGCAATATACCTTCTTGTTCTGCATCTTCATCATCAGTACCTTCTAAATAGACTTTAAGAAAACCTTCAAAAGTGATGATCTCACCATTGGCTGAAAATTGTTCCTTTAGGGTATTCTTGGCATTAATTTGAATTTTTAAATTGGTGCGCTCTAATTTAGCATCACTCATTTGTGACGCTATAGCACGCTTCCAAATTAAATCGTATAATCTTGCTTGATCGCGTTCTGCGTTAACCGTATGATTGGAAAAATCTGTTGGCCTTATAGCTTCGTGTGCTTCTTGTGCTCCCTTAGTTTTACCTTTATAATTCCTAGGATTACTAAATTTAGAACCATAAGCTGATATAATTTCATTTTCGGCACCTTTTTTAGCATCGTCAGATAAATTAACACTATCTGTTCTCATATACGTAATAAGACCAGCTTCATAGAGACGCTGAGCATTAGTCATGGTTCTACTAACTGAAAACCCTAATTTTCGCGATGCTTCTTGTTGAAGTGTTGAAGTGGTAAACGGCGCGGCTGGTGACTTTTTAGCGGGTTTCTTTTGTAAATCTGCAACTTCGTATGAGGCTCCAATATTATTATTTAAAAACTGTAAGGCTTCCTTTTCAGAATCAAAATTCTTAGGCAATTTAGCTTTAAATGTATTTCCGTTTTCATTGGTGAATTCTGCATCAATTCTATAAGAAGCCGAAGCTTCAAAAGCTTGAACATCGCGTTCACGCTCTACAATTAAACGTACCGAAACCGATTGTACTCGACCAGCCGAAAGCCCTCCTTTAACTTTTCGCCATAAAACTGGTGAAAGTTCGTAGCCTACAATTCGATCTAAAACACGCCTGGCTTGTTGAGCGTCTACTAAGTTATAATCAATATTCCTTGGATTATCAATCGCTTTATTAATTGCAGATTTTGTAATCTCATGAAATACAATACGTTTTGTTTTATCCTTATCTAATTTTAAAGTCTCAGCTAAATGCCAAGCAATCGCTTCCCCTTCTCGATCCTCATCACTTGCTAACCAAACGATATCTGCTTTCTTTGCTAAGTCTTTTAATTTTTTAACTACATCTTTCTTGTCTTTAGAGACTTGATACTTGGGCATAAAATCCCCTTCTACATCTACTCCTAATTCTTTAGAAGGCAGATCAGCAATGTGCCCAAAACTGGACTCCACTTTATAATCTTTTCCTAAAAATTTCTCAATGGTTTTAGCCTTTGCAGGTGACTCAACAATAACTAGATTCTTCGACATTCTTAATTTTTTGCGTTTACAAATGTATATGAAAATTAAGATACAAACCTAATTTGGACGTAAATACGATGGCTTTTATCGTGTTTTATTCAAACTATACCACAAAAAAGCCTTGCTAACTGCAAGGCTTCTAATGCTTATAAAATATTAGAAATAGAAATTAATATGTATATAAAAGTTGCTCTGGAAATCCTTCGATATTCAATACTATTTCATTAACTCCATTAATTCTCAGTGCTGCTAGATTAAAAGATTCCTCTGTGGTAAAGACCGCTGAACAAGTTTCATTATTTGTAAGTGCTAATTTTAAATACCGTTGATTTGGCAATGACTCAGCAATATTACCCGAATCAATTAAAGTCAATTGCCAAGAATCGCTACGACAACCACTAGCAGTTACTTCTACAAACAAACAATCGCGATTAAAAAACATATTTCCTACAGTATAATTATTAGTCTCAGTCATAATATAAGCCTCACTATCAACAACAACCCCTAAATCACAGCTTAATATTGCACCATCATCTTCATTACATTGTGTATCCAATAATAAGGAACAAAATAATAAAACCATTAAAATTTGTCTGATTTTCATAGGATTGCGTGTTTATATAATAGATGCAAAATCGAATAAAGGGTTGCGTAACTATATAGATAAATTCTCAATACGTTTCATTTGTTCGTTTTCTTCTTCAAAACCGACTACCTCTTTATAAATAAAATAAGCAGGTAAATAGCTAAATGAACTTGTAACATACACACCAAAACCACACATTAGAACCCCTACTATCATAGCCAAGAATCCCGTTACAAACATGAGACCGAATGAAAGCAGCCATTTTTTATTTCCAAGATCAAAAGACAATTTAATAATTTCTGAAATCGATAAATCTGGGTTAAAAGCATAAATTATAACAATAAACGACAAAGGTACGATGGCATATATAATAGGAATAAAACATAACATCGTAGCTATAATTGCAATAGCTGAAAAAGCGCAGCCTAACTTTACCGTTTTACGCAAATACGGCTTTTTGAAAAAATAAAAATAATCTTCTCTACCTAATTGCTCTAAATCTTTAAGTTTACAAATTCGGTAAAATGCAGCCTTTAAACCGAGCCCGATAGTACTCATAGTTATAATAAGAAAGATATAGACCAACGCCATAACGATGATCATTATACCGCTAAGGCTGGATGATGTGGAAGCTTGGTACGGATCATAAGTATTGGTATTATTATAAATATCTGCTAAACCAAATAGAATAACAGGTACATATACAATCATTACAACTGGTATTGCCATAACCATATTCAGTAATAAAGTTACTAAACCTTGAACCCAAACGTTCTTGAATAATTCTATAGAATTATTAAATAAGTTACCAAAGTCTAAAGTTTTTGCATGTTCAATTTTGTTTTTAATAGTAGTAGCAGTCATTTCTTAAATGGTTTAGTTAATTCTTCAAAAGAAATCTATTTTTTAGAGATATTCAAACAAAAACCTTAACGAAATTATAACTGCCACTTTGTCACAATCTCTAAAATTATAGTATCTTTGCATTCTTATTGAAAATTACAAATTATTATAGAATAATAATCTTTCTTTAAATTTATGAAATTTCCGTTTCTACGGAAAATGGTATGGAAAAAACAATAGACGAAAACAAACAAGGAGATACTTTGGTTTTGGACCAAAAAGAAGGCAACCAACGTAAATTATTTATTGAGAGTTATGGCTGCGCCATGAATTTTAGCGATAGCGAAATTGTAGCTTCCATCTTATCAGAACAAGGTTTTAACACCACACAGACTCTAGAAGAAGCCGATCTTGTACTAGTTAACACCTGCTCTATTAGAGACAAGGCAGAGCAAACGGTTAGAAAACGCTTGCAACAATACAATGCCGTAAAACGTACCAATCCTAAAATGAAGGTTGGTGTATTAGGTTGTATGGCAGAACGTTTAAAAACCAAATTTTTAGAAGAAGAGAAAATAGTAGATTTAGTAGTAGGTCCAGATGCTTATAAAGATTTACCTAATCTTCTCGCTGAAGTGGACGAAGGCAGAGACGCCATAAATGTCATTCTTTCTAAGGAGGAAACTTATGGAGATATTTCGCCTGTACGGCTTAATAGCAATGGAATTACCGCTTTCGTTTCTATTACTCGCGGATGTGATAATATGTGTACATTTTGCGTTGTTCCTTTTACCAGAGGACGAGAACGTAGTAGAGATCCACAAAGTATTATTGAAGAAGTTAACGATTTATGGTCTAAAGGATTTAAGGAAATTACACTGTTAGGCCAAAACGTCGATAGTTATTTATGGTATGGAGGAGGCTTAAAGAAAGATTTCAATAATGCATCAGATTTACAAAAAGCGACTGCAGTAAATTTCGCCAATCTTTTAGAACTTTGTGCCAAAGCACAGCCAAAAATGCGAATTCGATTTTCAACTTCTAATCCACAAGATTTTACTATGGATGTTATTGAAACTATGGCGAAATACGATAATATTTGCAAACATATTCATCTACCTGTTCAAAGCGGAAGTGATCGTATCCTTAAAGAAATGAACCGTTTACACACACGTGAAGAGTACTTTGAACTTATCGATAATATTAAGCGTATCATTCCAGAGTGTTCAATCAGTGTAGATTTAATTGCTGGTTTCCCAACAGAAACAGAAGAAGACCATCAAGACACGTTAAGTTTAATGGAATATGTAAAATATAACTTTGGTTATATGTTTACTTATTCTGAACGCCCTGGCACGTTAGCAGGTCGTAAGATGGAAGATGATGTCCCAGAAGCAACAAAAAAACGACGTCTAAGTGAAATTATAGCACTAGAACGAAAATATAGTGCGATTAACACACGTCAACATCTCAATAAAACTGTTGAAGTTCTGATTGAAAAAGCTTCTAAAAAATCGGATGAACAATGGTCTGGTAGAACCTCAGATAATACCGTTGCCGTTTTTCCAAAAGAAGATTATAAAATTGGTGATCTTGTTAATGTTCACATTACAGATTGCACAAGCGCAACGCTTATAGGAAAAGCTGTTGACTATTCTAAATAATAATTAAGATATTAACTTAAAAAGAAATGCCTGCCTTTGCAGGAAGTTACTATGGAATCAATACAAGCCATAAAACAACGTTTTGGCATTATAGGAAACGATCCAAAACTTAATCGCTCTATTGAAAAAGCGATACAAGTTGCTCCTACAGACATTTCAGTTCTAGTTACTGGAGAAAGCGGTGTTGGTAAAGAGAGTATTCCAAAAATAATACACCAATTATCACACAGAAAACACGGTAAATATATTGCTGTAAATTGTGGAGCTATTCCGGAAGGTACTATAGATAGCGAATTATTCGGACACGAGAAAGGAGCATTTACGGGCGCCACTGCCACTCGTTCTGGTTACTTTGAAGTCGCCGATGGGGGCACTATTTTTTTAGATGAAGTTGGAGAATTACCATTAACCACTCAAGTACGTTTACTACGTGTTCTAGAGAATGGCGAATTTATAAAAGTCGGCTCGAGTAAGGTTCAAAAAACCGATGTTAGAATTGTAGCAGCGACAAACGTCAATATGTTTGACGCCATTAAGAAAGAAAAATTTAGAGAAGACTTATATTACAGATTAAGTACTATTGAAATTAATTTACCTCCACTTAGAGAGCGTAAAGAAGATATTCATTTGTTATTTAGAAAATTTGCTAGCGATTTCGCATTAAAATATAAGATGCCAACCGTTAAATTATCGGATGATGCGATTCATTTATTGTTAAAATTTCGTTGGAATGGTAATATTCGTCAACTACGAAATGTAGCAGAACAAATATCTGTTTTAGAGCAAAACAGAACCATTAATCCAGAGACACTTCAAAATTACTTACCAAATATTGGCAATAACTTACCGGCCGTGGTTAATAATTCGAAGTCTGAAGGTGATTTTAGTAGCGAACGCGAAATATTATATAAGGTTTTATTCGATATGAAGAGTGATCTCAATGATCTTAAAAAACTCACTATGAAACTTATGGAAACCGGTAATACTTCTGATGTACAAAAAGACAACGAAAATTTAATTCAAAAAATCTACGGTGGGGATGATAAAGATGAAGAATTTGAAGCTGCTGTAGAAGACTTAGAAGTACTATCCATACCGCAACAATCAGAAACTAGTGAACAGTCAATTTCAGATTTAGAAGACAAATATCATTTTGCTGAAGAAATTGAAGAAGAGGAAACCCTTTCTTTACATGATAAAGAGTTAGAGCTAATTAAAAAATCGTTAGAGCGCCATAGTGGAAAACGTAAATTGGCTGCTGCGGAATTAGGGATTAGTGAACGTACGCTATATAGAAAAATTAAGCAATTCGATCTATAAAATAAGATTAGAGTTTCAATAATAAGAAAATTGAAATTTTAAAAAATATTTAGTTATAAATAGACTATTTGACAGCTATAAAAATATTCACGATAAGAAATTCGTTTATAAGAAATAGTACTGAAGCCATTAGACAAATGACTGAAGAATTAATAATAAACATTATAACGGTTATATTTATGCTTTCATAACCATGAAAAAATCAAACTTTTATTAATTGAAAAATTTAAAATACATTTTAGTCGCCTTTATTTGCGTGTTTAGTTTCGGTTGCAAAGTCAATTACTCTTTTACCGGAATTACTGAGACACCAGAAACATTTCAGGTTAACTTTTTTCAGAACAATGCTGATTTAGTAGAACCTGGCTTAGACCGTTTATTTACCAATGCCCTGCAAGATCGAATCGTTAACCAAACGAGTGCACAGTTAGTCACCACCGGAGGAGAAGTTATATACGAAGGTGAAATTGTAGAATACCGTATTTCACCAATGACAGCAACTGCCGAAATAAAAGCAGCACAAAACAGGCTAACTATAAGTGTTAATGTCCGCTATATTAATACTAAGGATCCAGAAAAAGATATGGAACAACGTTTTTCATTTTTTTCCGATTATCCTGCCAACGCCCAACTTAATGGGAGCATAAAAGATATTGCTTTTGATGAAATTTTAGAACGTCTCACACAAGACATCTTAAACGCAACATTAGCAGATTGGTAAAATTTATGCAGCTTAGAGAACTCACATATTTACTAGAACACCCCGAAGCCGTTACAGCTTCTCAAACCGAGATGCTGTCGTCGGCAATTAAAGATTTTCCTTACTTTCAACCTTTACGAGCATTATATCTAAAAGGCTTAAAACAAATAGAAAGTTACAAATATAATAATGCCTTAAAAGTCACGGCTGCCCATACGGCGGACCGCAGTGTGTTGTTCGATTATATTACATCTAACTCTTTTAATCAGAATAAAATCTCAGATCAAATTAAACAGAATATAGAACATATAAAATCTATTGTAGTTAATGAAGTCGATGATATTTCGGTTAATAAAAGTGTGACTATAGATGATGCATTAAAAGAACAAATTAAAGCAACAGAAGGTGTTTTAGACCCTGGTTTATTTGAGGTAAAACCTTTGCCAAAACCCACACTCGAAATCCGAGAATCAAGAATTGAAGACTCTATTTTATCCGTTGACGTTAAAAATATAACGGCTGAAAAACAACTTAATATTGGTAAGCCTTTAGAGTTTGATAAAACTGAAAATCATTCATTTACAGAATGGCTAAAGATTACAAGTTTTAAACCTATTGTCCGTAATGACATTAAAAAAGAACCCGATTCGCAGACGTCGAGAGCAAGTGAAACTCTAATAGAAAAACAAGCTCAGGAGGATGAAACCGCTATTCCTCTTCAAAATAAATTAGCTATTATTGATAAATTTATTAACAATAACCCAAAGATTAAACCCGTTTCTAGTAATGCACCAAAACCTAAACTAGTCAATAACGATGAAGCCATTTCAGATAGTTTAATGACAGAAACTTTGGCGCGAATTTATTTAGAACAAAAAAATTACGACAAAGCAATTCAATCTTACAAAATTTTAAGTTTGAAATATCCAGAAAAAAGTAGTTTCTTTGCACACCAAATAAAATTGGTAAAAGAATTAAAAGATAATAATACAATATAAAATGAGTGCATTTTCAATATTTTTAGTACTAATCGTAATCGTAGCTTTCTTACTTGTCGTAGTAATAATGGTACAAAATCCTAAAGGAGGAGGTTTATCATCATCTTTTGGTGGTGGTGGCACACAGCAAATGGGTGGTGTAAAGAAAACTGGAGACTTTTTAGATAAGAGTACATGGTTTTTAGCTATAGGATTAATTGTGTTAATCTTAGCGTCAAATTTAACTATTAGCTCAGGTGGAAATACAGAATCTAAAGCTTATGATGCTGATGACGCTACAGAAATGCCAGTTGCACCAGCACCGGCAACTGACCAACCTACAAGTACAGAAGATACTTCAGGAGAATAACAATACGTTATTATCCTAATAATATAGAGCCAGCTTTTAAAGCTGGCTTTTTTTGTTAAAAATATCGCAAACCACTAAAATTTATAATAGCATCTGAAACTTTGTCAGACTTTGCGTCTTGGCATAATTTTCGAAATACGCTAAAGCGTAATTTATTAATTTAAACAACTAAAAACATATAACAAATGGGCTTAAACATTAAACCATTAGCAGACCGTGTTCTTGTAGAACCAACAGAAGCTGAAACGAAAACCGCTTCAGGAATTATTATTCCAGATAATGCAAAGGAAAAACCTCAAAAAGGTACTGTTGTTGCCACAGGCAAAGGAACAAAAGACGAACCTATTACTGTTAAAGTTGGTGATACTGTACTGTACGGTAAGTATGGCGGAACAGAATTAAAATTAGAAGGTAAGGATTATTTAATGATGCGCGAGAGTGACATCTTAGCGATTATATAATTCTATTTCTGTAAAAACAGGAATCTTATTAATTAAAACTTTATTTCAAATTAAACAAAAACAGTTTTCCGCTTACGCGGAAACGCTAAAATTAAAATTTTAACGATGGCAAAAGATATAAAATTCGATATAGAAGCACGCGACGGACTTAAACGTGGTGTCGATGCTTTAGCAAATGCAGTAAAAGTAACGTTAGGCCCAAAAGGTCGTAATGTAATTATAGGAAAATCATTTGGTGCACCTCAGGTCACTAAAGATGGAGTTTCTGTAGCAAAAGAAATTGAGCTTGAAAATGAGCTTGAAAACATGGGAGCGCAAATGGTAAAAGAAGTGGCTTCTAAAACTAACGATTTAGCTGGTGATGGAACAACTACCGCAACTGTTTTAGCACAAGCTATAGTAAAAGAAGGGCTTAAAAACGTTGCTGCCGGTGCAAACCCAATGGATTTAAAACGTGGTATTGACAAAGCTGTTGAGGCCATTGTAAAAGATTTAGATAAGCAATCTAAAAAAGTAGGAAGCGATTCTGATAAGATTAAGCAAGTTGCTGCAATTTCCGCTAACAATGATGATACTATTGGTGATTTAATCGCTAAGGCATTCGGAAAAGTTGGTAAAGAAGGAGTGATTACTGTTGAAGAAGCCAAAGGCATGGAAACTTATGTTGACGTGGTTGAAGGTATGCAATTTGACAGAGGTTATTTATCGCCATACTTCGTTACCGATTCTGACAAAATGATTGCTGACTTAGAAAATCCATACATTCTTTTATTTGATAAGAAAATTTCTAATTTACAGGAAATTCTGCCAATATTAGAACCTGTTGCTCAATCTGGTCGTCCGTTATTAATCATCGCAGAAGATGTTGAAGGACAAGCTTTAGCAACATTAGTTGTAAATAAATTACGTGGAGGTCTTAAAATCGCAGCTGTAAAAGCACCAGGTTTTGGAGACAGACGTAAAGCAATGTTAGAAGATATCGCTATCCTTACAGGTGGTGTTGTTATTTCTGAAGAAAGAGGTTTCTCTTTAGAAAATGCAGACTTATCAATGTTAGGTACTGCTGAAACGGTAACTATTGACAAAGACAATACAACAATTGTTAATGGTGAAGGTAAAGCAGCTGATATTAAGGCTAGAGTGAACCAAATTAAAGCTCAGATAGAAACAACAACTTCTGATTACGATAAAGAAAAGCTTCAAGAGCGTTTAGCAAAATTAGCTGGAGGTGTTGCAGTCCTTTATGTTGGTGCCGCTTCTGAAGTTGAAATGAAAGAAAAGAAAGACCGTGTGGATGATGCGTTGCATGCTACACGTGCTGCAGTGGAAGAAGGTATAGTTGCCGGTGGAGGCGTTGCTTTTGTGAGAGCTAAGAAAACATTAGAGAAAATTACAACCGACAATTTAGACGAAACAACTGGTGTACAAATTGTAAATAAAGCAATTGAAGCACCTTTGCGTACCATCGTTGAGAATGCCGGTGGCGAAGGTTCTGTAGTTATTAATAAAGTTTTAGAAGGTAAGAAAGACTTTGGTTACGATGCCAAAACTGAAACTTACGTAGATATGCTTAAAGCTGGTATCATTGATCCTAAAAAAGTGACACGTATCGCATTAGAAAATGCTGCTTCTGTCGCGGGTATGATCTTAACTACGGAATGTGCTTTAGTAGATATTAAAGAAGATGCACCTGCTATGCCACCAATGGGTGGAGGCGGAATGCCAGGTATGATGTAAGCACACATTATATTAGTGACATACAAAATACTGATTAACAAATCAGTAATCATGCATAAAGCCTTTGATTTAAAAATCAAAGGCTTTATAATTCACATTTTATTAGCATAAAACGTATTATAGATAATGAAACAAACGTTTACATTTATTTTAATCTCTTTAATTTCAATTTCACTGTTTTCGCAGGTAGACACTACCACTAATAAAACTAGTAAAATTTGGAAAAATTTAAAATACGACGCAAAAGTTGGTTTAAAAAGTGTAGGTTATTCTCTCGCTAGACCTATTCATTGGAAACGTGATAACTTTTTAACCGCAGGTGGAATTATTGCCGGCACAGGACTTTTATACCTAAGCGATAGGGAAGCTCAAAATTACTTTGTTAAGCAAGGAAAAGACGCACCTGATATTATAAAGGATTTTGGTTGGTATTTTGGAAGTCCACAAAATTTCTTTATGGTTTCTGCTGGTGTATATGGCTTTGGTTTACTTACTGATAATGAAAAAGTTCGCCGTACCGGAATTTTAATTATTTCTTCGGCAACCACCACTGGAATTTTTCAGTCAATTTCTAAAACCGTAGTTGGTCGTGCCAGACCAGATACTGGAGATAGAGACGATTTTGAACCATTTAGCAGTAAACCAGGGTTTCATTCTTTTCCATCTGGGCATAGTATTTTATCGTTTTCAATGGCGCATGCAATTGCAAAACAATTTGACAGCTTATGGGTTAAAGCAGGTATCTACACCGTAGGTTCTATTGCACCTATTTCAAGGTTATGGGCAAATGCGCATTGGTTAAGTGATGTGGGCTTAAGTATGGCGCTAAGTATTGTAGTGGTAGACAGTATAGATAATTTTATGAATAAAAATAATTATTACGAGTATTCAAAACCAAATACAATAAGTTGGCGTTTTAGTGCGGGTTTAGGTACTATAGGCTTAGTCGGTACATTTTAAAAAAAATGCTATAAAATATAAAAACCACCTCTATATGAGGTGGTTTTTTTTTAACGCTTGTTTTTCTAATTAAAAGGTCTATGCTGAACAAAGTTAATCACAGATTACTTCATTATAAAAGAGGCCTTAAAGTTCATTTTTTTGGCATTTTTTTTGGCCGATTTAAACGCTCTTTTAACTTCCTCACCCCCACAATTAGTATCTATTATAGCTGTACAACACAAATAGAAATAAATCTAATATATGAAAGATGAGTTGGTAAATATGCAACTCAGTTTTCAGTTAATTATCATTATTATTTTCATGATTTTTTTTAACTACCTCATCTCTGTATTTACAGCAAGGATGCACTGAATTGTATTGCTCCTCAGTTGCTTTTATTTCTTTAGTATCATGACCTACCGACGCTATTTTTTTAGATATTTTCTCTAAATCTGTTTTACGTTCGTCGAAAATTAATTTCAACTCGTGCGTATCAACATTCCAAACCGCAGATTTTACACCCTTGGTTCTAATCGCAGCTTTTTCTATGCGTTCTTTACACATACCACAAACACCATCAACTTCCATGGAAGCTTTTGCATTTTTGTTTTGAGCAAATGTTAGGGTGGTTATAAACAAAGTAAATATTAAGATTATTTTTTTCATGTTAAAGTTTATTTTATGTTTAATTTCTATAATTGAATTGTAACGTACAACTTAAATAAAATGTTTGTTATTTAATTCTAAATCGTAAGCCTGCATAATACATACTTCCAAAAATTGGGCCATATACAAAATTACTATCAAAATTTGAACCAAATGGATTATCTGCACTCACAAGAGGATCGTCTTGTCTTACATTGGTTACATTCTCACCCCCTAAATATACTTCAAATTTCGGAGAAAACACTTTGGTAACTTGAAGATTTAAGGTGCCTACTGTTGGCGAATATTTATCTAATTGAAATTGTGGTGCACTTAAATCTGTATTTGGAAAACGTTGTGCACTTAACCAATTATATGTCGCATCAAATTTCCAATGCGCGCCGTTGTCTTTTTGATGGGTCTCATAAGAAGAATTTGCAAATAAACGATGTTTTGGCACCAAAGGTTTTTCTAAAGAACCTGACTTATAATCCGTTTTGATATCATAATATTTATAAGCCATTCGTAAATCAAAATGTTCAAACACATTGTAATTAAATTCAAATTGAAAACTATTGGCATAACTGTCACCCTCCAAATTATAAAAATTAACTTCGAAAGGATTTTCCCAATCAACAACCACTTGATTCTGAAAATCTGTTCTATAAAAATCAAACGTTACATCTGCTTTTCGATTAAACAGATTAAACCCTTGCAAATAACTAATACCATAATTCCAAGCTATTTCTGGATCCAATCCATAAATTTTTCCAGTAGAATTCAAAATATTTATTTGTCTAGAACTAGAAAACATATTCTGATTTTCCGCAAAAATATTAGCACTACGTTTTCCTCTACCTATAGACGCTCTAAAAGCCGATTTTCCCCATGGTGTATATCTTAAATGAAAACGTGGTGTAACGAAAAAACCTAATCTATTATGTTGATCTACTCGGACACCTGCCGTCATAGTTAATTTATCAAGATTATCGTAAGCATATTCAAAAAATCCACCTACTGAGTTTTCAGTGCGCTCAAAAGTGTTTGTATTTACCAATTCGTCATAATGGTCGTATGTAAAACTCAACCCTGTTTTTACTTTATGGCGCGAATCCGAAATAATAGTATTATAAACCAAGTTAGAATAAAAACTATTATGTTTAATATCGTAAATATTTAAACCAAAATACGATTCTTGTTTATGATAACTAAAAGCGGTTTGAAAACCTAAACTTTGATAAGGAATCTCAGGATTTACATACCCAAATTTTGTAGTAACATCAAACCGTTCTGTGTTGATTTCACTTCCCCATGCATCAACTTCACTTAATAATCCAGGATTCCTTGGATCGAAATTATTTGGATCAAAATTCACTTGTCCTGCTTGTTTTTCGTCATTTAAATATCTTAAATTTAAAAAACTCACCACTCCCTTTTCTTGATTGATATATTGCCAGCGATTCATCACATTTATCTGATTGTATAATGGCATATCTAAAAACCCATCGTCATTAACATCGTGTTCTTGTTGATGCGTATTACCGTGCAAATACAAACCAGTACTCCATTTCTCTGAAATTTTTGTGTTAAAATGTGTGTTCAATTCTAGACGTTCGCTTGATGCGCCATAAAGATTTACAAATAATTTATCGTCGGTAGTTGGCTTTACCAATTCTGCATTGATCTGGCCTGCTATACTTTCAAAGCCGTTGACTACGCTTCCAGTTCCTTTTGTTATCTGAATACTTTCTACCCACGTACCAGGAATAAAACTTAATCCATAAGCTTGAGACGCTCCTCTAATAGCCGGTATATTTTCAGTAGCAATAAGAATATAAGGAGAGGTTAAACCCAACATTTTAATTTGCCGAGTTCCGGTAACCGCATCAGCAAAATTAACATCGATAGAAGGGTTAGTTTCAAAACTCTCAGCCAAATTGCAGCAGGCGGCTTTTAACAATTCGTCGCTAGTTACCGTAAACGTATTCGTAGCTTCTAAATACGATTTTCGTGTGGCTTGTTTTCGAGATTTTATTTCTACGGCGTCTAATTCATCACTAGCTTGTAGTACATGCTTTATCGGTCGATTTTCAGTGACTGTTAAGGTATCGGTTTTAAAACCAACGTAACTAATCACTAATTGGCTATAAGAGAATTTATAGGGTAATGAAAATGAACCATCATCGCCAGTAATAGCTCCAACAGAAGAATCTAACCAATACACATTTGCACCAGGTAAAGGCATTTCTTTAGAACTACTTGCTTCTAAAATCACCCCCTTTAATTCGTCTTGTGAGAATAGGTACACCGGACAAAATATTATTAAAAATAGAAATTTTCTCATGATGCTAGGGTATTAGATAACATTAATATTGCCATTATAATCATTACGGAATTTTCAATGAATGTGGCTTTCGTCATTGGTAATTTTAGGGCCGTTCCCAAACAAGCGCATTGAATCGTAGTTTTACTAAACAATGCTTTAGTTACACCTACCGTTGTTATACCTAATACAATAAGTGTAACTATAAGAGCTATATCAATTTGAAATCGCATTAAGAACATTAAGCCTAAGGTCAATTCAATAAAAGGATAAACCCAACCGTAAATTGGTAACACTTTAGCAAGCGGATCGTACATTCTAAAACTTTCAGGAAAACCTTTTAAATCTAATAGTTTGAAAAAACTAAAGACAATGTAAAATAAACCCATAAAATCTAGCATAAAACCCGAAACATCCCAAGGTTTATAGTTTAATAAAATTGAAGCTATAATTAGATAACCAAAGATTAGAAATAGTGGAAAAAGTTGTTTTAACTCACTCTTTTTTTCTACGTCAGATTCATTTGTATCTGAATTAAAAACATTGGTCTCTTCTTGTTCTGAAATTTTAAATTTATCGGAAAGTGCATCCTGAAGGGTTTTCACCTCGACATGTGATGTCATTTTAATTGTGGCTGTTTTTGCTTTGAGATTAACCGAAACTTCTTTCACTTGTTCTAAGTTTGAGAGCGATTCTTCAACAGAAGCTTTACAATTGTTGCAGGTCATACCTGAAACATTATAAACGTGTTTCATTATAATTTAATTTTGAAATATTAGTAATTAGCATCAGTCATTATGATGCGTTATAGCTCGGAATTTCAAAAAATAATCAAATGAGGTAAGTCTCGTCTAAAACTTGAATATCTTTAACGAGTATTGGTGGAGAATAATCTTTATCTGAATTACCAATATTCGGTAAATTCTCGAACAGATTACTATAAGAATAAGCAAAAGTGAATAATACGTGTTGCTGAATAACATCTAAGTCCTCGAAAGAAGTAATCGTCATTTCCGACAAACCTTCAATGATATCTATTTCATCTTTACAGCAGCTATTTTTAGTGATACTAACTTGGTCGATCTCTATGACGTCTTCAGAACATTTTTCCGTTTCAGTAAATATTGCAACATCTATCAGCGTGTCACCACAGAAATGCTTTTCTATTGTTAACGACAATGTCGATAACAAAACCAAAAATGATAATGATATAGAATAAGCTTTATATGCAATTGTAAATTTCACGATTCAAAGTTACAAAATTCTGAAATATTAAAGATTATATTATATAACTATTAACGATTCAATTTATAATAGTAGAATGCTGGCATTAATAATATCAGTCCAATTGGCTGAATTAAAAATCGTCTAATATTAAAAAACAAGTAATAATCTTCTTGTTTCGGATTAATGACAAAATATAAAAATGGAATTAAGAGTAAAACGTAGGCCATAGTATAAATGATTACCGAAAATTTAACAATACTATTATCCTTAAAAAGTAGGTATAAAATTCCCAACGATATTAAAGTATTCAAAACAAAACGCAAAGTTGTAAAGAGCACTAGTTTTGCGATTTCTCGTCTTGGACTATCTATATAGAGATAATCGTTTTCAAAAAAAGTTAAATACGGATCATAGAATAGAATATCTTCAAAACCTCTCACGGCCACTAAAAGCAGAAACAAGATAACCAATAAAATATATCTCGTAAATTTAGGCAATGTTTTTTACGTTTTTAGAAAATCGATTAACCCAAACCATCCAAAGTAAGCATACAGTTCCATAAATTAACATCGGAAAAATTACAGTATGCAGCATCTCTCGTTGCCATGGATAATGATAAAGACCAATAGATAAAATTACAATTCGAATTAAATTAAAGGCATAAATTATAACACTTCCTGCTAAGCCGTACAATAAAGTTGTTTTAAATTTCCCTGCAAACGCGATTATAAAAGATAAAAATAGAATAATGATACTTATAGCATTACAACCTTCGATAACACGGGCAACGTATTTTCCATTTATAATTATCTTTATTGAAGGTTCGTTAGGGTGAGGCAACACATTTGAGACATAACCTAACCCATTTAATAGCGCGTTAGTTTGCTCCGCCACCAAGTGCGTTACATAGTCTGGATAATACCGTAAATCTTCAGAAATATTAAGATATAAATTATAACAAATCGTCAACACACCATATATCACTAAAAATGTGACAATAAATCGAATTACCGATTTGTATTTTACTAAAAGTGCTTTCAAAATATAAATTTCATATAGTGTTTGATTCTAATACTCCGATAAAACAACGGTTTTCTTTAATAAAATTCTTTTAATAACAATGAAACATTAAGTTGGTGTTAAATTTATAAAAACCGACATTCAAAATCGCGCATTTTAGATACTTTTGCAAAAAAATACTTTTATCCATGACTTTTCAAGAATTAAAACCTAGAATAACGGTAATTACATCAAATAATGAACGTACTGTTGAAGAACGTTTACTTCATATTTGTGAAATCCTTGAAAGTAATATAGATTATTATAATTGGGTTGGATTTTACTTTAAAAACGGGGATAAAGATGAATTAAAATTAGGCCCTTATGTTGGTGAGCCAACAGATCATACCATAATTCCCTTTGGAAAAGGTATATGCGGCCAAGTAGCCGTTAGTAACGAAAATTTTGTGGTGCCAGATGTTGCTGCTCAAGATAATTATATTGCCTGTAGTATCACTGTTAAAGCTGAAATAGTGATTCCTATTTTTGTAAATGGTGAAAATATTGGGCAAATTGACATAGATTCTAATACTTCCGATCCGTTTACAGAAGACGATGAGCGATTTTTAGAATTTGTTTGTAAGGAAGTTGCTCACCTTCTTTCTTAAATAAAGATTCTATAGTTATTTTATAATTCTGACACAAAATTGAACTGTGCTTACAACGTTAAAATAGCAATCAAGCCATTACCAAGTAAGCATTAGTGATTAAGGAAATGTAAACGATAATTTCAACAGTGAAATAATTTTACATTCCTGTTCGTATTGCCTCCACAGGATCTAATCGTGAAGCTCGTAAAGCAGGTATTACTCCAGATATTAAACCAATTACAGATGATATAAAAAAGCCAAGAGCCATATTTTCTGGAGAAAGTACAAATTCAAAATCCTCCACAAGATTACTACCTATAATGGTGCCTACCCAAACTAAGAACAATCCTACTAGTCCCCCAACAACAGCTAATATCACCGCTTCAAATAAAAATTGAAATAATATAAATTTATTTTTAGCACCCAATGATTTTTGAATTCCTATAAGGTTGGTACGTTCTTTTACACTTACAAACATAATATTGGCGATACCGAATCCTCCAACTAAAAGTGAGAATCCACTAATCACCCAGCCAATTAAGTTTAAGCTTCCAATAATGGTGTCTATTAAGTTTTGTAAACCAGACAGAAGATTAATAAAAAATGTATCGATTTCATCGGGCTTTAACCCTCTTTTTGTTCGCATTATTTGAGTAATTTCTGCTTTCACTCCTTCAATGTCTGCGTCTTTTTCAGGCTTAATAATTACCACAAATTTCATAAATGGGTTATTATCACCATACCTGTTTCTTACATAATTCGCTGGTATAAAAATAGACACATCGTTACTATCACCAAATATGCCAGAACCTTGTTTTTTCACTACACCTATAACGGTAAATTTCTGTCCATAGAGTCTCACTTTCTTTCCTATTGGATCGAGATCACCAAATAGCGATTTAGCAATTTCCGATCCTATGACCACTACCGGTCGTCCAGAATTAGATTCAGATTCGTTATAAAAACGTCCTTTTTCAAATTCCATAACTTGTATATCAATAAACTCATGCGAGACTACAACCGTATTTACACTGCTCACCAATTCTGATTCATATCTAATATTCTCACGCCTTACAAATAACTGTAAAGCCACATGATCTACATCAGTCAATGCCGATTCTAATGTTTTGTATTCATTATAAGATACTTCATCAAAAGTTTCTCTTTGCCAGCGTGGTACATCCGTTGGTCCAAAAGAAATATTGGTGAGATACATGGTATTACCGTCTAATGAGCTCAATTGTCCTTGTATGGTTTTGTCTAAAGAATCTACAGCAGCCAACACAGCGATGATAGAAAAGATACCCACTGTAACTCCCAAAAGTGACAAAAATGTTCTTAATTTATTATTCCGAAGTGCATTAATAGCAAATGAAAAACTCTCTTTAAGTAAGCGTAAATAGACCAGCATGCAAGGTTGTTTTAATAATGAATTGATCTTAAATTTTCTATTTCTAACAAAACAAAAAGTGAAGATAAATTGAACATTTTAAAGATAGGACGTTTTCAACAATTTATTGTTACAAAAAATTTAAAGAAACTCGTTTTAGGACAAAGCTATCGTTTTGAATATCCGTATTTTTGCGGTATCAAAAACACAACACAAAATCATGAGCAACAAAACCATTTCGTCGGCATTAATTTCAGTTTTTAATAAAGACGGATTAGCACCAATCGTAAAAAAATTAAACGATCTTAATGTCACCATTTATTCTACTGGTGGCACCGAAAAATTCATTAAAGATTTAGGCATCAACGTGGTGCCTGTTGAAGATGTTACGTCTTATCCTTCTATTCTTGGTGGTCGGGTAAAGACATTGCACCCAAAAGTTTTTGGAGGTATTTTAAATCGTCAGAACCACGATGGGGATGTTGCAGAATTGAAAGAATTCGATATTCCGCAAATCGATGTAGTCATTGTAGATTTATATCCTTTTGAAAAAACCGTAGCTTCAGGAGCCAGCAATCAAGATATTATTGAAAAAATTGACATTGGTGGAATTTCATTAATTAGAGCAGCAGCAAAAAATTATGCTGACGTTACCTGTGTATCTTCTGTTGACGATTATGCCGAATTTTTAGACTTATTAGAAACTAAAAATGGTGAAACTACAGAAGAGGATAGAAAGCAATTTGCAGCAAAAGCATTTAACGTATCTTCTCATTACGACACTGCCATTTTTAATTATTTCAACAAAAATCATGAAATTCCGGCTTTAAAAATTTCTGAAAATAATGGAAAAGTGTTGCGTTATGGCGAAAACCCTCATCAAAAAGGGTTCTTCTTTGGCAATTTCGATGATATTTTCACAAAACTTCATGGTAAGGAATTAAGTTACAACAACCTTTTAGATGTTGACGCGGCTGTAAATTTAATGTTAGAATTTAAAAACGACGCCCCAACTTTTGCGGTTTTAAAACATAATAATGCGTGTGGTTTAGCACAACGAGATACCTTACACCAGGCTTATGTAGATGCTTTGGCCGGAGATCCTGTTTCTGCTTTTGGTGGAGTGCTAATCAGTAATTCTGAAATAGATGTAGCAACGGCTGAAGAGATTCATAAATTATTTTGCGAAGTTGTTATTGCTCCGTCTTTTGCACCCGAAGCGCTAGAGATTTTAAAAGGAAAGAAAAACAGGATCCTTTTAATTTTGAAAGACATTGACATGCCGAAAACTAATGTTAGAAGTTGTTTAAACGGTGTTTTGGTTCAAGATAGAAACAATATTACAGATACATTGGAAGCCTTAAAATCTGTTACAAAAACTACTGCAACTTCAGATGAATTGGACGATTTAATTTTCGCTTCAAAAATCTGCAAACATACCAAATCTAATACGATTGTTTTAGCAAAAAACAAACAGTTATGTGCTAGTGGAACTGGACAAACGAGCAGAGTTGATGCGCTTAACCAAGCGATTCATAAAGCAAAATCTTTTAACTTCGATTTAGACGGTGCGGTTATGGCGAGTGATGCCTTTTTTCCATTTCCAGATTGTGTAGAAATTGCAGATAATGCTGGCATTACAGCTGTTATTCAACCCGGAGGTTCTATTAAAGATGCGTTGAGTATTGACTATTGCAACGCGAATAACGTAGCAATGGTTTTTACAGGAACACGTCACTTTAAGCATTAACAGAGAAACAAGACCACTTCGCTTTTAGACCCAATTCCGATATTTTGGAAGCTATTAATTAGTTGGTAGTTTTAATACTATTTGTCAACATAATTTAAAAAAGAATGATTTTTTTTATAAAATAGAAATAATTTTTCTTCTGTGCAAAAACATTTTAATGGTAAAAAATATTAAGATCGATTTTAAAAAACACTATTTATCAATCAGTTACAAGCACTTCTAAACTTTCAAATCTAATAGCGAAGCGGACTTATATATTTTATTAGATAACAATAAAAAAAAATTAAGCAATAAGCATCCATAACCGCAGAAATAACGTATATTTTACTACTTTTACAGATAGTCTTTAAAATAAGACGAGCATAACCCAAATAATTAAGAATAGCACATGGGATTTTTTGATTTCCTAACGGAAGAAATAGCCATTGATTTAGGAACCGCAAATACACTGATAATCCACAACGACAAGGTTGTTGTTGACAATCCATCAATAGTAGCAAGAGACCGCATCAGCGGAAAAATTATAGCCGTTGGTAAAGAGGCCAACATGATGCAAGGCAAAACGCACGAAAATATTAAAACAATCCGTCCATTGAAGGATGGAGTTATTGCAGATTTTGATGCTTCGGAGCAAATGATCAGCATGTTTATTAAAAACATTCCTGCGTTAAAGAAAAAATTCTTTAATCCAGCATTACGAATGGTGGTCTGTATTCCCTCTGGTATTACTGAAGTTGAAATGCGTGCTGTAAAAGAATCTTGTGAGCGTGTTAATGGAAAAGAGGTTTATTTAATTCACGAACCTATGGCAGCAGCTATTGGTATTGGCGTTGATATAATGCAACCTAAAGGAAACATGATAGTTGATATTGGTGGTGGTACTACCGAAATTGCCGTCATTGCGCTTGGTGGTATTGTCTGTGACAAGTCTGTAAAAGTAGCAGGTGACGTTTTTACAAACGACATTATTTATTACATGAGAACGCAACATAACTTATATGTTGGTGATAGAACGGCTGAAAAAATTAAAATACAAATTGGTGCTGCTACCGAGGATTTAGAATTACCTCCTGAAGATATGAGTGTACAAGGACGTGATTTATTAACAGGGAAACCAAAACAAGTTCAAATTTCGTTCCGTGAAATAGCAAAAGCCTTAGATAAATCAATATTGCGTATTGAAGATTCCGTTATGGAAACCTTATCACAGACACCTCCAGAATTGGCTGCCGATATTTATAATACCGGGATTTATTTAGCAGGTGGCGGATCCATGTTAAGAGGCCTTGACAAGCGTCTTTCCCAAAAAACAGACTTACCAGTTTATATTGCTGAAGATCCTTTAAGAGCTGTAGTAAGAGGTACCGGAATAGTACTTAAAAACTTACCTAAATACAAAAGCGTATTGATTAAATAAGCCATAAATAATGCAACAAATTTTTAATTTTGTTATAAGAAACAAAACCTTTCTGTTGTTTTTATTGCTTTTTAGTATTGCATTAGCTTTAACCATTCAATCGCATTCTTATCACAGAAGTAAATTCATCAATTCTGCCAATTTTTTAACTGGTGGTGTATACGGCACCATGAATTCTGTAGACCAATACTTTAATTTAAAAACGGAGAACGATAATCTCGCTAAAGAAAATAAACGCTTAAGGGAGCAACTCTTAAATAGGAATATTTCCGCAGATTCTTCGTATATCGATAGCACGTACTCCAAATCGAAATACAGAATTACAACGGCTGAAGTTTATAAAAACAGCTACTCCTTAACGAATAACTATCTTACTTTAAACAAAGGTAAAAACGACAGTATAAAACGAGATTTCGGGGTTATGACGTCTAATGGAATTATTGGCATCATTGATAATACATCGAAAAATTATTCAACCGTATTATCTATATTAAATAAACGAAGCCGAATAAATGCTAAAATAAAAGCCACGAATCATATTGGTTCTTTAAAATGGAATGGAGAATCTCCCGTTTATGTTCAGCTTGAAGATGTTTCCCAATTCGCTCCTGTAAAAGTGGGTGATACCATTCAAACTGGTGGGGAATCATCCATTTTTCCTAGAGGAGTTGGCATTGGTACAATTTCTAGTATTGAAACAGATATAGGAGGAGACACCTACACCATTCAAGTGAAGTTATTTAATGATATGACCAACGTAGGCACCGTTTATATTTTAGAAAATTTAGATAAAAAGGAAATTTATTCTTTAGAAAATAGTATTGATGAATAGTGTTATTGGACTAAATATCGTTCGGTTTATTTTCCTGTTATTATTGCAGGTTATGATCTGCAATCATATCAATTTCTTTGGCTACATAAATCCGTACATATACGTAATATTTATTTTTCTGTTTCCTATTCGAGAAGAACGACTTTTGTTTTTACTAGTTAGCTTTGTCTTAGGCTTAATGGTCGATTTATTTTCAGATTCTGGAGGAGTGCACGCAGCAGCGGCTGTAAGTTTGGCTTATGTGAGACCAATACTTCTAAAAAATTCGTTTGGCATGCAGTACGAACATCAAAGTATAAAAATCCGTAATACCGATATAGGCAGCTTAATCACATACATTTCTTTTGGTGTCATAATTCATCATTTAGTATTATTCTCATTAGAAATATTTAACGTTTCTAAAATACTATTAGTCCTTAAGAAAACGTTATTCTCTAGTATTTTCACTATAATACTAAGCGTATTGATTATAATTCTATTTAGCCGAAACAAAAAATGAGAAAATTATTACTCTTAGCCACTGTAATTCTAGTTGGTCTTGTTTTTATTGCTCGTCTATTTTATCTTCAAGTATACAGCAGTTCGGACTACAATATTTTTGAAGACACGGCAATAAGAAAAGTTTACAATTATCCAAAACGTGGTTACGTATATGACAGAAATGGAAAACTTTTAGTTGCCAATCAACCGTCTTACGATGTAATGGTCATTCCAAGAGAAGTTATTCCTTTAGACTCTGTTGAATTAGAGGAATTTTGTGAATTACTAAAGATTACCGAAGAAGAATATCATAAAAAATTAGCAAAAGCCACGAGTTATTCACCAAGATTACCTTCACCATTTGTACCACAATTGTCTAAAATAGATTATGCTGTACTCCAAGAAAAAATGCGGAAATTTGAAGGTTTTTACGTTCAAAAACGGTCTTTAAGATCTTATCAAACTAATATTGGTGCTAACGTCCTAGGTGACCTTGGTGAGGTTAATCGAAAAACGATTAAGAGTGAACCCTATTATGTATTGGGAGATTTAATAGGCAAACAAGGGGTTGAAAAAACTTACGAAGATGTGTTGCGAGGGGTAAAGGGCATAAAATTTATTCAGAAGGACCGTTTTAATAAAAACATTGGTCCGTTTAAAGAAGGTAAATTAGACACCTTACCTCAACCAGGAAAAGATATTACTTTAACCATAGACTCAGAACTTCAAGCTTATGGAGAATTGCTTATGAAACATAAGCGTGGCGGTATTGTCGCTATTGATCCAAGTAGTGGAGAAATACTAGCAATGGTAACGGGACCGAGTTATAATCCAAATCTATTGGTAGGCAGAGAGCGTAATAAGAATTTTTCTCGTCTATTTTTAGATAAAATAAATAAACCCACATTCGATAGAGGATTACAGGCTCAATATCCTCCTGGATCACCTTTTAAAGTAATTAATGCACTCATAGGTTTACAAGAAGAAATTGTTGATGTTGATGATAAATTTACATGCAGAATGGGTTACTATTACGGTAGCAGAAAATTAACAGGCTGTCATCAGCATCGAAGTCCTGCGGATATGAATTTAGGCATCGCCCAATCTTGCAACGCCTATTTCGTAAATGTTTACCGTCGCATTATTGATAAGTATGATGATGCTGGAAAAGGGATGAATATTTGGGCTAATCATGCTAGAAGTTTTGGTTTAGGCAATTTTTTGAATAATGATTTATCCGTTGGACAACCTGGTAGAATACCAGATGGCGATTATTACGATAGAGCTTACGGAGACAACCGTTGGGGATCCACTTATATTGTTTCGAATGCCATCGGACAAGGCGAAGTGGAAACTACACCAATTCAGTTAGCGAACATGGTTGCTGCTATAGGCAATCGTGGTTATTATTACACACCGCATATCATTAAAAGTATAGAAGGGGATAGTATACCTAAAAAATATAAAACACCAAAACATACCACTATTGAGAAACGCCATTTTGAACCTGTTGTGCAAGGTATGTATGACGTTTATAATAAAGGAACAGCGCAATATTTACAAGTACCAGGCATAGAAATCTGTGGAAAAACAGGAACTGCTGAAAATTTCATAAAAATTGACAGCGTAAAAACTCAACTCACAGATCATTCAATTTTTGTCGCTTTTGCTCCAAAGGATAAGCCGAAGATTGCTATTGCCGTTTTTGTAGAAAATGGCTATTGGGGAAGTAGATTTGCTGGTAAAATGGCAAGTCTCATGATAGAAAAACATCTTAAAGGAACAATTACCAGAAACGATTTAGAGCAATGGATTCTAACCCATAGCTTAGAAAACGAATATAAAAAACCATATTCAGGAGAGCCTTTTAAAATTAATGGCGAAACTACACTTCAGGTCATTGACAACTATGCGATTAATAGTGAAGAGAATAATGCCATTAAAAATGAATCTGACCAGCAAAATTTAAAAAATTAATGTTAAGGGAGAATCATAGAGGTTTTAAATTCGATTGGGTAACTATTGTACTTTTTTTACTTTTAGTAACATTTGGCTATTTCAATATCTTATCCGCATCTCACGTAGGTGATATTACAAGTTATTTTGATACGTCACAATTATACGGAAAACACTTAATATTTATTGCTCTTACTTTTGTGCTCATTGTCCTAATTCTATCAGTTGAGGCCAAATTCTATGAACGATTTGCAAGTATTATTTATTTAATAGCAATGTTGGCCTTGGTAGGCTTATTTCTCTTTGGAAAAGATGTGAATGGAGCACGTTCGTGGTATGGTATTGGTAGTATGACAATACAACCTAGTGAATTCGCTAAGTTTGCAACAGCCTTAGCAGTAGCAAAATACATAAGCGACTTGCAGACTAACATGACCTCTATTAAGCATCAAATTAGAGTTGCTGCCATTATATTTATACCTGCAATCTTGATCTTACTTCAAAATGATGCCGGAAGTACAATTGTTTATTTAGCCTTTTTCTTTGTTTTTTATCGCGAAGGTTTACAACAAGTGTATTTAATTATCGGGTTATCATTAATTATTTTAGCTGTATTGGGACTAAAATTCGGTGTATTAATTACAGCTTTAATTGCTTTGGTTATTATAGCTGCGGTATACGTTTTTAGAAAGAAAAAAAGAGGATCGATAATGCAATATATTGTAGTCCTTTTAGTGGCTACTAGTTTTTCTTATGGTGTGAAATTGTTTTACAATCATGTTCTTAAACCTCATCAACAAAATAGAATTAGTCTTTGGCTTCGTTTAGAAAAAGATCCTGCGAAATTAGAGCGGATGAAAAAAGCCGAAGCTTACAATCTCATCCAATCCGAACAAGCTATAAGTTCAGGAGGTATATCTGGTAAAGGTTTTTTACAAGGCACGAGAACTACAGGAAAATTTGTTCCAGAACAACATACCGATTATATTTTTAGTACCGTTGGCGAAGAATGGGGATTTTTAGGAACAAGCTTCGTGGTCTTTATATTTGTATTGCTAATCGTCAGAATTTTATTTTTGGCAGAAGCACAAAAGTCACAATTCAGTCGGGTATATGGGTATGGTGTAGCCTCTATCCTATTCGTGCATTTCACTATCAATATAGGTATGGTTATGGGATTAATTCCAACAGTTGGTATCCCGTTGCCGTTTTTCAGTTACGGCGGCTCAGGACTTTGGGGCTTTACCATTTTACTGTTTATTTTTGTAAAGCTAGATAGTAATAAAATTAATGAGTGGTAAGAAAGATTAGCAATCATTCTGCTATTAACTTCTCTATGACAGACTTATTTTTATTTAACTGCTAAAAAACCCTTTTCCATTAGTAATCATAGAAAACCTACAAGGTTTTCAAAACCTTGTAGGTTGTAATATTACTGCAAACTAGATAAGCTAGCTTGTATGGTTTCAATTTTAGCTAAAGCATCAGCTTCTTTCTTTTTCTCTGCAGCAACTACTTGTTCTGGCGCACCAGCTACAAAACGCTCATTTGACAATTTCTTTTGTACAGATTTTAAAAACCCTTCAGTGTACTTTAACTCTTCTGTAAGTTTCTCTATTTCCGCTTCAATATCAATACTCCCTTCCATAGGAATAAAATATTCATTCGATTTTACGCGGTAGGTTAAAGCGCCTTCAACGGGTTCGTTTACATATTCGAAATTACTTAAATTTCCTAATTTCGAAATAACATCATCAAACGTGGTATTTACCTTTTCGTTATTCACCACCGAAAAGCCAATAGCATCTTTAAAAGCTATATTTTTCTGTTTTCTAATATTTCTTAGACCTGAAATGACTTCTGAAGCAAAATCGAATTCAGAAATTAAGGTTTCATTAATTGGTTTTGGCTCTGGCCATTTTGCAATAATTAAGGCTTCTTCTGGTGAACGTTCTTTGATATAATGCCAAATATCTTCCGTTAAAAATGGCATAAATGGATGAACTACTTTTAAATTATCTTCAAAAATAGACATTACTTTTTCATAGGTGATTCTGTCGATTGGTTGCTTGTAAGCTGGCTTCACCATTTCTAACATCCATCCACAAAAATCATCATAAATCAATTTGTAAATAGTCATTAAAGCATCACTTAATCTGTACTTGCTAAAATGATCTTCTATTTCTATTAGTGCTGCCTGAAACTTAGACTCATACCATTCTAGCGCTATTTTGCTAGAATTAGGTTGATCTATATCTGCGACTTCCCACAAATTAGTCAATTGAAAGGCGTTCCAAATTTTATTTCCAAACCCTCTTCCCTGTTGACATAGAGTTTCATCAAACATTAGATCATTACCAGCAGCAGAGCTCAGTAGCAACCCTACTCTAACACCATCTGCTGTATACTCTTCTATTAATTTTAAAGCATCAGGTGAGTTTCCTAATGATTTAGACATTTTTCGTCTTTGTTTATCTCTTACCAGACCCGTTAAGTAAACATTCTCAAACGGCTTTTCATCTTTATATTCGTAACCTGCTACAATCATACGTGCTACCCAAAAGAACAAAATATCCGGGCCAGTTACTAAATCATTGGTTGGATAATAGTATTTTATTTCTTCGTTTTCAGGATTACGAATACCGTCGAAAACACTCATTGGCCATAACCATGAGCTAAACCAAGTGTCTAATGCATCTGTATCTTGCTTTAAATCTGATGCTTGAATCTCGAAATTAGAAGATTTTTCTCTAGCGAGATTAACAGCCTCCTCAATAGATTCAGCAACCACAAAATCTTCTTTTCCATCACCATAGAAATACGCCGGAATCTGCTGTCCCCAAAGTAACTGACGTGAAATATTCCAATCTCGGATATTCTCCATCCAATGGCGATAGGTGTTTTCAAATTTCTTGGGAAACAATTTTACGTCACCTGTTTTTAAAACTGCGTCAATGGCAGGTTGTGCCAAATCTTCCATTTTAAGAAACCATTGATCACTTAATCTTGGCTCGATTACGGCTTTAGTTCTTTCCGAAGTCCCTACTTTATTAATATGGTTTTCGGTTTTTACTAAAATACCAGCGTCTTCTAACTCTTTAACAACTGCTTTTCTTGCTACAAAACGATCTTGACCTTCGTAATGCATTCCGAAGCTATTTAAACTAGCATCTTCATTAAAAATATCAACAACTTCTAGCCCATGCTTATCTCCTAAAATTTTATCATTTTCATCGTGAGCAGGAGTAACTTTTAAACAGCCGGTACCAAATTCCACATCTACATATTCATCTTCTATAATGGGGATAACTCTACCACATATTGGTACAATTGCTTTTTTGCCTTTGAGGTGTGTAAATCTTTCGTCATTTGGATTGATACAAATAGCAGTATCTCCAAAAATCGTTTCTGGTCTTGTGGTTGCAATGGTTAATTTTTCATCGCTTCCTTCCACTTTATATTCTAAATAATATAAAAGGCCTTGTTTCTCAACATGAATTACCTCTTCGTCAGATAACGTGGTTTTGGCTTCCGGGTCCCAATTAACCATTCGGTAACCTCTATAAATCAAACCTTTATTATACAAATCTACGAATACCTTAATCACGGCTTCAGACATATCGTCATCCATAGTAAATTTGGTGCGATCCCAATCGCAAGAGCATCCTAATTTCTTTAATTGTTCTAAAATGACACCACCATACTCTTCGGTCCATTCCCAAGCATGTTTTAAAAACTCCGCACGAGATAAATCATTTTTATCAATGCCTTGTTCTTTCAATTTAGCTACAACTTTTGCCTCGGTAGCGATAGATGCATGATCTGTACCAGGAACCCAACATGCATTTTTCCCCAATAAACGTGCCCTACGAATTAACACATCTTGTATGGTATTATTTAACATGTGCCCCATGTGTAATACACCTGTGACATTCGGAGGAGGAATTACAATAGTATATGGTTCTCTTTCATCTGGTTTAGAATGAAAGTAATTGTGCTGCATCCAATAGTCGTACCACTTATTTTCTACAGATAGCGCATTATATTTAGATGGAATTTCCATGTTTTGGTATTGTTTTTGTAATACTTAAATTAGAACAAACAAAAGTACTTATAATTCCTATTTAGCGAAATTATTAGCACAAGAATATAGGTTGAGAAACCATAAAATCTGTTAAATGGAGTGCATTACGTCCAATAAATTTTGACGGCAACTAAAAAGTAAGTAGTTTTGAATAATCAATTTTAAAATTAAAATGATGAAAAATTTAATAGCAATTTTATTTGTAGGCCTAATTAGTTTGGGTTCTTTTGCTCAAGAAAAAGTAGCAAAAATAGAATTTAAAACCGATGTTATAGACTATGGTACCATTGAAAAAGGTGCCGACGGAGTTAGAACTTTTGAGTTTACTAATACTGGTGATGCTCCTTTGGTAATCTCTAACGTAAAATCGACTTGCGGTTGTACCGTACCTAAAAAACCGAAAGGACCAATTTTACCAGGAGAAACTGGTGAGATTGAAGTAAAATATGACACAAAAAGAGTTAATCCTATCAGAAAAACAATCACGGTCTTCTCTAATGCAGAGACTCCAACTGTTGCATTAAAAATAAAAGGTTTAGTTGTAGATTCTAATAAAACCAGTGTTTTAGAAAAAAAGCAAAAAAGTATGATTGAGCAATAACTCAATTTTATTTAAGATTTAAGGAAAGAGTTCTCGTTTTGAGAACTCTTTTTTTTGGTTAAAGACATTATCTAATTTAAATTTAAACGATTTCTTTTCGCCAAGACGTTCTATGCTGAGTCTAACCATTTTTCCTGTTTTGCCATGAAAGATTTTATTAATTTCAGACAATTTGTATTTATATGCTGGCCGACCGTTTAAACCAACTAAAATATCATTTACTCTTAAACCTGTAAGATATGCATTAGACGATTTTCTTATCTCCACTATTTTATATATAGGTTTTATTAACATTCTATAATTTAGAGCACGGCTGATTTTTACAGCATTGTTATCCTTATTTTTAAAGCCTTTAAAAGATGGCATATTAATTTCATCCTTTACAAACTTGGTACCATTATATTCTAATACAATACCACTATTATTATAAGTAAATGGCTCTTTAAAACCACTATTTTTTCTAATATATAACCGCTTATTCGTATAATCGAAAAAAAGATTGAATCGTTTTAAAACATCACCACCTAAACTGCCTTTACGATCTTTATAAATTTTGGTTAAATCTATTGATAACGAGTCTGGAAAAGCTACATTAGCATTAGTTAAATTAAATTCACTCAACTTCAGTGTATTCACTTTAGAACGCTTACCGTAAATAGAACCACTTAAACCTTTCCCTAAGTAATCCTTAAAAATTAAATTGTGCTTTGGTATTAGTCCTGCTTTTTCATCTTCGAGCAACCATAGAGCATCACTACTCCCCGTATCTATGAGCAACCTTACGCGTATTTTGTCCTTGAGTATAGTCACGTTGGCATCTAAATAAGGCTTATTCTTATGAATTACAATAGGAAGTGATTTCCATTTTTTTGATGATTTTGGTTTAAAAGCCGCTGGATTATACAACCTAATATATTTTGAAGCATAATTTATTTCAACCACAAAGTCTTTAAATATATCATAGCCAATAATACCATTTATTTCTACACCAAGCCTTGGTGTAAAATCTATATTAGTATCAAAAACCACATACAAATCTTTATTGAGCCCAACAGCATTACCTATTTTTAATTTATTATGGTTGGATTTCAGCGCTCTTAATTTGCCATTACCACCTAAGCCGTGTAAATAGAAAGTTTCGGTATTCTCTAAGTATAACGAGTCGTTTTCAGATAAATTAAACAGAATTGGCTTGCTTACGCCAGAATCTAAGATAAAAGACAAAACAACATCATTTATTTCTAACGGAATGATGATTAAGTTGCCTACAAAATCAAAATCAATTTTGGTACTGATGTCTTCCTTTAAAAAAAAGCTTTCTTGAGCTATTAGAATCCCAAAATTACAACTGAGCAGGTATAGAACAATATGTACGCTTCGTAATTTCAAATTTTCGAATAATTTCAAAGAAGTTACAAATCTTTAGAATACAATATATTTTAAGCATCATTTTTTAAATAAATTTTAAGACCTTAGCATTTTAAAATCGATACCACATGCCAAAAATTTCAAATAAAGGCTCAAACATGCCAGAATCGCCAATCAGAAAATTGGTACCTTATGCTGAAGAAGCTCAAAAACAAGGAAAAAACATCTATTATTTAAACATCGGTCAACCAGATATAAAAACTCCACAGGTTGCTTTAGATGCCATTAAACACCAAAATCTTGAGACTATCGCGTATAGCAGATCTGAAGGGTCAGAAAGCTATAGAATGAAAATTGCTGACTATTACAAACGCAATGCCATTAACGTTAATCATAAAGACATTCTCGTAACTACTGGAGGTAGTGAAGCTCTGTTATTTGCGTTTGGAAGTATTATGGATGAAGGAGACGAAATTATAATACCTGAGCCATTTTATGCTAATTATAATGGATTTTCAAATGCTTCTGGTGTAAATGTGGTTCCAGTAATTTCAAAGATTGAGGATAACTTTGCTTTACCACCTATAGAAGAATTCGAAAAACTCATTACTCCAAAAACCAAGGCAATTTTAATTTGTAATCCTGGAAATCCAACAGGTTATTTATATTCTAAAGAAGAAATAAAAAAATTAGCTGCCATTGTAAAAAAACACGATTTATTTTTAATAGCAGACGAAGTTTATAGAGAGTTTGTTTACGACGGTGAAGAACATTATTCCATTTTACAAGAACCTGGATTAGAAGATTATGCTATTGTCATTGATTCAGTTTCTAAGCGCTACAGTATGTGTGGGGCGAGAATCGGGTATTTAGTATCAAAAAATGAAGCGGTTATTAAAACGGCATTAAAATTTGCGCAAGCAAGATTGAGTCCGCCAACTTTAGCACAGATTGCGAGTGAAGCTGCTTTAGATACTCCTCAAAGTTATTTTGACGATGTTAAAGACGAATATGTAAAACGCAGAAACACACTTATTTCAGGTTTAGAAAAAATAGAAGGAGTTAAAGTGGCTAAGCCAAATGGTGCTTTTTACTGTATTGCGGAATTACCAGTAAAAAATTCTGACGATTTCGCAAAATGGTTATTAGAATCTTTTGATTATAATAACGACACCGTAATGGTTGCTCCTGCTGCTGGGTTCTACTCGACTTCTGGAGTTGGATTAAATCAAATCCGAATTGCATACGTTTTAAATGAAGCGAGCTTAAAAATGGCTGTTAAAATTCTTGAAGAAGCCTTAAAAGTATACAAAGACTAATGACTCTTATTGATAATGCTTCATTAAAATCGCTTAACTCCTTTGGCATAGATGCTAAAGCGAAAACATTTTACAATGTGCCTTCGGTAGATAAACTTATTGATATTTTAAAAAAATATCATGGACATCCGTTATTCATTTTAGGGGGCGGAAGCAATATGTTGTTAACTAAAGATATTGAAGCATTGGTACTTCACATCAACCTTAAAGGTATTGAAGTTATCTCCGAAACCGAGAACACCGTTGTTGTAAAAGCTATGGCTGGAGAAAACTGGCACAATTTTGTACTTTGGTGTTTAAAACAAAACTATGGAGGACTTGAAAATTTATCATTAATTCCAGGAAATATTGGAACGGCTCCTATACAAAATATTGGTGCATATGGAGTAGAGCTCAAAGATATTTTTGTGAGTTGTGAAGCTATAAATATTGAAAATCAAACCACAAGAACTTTTATAAAAGAAGAATGTAATTTTGGTTATAGAGAATCTATATTCAAACAAGACTTAAAAGATCAATATATTATAACAAGTGTTAATTTTAAATTGACAAAAACAGATCATCAATTACAAACCGACTATGGAGTAATTAAAAATGAACTGGCGTCCCATGGCATATATAATCCGAGCATTCACGATATATCTAATGCAGTCATTGCAATAAGACAAAGCAAATTACCAGATCCTAAGGAAATTGGTAATAGTGGCAGCTTTTTTAAGAACCCAATTATAACTGCGGAAGAATTTAAAGAATTAAAACATAATTTTCCAGACGCACCATCATATAAAATATCCGAAGAATACATAAAAGTTCCTGCAGGATGGCTTATTGAAAAAGCTGGTTTTAAAGGTAAACGCTTTAAAGATTATGGGGTACACAATAAACAAGCCCTAGTTTTAGTTAATTATGGGAATGCAACCGGAAAAGAAATTTTTGAATTGGCTCAATTAATACAAAAAACAGTAAAATGGGTTTTCAATATTACAATTGATACAGAAGTAAACATCTTTTAATACAAAAGTCGCAATTAGATTGCGACTTTTGAATTTAGAATAATTTCTTTTTGAAAATGCTATTAATCAACCTCTTACGAAGTTAAAACCATTCTAATATTATTATGTTGACCACCTTTATAAGGTGTAATTAATTATATTTACGTTTAGAAATGTGTTTTGGACGTTTCAATTATAAAAAAAATAAGATTTTATTATTTTGAGTATAACACCAATAGAAAAAAAGATAATCGACTTGCTTCAAAAGGGAGATAAGCGTGCTTTAAATTTGCTTTATGAAAATTATTCGAACAGTCTTTATGGTGTAATCTTAAAAATTACAGTGAATGAAGAAGTCGCTGAGGATGCATTGCAAGAAACATTTGTTAAAGTATGGAAAAACGCTTCCAAATACGATCCAAGTAAAGCTAAACTTTTTACATGGTTATTCCGTATAGCGCGAAATACAGCTATCGATAAACTAAGAAGTTTTAATAATCGTTTCCATAAAGAAGTCCAAATTGAAACTTCTAACGTATATATTTTACCAACAACAAATTTTAACCAAGATGTCATGGATATCAAAAAACATGTTGGGAATTTAGAAGAAAAATATCAGATTGTGTTAGATGCCTTATTTTTTCAAGGTATGACGCAACAAGAAGCTAGCGATGAACTAGATATTCCGTTAGGCACTATTAAATCTCGATTAAAAATAGGGTTACGCGAACTTAAAAAAGTTTATAATCCATAAAATATTTGATCATGGAAAGAAATGTACAAACCTTTTTAAAATCTAACCTACTTAATAAGTATCTGGTTGGAGACACTTCTTTGAAGGAATCGAAAGAAGTTGAACACTTTATTTCTACATATCCTGAGGTAGCGCAAGCATTTGAAAAACTTCAAGCTAATATAGAAATTGTAGCAAAAGCAGGGGCTGTAGATGTACCAGAGCATATCCTAGGTGAAATATTAGAATCTTTGGAAGAAACTAATGATACCAAGGTTATTAATTTGGTACAGAACAAAAAAACACCATGGTACAGCATTGCAGCAAGTGCCGCAGCTGTTTTATTTGCTGCAACATCATTTATGCTTTATCAAAAGAATACAGACTTAAATCATGAAAATAATGTAGTAGTAGAAGAAATATTTGATTTACGTAGCGACATTGAAAATAACAATTCAAAATTAGATGAGTTATCTAAAGAATTATTAAAACTTAATAATCCTGATGCTAAGAAATATGTGATAAACGGTAATGATCGCGCTAAGAACTTAAAGACTGTTGCTTATATTAATCCAGTTGAAAAAACGTCGATGATTGATGTTATTACATTACCGCAACTTCCAAAAGAGCAACAATATCAAATCTGGGCTGAGCTACAAGATCGCATGGTTAATTTAGGAATTCTAGATGAATCTGATCGTAAGTTGAAACAGATTCCTTACATGGAAGATGCGTTAGCACTAAGTATTAAAATTGGTAAAAAAGGTGATAATGCAAACGAAAATGATACTGAAGTTGCTGAAATTTCTTTAAAGGAAGAGTAATATTATTAATGGCAATGTTATAGACATATCATTAATTAATCCAGGAAAAAGGTGTAATCTTATAGATTACGCCTTTTTTTATTAAAACCTTTTTAGAATTTAAGTAATTGTTAGTGTACACATTTTGCTTATTACTAAAACGAAATCAAGGTTTTAAGACAGCGATATTTGAGTTTTATTTTAGCTTAAACACACCATAAATTTTAAATCCAAATTTTCCAAAAGAGATTTTTACATTCAAAAATTATGACAAACAGCAAATAACCAAACATAGATATGGGTTTCATACATTTTTCAACAAAACTTTCTATCGAAACAAAAAGCATTATCTTTGCATTAAATTTTAGCTATTCTATAAAATATCCTGTAATATATTTGTATTAGCCTACAATTATTATGGATGTCTTATCTGAAATAAAATTATAATAGATATTACCAGATGAAATTACTTTTACTTACATTAGGATTATTAGCGTTAGCCGTGGCAGGAATCGCTATTAAAATTTGGGCGAAAAAAGATGGTAAATTTGCTGGCACCTGTGCTAGCCAAAATCCAATGCTCAATAAAGAAGGTGAAGCTTGTGGTTTTTGTGGAAAAACTCCAGACGAATACAAAGACTGTAGCGAACCTCAACATTCATAATTTTTAATGACACTACCACTAATACTATTCTATGTATTAATTGCCGTTGTTTGTATTCAAATTATTTATTATCTAAGTTTTTTATTTGTATTTGGCCTTAAACCGGTCGAAACCCAATTAAAAAAACAAATTCCCATTTCTGTAATCATCTGTGCTAAAAATGAAGCTAAAAATTTAAAAAAAAATTTACCCTTCATCATTGGTCAAGCTTATTCCAATTTCGAAATAGTATTGGTCAACGACAGTTCATTTGACGATACATTGGAAGTTATGGAGGAATATTCCGCCTTAAACTCTAACATTAAAATTGTTGATGTTAAAGCTAGTGAAGCATTTTGGGGCAATAAAAAATATGCACTTACGCTTGGGATAAAGGCCTCTAAACACGATTTTTTAGTTTTTACAGATGCCGATTGTGTACCTAATTCTAAACATTGGTTAGCACACTTAAGCGAAAAATTCTCAAACGAGAAGTCCATTGTTTTAGGTTATGGAGCTTATGCCAAAAAGAAGTTTTCTCCTTTAAATAAACTGATTCGTTTTGAAACTGTAATGACTGCTTTACAATATTTCTCTTATGCACAGCTGGGCTTAACCTATATGGGTGTCGGTCGTAATTTAGCCTATAGGAAAGAATTGTTTTTTAATAATAGTGGATTCAATAATCATATGTCAATTAAATCTGGTGATGATGATTTATTTATTAATGAAGTTGCAAATGCATCGAATACTGCATTATGTTTTACCAAAGAAAGTTTTACAGTTTCTGAGCCAAAATCATCATATAGATCATGGATTCTTCAAAAAAGACGGCATATAAGCACGGCTTCATTTTATAAATTGAAACATAAATTATTGTTGGGTTTATTTTACATTACACAATTTCTATTTTGGAGTCTTACGCCGGCTTTGCTATTTTTAGGATTTAAATGGCAGTGGGTAGTTGCGTTAATTAGCTTAAGGGGTATTACCCAATGGCTTAGTTTCGGATTTAGCGCTAAAAAACTAAATGAAACCGATCTTATTGTATTTGCACCAATCTTAGAAGTCTTCCTAATTATAACACAATTGAATATCTTTGTTACTAATCTAATATTTAAACCGAAACATTGGAAGTAAGCGAAGCCATACATAAAGCTAAAAACAAAGAGCAAAGCGCATTTAATTTTCTTCTTGATCGATTTTGGAACGACGTGTATTTATTTCAGCTTAAAAGAACCCTGAACGAAAATGATGCTGAAGATATTACCATTCAGACCTTTTCGAAAGCTTTTGATAAGATAGCCACCTATAAGGAAGACTATAAATTTAAGACTTGGTTAATAACAATTTCAAAAAATATACACATAGATTTAATTCGTAAACAGAAAAAATCAATTAATAATACCTCAAAAGACAACGATGATCACTATTTTGATATTGTTGACGACTCTCCTACTCCAGAAGATAAAATAATAACCGAACAAAATCTAGCTAAACTTCTGCGAGATATTAAGAAGCTAAAACCTCATTATCAAGAAGTTATTAACTTAAGATATTTTCAAGAATTGAGTTATAAAGAAATTTCTGAAGAACTCAATGAACCCATTAATAATGTAAAAGTTAAACTATTAAGGGCTAAAAAATTACTTGCTGAAATCATCATAAAAAAATGATTGATTAGTCTCAATAATTAATTTATAATAACTTGATCTTTTCTCACTCATAAATTTTTATCTAAATCACAGTCCCTAATTCATTTTGGATCGTTCATCTTTCTGTTTTCTATTTTCAAATAGATTTAACAATCAGTATTTACTTTGTATCTTTGCTTTCAGAAATAAACATCTCATGGAAACCAAAATTGCCTCAAACATTTTACCCGAACGAAAACCAAAATGGTTACGTGTAAAATTACCCACTGGTAAAAAATATACTGAATTAAGAACATTAGTAGATAAATATAAATTAAACACTATTTGTGCTTCTGGAAGTTGCCCAAATATGGGGGAATGTTGGGGAGAAGGTACGGCAACCTTTATGATTTTAGGTAATGTTTGCACACGTTCTTGTGGATTTTGCGGAGTGAAAACTGGGCGGCCAGAAACTGTAGATTGGGACGAACCAGAAAAAGTTGCAAGGTCCATAAAGTTAATGCAGATTAAACATGCTGTCTTAACAAGTGTAGATCGTGATGATCTTAAAGATATGGGAAGTATTATGTGGGCAGAAACCGTAAAATCTGTAAGACGCATGAATCCGGAAACCACTCTCGAAACATTAATCCCCGACTTTCAAGGTATTGAAAAACATATCGACCGGATAATAGAAGTAGCTCCAGAAGTCGTTTCTCATAACATTGAAACCGTAAGACGCTTAACCAGAGAGGTAAGAATACAAGCGCAATACGACCGTAGTCTTGGGGTTTTAAAATATTTAAAAGCCCAAGGACAGCGGAGAACCAAATCTGGTATAATGTTAGGTTTGGGTGAAGAACGTGAAGAAGTAATTCAGACATTGCACGATTTGCGCGCTAATGATGTAGACGTAGTTACTATTGGTCAATATTTGCAACCAAGTAAAAAACATTTACCTGTAAAGCAATTTATCAATCCAGATCAATTCGATGAATACAAAGCAATAGGATTAGATTTAGGTTTTAGACATGTAGAAAGCAGTGCTTTAGTAAGATCTTCTTATAAAGCTCAAAAACACATTAATTAATGATTACAGTTGCCATCAACGGCTTTGGCAGAATTGGTCGTCGTGTTTTTAGGTTAGCTCTAGAGCACCCGCAGATACAAATAATTGCTATTAACGATTTGGCTGATGCTAAAACTTTAAGTCATTTATTAAAGTACGATAGTATTCATGGGGTTTTAAATAATGTGGTTTCTTACAATGAAAAACATATCATCGTTGACGACGTTGCGATACCATTGTACCAAGAATCACATCCAAAAACTATTGATTGGTCTGCAGTACAACCCGATTTTGTAATAGAATCGACAGGCAAATTCAAAACTAAATTAGAACTTCAATATCATATTAGTAACGGAGCTAAACGCGTTATTTTATCTGTACCTGCGTTAGGAGATGACATAAAAACCATTGTTCTTGGTGTTAACGAACATATAAGAGACGGCAGCGAAACTATTTTATCTAATGCTTCTTGTACTACAAACAATGCAGCTCCAATGATAGCTTTAATTAAAGCACATTTTGAAATAAAACAAGCTTATATTACCACCATTCATTCTTATACAACAGACCAAAGCTTGCACGATCAGCCTCATAAAGATTTAAGGCGTGCTAGAGCTGCTGGTCAATCCATCGTTCCAACAACTACAGGAGCAGCTAAAGCTTTGACCAAAATTTTTCCAGATTTATCTGAAGTTATCGGGGGTTGTGGTATTAGAGTGCCCGTGGCTAATGGTTCTTTAACTGATATTACAATTAATATTGAGAAACCAACATCTATTGAACAAATTAATTCAATATTTAGAAATGCCGCCGACAATGAATTAAAAGGTATTCTTGAATATACTGAAGACCCGATTGTTTCTATTGATATTGTCGGTAATACACACTCTTGTATTTTTGATGCGCAAATGACTTCTGTAATAGGAAATATGGTAAAAATTGTAGGTTGGTATGATAATGAAACTGGATATAGTTCAAGAATTTTAGATTTAATTTGCGATTAATCGGACAAACAAACACTTTTATCGAATAAATAATTATATTTGCTTGAATTAAATGGAGCTAATGTCCCAAGTCAAATATAACATATTTGTTTTTTTAGCATGCTTTTGTAGCCTCATCTTTGCACAGCAAGAAGGCATTCAAGATAAAGAAATGCTAGTACTAAGGCTTAACGAACATTTAAGTCGAGCGAAACTAGATAGCGATCGCGGAAATTACTATAATGCTTTAGATAACTTAGAAAAAGCATTAGAAGTTGCGGTGAAAATTGATGACAAATCCAATGAAGGTAAAATATACACCAAAATTGCAAAAGTTCAATTTTTAGTTGATAAAGAAGACCAAGCCAATATTTCACTTACCAAAGCCATTCAAATTCAACGAGAAAACAACGACTATGGTAACCTTGCTGCTACTTATAATATAAAAGGAGTTATTCACAGTACTAAAGGTGAATATCAAAATGCTTTAGATTATTATAAATCTGCAAACAACCTTTTTGAAGAAGAAGACTTAGAAGAATATATTTCTGAAGTAACTCTAAACGAAGCCAAGGTATATATCGCTCAAAAACGCTATGAAGATGCCAAAACTCAACTCGAAAAAACCATAATTCTTGCAAAAAAGCACGACCAAAAACGTCGCTTAAGTAGTGCTCTAATTGAAAGCGGAAAGGTTTATTGTGCATTAGACAATACTAAAATGGCGCTATCGCAAACAGATGAAGGATTAACTATTGCACAAACAAATAATATTTTAGAGAATATAAACGAAGCTTACGTAACGTTAAGTGAAATTCACGAAAAAAATAAGGATTACAAAAACTCTTATGCTTACATTAAAAAGCATATTCATTTATCCGATTCCATTTTAAATATTAAGCGAGAAAATTTACCTCCTGGTATGTCTGGTCAATATATAAATCAGTTCAAAGATGCCGAAAATGCCCAGTTAAAAGCTCAAATTGATGAAGTAACTGCTGAAAGCGCATTCACACGAATTACAACCATCTTAAGTATTGCGTTGATTACTATTTTATCATTATTAACACTATCGCTCTATAAAAACAATAATATTAGGTTGAACACTAATACCATGTTGCATAAAAAGAATGACGAACTTATTGTTGCAAAAGAAAAAGCAGAATTAGCCTCTAAAACAAAAGCAAATTTCCTATCGACAGTAACTCACGAATTGCGTACCCCCTTATATGCTGTGACGGGATTAACCAATATGTTATTAGATGAAGATCCAAAAGAACATCAAATTACACATTTAAAATCATTAAAATTCTCAGGAGATTACCTACTTACTTTTATTAACGATATTCTACAAATCAATAAAATTGAAGCCAACAAAGTAGAAATAGATCCAGAAAATTTCAACCTTAAAAGTAAACTAGAAAATGTAATATCGGCACTTAGCAATTCTGCTAAAGACCAAAATACAGAAATTCATTTTTTATATGATAATAATTTGCCAGAAACATTTATTGGCGACCAACTAAAAATTTCCCAAATCTTAATTAACCTACTTGGAAATGCTATTAAATTCACGCAAGATGGAGACATCTGGGTGAGAGCTCACAAAATTGACGTTAAGGACAACATGTACCAACTTCGTTTCGAAATTGAAGACAATGGTATTGGAATTACTGAAGAAAAGCAAAACCACATGTTTGATAGTTTCTCTCAAGGTTCCGTTCAAATTAACAGAAAATATGGAGGCACAGGTCTAGGATTGTCTATCGTAAAAGGACTGATTCAAATTCTAAAAGGTAAAATTTATTTAAAAAGTACACTTGGCAAAGGCACTACATTCTTTTTTGAAATTCCTTTAAAATATGATAAAGATGCACAAAAACCAATAGTGGAAGAAGTTAAAACAGCTAATAAAATGGACGATTTGGACTTAAGTAAAGTTAAAATTCTAATTGTAGAAGATAACAAAATCAATCAAATGATTACCAAAAAGATTCTTAATAAAATGAATCTATATTGTGATGTTGTGGATAATGGCGAAGCTGCTGTAGAACAAGTCAAAGACGTAACCTATGACGTTGTTTTAATGGACATACATATGCCAGGCATTAGTGGATTAGAGGCCACAAAAATCATCAGAACATTTGATAAAGACTTAACTATTTTTGCACTTACCGCCGTAACTTTAGAAGATAAAATGCACGAGTTTGGCGATGCTGGATTCGATGATATTATTTCTAAACCCTTTAAACAAGAAGACTTTGAAGATAAATTACACGCCGCACTTTCAGGCGAAAAAATAGTGTCTAGTTTTTTTAGTTAACAAATGCTTTAATTACATTATCAAATTGAGCTGATTCTTCTATTTTAATTTGAATAGGTAAGTAATACAATTTACGTTTCAACTCATCATGATCCGATAAACGCACAAAATCTTTTTCCGTTGTAATAATTAAAGATTTTGTAGCCAATGTTTCAATATCCGAAATTTTAAAACTATAATGATCACTATATTCCAAGTGATTAAAATCCAATCCTTTTTCTCTTAGAAAATCAACCAATGGGTTAGCGTTAGCGATTCCTGTGACCAACGTAAAACTTGGAAGTTTGCTCAATTCTAATTTATCCGTAGACGAAATTACATGTGATGCATAATCCACATAGCTGAAGAACAACTTTTGATGACTTTTCAATTTTAATTTTGAAGCTATTTTCTGCTTTTCAATTTTAGAAATCGTTTTATCACATTTCGTAACCACAACGACATCTGCACGTTTTGCACCAGAGCGTGGTTCACGCAGATTTCCTGTTGGTAAAACAATATCCTTGTAATAAAGATTATTATAAGATGTTAGTAAAATATTAAATCCGGCGGTTACCTTTCTATGTTGAAATGCATCATCCAACAAGATAACGTCCGGTTGAGATTTCAAAGTTCTAAGTTCTGCGATTCCATTTTGTCGGTCACCATCAACGGCAACGGTAAGGTCTTCAAATTTTCTATAAAACTGAAATGGCTCATCTCCAATAGTATCTGCAGTGGCATTTTTATCTGCCAAAACAAAACCTTTTGTTACTCTTTTATAACCCCTGCTTAATGTGGCAAGATTTTTATCTTCTTTTAAAAGCCGTATTAAATATTCTATCATGGGTGTTTTTCCGGTACCACCGGTACTGAGATTGCCAACACAAATAATAGGAAATTCATACGATTTAGACGATTTAATCCCAGCATCATATAATCGATTTCGCAACCAAGTTATGACGTAATAAATTGGTACGATGGGAAACAATAAGTTGCGGATAATGTTCACGACACTAAATTATATTATTTTTGAAACAAATATACACTTATGATTATACAAGACGTAATTAATCACTTGCACAACTTAGCACCTTTGGCATATGCTGAAGATTTTGATAATGTTGGACTGTTAGTTGGTGACAAAAATACAAACGTTTCAGGAATAATTATCACATTAGATACGCTCGAAGCTGTCGTAGATGAAGCCATAGAAAACGATTGTAATCTTATCGTAAGTTTCCACCCAATTATTTTTTCAGGTTTAAAAAAATTAACAGGAAAAACTTATGTAGAACGTGTAGTTATAAAAGCAATTCAGCATAATATCGCTATATTCTCTATCCATACCGCACTAGATAATGCATATCAAGGAGTTAATTCCATTATATGCGATCAATTAGGACTAACCAATAAAAAAATCTTAATTCCACAATCTGGTACGATAAAAAAATTACAAACTTACGTTCCAAAAGCAAATGCTGAAGCTTTAAGAACTGCGTTGTTCAATGCAGGGGCAGGCAATATTGGCAATTATGAATCGTGTAGTTTTAATTTTGAAGGCAAAGGTACTTATCTAGGGAACGAAGATTCTAATCCCGTTATTGGTGAAAAGGGTGAATTACATACAGAAACAGAAATCGCAATTACTGTAACTTTTAAAAAACATTTAGAGTCAAAATTATTAAAAACTTTATTTGAAGCACATCCTTATGAAGAAGTTGCTTATGAAATTTCAACTTTAGAAAACACCAATCAACATATAGGTATTGGGATGATTGGAGAACTTGAAAAATCCATGAAAACTGAAGATTGTTTAAATTTTATAAAAAATAAAATGAATACGGAATGTATAAGACATTCAAAATCTCTAAATAAACCTATAAAACGGATAGCTGTTTTGGGAGGCTCTGGCAGTTTTGCTATTTCGGCTGCAAAGGCTGCTAATGCTGACATCTTAATTACTGCAGACTTAAAATATCACGATTTTTTTAGTGCAGAAAACGACCTCGTTCTAGCTGATATTGGGCATTATGAAAGCGAACAGTTCACAAAATCGTTTTTAGTAGACTATCTCTCGAAAAAAATCACTAATTTTGCAATCATTTTATCAAAGACAAATACAAATCCGATAAAGTATTTATAATTATGGCAAAAAAAGCTGAACTTTCTGTTGAAGAGCGATTAAGAGCACTGTATGATTTACAATTAATTGACTCTAGAGTAGATGAGATAAGAAATGTCAGAGGCGAGCTTCCTTTAGAAGTTAGAGATTTAGAAGACGAAGTTGAAGGACTTAACTTAAGAATGGATAAGCTAAATGATAGCTTAACTATTATTGACGACGAGATTAAAGGAAAGAAAAACTTAATCGAAGAAGCAAAAAATTTAATTAAAAAATACAGTGAGCAGCAAAAAAATGTTAGAAATAACAGAGAATACAACTCACTGACTAAAGAAGTTGAATTTCAAGAACTAGAAATTCAACTAGCAGAAAAACACATTAAAGAATTTAAAGCTCAGATAGAACAGAAAAAAGAAGTGATTTCTGATACTAAAGAGCGCTTAAAAGATCGTAATGCACATTTGAAGCACAAAAAAGGTGAGCTAAACGAAATTTTGAAAGAAACTGAGAAAGAAGAAGAAGCGCTTAATGATAAATCTTTAGATTATCAGAAGAAAATTGATGAGCGTTTAGTGAAAGCGTACCACAGAATTAGAAATAATGTAAAAAATGGTCTAGCTGTTGTTGCTATTGAGCGCGGAGCTTCAGGAGGATCATTCTTTACTATTCCACCTCAAGTTCAAGTGGAAATTGCTTCTCGTAAAAAAGTAATTACAGATGAGCATAGTGGACGTATTCTTGTAGACGCAGCATTAGCTGAAGAAGAAAAAGCAAAAATGGATAAATTATTTGCTAAACTTAGCAAGTAAAATTCTCTACAATACATAATATTAAAGCCTTTGCATTTGCAAAGGCTTTTTTTTTATTTAAGAAAAATTTAGAATATTTTAAATTAAGGATTTAATACTTATTACGACTACGATAATAATAGATTTGTTTAATTAAAAAAAAGTCCGTCTCCACGGAGTATTAAAAAGATGAAAAAATTATTAAGTATATTAACCATTACCTTCTTATTCAATTGTCATAATCAAGCACAGAACAATCCCAAACAACAAGCGATCATTGATGCAGAACCCATGGAGGTGCCTCTAATTGATGGAAAAGCGAAAGCCTATTTTGCTAGTGGATGTTTTTGGTGTGTAGAAGCTATTTATGAAAGTGTTAAAGGTGTCGAAGAATCCATTTCGGGTTATGCTGGGGGATTTACAAAAAACCCAACCTACGAAAAAAGCAACACAGGTAGTACTGGACATGCAGAAGCTGTAGAAATTATTTATGATCCAGAAATCGTAAGTTTTGCAACATTGGTTGACGTTTATTTTGGATCTCAAAACCCAACGCAAGTTAATGGCCAAGGACCAGACCACGGTTCGCAATATCGCTCTATCATTTTTTATCAAAATGACGAACAGAAAAAAATTATTGAAGAGAAAAAAGCGACTTTATCAAAAAAGTTAGACGCTACAGTCGCGGCTGAAATATATCCTTTTCAAAAGTTTTGGGTAGGTGAAGACTACCACCAAAATTATGAACGTAGAAACCCGAATAATGGATATATTAAAAATGTATCCATCCCGAGATTAAATCGATTTAAGGCTAAGTTTCCTGAGTTGTTAAAGCCTGATGCCAAGCATTAATATAATGGATCTGTCGGTTGTAGAAAATCTACAGGATTCTAAATATTTTCAAAGATTCAGACCTAGTCGTTAAAAAACTACTAGGTCTTTCTTTAGAGACCTAAATGTTTGGAAAACCTTTGTTAATTCTTTCGTAGTTGCTCTTCAAATGAACTAAAGTGGACTTTTCTTGGTCGCCTTCAATTCAAAAATTAACGGGAACAATTGATTTTCCTGTTTATACATTCCTGCTTCCGTTTTATTTAAATTTGGAAAGATATCATAGGGGCTTTCATCATATTCATTTAAATAATCAATTTCTAAGCCGGCTTCAATAAGAGAATTAATCACTTCGCTTAAACCATGATTCCAACCATATTCCTTGCTTACCATTTTTGAATCTTGATTGGCATACGTGCCTTCATATTCATCGTAAATTACTTCTTCTTGGTTATAATGGTATTTCATTTCAGCTTTGGCTTTTTCATAATTAAACATCCATACGATAGGATGAAATTCTACGATATAAAACGTACCTCCAGTTTTCAGTCGTTCAGCAATCATCTTTGCCCAAGGCTTTAAATCTGGCAACCACCCTATTGTTCCGTAGCTCGTAAAAACAATATCAAATGTTTTACAAATATGTTTAGAAGTATCTAAGACATTGCAACAAACAAACTTAGCATCTAAATTTAATTTTTCGTTTAACTGTTTGGCCAATTTTATGCCTTCATCACTTATATCTACACCTACACACTTTGCTCCCAACCTGCTCCAACTTAATGTATCTTGTCCAAAATGACATTGCAAATGCAATAGCGACTTATTTTTCACAGTTCCTAAAGCTCTTAATTCGTAAGGCATTAACGATGATTTCCCAGCATTAAAGTCCTCTAAATTATACATTTCACTTTGTACATGTATCTCAACTTTTTTATTCCAGGTATCTTTATTTACTTCAAAATAATTAGTGTTGTCGTCCATCGTTAGTTAATTTTGCCTGTAATTTAAGACAACTTTTTAATATGAAGACATTATATATAAGTTTGTTTTGCATACTACTGGCGACATCTTGTAAATCGGATAAAACTGAAAATGCTATTTCTGATAAAGAACAAGAATTATCAATTGGAGAAAAAATAGCCAATGCCCATGGGTTTGAAAATTGGAAAAATGTATCAGAAGTAACGTTCACATTCCAAGTTGATAGAGACACTATTAAAGGTAATGGAAGAACTTGGGTATGGCATCCTAAATTAGATAAAGTAAAAATGACTAATAAAGACACGAGTATTGCATATAGTAGAAGCAAAATGGATAGCACACATGTAAGCGTAGATCAAGGATTTATTAATGACAAATTCTGGTTACTAGTCCCTTTTCAATTGGTTTGGGACACGACTGCTACTATTTCAGACCAGACAACGGCAGAGGCTCCAATTAGCAAAACTAAATTAAATTTAATCACCCTTACTTATCCTAATGAAGGTGGTTATACTCCTGGTGATGCTTACTACATATATTTTGATGACAATTACCTAATAAAAGAATGGGTTTTTAGAAAAGGTAACACAGAAAAACCTTCACTAACCACAACGTTCGAAAACTATAAAGATTACAACGGTATTAAAATAGCCACGGATCATAAAATGGAAGGCGGTAATTGGAACCTAAATTTCACAGATATAACTATTACTTTGGATGAATAGAAATATAACTTATTTTTACAATCTATAATGTAAGATTCGCGATTGGGTTTAGCCTAAAACGCATAGCTTACATTTTCCGCCATTATGGCGTCTATATATATTAAAGCACTTTTACATTTAGGTTAAAAGTGCTTTATTTTGTTAAGTCATCATCCGTTTGCAGCTCGCTTCGCAAATTTGAAACAATACTAAATGAAAACGTCGAACCTTCATTCTCTTTACTAACCAGTGTCAAATTACCACCTAACAGTTTCACATGGGCTTTTGCAATTGACAAGCCAATTCCTGAACCATGTAAAGCATTTTTATTTGTAATATCTACTTGATAAAACGGATTAAAAATAGTTTCTATCTTATCTTCTGGTACTCCAATACCTGTATCTTCTATAGAAAATTTTATCATAGAATCATTAAATGAAGCCTTCAAAATTATGCTATCATCTTTTGAGGTAAATTTTATAGCGTTCTCTATTAGATGTTTTAGAACTACTGCAATTTTCGCTTGATCTGATTCAATTATTTTTTGTTTTTCTGCAATTCTAATTTCAATACTAAACTTTACTTCTTTTAATTCAGCCTCCGGTAAAAACTGCTCATAGATCGTAGTAACAGTCTCATATATATCGAAGGAGGTAACATTAATTTGCATTACCCCAGTTTCAATTTTAGAAATATCTAAAATACCTGTAATAACATCTAGTAATTTTGAACCATTTTGCTCAATTACTTCCACAAATTCCTTAAAATCATTGTCGTTCTCAGTAACATAATCTTTTAAAAGCTCTGCCGATCCTAAAATGCCGTACATCGGTGTCCGTATTTCATGACTAATGTTAGCAAGAAAAGCAGTCTTCAACTGGTCGGATTGTTCTGCTCTTTCCTTTGCGATAATTACATTTTTGTGTTTTTCAATAAGTGCTTTTTGTAATTTATTCTCTTTTAAAAGTGCTGCATGTAATTGATCAATTAAAAATGAAATTGAAAATACAGTTAACAAACCAAAGAGTATATTATTAATAAATGTAATTAGTAAAACTTCGAATTTCGTATGATTAAATAAGCTAAGATTGATCCATTTAAAGTGATAGCACAAAAGTATCAAACTGTATAAAACAGTTATTAAAACCACCGAAACAACCCCTGCTCTTCTACCATTATACAACGTTATAAATATGCTATACACAAAGAGTAAAGTGGTACCATTTCCATGTAAACCTAAATCTATAAGTAACGCCGCAGAAAGCATAAAAAAGTTAGCGGAAAACAAGAATTTTCGCAATTTTAAGGATACTCCTTTAATAACAGTGGTAATCACAATTATTAGTATAGCAAAAGTATCAATGTAAAAAACAAACCATCTTTCTAAAATAATGGCCATGGTAGCACTAGGCAAATACGACAATAATCCCAATACTAATGTTAAAAGCAATATGGAAATAAACAATCTATCTCTAAAATAGAGCAGATCTTCATTTTTGGGATGCAGGGAAAACCCACAATAATTACTATACTTTTGAAGTAGTGAAGACCACAGTTTTTTCAACATTAAAATTTTAAGTTTGTTGATGATACATGCTTATAGCTCAGGCGCAAAATTAATCTAAATCCTATAACTAAAACTCAATTTTACCACAAATTCAGTAAAAGGATTTCTCAAATAAATAGCTTATTTTTGTTACAATCCGAAAAACCTTTCAAATTGTCCAATTATAAACTAGGTCTCAATTATGCAAAACAACAAGACCAATTAGACGAATTATCGCTCTACAGAGCACAATTTCATATTCCAAAAGACCCTGACGGAAATGAACTTATATACCTCTGTGGCAATTCACTCGGTTTACAACCAAAATCAACAAAATCATACATTGATCAAGAGTTAGAAGACTGGGCCAATCTTGGAGTTGAAGGACATACCGAAGCAAAAAAACCTTGGTTACCCTATCATGAGTTTTTAACAGAAGCTACGGCAAAATTAGTGGGAGCAAAACCCATTGAAGTGGTCACTATGAATTCCCTAACGGCCAATCTTCATTTTATGATGGCTTCGTTTTACCAACCCACCAAGGAACGTTATAAAATTCTTATTGAAAGTGACGCTTTTCCCTCAGATAAATATGCCGTAGAATCGCAATTAAGACATCATGGTTTTGATGATAAAGAGGGTTTGATTCTTTGGAAACCTAGAAAAGATGAAGAATTATTACGTTATGATGATTTAGAATCTATACTAAAAAAACATGGTAACGAGATAGCGTTAATTATGATTGGTGGTGTAAATTATTATACTGGTCAGTTTTTCGATTTTAAACGCATTACAGATCTTGGACATAATTACGGTTGTAAAGTTGGTTTTGATTGTGCACATGGAGCCGGAAACGTTAATTTAGATTTACATAATTCTGGTGCGGATTTTGCAGTTTGGTGTACCTACAAATATATGAATTCAGGACCAGGAAGTTTATCTGGTTGCTTTGTCCATGAACGACATGCATACAATCAAAACCTCAACAGGTTTACAGGTTGGTGGAGTCATAATAAAGCGACACGTTTTAATATGCGTCGTGAATTTGATGTTATACCAGGAGCAGAAGGTTGGCAACTTAGTAATCCACCTATTTTGTCAATGGCCGCAATTAGAGCTTCATTAGACATGTTTAACGAAGTTGGACTTGAAAAATTAATAGAAAAGTCTAAAAATTTAACCGGATATCTTGAATTTTTATTGAAACAATTAGGTGAAGATACCATTAGAATTATCACCCCAGAAAATCCCGATGAACGTGGTTGCCAATTATCAATTCAAGTGTTAAAAGCGGACAAATCTTTACACCATAAATTAACAGTCGCTGGGGTAATTAGCGATTGGCGAGAACCAGATGTGATAAGATGTGCACCTGTACCATTGTATAATTCATTTGAAGATGTGTATAATATGATCGATAAATTGAAAGCTATTTTAAATGAGTAACAAAAAACAAAACATATTAATAATTGGAGCAGGGCTTTGCGGAAGCTTATTAGCTTTGAGATTAGGACAAAGAGGCTATAATGTTACAGTATTTGAAATGCGACCAGACCTGAGAACAACAGATATTTCAGCCGGAAGGTCCATAAATTTAGCATTTTCAGACCGCGGAATTAAAGCAATGAAGCTCGTTGGCATAGAAGATAAAGTAAAAGAATTATGTATTCCAATGAATGGAAGAATGCTTCACGACAAGGATGGCAATACCTTTCTATCGAATTATAGTGGAAAAGACTATGAATTTATCAACTCAATTTCGAGAGGAGAGCTCAACGGTTTATTACTAACTGAAGCCGAGAAACACGACAATGTTTCTATTCACTTCAACAAAAAATGCAAATCTGTTGATTTTGAAAAAACCACCGCTTTATTTCAAGACTACATTACAAAAGATGAATTTGTAGAAGATGCCGATTGTATTATTGCCACCGACGGAGCTGGCTCTGCTCTACGCAAGAGTTATTATTTAGCTAAAAAATTCCTGTTCAGTTTTTCGCAAGATTATTTAAGTTATGGTTACAAGGAATTATCTTTTTTACCAACTAAAACCGGTGATTACAAAACTTATAAAAACGCCTTACACATTTGGCCACGAAGCAGCTTTATGCTCATAGCCTTACCAAATTTGGATGGTAGTTTTACCGTTACCTTGTTTTTAAGTTATGATGAGGGTGAATACAATTTCAATAATTTAACCACACCAGAATTGGTCACGGAGTTTTTCCAAAAAGAGTTTCCAGATGCACTAGAAATTATGCCGAATTTAGTCGATGACTTTTTTGAAAATCCTACGGCAGCTTTAGGAACGGTAAAATGTTCCCCTTGGCATTACAAAGGAAACACATTATTAATGGGCGACGCCGCACATGCCATAGTTCCGTTTTATGGACAAGGAATGAATGCGTCATTTGAAGACGTCGTTGAATTCGATAAAGCACTAGACCAACATCTAGACAATTGGGAACAAATATTTAAAGCTTACGAAAAGAACAGAAAGAAGGACACTGATGCTATTGCAGATTTAGCTATAGATAATTTTCACGAAATGAAAGGACATGTTGTAAATCCTATTTTTCAAGAGAAGCGAAAAATTGAAATGGCATTAGAAAAAGAGTTTCCAAAAGAATACTCTTCCAAATATAGCTTGGTAACATTTAATGAAAATGTTGGCTATAGACAAGCCATGTTAACAGGAAGAGCTCAGGACAAAGCTATTTTAAATATGCTAACCGATGGCATTATTTCATCTCAAGACGATTTAAAATCTCTTTTAGAAAAAGTAAAAGTGGAAACGGAGGCTATTTTAGAAGATGACAGAATTGCTGGATTGTAGTTGTTAGCAATTATAAAATAATTTGAATTAAAATATTGATTATCAATTATTTATGTCCCATATAAATTTATAAAATTCAACATCAAAATTCAGAAATTAGGAAGAACGCAAATGAGAGGCGTAGCCTCAAGCACGAAGTTCTGAAAGTGAAAAGTACTTTAGGAAATTCCTAATTTTGATTGTAAGTTTTAGTTCGTTATTTACTGAAACATATTTAAAAGGGCTCTTGATGTGCTTCGCAGTTGCATTAAGGCAAATGAATAGAATTAACAAAAAAAATTTCTGAAAGACTAGAATGACAAAATTATGAGTAATTCAAAAAATAAGATTCCTGCTTCCTCAGGTACCGGAGTAACACCAAGAGGAGCATATCCACACATAAAACAAGTCGGCGATTTTATCTTCGTTTCAGGAACTAGTTCTCGACGGGCAGATAACTCTATTGCCGGAGTAGATATCATCGACGAGATGGGAACCAAGCACCTAAATTCTGAGGTACAAACAAGAAAGGTTTTACAAAATATCGATAGAATCTTAAAAACAGTAGGTGCCTCACTAAAGGATGTAGTCGATGTAACCTCTTTTTTAGTCAGTATGAATGATTTTGCAGGCTATAACAAAGCATATGCAGAATTTTTTGACGAAGATAATGGCCCAACCAGAACAACGGTTGCCGTACACCAATTACCACATCCTGATTTGGTGGTTGAGATAAAAGTTATGGCTTATAAGAAAAAAGACTAAAGAAAAGAAGCTTACCGGTTTCAAACACCAGTGTAATCTAAAACGTTTAAACCTTTCTGAATTCGTGGCAAGAATAAAAAACTACATAAACGGAAATTTTCAAAACCCAATTCTAGATAATTGGTTAGATAATTACAATCCATCAAACGGAGAAGTTTACGGACAGATCCCAAATTCTTCAAAAGAAGATGTTGAAAAGGCATATACTTCTGCAAAATCTGCTTTTAAGCTGTGGTCGCAAACCACGTTGGAAGAACGCAGCAGAATTCTCATTAAAATTTCAGAATTATTAGAAGTTAACTTGCAACGTTTTGCAGAAGCGGAAAGTTTAGACAATGGTAAACCTCTGAATTTGGCTAAAGTAGTTGACATTCCAAGAGCTGCCAGTAATTTTCGATTCTTTGGCAATGCCATTACTCAATTTGCAAGTGAAAGTCATGAATCTGTCGGACATCAGGCCATTAATTATACTTTGCGCCAATCGATTGGCGTTGTAGGCTGTATTAGTCCTTGGAATTTACCACTTTATTTGTTTACATGGAAAATCGCGCCAGCTCTAGCCGCAGGAAATTGCGTCATTGCCAAACCAAGTGAAGTTACCCCAATGACGGCCTATTTATTAGGAGAAATTTGTAACGAAGCCGGTTTACCTGAGGGCGTATTGAATATTGTTCATGGTTTAGGAACGACCACAGGACAAGCTATAATTGAGCACCCAAACATCAAAGCTATTAGTTTTACAGGAGGTACAGCTACAGGAGCACACATTGCGAAAGTCGCTGCTCCAATGTTTAAAAAATTGTCACTAGAATTAGGAGGAAAAAACCCAAACATCATTTTTGCTGATTGTGATTATGAGGATATGCTAAACACTACAGTGCGTTCCTCGTTTGCCAATCAAGGTCAGATCTGTTTGTGTGGCAGTCGTATTTTTGTGGAAGCTTCTATTTTTGAGAAATTCAAAAAAGACTTTGTTGAAAAAGTAAGACAGCTAAAGGTTGGGCATCCTTCAAACGACGACACTAATATTGGAGCCTTAGTGTCAAAACCTCATCTTGAAAAAGTAAAAGCCTATATTGATATCGCAAAAAATGAAAATGGAACGGTTTTATGTGGCGGAAATGAGGTCTCAGTGAAAGGTTATGAAAACGGCTATTATTTAGAACCAACTGTAATTGAAGTGACCAGTGATGAATGTCGTGTAAACCAAGAAGAAATTTTTGGACCAATCGTTACCATAATGCCTTTCAATACAGAAGATGAAGTTTTGGAAATGGCGAACAACGTTAAATATGGGTTATCAGCAACACTTTGGACCAATGATTTAAAACGCACTATGAAACTAAGTAACCAATTACAAACCGGAATTGTTTGGGTAAATACATGGATGATGCGCGATTTAAGAACCCCTTTTGGAGGTGTAAAAGCTTCTGGTGTAGGTAGAGAAGGAGGTTTTGAAGCCTTACGATTTTTTACGGAGGCAAAGAATGTTTGTATAAAGTATTAACCAATTCCTGCGATTGCAGGAATCTCATGAATTAAAACGAAATTAATAATCATACGTTATACTGAACATAATTCAGTATCACTTTTAAAAGATTCCTGCTTTTGTAGGAAATGTTATGGATTTACAACTAAACAACAAATACGCATTAGTCTGTGGAAGTACCGCAGGAATAGGAAAAGCAACAGCAATGGCAATGGCAGCAGAAGGTGTTCAAATAACATTAATTGCTAGAAATGAAGACAAACTAAAAGCCACACTTTCAGAATTGCCACAACAGAGAAATCACGACTATATTGTTGCAGATTTTTCAAATCCTATGGAATTAAAATCTAAAGTTTTAGATTATATTTCTAACCATCATGGTTTTCATATTTTGGTGAACAATACAGGAGGCCCAAAAGGTGGTCCTGTATTTTCGGCTGAAATAGATGAGTTTGAATCGGCTTTTACGCAACATTTAAAATGTAATCATATATTGGCACAAACCATTGTTCCATTTATGAAAGAAGAAGGTTATGGAAGAATCGTTAATGTGATTTCGACCTCTGTAAAACAACCTTTAGATGGCTTAGGTGTTAGTAACACTATTCGTGGTGCCGTAGCTAATTGGAGTAAAACTTTGGCAAATGAATTGGGACCATACGGAATTACAGTAAATAACGTATTACCAGGAGCTACTGGCACAGACCGATTAGCCGAAATAATTAAAAACAAATCTGCTAAATCTGGTAAAACAGAAGAAGAGTCTACAAATGCTATGAAAAGCGCTGTCCCTGCAAATCGTTTTGCTAAACCAGAAGAATTAGCTGCAGCGATTACATTCTTAGCAAGTGAACGTGCCGCATACATTAATGGTATTAATTTACCTGTTGATGGCGGTAGGACTAAGAGCTTGTAACCTACCCTAACCTTTCTTGAGAATCAGGGAAACTGTTGCGGCAATTCAAAATCAAAAAAAATAGACCTTACAGGTTTTCAAAACCTTTGAGGTCTTTGTATATTAGTGAAAATTATTTTTTAATAAATACTCTTAATTTGCCCGAGTAAGAGTTCCTTTCTAAAGCTTGTGCTGAGCGCAAGGGATAAGGAAGGTTAGGATGGGCTTTTCATAATATGAGTAAAATTTATCCCCCTATAAACTTTAAAGCGTGGATCGAAGAGAACCGACATTTACTTAAACCACCTGTGGGCAATAAAGTGGTTTGGAAAGATGGTGAGTTTATCGTTATGGTCGTTGGTGGACCAAACAGCAGAAAAGATTATCATTATAATGAAACCCCAGAGTTTTTTCACCAAATTGAAGGTAACATGATTTTAAAAATCATTGATAATGGTGAACCAAAGGACATTCATATTAATGAAGGAGAAATTTTTCTCTTACCGCCAAAAGTACCGCATTCGCCTCAACGTGGAGCAAATACAGTAGGTTTGGTTATAGAATATCCTAGAGAAAAAGGGGTGACAGATGCTTTACTTTGGTTTTGTGAAAATTGTACCACTAAACTCTACGAAGAAGATTTTACAGTGGAAAATATTGAAACAGATATGCCTAAAATTTTCGACAAATACTATGGTGACAAAGACAAACGAAAATGTCCTAATTGCGGTGAGATTATGGAACCACCTAAGAAAGTTGAAATAGACAATTAAAAGCCCTTTTTTATTTCCCAAAGAGGGAAAAATTAGAAATTATGAAAGACAACACAAATAGTTCTTCCCCCTCGAAGAGGTTAGAAAGGTCTCGTAAGCTAAGAATAAACGGACACTCCCATCTTCTACCCTATCCTGAGCAAATACCAGAATTCATGAAAGATAAAGGGATCTTCTGGGTGGATAAGGATCGGAAATTTATGCTTCAAAAAGATTGGAATAGACCCATTACAGATTCTAGTTTTTTCTTGGATGAGAAATTAGCTTGGATGGAGCATTTCAAAATAGATCATGCTGTGGTTTTAAATTTATCTCAACTTTACGGAAATGGTTTAAGACTAGAGGAGATGAAGCAAGCCTTACGATTTCAAAATGATTTTAATGCTCGTATTCAACATGAAAATCCAAGTAAATTTACTTGCGGCTTTGTTGTTCATCCTGGATTTGTTAGAGGAGCTTGTTGGGAAATTGAACGTTGTGTTGAAGTTTTAGGCATGCAACTTCTATGTTTACCTACCCATTATATGGATACCATTGGAACATGGCGATGCATCTTTGATGAAGAAAATGAACCTATCTTTGAATTGGCCAACAAATATAATCTTGCCGTTGAAATTCATCCCTACGATGGAGAAAAATTCATAAAATTAGAAAATACCTCTTGGCGTTTTCATCTCATCTGGATGTTAGCACAATGTGCAGATGCTTATCATTTTTTAACTTTAAATGGTTACTACGAAAAGTATAAAAATATGCGTGTTTGTTTTGCTCACGGCGGACAATTGGCACAAATTAACTTAGGAAGACGAATACAGGGTTTTGATGGGCGTGCAGATTTATTTGAAGGGAAAAGTCATCCGAGAAAAGCCGTAGGACATAAAAATATTTTCTTCGATACGTTGGTCCACGATACCGGTGGTTTAGAATTACTTATTAGAAATCAAGGGTCTAAACAAGTTATTATGGGATTAGATGATCCTTATCCATTAGGTGAAATGGAGAGTGAAAAACAATCGTCTTATCCAGGTAAAATTTTAGATTTAGCTGCAGAACGAAACATAATAACAGAACCAGAACGTGATGCCATCTGGGAAGACAACGTGCTTCAATGGTTATGTGGAGATGATGACGCTGCTAAACAAAAACTAATTACACGAATTACATCATAATAACGTTTGAACAAAAAATTGTTCTTATTTAAAATCTAATTAACTACTTGATTTATGAAAAAAATTGGAGGTTACTTAATCATTATCGGTTTGGCTTTAATTATTCTGCCTTACTTTGGTTTAACCATTATGTTTTTAGGTGAAATTGATGAATTAGGTGTAACCGCCGCTTGGGCCATAAAAATTGGTCTTATAGTATTTGGTGCTGCTTTATATTTTATGGGAAATTCTGCTAAAACCAATCAAAACGAAATAAACGTACCTCATAAAGAAACTACTGAGTAATATGGCATTCATTTTTCTAAAACTATTTTTTTAAATGTATTTCTTACCTGAAAATTTAGACAATTACGTTGTTGCTCATTCTCAACAAGAGCCAGAATTATTACAACGGTTAACAAGAGAAACTTACCAGAAAGTATTGCAGCCTATTATGCTCAGCGGACCATACCAAGGGCGTGTGTTAAGTATGATCTCAAAATTAATTAGACCAAAATCTATTTTAGAGTTAGGTACATTTACTGGGTATTCAACATTATGCTTAGCAGAAGGATTGAAACACGATGGAGAACTTCACACTATAGATATAAATGAAGAATTGGTAGATTTTCAACGAAAATATTTTGATCAATCAAGTTTTGGAAAGCAGATTATTCAACATACTGGTAGTGCCTTAAATATCATTCCAAAACTAAACCAAACGTACGACCTAGTTTTTATAGATGCCGATAAACCAAACTATTCTAATTATTTTCACTTAATAATAAATAAATTGAAGCCAGGGGGCATCCTACTCTCAGACAACGTATTATGGCACGGAAAAGTTGTTGAGCCATTAGATGACAAAGATAAATCTACTAAAGCTGTTTTGGATTATAATACACTTCTAAAAAACGATGACCGTATAGAAACTGTGCTTTTACCTATAAGAGACGGCTTAACGATTAGTCGAAAAAAGTAAGCATTATTTATTACGTTTTAATGACCCCGTAAAGTCTTCTAGATCATCTTTAACTTTATTGATTTCATCTTGAATATCCTTGGTGGTATCCGTATCAATAATATTATTTTCTTTAGCACTTTTTGTAACTTCATGTTTAATATCATTAGTAGCATCTTTTAATTGACGCATACCTTTACCTAAACCACGCGCAATTTCGGGCAGTTTATCTGCTCCAAAAACTAGCACTACGACAAATAACACGAATATTATTTCTGTACCTCCAATGAATAATAATGTAAGCTGCTGTATCACGATGCAAATATAGTTAGTTTATAAAACATAAGTACCAAAACAAACCTTTAATAACTGAGTGAAAGATTTGAGACTGATGCAAATTTATGCAATTCATTTCTCTGTTCGACTAAAGTTTATCTTAAAATAAATTACAAAAAAAGCCGACTCTCTAAAAAGTCGGCTTAAATTTTAATGCTTGGCTATATTTAATTTTTCGTTTTGTTCTTAAACTTATCGAAGTCACTTTCTTTAACTTCCTTTGGCCAAGAATTATTAGAGGTATCGACATCCGCAGTTTCCAAATCTGGATCTACCATTATAGACACAATTTCCTGATCGCTTGCAATAGCTTTACTAACTTCATTGTCATTTAATCTCCATACTTGAGCAGGATAGGTAATTCTTTCGTTAGTGCCGTCTGCATAGGTATATTCAACTATAAGCGGCATTACTAATCCGCCTGGTTTATCGAAAGTCACTTCGTAGAAATATTTCGGTGCTTTTTTCATAGACTTTTGCTCATCTGCCGTAAAATTATCCATCATGTATTCTTTTACTGTAGGCAAGTCATTGATAGGTGTATTATTTTTGGCGGCTTCATCATAACCTTCGGTCCCTTCTTCTATAAAATACACTAAACTATTAGGGTCTACATTATATCTTTCTGCTATTTTCTTCCCATCTTCGTTCGGGTTATTGGTCACTGCAAATTTCTTCACATCTTTTACACCAATATCTGTGTAATCTGTAGTATAGAACCAACCTCTCCAAAACCAATCTAAATCAAAAGCAGAGGCATCTTCCATAGTACGGAAGAAATCTTCTGGTGTCGGATGCTTAAATTTCCAACGGTTGGCATATTCTTTAAAAGCATAGTCAAATAATTCGCGCCCCATAACTGTTTCTCTCAGAATATTTAATCCGGTGGCAGGCTTGCTATAAGCATTGCTACCAAACTGATAAGTATTTAAGCCTTTAGTCATAATTGGCGCTATAAAATCTTGATTACCGCCCATATATCTTACAATATTTTTAGCAGGTCCTCTTCTAGACGGGTATTTGTCTTGCCCTTCAGAAAGTGCAGCTGGATACCACTCGCCAAAATCTTGTTCTGCTACATATTGCACGAAAGTATTAAGTCCTTCATCCATCCATGTCCATTGACGCTCATCGCTATTAACAATCATTGGAAAGAAGTTATGACCTACTTCGTGAATAATAACTCCGATCATTCCGAATTTAATTCTATCTGAATAATTTCCATCTTTATCTGGACGTCCAAAGTTGTAGCAAATCATTGGATATTCCATTCCCATTGGTGCATGAACCGAAATAGCTTTATGGTATGGATAATCAAAAGTCATACGTGAATATGATTTTAATGTACTCGCTACTGCTTTTGTTGACCATTGCTCCCATAAAGGATTCCCTTCTTTAGAATACATAGATACAGCCATTACGTCTTTATCACCAATTTTTACAGCCATCATATCCCATAGAAATTTACGCGATGTCGCAAAACCAAAATCACGCACCATTTGTGCCGATAATTTCCAAGTTTTTTTCTTGGTGCTTTTGCTCTTTTCTGCCTTTTCAGCTTCTGCTTGTGTAACAATCATAACCGGCTCATCATAAGATTTTTTTGCCTTATTATAACGTTTCATCATTTCTTTAGTAAAAACTTCTTCTCGATTTATTAAAAATCCGGTTCCGTCTAAAAGGTGATCTGCAGGTACCGTAATATTTACATCAAAATCTCCAAATGGTAATGCAAACTCATCGCGTCCCCAAAATTGAGAATTTTGCCAGCCTTCTACATCATTGTAAACTGCCATACGAGGGTAAAACTGAGCCATTACATATATTTTATTATCATTTTCAGCGAAATATTCATAGCCTGAACGCCCACCTTCCGTTACGTGATTATTAATATTGTAATTCCATTTAATTTTAAAAGAAAACTTATCTCCTGTTTTCATAGCTTTAGGTAACTCCACACGCATCATTGTACGATTAATCATGTGCGGTAAATTCTTACCATTTACGTCTTTGACATGCTCAATATTAAAACCTCTATCTAAAGGTTCTTGTAAATAAGAAGACACCGCTCTATCGGATGTAGTAACCGGACGAATACCCGAACTATTTATTAGTGGAGTTTTAGAATCTTCAGCACGCATGTTTTGATCTAATTGTACCCAAAGATATTTTAAAGCATCTGGTGAATTGTTCGTATAGGTAATAGTTTCATTACCATATAATTTTGCATTAACATCATCTATTTCAATATCCATTTTATAATCAGCCTGCTGCTGATAATAAGCTGGGCCTGGTGCTCCAGAACCTGTTCTAAACATGTTTGGAGTAGCAAACTCATCGTATAATTGTTTGAATTTGTTTTGGTTGGTGTGACCAGGTTGACGTTCTGGTTTTGTTTCGTTCTGAGCAAATGTACTCGCTGAAACAAACAGAAAAGCGCAAAAGAAATACTTCAAAATTTTCATGGGAATGTTTAATTATTTGATAATAAATTTAAAGGAACATTTTAAATTATCAACAATTCAAACGGTAAACTTATTTAAGATAGTTTGTGCTCGTATTGATTTTTAAAATGATGCCTAAAATAGTAATTTAGCTCGGCTTTAACATAATTTTAGTTAAAGTTTAACATGCATTTATCATTGTTTGGAAGCAATAAAAAACTTTTATTCCTTTCAAAAATTTTTAATCTTACAATGTTTTGTTGTTCTGGTAAAACATCGAATAAAAGTGAATTAATTACCTCAATAGATTTGATGTTTGAAATATTTTTGATTTCAAGATAACAATACGTAATATCTTGCTTGTATTCTTTTCCTATAAAGTTAAAATTTACGTCATTACCATTCACCTTAATTTTTAATTTATCCGCTAAGTAACGTTTCATATAATTTTCTATAACTTTAGCGTCACTATCTGGATGGAGCGTTAGATTCTCGTTGTAACGTTTACGTAATAAGGTTTCAAAATCGTCTATAAAAATTTGACTTATGATTTGAAGGCTTTGTTGTTCTTCTACATATTCAACTTCTGTCACGCTAACGTAATACTCGTGATTTGCACTGCTCGAAATAACAATAGGAAATATTATTAATGTAAGTATAAAATAAAGTGATCTCATGTTCTGTAGTCGCGTTGTTTAAGGCATTTTCAAAAAGTATTCCAAAATTACTCTTTAGTAACGGATTCTCTATTTTTATTATAAGATTTTAACTTATCTTGTAAGAACTCGAGAAGTTTTAAATCATTGTTAGCATTACATAAGGTTATAAAAGCGGCATCTTCTTGACAAAATAAAAAGAATTCAGTACGTAAATTTTCAGCCAAGGAATCATTTTTAAAAATATAATCTTGGTAATTATCTCTTAAGCGTTTCATACAATTATCCTTAGTATCTAGCGCAACTATTGCTTTGAGTTTTTTTGTTCTGCCACTGATCGTATTCAACAATTTATGCAAATTCACACCAGCTCCCAATCCGATATATCCCATAGGCCCAGCATCAGCATCGTGTAATTTTCTTTCGTTTTGTGTTAAAGGTTTGCCCTTATAACCAGGAATACCTAAATCATAGAAATTAATTTCGGGTTTGGCATCTGAGTTTTCTAAATCAGACTCTAAACTTCCGGTTAAGATTTTGCCGACAATAACTTCGTTAAGTGCATTAATGTTTTCTATCAGTTGCACATTAAATTGCCCTAATTCCATTATAGATGACGTAATCACAAACTCTTGTTTTTGATATTTAACACCAGAAATGATTAAAGTATCTAAAGCTTTTGCAGGAATCACAAAACCGCCATCATCATCTGATATTGTATATTTTACTGCTGTTTTATTGAGTATATGAAGTCCTTCAACCTCATCACTAGCTATAAGTTGACCAGTAATATCTTGCCGTTGTGCATTGGCAACACTAAAAATAAAAAGTGTCGAAATTAAAAAAAGCGTTTTAATCCTCTTCACCTGTTTCCTTTAAGAACGATTTACTCAATTGAGAAATACGTTCTAACAATTGTAACTCCTTATCTTCCTCAAACAATCGTTGGTCTACCCCCTTGTTTTCTACATAATCAGTAAAGGCTTCAACTTGATCTAAAGGAATATTAAAATTATTATGAATATAATTTATGCTATAAGTATCTAAGGCCTGTTTAAAAGGAGTTCTTTCTTGCATTTGTTTTTCCTTTTCAGTCTTATATTTCAATGTTCCCAGATTAGACCCTTCAATATTTACAACTTGTTTAATTAAAAAACCAGCGACGTTAACCAAATTCAGCATATTACCCATTTGCGGATTGTATTCATTAAAAGCTAAATTATCGGCTTTGGTTTTATAATCGGCACTAAATTCGAAATCCTCAATATTATCTAAGCCAAAATAAACATCATCTAAGCTTACATTATATGTTCTTACGTTGTCTAAATCTGTGTTTAAATCTCCCGTAAGATCAAAAGGCAGTATAACCACTTCATCTAACTTGTTCACTTCCTCAACAAGTATTACAGTTAAACGTTTAGATTTTATAACTTCCTCGGTTATCGATACTGTAAAATCCTTAAATTGTAATGCGCCAAATTGAATGACATCATTTAAGGCTACATTAATTTTAAAATATCCGTCCTTATCAGTAATAGCACCTTTATTAGATGATGTATTAAAAACGGTTACTCCTTCCTTATCGTCTGTAGTGACAATGATTTTACCATTTATGGGTGTTCTTTTTATATCTTGGCTAAATGCAGTCAATGCAAAAAAACAACAAATGATGAGTATTAATCTTTTCATGGTATAAAGTTTTAGTTAGTAATATAAAGTTCGGTTTTATATTTGTAATGACATCTAATAAAGATCGCAAACTTATGTTAAATGATTTTATTCCGAAATTTCTTATTAATTTAAGATTTTAATTTTTCATTTAGCCGAAGAAATTTTATTTTAACAAAAAAAGAATTTTATTTTGAAATCAATTATTATTGCAAGCACTTCTACAATACATGGTAGTGGTTATTTAGAGTATTTGTTAGATGAACTTAAAGTTCATTTTAAAACGGCAGATGAAATTTTATTTATCCCTTACGCAAGGCCAGGAGGTATTTCTCACGATGATTATACAAAAACGGCGGCAAAAGCCTTTAAGGCTATAGGTAAAAAAGTAAAAGGCATTCACGAATTTAAAAATACCAAAAGCGCCATCGAAAACGCACAAGGTATATTTGTGGGTGGTGGCAACACATTTGTATTGGTTTCTCAACTCTATAAAAATGAGGCATTGTTACCTATTAAAAATGCAATAAAAAATGGTATCCCTTATCTTGGTACCAGTGCTGGTAGTAACATTTGTGGTTTAACTATGAATACAACCAATGATATGCCAATTATGTATCCACCTAGTTTTAAAACGTTGGGGGTAGTTCCATTTAATATTAACCCTCATTATCTAGATCCTATTAAAGGCAGTACGCACATGGGAGAAACAAGAGAGACACGTATAAAAGAATTTCATGCGTATAATTCTCAACCTGTTATCGGTTTGCGCGAAGGTAGCTGGATTAAAGTTACAGGCGATAGTTTAACTTTAAAAGGCACACTAGACGCTAGAATTTTTGAGTATAATAAACCCCCTTATGAAGTTGGCACTAATTCTGATTTAAGTTTTTTGAAATGATTTACAATTTTTTCAGAAAGTGATACCCCAAAATATTAAATCCCTCATTATAATAAAATTTATGCGACGGATTATTTTGCACGTAAGTGTTTAATTCCATTGAATTACAACCTTTTTCTAAAACATAGTTTTGAATCCATAACATAAATTGTTTACCTAAACCTTTATTTCTATATTCTGGTTTAATATAAACATGATCTAATTCTACTGTTTTTCCAATATAATGACGTGTACAAAACCATAAGCCTGTAATGGCAACTAAATCATTATCTACAAAAACACCAGCACATTCATAATTTTGATGTTTAATTTCGCTAAATCGAGATTCCAGTAATGCTTTACTTATTTTGCTATCGTTAAGCGCGTATACTAATGGAATAATTTGATCTAGATTTTCGTTTGGAATAATTTTGAATAAATAACTCATTTTACAATAATAACTGTAAAATTAAAGCTTTTAAAAGAATAATATTTTTTGCACATCAAAAAAAATGAAAGTTGAAACTGATAAGGATAACTTACATTTAAAACCCAAAGCCATAATCTCAGATAAATCGTTAAAATTTATTCACAAAAAAAAGCATCTTAAAAGATGCTTTCTCTAACTAACTAACTAACTAACTAACTAACTAACTAACTAACTAACCCAAACAATTGTCTATTTCCAGACATTTTTGTTATTAAAACGTTTTAAAAATTCTGATGCCTCTACAGCATTAGTTCGTTCTGCATGTTGCATGGCTGTATAGCCTTTGTCACACGCATGATGAATTTTAGAGCCAGCTGATATTAAAACTTTAATTAATTCTACACGATTATGCATTGCAGCATAATGAATAGGCATCATGCCATTAGATTTGGCATTCACATCAACTCCATTATTCAATAGCCTCTTAACTTCTTCTGTATTGCCTGTGGCAACTGCTTTACAAATAGGGCTAATTTTCGTCGATTGACCAATGGTCTCTGTTATTTCAGAAGTTAATAATTGGTTTGATGCATTTACATTACTGATTGAAAAGCCCAATGCTAAGGCTAAAATGATTGCTGTTTTTTTCATGATGAAAGATTTTAAATTTAATTGATTTGATTTGTTTTTTGATATACTATAAAGACGATATACCATATTAGTTGTTACACCAACAGAAGGCTTATAACATTATATTAACGTTTTAGAACTTATATGTTAAGGGTTTCTAAAAACCACTTAGATGAGTCACGATTTGCGATCGACATAACACAAAAAACCTTTAATTCTTCATTTTTTTTTGTGTGATTAAGATGTTATAGAAATGTATCTGTTATCTTTGGATTCACTTAAAACTTAGAAATGAACAAAAAGGTTATTTTAATGATTTTAGATGGCTGGGGGAAATCTCCAGATCCTAAAGTCTCGGCTATAGACAATGCAGCAACTCCATTTATAGACTCACTATACACTAAATTTCCAAGTGCAAGTTTAAGAACCGATGGTTTACATGTTGGTTTACCTGAAGGTCAAATGGGAAATAGTGAAGTTGGACACATGAATTTAGGTGCAGGAAGAATTGTTTATCAAGATTTAGTGAAAATAAATTTAGCCGTAAAAAATAAAACTTTACGTGAAGAACCCGTCTTAAAAACTGCCTTTGAATATGCTAAAACCAATAATAAAAACGTTCATTTATTGGGTTTAGTTAGCGACGGAGGAGTACATTCTCACATCAACCATCTTTTTGGTTTGTTAGATGCTACAAAAGATTACGGTTTAGAAAAAGTATATGTGCACGCGTTTACCGATGGTAGAGATGTAGATCCAAAATCGGGTTATGGATTTATCTCCGATTTAGAAGATCATTTAAGCAAAACCTCTGCACAATTAGCAACTGTTACTGGTCGTTATTTCGCTATGGATAGAGATAAACGTTGGGACCGTGTAAAATTAGCTTACGACGCTTTAGTGCATGGATCAGGAGAAAAAACTCAGCATATTTTAAAATCTATTCAAAGTAATTACGATAATGATGTTACAGATGAATTTATAGAACCGCTAATAGTTACAGATGACAACAACCAGCCTGTAACTACAATTAAAGAAGACGATGTTGTCATTTTCTTTAATTTTAGAACGGACCGTGGTCGCCAATTAACCGAAGCATTGTCTCAAAAAGATTTTCATGAGCAAAATATGCACAAGCTGAATCTTTATTATGTAACAATTACAAAATATGATGATAATTTTGAGGACATCAATGTTGTATTTAAGAAGGATAATTTGTCAGAAACTTTAGGTGAAGTTCTAGAAAAACATCACAAAAAACAGATTAGAATTGCTGAAACAGAAAAATATCCTCATGTAACATTCTTCTTTTCTGGAGGTCAGGAAAAACCTTTCGATGGCGAAACCAGAATTTTAAGAAATTCCCCAAAAGTAGCTACGTACGATTTAAAACCAGAAATGAGTGCTTATGAATTACGTGATGCATTAATTCCCGAATTAGAAAAAAAGGACGTGGATTTTGTATGTCTTAATTTTGCTAATGGAGATATGGTTGGGCATACAGGTGATATGCAGGCTGCCATTAAAGCATGCGAACATGTAGATCATTGTGTACAAGATGTAATCACCACAGCAATTAACAATGATTACACCACAATTTTAATTGCAGACCATGGTAATTGCGAAACCATGATAAACCCAGATGGTACACCAAATACCGCACACACCACTAATCCGGTGCCTATAATCCTAATTGACAACGAATTAAAAGAAATTAAAGATGGTATATTAGGAGATATCGCCCCAACCATTTTAAAATTAATGGGAATCCCCCAACCCAAGGCTATGACGCAACAAAGTCTTGTATAAGCTTCTTATTTTTATAACTTTGTCCCAGAATAACTTTTAGCATGAATTTTAATAATAGATTAATAGTAGCCGTAGATTTCGATGGTACCATTGTTGAAGATGCCTATCCAAAAATTGGAAAGACACGAATTTTTGCTTTTGAAACCTTAAAACGACTTCAAGAGGATGGTCATCGGTTGATTTTATGGACCTACAGATGTGGTGCCAAATTAGAGGAAGCTGTAGATTTCTGTAAAGAAAACGGTATCGAATTTTATGCCATAAATGCAAGTTTCCCCGAAGAAAAATTTGATTATAGTAGAAGTAGAAAAATTCATGCCGATCTTTTTATAGATGATCGTAATATTGGTGGCATTCTAGGTTGGGGAGAAGTTTATCAACTTATTACCAACGAGGAACCAAACATTCCAGCTGCACCTAAAAAATGGTGGCAGTTTTAAACAACTTCTTTTAATAATTCAAAGTAAGTTTTTTCTATAGTTTCTCTATGATCTGGGTGTGCAATATCGACTAATGCTTTCACTCTGTTCTTAATAGTCTTTCCATATAAATTAGCTACTCCATATTCGGTAACTACATAGTGCACGTGTGCTCTCGTGGTAACTACACCCGCTCCAGGTTTTAATGTCGGAACTATTCTACTTATACCATTACGAGTTACAGAGGGTAATGCTATAATGGCTTTACCTCCTTGACTTAACGACGCTCCTCTAATAAAATCCATCTGTCCACCAACTCCAGAGTAAATATTAGAACCTATAGAATCGGCACAAACCTGACCTGTTAAATCAACTTCTATGGCAGAATTTATAGCTACCATTTTAGGATTCTGCTTAATGTATGCGGCGTTATTTGTATAATTTGATGCACGCATTTCTACAAACGGATTATCATCGACATAATCGTAGAGTCGCTTAGACCCCATTAAAAAGGTTGAAAGTGCTCGACCGCGATTAATTTTTTTGTAATTTCCGTTTATAACATTATTCAAAATTAAATCTATCACTCCATCGGAAAACATTTCGGTATGTAGTCCTAAATCTTTATGATTAGTAAGCTGAGTTAAAACAGCATTCGGAATAGATCCAATTCCCATTTGCAGTGTACTTCTGTCTTCTATTAAATCTGCAACGTATGCTCCAATCTTTTTTTCAATAGAATTAGGAGCTACAACACTATGTGTAGGAAGTTCTTCATCTGACTCTACAAAATAATCAATCTCAGAAGTATGGATTATGCCAGCTCCATGTGTTCTCGGCATTTTCGGATTCACTTGTGCTATGACTGTTTTTGCATTATCAATAGCAGCCAAAGAGGCTTCAACAGATACCCCCAGCGAACAATAACCATGACGATCTGGTATGGAAACATGAATCAACACCACATCGAGTTCTAAAATACGTTGTTGGAAAAGTCGAGGTAATTCACTTAAAAAGACTGGAGTATATGACCCGTTTCCTGCCTTTAGAGTATGTCTTACATTTTTTCCAACAAAAAATGAATTCACATGAAAACTATCTTTAAATTCCGGATTTGCATAAGGAGCTTCACCTTCAGTATGCAACTGGCAAATTTCAACATTTCTCAACTCTTCATGTCGTGAAGAGAGCGCTTTAATTAAGGATTGTGGTGCAGCAGCAGCGGCCTGGATATATACACGGTTATTAGATTTTACGACTTTTAATGCGTCTTCAGCGGATACAGTTTTATACATGGCATATCAAATTTTAAAGGTCAAATTTATAGGAGAAAGTTTTAAAATAAACTGTTATTTATCATGTTCTAACGAATTTTTAAAACATATATAATTACCTATCTTTGCCGCTGAATATTTTGAAACATGATTATAGTAAAAACAGCAGAAGAAATTGAATTAATGCGACAGAGCGCGCTAATTGTATCTAAAACTTTAGGTATGTTGGCTAAAGAAATAAAAGAAGGTGTCACCACTAATCATTTAGATACTTTAGCTGAAGAATTTATTAGAGACCATGGTGCATTACCAGGTTTTAAAGGACTTTACGATTGCCCTTCCACATTATTATGTAGTGTTAATGAGGCTGTGGTACATGGCTTACCTACTGATATCCCCCTCAAAGATGGAGATATTGTTTCAGTAGATTGTGGTGCTTTAATGAATGACTTTTATGGTGATCATGCTTACACCTTTGAAATTGGGAATGTTGCTGAAGAAACCAAAAAACTTATTAAAATAACTAAAGAATCGCTCTATATTGGAATAGAACAATTGAAAAAAGGTAATCGCGTCGGTGATGTTGGTTTTGCAATTCAACAATATTGTGAAGCTGAAGGTTATGGTGTAGTAAGAGAATTGGTTGGTCATGGTTTAGGTCGAAAGATGCACGAAGATCCTGAAATGCCAAATTATGGTCGTCGAGGTCGTGGTAAAAAGTTTGTTGAAGGTATGGTCGTTGCTATCGAACCGATGATAAATTTAGGAACTCATAAAGTAAAACAACTTAAAGACGGTTGGACTATTGTTACCCAAGATGGTAAACCAAGTGTTCATTTTGAACACGACATTGCTATTGTAGATGGGCATCCAGAAATACTTTCAACTTTTGCATATGTGCATGAGGCTTTAGGAATTGTATCTGATGAAGAGGATGCTTTTAGAAAGAATGCTTTTGTGCTTTAGATAAAAATTAGACACGAATTGCACTAATCTTAATCCAAATTAATATACTAAGAAGAGGCTGATAAAATAATTGAAATTTGCATGGCAGTACTTAGTCAATTAGGAAGGGGATCTAATGATGATATATGCTCATGTTCTAGAAAATAAATTTATTGACAACGGTATTGAATATTCCAGAGAATAAAAATGCCCAATTAGTTACAAAGTAAATATATTACCTCATAAATATAAAGCTGATTTTGTAATCGATTATAAAATAAAACAAGACAATTGATTGTTTGGTTTCGGCTTATGTTAAATAAATTAATTAGCTGTATTAAAACTAAAATTAGGACGTCTCATTAACTTTGGCAAGGGTAGTTTAAAATACAAAAGAATCGTTCTTTAATGATTCGTAAAAATTCGTGAAATTCGTGTTAAAGAATCTTTTCAAATTAATTCTGAATATTGTTCCAAGACCTCTTCTAATTAGGCTTAGCTATCTAGTTCGTCCTATTTTAGCATTTTTCTTAAAGGGAAATACCTACACAGATCCTATAGATGGCAAAAGTTTTAAAACATTTTTACCTTATGGTTATGGCAAACAACGCCCCAATGTTCTGTCTCCCTCTACCCTTTCATTGGAAAGGCATAGGTTACTTTGGCTGTACTTAAAGAATGAGACTAATTTGTTTTCAAGAGCTTCTGAAAAGAGCTCAGCATTACAAGTACTTCATTTTGCTCCAGAACAATGTTTTTTACAGCGCATTAGGCAGCTTAAAAATATTGAATATACTACAACCGATTTATTATCGCCTATTGCAGACGTGAAGGCTGATATTTGCGATTTACCTTTTGAAGATAATAGTTACGATGTTATTCTTTGCAATCATGTATTGGAACATATACCCGATGATACCAAAGCGATGCAAGAACTTTACAGAGTTATGAAACCTGGCGGATGGGGTGTTTTCCAGATTCCGCAAGATTTAAATCGTGCGAATACTTTTGAAGACGATTCTATTACGGATAGAGATGAACGTGCTAAGATTTTTGGTCAATATGATCACGTTCGGGTTTATGGTCGTGATTATTTTAATAAACTTCGTTCTATTGGTTTTACCGTTGAAGAAGTTGATTATACAGCAAATCTTTCCGATGAAGACATTGATAAATATCGTTTGGCTAAAGGTGAAATTATTCCTGTAGTTTATAAATAATAAAATTGACTCTAATGACACATTATATTATAATTGCTACAGGTGCACTTCTCGGCATGCTCGCCGTAATCTTTGGGGCTTTTGGAGCTCATGCTTTAAAGAAAATTTTATCGACAGAACAATTACATAGCTTTGAAGTTGGTATAAAATATCAGATGTATCATTCCATCGTATTATTAGTATTAGGTCTTAGCAAAACTCACGTAACCTCAGCAACGTATTGGTGCTTTACTATTGGAATAATACTATTCTCCTTTAGTATTTATGGTTTAGTTTTATCTGATGCTAAAGGGAAAAAGCTTCGGTTTGTAGGGCCAATTACACCAATGGGCGGATTATTACTGGTAATAGGTTGGTTGTTGGTATTGGTTAATACTTTTTAAAAACCATTTCCGTTTAGGTATCGAGAGTTTATACATCTGAAGCATTACTATGAAAACCCGTTTAATTTATTCTGGAAAATTATTTAAAGACAAGGTTTTAAGGGCTTTATTTTCTGTCTCATAAATGAAATAGACTTTTAGCTCCGGATGAGATTTTAGAAGTCGAGTTACTTTATCAATTCCCATGGACTGAAATGCTGTAGCATATCCATCTGCTGTCATGCAATCTTTTGCTATTACCGAAACACTAAGAATATTGGTTTTACTTGGATAACCTGTTTTAGTATCTATAATATGTGCATAGCGATTACCATTCTCATCTATTTTAAATTTACGATATGTTCCTGATGTCGCCATAGCCTCATCTTGTAACGAAATTACTTTAGAATAAGACATATCTCCCTCAAAATTTGGGTCATCGATACCGACTTTCCAAGCCGCATTTTTTTCGAAATTAATACCTCTTGTTCTTATTTCCCCGCCTATTTCTACCAGATAATCTGTAATATTTTTTTGTTCTAAAAATTCACCAATGACATCCACACCGTAACCTTTAGCGATAGCATTAAAGTCTAAATAAGAGGCATTTGATTTTATAATCTTATCATTTTTTAATCCCATTCTATTAAATCCAACCGATTTCATTAAACTATCTATAGCTGTACTATCTATGTTGGTTAATTTACCTTCTGGTCCAAAATCCCAAGCGTTTACAACGGCACCAATGGTAGGATCGAAAGCTCCTTCTGTTGTTCTGTAAATTTGCTTGGCATTATTAAAAACCCGTATAAAATGATCATCTACTGCAACATCGTCTCCTCTATTTAATCTCGAAATTTTTGAATCAGGAATATAGGTAGACATCGATTGGTTGACTACATTAAAAAGACTATCAAATTGCTTTTGGTAATTGACCTCATTATCAGAATGGTACTGAACACTATAGGCCGTTCCAAAAACAGGACCAGATAATTTGATGTTTTTAGGTTCTTTTTCACATGAAAAAAAGGTTAGAATAAGAGTAAGATAAAATAAGTTTTTCATCAATTTTTAAATATTACATGAAGGGCGCTCAGCCAAATGGGTTAACTAACTAATTCAAATTCATTTCTATAACTTGAATCCCGTTATATTCTATTAAATATTCTTGGTTCAAATAAATCGGTAAATTTTCACCATCAGGATTTCCTAAGCCAACACCTGCGTAGAGTACTTTGGCATCTTTTTCAAAAGCATGTTTTTTAAAAGTTTCCATCCAAACCACATCATAATTATTCGGATTGTCTGGCAAAATTACAGCGCGAACCACCACAAAATAGTACTGACTATTTTTATCAATACAGACAAATTGTGGGTGACGTTTAAGTTTACTATTAATGGCTACAAATTCAAAACCACGTGCTTCTAAATCTTTACCAACATGATTCATGGCCAGGTTATGTACTTCTTGAGGTGTTAAAATTTTAGACATATTTTATTATTCAATATAAATAGCGTTTAAACCGTGTAAAACAGATTCCTAATGATACTAGAGTTAATAGATTTTTTTATGATCCCATAATTTTCTAATGGACAAACCATAAATTCGGAATCTATCTATGTACTAGCAAAGATAAAACCTTGAATAGTTATTTCCGAATTTAACAGCATTTAAAAGAATTCTCATAACAAATTGAATGTCAATTTATCTTGTGTTAATAGAATATTGCTTAAACCTCACATATTGAGCAACCACAAACATATCATTTGAAACAGAAATCTCGGCATCATCTTTCATCGTGCCAAAAGGTAATAGTGGTGAACTAAGGCTTTAATCTAAATACACACTTCTAGCCGAAATGATGCCCTAGAATAATAAAATAACTTTTCGCTCCCGTAAGAAAACGTAAATCAAAACTTTAAAAAACTCAAAATCAGTTCATAACCTTTTTTTTATTACTTTTATAAAGCTTCAAGTCTTTATTATAACAACCACTTTACTAAAGACTTATGATTAACTACAAACCATCAATTGTTGTACTATTAATAATAGTTCTGTTTGGCATTAACAAAGAAGCCTCTTCTCAAAACACATCAAATAGCGTTATTGACAGTCTGACCACGACCTTGGAGCGCGAAACGAATATCGAAAAAAAATTAGAAATTTTAAGCAAGCTTGTAGATGAGGCCTTTCAAAATGATTTGAATTTAGCCAAAACCTTTGCCGTTAAAGGTGCGAATTTAGCAGAACAAAGCCAACACAGAACCTGGCAACCTAAATTTTACGAAATGCAAGGGCGCATGCACGCCAATTTATTGGATCTAGATTCGGCTTCTCTAAATTTTGATAAAGCGCTTAAGGGCTATACGGCTATTAATGATAAAAAAGGCCAAGCGACAACCTATTTTAAAATCGGATGGGTGCATAAGCGAAAGGGTCAAATTGAAGACGCCTTAACTGTGGATTTGAAAGCGCTTAAACTTATGGAATCTATTGATGATAAATTGGGAATTGCTGGCGCTTACAATCGGATTTCAGAAGATTTATCTAATCAAGGCAAATATAAAGAAGCTTATGCATATGCCCTAAAAACGATTGAATTGTGTAAACAAAATAACCTTGAAACAGAATTGGCCTATGCCTACACAGCTGCTGGCGACACCCAAATAGCTATGGGTAATAACGAAGCCTCTTTTGAATATTATGATGCTGCACTAGACTTAGCCAAATCCCTTAATTTTTCCATTTTCGATATAATAAATTTCTCTAATAATCGTGCCAATGCATTGAAACGCAAAGGGGATTACAAGGAAGCGAAAGTAGCTTATGAAGAAGCTATGACGAAAGCAAAAGCAGTTGATTATGACAACGCTATATATGTCATTACCGCTAATTTGGGTGAGATAAATTTACTATTAGATAATTATACTGAAGCTTTAACATACCAACTGCAAACGGTAGCTACGCAAGAAAATCATGGTGATGTTTCCAATCTTACTGAAAATTACCACCATTTGAGTACCATATATGAGAAATTAAACAATTATCCCAAGGCCTTAGAATATCAGAAAAAAACATTAGAGATGCGAGATAGTGTCGCCAAAATTGAAAGTGACAAAACTATGTCACAATTAATGACACAGTTTGAAACCGAAAAAAAAGACAAAACCATTGAAGCCCAACACACGCAAATTGCCCAACAACGGAAAACGCAACTCTTATATATTGCCATTGCTGCTATTTTAGCCTTTAGTTTAATCGACATGTTTTTTAGTGCCAAAAATATCCGAAAAAAGCGTCAGGCACTACAGGTTTTAAATACCAAACTAGATACCAAGAACAAGCAGAATGAATTGTTGCTCAAAGAAATTCATCATCGGGTAAAAAACAATCTTGAAATGGTAAAAAGTTTAATAGCCTTGCAATCCGCACATTTAGAAGATTCCGCTACAAAAGATGCTATGATTGCTAGCCAAAACCGCGTGCAATCCATGGGGATCATTCATCAGAAACTCTATCAAGGTACCAATCTAGGCGCTATAGAGATGAAGGATTACTTCTTGAATTTAAGTGATGGAATTTTGGATGCGTTTAATGCGGAAGATAAAATTAAAATAGAATGTGCCATGGACGAACTGGAATTAGATCTAGATACAGCCGTGCCTATCGGCTTAATCGTGAACGAACTATTAACCAATGCACTGAAATATGCTTTTCCAAAAAACGATTCTGGTAAAATATCGATTCAATTAGCACAAAAAACAAATGACATTCTGCATTTAGAAGTCGCCGATAATGGTGTTGGAAAAGTCTTTGGAATTACACCAAAGGGGACGGGTTTTGGAACACAACTTGTGCAATTGCTAACCCAGCAACTCAATGGTACTATGGAAGAGCACAATCTCAAGGGGACAATCATTTCATTTGAATTCAAACACCAAAAAGCTGCGTAATGGATCAGCCTATAAAAATATTGATTGTTGAAGACGAAATGATTATTGCTGCTAATATTTCGCTTCAGCTATCTACTTTAGGCTATGATGTTATCGGTATCATTCCAAGAGCGCAAGAAGCGTTGTCTTGCATTAAGACAGAGCAACCAGATATCGTTCTAATGGATATTAATTTAAAAGGTGAACTCGATGGTATTGAGACGGTAAAACTCATGCAGAAATCTTATGACATTCCAGTTATATACCTTACTGCCAATGCAGACGACGCTCATTTCAATAGAGCAAAAGCAACACATCCTTACGCTTTTATCTCTAAACCTTTCAAAAAATTAGATCTGCAACGTGCCATTGAATTAACCGCAGATCGGATACAACAAAACGAAAACGATCCCAAATTTAATAACGACTCAGAAAAACTAACCCCTTTTATTTTAAGCAATTGCATTTTTGTAAGACATCATGAAAAAATGGTTAAGGTAGATATAAAGGACATTCATTATATAGAAGCAGAGCGGAACTATTGTAGAATATATTCAAAAGACAAGGAATACTTATTGGTCATGACCTTAAAGGATATGGATGAAAAATTACCAAATCGACATTTTCTACGCGTTCATCGTTCGTTTATCGTCAATCTTTCCCAAATAGACGAAATAGCAACCAGCCACATCGTAATTGCTAAAAAAGCTATTCCGGTGAGTAAGTCTTTAAAAGAAGAACTGCTTAATAGATTGCAGACTATTTAGGTTTCGGTTAAAAACACAATAGAACCAAAATAATTCCTTTCCGACAAAACAGGTTTTAAGTAACTCCTCCGATAATTAAAACTCACCTTTCGGACAGAGATTGCTTGCATTCGTCCTTATTCACTTTTTATTTCTGTTGATTATCAGTTATTTAGACGTACAATCGATTGTTATTCTATTTCAACCACACATCTAAAAACTATTAATCATGAAAATTTCAAAAAAATTACACGAACACGTAATCCTTAAAAGTGGCGTGAGTAAAACTATCAAAACAATTGTGGTATTATCTATTATGCTATGGTTTACCCCAACGGTTTCCATTGCTCAAGACGAGAAGGAAAGCGTTCTTATGAATCTTACTGAGTACACCATAAAGTTTGGTGAAAATTCCAAATTCACGGAAGGCGTAAAAAAATGGAACAAATGTTATAAGGAGAACAACGGCACCGAGACTTGGAATGTTTGGCACCGTTTACAAGGCAAAGGCAATGTTTATGTTCTTTCTGGCATAATGGAAAATTGGGCAGCAATGGACAAGGCAGATCCTGCTGGAAAAGCATGTCGCACGGTAGCATTAGATTTCATTACTCCTCACATTGAAAGTACAGAGTTCAATATGGCAAGATCGTTACCTGAATTAAGCCGAACGGCAGCATTAGAAGATAATACCATTGTATGGGTCACCAGCTTCAAAGTTAATAATAGTATGGTTTTTAATGAAGTCATTAAGGCGGTAAGCACGGCCATCAATCAGAAAGAAGGTGATAAACGCGGTTACTGGTATAGTATTATGGGTGGTGAAGGCGCCGATTATTTTGTGTCATCACCTTACAAAAATTTTGCAGACTTAGATACCGATACCGATAATGTTTGGGACATTTATGAAAGCGTTCATGGCAAATCCAAAACAAAAGATATTCGCGAAAAATTCAGGGCAACTATAGATGACATCTGGAGTTACCTCTATACACTTGAAACTGAATTAAGCATGCCCCATCAATAATTTAAAAATAAATTATCAATGTAACGACCATCATGGTTTACAAAACAATTTAAAAACAATTACAATGAAAAACATACTTTTATTAGGGTTTGCAATAATCCTCTTCACGGCTTGCGAAAACCAAGATGAACGCTATACGCAACAATCATCAGAGATTGAAACCGTAAAGAAAGCCATCAAAAATTATAATGACAAGACATATGACACTAGCATTTATGCAGATAGTGCTAAAACATTTTTCAACTCTAATTCTAAAGACAAATTTATGTCTTATAAGGAAACCGTCGCCTATCATAAAGCCAATGATAAAAATTATTCTAGACGTGGTTTTACAGATAACGATCCAGAATATGAAATGGTTGTGACCGACGATGGAAACACTTGGGTAAACTGTTGGTTAGAATGGAAAGCTACAATGGCTGCCAACGGCAAGACAATTACAATACCTATACATCTCACTTACAAATTTGTAGATGGAAAGATAGTGAGACAAGTAGGTTATTGGGATTCATCGGAGGTGGTATTAGAACTTCAAGCAATTGAGTCGGCCAAAAAGCTATCAGATTCTATACCTGAATAAAAAAAGAACACACTTCCGATTCCCATTGGAATTTTATAAAAGTAAATATCTGTACAACTAAAAAGATACCCGCTTTTGCGGGCAAGTAAAATGAAAAAAGTAGGCATTATAGGTGGTTCAGGATTTATAGGAAGCCATATCACCAAAATATTCTTAGAACACAATTTTGAGGTAAAATCCTCAACAATGGCGATTTCTAACAAACATAAATATCAGCATCTTATGGCAATGGAAAACGCTGAAAACTTACACATTTGTGAGTTGAATGTCTTGGACAAGAAGCAATTAAAACAGTTCGTTTCCGATTGCGATATTGTAATCCATAGTGGCACACCGTTTCAACTAGATTTTGAAGATGCAAAAACCGAACTATTTCAACCAACTATAAAAGGCACTGAAAATTTTCTCGACAGCATTAATGACATACCCTCCGTTAAGAAGGTGGTTATCCTTGCGTCTGTTGCAGCTTATAATACCAACTTTCCGTTACCCGCAGGAGGAAAATCAGTTTCGGAGAGTTTTGGTGAAAATGACGTGTCATTTACTAGTGAAGAGAGTCACCCGTATCTACAAGCAAAATTCATCGCTAACCAAACGGTTAATGATTTTATTAAAAATCATCCGAGTTTAGACACAGAAATTGTAAGTGTGTCACCAGTAATGGTTATGGGTAAGTCCTTATCTAATCGTGGAGATTCTACCTCTACAGGCATTCAATTTGTATTCAAAAATAAAATCGTCCCCAATCCTTTTATTCAAATGTTATATGATGAAGATATTGAAATAGCTATGGTAAATGTGCTAGATGTCGCTAAAAGTGTTTTTAAAGCGGCAACGCTTTCTGGTTTACATGGTAAAAATTATTTGTTGTCTAGCGAGACCTATTCGGTTTCAGATGTGTCATTAATGCTGAACAATCAACCGCCAAGAAACAAGCCTAAAATCATTTATAAAAACCTATTGGCCATACAAGATTTAGGAATTTCGTTTCAGCCTGTAGAAAACACTTTACAACAATATAATTCTTAACGTCTAGATCATAAGTTCTTTTTGTCCCGAATCGCTTTCTTAAAATTTAACATTAACTCGTTCGCCAAAAGTGGACATAAAACCAAATATTATGAAAAAAATGATCATTGTAACACTAATGCTATGTACGTTTATTAGTTACGCTCAAAAGGAAAATGGAACCGTCTATATTGAACACCCAACAATAGATGTTGTTGAAGAATTTGTTAAAGCCTCCATTGCTGGAGACAAAACTAAAATGGCGAGTTATTTAACGGAAGATTTTAAGGCCTATAATGGAACTTCGAATAAAACGAATGACCAAGGCATGGATAAAGAAGCCTTTCTTAACAACCAAATGGTGTATTTCAATCAGCTCGATTATTATGCCAGAGAAACATACCCTGGGTCATATGCCGACGCCATTGAATATAAAAAAGACAATAAGGATGGAGAAGTTTGGGTGCAGACTTGGGATGTATTAAAAGGGATGCAGAAAGACACAGGTGTAAAAATTAATGCGGCTGCTCATCGATTATACACATTGACCAAAAATCATGAAATAAAAACCATTATTAGTTATGGCAATGATAATGTTTTAAACGAAATCGGGTTAAGTTTTACCGACCGTACCAATGGAAAAATATATAATCATCATGATAATATTAATACTATAAGAAAAGCCATGTATGCTTTTGAGAATGGCGATATTGATAAATGCTTAAGTTATTATAGCGACGATGCAACTTTTTACGATATCAATGAAACGTTTGGAGAATCATCTACCAAAGCAGAAACCAAAACCAATTGGCAACAATTTCTAAACGCTTATGAAATTGTAAGTATCGACATGATCGGTTATCCAGATTATTTAGAATATGAAATGGGTGAAGGTCGCGAGGTACTGGCATGGTGGAATTTCCATTTAATCCGAAAATCAGACCAAAAGAAACTTGAAGTACCTTTTCATTTAAGTAATGGTTTTGATGCAGAAGGAAAAATTATTTCTGAAATGGAATATTATAGTCAAACGTTGTTAACTGCGAAATAAATAAACGTATAAAACAACGAGTTGAAAAACTATCATAAAGCTAACTTTCACTAATGGGAGTTGGCTTTATTTAGAAACTTATCGTTTACGCCGTAACAATATGATTAGAAAACCATGAATAGCACATCGAGAAAACTAATACTATCGGTTATAATATTTTCTGCACTTACAGGTTGTAAATCAAAGGATGACAGTTCCGAATCATCTCAAATGCCAGTTGCAGAAACTAAACCAACAGAAGTGAATGAAGATGAAGAACATATAAAAGCAACAGTTGAGCGTCTCTTATTTCATGCTGGAAATTATAATATTGATGCATTGGATGTTATGGTTTCTGATAATGCTATGCTTAGCATAAGCCGATTAAAAGATGGAACTTGGTCTAATTCTGAAATAGCTATAAATGATTTTTATGAAAGTGTTAAAAAGAGAGCACGAAGCCCTTACATAGAGCTACCTAACCATTATGATATTTTAATTACTGAAGGCCAGGTCGCTTTGGCTAGAGCTGATTGTATTCTTTATAGATGGGGAATTCCACAATTAAAAGAAGTCAACCATTTTACATTTATTAAAGTAGATGAGCAATGGAAAATACTCAATATTTCTTGGACAGTAGTAGACATTCCGGAAAATGAAAAGACCTATGATTTAGAAATTTTCGCTCGTGGTTATGCTCAATCTTGGGGTAGTCAAAGACCAAACTTTGTGGCTTCATTTTTTGCTAAAGACGGAGAATTAACTATAAATAATGGACCAACAGCAACAGGAAAAACAGCAATAACAAATGTTGCTAAAGCGTTTATGGAAACCTTTCCCGATATGATGATTTCTATGGATAGCCTAACTACCAATTTAGATAAAACCCGATTTTATTGGACTTTAATTGGAATGAATAATGGTCCTAATGGCACTGGTAATAAAGTGAACATTAGCGGATTTGAAGAATGGACTTTAAATAAAAATGGACTAATTCAAACATCGAAAGGCTTTTTTGATGCTAAAGCATATAAACGTCAGCTTGCAAATGGATCAAACCATTATAAATCAACATACACAACCTATAATGTTTTATTTAAAAGGTGTATTTATAAAAATGAAAAACTCAATCCCATTTACTAAACTCAAAATCATGAAAACACTAAAAAAACAAACCAATCATTTAACGCTAATCATGATGCTCATAATGTTAATCACAATTCAAAGTTGTGAGCAAAAGACAAAAGAAGAATCAAAGATTATTGAAAAGGAAACACCAGAATACTTCCTATTAAGACCAGAGGTCGAAAAAGCTTATGGCTATTCGCACGCGGTAAAAATCGGAAATTCTATCAAAATATCTGGAGCCGTGAGTATGGATGATGAAGGTAATCCGACAGCCATCGGCGATTTGGCACAACAAATGAAAAACTGTTATGCCGATTTAGATAAAATTTTAAAACATTACGGTTGCACGTTCGATGATGTAGTAAAAGAAGATGTGTTTACTACAAATATGCCCAAATTTTTAGCTGCCGCTGGTTACAGAACAGAAATTTACAAAAAACAATTTCCAACAGGTTCTTGGCTAGGTGTCAAAGAATTGGCAATTCCAGAGTTTATGATAGAGATTGAATTGGAAGTGCATAAATCTAATTAATATGAATCAATAAACCCATTACACATGAAAACTATAAAACTATAAAACTATTATTATCAATCATTTTGCTTTGTGTAATTAATATAAATGGTCTTGCACAAACCGCGAAAACCGAAAACACTAATCTGAATGAAATAGATGGGCTTTATCAAGCTTTTACAAAAGGGAACATTCCTAAAGTTTTAGATTTAATGGATGTAAAAATTATATGGAACGAAGCTGAAAGCAATTCCTTAGCGATTGATAATCCATACATTGGACCAGAAGCCATATTACATGGAGTTTTTATAAAACTTGGAGAACTGTACAAATTCTTTGGGTTAAGAAATATAAAGCTACATGAGATGAGTAACAACCAAGTGTTGGCAACCCTGAATTACGAAATCATTTCTAAGGACGGCAAAAGCTATACAGTGCAAGTTGTACATCCTTGGACACTCAAGGATGGTAAAATAATTCAATTTCAGCAGTATGCAGATACTAAAAAGTTAGCAGAAGCAGAGAATTAATTAGATAGAGGCTGGACGGAAACTTATTAAAATAGTTTCTTGCTCCAATTCCTACAAGACACGAGTTGTACGTTATAAACGATTCTCAATGAGAGCAAAAATTTAAAATTGAATGAATTATCTTGCACACAAATTCAATAAATGAAAATTACTACACCAAAAATTTTAAAATCGATTTTAATTCTCGCTATTCTACTGTCAAACTGTAAAAACAAAGACCCATTACCAGACCCATTAGAAGCAGGTTGGAAAGGCGAAGCAGTTTGCGAAATCTTAGAAGACAACAAAGAACTAAGAGTCCTTAAATGCACCTTTGAGCCAGGTGTAGGCCATGAAAAACACTACCATAACCCACATGTTGGCTATACCTTAGTTGGAGGAAAATTTAGAATTACCGATGATACAGGAACACGAGACGTTGACGTCCCAGCAGGGTATACCTTTAGTAAAGATACTATTACCTCACACGAAGTTCTAAATATAGGAGAAACCACTTCTGTCTATTTAATCATGGAATACAAATAATAGGAATATCCCTACAATTAAGATTTGTTTATCGGTTAATTTTGCATTTAATGCTTTGATCTATGAAATTTAAAATTATATTTGTATACCCTTAATTTTAATAACCTACATATTTTGAACACTACTGAAGCAAAACTACCAATAAGTAAAGAGCTCTCCTTATTAAATTTTATTCAGAAACATGCTGCCATTGGCACATGGGAATACTATCCTGTGCTAGAAGTAGGATATTGGAGTGACCAAACAAAAAAAATCTACGAAGTGCCTTTAGATTACGAGCCTACGCTTGAGTCTGGACTCTCCTTTTACAAGGGAGATAATTTCAAGATGATTACTAAAGTATTTACGGATTGTATTGAAAAGCATCAAGATTATGATATTGAAATACAAATCGTCACCGCTACCGGAAAAACCAAATGGGTAAGAGCAATTGGTAAGCCCATAATTAAAGAGGAGAAATGTGTTAAAATAGAAGGCTTATTTCAAGATATTGATGAAAAAACAAAAATCTCCAAGGCATTAGCATTCAAAAGAGAACAATTAAGTAGAACTTTTGAAACGGCATTAATCGGAATGGCTATAGTAGATTTAGAAGGCCATTGGATCGATGTTAATAAAAGTCTTTGTAAAACTTTCGGTTATACCAAGGACGAAATAAAAGAATTGACATTTATGGATGTTACCCATCCCGATGATTTAAATAAAGGTTATAAGGCCATGATGAGTATGTTGAGTGGTAAATTAGACTTTTACGAGACCGAAAAACGCTATATAAGTAAAAGTGGTGAAACCATATGGGCGCAATTATCTACTTCAGTTGTTAGAGATGATCGAGGACAACCACAACATTTTGTCGCTCAAATTAATGACCTTACAAGAATAAAAAAGAGCAGTATAAAAATTTCACAATTATTAACCACTACAGAGGATCAAAATAAACGTTTATTAAATTTTGCGCATATTGTATCACATAATCTAAGATCGCACTATGGCAATCTCGATATGTTATTAGATATAGTAAAAATGGATCTCCCAGAAACTACAGAGAATGACATTTTTCCATTGATAGAACAAGCGGTAGGACAGCTTGGAGAAACTGTAGAAAACTTAAATCAAGTTGCTGCAATAAATATTCAAAACGATATAACCACCGAACCTTTAAACTTATTAGATAATTTAAATAAAGCACTTTCAAATATTTCAGCAATAATTATAGAATCAAAGTCAACGGTTAGTGTAGATATTAATCCCGATATTATGGTTCAAGGTATTCCGGCTTATTTAGATAGTATTTTACTCAACTTTTTAACTAATGCTATAAAATATAAGAAACCAAATGAAGCAGCAAAAATTGAATTGCACGCATCTATTAAAAATGATTTTGTAGTATTAGAAATAAAAGATTACGGTCAAGGTATAGATTTAAAAAAACACGGCGAAAAGTTATTCGGTATGTATAAAACCTTCCACACACACGAAGATTCTCGTGGATTAGGACTATTTATAACCAAGAATCAAATTGAAGCCATTGGTGGCAAGGTTGAAGTTGCAAGTAAAGTTAACGAAGGTACTACCTTCTTTATCCATTTAAAATTACATGAATAATATTGATGTAGCCTGTATTATCGACGATGACCCCATTTTTGTTTTTGGCGCAAAGCGATTGATGGAACTTTCGGATTTCTGTAATTCGTTTATGATATTTAAAAATGGACAAGAAGCCATTACAATATGCCAATAATGGATAGATGGCAGATTTTGGGTGAGTTTATAAAGATTGAAGCCCATAAAACCGTTACCATATATATTGTTACTTCATCAATCGACCCTGTGGACTTAAATCGTGCCAAACGCTATGACAATATAACTAATTACATTATAAAATATCCTACTGTTGCCTACTCCTTTCGCCAATTTAAAATTCTCTTGTAGTCTAAATTTGTTCATTAAGCACAATAAAAAAGGCTTCCATTTATCGTATCGATATAACTCGAATTTAAAGATTATGTGAATTATTCGTATCTTTTTATCTTGAAAAATATAATCCTACAGCTATGAAAACGTCATTCCGATTTGAAAGTGCCATTAACAAACTCTACACTGCTTTTCATAATAAGACCTTAAATCCGGATGATTGTAAGCAATGTGCCGTTGGAAATATTCTTGACAACAAAGACAACTGGAAACATTTAACCGATTTTCATGGCTCAACCCAATTGAATTATGTTGGCTTGGTGCATCAGAATCTTGGCCGACGGTTTAATGGGTATACGCCTGTTGAGTTATTACAAATTGAACGTGCTTTTTTAATTGGTTGTGGTTATGATTTAACAACTCATAAACCATTGTTTAAACCTGAAACTTTGGATGATTCTGATCTATTCAATGGGTTATGTGAAGTTGTTGCCCTACTATGTGGTTTGGACGGTATTAGGGATATTATGGATTGTTCAGTTTTGTTTGGATTTGAAAAACGAACTCTCGAACCTCAATATTAATACTTCATATATTAAATCATAAAAAAACCAACTCAATTGAGTTGGTTTTAAGTTTTATTTGAATTCTACTCCAAGGGTAGAAAAACAATTTGTGTCAAATGTCGTTGAGCGATTAGCCACCAAAGTCATCAAATCGTATGTGTTCATCCGGAATTCCGAAATCCTCACCCATTTTTTGAACCGCTTGGTTCATTAATGGTGGGCCACAGAAATATAATTCAATATCTTCTGGTGCTTCGTGATGTTTCAAATAGTTATCGATAACACAATTATGAATAAACCCTACGAAACCGTCACCTTCTTCATCGTGAATATCCTCTTTTACTTTCCAGTTATCACTTTCCAATGGTTCGGACAATGCTAAATAAAATTTGAAGTTAGGAAAATCCTTTTCTAACGCTCTAAAATAGTGGATATAAAATAATTCCGCTTTAGAACGTCCTCCATACCAGTAAGTTACTTTACGTCCTGTTTTTAAAGTTCTAAATAATTGGTACAAATGCGATCGCATTGGTGCCATTCCTGCACCACCACCAACGTATAACATTTCAGAATCGGACTCATTGATAAAAAATTCACCGTAAGGTCCAGAAATCGTTACTTTGTCGCCTTCTTTTTGGTTAAATATATACGAAGATGCAATACCAGGATTGACATCCATCCAACCGCCTTTAGCGCGATCAAAAGGTGGTGTTGCCACACGTACATTCAACATAATCTTACGTCCTTCTGCAGGATAAGAAGCCATTGAATAAGCACGCTCTACAAGCTCGTCGTTTTTCATTACCAACGGCCATAAACCAAATTTTTCCCAATCCGCTTTAAATTTATCAGGTTCTCCAGGATGATCTTCTGGATGCGCCGTAATATCCATATCTGCATACTTAACTTCACACTCAGGAATTTCAATCTGAATATAACCTCCAGCCTTGTAATTCATATCTTCAGGAATTTCAACTACAAATTCCTTAATGAACGTTGCAACGTTATAATTTGAAACTACGGTAGCTTCCCATTTCTTAATTCCAAATACTTCTTCAGGAATGGTGATTTCCATATCCTGTTTCACTTTTACTTGACAAGATAAACGTGCGCCTTCTGCTAATTCTTTTCTTGAGAAATGCGGTGTTTCTGTTGGTAAAGCTTCTCCTCCACCTTCTAGTACGTGACATTCACATTGAATACAAGTTCCGCCACCACCACATGCTGATGGTAAAAAAATCTTGTTACTTCCTAAAGTCGATAATAATGTCCCTCCAGAAGCGACTTCAATTTCACGTTCACCATTAATTTTAATCTTTACAGGACCAGATGGCGATAATTTTTGTTTCACTACCAAAAGTAATGTGACTAACAATAATGTCACTACCAAAAACGCTGCTACTGTTGCTATAACTGTTCCTACTGTGCTTGCCGCTAATATCATATTCTGCAATGGTTATTTATTGATATCTTCTTTTAATTCTAAACTAAGATCTGTATCTGTGAGTTCGTTGGTTGTCTCAATTGTTGAAACCATCCCAACCGTATCTTCTTTACTTTCTTCTGTAGCTTCATCTTCGCCCCCAGTAAGCATTCCACCAAAACTCATAAAGCCAATGGCCATTAAACCAGTGATGATAAATGTAATTCCCAAACCTCTTAAAGGTGCTGGCACATTACTATATCTTATTTTTTCTCTAATGGCAGCAATGGCTAATATCGCCAAGAACCAACCGATTCCAGAAGCAATGCCGTAATTTAAGGCTAAGCCCAAAGTTTCAATTTCTCTAGACTGCATAAATAAAGAACCACCTAAAATGGCACAGTTTACAGCAATCAACGGTAAAAATATACCTAATGAATTGTAAAGTGAAGGTGAAAATTTCTCAACAATAATTTCAACTAATTGTACCATGGTTGCAATAGTTGCAATAAACATGATGAATGACAAAAAGCTTAAATCATAATCCGCAAAATCAGGCCCCAACCAAGTTAAAGCACCTTCTTGTAATAAATATTGATCTAACAACCAGTTTAAAGGCACTGTAATTGCCAATACAAAGATAACCGCAGCTCCAAGTCCAACGGCTGTTGAAACTTTTTTAGATACTGCTAAATACGAACACATACCCAAAAAGTAAGCGAACACCATGTTATCTACAAATACCGATTTAAAAAATAATTCTATATGTTCCATTTTTTATAAGTCTTCAGTCCTCAGTTTGCAGTCTTCAGTATGTGCATAGATTGCCAACTGAATACTGGTTTACTGCCAACTCGTTTAGTCTTCTATTAAATCTTTGTTTCTACTACGTTGTACCCAAATTATGATACCAACTACAATTAATGCCATTGGTGGCAATACCATAAAACCGTTGTTTTCGTAACCGATAGCGTAAAGTCCAGTTTTTTCAACAGGATCACCTAATACTTTAAATCCGAATAAGGTGCCAGAACCTAAAAGTTCTCTAAAGAATCCAACGATAATTAAAATAACACCATAACCCAATGCATTACCAATACCATCTAAAAACGATCTCCAAGTACCATTAGCCAAAGCAAATGCTTCAAAACGTCCCATAATAATACAATTGGTTATAATCAATCCGATAAATACAGATAGTTCCTTACTTAAGCTGTAGGCAAATGCTTTCAACACTTGGTCTACAATAATTACCAAGGTAGCGACTACTACAAGTTGCACAATAATCCTGATTTTTGAAGGAATGATATTTCGCATCAATGAAATAACCACGTTACCAACTCCCATAACAAACATTACAGATATGGCCATCACTATCGATGGTTTTAACTGTGCTGTAATGGCCAAAGCCGAACATATACCTAATACCTGAATGGTAATAGGGTTATTGTCCGCTAAGGGATCCATGATTAGTTTACTATCTTTTTTTGATAAAAGTCCCATATAAATAATTAGTTTAAGGTCTTAAAATAAGGCATATACATTTTAATGTCTTTGCTTAACATCACCGCAAGTCCATCGCCTGTAATGGTTGCTCCCGCAAGTGCATCAATTTCCTGATCGTCCTTTATTAAATTTTTAGGATCGTTATTTCCTTTGGCAACGGCAAGACCCTTAAAGACAGTTCCGTCCAAGAATTCTTCACCTGTAAAATCATCCATAAAATAACGTTGCTTAATTTCAGCACCAAGTCCTGGTGTTTCCCCTTTATGGTCAAAATAAACGCCTTGGATAGTCATGCTTTTGTCTAAAGCTACAAATCCCCAAATAGCATCCCAAAGTCCTTTTCCTCTTACAGGAACGATATACACTTCTTTACCCTCTTTTTCACCGATGAAAATTGGAAGCCTTCTTTCGTAATCGTCATTCTTTGCTTTTGTTTCTTCCTTTTTAATATCGATTAAATAAGCCTCATCATCTTCCGTTAATTCTCCACCTTGAAAAACATATTGCTTTTTGATATACTTTTTGAATTCTTCTTCAACCTTGTCTGTTGAAATAAAAGCAACATCGTTAGCACCTTCATTATTATTAACACCCATTGCATACAGGATGTTCTGTTGTTTTTCAAAACGCTCATTGGCTTTTACCATAGGTTTTAAACCTGAGGCCAATCCTGCTAAGATTGATCCTACCACGACAACCATTATGATTGAAAAAATTATCGTGTAGCTATTTTTCTCTGTATCTATTGCCATAATTATGCTGCTTTAACTTTTACACGTTTCATTCTACGTTTCACGTTTCCTTGTATCACATAGTGATCAATAGTTGGTGCAAATACATTCATTAATAAAATTGCTAGCATTACACCTTCTGGATAAGCTGGGTTAAATACACGGATCATTATAGAAATAAATCCGATTAAGAAACCGTAGACCCATTTTCCTTTATTCGTTTGCGAAGCTGTTACCGGATCTGTTGCCATATACACAATACCAAATGCAAGACCACCAATTAGTAGATGTTGCCAGAATTCCGTACTCATTAATCCGAAGAATTTACTAGATTCTGTAATCCAACCTGCACTAGCCACACCATTAAATATTAAGCCCATTACTAAAGCTCCTAACACAGCAGAAACCATAATTCTCCAACTTCCTACTTTAGTAAAAATTAAGAATAATGCTCCAAGTAATATTAAAAGCGTAGACGTTTCCCCAACAGAACCAGGAATTATGCCATAGAACATATCCATAACGTCATAACCAGCCGGATTGTTTTGTGCTAAACTTCCCAATATAGTTTCACCTGAAATAGCATCTGGCGTACCAGCACGCTCTGCAGCTCCATGAACCCAAACTTTATCTCCAGACATCCAGGTAGGATAAGCAAAGAATAAGAATGCACGAATGGTTAATGCAGGATTCAAAATATTCATTCCTGTACCACCAAAGACTTCTTTACCGATTACCACACCAAATATAACGGCTACTGTTAACATCCATAACGGAATATCAATTGGTACAATCAATGGCACCAACATACCCGTTACCAAATAACCTTCTTCAACTTCGTGGCCTTTTATGATAGCGAATACAAATTCTACTGCTAAACCAACTCCATAAGACACAATGACTAAAGGTAAAACCTTCCAAAGTCCAACAACCAAGTTATCCCAACTCCAAAATAGCGGGTCAATAAAACCACTTGCACTTGTAATATCACCTAAGGCTAAATGATGTTGATATCCGGCATTAAACATCCCGAAAATTAAACATGGCACCAATGCCATGATCACGGTATTCATAGTACGTTTTAAATCATCAGCGGCCTTGATATGAGTTCCATTATGGGTGGTCTCATTTGGCATATATAAAAACGTGAAAAGCGCATTAAAGCCAGGAAGCCACTTCTTGTCTTTATTCTTTTCCTTAAAATTATGTAAATTTTGTTTTAAACCCATTATCCTATCTCTTTTAGCATTAAGTCTAATCCTTCTCTTATAATTTTTTGATGTGGCTGTTTAGACACACATATAAATTCGGTCAATGCAAAATCCTCAGGTGCAACTTCGTACATCCCTAAAGCTTCCATTTCATCTAAATCTTGATACATACAAGCCTTTAAGATTTGTAAAGGGTAAATATCCAACGGAAATACTTCTTCATAATTCCCTGTTAATACAAACGCACGATGCTCACCATTGGTATTGGTATCTAGCTCGTATTTTTTATTTGGATTTAACCATGAAAATGTCAATGCTCTTGAAGTAGACACTTTATCAAAAACGGGTTTATTCCATCCGAAGAACTCATAATCGTCACCTTCAGGAATCACAGAAATTACGTTACTGTAATAATCTAGATAACCATCTGGTGCAACTTGTTTTCCTGTTAAAACATTTCCTGAAATAAAACGATCGTTTCCATCTCTTTCAATCCCATTATCATAAACCATAGTTGAAATTTCAGAACCAATTTTAGTTTTGAAATATCTAGGCTTTTTAACAGAAGAACCTGCTAAAGCAATCACTCGCTCTGCATTAAATTTCCCTGTTAACAACAACTCACCTATAATTACTAAGTCTTGCGCATTAACAGTCCAAACGGTTTCTCCTTTATTAACCGGACTCACTTTATTAATCAAAGTTCCAACATTTCCAGAAGGATGTGGCCCCGAAACTTTATAGATAATGGCGTTTTGTAAACTAGCTAACGGCGAATTAGAATTTTTACCTACTGAAATATGAACACCACCGTCGGTTAACTTAGACAAAGCGGTGACTGCTGCCTGTAATTCAGCTTCCTTACCAGCTAAAGTATAATCTAAATCTGCGGCCAAAGGTGCACTTGCATAACCAGAAATAAAAATAGCTTTTGGCGTACTGTCTGCCTTTGCAACCACATCGTAAGGACGTTGTTTTATAAAAGCCCAACAACCTGTAGCTAACAAATGTGCTTTGGTTTTTTCAGCATTAGACGCTAAATCAAACTTTCCGTGATCTGCGAAAGTTTGCGTCTTATCTGCTGTAATTTTTATAGCGTCTATGCGACGTCTCGGTCCACGTTGTACTTCCGTAACCTCACCAGAGACTGGAGAAACAAACTTCATTGCTTCATTGTCTTTGTTGTAAAACAAAGTTTCACCTGCTTTCACATGTGTACCTTCTTTTGCAATTAATTTCGGAATAATACTATGAAAATCTTCGGGTCTTACAGAATAGAAATTACTTACAATAGCATTCTCTGTTGCTTTCTCGGCTTCACCGACTAGCTTTATATCTAAACCCTTTTTAATTTTGATGTCTTTTGACATATACTAAAGATTAGTTATCTAAAAATCCGTGCAAATTTACGAATTAATGCTTAATTATACCCCAATTTAAATCAACTTTTTTATTTGTAATGATTATAAATAACCCAATTGTTCTAAGGCCTAGATTTTGATTATCTTTATGCTCTACAAAATTATAATAATGAAACAGCGAATTTTAAGCCTTATTTTTCTTTTAACCTATCCTACAATCGTATTGTCGCAAGTTGCGGAAGAACTTAATCCACCAAATTTTATAAAAACCATTACCTTTAAAAGTAATACTACACAAGGGCAATTACCTATTTTAAAATTGGGCGAATCCTTAAAATTGGAATTTGATGCTTTAACTGGAAATGAAGAAGACTTTTACTACATCATTGAGCATTTTAACTTCGATTGGACACCTTCAACTTTAGTGAAATCTGAATACCTTAAAGGTTTAGACAACCAAAGGATTTTGACTTATGAAAACTCATTTAATACCTATCAGATATATTCGCACTACACTTTAAACATTCCGAACACACAAACTCGAGCCTTATTGAAAAGTGGAAATTACATGATTTCTATTTATGATGATTACGATGAAATGATGTTTAGCAGAAAATTTATGATCTATGAAGATTTAACCAATGTAGGAGTCAAGGTCAAACGTTCAAGAGATGTAAAATTTATTGCCGAAAAACAATCTGTTGATTTGGTTATAACTACCGATAATAATATGAATCTGAATAATCCCTTAGAAACTATTAAAACGGTTATTATTCAAAACAACAACCTCAACACGGCAATTTCAGATTTAAAACCACAGTATACTTTGGGTAATGAACTCATATATCGTTACGATACCGAATCTGCATTTTGGGCAGGAAATGAATATACTTTTTTCGAAAATAAAGATGTTCGAGCTGCCAATATTGGCATTCAATTTATTGAATTAAAAGAGCTTTACAATAATTATTTATACACCAACATATCTCGAAAAAATAGACCTTACACCTATAATCCTGATATTAATGGAAATTTCTTAATAACTGTATTAGACAGAGACAACCCTGATGTTGAAGCCGACTATGTTATGGTTCATTTTTCATTATTACACAATGAATTAAAAGACAAAGATATTTATGTGTATGGAAATTTTAATGCTTTTATGATTGAACCCATTACCAAAATGGAATACAATCCAGAAGCCAAGAGATACGAAACGATAATGAAATTGAAACAAGGGTTTTACAACTATAAATATGTCGCTGTTGATAAGGTGACTGGTGTTATAGATGAAGGAGCTATTAGCGGAAATTTCTGGGAAACAGAGAACAATTACAAAGTATTGGTTTACTACAAAGATTTGGGTGCACGTTATGATCGCCTTATTGGATTTGGGGAAGCTACATCCGTTAACATCTCTAATTAAACCCGTAAGGATTACAGTTAATTCAGACTAATTTTCTTAAGACAACTACTCAATTAAATCATTTTAAAAATGCAAAACGACCTTGCCCTGTTTTCAGAATTATGTGACGAACTCCTTAAAGAAGAAATCAAAAGGCCTGTTGCTACACCTATTCCTACTTCAGAATTATATAACCAAATTGATTTATCGCTTCAAAAAGACGGTATCATAGACCAACAATTAAAAGTGGTTTTGAAGGAGCTTATAAAACATACCCCAAAAACAGCGTCAACTTCTTTTTTTAATCAACTATATGGTGGCAGAAAAAATAAAGCAACCTTAGGAGATTTATTGGCTGTAATGCTAAATACTAGCATGTACACCTACAAAATCGCCGGGCCACAAGTTGGTATTGAAAAACAAGTTCTCAAGAATATTTGTGCTTTAGCTGGCTACTCAAAAGCCAGTGATGGCACTTTCGCTCCAGGAGGATCTATGAGTAATATGATGGCATTGATAATGGCTCGAGATCACAAAAATGGCTCTATACGTGTTGAAGGGCTATCTAAACCAATGACAGTTTACACCTCTAACACTTCACATTACTCAATATTAAAAAATGCAGTATTAACAGGAATAGGAAGAAACCAAGTACGATTGGTTGATACTAATTCTAAAGGTGAAATGCTTATTGAACATTTAAAGGAACTTATTACACACGATGTTAGCAATGGCTTAGAACCTTTCTTTGTAAATGCCACAGCAGGTACAACTGTGTTCGGAGCTTTTGACGATATTAAAGCGATTAGTGAGGTCTGCAAAGACCATAAATTATGGCTACATGTAGATGGAGCCTATTGTGGCGGAGTAATTTTTAGCAATACATACAAGCATTTAATCGCTGGTTTAGAACAATCGGATTCTTTCAGTATTAATGCTCACAAAATGTTAGGCACGCCATTAAGTTGCTCAATAATAGTCACTCAACATACAGATCAACTGCATCACTCATTTTCTAATGAAGCAGATTATTTATATCAAACGGATGGTGATGATTATAATTTAGGCAAAACCTCATTACAATGTGGAAGGCGGAACGATGCCTTAAAAATTTGGACTCTATGGAAATCCGTTGGTACATCTGGATTAGAGAAGATTGTAGATAATCAGTTTGAAATGGCAGACATTGCCAGAGATTATATAAACAAGCACAAGGATTACGAACTTTATAGTTTTGATAATTCAATTTCCGTTTGCTTTAATTATAAAGGTATTTCTGCGAGTGAATTATGTACGGCGTTATATCAAAACGCAGAACTCATGGTTAGTTTTGGAACCTTTAAAGATCACGAATTTGTTAGAATGGTCACCATAAACAGTCTTTTAGAGAAGGGCGATGTTATCCATTTTTTTAAAACTTTAGAAGCTTTTGTTGCCGATTATTTGTTAAAAATTACAACCACTTAGCGAATTTTAGGATTTCATTCAAAAATTATGTTACTTTAGCATAGAATAATTAATCAGATTATGGTTCAACAAGTTACAAGCGGAATTAAAATTTCTGTAGAAACTAATTTTGAAGGTACATTTTATAAAAATTATAAAGTGCACTTCGCCTTTGGTTATAAAGTAACAATTGAAAATCAAAGTAAAGATTCTGTTCAGCTTAATTCTAGACACTGGAAAATACTAGATGCCCTTAATAATGAAGAAATTATTGAAGGCGAAGGTGTCATAGGTAAAAAACCGGTTTTAAAACCAGGAGAAAAACACACCTATAACTCAGGATGTCTTCTCACCTCTCCTTTCGGAGCCATGCAAGGGCACTACAATATGGTTAACTTTACAAAAGCCAATAAATTTAAAGTTTATATTCCTTCGTTTAAATTGAGTGCTCCTTTTGCACTGAATTAATAGGTATACTTTTTATTGAAATCAAACCTATAGATAATGGCTTTTTGTTCTATATGAAAAAACGAGCAATTTGAATGATGCACAAACTGATAGGTAGAACTAACTTCAAACCCTGTTGAATTAATTTTATAAATACCATCGCAATCTATATTCCCATAAGGTGAAATGCGCCTAAATCGGTATTCGGTTTTACTATTTATATCGTAAATTTCAAACCACGCTCCTGCTCCAATACCTTCTAACCATTGTGCATGTTCTGCAATTCCTTTAATCAATTTCGGTTTTAAATTCCCAATAAAATTTGGTTCAAATGTCTTTAACTTATCCAAAAAACAACGTCTATTTTCAGTTTTTGATGTTGATGTGAATTCAGTAATTACACCAGATACAGATACTTCATACACCATGAGCTCAGTATTCGCAACGACTACATTACTTACTGTGCTCGGAGTAAATCGTTGAGAATTAATTAAGCGTTTCTTTTTCAACGTATCATTAATAGATGTAATTAAAACCTCTGTTACAAACCGCGAACAATTACTGCCATGTCTCAAAAACGCACCATATCTAATAGAAGTTCTTTGTTGAAATTCCATAATGAACGCTTTAGCCCTTCTATAATTTATAACATTACAAACGGAAGCTACCAACTTACCTTCACCATGGGTGAACTGTGGGTTTGTAGCGAGAAATTTTAAAATCTCATTTAGATTAGTTATTTGGCCGTTGTGAATTACTGCTTCCAGCGGAAAGTCCAATTCATGATCCGTTATTTTTCCACGGACACGACCGTAACCTTGTGGACAGGTATATCTACCAAAATCATAATATTCTAAACGCCCTGATTTTAACTCTATTAACACCAAAGCAGCATGGCCAGCACGCACATAATTTTCACAACCTATATGGAGATATTTTAAATAGGGCACAAACCGCTCATCAGATAGTCTCACTATTGTATCTGGATAAGCGAGCGTAATAATAAAAGCGTCGTTATTGAACATGAAAAAAAAGTCGAAATACCAATAAGCAACTTACAAAAATATATTATCATTCTTCACACAACTATAACGTTTGAAGAAACTTTTCTCTTATAAAAATTGTACCTTTGCTCTTTCAAAATTTCAAACTAAAAAAACAAATATTTATGGGAAAAGGATTCTTTAATGTACCTGTTGCAGTCAATGAGCCTGTAATGTCTTACGCACCTGGTTCACCAGAACGTAAAGAGGTTCTAGATACTTACAAATCAATGTTCAACTCTAAAGTTGAAGTCCCAATGTATATCAATGGTGAAGATGTAAAAACTGGAAATACCAGAACGATGTCTCCTCCTCACGATCACAAACATATTGTAGGTGAATACCATTTAGCAGAACAAAAACACGTTGAAGACGCAATTTCTACAGCTTTAGAGGCACGCAAATCTTGGTCTCAAATGCCATGGGAGCAACGTGCCGGAGTTTTCTTGAAAGCAGCAGAATTAATTGCTGGACCTTATAGAGCAAAAATTAATGCAGCAACAATGATTGCTCAATCAAAAAACATCTATCAGGCTGAAATTGATGCGGCATGTGAGTTGATTGATTTCTTACGATTCAATGTTCAGTTTATGTCAGATATTTACATGGAACAACCAGAAAGTACAAGTGATGCTTGGAACCGTGTTGAATACCGACCTCTTGAAGGTTTTACTTACGCTGTAACTCCATTTAATTTTACTGCTATTGCAGGAAACTTACCAGCGTGTATGGCATTAATGGGCAATGTTGTCGTGTGGAAACCAAGTGACAGTCAAGTCTATTCTGCAAAAGTAATCATGGATATTTTTAAAGAAGCTGGAGTACCAGACGGTGTAATTAATGTTGTTTTTGGCGATCCTGAAATGATTACCAATACGGTATTAGCGAGTCCGGATTTTTCTGGTTTACACTTCACAGGTTCTACACATGTTTTTAAAGAATTATGGAAGCAAATCGGAAATAATATTCATAATTACAAAACCTACCCAAGAATTGTTGGTGAAACCGGTGGGAAAGATTTTATCGTCGCTCATAAATCGGCTGACGCTAAACAAGTAGCCACGGCAATTTCTCGTGGAGCTTTTGAATTTCAAGGGCAAAAATGTAGCGCTGCATCCAGAGCTTATATCCCAAAAAGTATATGGGCCGATGTTAAAAAGTACGTTGTAGAAGATATTAAATCTTTTAAAATGGGATCTCCAGAGGATATGAGCAACTTTATAACAGCTGTAATTCATGAGGGATCTTTTGATAAATTAGCTAAATATATCGATGAAGCTAAAGCCGATAGTGATGCTGAAATCATTGCAGGTGGAAACTATGATAAATCGAAAGGCTATTTTATTGAACCAACGGTTATCGTAACAACCAATCCTAAATATACTACCATGTGTACTGAGTTATTCGGTCCGGTAATTACGATATATGTTTATGAAGATGATACCTATTCAGAAACTTTAAAATTAGTGGATGAAACGAGTGAATATGCTTTAACTGGTGCAATTCTATCAACTTGTCGTTATGCTGTTGAAGAAGCGACTAAAGCGTTACAGAATTCAGCAGGAAATTTCTACATAAATGACAAACCTACTGGAGCTGTCGTTGGCCAACAACCATTTGGCGGAGCAAGGGCATCTGGAACCAATGATAAAGCTGGTAGTGCTCAAAACTTATTGCGCTGGGTATCGCCTAGGTTAATCAAAGAAACATTTGTAACCCCAACAGATTACAGATATCCTTTTTTAGGTTAAGCCTTTTATAACATACTAAAATCTAAATCCTTAATGCATTTTGCTATTAAGGATTTTTTTTTGTGCTTTATAGAAATGCCATAAAAAATCAACCTTCAATTAACTAAACTTTGTATCTTTTCATTCTATTAATATTAATTCTACCATTATGAAAAAAAAGTACTTTGTTTTTTTATTACTTTTCCCAACTCTATTAATTGCTCAAACGACTTTTACATCGGCCATTACTCCAGATCTATCTGCTTATGGTGAGGCCAACAATTACCCCGGAGAAGGAGAATATGAGATCTACCTAAGTGATGATAATATTTTAGATAAACCTATTATTGTTGTAGACGGATTTGACCCCGGAGATACTAGAAATATTTCTGGCATATATAATTTATTAAATTTTGCAGGAACAGATGGAGACCAAAATTTAGCCGACTTAGTTAGAGCCCAAGGTTTTGATGTTGTAATTCTAAATTTCCCAACCTACGTAAGAGCAGAAGATGGCGAAACCATTGATGGCGGAGCTGATTTTATGGAACGCAACGCTATGCTTTTAGTGGAATTATTAAACACTATTAATTTAGACAAAGCCGGGAATAGCCCAGAGCAAAACGTTATTATCGGCCCAAGTATGGGCGGAATAATTGCCCGCTATGCTTTGAATTACATGGAATCGAATTCATTGGATGCAGACACGCGGCTATACATTTCTTTTGATTCGCCTCATCATGGTGCTAATGTACCCATTGGACTTCAACATCAATTAAATTTTTTAGGTTTTAATGACACTTTCCCCGTTGAAGAAGTACAACCTCTAATTAATGGTTTATTAAAATCACCGGCGGCTAGACAATTATTAACAGATCATTTAGAATCGCATTTATCTGGAGAAGACTTAGTAACCTTTGACCCCGCCTTAAAGTTACCTATGGCGCATCCGTACAGAGGCATATTTGAAACCTCTATTAATGCTTTAACTCCATCTGGTTTCCCCGAAAATGTTCGTAATGTTTCTATTATTAATGGTAGCGGTAATAACACACCATATTTCGCACTCGGAAATTCTAGTCCGACCGTTACAAATGATTATTCCGTAATTAGTACGTCGTTTAGTGTTCCTATATTTATTTTCACTGCTAATGTTATCATCGATGTAAATTTTACACCCGCTGCAGGCGATACAAATACAGTAAGCAATATTTCTATTCAATTATTTGGTAGTGAAATTGAAGGTTCGGTAGCAGAAAGTGAAGCTTTTCCATATTCTGACGGTATCGATGCTGCACCAGGAGGCCTATATGACTTATCAAGTTTAACGGGAGATTTAGGAGCCGATGGCGGAATTGCAAGCGATTTTGTGAATGCTCTAAATGTAGATAAATTTAATTTTATCCCTTCTGTAAGTGCTTTAGCTTTGCAATTTCCTAATGACGAAATCGATTGGCACAGTACTATAGATTTAGAGACTACACCATTTGCTAATACTTATTTACCGTCTGAAAGCGAACCTCACGTACAACTTACCCAAGGGAATGTAAATTTTGCTTTAGACGAAATTTTAAATACTCCTTTAAGACTATCAAACAATCAATTATTTACGACCTTAGAAAGAAACCCTGTTAAGGATGAATTGATATTGCGCTCTAATGTTACCAATAATGCTAATATTAAAATTACAGACTTAACCGGGAAATTAGTATATAAATCGCATGTGGTATTGAATAACAGAACTTCAATTCCCCTAAATTTAACTTCCGGTTTTTATATTTTAAATGTTTCAGGGGACAACAATTTATCGTACACCACCAAATTTATAGTGAACCAATAAGAGTTCCACATTTTACGTATAAAAAAAACCTGAACGATTCATTTTGTTCAGGTTTTATATTTAAAGCTGGTTTTTCATGTTATTCATAAGGTTTATCTTCACCAACATGAGCGTGTTGCGAATTTTTAGCCTTATTATCAGAATCAACTACCATGGCTGCAATACTTAAATTATCGAAATTATAATTTGACGGTACAGTCATAGTAAAGGATGTGATGTATTCTGTTAACGCAGATGTCGGCGGTATAGCGTCGCCTAAAACGCTAGATAAAGAATTCCTTAATGTTTCGTTGTGCTCAAAACCCACTATTGGATCACCTGCATTAAAATACGGACTTGTATTATCTTCATTATAATAATTAATTTGATCGTATATAATACCATCCTCTAAGAGGTAAACCACTAACTTATCACCTTGTACTGAACCCTCTTCAAATACCACGTTCACCTGCACCGTTAATTCATCATCAATCAATTCTGAATTTATAGCCAATGCCAAATTTGTGTCAACACCAGCTATGCTCGTAACATCACTAGTAGCATGAGGTAATGCCCAATTTACAGATCTATTAATTTTAGCAGCAGGAAATCCTTCAATATCAAAAGCATCTTTCAGCAATTGTACCTGATCAAAATGCATTGGATCTGGGAAGCTGTTTGCTGTTTCATGGATAGCCACCACCGTAATAAAATCCGTCTCATCTTTTAACGTGTTTACCGCTCCAGCGACTCTCGGACAAAAACCACACCATGTGCCAGTATAATCTTCAATTACAATTTTTCGTTTTGGAATTATAACACTGAATGATTCCGTATTGGTCGTCACTTCCACACCATCTGCCATATAAACTCCGTAGACCTCGAAATCACCAATAGTATTTGATGAAAATGACGCTCCTTCAACTGCTTCTCCGTTAACATAAAATGTTGCTAAATTAGTAACATCTTCGTTTGTCTCTGTAATAATTTTAAATGGAATATCTTGATTTACAAGCGATGCTTTTCTTACTATCTTATCCACATTAATTTGAGCCGTAGGTGTCGTTAGAGGAACATTTTCTTCCGTTTTACTACAAGAAACACTTATCAATAATAGAAGTAATAAAAATAATTTTGGTATTTTTTTTAAAATCATAGCAATGTCTTGTTTTTTGCTAAAATAATTAATTTTTAATACAACTGTACATTTGGGAATAATTTAACTAATATTGTGAACCAAATTCAAAATTTTGTTTTTAATCCTGCATATTGAACATTCGTTCATTGTAAATGGAGTAACAATTAAATTACAAATACCTACGATTTTAATTGAAAATTTCAAATCAATAAATACGAACATATGAATAAACTAATTTTTATTTTTTGCTTAGGTCTATTTAGTTTCACATCTGTAGCTCAAAACGAACTTCCTAATCTCGATGTCACTACTATAGATGGAAAAACCGTGGCACTACAAGACGCTACGAATAAAGATGGAATTACCATTATTTCACTTTGGGCAACTTGGTGTGTGCCTTGTATTAAAGAGTTGGACGCTATCAATGACATCTATGATGAATGGCAAGACGAAACCAATGTAGAGCTTCTTGCTATTTCAGTTGATGACAGCAGAACAGTGAGACGTGTAAAGTCTATGGTCAATGGCAAAGGATGGGAATATACGGTTCTATTAGATACTAATAATGATCTTAAACGTGCGCTAAATGCTTCAAGTATTCCGCTTACAATTTTAGTTAAAGATAATAAGATTGTATATGAACATTCTGGTTACAGTCCTGGAGCAGAATTAGAATTATTCGAAAAAATAAAGGAACTGTCTAAATAAAATATCTACCCTTAACGATTTCCGCTAACTACCAATTTATATGAAAAAATTACTTTTTCTAACCGCTTTATTATTTCAAATTTCTACTATTAACGCTCAAGAAACCGGCTACTTTTACGGAGGATTAGAATCTAATTCCCAATGGCTTCAAACCGATGAAGGTATTAATTTCTTAGCCCCAGAGGATCAATTTAGAGCTAATAATTACATTCTTTTGAATTATAACCTAGGAAAGTTTACAGCCGGTGTTCAATACGAATCTTATTTACCGTCAGCATTACTTGGTTATAGCCCTGTTTATGATATTCAAAACGATGTCGCTACCTATTATTTCAATTATAAAGATGAAAGTTTAGATATTACTGGTGGCTATTTCTATGAGCAATTTGGGAGCGGTTTAATTCTACGATCTTGGGAGGATAGACAATTGGGATTAAACAACGCTTTAAAGGGTCTCAATATAAAATTCAATGCCACAGAGAACTTGAGCCTTAAAGCTGTTTTCGGAAAACAAAGGGTGGGCTTTGAGGAATCTGCAGGAACCATTCAAGGACTCGATGCCGATTTAAATTTAAGCGGAGCATTAGATATTGAGTCTATAGATATTCAACTAGGAGCAAGTTATGTTGGCAGAAATCAAGACACTAATGGTGTTGAAGCAATTCCAACTACAGTTGGTGCTTATGGAGGTCGATTAGATTTTATAATCGATAATTTTTATGCAGGTGTTGAAGCGATCGTAAAAGATCCAGATGTCATTGCAAATGAAGGACAAATTTCATCTAATAAGTTATACGACGGTACCGCCTTACAAGTCAATGCCGGATATGCCAAAAAAGGATTAGGCATCAATGCTACCTTTAGACGATTAGAAAATTTTAGTTTTTACTCAGACCGATTAGCAGAAGGTAACATCTTTAACCAACAAGTTATAAACTATGTACCAGGACTCACTAAACAACAAGATTATTTATTAACGAATATTTACGTTTACAATCCGCAACCACGATTAATTATTGAGTCTTTTGATCAGCGCTCTGGAGAAGTTGGCACCCAATTCGATTTGTTTTATTCTTTTAAAAAAGGAACGTCTTTAGGAGGAAAGTACGGCACAAAGTTAGCGATGAATTTCTCTTACTGGGGAGGTTTAGATGCTGAATATAATATTGAAAACAAATGGTATAAAGCTAAATTTATAGGAAAAGGCCATCAATTATTTAGAGATTTTAATCTCGAAATAAAAAAGAAATGGTCTAAAAAATGGAGTTCTGTTTTAACTTATCAAAATGTTATTGTAGATAAAGGTATCGTTGAAGGTGGCCCATTAGGTAACAATTCTATCCTTGCCAATATTGGGGTTCTTGAAGCCACAAGACGTTTCGACAATGGAAAAGCGGTGCGATTAGTAGCACAACATTTATGGAGTGAGGACGACCGTAAAAATTGGGCTGCAGGAGTAATAGAATATAATTTTTCTACACGACTCGCTATTTATGCTGCCGATAATTGGAATTATGGAGGTGCTAATGAAACACACTACTACAGTGTTGGAGGCAGCTATAGTAAAGGAAATACAAGATTAGGCATTAACTACGGTAGACAACGTGGAGGTTTAATTTGCATAGGAGGTGTTTGTAGGTTCGTACCAGAGAATACAGGCTTTAGTGCCAACTTGACTGTAGCTTTTTAATTATTAAATTTTTAAAAAATAAAACCGTAATTTTACTTAAACAATTATTTCATATTCACAACACTCTTAAAATCAATTTATCATGCACAAAAAATTACTTATTATAAGTTTATTACTAACTTCTTTTTTATGTCACGCTCAGTTCGACGTTATATACAAAAGAAATAACTCTATAGTCACTGACGGACAAAGTTTCAATTTTACGGATTCTAGTTGTGGTTACAATGATCCTTGTAATTGGAAATTTGAAGTGACTAATACATCTTCCGAAGATATTTACATGAGAATAGTTGTTGATAACCTTGTTAATACAGATGGCACAAATTTTCAACTTTGTTTTGCTCTTGTTTGTTTAAATAATATTAGCTTAGATGGCGCTTACCCTAGCACTGCAGCATTAATTACACCTGGAGCAACCAATAGTACTGGAAATAATCTTTGGAATTTAAACCCTGCTGACACATCGACTCCGATGAGTTATACGCTGCGTTTTCAAGCTTATGATGCTGAGGACAATGAAATTGGTACACCTATTAGCATGATTTATAATTATCAACCTGTTTTAGGTATTGATGATGTTGAGATTTCTAACTTAAAAGTTTACCCTACGGTGGTAAAAAATGAACTTAACGTTTCAGTCGAAGAGAACGTTTCAGTCGAATTTTATGACCTTTTAGGAAAAAAAGTTAAGGAGGTTAAACTGAAGTCTGGCGATCAAAAAATTAATATTTCGGATTTATCAGCTCAATTGTATTTTGTTAAAATTAGAAATGAAAATAATATAAAAACGACACTAAAAATATTGAAAAAATAAACCTGAATAATGTACTCAATAGCAAAAGAATTAAGTGGTAGAAATACCACTTTTTTTGTACCACAAATTTTATTACTCCTTTTTTTAAATTTTTCAACTAACTCGTTTACAGTAATCTTGAGATAGAAACACGCTATTTTTATCCATAACACCTTATATTTTTTCTAAATAACTAGTTCAAAATCTCTTTTAGTTTTAAAATTTACTCCTTTGATTATTTTTTTTATATTTAAGGATAATTTTAATCCAACGAAGCACGCAATGTCTTTGTAACTAACACTAACAGTATGAAAAAAACTTTACTCTCAATTTTAGCATTTATTGGCTTTATTGCTTTACATGCTCAAGTTCAAAAAACCCCAATGATTGAGCATTTTACTCAAGCCTCTTGTGCACCATGTGCTGGACAAAACCCCATACTTAAAAATACGCTCGATATTTTTGGTGAAGATAATTATGTTCGTATTTCACATCAGACTTCTTGGCCTGGAGTAGACCCTATGAATGCTCAATTCCCAACAGGTCCAGGCGCTCGTGTAAGTTATTACAATTTTAATGGCGTTCCAGCGACCAGTTTAAATGGTGGCCCAACTGATTTCCCTAACACCATTGTAACTAGTGCAACGCTTACTAATGCCGCATCGCAAATGACACCTTATAGCATAACGGCAACACAAACCTGGATCAGTCCGAACGAAATAACGGTTAATATTGACGTCGCTAATGTTACCGATTCTGCAATCTCTAGTGCGGATAAAATTTATGTTAGTATGGTAGAAAATGAAGTGACTTATCCCTCTGCACCAGGTTCAAATGGTGAAACTTCATTTGAATATGTTATGAGACAAATGTACAATGCTTCTACAGGTAATGCGAATGCAACTACAGGTGCACCGCTTGGAACTATTGCTGCAAATTCTTCAACAAATTTTAACTTTACCATTACAAGCTTACCTTCTTATTTAAGAGATAAGAGAGAAGTAAGTTTTGCGATTTACATCCAAAATAATGCTACAAAAGTCATACACCAAGCAGCAAAAACGGAAAAATCTGATATTACAACTATACCGGGAGCATTTTTAGTTACTGCATCATCCGCTTCTGCCGCAGATCCTGGCTTTTGCGATTATTCATTGACACCTGGTATTGAATTTACAAACAATGACGACAGTACAATTGTAACAGAAGTTGTTGCACAGTACAGTATTAACGGCGGCACTCCAATTCAACAAACATTTAATGGCAGCTTAGATAATGGTCAATCTACATTAATCGCATTTCCAATTATAACTCTTAATGGTGGGACTAATACCATAAATAGTGAAATTATCTCAGTAAACGGAACCGATAATTGGGTTAGCCAAGCGCTTATGGACATGTCTAATAATGTTTATCAAAAATTAAATATGACTGCAGTTCCTGCTCCATTGTTAGAAGGCATGGAGAATGCTACATTGCCTGCTAATTCTGGTTATACCCGTAATTTAGCGAGCGCTTTGTTTGATGCAGATGCGTCCATTACACAAGATTTATTTGGTATAGTAGACGGTCCTACTTTTAACGTCGGACAAATTGGTGGTTTCGGAACCTCTAACCGTAGCCTTTTATTTAGATTTTACGCTGTTGCAAGCGGAGAAATGAATCTTATTTTCCATAAATTGAATTTAGGTACGAGTTCTACACTAACCTTTAACCACGCTTATCGACAATATCAAAATGAAAATGATAGACTGGCAGTACAAGTGTCTACAGATTGTGGTGCTACATGGTCTACAGTATTTGACCAAGGCGGATCGACATTAGCTACTTTAGCAGCTTCAACCGATCAATTCATTCCTACTGGGGGATCCGCAGCCGGTTGGTCTAATAATACTATTGATTTATCTGCTTTTGACGAATCAGAGGACGTAATTATCCGATTTAAAGGCACTTCTGCTTATGGCAATAATTTATGGCTAGATGATATTAACTTGAATTCTACACTTTCTGTCGAGGATTATTCTCCATTGATGGCGGTAAAATTATATCCTAATCCTACTTCAGATTTTATTCAAATATCTGGATTAACATCTTCCGAAAATTATTCATTATATAATATGTTGGGAGCCAAATTAAGTCAAGGAACAGTATCTAATGATGACATGATTAATGTGAGACATTTAACTAACGGCATGTACTTTTTGACCTTTAATAATGGCCAAACAATTAAGTTTACAAAAATTTAAATGATGATACATCATTAATTGTAATTCTTATTTTACGTAAAAACCGTGTTGAAACTTATCAACACGGTTTTTTTATTTTAAAAATGTTTCGAATAAATTTCTAATACAATGATTCGGGTGTTACCTAATCCATATAAAAAGTTTAACTTATTAATATGATTAGTTGTGTAACCTTGTTCTATATTTTCTTAGAAAAAGAATATCACTGCACCTTCATGACCTTTAAGAGTAAGAGTCAATTTATCATTTGCTCTATTTATACGAAACAAACGTTCTATTTGATTCATTGGTATACGAAAAAAGCTATACCATCTTTATGGTTTCGTTTCGGTAAATCTTATAATAAATAGGGTCTTCTATTTATATTTTAGAGGTAAATGAATCACCTTTTTGGTGTCGAAAAATGATTCTTCAAAATAATCGGATAATAAGTAGGCTTTAACCGTTTTGTAATTTTTTAATTCTTCGGTTAAATCGCCTCCTTTTAAATAGAGAATACCATTCTTTAGGTCGTTTTTCTGGGTTTTGGCAATTTTTCCTTTTACCCAAGTGGTAAATTCGGGCATGGTTGTTACGGCTCTGCTCACAATAAAATCGAAAGTGTCATCGATTGCTTCAACCCGACTATGTGTAGTTTTCACATTAGTTAATTCAATACTTTCGCAGACCGCATTAATAACTTTTAGTTTTTTATTAATGCTATCTACCAAATGAAATTGACATTGGGGAAATAAGATGGCTAATGGTACGCCTGGAAACCCACCTCCCGTACCAACATCTAGTATTGAAGTCGTATCCTCAAAGTCAATAACTTTCGCAATTCCTAAAGAATGTAACACATGTCTTAAATACAATTCATCAATATCTTTACGCGAGATAACGTTAATTTTACTATTCCAATCTTTGTATAAGCCCTCTAAGCTTTCAAACTGTTTAATTTGATTTTCAGTTAGGTTGGGGAAATATTTTAGGATAAGTTCCATAATTAGTCTTTTGGACAAAAATACTTAATTTTAATATGACTATTTTTACCATATTCTCATATGCTCATTTTAATTATTAACTATCTTTGCCAATGTTATAATGAATTTCAATCCCTTACGTTATAACATTTAATAATACCTTAGACTATGGCACAACAAACCGTAAAATTCTCAAGAAATGATTCTGCAAAGTTCTTCAGAACCTTAAATAAACGCGTTAATAATTACTTTAAAGAAAATAATATTAAAAAAACAGGAAACTGGAAACTCTATGTAAAGGCTATAATAATGTTTACATTATTACTCGGACCTTTAGTGTTGTTATTGACCGTAGATAATTTACCTGGCTGGTTACTGATTATATCTATGATGGTTATAGGTATCGGCATGGCTGGCGTTGGTATGAATGTTATGCACGACGCCAATCATGGTTCTTTTTCAAGTAAAAAATGGGTAAATAAGCTTATGGGCAGTAGCATTCATATTTTAGCTGGTAATGATTATAACTGGAAAGTACAACACAATGTTTTACATCATACTTATACGAATATCCAAGGCCATGATGAAGATATTGACGCTGGAAGAATTATCCGTTTCTCAAAACATTCGCAATGGTTAAAAATCCATAAGTACCAAAGATTTTATGCGTTTTTATTATACGGATTACTAACAGTTAATTGGGCTGTAACCACAGATTTTAAGCAAACCTATCAGTATCTTAAAAGGAAATTATCTTATGGAGATTTCCCTAATCCTGCAACACAGTGGACAAAATTAATTATTGGTAAAATCATTTACTATTCTATTTGGGTTGTTTTACCCTTAGTTTTAGGTTATGCTTGGTGGCAAGTTTTAATCGGATTTTTAATTATGCATTACACAGCCGGAATTATTCTGAGCGTTATCTTTCAACTGGCACATGTAATGCCTAATACAGAAATGCCATTACCTGACCAAAATGGCACCATGAAAAACACTTGGGCCATTCACCAACTCTTTACCACGTCTAATTTTTCACCAAAAAGTTGGATAGTAGAATTTTATACTGGTGGCTTAAACAGGCAAGTTGAACATCACTTGTTTTCTAATATAAGTCACGTTCATTATAAACATATTGCACAAATAGTAAGAGAAACTGCGCATGAATTTAGTTTACCATATAATGAATATAATTCAATTTGGACAGCTATAGCTGAACACTATCAACAATTAAAGCAATTGGGTATGAAGCCAAACATGGCATAATGCTATTTCGAAAAAAATAACACCACTACCACATGAATCAACTATCGGATAGAATTAACAACCTAGCCACATCAGCCACGCTCGCCATGGCAGCAAAAGCCAGAGAATTAAGAGCAGAAGGTAAAGATATTATTGGATTAAGTTTAGGAGAACCCGACTTTAATACACCAGATTTTATTAAAGAAGCTGCTATAGAAGCTATTAATCAAAATTATAATGGTTATACACCTGTTGATGGGTATGTTGAGTTAAAAGAAGCTATTATCACTAAATTTAAGCGCGACAATAACCTCAACTACACCTTACCACAAATTGTTGTGTCAACAGGTGCTAAACAAGCGTTAGCCAATGTTGCTGCTGTCATGCTCAATCCTGGAGACGAAGTTATTTTACCTTGTCCGTATTGGGTGAGCTATAGCGATATTGTAAAATTGAGTGAGGGTGTTCCGGTGGAAGTACAAACGTCTATTGATACCGATTTTAAAATGACGGCCGAGCAATTAGAAGCCGCCATTACTCCAAAAACAAAAATGATTTGGTACAGCTCACCCTGTAATCCAAGTGGTTCTGTTTATAGTAAAGACGAGTTAAGAGCATTGGCAGATGTTTTACAAAAACATCCTAATATCTATGTGGTTTCCGATGAAATTTACGAACATATCAATTTTAGAGGTGGGCATTTTAGTATGGCTGAATTTGATGATATGTACGACAGAACGGTTACTGTAAATGGCGTTTCTAAAGCGTTCGCCATGACGGGTTGGAGAATTGGCTATATCGGAGCACCAGATTGGATTGCTAGAGCTTGTAATAAAATGCAAGGACAAATAACTAGTGGTGCAAATTGTATTGCACAACGTGCTGTGATAACGGCTTTAGAAGCAGAGCCATCAAAGATTAAATATATGGTTGACGAATTTAAGGAAAGACGTCAACTAATCTTGAATTTATTAAGTGAGATTGAAGGTTTTAAAACCAATGAACCGGAAGGGGCGTTTTATGTATTCCCAAATGTCTCGGCTTATTTTGGAAAAACCATCAAAGGAAAAACTATTAATAACGCATCCGATTTTTCTTTATTCTTGTTAGAAGAAGCTTTGGTTGCTACGGTTACAGGTGAAGCCTTTGGAAATCCAGATTGTATTAGAATTTCTTATGCGGCTTCTCAGGATGAGATAAAGGAAGCTATTAGACGTATTAAGACGGTGTTGGGTTAGTATAAAACTAATTATGTTTCTATAAACACAGACCTCACAGGTTTTAAAAACTTGTGAGGTCTTTTGATTTTTAGTACGATATCAATTCAACAATTCCATCTGCCGAATAAGCAAAAACACCTAGAATTACTAAAAACAGAATAGCCGTCAACAATATGACTTTCAGCATTCTAATTTTCCGCTCTTCTTGTAATCGTTTCCCAATTGCTTTAATCTGCTTAGTAGTAGCTTTAGGAAAATTGTATTCCGTTCTGTTTCCAAAACTATTACTACTTAATCTGTTCTTGAGTTTTCTACGCTTAGAAAGTAAGTTTAAATTATTTCTAACACTGGTAATCATTGCACTTGCAGACATAGTTTCTAAGTTTTAAGAGATTAAAGCGTATAATGAAATCGCATCAACATAAATTGATAATGTTATTGTAGTACTAAAAGGCACAAATAATTGTGCCAGTTGAACGTTCAGAATATAATCCCAGTCTATTTTAGAACAAAACCACAAAAACCATGACAAATACGGCTAATTTTAAAATGACCGCTGTAGGATTGACGATATGCAATTGAGACGCTTTTAATCTTTGTCTAATGTCAAATACAGATGTTGAAGATGATGGTTTAAAATTCCGTTTTACAATTGATTTGTAATTAGAATTTAATAAGCCGTTAGTTGTAAAATGAGAAACCGCAATGGGTTCTGGTACGGATTATAAAGATGAGTTTAATGCTAATTCCCTGATTGATATATTTAATTGGTTATACAAGTAAGACGCAAAACAATTAAAAATGTTACAAGCTGTGTTTCAACTATAGTCTTAACTTCAAGCCATTTACACTCAAAACCTCAGTAATAATATAGGCTAGATAAATTTAAAAAATTCTAAAAAAATGATGAAATTAATTTTAATCAGCTAAAAAATTACTCCGAGACTCAATACCATTCCCTTTAGCATAGCATAACTTTCAGAATCATTAATTGATTTTCCATCATTACTAACTGCCTTATAGCTATATCCTATATCGCTAACAATAACAAATCTATTATCATTTAATGGAATTTTATACCCTAATCCAATATTGAATATATTCCCATTTCGAGGACCATTTTGGATTTTTATTAAAGTTCCATAATTCAAATAAACATACGGACTACCAAGACCATCGGTCAAATACCCTCTAACATCTAGATAAATTGGCAGCGTATTATAATTTGGGTTATGATAACCATCTAAACCGACACCTATGCCCGCTGATAAGTAAGGATTAAAAAAATAACCATTGATAGTATGGAAACTAATTGCATTAGCTCTGTCAGAAGGAAGTTTAGTTAAAATGACACCTTCTCCAACAGCGAAAGTTTCACTACTGGCATCATTCACCGATATATATCCTAACTTAGTAATATTGAAATATCCATTATTTCGGAATTCGTCGACATCAATTTGAGAATCTTGTTGAGCAATTGCACATATGGCATAAAGAATAAATAGCGTTGAAGTAATTAATTTTTTATTCATTGTTTTTTAATTTATTGAGTCGTTGAACATAACTCATTTTTGCGAAACAATAATTCATTACGGCGCCATATTTATTCAAATAATGAAATTATCATTTTATAATCTGTGAAGACTTATGCTCAAAAAACGTTACGCGCAAACTCTTTCTATGATTAATAACATCGCTTTTATTATAACGAGATTAACACTAACTTCAATAATTAATCCTAGCAATAAATTACTCAACATCACTAAAGATCCTGATACTCAATTAAATAGGCTAAGCTCTTAAAGGGGGTTTGCAAGGTTATTGGTCTAGGCGCATTACAACAGAACATAGATTAGTTTATAAATACGAACTAGAACAGGTTTTTATTGCAGCTTGCCGCTATCATTATGGAAAGTAAAAATCTACCGATTTCTCCAAAAGAAAGGTGTTAACAAAATCAGAACCGTAAACAATTCCAATCGACCAATAAGCATTAAAAAAGACGCCCACCATTTTCCTAATGGAGGTAATGCTGCATAATTATTTACAGGTCCAAAATCACCCAAGGCCGGTCCAACGTTTCCTAAACTTGATGCAGAAAGCCCAATAGCGGATGTAAAATCCATTTGAAACATAGAAAATACCAAAGCACCTACAATAAATGACAACATGTATAGAATAAAAAATCCTAAAACATTAAATACAATATCTTTTGATACCGATTTTCCGTTGTAACGAACAGGAATAATAGCATTGGGATGCAAGGCACGTTTAAACTCCAAGAAACTGTTTTTTATTAAAATAAGTTGTCGCATCACTTTTACACCACCAGAAGTACTACCTGCAGAGCCCCCTAAAAACATCAATCCAAAAAAGAAAACCGTTAAAAATGGGGTCCACAATGTATAATCTGCAGTTACAAAACCAGTAGTTGTAATAACACTTAACACTTGGAATAATCCATGTCTTAGAGCACTTTCTCCTTCCCCTAAAACCATAGGATGGTCAATTGAAGACAACGACGGGTCTGACCTAAAGTAAATTAGAACGACAGCAATAATGGTAAACACAGCAATAAACTTGAAATACAATTTAAACTCTTCGTCCATCAATATTTTAGATACTTTGCCTTTAAACAAATAATAACTTAATACAAAGTTAGTACCCGCTAGAAACATGAAGAACATGATAATGTATTGTATGGCGGGATTGTCATTCCAATGGGCCACACTCGCATTTTTAGTAGAAAACCCTCCAGTGGACAATGTACTCAATGCATGGTTAATAGCATCGAAGAAAGACATGCCTGCAATTTGCAAGAGAATCGTCTCTGCAGCGGTATAACCTACATAAATCAACCACAAACGTTTTGCTGTATCCGTAATTCTTGGATGCAATTTATCGCCTCCAGGACCAGGTGCTTCGGCTGCAAATAATTGCATGCCTCCTACACCTAATAAAGGTAAAATCGCGATGGCCAATACAATAATCCCCATTCCACCAATCCAATGGGTTGTACTTCGCCAGAACAACACGCCTTTTGGAATAATTTCGATGTCATTCAAAATACTTGCGCCAGTTGTAGTATACCCAGACATGGTTTCAAAGAAGGCATCCGTAAACGACGGAATAGCTCCTGAAGCAATATATGGCAATGTTCCAGTAAGTGACATTACCACCCAACCAAAAGCGACCACAATATAGCCTTCGCGTTTGTTCATTTCTTTCCGGTGGTCCTTCGTTTTATACATGGCTATCCCACCTATTAATAGGGTTGCCAATCCGGCTAAGAATAATCGAAATGTGACTCCGTCTTTATAGATTAGGCTTATTAAAGTCGCAATGAGCATAAAACCTCCGTTGAACAGTAATAGCAGTCCAAAAAAATGAAAGATAATTCTATAATTGAGTTTTATACGAGACATACGATCTGTTAACTATTAAGAGAAAAATGCTTCAACTTCCGAGATCGAACGTGGTAAACAACAAACCACAACCCTATCTCCTGCATCAATTTTAAAGTCACCTAACGGAATTAATCCCTCACCATCTCTAATCACTCCTCCGAAAATAGCTGAACGCGGAAATTTTAAATCTTTAATTTCTTTATTGGTGATTTTAGAATTAGGTTTTACTACAAACTCTAAAAGTTCGGCATTCATGTTGGTTAACTTTGTCATGGCGACAACCTCTCCTTTTCGTATATATCTAAAGATATTATTAGCCGCTAATAATTTTTTATTAATTAACGTATCTATGCCTATGGATTGCGATAATTGGTAATAGTCCATATTCTCTACCAGCGCAATTGTTTTCTTTACTCCTTTTGATTTGGCTAAAAGACAAGACATAATATTGGTTTCAGAATTACCAGTTACAGCTATAAAAGCATCCATATCCGAAATATTTTCTTCGTCTAATATTTCTACATTTCTACCATCTCCACAAATCACCAATGCATTTGGTAAATCTTCGGCTAAATCTTCGGCCGTATTACGTTTACTTTCTACAAGTTTCACATTAAATTTACTGGCACAAAGATCTTTGGCGGTTTTATAGCCAATTTTACTGCCTCCAAGGATCATTATATCCTTGATATGTACTTTAACTTTTCCGGATAACTCAAACAATTCATCATCACCACCTTTAGAAGTCATAAAAACCACTTTATCCCCTTCTTTAAAAATAGTATCCCCTCTAGGTATTATAGTGTATTGTGTACCTAAACGTTGAATTGCTATCGGGATAAAATGTAACTCAGGATATATTTCTGCAGCCTCCTTTACAGTTTTATCTACAAATGTGGCTGTTCTAGATAAACGTAAACCCAGCATAGTTAAAGCTCCACCTTCAAATTGATAGGTGTCATTAAATCCATATTGATTTAATAATAATTCAATTTCTGAAGCCGCTAAGGATTCAGGCGAAATTAATTCGTCAATACCAAATTTTGAAAATCCAACCGTTTCCTTATTATCTATAAACTCAGTATTAGAAATTCGCGCAATTGTTCGTTTCGCCCCGAGCTGTTTTGCTAATACGCAAGCTGTAATATTTGTAGTTTCTGAGGAGGTTACTGCTATAAAAAGTGCGGCAGTATCTATACGAGCGTCTCTAAGAATCGCTATTGATGTTGCATCACCTTTTATAGTTCTAATATCTAAGTGTTCACCAGCATATCCTAAACTATCCTTTTTGGTATCTATTAAAGTTATTTCTTGAGATTCGTATGATAAGAGTTTCGCCAAATGAAATCCTACTTCACCTGCACCTGCGATAATTATTTTCATTATTTGCTTTAGAATAAGACTGCAAATATATGGATAAGTTACTAGTTAATGAGTGCCTTAAGTAGTTTTAACTTTAAACACCTAAGGCATTTAAAGTCCCTCCAGTATTAATGAATAGTAACTTAGTCAATTACTAATTCTGCAAACTTAAGATTTTATTTTCAATAGATTTAGCTCTACTTTATAATTCATAATAGGGGTGGTTGTCTTATTTTCATTTCTTCGTGAAATTTTCAAATGAAAAAATTCATGTATTTTTGCCAAAAAATTTCTATGGCCGAAAAAGTAAATCCATATAAAGATAGCAACCAATCTAAAAAGGTTCAGGTGACTAAAATGTTCGATACTATTTCTAAAGAATACGATGGTCTAAACCGCGTGATTTCTTTTGGTATTGATGTAAAATGGAGAAATAAGGTTGTAAAATTAGTAGCTGAAAAAAATCCAGAAAACATCTTAGATATTGCCACTGGCACGGGTGATCTTGCCATAAGTTTAACTTCAACTAATGCGAAAGAAATTATCGGATTAGACATTAGTGATGGTATGCTAGAAGTGGGACGCCAAAAAATTAAAGGCAAAAAATTAGATGGCGTTATTTCTATGATTATTGGAGATTCTGAAGATTTGCCATTTGAAGACCATACTTTTGATGCCATAACCGTGGCTTTTGGTGTTCGTAATTTTGAAAATCTAGAAAAAGGCCTTGCAGAAATATTAAGAGTGCTAAAGCCCAACGGTATTTTTGTTATCTTAGAAACCTCTGTACCGACAAACCCAATATATAAAGCCGGCTACAATATCCATTGTAAATTAATTATGCCCACAATAGGAAAACTCTTTTCTAAAGATAAAGTAGCGTACGATTATTTGAGCGAATCGGCTTCCGTTTTTCCTTATGGCGACGCTTTGAACAATATTTTGAGAAAAATTGGGTTTATTAATGTCAGAGACATGCCACAAACTTTAGGGGTGGCTACTATTTACACAGCATCCAAATCATAGTATGAGGAAAACACTATATGTTTTAGCATTTTTATTTACGTTTCAAAACGTTTCTGCTCAGCTTTTTACCAAAGAGAAAGTCACTAACTCCATTGATAATATTGACAAAAAGTTGTTAACATGGGGATATTTTATTGGCTTTAATCAATACGACTTTAACTTTGATTATAACGAAGACTTAAAAGATATCCAAGTTGAAAAGTCGTTTGGGTTTCATTTAGGTCTTGTGGGAGACATGCGTATTAATGATTATCTAAATTTAAGACTAGAGCCTGGAGTGTTCTTTACCACTAGAAACTTACAGTATGATGAAAGTTATTTTGAAGGTTTTGAATATAACGATTCTGATTTGCTAAGAGAAGTTAAATCAACGTATGTCCATATCCCTTTACTATTAAAAGTATCCACAAAGCGCATAAATAATTTTAAGCCTTTTATTGTTGGAGGTGTATCGGCGGCGTTAAATCTTTCTAGTAATCAAGATAATCCTAACGATAATAGTTCTGGGGAATTTAGGATGTCTAAAAACACATACTTCTACGAACTTGGTTTTGGTATCGATTTGTACCTACTCTATTTTAAATTTACACCGTCTATTCGTGGTGTATTTGCTATGAATGATGAAATCATTAAAGATGCAAACCCAAATAGTCCTTGGACAGGCAATATATCAAAAATGCAGACTAGAGGTGTATTTATTAATTTTACCTTTCAATAGTTCTACGCTTAAATTCACTTAGTAAAATTGCTGTCGCATTGGCAACATTCAAACTTTCTGTTTCTTTAATTTCGCCGAATTGAGGAATAGTCACTTTCCTGGTCACCCTTGTCTCAATAGCTTCAGAAATACCGTTAGCCTCATTTCCTAATACGATTATTCCCTGTGCAGGTAAATCGGATGTATAAACATTCTCTCCCATTAAAAATGTGCCGAAAACATCGTTTTCACAACTATCTAAATAACTTTCTAGATCTAAATATTGAACATTAACTCGCGTTAACGAGCCCATGGTGGCTTGTACCACTTTTGCATTATAACAATCTACAGTATTGTGACTACAAATTAAACTTTTAATGCCATACCAGTCGCAAAGTCTTATTATAGTTCCTAAATTTCCTGGATCTCTTACATCATCTAAAGCCACTATTAAACCATTGGATTGATAAGGTTTAGGTTTTGGGATGTAGAAAATGGCTAAAGCTGTATTTGGATTTTTGAGACTTGATATTTTTTTTAATTCAATTTCTGAAATCTCTTGAATTAAAGCTGTTGGTGCGTCAAAAATCAATTCAGTTGTGTACAGACTTTTTAATTTATAGTCGGATTTTAAAAATTCTGAAATTCCCTTTATGCCTTCAACTATAAACAAACCGTTTTGTTGTCTGCCTTTTTTTTGACCTAAACTTTTAATTAACTTTATTCGATTCTTTGATATTATTGAATTCATCTTTACACGTCATATAAAAACACAAAGTAAACCTATTTTCGCTTAATCCAGTTTTATACCTCAATTTAAAATTAAATAGACTATTCTATTTCGATAGCGGAAATGGTATTATTTTTGTCTTATTAATAATTAAATAAGAGCGCTTTTTTTGAATTCGTCACACGTCACTTTATTTCTCAATGCCAATTGCAAATCGACGCGCCGTTATGTCTTGTTTTTGGTATGTTTCTTTCTGTTAAGCTCCTGTAATGTGGTAAAACGTGTTAAGGCCGACGAACATCTCATTACAAGCAACACCATTTTAGAAGATGGCCAGAAAGTAACCGATGAACGCATCAACAATATTATTGCGCAACGGACCAATTCGGGCATGCGTAAGTTTCTAGGCTTTCCATTAAAACTTCATATATATAATCTGGCCAGACCAAACATAGATTCTATATTATATGCCAATGTGTTAAGTGATTCTGCTAAAGTAAAACGTAAAACGGCTTTATTATCTAAAAAACAATTTGATAAGTTGATGGAATCGCGTCGTAATTTCAATGCTTGGTTAAAACGCACCGGTGAACCGCCAGTTATATATGATGAAGATAAAACCATTAAAACCGCTAATAATCTCCGAAAATACTATTATAGTAAAGGATGGTTTAATAATGAAATAGTTTATGATGTAGAGACCGATTCAAACAAATTGGCCCAAGTATATTATAAAGTTAAAAAACACGCGCCTTATATTTTAGATTCAATTAATCCCATTATAAGTAGTCCGGCTATAGATTCACTGTATGCTAAATTTAGTCAAAACTCATTATTAAAAACAGGAGAACAATACGACGAACAGAATTATGAAACCGAACGCGAACGTATAAATAATTACTTACGTAATGCCGGCTTTTATTATTTTGGACAAGATTACATTCGGTTTGAAATGGATACGATTAACACCAACCATAAAGTACATACGGATGTAATTATAGCCAACAGAACTATAAGAGGTGACGATTCTACTACGACAACACCATTTAAAATTTTTAAAATAAGAGAGGTCAATATTTTTACAGACGATAATTTTGACAACCGTAATAAACCAATTACAGATACGACCACTTATAGAAATTTTAATTTATACAGTAAGGGAAAATTAAGGTTTAGACCAAAAGCGTTGACGGATGCTATTTTTATAAACAAAAACGACACCTTTAGTGCATTAGCACAGAGCAGAACTTCGAGATATCTAAATGATTTAAAAATGTTTAGATATCCAAATATCGATTTTGTTGAAAATCCTGAAGATACCACGCTTACCGCAAATATTTTTTTGGAACCTAAAAAGAAATACGGTTTAAGTTTTGATCCCGAGGTTTACACGAGCAATATTCAAACCATTGGTTTTTCTTTTAGTACTGGATTAAAAATTAGAAATATTTTTAGAGGTGCGGAAACCTTAGAATTATCAGGCATTGCAGCAATTGGAGCATCAGAAAGTCCAAGCGATCCGGATGCAGCCTTTTTTGATATCAATGAATTTGGAGGCAATATTCGATTAACCATCCCTAGATTATTCAGTCCGTTTAATACGGATAAAATAATTCCGAAATATATGTCACCGAGTACAGCAATTAATCTCTCTGCTACGAGTCAGCAAAATATTGGGTTAGATAAACAATCGCTTTCAGGTGTTTTTAGTTATAATTGGTTTCCTTCAAAAACAGTGACCAATACTTTAGAATTATTCAACGTTAATTTTGTTAAAAATCTAAATACCAGCAATTATTTTGGGGTGTACCAAAACTCTTTCTCACGGTTAAATGCTATTGCTCGCGATATAAATTACATAGATAGCGATGCTATTTTATTCGATAATGCATTAGGCACAAATCGCTATGCGCCAGCCGATTCATTTATTGGCGATGTCTTATCTGGCAATACCAGTTTATCCTCTAATGATGATGATTATTTAATCGTAAATAATATAGACGAACGCAAAGAACGACTTACCGAAAATAACCTTATTTTTTCCACAAGTTTCGATTATAAAATAGATAAACGCAACAGTATTTTTGATAATGATTTCTCTGTTTTTAAATGGAGAATAGAACTAGCCGGTAATTTATTATCGAACTTGTCTAACGTTATCGGGTTAACTAAAAATGACTCTGGAGATTACGAAATATTTGGAGTCGCCTTTTCGCAATATATTAAAGCAGAAGTCGACTATGTGAAATATATTGACTTGGGAAGAAAAAATGTATTTGCCTTTCGTAGTTATGCAGGTGTCGCTATTCCGTACGGAAATTCTAATAGCATTCCATTTGCCGAGAGCTTCTTTGCTGGTGGACCAAACGATAATAGAGCCTGGAGAGCCTATAATTTAGGGCCAGGCAGTTCTAAGACAACGAATGAGTTTAATGAGGCTAATTTTAAACTTCATTTAAGTGCCGAACAGCGTTTTAGTTTATTTGGAGCGTTTCATGGAGCCATATTTGCTGATGCTGGCAACATTTGGAATGTTTTAGATAATGTTGAAGACGATGCAGCGACCTTGTCTAATTTTAACGCGCTTAAAGATATAGCTATAGGCTCTGGCTTTGGTTTACGCTACGATTTTGATTTCTTTGTATTACGATTTGATGTAGGTTTTAAAACATACGATCCGTCACAAAACATAGACAATCGTTGGTTTAGAGATTATAATTTTAGAAATGCCGTATATAATATTGGTATCAACTATCCATTTTAAATTCAGAATTCATTACGTTTTATTTTGTCTTGTGTTTTAGAGAAGCACAGGTATCTTCTATAATTTGAATCGTTTCTTAGGACCTTTATTTTTCATATTACATAAATATTCCCGTGCCGGAAGCCATTAGAAATAGTTTTACTACCCCTAAAACACCCGCTAGAATTTGTCACGCAAACCCCGCTTAAAATTGTAATATTACCGATAACGTTTTCGGTATTTTATCATAGATTAGAGGTTATAAATACTGAAAAATTGCGTATTTTTGATACTTAAATTTTTAAACTTACAAGTTATGAGTCATAATATTAAACCTGGGGTTGCTACAGGAAAAGAAGTTCAGAATATTTTCAATTATGCTAAAGAAAAAGGCTTTGCCTTACCAGCCGTAAATGTTATCGGTTCAAATACTATAAATGGTGTTTTAGAAACCGCAAGAGATTTACACGCACCTGTTATAATTCAATTTTCAAATGGTGGTGCACAATTTAATGCCGGAAAAGGTCTAAGCAATGATGGGCAAAAAGCTGCTATACAAGGTGCCATTGCAGGTGCTAAACATGTGCATCAAATGGCAGAGGCTTATGGTGTACCTGTTATTTTGCATACCGATCATTGTGCTAAGAAATTATTACCTTGGATAGACGGTTTATTGGATGCTAGTGAACAGCATTTTAAAGAAACAGGAAAATCGCTCTATAGTTCTCATATGATTGATTTATCTGAAGAACCAATTGAAGAAAACATTGAAATCTGTAAAAAATACCTTGAGCGCATGAGCAAAATGGGTATGACACTAGAGATAGAACTTGGTATTACAGGTGGAGAAGAAGATGGTGTTGATAACACCGATGTTGACGACTCTAAATTATATACGCAACCAGAAGAAGTTGCTTATGCTTATGAAGAATTAAGCAAAGTTAGCGATCAGTTTACCATTGCTGCAGCTTTTGGAAATGTACACGGTGTATATAAGCCTGGTAATGTAAAATTAACTCCTAAAATTCTTAAAAATTCGCAAGACCATATTTCAAAAAAATATGGTGTTGAGCACAACCATATCGATTTTGTTTTTCACGGCGGATCTGGTTCTACAGTTGAAGAAATAAGAGAAGGAATAAGCTACGGGGTTATTAAAATGAATATCGATACCGATTTACAATACGCTTTTTTAAGTGGTGTTAGAGATTATGTACAAGATAAAAAGGACTACCTACAATCGCAAATTGGAAATCCAGATGGTGAGGATGTTCCTAACAAAAAGTATTATGACCCACGTGTTTGGTTACGCAAAGGAGAAGAATCGTTTGTAGAGCGATTGAAAAAAGCTTTCGAAGATTTAAATAACGTAGATACGTTATAGGAATTTCAGCACAACTTTTAGAAACCCATTAGAGCTTATAATCAAAGTTTTAATGGGCTTTCTTTTGTTTATTAAATTAGTGTTTTAAGATATTTTTCGCATTTTTTGAGTTATATTTAATAAAACAGTAAGTTTGTACCCTTTGCAATTGCAAATTATAATTAACTAAAAACATCTGATTTTAGATTTAAAAATCTATAATTATAAACCTGCCCAGAGACACGGTCAACGGGTTAAATTCGTAAATATATATGGCTTGGTTTAAACGAAAAGAAAAAGGTATCCATACCTCAACAGAAGAAAAGAAAGATACTCCCAAAGGGCTATGGTACAAATCGCCTACAGGAAAAATAATTGACACTAAAGAATTAGAGCAGAATTTTTATGTAAGTCCTGAAGATGGCTATCACGTAAGAATTGGTAGTAATGAATATTTTCAGATTCTATTTGATGATAATAAATACAAAGAATTAGACCCTAATTTAACGTCTAAAGATCCACTTAAATTTGAAGACACTAAAAAATACCCTGACCGTTTAAAGGCGGCCCAAGCGAAAACAAACTTAAAAGATGCGGTAAGAACCGCTGTAGGCAAATCTAATGGAGAAGATTTAGTTATTGCTTGTATGGATTTTAGTTTTATTGGCGGCTCCATGGGTTCTGTTGTTGGTGAAAAAATTGCAAGAGCCGCAGATTACGCTTTAAAAAAGAAGACCCCTTTAATGATTATTAGTAAATCGGGTGGTGCGCGTATGATGGAGGCTGCACTATCGTTAATGCAATTAGCCAAAACATCGGTAAAATTAGCGCAATTAGCAGATGCTGGTATTCCATATATTTCATTATGTACAGACCCAACTACAGGTGGTACAACAGCTTCCTTTGCTATGTTAGGAGATATTAATATCGCAGAGCCTGGTGCGCTTATCGGATTTGCTGGACCAAGAATTGTTCGCGATACTACAGGTAAGGAATTACCAGAAGGATTTCAAACTTCTGAATTCTTATTAGAACATGGCTTTTTGGATTTTATAACCCATCGTAAAGATTTAAAAAATAAAGTCAATTTATATATCGACTTAATAAAAAATCAGCCCATTAGGGCTTAACATAAAAAAAAGTGGTCTAAACGACCACTTTTTTATTGTCTTCTTTCAAACTAACATCTTGCGCCTTTAAAAAGTAAATAGAAAAACAAGTCCCTTCGCCTACTTTGCTTTCAACTTCTATTTTACCACCCATACTTTCTATATGATTTTTGGTAATATAAAGGCCTATTCCTCTCGAATCTTGATGTTCATGAAACGTTCCGTTTAATGTAAATAATTTTTCAGAATTAGAATTGAGATCTATACCCAAACCGTTATCTTTAATTTTTAGCACAACACTATCATCGTCAATAACATTGGTGAGTTCTATGACAGGTAATCGTTTTTCGGATTTATATTTTAATGCATTCGTGAGAAAATTGAGGATAATACTATCCAGATAAGCTTCAATACCTTTAATTTGAAGATTCTTATCTATTTTATTTATTATCTGTCCGTTCTCTTTTTTTAGTAGAGCACTAACATTATATATAGAATTTTCAACATATTGATAAAGCGATAATGTTCTTAATCTATTCACATTTCGCGATTTATTTATTCTAATTAAATTAAGATGCTCAATCGTTTCTGTAAGATTTCTTAAAGAATCCTTTAACATTGTAAAGTTTTCATTTGCCGTTAACGTTTCTTCCAAATCCTCTTCTAGAAATTCTATAATTGAACTGAGATTGCCAACGTGTGTACGTATATCGTGCGTAGCGATATGCGCGAAATCTTTTAATTTTTCATTCTGTTCTTTAACAACGCTCATTAAGCCTTCCATTTGATATGACGCTGATTTTTGATCAGATATATCGGTAATTTGGGCTATAAAATACTTTGGTTTACCCTGTTCATCTTTAAAAAGCGACACCGATAATAGTGCCCATACCACAAAGCCTTTTTTGTGAAAATACCGTTTTTCAATTTGGTAATTATTTATTTCACCACGCATTAATTGGTGCATATATTTTAAATCTATCTCCAAATCATCACGATGCGTTATGTCCTGAAAATTCATTTCATACAGTTCATCCTCCTCATAGCCCAAAAAATTAACGATACTTTTATTAATTTTTATCCATTTTCCTTCTGTACTTACAATGGCAATGCCTCCATTAGCATGGTTAAATATATTCTGAAAAAGTTTTGTTTTAAAACGTTCAATATGTTTTGGCATATGGCAATGTCTGTTTTGTATACAAAAATAATTATACCTAATTATAAATTTTAACTCTATCACATATTATGTTAGCATAATAGGTCACTTCAATAATAAGCGTAAAAACTAACATTCAACCTTCTTAAAATAGACCGAGAATTCGGTGCCGACATCAACTTCACTTTCCACTTCAATCTTGCCGCCTAAGGATTCTATTTGATTTTTAGTAATAAATAATCCAATCCCAATGGCGTCTTTATTATTATGAAATGTTTTATACATATGAAATATGGTATCTCCAAACTTGTCCAAATCTATTCCCAAGCCATTATCTTTTATTTTTAGAACCACGAAATCCCCTTTAATTTGAGAACTTAACTCAATAATGGGTGTTCGTTTATCTGATTTATATTTTATAGCATTGGTAAGAAAATTCAAAATAATGCTATCTAGATATGCTGGCACACCTTTAACGCAAATATCTTCATCAATTTGATTGTATATTACGGCTTGTGCATTTTGTGCTATGGCAATGATGTTATAAGTTGCTTTTTCCGTATAATCAAAAAGATTAAGTGCTTGCATCTTAGCGTCATCAATTTCTTTAATTTTAGCTACTTCTGTTAGATGAGATACTGTAACTTGTAAATTTTGGAGTGCTTTTTTTAGTAGTATAAAGTAATCATTGTCGTGTAACTCAGAAAAATCGTCTTCCAAAAATTCAGTGATGGCTACAAGATTACCTGAATGCGTTCTAAGATTATGGGTCACTATATTGGCAAACGACGTTAACCTTTCATTTTGCTCCTTAGCCACTCTATGCATAAGGTTTAATTTATCTTGGCTTTTTTGTCTCTTAGTAATATCATTAAATTGCCAAATCATGTGTGGTCTGCCTTCTTTAAAATAAACCAAAGACACAGAGATTACCATCCAAATAATTGACCCATCTTTATGGAAATACCGTTGCTTTACACGGTACTTATCAATTTCACCGTTAATGAGTTTTTCAAATTTTTGCTCATGCACTCCCAAATCTTCAACATAGACAATATTGTCAATATCCATATTAAAAAGTTCCCATCTTGTATAGCCAAAAACATCACAAACACTTTCGTTGACCTTCAACCAATTTCCATCTAAATTTACAATAGCTATGCCATTGTACGTATTGTTAAAAGTACGTTCTAAAACGTCGTAAGCGTTAGAGAAATTTCGCAGATGGTTTGACACTTTCATTTCGTTAGAGTTATAAGGATATATCTATTGAAAGCTATTATTTAGTCAGGGTGAAAAACGTGGTAAATACTGGTTACAGTTATATTTAACTTCAAAAAGTTACAAAAAAAAAATCAAATCACAAAAAAATAGTATATTTGCCGCTCGAAAGAAAGGCTTTCGTGTACATAAAAATCATTTACAATAATATTAGCATGTATTTAGATCAAAAAGAAAAAGAGAAACTTTTTAAAAAACACGGTAAAAACGCAAAAGATACCGGTTCTGCTGAAGGACAAATTGCCTTATTTACAGCAAGAATTAATCACCTTACTGAGCACTTAAAAAATAATCGTAAAGATTATAACACAGAGCGCTCGTTAGTAAAGTTAGTTGGTAAGCGTCGTTCTTTATTAGACTATTTAACTAAGAAAGATGTCTTAAGATATCGTGCAATAGTGAAAGAATTAGGATTAAGAAAATAATCTCAACATAAGACCACGCCTAACAGCGTGGTTTTTTGATATATACAACTCGGTTTTTTGGACGAGTATAACACCCAAAATTGAAGAAGCTAAATATAGTTTTTCATTGGTCACGACTCAATAAGTCATACAACAACTACACACAACAACACAACGACCATTGTTTAACAGTACTGATGTGCACGGCATGTTGGTATAAGAATTAAAAAAATATGATTCCAAAAGTTTTTAGAGAGGTCATTGACCTTGGTGATGGTAGAGAAATTTCTATCGAGACCGGAAAATTAGCAAAACAAGCGCACGGAAGCGTTGTTGTACAATCTGGAAAATGTATGTTATTATGTACAGTTGTTTCCAATTACGAACAAAAAGATGTCAACTTCTTACCATTAACGGTAGATTACAGAGAAAAATTTGCAGCTGCAGGTCGTTATCCTGGAGGTTTCTTTAAACGAGAAGCAAGACCAAGTGATGGAGAAGTTTTAACAATGCGTTTAGTGGATCGCGTATTACGTCCATTATTCCCAAAAGATTACCATGCGGAAACTCAGGTTATGATACAATTAATGTCTCACGACCCAGAAGTTATGCCAGATGCCATGGCAGGTTTAGCAGCTTCGGCAGCTATCCAGTTATCAGATTTCCCGTTTGAATGTGCAATCTCTGAAGCCAGAGTTGGACGTATTAATGGAGAATTTATCATTAACCCAACTTTTGCACAGTTAGAAGCGTCTGACATCGATATGATGATTGGAGCATCTGCAGATTCTGTAATGATGGTTGAAGGTGAAATGGACGAAATTTCTGAAGAAGAAATGGCAGACGCTATTAAGTTTGCACACGAGCATATTAAAGTGCAATGTGCTGCTCAGGTAAAATTAGCAGAAGCTTTTGGAAAAAAAGCTGTACGTGAATACGAACCTGAACGTGCTGACGCAGATTTAGAGAAAAAAGTGCATGATATGGCTTACGATAAAGTGTATGCTATTGCTAAAGCAGGTTCTGCAAAGCACGAGAGAAGCGCCGCTTTTCAACAAATAAAAGAAGATATTAAAGCTACTTTTTCTGAAGACGAATTAGCAGATTATGGTGGCTTAGTTTCTGACTATTACCGTAAAGCTGAAAAAGCAGCCATTAGAGATTTAACCTTAAATGAAGGTTTACGTTTAGATGGTAGAAAAACTACTGAAATTAGACCAATTTGGTGTGAGGTAGATTACTTACCATCAACACACGGATCTTCTGTATTTACACGTGGAGAAACGCAAGCACTAGCAACGGTGACTTTAGGTACCTCTAGAGATGCTAACCAAATAGATATGCCATCTCAAGAAGGAGAAGAGCGTTTCTATTTACACTATAACTTCCCACCGTTTTGTACTGGTGAAGCAAGACCAATCCGTGGAACCTCTCGTAGAGAAGTTGGTCATGGTAACTTAGCACAGCGTGCATTAAAAGGTATGGTACCAGACGATTGCCCTTACACTGTACGTGTGGTTTCTGAAGTTTTAGAAAGTAACGGATCCTCGTCAATGGCTACTGTTTGTGCAGGAACTATGGCCATGATGGATGCTGGTGTACAAATGAAAAAACCAGTTTCTGGGATTGCTATGGGATTAATTTCTGATGGAGACTCTGGAAAATATGCTGTACTATCTGATATTTTAGGAGATGAAGATCATTTAGGAGATATGGATTTTAAAGTAACCGGAACTGCAGATGGTATTACCGCCTGCCAAATGGATATTAAAGTCAAAGGTTTATCTTACGAAATTCTAGTGAATGCTTTAAATCAAGCTCGTGAAGGTCGTTTACACATTTTAGAGAAATTGACTGATACCATTGCACAACCTAATGCCGAAGTTAAAGAGCATGCACCAACTATGATCACCAGACGTATTCCAAACGAATTCATTGGTGCTTTAATTGGCCCAGGTGGTAAAGTGATTCAAGAATTACAAAAAGAAACTGATACCACTATCGTTATCAATGAAGACCCTGTTACAGAAGAAGGTATTGTTGAAATTTTAGGTGTTGGAAAAACCGGTATTAATGCTGTTGAGGCTAAAATCGACGCGTTAATGTTTAAACCAGAAGTTGGTAGCGCTTACGAAGTAAAAGTCATTAAGATGCTAGATTTTGGTGCTGTGGTAGAATATATGGACGCTCCAGGTAATGAAGTGTTATTACATGTCAGTGAATTAGCTTGGGAACGTACAGAAAATGTATCTGATGTGGTAAACATGGGAGATGTTTTTGATGTGAAGTACTTTGGCATTGATTCTAGAACACGTAAAGAGAAAGTTTCCCGAAAAGCGTTGTTACCAAAACCAGAAGGTTTTAAAGAAAGACCACCTCGAGATAATAATCGCGTTAGAGACAACAAAGGAAGAGATAATCGTGGGCGTGATAATCGTGGACGTAATAATCGCAGAGACGACAGAAAACCTAGAGAAGAAAAGAAGGAGGATTAATTTCTTTTTGAATCTAAATATATGGAAAAGCCCGACAGTGATGTTGGGCTTTTTTTGTGTTTTGGAATTCAGTATTTCTGCCTTAGCGAGAAAAGATTAGTAAGATCCGCTCTTTATAGAAAGTTTAAATTTAATTAACTTACGTTGATGATAACTCAATTATACAATCGATGACCCTAAAACTGGTAACATTTCTATTACTTTCAACCTACTGTTTTTCCCAAGAACACTATGAATTTGATTATTTTATAGAGACCGAACATATATTTTATAAGGATTTAATAAAAATAAAAGATCGCCAATACAGACAAATAGATACGACCATATCAAAATATTATTTAACCAACTCAAAGCAAAACAATTATCAAGCTGTAATAACGGAAGAAGACAGTTTGCATTACAGATTGGTTTTTACAGATCGAAACGGCATCTATTCTAATGCCACCTTCTTAAAATCTGATTTGCATACTGCCAAAATTCTCAACATTCAAAGTAAACATAAAATTTATGCCTCAATTCGTTCCAGAAATCAAATAAAAAGTCATGGCTTTAATAAAGTATCAGATACTATAATCAATGGAGACGTTCATTGCAAGTATGAGTTAGAACTTTTTAAATCACGAAAAATCAAAAGAAAAAAACTGGGCGCCCAATATGTCATCATTAAAAATGGAACTTCATTTCACCAACCTATTTTCAGCAATGTAACCGCTTATCACTATTGGAAAAAAGAGAGGAATTTACCTAATGGTATATTTCTTGAAAAATATGATATGGATGCTAATGGGCAACTTTATTCCCACGAAAAGTTAATAGATTTCAAGCAAACTAATAGGACTATTATTTTTAATACTGATTATGATTGAGCAATTAGATATAAAATCACTTTTTAATTCCATTTCAATTATAACACCCTAAATCAATATTTTTAGTTTAGAGTATTTTGTATCCCAAAATTTAAAGCTAAAGCTTTCATAATCAAATTATATACTACATTAAAAATTAGAACGTGAATAGATTTAAGCTAATTCTTACAATGTTAAATAAAAATTAAAAAAAATCTAAAATCTAATGATCAACGTACATCTGTTTTAGTTAATCAATCTATTAAATAAGATATATGGCATCAAAAACAACTTCCTCAAAAAACTTCTTGTCAAACTCTAAGAAGCATACAAAAAAATTATCAACCCATTTTAGTCTATTTCTAAAGGGTAAATCTATAACTGAAAGTCCTTACAATAAAGTTGTATTACTTAGTTCATTTTTGCTATTATTAATGGGTATCTATTTTTTCTCAGTCTTTTTCAATGATTTAGAACAATTTAGTGCTTTCAAAAAAAGTAGCACTTTAGGCTATCTATTTGTTGGTGTGGCGTCAAGTTTACTGGCGTTTAAAGCCGCATTTTTTATATATAAAGCGTATAATTATTATAGATATAAGCCTGTCGCCTCAGTTTCAGATGCAGAGTTACCGACCGTTACGGTCATCGTTCCTGCTTATAACGAAGGTAAACAAGTATGGGATACACTGATGAGTTTGGATAACAGTAATTATCCAGACCATAAAATTCAGGTGATTTCTATTGATGATGGAAGTAAAGATGATACGTGGGATTGGATGCTAGATGCCAAAGACAAATTAGGTGATCGTTTAGAAATTTACCAACAACCAAAAAATCAAGGAAAGCGACATGCCCTGTATCGTGGTTTTAATTTAGGAACTGGAGATATTTATATCACTGTCGATAGTGATTCTATTGTTACCGAAGATACACTCAGAAATTTAGTAAGTCCTTTTATTAAAGATGAAAACTGTGGCGCGGTGGCCGGAAATATCAGGGTTTTAAATAACAAAAAGGAAATACTTCCTAAAATGTTAGATGTAAGCTTCGTATTAAGTTTTGAATTTGTACGTTCTGCAGAAAGTAACCTAAATTCTGTGTTATGTACCCCTGGGGCATTAGCTGCTTACAGAAGTACGGCTGTCCATGCGTGTTTACCAGAATGGATTAACCAAACTTTTATGGGAAAAGCATCAGATATTGGTGAAGATAGAGCTATGACTAATATGATATTAAAACAAGGTAAACACGTATTGTTTCAGAAAAACGCCGTAGCGTATACTAATGTACCAGAACAATATTTAGGTTTATATAAAATGTTTATTCGTTGGGGACGAAGTAATGTTAGAGAGAATCTTGAAATGGGTAAATATGTATTTACTAACTTTAGAAGTAAAGGAAAAACAGGTACGCGATTATTATTCATTAGTCAATTCTTAAAAATAGTAATGAGTTATCCTTTATTAATTTCTATGTTGTTTTTCGTTTTAATACATCCCCTATTATTTCTAGGTTCTACACTAGTTAGTATATTAATTATATCTACCTTTTCTGTGTTATTTTTTGCAAGCCAATATAAAACTACAGAAGGTATCTGGGCCTACTCTTATAGTATCTTATATACTTTTGCCTTATTTTGGATTACACCATATGCCATTGCAACGGCTAGCAGAAGAGGCTGGTTAACACGAGGCTAGAAAAATCCATTAGGAGAAGTTACACTTATTAATTGAATCATAAACCTATCAGATGTAAATTTGATAGGTTTTTTTTGTTTAAATACTCAATATGTCACCGACAGGCTGTCAGTTTATCCACTTTTCTCATTTTTACATATTTTCATTTTCTTACATTACCTACGCTTATTCTTTCAGTTTCATAACGATTAGCATAATAATTTCACAATACCATAATTCTCAAAATCCACTGTTTATTTTGGCACTTCCGTATAGTCCTTGTGGTAATTGAGGTGACATAATGCGACATCATCACAATGTTTCTAGTAATGTAATGACGATGATGTTTTATACTTGTGAAGCTCGTCAATGATGCTTTACATGTTTTGTCAAATTAATATAAATCACATAATAAAAGTTTAAGAACAGTCGACATACGACAATTAAAAAATAATATAAATCACATGAGAGTATTAGTAATTGGAGCCGGTAATATGGGCTTAACCTATTCTGAAGGCATGGCAGAATCACCATTGCTCAGTAAGCATAAACTAAGAATTTATGATACCGATCCAAAAAAAATTGAAAGTCTTAATAAGGATGGAAGATTTAATGTCTTCGAAAATTTAGATGACTGCTTACCTAAGGCTGATATCGTTTTTATTGCCGTGAAACCTTATCATATTGAGAATTTATTTGAAAAGATGCAACCGCTAATAAATGATAGTCAGATTTTTGTTTCCTTAATGGCTGGCGTTACTATTGATACCATACAAGAAAAATTAAACGTAAAAAAAGTGATTAGAACGATGCCAAATTTACCAGCTCAAGTGGGTAAAGGTGTGACTTCTTATACTGAGTCTGATGCCGTATCAAAAGTAGAATTAATTATGGTCCGAAATTTATTAGACACTACAGGAACCTCTATTCACGTCAATACCGAAAAATTTATAGATGCCTCTACTGGCATTTCTGGTAGTGGGCCAGCTTATGTATTTTACTTCATGCAATCCATGTTAGAGGCAGCTCTAAAAATGGGCTTTTCTGATTATGATTCTAAAGTTTTAGTCAGCAGCACATTTGAGGGAGCCATAGAACTGTTTAACCAAAATAATATCTCCCCAAAATCGTGGATAGATAAAGTGGCTTCAAAAGGAGGTACAACCCAAGCCGCTATAGATTCTATGGAAGATAATAATGTAAAACAATTGATTCAAGATGCGGCGTATGCGGCATTCGATCGTGCGGTAGAATTAGGCAAAGAAGACTAAGCTATAAGGCCATACTATTTTGTCAATGCCTTATGTAAACATACTGCTGTATTGACACCATTATTAAGGAAAAGCACCCTTTACAATTATTTAATTAAAATCTTCAATATCATATATTATTGAAGATTGAAAAACAACTAAATGAATAAAAATATTAAACGTGTGGTCGTAAAAGTAGGCACCAACGTATTAACAAATAAAGACAATAGAATTTTAGGACCGGTCCTCAGGGAATTAGTACGTCAAATTTCTGTACTGTATGAGGAAGAAATAATGGTGGTATTAGTATCATCAGGTTCCGCAATTGCCGGCATGGAAGTTCTTGGAGATACAGACATAGCAGATAAATCTATAAGAAGGCAGGTGTATTCCGCAGTGGGACAGCCACGGATGATGCGCCACTATTATAGTATTTTCCATGATTATGGGATGCGATGTGCTCAAATTTTAGCTACAAAACGCGATTTCGATACTGGGAAACATCGACAGAACATGATTAATTGTTATGAAGGTTTATTATCGGAAGGAGTCATCCCTATTGCCAATGAAGACGATGCGGTATCATTATCGATGTCTATGTTTTCAGATAATGATGAGTTAGCAAGTTTGGTTGCCGAACTCGTGGATGCAGACCGATTGATCATACTTTCTGATACGGACGGCCTCTACACAGGTCACCCTGATGATGTTGATTCTAAAATGCTTTTTGAAGTTAAAACCAATCAAAATGTAGAACAATATGTACAAGCTTCAAATAAAAAAGAAGGCGAAGGTCGTGGTGGTATGGCCTCAAAATTAAAGATTGCTAAAGGCACGGCGAATAAAAACATTCCCACCTACATTGCCAACGGAAAACGTGAAAATGTCATCATAGATATTATTAATAATAAAGAAGTAGGTACGAAATTTATTAGTGCCTAATACACTTCAAATTTAAAAAAACAGAACCATGAAATTATTACATACAGACATCAAAAACAAGGTCTTAAAATCAATGATCACGATTTTAGATCGCGAAAGACAGGCTATTATCGACGCAAATAAAAAGGACTTAGAGGCTTTTGAAAAAGAAGATCAGGCGTTATATGATCGCTTAATTGTAAATGATAAAAAGGTAAATGAAATGATTGCAGCGGTTGAAGCCGTGATGCATCAAGACGATCCTGTAGGACAAGAAATATCGAACCGCACCTTGAAAAATGGTTTAAACATCGTGAACACTACGGCGCCATTTGGTACTATTCTTATCATTTATGAATCGCGTCCAGATGTTACCATTGAAGCTGCCGTCTTAGCCTTTAAAGCGAATAATAAGATATTATTAAAAGGAGGGAAAGAAGCTTTAAACAGTAATCTCATTTTAGAGCAATGCTGGCACGACGCTTTAGAGGAAAACGGATTATCCAAAGATTGGATTAAGCTGTTACACTTAAAGCGTGAAGAAACTCAGGAGTTCTTAAAAAACCCTACCGAACCTTTAGATTTAATTGTGCCACGTGGAGGTGAACGTTTAATTCATTTTGTAAAAACGCACGCGACATGCGCAGTACTTGTAAGTGGCCGCGGTAATAATTTCCTATACGTCTCAGAACAGGCTGATTGGAGTAAGGCCGTTAATGTTATTATCAATGCCAAAACAGATAAGATTTCAGGTTGTAACGCTTTAGATAAGGTTTTAATCAATAAAAATCTTCCTGAGTACGAAACGAAAGTAAAAATGCTTCAGGAAAAACTAGAAAAGCATAACGTTGAAATCCTTGTCGATGATAAGGTGTCTGACATTTTATCACAACACGAAACTGTGGCTGATCAAGCTATTTGGTATGAAGAATTCTTAGCCTTAAAATTACTTATTGCTGAAGTTGATTCTTTGGACGACGCCATTGAGACGATTAATGAGTATTCTGGTAAGCATTCAGCTGCAATAATTACCGAAAATAATGAGGAAGCCCTTCAATTTATGCACAATGTAGACAGCGCGGCGGTATATCATAATGCCTCTACCCGTTTTACGGATGGAGGACAAATGGGAGTCGGTGCAGAATTAGCCATTAGTACGGATAAATTACATCATCGGGGTCCTTTAGGATTGAAACAATTAGTTACTAACAAATACTATATTTATGGTGATGGACAGGTGCGTGTATAGTTAACAACTAGACAACCAAGGTCTCAACCAATTGGAATTTCGATTCTTACCCATAATTATTTGGATATCTCAATAAAATTCGCTATACTATAGGTTATGATAACACAAGACAAAGAGAAGTACGCAGAAGAGTTAAATGAGTCCATTACCTATCTCGAAAATTTAGGATACTCCAACATTAAGGCTGACATTGAAGGTTATGAAACCCCAAAATCCTATCATAAAAAAGGTAGTGATATTGATGTGACTCCAGATATTGTAGCCGAAAAAGAGGGTAGAAAACATATTTTCGACTTGAGTTTAAAGTCACAAAAACCAAGACTACTTAAATCTAAGTGGCTGTTTTTAAATACACTTAGTCAGATAAAATCGTATCGTTTTAGGTTAATTACAAAGCGAGGACACTACAAATTTAGTAATGAAACGATTGATGATATTAATCTCGATACGGTTAAACTGCTAAAGATTTAAAAATTTTATTATTATTGTGTAACATTTAGTTGCTCTGCTACGTATAATAAAAGCAACATGATGTTGTTTATTGCACAAATCTTAAAATTGAAATGAGACAACTTAAAATTACCAAGCAGGTTACCAATAGGGAAACTGCGTCGTTAGACAAGTATTTACAAGAAATTGGTAAGGTAGATCTTATTACCGCAGACGAGGAGGTAGAATTAGCTCAACGTATTAAAGCTGGGGACCAATTGGCTTTAGAAAAATTAACTAAGGCTAACTTGCGTTTTGTGGTATCTGTGGCTAAGCAATATCAAAACCAAGGGTTAACGTTACCAGATTTAATTAACGAAGGTAATTTAGGTTTAATTAAAGCGGCACAGCGTTTTGATGAAACGCGTGGTTTTAAATTTATTTCTTATGCTGTCTGGTGGATTAGACAATCCATATTACAAGCCTTAGCGGAACAATCTCGAATTGTACGTTTACCACTTAATAAAATTGGTTCCATTAACAAAATTAATAAGACATTTGCCTTTTTAGAGCAAAGTCATGAGCGTCCACCTTCTGCTGAAGAAATTGCAAAGGAGTTAGACATGACGATTAACGATGTTAAAGAATCGCTAAAAAATTCTGGTCGTCACGTAAGTATGGATGCTCCTTTAGTGGAAGGTGAAGATTCTAACTTATATGATGTTTTACGCAGTGGGGAATCTCCAAACCCTGATCGCGATTTATTGCATGAGTCGTTACGTACCGAAATTGAACGTGCCTTAGAAACGTTAACACCTCGAGAAGCCGACGTTATTCGTTTATATTTCGGTTTAGCAAGTCAACATCCCATGACACTCGAAGAGATTGGTGAAACTTTCGATTTAACACGAGAGCGTGTAAGACAAATTAAAGAAAAAGCCATTAGACGCTTAAAACATACATCTAGAAGCAAAATATTAAAGACCTATTTAGGTTAATTTGAATTTGACGCATTTACTCCTACCTTTGTAAGTATTTCGCAACCTATTCGACTCACCTAATAACGACAACAACAGTTACAAACATAACTGTTCGTTTTTTGATTGATGAAAGAACCCACGGCTGATTACCGTGGGTTCACTTATTTCCTATATAATCTAGTTCTTGATTTGATTTCACAATGTATTTATAATTTATTTCACCTCTTCGATTTCTTTTATTTTTATCTCGTCTCTGCTTTATCTGGATTATCAAATCAAAACGCTTTCACCATCAAAACCTCGTGTAATTCCTTACAAATTAATTACTTTTGTCTAAACTTAAAAAGCACCTTTAATTATGTCTTCAAAATTAATTGCACCTTCTATGCTTGCTGCCGATTTTGGCAACCTTCAACGTGATACCGAGATGGTAAATAATAGTGATGCCGATTGGTTTCATATCGATGTTATGGACGGCCATTTTGTACCAAATATATCTTATGGAATGCCCGTAATTGCAGCCATTAAAAAACATGCTACTAAACCTTTAGACGTTCACTTAATGATTGAAAAACCTGAGCGTTACATTGAGGAATTTGCAAAAGTTGGTGCTGATATTATCACTGTTCATTATGAATCTACGGTTCATCTACATCGTACTTTACGTCAGATAAAAGATGCTGGGTGTAAGGCTGGTATCGTACTTAATATTACGACTCCGCTTACGGTTTTACAAGATATTCTACCTGAATGTTATATGATATTGCTCATGTCAATTAATCCTGGATTCGGCGGCCAAAAGTTCGAAGCTATTACTTATAAACGTATAAAAAACCTGCGTCAAATGATAGATGATCAAGGTTTAGATACTCGGATTGAAGTTGATGGTGGTGTTACGGACCAAAATATTCAAAAATTGGTAGAAGCCGGTGCCGATACTTTTGTTGCTGGAAGTCACGTGTTTAAAAGTGATGCTCCAATTGCAACTATTAAAACTTTAAAAGCATTAGCCAATTCTTAACATAGACGTTATCTATACGGATGGACTATAGGCTCAGTGCTATTACACCGCATTGAAATTTATGATACCTACACTTCTTATGCTGCGCAAAAAGTAAACTGCATTGGAATTTAATACGGCATATTTTTCTATAATTATTTATTAGATTCATACCTCTACACACTATCTACGGAGTATGTACGGAGTATGTACGGAGTATGTACGGAGTATGTACGGAGTATGTACGGAGTATGTACGGAGTATGTACGGAGTATGTACGGAGTATGTACGGAGTATGTACGGAGTATGTACGGAGTATGTACGGAGTATGTACGGAGTATGTACGGAGTATGTACGGAGTATGTATGGAGTATGTACGGAGTATGTACGGAGTATGTACGGAGTATGTACGGAGTATGTACGGAGTATGTACGGAGTATGTACGGAGTATAATATTAAAAAGCGTTTTAGTACGTCCCTTCTCTAGAAGATATTATATTTTATTTATAAACGTCATTCGGAATTTTTAGATTGCGCTCCCACCTAAAGCTATTCCTTTCACATCTATTAGGTACGTTAATTCTTCTAAAGAAATAAACAAAAGTTCAAAAATTTATAATTGCATTTATAAATAATTGCTAAAAGGTATGCTAGTAATACCAGCTAATAAACCACCAATATCCCCTACAGATAAGGTGTCTAATTCTTTAGACATTAAGATTTTTTGCAATTTTTAATTCACTAATAACCATGATTAATAAAAGCATGATAACCTACTCTATTTATATCAGAGCCATTTTTTTAGAGATCATTCTTTACTACCATATCCATAATTATAACCGTAGTTATAGCCATATCCGTAAGATTTACTCGCTCCTACACTATTAACGACGTAAGCCATATTTTTTAATTTACCCGTTTCCGATAAATCTTTTGAGAATTGCAGAAGATTCTTCTCTGTATAATTGGCACGTGCTAAGTAAATCGTGGCATCTGCCAATTGAGAAATTAACATCGTATCGGTCACTAAAATCGTAGGGGCCGTATCTATAACAATATAATCATATTTTTCTTTAGCTTCTTCAATGAGCTTCGTGAAACGACCATTAGTAAGTAATTGTGCTGGGTTAGGAGGAATGCTTCCAGATAAAATTATGTGGTGATTCGGATGCTTATCAAAACCATGAATAAGCGCTTCTCTGTATTATACTGAAATAGGTTGACTCTTTTTGGTTACTATTTAGACGTTCAAAAGATTTTTTTTAGCCGTTTAGAAGGCAAAAAAATAGTTTGAACTGGGTCAGTTCTTAAATCGTAAGTTCAGGTA